>NZ_FRCB01000004.1 GCF_900142765.1 Roseovarius litoreus
GCGTAGCCGCCCTTGTCATTCACGCTGACCCCGGTGATCGTCAGCATCTTCTGGCCTGCATATTCCTTGATTTCAGCGAAAGAGCGCTCCTTGGCCGGGATCGTGGCGATGTGAAAGGTTCTGGGCGTACCATCAATCACCATCTCCATCGTGCCGATGGGTTCATAATCGGAGGACAGGCTTTGCGCCAGCAGCGGCGAGGCCACAAATAACAAAAGCAGGATCAAAAAACGCATTTTGGGGAAACCTTTCTGTTATGGCTGTGCCAAACATGTCCGCTCGAACAGTTCCGTCAACAGCGGCAATGGGCCGGTCACGTCCCGAGTGCAGAACAGAAATCGAAACGCTACTCGGCGAGCCAACTCATTGGTTCCAGGCTTTTGCAGTCTGATCCGGATCAAGATTGAGACTGGACGAGCCCTTAGGTTACCATCAGATTCGGGCGTTCGCACGTCAATACCGGGAACCAGCACAGGCACCTGACTGTCAGCGACGGTCTGACACTCCGGGGCGGCTTCGAGAAAGTTGGATTATGCGAATGATCTTGATCTGGGTGATGGGATGCACCTGTATTTGCCTTGCCGGGCTCATCGGCTGGCGGCAGTTCGATCATCACGTCGACCGTGTCGAGATGGAGCGGCTGCTCGCGACCCAACCGGCCGATCCAGCCCATTTCGACGCCGATATAGTCGCCGATCTGCCCGAGCCTGCGCGGCGTTTCTTTACTTTCGCGATTTCCGAGGGAACGCCGCTTTACACCGTCGCCAATTTGGAGATGGCAGGACAGTTTGGCATGGGCGACACGGGCGCCCCGGGCTACATTCCGATGGTCGCAACGCAGGTGCTTGCCGCGCCGCACGGCTTTGTCTGGACGATGTCGGCGGGTAATGGCGCGATGCGAATGGCCGGTTCGGACAGCGCGTCGTGGACGCGTTTCTGGTTGTTCGGACTTGTTCCCGTCGCGCGGTTCGGCGGCGACCGCGATCACACCCGCTCGGCTTTCGGGCGCTACGTGGCCGAGGCGGTTTTCTGGACGCCTGCCGCGGTGCTGCCCGGCCCGAACGTCACGTGGGAGGCGGTATCCGGGAACACCGCGCGCATGACCATGCGCCACGCGGGGCTGGAGCAGGCGGTCGATGTCACGGTGGCGGAGAACGGTCAGCCCCTTTATGTCGCCTTCCAACGCTGGAGCGATGCCAACCCTGAGAAAGTGCACCGCCTTCAGCCCTTCGGCGGTTACCTATCCGAATTTCGCGACTTCGGCGGCTTCCGCCTGCCAACGCATGTCGAAGCCGGTAACCATTTCGAAACAGAGACCTATTTCCCGTTCTTCATCGCAGACGTGAGCGAAATTACCTTTCCGCAGATAGATCCATGACCGTCACCATACTCTTTTTTCAGATCGCGCTTCCGCTGGCATTGCTTGGCTGGATCCTGCTCTTGCCCTCAGGTTCAGCAACGGGTCTCCTCCTCCAGACAGCGGGAGTGGCAGCGTTCCTCTTCGCACTGGCCCGCATCGCGCAATGGGCGCTTCCAGTGTGGTGGCTGCCATGGGCCTACGGCGCTCTGTGGCTGGCGATTGCGGTCGCCGTTTTGGCGCTCCGGCCCAGCATTGCCGGATTGCCGGTCTGGCCGACAGGCCTTGGCTGGACTTCGGCAGTCCTCGGTGCGGCGCTCATGGCAACGGGGGGTTGGTTTGGCGCGCAGGCCCTCAGCGGGCGATCACCACCGCCGGTAGAGGTGGTGGAGATTGGTAATCCCTTTGCCCGCGGCCAATTCCTTGTCGCAAGCGGTGGGTCGCACCCGATCGTCAACGCCCACATGCGGACGCTTGATAACAGCGTAGAGCGGTTCCGGCCTTGGCGCGGGCAATCCTACGCCGTGGATTTCTTCGGCTTGGGACCTTGGGGCCTTAGGGCTCGCGGCTGGCGGCCCGCCGATCCGGCCGCCTATGCGATCTTCGGGGCCGAATTGCGTGCGCCCTGTTCCGGTGTCGTCGTTGCCGCAGAAGGTCACTGGCCCGATTACGAGGTGCCTGATCAGGATATGGTAAACCGGCTCGGCAACCATGTGATCCTGCGCTGCGGTGCGGCCGACATCGTGCTGGCGCACATGCGGCAAGGGAGCATTTCGGTCGCGCCCGGAGACAGAGTCGACATCGGCAACCGGCTGGGCGAGGTCGGCAATTCCGGTGCCTCGACTGAGCCGCATCTGCACATCCATGCGCAACGGCCCGCACCCGACGGCGCGCCGCCCATCTCGGGCGAACCGCTCGGCCTACGCATCGACGGACGTATCCTCGTGCGGGGTGATCGGATCAACGGGGCGGATGGGTGAGAGAGGCCGCCGCGACAGGCCGGCGATTCGCGATCTTCGGAACGGTTTTCGTGCTTGCTCGCGCTGAAGCTTTCCGGGATGCCACTTGGATCGCTTTCCCGATCAGGCAAACCAGACGAGGGCGGCGAGCCCGAGCGCGATGGGCAGCCGCGCCAGTCCGATCCTACGCCAGCTGCGGGGATCCGAGATGCCCGAGACGACGGCGCGGCCCCTAGGATTGAAGACCAGCGCGGCCGACTTGACTGCCCAAAACGCCGGGACACCGGCGACAAGCGCCCAGCCGGCCCAGGTCCTGCCCGTGTCGGAACGCAGTGCGAAATCGGTAGTGCCAAGTCCCCACAGCGCGAGTAACAGTACCGCCAAGCCCCAAATTGGAAAAGGCCGCCGCGCGCCGCCATAGGCCCATGCCTCGAGCTTGCCCCAGCGCTCGGGAAACAGAAGCATACCTAAGCTCGTCACTGCTGCAAGAAGTGTCAGCGAGACGCCGAAGATCGTGAGCCATGTCAAGTTCATACGATATTCACCTGCGCTGATCAGGTTTGAATGCCAACATGCCGAGGCCGAGGCCCGCCAGCCCTGAGGCAACGCCGAGCCAGAGCCAGAGGCCAGGCAGGATCGAGAACAGGAAAAGATAGTCCTGCGCCGAAGCCCAGAACGGCCATGAAATCAGCGCGGCAGCGATCCCGCCTAGCGTGACCCGTGCCGTCTGCGTTGGCCTTCCATGCCGTAACGCAGTCCAGACACCGAGCGTCCCGACGATCAGACCGAGCCCGATGCCTGCGCGCGCCGCTGTCTCGGCCCAGAGCACGCGCGCCATGCCGACTGGGGCAACACCCATGTCCTCCGACCACTCCTGCAGGATCGCGGCGAAGAGGGGCCAGGCGCGCTGGCTGTTCGATAGGATGACAATGCCGTCCCCGGTTTCCGGCACGAGATGCATATGGCTCATCCAGCCGTAGCCTTGGCCGCCATGCCAGACCGCCGCGCGACCGTCCGACAGTGTCTCGGTGAAATGGCCAAGCCCATAGCTCTCCGCAGCGAACCCGAACAGACCGCCGACCGTGACTTGGGGCCGGTGCAGTTCGGCCACGCCCTCAGGCGATAGAACGGATTGCTCGGCCCCCTCCATCTCAGCCAAGGCCAACCGCGCAATGTCGGCGGCTGTCGCGTGCAGCCCGCCCGAGGCGCGCCCCGGGTAAACGTAAGGCGCTACGGGCCGACCGCGCAGGTCGTGGCCCACAGGCATCGAAGCGCCAGTCCAGTCGAAGCTTGCGCTCGCCATGCCGAGGGGCGTCAGCACCTCGCGCGCGATCAGCGCAGCGAAATCCTCGCCTGTGCAGTCCTCGATCACGAGTTCCAGCAGGTTGTAGCCTGTATCCGAGTAGGAAAACCCGTCGCCCGGGGCCGTGATAAGGGTGAAGTCCTGCGCGATGTGTTCAGGCAGGTCAGGCCTTGGCGCGTCCGGGAGGAAATGCGCGGCGTAGTCACCGAGGCCCATTCCGGCGGTGTGACTGAGGAGCGCGCGAGCGGTGATCCCGTCCGTGTCCTCTGGCGGGGACCAGCGCGTCAGGCAGTCGTCGATCGGCGCGTCTAGGTCCAGTCGACCTGTTTCGGCCAAGCGTAGCGCGCCCCACGCGGTGACGGGTTTCGAGATCGACTCGACCCGGAATACAGCATCGGATGCCATCAGCCGACCTGCAGCAGGATCGGCCATGCCGAAGGCGCCCGTCCAGACTGGGGCGTGCCCCTCGATCAACACGATCACGGCGCCCGCTACACCGTCTGCCGCAATGCGGTCATCGGCGGTCCTTGTCAGCCGGTCCAACAGTGCCCTTCCTTCACCGCCGTCGGCGAAGGCTGGGGTGGCGGCGAGAACCAGCGCCATGAGACCTAAGAAAGTCGCGGCCCGCATGCACTTACCGGATCAGGGAGATCGCCAGATCGGCGAGTGCGGCCTCAAGTGCGGGCACCAGATCGCTCGTGTCATCCGCAACGCCAGTATCGGTGTTGATCTGGAAGGCGACGGTGACGCCATGTGCTGCGTAATGGCGCAGACTTGAGACATAGGCTGGGATCCAGCCGCCATGGCCAAAGACCGGCCCGCGCGACGTATCGGCGTGGATAGCCACGCCCACGCCGTAGAAAATGCCAGGTGCCTCCGCATCCACGGGCACAGCGTCGAGCAGCCGATCGAGATAGGGGGACTCCATCGCTTCGCCGCTGAACAGAAGATGCCCCCAGCGCGCCAGATCGGCCGAGGTCGAGGCGAAGCCGCCGCCCGCGGATTCCACCGCCGGGTTCCACAGAAGCCGCCCCTCGGCATCCGCCGTGCGGGCGGGCAGGCCGAACGGGTTGTCGGGATCCACATAGCCCACCGCGAGCCCGGGTAAGTCGGGACGGTCTGACGGGAAGGTATCTTGCAGGTCTAGCGGATTTACCAGGCGGGCGGCGACGGCCTCATGCCATGCCTCGCCGGTCACCTGTTCGATCACGAGGCCTAGCAGAACGTAGCCCGTGTCACTGTAGACCCATGCTTGACCGGCCTCGAACAGCGGTTCCCGTCCCGCCACGAAGGCGACGAGCCGCTCCGGGTCGAACTCACCGTCCCTGGTCGTAATTTGGGTCCAGTTTTGCTGAAACTCGGGCAGATGCACATGATCCGGCAGCCCGGCCGTGTGGTGCAGGAGGTGATTGATGGTAATGGCCCCGGGGTTGGGCAGCGCGTCGAACCACGGGCGATCCCCGAGATGAGCGGAAAGGAGATCGTCACGCGAGAGCAGCCCCTCGGCTTCCAGCGCCAGCACCGTTGCGGCGACGAGGCTCTTGCCGATGCTCGCCGCCAGCATGGGCGTTTCGGGCGTCATCGCGCGGCCGGCTTCGATATCGGCAAGGCCCGTGGCGGCGGACATGATCGTGCCGTCCGGCAGCGAAATCGCGGCGGTAGCACCCGGAAAGCCGTATCGCTCGTGGAAGTCCTCAAGCACGGACGCCAGCCGACCCTCTTGCGCTATCGCAGGCACG
The DNA here is from genome assembly GCF_900142765.1 of Roseovarius litoreus. Classification (GTDB taxonomy): domain Bacteria; phylum Pseudomonadota; class Alphaproteobacteria; order Rhodobacterales; family Rhodobacteraceae; genus Roseovarius; species Roseovarius litoreus. The sequence goes on from NZ_FRCB01000004.1 coordinate 5,359, forward strand.
GAGAGGCAACAGAGGACAAGCGAGACAGTGAGGAACAAGCACCGGCGCATGTTGCTACTCGGACGACTGCCGCGCAGTGCCAGGCGTGGCTGGAATGACCTCTGTCACGGCGCCGTCGCGGGTGAACATCGTGTCGCGGTTCCACCAGACAACGCCCACGGCGACGGCCACGAGGAGCCAGGTATCCCACGGCTGCGCATCCGCCCAGAACGGATTGATTAGCTGCCAGTGGAATAGCATCGGCCAGAGCAGGCTGCCCCGCGCACTGTTGAAGATCGGCGTTACCAGGACCGCGAGCGTGATATTGCCAATGAAGAAGGGCAGGAAATTCCAGTCGGCGAAAACCACCCCCGCGAGGAAGAAGGCCGGCAGGTGCCATACGCCCCAAGTCGCCCCAATGATGATCCCCGCCCAGAGCGGCGCCACGTGGCGTTGCAACATGGGCTGCATGACGCCGCGCCAGCCGAACTCCTCTACAGGACCTAGAAAGAGCATCATGAAAAGTACTGCCACGACAGCCCCCGCACCTTCGGGCGGGATCGGCGCCAGCACTGGCCCGCCCTTAGTCAGCGAGCCCGCGACGAAGACGAGCGGAATGACGACCAGGATGAACGCGGTCCAGCCCCATGATCCGCGCCACATAAGTAGCCGCGCGAGAAAGGCACGTATGCCCGACACTCCGCCATGCAGATAGACGATCCCGAAGGCCGCGATGGCCGGCGACCACGTCGCGAGGAAAAAGAGGGGGTGCGAACCGCTAATCTCTCCAAATATCCCAACGGCCAGATCGGGGACGATGATATAGCTTCCGATCACACCCCAAGTGATCAAAAAGGTGAGGAATAGAAAAAGGTATAGCGCCGAGGTCGGGATCTGCTTTGCGGATGGGGCGCTTGAGCGTGAATACATTGTCGGGACCGAACGATTATTTGACCTTGTCGAGCACCGTATTGACCAGTGAGTCGCGCTCTACGATGATATGGATCAATGGCGACCCACCTAAGATTTCCCTCATAGCTCTCGGCCGAACGACTTGTTCAAGATACCCTTCTATCCTCCAAAGCGCGATCAAGACCAGATTTCAGTTGGGGAGCGTCCAATGACGATTGTTAAACCAGCCATAGATAGGCGCTCTCCTGCCTCGAGTGATCAACAGGCGGCGGAAGTTCCGTAACTGAAAATTCCGCTCTGTTGATCTTCATCCATCGCAAATGCTGCGTGGCGCACGAATGGCTGGTTCGGTGAAGCTGCATCGCGGCGCTGGTGGCCATCATGAATGACAGCTCGGGGCCGAAAGCGGACACGCGACTGTGGGTGGCCGGACCGCCGATAGCGGACACTGGGAACTCCCGACATGTCGTTGCCATGGACATGCTCTAAGGACATGGCGGTGCCACATCCTCGCGCGACATCCACGCCGCGACCCTTAATGCCGCTCGATTCTGCGCCCGGCTCTAGCTCGACTTTTCCAACCAGCGAACCCCCGCTGGGAAAGAAACGTTGGTCTACTGCCAAAATGGTTTTCCTCGCTTAAAGTGGGTCCCATGACGATAGATATTGATGTATCCTTGGCCTACGACGTCGGAGCGGCAGGACTGGCGCTGCTTGCGGTTGAGGCGGCACAGACGAAGACTCAGGTTGTTACCGAAGAAACTCTGGATGTCGAAAATGCGGTACTTCGGCATATCAAGGGCGAAAGCGGCTTTGGAAGGCGCACCTGGGCCCGCGTCGATGGACCAACACTTCGCCTGCGGTATAGGGCCAATGTCGATGTGTCCCGCGCACCGGTTCAACTGGAAGGGCTGTCGGCTGCGCCACTGGATGAATTGCCGGCGGACCTGATCGCATTCTTGCGGCCGTCTCGTTTTTGTCAGTCCGACCAGTTCGAAACGTTTGCCGCTAAAGAATTTGGACATCTGTCAGGCGGAAAAAAGGTTGCTGCAATCGTTGAGTGGATCCAGTCCAAGTTGACGTATGCTCCCAGCGCTTCGGATAGAGGAACAACACTTCTAGACACCTTTTCGTCTCGAAAGGGCGTTTGCAGGGATTACGCGCATTTGCTGTGCGGTCTGGCGAGAGCCTCGCATATTCCCGCACGTTATGTTTCTGCATATGGACCTTCCGTCGACCCGCAGGATTTCCATGCTGTAGTTCATGTGTGGCTCAACAACGAATGGCAACTGATCGATCCGTCCGGCATGTGCCCCGCAGACGAACTCGTGCTTGTTGGTGCAGGACGTGATGCGGCTGACGTCCCGTTCATGGAAACTCCGAATGAGGCCCAGTTCATCGATCAACGCGTATGTGTGAAGCGCTCCCACGGGAGATGCAATGGCAACTAATTTCATGGAACCCCGGTCAAAATCGTCACGCGCAACTGTACTTCTTGCGCATGGGGCAAGTGCACCAATGGATTCCCTTGGGATGACCGTGATTGCAGAGGCGCTGGCTTCGGAAGACTTCAGGCGCGGCGTTCCGATATGCCGAGCACCTGCCGCACGTGGTCGATGCATCTGCGGCGACGTGAAGGGCTCAGAAGTTTCCCTTTGCGGCCTCGGTGAGGATCAGCTTGTCCAGCGTCAGGTCCGAGACCGCGCGCCTCAGGCGCTGGTTCTCTTTCTCAAGCTCCTTGAGCCGCTTCAGCTGTCCGCAGCTCATACCGCCATACTGCTTGCGCCACCGATAGAACGTTTGCTCTGTAATGCCGTATGGCGCGACGCGTCCGCGACCGTCATGCCTTGCCCTTGCAGCACTTCGATTTGCTGAAGTTTCGATACGATGTCTTCTGGCGTCTCTCGTTTCCCAGCCATTCTCTGGTCCTCCAATTTGCGGGGTAGTCCTATCCCGGTCGGTGAACCATTTCAGTGGGGGCACTCCAGTACACGCATATCATCAAGCTCTTCTTCTGCTGCGGTCTTTTGACCTGGACCGCGGGCCATGATTAAAGGCAATATCGACTTTCAATAACATACATTGGCCTCTAAGGGCGCTTGACACTTAACAAAAAGCCAGTCTCCGCGCCAGGAATGCGTATCTTGCTGTAAGCATCGGAAGTCGCATCATAGAAGAGTGGTCCTTGCACATCAGGATCTTGCGTCCCTGGAACGCTAGCGCGCAGGCTCATCCCGACGTCGCGTGCCCCCTGCACATTCCAAGGCAGACCGATTGTTAACTGCCCCGGAAACGGCGCACTACTGGCTGCGATCGCGTCCGGGTAGTAGCGGTAAAGTCTACGAAATTCATCGTTCGCATTCAGTGAGACCGGCATGCGAAACAGCAGCAACTTTTGGGTACCAACTGTCTCGTAACTGAACCGCTGCAGCGCATCTGGCGGCATTGCAAGCGGCCCGGTCAACATAAATGGCGTCGACATGCGCGCCATAGCCAACCCGGACCCCGCATAGGAAGCGAATGTATCGTTGAGCGCCCGCATCATCTGGTCCTGCGCCAGCTGCGCCCGCGCACCGATCTCCACCACGAGCGCCTCATGCGCCTCGCTACCCACAACATAGCCTTCTGGAGGCACGTCTCGCACCGCAATACCAGGCCCGAAACCAATCCCTAGATCGCCCCGGATCTCAAGCCCATCCACAGTATCAACATACGCAAGTTCTGCACGCAATGGGAGCGTGTTACCTGGATATTGATCTGTATCGTATTCAATGATCTGACCCCGGTATGCACGGTCCAGAACCATCTCGGTGACGGCAGGCGCGACTCCTCGGCGTTCCAGGCTGGTGATCAGCCCGCCGGTGCGGTCGCGCGGTCCCACAAGGCGCTCGGTCAGCCGCAGTGTTCCCGCAAGGCTTAGGCGGCCCGCGCTGCCGGTCTGGTCGGGAAAAAGCTTGAACCGCAGTTCGTCGATTGTCCAATGGGCCGGAACCTGCGTGGCAAGATATTGATCGAGCGCAGGTTCCCCACTCCCGAACCTTTCTGGACCGGTCTCACCACTGAGTATCATATCATCTTCCACCGCCGTATTGGTTGCGCCTGACGGGACGGTGGCTAATTCATCCGGCGGGACCGCCCGTTTCTGGGTCAGATCGTAGACCTCAAGCACCAAGTCGAACTGCGATCCGTCAGGGCCGAATGTCACGTGTGGGGCCTCGCCAGACTGGCAGGGAGCGATGCTGCGGCATGTATAGCCCACAGAGGGGATGTAATTCACACAGAACCTGTTTGACTCCATGTGCCATGCGATACGTGTTTCGCTACCATTGTAATATGCGCTGCCGTGCCCACCCGGCTCAAGCGCGAGTGTCTCCGTTACACCGGTAACCGTGGCCGTCGTAATGCTGCGTCCGGTCAACCAGCGGTTCAACACCTCTGCCGGAAGCGGCTGGCCCGGCGATTGACACAAAGGTGGCGGACTTGCCAGGGACCTCTTTTTTACGGACAGGATAGTCGATGTAATGGTTCCCGCGCCATCGATCATGCCGAAGGCACCATCCCGTCCCAGACAGTGCACGATCCTGTGGCATACCCAGTTTTGAGCATCGTCATAGCTCTGGCAGAACCGTCCTTCATTTACGACCCACAGACCCTCGGTAGTCTTGCCCGTCGAAGTGGTGAAAGCAGCGCTCGTCTGCGTTCCTGGGGCGGACAGCGCCCCAATTTCGATTGTCCAAGGTTTTCCGGACGATGTTATCCCGTTCAGCTTTGCCCTAGAGAATTGTTCCGCTATTTCTCTTGAGCTAAGCGCGCCGCCCATGTCGCCGCAATGGTTAAGTTGAGCGGACACCGCGCCGCTTGAAAAAATGAATATGCCCGCGAGCATCATCAAACGCAAAATAAGATTATGCAGAAGTTTCGGAAACCACATTCCAGAAGCAATCCCGTCTTTATCATCAATTCACTTAATTTCGTAATTCAGCCCAAAATTCTATCTTCAGTCAACCTGAAGCTATTGACCGCATGTTGTGGGGATTCTTGAATATGGCAATGATTTGAACTAAAAGGTTTGGGCTCGAAGCCAACCTTGGATGCAATGCGGCATCATGTGATATGATGTCTTGTAAACGTTGGGTTGTCGATTTGGGAGGGCGTGGTGGACCGGAGGTTCCATCATGGAACACCAAAGTTACCCGACATTCGCGCACTGCGCCCAGCCAGGCACAAAAGGCCGGATCGCCGGCCAGAAACGGCCATTGAAGCCGAAACACGTCTGGGCGATAAGGGTGTGGCTATGCATTATCCCACGAATGGCAGCATCGAGCCCAAACTACCAAATGCTGCGATCTGCACCGATCTCTGCAAAGCCGACCAAAGCCGTTATTCGAAGAGCTTGGTGAGTTTGTCTCGTGATAGATGGTGGCGATTTGGCTGCCCTCTCAGAGGGTTACACGTTGCCGTGTGCAGTGTGTGTTCATTCTTCGATCGCGAAAATCTGCTGTCGCACGGCTTTCGTATCGCAATCGGATTGCCAGACAGAGGTATTGGTGGCGTCCAGAACGCGGAGGAAATGAGTGCGGCGGCGGTTGAGGCTATGCTCGACGCCGATACATGCCTCGAGTAATATCACGATTTGCGTGCGTAGAACGAACATCCGTTTGAATCGCGGCCTCGCAGGATAAGCGCCTGATCATCCACTCTAGCTTCAGTTCTGACCGTACCAAAGAGAAAGCCGAAGTTTGCCACTCCAGATATGTTGCGACCGCGCAGCGTTGCGTTCAGGCGTGCACGGAGACCCTGGGAATTGACGAGGGTGCCAGTGTAGTTCAACCCGCCAGCATGTCTCATTGTCATGTTGCCGGTGATCCTCGTGCGACCTAGCTTGCTGTTAGCGCCACAATTTGTGGTGTACCTCCAATTGCCGGACATATTTCTAGGTCCAAGTGCAATGGGGGGAGGAGGCTTGTACGCCCTCGCATTGGCGTCGTCTTTCAACCACTCGTCCAAGGCCAGCTGGCTTTGATCCTTGAGTGCAGCCAGTTGCGAGGTGTTCAGATAGCCCGTGGGCTCGGCCGACATGGATGACTGCCAAGACCTGATGGCTCCTCGGGTCCCTCGTCCGATGGCGCCATCTACACCATTCGGGTCGTGCCCGATGACCAACAAACGCGCTTGGAGGTCCCTAATGGCCTGTCTATCCAAATCGAGCTCGCGCTCTGTCGCTTCGGAGCCAACAGGCATCGAGAGTAGGGGCTCCTCTGGTTCTAATGTGAGCGTGGGAAGAGTATCCTGCTCGATTACCTCGTCGCCTTCATTGTTGGAGTTGCCGGGATCCAATGGCGTTGTCTCAGGGACAGCAGGTACCACCATCTTTTCCGTGGCCGCGGTTTCGCTTTCTTCAGCGTCCTGCAACACGGCATTGAGGTTGGCGACGTCCAGACCTTCGATCTCTTCCTTGAGGATGATCTGCAGTGCCAAGTCTGAGGCCGGATAGTCCGCTACGATCTGGTTCAGGATGCTTCGGACGCTCTCGTAGGTCGTCTTCTGCATCTCAGGAGGCAAGCCTTCGGCCGACTGATAGATGATGTTCGCAGTCTCGAAAAGAGCCTCTTCCGGGCCGGCCAAAACCGGTTTAGCCATCAGAACGGCCAGCGATGCGGTCGCGATAAATCGACAAATCAAAACGTTTTCCCTCGATCAACTCTGAGAAGACTAGACGAGCAACCGTCAGTCTGTCATCGATTTTCTCCTCAGGTCGTCCCTTTCGCAACTGGCGCAGGAGAAGTTTTTTTCTGGAAATTACTCGCCATCTACGCAAACGTGACCCGAGGGAACCAAGTCGGCCGTCATTTCACGGCCTCGTCGAGTGTTTGAATGGTCGGGGGCTTTTAATGAAGCGATTCTTGCAGCGGCGGCATACCATCATCTGTGCTGTCATCCTCTTTGCCGGTCCACTGGCGGCCCAGGAGGACCCCAATGCACTCATGAATGATGCCATCTCGCTCTACACCTCGGCGATGACCACAAGTGGTGAGGATAGATTTCTTCTCCTCCAAGAGGTCGATGGAATTCTGACGAGGATTGAGACCGAGTTTCCTGACTCTGCGCCAGCTTCCGTGATGCAACTCGGAATACCGCTTGGACCAATAGACCTGAACACCTTGGAAGCCGAACTGGCGGCCAGTGAGCCGAAGCTTGCCGACCGTTTGTCAGGTGAACTGGCTGACCAGTGGAAGATCCTGCAAGAGAGATCGCCGGCCGTCGCGGCCACTGTAGAGGACACCCTCAGGAAGGTTGCCGGTTCCGCCGCCAATGAGACGAAGGAGGAGCTCTACGTTAAGGTGAGCTACTATGTAATGGCCGCCTTCTACTTCGTGACAGAGTCTTCGTTTCATGAGTTTTTCGATCCGTCAGAAACTGGAGAGCTATACAAGGCGTTCGTTACGAGTCGCGGCCTCGATACGGCTTTGAGCGACTTTGGCCGTTCCGGCGCTACCGATATCGCCTTAGGCATCGCGCTCGATTTTGGTTCATCCACAATCGCGGATTCTGTCGTCGAGAACTCTCCAGAAATGAGCTCGAGCACTCGAACTCTGGTCCATGCCGCGATCAAAGCGACAATCACTGAGGTTCTTCTCGCTGTTCAGGCATCGAAGGATGCCACGAAGATCCCGGGACTAGGCATCAAGCGCGTTTCCGATCTTGTCGAGATATTGGTGACCACGCGCGGTCTCGCCGCGGATGTCGACAGGGCTCTGGCCGAGACGGCTCTCCGTATGCAGACCTTGGCCCAGTTGACCGTCTCCTATCGCGAACTGGAGGGTGTGCAGGACATCATCACCTCGACACGGCAGAACCTCGCATCCGAACTCGAAGGGGCCGTCGGGAAAGACGACGCCAAAGCCGTCAGCGACATCATGCTTCTCGGCTGGGCGGCGCTGACTGCCGAATTCGAGGGAGAGACCGCGCAGGCCGAGAACCTGCACGACCTCCTCCTATCGCGGGGCAATGTGGACAGTATGCCCACGATCTGGAACGCTCCCGATCTTGCGGTCTATCTCGCGAAAGGCTTCACCGACAGTCCGAAGCGTGCCGCCGAAATCATGATCGGTCTGACTGAACTCTCGAAATACTCGAAGCCGCCAGAGCAAATGGAGATGGTAACCACACCGTCCACCAGCCCGGACCTCGCGGGGACCCAGATTGCCCCGGACGGGTTTTTGGGGCCTGGCGCGGAGCTAAAGGCCGATGGGGTCACCGTGGCCAGCGAAAAGGCACCATCTAGACCTTCGCAAACCGCATTGTTCGAAGCGCTGCCCGATGGCGTTTATAGCGTGGAAAGTGAAGTTTGCGCACGTCAAGGTGAGGCCATTATCGAAACGTTGGATCGCGATTTCCGCATACTACGCCGACCACAGATCTGGCTGTTCGATTTAACGTGTAGCATCGTAGATGCGACGGAATCAGAAGACGCCACCGAAGTTGCCGCGAACTGCAATGCTGAGGGAGTCTTTGAGGAGCGCGTGTTCCGGTGGCAGGTCACTGGGCCTCAAAGCTTCATCGAATTCAATGCGAATGTTGAGCCGAAAGCGTATCAGCTTTGTGAAGATACAAACAGGGAAACCCTGCAGGCAACTTCAACTGAATGGAACGCTGCGATTGCCGTAGAATCGAGTAACGTTTCGCACATCTGTTTTGCTGAACCCTCACGAAGCTGCCTGGAAGAGTCTGAAGCTCCGGAGGAAGCCATAAGATTCATCGAAGCGCAGCAAGCGCTTGGGTACGGTTATGGACTGATACCCGTGGATTTCAAGGAGCTTGGGAAAGTGGATATCGCCTACCTAATGGCTCCCAATGCTGCGGGAACGATTTATCCCAGACTCGTAAACACGACACCTGAGTCCATCACTTCTCCGCAGTTTCCGGATTGGGAACTCAGAAAGGCAGCCGAGAGTGGTGATCGAGAAGCGGTTTCGGTCCTGCGACAGTATCCCGATTCTTCGGGTTGGAACCCACTCGTGCTCGGCATGCGTGTCCTGCCGAATGGGTATCAGAGGTTTTCGCTGGTGATGCCATACACCGAATTCTGCCGCGCCTGTCCCTATGTCGCCTATGGGGTGAATGTGGTTGACTACGACCAAAGTGGTCAGTTTCGATCATTCGAGAGCCGTGGTGTCTTCGACGCACGTGACCTCAAACCGAAGTGGAATACCCAATTTACGGCCGAGGATGCTCGGCGGGTGCCCGCCCTCATCCAGTATTTTCTCAACATCCGCGGTTACGACGCAGGCCCCATGGATGGTGCAATAGGCCCCCGAACACAGGCTGCTCTTGCGGATTTCCAGAGAGAAAACAGTGTTAGCGACGGTTCTGGCCGCGTCGATCAAGCCACCCTGAATGCCTTAGTGGATCAAGATACGATGTTCAGCAACGGCGCCTCGAGGAGCACAAACTCAAGCGACGCCAATTACGCGGCAGGCGTCGCCGGGAAGTTCTCAACAGGAGGAGAATTCACGCAGTGGGTACAAGTGGCTTCCCAAAACACGCTTTCTGAAGCACGAGAGTTCGCACTGCAGCAAGGCGACGGAGCGAGAATATTTCGAACTTCGAACGGATGGTACGCGGTTACTCTCGGGCTGCTCAACGATCCCGAGTTTGACTATCTGCCGACAATGGTGAGAGAAAATGGCTTGCCAATGGACACTTTCCTGACCACGGGCGAAACATATGTCGAGGAAATGTCGCTTTTCGCGGGAGGTGCTAAACCTGCTCCAGCGTTCGTCAAGACCGAGGTAATTGGACCGGCCGAGACATTCGTTGATCAATGGTACGAAACTGGAACCGTCACTGAAGTAGTCGGAGAGGTCACTGCAGGGCAAGAGTTGACTATTTGGGGCCAGCCGCGTGACGGACGTTGTTACGTTAGTCCGAATGAAGGCGTGTATGTCTATTGTGCAGATACGATGGCGTTTTCGGGAACGGCTGCGGTCGGCGGAGACGACAGCGCACGCGACGCCTCGCTACAAGATTCTGAACCCGAGGCGCCACCAGTTGGCCTGGCCGGGACCGAGCCGGTGCTCGGACCCGTTCAGCACACAGCAGATGAAATCGCCAGGGCGAACTACGAGCATTTGAGGGCCCAGGTCTCGGACCGCTTTCACACGCTCGAACGCTTCGTGATCGCCAACCGGTTCGAAGACAACAAGGATGTCATCGCCTTGCTCGCGCACCCCCTGCTAATGGGTATCGACAATTCGGCCTCGGCCGAGGATATGCGCCCCCGGATAAGCGACTTTCTGCGGCAAATGGCAGGCCTGCTCGACTTGACCGAGGACGATCTCCGGCTGTTGAGCGATGGCCGAAACAGCTATCAAGCCTTCACGATCGACTACTTGGAAGTCTCCGAAGGGTCGGGCTGGTCGCTCGCAGGCCCCTACGAGAAAGAGTTTCACGTCGCCGGGCTGGACGGGGACTCCATCGAGAAATGGATCAATGTCGACGGGCGGGAGTACGTATTCGACACCTCGTCGGCACCTCCTCGCATCATCAACTACGATCGCAATTCTGGGACCTTCAACTACGGCAGTGATCCGAACACGCCCCTGCACGTCGCATTGGACATTATGCCCTGGCTCCACTGGGGGACCGGACCGGATGACACCTCGAGCTTCGAGGAAAGATACGCCCTAATGCGAGGCGCGAAAATGCTGCAAGTGTGGTTGAGGCTATTTAATCCGATCGACTCGATCGCGTTCGATCTGGAGCGCGTTGGCGGTGACAATCTAATGACTGGTCCGGCTCAAGCGATGTTGCAGCGTGAGAGGCAGGCTGAAGCGAGGACCGACGCAACTTCATCGCGTCGGCTGAACCTAACCGAAGCTAACCGGCAGCGAGAAAGCCTGTCTTTGTCCGCTGACGCGACCAAAGGCGAGGATTTCAAACAAGATCGGTCTCAAGAGACTGAAAAAGTGGATATGCCCGCACAGCGAGCGTGTGTAAGCCCTGCGCAACCGATAGCTCGACAGGTTGTTAGGAACGCGCCAACAGCGGCGGTCGAGAGGGTCAGCCATCTTGACGAGCACGGTTTCGTCCCCGGGCCTCCTGCGTTCAGCATGCCGAGAATTGGCGACCTGCGGAACAATGATGACACATCTATCGTGTTAGCGGTGCTTGATCGAAGCACAGCACTTGCCGCCCTTAAAGAGACAGTTATTGGCGCTTGGTATATCAATCCAAGCATTCCGACGATTTCGAACGACCTGCGGGTATCTGAAGACAAGCTGCCATTGTTGCAGAACGAACTTGAGAGGCTGGTTCGGGTTAGCGAGCCCGCTTCTGTAGCCATAGCCGTAGATGCAATCGACTGCATCTCGCAGTTCAAATTTGACCAAACGCGTAGTCCCTTTAGAACGGATGCGCTAGAAGAGCTGCGCTTTGTCGCCTCCCTCGGCTATCGGGCGATTACCCTTTGGCAATCTGGCGTCTCAGGCTCTGATGTCGGGCCGGTCCCCATTATGAGCTTTGGGTTCCCACCTGCCGGATGGAACCCAAAGATGCCGGAACTCGATCCCGAGGGCATCATGATTGGACGCATTGGCGTCGCCGAGGTTCGTGGGATTTTTCAGACGGACACTACCGCCGAGGTCGAGTTTACCTTGAGTTCTGAGGACCTGCCTCCAACGATCTACGATGGCACAGGAACAAGTCCTTCCTTCGACCTAGAACTAGATTCCGTCGTGGCCCGCGCTATCGACTTGGGGTTGGGAACCAGGGCCATAATTGCGTTTCCTTCGCTCGCAGGATTGGAGCGAATGAATGTCGATATGAGCGATCCAAGCCGTGTCTACACGGCTGTCTTTCGCAAGTACGATGATGGCTGGCGGTTCTTCTCGGTTCGATAGACATTTTGATGCTGGTAACGACCCGCGCGTGGCCGCGGTTAGAAGACCGCAACCTGTTCCGGCGCTTCGCTTAATGGTAGGTCACACGTTCTTCGTGTCGCCGCTGACCTGCCACTGAACTTTCATCCAGCCGGAACCGGCCCTGTAACGTCGGCTTTCAGCAACGCACCCGTTTCTGCTTTGTCTTAAATGTGGTATCATGGTACCGAATTCATGAAGAAGCCGAGACTATGAGCAGCACACCAATAAAAGCAAAGAGGCGGGCGAGCGCGACCGTCAAAGGCACGCCTGAAGAGGGGCAGTTTGTTGAGCTGTCTCATGAAGAGGCTTTGAAAGAGGTCTTCAATACGTCGGATGCGAAACAGGCCGAGGCGCTTATGACGCACTGCATTAAGGTGCTTAAGCGCAGTGAGGCTAGCGATGACTATCCGGGAGAAGACGAACGGCAGTTCATGTTTTCGATCGTGAATGACTTAGCTCCCAGGGATGCTGTGGAACGCATGCTCGCTGTTCAGATGGGGGCCACCCACGTTGCCATGATCAGGTCTGCGCGCCTGCTTGCGAATTCTGAAACTATCGCACAGGTGCAGGCGCACTACACCGGTTATAACAAGCTGGCCCGCACCTATGCCGCCCAGGTCGAAGCGCTTCGCAAGTACCGCAACGGCGGCAAGCAGACGGTCACGGTTCAGCACGTGAACGTGGAAGGTGGCGGCCAGGCGATTGTCGGGAATGTCGATCACCGGGGGAGGGCCGTGAATGAAAGTTGACGCCAACCCTATGCAAAAGGCCCATGCGGCTCCGCGCTGCACGGCAACGTCAAAGCGCAGCGGTCAACGCTGCAAGGCTCCGGCCGTTCGAGGTTGGGCCGTCTGCCGCATGCATGGGGCCCGTGGTGGCCACGGCTCTGGCAAGGCCAACCCGGCTTACAAGCATGGGCTTCGGTCGCGCGAGTTCGTCGAGATGCGCAAAGCGATCAACGAAATCGTGCGGGAAGAGAAAGAAATCGAGGAATTGATTGGGTGACGCCATCCAGCTTGGGAACTCTGTCATCTATTATCAATCGCCTGAATCGACATTTGATCTACGAAAACTGCCGAAAGGTAAAACACGCTCTTAGGGTCCCAGTCATCTGACACTCTTTCTCCAGTGTCTGCTTGTCAAACAAAGCATCGGCAATTTCGATACGCAGACTTTAGCAAGATGACGCGTATGTTGAGTGTACGGCCACGGTTGCCGCATACCGCGAAACATCGCCAAACGGTCGATAGTGCCCCGCGTCATTTGTAGGGCCAAGACCCGATCTGGCACACCTTGCCGAGCGAAATCAGAACCGGGTCGCATGCGGTGCAGGTTTCATGGAGGGCTTTCGACTGGACCTAAAACCCCAGAAGGGAGGCGCAGGATTGCTATAGCCCAGCGCGATAGATGGAACAGGAAAAGATTGCAGCTTTAAGGCTGTACCTTGAAGTGGAAACTGTTTGGCCACAAAAAAGGGGGGCTGTGCCCCCCTCAATTGATAATTCCTAAAGCGCTGTGATTTTATTAAGCAGCCTTGCGCTTGCGACGAGCAATTCCACCAGCGACGCCTAGTGCGCTTAGCAAAAGAACCGCCCCAGCAGGCAATGGCACAGGCGCTACAACACTGCCGTCTTTGCGAAACTCCACGCCAACCGCGACTCGATTGTCTTCATAAAAGACTAGCTCAAAGTCCTTAACCCCTGCTGAGCCAAGGTTGTTGAATGGCGTGTTATACGTAGTAAAAGCACGTGTCCCGCCAAAACTACCGACTTGCTGGCCATCAATTATCAAACGAAAGCCATCATCCACGCCTACGGTAAACAGGTTCAGACCCGCGTCGACAAAAATTGACCCTGTGAACCGAATAATAGTGCCAAGCATAGTGGTCGTTCCGGGCAAACCGGAAAGCGTGGCTGCATCGGCACCCAGCCATGTCGCGATACTGTCAGCTGTCCCGCCAGGCCCAGTTGGACCATTAGGATAATCAATGCCTGTGGACTTGAAAGTTGCGTCTGCAGCGCGCTGGTTGGCACCTTCAACGATGCTCAACGCATCTGACAGATTGTCAATCACGTTATTGGCCGGGTCGCCGGTACTTCCCGTGTCGACATCCCAAAATTCAGCATGAAATGTGGCCGCGCTTGCTGGACCGGCAAGACCAAGCGCACAAACGGCGGCCATAAAAATATTCTTTCTAAACATATCTTACATCCCCTCAAAGTAATCCAAAGAATCGCCTTCACGCCCAAAGATACTAACGAAGAAACGTTTTCCAGAAAATAAAATCCAAAGATTGGACGCAAAACTAACGCATTTGCGCCTCAATTCCTGAAAATGGGCTCAATTTCAGAAACAATCTTCGCCTATTGCGACACTGAGTAATATTGCGAAACAAACTGCAGGCTTGGATCGAGTAAGTCTGCAATAGGCAAAATGCGGATTGTATAAAGTCCATGGGGTACATGGCGCTGAAACCTGCAATCTCGATTAGGACGCGATATGCGATTTCAACTTACAGCCCTCTCCACAATTATACTCTCAGCACGGATTGCTAATCCATCGGACGCAGCGGAAGGTGGTGTAGCGAGATGCGGGGCTTCAGATGGTTACGCATATTATTTCCGCGACGAGTTAATGAACCCAGACGGCCCCAATTGGACCACGGACGGCATAAGCAGTGGCCAATTGCTGCTGATAAAACTGGGGGACGAATGGGACATCCAATACGGTGACACCATAGGAGAGTACGGTTACCGACAGGACGGAGCACAAGTTATACCGTTAGGGGAGGCCGGTGGTAAACTCACAGTCGGCGCATTTCGAGGCACCTATACTGATATATTTACATTCGACTCCATTCAAAAAGAAGTTGTTTGGAGCAGCCACAAAATAGGAACCGTCATTTCAAAAGTTGGCACCTATCAGGCTGATTGTTCAATGGTGAGTCTCTCGCCACCAAATCAGTAGAAGGGGATGCAGAGGGGGACTGGATGTGGTTAAATTCAATTATTGCTGTTTTTACAGTCACTTACAGAGCTGAATGGTGCCCCCACACGGACTCGAACCGCGGACCTACTGATTACAAATCAGTTGCTCTACCAGCTGAGCTATAGGGGCGCCGGGGGATGAAATACGCATATAGCGGAAATACTGCAAGTCGAAATGCAGGCTTTCGTCATATGTTCGCTCCAAAAGCCGTAAGCGGTTTAACTGTGTGGCAAATGTCGTATATTGCCGGGGTCAGTTGGCCATATCCGGAACCAGTATGAAGGTTGTTCTCCACGCGGGCGCCCATGTCACCGACGAAGATCTTCTCGTTCGGTGCCTCACAGACAACGCGGACCTGCTCGCAGAGCATGGGACTCTCGCGCCTCATCCCGTCACCTATCGCAAACTCCTACGGGATATCCTGCAGGATATGCAACAGGGGCGCGGTCTGGCGGAGGCGCGCAAAAGCTTGATGGACGCCATTGGCCTAAATGCCACGACCGAACGCCTGGTCTTGTCGAATCCCGGCCTGTTCGGCACGCCCAAGATGGCCGCGTCCGCAGGCATCCTCTATTCGGCGGCCGAAGAACGCCTTGCCGCTCTGGACGCAATCCTTGCGGGGGCCGAGCTTGAGCTCTTTATCGCCATTCGCAACCCGGCGACATTCCTGCCCGCGATCTTCCGCCAGAGCCCGGTCGCCAGTTTTTCCGAACTGATGCGGGGCAAGAAACCCGAAACCGTTCGCTGGTCAGAGATGATCATTCGGGTGCGCACGGCGTTTCCAGACATGCCGATCACCCTGTGGTGCAATGAGGACACGCCGCTTATCTGGGCCGAAGTCGTTCGCGAACTGGCCGGGCTTGATCCGACGGCCAGCTTCGAGGGCGAATTCCTGCTGCTATCGAGCATCATGAGCGAGGTGGGAATGAAGCGATTCCATACGTATCTGGAATCGCATCCTGGCATGACCGAAGTGCAAAAACGCCGGGTGATCGCCGCGTTTCTCGACAAATTCGCCGAAGAAGAGGCTATCGAGGAAGAGTTGGACCTGCCCGGCTGGACCGATGATCTGGTCGACCGGCTGAGCGATCTGTATGACGAGGATGTCTACAATATTCAGCGCATTCCCGGTGTACAGGTGATCACTCCCTGACCGGCGAACACGGGAAGGCCCCTACATCCCGAGGGCTTCCTTGTACATCTCCAGAACGGCTTCTTCCTCGGCGATATCGTCCCTGTCGCGCTTGCGCAGTGCGATGACCTTGCGCATCACCTTGGTGTCGTAACCGCGCGCCTTGGCCTCGGCCATGACCTCTTTTTGCTGATCCGCGATATCTTTCTTTTCGGCGTCCAGACGCTCGAAGCGCTCGATGAACTGGCGCAGCTCATCCGCGGTGACACGATAGCTCGATTGTGGGTTGCTCTCGTCCATGGGATCCTCCGGTCTGGTTGGTCGTCCTCCTAACCTTGCCCGCGCACCGCCGCAAGATACAACTCGCGTTACGCTGCATGGTTGCAGTCACGCCGGGCTTCGGATAGGCGATCATACACTCACCGCCAAGGCGAAAGGGCGCGCAATGGAGTTGTTGATCTGGTTTGGGGCGCTCATGTCCTGCGTCGGGCTTGCCGCGCTGATCTGGTGCATCGTGACAGTCTGGAAAGCGCGCCGCGCAGGATTGTCGGACGAGGACTTGCGCGAGCGGGTCCGCAAGGTCGTGCCGGTCAATGCCGGCGCGCTGATGCTGTCGATCCTGGGCCTCATGCTGATCGTGCTGGGGATCTTGCTGGGCTGATGGTCCGAGACAGCGCGCCTCAGACGACGGGGCGCCGAAAAAATCCCTGCCCGTTCTTGACCATGCTTTCCACCAATGGGGCTGGCGTCCAGATATCCGGAGCAAGCGGACTTGCCAGTTTCATGACCTTGAGCAATCCGAACAGCCCCGCAAGATCTGCCTGAATGAGCGGCCCACCCCGATCCGGATCGAACCGCGCGCCCTTGACCATCAGCACATCGATATCCGACGCACGCAGCACGGTCTTGCTTGTCACAATGCGTGCCGCCTCGTTGACCAGCGCCGCCTGCAGCGCCGCCGCAAGGTCCAGACGCTCGACCACACCATCCGGATCGGATTTGCGGCTTTCGATCCAGGCCAACACCGCGCGGTCCGCTTCCTTGTCTCGGCCTGTCGGATAGAGATAGACGCCCTTGCCCGCGGCTTTCCCGGTGGCACCGGCAGCAATCCGGTTGGCCAGAAGGCCAGTAGCCGACCTGTCCACGGCATCGTCGCCGGTGTCAGCGGTCAGCCTCTCCTGCACCTCACGCAAGCCTTCGGCATCGGCGTTTTCAAAAGGTCCCGAGGCAAAACCGAGACTGCGCGCCGCCGCATCGATCTCGTAGGGCGAAGCGCCAGCGTCCACCAAGGCAAGAGCAGCGTTTAGCAGCACCATCTGCATCCTGTCGCCCACACTTTGTCCCGTCGCAGCCTCTCGAACAATCGTCCAGCGGAGCAACGTGAAAAACCCCGCAAGCCCGGCCACCGCCTCGGCATGGCAGCCGTCCGGCACCAGCACTTCCACCAGCCGCTGCCGATAGGCCGGCCGGTAAAGCCGCACGCCCAGAACCCTTTCGTGATGCAGGATCTCAACGGTGCGCCGCGCTATCCGTTCGGCCCCACCGATGACAGCCCAGATGGCCTCGGACGCAGGACGGGGAAATTGATCGGGCAAGGTGATCTCGTCCGTGTCAAAGATCAGATCGGCCTTCGACAGCGCCTCGTAGCCCTCAGCGATGGAGAAACGGCCCAAACGGGCGTCGCGGTCCTCGGGGCGGATGTTGCCGCGTCGCACCGCCCTTTCATAAAGACGCGTGGCTCGCTGCGACAGCTGCTCTGTCTGCTCGGGCGTCGCCGATATCAGGGTGACCTGCTGACCGAAGTCAAGACAACTGACCGCAAGCTCGGCCAGCACCGGATCGTTTCCGAGCATGACAACATGGCTGAGCGGCTTGACTGTCCCGGCCTGCGCAAGTTCCGGCATGATGGCGGTCCGGCGCGTCGCGGCAAAGAGATGGCGACGGCAAATCGCTTCTGGGTTCGACAGGCGATCCTCGAACAGCGCCAACTCCAGATCGAGCCCACGTTCAAAAGGCAAAAGCTGCGCCGCCTCTATGCATTTCAGAAGGTCGGCCTCTACCCCATCGGCCACGTTCAGACGTTCCGCGACCATCGCCACGGATTTCTGATAGGCTGCGGGATCGGCAAAGCCGCGGTCCTGCTCGCTGCTGCGCGGCCAGCGGCCCTTATCGGCGAATTCACGCGCCAGATCCAGAGCCGCCGGCAAGGGCGCGCTCTCGACCAGTCTGTCCCACAAGCCTGCAACCGCAGGATCGTCCGCCGACACCACGCGTCCCGACAACATGAAATCCAACGTGGCCTGCGCTCCGATCAGGCGCGGCAGGCGCTGCGTTGCGCCGCCGGCCGGCACCAGACCAAGTGTGATATCCGGAACGGCAAGACGGGTATCCTTGGCGATCACCCGGCCATGCGCCGCCAGCGCCAATTCAAGTCCCGCACCAAGCGCCGCCCCATGCAAGGCCGCGACGACGGGTTTCGGCGCGGTTTCGATCAGGGTGCAGATATCTCGCAGATGCGGGCTGGATAACGGTCTGTCATATTCGTTGATGTCGATGCCCGAGGAAAATACCTTGCCCCTGCCGTGCAGGACGATGGCGCGAACGGCCTCATCCGAAATCGCCGCCCGCAAGGCCGCATCCAGTTCGGCGCGCAAACCCGGCGCAAGCGCATTCGCCACAGGCCGATCCAGTGCGATCAACGCCACCCCATCTTGCAATTCCGTATGGATTTCCGGCGTCAAATCCCGTTCCACCCGCTCAATAGTTAGCTGCCCGCTCCGCAATTAACTGATAAAAGAGGATCACATGCAACCCTTGCGTGAAAGGGAGCTGTCCTGACGTCAGACGGGCATGTTGTCGAATTGAGACTCGATCATCTCGTTGACCAATTCCTCGTGCAGATCCCGAATTTCGGCGGGAACGGGAATGTCCTGATCCTGCATGGACGCGATGAGCTTCCCAAGCGGCGCCTCGTAGCCCAAACGCTTGTCAGGATCGGCATCGAGAATTTCGCGCTTCAATTTCAAACTTTGGTCAATGAGGTCGGACATGAGCTATTTCTCCATTCGCAATGACCGTATGGCACATGCCATTCCGGCCTGTTCTAAAAAGGGGATAACAAATAAATATTGTATCAGATCGCCGCGGCGCAATCCTTGCAAAACGGTGTTTCCGGCAAAACATTCAGCCTTTCGGCCGAAATTCGCTCGCCACAGCGTACACATTCACCATAGCCGCCGTCGCGGATGCGCTGCAATGCCGCCCTGATCCGGGCGATTTCGTCCTGGCCGCTCTGGCCCAGATGCTCGAGCACCTGATCGCCCTCGGTTTCGATCGCGGCATCGTCCCAGTCCTTGGAATGAGGCTCGTCCAGTTCGGCTTCGATCTTGTGCAGGCGGCTGTCAAGTTCTCCAAGCCGTTTCAGCAGGGCTGTGCGATATGTGTCGATAGATTGCATATTGGTCCTCCGTCACCGTTGGACACTCTTGCACGCAAAGACGGAACGCTCTTTGACACACATCAACATACCCACCACCGGCATTCTTCGTCAGCCAGGCCTCAGCTCACATCCTCTTCCTTTTCATGGTCTCCGGACGCATCGGGCGCGGCTTGCCCCGGGTCGACCGGCGCAAGATAGCGCGTCGTCTGCGCCCCCTCGGCAACCGGCGGCTTCGTCACGTCCTGCGCCACCATATCAGCCTTTGCGGCCGCGCCTTGCCCGGACTCCGCCCCGCCCAGAAGGCGCACCGCGCGCCATCCGTTCAACTGGCCCAGTCTGACGGGCGCAACCACATGCTGGCCCGCCCCCAGAAGTTCGGCCTTGTTGAGCGCCTCGCGCGGAACCGGCAGCTGCATACCCGGGGTCAGGGCGCAAAGCTTGTTCAGCGGCATCGAAAGGCGCGCCAGAACGGCATCCAACATGACCGGCGCGTTCAGGGCACTGGCCTCCAGCGTGGGACCGGCAAAAGCCCCGTCGCGCGCCGACGTCGCCGGATCGCGACGCGGCGCGCGCGGCAACAACAAAGACAGACTGCCCGTCTTGGCCCCATCCGCCAAATCCGCGGTGATCCGGAAGAGATCGTATTCCGGCATTTCCAACGCCAGCGCCAGCGTGCGGGCATCCTCCACCATATCGCCGAAACGCCAGTCCGAGGGCGCCACCTTCTCTGCGCCGCTGGTCAGATACTCGTCATAACCCTTCAGGATCGCGTCCATCAGCGGCGCCACCATGGCGGCATCGGTTGGGGTCACGGCCCGCTCAGGCGCTTCGCCCCGCTGCACGGCGCCCATCGTCTGCACCTCGATCACGGCCGCCAGAAACTGCGAATCCAGACGCGCCCCTCCGAGCCGCCCGCCAGCCCCATCGATCAGCAGCAGAAGACCCCCGCCATCCATCTCGGCCTTCACGGCCGATTGCGCCAGGACGGTCTGTTCGACCGTCGCAACGACAAGCGCCAGATCGAGAAGGGCATCCGCCATCTTTTCCAGCGACAGCCGCAGCGCCTTGCAAGGCGACATGGCACGCGCGTCGAAATCCTCGCGGGCGACCTTCGCCTTGCGTTGTAAAAGTGAAATGCCGTCCTGCATCGTCCTTGGTGCGCCCCTGACCGTTCTTCTTGCGACACGCTGCCGGCCGCGCGTTCAGGCAGACATTACCGCCTGATCGGTTACCAGAAGGTTCACGCCGATGCGACATGCGGCACGGAAACCGTCTCTGACGGCAGGATCACGCGAAATGACGCGCCGGACTGCCCGGGCAGATAGATGATCTCGCCCCTCAGACGCGCCATGATCTCTCGGCAGATGGCCAGTCCAAGCCCTGCCCCGCCCGCCTTGGTATGACCGATCCGCGAGAACTTTTCGAAGATCACCGATTGCTGGTCGGTCGGAATGCCCGATCCGTTGTCGGTAAAGTCGATCACCAGTCCGGCCGTCTCGAGCTTGGCCGTTATCGTCAGAACAGGCTTTCCGGCGTCGCAATATTTGCGCGCATTCGAGATCAGATTGATGAACACCTGCGCCAGACGATCCAGATCGGTGGTCAACCACAGCTCCTCTTCGGACCCGTGACGCTCGATCTTGAACATGTCGGTCTCGCCCCCCGCCGCACCGACGGCACGGTCCAGAAGATCCCGCAATCTGCCGCTATGAATATTTAGAACGACCTGACCGTGCTCCAGAACGCTGAGGTCCAGAAGATCATCCAGCAAGCGTGTCAGGCGGATCGCTTCATCATGAATGATCGTGGCATACTTGCCCTTTTCCTCGGATGACAACCCTTCGGTATCTCGCAGGATTTCCGAGAACGCCCTGATCGATGTCATCGGCGTGCGCAGCTCGTGGCTGATTTGACTGAGAAAGGCGTCCTTTTGAACCGAAAGCTGTGTCAGCTTCTGATAAGCCTCGCGCAACTGGCGTGCGGTGCGTTCCTGCTCCTGGGTCTTGGCCTCCAGTTGGCTGGAATACTCCATGATCTGCGCGGTTTCGTCGGCCACCGCCATCAGGTCCTCGACCGACACGGTCGCCCCGCCGACGATCTGCGAAATCATCGCATGCGCCGTGGCCGCCCCCACCGACCCCGACAGCTCGCGCTCGAGCTCCTGCAGGAATTCAGGCGTCGGTTCGGGCAGGTACCCCGCAAGACCCTGTCGCTTCGCCGCCGAGGAAAACAGCGCCTGTGCCTGCGCCCCGCCCATGATCCGCTGCGACATGATGAGCAGGTCCTCACTCTGCGCCAGCCCCCCCGACCAGCCCGGCGCCGTGCCCGAATGCTGGAACACGTTGACGAATTGCGCGCCCTGCAGCCGCTCGACCGGTCTTGGGAACGTCATCACCGAGACCATGACGAACACCGCCGTGTTCAGCATCATGCTCCACATCACCGCATGCACCAGCGGGTCCATGCCGACAGCCCCGAAAAGCGCCTGGGGCCGGAGCCAGCCAAGCCCGAATGGCCCATGATCGAAAACCGTTTGCGGCAGGATCATGGAGGGGCCGAAACTCGGCAGGAACAGACAATAAAGCCAGACCGTAGCCCCGACCCCCAGCCCGGCAAGCGCCCCGGTGCGGTTGGCTCCACGCCAGAACAGCCCCCCGAGCAGGGCGGGCAGAAACTGCGCCACACCGGCAAAGGACACCAGCCCGATCGCCGCCAGCGCCGTACCGCCCCCCGAGATCTGGAAATAGAGATAGCCCAGCAACACGATCCCGCCGATCGACAGGCGCCGCGCCAGAAGCGCCACGTGCCGCACATCCCCCGACATCATTGCCGTGCCGCCCGTACTCCACAGCCAGACCGGCATAACCACATGGTTCGACACCATCGTGGACACCGCGATAGCCGCCACGATCACCATCGAGGTCGCCGAGGAAAAGCCTCCGATAAACGACAGGATCGCCAGCCAGTCGCGCCCCTCCTGCAAGGGCAAGGTCAGCACGAACATATCAGGGTTCGACCCCGGCGGCAGGATATCCAGCCCCACCACCGCAATCGGCACCACGAACAGGCTCATCAGCATCAGATAGCCCGGAAAAGCCCAGGCAGCGGTGCGCAGATGATCCTCGTCCTCGTTTTCCACGACCATGACCTGAAACATCCGCGGCAGGCACAGGAACGCCGCTGCCGACAACATGGTCAGGCCGATCCAGCGCCCTCCGGACTGGTCCCATGTGGCGATGGGCGAGGCGTCGATCCGGTCCAGCGTCGGACCGATCCCTCCTGCAAGTCCCCAGACCACGAAGATCCCGACCGCCAGAAGGGCCGCCAGCTTGACCACCGCCTCAACGGCGATGGCCATGACCACGCCATGATGTCGCTCGTTGGCATCAAGGTTGCGTGTCCCGAACAGGATCGTGAACAGCGCAAGCCCAAGCGCCACCCAGAAGGCCGTGGATTGCAGGGTCGGCAATTCCGCCGCAGAGGCATCATGCGCGGCGAACGTGGAAAACGACAAAGTGACCGATTGCAATTGCAGCGCGATATAGGGCGTGGTGCCGATCACCGCCAAAAGCGTGACCAGGACCGCCAGCAGATTCGACTTGCCATAGCGCGACGAGATCAGGTCCGCGATCGAGGTGATCCGCTGGCTCCGGCCCACGCGCACCATCTTCCGCAATGTCCACCACCAGCCGATCATCACCAGCGTGGGGCCAAGATAGATCGTCAGGAACTCGAGCCCCGACCGCGCCGCCGAGCCGACAGCCCCGTAAAATGTCCAGGCCGTGCAATAGATCGACAATGACAGCGTATAGACCACCGGCGAGCGCAGCCATGTCCCCCGACCGCGCCGCGCCGCACGATCCGCCCCGAAGGCCACCGCGAACAGAAACGCCACGTAGAGCAGGCACACAAGGACAAGAACGTTGAGCGTCGCCATTCAGTGGTCCCCGTGGCCGCCCCCGTTGTCCGTGTCCGATCGCAGATGCCGAGATATCAGAACCGACGTCACCGCCAGCAGCAGCCAGACCGGAAACAGATAGAACATCACCATGGATGTGCGCACCGGCTCTCCCGGCTTGCCTTCCCACAATAGCGGCAGCAAGAACAGCGCCCCCCCGAGGATCGGCAGCATCCGGGCCGCATCGGCCATCCGGCGGCGCCTGTAGGTGCGCCGCTCCAGAAACACAGGCCCTGGCGTCTCGCGCATCACGATCCGACCATGCTGCGCACGGCCTCCAGCACATCGGCATTCGCGAACGGCTTGGTCATGTAGCGACTGACCCCGGATTTCTCGGCCAGTTCGCGATCCTTGATCTGACCGCGCGCTGTCAGCATCAGAACCGGCGTGGCGCCGAGATCTGCATCGGCCCGAATTTCCTGCAGGATGTCGAACCCGCTCTTGCCGGGCAGCATCACATCCAGAATCACCAGATCAGGCCTGCGCGCACGCACCGCATCCATGGCGTCATGCCCGTTGGAATGCGTTTTCACCTCCCAACCATCTCGCGACAGGATGAAGCTGATGGCCTCAATGATATTGGGTTCGTCTTCGATCAGAAGCACTTTTCTGTCCATGCAACCGGCCTCCCCACCGATCATCACGGCCAAGACCGCCCCGCACTTATCCTAAATGTCTGGCCTTCTGTCAAAAACCGTCTGCAACGATCGACGGCTCGCGGCGCGCACGACAGTCCCGCAGGGGGCAGATCCGGCAGCTGGCGCCCACATCCCGCACGGGATCCTCCATGCGCGCCTTCGGCTCGGGCAGGATGAGCATATGCGCCCGCAGTAAGGCCGGCTGGTCGAACGTGGCCGGTGCCGTCTGCTCGGTCGCCGCAAGCGCCAGCACCGTTTCCTGACCCCGCCCCGCCTGCCGCAGCAAGGCCCGTACCGGCGCATGCGGCTGGCCCAGAACCTGAAACAAGGGCCACAGCGCACAGGCCGCCGCATCCCGAGGCATGACGAACCCCGGAAAGGGCCGGCGGAAGATCAGCGCGCCGGACATGTCGCAGACCACCAGTCCGATCAGACCCACTTCGCTGTCCGGCAAGGCCGCCAGACGCCGGAAAATCAGAGGCAAGCCGCAGCAGAACACCCGCGCCAGCCGTTCCGGCGACGGGTCGCGGCGGACCTCCGACAAGAAAGGCCCGATCGGCAGCACCCGCGCATCCGCGCGGTACTGCTTGAGCGTATCGCGGGCCAGCCGGCGCGCCGCTTCCGTGCCAAGCTCGGTGGCGGCATCGATGATCGCGGTGATTTCGAACGCGCCTGTCCTGTCCTCTTCGAGTGTCGGAAAGTGAAATCCGCTGCGGGCAAGAAAGGCCTGCAATTCGTCCTGCGGCGATTTGATGTCGGCCTCCGAACTGGCCGCGCCTTCGAGATAGCGCACCAACGCCTCCGCCCCTTCGGCCAAACGGCGGCTGTCCTCATCGATATTGCGGTGGAACCGGGCCTGCCATTCCGGCTCCAGCGCCTCGGTCTCCACAAGGATCGAGGACGTCGACCGGATCGCGGTGACCGATGAAATCACCTCGTGCAGCGACGCGGCGAGATGCGGGTCGTGCGCCAGCCGGTCGGTCAGGGTTTCGACCGTGCGCTCCAGCCCCTCGACCCGCGCATGAAGTCGCGCCAGAAGATTGGCCCAGCCGGAAAACCTGCCCGCGAATTCCTGCACGCGCTCGGTTTCCACCCTTATCCCGTTCTGCGAGCCCGCCGCCTCCCTCAAGGCGGCGATCAGCGTGACTTCTGCCCCCTCCGAGAGGGCCGACGGCTCGACCTCCAGAACCTCGGCCAATTTGATGAGGGTCTTGCCGGCGATTCTCCGCCGATTGTGTTCGATCAGATTGAGATAGGATGGCGATATTCCGACCATATTTGCCAACTCGGACTGGCGGATACCATTCATCACTCGCCTTTCGCGGATACGAGTGCCGATCATCGAACTTTCGGGCATCGAAATTTTTCCTGCAATTCGCGGATGTTCGACCGCTTATGGCAAAAACTTTACACTTTGGCACGATATCCTGTCTAGTTTTTTACAAAAAAATCGTTCTTCTAAAAGCAGTTGTTGCGTAATTTTCTTAGCTCTTGCGATAATGCATTTGCACACTAGTGCCAAATTTGGGGCGCGCGCAGAGGAGGCGCGTTTTCCGAGTTAATCTTAATGGGAGGATATCAATGTCCAAAACCAACCTCACTCGTCGTGGCCTGCTGAAGACCAGTGCCGTTGCCGGCGCCGGCGTGGCGCTGCCGACCATTTTCACCTCTTCCGCCAATGCCTTCACGAACGAGCCCACAGGCTCCACCGTGACGCTCGGCTTCAACGTCCCGCAGAGCGGACCCTATGCTGACGAAGGCGCGGACGAACTGCGCGCATACGAGCTGGCGGTCGAGCACCTGAACGGTGGCGGCGACGGCGGCATGATGAATACCTTCAGCTCCAAGGCGCTGCAGGGTAACGGTATTCTGGGCAAGAAGGTCGAATACGTCACCGGCGACACCCAGACCAAGTCTGACGCCGCTCGCGCATCGGCCAAGTCGATGATCGAAAAAGACGGCGCCATCATGATCACCGGCGGCTCGTCCTCGGGCGTGGCCGTGGCCGTGCAGGCGCTCTGCCAGGAAGCCGGCGTGATCTTCATGGCGGGTCTGACGCATTCGAACGACACCACCGGCAAGGACCGCCGTGCAAACGGGTTCCGCCACTTCTTCAACTCCTACATGTCGGGCGCAGCCCTCGCGCCGGTGCTGGCGAATGCCTACGGCACGGACCGCAAGGCCTATCACCTGACCGCCGACTACAACTGGGGTTACACCACCGAAGAAGCCATCCGGACCTCGACCGAGGCCATGGGCTGGGAAACCGTCGGCACCGTGCTGACCCCGCTGACGCAGACCGACTTCTCGTCCTACATCGCGCCTGTTCTGCAGTCCGATGCAGACGTGCTCGTGCTGAACCACTACGGCGGCAACATGGTCAACTCGCTGACCAACGCCGTTCAGTTCGGCCTGCGTGACCGTATCGCCAACGGCAAGAACTTCGAGATCATCGTTCCGCTCTACTCGCGCCTGATGGCCAAGGGTGCCGGTGCCAACGTTAAGGGCATCTTCGGCTCGACCAACTGGCACTGGTCGCTGAGCGACGAAGGCTCCAAGGCGTTCGTCAAGTCGTTCGGTGAGAAGTACGGCTTCCCGCCGAGCCAGGCTGCGCATACCTGCTACGTTCAGGCGATCCTTTACGCGGATGCCGTGCAGCGTGCCGGCAGCTTCCAGCCCTGCGCGGTCGTCGAGGCCCTCGAAGGCTTCGAATTCGACGGCATGGGCAACGGCCCGACCCTCTACCGTGCCGAAGACCACCAGTGCTTCAAGGACGTGCTTGTGGTGAAAGGTAAGGAAAACCCGACCAGCGAATTCGACCTTCTGGAAGTCGTCGAAATCACCCCGGTCGAGCAGGTGACCTATCCCCACGACCACCCGCAGTTCGCGGGCGGCTCGCTGGGTTCCTGCAACAACGGCGCTTAAGCCAGTCACTGCCGGCCGCGCGCAGATGCTGCGCGGCCGGATTTGATAAGCGTGCCCTGCCCCTTGCGGCGGGCACGCCCCAATCCCTCTGAATCGCGAAGGATGGAATGATGGACGCAATCATCCTCCAAGTCCTGAATGGGCTCGACAAGGGGTCGGCCTATGCGCTTATCGCGCTCGGGCTGACACTTATCTTCGGCACCCTTGGTGTGGTGAACTTCGCGCATGGCGCGCTGTTCATGATCGGCGCCTTCTGCGCCGTCACTTTGTCACGCATCCTGACCCTCAGCCACGAGGTCATCGATGAAACCCGCACCGACTTTCTCGGCAATCCGCTCAAGGTGGATGTCCCCTATGTCTATGATATCTTCGGGCAGGCCACGGGCGACGCGATCATCGACTGGGCGGTGCCGCTGTCGATCCTCTTCGCGATTCCTGTGATGATCCTGATCGGCGTGGTCATGGAGCGCGGCCTGATCAAGCATTTCTACAAGCGCCCCCACGCAGACCAGATCCTCGTGACGTTCGGTCTGGCAATCGTGCTTCAGGAAATCGTCAAATACTATTATGGCGCCAACCCGATCCCGACCCCCGCACCGGAGGCCTTTACCGGCAGCTTCGATTTCGGCGCGCTGATCGGCATGGAAGCCAACAACATCATCTATCCCTACTGGCGCCTGGTCTATTTCGGGTTCGCCGCGATCGTGATCGGGGCCGTCTTCGCCTTCCTGCAATTCACCACCTTCGGGATGGTGGTGCGCGCGGGCATGGCCGACCGTGAGACGGTGGGCCTTCTGGGCATCAACATCGACCGCCGCTTCACCATCATGTTCGGCATCGCCGCCGCCGTGGCTGGGCTTGCAGGGGTGATGTACACTCCCATCAACTCGCCGAACTACCACATGGGCATGGACTTCCTCGTTCTCAGCTTCGTGGTGGTGGTCGTGGGCGGCATGGGCTCTCTGCCCGGCGCCGTCCTTGCGGGCTTCCTGCTGGGCATCCTCGAAAGCTTCGCCTCCATGCGCGAGGTGATCGACATCATCCCCGGCATCAACCAGATCATCATCTACCTGGTTGCGATTATCATTCTGCTGACACGTCCGCGGGGCCTGATGGGCCGCAAGGGCGTGATGGAGGACTAAGCCATGTTCGGCCTGGACAAGAAAGACACCTCGCTGCTCATCCTCGTCGCGATCCTGACGATGCTGGCACCCTTCATCCTGAACCCCTTCCCCGCAAGCTCCGGTCTGGCGCAGTTCAACGCGGGCTATCCCGATCTGATGCAGCGCTTCGTGATCTTCGGGATCTTCGCCATCGGCTTCAACATCCTGTTCGGCCTGACCGGCTATCTCAGCTTCGGTCACGCGGCCTTCATCGGTGTCGGCTCCTACGCGGCGATGTGGATGTTCAAGCTGGTCGGCATGAACGTTCTGCCGGCGCTGGCGCTGTCGATGGTCATGTCGGGCCTCTTCGCGGTGGTCATCGGCTATATCAGCCTCAGGCGCTCGGGCATCTACTTCTCGATCCTGACACTGGCCTTCGCCATGATGTCCTATGCCCTTGCCTATTCGGTTCTGGCAACCGACATGGATGGCCCGGACCAACAGGGCCTGCTGCAAAAGGGTCTGACCGGTGGTGAGACAGGTCTGCAGCTGACGCTGCAGGATCCCCGGGTGTTTGGCGAGCAAGCCACGGCTGACGGCAACCTCCCGGTGCCCAGCCTCTTCGGTCTCGAAATGCGCAGCTCCACGGAACTTGTCATGGGAGACTGGGTCTTCACCTTCTCGACCGGTTACTACTTCTGTGCCGTCGTGATGCTGCTCGCGTTCTACCTGTCGATCCGGATTTTCCGGTCGCCCTTCGGCATGATGTTGCGGGCGATCAAATCCAACCAGCAGCGGATCAACTATACCGGCCTTAATGCGAAACCCTACATGCTCGCGGCTTTCGTGATCTCCGGGGTCTATGCCGGTCTTGCAGGTGGTCTCATGGCCGCGATGGACCCTCTCGCCGGACCGGAGCGGATGTTCTGGACCGCCTCGGGCGAGGTGGTTCTGATGACCATCCTTGGCGGTGTCGGAACGTTGATCGGCCCGGTTCTGGGCGCAGGTCTGATCAAGTACATGGAAAACATCCTGTCCAAGATCAACTCCGATATCCTGCACACATGGTTCGCCTTCCTGCCTGATGGGCTCGAAGACTTCGTGGTCGGCATGATCTACCCCTTCATCGGCAAGGGATGGCACCTGACACTGGGCCTGATCTTCATGGCGGTCGTCATCTTCCTGCCCGGCGGACTGGTCGAAGCGGGTCAGCGGATTTCGCGGGTCTTCAAGGGTCGCAAGGCCCCCGAGGGCGCGAAGAAATCCACCACCGAACCCGCTGAATAAGGAGAGCCGGACAATGGGCATTCTTGAAGTCAAAGACGTAAACAAGCGCTTCGGTGGTCTGCAGGCCCTGGGCAACGTCAACCTCAGCGTGGCAGAGAACTCCTGCCACGCGATCATCGGACCGAACGGCGCGGGCAAATCCACCCTGCTCAACGTCCTGATCGGCAAGCTGATCCCCGATACCGGCAGCGTCATGTTCGACGGGCAATCGGTGCTGGGGCGCAAACCCTACGAGATCAACCAGATGGGCATTTCCCGGGTGTTCCAGACACCCGAGATTTTCGGCGACCTGACAGTGCTGGAAAACATGCTGATCCCGATCTTCGCCAGCCGCGACGGTGCCTTCCGCATGCATGCGATCGAAAACACCACAAGCGAGAAAGAGGTCATCGAACAGGCCGAGCACATGCTGGAAGAGCTTGGCATGGCCGACAAACGCCATTTCCACTCGGCCTCGATGAGCCGCGGTGACAAGCGACGCCTCGAAATCGGCATGTGCCTGTCCCAAAACCCGCGGCTTCTTTTGCTGGACGAACCGACGGCTGGCATGGCGCGTGCGGACACCAACAACACCATCGACCTGCTCAAACAAATCAAAGAAGAGCGCGACATCACCATCGCGATCATCGAACATGACATGCATGTGGTGTTCAGCCTTGCGGAACGCATCACCGTGCTGGCGCAAGGCTCCCCGCTGGTCGAGGATACGCCGGACAAGATCAAGGGCCATCCCAAGGTGCGCGAAGCCTATCTTGGCGAAACGGCTTAAAAAGGAGATCACGAGATGAACGTCAAACCGGAATTCTCAAAGGGCAAGAATTACGCCGAAACCGCTCCGGCCTTCCTGTCGGTCTGGGAGATGCAGGCCTATTACGGCGAAAGCTACATCGTCCAGAACATCAGCTTCAACGTCCATGAGGGCGAGATTCTGGCACTTCTGGGCCGCAACGGCGCAGGCAAGACCACCACGCTGCGCGCCATCGCGCGGATGGACAGCCCGCAGGTCAACCATGGGGAAATCTGGCTGGACCACCAGCCCCTGCACTCCATGAAAAGCCACCAGGCGGCGGTGTCTGGGATCGGACTGGTGCCAGAAGACCGGCGCATCATCCCCGGCCTCACAGTCGAGGAAAACCTCCAGCTCGCGCAGATCACCCCGCCGATCGGCTGGTCGATCGATCGTCTGTACGAGCTCTTCCCGCGTCTCGCCGAACGGCGCAAGCAGGAAGGCACCACCCTTTCGGGCGGCGAACAGCAGATGCTGGCGGTGGCCCGCGCGCTTGCGCGCGACATCAAGGTTCTGCTGCTCGATGAACCCTACGAAGGGCTGGCCCCGGTGATCGTGGACGAGATCGAAAAGACCCTCCGCATCATCAAGGAACAGGGCATGACCACGATCCTCGTGGAACAGAATGCCGTGCGCGCCTTGGAACTCGCCGACCGTGCGATCATCCTCGACACGGGCTCGATCGTGTTCGACGGTGCAGCCAAGGAAGTCCTCGAAAACGAGTCGCTGCGCGCGGAATATCTCGCGATCTGAAACCGTCGCACTCTCGGCCCGCCGGCGTGGTTGCACACGGTTCGGCGGGCCCTTACCATTCCGCCCGGAATAGAAGAAAGAAAAGGTCAGATATGTCCGATAAAACCTATCCGCCCTCAGCCGATTTTGCTGCCAAGGCACATATCGACGCCGCGAAATACCAAGATCTCTACGCCGCTTCCCTCGCAGATCCCGACGCCTTCTGGGCCGAACACGGCAAGCGCATCGACTGGATCAAGCCCTTCTCCAAGGTCAAGGACGTCAATTTCGACTTCGGGAATGTCTCGATCAAATGGTTCGAGGACGGCACCCTGAACGTTTCGGCCAACTGCATCGACCGGCACCTCGCCACGCGCGGCGACCAGACCGCGATCATCTGGGAACCCGACGAGCCGGGCGACGACGCCCTGCATATCACCTATCGCGAACTGCACGAGCATGTCTGCAAGATGGCGAACGTGCTCAAGAACCTTGGCATCTCCAAGGGCGACCGTGTTGTGATTTACATGCCGATGATCCCCGAGGCCGCTTACGCGATGCTGGCCTGTGCCCGGATCGGCGCCATCCACTCGATCGTGTTCGCGGGCTTCTCTCCGGATGCGCTTGGCGCCCGGGTCAATGGCTGCGATGCCAAACTGGTCATCACCGCCGACACCGCCCCGCGCGGTGGCCGCAAGACCAAGCTCAAGGACAACGTCAACCAGGCCCTGCTGCATGACGTGGACGACGTGAAATGCCTCGTGGTGCGCCGCACCGGCGACCAGATCGCGTGGCGCCCCAGCGGGGACTACTGGCTCCACGAAGAGCTCGAGAAGGTCGATGCCGACTGCCCGCCCGAGGAAATGAACGCCGAAGACCCGCTCTTCATCCTCTACACCTCCGGCTCGACCGGCCAGCCCAAGGGCGTGGTGCACACGCAGGGCGGCTATCTGGTCTGGGCCTCGATGACCCATGAATACGTGTTCGACTATCACGAGGGCGACATCTTCTGGTGCACCGCCGATGTCGGCTGGGTCACCGGCCACAGCTATATCGTCTATGGTCCGCTGGCCAACGGCGCGACAACGCTGATGTTCGAAGGCGTGCCCACCTATCCCGATGCGGGCCGGTTCTGGGCCGTGTGCGAAAAGCACAAGGTCAACCAGTTCTACACCGCCCCCACCGCAATCCGGGCGCTGATGGGTCAGGGCAATGATTACGTGACGAAGTACGACCTGTCGGACCTCAAGCTTCTGGGCACGGTAGGTGAGCCGATCAACCCCGAAGCCTGGAACTGGTACAACGAGGTGGTCGGCAAAAGCAGATGCCCCATCGTCGACACCTGGTGGCAGACCGAAACCGGCGGCCACCTCATCACCCCCCTGCCCGGCGCCATCGCAACCAAACCCGGCTCCGCCACCGTGCCGTTCTTCGGCGTGCGGCCCTTGGTTCTGGAAACCGAATCCGGCAAGGAGATCGACAGCACCGAGGCCGAAGGCGTGCTGGCCATCAAGGACAGCTGGCCGGGCCAGATGCGCACCGTCTGGGGCGATCACGACCGGTTCCAGGCCACCTATTTCCAGCAATACAAGGGCTATTACTTCACCGGTGACGGCTGCCGCCGCGATGCCGACGGCTATTACTGGATCACCGGCCGTGTCGATGACGTGATCAACGTCTCGGGGCACCGCATGGGCACTGCCGAGGTTGAATCCGCCCTTGTGGCCCACGCCAAGGTGGCCGAAGCCGCCGTGGTCGGCTACCCGCATGACATCAAGGGACAGGGCATCTACGCCTATGTCACCCTGATGGCCGGCGAAGAGCCGACCGAAGAGCTGCGCAAGGAGCTGGAAACCTGGGTACGCTCGGAAATCGGCCCGATCGCCAAGCCCGACCTGATCCAGTGGGCGCCCGGCCTGCCCAAGACCCGGTCCGGCAAGATCATGCGCCGCATCCTGCGCAAGATCGCCGAGAACGAGTTCGACAATCTCGGGGACACCTCCACGCTGGCCGATCCGGGCGTGGTGGACGACCTGATCGAAAATCGCATGAACCGCCACTGACACTGGCCCGGCGGCATCACTGAAAACACCCCCCGCAAGGCACCTGCCTTGCGGGGGGTTTTACGTTTGTCGCAAACGGGCGAGACCAAGGTCGTCCCTGCACTATCGTGATCGCGTGGCGCCAGCCGATCCGGTGCCCGCCCCTCGAACAACCCGGATGCCCCGCTCATGTCGTTGCTGGCACCAGACAGCCCACGTCTGCCCTCCCGTGCCCTGCATGGCATTCTCTGCGTGGAAATCGGGACTTTGTTTTTCGTCGCTCAGGACGCGATGATGAAATCCATGTTGGGGCTCTATCCGATCTGGACGCTCATTTTCGTGCGATCGGTGATGTCGGTGCTGGTGCTTTTGCCGCTTGTGATCCTGCTTGGCGGCCCTCATCGCGTGCTGACCCCGCTCTGGCCGCTGCATCTGGCGCGTGCGGCACTCTTCACCGCGGGATTTTCCCTGTTCTACGCGGCGTTTCCCTTCATGGGGCTGGCCGAGGTCACCACGATCTTCTTCGCCGCCCCCCTCATCACCGCGCTGATGGCCGCGCTCTGGCTGAAAGAAACGATCGGCCCGCATCGGCTGGGCGCGTTGATCGTGGGTTTCGCCGGCGTGCTGATCGCCATGAACCCGACCAGCGACGCCTTCACATGGATCGCCATCCTGCCGCTCTTATGCGCCGTGACCTATGCCGCCTCCCAGATCATCGCGCGCAAGATCGGGGACCGCGAAAGCACACTCACGGTGGGGCTTTATACGTTGGGCTTTTCGGGCCTGATGATCCTGCCGATGGGCTGGGGCTTCAACCAGATCTTCACCGTCGCGCCCGAATTCCGGCATCTGGGCTGGAGCCTGCCCCATGCCCTGCCCGGTGACCTGCCAGCACTTGCGCTTCTCGGGCTTCTGGGCATGGGCGGATATATCCTGCTGTCGCGTGCCTATCAGGTCGCCAATGCCAGCCTCGTGGCGCCGTTCGACTATACCTATCTGCCCATCGCGACGCTTGTGGCCTACCTGCTCTGGGACGAGGTGCCGGGGCTCAACACGCTCTTCGGCATGGCGCTGATCACAGGCGGAGGTCTATACCTCGGCTATCGCGAACTGCGCGCCAGTCGCGACACCGATCAGCCCGCCGCGGTGGCGGAAACCCTGTTCATACCGGGCAGCCCGCTGCCACAGCAAATCCCCGACGAGGAAGAGATCCGATGACCCACGCGACCGCCCCCGACCTGCCCGCGCGTGATCTGCGTGGCGTGACGATGGTGTTTTTCGCAGGCGTGCTGTGGTCCACGGTGGGCCTTGGCATCCGCCTGATGGACGAGGCGGTGGTCTGGCAGATCCTGTTCTACCGCTCGCTCAGCCTGTCGGTGCTGCTCTATGTGGTGATCCGCCTGCGCACCGGGCAGGACCCGTTCGTTCTGGCCCTTCGCACCGGGCCTGCCGGGGTGATCGGCGGGCTGGCTCTGGTCGCGGCCTATACCGGCGCCATCCATGCGGTGCAGACAACCTCGGTCGCCAATGCGATGCTGCTCTTTGCCTGTGCCCCCTTCATGGCGGCCATCCTTGGCCGGGTGATCCTGCGCGAATCCGTGCGCCCGGCCACATGGATCGCCATTGCCGTGGCCTGTATCGGAATCGCCGTGATGGTCTGGGACAAATTCGGCGCGCCTTCGGCGCTGGAGGGCAATCTTTCGGCGCTCGGCTCGGCCTTCGGCTTCGCGGTGTTCACCGTGGCTCTCAGATGGGGCAAGGCCGGCGAAATGTTGCCCGCCGTGTTCCTGTCGGGCCTCTTTGCCCTGCCGATCATGGGCATGATCTGCCTGTGGCTGGGCTTGCCGCTTGTGATCGGCGCTCAGGATGCGGGGCTGTCCCTCGGCATGGGGGTGTTTCAGGTGGGCGTGGGGCTGATCCTCTATACAATCGGCTCGAAAACCGTGCCCGCAGTGGAACTCACCCTTCTGTCGCTGGCCGAAGTGGTGCTTGGCCCCCTCTGGGTCTGGCTCTTTCTGGGCGAGACAGCGACACCCTATACCCTTGCCGGCGGCGCGATCCTTCTGAGCGCCATCGCCGGGAACGCGATATCGGGCGCGCGTCGCAAACCACCGCCCCCCATGGTCTGAGCTTTCCCACACAGCACCGGCATTTGTGCTAAACTGGGTTTGCATTGCAATTTAGCTGCATAAACAGGAGGCATCCCATATGCGCAAAACCCTCATGACGACAGCCCTTGCCGCCGGACTTGCCCTGACCGGCTGCGTAACCGCCGAACAAGAACGCCAGGTGTCCGGCGCAGTGATCGGCGGCGGGCTCGGCCTCATCACCGCAAAGGTGCTCGGAGCCGATAATGACTGGGTCGTGGTATCGACGCTGGCCGGGGCCGCGGCCGGGGCACTGGTCGCGCGCAACACCGCCACCGGGCAATGCGCCTATGCGCGCGGCGACGGCACATATTACAACGCGCCCTGCCGCTGACACCCCCGAAGCGGCGCGGCGGGGATCATCCCGCCGCCCCGAAACAAGGCTCAGCCGCGCCCGCGATAGGGCGGAACACCCTGATCGGGGATCCAGACACCCTCGGGCATCGGCCCCGTCTGGTAAAAGACATCGATGGGAATACCGCCGCGCGGATACCAATAGCCGCCGATCCGCAACCATTGCGGATCCAGGAAATCCGCAAGACGCCGCGCGATGCTGATCGTGCAATCCTCGTGGAACGCGCCGTGATTGCGGAAACTGCCCAGGTAGAGCTTGAGAGACTTGCTCTCCACCAACCACGCCCCCGGCACGTAATCGATCACCAGATGCGCGAAATCCGGCTGCCCGGTCATCGGACAAAGCGAGGTGAATTCCGGCGCCACGAAGCGCACATTATAGGCCACGTCCGCCTGCGGATTGGCCACCCGCTCCAACTCGGCATCCTCGGGCCGCTGCGGCACCACCGTCGCCCCGCCCAACTGCTTGAGATCCTTGTAGATATTGTCGCTCATTGCGTGCCTTTCCTCAAACGCCGCGCTTGTTGCCCCACAGCGCCACATGCAGCTGCGGCAGCACCCGCGCCTCGAACCAGCCATCTCGCGTGACGTGATCCACCAGCCAGCGCATCCGCGCATCAAGCCCGTCCTGATCGACCCGTGCCGCATCATCACCCGGCGGCGGCGGGGTGTGATTGCCCGGCTGCAGGAAAAGCGGCAATTGCGGATAGCGCCCCGCCACCTTCCGCGCCCAATCATAATCCGTCTCGTCGAAAATCACGATCTTCATCACCATGTCCGCGCCCTGACCCGCCGCAATGCAGGCATCGAACGCGGTCCAGTCCACCTCCATCCCGCTCGAGGGTGGTTTGGGGCTGAGCACCAGCATATCCAGCTCGGAAAACCAGTCCTTGGCGACCGAGCCCTGCGTCTCCAGAGCAAACCCATAGCCGCGCGCATGGCCCAACCGGATCACCTCGCCCAGGGGCTGGGTCGCCGGGTTGCCCCCCGACAACGACACCAGCAAGGGCCGCCCGCCCGACAGTTTCTCGACCTCGGCCATGATCGCACCGGGGGTCATCGGCGCCCATGTCTCGCGGAACGCGCTGTCCACGGCATGCAGGCTATCGCACCACGAACAGCGGTAATCGCATCCGCCCGTGCGCACAAACACCGTCGACACCCCGATCAGCGCACCCTCGCCTTGAATCGTCGGTCCGAAAATCTCGGACACCCGGATCGGTGCGGCGTCGGTCATGGCCGATATTCCGCCCATGTCTTGGGGGTCTCGCTGACCTTCACGGCGCTGACTTCCGGCCATCTGCCCACGCACCACTCATAAAAATGACGGGCCATGCGTTCGGCGGTCACGCAATCGTCCCCCAGCACATCATTGAGATGCCGGTGATCCAGCTTGTCATCGATATACCGCTTCAGCTCTGCCAGATCGAGGTAATCGCGTACGAACCCATGCGCGTTCAGGTCTTCGGCCCGCAATTCGACCACGACGATGTAATTATGGCCGTGCAGCCTTGCACATTGATGATCCTCGGGCAGGCCAAACAGCTGATGCGACGCCGAGAAATGAAATTCCTTGGTGATCGTGTACATCACTCCACCCCCACGGTAGCGCGCCAGAAATCCGCATCGGCATAGACGGTGGGATCGGTAATCCCAGCCAGGTGGAACGCCTCGCGGCGCTCGACACAGGTGCCGCAGCGCCCGCAATGCACCTCACCACCCTTGTAGCACGACCATGTATCCTCGAACGGCGTGCCATGGCGCGCGCCTTCGGTCACGATATCGGCCTTCGAGCCCGTCACGAAAGGCGTGTAAAGCTGCACCTTGGCAACCCCGTCCAGCGCATGATCCTCCATCGCCTGAAACGCCGCGATGAAATCGGGACGGCAATCGGGATAGATGAAGTGATCTCCGCCATGCACCGCCGTCGCGACCGCATCGGCCTTTTGCGCGGCCGCCATACCGAACCCCACGGCCAGCATGATCGCGTTGCGGTTGGGCACGACCGTGATCTTCATCGTCTCTTCGGCGTAATGCCCGTCCGGCACATCCAGATCATCGGTCAGCGCCGAGCCCGTCAGCGCCGCCCCCACAGCGCGCAGGTCGACCACGCGATGCGCCACACCCAAGCGCTCCGCACAGCGCGCGGCAAAATCCAGCTCCTTGGCGTGACGCTGGCCATAATCGAACGACAAAAGTCCCGCCAGCTCATGTTCGGCGGCGACCTTGTGGGCAAGCGATACCGAATCCAGCCCGCCCGAGCAGATGACGATGGTTTTCATTCCTGTGTCCTTGTTTTGAGCGGGTAGGCTGCGACCGCATGGGGCGCATCTAATCTCTATGACCGCCGATGGCAAGAACGGCACGCATGCGATGCCCCTTGGAACCCCTCCCGGCACGGGCCATAGTCGCGCCATGGACATCTCGGCCCTCGCCTTTCAGAACGCCCCCATCGGCCTTGCCGTGCTGGAAAACCGCGTGATCCGGCAGTGCAACCTGCAATTCGCCCGGACCTTCGGGGGGCCGACCGGCGATGTCTCGGATTTCACCGATGTTCCTCTGGCGCGCTACTACCCGTCCATCGCCGATTACGCGCGCATCGGGGAACGCGCACTTGCCGCCATGCGCGACACCGGGCGCTACGCGGATGAACGGGTGATGAAACGCGCCGATGGGACGCTGTTCTGGTGTCGCGCGCGGGGCCAGTCGGTCACGCCCGACGATCCTTTCCGACGCGGCGTTTGGTCCTTCACCGATCTGTCCGAAGAACGACCCCTTGTGGCCCTGACCACGCGCGAGCGCGAAGTGGCGATTCTCACCTGCCGTGGCATGACCTCCAAGGAAATCGGGCTGGAACTGGGCCTGAGCTACCGCACGATCGAGGTCTACCGCGCCCGCCTTCTCGAAAAATTCAATGCTCGTAAGCTGGCCGAACTGGTCGCCAAGCTTTCCGGGATGCCACTCTGATCCCGGCCCCGTGCGGCACTCTTGGCCGCAAGCCTCGCAATCAGGCGCGCGAGTAACCATTTTGCAAGGGGAAATGCCCGCTTTTCTCAGGCCGCGCCATGCCCTATAAGCGGCAAAAATCGAAAAACGCGATGGCGCCACGGCAGCCATCGAAAGCGTCGAGGAACCAGATGCCGAACAAAACAAATGACGCAGACGTGGCCTTCATCAAGGCCCTGGCCGAGCTTCTGCATGAAAACGACCTGACCGAATTGCAGGTCAAACGCGAATACGGCGAGAATGACGCCCTCAACGTGCGCGTCAGCCGCCGGACCGAGATCGTGACCCATGTCGCCGCCCCCGCAGCCCCGGCCCCCGGCCCGGCGCATTCGGGCTATGCGCCCGCACCGGCCCCGACCGCTGATGCAGGCTCGGTCGAAGACCCCGCCAGCCATCCCGGCGCCGTCACCTCTCCGATGGTCGGCACCGTCTACATGCAGGCCGAACCGGGCGCCCCCTCCTTCGTCAGCGTCGGCGACAAGGTGGCCGAAGGCGACACGCTGCTGATCGTCGAAGCGATGAAAACCATGAACCACATCCCCGCCCCCCGTGGCGGCACTGTCAAGCGCATCCTCGTCGAGGATGGCGCGGCCGTCGAATACGGCGCGCCGCTGATGATCATCGAATAAGGGCGCAGGCATGTTCGACAAGATCCTGGTGGCAAACCGCGGCGAGATCGCGCTTCGCGTGATCCGCGCCGCCCGCGAGATGGGCATTCACACGGTCGCCGTGCACTCGACCGCCGATGCCGACGCGATGCATGTGCGCATGGCCGACGAATCCGTCTGCATCGGCCCGCCCCCAAGCAGCGAAAGCTACCTGTCGATCCCGTCGATCATCGCCGCCTGCGAAGTGACTGGCGCCCAAGCGATCCATCCCGGTTACGGCTTTCTGTCGGAAAACGCGAATTTCGTGCAGATCGTCGAAGATCATGGCCTGACCTTCATCGGCCCGACCGCCGAACATATCCGGATCATGGGCGACAAGATCACCGCCAAGGACACCATGAAAGCCCTCGGTGTGCCTTGCGTGCCCGGCTCGGACGGTGGCGTGCCCACCTTGGCCGAGGCCAAGCGCCTTGGCGAAGAAATCGGTTATCCGGTCATCATCAAGGCCACCGCCGGTGGCGGCGGGCGCGGCATGAAAGTCGCCCAAAACGCGACCGAGATGGAACGCGCCTTCATGACCGCCCGCTCCGAGGCCAAGGCCGCCTTCGGCAATGACGAGGTCTATATAGAGAAATACCTCCAGACCCCGCGCCATATCGAAATTCAGGTCTTCGGCGATGGCAAGGGCGGCGCGGTCCATCTGGGCGAACGGGACTGCTCGCTGCAGCGCCGTCACCAGAAGGTCTTCGAAGAAGCCCCCGGACCCTGCATCACCGCCGAAGAGCGCGCCCGCATCGGCAAGACCTGCGCTGACGCCGTGGCCGCGATCAACTATGCCGGCGCCGGCACGATCGAGTTTCTGTACGAACACGGCGAATTCTACTTCATCGAGATGAACACCCGCCTGCAGGTCGAACACCCCGTGACCGAGGCGATCTTCGGTGTCGATCTGGTGCAGGAACAGATCCGCGTCGCCGAAGGACATCCGATGTCCTTCACGCAGGATGATCTGGTCATCAACGGCCACGCCATCGAAGTCCGCATCAACGCCGAGAAACTGCCCGAGTTCTCGCCGCGCCCCGGACGTATCACGCAGTTTCATACGCCCGGTGGTCTGGGCGTGCGGATGGATTCGGCGCTCTATGACGGTTACACGATCCCGCCCTATTACGATTCGCTGATCGGCAAGCTGATCGTGCATGGCCGCGACCGCAACGCCGCCCTGAACCGGCTCAACCGCGCCTTGGGTGAATTGATCGTCGATGGCGTCGATACCACCGTGCCGCTCTTTCACGCCCTGCTGCAGGAACCGGACATCCAGACCGGCAATTACAACATCCATTGGCTGGAAAACTGGCTGCTCACGAACCTTCAGGGCTGAGTGCGGGAACAAGCGTAAAGCTCGCCCTGCATTTGGCGCCCGACTGGAAATAATCCGACAGGCCAAGCCGCGCCTGCACCTCCAGCATCGTCCAGTCGATCCAGTCAAGCTCGAACCCGGCAACCCGCGCCGAAAGCGCCACCGCCCCCCGACTGGGCAAGAGCCGCAGACCCGGCGCACCGCAGACAGGCCGCCTGGCATGTTCCATCAGCAAGACGGGCGCCTCGCTGACCGCGAAAAGCCCGTCCACGATGACCAGCCTGGGGCGCAGCCTGGCCATCATGCTCAACAGCCCCGGCAGATCGGCGCATCCCTCGAGCATGTCGAAAAGCGCGATCACGTCGTGGCGCTCTCCTGCCGCGGCCTCGGCGCGCAGCGCCTCTTGCGGATCGGCGCATCGCATCTCGATCCGGCTGCGCAATCCCACCTCGGGCAAGCGTCCGAACCGCGCCACCTCGGCGCGCCGCGCCTCCACGCCGATCACCCGAAGCGCGCCCGCCGCCGCATAGGCGTGACACCATCGCCCATCCCCGGCCCCAAGCAGCAAGACCGTCGAATCCGCGATCACATGCCGGAAGCCATCCACAAGCATCCCATGGCGCGCCTGCGTCCGATTGGCCGCCAGGGTCACGTCATCGCCGAAAAAGCCCACCGACGCCTCATCCAGACCTGTCATCAAGATCGCCTTTTCCAACCTGAAGCGTTTCGCAAAAAACCTGAGCCACAGGTTTTCGCGAAATGCAGTGCTGCATTCCCTCGTTGCACGCGGTCCGCCTTTCGCTGGTGCCTCAGGATCAAGGCGGAACGCTTTATGCCCTTGCCGGTCTAGCACTGCAGAGGATACCAAAGCGTTAATCCCGGTCCTGTTCTGTCCTGAAAGTGCCACAAAGCCTTATGATCGACCCCGCCCTGCATCTGACGCCCGAGTTGCTGCTCAAGGCCTATGCGGCCGGGATCTTTCCGATGTCCGAAAACCGCGACGATCCCGAGATTTTCTGGGTCGATCCACGCCGTCGCGGGGTCTTGCCTCTGAACGGGTTCCATATCTCGCGCTCGCTGGCGCGCCGGATGCGCCAGGCGACCTATAGCGTGACGATGGATGCCGATTTCGCCGGGGTCCTCAACGCCTGCGCGGATCGCGAGGAAACCTGGATAAACGCTGAAATTCACCGCCTTTACATGGAATTGCACCATATGGGCACGGCCCATTCTCTGGAAATCTGGCAGGATGGCGCCTTGGCGGGCGGCGTCTATGGCGTGGCCTTGGGCGGGGCGTTTTTCGGCGAAAGCATGTTTTCTCGCCGCACCGACGCCTCCAAACTGGCCCTCGCGCATCTCACAGATCATTTGCGGCGCTGCGGCTTCAGCCTGTTCGACACGCAATTTATCACGCCGCATCTGGCGTCACTGGGCGCAGTCGAAATCAGCCGGTCAGACTATCACTCCAGATTGCGCGAGGCTCTGGACTTGCCCGCCTCGATCACCGCGCAGCCGCTATGTGCTTCGCCTCACTCGGTCCTGCAGCGCAACACCCAGACGTCATAGCGCTGATGTTCCATCGCGTTCAACGCCGGCGATGAGGCGATCATCCAGCCTTCGAAAACCGGCTGATTGCTCCTTGGATCACGCACCGTGATATAGGCAAAGGCATCTGACGCCGCGTCCCCCGCCGGATACCGGCACTCGCCGAGCGTGACCTCCAGATTGCCAAGCTCCGCGCTCTCGCCCGTGGCCAGCATCATGTCGACCGTATCGCCGTTGATCTTGTCCAGACCCCGCAAGGCGGCCCCGGTTCCGATCTCCACATCCTGCGCAGTTGCGGCAAGCGGCGCCAGGCCAAGCGCCAGCCCCAAGGCCGCTGCCCTGAGGATCATTGACCGTTGCCCTCTTCGTCACCGGCCACGAATTTCATCAGCAAGGACACAAGACTGACCGACCCTTGGGTAAATTCGATCTCGTCGCCCGGCTCGAAGGTAAAGGGCGAGCCACCCGGCAGGATTTCCACGAAATTGCCGCCCAGCAACCCTTCCGAGCTGATCGCAACGGCGCTGTCATCGGGCACGGCGATCCCTTCGGTCACGGTGAATGTGGTCTTCGCGCGATAGGTCTCGGGATCCAGCTCCACCGCGGTGACGCGCCCGACCTTGACCCCGGCCATGCGCACATCCGTGCCCACATCCACCCCATCGGCACTTCGGAAACTGGCGCTCAGCGGGTATTCCGTTGCCGCGCCCGACACGCCCGTGACCTGACCGGCATAGACCAGGAATCCGACAGCAACGGCCAGAACCGCGCCGCCAACGATGACTTCCGTGGTGCTTTCCGACATGATCCGCTTGCCTTTATTCCGGGGTCCAGGGTTCGTAATCGCGGCGCTCCATAGGGGCGGTCCGCCGGATCGACCCGGCCGGCGCATAGGCCAGCGCGGTCCCCGTCAGGTTTTCCTCATGCGGCTTTTCCCAAGGCTTGCGCGCCAGCGGCTTTTCCGACGGCACCTCGTCGAACGTGTGATGCAGCCAGCCATGCCAATCCGGGCTTACGCGGCTCGCCTCGGCTTCGCCGTTGAAGATCACCCACCGCTTCTTGCCGTCGCGCGAGACATAGAAGCTGTTGCCCTGATCGTCCTCGCCCACCTTCACGCCCTTGCGCCAGGTGTAGAACTGAGTGTTGAGCGTCTGCCCGTTCCACCATGTGACCGATCGCAGAAGGGTGTTGAGAATGCCCATGAAGACCTCCGATATGCTGACCCTGATATGGCGCAATCGGCGCCAAAGGTCCAGTGCCGGTTGCATGCCCAAGCTGCGGCCGGCACGACCTTGCGGCGCGGCATCAAAAAGGCCCGCAAGGATGATCCCGCGGGCCTTCGATATTGCACGGCGCGGCGCGGCTCAACTGGCCGACGTCGCCTCTTTTTTCTGGTCGGCATAGATGATCAGCGGGGCGGCATCGGAATTCACGG
Source organism: Roseovarius litoreus (assembly GCF_900142765.1). Taxonomy (GTDB): domain Bacteria; phylum Pseudomonadota; class Alphaproteobacteria; order Rhodobacterales; family Rhodobacteraceae; genus Roseovarius; species Roseovarius litoreus. The sequence goes on from NZ_FRCB01000004.1 coordinate 48,658, forward strand.
CCTCTTCGTTGACCACGACTTCCTCGACCCCTTCCATACCCGGAAGCTCGAACATGGTGTTCAGCAGGATATCCTCGAGGATCGAGCGCAGCCCTCGTGCACCGGTTTTACGCGCAATGGCCCGACGCGCAATCGCCGTCAGCGCATCATCGGTAAAGGTCAGTTGCGCGTTTTCCAGCTCGAACAGACGCTGATACTGCTTGATCAGGGCGTTTTTCGGCTCGGTCAGGATGGTGACCAGCGCCTCTTCGTCCAGATCCTCAAGCGTGGCGATCACCGGCAGACGTCCGACAAACTCCGGAATCAGACCGAATTTCAGCAGATCCTCAGGCTCGAGATCCTTGAACACTTCGCCCGTGTTGCGCGCGTCCACGTCGCGCACATCGGCGCCGAAGCCCATCGCGCTGCCCTTGCCGCGCTGCGAAATGATCCGGTCAAGCCCGGCAAACGCACCGCCGCAGATGAACAGGATGTTGGTCGTGTCCACCTGCAGGAACTCCTGCTGGGGATGCTTGCGCCCGCCTTGCGGCGGCACGGCGGCCACGGTGCCTTCCATCAGCTTCAGAAGCGCCTGCTGCACGCCCTCGCCCGACACGTCGCGGGTGATCGACGGATTTTCCGACTTGCGGGTGATCTTGTCGACCTCGTCGATATAGACGATGCCGCGCTGCGCGCGCTCCACGTTGTATTCGCTCGACTGCAGCAGCTTGAGGATGATGTTCTCGACATCCTCGCCCACATAACCCGCCTCGGTCAGCGTGGTGGCGTCTGCCATGGTAAAGGGCACATCCAGAATCCGCGCCAGCGTCTGCGCCAGCAAGGTCTTGCCGCAGCCCGTCGGACCGATCAGCAGGATGTTGGATTTGCTCAGTTCGATGTCGTTCTTGCCCGAGTGGTTCAGGCGCTTGTAGTGGTTGTGCACCGCCACCGACAGAACCCGCTTGGCCATCGACTGACCGATCACGTAATCATCCAGAACGGCACAGATATCCTGCGGCGTCGGAACGCCATCGGTCGATTTCAACCCGGCGCTCTTGGTTTCCTCGCGGATGATATCCATGCACAGTTCGACGCATTCGTCGCAGATGAACACGGTCGGACCCGCGATCAGCTTTCGCACCTCATGCTGGCTCTTGCCGCAAAAGCTGCAATACAGGGTGTTCTTGCTGTCGCTGCCAGAGTTATTCGACATCGCGTACCTTTCGGGCCGTGCCCAGCAGTTTCCCGGCCCCTTCGGGCCGGTCTCCTCGTGTTTCTCGCCAGCTTAAGACAGGTGGTCATGCACCACAATGTCAAATTCGCTGGCCTTCCGGGATGGCGACGCCGCCCCGGATCAGCTCTTTTCGTCGTCCGTTTTCACGCGGCTTTCCACGATCTCGTCGATGAGACCCCAGTTTTTCGCTTCCTCGGGCGACATGAAATTATCCCGTTCCAGCGCATCCTCGACTTTCTTGAGGGTCTGGCCGGTATGCTTCACGTAAATCTGATTGAGCCGCTTTTTCAGCTTCAGCGTCTCTTCGGCGTGGATCATGATGTCCGTCGCCTGGCCCTGATACCCGCCCGACGGCTGGTGAACCATGATTCGGCTGTTGGGCAACGAGAACCGCATCCCCTTTTCGCCCGCCGTCAGAAGCAGCGACCCCATCGAGGCCGCCTGGCCGATCACCAGCGTGCTCACCTTGGGCTTGATGTATTGCATCGTGTCGTAGATCGACAACCCGCTGGTCACCACCCCGCCGGGGCTGTTGATATACATGCTGATTTCCTTCGACGGATTCTCCGCCTCCAGATGCAACAACTGTGCCACGATCAGGCTCGACATACCGTCATGCACCGGGCCGTTCACGAAGATGATCCGCTCCTTGAGCAGGCGCGAAAAGATGTCATAGGCCCGCTCGCCACGGCTGGTCTGTTCGACCACCATCGGCACGAGGGTATTCATGTAGGTCTCATAAGGGTCTGTCATGTCCGCCTGCCTGTCATAAAGATATGAGCTTTACCGCTCAGGTGCTAACGGAGTCTTAGTCCCGCGCCCCACACGCTGCAAGGGGCTGGCCCCGATTGTTTTGCGCTTGATCGCCGGGGCGACAGGGCTAGATCGCGCCGCATGGATGGATCGGCAACGCCCCAGAGTTTCGAACCCACGCGCAACGCGGCGCTCGATCGGTTGCGTGTCTTCGCTCCGAAAGCCGGCGGCGATTACGCGCGGCTACGCAATTATGATCTGGGTCCGGGCCGGCATGTGCATGTCTCGACCCTGTCTCCCTACCTGCGCCACCGCCTCCTGACCGAGGACGAGGTTCTGCGCACCGTGCTCGCCCGCCACTCGCCACAAGCGGCCGAAAAATTCATTCAGGAAGTGTTCTGGCGCAGCTACTGGAAAGGCTGGCTGGAAATGCGCCCCGCCGTCTGGACCGCCTATCGCGAGGGGCTTGCCGCGGCACTCAACCGCAGCCGGGTCGAAGCCGGTCTGCGACAGCGCTGGTCGGATGCCTGCAACGGACAGACCGGCATCGACGGCTTCGATCACTGGGCGCATGAACTGATCCAGACGGGCTATCTGCACAATCACGCGCGCATGTGGTTCGCCTCGATCTGGGTGTTCACCCTCGGCCTGCCATGGGAGCTGGGGGCGGATTTCTTCCTGCGTCACCTGCATGATGGCGATCCGGCCTCGAACACACTTGGCTGGCGGTGGGTCGCGGGGCTGCAGACGCGCGGCAAAACCTATCTCGCGCGCCCCGACAATATCGCCCGCTACACCGAACGTCGCTTTCACCCTGCGGGCCTTGCCCCTGCGGCCCCGCCCTTGGACGGCCCCGATCATCCGCAACGCCGCCCCGCGCCGGTCTCGCCACCTTGGACAGCCTCGCGCCGCTCGGGCCTCTTGCTGCACGAGGATGATCTCAGCCCCGCTTACCTGTTCGAAACGGGCCTCGCCCCCGTCTCGCAGATCCGCCTGCAGACCACATCCGCCCGATCCCCCCTTGCGGTGTCGCCTCAGGTCACCGCCTTCGTCTCAGCAGCACTCGAGGATGCCGCCACCCGCTGGCGCGACCGCTCGGGCGAGGATGCAGGGCACCACGACCAAGTGGACGCCATCGCCGATTGGGCGCGCGCCTCAAGGCTTGAGCAGATCGTGACGCCCTATGCCCCCGTCGGCCCCACAGCCGAGGCTCTGGACAAGCTGGACGCGGCCCTCGCGCCCCACGGCATCGCCCTGATCCGCCCCTTGCGCCCCTATGACGAACGCGCATGGCCCCATGCCACCCACGGGTTTTTCCGCTTCAAGGACCAGATCCCAAGCCTGCTGTCCGCCATGGGGCTCTAACCCCGCGCGACCGCCTCTCTCCCCCAGCATCCATCGCCCTTCGGGCCAGAACGCATGGAAGGCAAAGGCGAACATCACATCATGCGGCAAATCGCGCCCCTGCGCGTCGCGCACCCGCACGCTGCCCACATCCCGGCCTTGGGCGATCACCTCCGTATCCAGCGCCGAGGCTTGTCCCGCCTCCCAACCAATCACCACACCTTCCTCGCTCAACCCGCCGTGCCGTCGCACACGCTCCAGCGGCCAGGCGCGGTCCCCCACCCGCACGACCCGTGCCAGAGCCGGAATGCCATGCGGCGGCGGATCACCGCTATAAAGGAAAGGCCGCGTCAGCCCGTCATAGCCGCCATAGGGATTCTGGCCATAGCGCCGGGGATAGGCGGGCTCGGCCATGACCAGCCCATCGGGATGGCGCGCGCGGAACTGGTCCCAGCTTTCCATCCATGCCGGTACCTGTCGCAACTCCGTGCCGGTCACATCACCCACGATCGCCTCGCCCACCGCCTGCTGCCACCAGCTTTCGGTCTGACGGTCATACATGATCATGTCCGAATGGCGCAGCTTCCCCGACACCCCGAACTCCAGCACGCGGCCCCCTGCCCGCCGGTCGAAGACCAGCCCCGAATTGCACAGCGGACAGAACGTGACCGCCACCGGCACACCCGCCACCTCGTCATTGACGATCTCGTGCCATGTCAGATAGCGGATCGGATAGGCGCGCGGCACGGCGTCTGCGATCTCAAGCGTGATGACCGGCTCGCGCCCGCCGATCCGGGTTTCTTCAGAAGCCTCGATGAACTCCGGATCGCTCAGCGCGGGGATGCCATCCTTCGGCGGCCCGCCCGAGACGATCTCGACCCAGCTCTCGACGCTGGTGGTGGTGAAATCCGTGTTCGGCCATTCATGTTTCCAGAAGGCCGGATCGGCAGCGGCCATATGCGCGGCAAGCGCCAATATGGCGGTCAATATCGGCAGACGAGGCATCGCGTAGAGCTCCTTCAAGGGCTGTCCCGATAATGCCCATCCGCGCCCCATCTGCACAGCAGGCCCACGCAAACGTGAAAGCCCTTGCGCGCCGACTACTGCGCGCCCCCGTCGCCTTTCTTCATGTCCGACAACGCCCGGTCCCACCGCCGATGCCGCAGCAACCGGCGAAAGGCGCGCTCCAGCTCGGCGGTGCCGCGCCGCTCATACCAGCGGCCATGCGCCAGGATCACCCGCTCGGGCGCCCATGCGATCATCCGCTCCAGACTTTCGGCCAGCGCCGCCTTGTCCCGATACCTCCAGCGCAGACGCGGCGGCATGCTGCCGTCGCTGTCATCCACCCCCGCGATCCAGATGATCGGCCGCGTCCAGACCGGCAGCTTCGCCGTCTCGAAAGCCTGAATGAGATCGGTCAGGATCAGCGTCCGGCTGTCGCGGTGCAGGAACACCGCCTCCCGATGATCCCGGCTGCCGCCCAGGATCATCTGGTCGATCTGCCCGGCCCAGGGCGCCTCGGCACCGTCGGCCTTCAATACATGATCGATAACAAGCGTATGGCCCCTCCGGGCTGCGTGGTCCGCCACCCCCGGCGCCGCCCAGCTTTTCGCGCGCGCAAAAGCCGCCTGCCAATCAGGCATATGCGTATGATGCCAGCGGTTCGGCGCAATGAGATGCGCAACCGGCCCAAGCGCCTCGATCTGCGCGCGCAGCCCCTCGCTCAGCCGCGTCGGCGAATGCACCCACAGATCGCCATTCTCCAGCCGGATCACCGTGGCCCTTGTGGGCACCGGCACCCCCCCGCAGCGCAGCGCCGGCCCATCGATCAGCCACACCCCGTCCGCCACGGGCTTGAGCGTATCGAGCGGCTCATACCCCGTGGCGATATCCAAGGCGTCGGCCGGCATCGGCTCAGTCGGTGACCGTGACCGATTGCATCACGTCGGGCTGACCGATCACCGCGCCGTTGCGGCCCTTGCCGCGCTTGATCGCATCGACCACATCCATGCCGCCCGTCACCTCTCCGACAACGGTATATTGCCCGTTCAGATGCGTGGCCGGTGCGAACATGATGAAGAACTGCGAATTGGCGCTGTCCGGGCTCTGGCTGCGGGCCATGCCGACCACGCCGCGCTCGAACGGCACATCCGAGAACTCGGCCTTCAGGTCGGGCCGGTCGCTGCCGCCCATGCCGGCGCGGCCCATATCGCCGCCCTCCAGCTTGCCGAACTGCACGTCGCCGGTCTGCGCCATGAAACCCTCGATCACCCGGTGGAACACGACCCCGTCATAGGCGCCCGCCTCGGCCAGCGCCGTGATCTGCTCCACATGGCCCGGAGCCACATCCTCGAAAAGGTCGATCGTGACGGTGCCATTGGCCTCGCCCGCGATCTCGATCTGCAGGCCCGTGGCCAGCGCGGGGCTGGCCAGAAGGCTGAAAAGAACCGCCAGTTTACGCATCTGCGGCCACCTTCACGCTGATCATCCGGTCCGGGTTCGCAGGCGGCTCGCCGCGGGTGATCGCATCGACATGCTCCATCCCCGAGATCACCCGGCCATAGACCGTGTATTGCCCGTTGAGGAAATGGTTGTCGCTGAAATTGATGAAGAACTGGCTGTTGGCGCTGTCCGGGTTCTGGCTGCGGGCCGCACCGATCGTGCCGCGATCATGCGGGATGCGGCTGAACTCGGCCTTGAGATTGGGCAGGTCGCTGCCGCCGGTGCCTGCGGCGCGCGGATTGTAATCCTTCTCCATATTGGCATTCGCCACATCGCCGGTTTGGGCCATGAAACCGTCGATCACCCGGTGGAAGGCCACGTTGTCATACTGACCGCTGCGCGCCAGCTCCTTCATGCGCGCGCAATGGTTGGGCGCGATGTCGGGCAGCAGCTCGATCGTGACGGTGCCGTCCTTCAGCTCGATGAGGATGGTGTTCTCGGGATCCTTGATATCGGCCATCTGGCCCTCCTTGTCTGAGATGTCGCAAGATACCTAAGCCGTCGCCTCGGGATTGCCAAGCGCAGAGGTTGACGCCCTGCCCCCGACACGCCAATAGAGACCCCGTGTTTCGGACAGGCAGGAGGCCTCAGGCATGAGCTGGAAAACCCTCGATGACATGGATCTGGCCGGCAAGACCGTGCTGACCCGCGTGGACATCAACGTGCCCATCGAGAACGGCCGCGTCACCGATGCCACCCGCATCACCCGCATCGTGCCCACGATCGAGGCCATTCTCGCAGCCGGCGGCACGCCGATGCTGATCGCCCATTTCGGCCGCCCCAAGGGCAAGGTGGTGGACGACATGTCGCTGCGCCCCGTGGTGCCCGCCCTCGAACAGGCGCTCGGCCGCAAGGTCACCTTCATCGAAACGCTCGATGGCGCCGAGAACCTCACCGACGAGGCCCGCGCCGCCGACGTGCTTTTGCTGGAAAACATCCGCTTCCACCCCGGCGAAGAAGCCAATGACCCCGAATTCGCCCGCCGCCTCGCAGGCCTCGGCGACATCTACTGCAACGATGCGTTTTCCGCCGCCCATCGCGCGCATGCCTCGACCGAGGCGCTCGCCCATCTGCTGCCCGCCTGCGCCGGTCGCCTGATGCAGGCCGAGCTGCAGGCGCTTCAGGCCGCCTTGGGCGCGCCGCAGCGCCCGGTGGTGGCCGTGGTCGGCGGCGCCAAGGTGTCGACCAAGCTCGATCTTCTGGGCAACTTGGTGGAAAAGGTCGATCAACTGGTGATCGGCGGCGGCATGGCCAATACCTTCCTCGCCGCCCAGGGCCTGACCGTGGGCACGTCGCTCTGCGAACATGACATGGCAGGCACCGTGCGCTCGATCATGACCCGCGCCGGCGCCTCGGGCTGCGAGATCCTTCTGCCCGCCGACGTTGTGGTGGCGCGCGAGTTCAAGGCCGGCGCCGCGCATGACACCGTGCCCGCCCATGCCTGCCCCGAAGATGCGATGATCCTCGATGCCGGCCCGCAATCGGTGGCGCGGATCACCACCGCCTTCGACGCGGCCCGCACGCTGATCTGGAACGGCCCCCTCGGCGCCTTCGAGATCGAGCCCTTCGATGCCGCCACCAACGCCGCCGCAGCCCATGCCGCGGCCCTCAGCCGGGCGGGCAAACTGGTCTCCGTCGCAGGTGGCGGCGACACCGTGGCCGCGCTGAACAAATCCGGCGCCGCTGCGGATTTCACCTATATCTCGACCGCCGGCGGCGCGTTTCTGGAATGGATGGAAGGTAAGGTGCTGCCCGGCGTCGCGGCCCTGGGCGGCTGATCCCGGGACGGTGCCCGGGGCGCGCGCCCCGGCACCCCGCTGTTAGCGCGACCACGATTGCATCATCGCCGCCCCTCGCCTAGAACCACCGGAAATATGGTGGCACACCGTCACCTTACCGTCACTTTTCAGTCCATGGGGATACGTTCATGTCCAAGCACCGCCAGACCGAACAGGTCCGCACCGCACCCGGCTTCATCGCGGCCCTCGACCAGTCGGGCGGCTCCACCCCCAAGGCGCTGCGCCTTTACGGGATCGAGGAAGACCAATACGACAGCGAAGAGCAGATGTTCGACCTCATCCACGAGATGCGCTCGCGCATCGCCCGCGCCCCCGCCTTCACCGGCGACAAGGTGATCGGCGCGATCCTCTTCGAGATGACCATGGACCGGCAGATCGACGGCAAGCCCTCGGCCACGTACCTGTGGGAAGACCGCGGCGTGGTGCCCTTTCTCAAGGTCGACAAGGGGCTGGCGGACGAACGGGATGGCGTGCAGCTGATGAAGCCGATGCCCGATCTCGACGCGCTTCTCGCGCGCGCCGTGCAGGCCGGCATCTTCGGCACCAAGATGCGCTCGGTCATCAACGCCGCCGATCCGGCGGGCATCAAGGCCGTGGTCGCCCAGCAATTCGAGATCGGCCGCCAGATCCTCGCCCACGGGCTCGTGCCGATCATCGAACCCGAAGTCACCATCAGCATTCCCGACAAGGCCGCCGCCGAAACACTCCTGCGCGACGCGCTCGCCGCCCATCTCGACGCCCTGCCCGAAGACTGCCAGGTGATGCTCAAACTGACCCTGCCCGAAACCGACAACCTCTATGCACCGCTGATCGCCCATCCGCGGGTGCTGCGCGTGGTGGCGCTCTCGGGCGGCTACAGCCGCGACGAGGCCAATGCCCGGCTGGCCCGCAACACCGGCATGATCGCGAGCTTCAGCCGCGCGCTCACCGAAGGCCTGTCCGCCCAGCAATCCGACGCCGAGTTCAACGACACCATCGCAGCCTCGATCGACAGCATCCACCGCGCCTCGGTCCAGGGCTGAGACCGGGCAAGAGGGGGCCCTGCCCCCGCCGTTGAAATCCCTCAAGGGGGATTTCAACGACTCCCCCGGGATATTTACAGCCAGAAGAAACGCGCGCCGCCTCATGTTTCTTCTGGCCCCAAATATCCCCGCCGGAGGCCCCCGCTCGCCCCGGTCACGACATCGATCGGCCAGCGCCCGACACACCGACAGAATTCCGGTGCAATACCGACGCGATACCGACGCCGTTTTACTGCGGATTTTTTTGATCAAATTCTTGTGGCATCCTTTCCCATGACGGATTAGCCTATGCGCCGACATGTCAGGAGCCGCCCCGATGGAGCTTGCGAACCACCCAACGATCCGTGTCGCCGCCTGCGATCTCAACGGTCAGATGCGCGGCAAGCGCGTGCCCGGCGGTTACGCCGCCAAGCTGGATCAGGGCGCGATCCGCATGCCGCTGTCAGTTCTCAACGTGGATATTTTCGGGGCCGATATCGACGGCTCTCCACTGGTTTTCGCCTCGGGTGATGCCGATGGCGTGCTGCATCCCACCGGGCGCGGGCCGGTGCCGTTGCCCTGGCTGGACGCGCCGCAGCCGCTGGTGCCGATGGCGATGCATCATGATGACGGGCTGCCCTTCGAAGGCGATCCGCGGCACGCCCTGGTTGCGGTGCTGGACCGGTTCGGCGAGCGCGGCTGGCAGGTGATCGCCGCTACCGAGCTGGAATTCACCCTGGTCGATGACAGCGGCGAGACCCTGCACCGGGTGCGCGATCCGCGATCGGGCCGCAGGCTCGAGGCGCCGGGCATCCTGTCGATGACGCAGATGGATGCGTTCGATCCCTTTCTGACCGCTCTTTACGAGGCCTGCGCCGCCATGGGCATCCCCGCCCAGACCGCCACCAGCGAGGCCGGGATCGGCCAGTTCGAGGTGACGCTGAACCATCAGGACGGGCTGCGCGCCGCCGATGACACATGGCTCTTCAAGACGCTCATCAAGGGGCTGGCGCACAAGCACGGCTTTTCCGCCACCTTCATGGCAAAGCCTTTCGCCAATGATGCCGGCAACGGGATGCATATGCATTTCTCGGTGATCGACGCCGAGGGGCGCAACCTCTTTGACGATGGCGGCGAGGCGGGCACCGATCTCCTGCGCGCCGCCGTCGCGGGCTGTCTGGCCGCCCTGCCCGGCTCCACGCTGGTCTTTGCGCCGCATGCCAACAGCTACACCCGGTTGGTGCCCGACGCGCATGCGCCCACCAGCGCCTCTTGGGCCTATGAAAACCGCACCGCCGCGATCCGTATTCCCGGCGGCCCACCCCAGGCCCGCCGGATCGAGCATCGCGTCTCGGGCGGCGACATCAACCCCTATCTCACCTTCGCCGCCATCCTCGGCGCCGCGATCACCGGCATCGAGGAGGGCATGACACCCCCCGCCCCGATCACAGGCAACGCCTATCAGCGCGATCTGCCCGCCATGGCCCCCGACTGGGAGACCGCGATCGACCGTTTTGCGACCGATCCGATGGTCGCGCGCATCCTGCCCGGGCAACTGATCGCCAACCTCGTGATGACCAAACGGCAAGAGTTGCGCCTGATGCGCGACATCCCCACCGAAACCCAGTGGAAAACATATCTCGAGACGGTGTAAACAGGTCGTCAGGCACACCATATCGCCTCGGGCATGCCGGGCCTTGCCCCGGCCTGCCGGCTGAGATAGCCTGAATTTGATCAAATTATGGGGTTCCCATGAAAATCGGAATTCTGCAGACCGGACACGCCATCGACATCCTGCGCCGGGAACTGGGCGATTATGATGCGATGTTCGCGCGGCTGCTGGACGGGCACGGCTTCACGTTCGAGACATGGAACGTGGTGGATGAGGACTATCCCGACAGGCCGTCCGAGGCGGATGGCTGGCTGATCACCGGCTCCAAGCATGGCGCCTACGAGGATCACCCGTGGATCCCGCCTCTGGAGCAGTTCATCCGCGACATATACGATGCGGGACGGCCCCTGGTGGGGGTGTGCTTCGGGCATCAGATCATCGCGCAGGCGCTTGGCGGCAAGGTCGTCAAGTTTCCCGGCGGTTGGGCCATCGGGCGCACGGTCTATGACATCGAAGGCCAGAAGATCGCGCTGAACGCCTGGCATCAGGATCAGGTCGTGAGCCTGCCCGAAGGCGCGCAGGTGATCGGCTCGAACGACTTTTGCGCCAATGCCGCCCTGCTTTATGGCAACCGCATCTACACGATCCAGCCACATCCCGAATTCGGCGCCCATATCATCGGCCGGCTGATCGAGCATCGTGGCCCCGGCGTGGTCCCCGACACCCAACTGGCACAGGCGCAGACGCGCCTAGATGCGCCCGTCGCCAATGACGTGATCGGCCGCCGCATCGCCGAATTCTTCAAGCAGGAGCGCTGATCATGGCGGACGACTGGACCGACTCACTTCCCGAAGCGGCCAAGGCCTATCTCGAGGGGCGCAGGCTCGACGAGGTGGAATGCGTGATCGCCGATCTTCCCGGCATCGCCCGTGGCAAGGCCGTGCCCGCCTCGAAATTCGCGCGGCAAAAGCATTTCCACCTGCCCGATTCGATCTTCTATCAGACCATCACCGGCGACTGGGGCGAAGCCGCGGGCGAGGAAGGCTTCATCGAACGCGACATGATCCTGCGCCCCGACATGTCCACCGCCACCGCCGCCCCCTGGACCGGGGACTGGACCCTGCAGGTGATCCACGACGCCTATGACCGCGACGAGAAACCCATCCCCTTCGCGCCGCGCAACGTGCTCAAGCGGGTGGTCGAGCTCTATCGCAAACACGGCATGAAGCCGATCGTCGCCCCCGAGATGGAGTTCTTCCTCGTCGCCCGAAACCTCGATCCTGCCAAGGCGATCGAGCCGATGATGGGCCGCTCGGGCCGACCCGCCGCCGCGCGTCAGGCCTATTCGATGACCGCCGTGGACGAGTTCGGTCCGGTGATCGACGACATCTACGACTTTGCCGAAGCCCAAGGCTTCGAGATCGACGGCATCACCCAGGAAGGCGGCGCGGGACAGCTGGAAATCAACCTGCGCCACGGCGATCCGGTGAAACTGGCCGACGAGGTGTTCTATTTCAAGCGCCTGATCCGCGAAGCCGCCCTCAAGCATGATTGTTTCGCCACCTTCATGGCCAAACCGATCGAGGACGAGCCGGGCAGCTCCATGCATCTGCACCATTCGATCCTTGACCCCCAGACCGGTCGCAACCTCTTTGTCGGCCCGCAGGGCGGCGAAACGGACGCCTTTTATCACTTCATCGGCGGGCTGCAGAAACACCTGCCCGACGCGATCGCCGTGATGGCGCCCTACGTCAACTCCTACCGCCGCTACGTCAAGGATCACGCCGCCCCGATCAACCTCGCCTGGGCGCGCGACAACCGCACCACCGGCATCCGCGTGCCGCTCTCCCCACCCGAGGCGCGCCGGATCGAAAACCGCATGGCCGGCATGGATTGCAACCCCTATCTCGGGATCGCGGTCAGCCTCGCCTGTGGCCTGCTGGGGATGCTCAACGAAACCCGCCCCGATCCGCAGTTCAAGGGCGACGCCTATGAGGGCGAGCCGGACATCCCCCGCGTTCTGGGCGAAGCGCTCGACATGTTCGAAGAGGCGACCGATCTGCATGATATCCTCGGCCCCGATTTCGCGCGCGTGTATTCGATCATCAAACGCGCCGAATACGAGGAATTCCTGCAAGTCATCAGCCCGTGGGAGCGTGAACACCTGCTGCTGAACGTCTGATCCGCCATGCGCATGCCTTCGCCATGAACCTGCTCTTCGCCAATGACCGTCAGGGGCAGTATCCGCCCAGCTGGTATGCCGCCACCGCCACGCCGCTTGCGCCCTTCGATCCGCTGCGCGGTCAACTCAAAGCGGATGTCTGCATCATCGGCGCAGGCTATACCGGGCTGTCGGCGGCCCTGCATCTGGCCGAGGCGGGCCTCAATGTCGTCCTGCTCGAGGCGCATCGCGTGGGCTTTGGCGCCTCGGGGCGCAATGGCGGACAGCTTGGCTCGGGGCAGCGAATGGAGCAGACCGCGCTCGAACGGCTGGTGGGCAAGGACGACGCGGCGAAACTCTGGGATCTGGCCGAAGATGCCAAGACGCTGGTCAAATCCCTGATTTCCCGGCACGGGATCGACTGCCATCTCAAGCCCGGCATCGCGCATATGTGCTTTTCAGCCCGCGAAGTGGCCGAGGAACACGCTTACGCCGATCATCTGGCCGCGCAGTATGGCTACACCGCTCTGCAAAAGCTGGATCGCGAGGCGGCGCAGGCGCTCTGCCCGTCGCCGCGATACATGGGCGGCACGCTCGATATGACAGCGGCGCATCTGCACCCGCTCGGCTATGCGCTCGGACTGGCGCGCGCGGCGCAAGCGGCCGGCGTTCGCATCCATGAAAACACGCTGGTCAGCCAGATCGACAAAGGCACCCCCGCCCGCGTGCAGACGAATCGGGGCGCGGTGACGGCAGATCATGTGATCCTTGCCTGCAACGGCTATCTCGGCGGGCTCGATGCGCGCGTGGCCGCGCGCGTCATGCCGATCAACAATTTCATCGCCGCCACCGAACCGCTCGGGCCGGATGCCGCCCGCGTCCTGACCCGTGACATCGCCGTGGCCGATACGAAATTCGTGGTGAACTATTTCCGCCTGAGCCATGACAACCGGCTCTTGTTCGGCGGCGGCGAAAGCTATGGCTACCGCTTTCCCGATATCGACGCCACCGTGCGCAAACCCATGTCCGAGATCTTCCCGCATCTGCGCGATATCCGCTTCGAGTATACATGGGGCGGCACCTTGGCGATCACCATGCGCCGGATGCCCTATCTTGCGCGGCTGGCACCCAACATCCTGTCCGCCTCGGGCTATTCGGGGCATGGCGTCGGCACCGCCACCCATGCCGGCAAGCTGATGGCCGACGCCATCGCCGGCCAATCCGCAGGGTTCGACACCCTTTGCCGTGTGCCCGCCCCGCGCTTTCCGGGGGGCTCTGCTCTGCGCGCGCCGCTGCTCGCGCTGGCGATGACATGGTATGCGACGCGCGACAGATTGGGCATCTGAGCCTCCGCGCGCCCCGCCAGATCCCCGGATCAACGCCGCACGCGACGCCCCGGAAGCCGGAAAAACCCGCTCACACGGACCTCATGCCGACGTGTCCGGGATGTGAACGACAGCCCCCATATCGCCCTACAAGGGGCCGGGCACATGGCGCGCGACCCGCGCGGCACCACCTGATGATCTCGTCATACAAGGGACTTTCGCACAGCCGCTCCGATCACGAACGGATAGCGCATCCCTCACACCCTCGCGAGGCCGCTCCCGATCACGCGCCACCTCACCTGTCCGTGTTCAATTCGTGTTTTGCAACAACGGCTTAGCAAACACACCTTCCGGTCATCGCAATCGAAACCGAAAGGAAAAACGACATGACCAAATTTGCAAACACACCCGCCCGCAGCGCCCTCGCCATCGTCCTCGGGGCCACCCTGACCGCAGCGGCCCTGCCCGCCGCCGCCAGCCAGATCACCGAGGTCGAGCGCCTGCCGATGCAGATCAGCAAAGTCGAGTTCCAGTCGCTCAGCGCGCCCGAACTCTACGAGATCGACATCGCTCAAAAGCGCGGCCAGCGTGTGCAGATCGGAGATTACAGCCTGTCCCAAAGCCAGGCGGTCGTCGATGAAGCCCTGAACATCCAGAGCGGCGACACTGTCTCGCGCAACAGCGCAGACGCCTCGGGCAGCCGCACCGCTGCACCGAACTTCCCCGAAACCGCCCCCAATCCGCGGTAAACCCTGCACCCGCAGGACACCCCCAACTCTCGGCGCGGGCGCCCCTTTCGGGCGCCCGTTGCCATGCCGGATATCCCACGGCCACGAAAATTCTGTCACATAAATTTCGCTTGGGCGGCAGGGTCATTTGGTTTAGTTTTCCCGAAATCAAACTTCAGGAAAGCCGAACCTATGTCGCTCACACCGAATGTCTACGATGCCGAGCCCATTCCCGATGCCGCCCGCGCCGAGATCGACCGCATGCTGCAATCGGGCGACCTTTTCCGCTACACCGCACCTCAAGACTCTCCCGTCGCCCTGCTCGAGCGTGACTTCGCCCAGACCATGGGCAGCCGCTATGCGCTTGCGGTCTCGTCTTGTTCGGCGGCGCTTTTCCTGTCGCTCAAGGCGCTTGGCCTGCCGCGCGATGCGCGGGTGCTGATCCCCGCCTTCACCTTCGCCGCGGTGCCCTCGTCGGTGGTCCATGCCGATTGCATCCCGGTGCTTTGCGACGTGGGCGACAATTACCGCATCGATCTGGCCGACTTCGAAGCCAAGCTCGATGGCGTGCAGGCGGTGCTCATCAGCCACATGCGCGGCCATACCAGCGACATGGACGCGATCATGGCGCTCTGCGACGCGCGCGGTCTCCCGGTGATCGAGGATGCGGCCCATTCGCTCGGCACAACATGGTCCGGGCGCAATATCGGCACGATCGGCCTCGTCGGCTGTTTCAGCTTCCAATCCTACAAGCTCGTCAATGCCGGCGAAGGCGGCATCATGATCACCGACGATCCCGATCTGGTGGCCCGTGCCGTCATCATGTCGGGCGCCTATGAGCATAACTGGGCCAAGCACATCACAACCAAGGACGATGCCCTGAACGCAGCGTTCGAGACATGGCAAAACCGCCTGCCGCTCTACAATCTGCGCATGAACAATCTGTCCGCGGCGGTCATCCGCCCGCAACTGGCCGAAATTCCCCGCCGCGTTGTCGATGGGCGCGCCAATCACGATCATGTCGCCTCTCGCCTCAATGGCTGCCAATGGCTGCAGGTCCCCGCGAAATTGCCGCAAGAAGAGCGCGCCCCCGATTCCATCCAGTTCAATCTCGTGGGTCTGAGCGACGAAGAAACCCGCGCCTTCGCCAGCGCCGCCGCGGCACGCGGGGTCAAGGTGCAGATCTTCGGCATGTCCACCGACAATGCGCGCGCCTTCTGGAACTGGCGCTTCCTGCCCGAGGCGCCGGGCGAGCTGCCGGGCACACGGGCGATGCTGATGCGCGCCTGCGACACGCGCCTGCCCGCCCGCCTGACGCGTGACGAGCTCGACGTGATCGCCGACGCGCTGATCGCGGCGGCGCATGACGTGATGGGGGTGGGCGCGCTCGCCTACGGCACCTGAACGCCCTGCAAAACCGTCATGTGACCTTCGAGGAACGGATATTCCGCGATCGCCGGCCCCACGATGCGCTCCTGTAGGATCGGGCGCAGCGTGGCGGCCACCTGCGCCGGCATCTCGCCCAGGATGTCCTTGCGCGCGGTCAGCGAAATGGTGCGTGAAATCGGCTCGAACGGCAGTTCCAGCACGTCGATCTGATCGGCGAACCGTCGCGCCCGCATCAGCGCAAGCGGCGGCAGGATGGTCCAGCCTGCCCCCTGCCCGACCAGCGCAAGGATCGCGTGATAGCTGTCGATCTCGAAGCGATGGCGCAAGGCAAGGTTCTGCCGGATCAGATGCGCGCTCACCAGCCGCCCCATGTAATGCCGCTGCGTGTATTGCACCAGCGGCATCCGCTTGAGTTGCCGCAGCACATCCTTGTCCGCCCTGAGCGCGCCCTTAGGCACCACCGCGACAAACCCCTCGCGCAGCACCGGGTGGACCTCGGCCCAGTCCCCGCCAGCCCCCAGATCCGCCGCCACGATCACATCCAGCGCCCGCTGATCCAGCAGATCGAACAGCGCATGGCTGGCACCCGTCTCCAGCAGAAACTGGCAGCCCCTCAGCTCTTCTGCCATATGCGTCAGAAGCTGCGGGGTCACATCGGCTTCGAAATCCTCGATCATGCCCAGCCGGAACCGCGTCAGCATCGACAGGTCCGACATCGCCAGTTCCGCCCGCGCCTGCGCCGCCTCGTTCAGGATCACCAGCGCATGCCGCTTCATGATCTCACCCGCAGGCGTCAGCCGCACGGGCCGCGCATTGCGCTGCAGCAGCGTCGCCCCCACCGCACTTTCCAGATTGGTCAATTGCTGGCTCACCGCCGAAGGGCTGGCCCCCAACCGTTTGGCCGCCGCCGAGATCGACCGCTCATCGGCCGCCGCCATGAACACCTCGATGCCCCACAGGGTGATCCGGCCCGGACTGTCGACCATATGCCGCTCCGCCCTATTTGTTCAGCTTCGACAACTTTTCCTGCAGGTCCGCCAGTTGCTTGCGGATCTCGTCCAGATCCTCGCCCTTGTCCGGCGTGGGCTGCTCGCTGGGGCTGTCCTCGGTCTTGGCCGCCGGTCCGCCCTTCAGGCTCCCCAGCCCCCCCATGCCTCCGGTCATCGCCTTCATGAAGGCTTCCTGCTGCGCGCGCATCGCCTCCATGCCGGGCATGTTCGCCAGCGGATTGGCCTTGGTCATGTTCTCCATCATCGCCGATTGCCCCTCGCGCAGCATCTCGAAGCTCGCGGCAAGGAATTCCGGCACGACGCTGGTGGCCTGCGTGGTATAGCTGCGCACCAGATCGGTCAGCACGCTGATCGGCAGCACGCTTTCGCCCTTGCTTTCGTGCTCGGCGACGATCTGCAGCAGATATTGCCGCGTCAGGTCATCCCCGGATTTCAAATCGATGATCTGAACTTCGCGGCCCTCGCGGATGAACTCCGCGATATCCTCCAGCGTCACGTAATCCGAAGTCTCGGTATTATAGAGCCGCCGACTGGCGTAGCGTTTGATAAGCAAAGGCTTGTCTGTCTCGGCCACGGATCGGTCCTCCCGATGTTTTCAGCGCTGCAGCAAACCTTATGCGACCGCAGAACAAAAAGAAAGGGCGAGCCTCACTGGGCTCACCCTTATCATACAGACCCGTTCAGGGAGGGAGGATCGGGTCGTATGTTCCGTCCGCGCGCTTACTTGGCGGCGGTGGCTTTCTTGGCAGCCGATGTCACGTCATCGGTGGCTTTCTTGACGGCTTTGGCTGCATCTTCCTGCAGGTCCTTGCCGGCGGCCATCATCAGTTCGACGGTGTCCATCTGAACCTTCTTGGCGATCTCGGCGAAGGCAGCCATGTTCTCGGCGGCCACTTCGGCATTGGCCGATGCGAAATCGGTCATCGCCTTGGCGTAATCGGCAGGCTCGGCTTTCGCCTTGGTCATGTCCGACATCTTCGCCAGGGTCTCTTTGGTCCACTTGCTGGAAATCTCGGCCGACTTTTCGGCAGCTTCCAGAGCGACACCCGACAGCTTCTCGCTCAGAGCGGCCTGGTTCTTGAAGGCATCTTCCATCGCTTTGGTGTCGACGGGGAATGCGCCCATGATGTCTTTCATCACGGTGCTGAAATCTTGTGTTTTAGCCATGGTTTCGTCCTCAGGTCTGGATTGGAACGGGAACACCCCGTTTCTCTGCAACTGCACACAATATGCATGCTGCAGTGCAGAAAATCAACCCCTTATTGCTGCACTGCAGCATTTTCTGAGAACGCAACAAAATCAAAGCTTTGCCTTCACCCGCACATAGGTTCCCGGCGCCGGTGCCAACGGGGGATGCTCCGAATCGCCGGGTTCCCTAGCGTCAACCTTTTTGCCCGAGCGCGTGCTCAGCCAGGCGTCCCACCGGGGCCACCACGAGCCTTCGTGGAAACTTGCCCCCTCCATCCAGTCCGCGGCCTGACCGCTCAGATCGTCATTGGTGTAATGGCCGTATTTCTTCTTGGTGGGCGGGTTCACGATCCCCGCGATATGGCCCGATTGCGACACAAGGAAGGTCTTGTCCTTTGAGCCGACCTTCTGAAACCCGCGATAACAATCCTTCCACGGCGCGATATGGTCGGTCTCGCAGGTCACCGACATCACCGGCACCTTCACATCGCTGATCCGCAGCGTCTCGCCGCAGATCTCGTAGCCCTCGTTGACGAATTCGTTCTTCTGACACAGCCCGCGCAGATACTCGACCGTCATCCGCCCCGGCAGGTTCGCCCCGTCCCCGTTCCAATACAGCAGATCGAAGGCCGGTGGCGCCTCGCCCATCATGTATTTGCGCACCGCAGGCTGATAGATCAGATCGTTGGACCGCAGGAAAGACATGGTCCGCGACATGATGAACGACCGCAACACACCCTTTTCCGCGACCTCTTTCTCGATCCCGGTCACGAAATCATCCTGCAGGAACGGCGTGAACTCTCCCTGCTCCGAAAAATCGGTCAGCGCGGTGAAGAAAGTGGCGGATTTCACCGATTTGTCGCCGCGCCTGGCCATCAGCGCCAGCGTCAGATGCAGCGTGGTGCCCGCGATGCAATAGCCCACGGCATTCACCTGTTTCGTGCCACAGATCGCCTTGGCCTCGCGGATCGCGGTCAGGAACCCCTCCTCGATGTAATCCTCCATACCCACATCGGCATAGCTCGCATCGGGATTGATCCAGCTGACCACGAACAGCGTGTAGCCCTGCTCGGTGATCCACTTGATCAGGCTGTTTTCCGGCTTCAGGTCCAGCACGTAATACTTGTTGATCCAGGGCGGGAAGATCACCAGCGGGATCTCGTGCACCTTCTCGGTCGCGGGCGCATACTGGATGATCTCCATCATCGCATTGCGATAGACCACCTCACCGGGGGTCGTGGCGATGTTGCCGCCCAGCTCGAACGCACTTTCATCCGCCAGCCGCACCAGCATCTCGCCATTGTTGGCCTCCAGATCGGCCACCAGGTTCTCCAGCCCCCGCACAAGGCTTTCGCCCTCGGTTTCCACCGCCTTTTCCAGCGCATCGGGATTGGTGCCCAGAAAATTCGTGGGGCTCATCATGTCCACGATCTGCCGCGCGAAATAGTTGAGCCGTTTCTTTTCCACCGGATCGAGATCATCGACCTCCTGCACCGCCTCCTCGATGGCGCGGGCATTGAGCGCATATTGATGCTTGATGTAGTGAAAGAAGGGATGCGTGTTCCACAGCGGGTTGGCGAAGCGCTTGTCGCCCTGCAGCGGATCATCCCCCGCCTCGTCTGGGGCGTGCGGCCTTTGGCCCTGCACCAGTTGCTGCTGCGCCTCCATGAAGTGGCGCACCGACCGGCCCCAATATTCCAGCTGCCGCTCGTAAAGCTTGCCCGGATTTTCCACCATCTCCGCCCAATAGGACGCCGCCGCCTTAGCGAACAGCTCCTGTGAGGGCGAATCGAGCGTGGGATTCGCCGGGTTTCGCGCCGAAAGCGCCGCGATGAGACGCTGTGACAACTCTTCGACCCGTGCGAGATTCTCGGCCATCTTGTCGAGATTTTCGCCAGCGGTCTCCTCTTTCGTTGTCATATGAATGGATTCCTTTTAGTTTTCTGCTATGCAGCATAGCGTCGGCTGTTCGGAGGGGACAGTGCGGCGAATGGAACCGGCACGCCCCGGCACAAGGAGACGACGATGCGGTACATGATCACCTACGATTGGATGGAAACCCTCCGAAATACAAATCAATGGTTGGGCGCAACCGCACTTTCCTTCGCATCCTACCCAATTTTCGCGATGACGCCAAACCCTGCGCTGCAATGGATGGCCGCTTGGGGCGAAGTGACCGAACGGACCTTCCAGCGCATCGTGACCAAGCCCGACTGGGGAATCGAATCGATCACCGGCGAGGATGGGCGCGACCACCTCATCAATGTCGAAACCGTCATCGAACGCCCCTTCGGCAACCTGATCCACTTCGACGTTCTTGGCCGCGGCGAGATGGATCGCCGGGTGCTGCTGGTGGCCCCGATGTCGGGCCACTACGCCACGCTGCTGCGCTCCACGGTGCGCTCGCTGCTGCCCGATTGCGAGGTCTATGTCACCGACTGGCACAATGCCCGCGACATTCCCGTGTCCGCCGGCAAGTTCGATGTCGAGGATTACACCCTTTATCTCAGCGAATTCATGCGTGAACTGGGCAGCGACCTGCATGTGATCGCCGTCTGTCAGCCCGCCCCCCTCACGCTTGCCGCCACCGCCCTCCTGGCCGAGGTCGATCCCGACGCGCAGCCGCGCTCGCTGATCCTGATCGGCGGGCCGATCAACCCCGACGCCACCCCCACCGACGTGACCGATTTCGGCCGTCGCGTGACCATGGGCCAGCTGGAAGAAACGATGATCCAGCGCGTCGGCTTCAAGTACAAGGGCGTGGGCCGCCTCGTCTATCCCGGCCTGCTGCAACTGAGCTCCTTCATGTCGATGAATGCCGAACGCCATGGCAAGGCCTTCCTCGACCAGATCCAGCGCGTCAGCCGCGGCGAAGCCAGCGATCACGACCCGCACAACAAGTTCTATGACGAATATCTCGCCGTGATGGACATGCCCGCGGAATTCTACCTCTCGACCGTCGAACGCATCTTCAAGGGGCTGGAAATCGCCCACAACGCCTTCACCGTCGAAGGCCGCCATGTCGATATCGGCGCGATCACCAAGGTCGCGGTGATGACCGTTGAAGGCGCCAAGGACGACATTTCCGCCCCCGGCCAGTGCATCGCGGCGCTCGATCTGCTGACCGGCCTGCCCGATGACCGCAAGGCCAGCCATCTCGAACCCGAGGCCGGCCATTACGGCATCTTCGCCGGGCGCAGCTGGCGCAACAACATCCGGCCCCTCGTGCTGGATTTCATCGACGCCAATTCCGAAGAGCCGGCCAAGCGCAACCGCACCTCTCCGCGCAAGAAGAAAGCCGCGAAAAAGACCGAAGCCGCCTGACGCGGGCGGGCACAGGGGCACGCGGCGCACACGGGGCAACACCGGCCTCAGCGCCGCCCGTCACCGCGCCCCTTCGTCCGGCGCCACTTGCGCAGCCCCAGCCAGCGCAGGATCGGCACCACGTCCAGCGCCGCCACCGCAACCCCGAGCGGCAGCATCCAGAAGCCCACCACCGGCAGAAACCCCAGCACGCCGCCCAGCATCAGCAAAAGCCCCGCGATCAGCCGCACCCCCGGCGGCAGATGCCGCTTGGACCACACCTGCACGCGCCGGCGGATCCTGCGCGCCCGCGCCTTCCATCCCGTCCCCCCGTCAGGCATCCGCCCGTGTCTGCAGCACATAGGGCTGCTCCAGCCATGCCCGCAGCGCGCCCGTCGTCGCCTCGGGCTGTTCCAGGGGCGGCAGATGCCCCGCGCCCGCAATCACCTCGAGCCTCGCATAGGGGATCAGCCCGGCCATGAACTCATGGCGTTTGGGCGGCATCAGCAGATCCTCGGCCCCGCACATGACAAGGGTCGGCACCTTGCAGCGCCGGAGGGTCGGCTGATAATCGCGCCGCCGCTGCATGGACCGAAGCTGCCGGATGATCCCGCCCTCGCCCACGCGCTCGGCCATCTCCAGCAGCTGCGCCCGCACTGTCGGCCGCCCTGCCCCCGCGGCCAGCGATGCCGACGGCACCAGCGCCTCCACCGCCTCCTGCAGACGCCCGGATTTCAGCTTGATGATCGCAGGCTCGTAATCCGCCGACGCCTGCGGCGTCTCGGCCAGCGGGCTCGTGTCCATCAACGCGATCCGGCTCACGCGCTCCGGCGCTCGGCGCAGGATCTCCATCGCGGCCATGCCCCCCATCGAATGACCCACCAGCGCAAAGCGCGGCGGCAGCACATGCATCAGCGCCGAGGCGACCTCTTCAAGCCGCTCCCCATGACTGACCGGCACCACGCAAACCGGATAATCATGGCTGAGCGCGGCAATCTGGCCTGCGAACAACTCGGCATCGCACATCAAGCCCGGCAAGAACACCAACGGGTCACGCATCACATCCGGTCCTTTTCAAAACTGTGCCTGTCCGCTCACCTTGCCACAGGGCCACGCCGGGTCAAGCGCTGCGGATCACCGCGGCGCGCTCATGCCGACCCGGCGCGCTCCAGCACTTCCTCGACCGACCTCTCGATCAGCCTCAGGCAATCGGGATCGGAGAACCGGTGATCGGCCCCGTCCACCAGCGTCAGCCGCATATCCGGCCCCGTCGCGTGCTCCAACAGCCGCAGCGCCACGCTCACCGCCACATCCTCATCCGCCGTGCCCTGCAGGAACCGCACCGCAAACGGTAGCGTCAGCGGATCGCGCAGCACCAGATGCGCGCGCCCATCCTCGATCAGGCGGCGGGTGATGATATAAGGCTCGCCATACTCGCTTGGCAGCGCCACCTGCCCATTGGCCGCAAGCTCCGCGCGCTGCTCCGCGTCGAACCCCTCCCACATTGCATCTTCCGTGAAATCCGGCGCCGCCGCGATCGTCACAAGCCCCGCAAGGCGCTCAGGCATCGCCCGCGCACACAGCAGCGCGATCCAGCCGCCCATGCTCGAGCCCACCAGCACCTGCGGCCCTTCGGTCAGCTTGGTGATTGCCGCCATCGCATCCTCGGCCCACTCCCCGATGCAGCCCTCGGTGAACGCGCCTGACGATTGACCATGCCCGGAATAGTCGAACCTGAGGAACGCCCGGCCCGTGGCCTGCGCCCAGGCCTCCAGATGCACGGCCTTGGTGCCGTCCATGTCGGATTTGAACCCACCCAGAAACACCACACCCGGCCCCTTGCCCGGACTGCGGTGATACGCCAGCCTGCGCCCCTGCGGTGACGTGAAATACTCGGTCTGCGTCATGTGCATCCTGCCCCTTGCTGCCTGTCGCGCGGCAAGGGTGGACGAAACCGGGGGCCGGATGCAAGCCGCCTTACCGTGACGCAGTCACCTCTCAGGCGATCGAGCCGACCCGCCGTTCGATCCGGCGCAGCGACCATTCCGCTTCCGACTGATCCTTCGGCGCACCCTGAGCGGGCGCCTCCTCTGTCTGCGGGGATCTGTCCGCCATCTGACGCGGAGAGGTTTTCGTCAGTTCCACATACTGCCGGAACAACCTGAAGTCCTTATCGTGACTGGCCATATCGAACACCCAGAGCCTTTTTGCTTCACATCGACATCACGCGGCAGCGAACGTGTTACCCAATCGTTACAAAGATGCTCGGATAAATAAAATATCTTTTTATGTCAGACTGTTACAGTAAACAATCGCACACCTTCGCACACCTTCGCACACCGGCGCATACGCTTGTCCACAGTGCGACCAGACAGCAAAAAACGGGGGCCGTTTCCGACCCCCGTCATCAAGACGTCTCGGGTGATCCGTCCTGTCAGCCGCTGATATAGGGCTGGCTGCGCGGACGATAGAACACTTTCTGATTATGCAGGCGCCCCAGAAGATCATGGATGCGGCGCACCGAGTGGTCGATCGCGTCGATCTGCTCGGGCTGCTCATCTGCGGGCGCGACCAGCTTTCCGGCCAGTTCGCTCTTGGTCTGGCGCAGGGCGGCTTCGATCAGTTCCATGTCCTCGACAGACAGTTCAAAATTCACGTTGTAACGCGCCATTCTGTATTCCCCGGTTCTGCGTGAGTCGGCAAAAGTTTCCGATAGTGGATAAACGGCAATATAGGGATCATTACCGACAAGGCCAGAGAAAATATCCATATGCGTCAAGAAGTTACGAATCCCACGGTATGCGCTTGCACACACTTCCGGCGTGCCGTTGCACACCGTTGCCGAAACCGCCATGCCCGCCAATGACTTGGGCTTTCCAGACCGCTTGGCGCCGCCCGCGCAGCGACATGCGGGCGGGTTTTTGCGATTTGTGTACAGGATGGACACAAATCCCGGCGCAAGCCCCCGGTTTCGTCCTGAACGCGTGTAGGTTTCGTACAAACCCTACACTTCGGCCCGGGCAGCGACGCGCTTGACTTGCCCTGAATCAAGGGGCAAAACCCCGCCACACCATATCAACCCGCAACCGGGCGTTCCGTGGGCGCCAAACCGACGAGGAGCTTCAGGCCGATGGCCCAGATTTCCCTTACATTTCCTGATGGTAACAGCCGCTCTTATGATGCTGGCGTCACTGCGGCCGATGTCGCCGCCGATATCTCGACCTCTCTTGCCAAAAAGGCGATTTCGGCGACATTGGATGGCCAGCACTGGGATCTGCAATGGCCAATCCAGCAGGATTCCTCCATCGCGATCAATACGATGAAGGACGAAGCTCAGGCGCTCGAACTGATCCGTCACGACCTTGCCCATATCATGGCCCGCGCGGTTCAGGAGCTTTGGCCCGATGTGAAAGTCACCATCGGTCCAGTGATCGAGAACGGATGGTATTACGACTTCGACCGCAAGGACCCCTTCACACCCGAAGACCTTGGCGTGATCGAGAAAAAGATGAAGGAAATCATCAACCTGCGTGATCCCGTCCGTACCGAGATCTGGGACCGCGCCCGCGCCGTCAAGCACTATGAGGACAGCGGCGAACCCTTCAAGGTCGAACTGATCGAGGCCATTCCCGGCACCGAACCCCTGCGCATGTACTGGCACGGCCACTGGCAAGACCTCTGCCGCGGCCCCCACCTTCAGAACACCGGCCAAGTCCCTGCAGACGCTTTCAAATTGATGTCCGTGGCCGGCGCCTATTGGCGCGGCGATTCCAATCGCCAGATGTTGCAGCGCATCTATGGCGTGGCCTTTCTCAATCGCGAAAAACTCAAGGATTACCTCACCTTCCTCGAAGAAGCTGAGAAGCGGGACCACCGCAAGCTGGGGCGCGAGATGGATCTCTTCCACATGCAGGAAGAAGCCCCCGGCCAGATCTTCTGGCACCCCAACGGCTGGACGATCTACACCACCCTGCAAGATTACATGCGCCGCCAACAACGCCGCGGCGGCTATGTCGAGGTAAACACACCACAAGTTGTCGACCGCAAGCTTTGGGAAGCGTCGGGGCACTGGGACAAATACCAGGAACACATGTTCATCGTCGAAGTCGACGAAGATCACGCCCGCGAGAAATCCATCAATGCTCTCAAGCCGATGAACTGCCCTTGCCATGTGCAGATCTTCAATCGCGGGCTGAAATCCTACCGCGATCTGCCCTTGCGCATGGCGGAATTCGGCAGCTGCAACCGCTACGAACCTTCAGGCGCATTGCACGGCATCATGCGGGTGCGCGGCTTCACTCAGGATGACGCACATATCTTCTGCCGTGAAGATCAGATCGAGGCGGAAACCAAGAAATTCATTGGTTTTTTGTCTGAAATTTACCGCGATCTTGGCTTTGCGGACTTCAAGGTAAAATTTTCGGATCGCCCGGAAAAACGCGCCGGCAGCGACGACGTCTGGGACAAATCGGAAAGCGCCCTGAAGGCCGCAACAGCCGCCGCCGGAGCCGACTTCGAACTGAACCCCGGAGAAGGCGCATTCTATGGCCCGAAGCTGGAATTCGTGTTGACCGACGCAATCGGACGGGACTGGCAATGCGGCACCCTGCAGGTGGATTTCGTGTTGCCAGAGCGGCTGGACGCCACCTATATCGCCGAGGATGGCGCCAAGCACCGACCCGTCATGCTGCACCGCGCGGTTCTGGGGAGTTTCGAGCGTTTCATCGGCATTCTGATCGAAGAACATGCCGGCAAACTGCCCTTCTGGATGGCGCCGCGCCAAGTGGTTGTGGCCTCGATCGTATCCGAGGCGAACGCCTATGTTCAGGATGTGGTCGCCCGTCTGGTCGCCGCAGGCGTCCGGGCCGAAGCCGATATCCGCAACGAGAAGATCAATTACAAGGTCCGTGAACATTCCGTCGGCAAGGTGCCCGTTATCCTGGCCTGCGGCATGAAGGAGGTCGAGGACGGCACCGTGTCGCTGCGCCGCCTGGGTGAGAAGCAGAGCACGGTTCAGCCTCTCGCGGATGTCACAGAGGCGTTGAAACGCGAAGCGACCCCCCCGGATCTTCTGTAACAATCGCACGCATGGTGGGGCAAAACAGCGTCCCAAACCATGACGCCCGGACAGAAAATCCCGAAAAATCCCTAGTTTTCAATGGGCGGCCCCATGCGGGCCGCTCACTTATTTTGACGCATCCGTGTCTGACGTGCTCGTGAATGGTTGTGCGAGGCCAGATCAGCTTAACGTCAAATTGTCGCAGCGTTTGCACCGATCCGATGCGCCGATGCCGCGACATGCCATGCAACCCACTAGGGAGACACGTAATGTCGAAATCCATGAAGACACTTGCCATTGCCGGCGCCATGACCGCCGCTCTGGCTGCACACACCACACCTGCCGCTGCTGAAACCAAAGAGAAATGCTACGGCGTATCTCTTGCAGGCCAGAATGACTGCAAGGCCGGCGCCGGCACGACCTGTGCCGGAAGCTCGACCGCTGACTATCAGGGCAACGCCTGGACCCTGGTCGACAAGGGCACCTGCACCGAGATCGAGCTGCCCGCGATGGCAGACGGCACAGAGCGCAAAGGGTCTCTGGAACCGCTCGAGCGCGATCTGCCCGCCTGATCGGCACATCATGCAGGGATACGTGGGCGCACGCCCCGCGTATCCCTCAGTTGCACCCACCAGACCGAGACCTGTCATGCTTGATACCTCCGGCCACCCCATGCATCTGCCCACAGCCCCCGGCGTCGGCTACAAGTCCCAGCATTTTCAAGCCATCATGGATGATCCCGCCCCGGTGGCATGGCTTGAAATCCATGCCGAAAACTACATGGGCGATGGCGGCCGACCGCTGGCGCAACTCAGACATCTTGCCGAACGGTTTCCGATCTCGGTGCATGGTGTCGGACTGAGCATCGGCGGCGAGGGGCGGCTGGATCCCGAACATCTGGCACGGCTCAAGGCACTGTGCGGATGGTTGCAACCCGCCAGCTTTTCCGAACATCTGGCGTGGTCCACCCATGACAGCCACTTCATGAACGATCTGCTGCCGCTGCCTTACACCGCCACCACCCTTGCGCGGGTGACCGATCACATCGACGAGCTGCAAGAAGCGCTTGGCCACAGGATGCTTCTGGAAAACCCCTCGAGCTATCTCGCCTTTGCCGAAAGCACCTTCTCCGAGACGGATTTCCTGACCGAGATCGCGCGCCGCACCGGCTGTGGCCTGCTGCTGGATGTGAACAACGTCTTCGTTTCCGCCACCAATCTTGCGCTTGATCCCCGGGCGTATATCGATGCGTTCCCCCTGGCGCAGGTGGGCGAAATCCACCTCGGCGGCCATGACGAGGATGAGGACGACCACGGCGCACCGCTGCTGATCGACAGCCATGGGCGCGATGTGGCCGATCCGGTTTGGGCGCTTCTGGACCATACCCTTCAAAGATCAGGTCCACGCCCGCTTCTGATCGAATGGGACGCCAATGTGCCGGACTGGCCCATGCTTGCGCAAGAGGCGCGCCGCGCCGCCCGCGCCCTTGAAAAGGTGGCGGTATGACGATCAGTCAGACATGCTTTCGCGATGCACTTTTCGATCGCGCGAAACCGGTGCCGATGGGCCTGCAGGATGGACAAGGCCTGCCTGCCGGGCGCCGATTCAACGTCTATCGCAACAACGTTGCGGTTTCCCTGACCGAAGCGCTGGAGCTTGGGTTTCCTGCGGTCAAATCGCTGATTGGAAAAGAGAATTTCCGGAAAGTATCTGGCCTTTTCCTGCGCCAAACACCGCCGTCGGCGCCCATGATGATGCTTTATGGCAAGGAATTTCCGGACTTCCTCGAGAGCTTCGCGCCCTTGTCGGATATCCGGTATCTTGGGGACGTCGCCCGCCTCGAGCAAGCGCAGCGCGAGGCGTATCACGCCGCCGACGCACAAGCCCTTGCCCCCGGGGCCCTGGCGCGGCTCCAGCCCGACACACTGGCGCAATCCCGGTTCCGGCTGGCTCCTGCGATACGGTTGATCCGCTCGGTCTGGCCTGTTCATGACATCTGGCGGTTCGCGACCATGGATGGCGCACCGAAACCCACTGCTCAGGCGCAAGATGTTCTGGTCACGCGGCCCGAATATGATCCCGAATTGCTTGTCCTGCCTCAGGGCGGGGCGGCTTTTGTGGCCGCAATTCTGGCGGGGGCCACACTGACCGAAGCCTGCGAGGCAGGCGAAATCAATGCCGAGGCTTTCGATCTTGCCGCAATGCTTGGCCTGCTGTTGCAGAGCGGCGCGATAATCGCCGTGGAACCCGAGGTTTGAGAGATGAACATCAGCGCAGCCTACACCACCATCACCAACCCTCTGTCCCGGGCGGACTGGCTTTTGTCCGTCATGGCCAGATTTCTGTTTGCGGCACTTTTCCTGATGTATTTCTGGGTGTCCGGCCTGACCAAGCTTGGCGATGGCGTGCTTGGGATCTTTTCGCCATCTGTCGGCGCCTATGCCCAGATCTTTCCCCGGGCGATGGAGGCCGTGGGCTATGATGCAAGCCAGTTGAGCCTGTTTCATACAATGGTCGTTCTGGCAGGAACCTGGGCCGAGTTCGTTCTGCCCCTGATGATCGTGATCGGTCTTCTGACCCGGCTGGCAGCCCTTGGGATGATCGGTTTTGTCGTGCTGCAAACCCTCACCGACCTTTACGGGCATGGCGCGATCAGCGAAGTGGGGACGGTTGGCGCCTGGTTCGACAAGGCCCCGGATTCGGTGATCCTGGATCAACGGGCTTTGTGGGTGTTCCTGTTGGTGACGCTTATGGTGAAGGGTGCGGGGCCTTTGTCGCTGGACCGTGTTCTGTTTGGCGACAGGGCATGAGCCGGGCCGGGCGCATGAGACGTGACGCGACCCGAAAAGGTATCAGCCCAACAACGTCTTTTGCACATCCCTGCCCCAGCCCAGATACAGCTTGCCGCCGGCATCGATCAGGGGGCGCTTCATCAGCGTCGGATAATCTTCAAGCAATTCCAACGGGTTGCGCTGACGTTCGGCATCATCCAGCTGCCGCCATGTGGTCGAGCGGGTATTGAGCAACGCCTCGCCAAAGGTGGCATGAGCGGATTTCAGCAGATCGGCCGGCACACCTTCGTGCCGGACATCCACGAAGCGGGCGTCCGCCAAGGATTTCAAAGCCTTGCGGCACGTATCGCAGGTTTTCAAGCCATACAGGATCATCGCAACCCCCATGTTTTGTGCCTGTTTAACGGGCATTTGGACGCAGGTCACGTGTGTTTTGCTTGCATTTTACATGACCCGTGCAATCATCTTCCGCGTGGCGTTTGGTGTTGCTGTTGCGATTTTTCCCAACGGTGGCAGGCAGATGCGGCGGGAAGATGAAGCGACTCAGCAAGGAGAGACGGAATGCCTACAGGCACCGTTAAGTGGTTTAATACGACCAAGGGTTACGGGTTTATCGCACCGGATGAAGGCGGTAAGGACGTGTTCGTTCACATTTCGGCGGTCGAGAGATCGGGGCTCACGGGGCTCGCGGACAACCAGAAAGTCGGCTACGAATTGCAGGATGGCCGCGATGGCCGGCAAATGGCGGCTGACCTCAAGCTATTGTAATCCATAGCATTTCAGACACCAACACAAGCGGCGGCGCCGGCCAAGCGCCGCCCGTTTCGCACTGTCAGAAACAGCCCTTCACACCTTCGGGGCAGGTGCGGGCGCGTTTCACCGTACGGTGCGAATAATGTTTGGCAACGGGGTGGCGCTTGGCCTGCTGATAGGTCTGGTGCTGATTGGGCACACCGCAGCAGACGGCGCCGGCGACGGTGACCGGCTGCAACCCGGCGGGGCAGAAATTGTGTTTGGATTCAAAGGCATAGACCGGGGTTTGGGCCAATGCAGGGGCGGCCAGACAGGCAAGACCTGCGGCAAGGGTCAGGGACAGACGCATGGGAACCTCGTAAACTGTTGATCGTGAACGGCTTTCTTGCAGGATCAGCCTAGCCGCTGTTCACGAACCGGTCAAACCTTGCCTGCGCCCGCTTTGGTACGATCCGTACGAAACCGACACGCGTTCAGGACCAAACCCGAGATCAAACCCGGAATTTGTGTCCATCCCGTACACAACTCAGCCCGCAACCTGCCATCCGAGCGCCCGCGCCACCGTCACCCCCGCCCAGGCCGAGACCCCGGTCAGGACAGCACCCCATGTCACATCCACGATCACCATCCGCCACGACCAGCCGCGCAGGGTGGCGAGGTTGGTGAACTCGTAGGTGCCGTAAGCCAGCGCCCCGAGGGCCGCACCGGTCAGGAGGGCTGTGCCCGGCGCATCGGCGCGCAGCGCCGGCAGCGAGACGAACCACAAAACGCCCGCGACATAGACGAGATAGAAGAGGGCCGCAGGCCCGAGGCGCAGCTCATCGGCCATCAGATCGCCGATATGGGACTCGAAGAGCGGCTTCATGATGGTCGACAGCATGATCGCATCGAGGATCAGAAACACCCCGGCCGTCACGAGGTAGAGAAGGAGAAGATGCAGCATGACGGCCCTTTCGGCGCTTGGGGTATTATTAGAGATACGGGCGCCGGGGGTGGGGTGGATCGGTTTTAGGGGTGGCGGTGACGGTTTGTTAAGGTTTGGGGGGTATGGTGGATGGAACGGTGGTCCGCGCCCGGCCCGAGGGTGGGCGCTTGAGACATCGGATTTGGTTGAGAACGGAGCGGTTGGAAGATGAACAACTTTTTACCAGACTCAGAGGGTCAGATGGCTGGTCGGTGTCCACATTCGAACAGCTGCAAAGCTAGGTCCATTTTCGTACGTTTTAAAGCAGTTCCTTACTCACCAAGAATTACGGATAATCGCCTCAACACCACCAGCTATCCTTTGGATATTTTAAACCAAACCGCAAAAACCTCTTCTTTGCTGCGAGTAATTTTACGAGACTTTTGCGGTAATCTTTCGCGCGCTTAATCTCATCCTGCAAAAAAGTAGTTGCTGATCCATGTCTTGCGGATTGCACTAAGTAATCATGCAAAAGATCGGCGTTTCTGTTGTTAAAATGACTATTGAAGCGTAGCAGGTCGCTTAGAACTTGAGGGCCCAAAAGAATGTGCAAGTAACCAGAATTGTTTAGTGGCCCCATAGCTGAATAATCAAAACTCTGGGTTGGGAAATAAACTTCATTTGCTTCACGCTCTTGGGCGCTAACTAACTGACACTGCTCAACAATATGTTGAATATATAGATCTGCTAGTTCTAAGTTCCGTCTAACCTCGATTTGAAGAACTTTAAGCGCTGTCCGAGCCTGCCGATGTCTTTCTAGCCAGCCCAAAAAATACTGGATTAACGCACCAGAAACTATGCCTAGGAAAAGCCAAAAGGGGTTACTCGTTAAGAATTCTTTCAACCAATAACCCCCTGAAATTCCCGCCATTCGCCCTTGGACATGCCTGAGTTTTCCTGCGTGACCTCCTCGCCCTTGAGCATCCGGCGCACGCACTCAAGAGCTGTGGACGACAGGGTGGCGCCGCCCATGCGGTAATCCTCGAAGGCGCTGTAGGCGGCGGGGACCCAATCGGCGACGATGGCGCAGATCGCCTCGGCATAGACGCGGATCTCGTACTGGGCATGGGCATCGGCGCGCAGGCGCAGGAAATGCAGCAAATTGTGCAGATCGACCTTCCAGTACCATTGCGTATAGATATTGGCCGGCAGGTTCATGCGGGCCAGTTCACGGGCCAGACCCTGCTGGCCCTCGTCGGAAATCATCGCCTCGTAATGGTCATAACAGCGCATCGCGTCATCGCGCAGGATGCGCAGGACACGCTCGGCCTCGTCGCCCGAAAGCGCCTCGCCCCGGCCTTGATTGTTGGTGGTGGATTGCGCGGCGAGCGCGTCGGGGGCGGGAATGTAGAATTCGCGGTCGAGGATCGAGTAGCGGGCGGAGTATTCGTTGACGTTGGCGGTGCGGTGGCGGATCCACTGGCGGGCGACGAAGACGGGCAGTTTGACGTGGAGCTTGATCTCGCACATCTCGAAGGGGGTGGAGTGCCAGTGGCGCATCAGGTAGCGGATCAGCCCCTCGTCATTGGAGACCGATTTGGTGCCCTTGCCATAGGAGACGCGGGCGGCCTGACAGATGGCGGCGTCGTCGCCCATGTAGTCGATCACCCGGACGAAGCCGTGATCGAGCACCGGGTGGGCGGTGTAGAGATGCGCCTCCATGCCCGGCGAGACGGCCCGGAGGGTCTGGGCCGGCGTGCTGCGGAGCGTGTCGATGTCGGCCTGCTGGTCTGGGGTCAGGGGCATGGGTGTCGTCCTTTCGCGGCGCGGGGGCTGTTCCGAGTCGGCTTTACTATATCTTGCGGAGGGGGGGCGTGAAAACGACAATATCGGGTGGAATGGCAGAAGGCTCGACAGGGGCGGGAATGGGCCTATCCTGTGGGTCGACGCAACATATGGAGGGAAGACATGCGCATCAGGTATCTGCACACGATGGTCCGGGTGAAGGATCTGGAAGAAAGCATGAAATTCTATGCGCTTCTGGGGCTGAAGGAGACGCGGCGGACGGATGTGGAGGCGGGGCGGTTCACGCTGGTCTTCATGGCGCCCGAGGGGCAGGAAGAGTGCCCGGTGGAATTGACGTGGAACTGGGATGGCGATGAGGGGTTGCCTTCGGACAGCCGGCATTTCGGGCATCTGGCCTATGCGGTGGAGGACATCTATGCGATGTGCGCGCATCTGCAGGCCAATGGGGTGACGATCAACCGGCCCCCGCGCGACGGGCGGATGGCGTTCGTGCGCAGCCCCGACAATATCTCGGTCGAGTTGTTGCAGGAGGGCGCGCCGCTGCCGCCGCAGGAGCCTTGGGCGAGCATGGAGAATACGGGGCATTGGTGAGGGCGGCGCTGGCGTTGGTGCTGATGGCAGGGCTTGCTGGCCCTGCCGCGGCGGCGTGCCGTCTGGCGCTGGTGCTGGCGATGGATGTGTCCTCGTCGGTGGATGAGGTGGAATACGGGTTGCAGCGCACCGGGCTGGCGGCGGCGCTCAATGCGCCGGAGATCCGTCACGCGATCCTCGAGGGGGGCGAGGGGCATGTGGCGCTGATGGTCTATGAGTGGAGCGGCAAGCGCAGGCAGAGCGTGGTGCTGGACTGGACGGCGCTGCGAGACGCGGGGGATATCGACCGGGCGGTGGCGACGCTGGCGGGAGCGACGCGCAGCGAAAGCGAGTTTCCCACCGCGATGGGCTATAGCCTGGGCTATGCGGCAGGGGCGTTGCGGCGCGGGCCGGACTGCACGCGGCGGGTGATCGACGTCTCGGGCGACGGGCTGAACAACGAGGGGTTCGGGCCGCTGCTGGCCTACAAGCATTTCCCGCTGGACGAAGTGACGGTCAATGGGCTGGTGGTGCTGCAGGGCGATCCGGAGGTGGTGAGGTTTTACCGCGAGGAGGTGATCCGGGGGCAGAACGCCTTTCTGGAGGTGGCCGAGGGGTTCGAGGATTTCGAACGGGCGATGAGCCGCAAGCTGTTTCGGGAAATCAACGATATCATGCTGGGCGCCCTGCCCCGTGACGACGGGCGGGAGCCGGGATGAGAGCCGCGCTGGCGGCGCTGTGGCTCTGCGCGGCTTTGGCCGCGGGCGCGCAGGCGGCCTGTCGGCAGGCGCTGGCGCTTGGGGTGGATGTGTCGGGATCGGTCGATGCGCGCGAATACCGGCTGCAACTGGACGGGCTGGCGGCCGCGCTGCGCGATGCACAGGTGCAGCGCGCCTTTCTGGCGATGCCGCAGGCGCCGGTGCGGCTTTTGGTGTTCGAATGGGCGGGACTGGCAGATCAGCGGCGTCTGGCGGGCTGGCGCAGCATCGACAGCGCACAGGATCTGGAGGCCGTGGCGCGGCGGCTTGAGAGCACGCAATCGGTCTATGAGGATCCGGCCACGGCGATCGGATCGGCCATGCTGCATGGCGCGATGCTGCTTGGTGAGCAGGCAGAGTGTTGGTCCAGAACGCTGGATATCTCGGGCGACGGGCCGGCCAATCGAGGGCCGCATCCCGGCGATCTGCGCGGCGGGGAGTTCGACGGGATCACCATCAACGCGCTGGTGATCGGCCCGGGATCGCGGGCCAATACGACCAAGGATCTGACGGGGGTGCTGACGCTGGAGGCCTATTATCGCGCCCATGTGCTGCGCGGGCGCGATGGCTTTGTCGAGACTGCCCGCGATTTCGAGGATTTCGCCGACGCCATGCGGCGCAAGCTGCTGCGCGAAGTGGCCGCGCCCGTGCTGTCACAGGAGCGGACAGGCGGGGCGCGGCCAGTTCGGTAGCTGCGGGTTCAGCCGCGGGGTCAGTAGATGTAGCGGATCTGATCGGTCCAGTAATGTTCGACCCGGCGCAGCGCGATGGTGATCTGGTCGATGCCATCGGCGCCAAGCACACCCCGACCCTGCAGCCCTTCGGCATGGCGTTCGAAGAGGCCCGCCACGATATTGCGGATCTCGCGCCCCCGACCGGTCAACCGGACGCGGACCGAGCGGCGATCAATCTCGCAGCGTTGGTGGTGCATATAGCCCATATCCACCAGTTTCTTGAGATTGTAGCTGACATTGCTGCCCTGATAGTAGCCGCGCGTCTTGAGTTCCCCGGCGGTCACCTCATTGTCGCCGATATTGAACAGCAACAGCGCCTGAACGGCATTCACCTCGATCACGCCGAGGCGTTCGAATTCATCCTTGATCACGTCCAGAAGCAACCGGTGCAGGCGTTCCACCAGCGACAGCGCATCAAGATAGCCCGACATGAAGCCCTTTTGTTCGGCCGTGGGCAGCGGTTTGTGCAAACTCATTCCCGTCTCCTTGCGAAACTGCTCGGAAGGGACAATCGGTCAAAATACCCAAAAATCAGTAAACTGCGGGAAAGACAGATAAAATGCCATCTAAAGCGTTTTAAACACCCGCAGCGGCGGCATCGGGCCGGCAGGGATGCGCACCGAAGGGGGCGCGCATCGCCGGGATCAGCGCGACGCGTCCGACAGACGCGCGATATCGGCCACCAGATCGGCGTAATCGACAGGGGCCGCCACCTGCCCGGTCACCCATTGGTAGAGGTCCTGATCGTTTTCCCACAGCAGGCGGTCATAAAGATCGAGCTGGTCAGGACCGAGGGTCGCCAGACGCGCCTCGCTATAGCGGGTCAGGATGATGTCCATCTCCTTGATGCCCCGCCGGATCGAGCGCATGTGCAGCCGCCGGAGCCTTGTGTCGCGGTCTTCCTCAGCCACTGGCCTCATCCTTGAGCTTGGCGCGCAGGTTCTTTTCCAGACGGCCCAGACGGTCGGTATATTGGGTGAGATGGGTGCGGATGTCGCGAATTTCGGTCAGCATCTCGGCCACGTCGCGCGACAGCTCGCCCTCCTGGCCGGGACCATCGGGGCCATCGCCCTGCCCCGAGAGCAGCCACAGAAGCGAGACGTTCAGCAGCCCGGCCATCATCGACAGCTTGTTAGCACGCGGCTCGCTCAGGTCGTTTTCCCAGGCCTTGAGGGTCTTGAGCTTGACGCCGAGGCGCTTGGCCAGTTCGACCTGCGTCATGCCGGCCTGCTCGCGCGCGCCTGCAACGCGGTCGCCGAATGTCGTGGTGTCGGGGTCGAACCATCCTTCGGTCGAATCGTCGTTCATCGGTCTTCCTTTCGATCTGCGGTGCCGTGCTGCGTGATCTGGGAGCTTGATCAGGCGTGGCACAGAACCTAAGACATGCGCCATCGCTATACAAATCGGAGCCCGCCATGAACCCCCTTTCCGCGACACTATCGCGCGTCAAACCGTCTCCGACCATCGCGGTGACCACAAAGGCCGCCGAAATGCGCCGTGCGGGGCATGACGTGATCGGGCTGGGCGCGGGCGAGCCGGATTTCGACACGCCCGAGAATATCCGCGCGGCGGGCATCCGCGCCATCGAGGAGGGCAAGACACGCTATACGCCGCCCGATGGCATCCCCGAGCTGAAGGAGGCGATCTGCGCCAAGTTCAAGCGCGACAACGGGCTGGACTATGTCCCGGCGCAGGTCAGCGTGGGCACGGGCGGCAAGCAGATCCTTTACAATGCGCTGATGGCGACGCTCAATCCGGGCGACGAGGTCATCATCCCCGCGCCCTATTGGGTGAGTTACCCCGACATGGTGTTGCTGGCGGGCGGAGAGCCGGTGGTGGTGCCGGCGGGGATCGAGACCGGGTTCAAGCTGAGTGCCGAGGCGCTGGAGGCGGCGATCACGCCGCGCACACGCTGGTTCATCTTCAATTCGCCGTCGAACCCGACGGGTGCGGGCTATACCTGGGACGAGCTGAAGGCGCTGACCGACGTGCTGATGCGGCATCCGCATGTCTGGGTGATGACCGACGACATGTACGAGCATCTGGCCTATGACGATTTCAAGTTCTGCACGCCTGCGCAGGTGGAGCCGGGGCTGTATGACCGGACGCTGACCTGCAACGGCGTGAGCAAGGCCTATGCGATGACGGGCTGGCGGATCGGCTATGCGGCGGGGCCGGAGGTGTTGATCGGGGGCATGCGCAAGATCCAGTCGCAGAGCACCTCGAACCCCTGCACGATCAGCCAGTGGGCGGCCATCGAGGCGCTGAACGGGCCGCAGGATTTCATCGCGGAGAACAACAAGGTGTTCGTGCGGCGGCGCGATCTGGTGGTCGAGATGCTCAATGCCATCGAGGGCGTGACCTGCCCGGTGCCGGAGGGGGCGTTCTATGTCTATCCGTCCATTGCCGGGCTGATCGGGCGCACCAGCGAAGGTGGTACGCGGATCGACAGCGACGAGGCCTTTGCCACGGCGCTGCTGGAGGAAACCGGGGTTGCGGTGGTGTTCGGGGCTGCTTTCGGGCTTTCTCCGGCGTTCCGGGTCAGCTACGCTACGTCGGATGCGGCGCTGA
Organism: Roseovarius litoreus; assembly: GCF_900142765.1. Taxonomy (GTDB): domain Bacteria; phylum Pseudomonadota; class Alphaproteobacteria; order Rhodobacterales; family Rhodobacteraceae; genus Roseovarius; species Roseovarius litoreus. Next base: position 85,933 of record NZ_FRCB01000004.1, read on the forward strand.
AAGAGGCCTGCACGCGTATTCAGCGGTTTTGCGCCGCAATGACATAGAGGACGGCATGGCGGGGAACCTCCCGGAATATTATTTCAGGGTCCGCGAGAACGGAGCATTTGTTTTCCGTGTGGATACAGAGAACCGTCAAAGACGGATCGAGATGGACCAGATCGCGGTCATCAACATACGCAACGGTCAGATCAAGCCCCATGGGGAGCGGGACCTGAGCGAGGATGATCTGGAGGTGATCCGCAGCTGGATGGAAGAGCGCACCGCACTTCTGGCGCGGCGCGATATCGACGACATTCACCGGGCGGTCGATTACCTGAACATGACGACCCATTGGGTGCAGGCGCGCGCCAGCGATGAACAGCTCGACGAGGTGACCGATGCGCTGCTGCTGGCGATGCACGATCTGCGCACGGTGCTGGTGCGCAAGAAAGCCGACCGGCTGACGCAGACCGACTGACGCAGACCGGCTGACGCAGACCGACTGACGCAGATCGGCTGACGCAGACCGACCGGGCCGGGCGGCGCGCGGCGTCTGCGCGGCCTGTCTCCTCCCCATTGCTTGTTCCTGCGCCCGAGAGGTCGCGCCCCCACCGTCACGGTGCTGTCGGGGGTCGTTAACCATTTGTTTGATATTCCCGCCCCGGTGATCCGGCGCCATGCGGCGCAGGGGGCAAGCGGAACAACATGGGACATCGCGGGCAGAGGCGGCCCGGATGCGGAAAGGGATCTGGATGAACAAGGCAATCACCGACGGGGTCGTCTTCATGCCGCCCGCCTTCGAGGCGGGGCTCGAAATGTGGTCAAGCGGCGACGGGACACCCGGCTCGCCCTCTTATGCGGAAAGCGCGACGGCGGCTTTCGTGCCGGCGGATCAGGATTTCGGCGGCGCGCTGGAGCTGGTGAAGGCCGAGAACGTGCAAAAGCTGCGCTATATGGGGGAAACGCCGCTGCTGCCGGGCTGTTATCTGCAGGTGCGCGCGCGGGTGAAGGCCCTGGGCGGTGCCCTGCCCGGCGTGCGCATCGCGGCATGGCCCGGCGGCGCGGGCGGCGTCCCGCTGCCCGGCCTGCCCCAGACCGGCCCGCAAGTGAGCCTTACGGCCTATGGCGAAGTGGTCGAGATCAGCGCCATCATCGGCCCCGGCAGCCGGACGGGTGTGGATCTGGTCTGGGGCCGATCAGCGCTTTATGCGCATATCGGGCTGGATCTGACCGGGCCGAATGGCGGGATCGTGCGGATCGACGATATCGAGATCGAGGATGTCACCAGCGTCTTTCTGCGCGACATGCTGAGCGTTGTGGATGTGCGCGATTACGGTGCGGTGGGCGACGGGACGAGCGATGACAGCGCCGCCTTCGAGGCCGCCGACGCAGACGCACGGGGCCGCGAGGTGCTGGTGCCTGCGGGCATTTACCGACTGGCCGAGAGCGTGACCTTTCAATCCCGCGTCCAGTTCGAGGGCCGGGTCGAGATGCCAGATGACAAGATCCTGGCCCTGACCAAGAATTTCGATCTGCCCAGCTATATCGACGCCTTCGGCGATGATGAGGAACTGGCCTTCAAGAAGGCGTTTCAGGCGCTTTTGAACAATGCCGGGCACGAGTCGCTTGATCTGGGCGGGCGGCTTCTGGGCATCCGCGCGCCGATCGACATGCAGGCGGCGGTGGCCAACCGGACCTTCTTCAATCAGCGGCGGGTGATCCGGAACGGCCAGTTCTCGGTTTTTTCCGGCCCGGCATGGGATACCGAGGTCGTCACCTCGCAGGCACGCTATGCGCCAGCCGATCCCAAGCGGCTGACGAATGTGCAGAACGTGGCCAGCATCCCCGTGGGCGCGTTGATCGAGGGCAATGGCGTGGGGCGCGAAGTCTATGTGCGGGCGCGCAACATCGCGGCGCAGACCCTTGAGATCAGCGCGCCGCTTTACGATGCGGACGGCGTGCAGGTGTTCACCTTCCGGCGGTTCAAATACATCCTCGATTTCAGCGGCTTCGACGATCTGGGGCGCATGACCCTGTCGGATATCGAGTTTCAGTGCAGCGGCGAATGCAGCGCCATCCTGTTGCCGCCGCAGGGCAGCGGCTTTGCGTTGCGCGATTGCTTCATCACCCGGCCCAAGGATCGCGGCATCTCGAGCCATGGCGAGGGCTGTCAGGGCATGTTGATCGACCGGTGCCAGTTCCTGTCGAACGAAAGCCCGCTTGCGTCGCTCGAGCGGCAGTCCATCGGGCTGAACACCAACGCCAATGACGTGAAACTGCGCAACAACCGCGCGGTGCATTTCCGGCATTTCGCGGTGATCGGCGGATCGAGCAGCATCATCCTTGGCAATCACTGGTTCCAGGGCGACACGCTGCAGAACTCCCCAAGGTTGGCGGGGCTGGTGCTGACGCGGACCAACAATCGCGGCACGGTGACCGGCAACTATGTGGACAACAGCTTTATCGAATGGGGTAATGAACACGATCAGGCGCCGGAATTCTCATCCGAATTCTCGTTCAGCCAGCTGACCGTCAGCGGCAACACCTTTCTTGCCAGCCAGGTGCCGCCGTGGTTCAGCTATCTTGTCATCAAGCCCTATGGCGCGGGGCATTTCCTGAACGGGCTGACGGTGACGGGCAATTCCTTCCGCATCATCGGCACACCGGTGGACCGGGTGGAAAGCGTGGACACGAGCTTTGCCAGTCTGGATTACAACCGCTTCGCCAATGTCACGTTCCGCGACAACATGTTCAACAATGTGAACAGCCCCTCGGCCAGCCCGGTGACGCTCGAACATACCGAAGCCAGCGCGTCGCAGGCCTGGGTGGTGGCGGCGGATGCCAAGCTGCCGTTCAACGCCTGGGCGCAGGTGGTCGAGGCGGTGACCGCCGCAGGACCGCTGCGCCGGGCGGACGGGTCGATCTATTACGGAGCGCCCTATTATCAGGCCAAGCAGGGGCCGAACAGCGATCAGGTGACCCTGAGATGGGAAACCCCGGTGCAAGGCACGGCGATGGTGACGGTGCGGATCGACGATCCGTTCTGAGCCGCGTCAGAAGCTGTGCCATAGCGCGATTTTCGCCGCGATGGCAGAGCTGCCCACAAGCCCCGCCGTCACCCCGATTTCGAGGTGGCGGCCGGGGGCGGCGGGGATCACCCAGGATGGCGCGATTTTGAGATATTCGTCGCCATAGGCGGGAACGCCTGCCCGCAGCTGGACGATCGCGCGGGTCTTGCGCCATGTCTCGATCCCGAGGGTGACGTCGGTTTCGAAATCGGCGTCGTAATCCCCGTGCAGCACATCCTGAAAGATCACCGCGCGGGTATCGAGCGTGATCCAGCCGGGCCGTCCCGACAGGCTGAAGCCACGCCCGAAGGACAGGCCGGGCCGGATGACCGGCTGATCGCGCAGGATGCCCACACCCAGTTCGAACGCGAGCCGCATGCCCCCCGGTGCCTGCCCGAAGGGCAGCCGCGCGAACACGACGGTTTTTTGCATCTTCTGCCGGGTGGCGCCCATGTCGAGACCGAGGGTCAGGCGGTCATTCAGGCCGTGTTCGCCATAGAGGGTGAAAAGACCGTCGCCCTGCACAAGCGGCGCCTCGAGCGAGACCGACAGGAAGGTTTCGCCCTCGGCGCGCGGCCAGGGACCGGCCTGACACTGAACAGCCAGCCAAAGCACAAGATTTGCCACCACCAGCATCCGCATCGCCGGACCTCCGGCGGCGAGCATCGTTCATCTTGGTAAACGATGGGTTAACGCGAGGGGATCGGGGAAAGAATTTGCCCCCGGCGCGCGGCATGGTAGGATGAGGGACCAGACGGAGGCACGCCATGCCGAAGATCGAACAGAGCGCAGACTGCCAGACGGTGATCACCACCTTCGAGATGTCGCCGGGCACCTGTCAGGATCTGCTGGATGAATTGACCGAAGCCTATGAGCAGTTCATCTCGAAGCAGAAGGGCTTCATCGCGGCGGGGCTGCATGTGAACGATGCGCAGACCCGGATCGCCAATTATTCGCAATGGGAGCGCCGCGAGGATTTCCTGGCCATGCTGCGCAGCGACGAGATGCGCCGCCGCAACCGGCGGATCAACGAATTGTGCCGCAGCTTCGAGCCGGTGATGTATGACGTGGCGGCGACATTCGGGTGAGGGACCGCGATCAAGGTCAGGACCGCGCCCAGGACGACGCGGCGGAGATGGCGCAGGAGGTGCGCGCGCTGCGCGATGAGGTCCACCAGTTGAACGCGCATCGCTTCGTGCGCATCCACAATTCCATCCCGCGGCTCTTGGCCTTCAATTTCGCGCGCGGGCTGGTCTTTGGGCTTGGCACGGTGCTGGGCGCGTCGGTGCTGTTGTCGGCGGTGGCGTGGTCGCTGTCGCAGGTGGAATTCCTGCCGATCATCGGGGAATGGGTGTCGCAGATCGCGCGACAGATGGAAGAGGCCGCCGGGCAATCGGGCGCGCGCTGATGCGCGCGGGCTGACCTGTGTCAATGTCGGGCACGCGCAAGACTGACAGAGTGGGACCGAACCGAAAGCAGGAGGAGTCCATGTACAAGAACATTCTGGTGCCGATTTCGTTTGATGAGGATCGTGACGCGGCGGGCGCGATCGACGTGGCCCGCACGCTGGCGGGCAAGGAGGGCAAGATCACCTTGATCCACGTGATGGAGGATATTCCGGGCTATGCGATCACCTATGTGCCCGAGAATTACCTTGTGGAAAGCCGACAGGCGATCGAGGCCGAGCTGCGCGAGATGGCAGAGGGGCTGGAGAACGGCGCCTCGGAGGTGATCACCGGCCATTCGGGGCGCACGATCGTGGATCACGCCGAAAAGGAGGGCGTCGATTGCATCGTGATCGCCAGCCACCGGCCCGGAATGTCGAACCTTTTGCTGGGCAGCACGGCGACTCAGGTGGTGCGCCACGCCAATTGCGCGGTGCATGTGATCCGCTAAGGTCCGTGCGCCACAAGTGCGGCGGTCATCATGTCCGGTCTGCTTCCGCAGTTGATTCTGGTCGGCGTGGCGATTGCCGCGAACAATCTGACGGTTTCGCTGGCGCTGGGGTCGGTGGCGCCCAAGGCGGTTTGGCCGCGCATCCTGACGGTGTTCGCCCTGTTCGAGTTCGGGGTGCCCTTGGCGGGCGCGTGGATGGGCCGGCATCTGGCGGGGATGATCGCGGATCATGCAGCTTGGCTGGGTCCGGCCTGTCTGATCGGGCTTGGCGCGGCGACCGTCGGGATCGTGCAGCGCGACCGTCCGGATCGTGACCGGCTGGCACATAGCCTGACCGGATGGGGGGCGCTGATGGCGCTGGCGGCGGGTTTGTCCGCGGACAATCTGCTGGTCGGCGTCAGCATGGGCCTGAGCGGTGTGCCGCCGCTGGCGCTGTCGGGCACAATCGTCACCTGCTCGGTCAGTTTTGCCTGGGTGGGGCTTGTGGCGGGACGGCGGGCCGAACGGAACTGGGGCCGAGCCGCCGCGATCGGCAGTGGGCTGATACTGATGGGGCTGGGGATCACGGGACTGGTCGGGTCGGTATGATTTTCCGACACCCGTGCGATTTGAAAAACGGAGAGAATGTCATGCGATCAACATTACATGCGATATGCCTTGGACTTCTGGGGCTGGCGGGTCTGCCGGCGCTGGCACAGGACGCGGTCAATATCCGTCCGGATATTCCCGCGATCACCATCGAGACGCCAAGCGGGCCGATGGTCATCGACCGCATTCAGGACCCCGCCCACGAGATCACCGGCGAATGGGCGCGCACCTCGCGGCCCTGCCCGCCCTTCTGCATCCAGCCGATGACGCCCGCGCCGGGTGTGACCACGATCGGGGAATTGGAACTGCTGGACATGCTGGCCGATCCCGAAGCCATCGTGATCGACAGCCGCACGCCCGATTGGTTCCAGGGCGGCACCATCCCCGGTGCGGTCAACATCCCCTATACCCAGGTGGTGGACATGCTGGGGGAGTTGGGCTGCGCCATCGATTTCGACGGCTGGGATTGTGGCGACGCGCGCCGCGTGGCGCTGTTCTGCAACGGCTTGTGGTGCGGGCAAAGCCCCTCGGCGATCCGCAACATGATCGCGGCGGGATATCCCGCGGACCGGATTTTCTATTATCGCGGCGGGATGCAGAGCTGGCGGGTGCTGGGCCTTTCGGTCACAGGCGACTGATCGCCTCTTGAGAGAGGGCATGGCCGACACCACATCCCACGTGTCAAAAGTTCACTGAGGAGATGACGCGATGCAATGCCCGATCGATGGAGAACAGCTTGTGATGACCGACCGTGCGGGGGTCGAGATCGATTATTGCCCGAAATGCCGCGGTGTGTGGCTGGATCGGGGGGAACTGGACAAGATCATCGAGCAATCCGCGCCGCGCGGCGGCGGGTCGGGCGGCGGCCGGGATCGCGGCTATGCGCCCGAACCGCAGGAGTACAAACGCAAGAAGCGCGGCGGGTTTCTGGAAGAGCTGTTCGACTTCTGACGGATCAGCGGCCCAACAGCATCCGGACCAGCGCGATCAGCGCGGACAGCACGACCGAGACGATTATCGCGCTGGTCACGGGGATGTAGAGCCGCAGGCTGCCGCGCTCGATGACGATATCGCCGGGAAGCCGGCCCAGACCGAGACGCGACAGCGGCCCCCAAAGCAGGCCGATGACGATCAAAACCAAGCCGGCAAGGATCAGGTAACGCGCCATGGGGCCAACCTATGCGGTTTGGCCAAGGATTTACAGGGGATTTGCGGCGTCAGGGGGCGTCAGGGCGGGCGAAATCTTTGAAAGATTTCTGCCCGATTTCTTTTGAAGAAATCGGGGGCGGGGTCAGCCAGCGAAGGGGCGCCCGGTTGCAGAAGATCACCAATTGACCCGAGTTTTCGACAACCTGATAGCCGCGCCGATCGATCTCGCGCAGGAAGGCATCCATTCCGGCGAAGCGTTCCACATCCCGCGCCTTGCGCCGGATCACAGCACCTTGCTGGACCGCCTTCGAGGCAAAGAGATCGCTGAGCCAGATTTCGGGCGAGAGGGGTGAGTTTCTGCTCTGCATACCCGCCAGCATGGTCCGAACATGGTTAAGACCGAGTTAAAGCCGGATCACCGCCCTCGCCGTTTGACATTCCCGCCGCGCTGGCCCGGTCGGCCTGCGGTGGAGCGGCCCTTGGCCTTTGTCGCCTCTTCCGACGCCTTTTCGACCGCCTGCTGGCGCGCCAGAGGATCGTCCTGAATGGCCAGATCGACCGCTTCGAGGCGCTTGACCTCGTCCCGCAGGCGGGCGGCCTCTTCGAATTCGAGATTCTCGGCGGCCTTGCGCATCTCGGCGCGCAGCCCGTCGAGATGGGCCTGAAGGTTCGAGCCGATCATCGGCTTGTCGACCGTCGCCGTCACCCGGTTCATATCCACATCGCCCTTGTAGAGACCGGCCAGAATATCCTCGACATTCTTGCGGACGGTGGCGGGGGTGATGCCATGTTCCTCGTTATAGGCGATCTGCTTGGCGCGGCGGCGGTCGGTTTCATCGAGCGCGCGCTGCATCGAGCCGGTGATCCGGTCGGCATACATGATCACCCGGCCATCCGCATTGCGCGCAGCGCGGCCGATGGTCTGGATCAGCGAGGTTTCCGAGCGCAGGAAGCCTTCCTTGTCGGCGTCCAGAATGGCCACGAGCCCGCATTCGGGGATATCGAGCCCCTCGCGCAGCAGGTTGATGCCGATCAGCACATCGAAGGCGCCAAGGCGCAGGTCGCGCAGGATCTCGATCCGTTCGATCGTGTCGATGTCCGAATGCATGTAGCGCACGCGGATGCCCTGTTCGTGGAGATATTCGGTCAGATCCTCGGCCATGCGCTTGGTCAGGGTCGTGCACAAGGTCCGGTAACCCGCCGCCGAGACGCGGCGCACCTCGTCCAGCAGATCGTCGACCTGCATCTCGACGGGGCGGATCTCGATCTGCGGATCCAGAAGCCCGGTGGGGCGGATCACCTGTTCGGTGAACACGCCGCCGGTCTGCTCGATCTCCCATTTCGCGGGGGTGGCGGAGACGAACACCGATTGCGGGCGCATGGCGTCCCATTCCTCGAACTTGAGGGGGCGGTTGTCCATGCAGGAGGGCAGCCGGAAGCCATGTTCGGCCAGGGTGAACTTGCGCCGGTAGTCGCCCTTGTACATGCCGCCGATCTGCGGGACCGAGACGTGGGATTCGTCGGCGAAGACGATCGCATTGTCGGGGATGAATTCGAACAGGGTGGGCGGCGGCTCGCCGGGGGCGCGACCGGTGAGGTAGCGCGAATAATTCTCGATCCCGTTACAGACGCCGGTGGCCTCGAGCATTTCGAGATCGAAGCTGGTGCGCTGTTCGAGGCGCTGCGCCTCGAGCAGCTTGCCTTCGGCGACCAGTTGATCGAGCCGCTGGCGCAGCTCCTTGCGGATGCCGATGATGGCCTGCTGCATCGTGGGCTTGGGGGTCACGTAATGCGAATTGGCATAGACGCGGATCTGCTCGAAACTGTCGGTCTTCTCGCCGGTGAGCGGATCGAATTCGGTGATCGCTTCAAGCTCTTCGCCGAAGAAGCTGAGTTTCCAGGCGCGGTCATCGAGGTGGGCGGGCCAGATTTCGAGGCTGTCACCGCGCACCCGGAAGCTGCCGCGTTGAAAGCCCGCATCGTTGCGGCGGTATTGCTGGGCCACCAGATCGGCCATCACCTTGCGCTGGTCATACTCGGTGCCGACCTTCAGATCCTGGGTCATCGCGCCATAGGTCTCGACCGAGCCGATGCCGTAGATGCACGAGACCGAGGCCACGATGATGACATCGTCACGCTCGAGAAGCGCGCGGGTGGCCGAGTGGCGCATCCGGTCGATCTGTTCGTTGATCTGGCTTTCCTTCTCGATATAGGTGTCCGAGCGCGCGACATAGGCTTCGGGCTGGTAATAGTCGTAATAGCTGACGAAATATTCCACGGCATTGTTGGGAAAGAAGCCCTTGAACTCGCCATAAAGCTGGGCTGCCAGCGTCTTGTTGGGGGCGAGGATGATGGCCGGGCGCTGTGTTTCCTCGATCACCTTGGCCATGGTGTAGGTCTTGCCGGTGCCGGTGGCGCCCAGAAGCACCTGGTTGCGTTCGCCCGACAGCACCCCGGCGCTGAGTTCAGCGATGGCGGTGGGCTGATCGCCGGCGGGCTGGAATTCGGTGACCATCTCGAAGCGCCGCCCGCCTTCGAGCTTGTCCCGCACCGCGATATCGGGGGCGGGCGAATGCAGCAGGGCTTCGGTCTTGTCGGAATGGGCGTAGGGCATCGGGTATCCGTTTTGTGATCTGAAGCTAGAGTTGTCCTGTTTGAGCCGAGGTTCAAGGGGGGCGCGGCCCCCCCTCGCCGCGAGGCGGCGAGTCCCCCCGGGATATTTGAGGCCAGAAGAAACCCCGGGACCGGTAAAGGACGCTGGCAGAGGACACGGGCCTGCGCGCATTTGATCCCTTGCCCAAGGCCCGCGTTTTTGGAATAACGAGCGCGTTATCGCAAGTGCCGGATCAGGAGTGCCGCCAATGTCCGCCCGCATCTATCAGCCGTCGCGCAGCACGACGCAATCGGGGACCGCCCGCAGCAAGCATTGGGTTCTGGAATATTTTCCCGAAACCCCGCGCGAGGTGGATCCGCTGATGGGCTGGACCAGTTCCAGCGATACCCAGGCGCAGGTCAGGCTGAAGTTTCCGACCAAGGAGGCGGCGCTGGATTATGCCAGAGAGCACGGCATCGACGCTGTGGTTCTGGAGCCGCACAAGCGCAAGCCCAATATCCGCCCCGGCGGCTATGGCGAGAATTTCGCGACCAACCGGCGCGCCACCTGGACGCATTGAGGCCTTCACGGCTGCGGGCACGCCCGGCGCTTGATGCGGATCAAGGCGCGCAGGCGCATATTCGGATAGGCTTTCACGGATCATAGTGAAGGAGATCCCCGTGAGCGCCACAGCCACCGCAGCAGTCAAAGCGACAGCCAAAACCGCCAGCACCACAGTACAGCCGAGCCCCGGGATGATCCCGGACGCGGCCGGGGACGCCGGCATAGTGCCGATCGACACGCTGACGGAGACGCGCAACGCCTTCGAAACCGGCGACTACCCTTACAGCGACCAGATGGGCCGGCGCAGCTATGAGACGCAGAAGGCGAAGTTGCAGGCGGAATTGCTGAAGGTGCAGTTATGGGCACAGGAGACCGGCGCACGGTTCGTGCTGCTGTTCGAGGGGCGCGATGCCGCCGGCAAGGGCGGGGCGATCAAACGCTTCACCGAGCACCTGAACCCCAGGCAGGCGCGGGTCGTGGCGCTGAACAAGCCGACCTGGGAAGAAAAGGGCCAGTGGTTCTTTCAGCGCTATATCGAGCATCTGCCGACGGTGGGCGAAATGGTGTTCTATGACCGCTCGTGGTACAACCGCGCCGGCGTGGAACGGGTGATGGGCTTTTGCGAGCCGTGGGAATACCTGGAATTCATGCGGCAGGCGCCGGAGCTCGAACGCATGCTGGTGCGGTCCGGCATCCGGCTTTACAAATACTGGTTCTCGGTCACGCAGGACGAGCAGAAGCGCCGGTTCGAATCGCGCGCCACGGACCCCCTGAAGCAATGGAAGCTCAGCCCGATCGACAAGCAGAGCCTTGGCAAATGGGACGATTACACCGAAGCCAAGGAGGCGATGTTCTTCTACACCGACACCGCCGATGCGCCCTGGACGGTGGTCAAATCGAATGACAAGAAGCGCGCGCGGCTGGCCTGCATGCGGCATTTCCTGAGCACGATCGACTATCCGGGCAAGAACGTGAAGCTGGTGGGCCAGCCCGATCCGCTGCTGGTCTCGACGGCGCAGCATGTGCTGCATGGCAGCGATCACATCCTTGGAAAGTCATTGCACCCCGAGACGCGCAAGCCGCGCTGATCCGCGATCGGCAAGGCTGCGCCCAAGCCCTGCGGCGCCGCTTGCCGTAAGGGCGGCGGGGTCTTAAAGATCGGGTATGTTGCGTGCCATCGTTCTTTTTCTGACAACGCTCTGCGCCCCTGCCGCCTGGGCGCATCCGCATGTATTCGTGGATGTCACGCTGCGCTTCCTGCCCGATGCCGAGGGGCGGCTGACCGGGGTCGAGGTGACCTGGGCCTATGACGATTTCTTCTCGCTTCTGGTGCTGGAGGATCGCGGGCTGGACGCCGATGGCGACATGATCCTGACCGAGGCCGAGCGCGCGGCGCTTCTGGGGTTCGATCTGAGCGATTGGCCCGAGGGCTTCGAGGGCGCGATGTTTCTCTACCAGGGCGAGCGCAAGATCGCGCTTGGCGCGCCAAGGGCGCTGCAGGCCGGGATGGAGGGGGCGCGGATCGTCACGCGCCATGTGCGCAGCTTCGATCCGATCGAGCCAGTAGGGCTGGTGGTGCGGCCTTATGATCCGTCCTATTACGCCGCGCTGAGCCTGAAGGCCGCGGGCGGGCTGCCGGATGGCTGCCGCGCCCGGATCGAGCCGGCCGACACCGAGGCGGCGGACGCCATCGTGGCGAGCCTTGGCGGCACATCCAACGAGACGCTGTTCGAAGAGGTCGAGGTCGGCATCCATTACGCCGACACGCTGGAGATCACATGCGCGCCGTCGTCCTGAGCACGGCTCTGGCCCTGCTGGCGCTGGCGGTCTGGCTTTGGGGCATGGGCGGCGCGCAGGACGTGGCGCGATGGGCCGCCGAGGGCCAGCGCGAGGTGCAAGGCGCGATGGCGGGATATCTGCGGGGCCTGCGCGCGGGCGAGCCGGGCGCGCTTCTGGGGCTTTGGGGGCTGTGTTTCGCCTATGGTTTTCTGCATGCCGCCGGGCCGGGACATGGCAAGCTCCTGATCGGCGGCTATGGGCTGGGCACCGGGGTGCCGGTGCTGCGGCTTTCGGGGCTGGCGCTGGCGGCGAGCCTTGCACAGGCGGTGACCGCGGTGGCGCTGGTCTATGCGGGGGTGCTGGCACTGAACCTGACGCGCGAGGCGATGGTGGGGCTGGCCGACAGGATCATGGCGCCTGCAAGCTATGGCGCGATTGCCGCGGTCGGGCTCTGGCTGATCTGGCGGGGGATCGGCCGGTTCCGGGCCATGCGCCGGAGGCATGATGCGCATCGGCATATCCCGGCCCCGGATGGCACCTGCCAGAGTTGCGGGCATCGCCATGGTCCCACTGCAGAAGAGGCGGCACGGGTGCACGGCGTGAAAGAGGCGCTGGCGCTGATCGCGGCGGTGGCGATCCGGCCCTGCACCGGCGCGCTTTTCCTGCTGATCCTGACATGGCGGATGGGCATCGACATGGCGGGGATCATCGGCGCCTTCGTCATGGCGCTTGGCACGGCGAGCGTGACCATCGCGGTGGCGATTGCCGCCGTCACCATGCGCACGGGCCTCTTGGGTCGGCTGAGCGCCGATGACGGCGTGGCGGCACGCGCCCTGCCCCTTCTCGAGGCGGCGATCGGCGCGCTGATCGCGGCGGTGGCGCTACATCTGTTGCGCGGCGCGCTCTGAGGCGGCGGGCATCGCTTGCGCCTCGCCCTGTCCCGACCTATGGCCCGATCATGACCAGAGCGCCGAGATATCGCCATCACGCCAGTGCCATCATCGGGCTGGGCCTGCCGCTGATCGGAAGCCATGTGGCGCAGTTCGCCATCACGCTGACAGATGCGGTGATGCTGGGCTGGTATTCGGTCGAGGCGCTGGCGGCCGAAGTGCTGGGGGGTACGCTGTTTTTCGTGCTGTTCATCATGGGATCGGGCTTTGCCTGGGCGGTGATGCCGATGGTGGCCTCGGCACGGGCGGCGGGCAACGAGACGCAGATCCGGCGCGTCACCCGGATGGGGGCCTGGGCGTCGATCCTGTTCGGGATCGCCACGCTGCCCCTGATGCTTTTGGCGCGGCCGATCTTCGAGGCGCTCGGGCAGGACCCGGATATCGCGGTGCTGGCGGGGCAGTACCTGTCGATCATGGGATGGGGCATTCTGCCGGCGCTGCTGGTGATGGTGCTGAAATCCTACCTTGCGGCGCTGGAGCGCACGCAGATCGTGCTGTGGATCACGCTGGCGGCGGTCGGGGTGAACGTGGTGGTCAACTATGCGCTGATTTTCGGCAATTGGGGCTTTCCCGAATTGGGGGTGCGGGGGGCGGCGATTGCGTCCCTTGTGGTGAATGTCGCGTCGCTTGTGGCGATGGCGATCTATGCCGCAAGGGCGCAGCCCGATCACGCGCTCTTCCAGAGGATCTGGCGCCCCGATCAGGAGGCGCTGGCGCAGGTGTTCCGGCTGGGCTGGCCGATCGGGATCACCAATCTGGCGGAAGTGGGGCTGTTTGCCGCCTCGTCGATCATGATGGGCTGGCTGGGGGCGCTGCCGCTGGCGGCGCATGGCATCGCGCTGCAGGTGACCTCGGTGGTGTTCATGGTGCATCTGGGCCTGTCGAACGTGGCCACGGTGCGCGCGGGCCAGGCGCATGGCCGATCCGATGCGCAAGGGCTGCGCGATGGGGCGACGGTGGTTCTGGTGATGTCGGGGCTGGTGGCGGCGGCGACGATGGTGCTGTTCCTGGCGCTGCCGGAATGGATGATGGGCCTTTTCATGAGCCCGGACGAGCCGAACCGCGCCACCGTGATCGAGATCGGCGTGGGGCTTCTGGCGGCGGCGGCGTTGTTTCAGCTGGTGGATGCGGGGCAAGTCATGGCGCTTGGGCTGCTGCGAGGGGTGCAGGACACCCGGGTGCCGATGGTGATGGCGACGGTCAGCTATTGGCTGATCGGGGTGCCGGCAAGCTATGTGCTGGGCTTCACGCTTGGCCTTGGGGGTGCGGGCATCTGGCTGGGGCTGGCGGTGGGGCTGGCCTGTGCTGCGCTGCTGATGCTGGCACGGTTCTGGGGCTGGTCGGTGCGCGGGCTGGCCGGGCCGGGCTGAGCGGGCTGGGCCGAGCGAGCCGGGCCGGGCGGTCAGGCGGTGCCGTCGGAGGGCTTCAAGAGGCGCACACCGTCGATTTTCCAGCCATCCTCGCCGGGGATCATCTCGTATTCGAGCAGATGCAAGGCCCCTGCCCCGTCGCGGATCATGACGGTCTGAAACAGTCGCCCGCCACGTTCCTCGACCGACAGGAACCGGACGCTGTCGGGGCGCCAGACCATCGGGTAGCCTTGGCGCACCATCTGTCCGAAGCGTTCGGGGTTGCCGAAGATCTGCTTGATCGTGGGGCTGGCAAAGGTGAAGGCGGTCTCGACATCATCCGCCAGAAAGGCGTCGATCTGGGCCGAGATCACGCCGCGAATGGCCTGATCATCGGCGCGCGCCGGCAGGGACAGACAGGCGGCGAGCGCGAAGGCAAGCAGGAGACGAAACATCGGACACCTTCCTTTCTGCTGGGCAAGCTAGCCCGCGCGCGCCGCGTTTCAAATCGCGCCTCAGCGGATCTGCAGCCCTTCGAGATAGGCGATAAGGTCGGTCACCGGGGTCGAGGTGATGATCGGCTGGCCGCTTTCGGTTTTCAGCGCGGCATCCTGCCCCTGAAAGAAATCGCCATAGATCGGCATCGGGCTGCCATGGGCCACCAGCGGGTCGCGCCCGTCGATGCGCTTGACCACGCGGCCCATGGGAAACACGCCGTCATTGCCGGCACTGAGCGCGGTGAGATCGGTGGGCTGCACGGTCAGCACAGCCTGCATCGGTCCATCGCCCGTGGCATCGGCGCCATGGCAGGCGGCGCAATAGCGCTCGTAGATCGCCTCGCCGTTGCGGGCATTGCCTTCGGCCTGCGCCGCGCCGGTCAGGGCTGCGACAAGGGCCAGAGCGGCGGTGATGAGGGTTGGGGTCTGCATCTGTGTCCTCCTAAAGTGTTTCGCGAACAACCTGACTCACAGATTTTCGCGAATTGCAGTGCTCCGTTCAATCGTTGTACGCGTTCCGCCTGTCGCTGATGCCTCAGATTAAAGGCGGAACGCTTTTGATGTCGTCATGCTCAGGTCTTCTGGATGCTGGCCAGATAGCTGGCAAGGTCAACCAGGGCGCGGGGCGTTTCGATCACCGCGCCGGTTTCAGGGTCACGCCAACCGATCTTGGGACCGGCGAAAATCGGGCCATAGTCGGGCATCACGTCGAACTGACCGGGATAACCGTAGATGCGCGCGATGACCTGCGCGTAGGGAAACACGCCGCCATTGCGCTCGGCAATGCCTGTCAGATCGGCGGGCGGCGCGTCAAGCTCGGCCACCAATGGCCCGTCGCCCACGCCCTGCGGCCCATGGCACGTGGCACACAGCGCGCGATAGGTCTGCTCGCCCGCGGCGACGCCCGCGGGCAAGGGCTCCTGCGCCGCGCAGGCCGCAAGGCCGAAAAGGAATACCGCAAGAGCCGCACGCATGGCAGATGTCCTGTCAGGATCGCTTGCCCGAGCAGACCTCAAGCCGGGCAGCGCTGCATTGACATGGATCACCCCGGGGGACGCGCTTGCCCGGTTATTGCAGGGTGAGACCCGATATGCGCCCCGTGATGCGCGTGTTGGTGTCGTCGCTGTCGCCCGAGACGGCGAGACCCACAAGGGCGGTGCGTTCGCCGCCGAACGCCCGGGCGAAATCGGCGGCCAGATCGACACGCTCGCGCGCCTCGCCGGTTCCGGCGGGGCGAAGAACCACAGTCTTGCCGCGCGGACCCAGATAGGGGCTGTCGAGAAACGCGCCCGGCGCGTGATCGCCGCCCCAGACATAGACGAGCACCCGCACGTCCTCATGCGACAGAAGCCGGGTCACACGCGAGCCCCGGGCACGTTCGGCCTCGGCCTGCGGCAAAAACACGAAATACATTGCCAGATTGCGGTCGTCGCCCCCCTTGAGCGCCAGATCGGTGGGCGGCACACTTTGGCTGACCTGCCAGAGCCAAGAGGCGTTCGAGGCCTGCCACGCGGTTTCGGGCACCGCACGATAGAGCAGCGACACGCTGGCATCGGACACCATGTCGAGAGCGCCGCCGCGCAGCGCGTAGTCATTGCCGGAAAACAGCGAAAACTTCTGATGTTTCCAACTTCCGTCGAATGCGATCGGCGATGCCGAGGCCATTGTGGCGGCCAGTGCCATCACTCCTGTCGATAGGGCCAGTCGCATGAGCGCACCTCCTGTGCTGGGCGCGTTCACCCATAGCAGACCCCGAGGCATGGGCAAATTCACTGTCCCGTGAGTAAGCCCGTGAGCAGGCTGGTGCTCTGAACCGTGCTCTGACCCGTGACCTGACCCTGTATCGCGCCTGCCGCCAGCCTAGCCCAGCCCGGCCAGGGCGCGGGCTTGCGCCCAGATCGCCGGCTCCAGCGTCACCGGATCGGCGGGCTGTTTGCCCTGCCCCGGCATCCGCGCGCCTTCGTCGAGCGCCACACCGGCCTCGACCTGCGCGAGGCGGTCGAAAAACGCGCCCGACACATCGGGGGCCATCAGCAGGTAATATTGGCCCAGATCATGCGGCGGACCATCGGGCGCCTTGAGGGGCTTCACATCGCGGCTGACCACGCCGCCGGTCATGCCTGCGGCCAGAAGTTCGGCCATCAGGCCAAAGCCCCAGCCCTTGTAGCCCCCCATGCTGACCAGAGACCCCGAAAGGGCAGCCTCGGGATCGGTGGTGGGTTGGCCTTGGGCATCGACGGCCCAGCCTTCGGGGATCTGCTCGCCCGCGGCCTTGGCCATGGTGATCTTGCCAAGCGCCACGGTGGTGGTGGATTGGTCGAACTGCATGGCGATGCCACCCTGCCCGTCGGGCACCGAGAAGGCGATGGGATTGGTGCCGATCACCCGCGTCTTGCCGCCGGGGGGTGCGACGATGGGCGAGGCATTGGTGACCCCCAGCCCGATCAGCCCGGCACGCGCGATCTGTTCGGTGAAGAACCCGAGCGACGTGCAGGTATGGGCATGACCCACCGCAAGGCTGGCCACGCCACAGGTGCGCGCGGCCTCGATCGCTTGCGGAAGCGCACGGGCAAAGGCGGGCTGGGCAAAGCCGAAGCCCGCATCGACCGCAACCACGCCGGGGCGCGGCCGGGTCACGACAGGCTCGGCATCGCCCTTGACGCGGCCGGTTTCCAGCTGCGTGCAGTAGCTTTCGAGATAGTACAGCCCGCAAATCCGGTTGCCGACGCTTTCGGCGACACGCACGGCGCGGGCCACTTCGGCGGCGATCCAGTCGTGGGCGCCATGGCGCATCAGCGCGGCCTTGGTGGTCTGTTCGATCTCGTCAAGGCTTACGGCGGGCATGGGCGTCTCCGGCAGGTGGCGGTGTTCGGCGGCGAGGGGTGTGTCGGGTGTCGCGGCACCTTGCTGGGCGGGATGGCAGAGGTCAATTCAAACCTTCTGAAGCGGATTTCAACATCCCAGAAGTGGGTCCCAGGTCTTGAAAAGACCTTGGTTCGGGATTTTTCGAACATCCCGGGGCCGCGGCACGCGGATCATGCCCGGGGATGCCCTAGCCCGGCACCACCTTGCCCTGATCGAGCTTGACCACCCGGTCCATCCGCGCCGCAAGCTCGAGGTTATGGGTGGCGATCAGCGCCGACAGGCCCGTATCGCGAACCAGCTGCACCAGAGCGCCGAACACCTGATCCGAGGTCGCGGGATCCAGATTGCCCGTCGGCTCATCGGCCAGAAGCAGGCGCGGCGCATTGGCCAGCGCCCGGCAGAAAGCGACGCGTTGCTGTTCGCCGCCGGACATCGCCGAGGGCCGATGACCCGAGCGCGGCCCCACGCCGACCCGCTCCAGAAGATCGGCGGCGCGCGCTGCCGCCTCGGCGCGGGCCACGCCATTGGCCAGCTGCGGCAGCACGATGTTTTCCAAAGCGGTGAATTCCGGAAGCAGGTGGTGGAACTGATAGACGAAACCCACCTCCTGACGGCGGGCGACGGTGCGGCGCCTGTCGCTGAGGCCGGTATAATCGGTGCCCCCGATCTCGACCCTGCCGGTATCGGGCGTGTCCAGAAGCCCCGCGATATGCAGAAGCGTCGACTTGCCCGCCCCCGAGGGCGCCACCAGCGCCACCATCTCGCCCGGGGCCAGCGCGAGATCGGCGTTTGCCAGCACCTGCACCTCGTTTTCGCGGCCCTTGTTGTAGGTTTTCGACACGCCGGAAAGGCGCAGCATCACATCACTCATAGCGCAGCGCCTCGACCGGGTTCATGCGCGCGGCGCGGCGGGCGGGAAAGATCGTGACCACGAAACTCAGCCCCAGCGACAGCGCCACCGCCGACAGCACGTCGCCCAAATTCAACTGCGCCGGCAGATGATAGATGCCGCGAATGGACGGATCCCAGACCTGACCGCCCATCAGCACATTCACGAGGCTGAAGATCGGGTCGATATAGATCGCGAAGAGACAGCCCAGAACCACCCCCGCCGCCGTGCCGATAATGCCGGTGAAGGCGCCGCAGATGAAGAAAACCCGCAGCACGGCCCCTTCGGTTAGTCCCATCGTGCGCAGGATGCCGATATCGCGGCCCTTGTTCTTGACCAGCATGATAAGCCCCGAAGTGATGTTCATCGCCGCGATCAGCACGAGGATGGACAGGATGATGAACATCACATTGTCCTCGACCTCGAGCGCGCGCAGAAATCCGCCCGAGGCGTCTTTCCATGTCCAGACCTGCGCGCGGTCCCCGGCGGCGGCGATCAGCGGAAGGGTCATGTCCTCGACCCGGTCGGGATCGCGCACCATCACCTCGAGCTCGTCGGCGCGGCCTTCGCGGTTGAAAAAGCTCTGCGCCTCCTCGAAGGGCAGATAGACGCGGACCCGGTCGATGTCATAGCGCCCGGCGCTGAAGATATAGACCACATCATAGGCGTTGATGCGTGGCGATGTGCCGAAGGCCGTGCGCACCCCATTGGGAGAGATCAGGCGGATGCGGTCGCCAACCCCTACGCCCAATTCGCGCGCCACGCCCGAGCCGATGGCGATGCCTTGCGAAAAAGCGGTGATGTCACCGCGCCCGGTTGCGGGATCGGCGATGCGCGGAATGGTCACCAGATCCTCGGGCTTGATGCCGAACACCTGCACGCCGGCGTTGCTGTCGCGGGCATTGGCCATCACCTGCCCCTTGACCAGAGGGGCTACGCGGGTGACGCCCTCGACCGCGCGGACGCGCTCGGCCATCGCCTCGTAATCGGAGAGGGTGCGATCGAGCCTGCCCGACTGCGCATCGACCGTTCCCATGTTGTAGACGGTGACATGGGCGTTCGCGCCAAGGATCGTGTCGACGAATTCCGCCCGAAAGCCCGAGCGCACCGCCAGTGTGGCAATCAGCGCGAAGACCGCCAGCGTGATCCCGATCAGGCTGATCCATGTCATCGTGCTGACCCCGCCTTCGGCGCGTTTGGCGCGCAGGTAACGCCACGCGATCATCCATTCGAACGGAGCGAAGGGCGCAGGGGCGGAAGAACGGCGGGGACGGCCTGTCACTGGAAAACCTCGGATCTCGTTTTGCGCGGACAGTGCGGGTTATCATGATCAGGGTCAAGGCCGAGCGGCAGGCATCGGGTGCAGCATGGCAAAACAGGGCGAGTCGAGTCGTCCGCACCGGAAAGGACCGCCTTGCCCGCAACTGCCCTCATCCTGCTCTACCTCGGGCTTGCTCTGACGCCGCTCGGTCTGGCATGGGCGCAGGGCCTGCCACCGCGCACGATATGGGATGAGCTGGCCTCGGGGCTGGGTCTCGTGGCGCTGGCGATGATCCTGGTGGAGTTCGGACAGATTGGCCGCTTTCGTGCGGTCACCGCAAGGGTCGGCAGCGATGTGGTGATGCGCAGCCATCAGCTTGCCGCCCGGGTGGCGCTGGTCTTTGCGGTGCTGCATCCGTTTTTCTATGTCTCGGCGATGTCCGATCCGCCCGATTGGGATGTGACCCGGCAAACGGTGGTGACTTATTCATGGACCGCGATCTGGCCCGGCATCCTGGCCTGGTTGGGACTGGGCATGGTGGTGACGATGGCGCTGGCGCGGGATGTCGCGGGCTACCGCTACGAGATATGGCGGGGCCTGCACGGTCTGGGCGCGGCCCTTGTGGCCGGCGCGGGCGTGCTGCACGCGCTGCGCGCCGGGCGCTACAGTGGCGACGATCTGCTGGGCTGGGTGTGGATCGCCGGTCTGGGACTGGCGCTGGCCGCGCTGACGATGATCTATGTCGTGGCCCCGGCCCTTCGGGCGCGCAGACCCTGGCGGGTGCTGTCGGTGACCCCTGCAGCGCGGCGGACATGGCGGCTGCGGTTGACACCGGAGGGGGCGCATCGGCTGCGGTACCGGGCAGGGCAATTTGCGTGGCTGACCATCGGACGGCCGCCTTTTTCGCTGAACGACAACCCGTTTTCCATCGCCTCCGCGCCGTCACGGGGGCCGGATCTGGAATTCATCATCAAGCAATTGGGGGACATGACCGACCGGATCGGACAGATCCCGCCCGGCACAAGGGTTTACGTGGATGGACCGCATGGGCATCTGACGCTGACGGGCCAGGAGGACGCACCGGGGATTGCGTTGATCGCGGGCGGCGTCGGGATCGCGCCACTGCTCGGGATTCTGCGCGAGATGGCGGCAAGCGGCGATCCCCGCCCCAGCCTGCTGATGTATGGCAACCGGATCCCCGGGCAGATCGTCTGCGAGGACGAGCTGCAGGCGCTGGCGCGCGATCACGGCAGCGAGGTGATCCACGTGCTGTCCGAACCGCCCGAGGGCTGGAGCGGCGAGACCGGGTTTGTCGATGCCCCGATGTTGCGACGCCATGTGGCCGAGGCCGGGCGGCGGGACTGGTTGTTCGTGCTGTGCGGACCGCCGCCGATGCTGCGCACGGTCGAGGCGGCCTTGCTGGAGTTGGGCGTGCCCGCGCGGCGCATTCTGTCGGAGCAATTCGTCTACGATTGATCGCATCGGACACGCCCCTCTCAGGCAGCGCATCGCTTGGGCGATCTGTCTGATCGTCGGGGTGGTGTTGGTCGCACTGGCGGGCTTTGCCCTGCGTGGCGGACCCTAAAGCGTTTCGCGAAAACCCGGCTCACAGAGTTTCGCGGCATGCAGTTCTCGGTTCAATCGGTGCACGCGTTCCGTCTTTGGCTGATGCCTCAGGTTAAAGGCGGAACGCGTTAGCCTTGCCGCGCGGCTTGGCGGCGACGGCTGGTCAGTCGCCCAAGCCCGCTCAACGCCCCGCCAATCAACCCGTAGCCCAGAATAAAGCCCGCGGCGGCGAAACCCAGTCCTTCGGCCGTGACCGGCAGGGCCGGGCGATAGGCGGCCCATGTGTCGCGAACAAGTTCGGCATCGGCAAAACCCCGGATATTCAGAGCCTTATGCAACGAAGATGTCCCGGAAAGCTTGGCAAGCGCATGTTGCAGGCGGTCATGGCGTGCCAGAACCTGCCCCATGGATTGCGCACGTGCCGCGCCCATCGCGCTGCCCTGAGCCAGATCCTCGAGCGCGGCGGCACGCGTCAGGCCAAGCCCCGCCGCATCCGCATCGAAGCGCGCCACAATGGTCTCCAGCTCCTTGACCGCGCCGGAGAGGCGTTGGGTATATTGCTGCGAGAACTCGGGAAATTGCGACAGGCCGACCGCACCGGTCAGCCCGCACGCCATGGCGATCGCCCTGAGGATCATCTGCTCTGCCTCGTCGGTTTTTCGGGGCAGTATACAGCGTTCGGGCGGTTTGGGGAACGCGTCGTGCTAGACCGGCTGCGGCAGGCTGCCGATCCGGTGCGCGGCATAGATGCGCGCCAGCTTTTCCACGGCCTGTTCGGGCGGCAATTCCTCGCTTTCGCCGCTGCGGCGGCTGGTCAGCTCGACCACGCCATTCTTGAGCCCGCGCGGCCCCACGGTGATCCGCCACGGCAGACCGATCAGGTCCATCGTCGCGAATTTCGCCCCGGCCCGATCATCGGTGTCATCGTAAAGCGGCTCGAGTCCGAGGGCCGTCAGGGAGGCATAAATCGCCTCGCAGGCGGCATCGGCCTCGGCGTCGCCGGTCTTGAGGTTGACGATCCCGGCATGGAAAGGGGTCACACCTTCGGGCCAGATGATGCCGCGATCATCGTGGCTGGCTTCGATGATCGCACCGATCAGGCGGCTGACGCCGATGCCGTGGCTGCCCATATGGACCGGCACGGTGTTGCCGTCACGGTCCTGCACGGTGGCGCCCATCGGTTCGGAATACTTGGTGCCGAAATAGAAGATCTGCCCCACTTCGATGCCCCGCCCGCTGCGGCGGCGCTCTTCGGGGACGCGGTCATGGAACACGGCCTCGTCATGGGTGTCGTCGGTGCGGGCATAGCGCGAGGTGAATTCCTCCATCACCGCCTGACAGGCCTCGACGCTGGTATAGTCGATCTCGCGGTCGCCAAAGCGCAGATCGGTGATCTCGCTGTCATAGAACACGCCGGATTCGCCGGTTTCGGCCAGCACCAGGAATTCATGCGTGTCGTCGCCCCCGATGGGCCCGCTTTCGGCGCGCATCGGAATGGCCTGCAGGCCCATCCGCTCATAGGTGCGCAGATAACTGACCAGATGGCGGTTATAGGCATGCAGCGCATCCTCGCGCGTCAGGTCGAAATTGTAGCCGTCCTTCATGTAGAACTCGCGCCCCCGCATCACGCCGAAACGCGGGCGGATCTCGTCGCGGAATTTCCACTGGATGTGATAGAGCGTGAGCGGCAGATCCTTGTAGCTGCCCACATGGCTGCGGAAGATGTCGGTGATCAATTCCTCGTTGGTCGGCCCATACAGAAGATCGCGCCCCTGACGGTCCTTGATGCGCAGCATTTCCTCGCCGTAATCGTCATAGCGGCCGCTTTCGCGCCACAGGTCGGCGGGCTGCAGGGTGGGCATCAGCATCGGGATATGGCCCGCGCGGATCTGCTCCTCGTGGACGATATTTTCCAGCTTGCGCAACACCTTGAAGCCCATCGGCAACCAGGAATAGATCCCGGCGGAGGCCTGTTTGATCATGCCCGCGCGCAGCATCAGGCGATGGCTGGCGATCTGGGCCTCGGCGGGGGTTTCCTTGAGAACGGGCAGGAAGTAGCGGGACAGGCGCATGACGGACCTCGGACAATGGGTTTCGGCCTGTCCTAGCCGGAAGGTGCCGCACTGGCAAGCGGGGCAGTGGTCCTTGCACCACAGGCCTTTTCCCGCGATGGTTGCGGCAGACGCGTCAGGGGTGCCGGGGTTATGGAACGCAAGCCATCAAGAAACGTGCTGGACTGGATGGGCATAAGCGAAGCGCCGGACTGGTCCGTCGCCCGCCCCTTGGGTGCGCTGGTGTCCTTGCTGCTGTTGTTGCTGTTCTCGGGCGCGCTGGTTGCCGCCTTCGTGCTGACTTAACTCAACGACGGACGGATGGAGGGGACATACTCAGCATCACGCGGGTGGATAAGACAACAAATTGGACAGCGACCGTGCTGCGCGACGCTGCCGTCTGGTCTGTAGATTTACGGGAATCGCCCATATCAACGGTCCAAATGAAAACAACCTTCGGTGCAGGCTCGACCAAGCTGCCCAATACCATTCCCCGCCCCACCCATTGGCCCAAGGAAGAATTAGACTGGCCCGACTTCCAGACCGAATACCAAAAATGGTGCGCCGATCCCGATACCTACACCCCGCCCGATCCCTGACCAAGCGAAGGACGGGCTGTGGTCGAAAAGGAACAGCCCGCCTTCCCCGGCCTAAGCCCAACGAGATGACGGCCGGGCGCGATATACATGGGATATGCCGCCTTTCCTCTTGAAACCGACCGCCTGTGAGGCGACATAGGAGCAGGCCAGTCACGGAGTTCTCATGGCATTGTCGGTGCGCGATCAGGTGAAGTATTGGGGCGTTGCGGCGGCCGTCTTTGTCCTTGCGCTTTGGTTTCTGGGCGACGTGATCCTGCCCTTCGTGCTGGGGGGGGCCATTGCCTATTTCCTCGATCCGGTCGCGGACCGGCTGCAACGGATGGGCGCATCGCGCGCGCTTGCGGTCAGTCTCATCACCTTGGGTGCGCTTCTCGTCTTTGTGCTGATGGCGCTTCTGGTGATCCCGACGCTGGTGCAGCAAACCGTGGCTCTGGTCGATACCGCGCCGCAGCTTTTCAACAAGTTCCAGCAAGTCCTGACCGAGCGGTTCCCGGCGATCGTCGACGAAAACTCGACCCTGCGCCAATCGCTTATCGCGGTGGGCGAAACGATCCGCGAGCGGGGCGGAGAGGTGCTCAACTCGCTCCTGAGTTCGGCGGCGTCGCTGCTGAACGTGGTGCTTTTGTTCGTGATCGTTCCGGTGGTGGCCTTCTACCTGCTCTATGACTGGGACCGTATGGTTGGCCGGATCGACGAGCTTTTGCCGCGCGATCATGCGCCGGTGATCCGCCGTCTTGCCGGTGAGATCGACCAGACGCTGGCCAGCTTCATTCGCGGCATGGGCACCGTCTGCCTGATCCTCGGCACCTATTATGCCGTGGCACTGATGCTGGTGGGGCTGCAATTCGGGCTGGTGGTGGGCGCGCTGGCCGGGCTGATCACCTTCATTCCCTATGTGGGTGCCTTGGTGGGCGGGGCGCTGGCGATCGGGCTGGCGCTGTTCCAGTTCTGGGGCGATTGGGTGAGCATCGGGCTGGTCGCAGCCATTTTCGTGGCAGGGCAAGTGGCCGAGGGCAATTTCCTGACGCCGAAGCTGGTGGGTAGCTCGGTCGGGCTTCACCCCGTCTGGCTGATCTTCGCGCTGTCGGTCTTTGGCGCCTTGTTCGGTTTCGTGGGCATGCTGGTGGCGGTGCCCGTGGCCGCGTCGATCGGTGTTCTGGCGCGGTTCATCGTGGCGCAATACATGGACAGCCGCCTGTATCGCGGACTGTCATCGCGCGACGAATGACCCAGAGACAGCTCAGTTTCGACCTGCCTGTGCGCGAAGCACTCGGGCGCGACGATTTTTTCGTCTCGCCCGCCAATGCCGAGGCCGTGGCGCTGATCGAAGGCTGGCGGGGCTGGCCTTCGCGCAAGCTGCTGCTGGTGGGGCCGCCGGGATCGGGCAAGACCCATCTGGCGCATGTCTGGGCCACATTGGCCGATGCCCGGATCATCGCGGCGCACGCCCTGACCCGGGCCGATATCCCCGCCTTGGCCACAGGCAATATCGCAGTCGAGGATTGCGATGACATCGCCCGGGATGCCGCCGCCGAAGAGGCGCTTTTTCATCTGCACAACCTGGCGCTTGCCGAAGGTCACACCGTGCTGTTCACCGCAGCCCGCGCGCCGCAACACTGGGGCCTCAGCCTGCCCGATCTGGCCAGCCGGATGCAGGGCACCCCGGCGACCATCCTGCACGAGCCGGATGACACGCTGCTGGCGGCGGTGCTGATGAAGCTGATGACCGACCGGCAATTGTCGCCCTCCCCTGAGACGATCCCCTATCTCACACGGCGCATCGACCGATCGTTCGAGGCGGCGCGCGATGTGGTGGACGAGCTGGATGCGCTGGCGCTGGCGACGGGGCGGCCGATCAATCGGGCGCTGGCGGCGAAGGTGCTGGACAAGTGACCGGCGGGGCTGCAGACTCCGTCACCGTGCCGTTACATGCCAACGCCATAAGGCCCATATGAACAAAGCTGATTTCCTCAAGTCACCGCCACCCGCCGCCGTTGAAATCCCCGAACTGGACCTGACCGGGCCGGGCCGGTTCTTCAATCGTGAGCTCAGCTGGCTGGGCTTCAACTGGCGCGTGCTGGAAGAGGCGCAGAATCCGCGCGTTCCGCTGCTCGAGCGGCTGCGCTTCCTGTCGATCTCGGCCACCAATCTGGACGAGTTCTACAACGTGCGCGTCGCAGGTCTGCGCGAGTTGGCGCAGGCGGGCAACACCACACCCGCCGCCGACGGGCTGACCCCCGCCGAACAGCTTGTGCTGATCAACGAAAACGCCCGCAACCTTCTGGCATCTCAGCAGAAAACCTATGAAACGCTGCGCCGCGAGATGGAAGACGAGAATATCACCATCCTCGATCTCGACCGGCTGACCGAAGAGGACCGCAGCCATCTTGCCGATGTGTTCCTGCACAATGTCTTTCCGGTCCTGTCGCCACTGGCCATCGACCCCGCGCATCCTTTCCCTTTCATTCCCAACCTGGGCTATTCGCTGGCCCTGCAACTCGAGCGCAAATCCGACAAGCGCCCGCTGCAGGCGCTGTTGCCGATCCCGCAGCAGATCGAACGCTTCGTGACCCTGCCCGCCGACCCCGGCACACATCGGGTCATACGGTTGGAAGATGTGCTGCTGCTGCATCTCGACAGCCTATTTCCGGGCTACAGGTACAAGGGGCATTGCAGCTTCCGGGTGCTGCGCGACAGCGATCTGGAAGTCGAGGAAGAGGCCGAGGATCTGGTGCGCGAATTCGAGGTGGCGCTGAAGCGCCGCCGCCGGGGCGAAGTCGTGCGCATGAAGATCTCAACCGGCGCCCCCGAGGCGCTGCGCCGCGTCATCATGGATGAGCTGCACGTGATCCCCGACGAGGTGGTCGAAGTCGAGGGCATGATCGGGCTTGCGGACCTCAAGGAGCTGGTTCTGGATGACCGGCCCGATCTTCTATGGCCCTCCTTCACGCCACGCGTGCCTGAACGCGTGCAGGATCATGACGGCGACATGTTCGCCGCGATCCGTCAGAAGGACATGCTGCTGCATCACCCCTACGAGACCTTCGACATGGTGGTGCGCTTTCTGCATCAGGCCGCGCGCGACCCCGATGTGGTGGCGATCAAGCAAACGCTTTACCGCACCTCGAAGGACAGCCCCATCGTCAGTGCTCTGTGCGAGGCCGCCGAAGACGGGAAATCCGTGACCGCACTTGTGGAATTGAAGGCGCGGTTCGACGAGGCGGCGAATATCCGGCAGTCCCGGCGGCTGGAGCGCGCGGGCGCGCATGTGGTCTATGGGTTTCTCGACCTCAAGACCCATGCCAAGATCTCGACTGTGGTGCGCCGCGAGGGCGACAGCCTTGTGACCTACACCCATTACGGGACCGGCAATTACCACCCGATCACCGCCAAGATCTACACCGACCTGAGTTTCTTCACCTGCGATCCGTCGCTTGGGCGGGACGCGACCAAGGTGTTCAACTACCTGTCGGGCTATGCGCAGCCCGAGAAACTGGAAAACCTTGCCATTTCGCCCATTTCGCTCAAGCCACGCCTGCTCGAGATGATCGCGCGCGAGGCCGAGAACGTGCGCAACGGCAAGCCGGGGAAGATCTGGGCCAAGATGAACGCGCTGATCGAACCCGATGTGATCGACGCGCTGTACGAGGCCAGTCAGGCCGGCGTGCGCATCGATCTCGTGGTGCGCGGCATCTGCGGACTGCGTCCCGGCATCAACGGGCTGTCCGAGAATATTCGTGTCAAATCGATCATCGGCCGGTTTCTAGAACATTCCCGGATCGTGTGCTTCGGCAACGGGGCCGATCTTCCGTCGAAAAAGGCCCGGGTCTTCATCAGTTCGGCGGACTGGATGGGCCGCAATCTCAACCGGCGCGTCGAAACGCTGGTCGAGATCGAGAATCCCACCGTCAAGGCGCAGATCGTCGGTCAGATCATGGCCGCCAACATGGCCGATGTGGCGCAAAGCTGGATCATGGCACCGGATGGGACGTTCACCCGTGCCGAAACGGTCGAGGGCGAGTTCGCCTTCAACTGCCACCGCTTCTTCATGGAGAACCCGTCATTGTCGGGCCGTGGCTCGGCGGGGGCTGCGGATGTGCCGAAACTGACCCATACCGAGGATTGATCCCGGCAAGCTTTTGCCGACACGCCGCGCAGCCCCCTGACACGATCGCCGGTCCTTCCCACATGAACAGGAACCGACGAAAGGAGGCTCCACATGCTTGGATGGGCAATCACATTCCTTGTCATCGCGCTGATTGCCGGTGCGTTCGGCTTTGGCGGGATCGCCAGTGCCTCGGCGGGGATCGCGCAAATTCTGTTCGTCATTTTCCTTGCGCTCTTCGTGATCGCGATGGTCCTGCGCGTCCTCAAGGGGCGCCCGCCGATGTGACCGGGTGACGGCGCGTCAGGCGCAGATCGGCGCATTCCCGCGATTGACCCATGGGGCGCTGTGGCGCATACAGGGGGTGGAAAGACCCGAGAGGCACATGGACGGCAACAGCACTCCGGCGCAGGAAGATAGCGGGCCCTTTGGGCGCCCGCTGTTCGACAAGCCTTCGGCCCGCGCACTCAGTCGCGTGGGCGTGGTGGATGTGGGCTCGAACTCGGTCCGTCTGGTCGTGTTCGACGGCGCCGCCCGCAGCCCGGCCTATTTCTTCAACGAAAAGATCATGTGCGGCCTTGGCGCCGGCATGTCCGAAACCGGGCGGCTCAACCCCGAGGGACGTGTGCGCGCCCTCAATGCGCTGAAGCGGTTCAAGCTTCTGGGCGACGGGATGGGCACCGGCCCGCTGACTGCCGTGGCCACCGCCGCGGTGCGCGACGCCGAAGACGGCGCCGAGTTCCGCGCCGAGGTCGAACGCGAGACGGGCATCCGCCTGTGGGTGATCGACGGGCGCGAAGAGGCGCGGCTGTCGGCACAAGGCGTGCTGCTGGGATGGCCCGGCTCTTATGGGCTGGTCTGCGATATCGGCGGCTCGTCCATGGAACTGGCCGAGATAAATGGCGGCACCGTGGGCAAGCGGATGTCCTGTTCGCTTGGCCCGCTCAAGCTGCGCGACATGAAAGGTGGCCGCAAGGCCCGCAAGGCGCTCATTGCCGATACGGTGGCGCGTCTGCGCAAGGAACTGGGCGAACAGAAAAACCGTCTTTTTCTGGTGGGCGGCTCGTGGCGCGCCATCGCGCGGATCGACATGGAGCGACGCGGCTATCCGCTGCAGGTGCTGCATGAATACCGCATGACGCCCAAGGCCGTGCGCGCCACCGCCAAGTATATCGCCGCCAACGATCTCGAAGAGCTGCGCAACCGCGCCGGCGTATCGGCGGCGCGCGCCGCACTGGTGCCCTATGCGATCGACGTGCTGCGCGAAGTGGTCCGCACGTTCAAGCCCCGCGATATCGCCGTGTCAAGCTATGGTATCCGCGAGGGCCTGCTTTATGAGCAGATGCCCCAGCAGTTGCGCGACCGCGACCCGCTGATCGAAGCCTGCCGCTTTGCCGAAGCCAAGGATGCCCGGCTGCCCGGTTTTGGCCGCGTGATCTATGAATTCATCGAACCCCTGTTCAAATCCGCCAAGCCGGACCGGCGCCGCATCATCAAGGCCGCCTGCCTGCTGCATGACGTGTCCTGGCGCTCGCATCCCGACTACCGGGCCGAGGATTGTTTCGACAACGCCACCCGCGCCAATCTGGGCGGATTGAAACATTCCGAGCGGATCTATCTGGGGCTGGCGCTGTTGCATCGCTATTCGAACAAACGCGAGGGATCGCGCTTCGAAGACCTCTATGAGCTGATCAGCGAACAGGACGCCACCGAGGCCGAGGTTCTGGGCAAGGCGATGCGCTTTGCCGCCATGCTCTGGCTGCGCTCGGACGCGAAACTCGGCAACCTGCGCTGGTATCCCAAGAAGCGCAAGCTGGAACTCTACCTATCGCCCGAGGCCGCGGCGCTGTTCGGCGAAGTCGCCGAAGCGCGGTTCATGTCGCTGGTCGAGGCCCTCGGGGCCGAGGCGTCGATCCACACCGCCAGGGCGTGAGCCGCCTCAGATGTCGATCTCACCCTCCTTGGGCGGCGCCGGTTCGATCTCGTCGGGGGTTTTGCGGCGCATGATGATATCGCCATTGGGCAGCATTTCCGGCGGATGATAGGCACTCAGATCGTCGATCTTGCCCATCAGCTCGCCAAAAGCCGGTCCCATTTCCTGAACGAAGCGGCGCAACTCCGGCCCCATGTCTTCGGCCAGATCGCGCAGATCCCGCATCGCCGGTTCCATCTCGCGCAGGATACCTTCGAGGAACATCTGCGCGCCGCGCTCCATCAGCGACAGCCCCTCATCCGGCGTGCCCGCATCCTGTGCTCTGGCCGGGCCTGCGACAGGCGCCGCCAGCGACAAGGCCACGAGGGATGTCAGGACAATGCGTTTCATCATTTCAATATAAGCGCATCCGGTCAGGATTTTAAGTCACAGATCGACATCCATCGTGACCGGGAAATGATCCGACGCCGCAAGCAGCGCCTCGCGCAACTCGGGGATGCGAAAGCAGCCCGGATCGTCGAACGGATGCCAGATCCGCCATCGCGGCTGCCGCGCCTCCAGATCCGCGGACACCATGATGTAATCCAGCAAAGCCTGAAGATAGCGCTTCTCGGTGGGCAGGTAGAACCGCGCGGTCGCGGTCATCGCCCCGATCCGCCGGGTCAAGGCCCGTCTTGCGTGCGGATCGTAAAGTTGCGCCGCCGCATCGCCCCCCTCGCCCATCACGATCTCGACCGAGGAGCGGCCAAAGAGATGCTCATACTCGTCAAGCCCCGGACCGTCATTCAGATCGCCCAGAACGATCAGCGTCTCGCCCTGGGCCAGATGCTCTTCGATCCGGTGGCGCAACCAGACCGCCTGCGCCTGCTGCTTGCGCCGGTTGGCGATTGCCATGCGCATGATCTGATCGCGTGACCGGGCCTTGTGCGGCGCCTTGGATTTCAGATGCGCCCCGATCATCCGGAAGGCGACACCGGTCGCGGTCGTGCAGGCCAATTCCAGCGGCGGCTTGGAGAACGCCACAAGATCCTCGGTATCGTCGATATCCAGATCGATCCGGAACACGCCGTCGAACCGCGGCGCATCGCTGGCACCCTTCTTTCCGGTGGGCTCGCCCCTGGGGTCATGCGCACAGCTCAGGACATCGGGATCATAGAGCAGCGCGATTTCCTGCTGGGTGTCGTTGGCAAAGCCGGTGACGGCGCGGCGCGCGCGGATCTGCGCGAAATCGGCAAAGCTTTCGAGCGCTGCAACCGTGCTTCTGCGGTCCGTGTCGTCCGGCGCCTCGATCACCATGACGGCATCTGCATCGAGCGCGGTGAACACGATTCCCAAAGAGGCCAGTTGATCGGCCCGTGTTACCGCGTGTCGCCTCGACCAGTCATCATCGGCCAAAAGCGCCCCCTCATCATCGAACAGGGCATCGAACCATTCGACATTATAGGTGGCGATCCGCACCCGCGGCCTCCTCGTTGATCTCCTCCCAGGCACGGTTGATCGCGACCATGCGATTTTCGGCCAGCCGGATCGCCTCGGGCGGAACGCCGCGCGCGATCATCTTGTCGGGATGACTGTCGCGGACCATCTGCTGCCACGCCTTGCGGATCTGCGGCAGGGGCGTATCGCGGCTGACCCCCAGAACCGAATAGGGATCGGGCTTTGCATCCGGCACGAAGCGGCTGCGCAGCCTGCGGAAATCGCCCTCATCCAGACCGAAGATCTCCGCAACCCGGCGCAAGAACGCCTCTTCCTGCGGATGATAGGTGCCGTCGGCCATGGCGATGTGGAACAGCCCCTCCATCAGATCGCACAGCGTGCCGGTCTCGCCGTCGAACATGCGCTTGATGCGGCCGGCATACTCCTCGAACCCGGCCACATCCTGCCGCGCCAGGTTGAAGACGCGGGCCGCACCAGCCTCATCCTCGCGGGCGATCTGGAACACCTCGCGGAAGGCGGTGACCTCGTCGCGGGTAACCTGCCCATCGGCCTTGGCCATCTTGGCGCCAAGCGCGATCACCGCGATGGTGAAGCCGACGCTGCGCTCGGGCGGGCTGCGCAGCCTGTCGAAAACGGCACTCAGACCTTCGCCCTTGGTAAGGGCGGCAAGAGCTTCGGTGATGCGGGTCCAGATCGACATGATAAAACCTACCCGCTTTCCCGGGCCCTGTCAGCGCGCACTCACAGCTGTTTCTGCAAAAGAATCAGATCCAGCCAACGCCCGAATTTCCAACCGATTTGCGGCAGGACCGCGACGCGCGCATATCCCAGCCGCTCATGAAAGGCCACCCCACCCGGGTTTTCCCCGCTCACCGCAGCGATCATCGAATACATACCGGCACCACAGGCGTGATCCTCGAGCCGCTGCATCAGCAGCCGTCCCAGACCGCGCCCGCGTGCCGACGGGTCCAGCGTGATCGAATGCTCGGCCGTGCGCGCATAGCCCGGACCGGGGCGGAACTGGCCATAGCTTGCCACCCCAAGCAGCGCGCCCGCCTCTTCGACCACAAGCAGTCCATGCCCCAGATCGCGCTTGGCTGCGATGTCATCCGCCACATCCTGCGCGGTCTTTTCGCGGGTGGTGAAGGTGATGGTCGTGTCGCGGATCACCGGATTGACCAGCGCGGCGATGGCTTGGGCATCGGCCGCCTCGGCATCGCGCAGGATCATTCCAGCACCCTCAGCCCACCGGGCGTGCTGATCTCGGCCCGCAAGGATGGCGCACCGATCTCGAACACTACACGCGCGTCACTCAGATCCGGGCCCAGCATATCCGCCAGCCGCCCGGCCTCGGGATGGCGCACCACCAGCCGCGCCAGCCCGCAGCCCGACGCGGTCAGCCTCTCGGCGGGATGCGCGTCGCACTCCCATTGCATGAGCGCGGGAAAGACACCATCGAAGGCCAAGCGCCCGTCGCGCGGCACCGCCATGCGCCAGCGCAAATCTCCCCGCGCCAGCGCCACGGGCGCCCCGGCTTGCGGATAGCGCACCAGCGCAGACCCCAGATCGTCGCTGCGGCAGATCCATGTCTGCAGCCTCGGGGCCGCATCGAACCGGTCCAGATCGAACCACCGCGCCCCCTCCGGCGCCGGCGCCTCCGGATCGATCGCGATCACCTCCAGATACAGCCCGTCCTCCAACCCCAGAAGCAGGTTATGCGTGCCGAAATGCGCATGCTTTCCGCCCGGCTGCAACCGCACGCCCAAGGCAGCCTCCACAGCCGCCCGCCCCTCTTCGAGATCGCGCGCCGCCACTGCCAGATGATCGAGCCTCAGCATCCGAACTCTCTCCTGCCACTCCTGACGCTCATTCTAAAGCGTTTCGCGAAAAACCTGAATCACAGATTTTCGCGACATGCAGTGCTGCGGTCCATCGTTATACGCGGTCCGCATCTGTCTGATGCCTCAGGCCAAAGGCGGGCCGCTTTAAACCCCTTGGATCCTCCGGGCCATCGCAGCCATCATCCCGCCCCCGCCAGACGTGCCAGCGCCCAGACCGCCACAAGCACGGTCGGCCAGAAACCCGCCGCGAATCCGAAGACCCGCAAGAGCCCGCCCTTGTGATATCCCAGCCAGAACAGCAGCCGCGCCACCGCGAAGCCCACACCAAGCGAGGCGATCACACCCGGCCCCGCATCGCCCAGCATCACCGCAGCCGCAGGCCAGATGCACAGCGCCAGCACCAGTTGCTCGACCGTGTTCTGCAACACCTTCTGATCCACCGCCGCCGGACCGTGCAAGGCCCCGCCCGCGCGCATCTCGTCATCTCCCAACCGGCGCAGCGCCACCCGCAAGACCATCGCCAGCGCCACCAGCCCCGGCACAAGAAACGACACCATGATCGTCGGCATAAGCGTGAAAACCGGCAGCGTGACGAACCGCGCCGCCCCCCATAACAGCAGCACCGCCCACAAAAACCCGGCCCCCGAGGCCATCATCGCGCCAAGCCGTCCGCCCATCTGCCCGCCTTTCATCGTTCCCCAAATACTCCGGGGGTGAATTGGCCGCAGGCCAAGAGGGGGCAAGGCCCCCTCCCGCCCGCGATCCTGTCAGCCCCGCGCCTCGCGGATGAGACGCAGGATATCCTGTGCCGCATCGGGAATGTTGGTGCCCGGGCCAAAGATCGCCTTGACGCCCGCCGCCTTGAGAAATTCATAATCCTGCTGCGGGATGACGCCGCCGCAGATCACGATGATATCGCCTGCATCCCTTGCCTTCAGCGCCTCGATCAGCTTGGGCGCCAGTGTCTTGTGGCCCGCCGCCTGGCTCGAGATGCCGACCACATGCACATCATTGTCGATGGCGTCCTGCGCGGCCTCCTCGGGCGTCTGGAACAGCGGGCCCACATCCACGTCGAAGCCGATATCGGCAAAGGCCGTGGCGATCACCTTGGCGCCCCGGTCATGGCCGTCCTGCCCCATCTTGACCACCAGCATGCGCGGGCGGCGCCCCTCGGCCTCGGCGAAATCCTCGACCGATTTCTGGATCGCGGCAAAGCCGGCATCGCCCTCATAGGCGGCGCCATAGACACCGGCCAGCGTCTTGACCTCGGCGCGGTGCCGGCCGAACTGCTTTTCCATCGCCATGCTGATTTCCCCCACGGATGCGCGTTGACGGGCGGCCTCGACCGCCGCCTCCAGTAGATTGCCGCCCTCGGCGGCGCGGCGCGTGACCTCCTCGAGGGCCGCGGTGCAGGCGGCCTCGTCGCGGTTGGCGCGGATGTTCTCCAGCCGGGCGATCTGACTGTCGCGCACGGCGGAATTGTCGATATCCAGAAGGTCGATCGGGTCTTCCTTGTCGCGGCGATACTTGTTGACGCCCACGATCACCTCCTGGCCGCGGTCAATCATCGCCTGCCTGGTGGCGGCACTTTCCTCGATGCGCAGCTTGGGCATGCCGCTTGCGACGGCCTTGGTCATGCCGCCCATCTCCTCGACCTCTTCCATCAGCGCCCAGGCTTTCTCGGCCAGATCCGCGGTCAGCTTCTCGACGTAATAGGATCCCGCCAGCGGATCGACCACCTTGGTCACGCCGGTTTCCTCCTGCAGGATCAGCTGGGTGTTGCGCGCGATGCGGGCGCTGAAATCGGTGGGCAGGGCCATCGCCTCGTCCAGCGCATTGGTGTGCAGCGATTGCGTGCCGCCCAGAACCGCGCTCAGCGCCTCATAGGCGGTGCGCACGACGTTGTTGTAGGGGTCCTGCTCTTGCAAGGAAACGCCGCTGGTCTGGCAATGGGTGCGCAGCATCTTGGAGGTGTCGTTCTTGGCGCCGAATTCGGTCATCACCCGGTGCCACAACAGACGCGCGGCGCGCAGCTTTGCGGCCTCCATGAAGAAATTCATCCCGATGGCGAAGAAGAACGACAGGCGCGGCGCGAAACGATCCACATCCATCCCCGCCGCGATTGCCGCGCGCACATATTCGCGCCCGTCAGCCAGGGTATAGGCCAGCTCCTGCACCAGGTTCGCGCCCGCCTCCTGCATATGGTAGCCCGAGATCGAGATCGAGTTGAAGCGCGGCATCTCGTTCGAGGTGTATTCGATGATGTCCGACACGATCCGCATCGACGGCTCGGGCGGGTAGATATAGGTGTTGCGCACCATGAATTCCTTGAGGATGTCGTTCTGGATGGTGCCCGACAGGTCCTTGCGCGCCACACCCTGCTCCTCGCCGGCGACGATGTAATTGGCCAGCACCGGGATCACCGCGCCGTTCATCGTCATCGACACGCTGACCTGGTCCAGCGGGATGCCGTCGAACAGGATCTTCATGTCCTCGACGCTGTCGATCGCCACACCGGCCTTGCCCACATCGCCCTCGACGCGCGGGTGATCGCTGTCATAGCCGCGATGGGTCGCCAGATCGAAGGCCACCGATACGCCCTGCTGTCCCGCCGCAAGGTTGCGCCGGTAGAACGCGTTCGATTCCTCGGCGGTCGAGAAGCCGGCATATTGCCGGATCGTCCAGGGGCGTCCGGCATACATCGTCGCGCGCGGGCCGCGCGTGAACGGCGCCTGACCGGGGATCGAGCCCAGATGCTCCAGCCCCTCCAGATCCTCTTCGGTGTAGAGCGGCGCGATGTCGATCCCTTCGAGGGTCTTCCATGTCAGATCCTCCAGCGGACGGCCCTTCAGCTCGGCCTCGGCGATCTTACGCCAGTCGTCTTTCTTCGATCCCATTGCGGTGTCCTCTTGTCGTCTGACCGGCGGGCGGATGTGTCCCCGCCTTGGCCGGTCCGGTTTCCTCGAATAGTGTCGCAAGCCCATCCGCCCCGGCGCGCAGCCAGAACAGATCGTCTGCATATACCTCGCTCAGCGCGGCGCTTTGCGCCCGGGTGAAGGGCTGCCAGCGCGCGTCATCTTCGCCCTCGCCCAACCGGGCGGGATCGCCGCCGCGGGCCGCCACCGCCCGGCGCAGATCGCCCAGCATCGGCGCGCGGTTGAGCCATTCGCGCGCATGGGCGCGCGGCATCTCCGCCTCCGGGCGGCCGGTCATCACCGCAAGCCGCTGCACAGGGCGGCTCGCGCTTTGTTCATGGGTCAGCACGATGATCTCGGCGCCGGGCAAGGCGCAGGCCAGATCGGTAATGACATCACGCCAACTGCGCGGGCTCGAGGCCAACGCCGCGATCTGCGCCGCAAGCGGGATCCGGTGCCCGCGCAGCACCGAATAGGCCAGCACCGAGGCCCAGTAACTGTCCAGCCCGCGCACGCTCAGCACCACGCGGCTCACGCGACCGCCGAACGCCTCGGCAAAGCGCGCCATGCGCAGACCGGCGCCCGCGTAAAGCGCACCATCGCGCAGGTTACGGCGCGGCGCGCCCAGCATGTTCTCGTCGCTGACCAGCAGCACCGCCATGCCCGCCGCCTCCGCCTTGTGCAGATGAAGTGCGATGCGCCCGCGCGCACGGCTCAACTGGCCCGGCGCATCGCGCAGGCCCGGCTCAGCAATCACGCCGCTCAGCAGCCCGTCGCGCGTCTTGCGCGGCTCCCAGACCTCAATGCCGCCGCGGCCGAGCACGCCCGCATTGCGCCGCAGGTAATGCTGCAGGCTGGTCGAGGCGGTCCGATGCGCCCCCAGATGCAGAATGATCTCCATGATGTCACAGCCCCTTTGCCGGTCAACCGCCCGATGCGGATTGGAAAACCCGTTCTGACCCCATGCTGCGCGCGCAAAACTGAGGATGGGATTAACGTTCGAATTTTCCGTGACCTCGGGGAATTCAGTCTTCGCAATTGTCCGTATCGATCCTATATCTTGTCCGACAGGAGCGATGATGCAGAAGATATTTGCCTTTCTTTTCATGGCCGTTCTGGCCATTCCCGCCACCGCACAACAGGCGGAGGACGCGAACGGCATGTTCGATCCGCAGATCGTCTTTTCCAGCGACGAGGCGGATTTGAGCGAGTTTTTATGGATAAAACGTCCGCTGATCGTGTTTGCCGACACGCCCGCCGATCCGCGGTATATCCAGCAGATGGAATATATCTCGCAGCGGCTTGACGATCTGGACGCGCGCGATGTCGTCGTTCTGACCGATACCGACCCTTCGGCCAACAGCGATCTGCGCCGCAAGTTCCGGCCGCGCGGCTTCATGCTGGTGCTGACCGGCAAGGACGGCACGATATATCTGCGCAAGCCGTTTCCCTGGGATGTGCGGGAAATCTCGCGCACCATCGACAAGCTGCCGACCCGCCAGCAGGAAATGCGCGAGCGCGGCGGCGGCAGCTGATTTAGCGCCGCCATCATCCCGCCCCCATCGCCACGACCAGCAGGCCGCTATCGGGGTCGAGAATGATGATCGTGCCGCTGACCGCATCCCAGGCCAGAACGCCGCGCCGGTTCTGCAGCGCGCGCAGGAATGCATCCTCCATCGGCGCGCTCATGCACACCCGCCCTTCCAGGGCGGCGCGGCGCATGGCCATGCCCC
This sequence comes from Roseovarius litoreus, assembly GCF_900142765.1. Taxonomy (GTDB): domain Bacteria; phylum Pseudomonadota; class Alphaproteobacteria; order Rhodobacterales; family Rhodobacteraceae; genus Roseovarius; species Roseovarius litoreus. The sequence goes on from NZ_FRCB01000004.1 coordinate 123,543, forward strand.
TGGGCCGGTCGATATCGACCAGCGCGACCAACCCCTCATCGGGTGACACACCGCGCATATCGAGTGCCGCGCGCCCCTGACGATCAAGCTGCTGCAGCATGGCGCGCACCCCCGACACCAGCGGCATCTGCGACTTCACATCGGCCGCGCTCAGCCGGAACATCGCTGCCGCACAATCGCGCTCGGCCTGAAAGGCGAGGGTCTCGGCGATGGAAAACCACTCCGCCAGCCGCGCGCGCAGCGCCGCCTCATCCTCGCGGGTGCAGGCCCCCGTAAGACCCAGACAGGCCAGCGCCAAAGGCACCAGCCGCCCGGCCCGGATATGACCCGCGAGGCGTGTCATCTGATCACTCGAACTCCATGATCACTTCATCCACCGCAAGGCTGTCGCCCGGACCGGCGTGGATCTTGGTGACAATGGCCTTCTTCTCGGCCCGCAGGATGTTTTCCATCTTCATCGCCTCCACGGTGCACAGCGCCTGCCCTTCCTGAACCTCGTCGCCCTCGGCCACATTGACCTTCACGATCAGGCCCGGCATCGGACACAGCAGCAGCTTGGATGTATCAGGCGGCAGTTTCTCGGGCATTAACGCCGCAAGTTCGGCCTGACGCGGGGTGCGCACATGCACCTTGATATCAGCGCCCCGGCTGCGGATGCGGAACCCGCCAGAAACCTTGCCCACCTTCAGCACCAGAGGATCGCCCCCGACCATCAGATGCGCCAGCTGATCGCCCGGCGTCCAGTCGCTGGTCACCCGCAGCGTCGCGCCATCCGCGAAACCGATGGTCGAGCCTTCGCGGTCCGCCTTCACCGTCACGGCATACTCATGCCCCTGCAGTGACACGACCCACGCCTCGCCCACGCGGCGCTCGTGGTTGTCCATGCGACCCGATACGCGGGTGCGGCGAATCTCGGCCACCCGGTGCATCGCCGCACAGCCCGCCGCGATCCGCCGCAGCGCATCCTCGCCCAACTGCACCCCGTCGAACCCGTCGGGATATTCCTCGGCGATGAAGGCGGTGGTCATGTCGCCCGCCACGAACTTCGGATGATCCATCACCGCACTCAGGAACGGCAGGTTATGGCCGATCCCCTCGACCTCGAAGGCATCGAGCGCGTTGCGCATCCCTTCGATCGCCTCCAGACGGGTATGCCCCCAGGTGCACAGCTTGGCGATCATCGGGTCGTAATACATCGAGATTTCGCCCCCCTCGTAGACGCCGGTATCGTTGCGCACGATAGCGCCCTCGACATCCAGCTCCTGCGGCGGGCGATAGCGCGTCAGCCGCCCGATCGAGGGCAGGAAGTTGCGGTAGGGATCCTCGGCATAAAGCCGGCTTTCCATCGCCCAACCGTTCAGCTTCACATCCTCCTGACGCAGCGACAGCGTCTCGCCATAGGCGACGCGGATCATCTGCTCGACCAGATCGATCCCGGTGATCAGTTCGGTCACCGGATGCTCCACCTGCAGGCGGGTGTTCATCTCGAGGAAATAGAAATTCCGCTCGCCATCGACGATGAATTCCACCGTTCCCGCGCTGGCATAGCCCACCGCGTGCGACAGCTTCAGCGCCTGTTCTCCCATCGCCTTGCGGGTGGCCTCGTCAAGGAAGGGGCTCGGGGCCTCTTCGATGACCTTCTGATTGCGCCGCTGGATCGAACATTCGCGCTCGCCCAGATAGACGCCGTTGCCATGGGTGTCGCACAGCACCTGAATTTCGATATGCCGGGGCTGCGTCACGAATTTTTCGATGAAGATACGGTCATCGCCGAAACTGCTGGCCGCCTCGTTCTTCGAGCTTTCGAAGCCTTCGCGCGCTTCCTCGTCGGTCCAGGCGATTCGCATCCCCTTGCCGCCGCCGCCCGCGCTGGCCTTGATCATCACCGGATAGCCGATCTGCTGGCTGATCTTGACCGCCTCATCGGCATCGGCAATCAGTCCCATGACGCCAGGCACGGTCGAAACGCCGGCCTCCTGCGCGATTTTCTTCGAGGTGATCTTGTCCCCCATCGCCTCGATCGCGCCCTTGGGCGGTCCGATGAAGGCCACGCCCTCGGCCTCGAGTGCCGCCGCGAATTTCGGGTTTTCCGACAGGAAGCCATAACCGGGATGGACCGCCTCGGCGCCGGTCTGGCGGATCGCGTCCATCACCTTGTCGATCACGATATAGGATTCGTTTGCCGGGGGCGGGCCGATATGCACCGCCTCGTCCGCCATCTGCACATGCAGCGCCTGCGCGTCGGCATCCGAATAGATCGCAACGGTCTGAATGCCCATCCTGCGGGCGGTCTTGATCACCCGGCAGGCAATTTCGCCCCGGTTCGCGATCAGGATCTTCTTGAACATATCTCGTCCCTTCCTCCGGTTTCGGGCCGATAGCTGCCCGCAATAAAAAGACCACCGGCGCAAGGCGCACCGGTGGTCATGGTGGTGACATCACGCGCCCTCAGGACGCGGGTGAATTCAGCGGCAGCGGCCCGGATAGGCCTTGCAATAGGCGACGTTGCCAGCCGCCCCGACAAGCGCGCCGGTCGCGATGCTGCCATTGAGCACCGCTGCGGTGCCCGCTCCTGCGCCAGCCCCCAGAAGCGCCTGCTCGGGCAGGCTTTCGCCACAGCCCGCAAGCACTGCCAGCCCGACAATCGCGGCACCTCGTAAAAGCAATTTCTGCATGTCTCTCGACCTCTCCATTCTGCTGTCGCAAACCGGCTTTCACAGTGCGACAGGCCACGGCGCGCGTCAAAGCGCAGACCGTTCCGGCCAGCATAATGGGCGGACCCCCGCCGAAAGCGGCAAGACGCTGAAGATAATGGAAAAACGGGCGGCTTGCGCCGCATGGCGCAACGCCGCCCGACAGGGGAAGGGTAACGGATCGGACGCAGGGTCCAAGCCCCTTGGGGACGGGGCTCCACTACGGCAATCACCGTGTCTTTGGCCTCCGTGAAAGCCAAGCCCGGACGCGCCGACGCGCGGGAATCGGCCATATTTCGCGTAAATTGGCGCAGGCTTGGCAAGAAAGCGCCGCAGCGGTCCGTCCGAGGGGGCATCACCACTCCTCCGGATCGTCGAAATCATCGGACTCGTCGGCATCCTCGAACACGTCCGGAAACGAAGCGCGCGCCACATCCACATCCAGCACCAGAAGCGCCTCGTAGCTCGTGGGATCGAACGGCTCTTCGGCGGGTTTGACCTCGCGCCCGATCAACCAGCTCAGACGACCTGCATCCAGATTGCCGCGCTCGAAAGGCTGATCGCCGAAACACTCCCACAAGGCCCGAACAAAGCCCTCATCGGCGCGCCGGTCCGCGGCCTTGCGGTCGCGATACCGTTCGCGGCGGATGATCGCGGTGGCACCTTTGGGATTGGCGCGGCGCACGGTGAACTGGAAATCGGTTCCCGGCAAACGGCCCGGAAACCCGCGGTGCTTCAGCATGGGAGGTGCTCCAACGGCATGACATGGCCCATCGCGGCGCATCGCTCACCCGGGCGCGCAGCGCGACCGCCGCATGTCGGCGTCACGACGCAAGGCACGGGTGCTACGCGGCGCGCGGCACGAAGGCTATCGAAACATGGAAAGGGGAAAGGGCGTGTCCGCGTCAGGCGCGAATCGCCGCGCAGGACATCCGAGTTTGAGGCAGGCCCGAAGGCCTGCCTCAGCAAGTCCCGAAAGGGCTTACTTGTACTTGCCTGTGGAAACGGGCTCGGCCGTGACCGGCTCGACCACGACGAATTCTTCTTCGGCCTGCTGTGCGCAAGCTGCGACGAAGGCAACCAGACCGATGGCCAGAATGCTCTTGATGCTGTTCGACATAAGTGTCTCCTGTGTCCTTGTAAGGGCACGCGCGGCAGAGCGCGCGTTTGATGCCCGAGTTCCGAGGTATGGGTTACTTGGGTGCAACCGAGGGCCACAATATCCGAATTTTTCGACAATGCATACGCGGCATGAGCAAACACCCGCGTATGTGGCGGCAAAGCCTCAACCATGACACGAGACAGGCTATTGCCCTCAAGATATTGTAGCGTCATCAGAACTCCTCCCAGATGCAGGTGCCATCCTCGATCCGGTAGGCTTCGAACACCTGCGTCACATCCAGGTCGAACACCCCGAATTCCGCCGGGTGATCGGCCAGCGAGATGACCACCTGACGCGGCTGCGGACCGATCGCCGGCAGGCGCGGAATCGCATAGGAAATGCACAGATATTCAAGGTCGGCCATGATGCTGTCGAACTCTTCCTTGCCGGTGAACTCCGGCGCCACGAACCGAAAGCGATAGGTCAGCCCCTGCCCCGGCTGATCCGAGATCACCTCCTGCAAACCCGCCTCCAGCCCAGAGGGCAGGACAAGGCGCTCCTCCTTCGCCTTGTCCTGCTGCGCCGTGGCCGGGCCGGCGATCGCCAGCACCAATGCCATGGCGGGGATATGCGCCCCGATGGGCCTCATGCCCCTATCCCGTCACAGCGGAATGTTGTCGTGTTTTTTCCACGGCATCTGCCGGTCCTTGTTGCGCAGCGCGGCAAAGGCGCGACTCACGCGCTTGCGGGTGCTGCGCGGCTGGATCACCTCGTCGATGAAACCCCGCTCGGCGGCCACGAAAGGATTGGCGAAGCGGTCCTCGTAATCCTGTGTGCGCTGCGCGATCTTCTCGGCATCGCCCAATTCCGAACGATACAGGATCTCTGTCGCGCCCTTGGCCCCCATCACCGCCACTTCCGAGGTGGGCCAGGCATAGTTGATATCGCCCCGCAGATGCTTGGAGGACATCACCACATAAGCCCCGCCATAGGCCTTGCGCGTGATGACCGTGACCTTGGGCACCGTCGCCTCGCCATAGGCGAACAGCAGCTTGGCGCCATGCTTGATGACCCCGTCATGCTCCTGCTTGGTGCCGGGCAGGAAGCCGGGCACATCCACGAAGGTCAGGATCGGGATTTCGAAGCAATCACAGAACCGCACGAACCGCGCCGCCTTGCGGCTGCTGTCGATGTCCAGACAGCCCGCCAGAACCATCGGCTGATTGGCCACGACACCCACCGTGCGCCCTTCGAGACGGATGAAACCGGTGATGATGTTCTTGGCGAAATCCTCCTGAATTTCGTAGAAATCCCCCTCATCAGCGACCTTGGTGATCAATTCCTTCATGTCATAGGGCATGTTGGGATTGGCCGGAACCAGCGTATCGAGGCTGGGCTCCAAGCGGTCCGAATCGTCGAAGAAGGGGCGCACCGGCACCGGCTCGCGGTTGTTGAGCGGCAGGAAATCCACCAGGCGGCGCACCTCGGCCATGGCCTCCACGTCATTCTCGAACGCGCCATCCGCGACCGAGCTCTTGCGCGTGTGGGTCGAGGCGCCGCCAAGCTCTTCGGCGCTCACCTGCTCGTTGGTGACGGTCTTGACCACGTCAGGCCCGGTCACGAACATGTACGAGCTGTCGCGCACCATGAAGATGAAATCCGTCATCGCAGGCGAATAGACCGCACCGCCCGCACAAGGCCCCATGATCACGCTGATCTGCGGCACCACGCCCGAGGCCTCGATATTGCGCTGGAACACTTCGCCATAGCCCGCAAGACTGTCGACGCCTTCCTGGATGCGCGCACCACCCGAATCGTTGATCCCGATCACCGGCGCGCCGTTCTGCATCGCCATATCCATGATCTTGCAGATCTTCATCGCATGCGTCGCACTGACCGAGCCGCCCAGAACGGTGAAATCCTGACTGAACACATAAACCTGACGGCCATTGATCGTGCCCCAGCCGGTGACCACCCCATCGCCATAGGGGCGGTTTTCCTCCATGCCGAAATCGATGCAGCGATGCGCCACGAACATGTCGAACTCTTCGAAGCTGCCTTCGTCCAGCAAAAGCTCGATCCGCTCGCGCGCGGTCAGCTTGCCCTTGGAATGCTGTGCGTCGATCCGCGTCTGACCACCGCCCAGCCGAGCCTCGCCGCGGCGATCCTCGAGTTCGCGAAGAATGTCTTTCATGGCGCTCCCCTTGCGATTTTGGCCGACCATATGGAAATTACCGCGCGGCACAAAGCGAAAACCGGCAAATTTGCAAAGCACTGCAAAGATCTTGCTGCAAATTTGAAAATATGCAAATTTCCTTGGGGCCATCCCGGTGGCCATCCCGGCCCGGCCGCCTCGCCCTCTCTCGTCCTTCGCACCCGGCCGCACCAGGCGCACGCGACTTCGAAGTCGCGTCCCAAGGCCGTTCGAACGGCCTTGCCCCCCGCCTTCTGTGCATCCCGCAACAGGGCGATGTGCGTGGACAAGCGCGCCGCGCGGGCCTAACCGTGCTTCATGACCGATCTGCCCGCCTCCCGCTTTCTGGACCGCGCCTCGCCGCCGCATATCCTCACGCTGATCCTGCTGGCGGGCATTTCGGCGCTGGCGATGAACATCTTCCTGCCCTCCCTGCCCGGCATGACCGCCTATTTCGATACGGAATACCGGCTGATGCAGCTGTCGGTCGCGCTCTATCTTGCGGTGAACGCGGTCCTGCAGGTGCTGATGGGACCGATCTCGGACCGGCTGGGCCGCCGCCCGGTGATACTCGGAGGGCTGGCGATCTTCCTTCTGGCGACGCTCGGATGCCTTCTGTCCACCAACGCCTATATGTTCCTCACCTTCCGCATGATGCAGGCGACGGTGGTGGTGGCGATGGTGCTCAGCCGGGCGATCGTGCGCGATATGGTTCCGCAGGATCAGGCCGCCAGCATGATCGGCTATGTCACGATGGGCATGGCCATCGTGCCGATGATCGGCCCGGCCATCGGCGGTGTGCTCGATCAACTCTATGGCTGGCAGGCCAATTTCTGGGCGCTCTTCGTTCTCGGCGCCGCGGTCCTGTGGCTCAGCTGGCGCGATCTGGGCGAAACCGCACCGCTGACCGGTCAGACGCTGCGCGCGCAGATCGCCGACTATCCCGAGCTTTTGTCCTCGCCGCGCTTCTGGGGCTATGCGCTGGCCTCGGCGCTCTCGTCGGGCGCGTTCTTCGCCTATCTGGGCGGCGCGCCCTTTGTGGGCGATCAGGTGTTCGGACTGCCCCCCGCCAAGCTCGGCCTTTATTTCGGCGCGCCCGCGATCGGCTACATGCTCGGCAATTTCCTGTCCGGGCGGTTTTCGGTGCGCGTCGGCGTGAACCGCATGGTGCTATGGGGCACGCTCATCAATGCCGGGGGCATCGCCGCCAATCTCTCGCTGTTCTACGCAGGCCAGGGCAGCCCCGCGAGCTTTTTCGGCCTGATGACGCTGATGGGCCTCGGGAACGGCATGGTGATCCCCAATGCAACCGCCGGGGCCTTGTCGGTGCGCCCGCATCTCGCGGGCACCGCCAGCGGGCTTGCCGGGGCGCTGATGATCGGCGGCGGCGCGGCCCTGTCGGCGCTGGCCGGCATCCTTCTCAAGCCCGGAAGCGGGGCGTTTCCGCTCCTGTGGATCATGCTCGGCACGGCACTGGCCGCCATTGCCGCCATCGGCGTGGTCGTGTGGCGCGAGCGTCAGCTCATCCGGCCCTGACCCGGCCCCGCCTCACATCATCAACAACTTGGCGGCGATCCCCCACATCACCAGCCCCACCAGCGCATCCAGCACCCGCCAGCTCGAGGGCCGCCGGAACAAGGGCGAAAGCAGGCGCGCGCCATAGCCCAGCCCGAAGAAGAACACGAAACTCGCCAGCACCGCCCCTGCGCCAAAGGCGATCTTGTCGTCATATTGCGCGCTGACCGACCCCAGCAGAACCACCGTATCCAGATACACATGAGGGTTGAGCCATGTCAGCGCCAGACAGGTCAGAAGTGCCGCGCCAAGCCGCCCCGCCCCCTCGCCTGCCTCGAGCGCCTCACCACCGCGCCAGGCCGACAGGAAATTGCGCGCCCCATACCAGATCAGGAAAGCCGCCCCGCCAAAGCGCATGATCCGCTCCAGCCCCGGCACCGCCTCGGCCAGCGCGCCGAACCCGGCCACCCCGGCCACGATCAGCACCGCATCCGACAGCGCACAGGTCAGGCACACCGCCAGCACATGCGCGCGCCGCAGCCCTTGCCGCAGCACGAATGCATTCTGCGCCCCGATCGCGAGAATGAGCGAAAATCCAAGGGCGAAGCCCGCCAAAGACGCCTGCATACGCCCCCTCCCTTCGAGCTTTGCGCGCGCCCGCCAAAGCATGATGCGCCCCCAAGGACAAGTCGGCACCCGCATGCGACGGGCCCGGGCGCGGACCCCATCCGATCCTGTCCTACAAGAGCGAGATCACCGCCTGCAACCGCCCGGCCGGCCATTCGCGCATCGCTCACAGGCCCGCCTCAACGCACCGTCATCCGCGCAGCGCGCCAAGCGCCTTCGAAGGCGCTTGACCAAGGCTTTTCGAAAAGCCTTGGCCCACCCCCGCCCGAAGACCGCCAGACGCCCGGCACGTTTACTCGGCGGCCAGCTGCGCCATCACCTCGTCGGAGGCTTCGAAATTCGTGGTCACCCGCTGCACGTCGTCGTCATCCTCGAGCGCATCCACCAGCTTCATCAGCTTCTGCATGCCCTCAAGGTCCAGCTCGGTGGTGGTCGCCGGGCGCCATGCCAGCCGGGTCGAGGCGCTGTCGCCCAACTCCGCCTCGAGCGCGGTCGAGACGTCGTTCAGATCGGTATCCGCACACCAGACCGTATGACCCTCCTCGCTCGACTCGACATCTTCGGCCCCGGCCTCGATCGCGGCCATCATCACCGTATCCGCATCGCCCGCCTCAGAGGGATAGCTGATCTCGCCCTTGCGCTCGAACATGAAGGCGACGCTTCCGGTCTCGCCCAGATTGCCGCCATGCTTGGTAAAGGTCGAGCGCACGTTCGACGCGGTGCGGTTGCGGTTGTCGGTCATCGCCTCGACGATCACCGCCACGCCCCCCGGACCATAGCCCTCATAGCGGATTTCCTCGTAATCATCGCCCTCGCCCGCCTGCGATTTCTTGATCGCGCGTTCGATCACATCCTTGGGCACCGACACCGCCTTGGCTTCCTTCACCGCCATGCGCAGGCGGGGGTTCTTCTCGGGGTCCGGGTCGCCCATCTTGGCCGCGACGGTGATTTCCTTGGAAAGCTTGGAAAACAACTTCGACCGCGCGGCGTCCTGACGCCCCTTGCGATGCTGGATGTTTGCCCATTTTGAATGGCCGGCCATGCGTGTCTCCGATCGGACTCAAGGTTGATGCGGCCCGATATAAGACAGCCCGCCCCCCTATCGCAACCCGCTTGCGCCGCCCGACAGGATGCGCTTGGCTGTGACCCCGTGACAGGAGTCCTCGATGACCCATGACCAGATCATTCTTTTCGCCCTCTTCGGCGCGGTCTTCGCCCTGCTGATCTGGGGGCGCTACCGCTATGACCTCGTGGCCTTCTGCGCGCTTCTGGCGGCGGTGGTGCTGGGTGTGGTGCAGCCCGATGACGCCTTTGCCGGGTTCGGCCATCCCGCCACGATCATTGTGGCGCTGGTGCTGGTGGTCTCGTCGGGGCTGGTCAACGCCGGCGCCGTACAGCTCATCACCCGCAAGCTGATGCAGCACGGCCGCAGCCTGCGCAGCCATGTGGCGCTGATGGGCGGGATCGGCGCGGTGCTCTCGGGCTTCATCAACAACGTGGCGGCGCTGGCGCTGCTCATGCCCGTGGACATGCAGGCCGCCCACCGGGCCAAGCGTTCCCCGGCCCTGTCGCTGATGCCGCTCAGCTTCGCCACCATTCTCGGCGGCATGGTGACGCTGATCGGCACCCCGCCCAACATCATCATCGCCTCGATCCGTCAGGACCAGCTGGGCGCCCCCTTCGAGATGTTCGATTTCACACCGGTGGGCGCCGTCACCGCCCTTGCGGGCATGGCTTTCCTCACTTTGGTCGGCTCTCGCTTCATTCCCAAGCGCGCCACCGAAACGGACCCGACCGAGGCGCTCGAGGACACCGCCGCCTTTCTCGCCGAGCTTTCCGTGCCCGAAGACAACGACATGATCGACCGTCCGCTCTCGGATCTCGACGGGGCCGCCACCGAAAGCAATGTCTCCGTGCTCGGGCTGATCCGCGACGGCACCCGCCGCTACGGCAGTTCCCGCACCACCCGGCTCAGGGCCGATGACATCCTGATCCTCGAAGCGCAGCCCGACGCGCTCGATGCGTTTCGCTCCGCGCTCGGGCTGGCCTATACCGATGCCGACCGCCGCGCCGTGATCGAGGACGAGGCCGAGGGCCTGACCCTGACACAAGCCGTCGTGCCGCGCGACGCGCGCATCGTCGATACCAGCGCGCAGGCGATCGGCCTGCACTGGCGGCAACGCTCGGTGATCGTCGGCATCTCCCGCGAGGGGCGCCGCATCACCGAGAATCTGCGCCGCGCGACGATCCTGCCGGGCGATATCCTGCTGCTGCTCACCCCGGCCGATACCGGCCCGCAGGTGATCCGCTGGCTGGGATGCCTGCCGCTGGCCGAAACCGGCCTGTCCGTCACCCAGGAGAACAAGACCTGGCTCGCCATTGGCCTGTTCGCCGCCGCCGTGGCGGCGGCCACCGCCGGTGTGATCCCGCTCTCCATCGGGCTGGGGATCGTGGTCGTGGGCTATGTGCTCAGCGGCATCGTGCCCCTGCGCGATCTCTATGACGAGATCGAATGGCCCGTCGTGGTCCTGCTCGGCTCGCTGATCCCCTTGGGCGACGCGCTCAATGACAGCGGCGGAACCCAGCTTCTGGCCTCGCAGCTTGTCGATCTGACCGGCGCCCTGCCGGTCTGGGCCATTCTGGCGGTGCTCATGGCGGTGACGATGACGCTGTCGGACGTGCTCAACAACACCGCCACCGCGATCGTCGCCGCCCCCGTCGGCATCGAGATCGCAAGACGCCTCGACGTGGCGCCCGATCCTTTCCTGATGGCGGTGGCAATCGGCGCCTCTTCGGCGTTCCTCACGCCCATCGGCCACAAGAACAACACCCTGATCCTCGGTCCCGGCGGCTATCGCTTCGGGGATTACTGGCGCATGGGCCTGCCGCTCGAAATCATCGTGATCGCAGTCTCGGTGCCGATGATCCTGTGGGTCTGGCCGCTTTGATCGCCCGCGTCACAGCGGCCAGATCACCGGAATGAGCGCACTGGCCAGCAGACCGACGCTCAGGTTCAGCGGAATGCCCACCCGCATGAAATCGGTGAACTTGTAGCCGCCGGGACCATAGACAAGCGTATTGGTCTGATAGCCGATGGGTGTGGCGAAACTGGCCGAGGCGGCGATCATCACCGCCACCACCAGCGGCCGCGCATCGACCCCCATCGCATCCGCAAGGCCAATGGCGATCGGCGTGACCACCACCGCCACGGCGTTGTTGCTCACCAGCTCGGTCAGCACGGATGTCAGCAGATAGATCGCCCAGACGACCGCAAAGCCGGGCAACATTGCAAAGCCGGGCGCCATCGCCCCGACGATCAGCCGCACCGCCCCCGAGGCCTCGAGCGCGGCACCAATCGCCAGCATGGCAAAGATCAGCGCCAGCAGCCGCCCATCGACAAAGGAAAACGCCTCGTCGGCATCGATGCAGCGGGTGATCAACACCACCGCCACCGCGATCACCGCCAGCGCAAGGATCGGCGCCACGCCAAGGGCCGACAGCACCACGATCCCCGCCAGCGCCAGCACCGCCAGCGGCGCATGACTGCGCCGGAACGCCCGCGCCGAAGGCTTTGAGACATCCACCAGATCCATCTCGCGCGACAGGCGCTGGATATCCTCGGGCGCCCCCTCCAGCAGCAGCGTATCGCCCACCCGCACCACCAGATCATCCAGCTGACGGCCGATTTTCTGGTTCCGGCGATGCACCGCCAGCGGATAGACGCCATAGCGCCGTCTGAGCCGCAGCGCACCAAGCGTCCGGCCCACCATCTTGCACCCCGGCGTGATCAGCACCTCGACCGTGGTGGTCTCCACCGCCGAGACCTGATCCACCCGCTTGAGGCTCTTGGTGCGCTGCAGGCTCAGCAGTTCGGTCATCTGCGTGCGCAGCACCACCCGGTCGCCCACCTGCAACTCGACCCCCTTCAGATTGCGCCGCAAGGACTGGTCCCCGCGGATCACGTCGATCAGCCGCACACCCTCGCGCTTGAACAGCTGCACGCCGGTCACCTCGCGGCCAATGAGGTTCGATTCCGGCGGGATCACCGCCTCGGTGAAAAACTTCATCCGCGACCGGTCCGACAGCATGTCCGCCATCGACGCCCGCTCCGGCAGCAGCAACGGTCCGATCACCCGCAAATAGATCATCCCCCAGATCACCAGAACCACCGCCAGCGGCGTGACCTCGAAGATCGAGAACGGCTCCATGCCATGCGTGCGCGCCACCCCGTCCACCAGCAGGTTGGTCGATGTCCCGATCAGCGTCAGCGTGCCCCCGAGGATCGCGGCATAGCTGAGCGGAATGAGCAGCTTGGAGGCCGGCATCCCCAAGGTCCGCGCCAGCTGCACGAAAACCGGGATCATCACCACCACCACGGGCGTGTTGTTCATAACCGCCGAGCCGACGATCACGAACGCCATCAGCATCACGATGGCCAGCTTCGGGCGGTGCCGCGCCTGCCGGTCCGCCAGCGTCGTCAGCGCATCGAGCGCGCCCGTCCGCACCAGCGCGCCCATCACCAGAAACAGCATCGCGATAGTCCAGGGCGCGGGGTTCGACAGCACCGCAAGCCCCGCCTCATAGGGCAGCACCCCAAGCGCCAAGAGCAGGGCCGCGCCGCCGATGGCCACAACCTCGGTGGGAAAAATCTCGCGGATGAACAGCGCGAACATCACACCGACCACCGCAAGGGTGATGGCGGCCTGCCCTGTCTGTGATGTCGCGATCATGTCCATCATACCGGCCCGCCACCTTTACCTGTATCGCGGCCATCTTCTCGCAATGCGCGAACCGGGGCAAGGCGGATAGCGGGGCGCGGTTGCACCAGAAACAGCCCCGCCATCAGCACGCCGAACGCCGCCCAGACATAGCCTGAATAGCTTTCTCCAAGCAGCGCCATGGACCAGGTGACACCAAAGGCCGTCACCAGATAGGCCACTTGCGCGGCAAACACCGCGCCCGCCTGCCCCACCAGCCAGACATAGCTGGCATAGACCACCGCATGAATGATCGAACTGGCCAAGAGCGCCGCATCCGGCGCGCCCCAGGGCGGCAGCGGGCTGATCCATTGCCCGGTGACCAGTGCCAGCGGCAGCGCGATCATCGCCCCCAGCAGCGACGCGCCCGACAGCACCTGGATCGCATCCATGCCGCGCGTGCCCCATTTCGACACGATATTGCCCTCGACCGCATAGAAAAACGGCGCCACCAGCGCCAGCGGCACAAAGGCGATCATCGCCGGATCCGGCAGGCTGGCCCGGGGCGCCACCATCAGCACGACCCCCGCCAGCCCCGCCATCAGACCGCCAAGCCGCATGAGGCCGAACCGGTCGATGCGCAGGCCAATGGCGATGGGAAAGGCGAACATCGGCACGGTCGAGATCAGGATCGCGATCACCCCCGCAGGCAGATGCACCGCCGCCGCGAACGAGGCCGAATTGGGGATCACCGTCCCGGTCAGCGCGATCACCAGGAAAAACCGCAGATCGCCCCCGGCCCTCGGCAGGCCGCGCCCGCGCCACGCATTGAACGCCGACAACAAAAGACCCGCGATCACCAATTGCCAGAAGATCAACCCGAACGGCATATAGCCTTCACTGACGGCGATCTTCGACAAGGGCGTGGTCAGGCCCCAGCCCGCGCCGACCACGGTCAGCACCGCCAGCAACCCCAGCCGCGATGTCACGGCCCCGTCTGCTCCAGCCGTCCGCCCTGCCGCACCATGGCGACGCGGGTGGCCTTGCCGGTGCGGTCATCCGTCTCGACATAAAGCCCCGACAGCGTCACATCGCCCATGGCGGGCTGGAACCGCCCGCGCGCCATGCCACTGACAAAGCGGCGCATCGGCTCGGTCTTTTCCATGCCGATCACCGAATTGTAATCGCCGCACATGCCCGCATCGCTCTGAAAAGCGGTGCCTTGGGGCAGGATCTGCGCATCGGCGGTGGGTACATGGGTATGCGTGCCCACAACGACGCTCGCGCGCCCGTCACAGAAATGGCCCATGCCCATCTTCTCGGACGTGGCCTCGCAATGGATATCGACCAAAGACGCCTGCACGGCACCGCCCGGCGGATGCGCGCGCAGCACCGCATCCACCGCCGAGAACGGATCGTCGAAACACCGCTTCATGAAGACCTGCCCCAAGGCCTGACAGACAAGCACCTTGCGCCCCCGCGCGTCGCTGAACACCCCCTGCCCGCGCCCCGGCGCATCCTTGGCATAGTTCAGCGGGCGCAGCACGCGCGGCTCGGTTTCGATGAATTGCAGCATGTCCTTCTGATCGAAGGCATGATCTCCAAGCGTGATGCAATCGGCCCCGGCCTGCAGCAGCGCGCGGGCGTGATCGCCCGTCAGGCCCATCCCCCCCGACGCATTCTCGCCATTGACCACGACGAAATCCAGCCGCCACTCCTGTCGCAGCCTGGGCAAAACATCCGCCACGGCGGCGCGCCCCGCCCGGCCGACAACATCTCCGAGGAACAGAATTTTCATGACAGCGGTGTTAGGCCCCGCGCGCCTCCGGCGCAAGGGCGCTGTTGCGCCCCGTCCGCCCCCCGTTCACGGCGCGATGCGATAGCGCGCGGCGACAGCGACCGGAAAAGCCACCGACCGGGCGATGAAGCACACATCATGCACCCGCCCATGCAAGCCGTCGGCGGCGGCCAGATCGGTGCCCGCGGCCACGGTGATCCTTGGCCGCAGCGTCGCGCTCAGAAACTGGCCCGCGCCACCCGCCGTCACCTCGCCCAGCGCCTCGGGGTCATCCTCATAGGCCTGCACCGCGATCCCGGCATCCGCTGCGAAATGCAGAAACCACAGCATGTGGCAGGCGCTCAGCGCCGAAATCAGCATATCCTCGGGATTGTGCCGCGCCGGATCGCCGCCAAGCAGCGGATCGTTGGAACAGGCGATCACGGGCTTTCCCGGCGTCTCGACATTCCAGCTTCGGTCATAGCCGGTATAGCTCGCCGTGCCCTGCCCGCGATTGCCGGTCCACACGATGCGCGCCCGGTAAACCGGCGCGCCCTGCTCAGCCCCGGTCAAACCCGATCACCCCGGCCTCGGTCACCACCATGTCGAGCGGCTGATCCGTGGGCTCCAGAGGCAGCGCCTCGACCTGCTGTGCGGCATAGGCGAACCCGATGGCCAGCGTGGGCCGCTTGGCGCGCAGCATCTCAAGCGTCCGGTCATAGAACCCCCCGCCATAGCCAAGCCGCCCGCCGCTGCGGTCGAAGGCCACCAGCGGCACGATCAGGATCTCCGGCTCGATGAAATCGTCCACCTCGGGGATCATCGCCCCGAATGGACCTTCCTTCAGCCTGCAACCCGGCTCCCAGCGCGAGAATTTCAGCGGCAGGCCCGCCCCCTGAATGACCGGCACGCAGACCGGGCCGTGCGCTGCGGCCTCTTCCATCGCCGGGACCGGATCGATCTCGGTGCGGATCGGCATGTAGCCCGACAGCGGCACGCCGCGATGGCCCGCCAGCACCTGCGACAGATGCCCCGCCTCACCCGGTCCCGCCGCTTCATGCGCGGCACGGCGCGCGGCAAACGCCGCCTTGCGCGCCGCCGCCTTGATATCCGCAAGATCGCTCATAGCAACACCACCGCCGCCAGCCCCAGAAAGGCGAAAAAGCCCACCACGTCGGTCACGGTCGTCACGAACGCCCCCGAGGCCAGCGCCGGGTCGATGCCCACCCGCTCGAGCGCCACGGGAATGACCGTACCGGCAAGCCCGGCCACCACGAGGTTGATGACCATCGCCGCCCCGATCACATAGCCAAGTTCCGGCCCGCCGAACCATGCGATCCCGACAATCCCCATCACGATTGCGAAGATGATCCCGTTGACCAGCCCCACCAGAACCTCGCGCCGGATGAAGCGCCACACGTTCGATCCCGTCAAATCGCGCGTGGCGATGGCACGCACCGCCACGGTCAGGCTCTGCGTGCCCGCATTGCCGCCCATCGACGCCACGATCGGCATCAGCACCGCCAGCGCCACGATCTGCGTGATCGCCTCTTCGAACTGCGCGATGACCAGCGATGCAAGGATCGCCGTCACCAGATTGACCGCCAGCCACGGCAGCCGCTGCCGCGTCGTGTCGATCACCCGGTCGTTCAGACTGCCCTCGCCCACACCGGCAAGGCGCAGGATGTCCTCTTCGTGCTCCTCGTCCAGCACCGCCATCGCGTCATCGATGGTGATGACCCCCACCAGCCGTTCGGTCTCATCCACCACTGGCGCCGATATCAGGTGATACTGGTTGAACGCATAGGCCACATCGGCCTCGGCCTGCGTCACCGGGATGACATGGAACGTGTCCTCCACCAGATCGCGCAACAGCACCTCCCGGCGCGACGCCATCAGCTTGCCCAGCGTGACATTGCCCACCGGCCTCAGCCGCGGATCGACCAGCACGATGTGATAGAACTGCTCCGGCAGATCCTCCTGATCGCGCAGGTAATCGATCGCCTCGCCCACATTCCAGTGCTCGGGCGCCATCACCACCTCGCGCTGCATCAGGCGGCCCGCGGAATATTCCGGATAGGTCAGCGATTGCTGCACCGCGATCCGGTCGCCGGCCTCCAGCGCGCTCAGGATGGTTTGCTGCTCGTGATCCTCCAGATCCTCGACCAGATCGACCACATCATCCGAATCGAGATCCCGCACCGCCTCGGCCAGCACGTCGGGCGGCAAGAGGCCGATGACTTCCTGCCGAAGCCCCTCATCCAGCTCCGACAGCACGTCGCCATCGAAATCCGAGCCATAAAGCTCGATCAGCCGACGGCGGTCAAAGGCGTTGATCTGCTCCAGAAGGTCCGCGATATCGGCCGGGTGCAGCGCCGACATTTCCTGCAGGAACAGCGCGCGATCCCCGATATCCACCGCATAGATGATCCGCGCCACCGCCTGCGGATTCAGCGCATAGGAGATGTCCTCTCGCTCGGCCTCGGTCTCTGCCAGCTGTTCCTCATCCGCCATGACACCCTCCGCCGATGCGCCCCGGCGCAAGACCTACCCAAGCCGCGCCCGGAAAACAATCACATTGCCCGATTTACCGCGTGCGAAGTCCCGCCTATCGTCACCCCTGATCCTTACTGCAGCAGGCCGCCTCATGACACGGCACGAAATCATCACGGGTCACGTGTTGTCCTTCACCGAAGACCCATTCGGCATCGCCCCCGCCGCCTCGGTCACATGGCACGAGGCGCTGCTGATCCGCGACGGAACCATCATTGCCACGGGCGATCTGGACACGCTGCGCCAACAGGCCCCCGGCGCAACGCTGACCCGCCATGACGGCTGCCTGATCTGCCCCGGCTTCATCGACGCGCATGTCCATTACCCCCAGACCGCGATTATCGCCAGCTGGGGTGCGCGGCTCATCGACTGGCTCGAACGCTACACCTTCCCCGAGGAGATGCGCTTTGCCGATCCCGCCCATGCCGCCGCCGCAGCCGACCGCTATTTCGACCTGACGCTCGCCCATGGCACCACCACCGTCTCCAGCTTCTGCACCTCGAACACCGCCAGCGTCGAGGCGTTCTTCACCGCAGCCCGGGCGCGCGGGTTGCGGGCGGCCGCCGGCAAGACCTGCATGGACCGCAACGCGCCCCCCGGCCTGTGCGACACCGCCCAATCCGCCTATGACGACAGCGCCGCGCTGATCGCCCGCTGGCATGGGGTCGACCGGCTGTGCTACGTCATCACCCCTCGCTTCGCCCCCACCTCAAGCGCCGATCAGCTGGCCGCTCTCGGGGCGCTCTGGGCCAATCACCCCGACTGCCTGATGCAAACCCATCTGAGCGAACAGATCGAGGAAATCGCCTGGGTGGCCGAGCTTTTCCCCAAGGCCCGCGATTATCTCGATGTCTATGAGACCTTCGGCCTTCTGGGCGATCGCGCGCTGTTCGGCCATGCCATCCACCTCACCGCGCGTGAGGCCTCTCGCCTTTCGGAAACCGGCGCAGCACTGATCCATTGCCCCACCTCCAACAGCTTCATCGGCTCGGGCCTGTTCGATATCGGGCGCCGTCTGGCCGAAGGGCAGCGCATCGGACTGGCCACCGATACCGGCGGCGGCTCGAGCTTCTCGATGCTGCGCACGATGGCCGCCGCCTATGAGATCGGACAATTGACCGGCACCGCGCTGCATCCCGCGCAGCTTCTGTGGCTGGCCACCGCAGGCTCGGCCCGGGCGCTGCATATGGGCGACAGGATCGGCACGATCGCCCCGGGGATGGAGGCGGATCTGGTGGTGCTCGATCTCGCCTCCACCCCCGCCATCGCCACGCGTCACGCGCGCGCAGACGACATCTGGGACGCGATCTTTCCCACGATCATGATGGGCGATGACCGCGCCATCCGCGATCTGCGCATCATGGGCCAGCCCCTTCGCACGGGCTGAGGCCATGCCGCCCGCGCGACCGCCCGTCAGGGCGGGCAAGCCCGCCCCGGCCCGACCTTCATGCGATCACTCGGCCACCGTGTTGGGCGTGCCCTCAGCACCGGCAAAGACCACAAGGACACGCGCGAGGCCCGCACCCGTATTGCGGCCCTGATGCCGCGTACCCAAGGCCTCGACCAGCGTATCGCCCTTGCGATAGACCCGCGTGCCATCCGGGCCGTAATCCACCGTCAATTCCCCCTCGAGCACATGCGCGGCCATCGGCGCCTCGTGCAGATGCCAGCCGGTCTCCTGACCGCTCTGCATCGTGACGATCGCCACCGTGATCTGTCCCGGCCCTTCAGGATAGACGATCGGCTGGCCGATCACCGTCGTTTCGCTCTGCAGCAAAAGCTCGACCGGCGGATAAGCGTCCTTGGCCAGCCCCGGCGCCGCCACCAGCGCCAGAAGGCACAGCATCGGCGCCCCCCGCAACGCCCTTGTCATGGTCCGGACCATTCGCGATATCTCCCTTCGCTCTTGCGCCATCCCCACCGGGCGCGCCCCGCCTGAGGATTAAGCTGGCAGCCCCGCGCCCTGACCCGTCTTCCCGCAGCGCAGGTGATCGCCAAGCCGATCCGCCACGGCCAAGGCGGGCCAGTCCTCGATAGACCGGCAAAACCAGCGCGCCCAACTATCTTTTGCAAGACGATCACCGATCGAGAGCGCGCACGCTTTCATTCATCATCGCGCGCAGCGCGCCGATGACAGCCACACCCGTCAGGCCAGTCACGCCATCAGCAGCCGGGCCGCCCCAGCACCATGACCCACAGGTTGTCCGGCCCGCGCACCAGCCCGAACTCCACCGCCTGTTCGGCAAGGATGTTGCGCCGATGTCCCGGCGAGGCCATCCACCCCTCCAGAACCTCCTGCAGGCTGCCCTGCCCCTTGGCGATGTTCTCGGCCACGAAACAGAACCCGTAGCCCTGCTTGCGCACGCGCTGGCCCACGCTGCTGCCATTGCTGCCCTCGTGGCTGAACCGTCCCGAACCCGCCAGATCGTCGGCATGGGCGGCAGCCGCCCGCGTCAGCGGCGCGGAAACCGCCAGCGCGCCGCGCCCGTCCTGTGCCCGCACCTGGCTCAGCCAGCCTTGCGCCGATCCGCCCATATCGGCCATCTGCGCCTGAGCCTGCCCCGCAAGCATCAGTCCCGCCAGCATCAGCGCCGCCACAATCCGCCCTGCAAACCTTGTCGCCATGTCACACACTCCCGTTCCGTTTCCGCATCTCGTCACGTGATCCGATGCGTGATCCGATCCGCGCTCACCCGATCCCCTGCAACAGCGCCAGCGCCTCGGCGTGCTGCTGGCGGCCCGCCGCCGCCAGAACGCGGCCCCCCTCATGGGCCGGGCCGCCCTCCCAATCCGTGACGATGCCGCCCGCCGCCTTGATCACCGCGATGGGTGCCTGTATATCATAAGAATTCAGCCCCGCCTCGATCACAAGATCGATCTGCCCGGCGGCCAGAAGCGCATAGGCGTAGCAATCCATCCCGTAGCGCACCAGCTGCACCGCCTCCGCCACCCGCATGAAGCCCGCCCGCTCCTGCGCTGTGCCCACCTCGGGAAAGGTCGAGAACAGGATCGATTGCGCCAGAGGCCGGTCGCCGCGCACCTTCAACCTGCGCTCGCCTTGCGGGCCGACAAGCCGGGCGCGGCCCAGACCACCCTCGAACCGTTCATTGATATAGGGCTGGTCGATGATGCCATAGATCGGCCCATCTGCATCGCGCAGCGCGATCAGCACGCCCCATGTCGGCGCGCCCGACAGAAAGGCGCGTGTGCCGTCGATCGGATCGACCACCCAGGTCAATCCGCTCGTGCCGGGCCGCGCGCCGAATTCCTCGCCGAACAGCGCATCATGAGGGCGTCGATCCTGCAGGATGTCCAGTATCGCGCGCTCTGCCGCGCGATCCGCCGCCGTCACCGGGTCGAACCCCGTGGCGGTCTTGTTCTGCGCCGTCAGCCCTTCGGCGCGGAAATGCTCCAGCACCGCCACGCGGGCGGCATCTGCCATGGCATGGGCGGTGGCGAAGATGTCATCGCTACCGACTGTTTTTTCCGTGTCGTCAATGTCCAAACCGGGCGCTCCCCTTGCGGTTGCCCCTCAGCGGTAGACCGCCCGGCCGGCAAGCTCAAGCCACGTCGCTCAGAACGCGTGCCAGATCGAACAGGCGGCGCCGCTGGTTCTCGGGGATCGCGTAATACGAGCGCACCAGATCCAGCGCCTCCTTGTCTCCCAGCAGATCGGCGGGCACCTTTTCACCGGCTTCCGATTTCCCACTGTCGGTTTCCAGCCCCTCGAAGAAGAAGCTGACTTCGACATCCAGCGCGTCCGCGATATCCCAAAGGCGCGATGCGCTGACCCGGTTCGCACCGGTTTCGTATTTCTGAATTTGCTGAAACTTGATACCGACGCTTTCGGCCAGTTGCTGCTGGGTCATTCCGACCAGCCAGCGGCGATGGCGAATGCGCTTGCCGACGTGAATATCTACGGGGTGCGGCATCACATCTTCCTTTTCTATTTTTCAGGTTCCGGTCCGACCAAAAATATTGTCGTCCGTTACGACTGCCAAATGATCAGCTTTGGACGCCAGACCAGTTGGCAGCGTCGAGCAACACTAGCATTTCCGAGGTTGAACACAAGAAATATCACACTACAAAAACGTGACCAGTCAAATTTTCACTCAATCTTAACGAGCACCTATACTTTCGAGGTAAAGCAATACAACCAAGGCTGGCGGATTGACAAAAGAGTCGCATTTCGTCTAACGCAGACAAGGGTTTGCAGCCCGTTCTTCCACTGACTCGAGGGGTCCAGATGCGCGCATTTCATATCGATTCGCCCGGTGCCTCTCCCGCCCTCACCGATCTCCCCATGCCCACTCCCGGCCCCGGCGAAATCCGGCTGAAGGTGGGCGCCTGCGGGCTGAACTTCGCCGACCTTCTGATGATGACCGGCGACTATCAGGACACGCCCGCCGCCCCCTTCACCCTCGGGATGGAGGTGGCCGGCACTGTCGATGCCCATGGTCCCGGCGTCACCGCGCCCGCCATCGGCACCCGTGTCGCGGTGTTCGGCGGACAGGGTGGGCTCGCCGAATACGGCTGCTTTCCCGCCGACCGCGCCGTGCCCCTGCCCGCAAACATGAGCGATATCGACGCCGCCGCCTTCCAGATCGCCTATGGCACCAGCCATCTGGCGCTCGATCACAAGGCGCAGCTACAGCCCGGCGAAACCCTTCTGGTGCTCGGCGCCGCCGGCGGCGTGGGCCTCACGGCGGTGGAAATCGGCAAGCTGATGGGCGCCCGGGTCATCGCCTGTGCGCGCGGCGCCGACAAGCTGGCCGTCGCCGAACAGGCCGGTGCCGATCACCTGATCGATGCCAAAACCGATGACATCCGCGCCGCCTGCAAGGCGCTTGGCGGCGTGGACGTGGTCTATGATCCCGTCGGCGGCGATCAGTTCGACGCCGCCTTCCGCGCCACCAACCCCGAAGGCCGCATCCTCTCCATCGGCTTCGCCAGCGGCACCGTCCCGCAGATCAAGGCCAATCACCTTCTGGTCAAGAACCTCAGCGTCATCGGCCTCTATTGGGGCGGCTATCTCAAGTTCCGCCCCTCGGTCGTCACCGACAGCCTCGCCACCCTCATGGGCTGGTACGAGGCAGGCCGCATCAAACCCCATGTCAGCCATGTCCTGCCGCTGGATCAGGCCGCCGAGGCGCTCGAAGTGCTGCGCAGCCGCAAATCCACCGGCAAGGTCGTGGTCACCCCAAACTGAACAGCCCCGCAGGCTGCGCCACCGCGCCATAGCCGCTGCGCAACATCTCCGCCAACTGCTCGAGCACCTCGTCGCGCCCGCCGCGCGCATACATGTTGATCTTCTGAACCCCCAGATCCGGCAGGCTCCCCCCCGGCGAAATCGCTTCCTGATGCGGCGGAATACTGTCCTCCAGCAGTGCCCCCACCGCCAGATCGGCGCTGATCAGCGCCTCGACCGAGCGGTCATCCTCGGATTCCACCGCCATGTCCCAATCCACGCCTGCGGCATCCAGACGCCGCAGCACGATGGGCCGGAAAATACAGTTGGTCGAAAACGCCAGCCTCAGCGGCCTCCGTTTCCACGCCAGCCCGTCGCGTGCCCCCGTCCAGCGCAGCGGCATTTCGCACAGCGTCTCGCCGCCCGGCCCCAGATCCTCCTCGGTGGTCAGGATAAGGTCCGCCTCACCCTTGCGCAGCGCCTCGCGCAGCCGCACCGTCCGCGATGACTTGAGGTTCACCTTGACCCTGGGAAACGCCACGTTGAACGCCTTGAGCACCCGCGGCACCACCGGATAGACGATGTCATGCGGCACGCCCAGGATGACCTCGCCCTCGAAGGTCTCCTCGGTCAGCCGCCGCACCACCTCGTCGTTCAACTCCAGCATCCGGCGCGCATAGCCCAGCAATTGCTCGCCCGCCGCCGTCAGGCCGATGGTGCGGTTGCTGCGATCGAGCAGCGACAGGCCCATCATCTCCTCCAGCCGCTTGAGCTGCATCGAGACCGCCGATTGCGTGAGGTGCAGGACCGCCGCGGCCCGTGTCACCCCGCCCTGATCGGCCACCGCCACGAACGAGCGCAGTGTCGTCGTATCCAGATTCCTCATGTATCACATCCCTTGATGCATTCGGTCACAAACATTCGTTTTAAAAATGATACCACAGCCGTCATATACATCACCAGAAAACATGAAACGCAAGTCATTCATCACGAACCGGAAAGGATATCGCCATGCCGCCCCTGTCACTCTCCCGCGCCACGCCGCGCGCCCGCCCGCACCCCCTGCTGGCCTTGCGCCTGATGCTGTCGCTGCACCGCCAGCGGCGGTCTCTGGCGCGGCTCGATGACCGTGCTCTGGCCGATATCGGCCTTGACCGCGACACCGCCCTGACCGAGTCCCGCCGCCCCCTGTGGGACATTCCGGCGCACTGGCGGAATTCATGACCTAAATTGTCACGTTTTCGCTCCGGTAATGCTTGAAATAAAGCCCGGCCTGCCCAATATTGTGTGCAAAGCCCTAAAAATGGGGCTTGGGGTTCAATATCGGAGGCTTTGATGGCTCAGTTTGAAACAATCCGGACGGCGGCAGGCGCCCGTACCGCCCAGATTGATGCGGGGCTTCGTGCCCACATGAACAAGGTCTACGGCACGATGTCCGTAGGCATGCTGCTGACCTTCGCCGCGGCTTGGGCCGTCGGCACGAATGCAGCCCTGTTCGAAACACTGTTTACCGGCATCACGCGCTGGATCGTGATGTTCGCGCCGCTGATCATGGTCTTCGCCTTCAGTGCGATGATCAACAAACTGTCCGCGGCGGCGGCACAACTGTTCTTCTACACCTTCGCAGCCGTGATGGGTGTGTCGATCAGCTATATCTTCGTGGTCTTCACCGACTACTCGATCGCTCAGGTGTTCCTGATCACCGCCATCGCGTTCGCGGGGCTGTCGCTCTGGGGCTACACCACCAAGAAGGACATCTCCGGCTGGGGTAGCTTCCTGATCATGGGCGTGATCGGCCTGATCGTGGCGTCGATCGTCAATATCTTCCTTGGCTCGCCCGCGATCATGTTCGCGATCTCGGCCATCGGTGTTCTGATCTTCGCAGGCCTCACCGCCTATGACACGCAGGACATCAAGAACGAGTATCTCGCTCACGCCCATCACGGCGACAGCGAGTGGATGGGCAAGTCGGCCATCATGGGCGCGCTGCGCCTTTACCTGGACTTCATCAACATGTTCATCATGTTGCTGAGCCTGTTCGGCCAGCGCGAGTAATCCTCGCCGCGACACGACACAACAAGGGCCGGTCCATGCGACCGGCCCTTTTTTTTGTGCCATCGCGACCCCGCGCCTGCCACCCTCATCCCTGCCAGCACATCTGCATCGCAGGCAGGCTCACGCCCGGCCCCAGATGCAACAGCACATCCCCCTGCGCCTGCATCCCCATCGCGGCAAAGAACGGCACCGCTCCTTGTGTCGAAAGACATGATAGCCGCGTGACCTGCGCCGCCTGTGCCGTCCCTACGATCCAGCCGAAGATGGCCCGCCCCACACCGCTGCGCAGCGCCTTGGGGTGAACCGCCAGATGACGCACATGGCCCAGCCCGTCCACACCGGGCCGCCCGAACGGGGTTTCCCGGCTCCAGCCGCCCATGCCCACCACATGCCCTTGCCGCCGCGCCAGCACGTAATGCGCCCCCCGCAGCAGCCTCGGCACCGGCTCGCACATCACCGGCAGCGCCTTGCCCACCAGCTCGACAGGGTGATCCCGCGCCAGAAGCTGGCCATAGCTGCAACGCAGCAGTTCCAATATCTCGTCGGGGTCGGCCTCATCGGCGGGGCTCAGGTCGATCGTACACATGGCAGGGATCCTCGGGAAATATCACCCCACCGCCCCTGCGCACCCCCCGGAATCAAGAAAGCCGCGCTTGAGCGGCGCGGCTTTCGTCTTGTCACGGAAAAGGCGATCTTACTTGATCTTGCCTTCCTTGTACTCGACATGCTTGCGCACCACCGGGTCATACTTACGTACGACCATCTTTTCGGTCATGGTGCGCGCATTCTTCTTGGTCACGTAGAAATGGCCCGTGCCCGCGGTCGAGTTCAGACGGATCTTGATGGTCGTCGGCTTCGCCATTGTGCTGTCTCCTGCGCCGGGTGCGCGTGGCACCCGAGAAATTCGTCATGAAGCCTGCCTTTTACAGGCGCTCACGTCCTAGTCAACCGGTTTTTCCCGCATCCCTCAGTTGGAACTCAACCGCGTCGGCATCCGGTAGAAATGATGCACGCCGATCGTCGCCGTGCGCGGGAAGACACGCGCCCAACGCGGGTTCACCGCCTGCGTGTGATAATGCGTCGCCCCATCGGTCAACTGCCGCGGTGCGCCATCCAGCGTCAGCCGCGCCACCTTGGCCACCTGCCGGAACGCGGCCGGGTTGGCGATCACCTCTTCATGGCCATCGCAGGTATAGGTGAACTGGCAGGCATATTTCCGCCCGGTGCCCTGATGAACCACACCGCAGACCGTGTTCGGAAACTCCGCACTGTCCACCCGGTTCAGAATCACCTCCGCCACCGCGAACTGACCCTTCACGCTTTCGCCGCGCGCCTCGAAATAAAGCGCCTCCGCCAGACAGCGCCACTGATCGCCACCCTGGCTCACCTGCTGCGTCGACAGCCACTCCTTAGAATACTCCAGATCCGCCTCCGGACGCTGCAGATAGCTGGCCTTGATCTCACCCGAGATCCGCCCCAGCGCCGCGCGCTCCTGCTCGAAAAGCCGCTTCACAGGCGTATCGGCCATCGCCGTGCTGCCCATCAATAACGACAGCATCACAATCATTCTGATCATGGCATAATCCCCCATCGCGATGCATGAGCACCGCAAAACATCTGCGCCATGTAGTCAAAATTGCCCCACGCGTCCAGTCCGCGACAGGATCGCTCCAATTGCGACGAAATTTTCGGTGCCTGCAGACCCGCCCGACCGCGCGAATATTGCGCTCAACGGGCGATCGCCTACCCTATCTTGTCTTTCACCACCAGTTGTGCGGCAGCAAGTCGCGCCACCGGAACCCGGAAAGGTGAGCATGAAACATAGTCGAATCCCGCCGCCCGGCAGAATGCGATTGATTCGGGATTGCCCCCGTGCTCGCCGCAGATCGACAACACAAGGTTGGGCTTGACCGCGCGTCCGCGCTCGGCACCCATCCGCAACAACTCGCCCACACCGTCCACATCCAGCGTATGGAACGGGTCTTCGGGATAGACGCCCTGCTTCACATAGGTCGACATGAACCGCCCCGCATCGTCCCGGCTCAGACCATAGGTCATCTGCGTGAGGTCATTCGTCCCGAAACTCAGGAACGACACATGCGGCGCGATCTCGTTGGCGCGCAGGGCTGCGCGCGGCGTCTCGACCATGACACCCAGACGATAGGTGAAATCGCGCCCCGTCTCGTTGCGCACCGCAGCGGCCACCGCATCCACACGGGTCTTGACCAGCTCCACCTCGCGCCGCGCCGACACGAGCGGGATCATGATCTCGGGCACAACGGCGTCACCTTCGCGGCTGGCCTCGACCGTGGCCTCGAAGATCGCGCGCGCCTGCATGTCGTAAATCTCCGGCACGGTAATACCCAGCCGCACGCCACGCATGCCCAGCATCGGGTTGTACTCGCCCAGCGCCTCGACCCGGCGTGTCACATCCGACAAGGGCAGATCCAGCGCCTCGGCCAGTTCCAGCAAACCGCTGCGATCGGTGGGCAAAAACTCGTGGAGCGGCGGGTCGAACAACCGGATGCACACGGGCTGGCCCTGCATGATGCGGAACAGATCGATGAAATCGGCCCGCTGCATCGGCAACAGCCGGTCCAGCGCCGCCGCCCGGTCGCGGCTCGAATCCGCAAAGATCATCTCGCGCATCACCGTCAGCCGGTCGGCCTCGAAGAACATGTGCTCGGTCCGGCACAGCCCGATCCCCTGCGCCCGGAAATTCCGGGCCGCCTCGGCATCGGCGGGCGTGTCGGCATTGGCCCGCACCGCGATATCGCGCACCGCATCGGCCCACTCCATCAGCGTCTGGAACGACTCGTCCCTCGCCGCCTCCAGCAAGGGCGCCGCCCCGGCCAGAACCTCTCCATTGGTGCCGTCGATGGTGATCGTGTCCCCCTTGCGCAGCACCCGCCCATCGCGCAGCGTCAGCGTCTTGCGGGACGTGTCGAACCCGATCTCCGACGCACCCACGACACAAGGCAGGCCAATGCCCCGCCCGATCACAGCCGCATGGCTGGTCATGCCGCCGCGCTCCGTCAGAACGGCAACCGCCGCATGCATCCCGCGAATATCCTCGGGACTGGTTTCGCGCCGCACCAGAACGCAAGGCTCGTCTCGCGCGGCATGGGCCTGTGCGGCCTCGGCGGTGAACACGATCTTGCCGGTCGCGGCACCGGGGCTCGCTGCCACACCGCGCGCCAGCACGTCGCGCGGCGCTTCGGGATCGACCTGCCGGTGCAACAATTCATTGAGCGCGCGCGGCTCGATCCGCATCAACGCCTCCTCGCGCGAGATGATGCCATCATCGGCCAGCGTCACCGCGATCGCCACCGCCGCGCGGGCATTGCGCGCCACCCTCACACCGTCCAGAACATAGACCTCACCATTTTCGATGGTGAACTCCACCTGCATTTCTTCGCGCAGCTTGACGCGCATCAGCTCGGTATACCCCCTGAGCTTGGCAAAGGCCTCCGGCGCCACCTCCTCCAGTGACGGACCGCGCGGATCGCGCATCAGGAACATCGCGTCCGACCCCGCGCGCAGCGCGTCCCGGCCCTGGCTCTGGCTCATGTAGCGCCCGGTAATCCGCCGTGCCCCCGTCGCACTGTCCACAAGCTGCATCACCCCCGAGCCGGACTCGCCCTGCCCCAACCCAAAGGCCATCTCCTGCACCACAAGGCCCAGCCCCGCATCCGCCGGCGCACCCTTGGCCTGCCGCAGCAAGCGCGCGGTCGTCCCCTCCCAGGCCCGTGCCATCGAGCGCAGCACCTCGGCCAGTTGCACACTCGTCTCTTGCGGAAAATCCTCTTCGGTCTCGTTCTCATAGGCGTGCAGCGCCTGCCCCAGACCCACCACCGGATCCGAATCCACGTCGTCGAAAATATCCGGGTCCAGCCGCGCCACATGCGTCGAATAGGCCTGCACGAAGCGCAGGTACAATTCCGACGCCGCCTCCTTGCCCAGCCGGTCGCTCAATTCCACGAACTTGGCGTCGTTCATCCCGATATTCAGCACCGCCCCCGGCCCGCCCCAGTCGGGGTCTTCCGACGACGGGCGCACACAGAGCAACGCCTCCGCGCTGAACGGCGCGATCAGCGCCTCCAGATCGGGCATATCCCCGGCGGCGATGCCATGCACCGCATCGAAGGACAGCGCGATGGTGCGCGGCACCGGCAGATCAAGCCGCACGAGTCTCTGAAGACATTTCGCGCGCCCGCCATGGGTTTGCGCCGCCATCGGAGCGGTCGGTGTGATCAGGGTGATATTCGGATCGTCTTGCTGCACTGCGGCACCTTGATTGCGTTGGCGCAGAATACGCGCGATGTGCCCCTTGGCAAGAGCAAGCGCACCCCTGCCCCCGGATTAGACGCCCGGGCTGCGCGCCCCTGTTTGCGGCCCGGAATATGCGACTTGTGTACAAGATGGACACAATTTGCAGGTATCCGACCCCGGATCGTCCCAAACGCGCGTAGGTTTCGTACCAATCCTACACAAAACCCATGCCCGGCCCCTTTTTTTGGCGGTCCGGGCCATCGGGGGGCGAACTTCAGCCTTCCAGCTTGGTCAGGTCCGCCGCCTGCAAACAGATATCCCGTATCTTTCCAAGCAGATTCAAACGGTTACGCCGCACCACCTGATTGTCGGTATTGACCTGCACCGCATCGAAAAACGCATCGATCGGTCCGCGCAGCGCCGCCATCGCCGCCATGGCGCCCACGAAGTCCTCAACGGCATTCGCCTTGGCGATCTCACCCTCGGCCTTGGCCAGAGCGGCAAAAAGGTCTTTTTCTTCAGACACTTCCGCGTATTTCGGGTCCGCTCCGAACGAATATTCGACGCCGTCTTTCTCTTCGGCCTGACTCAAGATGTTGTTGGCCCTCTTGAAGCCCTGCACAAGATTTACCCCGTCCTCGGTCTCCAGCACGTCTCCCAACGCCTTGGCCCGTGCCACGATCAGCGCCAGGTCATCGCCGCCATCCAGCATCAGGCACGCATCGATCACGTCATGCCTAAGCCCCTGATCTCTCAGGTAAACTTTCAGCCGGTCATGGAAGAATGCCAGCAAATCCGTGCTCAGATCCGGCACCACATCGCCCACAATGCGCAGAAGGCTGCCCTCCTCCGTCTCCGGCGCATTCTCTTTTTCCTGCAGCCGATCCATCACCGCCCGGAACGCCGCCCCGAAGACTCCGTGGTCCGCAATCTCGTCCAGAACCTCTTCCAGCGTGTCGATTTCGTCGTCGCTGGCTTTGGCGTGATTGAGGCTTATCTTGTGTCTGAGAAGCTGCGCATCAATATATCTGTCCAGTTTCAGCCGGAAACCGCCATCCAGAATGATCCGGATCACCCCAAGCGCCGCCCTGCGCAGCGCGAAGGGATCCTTCGATCCGGTGGGTTTTTCGTCGATCGCCCAGAACCCCGTCAGCGTATCCAGCTTGTCCGCCAACGCCACCGCCACCGACACCGGCGCCACCGGCACCGCGTCCGACGGCCCAAGCGGGCGGTAGTGTTCCTCGCAGGCTGCCGCCACATCATCCGGCAGGCCCGCCGCCTCGGCATAGTAGCGGCCCATAAGCCCTTGTAATTCCGGGAATTCATAGACCATTTCCGAACTCAGATCGGCCTTGGCCACCCGCGCCGCCTGCTCCGCGCGCCCGGCATCCGCCCCCACATCGGCGGCAATGTCCCGCGCCAGCGCCGCGATCCTGCGGATACGCGCGGCCTGCGTTCCCAGCTGTCGCTCGAATGTCACGTTCGACAGTTGCTCGATCCATTCCTCCATGCCCGCATGCGCGATACGAAGGTCGTTTTCCCAGAAAAACTTGGCATCCGACAGCCGCGCCGCCAGCACCTTCTGGTTCCCGGCAAGGATCGTGGCGCCATGATCCGCGCTTTCGATATTGGCCACGGTGATGAACCGCTCGATCCTTCCAGTCGCCGGATTGCGCACCGAAAAGAACTTCTGATGTTCCTTCATCGAGGTTTGCAGCACCTCGGCCGGCAGGCCCAGAAAATCCTCGTCGATCTGGCCCATCAACACGACCGGCCATTCGACAAGCCCGGCAACCTCGGACAGAAGCCCTTGATCTTCCACAACTTCCAGCCCTGCAGCAAAGGCCTGACTGGTGGCGTCGTGCCAGATGTGATCGGCGCGCTGCTGCGCATCCAGGATCACATGATCGCGCTTGAGCTTGGCCTCGTAATCCTCGAAAGACGAAACCGCGAAGCGTCCCCCACCCATGAACCGATGCCCTTCGGTGGTGTTGCCGGCCCTGATCCCGTCGATCTCCAGATCGACGATCCGGGCCTCGCCCGCATCATCGGTCAGGATGCACAGGATGGACTGCAGCGGACGCACCCACCGCAGGCTGCCAGAGCCCCACCGCATCGCCTTGGGCCATGGAAAATTCCGCACGACATGATCCAGCACCTCGGCCACGATCGCCTCGGCGGGTCGGCCCGGCCGCGTGATCTTGGCGTAAAACACCTGACCCTTCTTTTCGTCACGAATTTCAAGCTCTTCGCGGGTGACACCTGCGCCGCGCAAGAACCCCTCGATGGCCTTTTCGGGCGCATCTGCCCGTGGCCCCTTGCGCTCTTCGGTGACCGTGGGGCTTGCCGCCAGCAGCCCTTCCACCGCCAGCGTCAGCCGCCGGGGCGTCGCAAAGGTCTGCGCACCGGCATAGGTCAGACCGGCCTCGACCAGCCCATCGGTCATGCGCGCCCTGAGGTCCGCCGCCGCCCGCGCCTGCATGCGCGCCGGGATTTCCTCGGAGAAGAGTTCGATCAGAAGATCAGGCATATCGGTCAATTCCGGTTCGGGGGTTCGGGACAGTCTTCGGGGGTCGGCAGGCCATCAAACACGACCTTGCCGCAGCGGTTGATCTGGTGCCAGACATAGCCGCGCCCGTCATCGGTCACGGCGACGATGCGGTCGATACCGTATTCGATATCCTTCTGGCCCATGAAGGCCAGTGCCGACCCGTCCTTGAGCCCGGTTGCGATATCATCGGCATCGAAGCAATCGAACCAGCCCGGCGCCTTGAGCGGCACGGGCTTGTCGTAGGGCATGTAGGTGTCGGCCAGCACATCCAACCCAAGCGAGGTGGCGAAACAGGCGCGATACCGGATCGGCGAGCTTTCCGAGTCGATCGCCTGAAAATCGGCATAGGGGATCGGCTCCGCCTGCTCCGAGGTCAGCCGCGTCAGCTGCACATCCTGCCGTCCATCCGGAACCACCTCGTCATAATAGGCGTAGACCTGAAGATAATAGAGCCCGCCACCGGCCAATATCGCCGATCCGAGGATCAAAGCTGCGAGGAATTTACCCATTACGCCACAAATCCCCCTGCCTCGGTCGTGACGAACGCATCGGCACATTTCTTCGCCAGCGCCCGCACGCGCCCGATATAGGCCTGCCGCTCGGTGACCGAGATCACCCCGCGCGCATCCAGCAGGTTGAACACGTGGCTGGCCTTGATGCATTGATCATACGCAGGATGCGCCATGATGATCCGTTGCCCGGTTTTCGGATCGACCTCGGGCTGCGACAGGATCGCCTCGCACTCGGCCTCGGCCTCTTCGAAGTGACGCAGCAGAACATCGGTATTGGCCACATCGAAATTCCAGCGGCTGTATTCCTGCTCGGTCTGGCGGAACACATCCCCATAGGTCAGCGGGATGGGCGCCTGCGGATCGTTATAGGGCATGTCCATCACGTGATCGACGCCCAGAACATACATCGCCAAACGCTCCAGCCCATAGGTCAGCTCGCCCGAGACCGGATGGCAATCATGGCCGCCGACCTGCTGGAAATAGGTGAACTGACTGACTTCCATGCCGTCGCACCACACTTCCCAGCCAAGCCCCCAGGCTCCAAGCGTCGGACTTTCCCAGTCATCCTCGACAAAGCGGATGTCATGCAGCGCCATGTTGATGCCGATCGCCTCGAGACTGCCGAGGTAGAGCGCCTGCAGGTTCGGCGGGCTGGGTTTGATAAGCACCTGATATTGGTAGTAATGCTGCAGGCGGTTGGGGTTCTCCCCATAACGTCCGTCCGTGGGCCGTCGCGACGGCTGCACATAGGCCGCAGCCCAAGGCTTGCTGCCAAGCGAACGCAAGGTGGTGGCGGGGTGGAACGTGCCGGCGCCGACCTCCATGTCATAAGGCTGCATCATCGCACAGCCCTGCGCCGCCCAATAGGCTTGCAGCCGAAGGATCACCTCCTGAAAACTGCGTGGCATGCCTGTCTGTTCCGCCATGGTCGCCTCCGGCTGGCCCCCTGAAATCGCCGTTCTTACCTACGGCCACGACACGGCAGGGTCAATTGCGGGAGGTGCCATTATTTTGGGTGCATGACGGCGCATTTTTGCTAAAAGACGGGACAACCGGGGCAAACCAGAACGGGACAGGACCAAGTGGCTTTGATGACGCGTTTTTTTTCGGTAATTTTATGTGTGATCGTGATGGCGGCGCCTGCTGCTCGCGCGCAACAGGGCGATGCGGTCTGGGTGCAGATCGAAGCGCAACCCAGCCTGTCCTCGGCCAACGACCGGATACGCGATTACAGCACCCAGCTTGATGACGTGCACGGCTTTTCCCTTGGCGCAGGCTGGTATGCCATCGCCCTTGGCCCCTATGCCCCCGAAGATGCCGACCGGATATTGCGCAGCCTTCGGGCTCAAGGGCTGATCCCGCGCGACAGCTATGTCGCGCGCAGTTCGGATTATCAGCAGCAGTTCTGGCCCATCGGAACCAACGCGCTTGATCGTCCCGCACTCGAGATCGTCGATCCGATCCTGTCGCAGAACACCTCCCTGGCACAGGACACCCCGATAGAGATACCACTCATCGAACCCGCCGACGAAACCCCTGCCGAAGCGCGCGCCAGCGAAAGCCTTTTGAGCCGCGATGAACGTGCCGCCCTGCAAGAGGCGCTGCGATGGGCCGGGTTCTACGCGGGTCCGATCGACGCGGCCTTCGGGCGCGGCACCCGTGCCTCCATGGCAGACTGGCAAGCGGCCAATGGCCATGATGAAACGGGCATCCTGACCACGCTTCAGCGCGCCGAATTGCTGGGCCAGTACAACGCCGTGCTCGATGGTCTTGGCCTTCAGATCGTGCGCGACGAGGCCGCCGGGATCGAGATCGAGATGCCCACCGCCCTAGTCGCCTTCGAACGCTACGAGCCGCCTTTCGTACATTA
This sequence comes from Roseovarius litoreus, assembly GCF_900142765.1. Taxonomy (GTDB): domain Bacteria; phylum Pseudomonadota; class Alphaproteobacteria; order Rhodobacterales; family Rhodobacteraceae; genus Roseovarius; species Roseovarius litoreus. The sequence continues at coordinate 157,149 of NZ_FRCB01000004.1, forward strand.
CAACGCTCAGGGCGATATCGACGCGCGGGTGCTTCTCATCAGTCAGACCGGCACCGATGCCACGCTGGCCGGCCTTTACGACATCATGCAAACGCTTGAAATCGTGCCTGAAACCGGGCCACGGACCCTTGAAAGCGATGCCTTCACTCTGATCGGTGAGGGTGCGCTCACCATCTCCCACACGCAAGCCTGGCTCAAAGACGGCGAGATCAAGGGCTTCACCCTTGTCTGGCCCGCGGGCGACGAGGAGCGTCGCACCCGCCTTCTGGGGCGCATGCAGGAAAGTTTCACGCGCATCGACGGCGTTCTGGACCCGGCCGAGGGCAGCGACGCCATGCAGGGCATCGACCTTGTGTCGGGCCTGGAAATCCGCAAGCCGCGGCTCAATCGCTCGGGCTTTTACGTGGATCGCACTGGCGCGGTCCTGACCACCGCCGATGTGGTGGATGGCTGCCGCCGCATCACCATCGACGAGGATCACGAAGCCGAGGTGGCCCGCCGTGATGACAGCCTCGGGATCGCGCTTCTGCGGCCCCTGGACCGTCTGGCGCCCATGGCGGTCGCGGCCTTCCAGCAGGCGATCCCCCGGCTGCGGTCAGATGTCGCCGTGGCGGGATACTCCTATGGCGGTGTGCTCGGAGCGCCGACGCTGACCTTCGGACAGCTCGAGGAGCTGCAGGGCCTGAACGGCGAGGACAAGATCAAGCGTCTGTCGCTCCATGCCCTTGAGGGCGATGCCGGTGGCCCTGTGGTCGATGCGGGCGGCGCGGTTCTGGGGATGCTTATGCCACAAGGCTCAGGCGACCGCAGACTTCCAGATGGCGTGAGCTTCGCGGCGAATAACACTGTTCTGAAACAGCTTTTGCAGGACGCGGGCATCACGCCCTCGGCCACCTCCGAGATCGGCCAGATGGCGCCCGAGGCTTTGACCGATCGTGCCGCCGGCATGACCGTGCTGGTCAGTTGCTGGGATTGACCCGCTGACACGGTGTCCCGCGCCCGATAGGCGCGCGGGGCGCGGGCTCAGCCGCCAAGCAGATCGGGCGTGACCCGGATCAGGGTCGGGCCGCTGGCCGCAAAAGCCGCGTTCACAGCCTCGGTCAACGCGCCAAGGCTTTGCGGTTCCGCCGCACCCGCCCCGTAGGCGCGCGCAAGCGCGCAGAAATCGGGATTGCGCGCCACCACCGCATTGGGTGCGATCTGCGAGCGCACCATGCTGTCCTCGATCTCCTTGAGCTTGCCATTGTCCCACAAAAGGATCGGCAGCGGCAAACCCAGCTCCACCGCCACACCCAGTTCCGGCAGCGTGTACTGAAAGCCGTAATCCCCCGCCACGCACATCGTGGGCAGGCCAGGTCGGGCCACCGCGCCGCCGATCGCCGCGGGCAAGGCATAGCCCAACGTGCCGAAGCCGCTTGGATGATGCCACAGGCCCGGCGCCTCCAACTCCCAGATTTCATTGGCGTTATAGGCAAATTGCGTCATGTCGGAAAAGATCATCGTGTCTTTGGGCAAACAGGCGCGCAGCGTGTCACAGATCGCACCGATCCCCGGCAATTGCCCATCCACCTCGCGCCGCCACCGATCCCGTGCAGCATCTATTTCCGCCTGTGTCCAAAGCGATTGCACCGGCTCACCAAGCGCCGCGCACATCGCCTCGGCCACGGCCGCCGCATCGCCCGCAAGCGTGATATCGGCGCGCGACAGGTCCGAAAGAACCTCGGCGTCGATATCCACGCGGATCATCTTGCCCGTATGGCCCAGATGATCGCGCCACAGATCGACCTGACTGAGCTCGGTGCCAACGGCCAGAACCACATCCGCCTTGGCAATCTCGTCCGCCGAGCCGGGTCTGGCCAGGAAATTCCCGTAATGCAGCGGCGTTCCGGGGGTGAAAATGCCGCGTCCGGCATAGGTGGTGAAGGTGGCCGCCCCGGTCACCTCGCGCAGTTGGTTGAGCGCCGCTGCCGCCTCTGTCGCGCCGCCCCCTGCCACGATCAACGGGCGCCGTGCCGCGCGCAGAACCTCGACCGCCGCCGCCACATCCGGCGCGGTTGCGGGGCGTGCCGAAGGCCGCGCCGGCGCGGATGGCGCCGCCTCGGCCATGCCCTGCAACAGGCGGATCGGCACGGACAGATGCTTGGGCCGTGCCCGCCCCAAGGCGAACTCGGTCATCGCCCGGTCGATGAGATCATAGGCCGCCTGCGCCGTGAGCGCGGTTTCTGACCAGTCCGCGACCGTGCGCGCGGCCCCTTCCTGATCCTTCATCTGGTGCAATTGACCGCGCCGTGCCGCGGTTTCATCCAGACAGGAAGATATCACCAGCATCGGCACGCTGTCCGAATAAGCCTGCCCGATCGGCGTCATGATATTGCAAAGCCCCGGACCGGTGATCACATAGGCGATGCCCGGCTTGCCGCTGGCGCGAGCATAGCCATCCGCCATGAAGCCCGCACCCTGCTCGTGCCGCGCCAGAATATGCGTGATCCCGGCCTCTTCGATACCGCGATACATTTCCTGATTATGCACACCGGGAATCCCGAATATCGTCTCAACGCCACGGGATTTGAGCATGTGGCTGATCTGTGCGCCCAAAGGTCGGGAGGTCATCAGGTTCTCCAGAAATTGACGGTGAACATGACATAGACGGCCATGAGCTCCAACCGTCCGATAAGCATGGCAAATGTCAGGATCCATTTCGCCGCGTCGTTCAGCGGCGCAAAATTTCCGGCCGGTCCGATGATATCGCCCAGACCGGGGCCGACATTGGCCAGCGCCGTGGCAGCCCCCGAGACCGAGGTGATGAAATCCAACCCCGTCAGCCCAAGCGCCACCGCCACGACACCAAGCGTGACGATGAAGAATACGAAGAACGTCATCACCGAATTGAGGATGTCGTCACTGATCGAGCGCCCTTCGAACCGCGGGGTAAAGACCGCGTGGGGCGAATGAATGCGCCCCAGTTGCGCGTTCACCGAAGCAAAAAGGATCTGGTAGCGGAAAATCTTGATCGAACATGTCGTCGATCCCGCGCAGCCCCCGATCAGGCCGATGAAAAAGAACAGCGCGATCAGGAATGGACCCCATGTCATGTAATCCACACTGGCATAGCCCGTGCCGCTCATGATCGAGGTGATGTTGAACGCCGCCTCGCGCAGGGCCTGTTCGGGATGATGCGGAAAGATCGTCAGCAGCACCCCGGCGGTGACCACGGCAAGCAGCGCGATCGTCATCAGGAATGCCCGTACCTGGCTGTCGCGAAAAAGCGCCCGATGGTTCCCGTTCAGAAGCTGCACATACCGCACGAACGGCAAGGCCGCGAGGACCATGAAAAGGGTCGCCACCCATTCGGCGCTGCCTGAGAATGCCCCGAAGGAGGCGTCGTAATTCGCAAAGCCACCCGTGGAGACAGTGGTCAGCGCATGGACCGTCGCATCGAAGGCGCTCATACCCGTAGCCAGATAGGCCAGCGTACAGGCCAGCGTGAGCGCCACGTAGATCGTCGAAATGCTGGACGCGATCTGCGTGGCGCGCGGCAGGATCTTGCCCATCGTGTCGAAGGCCTCGGATCGAAAAAGCTGCATCCCCCCGATGCGCAGCTCTGGCAGGAAAACCATCGCCACCACGATGATACCGATCCCGCCCATCCATTGCAGGATGCCGCGCCACAGCAACAGCCCCTTGGGCAGCGTATCAAGGCCCGACAACACCGTGGAGCCCGTGGTGGTCAAACCCGACATCGCCTCGAAAATGGCATCAACGGCCCGCGCCTCGGTCTCGCCCAGCATGAAGGGCAGTGCACCGAACAGCGGCAGGAACACCCAGACCCCGGTTGTGAGCAAAAAGGTTTCCTGAACCGTCAGACTGTCCCTGACCCCGTTGCGGCACGCCAATGCCACCAACCCACCCACAAGCGTCGTGAGGATCGCACTTTCTGCGAAGACGGGCCAATGCCCGCGCCCTTCGGCGATATCAACGGCAAGCGGGAAAATCATGGCCAACCCCATGGCCACGACCACCAGTCCTATGACATATCCGACAGGCCGCACATCCAACATGAGGCGCACAGTTGGCCGCGCCCCATGTCGCTGTCAAGCGCGAACGGATGACCGCAACAGCCCGGCACGTCGCGCCGGGCCAAGGCGCATTTCGATCTTACCTGTAGAACAGATCGCCATAGACATGGCGCACGATATCGTCCCGGCGCAGACCTATGCGGGCCAGCTCGGCGTCGGACATCGCCTCGAGCGCCTCGATCTGGTTGCGGCGTGATGCCCGGTGGGCATGAGCCTCGAACCCAAGGGCAAGCGCCGTGCCGACGGTTTTGAGCCAGTCGCGCAGACGGGCGGGAGCATCAGAGATATTGGTTGTGAAGACGGCCATTTGGAAACCTCGCTCGGTTGCTTTCAGGTTTCCTCCCTGCTGTTCAAGCTAGGTCAGCAGTGTTGACTTTACCAACATCAATTTCTCAACCCGGCCTTGCACCGGTTGCAACTCATGCCTGACTGGTGTCACGGCCGTTCATGGCCACGCTGCGCGGTGCAGGCATCGCTGGCGGTTTGGACGGTGCGCGCGGGCGCTTTGGCGTGCTGGCGTCCGTCTGCGGCTCGACGGTCTTGGCCTTGGGCTGCGCCTGTCTCATCGGAACCACCTGTCCCTGTGCCGCCGGTGCTTTCGGCGCAGCGGGCTTTGGCTCGGACGGTACAGGCGTCGCCACGGACTTGGGCTCTGTCACTGCCGGCGCTGCAGATGTGGCAGCGGTCTTGCCCGTCACGGCCGCGGCCTTTTTCTCAACCGGCGCCTTGGTCACGGGACGGACATATGTCGCGCTCTTGCGCAACAGAAACGGATTGGCAATCAGCGCGGCCCGCCCGAACTCCTGTGCGACGCGCAGGTTGTTTTCCAAAAGATAGCCAGCCAGACGAAACCCGGCGGCTGAAAGCGTGAACGGTGTCATCACGTGTGTCATCGTGGTATCCCTTAGGCCTAGTGAACTGAAGAAGTCATGACTGGATTTTGTGTCGATACGATAACGCAAACCCGCCGCTCCGTGGCCCCTTGCACCAGTTACCGCCATGCCCTCCTCGCCTTCTGAGTGTAAAACGCGCAAAAGAAAACGCGGCGCCCAAGAATAGGGCACCGCGCGAACTCTGGTGATAGCAGGACCGCTCAGCCGACGTGGAAGAGCGAGCTGAACATCCTCGGATCGATGCTGTCCGAAGCAAAGGTCTCGCCCTCGGTCAGAACGCTGACGGCATCATGGCTGTGCAGGCTCTCCTGATGGCTGGCCACCACGCGGAAATCCCCGATCCGCGGATCCTTGAGCAACTGCTCACAGAACAGCCTTGCCGCATCCTCGACGAAAATCGGGTTGGCGGCGTTCAGCTCGGCAAAGGCCTGCTCGTCCTCGCGCTTCACCATCACCTGCGTTTCGGTGGGGACAGCGGCGCGGGCCATGTCGATCAGGTCTTCGAACCACAGGATCTGCGGCCCCTCGATCTCGATCGACAGGCGTGCAACCGAGCGTTGGGAATGCGGCGTCGCCAGCTGCCCGCGCGTCTGGCGCGCATGCTCGCTCAACTCCAGCGAGCAGGGGCATGTGGACGAATAGATGTAATCGAGATGCATGAACTTGCGGCGCACCCCGTCCTGCTCGACCAGTTCCATCGCGATGTCGTAATACTGATAGCCTTGGAGCCCCGAGCGCAGGGATGTCACCTTGGCCGGATAGGAAAACCGCATCTGAAGCCGTGCATCGATCGTGTCCAGATCGGTGATGTAATCATCCAGCGCCGCTTCCATCACCTCGAAGCTGAAGGTCTTTTCGGCATGACGATAGAAGCTGCGCATGATGCGCGACATGTTGATGCCCTTCTTGCCCGCCTCGAGGCTGACCGTGCCGGTCACACTGGTCTCGAGCGTCAGATCGCCGTTGTCGCGGGTGTGAAACTGGATCGGCAGGCGGAAATTCGAAATACCCACATGCTGCAACTGCTGGCGCGCGCCGCGAATGAGCGAGCTGGGGCCGTTCTGCAGATCCGGCAGAGACGCCTTGTAGGCATCGCTGACCTTGAACTCATCCGGATAATCGCGCGACAGATCCGGGTAGTTCGAAAGTGACCGGCCCGGCAAAAGCCGCGCGATAGCCGGGTCCAGATCGGCAACTTCCTCGGGGGTCGCTTGCGCAGCCCAGCTCCGCAGCCGCTCCAGCGCCGCTTTCGCCTCGTCCCGATCCGGCATGTCCGACAGTTCCCGCGTGTGAATATTCATTTCCGGCCCCCGATATTCAGCGCCCAGTGTATCTAAACACTGCCGCTAAGGATTTCCAATTTCGAAAGGAATTACGTCGGAAGCGACAGGACGGATCATTGTTTTTCGCCCGCAATGGTCAAAGCCCGAGAGATATCCGCAATCAGATCCTCGGGATCTTCGATACCCACCGACAGCCGCACCAGCCCCGGCGTGATGCCCAGCAGGACCTTTTGATCCGCCGGCAAGCGTTGATGCGTGGTTGTTGCAGGATGGGTGGCGATGGATTTGGCATCGCCCAGATTGTTCGAGATCACCACGATCCTCAGCGCATTGAGAAACCGGAACGCCGCCGCCTGCCCGCCTGCCAGCTCCAGCGCCACCACCGTACCACCCTTGCCCATCTGCCGCAGGACCAGATCATGCTGCGCATGGCTGGCATGACCCGGATAGATCACCCGCGACAATTCAGGCCGACCCTGCAGCGCATCGGTCAGCGCCAGCGCGGTCTGGGCCTGCGCATTGACCCGCAGGCTGATCGTCTCGAGCCCCTTGAGCATCACCCAGGCATTGAACGGGGACATCGAGCCGCCGGTATGCTTCATGTACGGCTCAACCGTGCCACGGATGAACTCGCGCGTCCCGAGGATCACACCGCCAAGCGCGCGCCCCTGCCCATCGATATGCTTGGTCGCCGAATAGATCACCACATCGGCCCCCTGCTCGATCGCACGGGAAAACACCGGCGTGGCAAAGACATTGTCCACGACGACCGTAGCGCCGACCGCATGGGCGATATCCGCCACCGCCGCGATATCCACCACTTCGAGCGTTGGATTGGCGATGCTTTCAAAGAACACCGCGCGGGTATCGCTGCGCACCGCTGCGCGCCACGCGTCCAGATCGGTGCCGTCAATGAAAGTCACCTCGACCCCGAAGCGCGTCAGCACCTCGTCCAGCACATAAAGGCACGACCCGAACAGCGCGCGTGCGGCCACCACGTGATCGCCCGCCCGCAGCATCGAGGTCAGCGCGCCGCTGACCGCCGCCATGCCGCTGGCGGTGGCAAAGGCATCCTCGGCCCCTTCCAAGCCGGCGATCCTGTCCTCGAACATCGCGACGGTCGGATTGCCATAGCGCCCATAGATGAATTCATCCGGCCCCGCCTGCAGGAACCGGGCCTCGGCGGCTTCGGCACTGTCATAAACGAACCCCTGCGTCAGAAAGATCGCCTCGCTGACTTCGCCATACTGGCTGCGGCGCGTCCCGCCATGCACCAGTTTCGTCCGCATGTTCCAATCATCACTCATCTTCGTCCTCCAGGGCGCTTGGCCCAAACAAAAAAACCCCCGTCGCGGTCAAGCGAAAGGGGGCTCCTTCATCCTGACCTCTTTAGCGGAGTTGTTTTACGTGGCCCGCAATCCGGTAACAAATCGCCACGGCGTCGCTTTAGACCCGGTCGCGTGATCCGTCAACACCGTCATCCAGCTTTCGCATGGCCGTCAAAAAACCTTTGTATGCATGCGGTAGCCCAAAACCACAACATGTAGTGGTGGCTCGTCGGCATGCCCTTTCTGCACATCAACTCTGGCCCCTCAGGTCCACGCCTGCACAAGACCGACACTGCAGTGCGCCCTGCGCTCGCCAAGGCGCTTGCAGCAGATAGCGGCCCGGTCATCATCATGACGCATGGCTACAAGTTCGCCCCCGGTCACGGCGATGACTGTCCCCACGAGCATATCCTGTCGCTATCCCCCCGCCCGCACCTGCGCAAACGGATAAGCTGGCCCCGTAAGTTGGGATTTGGCGCAGATCTGCCCGGCGAAGGTGTCGGCATAGCATTTGGCTGGTCCGGACGCGGCACGATCTGGCAGGCCTACCGGCAGGCCACTGCCGCGAGTGCGTCCCTCGCGTCCCTGATCGAGGATATCCACAGCCTTGCTCCCGGTCGCCCGGTGCATCTGATGGCGCATTCACTGGGCGCGCGGGTGATCCTGTCAGCGCTGAGGCGCCTGCCCGAAAACAGCGTAGGCCGCGTGATCCTGCTGTGCGGTGCGGAATATACAGGCCAAGCCGTGCGGTGCCTGAACACCGGAGCAGGGCGCACCGCAGAAGTGTTCAACATCACCAGTCGGGAAAACGACCTCTTTGATTTCCTGCTGGAACGGCTCATTGCAGCGCCACGCGCGGGCGACAGGTGCATCGGTGCAGGCCTGCCGGACCAGCCACGGGTGGTTACGGTGCAGCTTGACCATGCCGGGTCACTGGATGTGCTGGCGAGGGCAGGGTTCGACATTGCCCCACCCGCAGCGTCGATATGCCATTGGTCGTCCTATCTGAGACCGGGCGTTTTCGACCTCTATCATGCGCTCTTGCGCCACCCCGGATCGCTGCCTCTGGCACAACTTCGCGCCAAGCTGCCCGATCGGCCCGATCATCGCTGGTCACGGCTCTTGGCCCCCACGATCCGGGTCTATACCGGCCTGACCCGCGCGACGCACCCCTTGTTTCCAAGCCTCGAGACCCGCTCGCGGCCATGAGTGGATCAATCGTAATGCGCCTGCAGGGAGATCCTCAAGGCCAGCTTGACCCGTGCCGTGTAACACGCCACGACGGGATACAAACTCAGCTTTCCTCGTCCTGAGTACCATGCTCGCGAAAGAGCTTACCTTGCGCCATGAAGAACACGAAGATCGCCGCCGTGAGGCCGAATGTCTTGAAGTAAACCCATGTCTCTTCGCTCATCAGGCGCCAGACAAGTTCATTCAAGATCGCAAGACCAAAGAAGAACGCCGCCAGACGGCGGGTAAGGATCATCCAACCCTCATGGGTCAGCGGCATCATGCCGTCCATCACATATTGCAGCCATGACTGCCCCCGCAGCAGGCCCGCCCCAAGAACCCCGGCGAAGATCAGATAAATGATCGTAGGCTTCATCTTGAAGAACCGCGGATCGTTGAACCAGACGCTCATGCCGCCGAACACGATGATCAGCACCGCCGTGACCACCTGCATCCGCGACAGATGCCCGGTCAGCCACCAAAGTATCCCCATCGCCAGCAGGAAAACCGGAATGAACCCGGCGGTGACCACGATAAAGCCGTCATATTCGGTGCCGCCAAAGGTAAAAACCCGGTCCTTGAGCATCAGATACGCTGCGAAAAACGCGATGATCGGTCCCAGTTCAAGGCCGGTCTTCACCAACGGATTGATCTTCTGCTCGCTCATATCGGCCTCTCCGGTCACCGTCCAAAGCGTGTCTGCCCTCCCCCTGAGGTCTCGGGCCGAAACGCGTGCATCGATCTGGCGATGCGCTGGTCTTTCACCTATCACAGCCCCCGGTGCAATCAATGGCATACGGGCATGGCACTGTGCCACAGGCATGGGGGCGGGCCTAAGGCAGGCCGCGCTCCCGACCGGGGCTCAGCCGCGCTCAAGCCCGGTCAGGGCCGCTGCGAAATCCTCAGGGTCGAACGGGGCCAGATCGTCGATCTGCTCGCCCACGCCGATGGCATGGATCGGCAGCCCGAACTTGTCGGCCAGCGCCACCAGAACCCCGCCCTTGGCCGTGCCGTCGAGCTTGGTCATCACCAGCCCCGACACATCGGCCAGTTTCTGGAACGTCTCGACCTGGCTCAGCGCGTTCTGGCCCGTGGTGGCATCGAGCACCAGCAGTGTGTTATGCGGCGCACCGGGATCTTTCTTTCGAATGACCCGGACGATCTTGGCCAGTTCTTCCATCAGGTCGGCCCGGTTCTGCAATCGCCCCGCCGTGTCGATCATCAGAAGGTCCGCGCCATCGGCCTGCGCCTTTTCCATCGCGTCGAACGCCAGACTGGCCGGATCAGACCCTTCGGGCGCGGTCAGCACCGGCACACCGGCCCTCTCGCCCCAGATCTGCAACTGCTCCACAGCCGCCGCGCGGAACGTGTCACCGGCAGCGATCACCACGCTCTTGCCCGCCGCCTTGAACTGGCTGGCCAGCTTGCCGATTGTCGTGGTCTTGCCCGATCCGTTCACGCCCACCACCAGCACGACCTGAGGGGTCTTGGGATAGATCGGCATGGGCCGGGCGACCGGCTCCATGATCCGGGTAATTTCCTGCGCCAGCAACTCCTTGATTTCCTGACCGGAAAGTTTGCGCCCCATGCGGCCCTCGGCCATGTTGGCGGTCACGCGCAGCGCCGTATCCACCCCCATATCCGCCGAGATCAACAGCTCTTCGAGCTGCTCGAGCATGTCGTCATCCAGCACGCGCCGCACAACGGTCTTGCCCTCCTTGCGACCCAAAAGACGCCCCAGAAGTCCCGGCTTGGCACTGTCTTGCGCCGGGCTGGTCACATCATCGACGGGGATTTCCTGCGGTGTCGGCGCAGGCGCCGGATCGGGCGCGCGCACCGGCGCTTCGGGCGGGGTTTGGTCGGGCCATTCCAGGGGCGGTTCGGCAGGCGCTTCCGAGGGCGGCTCAGGGATTTCCTCGGGGCTGGGTTCCGGATCGGGCGCTGGTTCCAGCGTTGGTTCCGGCTCAGGCTCGGGAACGGGCTCGCGCCGCGGCTCCGGCTCCGGGCGTGTCTCCGGGCGTGGCTCGGGTGCGGCCAGCACCTCTTCCTCGACGCCATCCTCCATGATCGCATCCAGACCGTCCTCGATTTTCGAGGAGGATTTGAACAGCCGTTCCTTGAGCTTCGTGAAAAACGCCATGCGGCCTCCGATACCGTCTCAATCCTCACCTAATGCGGATCTTCGGGATTTGGAAGATGCAGGCGTCCGTCAGATCTCGTCGGGGAAATGCTTCATCGTCAGTCGAATCGGGTTCGGCGCCGCCTGTCCCAACCCGCAGATCGACGCATCGCCCATCGCCTGACACAGCTCTTCCAGCAGCGGCTGGTCCCACCTGTCGGCCTGCATCAGCTTGACCGCCTTCTCGCAACCAACCCGGCACGGCGTGCACTGCCCGCAGCTTTCATCCTCGAAGAACCGCAGCATGTTCAGCGCCGCCGCCTTGGCGGAATCGCGGTCCGACAGCACCACGACCGCCGCCGACCCGATGAAAGTGCCATGCGGCTGCAGCGTGTCGAAATCCAGCGGAATATCGTTCATCGACGCCGGTAACAGCCCCGAGGACGGCCCGCCCGGCTGATAGGCCTTGAAGCTGTGCCCCTCAAGCATGCCGCCCGCCGCCTCGATGATATCGGTGATCGTCGATCCCGCAGGCAGCAGATGCACACCCGGCTTGTTGACGCGCCCCGACACCGAATAGGACCGCAACCCCTTGCGCCCGTTGCGTTCGACATCCGACAGGATCTCTTTGCCCTCGCGCAGAACGCGCGTGACCCAGTAAAGCGTCTCGACATTGTTCACCAGCGTCGGGCGATCGAAGATGCCCACCTGCGCCACAAAGGGTGGACGATGACGCGGCAGGCCGCGCTTGCCCTCGATCGATTCGATCATCGCGCTTTCTTCACCGCAGATATAGGCCCCGGCCCCCCGGCGCAGATCGATATAGCCAGGTGCCACGACACCGGCAGTTTCCAATGCGGCGATCTCACGGCGCAGGATCTCCAGCACGGCGGGGTATTCGTCGCGCATGTAAATAAAGCAGGTCTCGGCCTCGACGGCCCATGCCGCGATCAGCATTCCCTCAAGGAAAACATGCGGTTGCCGCTCAAGGTAAAAGCGATCCTTAAAGGTGCCCGGCTCGCCCTCATCGCCATTCACCGCCAGATAGCGCGGGCCTTTCTCCGCCCGCACGAAGCCCCATTTGCGCCCCGACGGAAAGCCTGCACCGCCAAGCCCGCGCAAACCGGCATCCAGCAAGTCCTGCTGCACCGTCTCGAAATCGCCGCCCTCGCGCAGCCGCGCCAGCACCTGATAGCCGCCCGCCTTCGCATAGGCATCATAGGTTTCGTACTGCGGCACATGCGCATGGGTATCGTCAGCGGCGATCGCCGCTTCGACCTTTTCGAGGGTGGCGTGATCGATATGGTTATGACCGATCTCCAACACCGGCGCAGTATCGCACCGCCCCATGCAGGGCGCGCGCAGAACCCGCACTTTCGCCGGGTCCAAACCGTCCTCCAGCGCCTTTTTCAACTGCTGTGCGCCCGCCAGTTCGCAACTCAGCGAATCGCACACCCGGATGGTCAGCGCGGGCGGCGGTGTCTCGCCTTCCTTGACCACGTCGAAATGCGCATAGAACGTCGCCACCTCATAGACTTCGGCCTGCGCGATGCGCAACTCTTCGGCCAGTGCCCGCAGATGCGCGGCGGACAGATGACCGAAACGATCCTGAATGAGATGCAGATACTCGATCAGCAGATCTCGGCGGCGCGGCGCGGCGCCAAGCAGGTCCTGCACCTCCTGCCATGGTTGATCCTCGAGCTGGCGGCCCTTCGGCGTGTGACGGCCCTTGCCCTTGCCCGATTTCCAGACGCCCTTGCGTTCATCCAGTGCCATGCGCGTGTTCCCTGTCTGCGTTCCGCCCGACAGATACATATCACCATCCCCCCGCGCGTGACCAAAAGCGACATCTGCACCACCGGAAACGTTGAGCGTGGGTAAAATGCGGCGGTCCCGGACATGTGATCGCTCGCCACTGGTCGCAACAGGCCCCATCTGTCACTATACGGCCATGCGTCGCGTGATGTGGACCCTGTGCCTTTTGCTTTTGGCCCCCGCCCTGCGGGCCGATCCTGCCATGACCGCAGAGGAATTCGACGCCTACACAAGCGGCAAGACCTTCTATTACGGCAATAATGGCGTGCCTTATGGTGCCGAGGAATATCTCGATGACCGCCGCGTGATCTGGTCCTTTCTGGACGGCGAATGTCAGGAAGGCCGCTGGTACGAAGACAACGGGCTGATCTGCTTCGTCTACGACACCAACCCCGACCCGCAATGCTGGAGCTTTCGGCAATCCGTGTCCGGCCTGATCGCGCGATTCGAAAACGACCCGTCCGCCACCGAGCTTTACGAGGTCGAGCAAAGCCGCGACCCGCTGATCTGCCCCGGCCCCGAAATCGGCGTCTGAGCAGGGCATTGTGGCGCCATTCGGGCTTTCAGAAAATCAACCTGCTCCGGGAAGTCATCCACAGCAGTTTATGGCTCGCACAGCAAATACCGACGCAGCAAACCGTTCTCCACAGTCAGAACAGACTACCCTGATCAGGCGGGTCCGAGGGGCGCTTGCCGGGCTTTTTAACCGGCTTTTCGGCAAGCGTCCGGTCCTGTGCGGCCCCGTCATCTGGCGCACCTCCCACCGGCATCCGACCATCTGCAAACTCGATCTCCAGCGCCTGCGCGCCAAGGGCGGCAGCGCGGGTCGTCACCACCTCGCCATCGCCGCGCACCACCGCGTAACCCCGCTGCAAGGTCGCCTTGTAGCCCAGTGTCTCGCGCAGCCGGTCCATCGTGTTGACCCGCTCCCGCCAGCCGCGCAGCTGCCGGTCCCCGGCATCCGACAACCGGCGCGCCACCCGGTCCAGCTGCTCGGACTTGCGCGCGATATCGCGCTCGATGGGCCGCAGGCTCAACCGGTCCAGTCTGCGGTCAAGCGTCTCGCGTTTGCGGTCCACCATGCGTTGCAGCGCCGGGGCCAGCCGTGCCTCCCATGACAGGAACATCTCGCGCCGCGATGACAGCCGCGATTGCAGCGTACCCGGTCGCAGCGCACCCGATGCCTCGAAGAGCCTGACCCTGCGCGCCTGCACCGTGCGCGTGAGCGCCGCAGGCAACCTGTCGGACCATGCATCAAGCCGCTGGCGCGGTGTATCCAGCAGACGCTCGGGCCGTGGTAAGGCCCGCGCAAGATCGCGCAACCGCTGCCCCCGTGCCGTCACCCCCGAGGTCAACGCATGGGTCATCCGCGCCTCTTGCTTGTCCACCCATGCCAACAGGTCCATCCGCACAGGCACCGCCAGTTCCGCTGCCGCCGTGGGCGTCGGGGCACGCTGATCGGCGGCAAAATCGATCAATGTCGTGTCGGTCTCGTGGCCCACCGCCGAAATCAGGGGAATCTCGCTGGCCGCCGCTGCCCGCACCACTGATTCCTCGTTGAAACCCCACAGGTCCTCGATACTGCCCCCACCCCGCGCGACGATCAGCAGATCGGGCCGGGGCAACGCACCGCCCGGGCTGAGCCGGTTGAAGCCTTGAATCGCGCGGGTCACCTCGGGCGCGCATTTCTCGCCCTGCACCGCCACCGGCCAGATCAGCACCTTGCGCGGAAACCGGTCGCGCAGTCGATGCAGGATATCGCGGATCACCGCGCCGGATGGCGAGGTCACAACCCCGATCACCTCGGGCAGATACGGCAGAGGCCGCTTGCGCTCGGGCGCAAAGAGCCCCTCGGCAGCCAGCTGCGTCTTGCGCTTTTCCAACATCGCCATCAGCGCGCCCATGCCCGCCGGCTTGATATCCTCGATCACGATCTGATAGCGCGATTGCCCGGGGAACGTGGTCAAACGGCCCGTGGCCACCACCTCCATCCCCTCTTCAGGCTGCACCGAAAGGCGGCTGGCCACCCCTTTCCAGATCACCCCCGCCAATACGGAGCGGTCATCCTTGAGGTCCAGATACACATGCCCCGAGCGTGGTCGGCTCACGCGGCCCACCTCGCCCTTGACGCGAATATGGGCGAATTCGCCCTCGATCACCCGTTTCACAGCCCCCGAAATCTCGGAAACCGAGAATTCCGGGGCGTTTTCGCCCTCCATGGGGTCGTCGATCAGGTCGGACATGCGTGCGCCTTGTGTCTGCTCTCGCACCACCTTAGAACGCCCATGATCCAAGGCCAAGCAGGAGAGCGGCGCCATGAACATCCTGATCCTCGGCGGGGGCGGCCGCGAGCACAGCATCGCGTGGGCGGTCATGCAGAACCCCAAATGCGACAAGCTGATCGTGGCCCCCGGCAATGCCGGCATCGCCCAGATCGCCGAATGCGCCAGCCTCGATATCCTGAACGGCGCGGCGGTGGTGAATTTCTGCGACGAAAACGCCATCGACTTCGTGATCGTCGGCCCCGAGGCGCCCTTGGCCGCTGGCGTCAGCGACCGTTTGCGCGATGCGGGCCTGTTGGTTTTCGGCCCCTCGCAAGCCGCAGCCCAGCTTGAAGCCTCCAAGCACTTCACCAAGTCGATCTGCGACGCGGCGGGCGCCCCCACCGCAGCCTATGGCCATTTCACCGACGCGGCCTCTGCGCGCGCTTACGTGACGGCACAGGGCGCGCCCATCGTGGTCAAGGCCGACGGGCTGGCCGCCGGCAAGGGCGTGATCGTCGCTGAAACCGAAGCACAGGCGATGGCCGCGATCGACGACATGTTCGGCGGAGAATTCGGCGACGCAGGCGCCGAAGTGGTGATCGAAGAATTCATGACAGGCGAAGAAGCCAGCTTCTTCGTGCTCTGCGACGGTGAGAATGCCCTGCCCATCGGCACGGCACAGGATCACAAGCGCGTCGGCGACGGTGATACCGGCCCCAATACCGGCGGCATGGGCGCCTATTCCCCGGCCCCCGTCCTGACCGATGCGGTGGCCGATCTGGCGATGGAGCGTATCATACGCCCCACCTTGCGCGAAATGGCCCGGCGCGGCACGCCCTATCAGGGCGTGCTCTATGCCGGCCTGATGATCCAGAACGGCCAGCCCCGGCTGGTGGAATACAATGTGCGCTTCGGTGACCCGGAATGTCAGGTGCTGATGATGCGCCTTGGCGCACAGGCGCTCGATCTTATGCAAGCCGCCGCCGAAGGGCGTCTGGCCGAGGCTCAGGTCAACTGGGCCACAGATCACGCGCTCACGGTGGTGATGGCCGCCAAGGGCTATCCCGGATCTTATGAAAAAGGCAGTGCAATCAACGGGCTGGACGACACTACAGAAGACAGCTTCCACATGGTCTTTCACGCGGGAACCGCAATGGCCGATGGACGGATCGTGGCCTCGGGCGGACGGGTGCTGAACGTCACCGCGCGCGGCGCCTCCCTGCAACAGGCCCGCGACCGCGCCTATATGATGGTCGACCGGATCGACTGGCCCGAAGGCTTCTGCCGCCGCGATATCGGCTGGCGCGCTCTGTCCTAATAACGGACGCCGCTCAGGGCCTCTGACCTCGGTCGGCCCTCAGCGGCAGGCCATCGCCCGATCGAACCCCGCCGCATCGGCCCTTGTCCCCAAGGACCGTGCCACCAACTGGCGCCCCTCGAACGCCACCGACAGCACGCGCTGAAACCCGGCATCCGCCACCACGATTTCCGGCCCCTGCCCGCAATCGCGCAAACCGCCCCAGATCACCTCGTCGCCGATGCGGTGATTGGTGACGCCGCTCAGACGCGCGATCTCGGTCAGACCGCCCGGCGCCCAACTCCAGACCCGCAGCGTCTTGCCCAGATGCGGCGTCTCGACATAGGCGATGTCGATCACCCCATCGCCGTTGAGATCGGCAATCGCCGCTGGGGCAAGCCAGCGAAACCTTGTGCCGATATGCGGCGTGGCGGCGGCCTTGACCAGCCGCCCTTGCCGCAGGCTGTAGACCGCAAGCTGCGCGCCAAGGCGCGGATCGGCCTCGACCAGAACCACATCCAGCCGCCCGTCTCCATCCGCATCCACGACGCGTGGCGCGATATCCTCGAACACATGATCCGGCTCCGGCCCCTCGCGCAGATCGAGCCGGATCTCCCGGCCCTGCGCATCGCGCACCGCCAGAACCCGGCGCTCGGGAATCGCGCCCATGATCCGGTGCGGATAGCTGTCGTCGGGCACCTCGAACCGGGCCGCGTTGATGCCCTGGCCTTCTGACGAGACCCAAGGCTCCTCAGCGTGCAGCGCCCCGGCAAGACAGGCGGCGGCACATGCGATCCATGCCCCCGCCCGCCGCATTGTCAGATCTGCTTTTCGGGCATCTGGACCACAAGCCCGTCAAGGGCATCCGTGACCTTGAGCTGGCAGGTCAGCCGCGAGCGTGCCGGATCGGGCTGATAGGCGAAATCCAGCATGTCCTCTTCCATGTCGTCCTTGGCGGGCAGCTTCTCGACCCAAGCCGGATCGACATAGACATGGCAGGTCGAACAGGCGCAGGCACCGCCGCAATCGGCCTCGATGCCGGGAATGTTGTTGTCGCGCGCACCTTCCATCACGGTCAGGCCGTTGGCCACTTCGACCACGTGCTCGGTCCCGTTATGCTCGATATAAGTGATCTTCGCCATGAACTCTTGCTCTCCCTTGACGTGACGGACGTTCCGTTTCCTAGCCAAGCCATCTAGGTCAGACCAGCCCCATTTGCGACCCCTGTCAAAAAGAGTTGCGACAAAATCCATATGTTCTATCTTTGTTCTCATGCAGGTCTTCTCTTCGCCTTCGGCATCCCCCGCCACCGCCCGTGCGACATGGCCCCGCCCTCCGGCCTGCCTTGTCGCCGCCCGTCTGTCCGAACCGCCCGAAGGCGCGCGTGTCGCGGTGGCCGGGCTGGTGATCCTGCGTCAGCGACCCGGCACCGCCAAGGGGGTGATCTTTCTCACGCTCGAGGATGAAACCGGCGTGGTCAATGTCGTGGTCTGGCGAACGCTCTACGAACAGTTCCGCCGCGCGGTGATCTCGGGGCGGCTCTTGCGGGTCACCGGCCGGGTGCAGCGCCAATCCGGCGTGGTGCATGTGGTGGCCGAAAAGATCGAGGATATCTCACCCCTGCTCGACCGCCTGCTGGACCCGTCCCTGCGCTGATCTTGCCACTCCGGGCCGATCGCGGCACAGCCCCCTGCAAAACTGTGTTTCAGCTTTGCGGCGAAAGGCGATACACTCCGTGCAAAACAACGCCCCCGAGGCCCGAGCAATGACAGTCCGTTCTTTTGCGTTTCTTCTGGCCGCCGGTTTTGTGGCCGGATGTCAGACCACCGCCGCCCTGCGCGAACCCGACATCGTCCAAACCTTGCAAGAGGCGCCCCCCGGCGCCCCGCCCGGCACCTGCTGGGGCAAGCAGGTCACCCCCGCAATCGTCGAAACGGTCACCGAACAGGTCATGCTGCAACCCGCCGAGATCAGGGCCGACGGCACCGTCACCCAGCCCGCGATCTTCAAGACCGAAACCCGGCAGGCCATTCTGCGCGAACGCAAGGCGACATGGTTCCAGACCCCCTGCGCCACCGAGCAGACACCGGATTTCATCGCCTCGCTGCAACGCGCGCTCAAGGTTCGCAACCTCTATCGCGGCCCGATCACCGGCGAGATGGACGCCCGCACCCGCGCCGCCATCCGCGCCTATCAGAAACCCGAAGGTCTGGATTCAGGTATCCTGTCCCTCGCCGCGGCGCGCAAACTGGGTCTGGTGGCCGTGGCCCCCCCTGACGAAAGCTGACACGCGCGCCCCGCGCTCAGGCCCCAGCCTCAGGCCCAGATTCAGGCCCAGACTCAGGCCATCCCCCCCTGCACCAGCCGCTCCGCCAGCCGGGCATAGGCCTCGGCCATCGGCCCATCGCCTGCCGCCACGGGAACCCCCGCATCGCCCGCCAGCCGCGTCTCGAGGTCGATGGGCAGCGCCGCCAACAGCGGCAGGCCCAGCTTCTCGGCCTCGGCTCCCACACCCCCATGGCCGAAGATATGCGCCTCATGTCCGCATTCCGGGCAATGGAAGCTCGACATGTTCTCGATCAGCCCGAGGATCGGCGTCTTGAGCGTCCGGAACATATCCATCGCCTTGCGCGCATCGATCAGCGCCACATCCTGCGGCGTCGATACCACCAGCGCGCCGGTCGGCGCCGCGCGCTGGCACAGCGTGAGCTGCACATCCCCGGTGCCGGGCGGCAGATCGACGATCAGCACATCCAACTCGCCCCATTGCACCTGCGACATCATCTGCTGCAGCGCCCCCATCAGCATCGGACCGCGCCAGATCACCGCCTTGTCCGCCTCCAGCATCAAGCCGATCGACATCATGGTGACGCCATGTGCGTGCAACGGCTCGATCATCTTGCCATCCGGGCTGGCCGGGCGCTGGCTCACTCCCATCATGCGCGGCTGGCTCGGCCCGTGAATATCGGCATCCAGCAGCCCCACGCGCCGCCCCTGCCGGGCCAGCGCCACCGCCAGGTTGGACGAAACCGTGGATTTGCCCACGCCCCCCTTGCCCGACGCGACCGCGAGGATCGAACGCACCTGCGCCGGCCGCACCGACTCCTGCCCGCCCTTGGGATGCCCGCCGATCTTCAGACTGGGCGCCGGGCCACCGCCGGGCGCCTTGGCTTCTCCCGCATGGGCCGTCAGCGCGACACTGGCCCGCGCGATCCCCGGCACCGACAGGGCGGCGCGCTCGGCCGCGGCGCGCAAGGGCTCCATCTGACGGGCGATATCCGGCGTCGGCGCCTCGATCACGAATCGCACCTGATCCCCCTCGACGGTCAGCGCCCGCACCATGTCGCGCGACACGATATTGCCACCATCCGGCAACTCCAACCGCTCGAGCTGCCTCAGAATGATGTCCCGCGTATTCGCCATGCCCATACTCCCGTCTTCATGATGCAATAGGTGGCAGATTCCCAACCACAGACAAGGGCGCCTCCACATAACGCCCAAAAAATGAACCTGACGCCCAAAGTTAGGTCAATACAGCTTATGCATTTGCTGCATAGCAGCATTGAGCCAATGGGGGATTGTGCACGCGCAGCATCGACGTATTTTGGTATCAACACAGACACGCACCGACCGGTGCACATGATGATAACGGAAACCTGAAATGACGTTCGCCAACTACACACGCGCCGCTGAAACCGGACTGGGCCTCGAACTGGCCTCGGCCCTGCATCACATGATGCAGCGTTTCGCGGATTACCGCGTGTATCGCAAGACCCTGAACGAGCTGCGCGCACTCGACAACCGCACGCTGGCCGATCTGGGCATTGCACGCTGCGGCATCCGTGCCGAAGCACTGCGCGCCGTTTACGGCATGCGCGACTGAGAATTCGAGTTCAGGGGCCTCTCTCCTCCTCCCTGAGGCCCCTGTCAATGGCGGCGCCCCCCTCCTCCTCCCTGGGGCGCCGCCTTTAAGACCCGGATCCGAACGGATCCAGACGATTGCGAAAGGTCCTCTCCTCCTCCCTGGACCGATTGCGACACCAGCGAGACGCCCTCTCCTCCTCCCTGGGCTGATCGCGACCCTTACGAACGGCCCTCTCCTCCTCCCTGGGCCAATCGTGACAATGAAACGGCGGCGCCTCTCCTCCTCCCTGGCGTCGCCGTTTTCTTTTTCTCGCCTCAGGTAATTGCTCTCGACGGGTTGACGCCTCGTCCCGCGCCTGCTGCACTCCCTTCACAGTCGAAGAAAGGGACAGCATGACACCAGACAGCCAGGATCCCGGCCTGCGCCGTGCGATCATCGACGCCGTGGCCGATGGCTTCGAGCGCCAGGTGCACTTTCTGACCGAGTTCACCCGCATCCCCAGCCTGCGCGGCCAGGAGGACTCCGCCCTCGATTTCATGGCAGGCGCCCTGCGCGCACGCGGCTGGTCGGTGGATGACTGGACCGCCCCCCTCGAAAGCCTCCGGCACGAGCCGGGCTTTTGCGACTGCGCGGGCGAAGTGCGCTCGGTCCGCTCTGTCGTCGGCACGCTCTCTTCCGGCACGGGGGCCGGTCGCTCGCTGATCCTGCAAGGCCATCTCGACGTGGTGCCCGAAGGCCCCCACGCCATGTGGCACTCGCCTCCCTTCGCCCCCGAGATCCGCGACGGCTGGATGTATGGCCGCGGCGCGGGCGACATGAAGGCCGGCAAGGTCGCGGCCCTCTTCGCCGTCGACGCGCTGCGCCGTGCGGGCGTCACACCCTCGGGGCGGCTGCATTACCAATCCGTGGTCGAGGAAGAAAGCTCAGGGCTAGGCGCCCTCGCGACGCTCGCGCGCGGCTACCGCGCCGATTGCGCCTTCATCCCCGAACCGACCGGCCTCGGCCTCGTGCGCGCTCAGGTCGGCGCGATCTGGTTCCGCCTCAAGGTGCGTGGCCGCCCCGCGCATGTGGCGTATGCCAGCACCGGCGCCAGCGCCATCACCGCCACCATGCACCTGATCACCGCCCTGCAGCGGATGGAAGCGCGCTGGAACGACGCGGCCCGCGACCACCCCCAGTATCGCGATGTCCCGCACCCGCTCAATTTCAATGCCGGCAAGATCGCCGGTGGCGACTGGACCTCGAGCCTGCCCGCCTGGTGCGACGTGGACTGCCGCATGGGGCTTTTGCCAGGCGATGACGTCGCCGCGCGCCGCGCCGAGATCACCCGCACGATCGAGACCGCCGCGGCCGAGCACCCTTTCCTGCGCGACAATCCCCCCAAAATCCTGTGGACGGGCTTCATGGCCGATGGCTACACCCTCAACGATGCCGACGCGCCCGAAGCCTGCCTTGCGCGCGCGCATCACACGGCCACCGGGCAGGACCGCCCCGAGGATCAATCCTGGACCGCCCTCACCGACACGCGTTTCTACGGGCTCTATCACGGCATTCCGAGCCTGTGTTACGGCCCGCTGGCCGACAGCATCCATGGCTTCGACGAACGGGTCGATCTTGCCTCGGTCCAGCGCTGCACCGAGGTGATCGCGCTTTTCATCGCCGATTGGTGTGGCCTCGACAGCCTGCCCGGCACCCCCGGCAAAGCCTGACCGCCCGCGCGTTTCTTCTGGCTGAAAATATCCCGGGGGAGACGGTCAAATCCCCTTGGATTTGACCGGCGGGGGCAGAGCCCCCAAACCCTTGCCCCGCTCTCAGAAGGGCACGTCGTCCGGACCGGTCACGAAACGGGCCACGACCTTTTTCGTCCCCGCCTTCTCGAAGGCGATCTCCAGCTTGTCGCCCTCGATGGCGATGATCGCGCCATAGCCGAATTTCTGATGAAACACCCGATCGCCGACCGTATGCGCGCTGATTGCCTGCGCATCGATCACGCTGGAGCGCTGTTCGCGCGGCTGGCTCACGGGCCGCTCGCCCGCGCGCGCCTGAAGCCGCCGCCAGCCCGGCGAGTTATAAACATTCGCCTCCGCCGCCGCCTGCTCGAGCCCCGATTGGACCGCCGGCCCGGCACTCGCGGCAGCCGCGCCGTAAGCCCCGCCATAAAGCCCCGGCGGCGTCAGCACATCGACATGCGCCTGCGGCAATTCATCGATGAAGCGCGACGGCATCTGGCTTTGCCATTGCCCATAGACCCGGCGGTTTCCGGCAAAGGAAATCGTGCAGATCTCCTCGGCCCGGGTAATCCCCACATAGGCCAGCCTGCGCTCTTCCTCGACCCCCTTCTGCCCGCTTTCATCCATCGAGCGTTGTGACGGAAACAGCCCATCCTCCCAACCCGGCAGGAACACCACCGGGAATTCCAGCCCCTTGGCCGCATGCAGCGTCATGATCGACACTTTCTCGCCCTGCTCTTCGGACTCGTTGTCCATGATCAGGCTGACATGCTCCAGGAAGCCACCAAGATTCTCGAACTGCTCCAGCGCCTTGACCAATTCCTTGAGGTTCTCCAGACGCCCCGGCGCCTCGGGCGTCTTGTCGGCCTGCCACATGCCCGTATAGCCGCTTTCATCAAGGATGATCTCGGCCAGGTCCACATGGCTCAGATCCGCGTCATGGGTCATCCGGCCCCAACGGGCCAGCCCGTCCAGCAGCGTGGCCAGTTCGGTGGCCCCCTTGCCGGTCAGCCCCTTCTCGCGCAAGAGGATCGCCGCCCCCTCGACCAGCGGCACACCATGCTGGCGCGCGGTCACCTGGATCTTCTGTTGTGCCTTGTCCCCCAAGCCCCGCTTGGGCGTGTTGACGATCCGCTCGAAGGCCAGATCATCGGCGGGGCTGATCACCAGCCGGAAATAGGCCATCGCGTCGCGGATCTCCATCCGCTCGTAGAATCGCGGCCCGCCGATCACCCGGTAAGGCAGCCCGATGGTCAGGAACCGGTCCTCGAAAGCGCGCATCTGGTGCGACGCCCGCACGAGGATCGCCATGTCATCCAGCGAAAAGGGCCGCATCCCGCGCGTGCCGCGCTGCATCGCCTCGATCTCTTCGCCGATCCAGCGCGCCTCTTCCTCACCGTCCCAATGCCCGATCAGGCGGACTTTCTCGCCCGCCTCGGCCTCGGTCCACAATTCCTTGCCCAACCGCCCCTTGTTGGCCGCGATCACGCCGCCCGCCGCCGCCAGGATATGCGGGGTCGAGCGGTAATTCTGCTCCAGCCGGATCACCTTGGCGCCCGGAAAATCCTTCTCGAACCGCAGGATATTGCCCACCTCGGCACCGCGCCAGCCATAGATCGACTGATCATCGTCGCCCACGCAGCAGATGTTGCGATGCGCCCCCGCCAACAGGCGCAGCCAGAGATACTGCGCCACGTTGGTATCCTGATACTCGTCCACCAGGATAAAGCGGAAGCGGCGCTGATACTGCGCCAGCACATCCTCATGCGTCTGGAAGATCGTCACCACATGCAGCAGCAGATCGCCGAAATCCACCGCGTTCAGATCGCGCAGACGCGCCTGATACTGCATGTAAAGCGCCACCCCCTTGCCGTCGAAGGCGCCCGCCTCGGCGGCCGGCACCTTGTCGGGCGTCCAGGCGCGGTTCTTCCAATTGTCGATCACCCCCGCCAGATGCCGCGCCGGCCACCGTTTGTCGTCGATATTCGCGGCCTGAATCAACTGCTTGAGCAGCCGGATCTGATCGTCGGTATCGAGAATGGTGAAGTTGGATTTCAGCCCCACCAGCTCCTGATGGCGCCGCAGGATCTTGACGCAGATCGAATGGAACGTGCCCAGCCACGGCATCCCCTCCACCGCCTCGCCCAGCATCCGTCCCACCCGCGATTTCATCTCGCGCGCGGCCTTGTTGGTGAAGGTGACCGCAAGGATCTCGCCCGGGCGCGCGCTGCCGGTGTTCAGCAGATGCACGATCCGCGTGGTCAGCGCCTTGGTTTTGCCCGTGCCCGCCCCCGCCAGCATCAGAACAGGCCCCTCAAGCGCCTGCACCGCGGCGCGTTGCTCGGGGTTGAGATCGTCGAGATACGGCATCGGCCGCGCCGCCATGGCGCGAGCGGCTAGCGATGCGCCCTCGAACGCGTCGGATTCGTCGAAACTGCTCATGGCGGCCAAGATAGCGCGGCCTAAAGATGAGTTAAAGAGAATGTTCAGGGAATGTTCCCGGCTTTTTGCGCATCACGCCGCCACAGCGCCCGCGACCGCTCAGGAGCCTGTCTCTTCATCGCCGCGCAACGCCTCGAGATTGCACAGCGATTGCGCAGGCCCCGCCCCCGGAAGGTCATCGCGCCCTTCGCCGGCATTGCCCTGCCGCATCGCGCGGGTCTGCGCCCAACGCACGATGAAATCCTCGCTGCAGGTGGCATAGACGACGCCTGCCGCCTTCGTGACATGGCGCATTTCATACTCGAACCGGCCCTCGTGCCCGTCGCGATCGATCAGGATCACCGCAGGGGCCTTGCCGGTCAGATGGGCAAAGAACAGCGCCTGATGCACGCTGTCGCGCGACGCGCTTTTGCCATCCAGCCCGATCTCGATCACATGACGGTCCGTCTCGCAATCCACCCGCACATAGCGGCTCATGCCGTTGACGTCGAAATACTTGCGGGTCTCCTGCTCGGATCCGGCCAGAAACGCACATAAGAGCGCCGCAAGTTCCACTTCACCCGCCATTCCGGCCCCTTTGGTTAACGAAGATTAACAAAAGGTTAACAGATACCGGGTCGCGCGGCAAACGCCCTTGGAAGGCATGGTAAACCCCTGCCTTTCTTCTCCCGATCAATCCCTCTGGACAATGCGATGTAAACGCTTACATTCGCGCGCCATGGATCACCACGCCCAATACCCCGCCCTCTCCGATCTGCGTGCCCGCGCGCGCGTCCGCATCCCCCGTTTCGTCTGGGAATATCTCGACAGCGGCACCGGCGCCGAAGCCACCAAGGCCCGCAACCGCACCAAGCTCGACGAGGTGATCCTCATGCCCTCGATCCTGCATGGCGAGGTGAAGCCCGACCTGTCGGTCGAGCTGATGGGGCGCACATTGCCCCTGCCCTTCGGCATCGCACCCGTGGGCATGTCGGGGATGATCTGGCCCGGCGCCGAGGCGATGCTTGCCCGGGCCGCCGCACGTGCAGGCATCCCCTATTGCCTGTCCACCGTCGCCACCCAGACGCCTGCGGACCTGTCCCGTGATCTGGGCGAGGATGCGTGGTTCCAGATGTATCCGCCCCGCGATCCCGACATTCGGACCGACATGCTGCAAAAGGCCCGTGACGCCGGGTTCGGCACGCTGATTCTCACCGTCGATGTCCCCGTTCCCAGCCGCCGTGAACGGCAGGTGCGCTCCGGGCTGACCACGCCTCCCAAACTCACGCCGCGCCTGATGGCGCAGGTGGCGCGCTGCCCGGCATGGGCGCTCGGCATCGCACAGCGCGGCATGCCCCGGATGAAGCTGATCGACGAATATGCAGGCCAGACCAAGGGCTTGCCCTCGAACAAGCACGCAGGCTACCTGCTGCGCACCGCGCCTGACTGGGACTATCTGCGCTGGCTGCGTGACGCCTGGAGCGGCCCGATGGTCGTCAAGGGCGTGCTCGACGCCGAAGATGCCGGCGCCCTTGAAGCCGCAGGCGTCGATGCGGTCTGGATCTCGAACCACGCAGGCCGGCAATTCGATGCCGCCCCCGCCACGATCGAACGCCTGCCCGCGATCCGCGCCGCCACCCGGCTGCCGGTGATCATCGACGGCGGCTTCGAAGGCGGTCTGGATATCCTGCGCGCGATCGCCCTCGGCGCCGATCATGTCATGTTCGGCCGGGCCTGGCATTATGCACTGGGCGCTCTGGGTGCCGACGGCCCCGCCCATCTGGTCGAGATTCTCAAACTCGATCTTGAGGCTAACATGGGTCAGTTGGGCCTGACCACGCTGACCGAGGTGCGCAACCGGGTAGTCTCGCATGGCTGACCGCGCCACCCGCTTTCATGCCTTCACAAAGCAAGCCATTGCTTTGAAATGATTTTCCAAAGGTTTCGACCGGACAGGCCCACTGCCCGATCGGGCAGAAAATCTCGCCAACGGGTGGAAGCCCCCGTTGTGCCATTGCGTAAACTTTGCGCAAATTCTAAAAGTTGCCGTCATAGCGCTGCAGCGCAGCAACCCGCGTCGGTGCGTTGTGCCGGCCACGAACCATATCAGCAGGGGGATCCGGGCCCGTGAGCGAATTCAAGAAAATCCTTATCGCGAACCGCGGCGAAATCGCCATCCGCATCATGCGCGCCGCCAACGAGCTTGGAAAGCGCACCGTCGCCGTCTTCGCCGAAGAGGACAAGCTGGGCCTGCACCGCTTCAAGGCTGATGAAGCTTACCGCATCGGCGAAGGTCTCGGCCCCGTCGCGGCCTATCTCTCGATCGACGAGATCATCCGCGTCGCCCTCGAATCCGGCGCCGACGCGATCCATCCCGGCTATGGCCTGCTCTCGGAAAACCCCGATTTCGTGGATGCCTGCGTCAAGAACGGCATCACCTTCATCGGCCCCAAGGCCGACACCATGCGCGCGCTCGGCGACAAGGCCAGCGCCCGGCGCGTCGCCATCGAGGCCGGCGTGCCCGTCATCCCCGCCACCGAAGTGCTGGGCGAGGACATGGACGCCATCCGCCACGAGGCCGCCGAAATCGGGTATCCCCTGATGCTCAAGGCGTCCTGGGGCGGCGGCGGGCGTGGCATGCGCCCGATCAACGGCCCCGACGAGCTGGCCGAGAAGGTGCTCGAAGGCCGCCGCGAGGCCGAAGCCGCCTTCGGCAACGGCGAGGGCTATCTCGAAAAGATGATCCTGCGCGCCCGCCACGTCGAGGTTCAGATCCTCGGCGACAAGCATGGCCAGATGTATCACCTCTTCGAGCGTGACTGCTCGGTGCAGCGCCGCAACCAGAAGGTCGTCGAGCGCGCCCCCGCCCCCTATCTCACCGACCTGCAACGCGCCGAAATCTGCGAGCTGGGCTACAAGATCTGCAAGCACGTCAATTACGAATGCGCCGGCACGGTCGAGTTCCTGATGGATATGGACACCAGCCAGTTCTACTTCATCGAAGTGAACCCCCGCGTGCAGGTCGAACACACCGTCACCGAAGAAGTGACCGGCATCGACATCGTCCAGGCCCAGATCCGCATCGCCGAAGGCAAGACCATCCAGGAAGCCACCGGCAAACCCGATCAGGACAGCATCACGCTCAACGGTCACGCCCTGCAGACCCGGATCACCACCGAAGACCCGCAAAACAACTTCATCCCCGATTATGGCCGCCTGACCGCTTACCGCGCGGCCACCGGCATGGGCATCCGCCTCGATGGCGGCACCGCCTATGCGGGCGGGGTCATCACCCGGTTTTACGACTCGCTTCTGGTGAAGGTCACCGCCCATGCCCAGACGCCTCAGGCTGCGATCGCCCGGATGGACCGCGCCCTGCGCGAATTCCGCATTCGCGGCGTCTCCACCAACATCGCCTTCGTCGAGAACCTGCTCAAGCACCCCACGTTCCTGAACAACGAATACACCACCAAGTTCATCGACGAGACGCCCGATCTTTTCAAATTCTCCAAGCGGCGCGACCGCGGCACCAAGGTGCTGACCTACATCGCCGACATCACCGTCAACGGCCACCCCGAGACGGCAGGCCGCCCCGAACCCTCGGCCGACATCAAGGCGCCGCGCCCGCCGCGCCTGATCGGCACGCCGCCCCCCGGCACCCGCACCCTGCTCGAGGACAAGGGCCCCAAGGCCGTCGCGGACTGGATGCTGGCGCAAAAGCAGCTTCTGTTGACCGACACCACCATGCGCGACGGGCACCAGTCGCTTCTGGCCACGCGGATGCGCTCGATCGACATGATCAAGGTGGCCCCGACCTATGCCGCCAATCTCCCGCAGCTGTTCTCGGTCGAATGCTGGGGCGGCGCCACCTTCGACGTGGCCTACCGCTTCCTGCAGGAATGCCCGTGGCAGCGCCTGCGAGAGTTGCGCGCGGCTATGCCCAACCTGCTGACCCAGATGCTGCTGCGCGCCTCGAACGGGGTGGGCTACACCAACTATCCCGACAACGTGGTGCAGGAATTCGTGCGTCAGGCGGCGGAAACCGGCATCGACGTGTTCCGCGTCTTCGACAGCCTGAACTGGGTCGAAAACATGCGCGTCGCGATGGATGCGGTGATCGACAGCGGCAAGATCTGCGAAGGCACGATCTGCTATACCGGCGATATCCTCGATCCGGACCGCGCCAAGTATGACCTGAAATACTATGTCTCCATGGCCAAGGAGCTGCAGGCCGCAGGCGCGCATGTGCTGGGCCTCAAGGACATGGCGGGCTTGCTGAAACCCGCCGCCGCGCGCGTGTTGGTCCGCGCCCTCAAGGACGAGCTGGACATCCCGGTGCATTTCCACACCCACGACACCAGCGGCATCGCGGGCGGCACGATCCTTGCCGCCGCCGATGCGGGCGTCGATGCGGTGGATGCGGCGATGGACGCCTTCTCGGGCGGCACCTCGCAGCCCTGTCTGGGTTCGATCGTCGAGGCGCTGATGCATACTGACCGCGACACCGGCATCGACATCGAACGCATCCGCGAAATCTCGAACTATTGGGAGCATGTCCGCGCCCAGTATGTGGCCTTCGAATCAGGCCTTCAGGCGCCCGCCTCCGAGGTTTATCTGCACGAAATGCCCGGTGGCCAGTTCACCAATCTCAAGGCGCAGGCCCGCTCCATGGGCCTCGAGGACAAATGGCCCGAAGTCGCCCGCACCTATGCCGAGGTGAACCAGATGTTCGGCGATATCGTCAAGGTCACGCCCTCGTCCAAGGTGGTGGGCGACATGGCGCTGATGATGGTCAGTCAGGGCCTCACCCGCGCGGATGTCGAGGATCCGGATCGCGACGTGGCCTTCCCGGATTCGGTCATCGACATGATGCGCGGCAATCTGGGCCAGCCCCCCGGCGGCTTTCCTCCCGCCATCCTTCTGAAGGTGCTCAAGGACGAAAAGCCCAACACCGAACGCCCCGGCGCGCATCTCGATCCCGTCGATCTCGAAGCGACGCGCAAGGAACTCGTCGATCTGCTCGAAGGCAAGCAGGTGGATAACGAGGATCTCAACGGCTACCTGATGTATCCCAAGGTGTTTCTGGATTACATGGGCCGCCACCGCATCTATGGCCCGGTGCGCACCCTGCCCACCCGGACATTCTTCTACGGGATGCAGCCCGGCGAAGAGATCTCGGCCGAAATCGACCCCGGCAAGATCCTCGAGATCCGCCTTCAGACCGTCGGCGAAACCGGCGAGGATGGCGAGGTCAAGGTGTTCTTCGAACTCAACGGCCAGCCGCGTGTGATCCGCGTACCCGACCGCAAGGCCAAGGCCTCGACCGCCGCGCGCCCCAAGGCCGAACAGGGCAATGCCAACCATGTCGGCGCGCCGATGCCCGGCGTGGTCGCCAGCGTCACGGCCAGCGTCGGCCAGAAGGTCAAGAAGGGCGACATGCTGCTGACCATCGAAGCGATGAAGATGGAAACCGGCATTCACGCCGAACATGACGCCACCGTGAAAGCCGTGCATGTGCAACCCGGCGGCCAGATCGACGCCAAGGATCTGTTGATCGAGCTGGAATAAGCCCGCTCAGGGCGTCGAAAAGGGTATCAGTTTGCACAAAGTGCTCGTGTTCACCGATCTGCACATCCTGCCCGAGGGGGAAACCCTCATCGGGCTGGATCCCGCTGCGCGTTTTTCCCAGGCCCTTGCGCATGCGCTGGACAACCATGGCGACGCCGCGCGGATCGTCATCACCGGCGATCTGACCCATAACGGCGCGCCTGCCGAATATGCCCGCCTGCGCACGCTTCTGTCGCGCTGCCCGATCCCGGTCAGCCTCATGCTCGGCAATCACGACCGCCGCGCCGCCTTTTCGGCGGCCTTCCCCTCGATGCCCCGGACATCCTCGGGCCATTACCAGCAGATGCACGACCTCAAGGGCCATCGCCTGATCCTTCTGGACACCCTCGACGAAGACGCGCCCGACCGGCACAGCGGCTGGCTCAGCCCCGGTCGCATGCGGTGGCTGGACAATGCACTTCTGGGGGCGGGCGACCGTCTGATCACCGTGTTTACCCATCACCCGCCCATAGATTGCGGCTTTCCCGCCATGGACAGGATCGGCCTGCGCAACCGCGACGCGCTGACCGACAGGCTCCGCGCGCATGGCCGCACCGCCCATATCATCAGCGGCCATATCCACCGCTCGATCAGCGGCAACGCCGGCGGCCTGCCGGTGACGATCTTCAAAAGCCCCTGCCATCAGGCGCCGATGATGCTGACGGGCAATGATGTCCACCTGTCCATCGACGAGCCGGGCGCCTATGGCATCCTGCTGCTCACGCCCTCGGGCGTGATCGTCCACAGTCAGGATGTCGGCCTGCCCGCGACGCGGCCCCAAAGCTACGCCCCCCGCTAGGCCCCCCTCCGGGCAGGTGCCACACCCGGGCTGTCAAATCCGAAAAAAGTGGTATGCTTTAGGTCGGCGGCCCGTTTGCCGTCCAAGGGAGGACAAGAAAGATGTGCAGAATCTTCGCGGGGCAAGACCCCGAACGCTACGAACTTGAAACCCGCCGGATGCGTCTGAACGGCCAGAGCACCAGCATCCGGCTTGAAAAATCCTTCTGGGCCATTCTCGATGAAATCGCCGAGGGCGAAGGCCTTTCGACACCCGCTTTCGTCTCCAAGCTGCATGGCGAAGTGCTCGAACTGAAGGGCGAGCCGAAGAATTTCACCGCCCTTCTGCGCTGCACCTGCCTTGTGCACCGCGAACGCGATCTGCCCGCACCGGGCGCCCGGATCGCCGCCGAATAACCATTCTCGCGGTGTAGTAACCGCTTACTACCCGCGCCATCCCCCGCTTTGGCAAACTTTCCGGACCAATTAACGATCCGGAGGATTTCATGGCCAAAGCCATCCACAGCATGATCCGCGTTCTCGACGAGTCGCGATCGGTTGATTTTTACCGCCGCGCCTTTGGGCTCGAAATCGCCGACAGGCTCGATTTCAGCGACTTTACCCTCGTTTACCTCAGCAATGACGAGACCCCGTTCGAGGTCGAGCTGACCGTGAACAAGGGCCGCACCGAGCCTTATGACCTTGGCGATGGCTATGGACATCTGGCCGTGCTCGTCGAGGATCTCGAGGCCGAGCACGCCCGTTTCGAGGCCGAAGGCCTCGCCCCCCGCAAGATCGTCGAATTCGCCCCCGATGGGGAGTTGGTGGGCAAATTCTTCTTCGTCGCGGACCCTGACGGATACCAGATCGAAGTGCTTCAGCGCGGCGGTCGCTTCAAATAACCGCCGATACGACCAGAGCTCTAGGGAGGAGACAAGACATGACACCAAACAGCCAGCAATCGCGCCAGCCAAAGGGCCAGCCGACCGGCCCCAAACACGGCCTGACGCGACGCCAGCTTCTGTCGCGCGGCATGGCCGCCGGCGCCACTTTCGTCGTCGGCGCGGGCTTCGTTGCCAGCACCGATGCCGCATGGGCGATGGAAACCGCGAACCTGCAACCAAAGACCATGGCCACGCTCATCCAGATGGCGCGCGACATCTACCCGCATGACCATGTGGGCGACGCCTATTACGCCCGCGCGGTCAAAGGCTACGACACCCCCGAAGGCGCCCCCGACATCGAGGCCGGCATCGCAGCACTCGATGCCGCGGCCCAGGGCAAGGGCTTTGCCGATTACCTCTCGGTGGGCTGGGAACGCGACCGCGTCGATATCCTGCGCGGCATGGAGGAAAGCGCGTTCTTCCAGCAGATCCGCGGCGGTCTGGTGACCGGCCTCTACAATCAGAAAGAGGTCTGGCCGCTTTTCGGCTACGAGGGCGAGTCCTTCTCGCAAGGCGGTTACATCGACCGCGGTTTCGACGACATCGACTGGCTCTGAGCCATAGCAGTTAGGGAGGAGAACAGACTATGGCTGCACCTTTTGATCTCAACGACAGCGGCGTGATCGTCGTGATCGGTACCGGCGCCGGCGGCGGCGTCCTGGCAAATGAACTGGCGCAACGCGGCGTGTCCGTCGTGGCGCTCGAAGCAGGCGGGCGCTACCTGCCCGAAGACTACATCAACGACGAATGGGAAAGCTTCGGCCAATTGGCCTGGCTCGATCCCCGCACCACCAGCGGCGACTGGCGCGTGGCGCGCGATTTCTCGGGCCTGCCCGCCTGGATCGTCAAGGCTGTGGGCGGCACCACGACCCATTGGGCCGGCGCCTCGCTGCGCTTTCAGGACCATGAATGGAAGGCCAAAACGACCTATGGCGACGTTCAGGGCGCCAACCTGCTCGACTGGCCGATCGACGCCGAGGAAATGGCGCCGTGGTATGACCTAGCCGAAAAGAAGCTCGGCGTGACGCGCACCAACGGTATCGCGGGCCTGCCCGGCAACAACAACTACAAGGTGTTCGAGGCCGGCGCCAAGGCGCTTGGTTACACCGAAGTCAGCACCGGGCGCATGGCGATCAACTCGTCCGACTATGACGGGCGGCTGGCCTGTCAGCAGACCGGTTTCTGCTTTCAGGGCTGCAAATGGGGCGCCAAATGGTCCTCGGCCTATACCGACATCCCGCGCGGCGAAGCGACCGGCAATCTCGAAGTGCGCGAGAAAGCCCATGTGCTGCGGATCGAACACGGGGCCGACGGCAAGGTCAACGGCGTGGTCTATGCCGATGCCGACGGGGTCGAGCACAAGCAGATGGCCCGTGCCGTCTGCGTGGCGGGCAACTCGTTCGAAAGCCCCCGGATGCTGCTCAACTCGGCCACGTCGATGTATCCCGACGGGCTGGCCAACAGCTCGGGTCAGGTGGGGCGCAACTACATGCGCCACATGACAGGCTCGGTCTATGCCACCTTCGACAAGCCCGTCCGCATGTGGCGCGGCACCACCATGGCCGGCATCATCCAGGACGAGGCGCGCCACGATCCCTCGCGCGGCTTCGTCGGCGGCTACGAGCTGGAAACCCTGGCTCTCGGCCTGCCCTTCATGGCCGCCTTCCTTGATCCCGGAAGCTGGGGGCGTGAATTCACCACCGCGCTTGATTCCTATGAAAACATGGCCGGAATGTGGATCGTGGGCGAGGACATGCCGCAGGAAACCAACCGCGTCACCCTCAATCACGACGTCAAGGACCAGTTCGGGATGCCCGTGGCCAACGTGCATTTCGATGATCACCCCAATGACATCGCGATGCGCAACCACGCCTACAAGCAGGGCATCGCCGTCTACGAGGCCGTCGGCGCCACGCGCACCTTCCCGACACCGCCCTACCCCTCGACGCATAACCTCGGCACCAACCGGATGTCCGAGAACCCGCGCGACGGGGTGGTGAACAAATGGGGCCGCACCCACGACATCGAAAACCTCTTTGTCTCGGACGGCTCGCAATTCACCACCGGGGCGGCGGAAAACCCGACGCTCACCATCGTCGCGCTGGCCATCCGGCAGGCCGACCACATCGCAGGTGAGCTCTCGCGCGGCAATCTGTAACGATCGGACCACCCGTTCAGCCCCCCGGCGCAGCTCCCTTGCGCCGGGGGGTTTTCATGCGATCCCCCGCTTGAAAACCTGCAAGCCGGCACCCCCGCCATGGCCTTCGGATCATCGTGGAATTTTTTCGCCGGGATCGGAAATTTGGGCTTGCAGCCCGCGCCAAGAGTTTATATCTCACGCCTCACCCAAGGACGCGGGTGTAGCTCAGGGGTAGAGCGTTACCTTGCCAAGGTAAATGTCGTGAGTTCGAATCTCATCACCCGCTCCAATTCTTCCACCGACCGGAACTGAAAGAATTGCCCTTCGGGGCAGATGCGCCCTTGGCCCCGGTCCCGGCCTGTCCTTCCTCCGACACAGCGCATGCGCCATCCGCCCACGCCCCCTTGGCGCGGCCATCCCCGCCCCCTATAAGGGCGCCGAAGACATTCGTGAGGACCAACGCCCATGCGCAGTGCGACGATCACCCGCAAGACGGCCGAAACCGATATCAGCGTCGAGATCACCCTCGACGGCACCGGTCGCTATGACAACCGGTCCGGCGTGGCCTTCTTCGACCACATGCTCGACCAGCTGGCCCGCCACTCGTTGATCGACATGACCATCCGCTGCGAGGGCGACACCCATATCGACGATCATCACAGCGTCGAGGATGTGGGCATAGCACTCGGTCAGGCGCTGTCGCACGCGCTCGGCGACAAGCGCGGCATCCGCCGCTATGGCGACTGCCTGCTGCCGATGGATGACGCTCTGGTGCGCGCCGCCCTCGATCTGTCGGGCCGGCCCTATCTTGTCTGGAACGTCGATCTGCCCACCCAGAAGATCGGCGCCTTCGATTGCGAACTGGTGCGCGAGTTTTTCCAGGCATTCAGCACACATGGCGGCATCACCCTGCATGTCGACGCGCTGCACGGGCTCAACAGCCACCACATCGCCGAGGCCGCCTTCAAGGCCGTGGCCCGCGCCTTGCGTCAGGCGGTCGAGACCGACCCCCGCAAATCCGACGCCGTGCCCTCGACCAAAGGGACACTGTAAGCGGCATGACCACGGTCATCATCGACTACGAATCCGGCAACCTGCACTCCGCCCAGAAAGCGTTTCAGCGCATGGCGCTTGAAACCGGCGCGGGCGAGGTGCTGGTCACCAGCGATCCCGACACCGTGCGCCGCGCCACGCGCATCGTGCTGCCCGGCGACGGGGCCTTTCCCGCCTGCCGCGACCAGCTCTACGATCATCGTGGCCTCTTCGAGGCGATCGAAGAGGCGGTGATCGCGCAGGGCCGCCCCTTCATGGGCATTTGCATCGGGATGCAGATGATGGCGACGCGCGGCCTTGAATACCGCGAGACCTCCGGTTTCGACTGGATCGGCGGCACGGTAGACCGGATCGCGCCCTCGGATGCCTCGCTCAAGGTGCCGCATATGGGCTGGAACGATCTGGTGATCGACCATGACCACCCGGTGTTCTCCGGCATCTCGACCGGCGATCACGCCTATTTCGTGCATTCCTACCACTTCCGCGTGGCCGATCCCGCGCATCTTCTGGCGCATGTCGATTATGCCGGGCCTATCACGGCGGTCGTGGGCCGCGACAACATCGTCGGCACGCAGTTCCACCCCGAAAAAAGCCAGTCCACCGGCTTGCGGATGATCTCGAACTTCCTGACCTGGGCGCCCTGACGCCGCGCGCCACCCGGACGCCGCGCGCCCGCCGGTCACGGCGGGCCAGCCCGGCGCCTGGGTGGCGTCAGCGCAAGATCACTGCACCCGCCGCCACGTCTGCTTGGCGCAGATCAGCCCGCCCGCCACACAGCCGCGCAGCTTCAGCGCATCGCCCTCAAGATCGATCTTCCCGATATAGATCTTGTCGTTCGAGGGCCGCCACACCTTGCCCTCGTAGCGCCCGTCGCCCACCGGCGTCATGTTGCGCACGATGACCTTGCCGACCGTGTCCGACGGCGTCTCAACCCCGTCCCGGAAAGTCCGCGCCACCGTGCCGCAAATATCCGCGCCGCAGGGCTGCATCCTCACATGGGCATAGCCCTCTCCGTCGACCTCGGTCTGCCACATACCCAGAACCGGGTCCGCCATCGCGGCCCCTGCCCCCAAACCCCATACCATGGCCATCGCCAGAACACGTCTCATCCCTGACACTCCTCGCTGTAGATGTCTGAAAGCTGCCCTGCCCCCCGCCTTCAGATCAAGTCTGACGTCGGGTCGCGTTGCATTTCCCGCAGCCTCATGCAAAACGGCACCAACCGCTCGCAGCAAGGAATCCGCGCCATGATCCTCTATCCCGCCATCGATCTCAAGGACGGTCAGGCCGTGCGCCTGCTCAAGGGCGAAATGGACAAGGCCACCGTGTTCAACGACGACCCCGCAGCCCAGGCCGAAGCCTTCGTGCGCGCGGGCTGCGAATGGCTGCACCTGGTGGACCTCAACGGCGCCTTCGCCGGCACGCCGGTCAACGCCGCCCCGGTCGAGGCGATCCTGCAGCGCTGCGCGGTCCCCGCCCAGCTGGGCGGTGGCATCCGCGACATGGCCACCATCGAACGCTGGCTCGACAAGGGGCTGGCCCGCGTCATCCTCGGCACCGTCGCCGTCGAAAACCCGGACCTCGTGCGCGAGGCCGCCCGCGCCTTCCCCGGACAGGTCGCCGTCGGCATCGACGCCCGCGAGGGCCGTGTTGCCACCAAGGGCTGGGCCACTGAAACCGATGTGCGCGCCACCGATCTCGCGCGCTCCTTCGAGGACGCGGGCGTGGCCGCGATCATCTATACCGACATCAACCGCGACGGCGCCATGCAAGGCCCCAATATCGACGAAACCGCCGCACTTGCGCGCGCCGTGTCGATCCCGGTGATCGCCTCGGGCGGCGTGTCCTCGCTCGCCGACCTGATCGCCCTTCGCGATTGCGGCGCAGCACTCAACGGCGCCATCTCGGGCCGTGCGCTGTATGATGGGGCGCTCGATCTGGAGCAGGCGCTCGCGGCGCTGCGCGCCTGAACCGCGCAGGATGCGCTCCGCTCTGGAAACCGGCGCGCTTTGCCCCTAAACCTTTTCGTGACACCGCAATCACAGGCCCGCCATGCTCAAGACCCGCATCATTCCCTGCCTCGACGTGGCCGACGGCCGCGTCGTGAAGGGCGTGAACTTCGTGAACCTGCGCGACGCGGGCGATCCGGTGGACGCCGCCCGCGCCTATGACGCCGCAGGCGCCGACGAGCTGTGCTTTCTCGACATCCATGCCACCCATGAAAACCGTGGCGTGATGCTCGACGTGGTGCGCCGCACCGCCGAGCACTGCTACATCCCGCTCACCGTCGGCGGCGGCGTGCGCACGGTCGAGGATGTCCGCGCGCTCCTTCTGGCCGGCGCCGACAAGGTCAGCTTCAACTCCGCCGCCGTGGCCGACCCCGACGTGGTGCGCCGCGCCGCCGACCAGTTCGGCAGCCAGTGCATCGTGGTGGCCATCGACGCCAAGACCGTCTCCCCCGGCAAATGGGAGATCTTCACCCATGGTGGCCGCAAACCCACCGGCATCGACGCGGTCGCGTTCGCCCGCCTCGTCGAAGACAAGGGCGCCGGTGAAATCCTGCTCACCTCGATGGACCGCGACGGTACGCGCGCAGGCTTCAACCTGGCCCTCACCCGCGCCATCGCCGATGCGGTCTCCATCCCGGTGATCGCCTCGGGCGGCGTCGGCACGCTCGACCACCTGGTCGATGGCGTGCTCAAGGGCGGCGCCTCGGCGGTGCTGGCCGCCTCGATCTTCCATTTCGGCGATTACACCATCGCTCAGGCCAAAGAGCACATGGCCGCCGCCGGCATCCCCGTAAGGACAGGCGCATGACCCTCGAAGAACTCGAAAAGATCGTGGCCGCCCGCGCCACCGCCTCCCCCGATGACAGCTGGACCGCGCGGCTTCTGGCCAAGGGCCCGGAAAAAGCGGCCGAGAAATTCGGCGAAGAGGCGATCGAGGCGCTCATCGAAGCCGTGCGCGGCGACCGCGCCCGCCTCACCTCCGAGGCCGCCGACGTGCTCTTTCACCTCCTGGTCATGCTGCGCGCCCGCGACGTGCCGCTGGCCGATGTGATGGCCGAACTTGACCGCCGCCAATCCCTCTCTGGACTTCAGGAAAAGGCTTCGCGCACCGAATGATCCGCCATATCGTCTTCTTCACCGCCCGCGACGCCGCCGATCTGGACCGTATCCGCGCCGGGCTCGAAACGCTGGCCAGCATCCCCCATGCGCGCCATTTCGAAGTCGGCCGCAACCTGCATGCCGACCGGCTGACCGGCGCCGAGGTGGATTTCGTGGTCTATGCCGAGTTCGACAGCGAGGACGATCTGGCCGCCTACAAGGCCCATCCGACCTATGCCCGCGCCATCGAGATCGTCAAACCCCTGCGCGACATGCGCATCGCCGCCGACATCATCGCCTCCTGAAGCGTCCCGCCACCGGGCTTGCACGCGGCACCCCGCAGGCGGCCAGACCACCGGCGCGGTTTCTTCTGGCCGGAAATATCCCGGGGGAGACAGTCAAATCCCCCGGATTTGACTGGCGGGGGCAGAGCCCCCATCTTCCTTGCCCGACCAGCCCCCGGCCTCACAGTTTCGACGAGATGACCCCGGTATTGAACCCGCCCATGCGCAATTCGCCGAACAGGCGCTGATATTCGATCTTGGGACAACGGTTCATCACCACATCGACGCCGCGCGCGGCTGCCGCCTCGGCGGCCTCGTGGTTTTCGACGCCGATCTGCATCCACACCGTCTGCAGATCGGGAAAACAGCCCAGCGCCTCCTCGACGATGGGCGGCACATGCTCAGAGCGGCGGAAGATATCCACCATATCCACCCCGCCCTCGATCTCGCTCAGGCTGGCTTTCACCTCGGCGCCGAAAACCCGCTCTCCGGCATGGCCGGGATTGACCGGCACCACCTCGAACCCCTTCAGGCTGAGATAGCGCGCCACGTAATAGCTGGGCCTCACGGGGTTCATCGACACGCCCACCACCGCCACGCGCTTGGTGCGGGTCAGGATGTCGCGCAAGAAGGCATCGGAATAGTCATTGCTCATGGGCTTCACCCTACCCGGCTTTGCGGGAAGAAAAAAGCGCCCAAGGAATGCCTTGGGCGCCAGTCGCGGAACGAGGGACAGTGAAGTGAAACACCGATGTTCCGTATCGGCGTTCCTGTAACTGAAGTAGGAAGCCTTGCGCCAAAATAAAGAGGCGCGGCGTTTCGACCCGGTTCACATTCTCGCGACCATCGCATCAGCGCCGGCCTTTCAGTCGAAAATATCCTCGACCACATCCCAGATCTCGCTCAGCACCTTGCGCCCCAATGATTTGCGCCGCTTCACCGGCTTGCGCCGGGCGCGCTCGCCCAACGCCAGACGGCGTTCTTCGTCCCAGTCCACCTGCACCTTGCGCCGTGGCCCGGACGGCACCGCGCCCGTGGGCCGTCCGATTTTTTTCCGGGTATCATCCTGTTGCGGCATGAACTTCATGTCATGCAGCGGCGCCCCACAGGCCGAACAGCTGAGTTCATGCCGGCCCTGATCCAGAACCAGCGCGGCGCGCGTGCCGCAATAATTGCATGTGGCGATTTTCGGTCCCATGGGTCTCCGGCGGTTTTGCGTCAGCGTCTCGATGCATATAGGGCGACAGCCGCCGCGTTTGAGACGTTGAGCGATCCGAAATCGCCCGAAAAGGCGATTCGCACCAATTCGTCGCAGGTTTCGCGGGTCTTTTCGCGCAATCCCGGCCCCTCGGCCCCCAGAACCAGCGCCACCGGACCCTCCGTGCGGCCCTCCAGCGCCTCCTCTATGGTCCGCTCCGCCTCGCCCGCCAGCCCCAGCACCACATAGCCCATGCCCTGCAGCGCCTCGATCGCGCGCCCCAGATTGGTCACCCGCAGATAGGGCTGGCGCTCCAGCGCGCCGCTCGCGGTCTTGGCCAGCGCGCCTGTTTCGGGCGCCGAATGGCGGTGCGGCGCGATCACCGCGCAGGCCCCGAACACTTCCGCCGAGCGCAGAATCGCCCCCACGTTATGCGGATCGCTCACCCGGTCCAGCAACAGAACGCGCGGCGGCGCCTCACCCGGCGCGCTGGCGCAGATCGCCTCCAGCGCCCCCCAATCCAGCGGCTTGACCTCAAGCGCCGCCCCCTGATGCACCGATTGCGGATCAAGCGGCGCGGTAAACCGCCTCGGATCGGCGATCTCGGGCTCCAGCCCGCCCACGGCGATCGCCTCTCCCAGCCGGTCGGCGGCATTGCGTGTCACGATCAGCCGCAGCTTGACGCGCGCAGGGTTCATCAGCGCGTCGCGCACCGCATGCAGCCCAAAGAGCCACACGGTCTCGGCCGCAGCGGCCTTTTTCGCCTGTTCCTTCTCGACGACCCAACGGGGTTTCTTGACGGCCATTCCGGTCCCTTCCTTCTGCGGCGCGACAATGCGGGCGCGCATCGCCCGGCGCAAGGCATTTTCCGGTTGACGCTGGTGGGCCGCTTTCCTAAATACGCCCTCACGCTTGGGGCACAGCCCCGGGCCGTGGGCGACAGGCCGCAAGGTGTGGCAGGGGACTGTAACTCCCTCGCGGAGACGCACGCTAGGTTCGATTCCTAGGTCGCCCACCATTATCCCCCCTCCAGGATCAGCAAAATTCCATGGCGCGGCACCGCTTTGCACCCTTCTGCCCGCGCGTCATCCCTTCTATACTCATCCCAAGGCGGAACCGGGCAGAGTGTGTGTGATGGCCAAAAAGGCAGCGAAGGCGACAGCGGCGAAACGAAAAACCGCCCCGGCGAAACCAAAAGCCGCCGCGGCGAAACCGAAACCCGTCGCCGACCGGCCCTTCAACATCGTGATCGTCGGGCAAGGCGGGCGCCTGCAATACGAAGCGGTGATCTTCGCCGCCTCCCTGCGCGCCCATTCGCCCGATTTCAAAGGCCGCCTGATCGTGGCCGAACCTCAGCCCGGCCCGAAATGGAAGGACGATCCCACCATCCGCGGTGACGACACCCGCGCCCTTCTCGCCGAACTGGGCGCCGAGATCGTGCCCTTCACCTCCCGCCATTTCGGCCAGCCCTACCCTTACGGCAACAAGATCGAGGCGCTGTTTGCCCTGCCCAAGGGCGAACCCTTCGTGTTCTTCGACACCGACACGCTTGTGACCGGCGACATCACCACCGTGCCCTTCGATTTCTCTCGCCCCACCGCATCGCTGCGCCGCGAAGGCACATGGCCCGAGATCCAGCTTTATGGGCCGGGCTA
This sequence comes from Roseovarius litoreus, assembly GCF_900142765.1. GTDB lineage: Bacteria > Pseudomonadota > Alphaproteobacteria > Rhodobacterales > Rhodobacteraceae > Roseovarius > Roseovarius litoreus. The sequence goes on from NZ_FRCB01000004.1 coordinate 198,235, forward strand.
CACCGCCACCTGGAAATCGCTCTATGACAAGTTCGGACTGGATTTCGACAGCTCCCTCGATCCCGCATGGCCCGATGAATTCTGGCGCCGCTACCTTTACTTCAACGCGGGGTTTTTCTTCTACGACTGCCCGCATGTCTTCGGGCAACGCTTTCTCGACTACGCCCTTGCGATCCGCGACGACGCGCCCCCCGAACTGATCTGCCAATCGCTCGATCCCTGGCTCGATCAGGTGGCGCTTCCGCTGGTGATCCATGCGCTTGGCGGCGGGCGCGACACCTTGCCTTCCGGTCTTCTGGATGGCGCGGTGACCTGCCATTACCGGCTCTTTCCGCTGCTCTACGCCCGCGAATCCGAGCGTGTCATCGAGGTGCTGGAAGAGGTGACATCCCCCAACCGCATCAAGAAAGTGCTCAAATCCTATGACCCGGTGAAGTTCATGATCTACCACGGTCGGGGCCGCAAGGTCCGCGCGCTCTTCGATCAGGACGACCTGCCGCGCAAGGAACAGGCGATCCGCAACACGATCAAGCGCAACGGCTTCTGGATGCGCTGAAGCGCGTCAGGGGCACGGGAAATATCCTCCCGCCCAGACACATCCCTTGCGAACGCCGTTCCCGTATGGCGCGCCACACCCGAACAGTGTTCCGCCCCTCTCGTGGCCAGTTGTGACACTCCCGGCAATGCCCTACACATTGCGCCAAGCAATTCCCGAGGGAGGACAATCCACATGGCTTACGGTTTCGACACATTGCAAATCCATGCCGGCGCCCGGCCCGATCCGGCCACCGGTGCCCGCCAGACACCCATCTACCAGACAACCGCCTACGTGTTCCGCGATGCCGAACATGCCGCGGCCCTCTTCAACCTGCAGGAAGTGGGATATATCTATTCGCGCCTGACCAACCCGACCGTGGCCGTGCTTCAGGAACGCGTGGCCACGCTCGAGGGCGGCGCCGGTGCCGTCTGCTGCTCGTCGGGCCATGCCGCGCAGATCATGGCGCTCTTTCCGCTCATGGCACCGGGCTGCAACGTGGTGGTGTCCACCCGGCTTTATGGCGGTTCGGTCACCCAGTTCAGCCAGACGATCAAGCGTTTCGGCTGGTCGGCGAAATTCGTCGATTTCGACGATCTCGCGGCGGTCGAGGCGGCGGTCGATGACGACACCCGCGCGATCTTCTGCGAATCGATCGCCAATCCCGGCGGCTACATCACCGATCTCGACGCGATCTCCGGCATCGCCGACAAGGTGGGCCTGCCGCTGATCGTCGACAACACCTCCGCCACGCCCTATCTGTGCCGCCCGATCGAACATGGCGCCACGCTGGTGGTGCATTCGATGACCAAGTTCCTCACAGGCAACGGCACCGTGACCGGCGGCGTCGTGGTCGATTCGGGCAAGTTCGACTGGTCCGCCAGCGGCAAGTTCCCGTCCCTCTCGGACCCCGAACCCGCCTATCACGGCCTGAAATTCCACGAGACATTCGGCCCTCTGGCCTTCACCTTCCACGGCATCGCCATAGGCCTGCGCGATCTGGGCATGACCCTGAACCCGCAAGCCGCGCATTACACGCTGATGGGCATCGAAACCCTGTCCCTGCGGATGCAGCGCCATTGCGAGAACGCCGAAAAGATCGGTGCGTGGCTCGAATCCCATCCGGCGGTCGATCACGTGACCTATGCGGGCCTGAAATCCTCGCCCTATCACGACCGGGTCGCGCGGATCTGTCCCCGTGGCGCGGGCGGGCTCTTCACCGTGGCGCTCAAGGGCGGCTATGACGCCTGCGTCAAGCTCGTGGACAGCCTCGAGCTCTTCTCGCATGTGGCCAATCTGGGCGACACCCGTTCGCTCATCATCCACTCGGCCTCGACCACTCACCGCCAGCTCACCCCCGAGCAGCAGAAAGCCGCGGGTGCCTCGCCGAACGTGGTGCGCATCTCCATCGGAATCGAGGATGCCGACGACCTGATCGCCGATCTGGATCAGGCGCTGGCCAAGGCGGGCGGCTGACCGGCCAGACCTGCCCGGTCACCCGCGCCGCGCACAGCATGTCACGCATCACCGGCGCCGCCTCATACCGGGGCGGCCCCGGACCTTTCCACGCAGAATCCTTTCCCTCGGCGGGAAGCTGCTGTAGAATCTCGCTGCTGAGGGACGGACTCCCAAAGGCCCTGACCCGATGCTAGTGCAGTACAAATGAAACCGAATTTCGCCCTGACTCTCTCTTTCGACGGCATCGGCCTGTTGCACCGGGCCGAAGCAGGCTGGCACGTCGTTGGCGAGGTGTCGCTCGACGGCTCCAACCTTGCAACCGAACTGGCGGATCTTCGCGCCAAGGGGCTGGCGCTCGATCCTTCGGGCATGACCACCCAACTGGTGATTCCCGACGAACAGATCAAATTCCTGTCCTTTTCCGCCGCAAATGCCGACCACGACGCGCTGGAACAGGCCGTGCGCGACAATCTCACAGGGGCAACCCCCTATGCGCTCGAGGATCTGGTCTATGACTGGTCGCTCGATGCTGGACAGGTCCATGTCGCGGCCGTCGCCCGCGAAACCCTCGCCGAAGCCGAGGAGTTCGCAAGCGCCCACGCCTTCAATCCGGTCAGTTTCACAGCCAAGCCCGGCTCGGGGCAATTTGCCGGCGCCCCTTGGTTCGGCAAGACCGCGCAGGCTGGCCAGCACATCCCCGAGGGCGAAACGCTCGATCCCGACACCGCCCCGATCCATGTGATCGGCCCGGCGCCCCCGCCCCCTGCGGATGCTGCCGAAACCGCCGACCTCCCGGCCTCGGACCCGGCCGACAGCGCCGCGACACCAGCCCTTGCCGACGCGGACCCGTCCGACGCCGACACCGCAACACCCGCCGACGCCGCGCCGGACCTCGACGACGCACAGGCACAAGACGCAGCACCGGACCTCGACGCCGCACAGACGCCCGACGAAGCGACGGCCCCCGACACAGACCCGGACCCCGAGGCTGTCTCTAACCCTCAGGCGCCCGACGAACCCGAGGCGGACCAGACCCCCGCCGCGCCTCCCGTCACCCCACCGGTTGCCGCACCCGGTGCCGACCAGACACCCGCCCCGGCCTTCCGTTCGATCCGCGCCACCCGCGACGAGCCCTCCGCGCTCCCCGCCGCACCGCGCCTCGAAGGGGCCGACCGCAGCCTGCGCACCCCGGACGACGCCCCTCCGGTCACCGGTCAGCCCGAAGACGCCCTCTCCGAGCGCAACGCCTCGCGCCTCGCGGCCTCTCTCGCCGCCGAACCGCAGGACCGGCTTCACCCCGCGCCCGCCGAGCCCCCTGCCGAAACAAGCGCCGCCTCCTTCTTCTTCGCGCGCCGCTCGAGCGAACCGGTGCCCGCCACCGTCGCCGCCCCGCCTCCCCCCGCCGACGAAAAGCAGCGCATGACCATCTTCGGCGCGCGCGAGCCCGTCGAAGTCGGCGGCAAGCCGCGCTATCTGGGCCTGATCCTGACCGCCCTCCTGCTGCTCTTCCTGATCGTCGTGGCCGCCTGGGCCTCGGTCTTCGCCGAGGACGGCATCGCCCGGCTCTTCCGCAGCGCGCCCGAACCGCAGATCGCCCAAGTTCCCAAACGCCCCGATCCCGCGCCGCTGCCCGCGCCCGCGCAGACGCAACCGGCCCCCACCGATCTTGCCGCCCTGCCCGACGCGGACGCAAACGCCGACGCCAGCGCGCCCGCAACCACCGACACCTCGTCCCTCACCGCGCGCCCCGACCCGACCGAGCTTTCGCCGGACGAGGCGCTGGCCCGCTATGCCGCTACCGGCATATGGCTCATGGCGCCCGAAGCGCCCTCCGCACCGGGCCTCATCACGCTCGACGATTTCTACCAGACCTCGATCGACACGCGGGTTCGCTCCTCGGATGCGGTGGCCCTGCCCGACATGGACAGTCTCCGCCACGAGGCGCGCCCCCAAACCCCCCCCGCTCCGGCCCCCGCCGGCACCCGCTTCACCGTGGATGAGCGCGGGCTCGTCGTCGCCACGCCCGAGGGCGCGCTGACACCCCAGGGCGTGCGCGTCTTTGCGGGCCGCCCCGCCCTGACCCCTCCGGCCCTGCCCGACCGGCCCACCGCCATCGCCAGCGCATTGCCCGAGGCCGAAACCAGCCGCCTTCTGGGCGTGCGGCCGCAGCTGCGCCCCGACACGCTGGCCGAACAGAACGAGCGTGCCTCTCTGGGGGCCGGTGGACGCAGCCTGGCCGAACTTGCCACCCTGCGCCCCCGGTTGCGCCCCCCAAGCGCCCAGCAGACCGCCCAGCAGGCCGCAGCCCCGACGCCAAATGTCGATCCCGATGCCGTCGCCGCCGCCCTGGCCGAGGCCGCCTCGGAACCCGATCCTTTCGCCTCGGCCACGCCGCAGGCGGTCACCGCCTCGCTCAAGCCCAATCCGCGGCCCAATAATTTCGACCGCACCGTCGCCCGCACCCGCGAGGCCGAACAGGCAACCCCCGTCGCCGCCAATCAGCGCATGGCGCCAAGCGCGCCCACCGCCACCACCGTGGCCCGTGCCGCCACCGACCAGAACGTGATCTCGCTGCGTCAGGTCAACCTGATCGGCGTCTACGGCACCCCCACCAACCGCCGCGCCCTCGTCCGTCTGGCCAATGGCCGCTACGAAAAGGTCAAGGTGGGCGACAGGCTCGATGGCGGGCAGGTCGCCGCCATCGGCAATGACGAGCTGCGCTATCTCAAACGCGGTCGCAACATTGTGCTCAAGATGCCACGCGGCTGATCCCCTCCCGAACCCGGCACCGCCCTAAAATACCGCCGCCGCATTGCGGCATTCCTGCGAAGTCTCTACGCTTGGCTCGAACACGGCACCGGCCATTCTGCCGCGCGCCGCTCTACAAGGCGCATTGCACATGGAAGGCTTTCTGTTTCAGGCCACGATATTTCTGGCCGCCGCCGTCATCGCCGTGCCTCTGGCGGCGCGGCTGGGGCTGGGATCGGTGCTGGGCTATCTGGCCGCTGGCATCCTGATCGGGCCGGTGCTTGGCCTTGTCGGCGGGTATGAAACCATCGAGTTGCAGCATTTCGCCGAATTCGGCGTGGTGATGATGCTGTTCCTCATCGGCCTCGAGCTCGAGCCGCGTGCCCTTTGGGACATGCGCCACCGGCTTCTGGGCCTTGGCGGGCTGCAGATCACCCTGACCACCGCTGCCGTGATGGGCGGCGCGATGTGGTTCGGCCACCCATGGAGCATCTCTCTCACCGTCGGTCTGGTCTTTGCGCTGTCCTCCACGGCGATCGTCCTGCAAACCCTCAGCGAAAAGGGGCTGATGCAAACCGGCGGCGGGCGCTCGGCCTTCTCGGTGCTGCTGACGCAGGACATTGCCGTGATCCCGATGCTGGCGCTTCTGCCGCTGCTCGCCCTGCCCAAATCCCCCGAGATGGTCATGGGCGAGGCGCTGCAGCGCATGAACGGCACCGCCCCCGCCGCAAAGCCCGAGGCCGGCGCCCATGCCGCCGCCGCCTCCTTCATCGAAAGCCTGCCGGGATGGGGGGCCACGCTCGTCACCATCGGCGCTGTCGTCGCCATCATCCTGACCGGCATCTATCTCACCCGGCCCGTGTTCCGCTTCATCCACGCCGCCCGCCTGCGCGAGATGTACACCGCTCTGGCGCTGCTGATCGTGGTGGGCATCGCCTTCCTGATGAACCTCGTGGGCCTCTCCCCGGCGCTTGGCGCGTTTCTGGCGGGCGTCGTTCTGGCCAACTCGGAATTCCGGCACGAGCTGGAAAGCGATATCGCCCCCTTCAAGGGGCTGTTGCTGGGGCTGTTCTTCATTACCGTGGGGGCTGGCATCAACTTCGAGGTGCTGGCGCGCGCGCCCTTCACCGTGATCGGCATCGCGCTGGCGCTGATCGTGCTCAAGGGCGCGATCCTGTTTTTCCTCGGCCTTGCCTTCCGCCTGCGCGGCCGCAACCTGTGGCTCTTCACGCTGTCACTGGCACAGGCGGGCGAATTCGGCTTCGTGCTGATCTCCTTTTCCGGCCAGATCCATGCCCTGCCCCCGTCGATGACGGAAATCCTTCTGCTGATCGTGGCGCTGACCATGCTCATCACGCCGCTGCTCTTCATCCTCTATGACTGGCTTTCCAGCCGGATGGAGGATGTCGCCGAACCGCAGGAACCCGACCATATCGACGAACAGGCGCCCGTCATCATCGCGGGCATCGGTCGCTTCGGGCAGATCGTCAACCGGCTGGTGCGCTCGAGCGGCTTCAACACCGTGGTTCTCGATCACGACCTGAACGCCATTCAGCGCATGCGCCGTTTCGGGATCAAGGGCTTCTTCGGCGACCCAACCCGGCCCGAACTGCTCCATGCCGCAGGGCTGGCCCACGCCAAGGTGCTCGTCGCCGCCCTCGACAACCCTGAGGCCACGACCCGCCTTGTCGCCTTCGCCCGCCGCGAACGCCCCGACCTGCACATCATCGCCCGTGCCCGCGACCGCACCCATGTGTTCCGGCTCTACAAGGCCGGGGCAGATGACATCGTGCGCGAACTCTTCGACAGCTCCCTGCGCGCGGGCCGTTACGTGCTCGAGAATCTGGGCCTCACCGAATTCGAAGCCGCCGAGCTGGAAAAGACCTTCTACCATCACGACCGCCAGTCAGTCCGCGATCTGGCCGCCCTCTGGGATCCCGAGATTCCCACAATCCGGAACGCCGCCTATATCGAACGCGCCCGGGCGCTCGAACGCGAGTTGGAAACCATGCTCCTGTCGCAATTGGAAGAGACCGCCGAGCCACCGGACAAGGACCCGCGCGACGGGTGATCCCGGCGCGATTTCGCGGGTTTGCGTACGGAAGGGACACAATTTTCGGAATCAGGGCCGGGTTTCGTCCTGAACGCGTGTAGGATTATGACGAAACCTACACAACTCACCTGTCCGAAACACCCGCCTCCGCAAAGCTCGCCATGCCCGAATGACAGGCCAGCGCGGCCTTCAGAATGCCCACCGCAAGCGTGCCGCCCGACCCTTCGCCAAGCCGCATGCCCAAGGACAGGATCGGCTCTTTTCCAAGCCTTTCCAATAGCTTGGGATGTGCGACTTCGGCGCTGACATGGCCTGCGACCGCATGATCCAGCGCCCCGGGCTGCGCCGCATCAAGGCAAGCCGCCGCCGCGCCACAGATAAAACCGTCCAGAATCAAGGGGATACGCAAGACCCGCGCGCGCACCATCGCGCCCGCCATCGCCGCCAACTCCCTGCCACCCAGACAGCGCAGGGTCTCCAGACCGTTGTTTTTGCACGCTTTATTGGCCTCGACCGCGCGTGTCACAACCTCCGCCTTGTGGGCAAGCGCGTCCCCGTCCACCCCGGTTCCGCGCCCCGTCCACTCTTGCGCCGTCCCCCCGAACACCGCCAGCGCAATCGCCGCCGCACTGGTCGTGTTGCCGATTCCCATCTCTCCGACAACCAGCAAATCCGCTTTCTTATCAACGGCTTGCCAGCCAATTTGCAGCGCCTCGACCAGCTCCACCTCGGTCATTGCCGGCCCTTGGGTGATGTCATTCACCGGCTGATCCAGCCTCAGCGCATGCACATCCATCCGCGCCCCGACCGTCTCCGCCAACTGGTTCACAGCCGCCCCCCCGGCTTTAAAATTCGCCACCATCTGCGCCGTCACCTCGGGCGGGAAAGCCGAGACGCCTTGCACCGTAACTCCATGATTTCCGGCGAAAACTATGGTCTGCGGGGCTGTGATGCTGGCCCTTGGATCACCACGCCAGGCGCAATACCACGCCGCCAATTCCTCCAACCGCCCAAGCGATCCCGGTGGTTTGGTCAACTGCGCATCGCGCGCATGGGCGGCCTGTCGCGCCCCCTCGTCAGGCGCGGGAAGCCCTTGAAGAATATCGGAAAATTCAGCCAGATCGCTAAACTCTTGGCGCATCCGCTCCCCCGTTGCATCATCTACGCGACCTGTGTATCGCAGCGATGAACACGGACGCAGCCGAAAAAGGCCCCGAATTGAGAAAAAACGACCAAGCCCTTGTCAAAGCTTCGGATTTTGCGCTCGCCCTGGCGCTTCTGACGCGTTTGCCGGTGCATGTGTCCAGCTTCGAGCGTGGCGCCCGCGCCGCATGGGCCTATCCGCTGGTTGGACTGGTCTTGGGCGGACTGGCGGCGACGGCGGGCTTTATTGGCCATTGGCTTGGCTTTGACGCAGCGATCAACGCATTGATTTCCTTGGCTGTTCTTGTCGTTCTTACCGGTGCGATGCATGAAGACGGGCTGGCCGATACGGCCGATGGGTTCTGGGGCGGATGGGATCCCGCCCGCCGGCTCGAGATCATGAAGGACAGTCATATCGGCGCCTATGGCGTGATTGCCCTTTTCTTCGGTTTATCAGCACGTTGGCTCGCGCTCTGGATGCTGTACGAGGCCAGCCTCGCCGCCGCCTTCACCGGCCTTATTGCCGCTGCGATCCTGTCCCGCGCGGTCTTGCCCGCCCTGATGGCCAGCTTGCCAAACGCCCGCGCATCGGGCCTGTCGCACAGTACGGGTCGCTGCCCGGCCAGGACCGCATGGCTCGCAGCCGGGCTAAGTATCGGATTTTCGTTTCTTTTATTAGGCGCGTCGGTCGTTGGCGCTGCCGCACTTGCCGTGATTGCAGGCCTCGCAATGGCGCGCATCGCCCGGGCCAAGATCTGCGGTCAGACGGGCGATGTCTTGGGCGCCACGCAGCAAGTCACTGAAATAGTGATCCTTTTCACGCTCATCGCATAGGCCGATTAAAAAAGCCGCGCCCTGATGGGCGCGGCTTGATTTCGTGAAACGGTTATTCTCACGCCGCGCGTGACACCAGCACTTCATCCACCTTCTTGGCAGCCTGCACCTCGTCTCCGCCGCTCACAGCGGCGACTTCGCGTGTCAGACGCTCGAGCGCCGCTTCGTAAAGCTGCCGTTCGGAATAGCTTTGCTCGCGCTGATCGTCGGTGCGGTGCAGGTCACGCACGACCTCGGCAATCGCGATCAGGTCACCCGAATTGATCTTCTGTTCGTATTCCTGCGCCCGCCGCGACCACATCGCGCGCTTGACCTTGGCCTTGCCTTTCAACGTGGACATGGCCTTGGACACCACATCAGGGCTCGAAAGGCTGCGCATGCCGACTTCGACGGCCTTGTTCGTCGGCACGCGGAGTGTCATCTTGTCCTTCTCGAAGGAAATGACGAACAATTCCAGCGTGATACCGGCAATTTCCTGTTCCTCGATCGATACGATCTGCCCGACCCCGTGTGCAGGGTAGACAACATAATCGTCTGGGCGGAACTCGGATTTCTTAGATTTGCTCATTCGGATCTTCCTCAAAAGCAGCCAGTCTCTTGACACAACAATCACTGCCCAAGGGCCATGGGGCCGGTGAGACACGTGTATCGCAGGGAAACCATCTCCTGACGGTTTGGTCGGAGTATGGAGAACGGGCAGCTATCTTCATTTGTCATATAACCATAGCATAAAAATACGGCATTCGGAAGTGCCGCACATACGAGGCCCGCTGTCACACTTGATTTATGAGGATATTCATGGAGATACGAGCCAAAGCTCGCTCCACTTCACGGGTAGCCCAACCTTCATGCACCGAATCGCAGGTGCGGGTCAGCCGCCCTCGCCGGGCTTTTCCGAGAAATACTTCTCAAGCTTGCCCTCTTCGCCGTCACGCTCTTCCGCGTCGGGCATCTGGTCTTTCTTCGTGATGATGACGGGCCACATTTCGGAGTATTTGCGATTGAACTCGACCCATTTTTCCATGTCCGGCTCGGTATCGGGTCGGATCGCATCCGCAGGGCATTCCGGCTCGCAGACGCCACAGTCAATGCATTCGTCAGGATGGATGACCAGCATGTTTTCGCCTTCGTAGAAACAATCCACGGGGCACACCTCGACACAATCGGTGTACTTGCAGGCGATGCAGTTGTCCGTCACGACATAGGTCATATGGGTCTCTCGGCTTTTATTTTCACCGCACCAAGTAATCCAGCCTCGCCGATCAATCAAGCGTATCCGGTCGGTTCAGATCGAGTTTGCGACGATCTCGCTTGGTCGGACGACCCTTTCCCTCAAACTTGGGCGACGCGGGAATATCTGACCGCTCTTCTTGCGGGCTCATATCCTCGTAAAGCGTTGCCGCCTCGGGGGCCGGTCCGCGCCTCTCGCCGATAGCGACGATACGGATCACCCGGATCCGGCTCGCCTGGGGAAATGTCAGCACATCGCCCGGGACGACGGCATGCGCCGGCTTGGACACTTTCTCGCTATTGACCCGGACATGACCACCAGAGACGAGCTTTGCCGATATGCCGCGCGTCTTGAAAAAGCGCGCGTGCCACAACCATTTATCCAGCCGGATTTTCCCTGGTCGCGGCTCCAAATCGGCGGATCGCCCGCTCAACCCTTGCCCTTCAGCCCCATCAAGGCCGCGGCAAAGGGATTGTCCGGGTCGATCTGATCCTTCTTGCGCTCGGGCCGTGCGGCAAAGGTCTTGGGCCCGCTTTCGGCACGCGGCTTGCCCCGGTTGGGTTTGCCGCTCTTGGCGCCACCCTTGCCAGAAGGTTTGCCACCTGCCGCCTTGGGTTTGCCGCGCTGATCGGGACGCGCACGCGCAGCGCGGCCTGCCCAGGTAAAGGTGTAGAACACCTCGGTTTCCGGGGCTGCGGCGGCGGTGTCGGGGGCCTCTCCCGGCATAATCTCGGTCTCGGTTGCGGCCGGAATATCCGCCGCGACCTCGGGCTGCTCTGACGGCTCGGCCGCAATCGGTGCCGCGCCATCGTCGGGGATGGCGTTCACAATGTCTTCCGCAGTGGCCGCAGCGGCGGCAGGATCGGTTTCGGCATGTTCCGCCTGCTCTGCCGGGGCCTGCGCGAGGGCCTGATCCACCGGCTTGACCTTCTCGCGCTCGGCACGCTCGGCCTTGTATCCAAGGCCTTCCATGAGGTCGGCGAACTGTTCGAGGGTCATCCCCGTGATCGACAGCATGTCCGGCGTGGCCTCGAACCCGGCCCGGCTGTCTTCGCCGCGCAGCATGTCGGCCAGACGTTCCAGCATGTCGATACGGATCGCACGTTCGCCTGCCGCGCGGTAGCCTGCCATCGCGTGATACCCGCGCGGCACGGCGCCGGGGCCACCCGCAGGGACCGTCACCAGACCCGGCGGCGGCGCTTCGGGAAATTCATCAAGACCTTGCGCAAGCGACCACAGCAAAAGACGCAGCCGCGTCGGCGCGGGCTTGAGCAACAAGGGCATGAAGACGGTGAACTGACCAAATCGGACGCCATGCTTGCGCAGCGCGCCACGGGCGTCCTGATCCAAGGATTTGACATCCTCGGCCACGTCGCCGCGCGGGACGATGCCGAAATTCTCGACCAGTCGGAATCCGAACCCCCGTGCCATCCCGGTCAGGGTGTCGTCACGCTGGATGTTCAGCAAAGGCTCGAACAAGGTGGCGATCTTGCGGTCCATGAAATGCTGCAACCGGCGCTGGACCTTCTGCATGACATCCTCGCCGGCGACGTCATCGACAAACGCCTCGACCTGCGGCTTGAGCGGATCGGAGCCGGCGACAAGCTTGCCCACCGCCTGCTCGCCCCACATCAGCCCGCCCTGTTCGGTGAAATCGATCTCGGTGTCGGGCGAATTGTAGAACCGATCCGCCCTCAGGTGGAACTGCGGGCTGAGCGCCTGAAGACTTGCTTGTCTCACGGCCTTTTCTTCCTGCCCGGCCAAAGCCCGGTCCTGAATGAAGCGGAATCCCTCAAGACGGCCGACAAATTCGCCCTCGACCGTCACATCACCGTTCTCGTTCACTTCGGCCACCATGGCTTCCTTCTGCTTGAGTCGGCGCAAAAGCACGGATGTGCGCCGATCCACAAATCTTTGGGTCAGACGCTCGTGCAGCGCATCCGACAGGCGGTCTTCTACCGCGCGCGTTTCGCCGCGCCAATGCGTTTCATCATCGACCCAGCCTTTTCGCTGCGCAACATACGTCCATGTGCGGATATAGGCGAGACGTTTCGACAATGTGTCAATGTCACCATCGGTCCGGTCGATCCGCTTGACCTGCCGGGCCAGCCAGTCGTCCGGAACCCTTCCCAGTTCGTGAAGATCGCAGAAGATCGTCTCGAGCAGGCTGGAATGTTCGGCATGGCTTATGCCGCGGAAATCCGGCACCCGGCACACATCCCACAACAGACGCACCGATGCCCCGTCACTGGCGCGCGCCCGCACGGCGGCCACCTGAGCCAGCGACTTGAGAGCCCCAAGGTCATCGGCCTCACGCGCACGGGCAAGCCATTGGTCCTCAGGCTTGGCCTCGAGTGCGGCGATCAGGGCGTCGATCTGTCCGAACGGCAGGTTGGCGTTGCGCCATTCGAGTTTGCGGATCGGGGTGAACCTGTGATCCATGATGGCGCGGGCCACCTCGTCCGACAACTCCGGCGCTTCGCCCGTGACGCCAAAGGTGCCGTGGCTCATGCCGCGACCGGCACGTCCGGCGATCTGCGCCAATTCATTGGGAGCAAGCGGGCGCATCCGGCGGCCATCGAACTTGGACAGCGACGAAAACGCGACATGGTCGATATCCAGATTGAGCCCCATGCCGATCGCATCGGTCGCCACCAGATAATCCACATCACCGTTTTGATAGAGCGCAACCTGTGCATTGCGCGTTCTGGGGCTGAGCGCGCCCATCACGACAGCAGCGCCGCCCTTCTGGCGTTTGAGCACTTCGGCGATGGCATACACATTATCAACAGAAAAGCCGACAATTGCACTTCTGGCGGGCATCTTGCTGATCTTTTTCGAACCTGAATAGGCCAGCTGGGACATGCGCTCGCGGCTCAGAAATTCCACGCCCGGCACCAGCGCCGCAATCGCGCTGCGCATGGTGGCCGCACCCAGAAACTGCGTCTCCTTCAGTCCGCGCATCCGCAGCAGACGGTCGGTAAAGACATGGCCACGTTCGGGATCGGCGCAGAGCTGGATTTCATCGATCGCGACGAAATCCGCGCCCAACCCCTCGGGCATCGCTTCGACGGTGCAGACCCAGTATTGCGTGCGCTCGGGCACGATGCGTTCCTCGCCGGTGACAAGCGCCACCACGGATGGCCCGCGCGCCCTGACGATCCGGTCATAGACCTCGCGCGCAAGAAGGCGCAGGGGCAGACCGATGATACCTGTGCGATAGCCCAGCATCCGCTCGATCGCGAAATGCGTCTTGCCGGTATTGGTGGGGCCGAGAACCGCAAGGGTTCTTGACTGCTCGGTCATGGCCGTCTCCGTTCAGGTCAGAGGCTGCGGCCGCCGATTTCCGGATCCAGCCGTTCCATCGCCTCGGTTACGGCTTCGTGATGCGGATGTATAGCCAGAACACGGGAAAACGCCTCATGCGCCAGTTCCGGCTTGTTCACCTCTTCAAGGATGATCCCCAGGCCGTAAATCGCGTTGAAATGCCTGGGATTGATCGACAGGGCGCGTTCGATATCGGCCAGCGCCGGGCCATACAGCCCCACCCGCGAATAGGCCACCGAGCGCATGTGCCATCCTTCGGCGAAATCCGGCGCATGATCGGTCAGCGCTGTGAAATGCTCGATCGCGGCTGCCGAATCACCCGCCTCGAGCGCATTGCGCCCCCGCTTGAGCAACATATCCATCGCTGCGGACCCCGATTGCGTGAATTCATGCTCTATGTCGCGGGCGATGCGCCGGGCCTCTGCTTTTTCGTCGGCGGCGCGCAATGCCTCGAACAGCGTATCCAACCGCCCCGCATCCTGCGCGGATACAGGTAGGGAAAACATGACTAGAGCGGCAAATGCCGCGACGATACGGTTGAGGGATGGGTATATTGCGCTCATAACAGATCTGAATGTAGCAAGTGTGAACGCGTTTCACACCCCCTTACGCGCAAATCAGAAGGAAGTGATTGAATGAGCGATATCATCGAGACGGCCGTGGCTGCCCTGAGCGAGAAGATGGACGGTGATTTCGACGGGTCCGCCAAATTCGTGATCGAAGACGAAGGTGCCATAATGATTGACGAAAACGGTGTTCGCGCAGCCGACGAAGAGGCGGATGTGACGCTTACGGCGAGTGCCGATACGTTCCAGTCGATCCTCGAGGGGGATATGGACCCGACAGCCGCATTCATGAGCGGGAAACTCACCGTGGATGGCGATATGGGCATGGCCATGAAGCTGGGAAGTCTGCTCGCCTGATGGAACATGCGCCCTTCTTTGCCGATGTGGCTGACGGGCCGGAGAACGGCGCGGCCTGGTGGTTGCCCGCGCGCGACGGCGTGCGGCTGCGTGTCGGGGCCTGGCGGGGTACGGTCGAGCGTGGCACGGTCCTGCTTTTTCCGGGGCGCACCGAATATATCGAGAAATATGGCCGCACAGCGCGCGACTTTGCACAGCGTGGCTATGCGACCCTGACGCTCGACTGGCGCGGCCAGGGGCTTTCGGACCGGCTGACCGGCGACATCATGTCCGGGCATGTCGGGCTGTTCTCGGACTACCAGCACGACGTGGCCGCGATGATCGAGGCCGCGGAGGCGCTGGACATGCCGAAACCGTGGCATCTGCTGGCGCATTCCATGGGCGGCTGCATCGGTCTGCGGGCGGTGATCGACGGCCTGCCCGTTCACAGTTGCGCCTTCTCGGGTCCGATGTGGGGCATCCAGATGGCCAAATCCCTGCGCCCGCTGGCATGGTCTCTGTCGTTCGGCGTGCGGCATGTCGGGCTGGGGCATCTCTATGCCCCCGGCACGGACCCTGAAAACTATGTCCTGACCGAACCGTTCGAGACCAACAAGCTGACCGGCTGCCCGGATATGTATCAATACATGATCGATCAGGCGCTGGCCTATCCCGAGTTGGGGCTTGGTGGCCCCAGCCTTCAGTGGCTTTACGAGGCGCTCAAGGAAACACGCGCCTTGTCGTTACATCCCTCGCCCGATCTGCCTTGCATGACAGTGCTGGGCACGAAAGAGGAAATCGTCTGCCCAAGACGGATCGAGCAACGTATCTCGAAATGGCCCGGTGCGCGGCTGGAACTGGTGCAGGAGGGCCGGCACGAAGTGCTTATGGACAGCCCGGGCGTGCGCGCCCCGGTGTTCGACATCATGTGCGAGATGTTCGATACCGCCCCACCGACAGAGGGCCAGTCACAGGTTTCTAAGGATCGCGCGCCACGGTCTGCCGCTGCGTCCCCAGCCCGTCAATCCTGAGCTCCATCTCATCCCCTTCGGTCAGGAACCGCTTGGGCGTCATCCCCATGCCGACGCCGGGCGGCGTGCCGGTGGCGATCACGTCGCCGGGCTGAAGGCTCATCATTTCAGTCAGATGCGCGATGATCTTGGCCACGCTGAAGATCATCGTACCGGTATGGCCGGTTTGCATCCGTTCGCCATTCAGATCCAGCGACAGGTTCAGGTTCTGCGGATCGCCCACCTCGTCCGGGGTCACCAGCCAGGGGCCGATCGGCCCGAACGTGTCGCAGCTTTTGCCCTTGGTCCACTGACCTGAAAGCTTGGCCTGAAAGGTCCGTTCCGATACGTCGTTGACGATGCAATACCCCGCCACATGATCGAGCGCATCCGCCTCGCTGACATATTTGGCGGGCTTGCCGATCACCACGCCCAGTTCCACCTCCCAGTCCGAATGCCGCGAGCTGCGCGGCAGGCTGACCGTGTCGTTCGGCCCAATGATCGAGGATGTCGCCTTCATGAACACGATGGGATGATCCGGCGGCGCCATTCCGGTTTCGGCGGCATGATCCAGATAATTCAATCCAATCCCGATGAACTTGCCGATCCGGCCGACGGGCGGACCAAGACGGGGGGCGCCTTCGACCAGCGGCAAGCCTTGAGGGTCGATCTGCGGCAGGTTGGTCAGAACGTCGCCCGCAATATCCGGCACCACGCCCGACAGGTCACGCAACCGGCCCTCGGCATCCAGCATGCCGGGGCGCTCCTGCCCTGGCTCTCCGTATCTTGCGAACCGCATGCGATTTCCCCCGTTCTGCTATGTCGCGCGCAGGATAGCCGCTGCTTGTCCGGGTGCAAGTGGCTGGCATCGCGGCGACGGCCGCCTATCTTTCCGGATATGGTTCTGGAATTCAAACCTCAGGGGATTTACTGCCCCGCCGGCGACTTCTTCATCGATCCCTGGTCACCCGTGGACCGGGCGCTGATCACGCATGGCCATGCCGATCACGCCCGCCCCGGCCATGCGCGCTATCTGGCTACGCAAAGTGCCGCCCCGGTGATGCGCCACAGGCTTGGCGACATCCGGCTGGACACGGTGGCTTATGGCGAGACCCGCCGGATCGGCGGGGCAAGCGTGTCGTTTCATCCGGCCGGACACGTGCCCGGGTCGGCGCAGATACGGGTCGAGGTGGCGGGCGAGGTCTGGGTCGTTTCGGGCGATTACAAAACCACCCCCGACCGGTTGTGCGAACCGTTCGAGCCGGTGCGCTGCCATGGTTTCGTGACCGAATGCACCTTTGGGCTGCCGGTGTTCGACTGGGCGCCCGAGGCTGAGGTCGCAGCGGATATGAACCGCTGGTGGGCCGGCAACGCCGCCGAGGGGCGTGTCAGTCTGCTGGGGGCCTACGCGCTTGGCAAGGCGCAGCGGGTATTGTCGCTGCTTGATCCCTCCATCGGACCGATCCTGACGCATGGCGCGGTGGAAAACACCAATGCCATTCTGCGCGATCAGGGGTTCGCCCTACCCGCCACGATCCCCGTCACCCCCGACACCGACCCCCGCGCGCATCCCGGCGCGCTTGTGCTGGCGCCGCCCGGCGCGCTTGGCTCGGCTTGGGCGCGGCGCTTCGGTCCGGCCTCGACCGGTTTTGCCAGCGGCTGGATGCGCCTGCGCGGTGTGCGGCGGCGGCGCGCGGCGGATCGGGGTTTTGTGATCTCGGACCATGCAGACTGGGCCGGCTTGAACACGGCAATTGCCGAAACCGGGGCGGAAAATATCTATGTCACCCATGGTTACACCGAGATCTTCGCGCGATGGCTGAACGATCAGGGCTACACTGCACAGATCGTCCCGACCGAATTCACCGGTGAGTCGCTGGATGAGGCCGAGACCACATGAAACGGTTCGCAGCCCTTTACGCCATGATCGACCAGACCACGAAGACCACCCGCAAGGTGGATGCGCTGGCCGAGTATTTCCGCACCGCGCCAGAGGATGACCGGCTCTGGACCATGGCGCTGTTCTCGGGGCGCAGACCGCGGCGCGCAATCACCACCACGCGGCTCAGGGAGTGGGCCGCAGACCGCGCCGGTATTCCGCTTTGGCTGTTCGAGGAAAGCTATCCGATCGTCGGTGATCTCGCCGAGACCATCGCTCTGGTCCTGCCCGCGCCCAAGGCCGACCACGCCGACAGCCTGACCGACTGGATCACCCGGCTTAGGGCGCTTGATGATGCAGACGACACGGCGCGCAAGAGCGCCGTTCTTGATGCATGGGACAGGATGGAGGCGACCGAACGGCTGGTGTTCAACAAGCTGCTGACCGGCGGGTTCCGGGTGGGGGTGAGCCGCAAGCTGATGACCCGGGCACTGGCGCAGGCGACCGGGCGCGACGAGGCCGATCTCGCGCATCGTCTGATGGGGGACTGGACGCCCGACACGACCACATATCGCGATCTGATCGAAGCGCCGGATGCCGCGGCAGAGGCCTCGCGCCCCTATCCGTTCTGCCTTGCGCATGGCCTTGACGGGGCCGCGCCGGACAGCCTTGGACCCAACGGCGATTGGTATGCGGAGTGGAAATGGGATGGCATCCGGGGGCAAGTGATCGTTCGTGCCGGAGAGGTCTTTGTCTGGTCGCGCGGCGAAGAGCTGATGACGGACCGGTTCCCGGAATTTGCAGGGCTGGCGGGGATGCTGCCTGACGGCACCGTACTGGATGGGGAAATCCTTCCTTTCGATGGCGAAAACCCACTTCCTTTCAACGCCTTGCAAAAACGTCTTGGGCGCAAGACCGTCCCCGCTAGACTGCTGCGCGAAGCGCCGGTGATCCTGCTGGCCTATGACCTGCTGGAAGAGCGGGGCGAGGACCTGCGCGCGCGCGCCCTGTCCGAGCGGCGCGCACGGCTGGACCGGCTGCTGAACGCCACCCCGCCAGACAGCCCGATCCGCCCCTCGCCGCTTGTGGCCCATGACACATGGGAGGATCTGGCCCGGTTGCGCGCCACCTCACGCGACAGGCGGGCCGAAGGGCTGATGCTCAAGCGGCGCGACAGCGCCTATCACGCGGGCCGCAAGAAGGGCGATTGGTGGAAATGGAAGCTGGATCCCCTGACCATGGACGCGGTGATGATCTATGCCCAGCAGGGGCATGGGCGGCGCGCCAACCTCTTCACCGATTTCACCTTTGCGGTCTGGGACGGCAACGATCTGGTGCCGTTCACCAAGGCCTATTCCGGGCTGACGGATGCCGAGTTCCGGCAGATCACCGCATGGGTGCGTAAGAATACCCTGCAACGCTTTGGCCCGGTGCGCCAGGTGCGCCCCGAGCATGTGTTCGAGATCGCGTTCGAGGGGATCGCCCCCTCACCCCGGCACAAATCCGGTGTGGCGCTGCGCTTTCCGCGCATGAAACGCTGGCGGCACGACAAACCCGTGCAAGAGGCGGGCACGCTGGCGGATCTCAAAGAGATGCTCGCGCAATACGGATGAAGGCTTGAGCCGCCCTGCCCCGCACCATATGTCTGAAACAAGAAAGCAAAGGAGATTTCCGCATGTTCCACCTGCCCTTGCCCGCCCATGATGCCAATGCCGGTTCCGGCGACGACAATCTGGGCCGTTTGCCGGAATGGGACCTGACGGATCTCTATGAAAGCCCCGATGCCCCTGCGCTCAAGCGGGATCTGGACTGGCTGGAAAAGGCCTGCGCCGATTTCGCCGCCGATTACGAAGGCAAGCTGGCCGATCTGGATGCGGCGGGGATGCTGGACTGTCTCAAGCGCGACGAGAAGATCAGCAATATCGCGGGGCGGATCATGTCCTTTGCGGTGCTGCGCTACCAGCAGCAGACCACCGATGGCGACCGCGCCAAGTTTCTGTCGGATTGTCAGGAAAAGGTGACCAACTACACCACGCCGCTGGTGTTCTTCACGCTGGAGCTGAACCGGCTGGAGGAGGACGCGCTGAACGCCCTTTATGATGCGAGTGCCGAGTTGGCGCGCTACAAGCCGGTGCTGGACCGTATCCGCGCGATGAAACCCTATCAACTGTCTGACGAGCTTGAGAAATTCCTGCATGACATGGGCGTGGTCGGCGATGCCTGGGAACGGTTGTTCGACGAGACGATCTCGGGCCTCAGCTTCACCGTGACTGGCGAGGAGTTGGGCATCGAATCCACCCTAAACCTGCTGACCGATCAGGACCGCAGCCAGCGCGAGGCGGCGGCACGGGAACTGGCGCGGGTGTTCGGCGCCAATATCCGGACCTTTGCCCGGGTCCACAACACCAGCGCGAAGGAAAAGGAAGTCATCGACCGCTGGCGCGGCATGCCGACGCCGCAGACGGGCCGCCACCTGTCCAACGATGTGGAGCCCGAGGTGGTCGAGGCGCTGCGCAATGCGGTGGTGAACGCCTATCCCAAGCTGAGCCACCGGTATTACGAGCTCAAGCGCAAATGGCTGGGGCTGGACGTGATGCAGGTCTGGGACCGCAACGCGCCGCTGCCGATCGAAGACAAGAAGATCATGGACTGGACCAGCGCCCGCGACATCGTGATGGAGGCCTATTCGGCCTTCGATCCGCGGATGGGAGAGCTGGCGGAGCCTTTCTTTTCAAAGGGTTGGATAGATGCAGGGGTGAAGCCGGGCAAGGCGCCGGGTGCTTTCGCGCATCCCACGGTGACGGATGTGCACCCCTATGTGATGCTCAATTACCTGGGCAAACCACGGGATGTGATGACGCTGGCGCATGAGCTGGGCCACGGGGTGCATCAGGTGCTGGCCGCCGGTCAGGGCGAGTTGCTGGCCAATACGCCGCTGACCCTGGCTGAGACCGCAAGCGTCTTTGGCGAGATGCTGACCTTCCGCAAGATGCTGGAAAAGGCCGCCACCGACACCGAGCGCAAGGTGCTGCTGGCGGGCAAGGTCGAGGACATGATCAACACCGTGGTGCGGCAGATCGCGTTCTACGATTTCGAGTGCAAACTGCATGACGCCCGCCGTGGCGGAGAGCTGACACCCAATGATATCAATGCCTTGTGGATGTCGGTTCAGGCGGAATCCCTTGGGCCGGCATTCGAGTTCATGGACGGCTACGAGACCTTCTGGGCCTATATCCCGCATTTCGTCCACTCGCCCTTCTATGTCTATGCCTATGCGTTTGGCGACGGGTTGGTGAATGCGCTTTACGCGGTCTACGAGGAAAGCCCCGAAGGGTTCGAGGACAAGTATTTCGACATGCTCAAGGCGGGCGGATCGAAGCACCACAAGGCCTTGCTGGAGCCGTTCGGACTGGATGCCAGCGACCCGGCGTTCTGGGACAAGGGGTTGAGCATGATTTCGCGGCTGATCGACGAGTTGGAGGCGATGGAGGATTAACCCTCCTCGCGAATCGCCCCAAACCGCTGGTTAACAAGGGAAAACCGGCTTCGGTATCGTGTCGGTATCACGTCGGTATCGCGTCGGTACCCGGCACCGAAAAGGCGTTGATTAACGGACCGACCGCAGTTTTCGGGACGATCCGTACGCAGGTTTGGTACGACCTCGCCATGCAGCGGGATCAGTTGCTGACGGGCAGAACGGCGCCATCGGGCTGGGCTTCGAGGACCATGTAATCCTCGAACCCGCCATCGCCGGAACTGGCCTGCTGGATCAGCCCGCTGAGCACCCGGATCGCCGCCGGAGAGGTGGCGGGCACCGCATGGTTCAGCCCTTCGCCATCGGCGAGCGCCGTGAAGTCGATCACCTTCACATCCAGCCCCGCCACCGCCTCGGGGCCGTCGATCACACCAAGGCGCGGCTTGCGGCCGGTGATGAAACTGGCGAGCGAAAGCGCACGGTCCTGCCGCGACACGAAGATCATGAACGGCTGGGGCAACTGGCCGATCGCCTCGGCCTGACTGCGGAAGAGATCGGGATCAAGATCGGGTGACATCAGGATCACGCCGCTGATCCGCGACAAAAGCCGCCTGTCGCCGCGCAGCGCGGCCTGACGCATCACCTCCATCACGAGATGCGCGCCCATGGAATGGGCCAGCAGAAGCACACGATCCCCCGAGCCTCGGGTCAGCTCGGACAAGACCCGTTCCAGATCGTCACGGGCGAAAAGAACGCTGTCGCGGTCATAGATATAGCCGCGCGGATCACCGGATGAGAGCCATGAAAACAGCACCGAGGGCATCCGGATGTCGAAATCCACCTGTATCTGGGCCAGCCGGTACATCGCGTCGGACAATGTGTTGTTGTAGCCATGCACGAAGAGCATCGTCTCGTTGCCGCTGCCGTCGCGTTTGGCGCTGGCCACGAAGCGGGACGGCGTGTCGAAAACCTGTGTATCGGTCACCACGAAATGCCGCGCGGGATCGGCGGGTTCCCCCGGCTCGGCCCATTCGACCTGACCGGGCTGGTGCACCGGCGGAATCGAGATCGCCGCCCGGAAGAAATTGAGCTCCTTGTTGCGGGGCTGGCCGAATTCCTGCCGTGGATGCGCGAGCGCGCGTTGCGTGGCGATATAGACGTTTTCGATCTGCGCGCCCGGCAGCGCCGGGCCGCGATCGGCCAAGGGGCGCGGGGCGCAGGCCGCCAGAACGACAAAGGCCGCGAACATCACCCCACGCAGGGCGCGGCGATGCGAAGCGGCGGTGGGTGATGCGGCATTCTGCATTAAAAAGCCCCTTGCGGTGTCCCGCAAGAGGCTACCGGTTTTCAGGTCTGGGTCCAAGGTATCACGCAGCGGGAATCATGCCCTTTTCCGCCGCCAGTTCCCGCATGCGGTCCTGAAGCTTTTCGAAGGCCCGCACCTCGATCTGGCGAATGCGTTCGCGGCTGACATCATATTGCGCGCTCAGGTCTTCCAGCGTCACCGTTTCGTCGCTGAGGCGGCGTTGGGTGAGAATGTCGCGCTCGCGCTCATTGAGCACATCCATCGCGCGGGCCAGCATCTCGCGGCGGGCTTCAAGCTCGTCGCGGCGCTCGTAATCCGACGCCTGATCGGCGTCCTCATCCTCGAGCCAGTCCTGCCACTCCATCGAGCCTTCGCCATCCGAGCCGATCTGCGCATTGAGCGAGGCATCGCCACCGGACATGCGGCGGTTCATCGAGATCACCTCGGCCTCGGTCACACCCAGATCATGGGCGATCTGCTTGACGTTTTCGGGGCGCAGATCGCCTTCTTCCAGGGCGCCGATCTTGGCCTTGGCCTTGCGCAGGTTGAAGAACAGCTTTTTCTGCGCCGAGGTGGTGCCAAGCTTCACCATCGACCAGCTGCGCAAGATATATTCCTGAATGCTGGCGCGAATCCACCACATCGCATAGGTCGCAAGCCGGAAGCCGCGTTCGGGATCGAAGCGCTTGACCGCCTGCATGAGGCCGACATTCGCCTCGGAGATCACCTCGGCTGTGGGCAGGCCATAGCCGCGATAGCCCATGGCGATCTTGGCCGCGAGACGCAGGTGGCTGGTGACCATGCGATGCGCGGCCTCAGTGTCCTGTTCTTCGACCCACCGCTTGGCCAGCATGTATTCCTCTTCCGGCTCGAGCAGGGGAAACTTGCGGATTTCCTGCAGATACCGGTTCAACCCGCCTTCGGGCGATGGTGCGGGAAGATTCTTGTAGTTACTCACCTTTGGTGTCCCCCTAATGTATACGCCTTTAACATGGATGTGGGCGTCTGTGGGCCTGATTTCAAGGGCTTTGCCCCACGAACCTTAAGGGAATATGACCATGCCCGCGTTGCTTTGCGATAATTGTGACAGCCGCCTCACGCATCCGTGCGCGAGGGTGCGGCGCGCAGCGCGTCGATCAGGGCTGTCATGTCGTCGGGCAAGGGGGCTTCGAATTCCAGCGCCTCGCCGCTGACCGGATGCACAAAGCCCAGAACAGCCGCATGAAGCGCCTGTCGGGGGAAATCGCGCGCAGCTTGCAGCCCGGCTTCGGACAGGGCGCGCAGCGGCAGCTTGCGCCGCCCGCCATAGACCGGATCGCCCACCAGCCCATGACCGGCATGGGCCATATGCACGCGAATCTGGTGTGTGCGGCCGGTTTCCAGCCAGCATTCCATCAGTGCTGCGACCGGCGGTTGGCCGAAGGTGTCGACAACACGGGCGCGGGTGACGGCGTGGCGTCCGCCCTCGAAGGTGACGGCCTGTTTCTGCCGGTCGGTGCGATGGCGGGCAAGGCCGCTGGTGATCTTGATGATATTGCCCGTCTCGAAGCTGACGCCGCGCAGCCCGCGCAGGCGCGGATCGGCGGCATCGGGCACGCCGTAGACCACGGCCCGGTAATAGCGCTCGACGCTGTGATCCTCGAACTGGGCGGCCAGCCCGTGATGGGCGCGATCCGATTTGGCGACCACCAGCAGGCCCGAGGTGTCCTTGTCGATGCGGTGCACGATGCCGGGGCGCTTCATGCCGCCAACGCCAGAAAGCGTGTCGCCGCAATGGTGCAGAAGCGCGTTGACCAGCGTGCCGCCGGGGCTGCCGGGGGCGGGATGCACCACCATGCCGGCGGGTTTGTCGATCACGATCAGGTCGTCATCCTCGAACACGATATGCAGCGGGATGGATTCGGCGGCGATATGGGTGTCCTGCGCTTGCGGGACGGTGATGGCGATGCTGTCGCCCTCGCTGATGCGGCTCTTGGGATCGGTGACGGGGGTGCCGTTGACCGACACCGCGCCTTCGGCGATCAGCCGCGCAAGGCGGGTGCGCGACAGCGCCGCATCCTCTGGCACATCGCGGGACAACGCCTTATCAAGGCGGGGCGGCGGATCGGCGGCGATCCGGAAGGTCACAAGGGTGGACAGCATGGATAACAGCCCCGAGCCTCAGCCGGAGGTCGATCCGGCGATGGTGAGATATCTGCGCCTGCTGGTCACGATCCTGACAGGCACGATGATTGCGGGCGTTCTAGTCGTGATCTTCCTGCTTGTCACGCGCTTCACTGAACAGCCCCCTGCCCTGCCCGAAACGCTGACCCTGCCCGATGGCGCCAAGGTGCAGGCCTTCACGCAAGGCGGCGACTGGTTCGCGGTGGTCACGGATGACGACCGCATCCTGATCTACGACCGTGTGACCGGGCAGTTGCGGCAGAGTGTACAGGTGGAGTGAACTTGAATGGTACCGCCTCCCCGGCTTGAACGGGGGACCTCTGGATCCACAATCCAGCGCTCTAACCAACTGAGCTAAGGCGGCACTGCGCCGCGATTTAACTTTCCTGCCCGGCGATTGCAAGCCCATAGCGGCGCTGATCGCCAGCTTTGTGCGCGCCCCTGCCGGTGCGGTTGCCGAACGGCGGCCGGCGGCGTTGCGTCTTGCCATTCGACGCAGAAGGCGCTAGGCGCATAACGCTTGTGCAGGAGGCCGCTATGGGCATCAACACCGAACGAGACATCGAAGCCAATCTTCAGATCGGGCCGACCGACCTTGGCATGGTCCGCCTGTTCATCGAAGCCGACGGGCTTGAGATCCCGATGGATTTCTCGCCCGAAGAGGCCGAGGAAATCGCGGCCGAGATTACCGCAGCCGTGAAGGCAGCAAGGCTCAGATCCGCCTGATCGCGGGATCGCGCAGCGCCTGCAGGCGCAGGGCCGCGTGCCGCGCAAAGCGCCGGATCAGGGCGGTGCGACGCGCCGGGGCCAGCCGGGTTTCGGGCGCCATACGCAGGATTTCGGCATCATAGGCATCCGCCACGATCAACCCGGTCTCATCGGGCAGAAGCTCGGTCGGGAAGGCCGCATCGACCGCCCAGAAATACCGGTCGCACCAATCCAGGTACCCCTCCCATTTGCCATCCGAGGTGAAATCGGCGCGCGAGGATTTGCACTCGATCACCCAGATCTCGCCCTTGGGGCCAAGCGCCATCACATCCACCCGCTTGCCGCGTTCGGGGGTGAATTCCTCGATGCAGGCGAAGTCATGGCCCAGCAGATGCCGACAGACGCCGCGCGCCAGCAATTGACCGGGCTGCAGATCGGGGGCGAAAAGCGGGTCGGGATCGGGTTCCAGGGTCATTCTTCAAATATGAACAAAATAGGAACGCACGCAACCCCTTGCCGGATGCCTCGCAAGGCCCTAGGTAGGGAATTGGCGGGTGCTGCCCTTCCCGTGAACGGTTGCATTCCGGTGGCCTTAAGCAATTCCGAGGGAGTTGGCTCTGGCCGGGCCCTGGTCCGGTTATTTCCGACGCCCACCTGTATATACAGGTCCTCGGGAATGAGATAACCAAACGGTCGCGTGCGGGCCCGCCACTTTCAGCACATCATCTGACAGCGCGTCATCGCGCGGACATCGCGTCCGACAGTCGCGCAAAGAAAAACGGACCGCGCATGGCACGATCCGTTGACGTAATAATCCGATATGTCGGGACGACGCTTTAGCGCCGCCGATTGAAGGGCTGACGGCCACGGCCCTCATCGACCCGCACGGGGATGGTGGCATAATCGCGCTCCATCGCGTGCTGACGCAGACCGCCGTGATGATCGTCGTCATCATCATCCTTGAGGCGCATCACCGCGATCCCGAACTGCACCCCGGCAAAGATGATGCCGTTGGACACCCACAGGATCAGCACGGCCAGAACGCCCTTGTCGGAATGCGTCACCAGGTGCCACAGGTTGGCCACGTCGAAATAGAGCAACATCGCCACGAAAGCCGCCGCAACACCAAAGCCGATGGCCACGTTGGTGATATAGAGGCGAATGAGCTTGGGCATGTGAAAGACTCCCTTGTGCTTCAGCCAAAACATAACATGTCACACGGCCGTAACAAGAGCGCCGCTGCAAATTCACTGATTCACGGCGCGGATCGGCTCAAGGCGGATGGAGAGGCGCATCGGCGTCTCTTCGAGAACATGAAAGCAGCGGTCTGATCTGAGCGATTGGCCGCTCAGAACGCCTCGGGACGGGCCTCGCGGGCCATGTGATCGAGCACGGCGTTGACGAAGCTGGATTCCTTGCCTTCGGGGTAGAAGCTTTTGGCGATGTCGACGAATTCCATGATGACCACCTTGGGCGGCGTGTCGGATTGCGTCATCTCGGCGCCTGCGGCCCGGAAGAGCGCCCGCAGCGTGGGATCGATCCGGGCGATGGGCCATTTGGCCACCAGCGCGCGGTCGGTCATCTGGTCGATGCTCGCCTGCCAGTTCACCGCATCGCGCATCAACTGCCCGAAGAGCACCGGATCGCCCTCGACCATGTCGCCCTCGTCGTAATGGGCGCCGAACCGGTGATCTTCGAATTCGCGGATCACCGCATCGACGGTCTGCTGGCTGACTTCCATCTGGAACAGCGCCTGCACGGCATAGAACCGCGCCGCAGATCGCATCTTGCGGCGCTGATTGCCGGACGGGACGGCAGAGGTCGTGCCCGAGGGCGAGGTATCGTCGGTGGTCATGCCTTGGGGTTGTCCTTGAGCTCACCTGCCAGCTTGTATTCCTCGGCGGCGGGCATGAAGCCCACTCCCTTGCGCTGGCCGCCCCATTTACGGGTCAGCGCGACCAGATGCAAGGCCGCGGCGGCAGCACCGGCGCCCTTGTTCATGCGGGAGGGATCCGCGCGGACCTCGGCCTGATCGCGGTTCTCCACGGTCAGGATGCCATTGCCGATGCACAGCCCCTGCAGACCGAGCAAGGTGATCCCGCGCGAGCTGTCGTTGCAGACGGTGTCGTAATGGGTGGTCTCGCCCCGGATCACGCAGCCAAGCGCCACGTAGCCATCGAAATTCGACATCCGCTCGGCGATGGTGATGGCGGTGGGAATCTCCAGCGCCCCCGGCACCTCGACCAGCTCGCAGGTGGCGCCCGATGCCTCGATCTCGGCGCGGGCGCCGGCGATCAGGTTGTCGGCGATATCGCGGTAGAACGGCGCCACCACGATCAGCAGCTTGACCGGCTTATCGAACGTGGCGCGCGGCAGGGAATATTCGGTCTCGGCCATGGGATTACCTTTCGGTCAGCGGACGGGTGCCCGCGATGGAGATGCCATAGGCATCAAGCCCAAGATAGCGCGTATCGGGGCTGTCGGTCAGCAGGATCAGCTGATGCAGGCCCATGGTGGACATGATCTGCGCGCCAAGGCCGGTCTGCTTGATGGTGCGGGGGCCGTCGTCATCCTCAAGCTCTTTGGCAAGGCTGGGCCTCGGCTGCCGGAAGAGGAACACCGCGCCGCGCCCTTCGCGGGCGATGATGTTCATGGCGCGCGGCAGCTTGGCGGTGGGGCCGCTCTCGGCGGGCTTGAGGCCGACACCCAGAACATCCTCCATCACGTTCAGCGCATGGGTCCGCGCCAGTACCGGCTGCCCGTCGAAAATGTCGCCCTTGATGAGCACCACATGCTCGGTGCCGCTGATCTGGTCGGTGAAGAGCCGCATCTCCCATGCCCCGCCATGCGAGGAATGCACGGTTTCGCGGCGCACCTCGCGCACGAGATTGTCATGCTTGTGGCGATAGGCGATCAGGTCCGAGATCGTGCCGATCTTGAGCCCATGCTCGGCGGCGAACTCGATCAGGTCGGGCAGGCGCGCCATCGAGCCGTCTTCCTTCATGATCTCGCAGATCACACCGGCGGGCTTGAGCCCGGCCAGCCGGGCGATATCGACGGCCGCCTCGGTATGGCCCGCACGGACCATGACGCCGCCCTGACGGGCGCGCAGCGGGAACACATGGCCCGGTGTTGCAATGGCGGCGGCGGTGTTCTGCTCGT
Organism: Roseovarius litoreus; assembly: GCF_900142765.1. Lineage (GTDB taxonomy): Bacteria > Pseudomonadota > Alphaproteobacteria > Rhodobacterales > Rhodobacteraceae > Roseovarius > Roseovarius litoreus. The sequence continues at coordinate 226,169 of NZ_FRCB01000004.1, forward strand.
TGATCGCCACTTCGATGGTGCGCGCGCGATCGGCGGCGGAAATGCCGGTGGTGACACCCTCGCGCGCCTCGATCGAGACGGTGAAGGCGGTTTCCATGCGCGAGGAATTGTTGACCGACATCATCGGCAGGCCAAGCTGCGCGATGCGCTCGGCGGTCATCGGCAGGCAGATCAGGCCGCGGCCATGGGTGGCCATGAAATTGATCGCCTCGGGCGTGGCGAATTCGGCGGCGATGACCAGATCGCCCTCGTTCTCGCGGTCCTCGTGATCCACCAGAATGAACATCCGCCCGGCGCGTGCCTCGGCGATGATCTCTTCGGTGGGGGCGATATGCCGGCGGAGGCTTTGCTCAACTTCGCCCGGCTTCTCGAAGGGGACTGTTTCGGACATGGCGATTTTCCTTGGCTTTCGGCCCTGCCAGATAACGCAGGCCAAGAGGCTTGGAAAGGGCAGATGTCGGGAACGCCGTCAAAGCATCCGCTTTCGGATGCGGTGAATCATCCACCACACCAGCAGCACCACCACCGGCGTGGCGCCCGCCGTGAGCATCTCCTTGCTGAGCCCGAGCGGCTGTGCGAGCGGATAAAGCAGATAGGCCGCCAGCGACACCGCGTAATAGCTGATGGCGACAACGCTCAGCCCCTCGACCGTCTTTTGCAGGCGCAATTGCATGTCCGCGCGCTGATCCATGCTTTCCAGCAGGGCCTGATTCTGCGCGCTGCGCTCCACATCGACGCGGGTCCGCAGCAATTCGCCCGCCCGCATCGCCCGGTCCGCCATCGCGTTGAGCCGGTCCTGACTGGATTTGACGGTGCGCATCGCCGGATCGTAGCGGCGCATCATGAATTCCGAGAAGGTCTGCCGCCCCTCGAAGCGCTGTTCACGCAGCACCGCGATCCGCTGATGCACGATATGTTCATAGGCCCCCGTCGCCCCGAAGCGGAACGAGGATTGCGCCACCATGCTTTCCAGCTCAGCCGAGATCGACAGAAGGCTTTTCAGCGTATCCTCGGCGCGGGTCGCGGCCCCGGTCATGTCACCGATCATCTTGGTGAGCTGGCCATCAAGCTCGCCCATCCGCGCGCTCAGTTCTCCGGCCCGCGAAAAGCCCAGCATCGACATCGCCTTGTAGGTCTCGATCTCGCACAGGCGCTGCACGACACGGCCGATCCGGCGCTGGCCGGTCTGCGGCGAGATGGTCACCGAAAAGCGCAGATGCCCCGCCGGATCGATGCGGAAATCCCCCGCGACCACGGCAGCGTCATCCAGCACGCGGGCCACCGCCACGCTTTCGGGCACGAACCAGTCGGCGATTTCCTGACAGGTGCTTTCCTTGTCCTTCCACGGCGTGATGCGGATCAAGGCCGAGGTCATGCGCACACCCGGCGCCTCGCCCAGCCAGTCATCGGGAAACACCTCGAAATCGCGCGGATCGAAGGGCCGCGCGCTCACACCTTCGGTGAAGGCGGTGTAGGTCACGAATTCCGTATGGCTTTCCCATTTCAGCATATGCCGGCCGATGCGCCCGAAATAATGCGTGGCGCCGGGCTGCGGATGCGGCGCGCCATGCCGGTCAAGCAGCGCCAGAAGATGCAACATATCGGCTTCGCGGTCGCGCGCCGCCGCCCCTTCGGGACGTTTGATCGCCAGATAGGCCGCGGTCGACGGCGCCTTCATCGACGGGAAAGGCCGCGCATGAAGCTCATTGGCAAGGCGATAGCGCAGCGGGTGGTCTTCGATGGGCGGCATGTGCCTGTCTCCGGGATGCTTCGAGCGTCAATCTAGCCTGTGCGCGGGCCGGGGAAAACCGTTTTTTCAATACAAACCAATGATTTACCAGAGTACATCAGTATACCGCGCAAGCCTTGGGCACAGGCTCCCACAGCCTTTGCAACACAAGACCGGCGCATGAGCGCGCCCGCGCAGCTTCGTGATAGCACGAAAAAGGGCGCCCCGCGAAGGGCGCCCCGATCTTGTCGCGTGGCGTGCCACCTGACCCGTGGATCAGTCGATCTTGGGCAGCAGGCTCGACATGCTGGCCTTGGCGTCGCCATAGAACATGCGCGTGTTTTCCTTGTAGAACAGCGGGTTCTCGATCCCCGAATAGCCTGTTCCCTGCCCGCGCTTGGACACGAAAACCTGCTTGGCCTTCCACACCTCGAGCACCGGCATCCCGGCGATCGGACTGTTGGGATCGTCCTGCGCCGCCGGGTTCACGATGTCGTTCGAGCCGATCACGATCACCACGTCCGTATTGGGGAAATCCTCGTTGATCTCGTCCATTTCCAGCACGATGTCGTAAGGCACCTTGGCCTCGGCCAGCAGCACGTTCATATGCCCCGGCAGACGCCCGGCGACCGGGTGAATGGCAAAGCGCACGTTCTTGCCCTTGGCGCGCAGCTTCTGGGTCAACTCGCTGACCGCCTGCTGCGCCTGCGCCACCGCCATGCCGTAGCCCGGCACGATGATCACGCTGTCGGCCTCGTTCAGGGCGTTGGCCACGCCATCGGCCTCGATGGCGATCTGTTCGCCCTCGACCTCGGCAGCTGGCCCCGTGGCCCCACCGAAGCCGCCAAGGATCACGCTGACGAATTGCCGGTTCATCGCCTTGCACATGATGTAGCTCAGGATCGCTCCCGACGAGCCGACAAGCGCGCCCACCACGATCAGCAGGTCATTGCCAAGGCTGAAGCCGATGGCCGCCGCCGCCCAACCCGAGTAGCTGTTGAGCATCGACACGACCACGGGCATGTCGGCGCCGCCGATTCCCATGATCAGGTGATAGCCGATGAACAGCGCCAGAAGCGTCAGCACGATCAGCGTCCAGCTGCCCGCACCGCCCAGATACATCGCCGCGAAGACCACCGACAGGATCGCCGCACCAGCGTTCAGCATGTGACCGCCCGGCAGCTTCTTGGCCGCGCTGTCCACCTTGCCGGCCAGCTTGCCATAGGCCACGACCGATCCGGTGAAGGTCACCGCACCGATCCAGATGCCCAGAACCAGCTCGACCTTGAGGATCGAGATCTCGACCGCGGTTTTCTTGGCCACGATGGCCGCGAAGCCAGAGAAGGTCTTGGCGAAGGCCACCGCCTCGGCGGTGCTCTCTTCGAGACGCGGGAAGGCATGCCCGTCGCCGATGAAGGCAGCGGCCACCCGGCCCATCTCGATATCGGCGTTGAAGCCCACGAACACGGCGGCCAGACCGACCAGCGAATGCATGATCGCCACCAGTTCGGGCATCTGTGTCATCTGCACCTTGGTGGCCAGCTGATAGCCCACCGCGGCGCCCGCCGCGATCAGCACCAGCGACAGAAGCCACAGCCCCTGACCCGGTCCGATCAGCGTTGCCACGATCGCGATCGCCATGCCGACGATCCCGTACCACACCGCGCGCTTGGCGCTTTCCTGCCCGCTCAGGCCCCCGAGGCTGAAGATGAAGAGAACAGCCGCGACCACGTAGGCCGCAATGGTAAATCCGTAATCCATTGTCGCCTCCGCTTAGGATTTCTGGAACATGGCGAGCATGCGCCGTGTCACGAGGAAGCCGCCGAAAATATTGATCGAGGCCATGAAGACCGCCACCGCACCAAGCACGGTGATCAGCGCCGAACTGGAGCCGATCTGCATCAGCGCGCCCAGAATGATGATCGACGAGATCGCGTTGGTGATCGCCATCAGCGGCGTGTGCAGCGAATGGCTGACGCCCCAGATCACCTGGAAACCGACAAAGACGGACAGGACGAACACGATGAAATGCTGCATGAAGCTGGCCGGGGCGACAAGGCCCACCGCCAGAAGCAGCACCGCGCCCACGGTCAGCAGCACCACCTGATTGCGGGTCTGCTGCTTGAACGCGGCCAGTTCCTTGGCCCGCTTTTCCTCGGGCGTCAGTTCCTTGGGCGCTTCCTTCTTGGGCTGCGCCGCGATCGCCTGCACCTTGGGCGGCGGTGGCGGGAAGGTCACCTCTCCGGCATGCGCCACGGTGGCGCCGCGGATCACGTCATCCTCCATGTTGTGCACGACCTGACCGTCCTTTTCGGGCGTCAGATCGGTCATCATGTGGCGGATATTGGTGGCGTAAAGGCTCGAGGATTGCGTCGCCATCCGGCTGGGGAAATCGGTATAGCCGATGATCGTCACGCCATTGTCGGTGACGATCTTCTCATCCATCACCGTCAGCTTGCAGTTGCCGCCCTTTTCCGCCGCCAGATCGACGATGACCGAGCCGCGCTTCATCGCCTTGACCATGTCCTCGGTCCAGAGCTCAGGCGCTTCGCGGTTGGGGATGAGAGCGGTGGTGATGACGATATCCACCTCGGGCGCCAGCTCGCGGAACTTGGCCAGCTGCGCCTCGCGGAATTCCGGCGAAGACGGAGCGGCATAGCCGCCCGTTGCGGCACCATCCTGCGCTTCTTCCTCGAAATCGAGATAGACGAACTCGGCGCCCATCGACTGCACCTGCTCGGCCACTTCGGGGCGCACGTCGAACGCATAGGTGATCGCGCCAAGCGAGGTCGATGTCCCGATCGCCGCAAGACCCGCGACGCCCGCGCCCACCACCAGCACCTTGGCCGGCGGCACCTTGCCCGCAGCCGTCACCTGCCCGGTGAAGAACCGGCCGAAATTGTTGCCCGCTTCGATCACCGCGCGGTAGCCCGCGATATTGGCCATCGAGCTCAGGGCGTCCATCTTCTGCGCGCGGCTGATGCGCGGCACCATGTCCATGGCGATGACCGATGTGCCCTTGTCGGCCAGAAGCTTCATCTGCGCTTCGTTCTGGGCCGGCCAGAAGAACGAGATCAGCAGTTGCTCGGCGCGCAGGCGCTTGGCCTCGGCTTCCGTGGGCGGGCGCACCTTGGCGATGATGTCGCACGCCTTGTAGAGCGCCGCGGCGGTTTTCACCACCTCGACACCGGCCTCCTTATAGGCGGCATCGGAAAAGCCCGCGGCCTGACCCGCGCCCGATTCAATCGCGCAGTCATAGCCCAGTTTCTGAAGCTGGAGCGCCGAATCAGGCGTCATGGCGACCCGTGCCTCACCCTCCATCACTTCTTTTGGTGTACCGATCTTCAAGGTCGTTTCCCCCGTTTATCGTTCGATTTTATTGGTCTGCGCGCACAAGTCGCGCCAGCCGTTCATCCGGCTTTAAATAGTGTTGAGCCGGGTTATTCCAGATTTTTCTACCGCTTTCGTTGCAGGCTTCGTCGCATCCTGTCAAATCCAGCGGCGTGTCTTTTCGCAATAGCGCGCGAAATCCATGCGAAACTTGCGGCGCATCCTGTCCTCTTCGGGCTCGATGAAGCGTTTCTCGATCACCCAGACGAAGATCGGCACCAGCGGCAACGCCAGAACCGCGTCCCACCACAGGATCAGCCCCGCCAGCACCAGCGCATCCCCCAGATAGATCGGATTGCGCGTTCGGCTGAAAATTCCGGTCTGGATCAGCCGCTCTGGCGTCTCATGCGGAATGACCGTGGTGCGGTGGCGGCGGAACTCGGACAGCGCCAGCGCCATCAGCACCACCCCGCCCCCCACCAGCAGGCCGCCGGCAAACTCGGACCATGCCCCGCCGAAACTCAGACCGGCGGGATAATACGTCGCCTGCCCCCAGGCCAGCACCAGACAGCCCAACAGCCAGACCGGGGGCATATCGAGCCATTTCGCCATCAGATGTGCGCCGCCCAAGGCGGCAGGGCGATGATCCGGCTCATTCCCATTCCATTTCCTCGAACACGCGGCCCGCATTCTTGGTGGCCAGCTCCTCGAACGTGTCCAGATGCGCCCATTGGGACTGATCCACGTAATAGGCCTCGGACAGATCGCCGCCATTCTCGATATGCTCGCCGATCTTCGCGCGCAGATCCTTGAGGTAATCCGAAGTATAGCGCGTCACCTGCGCCATGTTCGTCGGATGCCCGTGACCGGGGATCACATAGGTCGCGCCCAGACCGGCGAACGGCCCGTCGAACGTGTCGATCCAGCCATCGGTATCGGTGCCCGGAAAGATCGGCGGCATCCGTTCGTGAAAGGCGATGTCCCCGGCGATCACGATGCCCCATTGCGGGATCCACACCTGCGTGTCGCCCGGCCCATGCGCAGGGCCAAGATGCAGCACATGGATGGTCACATCGCCCATCTCGACGATCTTCTCGTCCTCGAAACTCAGGTTCGGGACGGCGATGGTGGTGCCTTCGGCCTTGTCGCGGTTATAGCCCTGCATGCCTTGCAGGATGAAATCGCCTTCGGACTCGATCTCGTGGATCGCATCCACATGGGCGAGGATATCCACACCCTGTTCCGCCCAATAGGAATTGCCAAGAAACGCGTGGCCCTGCCCGTTCTCGTTGATCACCAGCTTCACGGGCTGGTCGGTCACGGTCTTGATCTCGTCATGCAGCGCCTTGGCCAGACGATAGGACGCGCCGCCATTCACGACGACGACGCCATCGCCGGTGACGACGAAACTCAGATTGTTGTTATGGCCCGCATTCTCATAGGTGGGCGGCGCCGTGGCGCCGATCGCGGTGAACACATGCGGGATGAACTCGACCGGCTTGGAATAAAGCTCGGACTGCGGATACTGGTCCGCGATGTCCTCCGAGGCCAGCGCGGGCAAGGCAAGCCCGGCGGCCAGCAGGGCTGCGAAAATCGGTTTCATGACATCCTCCCTTGGATAATGGCACGATGTTACGCATTCACCTTCGTGAATGTCTAGGGGGTGTGATGCGGACCCGACGCCCTTGCCTGCCGGCCACGCCTCTGTAGGGTAGCGGTGTCACGATAACGGGAGGATGACAATGCTCGACGGCAGGCACGCACTCGTCACGGGGGGCGGCACGGGAATCGGTCTGGCCATAGCCACGGCGCTTGCCCGGGCTGGCGCGCAGGTCACCATCACCGGCCGCCGCGCCGAGGTGCTTCAGGACGCAGCCGCAGGCCTTGCCGCACCGGTCACGGGCGGCCTGCACCCGCTGGTCATGGACGTGACCGACGAGGCTCAGGTCAGCGACGCCATCGCCCGCGCCACAGCCGCGCGCGGCCCGTTACATATCTGCATCCCCAACGCCGGCATCGCCGAGGGCCGCGCGATCCACAAGACCGACACCGACGCCTGGCGCCGCATCATGGCAACCAATCTCGACGGCTCCTTCTGGACGATCCGCGAAAGCCTGGCCTCGATGCGCGACGCCGATTGGGGCCGGGTGGTGGCGATCTCATCCATTGCCGGGCTGAAGGGGCTGAAAGGCGCCGCCGCCTACAGCGCCTCGAAACACGGGCTGATCGGCCTGATCCGGGGGCTGAGCGAGGATTACATGGGCAGCCCCCTCACCTTCAACGCGATCTGCCCCGGCTATGTCGACACCGAGATCGTCAGCCGCAACGCCGACGCCATCAGCGCCCGCGCCGGCATCAGCGCCGATGCGGCGCGCGACATGATGATCGCCCAGAACCGCCATCATCGCCTGATCGCCCCCGACGAGGTAGCGCAGGCGGTGCTGTGGCTCTGCGGTCCGGGATCGTGCAGCGTGAACGGCCAATGCATCGAAATCGCCGGAGGGCAGGTCTAGGGCGTGCGCTGCGTTAACGCCGCCGTCCGGGCGCGCGCGCACCGAAAGGATACCGACGCGATACCGATGTGATACCGACACGATACCGAAGCCCTTTTCCCCATGCCTTTCAACGCATTAACCCAGATTCGCCGGAAAACCGCCCATGACCGATTTCAGCGCCACCAAATCCATGTTCGATCTGCCCGAAGGGCTGGTCTATCTCGACGGCAATTCGCTTGGCCCCCTGCCCCGCGCCGCGTCGGACCGGATGGCCCGGGTCATGCAGGAGGAATGGGGCAAGCTGCTGATCTCCGGCTGGAACAAGGCCGGATGGATGGCCCAGCCGATGCGCACGGGCGACCGCATCGCGCGGCTGATCGGCGCCGAGCCGGGCCATGTGGTGATCGGCGACACCCTGTCGATCAAGGTCTATCAGGCGCTCGCCGCCGCACTGGACATGCGCCCCGACCGGCGGGTGATCCTGTCCGACAGCGGCAATTTCCCCTCGGATCTCTATATGGCCGAGGGGCTTGTCGCGGCGCTGGACCGAGGGCTGGAGCTGCGTGTCGTCGCCCCCGAGGCGGTGGAAAGCGCCCTCACCGACGAGGTGGCGGTGATGATGCTTACGCAGGTGGATTACCGTACCGGCCGGATGCACGACATGGCCCGGCTGACGGAAAAAGCCCACGAAACCGGGGCTTTGGCCCTGTGGGATCTGGCCCATAGCGCGGGGGCGGTGCCGGTGGACCTGTCGGGCGCACAGGTGGATTTCGCGGTGGGCTGCACCTACAAGTTTCTCAATGGCGGCCCCGGTGCTCCGGCCTTCATCTATGTGGCGCCGCGCCATGCCGACACCGCTCGACCAGCCCTGTCGGGCTGGCTCGGTCACGCAGCCCCGTTCGCCTTCGAGCCCGCCTACCGCCCCGGCACCGGCATCGAACGGATGCGCGTCGGCACCCCGCCGGTGCTGGCGCTGGCGGCGCTCGAGGCGGCGCTGGATATCTGGGACCGCGTCGACATGGCCGATCTGCGGGCGCGCGCCATCACCCTTGCCGAGCGGTTCATCGCCGCGATCGAGCCCGCCTGCCCGATGCTGACCCTCGCCTCGCCCCGCGATCCCGCGCAGCGCGGCAGCCAGGTTTCGTTCCATTTCGAGCATGGCTTTGAGGCGATGCAGGCCTGCATCGCCCACGGCGTCGTGGGGGATTTCCGCGCCCCCGACATCATGCGCTTCGGCATCACCCCCCTCTATCTGGACGAGGCCGATATCGACCGCGCCGCCCAGGTGATCCGGCAGGTCATGCAGGACCGCCTGTGGGACGATCCGGCCTATCGCATAAGGGACAAGGTGACCTGACCCACCCCGCCTCGGGCGGTCCCGTTCCATGCTGAAAAGAACCGGAGCGGCCCCTGTCGCGGCGGTCGTTTCACCCGCGATCCTGTCACCGACAAAAGTGACGGTCAGGCGTCAGCTTCCGCGATTTGTCATGGTTTCGCCACAGGCGCCCCCAACTAATGCACCATTTGCAAACAATTTTATCAATCAGTGCGAACACCGGCGCGCGGTTTTGTCCTTGGGGCCTGATCGTCCGGTAACGCGATCCCGACCGTGTGTTTCGGTCGGATAGTTTGGTAAAGTATGTGTGGGGTATCGGTATCATGGTTTGGGAAAATATGCATCGGGTGGCGTCCGCGGTCGATAAATGCCGCAGCCCCCACGAGATTGCGCAGAGCGCCGCGGCGGGCCTGTCCGAATGGCACAGCACGACACCGAGCAGCGTGTCTTTGACCATATGCTTCACCCCCGGCACGATGATCCTCACCGAAACCGGCGAGCGCCCGATCGAAACGCTCAGGCCCTCGGACCGCGTGATCACACGCGACAGCGGAGTGCAGGAGATCCGCTGGATCGGCAAGCGCCGGGTTGCGGGCCATGGCGACATGGCGCCTGTGTCGATCGGGGCAAACGTGTTCGAGGGTGCGCAGGACGCGCTGCTGGTCTCGCCGCATCACCGGATACTCTATACCGGCTATGTGGCCGAACTTCTCTTCGGCGAGCTCGAGGTGCTGGTGGCCGCGCAAGACCTCATCGACGGCACCGATGTGCAGCGCCAGATCTGTGATGAGGTGACCTATATCCATCTGATGTTTGACCGACACGAGGTGATCTATGCCAACGGCATGGCCACGGAAAGCTTTCTTGCAAGCGACCTCGCGCTGTCCGGCCTTGCAGACGCCTCGCGCGAGAGCCTGCTTGCGACCCTGCCCGATCTGCGCAGCGCAAGTACCGCACATCCCGAGCCCGCACGCCCCTGCCTTGCCGCGCATGAGGCGCAGCTGTTGTCGCGCACGATAGCCGCAGCGCGACGGCCCATGTGATCGGTGACGTGATCGGGTGACGCGCCTCAGCAGGCCTTGTCGACCTTGGCGGCCCAATCGCTCACCATGGCCTTGAGCGCGGTCCAGTCGGTATATTCAGTATCGGCGTTGGGATCGACCGTCTGACCCTTTTGCGAAGCCACCCACCGCATCGCCCAGGATTTCAGGAAATCATACTGTGTGAACCGAAAGGCCCCGGCGATCTGCTCGACACGCCTTGGGTGCCAGCCGGTATCCTCGAAAAAACGCTGCGCGATAGTCTCGAGATCGGCCAATTCATCAGGATCGCCCCCGACAATCGCCAACGAGACCGACAGGAACACCGTGGGCAGATGCCCGAGGGCCTCGGCATGCTCGGCGGCGAAATGGGCCATCTCTTTCTGGTAATGCTGCATATGAAGCGATGCCGCCAGGATCGCCGCATCGAACCGCGCGATGTCGATCTCATCCGCACCGCTTGCCTGCAACAGCTCCACCGAATGTCCCGCGGCGATCAACGTATCCGAGCAAACCTGACAGATGCGGCGGGTCTGGCCTTCGGTGGTGGCATAGACGATGAGGATTTTCATGATGTCCCCCTGTTGCGGCTGACTGACATGTCGCAGGCTACCACCGCGCAGGCGGCCCCGCCTTGTCATGCGTCAAGCAAAGCAGGCAGGATCGTGTTCAGGCCGACCTGAGAGAGGGCGTCTGCGCGCCCGCCGCCCATGCGCGCGCGGCCTCGCCGAAGGCCTCGAACAGGGGCCGGCTTACAGGGTCGTTGGCGGCGTTGTATTCGGGGTGCCATTGCACGGCGAGCGCAAAGCCCTTGGCCCCCTCGACATACAGCGCCTCGGGAGTGCCGTCGGGTGCGAACCCGTCTATCACGACCCCCCGGCCCGGCCTGACGATGCCCTGACCGTGCAGCGTGTTGGTCATCACCTCTTCGGCGCCCATCAGCCGGTGGAACACACCGCCCTTGCCGAAGCGGACCGCATGGCGCAGCGCAAATTTTTCTTCGATCGTGCCGTTGGGCGGCATCCGGTGATTGTCGCGGCCGGGCAATTCACGGATTTCCGGGTGCAGCGTGCCGCCAAGCGCCACGTTCATCTCCTGAAAGCCACGGCAGATGCCCATCACCGGCTGACCGCGCTCGAGGCAGGCCCGCACCAGCGGCAGGGTGATCGCATCACGTGCCCGATCGAACGCGCCATGCGCCTCGGTGGCAGGCTCGCCATATTCCTCGGGATGCACATTGGGGCGCCCGCCCGTCAGCAGGAAGCCGTCGCACACCTCGAGCAGCTCATCGACGCTGACAAATCTGGGATCGCTCGGCACCAGAAGAGGCATGCAGCCCGAGACACCCGACACCGCCTCGGAATTCATCATCCCACCGGCATGAACCGGGTAGCTGTCGTCGATCTTGTATCGGTTCCCGATGATGCCGATGACGGGGCGCATGGTCATGGACGTCCTGTTCTTGCTTCTGACCAGAATGTAACGTGAGGATGACCATAGGAAAACGGCGATAACTGCACAACCATCCGCGCATCCCTGCAGAACCTCTTTTCTCAACGCTTTCATAACGACTTGCCACTATCAAGGGCAGGTGAGAAATGGCGCGGGCGCCGGTCCGTGCCCGCTTCCCCCGGCGGTCAAGAATCAGCGTTCGCGCGGGGGATCTGCGCCATTTCTCACACGACCCCCGCGCCGTATGTCACCTTTTGACGGGCGATGCGGGATCGGGCGATGCGGTGCCGCGCGACCGCCGGCAGCGTTCGGAACAATGGCGCACATTCTCCCAATCGCGCTCCCATTTCTTGCGCCATGTGAAAGGCCGCCCGCAGGTGGCGCAGGGCTTCGACGGAAGATCGGATTTGCGCTTTTGCCGGAGCATCAGAAATCGAAGCTCATCTGGCGGTCAGGGGCGGGCATCGGGTCGCGGCGGCCCTTGCGGCTGCCATGCCGTGCCACCAGATCACGCGCGGTTTCGCGAAAACCCTCGCGTCGGCGCACGGCCCAGACCTGTTCCCGCGCGGTTTTGGCGGCGCGGGCCACATCGACCAGCGGCTCAGGGTAGCGCCGCCCCAACAGGCGCCCGGCCCCGCCCCAGGCCCATGGTGTCTGCAGATAGGCGTCGGGCACATCGGCCAGTTCGGGCAACCAGCGGCGCGTGAAGGCCCCGTTGGGGTCTTGGTCGTGGCCCTGCTTGACGGGGTTGTAGATGCGGATCGTGTTCATCCCCGTGGTGCCGGATTGCATCTGCACCTGGCTCCAGTGGATGCCCGGCTCGTAATCGGTGAAAAGCCGCGCCAGCACCGGCCCTGTCGCCCGCCAGTCGAGCCAAAGGTGATAGGACGCCACCGCCATCACCATGGAGCGCATGCGGAAATTCAGCCAGCCGGTCGCCGCCAGCGATCTCATGCAGGCATCCACGAAGGGCAACCCGGTCTCGCCCTTGGCCCAGGCCTGCAGGCGCGCGGCATCCGGGGTTTGCGGGCGCAAGCCCTCATAGGCGGGATGCAGGCAACGATATTCAAGCGCCGGTTCATCCTCGAGCTTCTGGATGAAGTGATCCCGCCATGCCAGCCGCGACTGGAATGACTGCATCGACCCGGACCAGCCATCGCGCCCGCCCTTGACCGCGGCCGCCCGCGCCGCACCGGCCTGCACAGCCTCGCGCACCGACAGAGTGCCGAACGCAAGATGCGGACTGATCCGCGAACAGGCCTGTGCCCCTTCGAGCGGCGAGGACATGGCGCGACGATAGGTTTGCCCGCGGTCATGCAGGAAGCTCTGCAAGGTCGCCTGTCCGGCCCGGCGCCCGCCCGGCTGCCGCAGCGGGCAGCTGTCCTTCAGCCCGAGGGCCATCGCATCCGGCAAGTCATCGCTCGGTGCGTCGACCCCCTCAAGCCCGACCGGCACATCAAGTTGCGGCGCGCGCATGAACCCGTCGCGCCCGGATTGCCAGCGGTCGCGCGTCGCCAGCCGCCGCACGACACCGCATTGCCGTACCTCATGCCAGAACACGCCCTGTGCCCGCGCCCAACCGGCCACGCGCCGATCCCGCGCAAAGGTCCAGCCGTTCCCGGTTTCCTCATGGCTCACCAGATTCGCCGCGCCACAGCTCCGGCGCAGATCGTCGAGCACCTCCACGGCATCGCCCACCCGCAAGACAAGGCTGAGCCCCACACGCGCCAGATCCTCGCGCAGATCGGCCAGACACTCGGTCAGGAAAGCATATTGCCGCCCCGAGGCATCGTCCTGCCGCCACAGCTCAGGCTCCAGAATATAGACAGGCAGCACAGGACCAAGCCCCGCCGCCATGTGCAGCGCGGGATGATCGGCAATGCGCAGATCGCGCTTGAACCAGCAGATCACAGGGCCTGTCATGACCTGTGATCTAGCGGATCATCGCAAGGCGAAAAGGGTCATTCGACAGGAACTTCCTCACCTGTGCGCCCATCGATATAGGCGTCGGGCTGACCCGGCTCCTGCCCCTGATAGGCAAGCCAGGTGATCATCGCCAGCAACAGGACCCCCGCAAAGATCATCGCGCCGCGAATACCCCATAGCGCCGGTTTGTGATTCTGTTCCTGTTTGTCGATATCCGTCTTGGGGGCTGACATAGCGTACCTCCTTGAACGGTTGCAGTGAATTGCATGGCCCCTCGATGAGCGGCCACATGATTGACGTGGGGCGCGGGCCGGGATGCGACAAGCCCCGCGTCCAGATCACCCCCTCGAAAGGACCGGCGCCTCACCGACCATGACAGCCGCGTGAGGCCGGCCAATCCCTCCACGGCTGCGCAGCGGCGGGCCGGCGGGCAAAAGCCGCATCGCCGGTCACGATGACGTGAGCGGTCGCGATACCCCGCTGCCCAAGGCCCAAGCCGGGTCATGTGCCCCGGCACCGTCTCGAGGATATTCCAAGCGCATGGCACGCTTTCATGGAACCCGCACGGCCCGCAGGACTTGCCGCATCGGGAATACGCTTTAACCTGCTCGTGCAACCTGCAATTCTGCACCGGATGCAGCATGACGGAGCCGAAAATGAAAGACGCCGCACCGCAACCGATCTACCTTGCCGATTACACCCCGCCCAACTGGCTGATCGACGATGTGCATCTGACCTTTCGGCTCGCACCCAATGCCACGCGGGTGGTGTCGCGCATAGCGTTCCGGCCCAATCCCGACACGGCGTCGCGCGATTTCTTCCTGCATGGCGAGGCGCTGACCCTGATCGACGCCCGCATCGACCAAAAACCTGTCACGCCAGACCTGGTCGAGGGCGGACTGCGCTGCAGCGTACCCGATGCGCCGTTCATCTGGGAATGCGAAGTCGAGATCGACCCCGCCAACAACACCGCCCTCGAAGGTCTTTACATGTCATCAGGCATGTATTGCACCCAATGCGAGGCCGAAGGCTTCCGCAAGATCACCTATTACCCCGATCGGCCCGACGTGATGGCCACCTTCACCGTCCGGATCGAAGGCGACATGCCGGTGATGCTGTCCAACGGCAACCCGGTGTCGCAAGGCCCGGGTTTTGCCGAATGGCACGATCCGTGGCCGAAACCGGCCTATCTGTTCGCCCTTGTTGCGGGCGATCTGGTCAATCACCCCGGTCAATTCACCACAAGATCAGGCCGCGAGGTGGAGTTGAACATCTGGGTGCGCCCCGGCGACGAGGGCAAATGCGCCTTCGCGATGGAAGCCCTGAAAAAGTCGATGACGTGGGACGAGGATGTCTATGGGTGCGAGTATGATCTGGATATCTTCAACATCGTCGCGGTCGACGATTTCAACATGGGGGCTATGGAAAACAAGGGGCTGAACATCTTCAACTCTTCCTGCGTTCTGGCCAGCCCCGAGACCAGCACCGACGCCAATTTCGAGCGGATCGAGGCGATCATCGCGCACGAGTATTTCCACAACTGGACCGGCAACCGCATCACTTGTCGCGACTGGTTCCAGCTGTGCCTCAAGGAGGGGCTGACCGTCTACCGCGACGCCGAATTCACCTCGGACATGCGCAGCGCCCCGGTCAAGCGCATCTCGGACGTGATCGCCCTGCGCGCCCGCCAGTTCCGCGAGGATAACGGCCCGCTCGCGCATCCCGTCCGCCCCGAAAGCTTTGTCGAGATCAACAACTTCTATACCGCGACGATCTATGAAAAGGGCGCCGAGGTGATCGGCATGCTCAAGCGGCTGGTGGGCGATGACGCCTATGCAGAAGCGGTTCGGCTGTATTTCAACCGCCATGACGGGCAGGCCTGCACGATCGAGGATTGGCTCTCGGCCTTTCAGGATGTCACGGGCCGCGACCTCACGCAGTTCAAACGCTGGTACTCTCAGGCCGGCACCCCCCGCCTCAAGGTCACCGAAGACTTCAAGGACGGCACCTACACACTGCATTTCGAACAGCATACGCCCGCCACACCCGGCCAGCCCCAAAAGGCGCCACAGGTCATCCCGATCGCCGTGGGCCTTCTGGGACCAAATGGCCACGAGGTGATGGAAACGACCGTGCTGGAAATGACCGAGGCGCGGCAAAGCTTTTCTTTCGAAGGGTTGACCGCGCGCCCCGTCCCGTCGATCCTCCGCGACTTTTCCGCGCCTGTGATCCTTGAACGCGCGACGGACAACGCCGAACGCGCATTCCTGCTGGCCCATGACACCGATCCGTTCAACAAATGGGAGGCCGGCCGCGCGCTCGCCCGCGACGGGCTGATCGCCCAGATCCGCGAGGGCGCCGCCCCCGATGCCGCCTATCTCGATGCGATCCATGCGATGGCCCGCGACGACAGCCTCGATCCCGCGTTCCGCGCATTGGCGCTCGGCCTGCCCAGTCAGGACGATCTGGCGCAGACCCTTGCCGATCTGGGCACAACGCCCGATCCGCAAACGATATGGGAGGCGCTGGAAACCTTGCGTCAGGCCCGCGCGCAGCATTGTCAGGATCTGGCAACCCGGCTTCACGCGCAGTTTCAGGTGACCGATCCCTACCGCCCGGATGCCGAACAATCCGGTGCGCGGGCGCTGGCCAATGCGGCCCTTGGCATGATCAGCCGTCTGGATGGCGGCGCGCAGGCGCAGCGCCAGTATGACGCCGCCGACAACATGACCCAGCAACTCGCCGCGCTGTCATGCCTGCTGCAATCGGGCACCGGCGCCGAAGCCGTCCAGCGCTTCTATGACCAGTGGCGCCATGACCGGCTGGTGATCGACAAATGGTTCACGCTGCAGATCGTCCATGCCGACCCGCAGGACGCAGCCGCCACCGCCGCACGGCTGACCGCGCATCCCGATTTCGACATGAAGAATCCCAACCGGTTCCGCGCCACGCTCGGAGCGCTCGCGGCCAATCCGGCGGGGTTTCATCATGCCTCGGGGGCCGGCTACGAACTTCTGGCCGAATGGCTGATCCGGCTCGATCCCGTCAACCCGCAGACAACGGCGCGCATGTGTTCGGCCTTCGAGACATGGAAACGCTATGACGCGGCCCGCCAGGACATGATCGCCGGGCAGCTCGACAGGATACTGGACACCCCCGGTCTGAGCCGCGACACGACCGAGATGGTCAGCCGCATCCGCGGCGCCTGAGCTTCGGATCACTCCTGCGTGGCGAGGGTGGCCACGGTTGTGCTGCGCGCGCGCGGGCGCACGCTGCTCAGCGGCTTGCAATAGCTCTGCGCGCGGGTCCAGCGCATCATGTCGTCGCGCTTGTCGCTGTTGTGCAACGGCCCCCAATCGGCGGCCACCCCGCGCTTTCCACGCGACACGACCCCGTCGCGCGTCACGGTCTTCGCCATGATCCGGATCGCACAGCTCAGGTTTTCCGGCCCATGCCTGAGTGCAGCCCCATCCCTGGCCCGGCACCCATAGCCGCGCGCGGTCGCCGGCAGGATTTGCAGCAGACCATGCCATCTGCCCCCGCCGCCCACCGCCTGCGGCCGATAGGTGCTTTCATGCTTGGCCAGCGCCGAAAGAAATCCCACCCAGAAGGCGCGGCGCTTCTCGGGCGCAGCCGTCGCATAGGCCGGGCACCATTCCGCGATGTCGCCGGGCACCATGGTTGTCAGCGGTTTTCCGTGATCCTTGAGCGCCGACAGCGCCGCGCGCGTCCAAAGCACCGATCCCGGTACATGCTCCCACCTTGTGCGCGGAATATTGCCGTCGCGCGCAGGGATGCTCAGCACCGCCTCAGGGCGCTCCGACTCGGCCATTGCAGGGACGCCAAACACCTGCATTGCAACGAAAAATATGACTAACCCCCTAAGCATCGCAGAAGTCTGGCCGGATCCCGGAAATTAATCAATCACCTTCGCGCCTGTAATTCTCCCCGGCTTCTCCGCAAGCTTGCCCACTTTTGGCCGGATTACACGCGCAGGGTCCCGTCAGGGGCGAAACCAAAAGCAACCGGAGCGTTCATGCCGTTCATGTCCAGATTACCCAAGGATCAAACCTCGACCGACGCAACAGAGTCCAACGCGGCGGATGGTTTTCTGGAAGGGGCGCTGTCGCGGCTGCGCCGCAAACCCGATCCCGACCTCGAAGACCTCATGAAGCGGATCATCCTGCCGTCCCTGCCGGTCAGCGACGAGGAAATGGCTCGCGCAACGCATCAGGACCTCGGACTGAAACTGGCGCGTCAGGACCTCTGGGAGGATCTGGCCGACCGGATCGACTATGCCGACGAAAGCCGCCTTGCCACACCGGGCGGCGAAGCCGCGTCGCTTCTGCTGGCATTCGGGGCGCGAAGCGATCTGGTCGCCGCCGCCGAGGACGCGATCCATGACGGGATGAATCCCGACATGTCCGGCATGGAGGCGATGGAGGACATTCTTCTGGATCATCACGGCCGCCATGCCCTTGCGCTCGTCGTGGCGCTGTCGCATTTCGATATCGGCTGGGCCTTGCAGACCGCCACCACATCCGGAGAGCTCGCCGCTGGTCCCGACACCTCGGACCGGATCGACGCCCATTTCCAGCGCGCCGTGGATCTTCTGGCGCCTTATGATCCGCAAGAGCTCGACTCGCCGTCACTGGCGGCGGCCAAATGCGCGCTTCTGGCCACGCAGCGCCATCCCGACCGGCGGGTGGCGGATGATTACGAAAAACTCATCACGCTTGATCCCGATTGCCCGCGCCATATGCGCGCGCTCGGATTTCATCTGCTGCCGCGCTATTACGGCACCTATGACCAGCTCGAGCTCGAGGCCCGCCGCACCGCCGCACGCACCGGCGAGGTCTGGGGATCGGGCGGCTATACTTGGGTCTATCTCGATGCGCTGGCCACCGATGACGCGGCACTGATCCGGCTGGATGCGGATTACTTCATCGAAGGGCTGGAACATATCCTCGGCATCAAGCGCGATCAGCATGTGACCAACCAGCTTGCCGCCTTCTGTGCGATCACCATGGCCCCCGACCGCGCCCGCCCTGCGGCCTTGCCTGCAGGCAGCGAGGCCACAAGATCGAGGCTGCATGACTGTCTGGACTGGATCCTGAGCAAGCACCTGACAGAACTTCATCCGCTGGTCTGGTCCCAGACCCTGATGTCACCGGGCCTGACCCCTGCCCTGCCGTCGCGCCGGGCGCTGGTCACACGGGGGCGGCATGCCGCCTTGCGCGCAATCGCGCTGCGCTTTGCCAAGGATATCGCCGCCGGTCACACGATCGCCTTCTCGTCATCGGGCATGTACCGGCTCCCGGCACTCTGACCGGCGCCGCCAGCCGCCATCCGCCCCTTGCCCGTCGACCGGGCTTGGCCTAGAACGCTCGCGTTGCGACCGATGGAGGCATGGTGATGCTGGATCTGACTTACGACCCCCCGAAGCCCAAGGTGATCGCCGGGGCGAAGCATGACTGGGAACTGGTCATCGGTATGGAGGTCCATGCTCAGGTGGCCTCGAAGGCCAAGCTGTTTTCTGGCGCCTCCACCGAATTCGGCGCCGAGCCGAATTCGAACGTGTCCTTCGTTGACGCGGCGATGCCGGGGATGCTGCCGGTCATCAATGAATTCTGCATCGAACAGGCGGTGCGCACCGGGCTTGGCCTGAAAGCCAAGATCAACCTGTGGTCCGCCTTCGACCGCAAGAACTATTTCTATCCCGACCTGCCGCAGGGCTATCAGATCAGCCAGCTTTATCATCCGCTGGTGGGCGAGGGTGAAATCCTCGTGGACATGGAGCCGGGGATCGCGCGCCTTGTGCGCATCGAACGCATCCATGTCGAGCAGGACGCGGGCAAGTCGATCCACGATATGGACCCGGCCATGTCCTTCGTCGATCTCAACCGCACCGGCGTGGCGCTGATGGAAATCGTCAGCCGCCCCGATATCCGCGGCCCCGAAGAGGCCGCCGCCTATGTCACCAAGCTGCGCCAGATCCTGCGCTATCTGGGCACCTGTGACGGCAACATGCAGAACGGCAACCTGCGCGCCGATGTGAACGTGTCGATCTGTCGGCCCGGCGCCTATGAAAAATACATGGAAACGCAGGATTTCTCGCATCTCGGCACCCGTTGCGAGATCAAGAACATGAACTCCATGCGCTTCATCCAGCAAGCCATCGAATATGAAGCCCGCCGCCAGATCCAGATCGTCGAATCCGGCGGCTCGGTGGTGCAGGAAACCCGGCTCTATGACCCCGACAAGGGCGAGACGCGCTCCATGCGCTCCAAGGAAGAAGCGCATGATTACCGCTACTTCCCCGATCCCGACCTGCTGCCGCTCGAAATCGAACAGGCTTGGGTCGATGGCATCGCAGCCTCCCTGCCTGAACTGCCCGACGAGAAAAAAGCCCGTTTCGTCACCCAATACGGCGTCACGGAATATGACGCCAACGTGCTGACGGCGGATGTCGATCTGGCGCAGTATTTCGAGGATTCGGTCGCCGGCGGCGATGGCAAGCGCACCGCCAACTGGGTCATCAACGAGGTTCTGGGCCGCGCCAACAAGGCCGAGATCAGCCCCCGTCAGATCGTCGCCCCCGAGGTGAACGCCGCCATCCTCGCCATGGTCGCCCGCGACGAGATCTCGACCAAGATCGCCAAGGACGTGCTCGAACTCCATATCGAGACCGGCCGCGCCCCCGAGGAAATCGTCGAGACCGAAGGCATGAAGCAGGTGACCGATACCGGCGCGATCGAAGCCGCCGTGGATCAGATCATCGCCGACAATCCCGCACAGGTAGAAAAGGCCAAGGCCAATCCCAAACTGGCGGGCTGGTTCGTGGGGCAGGTCATGAAAGCCACGGGCGGCAAGGCCAACCCCAAGGCGGTGAACGACATCATCCAGCAAAAGCTGGGCCTCGATCAGGGCTGAGGGGCAGCGCCCCTCGCCCCGGTCCGGCTTGGGTGGGGCTTACCCTGCCGGGGTCATCGGACAGGCGGATAGAATGACCACATCAGTGCCCTTCATGTCCTCCCCGCTCAAGATCGAGCCGGGCTGGATCGACTTCAACAATCACCTGAACATGGGCTATTACACCGTCCTGTTCGACCGTGCCGCCGACGAGGTCTTCGCCGAATTTGGCTTCGGCCCGGACTATGTGGCGCAGGCCAATCACACGACATTCGCCGCCGAATTCCACATCCGCTACCTGCGCGAGGTGAAACTCGGCGACACGCTGCAGGCCTCGTTCTGGCTGCTCGACCATGACGAAAAGCGGTTCCACACCTTCCAGGAACTCTACCATCAGGACGGCTGGCTGGCCGCCACCGGCGAGGGCATGACGCTGCATGTCGATCTGGACGGCCCCCGTGTCGCCCCCATGCCCGACGACATCCTGAGCCGTGTGCGCGCCATGGCCGCGCAACACGCACAACACCCTCGTCCCGACGGGGTCGGCTCTCAGATCGGCATCCGCCGCAAGCCCTGATCCCCGCCCGACAGGCTATCCGGGATCAAAAGGCAGGCCGACAGCACCTTTCTCGTGTCGTCAAATACCACCGGCTTCTCACCAAGCCACCGGGTATGCAGCCGGTGCGACGGCGCACGGCCCTGCGCCATCTCCTGCAGGCAGGCGGCGGTTTCCTCGGCGATGCGTGTCAGGCGCAGGCGCATATTGGCGTGATAGGTGTCTCGGTGCCGCGCCTCCATGCGCAGGTGAAACAGGGAACTGCGCGCGCGCGGCGCGATCTGCATCGCCGCGATCTGCGCCTCGGCATGGCGCGCGAACATGGCCTCGGCGCGTAAAATCCGACCGGGCGCGCGCGTCACCACACCAAGTGCCGCCTCACTGGCCGCCCGCCGCAAATCGGTCGTCGCAAACCGCGAGGCGATCAACCGCGCCCTGAGGAACGCCCAAACCGCCACGCGTGTCTTGCCAGCCGCCCACGCAGCACAGCCACGCTCCATCAACGCCTCCCACATCAGGTCTCGCCGCCGCCATCCCGCCTGCAGCGCAACCCGCGCCATCGGTGAGCCAGGGTCAAATCCCCAGATACGCGGCGCGAACATGCTCATTGTCGTGAAGCTCATCGGCTGGCCCCTCCAGTGCCATGTTTCCCGTCTCCAGCACATAGGCATGGCTGGCCAGTTCCAGCGCCAGCTCGGCATTCTGTTCGACCAGAACCACCGGCACGCCCTGCGCATTGATCTCTTCGATGATGCGGGCGATCTCTTCGACGATCACCGGCGCAAGCCCCATCGACGGCTCGTCCATCAGCAACAGCCGCGGCGCCGACATCAGCGCGCGCCCGATCGCCAGCATCTGCTGCTCGCCCCCCGACATGGTCTTGGCCAGCTGTCGCCGCCTTTCTCGCAGCCTCGGGAACCGCTCATAGACCTGCTCGAGATCCGCCGCGATCCCCGGCTTGTCGCGCCTCAGAAACGCCCCCGTGCGCAGGTTTTCCTCGACCGTCATATCCGGAAAGATGCGCCGCCCCTCGGGCACATGGGCGATGCCGCGCGCCACGATCTTGTCGGATGTCAGCCCATCGATGCGCTGCCCGTCAAAATGAATCTCGCCCCCCGCCAGCGGCACCATGCCCGACATCGCCCGCAGCGTCGTCGTCTTTCCCGCGCCATTGCCGCCGATGATCGTCACGATCGCCCCATCCGGCACGCCAAGCGATATGCCCCGCACCGCCGACACCTTGCCGTAACTGACCGACACATCGCGCATCTCAAGCAACATGACGCGCGCCTCCCAGATAGGCCTCGATCACCGCCGGATGATTGCGGATCTCGGCGGGTCCGCCCTCGGCCAGAAACTTGCCGAAGCTCATGCAGGTGATCGTGTCGCACAGGCCCATGATCGCCTGCATGTCATGCTCGACGATCAGGATGGTGATCCCGTCCTCGCGCAGCTTGCGCATCAAGCCCATCATGCCTCGCGTTTCTTCGGGGTTCATGCCGGTGAACGGCTCGTCCAGCAGCATCACGTCGGGATGGCTCGCATAGGCCACCGCAAGCCCAAGCGCACGCTGATGCCCATGGCTCAATTCCCCGGCCAATTCACCCGCCAGATGATGCAGCCCGAAGAACTCCAGCGCCTCGCGTGCCCGCGCCTCGGCGCCGCGCCGGTCCTCGCGATCCCAGCCTGCGATGGCGGCGAAGATATTGGGCCGAAATGCCATATGCGTGCCGACCAGTGCGTTTTCCAGAACCGTCATCTCGGCAAAGAGCGTCGAATGCTGAAAGGTCCGCACCACGCCGCGCCGGGCCACCTCGTGCATCCGCAAGCCCGAGATCACCTCGCCGCGCAGCCGCACCTCGCCCGATGTCGGCTTGTAGAACCCAGAGATCATGTTGAACGTGGTGGTCTTGCCCGCGCCATTCGGGCCGATCAGACCATGGATTTCACCATGCCTGACCTTCAGGCTCAGACCGTCCACGGCGGTCAGCCCGCCAAAGCGCATGGTCAGGGTATCGACTTCTAGAAATTGGGTCATTCCGCAGCCCTTTGTTCTTCAACGCCCTTGCCGCGGCCCCGCGTTGTCAGATGTTGCACGATGCTTTCCAATCCCTTGGGCAGGAACAGGATCGACAGGATCATGATCAGGCCATAGATCAGCGGGCGCATCTGCTCGAAGCCCAGCTCGCGCAGCACGATCTCGTTGAGCACGGTCAGCACGACACAGCCAAGGATCGGACCATAGAACGTGCCGGTCCCGCCCACGATCGCCCAGGTCAGCACATAGACCATCAGATCGACATCGAAGCTGTTGGGATTGATCGTGCCGACATAATGCGCCATCAGACCGCCGCCGATCCCCGCGAACCCGCTGGCGATGGCAAAGGCCAGCGTCCGATAGGCCCGCAGATTGACCCCCGATGCCTCGGCCAGCTTGTCCTGCCAATGCACCGCGTGAAAGGTCAGGCCGACAGGGCTGCGCTCAATCCGCCACAGCACCCACAGACAGACCGCCACCACCAAAGCCGACAGGTAGTAGTAACTGACCGGCTCGAAGAAATCGAAATCATAGATGCCGATGGAAAAATCGGGCATCGGCTCGATCCCCTTGATCCCCTTCGGCCCGCCAAACGGATCGCGAAAGCGCTTCCATAACAGGCGGATGATCTCACCGGCGGCGAAAGACCCGATCAGGAAATAGAACCCCTTCATCCTGAACAACGGAAAGGACAACAGCACCGCCAGCAGCGCCGCCGTGGCCCCGCCCAGCAGGATTGAGACCGGCACCCACACCCCCAGCTCCTTGCTGTACAGCGCCGAGGCATAGGCCCCCACCCCCATGATGACCACATGCGCCAGCGACCATTCCCCGGTCAGCGTCAGCAGCCGGTATGAGGACACCAGCAGGATGTTGATGGTCAGGAAAACAAGGATTTCCTGCTGCGAAAAACTCAGCCCATGCGGCAGCGCCAGCAGCGCACAGGCCGCCAGCAGGATGATGACGAGCCTACGCACGATCCGCACTCCCGAAAAGACCCGTCGGCTTGACGATCAGCACCAGCAGCATCAGGCTCAGCCCGACGATATCGGCGATCACCCCGTCATAGAACGTGGTCATGAACGTGTGGATGATCGCATAGGCCACCGACGCCACGACCGCCCCTTCCAGACTGCCCACACCGCCGACGATGATCACGATGAAGGCCGTGATGATGACTGAATGGCCCATATGCGGATTGACCGACACCAGCGGCGCGGTCAGCGCCCCCGCGATTCCTGCAAGGCCCGCACCGATGAACATGGCGATCCGCGCTGTCTGCTTGATCGAAATGCCCTGCAACGCCGCCGCTTCGGGGTCCTGCGCCGCCGCGCGCAGCGCCCAGCCAAACCGCGTCTTCTTCAGGAAAATCCACAGCGCGCTCAACAGCACGACCGCCGCTATGATGACGTAAAGCCGCGCCACCGGCAGGCGCACCCTCTCGGAGAACTCGATCACCGCCTGCGTGACCGGGGCGATATGCTCCATCCGCACGCCGAACCCCATCGCGGCCACCGCCTGCAGGATCATCAGAAACCCGATCGACGCGACAAGCCCCCCCAACGGATTGTCCCGCAAGGGCCGGAAAAGCGCCCGCTCCATCGCAAGGCCCAGACACCCCACGAAGATCAGCCCCATCGCCACCGCCAGAAAGAACGGCACCTGAAAATCGGTATACATCAGCACCACCGTATAGGCGCCCGCCATATACAGCTCGCCATGGGCGAAATTGATCACCCCCATGACGCCGAAGATGAGCACAAGGCCCACCGCAATCAGCGAGATATAGCTCGCCGCATACACGGCATTCAGGCCGGTCTGCGCAAGGAGTTCCAGCATCTGTTCGGTCTCTTCCTGTCAGGGACAGGCGCCGCGAACACCCTCATTCGCGGCGCCTTTTTCCGGCCTCGCGCCTTAGCGCTGATCCCACATCTGGTCATAGGCCTTCATGTGCTTGACCAGCAGATCGCCATGCTTGTCGTACCAGGCCGGGATGCTGCGGAACTCCTTGATGGTGGCCTTGCCGTTCTCGATCGCCACCACCGGCCAATCGCCCACCAGCGCGTTGTCGATCCCGAAAAGCTCGGTCCCCCACCAGCGCGCATCGCCAAAGGCGTGCTTGCCGGTGCCGCCCTCCTTCATGGCGGCGATCACCGCATCCGGCTCGGCCGATCCGGCCTTCTCGGCGGCGGCCTTCCACAGATCCATCACCGAGGCATATTCCCAACTCACAGCACCCCATTGACCGGGATAGCGCTTGTTGAACTCGGCGAAAAACCCGTTCGGATCCTCGAAATTCACCTGATCCGAATTCAGCGCCGGATCGTCGAAATCCGGGAACTGGAACAGGAACCCCTCCATGAATTCCTTGGATGTCTTGGCGATGATCTGGTCATAGAAATCCGCCGTGCACGAGATGATCTGCCCCTGATAGCCTTGCTGGAACAACTGCTCGCAGATCGGATGCACATAATCCGAATAGCACGTGTCCAGACAGACGATATCCGGGTTCGACGACATCAGCCGCGTGACGACCGGCGCGAAATCTGTCGTGGCCGGGTCGAACAGAAGCGGCTCATCCTGCATCTCGATCCCCGCCGCCTCGAACGCCGCGAGATACGTGGCGACCGACGGCAGGCCAAGCGCGTCGTCCTGCGCGCACATCACCGCCGTCTTCAGCTCGGGCCGGTTCTCGGCCAGCCACTCGACCCCCGTCACATTGTAGATCGGATGCACCTCGGCCGGCGCGATCAGCGTGGTGGTGTCGGGGCTGAGGTCACTGGGCAGCAAGGTGGAAAACAGCATTCCGGTCTTGTCGGCCACCGGCTGCACGCCGGGCCATGTGTCGCCGCCCAGCATCATGATGAAGCTGACGCCATCCTCGCGGATCAGCTTGGTCGCGCCGGTGCGGGCCTTGGCGGGGTCATATTCGTTGTCATAGGCCACGAACTCCACCTGATAGGCGCCGTCCGACAGCTGGATGCCGCCCGCCGCGTTCACCCTCTCGGCCCAGATCTGGCACCCGTCGAGCCCCGGCTTGCCCCAGGCCGCCACCGCCCCCGTCAAAGGCGCAAGAAAGCCGATCCTGATGACGTTGTTCTGGGCATGGGCCAGCCGTGGCAGGCTCGAGGCCGCCGCGGCCGCTGCCGAGGATTGCAGGAAGGTCCGGCGCGTCAGCCCCGGCTTCATGATCTTGGAAAGCATTTTCGTTTTCTCCCATGTTGGCATGCCCGCTGGTTTCGGGCGATTTTCTTGGAGGCCAACGTCATGGAACGAGCGGGCGCGACAGCGGCAGGGCGACCGAGGCACAGCCATACCAATGCGCGCAGGTTGCTTCGGCCTCGACTCCGAACGCTAACAGAGATACCCCAACCTGCCAACAAAATTGGTTCAATTATTGGATCAATTGCGGACTTTTATTGCGCATGAATTCCGACAAAAATAAACGGATAATTATAATTTGTTGTTTTTGTTATATATATTCTGTATCTAAAATAATCACTTCTTCAACCACAAGGGTACCAATTTCCATGTCCGGCCCAATATCCCGCCTGCGCGGGGCATCATCCGCCGCCCATGGGCGCGGCAAGCATGGCGCACCACATCCCGGCAGCAGACCGCTTTCCCACCCGCCCTTTGCGCGCTAGATTGCCCCATCTACGCCAGCTTCAGGATCCCCGATGACCCGACATCTCGACGACACCGCAACCATCGTCACACCCCAGCCGATCGGCGCGACGGTGCAGATCGTCGTCGATACCCTGTTCGCGCGCATCAAGTCCGAAGAATACCCGAGCGATACACGCCTGCCCTCCGAACGCACCCTGGCCTCGGAACTGGGCGTCGCGCGCAACACCGTCCGCGAGGCGCTGGACGTGCTGGAAAACCAGAACGTGATCCGCCGCCGCCCCGGCTCGGGCAGCTTCGTGACCTACCGCTCCAAGACACCGTCGCGTGCCTTCGACGAGTCCGTGGCCGATGATACAAGCCCGCTGGATCATCTGGTGGTGCGGGGCATTCTCGAACCTGAAATGGTCCGGCTTGCGGTGGTCAACATGACCCCCCGCCAGATCACCGAATTGTCGCAAACCCTGTCGGCGCTCGAAGCCATCAATACCGACATGGACGCCTTCATCGAACTCGAGGAAAAGCTCTACAGCCAGATCGCCGAAGGCACCGGAAACCCTCTGCTGGCGTCCTGCTACCGGCTGACCATCGAAACCTACCGCCAGAGCTTTCGCACCAAACTGCGCCGCCGCAACCTGACGCCGCGCCGCATTCAGGACTATCAGAAACGCTACAACACCCTGTTCAACGCCATCGCCTCGCGCGATGTCGCCTCTGCGGTGGAATTCATCAAGCTGCATCTGGTCGAGGAACAGAAACTGCTGTTGCAGGAATTCTGATCGCGCCTCACGCCTCGATATTGCGGGCCTGCAATTCGGTGCCCTCGCCGGCCCCGCGCTCCAGCCGCTGATCCCACATCTGACCCAGAGCGATCATCTCGCGTTTCAGCAGATCGGCATTGTCGCGCAGCCAGCCCGGCACCGACCCGAAACTGACGATCCGCGCCTTGCCGTCCTGCACCGTCACCACCGGCCATTCGCCCACCAGCGCATTGTCCACGCCGAATACATCGCGCCCCCACCATTGCGCAGGGCCAAACGCGTGGGTGACATGACCAAGCTGCTTCATCGCCGCCAGAACCGACAGCGGATTGACCGTGCCGGCCTTTTCCACCGCCGCGTGCCAGATATCCAGAATGGCGGCATATTCCCAACTGACCGCGCTCCAGCTTCCGGGGTAACGCGCGTTGTATTCCTCGTAAAAGACATTCGGCTGGTTGAAGAAAAACGCCTTTTCCCGCAGCGCCGGATCGTCGAAATCCGGAAAGTGAAAGACGGTACCTTCCATGAAATCACGCCCCGTGCGCGCCACCAGCCGATCGTAGTGATCCAGCGTGCACGAGATGATCTGCCCCCTGAAGCCTTGCGCATGGGCGTATTCCGTCATCGCATGCACCATCGGCGTATAGCTGGTGCACCAGCACAGGATATCGGGGTTTTCCTCCAGCATCGGCTGCACCAATGCCGCGGCGTCGGTCATCGCGGGATCATACTGGATTTCCTTGGCAACGCGGATGCCCGCCGCCTTGAACGCCGCGCGATAGGTGGCCAGCGACGGCAGGCCAAGCGCATCGCGCTGACTGCACATCGCCACGGTTTTCAGCTCGGGCCGCGCCTTGGCCAGCCACTCCACCCCGGTGACCAGATAGATCGGGTGCACCTCGGACGGCGCAATGAGATAGGGCGTGTCCGGACTCAGATCACTGGGCAGCAGCGTCGAGGTCAGGATGCGCCGATCCATCAGGAAATCCGCCACCGGGGTAAAGCTGTCACCGCCCAGCATCATCAGCAGCTTGACGTCATGATCCTGCACCAGCCGCACAGCCCCCGCCATCGCCGTCTTGGGCTCATAGCCGCAATCATGCGCATGGATGCGAATCGGATAGCGGCGCCCGTCGATCAGCAGACCGCCCGCGGCATTCAGCCAGTTTTCCCAGATCCGGCAGCCATGCAGCCCGGGCAGCCCCCAGGATTCGACCGGCCCGCTCAGCGGCGCGAGAAAGCCGATATTGACGGTGCTTGCCATCCCCGCCTGCAGGCGCGGCAGCGCGCCGCTTATCGCCAGCCGATGCGCAAAACTCGACGACTCCATGATATTCCGTGCTCCCTTGCGCCAAGACGTTCTGCGACGATACCACCGGATCGCGCCCTGAACAGGATTGTTGTTGACTCATTGGTACACGGTTTGGCTTACTGAAGTGAACCAAAAGAACCAAAACCTAAATTTGGTTCATACCAATCAGGGAGACTGACCACATGGCAAAGAAACGCGTTGGTATCATTGGAGCCGGCCCTTCGGGGCTTGCACAGCTGCGTGCATTCCAATCCGCCGCCGAAAACGGCGAGGATATCCCCGAGATCGTCTGCTACGAGGCGCAGTCCGACTGGGGCGGTCTGTGGAACTACACATGGCGCACCGGCGTCGATGACAGCGGCTTTCCCTGCCACGGCTCGATGTATCGCTACCTGTGGTCCAACGGCCCGAAGGAGGGGCTGGAATTCGCCGACTACACCTTCGACGAACATTTCGGCAAGGAAATCGCCAGCTACCCGCCCCGCGAGGTGCTGTTCGACTATATCAAGGGCCGCGTCGAAAAGGCCGGGGTCCGCGACTGGATCCGCTTCAACAACTACGTGCGCGATGTCCGCTATGACGACGCAACCGGCACATTCACCGTCACCGCCCGCGACACGGCCCGGGACGAGGAAACCGTCGAGGTGTTCGACCATGTGATCGTCGCCTCTGGCCATTTCTCCACGCCCAACGTGCCGCATTATCCCGGCTTCGAATCCTACAATGGCCGCATCCTGCACGCCCATGACTTCCGCGACGCCCGCGAATTCGAAGGCAAGGACATCCTCATCATGGGCTCGTCCTACTCGGCCGAGGATATCGGCTCGCAATGCTGGAAATACGGCTGCAACTCGATCATCTCGTCACACCGCTCCGGTCCCATGGGCTACCAATGGCCCAACAACTGGGACGAGGCCCCCGGCCTCAGCCATGTCGAGGGTAAGACCGCCCATTTCGTCGACGGCACCAGCCGCGAGGTCGATGCCATCATCCTGTGCACCGGCTACAAGCACCACTTCCCCTTCCTTCCCGACGCTCTGCGCCTCAAGACCGCCAACCGGCTGGCCGCGGCGGATCTCTACAAGGGCGTGGTCTTCGTCCCCAATCCCAAACTGTTCTATCTCGGGATGCAGGACCAGTGGTTCACCTTCAACATGTTCGACGCGCAAGCCTGGTGGGTGCGTGACTGCATCATGGGCAAGATCGCCCTGCCCGACACCGCCACCATGGAGGCCGACTGGAAACAGCGCGAGGCCGACGAGGACAAGCTCGAGGACGATTACGCCTGCATCCGCTATCAGGGCGACTATGTCGAGGAACTGATCGCCGAAACCGATTACCCCTCCTTCGATGTGGAAGCCGCCTGTCAGGCCTTCTACGAATGGAAGAAGCACAAGAAGAAAGACATCATGGCCTTCCGCAACTACGGCTATGTGTCACCGATGACCGGCAAGAAGGCGCCGCCGCATCATACACCTTGGGTCGAGGCACTCGATGACAGCCTCGAATCCTACCTGCAAACCGAAAAACAGGCCCAATCCGCCTGATCCGATGTCGTCCCGGCCGTGTCTTTCCCCCACGGCCGGGGCGACGAACCCTTGAGCGCGCGAACACATCATGGCCATCACCCCCCTCTTCGAAACCCCCTACGAGCGGGCGGGCATCCTGTTGCCCGGCCTGCCGGTGCTGGAACCCGGCGTCGAGCGGCACCCCGTGCCCGCCGGCGGCTCCCGTGCCCTGCCGATCGAGGCGGGGGACGAAATCACCGTGCTCGATCCCGAAGGCCTGCAATGCGGCGAGCTTGTTCTCTTCGGCCCCGACGGGCGCTCGGATGCGGCGATGCTGGGAACCACCGGCTCGGGCCGCCCCGAAGGCGTGATCTCGGTACTGGCCAATGGCTCGCCCTCGGGTGCCCGGGTGGCGCGTGCGCTCGATGCGGCGGGCTTCAAGCTGGGCAAGGCCGATGCGGTGCGCGTTTTTGACGAAGGCTCGCGCCCCGGCGACATGGCCACGTTTCACGCGTCCTGCGACGGTCTGTTGATCGTCGCCGCTCCCGGCGGCCCGATGCAGCCCTCCGCGCAGGACACGCCGACCGACCTGATCCTCTATATCCGCCGCGCCAATCGCCGCAACACCAAGGGCGGGCTCCTGCCCCCCGATCCGCTGGCCGATCCGATCCACGACATCAACATCCAGCCCGGCGAGGCGCACAGCTACGAGGTGCGCAAGGGCCAGTATATCCAGATCCTCGATGTGCAGGGCCGCGAATGCTCGGATTTTCAGGCCTTCTCGATGCGCGCACTGGACAAGGGGCTGGAACGCGACATCGACCCCACCACGACCCGCTCGCTGATGGGGTCGCTCTATCCCCAACCCGGCATCTTCTCGAAATACTGGAGCGTCGATCAGGAACCGCTGGTCGAGATCGTGCAGGACACATGCGGCCGGCATGACACGTTCGGGCTGGCCTGTACCGCACGCTACTACGAGGATCTGGGCTATCCCGGTCACGTGAACTGCTCGGACAACATGAATGCCGATCTGGCGCAATACGGCATCCGCCCGCGCGCCGGCTGGCCCGCGATCAACTTCTTCTTCAACACCATGCTGGATGAGACAAACGCCATCGGCATGGACGATCCATGGTCGCGCCCCGGCGATTTCGTGTTGCTGCGCGCGCTCACCGACCTGATCTGCGTGTCCACTGCCTGCCCCTGCGATGTGGACCCGGCCAATGGCTGGAACCCCACGGACATTCAGGTGCGCAGCTATGGCGCGACCGAAACCTTCAGCCGTTCGATCGGCTATCGCAAATCGGCGGAGGCCCAAGTGGAAGACACCAAGGAAACCGGGTTCCATTCCCGCTTCGCGCAGCACACGCGCAATTTCATCGAATACAACGGCTATTGGCTGGCCTCGGACATGACCGGCAAGGGCGCTCTGGCCGAATACTGGGCCTGCCGCGAAAAGGCCGCCGTGATGGATCTGTCGCCCTTGCGCAAATACGAGGTGACAGGCCCCGACGCCGAAGCCCTCATGCAGCTTTGCGTGACCCGCAACATGAAAAAACTCGCCGTCGGTCAGGTGGTCTATACCGCCATGTGCTACGATCACGGCGGCATGATCGACGACGGCACCGTGTTCCGTCTGGGTCAGGACAATTTCCGCTGGATCGGTGGCAATGACACCTCCGGCCTGTGGCTGCGCCAGCAGGCGCAGGAGCGCGGGATGAACGCTTTCGTGCGCAACTCCACCGACCAGCTGCACAATATCGCCGTGCAAGGCCCCCTCAGCCGCGAGATCCTCTCGGCCCTGATCTGGACACCGCCGACACAGCCCACCATCGACGAGCTTGAATGGTTCCGCTTTACCATCGCCCGGATCGGCGATTTCGACGGGATCCCGCTGGTGGTCAGCCGCACCGGCTATTCCGGCGAACTGGGCTACGAGGTGTTCTGTCACCCCAAACACGCCCCGCAGGTCTTCGACGCCATCTGGGCCGAGGGCGCGCCCAAGGGTATGCTACCCCTCGGGCTCGAGGCGCTGGATATGCTGCGCATCGAATCCGGCCTGATCTTCGCCAATGCCGAATTCTGCGACCGCACCGACCCGTTCGAGGCCGGCATCGGCTTTGCCGTTCCGCTCAAGAGCAAGGAGGATGATTTCATCGGCCGCACGGCGCTCGAAAACCGCAAGGCGCATCCGCAGCGCAAACTGGTCGGGCTCGAGATCGAAAGCGGCATCGTGCCCTCGGGCGGCGATTGCGTGCGCATGGGCCGCGCTCAGATCGGCGAGATCACCTCGGCCATGCGCTCGCCCATCCTCGGCAAGACCATCGCACTGGCGCGGCTCGACCTGCCCCATACCGAACCGGGCACCGCCGTCGAGGTGGGTCAGCTCGACGGTCAGCAAAAACGCCTCAAGGCCACCATCGTCCCCTTCCCGCATTTCGATCCGACCAAGGAACGCGTGAAGGGCAATTACGACTGAGACCGGCGACTCCAGGCCGCGCCGCAACGCGCGGTTCGTTTACGATTGATCTGAAGCCGGTCGATACCGACGCGATACCGACGTTATACCGACGTGATACCGAACGGGTTTTTCCCTGTTAACCAAGGGCTTTGGGGGTGAGTCGCGGCTCAGCCGGTCCGGATGGCCGTGCCCAGCTTCGCACTCCGCCGCCCCTGCGCCCCGTCCCGGCCCAAGGTCCGGCAGAGCAGCGCCACCGGGATCAGCCCGAAGGCCACCAGCACCAGCGACGGCACCGCCGCCTCCGACAGCCGCTCATCCGACGCCAGCCGGTGCGCCTGCACCGCCAGCGTCTGGAAGTTGAACGGATGCAGGATCAGCGTGGCGGGCAGTTCCTTCATCACATCGACGAACACGATCAGCAGCGCAGTCAGCACGCTGGTGCGCGCCACAGGCAGATGCACCCGCCACAAAAGCCGCGGTCCCGGCTGCCCGAGCGACCGGCCAATCGCGTCGTAATGCACTGGAACTGTTGCCATTCCGCTGTCATAGGCATTCAGCGCGGCGGCCATGAACCGCGCCATATAAGCCACGATCATCAGCCATATGGACCCGGTGATCAGCAGCCCCGTACTGATCCCGAACGTGGCTTCCATCACATCGTCGATCAGATTGTCGAGCGCCGCCATCGGCACCATCAGCCCCACCGCGATCACGCCGCCCGGCACCGCATATCCCAGCCCCGCGCCCACCACCATCAGCCGCGACCGCCGGTCCGGCCGTGTGCGTGCGCGAAACCCGATCAGCACCGCCCCGATCACCGTCAGAACCGCCGCAACCCCCGCCAGCACAACGGAATTCTGCATCAGCGACAGATACCGGCTATCGAACAGGTTCTGCCCAGACCCCACCGCCATGAACCCCAGCATTATAACGGGAATCAGGAACCCAAGCGCCACCGGCGCAAGGCAGAACGCCGTCGCCATCCAGCCCGCCGCACCGGTCAACTGGGGCCGCTCCATCGTCTCGAACCGCGCGCCCTGCCCGGCAGTGCGCGCCTTGCCGCGCTGCGCCCGCTCCAGCCCCGCCAGAAGCAGCGCAAAGCTCAGCAAACAAAGGGATAATTGCGCCGCCGCCGCCCGATCCCCAAGCGAGAACCACGCCTGGTAGATACCCGTGGCAAAGGTCTGCACATTGAAGAACGCCACCGTTCCATAATCCGCGATGGTCTCCATCACCGCCAGCAGCGCCCCCCCCGCGATCGCCGGCCGCGCCATCGGCAGCGCTACCCGCAGAAAGGCCCGGAACGGCGAGCGCCCAAGCGTCCGCGCCACCAGAAACGCGTTCGAGGATTGCTGTTTGAACGAGGCCCGCGCCAGCAGGTAGACATAGGGATAAAGCACGATGGTCAGCATCAACGCCGCCCCGCCCAGACTGCGGATTTCCGGGAACCAATACTCCCTCGGCCCCCAGCCCGTCACCTCGCGCAGCAAGGTCTGGACCGGTCCGGGATGATCCAGCAGCGACGTATAGGCATAGGCCAGCACATAGGCAGGAAAAGCCAGCGGCAGCGCCAGCGCCACCTCCAGCCAGCGGGAGCCGGGAAAGCGGTAGACAGTGACAAGCCAGGCCGTCACACTGCCGATCAGTGCCGTCGAAACCCCTACGATCATTACCAAAATCAGCGTCGTGCGCGCATAGCGCGGCAGGACGGACGCCAGAATGTCGCGCCACGTATCCAGATCGCCGGTGAATGCCGCAAGCGCCGCCGCCAGGATCGGCGCGACGCACAGGATCACGGCAATCCACGCAATTCGATGCAGCAGGCGTTCGGACATAGGGTTGCTTTCGACGGTTCAGGCGCCATGGCTGCCACAAAACGCTGCCGGGTTCCAGACATTCCCGACAAAAAAAGTGTGAGATGCGGTGCGGCCCTTTTCTCGGGCCGCACCGGGTTGCGGCTTCGCGTCAGCGATCCAGCAGTCTTGCCTGCGCCAGATAGGCCTCGCCAGCGGCACGCAGACGCTCGGGGTCATCGCCTTCGGATGTCTGGTGAACCTCCTCCAGAACCACAGGCAGCGCGCCCAACTCCTCGTTGATCTTCGCCAGGGCTATTTCCAGAGTGTAGGTGTATTCGTGCACCTCTTCCATATCCGCCGTCGTCAGCGGATCGCGGTCCAGCACATCTGCCAACTTGTCGTTATATTTCGCGAAATTCTCGACCGCCTGCTCCAGCGTCTCGGATGGTTCGGGCGCATAATGCGTCACCTGCTCGGCAGTAGCAGGCACCAAATGCCCAAGCGTGATCGCCGCAGCTGTGACAAGACTTCCAACGGTATGTTTCATCGGTCTGATCCTTTTTCGGATGTGTCATGCTGGCTGCCGCGCGGGTTGGCCGATGATCCACCGACTGCGTACCGCTCAGGTCGCTCTCGTTTCGCGGGGACATCTTTGCACCATCACCATTCGGGTGCAGATGATCCGCGCGACATCGCCACGACGCTCGCACAAAAGCAGGAAACCCAAGTCTCGCGCCACGCCGCTCCGATATCTTGCCCACGGCTAGGGGAGAGTGAGATTGCTGTCAATATTTCCTGATAAATTTTGTGGGTCTTTCAGTCATTCGCGCGGTCTGAACTTCTCGCAATCTGGACGATACAGACCGAACTTGACGAAACGTCATGCACAGATGACGAATTATCTTTTGGCGTTCGCATACACCATGGTTAATCTTGCCTATCGTTAAGGCTACGAATTCAGAGATAAATCCAAAATAACGACAGGGAGTCCACAATGAAAACGACAGCAATTCTGACCGCAGCGCTCTTGGCCAGCACATCGATCGGCGCCTCTGCCGAGACGCTGCGTTGGGCCCGTGCGGGGGATTCGCTCACGCTCGATCCGCATGCGCAGAACGAAGGGCCGACCCACACGCTGGCCCATCAGATATACGAGCCCCTGATTATCCGCGACATGACAGGCGCCTTCCAGCCGGCGCTTGCGACCGACTGGGCGCCCAAGGCGGATGATCCAAACGTCTGGGTTTTCAACCTCCGTCAGGGCGTCAAATACCATGACGGCTCGGATTTCACCGCCGAGGATGTGGTCTTTTCCATCACCCGCGCAAAATCCGAGAATTCCAACATGAAAGAGCTTTTGACCTCGGTGGTCGAAGTGCGTGCCGTGGGCGATCATACCGTCGAATTCGTGACAGACGGGCCGAACCCGATCCTGCCCTCGAACCTGACCAACCTGTTCATGATGGACAAAGGCTGGGCCGAGGCGAACGACTCCGTCACCGTGCAGGACGTCGAGGGCGGACAGACCACCTTTGCCTCCACCAACGCCATGGGCACCGGCGCCTACAAGCTGGTCAGCCGCGAGCCTGACGTGAAAACCGTCCTTACCCAGAACGAAAACTACTGGGGTAAGGACCAATTCCCGATGGATGTGACCGACATCGTCTACACCCCGATCCAGAACGCCGCCACCCGCGTCGCGGCGCTTTTGTCCGGCGAAGTCGATTTCATTCAGGACGTTCCCGTGCAGGATCTGGGCCGCGTGGGCGAGACCGAGGGTCTGGTCGTCAAGACAGCGCCTCAGAACCGGGTGATCTTCTTCGGAATGAACATGGGCGCAGACGACATCGCCAATGACGATGTCGAAGGCAAGAACCCGCTGGCGGACGTGCGCGTGCGCAAGGCCATGTCCATGGCGATCAACCGCGACGCCATCAAGCAGGTGGTGATGCGCGGGCAATCCCAGCCCGCCGGCATGATTGCGCCCCCCTTCGTAAATGGCTGGACCGCCGAGATGGACAGCTCGGCCAAGACCGATATCGACGCCGCCAAGGCGCTGATGGCGGATGCGGGCTATGCCGACGGCTTCTCGATCCAGCTGGACTGCCCGAACGACCGCTACATCAACGACGAGGCGATCTGTCAGGCCACCGTGGGGATGCTCGCGCAGATCGGCATCACCGTGAACCTCGACGCGAAACCCAAGGCACAGCATTTCCCGCTGATCACCAATGATCAGACGGATTTCTACATGCTGGGCTGGGGCGTTCCGACCTACGACTCCGAGTACATCTTCAACTTCCTCGTTCACACCCGTGGCGAGGATCGCGGCAGCTGGAACGGCACCGGCTTCTCGAATGCGGACGTCGACGCGATGATCGTGTCGCTGGCCTCCGAGACCGACCTTGCCAAGCGTAACGAGACCATCCAGTCGATCTGGAACGTCGTGCAGGAAGAGCAGCTCTATATCCCAATCCACCATCAGGTGCTCAACTGGGGCATGACCAGCGCGGTCGGCACCGAAGTCAGCCCCGAGGATGATCCGAAGTTCAAGTTCTTCACGATGAACTGACGCTTATTCGGGCGGGCCGCATGCCCGCCCGAACATGCCGCGCCCCACCTATGGGGCGCGGTTTTCCGCATTGATCGGAGCCCCAGATGCTCGCCTATATCATCCGCCGCGTATTCCAGTCCGTGCTGGTCCTTCTGATCGTGGGGCTTGTCGCGTTCTCGATGTTCGCCTTCGTGGGCGACCCGGTCGACAACATGCTCGGCCAGGAACGCACCCAGGCCGATATCGAACGTCTGCGCCAGCAGCTTGGCCTCGACCGGCCCTTCATCGTGCAATACTGGCGCTTCCTCGAACAGGCCGCGCAGGGCAATTTCGGTCTCAGCTACCGACAGGGCCGCCCCGTGGCCGAGATCCTCATGGAACGCCTGCCCGCAACGCTGGAACTGGCCTTCGTCTCGGGCCTTCTGGCCCTGTTTGGTGGCATTGCGCTTGGTATCTTCACGGCGATCCGCCGTCGTGGCGCAGCGGCGAATGTCATCATGACGCTGTCGCTGATCGGCGTGTCGCTGCCCACGTTCCTGATCGGCATCCTGCTGATCTATGTCTTTTCCGTCGAACTTGGCTGGCTGCCCAGCTTCGGGCGCGGCGAGGTGACGGATCTAGGCGGCTGGACCACGGGCTTTTTGACGGCAAGTGGCCTCAAGGCGCTGATTCTGCCGGCGATCACCCTGGGGCTTTACCAGATGACACTGATCATGCGCCTGGTGCGCACCGAAATGCTGGAGGTGCTGCGCATGGACTACATCCGCTTCGCGCGCGCCCGCGGCATCCGCGAAAAATCGGTCAATTTCCGCCATGCTCTGAAGAACACGCTGGTGCCGGTGATCACCATCACCGGCCTGCAACTGGGCAGCATCATCGCCTTCGCAATCATCACGGAGACGGTGTTCCAATGGCCCGGCGTCGGCCTTCTTTTCATCAACGCGATCCAATTCGTCGATATCCCGGTGATGGCCGCCTATCTGATGATGATCTCGGTGATGTTCGTCGGCATCAACCTGATCGTGGACATGCTCTATTTCGCGATCGACCCGCGCCTGCGCGTCGACCGCACCGCAGGAGGGCACTGAGATGGCCGATACAAGCAGCGATATCCGCCCCACCCGCCTGCGGCGTGCCTGGAACAGCGACATTGCCTGGTCGTTCCGCCATGCGCCGGTCGCCATGGTCTCGACGCTTGTGGTTGTGGTGCTGATCCTCGGCGCAGTTCTGGCGCCCCTGGTCGCACCTCACGACCCGTTCAACCCCGCAACGCTCAACCTGATGAACGGCTTCACCCCGCCGGGCGTCGCCAACCAGTTCACCGGGGATTTCTTCGTGCTCGGCACCGACGATCAGGGACGCGACGTCTTTTCGACGATCCTCTACGGGATGCGCATCTCGCTGTTCGTGGGCTTCTCGGCAGTGCTGTTGGCAATGGTGCTCGGCGTAACGCTCGGCCTCTTGGCGGGCTACGCGGGGGGCTGGACCGAAACGATCATCATGCGCATCGCCGATGTGCAGCTGACCTTCCCCGCGATCCTCGTGGCGATGCTGATCTTCGGGATCGCCAAGGGCATCACCCCCCCCGAATACCGCGACCAGATGGCGATCTGGGTGCTGATTCTGGCCATCGGCCTCAGCGATTGGGTGCAGTTCGCCCGGGTGGTGCGTGGCGCCACACTGGTGGAAAAGAACAAGGAATACGTGCAAGCGGCCCGCCTGATCGGGCGCACGCCCTTTGCCATCATGCTGCGCCACATCCTGCCGAATGTGCTCAACCCTGTGCTGGTGATCGCCACCATCAGCCTTGCGCTGGCGATCATCGCCGAGGCGACACTGTCCTTCCTCGGCGTAGGCGCCCCCCCGACCAAACCCAGCCTCGGCACGCTCATACGCATCGGTCAGGAATTCATGTTCTCCGGCGAATGGTGGATCCTGTTCTTCCCCGCCGCCACGCTTCTGGCGCTGGCGCTGTCGATCAACCTGCTGGGCGACTGGCTGCGCGACGCATTGAACCCGAGGCTCAGATGACCGCAACTCCCGTCCTGTCCGTCCGCAACCTTGTCGTTGAAATTCCCACGCGCCACGGCGTGCTGCGCCCCGTCGATGCCGTCAGCTATGACATTCACGCGGGCGAAATCCTTGGCGTCGTGGGCGAATCCGGCGCCGGAAAATCCATGACCGGCAATGCCGTGATCGGCCTTCTGGACCCGCCTGCGCGGATCGTCTCGGGCCAGATCCTGCTGTCGGGCCAGCCGGTCCACACCCTCAGGGGTGACGCCCTGCGCCGGCTGCGCGGCAAGCGGATGGGCATGATCTTTCAGGATCCGCTGACCTCACTCAACCCGCTGCTCACCGTCGGCGACCAGCTGACCGAAACGATCCTCGAGCATCTCGACGTCTCGCCATCCGAGGCCCGCAAGCGCGCCATTGCAGCCCTCGAAGAGGTGGGCATCCCCGCCGCCCGGGACCGGATCGACAGCTATCCGCATGAATTTTCCGGCGGCATGCGACAGCGCGTGGTGATCGCGCTTGCGCTCTGCGCCGAACCCGACCTCGTGATCGCCGACGAGCCCACGACCGCTCTGGATGTGTCCGTGCAAGCCCAGATCATCGCGCTGCTCAAGCGGCTTTGCCGAGACCGTGGCGTGGCGGTGATGCTGGTCACTCATGACATGGGCGTGATCGCCGAGGCCGCCGACCGCGTGGCGGTGATGTATGCCGGCCGCTTGGCCGAGCTTGGCCCCGTGCGCGAGGTGCTCACCGACGCGCACCACCCCTATACCGCCGGTCTCATGGCCTCGACCCCGCTGGCAAGCCAGGGCCACCGCCGCCTGCGCCAGATCCCCGGTGCCATGCCCCGGCTGGGCAATCTGCCACCGGGCTGCGCCTTCTCGCCGCGCTGCGACCACGTGCAGGACCGCTGCCGCCACGATCCCAGCCCGACACTCGACACATGCGACGGCCGCGCCGCCTGCTGGTTCCCGCTGCGCTCTCAAAAAGACAACACCCCCGAACACGATCAGGAGGCCGAAGCATGAGCGCGATCATCCGGATCGAACATCTGACCCGCATCTTCGATGTCTCCAAACCCTGGCTCAACCGGCTGATCGAACGCGCCCCCCGTGCGCTGCTCACCGCCGTGTCGGACGTCAGCTTCGAGATCGAGGAAAACAGCGTCTACGCCCTTGTCGGCGAAAGCGGCTCGGGCAAATCTACCATCGGCAAGATCATCGTGGGCCTCGTGCCGCCCTCGCAAGGCTCGGTCCTGATCGAGGGCGTGGATCTCGCCACCGAAAGCGATGCCGCGAAGATCGACGCGGTGCGCGCCGATATCCAGATGATCTTCCAGGACCCCTATGCCTCTCTCAACCCGCGCTGGCGCGTGCGTGACATCATCGCCGAACCGGTGGCCGCGCGCGGCGGGGCAACCACCGGGCTGGCCGAGAAGCTGCTGGAACAGGTGGGGCTCTCGGCGGCGGATGCGGGCAAATATCCGCATGAATTCTCTGGCGGCCAGCGTCAGCGCATCTGCATCGCCCGGGCGCTCGCTTCCGGCCCGAAGATCATCGTCTGCGACGAACCGACCTCGGCGCTGGATGTCTCGGTGCAAAGCCAGGTGCTCAACCTGATGTCGGACCTGCGCGAAGAACTGGGCCTCACCTATCTCTTCATCAGCCATGACCTCACAGTGGTGCATCACATGGCAGACCGCATCGGCGTGCTCTATCTGGGCCGTCTGGTCGAAGAAGCCCCGCGCGATACGCTCTTCGCCGACCCCAAACACCCCTATACGCAGATGCTGTTCGATGCAGCCCCGCGCATGGATGCCTTCGGTCGCGAAGTGGATCCGCCCAAGGGCGAGATCCCCGATGCGATCAACCCGCCCTCGGGCTGCGCGTTTCACCCGCGCTGCCCGCTGGCCATAGACCGCTGCAGCCGGGAGCGCCCCGAGATGCGCCGCCTCGGCGACACCCGCGTGGCGTGCCACCTGGCGGAATGACACCTCGCCCGAAACCTGTCCGGGCGCGGCTTCTTCTGGCTGGAAATATCCCGGGGGAGGCGTTGAAAATCCCCGGATTTTCAACGTCGGGGGCAGAGCCCCCTACCCGTCGCCCTCATCCGCGGACGAGGCATTCAGCAGCCCATAACGCTCGGCACCGAGGCTGTCATAGAGATCGATCTGCGTCTCGAGGAAGTCGATATGGCCTTCCTCGTCGGCGATCAGCTCTTCGAACAGGTTTTTCGAGACGTAATCCGCCACGCTGTCACAGTGATTGCGCGCCTCGATATACAGCGTGCGCGCCTCATGTTCGGCGGCCAGATCGGCCTCCAGCGTCTCGCGCAGGGTCTCGCCGATCCGCAGCGGGTCCAGCTTCTGCAGGTTCGGGTGCCCGCCGAGAAAGATGATCCGTGCGATCAGCTTGTCGGCGTGGTGCATCTCTTCGATGCTTTCCTCGCGGCTCTTATTCGCGATCCGGCCATAGCCCCAGTCTTCCTGCAGGCGGTAATGCAGCCAGTATTGGCTGACCGCCGTCAGCTCGCTGCGCAGCGCCTTGTTGAGATACTCAATTACCTTTTCGTCGCCCTTCATCGGTCACTCCCTGTGTCATGTCACGGCGCAGGCCGCGCAACTCCATCGGTACTTCGAATTTGTCGCATCCCTTGAGCGTGTCAACGAACCGCGGCAGACATCCGCCGCAATCAGCGCGCTTGCCAAGGGCGCGATACACCTTGCCCGGTGTGATGATCGTGTCGGGATCCGCGGCCCGCATCCAGTCCACGGCGCGGCGGATATCCCCGTCGGTGATGGCCATGCAGTGACAAATCATCATGTCTTGTCTCCTCGTGTCCTTGTCGCCGGTCAATGCCGCGTGGCGCTGGCTGGTTCGGGGAAGCGGGCTTTTTGTCTCAATCCGGCCTGATAGAGGTACAAGCCCGCCATGCGCGCGGCGTCCACCATCGGCAGCAGCAAAGGCCCGTCCACCAGAAGCGAGGCGATCAGCATGGCGTCCTCGCGCTCACCGGTCGCCGCGACCATCACGAAATGCGCAAGGATCGCCTCATCCGAGCCCACGCAGCGGCAGGCTTGGCCGTGCTGCGCCAGCGGACGGCGGCAATGGCGCTGCATCAGGCCCATCATCTCACTGAAAGCGCGCAGACAAGCCCGCGCCCCGCTTGGCCCAAGCGTCGGCAAGAGCAGCGCTTCGACAGCATCCGGCCCGTCCCTCCATCTGCGCAGGCACAGCACCACCAGCGCCTCACCCGGATCCAGCCTGTCCAGCGCCGAGACCGGGAAGGCGCCAACCATGTCCCTGTCATGCTTCATTTGGTCAGGATCAACTTGCCGGCGCGGGTGATGCGCAAGGTGTAGATCTGGCCGTCCAGCACGATCGTGGCCGTTTGCCCGCCATCGGTCAGGGCACGCGCGTCATGGCTGGCGGGATCGGGTTGCAGCTGCGGCTGTGCGGATGTCTGCGCCCGGATCATCGTCCCGCCTCCACCCGGTCCAGCAGCGCCTCGAGCCAGTAATCAGAGGTCACGCCCCCCTGAAAGGCGACGGCGAGGATATCCTTGCGCCATGCGTCACGCTCGCGTGGGGTGACACCTTGGGGCGCAGGCGAAAGAGTATGGGACTGTACCATGCCAAAATTCCGTGTTGGGTCGTTTCTGGTGCCGGCTGGTCCGCATGGGGTGGCTTGGCAACATCAATCTGACAAAAATGATAAGGTATGTCAATTCTGATTTTTTTAGTCGGAATTAAAATGCTCTGCAAACATCGCTGGTCAGAGGCCCTTTTGCTGACTTATACTCGGGCAATTCCGGCCAGGCACACAAAGAGACTTCGCCATGTCGCTTCACCCCTACAGGCAAATGCCGATCACATTGCGCCCTCGGATCAAGTCCGACATGCGAACCCAGTTCGCGGCGCTGTGCTATCGCATGACCAACGACAAGCCGGAAATCCTTCTCGTGACCAGCCGCGGTTCCGGCCGGTGGATTTTGCCCAAGGGGTGGCCGATTCCCGGTAAGACCCCCGGCGAATGCGCTTTGATCGAAGCCTGGGAAGAAGCCGGCGTGCTGGGCAAGGCCCATGAGCAATGCCTGGGCATCTTCTCGTACCACAAAACCACCGATCCCAAGAACAGCTTGCCCTGTCTAGGCCTCGTCTTTCCGGTCAAGGTCAAAGCTCTGACCAACGACTATCCCGAGGCCGATCAGCGCAAGCGCAAGTGGATGCGACCGAAAAAGGCAGCCGCGCGCGTCGATGAACCCGAACTCGCCGCGATCCTGCGCCATTTCGATCCCAAGGCGCTGATACGGTGAACCGCGCGCGCCCTCTTGATCCCGCATCCCCCGGGGTTAAGTTCTATGGGCAACTGACGTGATGACCCCATGATACAATTCACCCTCAAATGTGACCGGGATCACCGGTTCGACAGCTGGTTTCAAAGCGCGGCCGCCTTCGACAAGCTCAAGGCGTCTGGCATGGTCTCCTGTGCGGTCTGTGGATCGACCAGCGTGGACAAGGCGCTCATGGCCCCCCGTGTCGCCGTCAGCCGCGCGCCGCAGGACCGCCCCGAACCGGGCGCCCTCAGCACTCCGAGCCATCCGGCAGAACAGGCCCTTGCCGAGTTGAAAAAACGTATCGAGTCGCAATCCGAATATGTCGGCATGAACTTCGCGGCCGAAGCCCGCCGCATCCATGCCGGCGACAGCCCCGAACGCCCGATCTATGGCGAGGCGCGTCCCGATGACGCCCGTAAACTGATCGAAGAAGGCGTGCCCGTGGCGCCTCTGCCCTTCGTGCCGGGCCGTAAATCGAACTGACGTCGGCAAATCCGACCATGGCCTG
Organism: Roseovarius litoreus; assembly: GCF_900142765.1. Lineage (GTDB taxonomy): Bacteria > Pseudomonadota > Alphaproteobacteria > Rhodobacterales > Rhodobacteraceae > Roseovarius > Roseovarius litoreus. Next base: position 269,861 of record NZ_FRCB01000004.1, read on the forward strand.
AAGGAGCGTGTTTCATGCATATCGTCATCACCGGGGCCAATCGCGGCATAGGTCATGCCCTGATGTCACATTACCGGGCGCAAGGGCATGATGTAACCGGCACGTCCCGCCAGGGCGGCGCGCTGGCGCAACTCGATGTCACCGATCCCGCCAGCGTCGCGGCCTTCGCGCAGGCGCTCGAGGGGCGCGCGGTGGATCTTCTGGTCTGCAATGCCGGCGTCTATCTGGACAAGCACGAAACACTACCCACGGGCTATCCCGCGCAGATGTGGGCCGATACCTTTGCCGCCAATGTGACCGGCGTGTTCCTATCGGTGCAGGCGCTGCTGCCCAATCTGCAAGCCGCCAAGTCGGGCAAGATCGCGATCATCTCCAGCCAGATGGCCAGCCACACCCGCGCACCGGGCGGAAGCTATATTTACCGCGCATCCAAGGCGGCGGCACTAAACCTCGGGCGCAACCTCGCCGTCGATCTTGCGCCCTCGGGGATCTCGGTCGGCATCTATCACCCCGGCTGGGTGCGCACCGATATGGGGGGCGGTTCCGCCGATATCTCGGTCGACGAGTCCGCAGAGGGGCTGATGGCGCGCTTCGCCGAGCTTGGCCCGGACACCACCGGCTGTTTCCTGACATGGGACGGCCGCCCGCACCCCTACTGAGCCGCGCTTAGAAAGCGCCGACCGCTCGCCAAGCCGTGACTTGCCCGCCTGTTTGCGCCGTATTAGTATTCCGTCGGATACTATAACCTCAGGACGCGATCAGCACGGGATGCAAACCGCGATGCACCATTATCTGTCACGGGTCGGCACGCTGTGCCGTGGCGCTGCAGCGACGCTGATTGCCCGGCTCTGGCCGGGTCATACGGTGCGCGATGTAGATCGCAGACTTGCCGCCTGTCCGGCCCGCCAGCAAGCGATGGTGACCGGCGGCGTGATGCTGGTTCTGCTGCTGCTCAGCCTTTTTGCAGCGCAATTCGGCTGGATCGGAATCCTGCTCTTCTGGCTCGGCGTCATCCTTATCGCACGCTGACCAAACGGGCTTTTGCCGCATGCCGCCGCATGCTGATTTCTGACATTTTCGTTATCCCAAAATCCAATGGTCTGCCCATGGCGTACCCCTTCCATAACCAAGGAGGTTGACATGGAAATCGTCGCAATACTGGCACTTGGAACTATGGGATTTGTCGCTGCATTCGCGTTTCTCAGCGTGCGCGCGATAGAAGAGCTTCGCAACAGCGACACACCGAAATCCGCGCTGTCGCGCGACGGCGCACAGGAACGGCTCAAAGTCGCGGCCCGCGTCAGCGAAGCCGGATAAACGCATTGCGCGGCGGCGCACAAGGCGCCGCCGCCTCATACGACCCGGCAGTCTGATCCAGACCGGTTGCCATTTTCTCGGGGGCTAGAATGACAGATATCGCAGACCTGCAAGACCGCACGCTGATGATCGTCGAGGATGATGACGCGCTGCGCACGCAACTGGCCAAGGCACTTGGCAAGCGTGGCTTTTCGGTCACCACCTCGGCCTCCGTCACAGGCGCGATCGGCCTTCTCGAACCCTCTCCGCCGGCCTTTGCTGTGGTGGACCTGCGGCTCGATGACGGCTCGGGCCTCAGCTATATCGAAGCCCTCAGCACCCGGCGCCCGGATGCGCGCCCCATCGTGCTCACAGGCTATGGCAACACGCCCACCGCCGTCGCCGCCGTCAAACATGGCGCGATCGACTATCTGGCTAAACCCACAACCGCCGATGAGATCGTCGCGGCCCTCCTCGCCCCTCGCGAAGGGCGCGCAGCACCCCCCGACAACCCGATCGACCCGGATGCCGCGCGGCTCGAACACATGCAGCGCATCTACCGCGAATCCGGCGACAACACGACCGAGGCCGCACGCCGCCTGAACATGCATCGCCGCACATTTCAACGCCGCATGAAAAAGCTGCGCGAAACGATGCAACGCGCCAGCCCCGTCTGATATCAGCCTGCGATCCGGGCGCAGCCGAGCCTGCATAAATCGGCAGTCATCGACAGCTTGTATCTTGCTCTTGGCCGCAACCGAGCGTAAACCCCGCCCGGATTGCAGCCAGGGATAGGCCCATGCCCGTTCTCGTGATGAAATTCGGCGGCACATCCGTCGCCACGCTCGACCGCATTCGTCGTGCCGCCAAACGCGTCGGCGTTGAGGTGGCCAAGGGCTATGACGTGATCGTCATCGTCTCGGCCATGGCGGGCAAGACAAACGAACTCGTCGGGTTCGTGAACGAAATCTCACCGCTTTACGATGCGCGCGAATATGACGCCGTCGTCAGCTCGGGCGAGAACGTGACAGCCGGCCTCATGGCGCTCACCTTGCAGGAAATGGACATCCCGGCGCGCAGCTGGCAAGGCTGGCAGGTGCCGGTCAAGACCACCTCGGCCCATTCCGCCGCCCGGATCGAGGATATCCCCCCTGACAACATCAACGCAAAATTCGCCGAAGGCATGCGTGTCGCCGTCGTTGCGGGCTTTCAGGGCGTCAGCCCCGAAGGCCGGATCACAACGCTTGGCCGAGGCGGCTCGGACACAACAGCCGTGGCCTTCGCCGCCGCCTTCGACGCCGAACGCTGCGATATCTACACCGATGTCGACGGCGTCTACACCACCGATCCGCGCATTTGCGACAAGGCGCGCCGGCTTGACCGGATCGCCTTCGAGGAAATGCTCGAACTGGCCTCGCTCGGCGCCAAGGTGCTGCAGACCCGTTCGGTCGAACTTGCAATGCGCTACAATGTGAAGCTGCGCGTGCTCAGCAGCTTCGAGGAACAATCGGATGACGCCGGCACCCTTGTCTGTGCCGAGGAGGAAATCATGGAATCAAATGTCGTCAATGGCATCGCCTATTCGCGCGACGAGGCGAAGATGACCCTCATCTCCGTGGCCGACCGCCCCGGCATCGCCGCCGCCATCTTCGGCCCGCTGTCGGATGCCGGCGTGAACGTGGACATGATCGTGCAGAACATCTCGGAAGAGGGCCGCACCGACATGACCTTCTCCTGCCCCACAGATCAGGTGCTGCGCGCCGAAAAAGCGCTCCAGGCCGCCAAGGAACGCGGCGAGGTCAATTACCACGATCTGGTCGCCGACACCAATGTTGCCAAGGTCTCGGCCGTGGGGATCGGGATGCGCAGCCAGTCGGGTGTGGCCGCCAAGATGTTCAAGACCCTGTCCAACGAGGGCATCAACATCAAGGTCATCGCCACCTCCGAGATCAAGATTTCCGTCCTGATCGACCGGAAATACATGGAACTCGCCGTTCAGGCCCTGCATGATGCCTTCGGGTTGGACAAATCCGCCTGAAGCCGTCACCCTGCCCGGGTGGGCCACAGGTGTAGCCCCAAGTGACTCGGTCAGGGACCCACGGCATTTGCAATGACGCATGACTTCGAGACCGACAGCCGCCAGATGCTGGGCCGCCTGCGCTCGGTCATGGCTGAAGAGGCGGCAGGCCAGCAGAGGCTGGATCGTATCACGCTGCTCATCGCCGAAGAGATGCGCACCGAAGTCTGCTCGATCTACCTCTTCCGCGACGAAGAGACCCTCGAACTCTGCGCCACCGAAGGCCTGAACCCCCAGGCGGTGCATGAAACCCGGATGCGGCTTGGCGAAGGGCTGGTGGGCCGCGTGGCCCGCACCGGCGCGATCATCAATACCGACGACGCCCCCGGCACGCCCGGTTTCCGCTACATGCCCGAAACCGGCGAAGAAGCCTATTGCGCCTTCCTCGGCGTGCCGATCCAACGCCTGGGCGAGATGCTCGGCGTGCTTGTGGTTCAGTCCCGCGAGGCGCGCATCTATTCCGACGAGGAAATCTACGCGCTCGAAGTGGTCGCCATGGTCATCGCCGAAATGGCCGAACTGGGAGCTTTCGTCGGTGAAGGCGCTGCCATGTCCGCGCGCCACCAGCAGGCGGTCCTGTTTCGCGGCACTTCCGCTCAGGAAGGCGCGGCCCAGGGCCATGTCTGGCTGCATGAACCCCGCGTGGTGGTCACCAATCCGATCGCCGACGATCCCAAACGCGAGCTGGAGCGCCTGCGCGAAGCGGTCGACCAGTTGCGCGTCGGCGTCGACCGGATGCTGTCAACGGCAGTGGGCGGCGACAAGGACCAGCTGCAGGTGCTCGAAGCCTACCGCATGTTCGCCAATTCCAAGGGCTGGATGCGGCGCATGGAAGAAGATATCGGCCGCGGTCTCTCTGCCGAAGCGGCGGTGGAAAAGGAACAATCCACGGCGCGCGCACGGATGTCTCAGGTCTCGGACAACTATCTGCGCGAGCGGCTGCACGATCTGGACGATCTCAGCAACCGGCTGCTGCGCATCCTCACCGGCCAGGGCAATCAGACCGGCGCCGAAATGCCCGCCGACCCGATCCTGATCGCGCGCAATATAGGCCCTGCGGAATTGCTCGATTATGGTCGATCGCTCAAGGGGATCGTGCTCGAGGAAGGCTCGGTCGGCTCACATGCGGCAATCGTCGCCCGTGCCCTGGCCATCCCCCTGGTGATCCATGCCGAACGTGTGACCACCGAGGCATTGAACGGTGACAAGATCCTCGTGGATGGCGATCAGGGCATCGTGCATCTGCGCCCCGACGACACGGTCGCCTCCGCCTTCCGCGACAAGATGGCCATGCAGGCGCAGGCGCAGGAACGCTACGTGTCGATCCGCGACAAACCGGCCGAAACGCTGTGCGGCACACGGGTCACCTTGCTGATGAATGCGGGGCTGATGGCCGACCTGCCCAGCCTCGACAGCTCGGGCGCCGAAGGGGTGGGCCTTTTCCGCACCGAATTGCAATTCCTGGTGCGCAATCACATGCCCAAACGGGCCGAACTCAGCGGGCTTTACGCCCGCGTGATGGAGGCCTCCAAAGGCAAGCGCGTGGTGTTTCGCACGCTCGATATCGGCTCCGACAAGGTGCTGCCCTACATGAAGGCCGTGAACGAGCCCAACCCCGCCCTCGGATGGCGGGCGGTGCGCGTCGGTCTCGACAAACCCGGTGTCATGCGCATGCAGCTTCAGGCGCTGATCCGCGCCGCCGCTGGCCGGCCCCTGACGGTGATGTTTCCCTTCGTGGCCCAACGCGAGGAATACACCGCCGCCAAGGCCGAGATGGACAAGGCGCTCGAGCGCGAGCGCATCCTCGGCCACCCCCTGCCCGCCTCGCTCGAAGTGGGCGCGATGCTCGAAACCCCGTCGCTCGCCTTCGCCCCGGACAGTTTCTATCGCGAGGTCGATTTCCTGTCGATCGGCGGCAACGATCTCAAGCAATTCTTCTTCGCCGCCGACCGCGAAAACGAACTGGTCCGGCGCCGCTACGACACGCTAAATGTCAGCTTCCTGACCTTTCTCGAAAGCATCGTCGAGCGTTGCAAGACCCTCGGCACACCGCTCAGCTTCTGCGGTGAGGATGCAGGCCGCCCCGTGGAAGCCGCGTGCCTTGCCGCGATCGGCCTGCACAGCCTGTCCATGCGCCCGGCCTCGATCGGGCCAGTGAAATCCATCCTCCGGCGCACCGACCTCACCGAGCTGCGCCGCGTGATCCACGAGGCCCGCGAGACCGGCACCCAATCGGTCCGCCCCGCCGTGATGACCTATCTGCGCGGCAAACTCTGAACCTGCCGCAGCCGGAATTTTCAGGAAAATTCCGGTCTGGGGGCTCTGCCCCCGACGTTGAAAATCAAATGATTTTCAACGCCTCCCCCGGGATATTTCCGGCCAGAAGAAACGCGCGCGCGGCGCGCACTTTCATCGTTCCCCAAATACTCCCGCCGGAGGCCCCCATCCGCAAGACACGCGCCGCAAGTATGGGGCAGCCCGGCAAACCGGTTTGGCGCCCAGACGAAACCGATGCGCTCACGCAAGGCGCGCGCGAAACGCCTCGACCAGATCGGCATGATCGCGACCGCTTTCGATCGCCAGCCGCCGCAGCCCGAAATGCACATGTGCCATCTGCTGATAATAGCTCGTATAGGCATAGTTCGTCGCAGCCCCGGCGGCCGCCCCCAGGACCGGCACGGTCTGGGCGGCCAGTTTCTGGCCCAGCACCGTCGCGAGCCGCGGCGCGACGCGCGCGATCATGGCGCGCATCGTGGTGCCGGTCAGCGCCAAACGCGTACTCAGAAAGGCGAGATCGGCCCCATCGTCATGGTCAAGCGGCCCTGCTGCCGCGAAGACCTGGACGCAATCGAAGCGCACCGCTTGTTCCTCGGGGGAAAATCCCTGCTCGATGGCGGCGTCCTGAATTGCGCGCAACAGAATGGTCGTGGTGATCGGCAGTTCGGCCAGAGCGGTGGGCAGCCCGCCCCACCCGCCGGCAGCCCCCATCGCCGTGGTCAGCGCCCGGGTCATCCAGCCGGGGCTTTCGGCCACCAGCCCGCGCGAGCGATGTGCCGCCTCCATCGCACGGGTCAGCGCATCGACAGTGGCGCTGTCGAGCCTGTCGCGCACGGCGCCCGGCAACCGGTCGAGCAGGTTTTCGGCCTGTCCGCCGATCAGGTTCAGGACCTGCAATCCCGGCGAGGCCGCCCGGGCATGGCGCGCGGCCAGATCATCGAGATGACGCGAGACCTCTGCGGCATCCATCGGTTTTGCAATGATGTCCATGGCGGCGCCCTTCCGACGGTTCGTCACCAAGATCGGCGCTGGCGCCGTGCTTTTCAAGCACCGCGCTCGACCTTGCCGGTGATCTTGTCCCAGGCCCCGGGTTTGAGCTCCAGTCCAAGCACACGGGCCGGGTTGGTGGGCGGCGGCATCTCGATGCCCGTCAGGCGGCGAAACCCGAACCGGCCATAATAGGGTTCATCCCCGACCAGCAGCACCCGGTCCCAGCCCTGCGCCGCTGCGAGCACAAGGCTTTCGCGGATCAGCCAGCCGCCCAGACCCTCGCCCTGCCGTGTGGGATGCACCGCCACCGGCCCCAGAAGCAGCGCCCGGCGCCCGGCCACCTGCACGGGCCAGTAGCGGATCGCGCCGGCCAGGATCCCGTCATCGTCACGCGCCACAAGGCTGAGACCCCGGACAGGAGGGACCCCATCGCGCAGACGATAGGATGACAGCGCCTCGCGACCCGGCGCAAAGCACAGGTCATAGAGCGCTTCGACCTCCCACCAGTCCTCATCGGTTTCCGGGCGCAGCTCGGACACAGCGCAACTCCTTGCAAAATCGGCTGGATTTGCGCGTAGCACGCCGTTAGGTCTGGCACAAACCCAGAAAACAAGCGAGGCGCTCTCTGATGTTCTATCGTCCCGAAGACGGCCACGGCCTGCCGCACAACCCGTTCAACGCCATCGTGACACCCCGCCCCATCGGCTGGATTTCCAGCCGTGGCAAGGACGGGCAGGACAACCTTGCGCCCTATTCCTTCTTCAACGCAGTGGCCTATGTACCCCCGCAGGTGATGTTCGCCTCGACCTCGGCCAAGGCGGATCGGGGCGACACCAAGGACAGCGTCGCCAATATCCGGGAGACCGGCGTATTTTGCGTCAATATCGTGGAATACGCCATGCGCGACGCCATGAACCAGACCTCAGGCGCCTGGGACAGGGACGTGGACGAATTCACACTCGCCGGGATCGACCGTGCCGAGTGCGACACCATCGCCTGTTCGCGTGTGGCTGGCGCGCCGGCCAATCTCGAATGCAAGCTCACCCAGATCGTGACCCTCCCCGGAGAAGCGAATGTCGCGGTCTTCGGAGAGGTGACGGGCGTTCACATGCGCGACGACTGCCTCAAGGACGGGATGTTCGATGTTCTGGCGTTCAACCCGCTGGCCCGCCTGGGATATCGTGACTACACGGTCGTGCGCGATACGTTCGCACTCAACCGCCCGGGCGAATGACCCAGTCCGCCGGATCACCCGTGAGGGCCAACCGTTAGCGGGGGAACGCGTCGCTGAAACCTGCCTGCCGTGTGCGGACCAGCCCGGCTTGCAGCTCTTGTGCAGAGCCGAATGGCCCGGCAAGCACGAGCGTATAGGTCTGTCCGCCGCGTGTGATCCGGCCCATGCGCGCAGGCAATCCGGTGTTGGCCAAACGCTGTGCCGCAGCGCGCGCATTACCGTGATCGCCGAACATACCGGCCTGCACATACCGCTTGCCCGACTGTGCCGCCTGTGCCTTGGGCTGTTGCGACCGGGTCGAGATGACGGCCCTTGTCCCACTCTCGCCGGAGCGCCGCACCTCGGCCATGCCAAGGGGCTGGCGGTCTGGCGCAGAGCTTCGGACAGTGCCGTTTCGCGTCACCCGGATCGGATCGGGCACGACACGCCCTTGCGTGGCGACGACAACACCGGCTGCGCGCTGCTGCTCGAAACTGGTGAACGGATAGCGCAGCCCCGGGAACCGGAAACTGACATCGCGCCCCGTGCGCGTATCGATCAGAACGCGCGGCACGGTTTTCGACCAGATCACTTCCATATTGGCCTTGCCATCAAAGTTTTGATGCGCGCGATAGGGGTTGAGCCTGTCATCCTCCCAGACTTTCTTGTAGCCATGCGGCACGGTAATGCCTTGGGATTTCACTTGCTGCTCATAGACATGCCGCGGCACGACCCGTGTCTGGCCAGTCACCGCCACCTGACGCGAAACAGGCGCCAGAACGCGCGCAGACCCTGCATGAACCGGAACCTGTGGCACCACGGTCAAATCCGAACCACGTGCAGCGTAAGGCTGGGTCACGACCACACGTCGCATCTTGGCGCCGCTTCCGCCACCGCCTTCGATATAGGTCACATGCGCGCTTGTCTGCGGGCCACAGCGCACACCTTCGCCCGTGGAATACCGCGCCGACACGCCGGTCAGCCCCGGACAGGAGGACACCACCTCCCGGCGCGCTGCCGGTGCCGTGACAACGGCTGGCGCCGTCACGACGGGCAAGGTCCTTTGGGCCGGGGGCTGGGTGACGATCCTGACAGGCGCAGGCGCCGCGGCAGGGGCTTGGGCGGGTGCGGCCCGGCGCTGCTGCACCGGCACAGGCTGCGGGCGCGGCGCAGGTGCAGGGGTTGCGACGCGCGCGGGCGCCTGTGTCACCGTCCGGGCCGGTGCGGTCCGCGCAGGCGCTGTGGCCGGTGCAGCCGGCGCTGTCTGAACACGGGTTGTCTGGGTCGGGGCGGCCGCTCTGGGGGCGGCTTGGGCGGGGGCGGTCTGAGCAGGAGCATCAGCCGTCCGGCTCAGCCCCGGAAGGCTGGGCTGAAACCCGCAGACCAGTTGGCGCGAGCGTGTCACGCGCGGCACCCAGGTGGTCGCACCACCCACACCGGCCCGGATGAACACACACCCGTTGCTGTCTACATATTGGCGTCCGGCAAAAGACGCCGGCGGAATTTCTGCGGGAATGGCGTTGGTTGACGATTGCTGTGCGGGCGCATTTTCGCCCAAGCCCAGAACCGCGACAGCAGCAATCGCAACGACTTTCAAAACTCTCATGACACACCCCGGAACAGACAGGCAAAGTCTGCCCGATTTGTTCCGGTTAGTAAACAACGAATAGCTTATTTTGTGCCATACATGCGGTCACCCGCATCACCTAGTCCCGGAAGGATATATCCTTTGTCGTTCAGCCGCTCATCCAGCGCCGCCGTGACAATCGGTACATCGGGATGCGCCTCCTTCATTCGGGCCACCCCTTCGGGCGCGGCCAGCAGGCACAGGAAACGGATATTTTTTGCCCCCGACTGCTTCAGCAAATCCACCGCCGCCGCCGAGGAATTGCCCGTCGCCAGCATCGGATCGACCACGATCACCATGCGCTCGTCCAGATAATCGGGCACCTTGAAGTAATATTGCACCGGCTTCAGCGTTTTTTCGTCCCGGTACAGCCCGACAAATCCCACCCTTGCCGACGGGATCAGCTCCAGCATCCCGTCCAGCAGGCCATTGCCCGCCCGAAGGATCGAAATCAGCGCCAGCTTGCGGCCCGCCAGAACCGGGGCGTCCATCTCCTGCAGGGGCGTTTCGATGCGCCGCGTGGTCATGTCCAGTTCATAGGTGACCTCATAGGCCAAAAGCTGACTGATCTCGCGCAGAAGCTGCCGGAACACGGCCGTCGAGGTGTCCTTTTCCCGCATGAGCGTCAATTTGTGCTGGATAAGCGGGTGTTTGACGACGGTCAGATGCTCTTTCATCTCGGGATCCTCGAATGTGCCGGTCTATGCGTTCACCCTGTTTTTCAGAAACCGCCGCCAAGGGCAACGGGATTGGGCATTACGTCTAGGGCAGAAAACTGCGCCCCGGCCCCCGCTCAGGCAGCTTGAGATGCGCGGCAACACTGGCGGCCACATCGACGAAAGCCACTTTGCCGATCTGTCCGCTCCCCAGCCCCGCCACCAGCACCGGCACCCGCTCACGGGTATGTTCGGTGCCGGGCCAAGTCGGGTCATTGCCATGATCGGCGGTGAGCACCATCAGATCGCCGGGTCGCAGGCCCGGCAGGATGCGCCCAAGCGCCGCATCGAACCATTCCAGCGCCCTCGCATAGCCCTCAACATCGCGGCGATGACCATAAAGACTGTCGAATTCCACGAAATTGGCAAAGGTCAGGCTTCCCGGCTCGGCCCCGTCGACCGCGCGCGCCAGATGGCCCATCAACTCGGCATCACTGCCCTTCCAGACATCATCGATCCCCCGCATCGAAAAGATATCCCCGATCTTTCCGATGGCATGCACCTTGCCGCCCGCCTCCTGCACCCAATCGCACAGCGTGGGCGCGGGCGGCGCGATGGCAAAGTCGCGCCGGTTGGCGGTGCGCACAAAGCCGGTGTCGGCATCCCCCACGAAGGGCCGCGCGATCACCCTCCCGACGCGCATCTGGTGCAGCAACGGCGCCACCGCGTGGCACAGATCAAGCAACCTCTGCAGCCCAAAGGACTCCTCATGGGCCGCGATCTGAAAAACACTATCCGCCGACGTATAGCAGATCGGCCATCCCGTGCGCAGATGCTCGGCCCCCAGCCGGGCGACGATCTCGCTGCCCGAGGCGTGGCAATTGCCCAAGATACCCTCGGTGCCCGCGGCATCCGTGACCGCCTTGACCACCTCATCGGGAAAGGCCGGCTCCTCATCCGGGAAATAGTGCCAGACCCAAGGCACAGGCACACCCGCCAGTTCCCAATGGCCCGTCGGCGTGTCCTTGCCGGGCGAGGCTTCGGTGGCGCAGCCCCACAGCCCCTCGGGCTCCGTCCCTAGCCCCGGCGCCCCCTCACCCGAAGCCAGCCGAACAGCCGCCCCCAGCCCCAGCCGGTCCATCACCGGCAGATGAAGGCCACCGCCGCGGGCCTGCGCGATATGCGCGAGCGTGTTGGCGCCCCTGTCCGACTGCCCGCCGCCAAAAAACCGCGCCGCATCCGGCGCCCCACCGATGCCCACCGAATCGAGCACCACGAGAAAAGCGCGCGCCATGCTCAGCCCAGCCTTTCGTGCACAAGCGGCGGCAGATAGGGCGCGGCCTCCCCGATATCCATGGCCTGCACCAGCGCCGCGGCGGCGCGGTCGGCCTGATCCTGCCTTGCGGCATGGATCCGCAAGAGCGGCGCCCCCCTCTCCACCCGGCTCCCGAGCGGCACCACCCGGTCCAGCCCCACCGCCGGATCGACCGCATCCGTTTCAACCTGCCGCCCGCCGCCAAGCCCGATCACCGCCAATCCCATCGCCTCGCCATTCATCGCGCGGACATAACCCGCGCGCGGCGCCGGCAGATCCCGGATCACGGGCGCCGCAGGCAGCACCTGCTCCCATGTCTCGACAAACCCCGTCGGCCCGCCCATCGCGGCGATCATCCGCCCGAAACACTCGGCCGCGCGCCCGTCACCCAAGACCTTGCGCAGCGCCTCTTCCCCCTCCTCCCGGCTCTCGGCAAGCCCCGCATCCCCAAGCGCCATGCCCCCCAGCACCATCGTCAGCTCCGCCAGCCGCCCGTCCCCGGCGCCACAAAGCACCCGCATCGCCTCGGCCACCTCAAGCGCATTGCCCGCAGCAGGCGCCAGCGGCTGGCTCATGTCCGAGATCACGGCACTCGTCCGGCACCCCGCGGCATTGGCCGTCTCCACCAAAGCCGACGCCAAGGCGCGCGCCTCCTCAAGCCCCTTCATGAACGCACCCGAGCCCATCTTCACATCGAGCACCAACCCCTCCAACCCCGCCGCAAGCTTCTTGGAAAGGATCGACGCGGTGATCAGATCAAGGCTCTCGACCGTCGCCGAGACATCGCGGATCGCATAAAGCCGCCGATCCGCCGGCGCCATCCGCGCGCTGGCACTGACGATCGCGCAGCCGACCTGCGCCACCACATCGCGAAACCTCTCGCCCGACAGGCCCGTGCACAGCCCCGGAACAGCCTCCAGCTTGTCCAACGTGCCGCCCGTATGCCCCAGCCCTCGGCCCGAGATCATCGGCACATAGGCCCCGCACGCCGCCAGCGCCGGGGCAAGGATCAGGCTGACGCAATCGCCGATCCCACCGGTCGAATGCTTGTCGATCACCGGACCATCCAGCGACCAGCCAAGCGTCTCGCCACTGTCGCGCATCGCCAGCGTCAGCGCCGTGCGGCCCGCCTCGCCCAACCCGTTCAAAAGAACCGCCATCGCAAAGGCACCGGCCTGCGCGTCGCTCACCCGTCCATCGGCCAGCCCGTTGGCGAACCACGACAATTCCGCCTGCCCGATCGCGGCACGATCACGGACAGAAGCGATGATCGCGCGCGCATCCATCCCTCACCCCCTCGGCAGACTGACCGAGGAAAACGCCCCCGGTAGCAACTCATCCAGCCGCGCGGTTGCCTGCTGGCCATCCAGTGTCGCCATGATGACCCGCGTCTCGCCACCGCCGAACTCGGCCAGCCGCTGCCGACACCCACCACACGGGCTGATCGGCGCGGGACTGTCGGCAATGATCGCCACCTCGGTCAGCGCGCTCTCACCGGCAGCCACCATCGCGGCGATGGCCCCCGTTTCCGCGCAGGTGCCCTCGGGATAGGCGGCGTTCTCGACATTGCACCCGACATAGACCCGCCCCGAGACACCGCGCACCGCAGCACCCACCTTGAAGCCGGAATAGCGTGCATACGCCTTTTCGCGCGCGGCGCGTGCCTGATCCAGCAAATCCATCGGCCTCTCCCTCGCGTTGCAGCCTCACAGGCCTTGCGGGTTTCACATTGCGTCCTGACGCAACCGGATGCAAGCTGGCGCAACCCGTCATGAAGCGCGGGATTGCGCCGCCGGAAATTTAGTTTAATGCTAAACTAAATGGTGCGAGGGAGGATCGAATGACCGACAACCAGAAAGAAAACCTGCGTCAGGCGGCACTGGCCTATCACGAATTCCCCAAGCCGGGAAAGCTCGAGATCCGGGCGACCAAGCCGCTCGCCAATGGCCGTGATCTTGCCCGCGCCTATTCGCCGGGCGTGGCCGATGCCTGCCTTGAAATCAAGGACGATCCGGCCAATGCCGCCCGCTACACCGCGCGCAGCAACCTTGTCGCCGTCGTCACCAACGGCTCGGCCGTTCTGGGGCTTGGCAATATCGGGCCGCTGGCCTCCAAGCCGGTGATGGAGGGCAAGGCGGTTCTGTTCAAGAAATTCGCCAATATCGACTGCTTCGATCTGGAAGTCGATGAAAGCGACCCCGAGAAATTCGCCGATATCGTCTGCGCTCTGGAACCCACTTTCGGGGCGATCAACCTCGAAGACATCAAGGCGCCCGATTGTTTCATCGTCGAAAAACTCTGCCGCGAGCGCATGAACATCCCGGTCTTTCACGACGACCAGCACGGCACCGCCATCGTCGTCGGCGCCGCGGCGACCAATGCGCTCTTCGTGGCGGGCAAACGCTTCGAGGATATCAAGATCGTCTCGACAGGCGGCGGCGCCGCCGGCATCGCCTGCCTGAACCTGCTGCTGAAACTGGGCGTCAAGCGTCAGAACATCTGGCTGTGCGACATTCACGGGCTGGTCTACAAGGGCCGCACCGAAGACATGAACCCCCAGAAAGAGGCCTTTGCCCAAGAGACCGATCTGCGCGAACTGGGCGATGTCATTCATGACGCGGACCTCTTTCTCGGCCTCTCCGGCCCAAATGTGCTCAAGCCCGAGCATGTCGCGAAAATGGCGCCGCGCCCGATCATCTTCGCCCTGGCCAACCCCAACCCCGAGATCATGCCCGACGAGGCCCGCGCCGTGGCGCCCGACGCGATCATCGCCACGGGCCGCAGCGATTTTCCCAATCAGGTCAACAACGTGCTGTGTTTCCCCTTCATTTTCCGGGGCGCATTGGATGTTGGCGCCACCGAGATCAATGACGCGATGCAGGTGGCCTGCGTCGAAGGGATCGCCGAACTGGCGCGCACCACCACCTCGGCCGAAGCCGCCGCCGCCTACAAGGGCGAGCAGATGTCCTTCGGGGCCGATTACCTGATTCCCAAGCCCTTCGATCCGCGGCTCTCCGGTATCGTCTCGACCGCCGTGGCACGCGCCGCGATGGAGAGTGGCGTCGCCCGCCACCCGATCGCCGATCTCGACGCCTACCGCGCCAGCCTTGATGCAAGCGTCTACAAATCTGCACTGCTGATGCGCCCGGTCTTCGATGCCGCGCGCACCGCCGCACGGCGCATCGTCTTTGCCGAAGGCGAGGATGAACGCGTGCTGCGCACCGCACAGGCGATCCTCGAGGAAACCACCGAAACCCCCATCCTGATCGGCCGCCCCTCGGTGATCGAACAGCGCTGCGAACGGCTTGGCCTGACCATCCGGCCCGGCCGCGACGTGAGCATCGTCAACCCCGAGGACGACCCCCGCTATCGCGACTATTGGGGCAGCTATCACGAGATCATGAAGCGTCGCGGCGTGACCCCCGATCTGGCCAAGGCGATCATGCGCACCAACACCACCGCCATCGGCGCCGTGATGGTCCATCGCGACGAGGCCGACAGCCTGATCTGCGGCACATTCGGCGAATATCGCTGGCATCTGAACTACATCACGCAGGTGCTTGGCGGGGCGGATCTGCGCCCGCATGGCGCGCTGTCTCTGATGATCCTCGAAGATGGCCCGCTCTTCATCGCCGACACCCATGTGCATTCCCGGCCCACCCCCGAACAACTGGCCGAGGCCGCGATCGGAGCGGCCCGCCATGTGCGCCGCTTCGGCATCGTGCCCAACGTCGCGCTCTGCTCGCAGTCGCAATTCGGCAACCAGTCCGAAGGATCTGGCCGGCGTCTGCGCGAGGCGCTCGAGATCCTCGATTCAGCACCCCGCGATTTCGCCTATGAGGGCGAAATGAATATCGACGCGGCGCTCGATCCCGAGCTGCGCGCACGTCTCTTGCCCGACAACCGCATGACAGGGGCCGCCAATGTGCTGATCTTTGCCCATGCCGACGCGGCCTCGGGCGTGCGCAACATCCTCAAGATGAAGGCCGGCGGGCTGGAAGTGGGGCCGATCCTGATGGGCATGGGCAACCGCGCGCATATCGTGACCCCCGGCGTCACCGCGCGCGGCTTGCTGAACATGGCCGCCATCGCCGGAACCCCGGTGCGCCACTACGGCTGAGCGGTCTTGAGGGCCTGCGAATCTCCCATGCGCCGAATTTGCAGCGCATGGGTTTGCAGCTTTGCAATCATCCGGCATTTTGCCGTGTAATCCGAATATATAAAGGTGGTTTGCAAAAATTTGCAGGCTGCCCCTGCCCATCTCTGCAAATTTCTTGCGGTAATCCGCCACGAAATCCGCCAACTCCCTTGCCGCGCGGCCCCCTGACCCCGTAACAGTTTTGCAAAGGACCGGAGGAGACTGAAATGGCATACAAAGCCGTATATGAAAACTGGCAGGCGGACCCCGAAGGGTTCTGGATGGAGCAGGCCAAGGCGATCGACTGGGACAGGATGCCGTCCAAGGCGCTCTTCGACGACAATGCCCCGCTCTATGAATGGTATGCCGACGGTCTGGTGAACACCTGCTACAACGCCGTCGACCGCCATGTCGAACGGGGCCGCGGCGATCAGGTGGCGATCATCCACGACAGCCCGATCACCCACACCAAGCACGAAATCACCTATGCCGAGCTGCGCGACCGCGTGGCCAGCCTCGCCGGCGCCCTGCGCGCCAAGGGCATCGAAAAGGGCGACCGGGTCATCATCTACATGCCGATGATCCCCGAGGCAGTCGAGGCGATGCTGGCCTGCGCCCGTCTGGGCGCCATTCATTCGGTCGTGTTCGGTGGCTTCGCCGCCCATGAGCTGGCCGTCCGGATCGAGGATTGCAAACCCAAGGCGATCATCGCCGCCTCCTGCGGACTCGAGCCGGGCCGCGTCGTGCATTACAAACCCCTGGTCGACGGCGCCATCGAACAGGCCAGCCACAAACCCGAATTCTGCGTGATCTTCCAGCGCGAACAGGAGGTGGCCAGCCTCACTCCGGGCCGCGATCACGACTGGCACGGCTTCCAGTACGGCACCACCCCCGCCGATTGCGTGCCCGTCGAAGGCAACCATCCCGCCTATATTCTCTATACCTCCGGCACCACGGGCGCCCCCAAGGGCGTGGTCCGCCACACCGGCGGTCATCTGGTGGCGCTGAACTGGTCGATGAAGAACATCTACAATGTCGATCCCGGCGATGTGTTCTGGGCCGCCTCGGATGTGGGCTGGGTCGTGGGCCATTCCTATATCTGCTACGGGCCGCTGATCCATGGCAACACCACCATCGTCTTCGAGGGCAAACCCGTGGGCACCCCCGATGCCGGCACCTTCTGGCGGGTCATCAGCGAACACAATGTGCGCAGCTTCTTTACCGCCCCCACGGCCTTCAGGGCGATCAAGCGCGAAGATCCCAAGGCCGAACTGATCAAGAATTACGACATGTCCTGCCTGCGCGCGCTTTATCTGGCCGGGGAACGCGCCGATCCCGACACGATCGAATGGGCGCAGGACGTGATGGGCGTGCCGGTCTATGACCATTGGTGGCAAACCGAAACCGGCTGGCCCATCGTCGGCAATCCCGCCGGGATCGAGGCCCTGCCCGTCAAGATCGGATCGCCCACCGTGGCGATGCCCGGCTATGACGTGCAGATCCTCGACGACTCCGGGCACGAAATGCCCGCGGGCGAACTGGGTGCCATTGCGATCAAGCTGCCCCTGCCGCCCGGCACCCTGCCGACGCTGTGGAACGCCGAAGCGCGGTTCCACAAATCCTATCTCAACACCTTCCCAGGCTATTACGAGACGGGCGATGCCGGGATGAAGGACAAGGACGGCTATCTGTGGATCATGGCGCGCACCGATGACGTCATCAACGTGGCTGGCCACCGCCTGTCCACCGGTGCCATGGAAGAGGTGCTTGCCGCCCATCCCGATGTGGCCGAATGCGCCGTGATCGGCGTCTCGGACGAGCTTAAGGGCCAATTGCCCGTGGGCTTCGTCTGCCTCACCAAAGGCGTCAACCGCCCGCATGACGAGATCGCTCGCGAATGCGTCAAGTTGGTGCGCGATCAGATCGGACCGGTCGCAGCCTTCAAGCTTGCCGTGGTCGTCGACCGCCTGCCCAAGACGCGCTCGGGCAAGATCCTGCGCGCCATCATGGTCAAGATCGCCGACGGGACCGAGTACAAGATGCCCGCCACGATCGACGATCCCGCGATCCTCGACGAGATTCGCGAGGCACTCCAAGGGATCGGCTACGCCAAGGGCTGATCCGCGCCCGACCCCGCAGATCTTGCGCCGCCATGGCTCGGGCCTTGGCGGCGCCTGTCGTTTGGCAGGATGCAAAACCCCGCGCGCAACCCTATATCCACTCTGAATGACGGAGTGCTGCCATGCCTTTTCGCCCCCTTATCGCCCTTTTCACCGGCCTGTTTCTGGGCCTGCCCGCCCATGCCGACCCGGTGAGCGACTACACCCCGCCCCCGGTGACCGAATGGCGCTATATCTCGGATCAGGTGATGGGCGGCGTGAGCCAGGGCGGCGCGCGCGCCGAAAACGTGAAGGGCGAGACCTATCTCCGCCTCACCGGCGATGTGAGCACAAAAAACAACGGCGGCTTCATTCAGGCCCGCGCCGAGCTGGAACAAGGTTTCCCCGCCGAGGCGCAAGGCGTCGTGCTGCAGGTGCGCGGCAATGGCGAGCGGTATTACGTCTTTTTGCGCACGCGGGGCACGATACTGCCCTGGCAGTTCTACAACGCGCCCTTCCAGACAAGCGATGACTGGCAGACGGTCCGCCTGCCCTTCACAGCCTTCAAGCCATCGGGCCGACTGCTGCGCGCAACGCCTCTGCCCGAAACCGTGACCAGCCTTGGCGTGGTCGCCTATGGCCGCGACCACCGGGCCGATGTCACGGCCCGATGGATCGGTCTTTACTGATCTGACAATGGTCAGGCGGCCTTGAGACCGGCCTCTTCCAGCGCCTCCAGCATCCGGTGTGCCACCATCTCGGACGAGGCCGGGTTCTGCCCTGTCACAAGACGTCCGTCACGCACCGCAAAGCCGCAGAAATCCTCGACACTGTGCTGGAACTTGGCCCCTTGCTCCTTCAGCGCGTCTTCCAGCAGGAACGGCACCACGGTATCGAGCCCGGCAGCCTTTTCCTCGGAATTGGTGAAACCGTTGACGCGCTTGCCCTGCACCAGCGGCGCACCGCCCGGCTCGGTCGCCCCCAGCAGGCCCGCAGGGCCGTGGCAGACCGCGCCGACCACACCGCCGCGCTCATAGATACGCGACACGGCCTGACCCACCGCCTCGGTCTGGCGCAGGTCCCACATCGTGCCATGCCCACCGGGCAGGAACACCGCGTCATATTGCGACGGGTCGATATCCGCCAGCTTGGCGGTGGTCTCGAGCGCTGTCATCGCATCCGCGTCATCCATGAAACGCTGCACCGCCTCGGTCCGCTGGCCATTGCCATCGTCCGAGCCGGGATCGGCCGGTGGATGACCGCCCTGCACGCTGGCCAAATCGACCTCCAGCCCCGCATCGCGGAACGACCAATAGGGCTTGGCCATTTCCTCCCAGAAGAACCCGGTCTTGTCGCCGGTATCGCCCAGCTTGTCCCAGGATGTCAGAATCATCAGAACGCGTGTCATTTGCGTTGCCTCCTTTGAAGTTGCTTACAGTTGGTTTTCAGTGACGAGCCGCGCGATCAGCCATGGGCGTGATCGGTGTTACGCGGGTCCATCATGCCTTGCTTGATCCCCATTCGGATCAGGATCAGGTTGACCGGGTAGGCCGCGATCAGCCCGCAGGTCAGCGACACGATCATCGATGACCAGAACAGCACGTCGCCCATCCCCGCATCGCCCGCCAGCGTCAGGTCCACCCCGATCGCCACGATCTCCATGACGGTGATACTCGGCGTCTCGGACCACAGCGCGTCGCGCACCGCCGCACCAAACGGCGTGCCCTCCTGCATCAGCGGGCCGACCGTCAGGCCAAAGCCCGCCGCATAGGCAAAGGCAAAGGTGACGCCCGCCACCCAGGCCGTGCTCAGCGACAGGATGCCCACCGTCAGCACAAGGCCCGCGATCTCGCCCATGCCGCAGCCCGAATAGCAATGCGCCACCGACCGCGCCGCGCGCCGCCATGCACCATCGGCCGGAATTTCCTTGCGTCCCGACCATCCGTAAACCGCCAGTCCGACCGGACCGGAATAGATCACCGTCAAGGCCCAGACCCATTTCATCAGCGGCATCAGATGCGCATTGCGCACCCGCATGTCCCAAAGAAGGATCGCAAGGCTCGGCAGCATCGTCAGGACCCAGACTGTCAGGAACAGCGGGTGGGCAAGGATCGCCGTGAGGGTGGTGGCTGCCTGTTCCATGTCTCTCACGTATGAGGCACTCCGACAGGATGAAACCGTCCCTCACACCGACGTGATACCGACGTTTTACCGACGTGATACCGATGCGGTTTTTTTAGGGGTCAGACGAACTGTTCGCGCAGCAACCGCTCTTCCAGCCCGTGCCCCGGATCGAACAGGATTCGGTGCGAAATACTTGGTTCTGAATGGATTTCCACCCACAACACATTCTCGACCCATATGCTGTCCGCATCCGCCATCACCGGCCTTTTCTCCGGCTCGATAACATCAAACCTCACATGCGCCGTCTTCGGCAACAACGCCCCCCGCCACCGCCTTGGACGGAACGCCGCGACCGCTGTCAGCGCAAGAACATCCGACCCGATCGGCAGGATCGGGCCATGCGCGCTGTAGTTATAGGCGGTCGATCCGGCGGGGGTCGCCACGAGCGCGCCATCACACACCAGCTCGGCCAGCCGCAAATTCCCATCTATGGTGATCTTCAGCTTGGCGGCCTGGGGCCCTGCGCGCAGCAGCGACACCTCGTTGATCGCAAGGGCGTCATGCACTTGGCCATCGGACCCTTGGGCCTTCATGCGCAGAGGATTGATGACCTCTTCCTGGGCGGCGTCCAGCCTATCGATCAGATCGGTTTCGGAATATTCATTCATCAAGAAGCCGACGGTGCCGCGGTTCATGCCATAGACGGGCGCCCGAAGCCCTTGGGTGCGGTGCAAGGTATGAAGCATGAACCCGTCGCCACCAAGGGCCACGATCACATCCGCGTCCTCTTCGGGCGTGGTACCGTAGCGCGCGATCAAGGCTGCCCGGGCAGTCTGTGCGGTGGGAGCGTCGCTTGCAGCGAAGGCGATCTTTTTGGCCATGTCCGGCGCTGTTCCGTTTCCCAAGGGCGTCTTGTGGGTCGGATGGAACCACAATTCCACCTGTTGCGCCAGTAATGCCGGTCCGGCAACCCCTTTTGTCGCTTTACAAGCTTTCAAAAACACTAGGTTTCCGATAGGAAAACCGCCAAAGTGATACGCACGGAGTTGCCACTATGCCTCATGATGGAAACCAGCCCTTTGTCAGCCAAGGGTTTTTCACCGAATCCCTGACATCCCGCGACCCCGAGATCGCCAAGGCCATTGGTCTTGAACTGGGCCGACAGCGCGAAGAGATCGAACTGATCGCCAGCGAAAACATTGTCTCCGCCGCCGTGATGGAGGCTCAGGGCAGCGTGATGACCAACAAATATGCCGAAGGCTATCCCGGCCGCCGGTATTATGGCGGGTGCCAGTTTGTTGATATTGCAGAGAATCTGGCAATCGAACGGGCCTGCCAGCTGTTTGGCTGCGGCTTTGCCAACGTGCAGCCCAATTCGGGCAGTCAGGCCAATCAGGGTGTGTTCACGGCCCTTCTGCAGCCCGGCGACACGATCCTTGGCATGAGCCTCGACGCGGGCGGTCACCTGACCCACGGCGCAGCCCCCAACCAGTCGGGCAAATGGTTCAACGCCGTTCAATACGGTGTGCGGCGCGATACGCTGGACGTGGATTACGACGAGATCGCCCGCCTTGCGGCCGAACATAAACCCAAGATGATCATCGCCGGCGGCTCGGCCATTCCGCGCAAGCTCGACTTTGCGAAGTTCCGCGAGATCGCAGACAGCGTGGGCGCCTATGTGCTTGCCGACGTTGCACATTTTGCCGGTCTGATCGCGGCAGGGGAATATCCCAACCCGTTCCCGCATGTGCATGTGGCGACCACCACCACCCACAAGACCCTGCGTGGTCCGCGTGGCGGCATGATCCTTACGGATGACGAGGCACTGGCGAAGAAGTTCAACTCGGCCATCTTCCCCGGCATTCAGGGTGGCCCGCTGATGCATGTGATCGCCGCGAAGGCCGTCGCCTTCGGAGAGGCGCTGCGCCCCGAATTCAAGACCTATATCCAGCAGGTCATCGCGAATGCGCAGGCGCTGAGCGATCAGTTGATCAAAGGGGGTCTGGACACCGTCACGCACGGCACAGATACCCATGTTTTGCTGGTTGATCTGCGGCCCAAGGGCGTCAAGGGCAACGCCACCGAAAAGGCGCTTGGCCGGGCGCATATCACCTGCAACAAGAACGGCGTGCCGTTCGACCCGGAAAAGCCCACCGTGACCAGCGGTATCCGTCTTGGATCGCCTGCCGGGACGACGCGCGGTTTCGGCGAGGCCGAGTTCCGCCAGATCGCGGATTGGATCGTCGAAGTGGTCGACGGGCTGGCCGCGAATGGTGAGGATGGCAATCACGCGGTCGAAGCCAAGGTGAAAGCCGAGGTCGAAGCGATGTGCGCGCGGTTCCCGCTTTATCCAAACATCTGAGACACTTTACGGATTGACCATGACCCCGCGCAGCCGGTCTGCGCGGGGTTTTGCATGCGAGGACCGCCGCGTTCAGACCTTGTTAAATAATCGCTGGCAGGGTGCCCGCAGTCAAATCAGGCCACGCCAACGCAGGACCAGCACCACGAGTGTGAGCAAGATCAACAGGTTGAAGATGATCACCCCCACAAGACCGAGAAACGTTCTCATGCGGCGCTGCACAGGATCGATCCCGGTCAGATGGGCGCGAAGGATGCCAATAGCATGATCAACAGCGGCTCGGTCCACCTGCGCGGCAAGGCGCGGATGCTGCATCATCTGCTGGGACTGCGTGATGACATGTCCGGCCCGCCGGGCGAAACGGGGCAAGCGGCGCCCCGCACGGCGCAGCTGTTTGGCGAATGTGGCGCCACGGATGCCAAGCCTCTCGCGCAGCAGCGTTTCCAGCTGCGCAACGTCCCGGTTTATCTCTTCTGGATCAATCACTTCGCGACTCCCATTGGGCAACCTACAGCGACCGGCGGAGACCCTCAATAGGGGTGGCTCTTGCAGGAGCACCCTTGTAATACTCGGCGCATGTTGAACCGGATCGAACATGGAACGCGGACCGATCAGCCGGGTTTGCTGATCGCGCACGGGCTTTATGGCTCGGCGCGGAATTGGGGGGTGATCGCGAAGCGGCTGTCGGACACCCGGAAAGTGGTGGCCGTGGACATGCGGAATCACGGCCTAAGCCCTTGGTTTGAAACGCAATCCTACCCGGACATGGCAGGTGATCTGGCCGAGGTGCTGGCGGCTCTGGATGGGCCGTATGATGTGCTGGGGCACTCGATGGGGGGCAAGGCGGCGATGGTGCTGGCGCTCACCCGGCCCGAGCTGGTGAACCGCTTGATCGTGGCAGATATTGCGCCTGTTGCCTATTCACACACCCAGATACAGTATATCGAGGCGATGAAATCGGTCGATCTGAGCCGTGTCGAGAAACGATCGGACGTGGCGGAGCAATTGCAGCCGGTGGTGGATGATCCGACGCTGATCTCTTTTTTCACCCAATCCCTTGATATCAAATCAAAAAAATGGCGTCTGAACCTTGATGTCCTGGCGGGGGAAATGCCCAAGATCCTGTCTTTTCCGGATATTTCAGGGCGATATGAGGGGCCGGCGCTGTTTCTGTCGGGCGCGGACTCGGACTATGTGAAGCGCGAATACCGAAGCATTATCAAAGACTTGTTCCCCAAGGCACAATTCGCCAAGATCCCCGGCGCAGGCCATTGGCTGCACGCCGAAAAACCCCGCGAATTCGAGGCCGCGATCAGGGTCTGGCTGGGCTGAGGATGTGTAGGGTACGTACGAAACCTACACGCGTTCAGGACGAAACACGCCCCATCTTTCGGGATTTGTGTCCCATCCGTTCACATCGCCCCGGTCACTGACCCGAATTGAGCCCGCGGGCCACGAGCCAGGCCACCGGAAAGGCCAGCACGAACCCGGCCAGCACCGCGCCGCCCAGTCCCCAGACATCGTCCAGCCCCATGACGAGGGCGGCCACGAGCCCCACCCCTGCGAGGGTGGCGCCGATGAAGAGATGCAAGACAAACAAGAGCCAGACCATGGCGCGAGACTAGAGCGGTCCGGTCGGCGCCTCATTGATCTGCGTCAGATGCCGGCGGATGGGCTGCGACAATTTCCCCCGCCTCGGTAAAGCGGGTGCAGGCCGCGCCGTTGGTCTGGTTGGGAGCGCGCGAAACGACCCCAAAAAAGGCCATGACATACCATGCCACTACCATCACCGAACGCGCTGAAGGCGCTTATCCAATCGGACCGCAACCTTGACGGCGCCAAACTGGCCACCCGGATTATTCTGGGCCGCCTGCGTATCGAGGTGCGGAACAACCCCGCCCTTATCGATGCCAAGGTCGCTGAACTTATCGAGTTCACCCGCGCCAATGCCTTTGCCGCCGATGACCTTGCCAATATCTGAAGAGACGGACTTACCCATGAAAAACGAACTTCTTTCTGTCGAAGACGCCGCGGCCCGGATCGTGTCGGGCGCTGTCATGACCATTGCCGGCGATCAGGCGCTTCTGGCGCAATTGCCCAAGGGCCAGTGGATCGGCGGCACCTCGGTCTATTTCGTTACCGAGACAGGCGGGGCGGTGATCCGTGACCGGCTGTATTGCACCACACTGCCCGAGGCGACGAAGGCCGATATTCGCGTGCTGGAGGCCAGCGACCTGCCCCGGATCGCCGAAGGCTATGCGCCGGGCGGGATGTCGTTCATCCTCATCCCCGCCTTCAGCGCGGCGCATTCGGTCTTTGCTGTGGATGGCCCCAACTATGCCGGATTTTTCAATCAACCGCTGGTCGGCTGGATTTCGGGCGTGCATCTGGACGATATCGGGCGCGTCGCGCCCAAGGTGTTTGACGGAACCACCGGGGCTGCGCATGACAACGCGGCCGTGCTGATGCATCTGACGCTGGAGGCGGGGCTGATCCCGCAGGTCGATATCGTCAATATCTTCGAGCGGAACGATGCAGATGCCCCGTGTTTCCGGTTCACGCAAAGCGGCTTCGAGGCGCAGACCGCGCTGATCGACGGGGTGGAAACGCCGCTGGCCGCCTATCTGCAGGAGCATGGCATCGATACGCGCCTGCCTCTGATCGCGAATTATGGCGGCGCGCTGATCAATGTCTCGGTGCAGAGCGTCGATGCGCAGAGCGGCAAGGTGGCCTTTTACGCGCCGGTCATGCAGAACGTCGATTACCGCTTTGCCAAGCCTCTGGCGGATTATGCCCAGGCTTTTGCAAAGCAGTTGGGGGCGGGCGGCGATACGCAGTATTCGTGCAATTGCATCCTCAACTATCTTTATGGCGATCTCGAAGGCAAATCCACGGGCGGTTTCACCGGCCCGGTCACCTTTGGCGAGATTGCTTACATGCTTCTGAACCAGACGCTTGTGCGGCTGGAGCTGCAGCCGGCGTGACGCCGGCCTGATTGCGGCGTCAGCAGAACGACCCGCAAGGAGTAGCGCAGTGAGGCGGCCCGGCTCAGGGTTGGGCCGCCTCGGCGTCGTTGTCGGACAGGATGAAGCTTGTCAGGCGCGGTGTGCTGTCCCGGTCGGACGGGCGCAGCGCCGTGAGGCTTGTCAGGCGCTGCGGCCAGCCGAGGATCCCGGTTTCCACGCCCACGCCGAAGGCAAAGCCCTGCCCACCGTTCAGGTCGACGCCACCGAGACGGCGGTTCAGCACGATAACCGTGCCGCCCGATCCGTCGATCGGAAATCCGTCGGCGATGGTATCGAGGCTGATGCCATTGCGGATGTCGAAGGTCATGATCCCGCGATTGAAGGCCAGAACCTGCGTATCCGCGACGGTCGACAGCGACTGGTAGGACGTTTCGGCCAGCAGGTCGAAGGTGCCCTGACGGAACCAGACCTTGTTGCCGATGCGGATGTCCCGACCGATCAGAACCGGACCCGCGTGGCTGACATCGCCGGAGCGGATGTAGCCGGTCGTCAGGGTCAGGGTGCCGGTCGAGCCAAAGATGCGGCTGCGATCGGTCAGAAGCGGGCGCGGATTGTCGAAATACCGGCCTTCCGGGATGAACGGGCGCACGCCCGCGCCGACCGAGGCGATGAGCGCCCGCTCGGCAAGGCCACCGGCCGCATCGGTGATGGTCAGGGCGAGCCCGTCCGTGGGGGTGGCATCGTGCAGCATGACATCCACATCGTCACCAACGAGATCCAGGGTGGATTGCGCGCCGACCAGCCCCGCCCAGATGACACTGCCGAGGTTGCGCGTCAGAAGGTCGAGATTGCGGGGCGAGCGCGCCTCGCGCAGACCATAGACATCGGGGTTGACCAGTTGGAGGGCGACCTCGTCGGCCAGATCGATGCGCGACTCGCCGATCATGGTGATGGTCAGGCTGTCGCCCGCGACAAGGCGCAGATCCCCATTGGCGCCGAGGATGCCCAGTGTCATGTTGCCCGGTGCCGAGAGATCGAGGCTGCCCTGGTCGGACAGGGCGAAGCCTGCGCGCAGATTGCCCGTGGTTTCGGCATAGGTCACGTCACCGCTGCCGAAAAGATAGAGGGTGGAGGCATCGGATATATCCGAGCTGAAGGCGCCGCCGGCGGTGCCGCCGATCCGCCCGTCGAGGGCGAAAAGCCGGATGTCGGACCCGGAGATCACCGCGCCATCGGACACGAGATCCCCGAGCGAGGTGGTCAGGACGACAGGCTGGCTGGCCAGCGCGCTGACCGTGCCCACCTGCATCAGGCCGTTGCCGAAGATGTCGATCAGGCCGTCCCGCGCGATGACGCTTTGCAGGTCGATGCCGTCCTGTTCGTTCAGATGCACCGGCCCGGTCGTCACCTCGAGATCCAGTTGATCGAGGGCCACCCCGAGGCCATCGGGACCGAGCGGGACCAGCGCACCCAAGCGCAGCACCGACAGAGCGCCGTCGGCATTGGCCAGCAGCTGCGGACCGGGCTGGCCGGGTGCGATGGACAGGCTGCCGCCCACGGTCAGGTTGAGGGCATCCGGCGTCGCGTTCAGGGTCTCGATCCGCGCAAGGCGCAGGTTGCCGCCCACATCCATGAGGATCGTCCCGGTGCCCGATTGCATCGCGGATCCGGCGGTCTGTTCCATGTCGTTGGTCACCGTCACCTCGAGCGTGCCGTCAAGGCTGTCCACGAGGCTGTTGGCAGCCTGGGTGAGACGGCCTGCCGTCACCGCGACCGGGCCACCGCTGAGGACGCGCGCGCCTTCGGCCATCGCCAAAAGCGTGCCGGCTGTCAGGGTGATCGGCCCGCCATCGGAGTCGACCAGAACGTTTGACCCGAACGAGAGGCCGTTGGTTGTCACAAGCTCGATATCGCCCGAGCGCGACAGGACATTGGCCAGAGCCTCGAACTCATCGGAGCGCAGAAGAATGGTGCCGCCTTCGGTCGTCATGCCGGGGCCAGCCAGCAGCGTCAGGGTGTTGTGTGGTGCGAAGACGTCGATCTGGCCCTCGCCGCCGGCGGAGATGGTTTCGATATCGGTGTCGCGATCGCGCAGACCAAGGACGATATCGCCGTCGAGGGACTGGGCGCGCAGGGTGCCTGCGGTCAGATCCATCCGGCTGTCGGTGCCGATCCCGCCGGGTGTGCCGTTGGCCGAAAGCTCGACACGCTCGGCCGCGATACGGCCGTTCAGGATCGCCGCCGCGGTGAGTATGGCCTCGGCCGGTGTCGTGATGGTGCCGATGGTCATGGCGCCGCCTGCGGTCACCATCACGTCGGAGCCTGCCACGGTCTGCAGGATCCGTGTGATGGCCAGATCGTCACGTTCCAGCACGACGATCGGTGCAGGCGCGGTTCCGGTGCCGGTCATATCGAAACTGGTCAGCGCGGTCAGCAACGGGTTTTCCATGGTGCCGACTTCGCCGCCCGCGGTCAGGGACAGCGTGCCGCCCGTTATGTCGGTTCCGGTGCTGGCCGAGAGGTCGATCCCCTCGGGCGCGACCAGCGACAGCGTGGATGTCGGCCCGAAGATGATCGTGTCCGAGCCGGTCAGGGCAAAGCCGCCCCTGCCGAGGATCAGCCCACCGCCAGCGAGGCGCGCATTTTCAAGCCGCGCATCGCCTTCGGCAATCAGGTAGACATCCCCCACGGTCGTGGTCAGGTCAAGCTCTCCGGCAGGGTCGGTAAGCTCGACCACCAGGGGAGCGAGGGGTAGGCCGATCTCGGTGCCTTCAAGCGTGATGTCGGCAGCGCGCACACGCACCGCGCCGGTGGCGACGGTGTCGGTGATCGCCCCCCCGGCCAGAAGGACGAGCGGACCACCTGAGAAGAGTTCCGCCAGAGGCGCATCGCCGAGCGTGGTCAGGAAGACCCCCGTGCCGCCGCGCGCGATCAGGCTGCCGTCAGTCAGGATATCGAGGCTCAGAAGCTCGTCCAGGGTCCCGATGGAGGCGAAATTGCCCGATTCCAGCAGGATGTTGCGCCCCGTTATGGCGGCGCGGTCGACCGGGCTTGCGTCGAAGATCGTACCGTCCACCTTGATTTCCACATCGCCGGTCGTGTCGACCTGCGCGACCGAAACCGGAACCTCGGAGCCGAGGAAAACATCGCCGGTGGTGGGGCTGACGGTCAGAGTGCCCAGTGGCCGGCCCGATGCGTCCCGCGATGTGGGGGCGATGTTCAGGTCATCGCGGCGGGCAACGGTGATCCGCGTGCCCTCGATGGTGATGTCGTTGCGCTCGGCCCCGGCAAGGACACGCAGATCCTCGGCCCGGTCGCTGCCCACGACATAGGGCTCAAGCAAGGAGCCGATGCCGTTTGCATTGAGCGTGATGTCACCAGCTGCGAGGATGTTCGGGTCTTCGACGCGGATATTGGTATCCCCGGTGCCACGGATCAGACCCGCGCGCAGCCACGAGTCGAGCTCTTCGCGTGTCCAGGACACACCTTCCAGAACCGCGACACGCTCTTCGGCGGTTACGGCATGGCTGTAGGCCGGGTCAAAGGCCGCGTCCGCATTCCACAGATCGTAAAGGGCCTGCCGCTCGGCGACATAGGCCGCGATCCGGGCATCCGACCAGCCATCGGCGCGCAGAGCGGTTTCGGTCGCGGTATCCAGCGTGAAGGTCAGAGGCGCGCCGCCCGCATCGGTGCGGTCCTGCCAATAGGCACGGTAGCTGCGTTCGCGTTCTGCCTTGAGTGCGGCCACCTGTGCGTCGGAGCGCGCCGCGACGGCGGGATCCCCGAAGAGGCCGAGGTCGTTCGACCACAGGTCGAGCAGCTCTGCTTCGGTCCGCAGGTCGCGGCGTTCGATGGTGTTGGCATCGAGCACACGGCCGGACGGCACCGTCAGCGTGACCGATCCGAAGGACGAGGTGACCTCGCGCAGGTTCAGATCGCCCGCTTCGTCAATCAGATCGACATTCCCACGGGAACGGACGGTCAGGCCACGGCCCTCTTCGCGCAGCACCAGAGGTGCAGAGGCGGTGCCGATCGTGCCATTCGTCGAGATCAGTTCGATCGCCGAGCCTTCGACATGCGGGCCAGCGCCCGAGCCGAGGATCGCGCCATCGGCGGTCAGCCGGATCGCCCCGGTCACTGCGCGGGTAGGATCGCTGTCACGCGCCGTTGTACGGGCCGAGAGCACGTTCATGTCGCCCGAAAGCTCGCGCAGGTCGATCCCGGTGAGGGCCGTCGCGGTCAGGGTGGAGCCGGGGGTCTGATCGACCCGGAATTCGGAGCCCATGCCGCCGATCCGTCCGCCGAGACCCGCGAAGGTGGCACTGCCCACATCGACGACAATCGAGGGATCGGTGGTCACAAGCGAGCCGCCGGTCGACTGAATCGTGGTCGTGCCCAACTGGTTGCGCACCGCACCCGCCAATTGCACGTCGCCCACGCTGAGCACGGTCAGCCCGCCGGCATCCGTGCCGTCGAAGCTGATGGCGATGGGATTGTCGGCCTTCAGACGATGTTGATAGAGATGTGTCGTCGTCACCTGCTCAATCGTGGTTTCCTTCACCTCGCCTATGAGGCGCGTGCCTTCGACCTGCGTGCTCAGCACGTCGAGGCGCAACTGCGTCCGCTCGGCTGTCAGGCGATAGGGATCGGTCAGATCGGTCGTCGCCGTCGCGATGTAGGAGCCGCTGTTGCCGGTGAGGACCGCTGGGTCCAGTTCTTTCCTTTCGGTTTCGATCACTTCGCTCTCGACCTCGTCGCCGCTGGCATTGATGGCGATGATGTAGAAGGCGGTTGTCGTGTTCTCGAAGGTGCGCACGACCGTTTCGGCGCGGTTGATGACCAGTTCCTGCCGCTCTTTCGTGGCATAGCTGGCGCTGCGCCCGTCACCCGCGGTGATCGTCGAGACGAGGTTGGTGGGATTGATCCGCGTCGCATCGGTGATGCCGTCGGCGTCGAAATCCAGGTCGATGATATCGAAGGTCTGGTTGTCGAGAACCCGCAGTTCCGATCCGATCCGGCGGTATTCGGTGATGAAGAAGTCCCCGCCGACGGTGCGGCTGGTGTCGGTGATCCGCACGAGGCCCTCGACGCCCTCGGGCGTGTTCGCGCCGGTATCCATCCGGCCCAGCCGGACCGGGCGGGTCGAGTCGTTCACCACGTTGATGGAGCCGAACCCATCGAGGGAGCGGATCTCGCCGCCGCCGGTCGAAAAGACCTTGCCGACGATCTCGACCACGCCGCCCTGCACGACCATCGGATTGACGACGATGGCCCCGGTGGCGTTTCCGTTATCGTCGAGCGCGGTGGGATCGAAGCGCACGAAGACATCGCTTGTGATGTTCGGGTTGCGCACGATGTTGGTGCCGGTGGGGGTGACGATGAAGGGCTCGGAGGGATCATAGAGCATTTCGAGCTTGGTGGTGCCGGCCAGCGTGTCGAGGAAGGCGTCGATGCCGGCGTCGATTTGCACATTGAAGCTGCCGCGCCCGGCCTGGATCAAGCCGTTCACGTTCAGCTGGTCCGCCGAGATATAGACGTTGCGCCCGGCCTGAATGCGGCCCCGGCGCGGTGCAAGTTCGAACCTTGGGAGCCTGCTGGCAAGGCTGGCGGAGATCACGCCGGTATCCGCAAGCTCGGTGCGGACGGTATCCTCGACCTTGTCGAAGAAGCCGTCATAGATCGCTTCCGGGTCGCCGTCGACATGACGGATGCCCAGGGTGAAGCCCTGCAGGAAGTCGCGCCCGGCGCGCAGATCGATGGTGCGCGCCGTGATGTCGTCGCGCACGTCCAGATCGCCTTCGTTCGAGTTGAAGAACGCGAGGCCCGCGACATTGCTGATCGCGCCGCCGACGATGATCGAGCCTTCTCCGAAGGTGACGACCTCGATCTTGGGTTCGCCGCTGCTGGCACCGGAAATCATGGTGTAGCTGTCGGGACCGGGGCGGGTCGGATCGGACAATGCGGTGATCTCGGCCGGGGTGGTCACGGTCACATCGTTGAAGAAGATACGGCCGCCATCGCCGATCGCGATCTCCATGCCCTTGGTGTTGATGAAGCGCGCCCGGTCGCCGTCGCGCACATAGGAATGCACGATGATCTCGGCATTGACCGGCGCATCCAGCGTTCCGGTCGCGGTTCCGTGGACGTAATCCGCGCGCAGAACGATATCGCCCTGGGCTGCGACGATATCCTCGAGATCGAGGAAATCCGCGGTGCCCGAGATGTCGCGCAGCGTCAGGGTCGCAACCTCGGCCTCCCAGGCGGCGACCGCTTCGGCATCCTGGTTCAGGATCGGGTCCGCCAGCAGGCTGTTCAGCAGGTTGATCCGTTCCCGCACCTCGTTGGCGATAGAAACGTTCTCGCGGATCGAGAAGGTGATCCCGTCGACCATGTCGTTGGTATAAGGCCCGATGCGGGCGTTCTGGATGGCGCCATCCTCGTTGATCACGAGGATCTGCTTGTTGCGGGAGCCGGCGCGCACATAGCCGTTCACCAGGATGCCGTCGTTCGACGTGTCACTGGATGTGCCGGATTCGATATCGAGGCTGACGGGTTCGCCGCCGAAGGCCTCGCTGATGGCGGTGCCCAGTTCGGCCAGAACCTCGCGGTAGAGATCCTTGCCGCGGCCATAGCCCACGACCTCGCGCTGGCCCGCCTCGGAGAACAGATAGACGTCGCGCACCGCGACGACCCTGGCGCCCTCTTGCACGTCGATGATCGATGTGGTGTTGGCCACCGCATCAGCCGCCGGGTCCGACGGGATCGGGATGGCGGTCTTGTTGAAGAGCCGCGTCTCGGCGCGCAGGTCAACGGTTTGTGTCCCGTTCGCGCCATAGCCCGCACCGATGCGGATATCGCCAAGGCTCTGCACGTTGGCGCCATCCTGAAGCACAACCCGGTTGTCGGAATTCAGCGTCACAGCGCTGGTCCCGGTCGCAGCACCGGCGAGACCGTAGGAATTGGCGTTCACCTCGGCGGTGAGGGCGGCGTCACCACCGGCCCGCAGGGTTATGTCATCGAGTGCAAGAAGATCGGCGCTGCCGATGGTCAGGGTCGCATCGCTGGCGATCACCTCGATGCGCGAGACGCCACGCGGCGTGGCGATGGCGCCGCCTGCATCAAGATTGAGGCTGTCGACAACCGACAGCACATTGCGCGCCGCCAAAGCGAAAATCTCGGCGCTGCCGCGGGTTCCGCTCTGAATGATGGATGCGCCGTCATCCACGGTGAGATCCGTGCGGACTGCCAGTTCGAGGTCGCTGGCCATGGCCGCCGCGTCGAACACGCCGCCGGAACCCGACTGCATGTTGAACCCGTCTTCGGGCCGGTTGACCGCGTTGGTGGCCGTGATCTCGATCGCGTCTGCCGTGATCGCGACGCCTGCGCCCAGAGTGGCCGCGACGGTGCTGTCGACGTTCCCGCGCGCGATGGCACCCGAATTGCCCAAGGCTGCCGCACTCGTGGTATCCACAAGGCTGGCCAGCGTCTGCACCTGTCCGGTGCTCAGGGCCACGGTTTCAAGCCCGTCGAAGAGAACCGCCGCGCTTTCGCCAAAGCTTGCGCGGGTCCGCGTTGCCGCTGTCGTGATGGCCTCGGAGGCCGAACCGGCGGCGACCCCGCCAGACCCCGACACCGCCTTGACCGTGGTCGAGGTGTCGTTCGTCGTGTCGATCACGACCCCCTTACCGGTGAAGGTGGCATCATCGACCACAAGATCGACACGGGCGAGGCGGTCGTCTGCGGCCAGCGCCACATCCTGATTTTGTCCGGCTTGCGCAATAGTCCGGCCCAAGGCCAGAACACCGCCCGCAGCGCCGGTGGCATCTGCGCGCGCAAGGACATCCGACGCACCTGTGACGATGGTCGTTTCGTTCGATGCCTCGAAATTACCCGCAATCCGGGCGGCAATGGCGTGGTTCGTCCAGGCCGAGGACACCGCGCCGTTCCCGGCGAGGAACCCGCCCGAAGCGGAGGTCGAGAACGCCGCGGACGTGTCGAACGCATGCCCGCGCAGCCCGGTGACCAGGATGATGTCCTGTGCCCGGATGCTGGCATCGATCTGGCTGTCGAGTGTCACGCGCATGTCGGATGTCGCCACACTTGCGCCGATGGCAAGGCCGCCCGCCGCGATGCCGTTCGCCCGCGCCTCGGCGGACACGGCGCTTTCGTTGGCGATGCGCACCGTGCCGGCCTCGATCGTGGCCCCATCGGCAGTGAGGGTGCCTGTCGCCTCGGCGGTCGCGGTCACGACGACCGAATTCAGGCCGCCGCCGATCCCACCGGAACTGCCGTCGCCCGCAGCGGTCACGCGGCTGGTATCGTCGGCCTCGACCGTCACATCCTCGGCGTTGATGCGGGTATCGGCGATGTCGATATTCGTGCCGCCCGAAAGGCTGGCCGAAGAGACGACAAGCCCGGCACCGCCTGCAAGCGACAGGCTTGCATTGGTGACATCGACCGAAACCGTGCCGCCCCGGGTGGCCAACAGGCTGACGTCGTTCGCCCGTCCGCCGGCATAGCCGCCGATCCCGGCGCCCGGGCCGAAGGTCAGCCCCGACGTGCCGTTCACGGTGGTGGTCACGACGCCGACGCCCACCGCGTATCCCGCCGAGGCAGTCAGGGTATAGCCGGTCGCGGTCAGCAGGTTCTCGGCGTCGATCCCGCTGTTGTTCGCCAAGACGGTGACATCACCATCCGCGCGAAGGCGGGCATTGGCGCCAAGGTCGACACCCACCGATGTGGACAGGTTCGAGACACCGACGCCGCTGGTGCTGCCGCCGAAGATCGCGGCGGACAGGCCGCCGGTCGTCTGGATGACGGATGTGCCCGCATCGGCGCGCAGGCTCAAGTTGCCCCGGGTTTCCAGCAGCACGTCATTGCCAAGCAGGATCGACACGGAATCGCTGCTTGCCGGCCCATTCAGAGAGATGGACTGGCGTTCCGCCGCCAGCGAAGCGCGGCTGTCGTCCGCCCCGGCAAAGACCATCAGGCCGCCGGCGGTGTTCTGGCGCTCCTCTTCGGTGAGGCCCGGCTCTTCGGCGCGGAGGTCGGAGGCGAATTCGTCCTGCGCTCCGTTCAGGAGGATATCGCGGTTGCCCGCCGTATCTTCGGCGCGCGCGCCCATGTCGATCACGCCAAGCGCTGCGTTCACGGCAAAGGCCGCGCCGCCAAGCGCCACGACCGACGAGGTCACCCGGCGTTCGGACAATGCTTCGATGGTCAGGTTCTGGATCGAGGCTGCGGGATCGCTCAGGCGCGCCGTGCCGGGATCGGCCTCGATCCGGGTGTTGTCCCCGACGACGACCCGCGTCGTGCCGGCGAAGCGCGCGTAATCCAGAGAGGCCCCGCCACCCAGGGCGCCCACGCCAAGGGAACCGGCCATGCCGGTGATCGAGACAACGTCCCGCGCCTGCAGCTTGAGTTCCGAGTCAGCCCGGAGGGATTCGTTTGCGCCGATCTCGATCAGAGTGGTTGAGGTCACGACGCCCACGTTCAGAGCCAGGGCCAGCGTTGCACCGCCAGCGGCGCCCGAGACCGCCTTGCCGTCAAGCATCATGTCGCTATGGGCCGTCACCGACATTTCGCTGCCCGCTCTGAGCGTGCTGTCGAGGAACGACTCGCCCCGGCCCACCGACACGCGAGACAGCGAATCGAACACCGTGACCTGCACGCCGCCCGAGGCGCCCACGGCACCGCCCGCAGCAGCACCGACCACGGCCGTGCTGTCGCTGTCGACATTGGAGGCAATGGTCAGGCGACGCCCAGCCGTGATGGTCGCGCCATCGAGATCGACCAGCGCCTGAGCGCCCAGAATGCTGACCCCGGCATTGGCCGCCGCGCCGACGAAGCCGCCCGCAAGGCCAAGCGTCACCGCTGTCAGTTCGGTCGTCGCGCGGGCGTCGAGCGTGATGTCGCGCGCGGCGTCGATCCGGGCTTCGCGGGCCTCGATCCCGGCCAGCGAGCGCGAGACCAGCGTTCCCGAGCCCGCGCCGACGCCGGCCTTGCCGCCGACCGCCACATTGGCGGTGAGAACCGTGGCCGTGCTGGTGGTGTTCGCGGTGATCCGCACATCCTGACGGGCATTGGCGGCATCGGTGCCCAGAAGCCCGGCAAGGCCCGTGGCAGGGGCATTGATCCAGACCTGAGCGCTCCGCTCGCCGGTGCCCAGTTCGATCCGGGCATCATCCTCGATCAGGTTCAGCGACATGAGCGCCGCGACACCGGCAATGCCGCCGACCGCGCCATTGGCGGTCAGCATCGAGATCGTCGCATCGGCACTGGCATCGATCACCACGCCGAACCGTTCGGCGCCATCCCGGTTCACGCCGGTATGGCCAAGTCCGGTGATCCGCGTATTGCCCGAGACGGCGATGCGCACATCGTTGCGCAGGGTATTGACCGTGGCGCTTGCCCCGACACCGGCGGTGCCGCCGCCTGCGAAGCTGATGTTCAGGCCGGGATCTTCCTCGGAGCCGCCCTTGAGGCGGATGATGTTGCTGGCATCCGCCGCCAACAGGACCGATCCGGCTGTGATGATCTGGCTGCCTTCTCGCACCGCCCCCGGCACCGGGGGAGTCGTATCTCGGACCAGCAGCTCTACAGTGTTGAGCGCAGAGTTGCCGATGCCCGTGCCGGTGATGCCCACAGTGCCATCGAGGGCGCCCGCGATGCCGGCGCCTGACAAGGTCCCTTCGGCAAGGGCGGTCAGGACAATCGGCCCCTGGGCCTGCAGGTAGGAGCCGTCGATATCCGTCCGGATCGTCTGACGCGCCACGTTGGTGCCGATCGCAAGGCCCACGGCGCCTGAAGCGCCCACGGCGACAGCCCCTGCACTTGCCGCGAGGTCCGCGCCGCCGGTCGCGGCAGCGCTGATCGTATCGGCCAGCACGGTGCTGTCGCGCAGCGTGGTACCCACGGCCCCGTCGGCCACGTTCACCACGAAGGATCCCGCAAAAGTGCCGCCAGCCCCACCGCCGAGCGCCGCTGCGGCGCCCCCGACGATCTGATCCTGCCGGGCCGAAAGCTGCACGGCGCCCGCGCCCGCAAGATCGGCGGCGACTCGGGTATCGACGCGGATATCGGACAGCTCCACATCGGTATCGTCAGACAGGATGTTGACCGCGATGGCCCCGCCGATCCCGGCGGTCCCGCCAAGGCCCACGGCCCCGGCGATCGATGAAATCAACCCGAACTGCGTGGTGTCCAATGTCAGGTCGTGACCCGCCATCAACAGCGTCGCCTGCCCGCCTGCAAGGCTGCTGGCAATGCGCGCATCGGCTTGCCGGTTCATCACGTTGAGCGAGATCGAGCCGGCGCCGCCAATCGAGCCGGACGCCCCCCCGGAGACCCCTATCGTCTCGACACTGCCGTCCTGCGAGGCGGTGACGGTCACGTCACCCTGGGCTGTCGTGATCTCGTCCGCGGGCAGGATAAGCTCGGCTTCTGCCTTTCCGAACAGGAGGTTGAGCGCAAGACCCGCGCCTGCCCCCCCGGTGGTGCCTGCACCCGTCGCCCCGGCGAAGGACCGGGTCCCCCCGGTCTGGGTGGCGGTGATCGACAGATCCGGAACAGTGGGCGCCGCGCCAGCCAATTCGAGCCGCGCGCGGACCAGATCGTCGGTGTCGAGCTCCAGCCTTAGTTGTTCGCGGAAGATGCTGACATCACCGCGTCCCGTCACGTTGTCCGCCACATTCGAAAGCGCAGAATCGCGCGCCTCGCTGATCGCGGTCTCGGTCAGGGACAGAGGATCCTCGCCGGGTGCGGAGCCCGGCAACGGATCAACGGACGGGCCGTCCGCCGCCACGCGACCGATCTGGGTATAGACGAGCGATCCGGTGACACCGGTGCCACCCGCGCCCGCGGCGCCGGACGCGGAAATGGCGTCGATCGCCGCCTCATCCGACGCCTCGATGCTCAGCGAACTGCCCGAGATGCCGCCACCCGCAGCGGTATCGACCACATCCGCCGTCACGGCGCCGGTGATCGAGGCCACGCTCAGCGCGCCGCCGACCGCGTTGGTCCCGCCGAAGGCCGCGCTGCCTGACAGGATGTCGATACTGCCGCCACGGCCCGCCAGAACGCTGACATCCCCGGTCCCGGCGTCAAGCCGGGTTCCGGTTGCCGCCGCGCGGGTCTCGTTGCTGATACCACCGATGGCGATGGAGCCGGCAAAGGCATTGGTCCCACCGGCCGCAAGGCCGACCGCCGCAGTTTCGATGCCGGAGTCGTTGCGCGCCGAGAGGCTGACGCCCTGCCCCGTCATGCTGCCGCCGCTGGCGGCGACACTCGTGTCATGATTGATGAAATTCGCCGCCGCCGCACCGCCGACGCCGGTGCCGCCCGCGCCAAGAGCGGCGCCGCCTGCAAGGCTGCTGATCGTGGCGGTGTCGCTGGCCAAAAGGCTGACCGCCCCGGGCGCGTCCAGCGTCGCGTCGGTTGCGGTGATCCCGGTCGTTGCCGTTGTCACGTTGACCGTCAGCGCGCCGCCGATCGAGTCCGCGCTCGAGGCGGAAATGCCCGCCGCGAGCGAAGCGATCTCGCCTTGCGCCGTCGCGGCGACGGTGATCGCGCCGTCGTTGCGGGTGGAGAGGGACGCGTTGTTCAGGTTGACGAGCGTATCGTTCGACGGAAGCAGGTTCACCGTCATGCCGGCCCCTGCGGCCGCGCGCCCTGCGGCTGCCGCACCACCGGCGAGGCTGTGGATCGTGCGCGCGCCGGTTGCCGTGGCGATGATTTCAGCCGCGTCGACAACCGAACTGCCTGCCAGCGAGGCGATGGAATCCGCATTGACCGTATTCACGGACAGGCCAAGCCCCGCGGCCTCGCCGGTCAGCGCCGCAGCACCTGCGACGGCGATGGCCGTGATGGTGCTGTCGCTGTCTGCCGTGATCTGCACCGCGCCCAGTTCCGGGCCTGTGTCGCCTTGCGAGATCGTGGCCCCCTCGGCCCGGGCTTCGGTGCCCGCGACGATGGTGTTGACCGAAAGTGCTGCGCCAACGGCATTGCTGCGCCCACCCGCCAAGGCGCCGGACAGCGCGAATATGATGTTGCTCTCGTCGGCGGTGACGGTGAGGCTTTCGGCCTCGATGCTGCGCGGGGCCGGACCTGCCTCGATCAGCGCGCGTGCGCCGCCGGAAATGGTGTTGACCGTGATCGAGCCGGCCAGACCTGTCTGACCGACACCTGCGGTGGTGCCGAAGCCGAAGATCGACTGGCTGCTGGTGGCCATGAGCGACAGAGCGCCGGTCGATACGTCGCCGGTGCCCGTGATCCGGGACAGCGCATTGCGGGCGACCGTGTTCACGGCGATGCCCACACCCACGCCATAGCCTTGGGTCGCGTCCATGTTGACGCCAACCGCGCCGGCGACGCTGACCGTGACCGACTGATCGTCGGCGTTGAGGCTGAGACTGTCGGACGCGATCTCGACGTCGCGCAACTCCGACAGCGTTTCCCCCGTCAGGACCGCCACCGACACCGACCCGGCCAGTGCCAGATCCCCGCGCGAGGTTCCGGCGCCGCCCACGGCGATGTTGACCAGCATGGATTCGTCGGTTGCGTCGATGCTGACCGCGCCGGCATCGACAGTCGCACCTTCGATGCGCGCCTGCAGGCGGCGTTCGTCGACATGGACGGCAAAGGCACCGGCCAGGGCGTTGGTATCCTTCTGCGATCCGAGGCCCGAGGCGACGGAACCGCCCACGTTGATCATGGTCGCCGTGCTGCCTGCGGTCAGCGACAGCGCGCCGTCGAGATTGACAAGCCCCGTGGTGCGCAGGCTCGCCGTGGTTTCATTCTGCAGAGCGAGGTTCACCACCGCAGCACCCGACACGGCCCATCCCGAGGTCTGGCGGTTGCCGTCGGCATCCGCCGGCTGAGTGGTCTGCGCCTGTTGCTGGGCGGCGTCGTCTTCCTCGTCGGAGAAGAGCCAGCTGGGGATGATCATGTCGTCATCGGAATCGTTCGGCGGCGGCGTGGTGCCTGCGGCCGGGTCTGGCTTGCCGACGACCTTGGTTCCCGCGACCGCCACCGTGATATCGAACGAGGCGTTGGTGGCCGTGATCGTGAGGGTGTCCGCGTCGATCACCGCATCGGTGGGCAGGACGAGCGGCGCCTCAACCAGTGCCGGGCCGATCCCGGCCCATGTCCGACGGCTGGAGAAGTTGAACACGCCCGAGGCGCCGACGCCCACGTTTTCCGATCCGCTGATGGCACCCGCGCTGGCCCATGTCACCGAATTGTCGGTGGCCGTGATCGTTACATCCTGCGCCACGATGCGCGCGGCCTCGCCGATGCGGGCCATGGTTTCAGCGTCGGCGACATGCGCCGCGACCGAGGCATTGATCGCCACATCCGCGCCCTGCCCGCCCGAATAGACGAGGCTGGCCGTGAGATTCTTGGTCTCGGCCGTCACGTCGAGATCACCCGAGGTCACCGTTACCTCGGCGCCGTTCTCGATCTCGGCGCGCACGTCGCTTGCCGTGCGGCTGAAGAAGATGCCGCCGCCGATGGCGTC
Source organism: Roseovarius litoreus (assembly GCF_900142765.1). GTDB lineage: Bacteria > Pseudomonadota > Alphaproteobacteria > Rhodobacterales > Rhodobacteraceae > Roseovarius > Roseovarius litoreus. Next base: position 309,516 of record NZ_FRCB01000004.1, read on the forward strand.
ATTGACCTTGGCCGATCCCCCAAGCGGGTTGCTTCTTGGCAGGTTCGTCACATGCAGGAACACCGCCTCCTGCAGCGCGGTTACGCTGGCCGCATCGGTGAGGTTGAGCACGGCGCCTTCGCGCACCACCGCCTCGGTCACGTTGTCGGTGTTGAAGATGGTCAGGGTGATGCCAAGCGCGAGACCCTGTTCCTCGCCGGGCACGACCACGCGATCGGCGGCGACTTGCGCCTCGCCCTTGGCTTTCGAATCCGTCGTGAGGTAGGTCAGCGGGTTGACGATGTCGAGGAACCCGGCGAGGTCGGGCGCCGGGGGCTGCTCGGGCTCGGGCGGATCGGCGGGGCCGCCGGTGCTGACCGGGCTGTAATTCGTGACCTGATCGACATAGGTCTGCCACTGGTTCAGCAGGCTTTGCCATGGGTTCGTGTTCGGATAGCGCGTGACCGCGTCGACCGAAGCGGATGCCGCGGTGACGGTGGCGTTCGGCCCGATCTCGGCCAGAGTTTCCCCGGCAAGCGAGGAAATCGACAGGTTCAGCATCAGCGCGGTGGAAAACCGGCCCAGAAGCTCGTCCTCGCCGATCTCGGCCAAGCCGCGTGCTCGCAAGCGATCATTCTCGCGGTCAAGCTGGCGCCGCAGCGCATCGGTCAGCTTGCCGAAGGCGGCCGATGTGGAGCGGGTCAGCGACCCGCCGCCTTCGCTGCCACGGTCGGCAAAGCGGTAGGCGGCGTTCACGGTCACGGCGCCGCTGGCCGTGACGTTCGTCGCCCCCAGAGCGACCGGCGCCGCCGTAAGGTCGTCGATGTCGCGATAGCTGCCGCCAAGCGTGGCAAAGGCATTGTCATCGCTGAGCTGGAAATCCACCGCGACACCCATCCCGAAATGCGGCTTGCGCGCGGGATCGGGGGTCTTGCCGGTGGCTCTTTGCTGAATGGTCTGGGCAAAGCCGGTTGAATTGCTTGAATTGGCGCGACTGCGCGCGACGGCCCGCGACAGGCTGCCGAGGCCCAGGGTGGCCGTGGTCACGCGCGTCGAGTCGAAGAAAAGCTGCTCTGCCGCGATGGCGACATCCCCGTTATTGGCGGTGATGGTGCCGCCGATGGCGGCTTCGGTCAGCGACTCGGAATAGTCGACATTGATCCCGATCGACACCTCGCCTTCCATCCCGGAATTGGCGATCACGGTGGAGGACACGTTGCGCCCGGTAAAGGCGCCAGCCGTGATCCCCCCCGCAGAGGTCAGGCTTCCGCCGTCGACACGAAGCTGGTTCGCCAGATTGCGGACCGAGACGGCGACCCCGAGGGCCACATCCTGACCAAAGGCCTTCTTGGCGGTGATGCTGATGGTCTGGTTCTCGCTGGCAGTCGCGGCCAGGCGCAGGTTGCCCGCATTGGTCAGCAGGTCACTGTCGGTGATCTGCACCGCCGATACGGTCTTGGTGCTGGACACGGCCACGTCAATGGCAAAGGAAAACGGAGCGATGTTCGTTTCGGTCGCGGAATGGGAATGCACGACCAGCGTATCTGTCGACAGGTCGACTTCGGAGGGCAGACGGATGCTAAGCTGATAGGCATCGTCGAAAATAAGGCTGTCGAGGACCGAATCCGCGGTCAGGAACCTGTATGTGTCCTCGCGCAGCCCCTCGGCCATGAGGAAGCCGTTGTCGGCGAATTCCGCCGTTGGATCGGTGATGCTGGCGCCGATGGGTGTCCAGTTGCCATCGGCCGTGAGGGTGCTGTCGGTGATCGCGACCCGCGCGTCGGAGGTCAGGATCTTGATCTGCAGCGGCACGAGATCGTTCACCGAGGTGATCGCGCGGTTCGCGACGGTTTCGTAGGTGTTCAGCAGGTTGTCGAACATCTGTTCGAATTGCTCGTCGGTGGTGCTGGCCTCCATGTCTGCGACCTGGTTCGCCTCCAGGGTCTCGTTCAGCTCGTCGCCGAAGATGCTGCTGGCGCGGGCCACGGCGGACACGATGACCGATCCGCCGGCGATATCGGCGTCGGTGATGGTGACCCTGGCCACTTCGGTATCGGGATCGACGGCCCAACGCGCCCCGGTGGACACGTTGCGCGCGCTCACCAGCACAAGCCCGCCATTGCCGTCGCCGGTGCCCTGTGCGTTGAGGCGGGCTCCCGGCTTGATCTCGATGTCTTTCGAGGAGATGACGAGATCCCCCGCCGCGCCGCCGGCGCGGGCGGTCGAGACTTCCATCGTGGCGAAATCATTGCCGATCGCCACCGAGGTCGTGCCGCGAATGCCAAGGGATCCGCCGTTTGTCGTCAGGCTGCGCGCAAGATCGACCGTGTCGCCGACGAGGAAGGTCTCGCCCGAGCTGCCGGGGCTGCCGGTGTCGGTCACGATGCCCGCGCCCGAGGTCGTGCCAGTGGTCAATGTCCCATTGGCGCGAAGGGCCACGAAACCGCCCGCCTCGGCGGTGGAGCGCGCGACGATCTGAAGGCCGGGTTCGAGGATCGCGTTTCCTTCGGTGAACATCATCACCGATCCTGCAGGACCGCCCCCGTTGCTGACATCGAATATGCCGCCCGCCTGCAACTCACCTTCGGCGATGACCTCGATCAGGCCACCATGTGGTGCAAATCCCGCCGACGAGCCACGCGCGCTGGCATTGCCGGATACGCGGGACGAGCCACCCGAGACCAAACGGATCACGCCGTCACGGCCGATATTCACGCCGCCTGCGGTGGGCACGCCCTGCAGGTTGACCGACGGGCTGATCCGGCCGGGGGAGACACCGCTCTGAACATCGAGCCGTCCATCCACGATCATCCGGGCGCCCGCGCGCATGTCGAGCCGGGTTGCATTGATCCGGCCCTGAATGTCGATCTCGCCTGTCGCGGACAGGGGTTCGTTCCCGGCGAACAGAATGTTGCTGACCGATCCGATGCCATTCGCCTCGTTGCGCAACTGGTCCATGAAACCGGAGGTCGGCGTACTGAGCGTCAGCTGGCCGGCATTGATGACGCCGGTCGAAGAGACGACGAAGCCATCCGAATTCAAGAGGTAGGTATTGCCGCCGATGGTGGAGGCCGCGGGTGATCCGAGACGGGCATTCAAGGTTCCGGCAATCGTCGACGTGCCGCCGGAGATGATGTTGACCAGCGCTGTGGTCCCGAGAGGCTGGTATAGATTGACCGTGTTTCCCGCGTTCACGTTGAATTGCGAGAACTGGTTGAAGGCCACGCCGCCCCGAATATTCGAGGTGGTGACATCCGAGACGAGGCCTGCGGTCGCAACTGTCGTGTCGGGCGTTGCGGCGACAACCTGAGCCTGCGCGGGAAGGGGAACCGCCCCTGCCACCAGCGCGAGTATCGACACCGACCCGACAGCATTTCGCAACACCGGCAAGACGCGCGCGCTGCGAGGCGCCTTGTCGATGGGACGGGCTTTCCTGCTGGTCTTGCTCTGTGTCATGGCGGACCTCCGGGTCGTCGCAAAGATAGAACCGGCCCCTTGTCGGGGCCGGCCCGGGCGTCAGGGACGCAGTTTCTCGATCGCTTCGGCAAATCCTTCGATGCCGACGCTGAGGACGACGGGATCGCCGTCAGAGGTTTCGCGGAAACCGAACAGCAGTGCTTCGCTCTCGGCGAAGAGCGCCAGCTCTTCCTCGGAGAGTGGTGCCGCGGCTTCGCAGACCGTATCGGCGCAGCGCTGCCAGATCATGTTGCGCTGCTCGATCTCGTCTTTGCCGGAAAAGCGATAGACGGCGCCGCCCGGCAGGTAGACGCCCATGGGCACCTGCGCCAGAAGGATCGCCCCGTCCGACACCGGCACGGCGATGAACCGTGCGATCATCTCGCCGGTCTCGCGAAGGGATTGTTCCTGCACCATGCGGCATTGGTTCTGACTGATGGTGACCGCCTCGCAGACGACCACCCAGTCGCCCACCATCTGACCGTTGCGCATCTCTTCGGTCGCGGTCTGCGCGGCCTCCTGCGCCTGCGCGGTCGCCGCCATGCCGGCGGCGGCAATGATCCCCAAGATCATCGATGTCGTTTTCATCTCGTTCCCCCTTTTGCGGGCCATCCCCGGCCCTTCTTCATGTCAAAAGCGAATATCCGCCCCCACGTAGAACTGGGCCTTGCCCGAGTCGTTGAAGCCCAACGTGTCCCTGAGCGGCACACCGACCATGGCCACCAGATTGAAGCGTTCGCTGTGTGAAATCGTGACCCCTGCCCCCACCGAAGCCAGAAGGTCCTGGTCGTTGTCGAAACCGCCCGCGGTGCGGAAGGGCACCACGACTGCGGCATCGAAGAACACGAAGGGCCGCGCCGTGATCCGGTTGCCCAGGCGGATCGGGTTCTGCAAGGACAGCTGCTGGTTCAGCACCACGCCGCTGTCGCCCGAGCGGATATTGTTGGGATAGCCCCGCACCGACCCGACACCGCCGACGGAGAACAGCCGCGCGACCGGCAGGTTCTGGTCGGGGGCGTACTGATAGCGGAGATTTGCCTCGTAGAAGAGCGAACCGCCGAGGGGGCGCAAATAGCTGCCCTGACCATAAAGCAGCCAGAACGACCCTTCGGTTTGGCTGGTCCCCAAGGCATCGGCATTACCGGCCCGCAGACCGAGGCTCAAGCTCAGCTGCGACTGTTCGAAACGGCGCGTATAGGCGGCGGACACCCAGGCATCGTTGATCGAGATATCGGCGAAGGGCAGTCCGGTCGTGGTGGATTCCGTGCGCTCATAGCCGATGCCCGCATCAAGGATGATATGGCTGTCCTCACGGATCCGGATCGGGCGGCGATAGCCGAGCGTTGCGCTGACACTGTCGGATTTGATGTCGATCGGAACCAACGGGCCGCTGATGATCTCGGAGTTGGAGATGCCGACCCCCGCTGTCAAACGCCCGCCGCCAGGCCCCACGGGGCGCGAATAGCCAAGCGCAAACGACCGTGCGCCTTCCGTGGCCTCGGCCTGCAGGGACAGGCTGTCGCGCACGCCGGTCACGCTGTTCCAGCGCAGGAAAACCGAGCTGCGCAATTCGCCGGTTTCAGGGCGGCCGAAATTGTCGACCGAAATAACCGTCTCGAACCGGTTGGGTTCCTCGATCTTGATCGTCGCATCTGTTGTGCCGGTCGCCTGCCCTGTCCCGAAACTGAGACGGGGGCGGATGTCATGGGCCAGATCGAAGAGGATCAGGTCGCGCTCGAGCTGGACGAAATCGGGCTTCTGCCCTTCCTGCAGGGACAGGTTGCGGCGCAGGAACGCTTCGGAGGTGGTCCGGTTGCCTTCGATGATGACCCGGTCGACGACCGCCTCGACCAGCGCCACGCGCAGCACGCCATCGCGAATTTCCTGTGGCGGGAGAATGGCCTGTGCCGTGGGCGCGCCTGCCGTCAGGTAGAGCCCGTTCACCTCATCCACGAAGCGCAGCAGGTCTTCGAAGGTGATCGGGCGATTGATGTACCGCGCCGCGACCTCCTGCAATTCCTCGGGTTCGAGGTAGCTCGACTCCTCGAAGGCGATCCCGGCGAGCGAAAACGTCTGTGCCTGCGCGGTGCCGGGGGCTGCGAGGAGAAAGAAGGCGAAGGTTGCGAATGCACGCAGGGCGAGGCCCGCGTAAAAAGGCAAGCCGTGGCTCATTGCACGGCCTCCATCGTGTGGGCAAGTGCGGCCGAAAAGCCCATGAGCGAGGCTTGCACACGGACCGGCGCGGTCGTGCTGCGCGGGCGATAGACGATATGGGCGCGCGTGGCGCGGCGCAGGGCCATTATTTGTGATGCGTCGAGATCCAGGGTCGCAAGGCAGGCTTGGTCCGAGCACCGCTGAAACTCGGCCTGGCGCGGCTTGCCCCTACCCACAGCAACGAAAAGTCCCGAGGCCAGGTGCACACCGGGCGGCACCAGGATCTTCATCATGCCCGAGGTGCCATCTGCCTCAGGGCTCACCAGCAGACCGGCCAGCCAGGCGTTCTTTGCATCCGCCACGTTGGTCGCCAGCATGCAACCGGCGCCGGCACCCGGGCAGTCGGACCGCCAATCGCGGAACGTTTCGGCAGAGGCCGCAGCCGACAACGCGGCCATAACCAGTGCCACGAATGGCAGAACCCGGGAGAAAGTACCGAAGCAGCGCAACACCGCTGGAGATGCCGCGGCCTTGGCCGTGGCAGATGGGGTTAAGCTTGGAACCATTAACGTATGCAACTTTTGAACACCAAACCCTGTCATTAGGGCATGGGTGCTATCTTTTGTCTATCCGTGAGAATTGTCACATGTGGCCGCCTCGGCACATGGAGCCAGAACAATACTGCGTTTACTCTATGAAAATCAGGACAAAGCGGGGCGTCTAGGAGGATCGGCACAGACCTCACCCTGAGATATTTTCAACCTAATGGAGAGCGGCGGAGCCCAACGCCGATCCAGAAATGTATACTGCGGTCCACCGAGACTACAAAAACAAGGCGCCGTTCATGATCGTGATTCGCGCTTGAGGAGGCCATCAAGAAACGCGCCGGAGGGCCCCCGAATCCGCAGCACCGAAGGGAGCCGTTCGTGGTCGCATGAGGCGTGAAACAGGGGCCGTTTTGCAAAGAAGTTGGCCGGCACCGTCAGGAATAACCGCGACCGGAGAGCGACGGCTGACATATGTGCCGAGGCGCTCTGCGCGGCCGGAGGCGTGACTCAGACTTCGGGCGCCTGCGGGTCAGGGATCACGCCTGTGCGGTTCTCGCGGGTGTGATCGAAATCCGGGTCATGACGTTTGATCCGGCGCGAGACCAGATAGGCCGCAGGCCAAGCCAGCAGAAATCCGATGGCCGCCGCCGTGCCAATCACCGGCCAACCATAATACCCCATGCTCATCGCGGCGATGACGAGCCCGCCTGTGGTGACGGGTCCGGTGGCGAGGGTGAGAAACAAGCTCAATCTGTCCATAGCGTGCCTCCTTTGGTCATATTTAGGACGTAGAAAGCGTGCTCGGCGCTGTCAGGGGGCGGTCACACGAGTGTGAGAGTTTGGTTATGCGATCGGCGGTCAGATCAGCAACTGCATCCTCGACGCTTACCCGGACTTGCCAAGGCGCAGCCTTACAATCAAAACTTGCACGAACCCTCACCTATGGGGAGAGCACAGTCTTGCGTGAGTTGTTGATTGGGTTTTTGACGGCTGTTGTCACGGCCGTGCTATATTTGACCGGCTACGGATACATCCATGGGTTTTACGGGTTTTATGGCATTTCGGTGAATGAGCTTGATTTCGGCATACAGGAAATCCTGGTGCGGTCGTTCTTTTCACTATGGCGACTGATTGCAGGGGCCGAGCCGACACCTGTAGAGGTGGCGGAAAAGGCATTCATGATCGCATTGATCGGTCTGTTCCTGTTTTTCCTTTTTTACAAGATTTCGACAGCGCTGAAGGCAAACGGGTGCGGGGTGCAAAATCCGAAACGTGTTGCGGCCTTCGCCCTTGCGATGCTCGCGATATTGCCGATCGCGATTTCCTCCAATTTTGTCGGCGGTTGGGTTGCCGAGGAAACACTGAGAAGCCTGCCACGCGCCAAGGTCACGACAAAAGATGACAAACTGGGTTTGTCTGATGTTGTTGATAAGGAGGGGTGGTTTTTGTACCATCTGGAGACGACTCCAAAGACGCATTATCTTGTTTTACGGCAGGTTGGAGAGGATTTTCGGTGGCTTTTAAGAGTTCCAAACACGTCGGACACACTCGTTCAGCATTTCCATTGATCATCGGCGTGGTCGCCTGTGTCACAGGGGTGCAAGCCCCTGCTCAACAGATGATCGATGGCAGCCAGGTCGTCGAGAGAACGGTTCTGACCAGAGTGGGCGGGGACGCGCCTGTCCGGGGCTACCGGATCAGTCCGGAAGATATCAAAGCCGATGGCCATAATTTCGAATACTGTACCGGCGGGACGGCGCAGGTGGACCTGAGCCAGTTCAAGTCCATCGGAGAGAAGTGCAAGACAATCGGATGGATGGCCTATCTGGAAGATGCAAAAATCAAGCTGGCCGGCGCCACGGTCTATGCCCAAATCGCCCAGACGAACGAATATACCAAGGTGGGCGAAGTCATTCCCACCGAGAACCTGTCAAGCGGCGCGCTTTCGATTGATTTTTCAACGGATCAATCCGAAAGCGCGCTGAAAGAGTTGAGCATTGACACCGAGGGCCTCGATATCGTGCGCTCGCAGAGTGGGAATTTTTCGGTGATCCTGGACAACGCGCTGGTCGATAAATTGCAGCCAAGCGGCATGTAGCCCAAGCCTTCCTTGCAGGCGTGGACCCTTGCCTTTCGTCGCCGTCTTGGGCTGTTGCGCCCGGTGAAGCGTTTCGCGAAATGCGGTGCTTGGTTCAAACGTTGCACGCGTTCCGGCTTCAACCGATGCCTCAGGTTAAAGGCGGAACGCTTTAAAACTGGTTTTTGCAAAGCCCGAACCACCATCGGCAAATCCCCGCCGGGTTCCTTGACGCGGGCCGGGGACCGACCCCACGTGATGGAGCAAGACCACGACAGGTCGAGGAGAGGCGCATGATGCGACTGCTGTTGATCGTGCCGCTGGTGGCTGGCCTCGCCGGTTGCGAGACGGCGGAAGGATTTACCGAGGATGTGGAGAGCGCCACGGAAGCGGTGATCGACTGACAGATCGCCCATGCCGAGCGCCCGCGCGGCGGCGGGCATGGAGCGACAGACAGAAAGGATAGTTACAATGACCCGAACAGGATTGATCGCGCTGGCCCTTGCCGGCAGCTTGCCCGTTCTGAGCGCCTGTGGCCCGCTGGTGGGCGCAGGGGCCGTGGTGGCCGCCGATACGGTGGTCGAGGAACAGGAGGGCGGCGAAGGGCTTTTCTAAGGACGGCACGGGCTTGGCGGGCGGGGCGAGACCCCGCCTGCCAAAGGTTCAATCGTCCATCTTGAGGGCCGAGATGAACGCCTGCTGGGGAATTTCCACCTTGCCGAACTGGCGCATCTTCTTCTTGCCGGCCTTCTGCTTTTCCAGAAGCTTTTTCTTGCGGGTCACGTCGCCGCCGTAACATTTGGCGGTCACGTCCTTGCGCATCGCCGAGAGCGTTTCGCGGGCGATCACCTTGCCGCCGATCGCCGCCTGGATCGGGATCTTGAACATATGGCGCGGGATCAGGTCCTTGAGCTTTTCGCACATGGCACGGCCCCGCATCTCGGCTCGGTCGCGGTGCACCATCATCGACAGGGCATCGACCGGCTCGTCATTGACGAGCACGCTCATCTTGACGAGGAAATCGCGACGATAGCCCATGATCTCGTAATCGAAGCTGGCATAGCCCTTGGTCACGGATTTGAGCCGGTCATAGAAATCGAACACGACCTCGTTCAGGGGCAGGTCATAGACTGCCATCGCCCGGCTGCCCGCATAGGTCAGGTCCATCTGGATGCCGCGCCGGTCCTGACAGAGCTTGAGCACATCGCCCAGATACTCGTCCGGCACGAGGATCGTCGCCTTGATGCGGGGTTCCTCGATGTGATCGACATAGGTCAGATCGGGCATGTCGGCGGGGTTGTGCAACTCCTTCATGGAGCCGTCTTTCATGAAGATGTGATAGACCACCGAAGGCGCGGTGGTGATCAGTTCGATATCGTATTCGCGTTCGATGCGGTCGCGGATCACCTCGAGATGCAGCAAGCCGAGAAAGCCGCAGCGGAAGCCGAAGCCGAGGGCTGCGGAATTCTCCATCTCGTAGGAGAAGGAGGCGTCGTTGAGGGCCAGTTTCTCGATCGCGTCGCGCAGGCTTTCAAATTCGGCGGAATCGACCGGGAAGAGGCCGCAGAACACCACCGGCACCGAGGGTTTGAAGCCCGGCAGCGCGGTTTCGCAACGGCGCCGGTCATGGGTGATCGTGTCGCCCACCTTGGTGTCGCGGACCTGTTTGATCGAGGCGGTGATGAAGCCGATCTCGCCGGGGCCAAGCTCGTCCACCACGGTCATGGCGGGGCGGAACACGCCGATGCGGTCCACGTTATAGGTGGCGCCGGTCTGCAGCATGTGGATGCGGTCGCCCTTTTTCATGACGCCGTCCATGATGCGCACCAGCACCACAACACCCAGATAGGGGTCGTATTTGCTGTCCACCAGCATCGCCTTCAGCGGGGCGTCACGGTCGCCCTTCGGGGCTGGCAGATGGGCGACGATGGCTTCCAGAACCTCGCGGATGCCCTGCCCGGTCTTGGCGCTGACGGGGATCGCACCCGAGGCGTCGATGCCGATCACCTCTTCGATCTGCTCGGCCACGCGGTCGAGATCGCTGGCGGGCAGGTCGATCTTGTTGAGCACGGGGATCAGTTCGTGATTGGCGTCGATCGCCTGATAGACATTGGCGAGGGTCTGTGCCTCGACGCCCTGGGTGCTGTCGACCACCAGAAGCGAGCCTTCGACGGCGCGCATCGAGCGGGACACTTCATAGGAGAAGTCCACATGGCCCGGCGTGTCGATCAGGTTGAGCACATATTGCTGTCCGTCCTCGGCGGTGAAGTCGATGCGGACGGTGTTTGCCTTGATGGTGATGCCGCGCTCGCGTTCGATGTCCATCGAGTCGAGAAGCTGTTCCTTCATGTCCCGTTCGGCCACCGTGTCGGTCATCTGGATCAGACGATCGGCAAGGGTGGATTTTCCGTGGTCGATATGGGCCACGATCGAGAAGTTGCGGATGTGCGAAAGCGGTGTCATGCGCAGGGATATGCGCCGCAATGCAGGCTTGGTCAATAGCTGGCGTCGGAGGATGGCAGGACCGTGAACCGATTGCCGATGCGATGATGCAGACAAGACGCGAAAGGAGCGGAGATGACGCAACCAATAGCCTTCCACGCCCGGATCACGGGCCGGGTTCAGGGGGTCGCCTTCCGGGCCTGGGTGCAGGCCGAGGCGCAGGGGCGCGGCCTTGCTGGATGGGTCAGGAACGAGGCCGATGGCGCGGTGACCGCCTTGATCGAAGGACCGCCCGACGGCGTACGGCAGATGCTGGATGCGTTGCATAAGGGCCCGGCCAGGGCGCGGGTGGAGCGGGTGGAAACCGTGCCAGCAGAGCCCGAGGGTCTGCAGGGTTTTGCGATCCGGCGCTGACGTCGCAGCGGGCCCGTGGAACGGGGCCGTTGCAGGACGGAAATGGAAAGTCGCAACCTATGCGGCGCGGTGGTGCCGGAAACTTGAAAAGTTTCCGGGGCGATTTCTTTTCAAGAAATCGGGTCAGCGCGCTCCGATCAGGCGGGCCATGTCGAGCATGCGGCACGAAAAACCCCATTCGTTGTCATACCAGCCGAACACCCGCAACAGACCGCCATTGGACACCGAAGTTTCCAGCCCGCTCATGATGACCGATTCGGGTCGGCTGCGCAGATCCGAGCTGACCAGGGGTTGCGTGGTCCAGCCGAAGACCGGCGAGCGGGCGGCGGCCTCCTGCAGAACAGCGTTCACCGCATCGCATGTGACCGGCGCACGGGTCTGCACCGTCAGATCGAGGCATGATACGCTGGCGGTGGGCACGCGGATGGCCCGGGCCTCGATCCGGCCTTTCATATGCGGCAGAACAAGCCCGGTCTGATGCTGCGCGCTGGTGGTGGTTGGCACCATGGACAGGGCGGCGGCGCGGCTGCGTTCCAGCGCGCTGCGAGGCTTGTCCACCGTGGGCTGACTGCCGGTGTAGCAATGCACGGTCGTCATCTGGCCACTGACGATCCCGAAGGCGTCATCGAGCAAGCGCACCAGAGGCGCCAGAGCATTGGTGGTGCAGGAGGCGTTCGAGATGATCCGCTGATCGGTCAGATCGCCTTCGTTGGCGCCCAGAACCAGCGTCGCATCAGCTTCGGCGGAAGGGCCGGAGACCAGCACCGCCGCGGCCCCTGCGGCCAGCCCGCGTTCGGCCATCGCGCGCGCGCCGCCCATACCGGTGCATTCCAGCACCACATCGACCCCCGACAGATCGAGCGCCCGAAGATCGGGTTCGGCGTGAAACGGGATCGCGCGGCCATCGACGTCAAGCACCCCCTGCCCCGACGTGACATCTCCGGGCCAGGGGCCGAAGACGCTGTCATACTGGAAAAGATAGGCGCAGGTGGGCAATGGCTCGATCTCGTTGATCAGGACAAGCTCGATATCGGGCGCGTCGCGCAGCAGGATGCGCAGAAGCGTGCGACCGATGCGGCCAAAGCCGTTGATGGCGACGCGAAGGGGGCGGGTTGGCATGTCAGGCTCCGATGCATTGGGCGGGGCGTGTCGATCTGGCGGCACTGTGGCGCGCGACCGCGCGAATGCCAACCACGAAAACCGGAGCGGGTTCAGCCCTCGATCGGCGCGATCAGGCCGGCGCCGGAGGCGCGGTTGGAATTCACCGCACGGTCGACGCGCCAGAAGGTCAGCGCATCTTCGGGCGCAGGCCGCATCAGGGTCGCAGCGCCATGCCCCGCCTCGCCCAGCCAGAGCGGCCAGTCGCCGGGGTCGAGGATCACCGGCATCCGGGCATGCAGAGCCTGCATCGGCCTGTTGGCGGCACAGGTCACGATGGCGCAGGTGGTCACCCGATCCTCGCCCTGCCCCCAGTCCTGATAGATCCCGGCAAAGGCGATCGGGCTGTCATCGGCATGCTTGATGTACCACGGCAGTCGCCCCCCTTCGGCATCCTTGGTCCATTCGTAGAATCCGCTGGCCGGGATCAGGCAGCGCCGATCCCGACAGGCGGTGCGGAAGGCGGGCTTTTCGGCGATGGTTTCGGCGCGGGCATTGATCAGAAGCGGGCCATCGGTCGGGGTCTTGTACCAATGCGGGAGGAACCCCCACCGCATCGCGCCCAAGCGACGGCCTTCGGGGCCTGCCGTCACGGTGTGGACACGCGATGTGGGGCATATGTTGTAATCGGGCGTGTCCGGCAGATCATTGGCGGGGGCCGCCCCAAAGAGCTGCGCCATCGCGTCATTGGGCAGGGTCAGGGCGAAACGACCGCACATCGCGCCTAGCCGCGGTCCAGGATCGACGAATAGAGCAGCGCGCCCCAGCCGGTCAGTTCAGCCTCGATCCGCGCCCATGTGGCGCCCATCGAAATGGGGTCGGTGCGGGTCACCTGAGCGATCTGCGCAAGGCTGCGCCGCCCGTCGATGGCCGCGATCAGGGGGGCGGCCTCTTTCGGCAAGACCAGACGCGCGGTCACCGAACCGAAGCCGAGTTGCGGATGCTTGCCCTGGGCCACGGCTTGCGCGAGGGCGCGAGGGTCGATCCCCTTGAGATGGGGAATGCGCGCGCGGTTGCGCCCCGAGGCCGGGCCACGCGGCGCGTCCGAAGCCACGGCATAGCCGACATGCGTCTTGATCGTGCCATTGAGCTTCTCGGCCACGGCCATGGCCTCGGGATCGCTCAGGTGGTCGGGCCGCTCGGTCAAACGAGCCAGATCATAGAGCGCAGGCATGGTGAAGCCGGAAAGGGCCCAACCTGTTGACTGCATCACCTCGAGCAGTTCGGTGACGGTGAAGGCGCGGTCCTGGCTGTGCAGCAGCAGATCGTAGAAGCCTGCATCGCTGTCCTTGTGATCTCCGAGATTGGGGTTTGTCAGGAAAGGGTGTCCCTGAGGCAGACGCGCGAGCAAGGCTCGTGCACGCGACAGCCGGTCTTCGGGGGCAAGCCCCTCAAAGAGCGCGCCGAAGGCGGCCTGCAAAGGATAGACGCCCGAACGGCCATAGGGCGCGTAGACCATGAAGCCCATGCCGCCCCCCGGCGCAAGCGCTGCGCGCAAGGCGGCAAAGCCCGCGCTCGGATCAGGTAGGTGGTGCAGCACCCCGCAGCAGTCGATATAATCGAACGTCCCCAGATCGGGCGCATCGAGCAGGCTGCCGGTGAGGAAGGTGATCCGATCGAGCCCACGCGCCGCTGCACGCGCTTCGGCCACCTTTCGGGACGCGCTTGAAAGATCGAGATAGGTCACCTCGCAGGCGCGGTCGGCCTGTTTCATCAGAGCGGCGATCTGGATCAGCCCGTCGCCCGTACCGCCGCCGGCCACCAGAATGCGCAGCGGCTGCGACCAGTCGCGGCACCCGTCAAACAGGAAATGGTCGATTTCCAAAGGGTGCGAAGGAGAGCCGGTGACAAGGCGTCGCGTCTCGTCGGCGGGATCGCGTTCGGGATAGGGATAGGCTTCGTACTGGGCCTTGACGGTGGTCATTCCACGCCTCGTGACGGTGGGGGCATCGGCCCGAGTGTGCCTTGCCGGGGCGGGATTGCAAAGGGCCGGCTTGGCGCCTTGGGTTTGGCGCTTGACCGGGACGCGCGCGCAGGGCATCACCCGTGGCATGCTGATCTACAAGATTTTCCGCACCGATGAATGGCAAGCGCTGCGCCGCGAGGGCGTCACGAGTGGCGCGCCAGTCGATCTGGCCGATGGCTATATCCATTTCTCGACCATGGAACAGGCGGCCGAGACGGCCGCGAAGCATTTCGCGGGACAGGACGGGCTGATGCTGGTGGCGGTCGAGGCCGAGGCGCTTGGCGAGGCCCTGAAATGGGAGCCGTCACGGGGCGGCGCACTGTTTCCGCATCTCTACCGCGATTTGCGGCTGGAGGATGTGCATTGGGCGCAACCGCTGCCGCTGGCGGATGGGGTGCACCAGTTTCCGCCGGGGCTGCAATGAGCATGCTGGAACGGCTGGGGCTGGCGGCGCTGCACCGGCTTGAGCCGGAGCGCGCCCATGACGCGGCACTTCTGGCGCTGCGCGCGGGGCTGACGCCCCTGCCCGGGCTTGTCACATCGGACAGGCTGCGCTGCGAGGTGGCGGGGCTTCATCTGCCCAACCCTGTGGGGCTGGCGGCTGGGTTCGACAAGAACGCGGTGGCGCTGTCACCGCTGAGCCGCGCCGGGTTCGGGTTTCTGGAAGTGGGCGCCGTGACGCCGCGCGCGCAACCCGGCAATCCGCGTCCGCGGCTGTTCCGGCTGGCGCAGGATCGCGCAGTGATCAACCGTTTCGGCTTCAACAACGAGGGCATGGAAACGGTGGGCGCAAGGCTGTCCACGCGTCCGCGCGATGCGGTGATCGGACTCAATCTGGGGGCCAACAAGGACAGCGCGGACCGGGCCGAGGATTTCGCCCGGGTGCTGGCGCATTGCGGACGGCATCTGGATTTCGCGACGGTCAATGTGAGCAGTCCCAACACCGAGAAACTGCGCGACCTTCAGGGTGCCGAGGCGTTGGCCGGGCTGCTGGCCGGTGTGATGGCGGCGCGCGACGGGCTGCCGCGCGCGATCCCGATATTCCTCAAGATCGCCCCTGATCTGAGCGATGCGGAGCTGTCGGAGATCGCGGATGTCGCCATGACAGCAGGGCTCGCGGGGATCATCGCGACCAACACGACGCTGGACCGGGAGGGGCTGCACGGCCCGCACGCGGCGGAAAAGGGCGGGCTGTCGGGCGCGCCGCTGTTCGAGAAATCGACGCGGGTTCTGGCAAGGCTGTCGGTGCTGACCGGGGGTGCACTGCCGCTGATCGGCGTGGGGGGCGTGGCCTCGGCCGAGGCGGCCTATGCCAAGATCCGCGCCGGCGCGAGCGCGGTGCAGCTTTACTCCGGGCTGGTCTATGAGGGGCTGTCGCTGGTGCCGCGCATGGCACGCGGGCTGGAGACACTGCTCGAGCGTGACGGATTTGCCAATGTGGCCGAGGCTGTGGGCACGGGGCGAGACGCATGGACGTGATCGAGATCTGGCACAACCCGCGCTGCAGCAAGTCGCGCGCGGCGCTGGCGCTGCTGGAGGCGCGGGGTCACAAGATGCGGATACGCCGCTATCTGGAGGAGCCGCCGAGCGCCGAAGAGCTGCGGCAGGCCCAAAACGCGCTTGGCCTGCGTGCCATCGACATGATGCGCCCCGGTGAGGCGCTTTTCACCGAGCTGGGCCTGAGCCGCGACGCGGACGATACCCCGCTGATCGAGGCGATGGCCGCGCATCCCAAGCTGATCGAGCGGCCCATCGTCCTGTGGCAGGGCCGCGCCGCCATCGGGCGTCCGCCCGAACGGGTGCTGGACATCCTCCAGGGGCTTTGCACACCGCCCGAGACGGCCTAACAGCGTTCCGCCTTTGAGCTGAGGCATGAGCCAAAGGCGGACCACGTGCAAAGATTGAACCGAGCACCGCATTTCGCGAAAATCTGTGTTTCAGGTTTTTCGCGAAACGCTTTAGATTGACGCAGAGGCATTTCCGAGCAGGAGCCCGGATGACAAGCGATCACACCCGACAGCGCGCCAAACACGGGCCAGCGGCATGGCTCGATGCGGTGGTCTATGATCTGGCGCGGCAGATGCGCTGGACCTTCCTGCCGCCCCTGATGGTCTATTTCGCAGCCGGGTTCTCGGGTCTGACAGGGATCGTGGGCACCTTCTTCGTCAAGGAATACCTTGATCTTTCAGCGGCCTATCTGGCGGGGCTGGCGTTTTGGGCGGGGCTGCCATGGGCGTTGAAGATGCCGCTCGGACATCTGGTGGACATCATATGGCGGTGGAAATGGCTGCTGGTCTATCTGGGTGCGGGGCTGATCGGACTGAGCATGATCATCATGTATTTCGTGCTGACCGAGCGCGAGATGATGGAGGCGATCATGCCGATCAGCGCCTGGTACATCACCTCGTTCCTGCTGACGCCATGCGGGCTGGTGATCCAGGATGCGGTGGCCGATGCGATGTCGGTCGAGGCGGTGCCGCGCGTGGATACGCAAGGCGCACCAATCCCGGAAGAGCAGTCGCGCGCGATGCATGTCACCATGCAGACGCTGGGGCGCTTTGCGCTGATCACCGGCACGGTGGTGGTGGCCGCGCTCAACATCTGGATGTTTCGCGGGATCGAGGCGATGGACGCGGCAGCCAAGGCGAATGTCTATGCCACGATCTATCTCGTGGCGCTGTCCATTCCGCTGGTGTCGGTCTCGGGTGTGATCCTGGCGGGGGTGCAGAAATACCGCGCCAAGCACAACCTGCGCAAAACGGGCCTGAGCCCCGCCGAGGCCGACGCGCTTTTCGAGCGCCCGGACGAGGACACCACGCCCAACCCATGGTATTTCATCGGCGGCGGAGCGTTTGTGATCCTGACGCTGGCGGTGGGTCTGGGACAGGTGCCCTATAGCCAGGAGATCATCTTTGCAGGCTCGATGGCGATCGTGCTGTTCCTGATGCGCCAGCTGGTCGCCACGCTGAGCGCCGCGCAGGCCCGCGCGCTGATCGGCACCGCGACGATCATCTTCATGTTCCGCGCAGTGCCGAGACCCGGCGACGGGATCACCTGGTTCAACATCGACGTGCTGGGATTCGACCAGCAGTTCCTGTCGGTGCTGTCGCTGATCACCTCGGTTCTGACGCTGGTGGGGATCGTGGTGTTGCGCCCGCTGATGGCGGAAAAGCCCATCGTCTGGATCATCGCGATGCTGACCATCGCGGGCGGGGTGCTGACGCTGCCGAATATCGGGCTCTATTACGGGATACAGGATATCACGGCGCCACTGACCGGGGGCGTGGTGGATGCGCGTTTCATCGCGATCCTCGATACGGCGATCGAATCGCCGCTTGGACAGGTGGCGATGATCCCGATGCTGGCCTGGATCGCGCGCAATGCGCCCTCGAACCTCAAGGCCACGTTCTTTGCGGTCATGGCCTCGTTCACCAATCTTGCGCTGTCGGCCTCGAGCCTGACGACGAAGTATCTCAACCAGATCTACACCGTGACCCGAGAGGTGCGCGACCCGGCCACCGGAGAGGTGACCGTGCCGGCGGATTATTCCGAGCTTGGCGTTCTGCTGATCGTGGTGACGGCGATCACCGTGGGCATCCCGCTGCTGGTGATCTGGCTGGTGCAGAATTCGCGCCTGCGCACCAGCGATTGAGGGATGCGCCAGCGAGGGGCCAGCCCCTCGCGCTCCCTGGGATATTTGGGGCCAGAAGAAATCAGGACGAGCCGGGCGGATGCGCGGCGCGTTCGAGCGCCGGGTAGCGCAGACCGAGGGACAGGGCGCGCGCCAGAAAGCTGATGAGCAATGCGGCCCAGAGGCCGTGATTGCCATGGGCGGGCAGCAGGAGAGAGGCCGCCAGCACGTAAACGGCAAGGCTGAGAGCCATCATGTTGCGCATGTCGCGGGTACGGGTGGCGCCGATGAAGATACCGTCGAGCATGTAGGAGGCCAGCCCGAACAGGGGTGCGGCCACCATCCAGGGCAGATAGAGCCGGGCGGTGTCCTGCACCGCCGCGTTGCGCGCCATCAGATCGATGATCGCAGGACCGAGCAGAGCGAAGCTGAGCGAAAGGCCGATCACCGCGACCACGCCCCATTGGCTGGAGATGAGTGCCGCACGGCGCAGGCGGGCGGGGTCATGGCGGCCCATGGCCTGACCCACCAGGGCCTCGGCGGCGAAGGCGAAGCCGTCCAGCGCATAGGCGGTGATGTGCAGGAACTGCATCAGCACCTGGTTGGCGGCGAGCGTCACATCGCCGAGGCCCGCACCGAGAAAGAGGAACGACACGAAGATGCCCTGGAGCATGAGCGAGCGCAGCAGGATGTCCGTATTGACCTGAGCCATGCGGCGCAGGGCCGGGCCGTCGAAGACCCGCGGCCAGTCGCGCCAGGCCGACACCGCGAAGGCATCGCGGCAGAGCCAGAGCGCCAGGGCCAGCCCGCCCCATTCGGCAAGGAACGTGGCCAGCGCCACGCCCTTGACGCCCCAGCCGAGGCCCAGGACGAACCACAGATCGAGGCCGATATTGATGCCGTTCATCGCCACCTGGATGATCAGCACTGCGCGCGTGCGCTCAAGCGCGATCAGCCAGCCGGTCACGCCATAGAGCGCGATGATGGCGGGTGCGCTCCAGATGCGGATCGAAAGGTAGTCATGGGCGAGCGCCTCGACCTCGGGGCTGGCGGGCGCGAGCAGGAAGGCCGCGTGAAACAGGGGCACCTGCAGCGCGATCACCGCCACCCCGGCGATCCCTGCCACCATCAGCGCACGGGTGAGCAGCGCCGCCACCTCGCCCCGGCGTCCGGCGCCATGGGCCTGACTGGTCAGGCCCGTGGTGCCCATGCGCAGAAAGCCGAACACCCAGTAGAGCGCCGAGAGGATCACCGCGCCGAGCCCGACCGCGCCGATCGGCGCGGCAAGGCCCATCTGGCCCACCACCGCGGTATCCACCGCGCCGAGGATCGGCACGGTGATATTGGCCAGAACGATGGGAATGGCGATTTTCAGGACACGCGCATGGGTGATCGCCGCAGCCCCCGGGCCGGCCGCCGGGACAATGTCAGCCATCGCGCGGCGGCATCAGGAAATGGCCGGAAGCCTGAGCGAAGGGCCGCGCGCGATTGTCCTGCCATGCCTCGACATGCACCGAGGCGTACCGCCGTCCCGAGCGCGTCACTTGCGCGCGCGCATAGGCATCGCGCGGCAGGCCCGAGCGCAGATAGTCGACAGTGAAACCGATCGTCTTGGGCAGGCTCGGCAGCCGACCACGGGCCAGATCGTCGGGATCGAGCCGGCCGCTTTCGATCTCGTCCCAGAGCATCGACCAGCTCAGGCCGATGATTGCCGTGACCTCGAGAAAGGCGGCGGTGGCGCCGCCATGCAGGGCCGGCAGCAACGGGTTGCCGATCAGCTTGTCCTCAAAGGGCATGATCGCGGTCAACTCATCGCCGCGCCGGTCGAAGGTGATTCCGAGAAAGCCGATATAGGGCACACCACGCACCAAAGCCCCGAGGGCCGCGTCGCGGCGCTGCTTGACCACCTGAACAGGTTCGGGACGGGAGCGCGCCATCAGGAAGACTCGACCGTGAAGGTGCCGGTGGCGGTGGCGACGGGGCGGTCGGCGTCGTCATCCATCGCACGGGCGCGCACGAAGGCCACGGAGCGGGTGATGTGGAAGCATTCGGCCTGCGCACGGATCCGCTGGCCCGGGGTGGCGGGGCGCATGTAGTCGATGCGCAGGTCGATCGTGGCGGTGGAGCCGGGATTGCGGGGATGGCTCATCGCGGCGGCGCCGCAGCAGGTGTCCATCAGCGCCGACACCGCGCCGCCATGGATCACCCCGGTTTCCGGGTCGCCGATGAAACGCTCGTCATAAGCCATGACGATCTCGGCGGTGCCTTCGCCGATCGAGGTCAGCTCCATCCCGAGGGCCCGGGAATGCGGGATCGCGGTGATGAACTGCTCGGCGATCTTGGTCTTGTCCACGCTCATGCGGTTGCTGTGCCCGTGTTGTACCCGTTCTTTGCCGGTCGCGCCCTTTATGGGCCTGAACGCGCGGGCGCTGCAAGTGGGGTGGTTGCCCTTGCGCGCGCTTGGCATTAATTTCGATCGTAGGGAGACGTCGCCGATGTCAGACAAACGCCTGTCGTTCAAGGAAATGTGCGCGATGTTCGATGTAACGCCGCGCACGCTTCGCTATTACGAATATATCGAGCTGATCTTTCCCGAACGAGACGGGCGGTCACGCTTCTATGGCCCCCGCGAGGTGGCCCGGATGACTCTCATCCTGCGCGGCCGCAAATTCGGCTTCGCGCTCGAGGAAATTCGGCAATGGCTGCTGATCTACGAGCATGAGGGCACCGAGGCGCAGATGCGCGCCTGGGTCGAGCTGGCCGATCGGCAACTGGCCGAACTGGCCGAGCAGAAGGCCCAGCTGGACGACACGATGAACGAATTGCGCGCGCTGCGCGACGAGACCAAGGCGAGCCTCATCTGATCCGGTCTGATCCGGTCCGATATGCCGAGGTTACCGACAGTCCATGGGCGCAAGGCGGCGGCTGCACCGCAAGGAAATTACACTGGGCGCAGCATTACCTTGCATGATCTTACGTCAACTTGAAAGTGACGTGACGTAGTTCTTACGTCACCTTTATGAGCTGTTGTAACGATAGCCGTGACGGTCCAATTCGTCGGAAGACACAAAATTTGGACATTCAGGATGATGACCGAACAGACAATGACAATCCGGCAGATGTGCGACGCGTTCGACGTCACACCCCGCACCTTGAGGTTTTACGAGGCCAAGGAGCTGTTGTTTCCCCGCCGCGAGGGGCAAAAGCGGCTGTTCACCAAGCGTGACCGCGCCCGGCTCAAGCTGATCCTGCGCGGCAAGCGCTTCGGCTTCCAGCTCGAGGAGATCCGGCAGCTTCTGGATCTTTACGACAAGGGCGACCAGCAGCTGACACAGCTGACCCGGTCCTACGAGATCGCGCAGGAGCGGCTGGTGGAGCTGGAGCGCCAGCGCGACGAGCTGACCGCCGCGATCGACGACCTGCAGGACCAGATGCGGTGGGGCGAGAAAATGATCGCCTCGATACGCCAATCGAAAAACGCCGCCGAGTAACGCGGCCCCGATACCAAAGTGCCAAGGGAGAGAGCCATGCCCACCTACACCCCGCCCACCAAGGACATGCAGTTCATCCTGCACGATGTGCTCGAAGTCTCGGCCATGCAGGTGCCCGGCTATGACGAGCTGGACCGCGATTTCACTGCCGCCGTGCTGGAAGAGGCGGGCAAGATCGCCTCGGACGTGCTGGCGCCGCTGAACGTGGTGGGCGACCGGCAGGGATGCACGCTGGAGAATGGCGTGGTGCGCACGCCTGACGGGTTCAAGGAGGCCTTCGACACGCTGCGCGAGGGTGGCTGGACCGCGCTCGATTGCGACCCAGAGTATGGCGGACAGGGGCTGCCCTATCTGATCTCGACGGCGGTGGGCGAGATGTTTTCTTCGGCCAACATGGCGTTCAACATGTATCCCGGCCTGACCCATGGCGCCTACAATACGATCCAAGCCCATGGCAGCGAGGCGCAGAAGCGCACATATCTGCCCAAGATGGTCACCTGCGAATGGGGCGGCACGATGAACCTGACCGAGCCGCATTGCGGCACCGATCTGGGGCTGATCCGCACGAAGGCCGAACCTGCGGAGGATGGCACCTACAGGATCAGCGGGCAGAAGATCTGGATCTCGGCGGGCGAGCACGACATGTGCGAGAACATCATCCATCTGGTGCTGGCCAAGCTGCCGGATGCGCCCGAGGGGACCAAGGGCATTTCCCTGTTCATCGTGCCGAAATTCCTGGTGAACGAGGATGGCAGCCTTGGCGCGCGCAACGCGCTGTCCTGCGGCGGTCTGGAACAGAAGATGGGCATTCACGGCAATGCCACCTGCGTGATGAATTACGACGGCGCCACAGGCTTTCTGGTGGGCGAGCCGCACAAGGGCATGCGCGCGATGTTCACCATGATGAACGAGGCGCGGCTTGGCGTGGGGCTGCAAGGCTATGCCCAGGGCGAGGTCGCTTATCAGAACGCGCTCGGCTTTGCGCTGGACCGTCTGCAGGGGCGCGACGTAACCGGCACGCAGGCGCCCGACAAGCCCGCCGATCCGATCATCGTGCACCCGGATGTGCGGCGCAACCTGATGGATCAGAAAGCCTTTGTCGAAGGCGCGCGGGCCTTCACATTCTGGGGGGCGTCACTGCTGGATGCAGGCCACCGTGCAGGCGATGCGCAAGCCGAGCAGATGGTGTCGCTGATGACACCGGTGATCAAGGGCTTCCTGACCGACAAGGGCTTCGAGACGACGGTTCTGGCGCAGCAGACGCTTGGCGGATCGGGCTTCACCCGCGAATGGGGGCTGGAGCAATTCGTGCGCGATGCAAGGATCACCATGATCTATGAGGGCACCAACGGCATCCAGGCGCTGGACCTGGTCGGCCGCAAGCTGGCGCAGAACGGCGGCAAGGCGATCATGGCCTTCTTCGAGATGATCAAGGGCTACATCAAGGAGAATTCAGGCCAGGATCCCGCCTTCGACGCGCAGTTCCTCGACCCGCTGAAGGCCGCCAGCAAGGACCTGCAGGCGGCGGGCATGTATTTCATGCAAAACGGCATGAAAAATCCGAACAATGCCCTGTCGGGCAGCTATGATTTCATGCATCTCTTCGGCCATGTCTGCCTTGGGCTGATGTGGGCGCGGATGGCACGCGCCGCCCGAAAGGCCCTTGACAGCGGGACGACAGATACCGCCTTCCACGAGGCAAAGATCGCTACGGGGCGGCACTACATGACGCGGCACCTGCCGATGACCGCCACACATCTGGCCCGCATCGAGGCCGGCGGCGACACGGTGATGGCGCTGGCGCCGGAACAATTCGCAAGCGCCGCCGGCTGAGACCGGGCCGCGTCGCGCGACAGGAGGAGAGCCATGCCGAAACGCTTCCGGCTGACACGCCGCTTCAATGCGGCGATGACCGAGGATGGCTATCGCCGCCTGCGCCGCTTCGCGTCCGAGGCCGGGCTGGACGAGGGCGAGGCGCTGTCGTTTCTGTTCGAGAATTTCGACAGCGTGATCGACGAGGACAGTTTCACCCATCGTCTGCGCCTGTTCAATTCCGAGCTTGACGCGCGCAAACGCTGAAGGGAGATGCCCCAATGCCAGACCAGAGCGCGCATCTCGAGGGCGTTCTCATCTCTCGAACGCATCCGCCGGTGGCGAATGACAGATGCCTCCGGCGGGAGTATTTCGGGAACGATGAAAGCGCAGGGGCTTCGGCCCTTGGCTCGGGTCCGCGGCGCGCTTTCGGTCCTGGGGTGAGGCCTGATGTCGAGATGCCCCTTTCATCGTTCGAAAAATACTCTGCGGGGGTGTGGGGGTGCAAAACCCCCACCGCGCCGACAGCCAAAGGAAAGACGGCATGACCATTCGGCTTTACTGTTTCGGAGAAAGCGGCAACGCCTACAAGGCGGCGCTGGCGCTGGAGTTGGCGGGACTCGACTGGGAACCGGTATACGTGGATTTTTTCGGCGGCGAGACCCGGGGCGAGGCGTTTCGCAAGCTCAATCCGATGGGCGAGGTGCCGGTGCTTGTGGAGGATGGCGTGACCTTGACGCAATCTGGGGTCATGCAGATGTATGTCACGGAAAAGACGGGCCGGTTCGGAGGTGCCACCCCTGAGGAGGCGCGCGAGGTGATGCGCTGGATGTTCTGGGACAATCACAAGCTCAGCAGTCAGGCGGGGATGACGCGCTTCTTGATGAATTTTCTGCCCGAAGCCAAGCGCCCCGAAGGGGTTATCCCGTTTTTGCAGGGCCGGCTCAAAGCCGCCTACGGGGTGCTCGATGCGCATCTGGAAGGGCGCGACTGGATCGTGGGCCATGGCCTGAGCCATGCCGATCTGTGTTGCTGCGGATATCTGTTCTATCCCGAGCCGTTCGGCTTTGAGCGCGCGGACTGGCCCAATATCGACCGCTGGCTTTCCAATGTCGAAGCTCTGCCCGGTTGGAAACACCCCTATG
This sequence comes from Roseovarius litoreus, assembly GCF_900142765.1. Classification (GTDB taxonomy): domain Bacteria; phylum Pseudomonadota; class Alphaproteobacteria; order Rhodobacterales; family Rhodobacteraceae; genus Roseovarius; species Roseovarius litoreus. The sequence continues at coordinate 333,789 of NZ_FRCB01000004.1, forward strand.
ACCTGATGCCCGGCTCGCCGGCTGATCGGGCCTGATTCAAGGAGACCATCATGATCGACGCCTATATCTACGACACGGTGCGCACGCCACGGGGCAAGGGCCGCAAGGATGGCGCGCTGCACGAGGTGACCAGCGTGCGCCTCTCGGCGCTGGTTCTGAACGCGCTGAAGGACCGTAACGGGCTGGAGGGCCATGCCGTGGAGGACGTGATCTGGGGCAATGTCACCCAGGTCAAGGAGCAGGGCGGCTGCCTTGCGCGCACCGCCGTTCTGGCCTCGGATCTGGACGAGGCGATCCCGGGGCTGGCGATCAACCGGTTCTGCGCCTCGGGCATGGAGGCGGTGAACCTTGCCGCCAACCAGGTCAGGGGCGGCGCGGGCGAGGCCTATATCGCGGGCGGCGTCGAGATGATGGGTCGCGTGGCCATGGGCAGCGATGGCGCGGCCATCGCGGTCGACCCCAGCGTGGCGATGGACAGCTATTTCGTCCCGCAGGGTATCAGCGCCGATATCATCGCCACGGAATATGGCTTCACCCGAGATCAGGCGGATGCCCTGGCGGTGGAAAGCCAGAACCGCGCCGCGGCCGCCTGGGCCGACGGGCGGTTCGCGCGCTCGATCCTCGAGGTGAAGGACCAGAACGGGCTCACGATCCTTGATCGGGACGAGTACATGCGGCCCGGCACCGACATGCAGGCGCTTGGGGCGCTCAAGCCCAGCTTCAAGGAGATGGGCGAGGGCATGCCGGGGTTCGACGCCGTAGCCAAGCTGAAATACCCGCATCTCGAGCGGATCGAGCATATCCACCATGCCGGCAATTCTTCGGGCATCGTTGATGGTGCGGCAGGCGTTCTGGTGGGCTCGAAAGCGTTTGGCGAAAAATGGGGCCTCAAGCCGCGCGCCCGCATCCGCCAGACCACCAAGATCGGCACCGATCCGACGATCATGCTGACGGGTCCGGTGCCGGCCACCGAAAAGGCGCTGCGCGACAGCGGCATGACGATCGGGGATATCGACCTTTTCGAGGTGAACGAGGCGTTTGCCTCGGTCGTGCTGCGCTTCATGCAGGCCTTCGATGTGGACCCGGATGTGGTCAATGTGAATGGCGGCTCGATCGCGATGGGCCATCCGCTTGGCGCGACCGGGGCGATCATCATCGGCACGCTGCTGGACGAGCTGGAGCGCAGCGACCGAGAAGTGGGGCTTGCCACGTTGTGCATCGCATCCGGCATGGGTGCGGCGACGATCATCGAACGCGTCTGAGCGACCGACAGGAGACTGACAGATGACTGATTTCACGATGGAAAAAGGCGCCGATGGCGTTGCCGTGATCACCTGGGACGTGCCCGGAAAATCGATGAACGTGATGTCGATGGAGGCCTGGCCGCTGCTGGAGCAGCTGATCGACGATGCGCTGGCGGATGAGGCGGTCAAGGGGATCGTCCTGACCTCGGGCAAGGAGGGATCCTTTGCCGGGGGCATGGACCTCAACGTGATCGCCAAGATGAAGGACATGGCGGGCGATGATCCGGCCAAGGGTCTGTTCGAAGGGCTGATGGGGATGCACGCCATCCTGCGCAAGATCGAGCGCGCCGGCATGGACGAGCGCAACAAGGGCGGCAAGCCCATTGCCGCGGCGCTCCCCGGCACGGCGCTTGGCATCGGGCTGGAGATTCCGCTGGCCTGCCACCGGATCTTTGCCGCCGACAATCCCAAGGCCAAGATCGGCCTGCCCGAGATCATGGTGGGCATCTTCCCAGGGGCCGGCGGTACGACGCGGCTGGTGCGCAAGATGGGTGCCATGGCCGCAGCCCCGCTGTTGCTGGAGGGCAAGCTCAACGAGCCGAAAAAGGCCAAGTCGGCCGGTGTGATCGACGAGGTCGTGCCAGCGGAGGAATTGCTGGAGCGCGCCAAGGCCTGGGTGCTGGAGGCGACCGACAAGGACATCGTCAAGCCATGGGACGAGAAGGGCTACAAGATGCCCGGCGGCGAGCCCTATCATCCGGCAGGTTTCATGACCTTCGTGGGTGCGAGCGCCATGGTCAACGGCAAGACTCAAGGCGCCTTTCCCGCTGCCAAGGCGCTGCTGAGCGCGGTCTATGAGGGTGCGCTGGTGCCCTTTGACACGGCGCTGAAGATCGAGGCGCGCTGGTTCACCCATGTGCTGATGGATCCATCCTCGGGCGCGATGATCCGCTCGCTCTTCATCAACAAAGAGGCGCTGGAGAAAGGCGCCAACCGACCCGATGTGGCGGACCAGAAGGTGACGAAGCTGGGCGTCATGGGCGCAGGCATGATGGGCGCGGGCATCGCATTGGTATCCGCACAGGCGGGCATCGAGGTGGTCCTGATCGATCAGGAGCAGGCGGCCGCGGATCGCGGCAAGGCCTATGCTGCCGACTACATGGACATGGGCATCAAGCGCGGCAAGGCCACCGAGGACAAGAAGACCGCCCTGCTCGAGCGGATCACCGCCACCACGGATTACAGCGCACTGAAGGGGTGTGACCTGGTGATCGAAGCCGTGTTCGAAGATCCCGGCATCAAGGCCGAGGTCACCCGAAAGGTGCTGGAGGTGGTGGGCGACGACTGCATCTTTGCCACCAACACCTCGACCTTGCCGATCTCGGAGCTGGCCCGTGCCAGTGACCGGCCCGAGCAGTTCATCGGGATCCACTTCTTCTCGCCGGTCGAGAAGATGTATCTGGTCGAAATCATCAAGGGCGCGAAAACCGGCGAGCGGGCCGTGGCCAAGGCGCTGGATTATGTCCGACAGATCCGCAAGACGCCCATCGTGGTCAATGATGCGCGGTTCTTCTACGCCAACCGCTGCATCATTCCCTATATCAACGAGGGCATCCGCATGGTGGCCGAAGGCGTGGCGCCTGCGCTCATCGACAATGCGGCGCGGCAGCTTGGCTTCCCGGTGGGGCCGCTGCAACTGGTGGACGAGACCTCGATCGACCTTGGCGCCAAAATCGCCCGCGCGACAAAGGCCGCGATGGGCGATGCCTATCCCGATGCGGCGGTCGATGAGGTGATCTTCTGGATGGAGAGCGAGGGCCGTCTGGGGCGCAAGGCCAATGCCGGGTTCTTCGACTATGACGACAAGGGCAAGCGGCAGGGCTATTGGCCGGGACTGGCGGCGCAATATCCGCTGGCCGAAGAGCAGCCCGATCTCACCACCGTGCAGCACCGTCTGATGTTCGCTCAGGTGCTTGAAGCGGTCCGTGCGCTGGAAGACGGCGTGCTGGAAGATATCCGTGAAGGCGATGTGGGGGCGATCCTTGGCTGGGGCTTTGCGCCTTGGTCGGGCGGGCCATTCAGCTGGCTCGACATCATCGGCACGCCTTATGCCGCTGAGCGCTGCGACGCGCTGGAAGCGGCGCATGGCCCGCGTTTTGCCTGTCCTGCGCTGCTGCGCGAGATGGCCGATAAAAACCAGAGCTTCTACAAGCGGTTCGACAGCGGGGCAAAGGCGGCCTGACACCTAGCCCCAGCCCCCCTACCCGATCCCCCTGCGCGCATTGATGAAAGGCGCGCAGGGGCACTGGCCGGGGTCAGAACGCGTAGCCGAACCGCGCGATGTCCTCCGAGCAAAGACGCGCCAGCGTTTCGGCGTCTGCGTCGCTATATGCCTCCCGGTAATCGGCTGTGCGGTCCGAACGGTTCTCGTGCGGCAGGTCAAGCCGGAAGCCCAGATGCGCCCAGAGAGGGGCCGTATCCTCGTCCAGATGTTCCAGGCGGATAAAAGCGCGACAGTGTTCCCTGCCATCGGCGCCGCGCATGTAGCTGCCATAGGGCGCCGCACGCAGCGAGGCAGCGGTATGCGGGTGGTTCAGGAACGCGCTGAAATCAAGCTTTTTTGCAAGGGTCACCGCGGGATGATCGAAGCTTTGCCGGCGCAGCCATGTGTAATAGCTTACCATCCGGTCCCAGGGGTTGCGCACCATGGTGAAGGTGAAGGCGACCGCAATCTGCTCAGGCGCAACAAGGCCAACGATATCCGACAGTGTCGAATGTTTCCAAAGCCGCCCCGCCGCCTGCGCCCCGTCAATCCGGCGGCGGCGCTTGCGCGCCTTTGGGGTATCGCCGATCAGGATGTCATCGGCCATGGCCCGCCCCTCGAGCGCCAGCGCCATCGAGGTGCCGCCCGTTTTGGGGATATGCACGAAGATGTAGTTGCGCCCGCCCGAGATGATCATGCCCAAGGCTAGGCCCGGCGCGGTCCGCGCACAATAGCCTTGGCGACGGGCATGCAATTGTCTGACATTTGAAATTGATTGCGGCGGCAAAAGCAATATCCTCCGCTGAACGCGGTGGACGGGGAATCAGGGAGGATCGCTATGGGCTGGATGGCGGATGAGACCGGGCTGGATAAATGCGCGGCCAATTTCGTGGCACTGACGCCGCTGTCGCATCTGCAACGCGCGGCCCGGCTGTTTCCCGATCACGAGGCGGTCGTCTATCGCGGATTTCGCAAGACCTATGCCGAGTATCACGACCGCTGCACGTGGCTGGCCTCGGCGCTGGTCAAGCTGGGGGTGACGCCCGGCGATGTGGTGGCCACGCTGCTGCCCAACCTGCCCGCCCATGCCGAGGCACATTTCGGCGTGCCGGCCTGTGGCGCGGTGCTGAACACGATCAATACGCGGCTCGAGGCGGACACCATCGCCTATATCCTCGATCATGGCGGGGCAAAGGTGCTGCTGGTCGATCCGCAATTTCTGCCGGTCGCGGCCGAAGCGATCGACATGATGGATGGCCCGGCCCCCACCGTGATCGAGGTTGCCGACGATCAGGCCGGAGCGCATGCGCATGGGCACTACATGGAATACGAAGAGCTTCTGGCGAGCGGCGACCCGGCGTTTGAGTGGATCATGCCCGAGGATGAATGGGAAAGCCTTGCGCTGAACTATACATCGGGCACCACGGGGCGGCCCAAGGGCGTGGTCTGTCACCATCGCGGAGCGTATCTCATGACCATGGGAACCGCGATCAGCTGGCCGATGCCGCGCCATGCGCGTTACCTGACGATTGTGCCGCTGTTTCATTGCAACAACTGGAACCACACCTGGATGATGCCGATGGTCGGCGGCACGATCATCTGCTGTCGCGACATCACCGCCAGCGCGATCTATGACGCGATCGCCGACGAGGGCGTCACCCATTTCGGCGCGGCGCCCATCGTGCTCAATACCATCGTCAACGCCAAGCCCGAGGACCGCCGCGACTTCGATCACGTGGTCGAGGTGTTCACCGCGGGCGCCCCACCGCCCGCCGCAACCCTGCGCGCGATCGAGCCATTGGGCTTTCAGGTGACGCAGGTCTACGGACTGACCGAAACCTATGGTCACGTCACCGAGTGTCTCTGGCAGACCCGGTGGGACGGGTTGGCCGATGACGACCGCTATGCGATCAAGGCCCGCACCGGGGTCTTGATGCCGATGATGGAGGACATCACGGCGATGGATCCCGAGACCATGACCCAGATCCCGATGGACGGCACCACGCAGGGCGAGATCATGATCCGCGGCAATGCGGTGATGAAGGGCTATCTGAAGAATCCGAAAGCCACGGAAGAGGCGTTCCGGGGCGGTTATTTCCATTCGGGCGATATCGCGGTCCAGCATCCCGACGGCTATCTCCAGATCGCCGACCGGGCAAAGGACATCATCATCTCGGGCGGCGAGAATATCAGCTCGGTCGAGGTGGAGGGCGTGTTGATGATGCATCCGGCGGTTCTGCTCTGCGCTGTGGTCGCCAAGCCCGATGAGAAATGGGGAGAGGTGCCCTGCGCCTTTGTCGAGGTCAAGGACGGCGCCGACACAACGGAGGCCGAGTTGATCGCCTTTGCCCGCCACAGGTTGGCGGGGTTCAAGACGCCCAAGCGCGTGGAGTTCCGCGAGTTGCCCAAGACATCGACCGGGAAAATCCAGAAATTCGAGCTGCGCAAGCTGGCCCGAGAGCTTTGAGCGAGCCGCGCCGGTCTGCGCGCTTGGCGATGGACGGGGCGCGCAGGCACATGCTATCGTAGCTCGACAAGAGGCAGAGCAGGCCCACGACACCAGCATGACCGCACTGAGCGAATACCAGAGGCTTGAAGCATCGGGCCTGTGGCGCGCCTCACCAGAGGATCAGCGCAGTGATGTCATCGTGTCGATCGGAGAGTCGAGCCTGGTCATCTGCAACATCCGCGAAAAACCTTTGGCGCATTGGTCTCTGGCGGCGATTCAGCGGGCCAATCCGGGACGGATGCCCGCCATCTATCATCCTGACGGAGACCCCGGCGAGACGCTGGAACTGGCCGAAGACGAAAAAGCGATGATCGAGGCGATCGAAAAGCTCCGCGCCGCGGTCGAGCGCCGCCGCCCGCATCCGGGCCGGTTGCGTCTGGTGATGTTGGGCGCGTCGTTTCTGGCGGTGGTGGCGCTGGCGGTGTTCTGGCTGCCGGGGGCGGCACGGCATCACGCGCTGACGGTGGTGCCCGATGTAAAGCGCGCCGAGATTGGCGGCGATCTGATGGGACAACTTCAGCGGATCACCGGCCCGGCCTGCCGCAGCACCGAAGGGCGCACGGCGCTCAACCGTCTGGCGCGGCGGCTGCCTGCGCCGCGCGGTCCGGGGCGGCTCGACGTGGTGCGCAGCGGCGTCAGGACGACGATCAATTTGCCGGGCGGCACGATCCTCATCAATCGCACCCTGGTCGAAGATCACGAGGAGCCTGACGTGGTTGCGGGCTATATCGTGGCGGAGCGGCTGCGCGCGCAACTGACCGATCCGCTGGACGATCTGCTGAGCCATGCAGGGTTCCGGGCCACGTTCCGGCTGCTGACCACAGGACAGATCGATCCCGCCTCGCTCGAGACCTATGCGCAGCACCTTCTGAAGAGCCCGCGCCCACAACCCGAGACTGACAGTCTGATCGAAGCGTTCGGGGCCTGGCGCGTGCGGTCGACGCCCTATGCCTATGCGCTTGATATCTCGGGCGAGTCGACGCTGCCTTTGATCGAGGCCGACCCCTTTGCCGGTGACGCGCCCGAGCCGCTGCTCAGCGACGCGGACTGGCTGAGACTGCAGGGCATCTGCGGCGGCTGAGGCACGCCCTGCGGCCGGATTTGCCATTTGCATCGCGGGTCGCTTGGCCTAAACCTTGGCCGGGATATGGTGCGAAGGCGTGAGGACCGGACATGACACAGACGATGATCGGGGTGATCGGGGGATCGGGCCTCTATGAGATAGACGGGCTGGAAGGCGCGGAATGGACCACCGTCGACAGCCCGTGGGGCGCGCCGTCGGATGCGATCTTGACCGGCCGGCTGGACGGGGTGGCGATGGCCTTTCTGCCGCGCCATGGACGGGGCCATGTGCATTCGCCCACCACGGTGCCCTACCGCGCCAATATCGATGCGCTCAAGCGGCTCGGCGTGACCGACGTGATCGCGGTCAGTGCCAGCGGATCGTTTCGCGAAGAGATGGCGCCGGGCGATTTCGTCGTCGTGGATCAGTTCATCGACCGCACCTTCGCGCGCGAGAAAAGCTTTTTCGGCACCGGCTGCGTGGGCCATGTCAGCGTGGCGCATCCCACCTGTCCCCGGCTTGGCGCGGCCTGCATCACGGCGGCGCGCGATGCGGGCATCACCGTCCATGAGGGTGGCACCTATCTGGCGATGGAAGGCCCGCAATTCAGCACGCTGGCAGAATCGCGGATGTATCGCGAGGTCTGGGGCGCGGATGTGATCGGCATGACCAACATGCCCGAAGCCAAGCTCGCCCGTGAAGCCGAGCTGTGCTATGCCTCGGTTGCGATGATCACGGATTATGACAGCTGGCATCCCGATCACGGTGAAGTCGACGTGACGCAGATCATCGCCACATTGCTTGGCAATGCCGACAAGGGCCGCGACATGGTGCGCCGCCTGCCCGCCCTGCTGGGGGCCGAGCGGGCGCCCTGCCCGCATGGCTGCGACCGGGCGCTCGAGAATGCGATCCTGACCGCACCCGGCGCACGCGACCCCGAGTTGCTTGCACGGCTGGATGCGGTCGCAGGCCGCGTGCTGTGAGCAACGCGGCGCCACGCGGTCATGAGCGCATGAGGGGACCCCGATGAAGCGCGATCTCATCCTGAAATATGCCAAGACCTCGGGCAAGGGGATCGAGGTTGCCCCCTATTTCAACCCCATCCTGACCAAGCGCGAGGGGCATGATCTTCTGATCATGGACGTGTTCGACACCGAAACGCTGCGGGACCGGGTCCGCGACGATCCGCTGATCGACAGCGCGCGTGCCGCCGAGATCGAAGAGGTGGATCTGGTGGGCGACGCCTCACGCCTCGGCGAGGTGATTGCAAAGGCGGGGTTGCAGGGGAGCCTCGATTATATCGTCTCGTCCCATAATTTCGAGCATTTGCCCAACCCCATCCTGTTTCTGCGCGGCGCCGGTGAGGCGCTGGCACCGGGCGGCGTTCTGAGCATGGCAGTCCCCGATTGCCGCGCCAGTTTCGATCATTTCCGGATGCCTACAAGGCTGTCGGACTGGTTGGCCGCCTATCACGAGGACCGGCGCCAACCCAGCCCCGAAACCGTGATGGACAGCGCCGCGAACCAATCGGCCTATATGCGCGACGGCAAGGCGACGCCCGGCTGCAATCTGGCCTATGATGATCCGTCAGGATTCGAGCCGGATCGGAACCTTGCGCAGGCCTATGCGGATTATGTCGCCTCAAGGGAGGCGCCCGGAGACTATCGCGACACGCATTGCAACGTTTTCTTCCCCGAAAGCCTTGAGTTGATGCTGCGCGATCTGCGCTATCTGGGGCTGATCGAGCTGGACGTGATCGAGGTCAGCCAGACCCGAGGGCTGGAATTCTTCGTGCATCTGCGCAAGCCCGATACGCCGCAGGATATCCCCGACGAGACGTTCTATGCGCAGCGCAAGGCACTCCTGACCGCCATGTCGCGCGGGCTTGGCGCCGCAGGGTTCGGGCTGGGGCCGGTGGCTGGGCTGCGGCGCGCGATCACCGGGCGGCTGAACAATTGGCGCATCCGCCTCAAGCATCGGCGCAGGGCCCGCAAGACCCCCTGAGCCGGACCAGTGGCGGGACAGCGTACTTGCATGGCCGGGCCGCTTGGGCCAAACACCTCAACGAGACTTTCTGCTCTAGAGGCCAACCAATGCCCGTGACCCGCACCGTCAAGGATTACATCCGCACCATCGTCGATTTCCCCCATGAGGGGATCATGTTCCGCGATGTGACCACGCTTTTTGCCGATCCGCGCGGGTTTCGCATGGCGATCGACCAGATGCTGCATCCTTATGCCGGTCTGCGGATCGACAAGGTGGTGGGGCTGGAGGCGCGCGGTTTCATTCTGGGCGGCGCGATCGCGCATCAACTGTCGCTTGGCTTCGTTCCGATCCGCAAGAAGGGAAAACTGCCCGGCGCGGTGATCTCGGAGGAGTATCAGCTGGAATACGGCGAGGCGATCGTCGAAATCCACGACGATGCGATCCAGCCCGGTGAAAAGGTGCTGCTGGTCGACGACCTTCTGGCCACGGGTGGCACCGCCGAGGCGGGCATCAAGCTGGTGGAACGGCTGGGCGGCGAGATCATGGGCTGCGCCTTCGTGATCGACCTCCCCGAGCTTGGAGGGCGCGCACGGCTGGAGAAGATGGGCATGGATGTGCACGCGCTTTGCGCGTTCGAGGGCGCCTGAGCCATCGTCCCGAGGGCTGATGCCAAACCGACCAAAGGCGCGGATCGGCAGGCGGGTCACACGCCGTAATAGTCGCGGTACCAAGCCACGAAGCGCGCGATCCCGTCGCGCATGTCGGTTTGCGGCTTGTAGCCGGTGAGGCGCTGCAGCAAGGACGCATCCGCCCAGGTGGCCGGCACATCGCCTTTCTGCATCTCCATCAGGTTGCGCTTCGCCTTGACGCCAAGCGCATCCTCGATCGCCTCGACGAAATCCAGCAACCGAACGCTGGTCGAGTTGCCGATATTGACCACCCGCCAAGGCGCCACCGGCGACAGGCTGTCGCCTTCGGCGATATCGGCGGGCGTTGCGGGGCGCTCGGGCGCCGCGTCGATCAGCAGTCGGATCGCGCGCACCAGATCGTCGACATAGGTGAAGTCGCGGTACATGTCGCCGTGATTGTAGATGTCGATCGGCCGGCCATTGAGGATCGCGTCGGTGAACTTGAAATAGGCCATGTCGGGCCGTCCCCAAGGACCATAGACCGTGAAGAAGCGGAACATCGTGGTCGGCACACCCCACAGATGTGCATAGGCATGCGCCATCGCTTCGCTCGCCTTCTTGGTCGCGGCATAGATGGTCATCTGGGTGTCGGCCTTCATCGTCTCGGCATAGGGCATCTGCGTCTCGGCGCCATAGACCGAGCTGGTCGAGGCCATCAGAAGGTGGCGCACCTCATGGCGGCGCGCGGCCTCCATAACGTTGAAACTGCCGATCACATTGGCATCCAGATAGGCGCGCGGGTTTTCAAGGCTATAGCGCACCCCGGCCTGAGCGGCCAGATGCACGATCACGTCCGGCGCACAGGCATCCACGGCACGATCCAGCGCGGCGGTGTCTTCCAGCATCGCTTGCGTGGCGGTGAAACCGGGTTTGCCTGACAGGATCGCATGGCGGCGCTGCTTGAGAGTGACGTCGTAATAATCCGTCATCCCGTCGAAGCCATGCACCTCGATCCCTTCATCGAGCAACAGGGCGGCGAGGTGAAAACCTATGAAACCCGCCGTGCCGGTGATGAAAACCCGTGTCATGCCGCTTGCCCCCAGCTGTCATTGCCCGATGATCCCCCGAGCGATAACGGCTGGCGCGCCACGGCACAAGCCGCATGCGCCACCGGCACGCGGCCTATGGCCTTTGTCCGCGATCTCGACCAGACTGCGCGGCGCAGATGACGGCAAGACCAAGAGCACGATCAAGACAAGGACAATGACCTTTTCCTCCCGACATCATGTGGTGATCGGTGACGGCGCCAGCGCCGCCGCATTCGCCGAGATGGCCCCGCTTGGACCCGGTGACCGGCTGACCGTGATCGGCCGCGACACCGCCAATCTGGGCCGGGGGCTTGCCTATGGCGACCATCCCGAGGACGCGCCGTGGCGCTATGCCTATCTGCTGAATTCCCCCTCGGCTGCGGTGCTCCCTGCTTTTTCGGAAGAACTCGAAGCGCGATGGTCCGACGTGGCCGAGCGCATGGCAGGCAGAAGGCCCGACTGGCTGGGGTTCGGAGCAGATCATATCGCGGCGGGCGACTACGCTGCGCTTTTTGCGCCAAGGGCGATCTTTGGCGATTACCTGAGCAGGCTTGTGCGGGACGGGCTGGAGCGGCACCGCGCGGCCGGCGTACAGGTGACGCTCATCGACGATGAGGTCACCGGGCTCGATCACGACGGATCCGGCTTCACGGTGCGCCGCGCCAATGGCGCGCCGCTGCATGCGAGCCATGTGGATCTCGCCCCCGGCACGCCTGCGATGGATGCGTTTTGCGCCGATGCGGGGCCAGCCGCCTTTCCGATGCTCTATGGCAACGAGGCCGCCATCGCCGACCGGCTGCGCCCCGACCAGCCGGTGATCTGTGTGGGGGCCAATGCCGCGATGCTCGATGTGCTGCGGTTTCTGCAATCGGTGATGGACGAGTCCGCGATCCGCATGATCGTCATATCCGCCACCGGTCTGCGCCCCGAGCCGCTGATCTGGCACCGCCCGCGCAGACCCGCCGTGACGCCGCGGATTACCGGACCTTTCGACACTTGCGCCACTCTGATGGACGCCGTCGACGCCGAAATCGCCCGGCTGCGCCGCGACGAAGGCGCGACCATGTCCGAGCTGCGCCCCGGCTTCAAAGCCTGGCTCACACAGGAGCGGCTCTCCGCGCTGCTGCCCGACATGGCGGAGCGGCGGCGCGTCACGCATTCTCTGGAACGCCGGTTTCGCCGCGGCACGCATGACAGCATCGCCGATTACACGCGCCTGACAAAGGCAGGTCAGATCACCGATATCATCGCGCGCGCCAAGGATGTGCGCCCGTCGCCCCTAGGGGCACAGGTTCGCGTGACCAAGGCCGACGGAGATACCGAAAGCCTTGATGCGCCCGTGGTGATCAACTGTGCCGGTCCCGGCCCGCGGCTGGCCCTTGATCCGCTAAGTAAAAGCCTTGTGGCGCGCGGTTGGCTGGGCCTTGCCCCTGACGAGGCCGGCGTGACCACCGGGCCGGGGCTGCGTGCGGGGCCGGAGGGAATGCGCTATCTCGCACCCACCGTGACAGAGGTGGGCGATACCGTGGCGCCCTTTCCGCTCTTCGATCTGGGTGGGCTGCGCGAGGAGGTGGCCCGCGCCAACAGGCTGGACTGACACGAGAGGCAGAGTGACCCCGCCCGCATATGGACATGGGCGCGATTGCGCATAGGGTAGAACCATCCGACATCAGATATGGACACGCAACCTCATGCAGACCCGCCTGCGCCCCGGAGAGCAAACCGCCGAGATCCCCGATGCATCGGACGCATCGCTATATTTCATAGGGCGCATCCACACGCCCTGGACCACGCGCGACCAATGCCCCCGGCAAGGGCGCAGCGACGGACCGGAATGCCGGATCGAGATATTCGCGCCATGGGACCGCGCGCTTACCGGGATCGAGGCCTATGGGCGGCTCGAGATCCTCTATTGGTTGGATCGCTCGCGCCGCGACCTGATCCTGCAGAACCCGAAATCGGATGGTGAGCGTTATTTCGGCACCTTCGCGCTGCGCTCGCCGCAACGGCCCAACCCGATCGGCACATCGCTCGTCACACTGGAGCGGGTGGAGGGCAGCAGCCTGATCGTGCGCGGGCTTGACTGCCTTGACGGAACGCCCCTGATCGACGTGAAACCCGACCGCTGCGAGTTCACGCCCAAGGCGCCCGACAAACCCGGTGTGACCTGAGACAGGGTCAGACCCGCCTCAGAGCACCACCTGCGACGCCACACCCTGTTCACGCGCCAGCCGTACCACCGCTGCCGCCACTGCCAGATCCTGTAGCCCGACGCCGGTGCCGTCGAACATCGTGATCTCCTGATCCGAGGTCCGGCCCGGATGGGTGCCGTTGATGACCGCACCCAATTGGGTGATGTCATCCGCCGATGTCAGCCCTTCGGCCACGGCATGTTGCGCCTCACCCAAGGTGACCGATTGCGCCACTTCGTCGGTGAAGACGCGCGCGCGGGCCAGCAAACCCGCTTCGACCTCCTGCTTGCCCTTGGTGTCGGTCCCCATGCAGGCCAGATGCGTGCCGGGGCGCACATGCGCATCGAGCAGCGACGGGGCAAAAGACGAGGTGATCGTGACGATCACATCCGCCTGCGCGCCCAATTCCTCAAGGGTCACCGCCTCGAAGGGCAGGCCAAGTTCTGCAGCGGTATCCGCCAGCCGCGACAGCATCTCGGGGTGATAATTCCAGCCCACCACCTTTTCGAAGGACCGTTGCTGAACAGCCGCGCGCATCTGGAACGCCGATTGATGGCCGGCACCGATCATGCCCAGAACCTTGGCATCCTGCCGCGCCAGATACCGGATCGACACCGCGCTGGCCGCCGCCGTGCGCAAAGCCGTCAGCAGGTTCCCCCCGACAAGCGCACTCGGCCGGCCCGTATCGGCGTCGAAAAGGATCACGGTCGACTGGTGGTTGGTCAGGCCGCGCGCCTCGTTGCCGGGCCAATAGCCACCGGATTTCAGCCCAAGTGCAAGGCTCTCGCGGTCAAAACCCGACTTGAACCCATACAGCGCATCGGCATGGCCAATCGCCTCGCGGATCACCGGAAAGTTGTAGGCATCGCCGCGCGCCATGGCCGCGAATGTCGCCTCGACCGCATCAAAGGCAGCCTCGGGGGTCATGAGGCCCGCGATCTCGGCTTCGGGGACGATGGTGACGGTGTTGCCGGCTTGCGCGGCCTTGGGCGCCTGTGCGCTCAGGTCATTCATGACCTCTCCTTTCCGGGGCAAGGCCCCGCGTCATTCTGGATGTCCTGCGTCAGATCAAGGCCGGCCCCACGACGCGATTGCCGTGGGCCGACCAAAACGCGTCAATAGGCTTTGCCGCGTGCGGAAACGGGCCAGACACTTTCGACCTTGCCGCCGCGCACACCCACATACCAGTCATGCACGTTGCAGGTCGGGTCGCAATGACCCGGCACCAACTTGAGCTTGTCATTGACCTTGAGAACGCCCTTCGGGTCGGCCACCACACCATGCTCGTCTGAGCATTTGACATATTCCACGTCATCGCGCCCAAAGACGAAAGGCAGACCGCTATCGACCGACTGTGCCTTGAGACCGGCATCCACGATCGCCTTGTCGGCCTTGGCATGGCTCATGACGCTGGTCAGCAGGAACAGCGCGTTTTCCCATTCGCCCTGATCAATGCGCTTGCCGTCCTTGTCGAGGATACGGCCGTAATCGGCATCCATGAAGGCATACGATCCGCACTGAAGCTCATTGTAAACGCCTGAATTGCTTTCGAAATAGTAGCTGCCGGTGCCGCCGCCGCCGACGATGTCACACTCGATCCCGTCGGCTTTCAGCGCATCGACCGCGTCGCGCACCATCGCGATGGCGATGTCCACCTTGGCCTTGCGATCTTCATAGCTGTCCATGTGCTGCATGGCGCCCTGATAAGCCTGCAGGCCGGCAAATTTCAGCCCCGGCGCGGCGTCGATCGCCTTGGCGATGCGCACCACATCGGCGGTCTGGGTCACGCCACAGCGACCCGCGCCGCAATCGATCTCGACCAGGCACTCGATCTGCGTGCCGTGCTTTTGCGCCGCCGCAGACAGATCGGCCACGTTATCGATATCGTCCACGCAGCAGATGGTGCGCGCGCCCAGTTTGGGCATCCGCGCCAGCCGGTCGATCTTGGCCGGCTCCCGGACCTGATTGGACACCAGAACATCCTTGATGCCGCCACGGGCAAAGACTTCGGCCTCGCTCACCTTCTGGCAGCAGACACCGCAGGCGCCGCCCAGTTCCACCTGCAGCTTGGCCACATCGACCGATTTGTGCATCTTGCCATGCACCCGGTGCCGCATGCCGTGCGCCTTGGCGTAATCGCCCATCTTGCGGATGTTGCGTTCGAGCGCGTCAAGGTCCAGCACCAGACAGGGGGTCTGGATATCGGCCTCGTCCATGCCGGGCAGCGCCGGGATATCAAAGCCCACTTCAAGCTCGTGAATGTTGCTCATGTCGTTCATCTTGGTCTCTCCCTGGTGTGTTGGGAATTCAAATATCTGTTCGCTCCGGCCCGTGATGGCCCGGCCCTAGCCGCGCATCCAGGGCAGTTTGTCGAGATCGACATTGCCGCCGGTGATGATGACGCCCACGCGCTTGCCCCGGAAGATATCGGGGTTCTTGAGAATGGCCGCAAGCGGCGGTGCGCAGCTGGCCTCCATCACGATCTTCATGCGCGCCCATGTGAGTTTCATCGCGTCGATGATCTCTTGCTCGCTGGTGGTCAGGATATCGGTCACGTGGTTCGAAACGAAATGCCAGGTGTTTTCCTTCAGCGGCACCTTGAGACCGTCAGCGATGGTCTCAGGAGCGTCATCGGCGATGATATGGCCCGCCTTGAAGCTGCGATAGGCATCGTCGGCCTGCTCGGGTTCGGCGGCATAGATCGCCACCTCAGGCGCCAGCGTGCTCAGCGTCAGACAACAGCCCGACACCATGCCGCCACCGCCGATGGGCGCGATCACCGCATCCAGCCCGTCGGTCTGCTCCATCAACTCTTTCGAGCATGTCCCCTGCCCCGCGATCACCCGCGGATCGTTGTAAGGATGCACGAACTCGGCGCCGGTTTCGGCCTGCACCTGGGCAAACACTGCCTCGCGCGAGGTGGTTGACGGCTCGCATTCTGTGATGATCCCGCCATAGCCGCGCACGGCGTCCTTCTTGGCCTGCGGCGCGGTGCGCGGCATGACCACGTGACAGGGGATGCCCCGCCGCCCCGCCGCATAGCTGAGACTGAGCGCATGATTGCCGCTGGAATGGGTGGCGACACCGCGCGCGGCCATCTCATCGCTGAGACCGAAAACTGCGTTCGAGGCGCCGCGCACCTTGAACGCTCCGGCCTTCTGGAAATTCTCGCATTTGAAGAACAGCTCGGCCCCCGTGACATCGTTCAGGAACGATGAGGTCAGAACCGGCGTGCGGTGAATATAGGGCTTGATGCGCTCATGCGCGGCAAGCATATCCTCATAGGTGGGTATTTGCGTCACGGTATCTTTCATCACGCGGCCTCCTTCCTCGTGGTGGTTGCGGGATCGAGGCGATAATGGGCCTGCGCCGCCGCCACGCCCGAGCCAAGGGCGATATCCATGCCCAGATCGGCCATCACCATTTCCGCCGTGGCAATGCCGCTCAGGGCCATGACGTCGGTCATGCGGCCCAGATGACCGATGCGGAACACCTTGCCCGCAAGCTCACCCAGACCGGTGCCGAAGGCGACGCCATACCGCTCGACCGCATGGGCGACGAAACGGTTCGCATCCACACCCTCGGGCATACGGATCGCCGACACGGTGTCGGACCAAAGATCCGGGCTGTCGGCGCACAACTCCAGCCCCCAGGCATGCACCGCGCGGCGCACCCCTTCGGCAATGCGGTGGTGACGGGCAAAGACATTGTCCAGCCCTTCGTCCAGCAACATGCCCGTGGCCATCTTGAGACCGTTCAGCAACCCGACTGCAGGCGTGTAGGGATAGCCGCCCGCCGCATAACCCCGAGCCATGTCGCGGATATCGAAATAGGTGCGGTGCAGAGTGGCCCCCTCGACCGCCTGCATGGCACGCGGCGAGAAGGCGACGATGGCAAGGCCCGCAGGCAGCATGAAGCCCTTTTGCGACCCGGTCACCGCGATATCGACGCCCCAGTCGTCCATGCGGAAATCCATCGACCCGATCGAGCTGACCCCATCGACCAGCAAGAGCGCCGGATGACCGGCCGCATCCATCGCGCGCCGGATCGCGGCGATATCGGACACGACGCCGGTCGCGGTCTCGTTATGGGTAGCCAACACGGCCTTTATCCGGTGCCCCGTATCGGCGGCCAGAATCTCTTCGTAGCGGTCTGCGGGCAAGCCCGCGCCCCAACCGGCCTCGATCACCTGCACGTCCAGACCGTGACGCTGGCACAGGTCGATCCAGCGATGGCTGAACATCCCGTTGCGCGCGGCCAGAACGGCATCGCCGGCGCTCAGCGTGTTGCTGATCGCGGTCTCCCATCCGCCCGTCCCGGTGCCGGGAAAAACGAATACCTCTGCCGTTTGCGATTTCAGCACGGCTTTGACGCCGTCCAGGGCAGGGTGGAGAATAGCGGCAAAGAGCGGTGACCTATGGTCAAGCGTGGGCATGTCCACGGCTTTGCGCAATTCCTCGGGCATATTGGTCGGACCCGGAATGAAAACGGGGTTCTGAAAGCTCATGACACGGCCCTCCTCGTTGTGTCGATGTTCAACTTACAGAGCCCCCATCACAAACCCAATTTTTTTGAAAAACTTTTTCGAAGATAAGCGTTCAGGTATATTTACATGTTTTTCAATGGTTTGTATTTTTTCACTGGATGGAATTATTTTTCACATTTAGAATACCATCGGATACAACCACCGGAATCGGAGCCACGGATGGATCAGACGACACGCCGGCGCGGACGGCCAAAGGGCTTCAACAGCCCCACCTCGAAGACCACGATCCAGTCGCTTGACCGGGCATTCGACGTGCTCGATTGCCTTGCCGCGCGCGACGGTCTGACCCTGACCGACATCGCCGAAACGCTGGAGCAGTCCCCCGCCACGATCCACCGCGTGCTGGCCACGCTCGAGGCGCGGGGCATCGTCGACAGCGACACCGGCACGCAGACATGGTTCATCGGGGCGATGGCCTATCGGATCGGATCCGCCTTTCTGCGCCGTGCCGGCGTTGTTGAACGCGCCCGCGCCAGCATGCGCGAGCTGATGCAAAGTACGGGCGAAACCGCCAATCTGGGGATAGAACAGGCAGGACAGGTGATGTTCATCAGTCAGGTGGAAACCCCACAGACGATCCGGGCTTTCTTTCCACCGGGCACCGTCTCGCCGATGCATGCCTCGGGCATCGGCAAGGCGCTGCTGGCGCAATATTCCGATGATCGGATGGCGGCGTTTCTGAAGGCGCACGCGCTCACCCGCTTCACCGACAGAACCATCACCGATCCGGATGCCTTGCGCCAGGACATGGACCTGACGCGCGCCCGTGGCTGGGCCTTTGACGACGAGGAAAAAGCCGCCGGAATGCGCTGCGTCGCGGCGCCGATCTTCAACATCTTCGCAGAACCCGTGGCGGGCATATCAGTGTCGGGGCCAACCCATCGGATGGATCTGGCCCGGATCGAAGAGATCGGCACGATGGTGCGCGAAGCGGCGGCGGCCGTGTCCCGCGCCCTCGGAGCCGAGACAGGCAAGCCGTCTCAGGCCGCGGATCAGGCGGCGTCGTAGCTGGTGAAAATCTCGGTCGTGCCATCGCGGCGGATCAGGTGCACGTCATACGCCTCGCGCCGGTCTTCCGGCCCCATGCCGGGCGAGCCATAGGGCATTCCCGGCACGGCAAGCCCCACCGCGTCGGGCCGCTCGTCGAGCAACCGGCGGATGTCGGCGGCAGGCACATGGCCTTCGATCATGTAGCCCGCGATCTTGCCCGTGTGGCACGAGGCCATCTTGGGCGGAATGCCATTGTCCAGCTTGTAGCGGCTGAGCGCGGTGCCGAAACTGGTTTCGGTCGTCACCTCGAATCCCTCGGCCTGCATGATCTCGATCCAGGCGCCGCAGCATCCGCAATTTGGGTCTTTCAGAACATGGATCAACGGTCGCCCGGCGGCGGTGGCGGGCATGGCTGCGCTCAATGTCACGGCAGCACTGCCGACAAGCAGGCTACGGCGGCTCATGATCGGGTGTGTCATCGTCTTCGGCCTCCGGGTTTGCGTCGCAGATCAGCATAGACCAGCCCGCCTCCGCCTCCAACCGCCGCCGCCCGTGGCGCACGAAATCGTGTCCTTGGGCTCAGCCCGCCAGCCAGACATCCAGAAACAGCATGACCACCAGACCCACCGCCAGCCCTAGCGTCGCCTTGTTCTGGTGGCCGCTGCGATGGGTTTCAGGGATGATCTCGTGGCTGATGACATAGAGCATCGCCCCCGCCGCAAAGGCCAGACCCCAAGGCAGCAAAGGCTCGGAGATCGAAATCAGCCCCGCGCCAAGCACACCGCCCAAAGGCTCCACCAACCCGGTCAGCGACGCGATCACCCATGCTCGCGCTCGCCCGTATCCTTCACCCAGAAGAGCCACCGCCACGGCCAGACCTTCGGGCGCGTTCTGCAAGCCGATGCCGATGGCCAGAGGCAGACCGCCTTCGAGCCCATGCGCGCCGAAGCCCACGCCAACCGCCAAGCCTTCGGGGAAATTGTGAATGGTGATCGCGAAGATAAACAGCCAGACCCTCCGCAGCGCCACCGCATCCGGCCCTTCGCGGCCCATTCGGAAATGCTCGTGCGGGAGCGCTTCGTTCATCAGATGCACCGCCGCCATACCGATCAGGATCGACGCGCAGGCGATCAGCGCCGGTATGGCGCCCCGCCCATAGGTTTGCCCCGCCGCATCCAGCGCCGGTATGATCAGCGAAAAGAACGACGCGGCCAGCATGACGCCCGCGGCAAAGCCAAGCGACATGTCCCGAAACGCCCGCCCCGGCTCCCGCCCCGCCAGCACAGGCAAGGCCCCGACCGCCGTCATGAGCCCTGCCGCAAGGCTGCCCAGAAACCCCAGCATCAGCGGTGAGGACAAGCCATCCATCACGCCGGCCTCAGGCCCATTCGCCTTGCCGGAACACCGGAACGCGCGTGCCATCCTCGCGCAGACCGTCGATATCGGTCTCGGCCCCGCCGATCATCCAGTCCACATGGATCAGGCTGGCATTGCCGCCACGCGCGGCGATCTCGTCAGGGCTGAGGCTGTCGCCGCCCTCGAAGCACTGGGAATAGCACTGGCCAAGTGCGATATGGCACGCGGCGTTTTCGTCATAGAGCGTGTTGTAGAACAGCAGCCCCGATTGCGAGATCGGCGAGGAATGCGGCACCAGCGCCACCTCGCCCAGACGGCGCGCGCCCTCGTCGGTGTCCAGCAGCTTTTGCAACACGGCCTCGCCCCGGGTCGCCCGGGCTTCGGTGATGCGGCCTTCTTTGAAACGGACCTCGATATTCTCGATCAGGCTGCCCTGATGCGACAGTGGCTTGGAAGCGCGCACATGACCTTCGGTTCGGGTGGCATGTGGGGTGGTGAACACCTCTTCGGTCGGGATGTTCGGATTGCAGGTGACACCATTGCGCGCCACCGACGCCCCGCCTTGCCATTCATGCCCATCGGCCAGCCCGACCGTCAGATCCGTGCCCGGTCCGGTGAAATGCAGCGCGGCGAACCGCTGCTCGTTCAGCCATTCGGTCCGCGCGCGCAACGTGGCGTTATGCGCCTGCCATGCCGCCACCGGATCGGATGTATCGACACGCGACGCGGCAAAGATTGCCTGCGCAAGCCTGTCCACGGCCTGATCCTCGGGCAGGTCGGGGAACATGCGCCGCGCCCATGACGGGCTTGGATAGCTGGCGATCGACCAGTTGATCGCGAAATTGGCTATATGTTCCAGCGCGGGCTTGTAGGCCATGGAATTGGCCTTGCCGGCGCGCGCCACCTTGGCCGGGTCTTCGTCGGCCAGAAGCATCGGGTCATCGCCCACGACCGCCATGCGCGCAGCACCCCCTTCGAAGGCCTTGGCCATCCCCTCGTAAAGCCAACCCGGCGCGCGGTCGAAACTGTCGTCGGGCGCATGGCGATAACGCGCCAGCATCAACGCCTCATCCCCGAGAATCGGCGTCACAAGCCCCGCGCCCGCGCGATACGCCTCGGCCACGACACGGCGCACCAAGGGCAGCGCCGCCACCGGCGCGGTCAGCACAAGATCCTGCCCCGGCTGCAGGTTCAACCCTACCCTGACCGCCACCTCGGCCAGCTTGTCCAGTTGCGGCGCGTATCTGTCCTCAAGTGTCATGACCTGCTCCTGATTTACTGTCGCGCGCACGTTCGAAGAACCCGGGCCGAAGGTCAAGGCGCCAGCGCCCCCAAGCTTGACTTACCGCCGCCTGATACCAATCTCGTTCGCATCAGCCATTCAAACCAAGAGGTCAGGATGAAACTCAGCGCGCGCAACACGCTCAAGGGCACTGTGACCACGATCGAGAAAGGTGCCGTGAACAGCACCGTTCAGCTTGATATCGGCGGCGGCAATACGATCACCGCAATGATCACCAATGCCTCGGTCGAGGAATTGGGCCTTGCAACAGGCAAGACCGCCTACGCGGTGATCAAGGCCTCGGAGGTGATCGTCGGTACGGACTGAGCCGGCGCGCACCGATTTTTGGCATGAAAAAAGGGCCGCCCCCACTGGCGCGGCCCCCGCGATGGCCCGTGACGGGCCGCGATCCGGCGTCAGCCAGCCTTGCGGCGGTGATTCAACTCGCGCATCAGCGCCTTTGCCGCCAGATGCATCCCCGAATTCTGAAGGGATTCGATCCGCTGTTCGATTTCCTCAATGGTCATATCGCTCATGGCTGTCTCCTTTCGGTTCTGTTTCAGGTCGTGGGCCGAAGCGTCAAATGGCGGCGGGCGGCAAGAGCCGCTCGGGTGTCGCGCGTGACGGTTGATGTCCACTCGGTCCAGCCCTGAGGCCAGCATCTCATGTGGGTGGACCCTTTCGGACCCGGGCATGGTGGCCGTGCACATAGGGCAGGCCCATACCGATGGTGCAGCTGTATATCGGCCCTGAGTTCCGAAAGATCAACCCCAAGTTCCCACCAATGAAAGGGATGAGACGCGCCGGATCAGCTGTCCGGCGCCGCGACAAAGCGCAAATGACCGGTCTTCATCCACAGTGTCGCACCATCCGGCCCGGCACTGAGCGCAAGCGCCTCCCCCTCCGGCAGGCGCAGCCAGTCGCCCGCGCGCAGCCAGTCATCCCCGTCCTGCACAGAGCCCGACAGCAGCAGCAGTTCCAGCCCTCCGACCGGGGTGGATTTGAGCGTGGCACCGGCATCGAGCGCGTAATAGCGCACG
Organism: Roseovarius litoreus; assembly: GCF_900142765.1. Classification (GTDB taxonomy): domain Bacteria; phylum Pseudomonadota; class Alphaproteobacteria; order Rhodobacterales; family Rhodobacteraceae; genus Roseovarius; species Roseovarius litoreus. The sequence continues at coordinate 355,977 of NZ_FRCB01000004.1, forward strand.
ATCTCGCGGCCATCGCGGAAAAGCTCGTTGACCTTGACGCCATCGCCTTGCGCGACAAGACCCTCGGCCATTGGTTTGCTGAACTGCGTGCGGTCCTCGGGGTCGAATTGCCAGAGCTTGACGAAGATCGTGCAGCCCTCGTCCGAGCCGGGCGTGTGGCTGGTGGTCGGCGGGTTGCGCACATAGGTTCCGGCCGGATAATCGCCATGCTCATCCTGAAACACCCCGTCGAGCACGATGAATTCCTCGCCTCCGCCATGGGTATGCGGGGAAAAACTCTGACCCGGCGCGAAGCGCACGATGCTGGTGGCGCGCGCCACTTCGTCGCCGATCCTGTCCAGCATACGCCGTTCGACCCCGGGTGAGGGCGAGGGATGCCACGGCTCTTTTTCGGTCCGCACCAGAACGCGCTGCGAAAAATCGGAATTCAGCTCCATGATCTCGTCCTTTCAAGTCGTGTCGCAGTCGGAAGCTGCAAGGCGCGATGCGCGATCCAGCCTTGTGGATTCGATGCGACGGATTATTCTCCCCCGATACTAATGCAAATCACGGGGAGATCATCATGCCGGACGGAAGAAATGCGTCACCGACATCGCGACGCAGCGTCGTGGTTCAGGAATTCACCAACAGTGTTCTCGATCCCGATGCGCCGATGCTCGGCCCGGTCGAGAATGGCGGCACCATCATCGCCAACACCGCACCGGGATGCTGGGGACCGATGATCACACCCCGCCTGCGTGGCGGACATGAGGTCACGAAACCGATCTTCGTGGAAGGCGCCGAGGTGGGAGATGGCGTCGCGATCCGCATCCGCGACATCACAGTGACCTCGATCGCCACCGCATCGGGCCATGACAGCTCGCCCGAAGGGTTCTGTCTGGGCGATCCCTATGTCGCGGCGCGCTGCCCGACCTGCGACACCGTCTGGCCCGAGACGCATATCGAAGGCAGTGGGCAGGATTCGGTCAAATGCGACGTCTGCGGCAATGCCGTAAAGCCCTTCGAAATCGTGCATGGCTATACCGTCACCTTCGACGATACGCGCAGCGTGGGCCTGACCCTGCCGCACGAGGCCGCCGAAACCATCGCCGCGCAGGCCGATCATTACTCGGCGCTGCCCGATGAAAGCCGCCAGCATTCGATCCTGCATTTCGCGCCGTCGGACATGCCCGGTACGTTGATCCGGATGCGGCCCTTCATGGGTCAGCTTGGCACCTGCCCCTCCATGCCGATGCCCGACAGCCATAACGCCGGCGATTTCGGCGCCTTCCTTGTGGGCGCGCCGCATGACTACGGCATCACGCTCGAACAGCTCAACGAGCACAAGACCGACGGCCATATGGATATCGACGCGGTGCGCGCCGGCGCGATCCTTGTCTGCCCGGTCAAGGTGCCGGGGGCGGGCGTCTATATGGGCGACATGCATGCCGGTCAGGGCGATGGCGAAATCGCGGGGCACACGATGGACGTATCGGGCAGCGTCACCCTGCAGGTCGAGGTGGTGAAAGACTACCCGCTCGATGGGCCTGTGCTCTTCCCGCTCGAAGAAGACCTCCCGCCCCTCGCCAAACCCTTTACCGAAGCCGAAAAAGCCAAGGGGCAGCGGCTTGCAACCAAATGGGGCGTGTCGCAGATCGAACCGCTTGCGCCTGTCTCGGTGATCGGCACGGCGGCCAATCTGAACGAGGCGATCGAAAACGGGCTGGCGCGCGCCGCCAAGCTGCTGGACATGACCGTGGCCGAGGTGCGCAACCGCGCCACCGTGAACGGCGCGATCGAGATCGGCCGTGCGCCGGGGGTCATTCAGGTCACGTTCCTCGCGCCCTTGGCCAAGCTGGATGCGGTGGGTCTGGGCGATTACGCCCGCGAGCAATACGGGCTGTGATCGACGCCTGAACATGTGAAACCAGCGGGGGCGCGGACCGGGACTACCGGCGCCGCGCCCCTCATCATTCGTAGCCGGTCATTTCCAGGTACCCCCGCCCCGCATGACTGCCCGACACCACAACCGGGCCCTCCCAATAGGGCACGCTGGTGTGCATCCATGCATCGGGGTTGATCGCCCCCACCTCGACATCGACGCCATAACCCGGCACTTCGAGCCGCCAGCGCGTCGGCACATCGCGCCCCGCGACGCGGGTCGTCTCCAGCGGGCTGGCGATCACCTCTCCGTCCTGCAAGGCACGGGTCGCCCCATCCGGCCCGATCCATGTGCCGGAACTGAACACGGTGCCATCGGTTTGGCGCAGCTGGAACCCCATCAGCTTGTCCCCATCGTCGAAACTCAGCGAGAACCAGTCCCATCCGGTTTGATCCTCGGCCAGCGGCTGCGAGGACCATTCCCGGTCCAGCCAGGCGGTGCCGGTGACCGGCACCACGCCCTCGGGCAGGGTCAGCTGTCCGGATATGCGGAAGAACGGCTGCGAGTAATAGTAGCTCGCCTGCCCCGCCGCCGATTTGACCGAATAGCCGCCATCGCCGTGAAACACCAACGGCCCCTCGGCCTGCAGGCGCATGTCATAGGAAAAGACATCGCCCGTCGCGGTCAGCGTCACATCCTCCAGCGTCTCGCCCGCCATACGCCAATCATCGATCCACGCCTCGAACGGCGCCGCCGTGACACCGGACTGCCCGATCCCGCCACGGGCAAAGCGTTCGGCGCTGTGATGCGCCTGCGGTGTGGTGATCGCGGCATGGGCAAACCAGATTTGCGGGCTGTCCCATCCCGGCCCTTCGCCCGGGGCCAGCGCCGAGCGAAAGAGCGTCCATTGCAACCCGTAGGGCGTACCGTCAGGGCCGCTCAGATTGGCTGTCAGATACCACCACTCGATCCGGTAATCGGGATGCGGGCCGTGATCTTGCGGAAAGGCGAATTGCGGATCGGGCTGCGGCACGGCGAAACCTTGCGCATCGCTGCCCATCCCGGCAAAGCCCTGCGCCAGCGCCTGCACCGGACAGGCCAGCACCAGAACCAGGGCCAGTCGTGCGGCCAGACAATCAGCCTTCATGCGCGAACACCTTCAGCAGTTGCGAGGGCGGCGTCCGCGCCAGCCTGAGCGCGGGCCATGCGGCGGCGGCCATCGCCGCACATAGCGCAAGCGCCCCCAACACCGCGTAATCCAAGGGGAACAGAAACATCGGCAACCGCCAGCCAAACGCCTCGACATTGATGACCGCCAGCAACATCCACGCCAGCGCCAGCCCCAAAGGCACCGCCACAATCAGCGTCAGCGCGGCAAGGATCACCGCGCGCCAAAGCTCCAGCCGGCCCAGCTCGCGGCGTGTGAGGCCAAGCGCCCATGCAGGGGCAAGCTGAGGAATGCGCATGCCCGCCAGCGTCAGCAGGCTCATCAGGATGGCAAAGCCCGCAACCGCCAGCGTGAGCACATTGAGCGCCGCCGTCACGGTGAAGGTCCGCTCGAACACCCCCATGGAAAACGCCTTGAGCGCGGATTGATCGGTGATCTGCCCCTCCTCCACGATGCCCGCATCGATCAGCGCATCGCGCAAGGCATCGGGTGTCTGCGTCCGAAGCCCGAACCGCGTGGCGCGCGTCTCGGGGAACAGTTCGCCGAACAGCCCTTCGCCGATCACCGCCTGACCGATCGGATTGCCGTAATCGCTGACCACGCCCGCAATCAGCACCTCCCGCCCCGGCGCAAGGGGCAGCCTGTCACCCGGCCACAGATCGGCACGGCGGGCCATCTGCTCGTTGATGATCACCGCCTCGCCCGTAGCCACCCGATCCCACACAGCCCCGTCCTGCGCGATGAAGGTCCAGTTGTCGCGATAGGCCGGGCCGACGCGCACGCCGAGTATCTCGGCCTTCTGGCCAGCAAGCCGGCTCTCGGCGGACAAGAGCGGAAGAACGCCCTCCGCACGCCCGTCGACAAAGGACAAAAGCGCCTCCGCCTGATCCGCATCATCGGTGGCCACATAAAGCCCGGCGGTCAGACGTTGATCCAGAAAGCCCGTAAAGGTCAGCCGGAAACTCGACACCATGGTCGACACCCCGATATTCGCCGCCATCGCCAGCAACAGCGCCATCAGCGCAAGACTGAGGCCCGGCACCTGCTGGCGCGTATCGGCCCAGAACCATTCCCACCGCACGGACCTTGCCCGGCACTCGGCCGTCTTGAGCGCGCGTTCAAGGATCAGCGGAAAGACCAATGCCGCCCCGAACAGAAGACAGGCGACACCGGCAAACCCCGCGATCAGACCGCTGCCAAGCCACACCAGCCCAACTGCCATCCCGAAAAGCCCCAGACCCGCCATCGCCAGCAGAGCATGACGCCGGCCTGCAGCCATACTCCATGCGCGCGCATCGCTGTTGGCCAACGCCGGCATCCGTGCGATCCGCCAGAATGCGCCCGAGGCCGCAAGTCCCGTGCCCAGCAGTGCGATCCCCAGACCCGACAGCCACCACGACGGCTCGAGGTTCAGCGCCCCCGACACCTGCGCGCCGTAAAGCCCCTCCAGCGTGGCCGCCACATCCGGCAGAAGGGCCGCCGCCAAAAGGTATCCAAGCACCACCCCAACAGCCCCCGCAATCAAAGCGATCACCGCCAGTTCCGCCGCCATCAGCCCCACCAGATGCCGCAGCGGCAGGCCCAGACTGCGCAGCGTGCGCACCATGCCGCGCCGTTGCTCGAACGCGAGGCCAATCGCGCCATGCACGATGAAGATACCCACCGCGAAACTCAGCAACCCGAACGCCGTCAGGTTGAGGTGAAAGCTGCCGGTCAGCTGCCCGATATCCGAGCTTTGCTGCGACGGGCGCAGCACCAGATCGGGCGCGATCTCGTCCAGCGGGGGACGACCGCGCGGCTGGCTTTCGGCCAGCATCAGGCGGCTGAGCTCCTGCGGGCGATTCAGCAGGGATTGCGCGACGCCGATATCGGTCACCGCCGTGTCGGGCGCCAGCCCCGGATCGGCCACCACGCGCGCTGTCACGCTCCGCGCCAACGCCTCGGCGATATCGGGATGGGCAAAGATCAGCCGTTCGGACAAAAAGCTCTGCAAGGGTGCGTCACCGGCCTGCGTGATCGGCCCTGCACCGCCGGGTGCTGTCAGCGGATCGATCCCGACGATACGCACCCGCTCGCCCCCTGCGTCCAGACTGCCCTCGATCACCGGACCGACAAGCCAGCCCGCGCGGCGCAAACTCACGAAGCGGTCTTGTGCGATCGTATCGCCGCTGCGCGGCACCAGCTGATCGAACCGCCCCTCGCCCAACAGGGCCGCGGCCGCGTCATAGCTGCTGCGCGCCTGCGCATTCAGTGCCTGCACCCCCGACCAAAGCGCCGTGGCCAGCGCCAGCCCCGCCACCAGCGTGAAAAGCTGCAAAGGATTGCGCCGCCAATGCGACCAAAGCGCCTGACCCGCCGCCGCGATCATTCCAACCGCCCCTGCCGCAGATGCAGCCGCCGCCCCGCCCGCGCCGCAAGCGCCGGGGAATGCGTCACCATCATCAGCGCGGCGCCCGTCTCGTGGACCAGTGCCAGCATTTCCTCGATCACAACCGCGGCGGTCGCCTCGTCCAGATTGCCCGTCGGCTCATCGGCCAGCACAAGCCGTGGCCGTGCCGCAAGCGTCCGGGCGATGGCGACACGCTGCTGCTGGCCGCCCGACAACTGCTCAGGGTATTTCGCCAGTTGCCCGGTCAGGCCCAAAGCCTCGGCCAGACGGTCGGCGCGGGCCTGGTCGAAGCGTCCGGCAAGCCGGGCCTGAAAGCTGATATTCGCCGCGACGCTCAGCGACGGGATCAGGTTGAACTGCTGAAACACCACCCCCACCGTGCCACGCCGCAAGGCCGCGCGTCCGGTGTCATCAAGGCGCGTCACCTCCTGACCATCAAGCCGGATGCTGCCGCCATCGGCCGTGTCCAGCCCACCCACCAGATGCAGAAGCGTGCTTTTGCCCGACCCCGACTCGCCGGTCAGCGCAAGGGTTTCGCCTGCGTCCAGCGACAGGCTCACGCCACGCAGCACCTCTGTCGGGCCTTCCGGCCCGGCATAGGATTTCGTCAGATTGTCGATCTGCAGCAACATGGCGCCTCCGTCTGATGGGAAGCTATGCCATGCGCGGCGGATGAAAAGCCACAGGCGCCGAAAATCGGCCCCGTGGCCAATAAAGCGTTCCGCCTTCAACCCGAGGCATCAGCGACAGGCGGAACGCGTGCAACGATTGAACACAGCACCGCATTTCGCGAAAATCCCTGATGCAGGTTTTCCGCGAAACGCTTTGCGTCTCAGCCTGCCATTCGCGTCACTGAATACGCGCGCGCAGCTTGTCGGTGCACAGCTCCATCAGCAGCACGATGGCGAAGATCGCAAGAATGATCATCGATGCGTTGCGATACTGGAACAGATCGAACGCCACCTTGAGTTCCTGCCCAATCCCGCCAGCCCCCACCAGCCCCAGCACGACCGACGACCGCACCGCCTTTTCCAAAGCGAAGAGCGACGCGTTGATCAGCGACGGCATGATGTCCGGCAGGATCGCGCCCACAAGGATCGATCCGCGCCCCGCGCCGATAGCCGACAACGCCTCTTGCGGCTCCTTCTCGGCATCCTCCATCGCTTCGGCAAAGAACCGGCCACAAAAGCCGATCGTATCGACCACGATCGTCATGGTGCCCGCCACGGCCCCCAGCCCGATCGAGGCCACGAAAATCAGCGCCCAGACCAGATCGGGCACCGTGCGCAGGAACGACACGAACGCCTTGACCAGCACATTGCCGCGCCCAAGCGGCGACACGCCCCGCGCCGCACACCACGCGATCGGCAGGCTCAGCACGATACCGATGGCGGCACCGACCAGCGCGATCTGGAAGGTCTCGAGGATGCGCAACCCGATCCGCGCCAGAAACGCCGGTTCGGTGTTGGGCGGCAGCATGCGCCCCACAAGATTGACCATCCCCGGCACACCATCGGCCAATTGCTGCGGCGACGGCGCCACCTTGCCCATCGAGGCAAGGATCACCGCCCCCAAACCCACCAGCAGCGCGAAATTGAGCGGCGAAAACCCCGTGAAGCGGCCAGGCGCCTCCAGCCTGCGATCAGCCATCGAACGTATCCTTGAGATCGGCGCGCGTGACCTGTGCCGCGGGCCGGTCGAACAGCACCTTGCCGCCTTTCAGCGCCACAACGCGATCCGCGTAATCCACCGCATGCGCCATGTCATGCGAGGTATAAAGCAGCGTGATGCCGTGATCCCGGCACAGCTGGGTGAACAATTCCATCACATTGCGCCCTGACACCGGGTCAAGACTGGCGGCAGGCTCATCCGCGATCAACAGGCGCGGACGACGCACAAGCGCACGGGCAATCGCCACGCGCTGCTGTTGCCCGCCCGACAACGCATCGGCGCGCTCCAGCGCCTTGTCGGCCAGATCGACCTCGGCCAGCGCCTGCATCGCGCGATCACGCCATTCGGGCGGCGCCAGAGAATGCGAAAACGCCCGCCAGCTTCCCGCGTCACCGAAAAGGCCATGAATGACATTGGACAGCACCGTGCGGCGCCGCACCAGACAGTGTTTCTGAAAGACGAACCCGGTTTGCCGCCGCATGGCCAGCCGCTGTTTGCGGCTGCCGCGCGCATCCACCGGTTCGCCAAAACAGTGCAGCGTGCCACCCGAGATCGGATGCAACCCGATCAGGCTTTTCAGCAGGGTGGACTTGCCGCTGCCGTTTGAGCCGATCAACGCAACCCGCTCGCCCGCCGCGATCTCCAGATCGACCCCGTCAAGGATCGTGCGGCGCCGGTCATAAGATTTGCATAGGCCACGCGCCGCGATCAGCGGGCCGGTCTGGGCCAGCGCCTGCGCCTTTGCGGCGGCGCCACTCGGGCGGTCGGTCACGAGATCAAGCATCATGCCCCCTGGGGTTTGAACGCAAAAAAGGCCAAGGGCCGGGAGCATCCGCCCCCGGCCTCATCGCCAGCTGGGGCTCAGTTGCCCACGAAGTCGCTCGTATCGACACCGATGGTCGCATACATCGAGCGCACGTAGTCATAATCGCTGTCATCGACCTGCGTCAGGAAGAACCCACCCTTGAACTTCTGGTTGTCTTCGCCGGTCAGAACCGCCTGCATCAGCTCGGCGGAGTGATCGACAAAGGCGGCCTTGACGGCGGCGACAGCCTCCTGATCCATGTCGGAACGCGCCACAAGGATGTCGTTGGGCAGATCGCGGCCCCGCGCCACCACGGTGAAGGACGTATCGGGGAACGCCTCGCGGATGCGGCGCAGATGGCCTTCATTCATGCCCACCGCCTGCACATCACCGCGGATCAGCGCCTCGACAGCCAGATTGCGCGAGATGATCTGCGGCTGGTAGTCGGTGTTATAGGCCAGACCGAAATCCGCCAGAACCTGCGCCGGTCCCAGATGCTGCGAGGTCGAGCCGACCGATCCGAAGGTCACGGTCTTGCCCTTGAGATCCTGCACCGACTTGATCGGACCATCCGACAGGGTGACGATCTGGGCAAAATAGTTCGGGCGCTGCCATGCGGTCACGATCACCGCATCGGTCAGCTCCTTGATGACGACGTATTCGGCCGGGCCGGTCAGCACCAGATCGACCTTGTCCTGCTTCAGCGCCTCGACAGCGGCGGTGCGCGACGAGACCGGGAACAGATCGACTTCATAGCCGGTCAGCTCTTCGAGTTTGGCCTCGAACGCGCCGAACTCCTGTTGCAGGGCTTCAAGCCCTTCGATGTCGGTGACCGCGAATTTGAGCGGTTCGGCGAAGGCGGGGGTGATGGCAGCGACGGAAACCGCGGCGGCGGCGAGCAGGGAACGGATCATTGAGCCTCTCCAAGATGTCCAGAGTTGTGTATACAGGAACGTCACACAAGCGATGCATAAGGGATTCGATTGACACTTTCGTGACACGGAGACCAAAGACCCCATGACCAACGCCTGGACACTCACCGGCGGCGAAACCTTGCTGCCCGACGGCTTCACCGACACCGATCTGCACCTGTCCGGCGGGCGGATCACTGCGGACCGGCCCGATGACGCGCAGAGCTTCGATGCAAGCGGCGCGTGGATCCTGCCCGGCATCGTCGATCTGCATGGCGACGGGTTCGAATCCATCGTGCAACCCCGCCCCGGCGTGCATTTCCCCCATGCCCTCGCCTATGCCGAGGCCGATGCCCAGATGATCGCCAACGGGATCACCACCGGCTATCACGCGCTGACGGTGTCTTGGGAACCGGGCCTGCGCGATATCGCGATATCGCGCGCGCTGGTCGCCTCGCTCAACGATATCGCCCCCCGCCTTGCCTGTGACACGCGGCTCAATATCCGGTGGGAAACCTTCGCGATCGATCACGTGGACGAGGTGATCGGCTGGCTGGCCGCGCGCCCCGGCGATATCCTGTCGCTCAACGATCATACGACCGCCAACCGCGCGCTCGACGACGACAGCGCCAAGCTCAAGCGGATGGCGGCGCGCATGCACCTCTCCCCCGCCGACGCCAAGCGCGAGATCAACCGCATCTGGGACCGCCGCACCGAAGTGCCCGCCGCCACCGACCGGATCTGCGAACGGGCTACGGCACTTGGCCGCCCCGTGATGTCGCATGACGACATGACCGTCGAAGACCGGCTGACAGGGCGCGCGCGCAAGGTCACCATCGCCGAATTCCCGATGTCCGCCGACGCCGCGGGCGCCGCTCGCGATGCGGGCGAACATGTCGTACTCGGCGCGCCCAACGCGCTGCGCGGCGAAAGCCACAATGGCGCGCTATGCGCCACGCAGGCCATTGACGCGGGGCTCTGCACCGTTCTGGCATCGGACTATTACTATCCCGCCCCGTTCCATGCGGTCTTTCGCCTGCACGATGCCGGGGTGCTGCCTCTGGCCCAAGGCTGGGCGCTGATATCGGCCAACCCGGCAGCGGCGGTCGGACTGCAGGATCGCGGCACGCTTGCCCCGGATCAGCGCGCCGACCTGCTTGTGGTGGACAAACAGACGCGTCACATTCGGGCGGTCTTCGTGAACGGCAGAAAGGTTCTGGATCGTGGCTGAAGCATCCGTCGCCCCAAGAGGCGGCTCTTCTCTTCTGGCGCTGGCGCAGCGGCCCTATGAGGCCCGCGCGCTGCGCCCGATCTGGCTGCAGATCTACGACAGGCTGTCCGAGGCCATCGACAGCGGCCTTGTCGCACAGGGCGCCAAACTCCCCGGCGAGGTGCAACTGGCCGAAATGTTCCGCGTCAACCGCGTCACCATGCGCCGCGCACTGGCCCTGCATCAGAGCGAAGGCAAGCTGCAGGCCCGCAAGGGCGTCGGCATCTTCGTGCGCCAGACGCCCCGCGCCTTCGTGATCCAGAACGACATGCGGTTTTCCGACTCGCTGATCGGCTGCGGGCAGGACGTGACCACGCGCACCCTGCGGCTCGAACGCGCGGCACCCGGCCCCGAGGCGGCGCGCCTTTTTGGGCTGTCACCGCGCGACAGGGTGATCGTGCTGCACCGGATGCGACTGCTAGATGGCGCGCCGATCTATTTCACCCGCAAGGAGTTGCCAGCCCACCGCTTCCCCGATTTCGAACGGCTTTACGAGCGGCTGCAATCCGTCAGCGCGGTCTACAAGGCGTCGGGCATCCCCTGGTTCCGCCGCGCCGAAACCCGTGTGCGCGGCGGTCTGGCCACACCGGACGAGGCCGAGATCCTCGGCATTAACGCCAAGACACCGGTGCAGCATGTCACCGCGATCAACCGCACGGCGGATGGCGCGGCGATCGAATACAATCGCGGGTGTTGGGCCATGGCCAGCGTGGAATTCGTGTTCGTCTCACCCGAAGGCTGACGCGCCCCCGATCAGCCGAAGTCGCGTCGCGTGCGATTGGCGAAAGCCACCAGCGACAGCATGACCGGCACCTCCACCAGCACCCCCACCACCGTGGCCAGCGCCGCGCCGGAATTCAGCCCGAACAGGCTGATCGCCACCGCCACCGCCAGTTCGAAGAAATTCGACGTGCCGATCAGCGCGCAGGGCGCCGCGATCCGGTGCGGGACCTTCATGATCCATGCCGCCGCATAGGCCACCGCGAAAATGCCGTAGGATTGCAACAGGATCGGCACCGCAATCAGCACGATCACCAGCGGCCGCTCCAGAATGACATCGCCCTGAAGCCCGAAGAGGATCGCCACCGTCGCAATCAGCCCGACCATCGAGAACGGCTTGACCCGCGCCTTGAACGCCTCGATCCGCGCCTCGCTTTCCAGCCGCGCTCGGGTCAGCAGCCCCGCCGCCAGCGGCAGCGCCACGAACAGAACCACCGACAGCACCAGCGTCTCCCAAGGCACGGTGATATCCGTCACCCCCAGCAGAAACGCCACGATCGGCGCGAAGGCAAAGACCATGACCACGTCATTCACCGTGACCTGCACCAGCGTGTAATTCTCGTCCCCCCGGGTCAGTTGCGACCACACGAACACCATCGCCGTACAGGGCGCCGCCCCCAAAAGGATCAGCCCGGCGATATAGCTTTGCGCATCCTCGGGCGCGATCAGATCGGCGAAAACGCCCTCGAAGAACAGCACCGCAAGGGCTGCCATGGTGAACGGCTTGATCAACCAGTTGACCGCCAGCGTGATCCCCAGCCCCTTGGGCTGGCGGAACACATGGCGCAGTTGATGCGGATCGACCCCCACCATCATCGGATAGACCATCGCCCAGATCAGCACCGCCACCACAAGGTTGACGCGCGCGATCTCGGCGGCGGCGATCATCCCCACCAGCCCCGGCGCCAGCGTGCCGATCACGATCCCGGCGAACATCGCCGCCGCGATCCAAAGGCTCAGATACCGTTCGAAACTGCTCATGCCCGTGTTTCCGCCTGATGCGTCTGCGGCTCAAGTCGGCCCGCCGCCAGGGCGCTCAGCCCGACCATGACCGCCGCCGTGGCAAGGCACAAGGCCAGACCACCGATCTGATAGGTCAGCCCCGACAGCACCGTTCCGATCAACCGGCCCGCCGCATTGGCCATGTAGTAGAACCCCACATCCATCGTCACCCGCTCATCGCGGGTGAACGCCAGGATCAGATAGGAATGCAACGCCGAGTTCACCGCGAACAGCCCACCGAACACCAGCAATCCCGCGACCACGGTCGCCGTCAGGCCCGGTGACGGCCCCTCCGACAGGCCCACCGCCAGTGCCAGCACCGCCGGCACGATGCACAGCACCGCCGCCCATCCGCGCGCCGCGCGGATCAGCTCGGCCTCGGGGCGGGTGGCGGCGCGCAAGAGCCTCGGGGCCGCTGCCTGCACCGCGCCATAAAGGATGATCCACCCCGCCATGAACGTGCCGATCATGAAGAACGCCGCCCGGTTGCCCGCCGTGCTGCCATCCGACAGCACCGCGTAGAAATAGATCGGGATGCCCACCACGAACCACACGTCGCGCGCCCCGAACAGCACCACCCGCGCCGCACTCAGCCAGTTGACGTTCCGCTCGCTGGAAAACACCTCCGAGAATTTCGCCCCCTTGCGTCCGCGCGGCAGCCCCGACGGCATCGCAAGACCCACCGCACACAGGATCACCGCCAGCACCAGCGCCATCGCCAGCACCGCCCAGGTGAACCCCGCAACCGCCAGCAGCGCCGCCCCCAGCAGGAATCCCAGCCCCTTCACCGCGTTTTTCGATCCCGTCAGGATCGCGACCCACCAAAACAGCCCGCCATTTCCCTTGGGCGCCAGCAGCTTGACCGCCGATTTCGACGACATCTTGGCCAGGTCCTTGGCCACGCCGCTGGCCCCCTGCACCGCCATCACATAGGCGACCGACGCGCCAAGCGCCCAAGCCGGGTCAAGCTGCGTCAGCGCAAGCAGTGCCGCCACCTGAAGCCCGAGCCCCGCATAAAGCGTCGCCGTCAGCCCGAACCGCGCCGCGATCCAGCCCGCCGACAGGTTGGTGACCATGCCCGCGATCTCGTAGAGCACGAACAGATAGGCCAGCTGCACCGGGCTGAAGCCAAGCGTGTGAAAATGCAGCAGCACCAGCATCCGCAGCGCGCCATCGGTCAGCATGAAGGCCCAATAAGCCGCCGTCACCGCGACATAGGCCGACAGTCCTTCGGGGCGTTGGCTCACAGCGCGGTCCCGACCATGCAGGCCACATCCACCAGACGATGCGCATAGCCCATCTCGTTGTCATACCAGACATAGACCTTCACTTGCGTCCCGTTGATGACCATGGTCGAGGGCGCATCGACGATCCCTGAGCGCGTGTCATTGGTGTAATCCGCCGACACAAGCGGCCGCTCCTCATAGCCCAGAATACCCTTGAGCTCCGTCTCCGACGCCGCCTTGAACAGCGCATTGACCTCCTCCACGCTGGTCTCGCGCTCCAGCTCGAACACGCAATCGGTGAGCGACGCATTCAACAGCGGCACCCGCACCGCATGGCCATTCAGCCGCCCGGTCAGCTCGGGATAGATCAGCGTGATCGCCGTGGCGCTGCCTGTGGTGGTCGGAATGAGCGAATTCAGCGCCGATCTTGCCCGCCGCAGATCCTTGGCGGGCCGGTCCACGATGGTCTGGGTGTTGGTCACGTCATGGATCGTGGTGATCGAGCCGTGGCGGATGCCGATTTTCTCGTGCAGCACCTTCACGACCGGGGCAATGCAATTGGTCGTGCAACTGGCCGCCGTCACGATCCGGTGGCGTGCCGGCTCGTATATCGCCTCGTTCACCCCGTATACGATATTGGCCGCATCCCCGTCCTTCACCGGGGCAGACACCACGACCTTCTCCACACCCGCCTCGAAATAGGGCGCAAGCTTCGCCTCGGTCTTGAAGACGCCGGTGCAGTCGATCACCACATCGACACCCTCGAGCGGCAGATCCTCGATCCGCGACGCCCCGATGAACGGCAGCCGCGTGCCGTCGATCGTGATGCTGTTCGCATCATGCCCGAAGGCGGCATCCCACCGGCCGTGCACCGTATCGAATTCCAGAAGATGCGCGTGCATTTCCGCGTCACCCACCGCATCGTTGATCCAGGCGATCTGCGCCCCGCGCTCCAGAAGCGGACGCAGCGCCAGCTTGCCCACGCGGCCAAGCCCGTTCAGTGCATAGACCGTCATGCCGACACCTCGCCCGCATCGCGTGCGATATCATCCACGGCCTTTTGCAACGAAATCCGGTCCAGCGTCTCGAGCGGCAGCGCCGTGAAGGCCAGGATCCGGTTGCGCAACGCGCCATAAGCCTGCTGGAACGCAAGGCTTTTCTGCGCATCCGTGCCTTCGGCCTTGACCGGATCGGGCATCCCCCAATGGGCGCTGATCGGCTGGCCTTCCCATGCCGGGCACTCCTCGTTGGCGGCCTGATTACAGACGGTGAACACGAAATCCATCACCGGCGCCTCCGGCCCGGTGAACTCCGAGACGTTCTTGGCGCGCAGGCCGGAAATGTCATGGCCCTTCGCCCGCAGCACCTCGAGCGCGAAAGGGTTCAACTCCGATTGCGGACGCGTGCCCGCGGAAAAGACGTCGAACCGATCCCCGGCTTCGGCGCGCAGCAGCGTTTCGGCAAAGATGGATCGGGCGGAATTGCCGGTGCAGATGAACAGCACGTTGTATTTGCGGTCGGACATGGCGGGCATACCTTTTTCAGAAGCTCCGGAAAGGGAAACGCAGGCATCGGGACGCCCGCGACAGCAATCGTTGAACAGGAAATCCATGATCTCGCCCGCCGCTTCGGTCCTCGCCGTGTAGAGCAACGACGTGCCCTCGCGCCGCTGGCTGACCAATCCCGCCGCCGACAGCGCCGACAGATAGACCGACAACGTCGAGGGCTTGATCTCGAGCGCACGCGCCACCTCACCTGCAGGCACCGCATCGGGATAGCGCCGCATCAGCAGACGAAAGACCGACATGCGTCCCGGATGGGACAGCACGTCAAGACGGGAGAGAATCACTTTTTCCATATTTCATGAATATTGGAAATAATGGGGATTTGCATGTGAAACTTTCATGACAGCTACAGGATACACGGCGTTTGCGACAAAATATTTACATAACCGGTTTTCTGGTTTAATTTTGTTGCATGACACAGACCAGCCCCCATGCCCGAGCCCTGGCCGCGCTTGGCCACGATGCCCGCCTGTCGATCTTCCGCCTTCTGGTCAAGGCCGGTGACGCCGGCCTGCGCGTCGGCGATATCGGCGATCACCTTGGCCTCGCGCCCTCAACCCTTGCGCATCACCTGTCCAGCCTCGTCGATGCCGGACTCGTCCTGCAGGACAAGCGCGGCCGCGAGGTCTACAACCGCGTGGATTATCCCGCGATGCAACGGGTGCTGGCCTTTCTCACATCCGAATGCTGCACCGGTGTCACGATCCGGTCCAAGGATACCGCCACATGACCACAGCTTTTTTATCGCCCAAAGCAACCATAATTCCGGAGATGTCGAAATGACAGACCTCAGCGCATCCGCCCCCCGCCCTCTGGACAAGGTGCGCAGCCTATGGCGCAGTCAGAAGGTCTGGCTGGCCACCGCTCTCATCCTGGCGGGTCTGGCGTTCTTCGATCCCGGTCAGGCCGGTGACAGCGCGCTTTTCACCGCCGAAGCCTTGCTGAACACCGCGCCCTTCCTCATCCTGTCGATCGGCGTGGCCGCCTGGGCCGGGGCCACGGGCGCCGACAACCTGATCGCTCGCGCCTTTACCGGGGCACCGGTGGTGATGATCGGGCTTGCCGCTCTGGCCGGGGGGCTGTCGCCGTTTTGCTCTTGCGGCGTGATCCCCCTGATCGCGGCCCTTCTGGCCATGGGGGTGCCGCTGTCGGCGGTCATGGCCTTCTGGCTGGCCTCGCCGGTCATGGACCCGTCGATGTTCGTGCTGACCACGGGCGTTCTGGGGCTCGAGTTCGCGGTCGCCAAGACACTGGCCGCCGTCGGCCTGGGGCTGTTCGGCGGCGCGGTCGTGCATGGCCTGACCCGCGCCGGCGGCCTGTCCGATCCGCTGCGCGAGGGGATCGGCAATGGCGGCTGCGGCGGCAGCAAGATCCGCACCCCCAAGCCCGTGGTCTGGCGCTTCTGGACCGATGCTGACCGCCGCGCGAAGTTCGGGCGCGAAGCCCTTGGCGTCACACTGTTTCTGGCCAAATGGCTGACCCTCGCCTTCCTGCTGGAAAGCCTGATGCTCGCCTATATCCCCGCCGAAACCGTGACCGCATCCATCGGCGGCACCGGCCTTGCCCCCATCGCTCTTGGTACCCTTGTCGGGGTTCCCGCATATCTCAACGGGTATGCCGCCCTGCCGCTGGTCGGCGGGTTGCTGGATCAGGGCATGGCGCAGGGCGCGGGCCTGGCCTTTTTGGTGGCCGGAGGCGTGACCTCGCTTCCAGCGGCCATCGCCGTCTGGGCACTGGTCAAACCGCGTGTGTTCGTCCTCTATATCGCGCTGTCGCTCACCGGCGCCTTCACCGCCGGGGTGCTTTTCCAATTCTGGAGCGTCGCATGATCCCCCTCACCGTAGAAACCGCGCCCCTGCCCGAAGGTGCTACACTTCTGGCCCCCTTGGGCATGACCACCCCGCATGGTGCGGTCGCGCGTCTGACGCTGACCGGCGGCACGATCGACAGCGCCTTGCGTGATCCCGATCTTGCGCTGGCCGCGCTCCGCGTCACCGCTCATGGCGGCCCTGTTGTCCTGCACTACGAGGTCACGGCCCCGCCCCCCGCCGCAGCCTATCCCGAGCAGATGTTCACCCCCCGCCAAACCCGCTTCACGCGCGCCGCCGACGAACTGGCAAACGCCAGCCGTAGCATCGCCGCGCAAGCGGGCGGAGGTGCCGCCGGTATCGCCGCCCTCGTCGCCGAGGCCGAACGCCGCTTCGACTATGCCCACCCCGAGACCCGCTTCAACGACGGTCACGAGGTGGTTCCCTATCTCTCCTGCGGGCTGACACCCGGCTCTTGCGTGGATATAAACACCTACCTCGTCGCCAGCCTGCGCGCAGCGGGCTACGAGGCGGGCTATATCTACGGCTATTTCTTCCCCGAGGAAAAAGCTGGCACCACCCATGACATGCATTGCTGGGTGGTCACCCGGCACGACGGACAGGTGCAGGAATGGGACATCGCGCATCACATCAAGGCCGGTCTCGGCCCGACGCGCCCCGCCCTCGATCCGCGTCCCGGTTGGCGCGTGGCGCTCGGCCATTCGATGGGCCATCACTACGCCGCGCCCGACATCCCGCAACCGCTCAAACTGCTGTCCGAGCCTGTGCAGCTGACCCCCGGCGGCGCCGAGCGGCTCGACATCGTGATCCGCATGGCGAAACCGATCTGACCCCAGAGTCCTGCCAACACCCCGCATCGGTGAAGTTCCGCCGATGATGTAAACATTTCAGCAACAGTTTTGGATCACACTCCGGGGAGACTGTTGCGGTAGGCACTGATTCTGCCGCATCCAACTTCAAGTTGATTGGCCAACCTTGGGATCATTATTATGTCTACTGCTGCCATTATGATCGGATTGATTGCTGTAAGCGGCCTGATTTTCGCCCTTCTCGCCTCCATGGGTCACGACCGGGGCTAGTCGCTGAAACCTGCACGGCCGCAAGGCGCGTAAATCCACCTTTCCCCTCTTTCCTTCATCCGGACGACGCCCGACTCCGCCTCTTGCGGACGCTCCCGTGCACCGCGCATTCGCACCATGCACTGTTGACTTGAATGTTGGGTAGCTGACAGGATCGCCAACTGTCCTGTGGACAAACCGGTGCCGCAGCACACAAATAGCCAAGCACCGGCAACCCGTCCCATCCAATCACCCCCCGCTTGCACAGCGCCCGCTCGCAATGCTCTAAGCCAAGTCATGCACCCTATCCGGAGGACACGCGTTGAGTTTCTCGATCGGCATCGGCCCGAACATCCGCAAATCCGCCTATTTCGATGCCACGGTCCGTGATGGCGTCCGGTCCTTCTCGGTCTACAATCACATGTATATCCCGGCCCATTTCGGCGATCCCGACGCCGAATACGACCGGCTGCTGAGCGGCGTTGCGATGTGGGATGTCGCAGCCCAACGGCAGGTGCAGCTTGATGGCCCCGACGCGGGGCGACTGGCGCAGTATCTCACGCCCCGTAACCTCGGCGGGACCCGCCCCGGTCAGGGCCGCTATGTCCCGCTGTGCGATCATGACGGCTGGCTCATCAACGATCCGGTGCTGCTCAAATTCGACGAGACGCGCTACTGGCTCTCGGTGGCCGACAGCGACATTCACCTCTGGGCTGCCGCCATCGCGCGTGAAAAAGGCTGGGATGTCTGCATAAGTGAGCCGGATGTCTCTCCTCTCGCCATTCAGGGGCCGCTTGCGATGGATGTGGCCGCCGCCCTTTTCGGCGATGAGGTCCGCAGCATGCGTCCCTTCGCCTTTGTCGAGACATCGCTGGACGGCATTCCTTTGGTGCTGGCGCGCTCGGGCTGGTCCAAACAGGGCGGGGTCGAGCTTTACCTCATGGACGCCACCCGCGGCACCGAGCTTTGGGACAAGGTCAAACAGGCCGGCGCCCCCTTCGGCATCGGCCCCGGCGCGCCCAACGATATAGAACGAATTGAAAGCGGGCTCATTTCCTATGGGGCCGACATGCGCTGGCAGGATCATCGCGCCACCCCGTTCGAGATGGGCTTCGGCCCGCTGATCGATCTGGACAGCGACCTTGATTACATCGGTCGCGCCGCCCTTCTGCGCCTCGCTGCCACCCCACCGGCCCGGCGCCGCATCGGTCTTGTGGTCGAAGGCGCGCCGCCCCTGCCCGGCCATCCCGTTCCCCTGATGCTGGATGGTGAAACCGTCGGCACCGTCAGCGAACTGGCGCAGTCCCGCCGCATGGGCAAGACCATCGGCCTTGGCCTGATACGGGCCGATCTGGCCGACAGCGCGCAGCATTTAGACCTGCGGATCGAAGAAGCCACCTGGCGCGCGGACCTGCACCCGCTCCCCTTCATCAGGTGACTTCGCGGCGCCTCGCCCTATGTTTTGCCCCTGACAGACGGGACAACGGGCGCGACAATGCAAAAGATTGCCATCTGGAAACAGCTCACGATGTCTGCGGCGCTGATCGCCGGCACGGCACTCGCCTGGCATTTCCGGGCCGAGCTTGCGACGCTCTGGACAGGGGCTCAGGCCGCGCAACCGCAAGACAGCGCCCCCGCCACCGCCGATACCGGTCCTCCGGTCATCGTCTCCGATGTGCAGGCCGTCTCGGATGATCTGACCTTTTCGGTCATCGGCACCAGCTTCGCGCTGCGCTCGATCACCCTGCGCGCGCCCTCGGGCGGTGAGATCACGTCGCTGGCCATCGCGCCCGGCGCGAAATTCGCCGCCGGTGACACGCTCATGCAGCTTGACGACAGCGATGAACGGCTTGCCGTCGCACTGGCCGAGGCGCGGCTGGACCGGGCCACCTCCGAGCGTAACCGCTACCAGACGCTGCAGGATACCGGCGCTGCCGCCACCGCCCGCTTCGAAGAGGCACAGACCGAATTCAAGGTCGCCCGCATCGAGCTTGACAAGGCCCGCGCCGATCTGGCCGACCGCACGCTGCGCGCGCCCTTCGATGGCGTGACCGGTCTGGCGCTTGTCGAAGCCGGCGACCGCATCGCCACCGATGATGCCATCGGCAGCTTCGATGACCGCAGCCGCATCCTTGTGGAATTCGACCTGCCCGAGGCGCTTCTGGGCCGCATCTCTCAGGGGCTTGCCGTGACCGCCACCACCCCGGCGGTCGAAGGGCGCAGCTTCGAGGGCAAGATCACCGCCATCGACAGCCGCGTCGATCCGATCACCCGCACTGCCCGCATCCGGGCCGAAATCGACAATACCGCCGATAGGCTGCGCCCCGGCGCGTCCTTCGCGCTGCGGCTCGATCTGCCCGGCAAGACCTATCCCGCGGTGCCGGAACTGGCGCTGCAATTCTCGTCCGGCGCGCTCCATGTATGGCGCGTGGCCGATGGCAAGGTCGAACAGGTCGAGGTGCGCCTCGTGCGCAGGCGGGCCGGAATGGTGGTGGTGGATGGCCCGCTGAGCACCGGCGACCCGATCGTGGTGGAAGGCACACAGCGTTTGCGCCCCGGCATCCCGGTCACCGTCCTGAACAAGACGGGCGTGGGCAACTCATGATGACGCGCGGTCGCGGCCTGCCCGATCTCAGCGTACGCCGCCCCTATCTGGCGGCGGTGATGAGCCTGCTCATCATGATCGCGGGCATCGGCGCGCTCTGGGGCATCGAAGTGCGCGAACTGCCCGATGTGGATCGGCCCGTGGTGTCGGTGCGGGCCAATTTCCCCGGCGCCTCGCCCACCACCGTCGATGCCGAACTGGCCTCCGTGGTCGAAGGCGCCGTCGCCCGCGTCGCCGGCGTGCAGGCGGTGCGCACCTCCTCCGAGGAGGGCAATTTCCGGATGCGCGTCGAATTCAGCCCCGACCGCGATCTGGCCAATGCCTCCAACGATGTGCGCGAGGCCGTGAGCCGCGTTGAGAACCGCCTGCCCGACGGGGTCGAGGATCTGTTTGTGGTCAAATCCGAACAGGACGCCGATCCCATCGTCAATATCGCCGTCTGGAGCGAGGCGCGCTCGATCGACGCTCTGACCCGGCTGGTCGAGGACGCTCTGGTGCCCGAATTCACCGCCATCGACGGTGTGGCCGATGTGGTGCTGTTCGGCGACCGCCAGCGCGTCCTGCGCGTCGCGGTCCGGCCAGACCGTCTGGCCGCGTTCGGCCTGTCGATCGGCGAGGTGGCAAACGTGCTGCGCGCCGCGCAATTCGATGTGCCGGTCGGCAGCTTTTCGTCGGGTCCTCTCGAAGTGCTGGTGCGCGCCGATGCCACCGTCGCCGACCCCGCCCGCATCGAGGACCTGATGCTGCGCGACCGGATCCGTCTGGGCGATGTGGCCGATGTCTATTTCGGCCTCGCCACCCCCAGCAGTGTCGCGCGCCTTGACGGGCGGCTGGTCATCAATCTCGGCATCGTCCGACAGGCCCAATCCAACACCGTGCGCATCTCCGATCAGGTTCAGGGCGCGATCTCGCAGCTCCGGCAGCGCTTTCCCGATCTGGGCTTCCAGGTCACCAGTGACGACGCGGTCTTCATCCGTGGCGCCATCGCCGAAGTGCTCAAGACACTGGGCGCGGCCCTCCTGATCGTGATCGGCGTCATGTGGCTCTTCTTCGGGCGCCTGTCGGCCACCCTGATCCCCGCCGTCGCGATCCCGGTGGCCCTTGTCGGCTCGGTCGCCGGGATCTGGCTCATGGGCTTTTCCATCAACCTCATCACCCTTCTGGCTCTGGTGCTCGCCACCGGGCTGGTGGTCGATGACGCCATCGTAGTCACCGAAAACATCCAGCGCCGCCGCCAGGAGGGCATGGCCCCCCGCGCCGCCGCCGTGCTCGGCGCCTCTCAGGTGTTCTTCGCCGTCATCGCAACCACCCTCACGCTTATCGCGGTCTTCGTGCCGATCTCCTTCCTGCCCGGCGACGCCGGCCGCCTGTTCACCGAATTCGGCTTCGTGCTGGCGGTGACCGTGGCGATCTCGTCCTTCGTGGCGCTGACCATCTGCCCGATGCTGGCGTCATTCTCGGGCGGCCTCGGGCAGAGCGGCGGGCTGATGTCGGGCCTCGGCGCGCGCCTTGCGGCGCTCTATGCCGCGCTGATCCGGCCGATGATCCGTGCGCCCCTCGTCACCCTTGTCGGCGCGGGCCTTCTGGCCGGTGGCGCGTTTTTCGCCTATGGCCAGCTTGGCGAGGAACTCGTCCCCCCCGAGGATCGCGGCGCGGTCACCGTCCGCATGCAAGGCCCCGACGGCACCGGCCTCGACTATACCGACCGGCAGGTGGTCCGCGTCGAAGAGCTGCTGCGCCCCTATGTGGATCAAGGCGTGGCCGACGGCCTTTATTCGATCACCGGGCGCTATGACCTCAACCGCGGCAGCGTCGGCATCCGCCTCGTCCCATGGGAGCAGCGTGACACCTCCCAGGCCGAGATCGAGGATGCGATCCGCGGCGATCTGGCAACCCTGCCCGGCGCGCGGGCCCGCATCGCGGGCGGCAACAGCCTTGGCGTCAGGGGCGGCTCGGGCGGAGGGCTGTCCATCGCGCTCACCGGCCCCGCCTATCCCGACATCGCCTCTGCCGCCGATGCCTTCGCCCTCGATCTGGCCGAGATCCCCGGCCTTTCGGGCATCCGCGTGCAATATCAGGCGACCCAGCCGCAACTCAGCATATCGGTGGACCGCCAGCGTGCCTCGGACCTGCAGGTGCCGATGGCGACCCTCTCGGACACCCTGCGCGCGCTCATCGACGAAGACGAGATCGCCGAGCTTACCATCGACGATCAGGCCATTCCGATCCTCTTGCAATCCAGCGCCGGCGCGGTGCGCGATCCGATGGACCTTCTGAACCTCTCCATCCGCTCGGACGCCGGCGATCTTGTCCCGCTCAGCCAGATCGTCACCTTCAGCGAACAGGGCGTCGCCGCCGAGCTTGACCGCCACGCCCAGCGCCGCGCCATCGAAATCGACGCCTCGGTGTCACCCGACGTTACCCTGCGCGAGGTGATCGACGATGTCCGCGCCTTGGCCCAGGACCGTCTGCCCGACGGGATCGGCCTGATCTTTCTGGGCGAAGCCGCAACGCTCGATGAAACCTCATCGGCGCTGGCCGCCACCTACGTGATCGCACTTCTGGTGGTCTTTCTGGTGCTGCTCGCGCAATTCGAAAGCCTGACAAGCGCGCTGGTGGTGATGCTGACCGTGCCTTTCGGGGTCTGCGCCGCGATCTATGCGATGCTTCTGACCGGCACGACCGTCAATATCTACAGTCAGATCGGGATTCTGATGCTGATCGGGGTCATGGCCAAGAACGGCATCCTGCTGGTGGAATTCGCGAATCAGCTCCGCGATGCGGGGCGCCCGGTGATCGACGCCGCCTTCGAGGCCGCTCAGGCCCGATTGCGCCCCATCGCCATGACGCTGATCTGCACCGTGATGTCCGGCCTGCCCTTGATCCTCGGCTCCGGTCCCGGCGCCGAGGCGCGCGCCTCGATCGGCTGGGTGATCGTCGGCGGGCTGGGGCTGGCGGCGGTGTTCACCCTGTTCCTGACGCCTGCCGCCTATGCTCTGGTCAGCGGCGCCACCAAATCGCGGGCCTCCTCGGGTCAAGCGCTTGATCGTGAGCTCGAAGCCGCAGGCCACGCCGACATCCGCTGACCGCTCCCTTCCGGCGGCCCGGCGCAACGGCCCGCCCGTGCATCTTGCGCATCAGCTTGCACAGCGCCGCGTTTCTCCGCATGACTTGCGCAACATGAAACCTTCGGCGACATCAAACAGACTGACAGGCGGCCTTCTGGTCGCCATCACCGGGCTCGAAATCCTCTCGGTCTGGGCCTCCAGCACCATGGCAGAAACCGTACTGCCATGGCTGATCATCCTGACAACGCTGGTGCTGGCGCTGCAGGTCCGCGCGGGCCGCTATCTCTTCGCGCTGGTGGCTCTGGCTCTGAGTGCGGCGCTGATCGCAACCAATCCCGACTGGCGCGACATCATGCACCGCGGCCTGATGACCGCCGCCTTCATCACCGCGTTCTTCACGGCCCTCGCTACCCTGCGCAGCGTGGCCGAAACATCGCCCGCGATCCGTGCCAGCGGTCGCTTTCTGGCCCAGCAACCGCCCGGCCGGCGCTATCTCGCGCTCACGATCGGCGGGCAGATGTTCGCGCTCTTGCTGAACTACGGCGCCATAGCCCTGCTCGGCAGCCTCGCCACCACCAGCGCAAACGAGGAAAAAGACCCCGAAATCCGCCGCCACCGCACCCGCCGGATGCTGCTGGCGATCCAGCGCGCCTTCACATCGGCCCTGCCATGGTCGCCGCTGTCCTTCGCTGTCGCCATTTCCACGGCCCTCATTCCCGGCACAAGCTGGGCGCTGGCGGTCCTACCCGGCCTTGTCACATCGCTCCTGTTGGCGGCAACCGGCTGGGTGCTCGATGCGGCCTTCAAGCCGAAACTCTCCGCCCCTGCCCCGGTTCGCCAGATGCCCGAGGGCACATGGGCCTTGATGCTGCCTCTGGCGCTTTTGCTGGCGATCCTCGTCACCAGCATCGCGGTGCTCTATGCCGCCACCGGCATCAGGATCGTCGGGCTTGTATTGGTGATCGTTCCGGTCATCGCCGGCTTCTGGCTCGCGCTGCAGGCCCGGGGCAAGGCGGATGCGCCCGGCGTCGGGCGGCGGGTGTCGGATTATGCCTTTGTCGAGCTTCCCGCCTATCGGGGCGAAATCATCCTGCTGATGATGGCCGGCTATATCGGCACCGTCGGCGCGCCCCTGCTCGGACCTGTGCTGATGGGCATCGGTCTCGATCTTGCAGGCATGCCTGCGCCGCTTCTGCTGATCTCCTTCGTGTGGATTATCCCTCTGGCCGGACAGCTCGGCATGAACCCGATCCTGACCGTGACGCTTCTGGCACCCCTGATCCCGGAAGCCGCCGATCTGGGCGTCACCCCCAACGCGATCATCGTGGCGATCACCTCGGGTTGGGCGCTGACCGGGGTGACCTCGCCCTTCACCGCCACGACACTCCTGATCGGCTCGTTCGGACGCGTCAGCGCGCGCCATGTCGGGCTGCGCTGGAACGGCGCCTATGCTCTGGTGACAGCGGTGATCCTGTCAGGCTGGGTGGCGCTTTATGCCAGCCTCTGAGCCTGCGTGCCGCGGCGGCAGCCCCGTACCAAAGAGCGGGGTGTCGTACCACCGGCTGCGCGCGAGGCGCTGACCGGCGCGATCCGGAGGACCCGTACCGACGCGATACCGACGTCATACCGACGTGATACCGATCCCGGTTTTTTGTGGTTAACCCATCTCTCGCGCGCCTGTCCGGGGTCAGCCCAGCTTCTTGCCCGGCGGGTCGAACGGCAGGAACTCCAACGCGCTGTGTTTCACCGGCGACGGAAAAAGTTTGGTGACAGCGGTGATCCTGTCAGGCTGGGCAGCGCGGCGGCACCCCGTACCAAAGAGGGGGGTGTTTCGTACCACCGGCTGCGCACAAGGCGCTGACCGGCGCGATCCGGAGGACCCGTACCGACGTGATACCGACGTTATACCGACGTGATACCGATCCCGGTTTTTTGTGGTTAACCCATCTCTCGCGCGCCTGTCCGGGGTCAGCCCAGCTTCTTGCCCGGCGGGTCGAACGGCAGGAACTCCACCGCGCTCTGTTTCACCGGCGACGGGAAAAGTTTCATAAGATCAAGTATTTCCGACGGCATCCCCACCGTCACTTCCAGCCCCAGCTCCCGCGCTTCGGCCGGTGTCAGCGCATAATCATGCGTCCAGGTTCCCGACGCGAGGGTCTTCGCCAATTCCTCCGCCTTCCCCCTTTCCATCCTCGGCGTCATAATCTCCACCGCCCCCCTCACCACCTGCGCGATGGCCTTGTCGCTGACATCCGCTAAAACCAGTGCCACATCCGAGACGTGCTCGATTGGTTTGGCGTCCCGCGCCGCGATGATCGAAGCTGCGGAAATCCCCATGATTTGCGGGTCGATTGGCCCCAACATCGAGAACTCTCCCATCACGATTTCATCGGCGGCAAGTGCGATCAGAGTGCCGCCCGACATCGCATAAATCGGAACAAAAACAGTGACTTTCGCGGGATGCATCTCGACCGCGCGCGCGATCTGCATGGCCGCGAGCACCAGCCCGCCGGGTGTGTGCAGAACAAGATCGATCGGCGTGTTTGCGGGTGTGGCCTTGATCGCCGAGATGATGGATTGCGCATCTTCAAGGTCGATCATCCGGCTGACATTGACCCCGAAGAAACTGCGCCGCTCCTGACGATGAATCATGGTGATCACACGGCTGCGACGTTTGCGCTCGATCGCACGGATCGCCTGCTCACGACGGAAGGCGAAAATGCGCCCCATCAGAACGGGCTGCAGGATCATCACCATGAAAAACAGGAAGAAAATCGTCGAAAAACTGAATTCCATAAGGCCTCCGGGCCGTTTATCCATCAATAAAATCACGGTGAGTCTTGCAGCAATGCGCCACCTTGTGAATTGAAAAATTCCGCTGTTCGGGCAATGATCGTGCAGGTAGAGAATGACCGGGACCATGCAGGCGGGCCGATAACCGCACCGGATCCCGAGCAAAGAGGCGGACACGATGCGACAGGCGATTATTCTTGGTTTGACGTTACTTCTTGCAGGATGCGGCGGCGGTGACAGGTACCGTGGCGGCTCGGGCCCGTCCGGCGGAGTCCCGATAGCATCCGGTCCGATCAGTCAAGCCTGCCTCGCATCGGACCGAAAGGCCCGCTCGCGCGCACTCTGCGGCTGCATCCAGGCCGCCGCCAACCAGACGCTGACCGGCTCGCAACAGCGCCGCGCGGTGGCGTTTTACGGCAATCCGCAGCTTGCACAGGACATCCGGCAATCCGATAGCGCCAGTGACGAACGCTTCTGGGCGGCGTATCGCGCCTATGGCGAACGGGCCGAACGGCTGTGCAGCTGAGCGTTCAGGCCTTCAGCCGATAGCCACGCGCGAACATCCACAATGCGGCGATCGAAATGGCGAGCGTCGCCCCGATCCCGACGCCAAGCCCCAGCCAGGGCGAGCTGTCGGACACACCGATCATCCCATAGCGCACCCCGTCGATCATGTAGAAAATGGGGTTGAAATGGGTGATCTCGTTCAACACGGGCGGCAATGCCTGCACCGAATAGAACGTGCCCGACAGGAAAGCGAGAGGCGTGACCACGAAGTTGGTGATCGCGGCCATCTGGTCGAACTTGTTGGCAAAAATCCCTGCAACCATGCCGAGGCCGGACAGAAAAGCCGCGCCAAGCACCACGAAGACCATCATCCAGATGGGGTGAGCAGGCACCAGCCCCAGAACCGCGAATTGACCCAAAGCAATGGCCAGTGCCACGAGCACGCCCCGTCCGACACCACCGGCCATGTAGCCCAGAACCAATTCTCCCGCACTGAGCGGCGGCATCAGCGTGTCCACGATATTGCCCTGCACCTTCGAGATCACGATGGAAGACGATGTATTGGCGAATGCGTTCTGAATCACGGTCATCATCAGAATGCCCGGGGCAATGAACGTCGTGAAATCCACCCCCATGACATCGCCACGGCGCGGGCCGATCGCAATCGAGAAGATCACCATGAACAGCCCCGCCGTGACCAACGGAGCAAGCAAGGTCTGGGTCCAAACCGCCATGAAACGCTGCATCTCACGCACGGCCAGAGTATATAATCCCAACCAGTTCACGCGTCCGAAACGTCGTGTGCCCATGTTGCTGATCTCGGCCATGCCGTGTCCTCCGGTCGTTGATGATTCGACGCCTTGTAACTTACTGACGAGTGATTAGAATAGGGCGACTACGGAATAAGCAGGGCGGCGCGGGCAACCGGCCGCCTTTTGAGATAGGAAGCCACCATGTCCTGGAGCGACGAACGCGTCGAACTTCTGAAGAAACTCTGGAGCGAAGGCCAGTCGGCCAGCCAGATCGCCAAGGAACTCGGCGGCGTGACGCGCAATGCCGTGATAGGCAAGGTGCATCGACTTGGACTGTCGAACCGAAACGGCTCGGCAGCGTCGGGCGCCGAGACAGCCCCCAAGGCCAAGCCCGCCGCCAAGGCCGAGGCCAAGTCCAAGGCAACAACCAAGCCCGCCGCCAAGGCCGAACCCAAGCCTGCACCTGAACCCAAGGAGGTGTCGGTTGCGGCACCGCAAGCCCCGGTCTCGCGCGCCAAACAGATCATTCCGGCCGGGCAGCCCCTGCCGCCGCAGCCCTCGACCAACGAGATCGACCCCGCAGCTTTGGCCAAGGTCAGTGAAATCGAGAAGAAAGCCATGAAGCTCACGCTCATGGAATTGACCGAGAGAACCTGCAAATGGCCTGTGGGCGACCCCGCGACACCGGATTTCTGGTTCTGCGGCCTGCCCGTTCAATCCGGTAAACCCTATTGCGAAGCGCATGTGGGCGTGGCCTTCCAACCCATGAGCAGCCGTCGCGACCGCAAGCGATAATCGCGACCTGCACAATCACGAATTAAGGCGCGTCAGGTTCGGTCCGGCGCGCCTTTTTTACAGCGTTACGCTAAAAACTTGGACCACAGATTTTGGCGAAATGCAGTACTCCGTTCACTCGTTGCTCGCGTTCCGTCTTTAGCCGATGCCTCAGGTCAAAGGCGGAACGCTTCAGTCAGTCGAACAGCTTGAACAATTCCTTTTTCAACTCGTCCTCGACCTTGTTCTTGATCGCGTCTTCCACGGACTGCCCCTGCTCGACGGTGACGCCCAGTTCTTTCTGGACGGCACGATTGACCTCTTCCTTGGCCTTGGCCTTCAACTCGTCTTTCTGTTCCTTGAAATTCAGATCGATCGCCGCTTCCAGATCGGGGGTGATGCGCGGGTTGGCCCAAGGACCGCGAATGCGCACCGGGATCGCCAACCCCTTGCGGGTGTCACCCTCCAGCAAGGTCGGGGTGAAGGTGTAATCGAGGTCCCGCGCGCCGAGCCCGATACGGCCTTCGCCACGCGCCGTGGCGAATGGCAGGCTGAGCAACAGGTCGTTGTTGAAAAGGTTGCCCGCCTGCATCGTGAAGCTGGCGCCCAGACTGTCGAACACTGTTGTCCCACCACTGACATCGCCCGAGCGCATCAGCTTGTCGAGGTCGATCCCCGAGATGACGCCGCGCCCGGTGCGCAGGCCGCCGCTGCCTTCGAGGCTGTTCATGATTGCATGGAGCGACTGGCCAACGCCCAGGAAACTGACTTCACCATCGGCTTTTGCAGAGAACCGCGAAATATCCACCGCATCTCTGAGGAATGTCTCGAGATTGATGCCGGCAGCCGTCATCTTGCCGCCCACCGACAGGCCGGACCGGTTGTTGAGCACGAATTCGCCTGTGATGTTTCCGTCATAGGCCTGCACCTCACGCAAGGCAAAGACCAAGCGTGATTGGGTCAGCGTCGCCAAGGTGCGGGTCTTGCCCAGTTTCAGATCACCCAGATCGATACTGTCGGCTACAAGTGCCACCTCTCCATCCGCCAGCCCGAGGGCGGAGGCATCGATCGCAGTCTTGGGCCAGCCATCGGTCGGCACGCTGCCCCCTGAACCGCTTCCGCTTTGCGAGGTGCCTGATGTGGCAGATGCGCCCTGCCCTGCCGCCAGCGCCGAGAAATCGAGGCTTTTCGCCGTCAGCTGTGCGTTCAGGCGCGGCCGGTCACCGCCCAGGAAAATATCCGCCGCCCCCGTCAGCCGGTTGTCATCCAGCGCAAGCGCAGAATCGCGCAGTGACAGACGCATATCCTCGGAAAATGTGATGTCCGTCGCGACCGAAATGGCGCGTCCCATGCCCCGCGGTATGTCCACACCAGAGACACCGAACGCCGCCAGAAAAGCCGCCGTATCGCTCAGATCAGCACTCAACCGCCCGCCCAATTGCGGCAGAAGACCCGCACGCCCGTCAAAATCCACCGCTCCGCCCGACGTGCTGATCGTGGCACTCAGATCGGTCACACCGCCGGCGATGAAGGTACCCACCTGATCCAGCTCACCCGATATGGTCACCACCGAGCCCGCCGGCTTGGCCGAGGCTTCGAACGTGGCCGCGCCATCATAATCGGGCCAGCGCAAATCGAGATTGATGTTCTGCAGGGTCAGCGTTTCGCCCGTGCCATGGTCGCTGTAGGTGACGTGCGCATCGGTGATCAGCGCACGGTCCAGCGTCAGCGCCAACCGCTCCGACCGGGCGGCGGGTTGACCGGGTGCGGACTGTCCCGAGGGCGCCACCCCTTCGACCCCTATTTCCCAGTTGACGCGCCCATCGGCGGCACGTTCCAGCAAAACCCTGGGATTGACCGCCTCAAGCCCGGTGATCCGGATTTCGCCCCCGAACAGCGCCACGGGTTCCACGCCGATTTTCAGGCTGTCGGCTTCCAGCATCGGACCCGCATCGGACCAGCCTGCGTTTGCGACAAGGACCTCACCGGTGCTGACCCCCAGAACAGGGTAGAAACTGATGGTGGTGCGCCCCGAAAAGATGACATCGCGACCCGTTGCAGCGCTGATCTGCTCGGCGGCGATCTTGGCGATCCGATCTCCGGGGAGCAAAAGCAGCGAAGCCACGGCGACCACGACCAAGACGATCACCAGCCCGACCAAACGCAACAGCCACCGCATGTCAGCCCCCTTTACCCGATGCTACCTGAAATGTAAGCGCATGGTCCCGCGCCAACAACCGGTTTTCCCTTCCCGTGCGCCCATCCGTCGACTATATGCCGCCACATGAGCACCAACCCGCCCGATCTGCGCCCCGACCTTGCCCGCGCCCGCGTGACCGAAACGCCGCGCAGCGGCCAGCCGACGATCGGCATGGTCTCTTTGGGCTGTCCCAAGGCCTTGGTCGACAGCGAGCGCATCCTGACCCGTTTGCGGGCCGAGGGCTATGGGATTTCGCCCGACTATTCCGGCGCGGATGCGGTGATCGTGAACACCTGTGGCTTTCTCGATTCCGCAAAGGCCGAAAGCCTTGAGGCCATCGGCGAAGCCCTTTCCGAAAACGGACGCGTGATCGTGACCGGCTGCCTTGGCGCCGAACCCGATTACATCACCGGCGTCCATCCCCGCGTGCTGGCGGTGACCGGACCCCATCAATATGAACAGGTGCTGGATGCCGTGCACGCGGCGGTGCCGCCCTCGCCCGATCCGTTCGTGGACCTGCTTCCGGCCAGCGGTGTGAAGCTGACGCCACGCCATTACAGCTATCTCAAGATTTCCGAGGGCTGCAATCACAAGTGCAAGTTCTGCATCATTCCCGACATGCGCGGCAAACTGTCGAGCCGCCCGGCCCATGCCGTGATCCGTGAAGCCCAGAAGCTGGTGGAAAACGGCGTGCGCGAGCTGCTGATCATCAGTCAGGACACAAGCGCCTATGGGGTCGATATCAAGCACGCCGAGGCCAATGGCCACCGCGCCCATATCACCGATCTGGCACGCGATCTGGGAAGCCTCGGCGCTTGGGTGCGGCTGCATTACGTCTATCCCTACCCGCATGTGCGCAACCTCATTCCACTGATGGCCGAAGGGCTGGTGCTGCCCTATCTCGACATCCCGTTTCAGCACGCCCACCCCGAGACACTCAGGCGCATGGCCCGCCCCGCGGCCGCCGCGCGCACGCTCGACGAGATCGCGGCATGGCGCAGCGATTGCCCGGACATCACCTTGCGATCCACATTCATCGTCGGCTACCCGGGCGAAACCGAACAGGAATTCCAGACACTTCTGGACTGGCTGGACGAGGCGCAGCTGGATCGTGTCGGCTGTTTCAAATACGAAAATGTCGCCGGTGCACGCTCGAACGCACTGCCCGATCATGTTCCCGAAGAGGTCAAACAGGACCGTTGGGACCGCTTCATGGAAAAGGCTCAGGCGATTTCCGAAGCCAAACTGGCCGCCAAGGTCGGATCGGTGCAGCAGGTCATCGTGGACGATATCGACGAGGACGGTATCGCCACATGCCGCACCAAGGGCGACGCTCCTGAAATCGACGGCTGCCTGTTCATCGACGAGCGTACCGAGGGGCTGAGCGTGGGCGACATCGTCAGCGTCGAGGTCGACGAGGCCGGAGACTACGATCTCTGGGGGTCTCTGACGCTGCGGGGCTGAACCTGCCGCTACGTCAGCGGAGTGTCACAGCGCAAGACATGCCGGTCTTCGCTTGCTAGACTGGGCACGTCGAACAGCAAGGATGATCCTCTTGTCCTATCCCGCCTATACCCGGGCAGAACGCA
This sequence comes from Roseovarius litoreus, assembly GCF_900142765.1. Taxonomy (GTDB): domain Bacteria; phylum Pseudomonadota; class Alphaproteobacteria; order Rhodobacterales; family Rhodobacteraceae; genus Roseovarius; species Roseovarius litoreus. The sequence goes on from NZ_FRCB01000004.1 coordinate 387,800, forward strand.
TTGCCGACGCGCTTGTGCATATCTTCGGCATTTGCGCGGCGATTGTCGGTATCGCGCTGCTGTTCGCGGTCTGGGCCTTCACGATGGATGGCGCGACACTGGCGGCAACGGTCCTTTATTGTGCAGCGCTGCTGCTGATGCTGACGGCCTCGGCGGCTTATCACATGGCCGCGCATACATGGGCCCGCCCATTTCTGCGCCGGTTGGATCATGCGGCGATCTATCTGAAAATCGCCGGGACATTCACCCCGCTTGCCGTTTTTCTGGGAACCGCCTTTGGATATGTGGTGGTTGCGATCGTCTGGACCTGCGCGCTGATCGGCGCGGGCGCCAAACTGATGACAGCGCCGGGCAAGATGACCACAGGATGGGTGCCATATGTGGCGCTTGGCTGGGCCGGGCTGGCCTTGCTGGTGCCGTTGAGCACCGTCTTGCCGGGCCTCAGCCTTGCGATGATCGTTGCGGGCGGGCTGCTTTATACGGCGGGCGTGGTGTTTTACTGCTGGGAAAGCCTGCGCTTTTCGAATGCCATCTGGCATGGTTTCATCGTGATCGCGTCGGCCTGTTTCTTCATCGGTATTTCCGCCGCACTTGCTCAACACGGATAAGGGAACACGGACAGGCATGGCCACACCGGGTTTCCAGTCGCGCACCGCTTGCTCTTAACAGGGGACGTTCCCGCCGCTAAAGCGTTCAGCCTTTAAATGGAGGCATCAGCTTAAGGCGGAACGCGTGCAACGATGGAACGGAGCACTGCATTTCGCGAAAATCTATGATTCAGGTTTTTTGCGAAACGCTTTAGGCTGGCCCGACATAACCCTATGAGGCCAGCAATGATCCAAGTGCACACAACCTGTCCCGATCTCGATACCGCACGCATGCTGGCCAGCAGCGCGCTCGAGGCGCGTCTGGCCGCCTGTGCAAACATAACCCCCGGCATTCTCAGCATGTTTCACTGGCAAGGCCGGATCGAGGAAGAGACCGAGGTCGGTCTGACCCTCAAGACCCGCACCGCCCATCGCGCCAGCCTGATTTCGCTGCTGGAGGATGAGCACCCCTATGATCTGCCGGTCATTACCTGGCAGGAAATATCGGCCGGCTCGGATGCCGAGGCCTGGGTCTCGGAGGAAACCGGCGGCGACTGACGCGACAGAGCAGCGCAGACCACTGGACGAACCGTTCGGCTGCAATAGTTCGCAAGTCATGAGGGAGTGCCGCGATGTCCGACGATACCCGCGTTCTGTTCAACGCTGATTGCCCGATCTGCAATTACGAGATCAGCCACTACGCCACCTATAGCACCGCGCGCGGCCTTGCGATCAGGTTCGACGATCTGAACGACTGCGACCTTGCACGCTACGGCGTGGACAAGGATGCAGCCGCCCGACGCCTGCATGTTTTGCATGATGGACAGGTTTACGCGGGGATTGATGCGTTTCTGGTCCTGTGGCGCCAGATGCCGCGGTATCGGCCCCTTGCGAAACTCGTCGGTTTGCCCATCATCCGCCAGCTGGCCGCGGCTCTATACGATCACATCCTCGCGCCCGCCTTGTATTCCCGGCACCGCCGCCGCGTGATGCGATTGCAAGCAGCTGACAGGAACTCCTGACAGTCGGGCATATCTCTGGACAGATCAGGCCGGCTCAACCGGTTCCCATGCGGTCGGCCAGATCGTTCAGGATGTCGGCATGCACGCAATGGGCAGGGGCGCAGCGCGCGCCACCTGCGCTGGAGGCCAGCCACAATTCGCAGCTCTCGACATGCTGACAGGTCCGGCATCGCGTGATCATGTCACTATATGCCCGTGCGGACAGGTAGCCATGCGCCATCGCCTCGGACAGGTTGAGGTTCATCGCTCGGGCGACCGACCGGGTCAGCCAGAAATGCCTGGTCGGATCACCAAGATAGGCGACATGAGCATTCATGATTTGTCCAGCTCCTCTTCGATCCTTGGGGGCGAGATTCAGGCGTGCTTACCCGCCTGAAGGCGTTCGAAAAGTTCGGTGTTGCGACAGATCGACGGCGGAGCATCGGCCCCGTGAGAATGCGCATCCAGCCAGCGTTCGCAATCGCCGGGACTGCTGCAGCCGGTGCAGTTCAGGACGGCATCACCGATCGTATCGACATCGAGCATGCCTGCCATCAGCTTTTCCTCGAGATCGATCCCGACGGTATTCGCCATCCGGTCAACCAAGGCAGCGTGTCGCTTGAGCGTAGTGTTTTCGGGCATCAGAGCCTCCATGTTGGGGCACCCCTGATCCGTGAGCGCCTGACACAAAGGGTAACGCAGCGCCGCGCGCTTATCCTTGACCTGAGTCAAGCCTGCGGATTGCCCAGATCGTCGAGATAGGCGCGGACACAATCCTGCACATGGCGGAATCTGTCACCGCCGAGATGCTTGCCGCCGAACCAGCGCGTCACGACGATGACATGCGCGCGAAGGTCTTCGCGTTCCAACATGCGCAGGATCACCATGCCTGCGCCTGCCTCGCCATCATCGCCCTTGAGCGGCACGCCGTCCTCCAGCAGAACCGCCCATGTGTTATGCGTGGCCTTGGCGAATTTCTTGTCTTTTTTCAGCTTCTTGAGAAAGGCGTCCACCTCGTCCCGGGTGCGAGCCGGCCCACCGGACACCGCGTATTTCGACCCACGGTCGACGATGACGCCGGAGAGCTGCCGCATCACAGTTGTGACGCGACACGCCGGACGGTTTCGATACGCTGCGCGTTCGGCGGATGGGTTCCAAGAAACCGGTCACCGGGATCCGGGATCTGGGTGAAGAACTCGGCACCGCGCACCGGATCGTAGCCGGCGCGCTTGGTGATCACCGTGCCAAGCGCATCGGCCTCCAGCTCGAACTCCTTGGAATAGCTGCGCGCGCCAACCGATGCACCCAGATCGGATGCCGTCCGGACCGCATCGCCAGTCGCACCCGACAGCGTCGCCAACCCGCCCAGAAGGATGGCGCCCGCCATGGCGTTCTGCTGCTGGCGGGGGATGTGGCCGGCGATGTGATGCGCCGCCTCATGGCCCATCACGAATGCAAGCTCGTCCCGATTGCGAACCTCGGCAATCATCGCGAGCGTGAAGGCGATGATCGGGCGACCGTTACGATCGAGCGTCTGATAGGCGTTCACCGGCTGCCCCGGCCGGTCATCGATCACGATCTGGAAATCACAATTTGTGCCCGGGTCTGTCTGCGCCGCGCAGATCTGTTCTGCCACGGGTTCGACCGTCTGGACGACCGCGACGAACTGATCCACCTTCGCGCGGGTCGGCGTCGCCGGGGCTTGCGCCGGTTTGGGCTGCGGCGTCCCCGGTGCCTGAGGCACAGGCGTCGAGACACATCCGGCAAGAAGGGTCAGGCATAAAACGGCAATCCAGCGCATAGACATCCTCATCAGATTGACAGAGCAACGTCTTAGCAGATTATCGCGGGCCCTGCAGCACCGATCACGGCAAGATGAGCGCGGTTGCAAAGACCTGCCAAGTGGGTAGGCTGCAGGTATGTTTTCGATTGAACATGAATTCGACGCGACCGTCATCACGCTTGTGGACGATGGCCCCGCGCCCCTGCAGGAGGACGTGGTCATCAACGCTTTCGAGGAATGCGTCACAATCGAGCAATACGACCCAAGAACCGACAGCATGCAGAAAATCACGCTGTCCATGGGCCAATTGCGCGATCTGGGCGCGGCTTTGGATTTGCCCGAAGGGGTTTATACGCTGAACAATCCCAAGCGAAACGGCTGACGGATGCCCGGCGGTCTTGTCGGATCGCGGTTGGCGGGGTTGACCCTGTTGCCCGGTCACACGACATAGAGCAGCAGAATGTCATAGCACCGGGACCACCATGCCAGATCGCAATCAAGCCGCCCTCGACTTTCTTCTGAGCCGCCGTTCCCGCCCCGCCAAGACCCTTGGTCTGCCGGTTCCCGACCGCGACGCGCTGATCCCGATTCTGACAGCGGCAGCTAGGTCTCCGGATCATGGCAAGCTCGAGCCTTGGCGATTCATCGTGCTGGAACGTGCGGCACTGGACCGGCTGGCGGATCTGGCGGAGGCGCGCGGCAAGTCACTGGGCCGCGACGAGGCGGATGTCGCCAAGGGGCGCAAGCAGTTCGACGACAGCCATCTTGCGGTGGCGGTTATCGAAGTCCAAAAGCCCTCGGAGAAAATTCCGCCCATCGAGCAAACCTATTCGGCGGGGGCCGTGTGCCTTGCGCTGCTCAACGCGGCACTGGCGTCAGGCTGGGGCGCCAATTGGCTGAGCGGATGGCCGGCGCATGATCGCGGTTTCGCAGAAGCCGGCTTGGGCCTGCAGACCCACGAGCGGGTGGCGGGGCTCATCCATCTGGGCACCGAAACAGCACTCCCGCCCGAGCGCCCGCGCCCGGATCTCGAGCAGATAACCACATGGATGTCGGAATGATTTTCACGTCCTTTTTCAAGGCGTTGGCCCAATTGAGCGACCCACGTTTCCGCAAGGTTCTATGGCGCGGAATTGGCCTGACACTCGGGCTGCTCGCGGCCATCACGGCGCTCCTGGTCTGGGGTGTCGGATGGCTGGTGGGGGACGCGGTGACGCTGCCCCTTGTGGGGGAGGTGCAGTGGGTCGACAATGTTCTGAGCTGGGCCTTTCTGGCGTTGATGATCGTCTTGTCGGTGTTTCTCATGGTGCCGGTGGCGTCGGCCTTCGTGTCGATGTTTCTGGACCGGATCGCCGAGGCGGTGGAGGACCGGCATTATCCCGGCCTGCCCAAGGTGCAAGGCCCGCCACTGACGGATGAGATCGTCGACGGGCTGTCGGCGATGGGCGTTTTGATCGCGGCGAATATCGTGGCACTGGTGGTGACGCTGCTGCTGCCGATCGCCGGATTGCCCTTGTTTTACGCGGTCAACGGGTTCCTGCTGGGACGGGAATATTTCACCGTGGTCGCCATGCGGCGGATCGGGCGGCGCGCGGCGAAGGACATGCGGCGCAGGCATGGGGCGCTGATCTGGATGGCGGGGGTTCTGATGGCGGTGCCGCTGACCGTGCCGATCCTGAACCTGGTGGTTCCGATCATCGGGGCGGCGACATTTACCCATATTTACCACCGGCTCGACAAAGGCCGGGGCGAATCAGCGCAAGCCACTGGTTAACAACAGAAAACCCGCTTCGGTACCGCGTCGGCAAAACGTCGGTATCACGTCGGTATCGGGGACCGAAAACGCCCCGATTAACAAGGCGCGCGCAGAGTTGCGTACAAAACGCGCGCCGTTCAGGACGAAACAAGCCGCCCGAAATCACTCAGCCGGAGCGGAAACGGGCGCGTCCTTGGATTCGCTGTACCACATGCTGCCACCCGGCCCCATGCGCTCGAAGAGGTCGATGTCCCGCACGGAGATCACGCCGGAGATGATCGTGCCGCCGATGATCACCCAAAGGACAAAGGACACGCCCGTGGTGATCCAGGCCTTTTTGCGCAGGTGATGATGTTCCGGCGAGCCGGCATGAGTGCCGGGCACGATCTCGTTCAGGTCGCCTTGGGTCTGGATGCGGATGGGAATCACGATCAGGAAGGTCATGAACCAGATGACCATGAAAAGAACGATGGCAGAGGCGATGCTCATCAGACTTGCTCCAGTTCCACGAGGGTCCCCTGAAAATCCTTGGGGTGCAGGAACAGCACGGGCTTGCCATGGGCGCCGATCTTAGGCTCTCCGGTGCCCAGAACACGCGCGCCGCTTTCCTTCAGCTTGTCACGGGCGGCGAGGATATCCTCGACCTCGTAGCAGACGTGATGGATGCCGCCCGAGGGGTTCTTTTCCAGAAAGCCTTTGATCGGGCTGTCATCCCCCAGAGGATACAGAAGCTCGATCTTGGTGTTGGGCAGTTCGATGAAGATCACGGTCACACCGTGATCGGGTTCGTCCTGCGGCGGGCCGACCACGGCGCCAAGGGCGCTGCGATACTGCTCGGCCGCGGCGTCGAGATCCGGCACGGCGATGGCAACGTGGTTCAGGCGTCCGATCATGGTCTGGTCCTCCGATAGCGTTACGGCATGTTATGGGGGTGCATGACGCGCGGCGCAAGCGACAGGGGGACGCAACCCGCCTGTTAACCATTCATTAGCCACCTTTGGCCTAGCCTTGGTTCATCACAGCTGCCGGAGATCGCACCCATGGATGACCGAACACCCCCTCAGCCCTACGGGCTGCCCACCGCCAACCGCCCGCTTCTGGGGCTGACCATTCTGATCGTCGAGGACAGCCGCTTTGCCAGTGAGGCGATGCGGCTTTTGTGCATGCGCAGCGGCGCAAGGCTGCGCCGGGCCGATTGCCTGGCCTCGGCGCGGCGGCATCTGCAGGTCTATCGCCCGTCGGCGGTGATCGTGGATTTCGGCCTGCCGGACGGGTCCGGGCTGGACCTGATCGCGGAGTTGAACGAGGCGCAACCGCGCGTCGGGGTGATTCTGGGCATGAGCGGCGACGACCGCGCGCCGCACTTGGCCGCCCAGGCGGGGGCGGATGGCTGTCTGGTCAAGCCGCTGGAGAGCGTGATGCAGTTTCAGCAGGCGATCATCGCGCATCTGCCCCAGGACCGCCAGATCGTCGGTCCACGCCATGTGGACGAGGACCCGATTCGCCCTGATCCCGCCGCCTATCACGAGGACATGACCCATGCGGCCGACCTTTTGGAAGATGACAAGGACGGGCAGGTTCTGGATTACGTGGCGCAGTTTCTGGGCGGGGTCGCCGCCTCGGCGCGCGACACGCAGCTTGCGGATGCCGCAGACGCGCTGGCGCACACCCGCAAACACGGCGCGCCGGGCGACGAGTTGGCCGTGCTGGCGCATCTCAACGCGATGGTGCGCGACAGGTTGCAGGGCCGCGCAGCGATCTGAGGGCGACGGCGTATCAGAGTTTGCGCAGAGCGGCCTCGCCCGCCGCCACAAGGGGCGCGGTGAGGTCGCTCAGCCGATGCCGTTGCAGGCCGTTCGCGTCGAAATTGGCGGGGTCGAGCCATGTGTCATAGGCCGCGCGCAGCGCGGGCCAGTCGCGGTCGATCACCGAGAACCACGCGGTATCGCGATTGCGCCCCTTCACGATGGTGGCCTGACGAAAGACACCCTCGAACACGAAACCGAAGCGCCGGGCAGCGCGGCGCGACGGGGCATTGAGCGCGTCGCATTTCCATTCGAAGCGGCGATAGCCCGCATCGAATGCCCAATGCATCATCAGGTGTATGGCGTCGGTCGCGATACGGGTGCGTTGCAACGCGGGGGACATGGCGATGAACCCCACCTCGATCGAGCCTGCGCGGGGATCGATCCGCAGAAAGGACGCAACCCCGGTTGCAGGGCCGCCCGCACGATCCCGGATCGCGTAGAACAGGGGATCATCGCCGGCGGCGGCGCCTGTCAGCCACGCGCGAAAATCCGCGAACGAGGCAAAAGGACCGACAGGCATGTAATCCCAGACCTGATCATGGCCCTTGAACGCGTCGAAAAGCTCCGCCGCGTGGGTCTCGGACAGCCGTTCCAGAAGCGCATGGCGGCCCTCGATGCGCGCGGGTCCTGGACGGGGCGGCGCCTGCCATCCCGGAACGGGTGGGCCGACGGGGCGATCTGTCATCTGCTTTCCTTTCACCGGGACGGCACGACACAGGCTAAGCGGGCGCGCGGATGAAGAAAAGGGCGCGCAGTCCGCGCGCCCTTGGCCATAAGCTCGGGTTGGAAAGCCCGTCGGGGCCGGTCAATCCTTCTGTTCGATCACCCGAAGGCCAAGCTCCATCAGCTGTTCGCTGCTGGCCTCGGAGGGGGCGTTCATCATCAGGTCTTCGGCGCGCTGGTTCATCGGGAACATGATGACCTCGCGGATGTTCTGTTCATTGGCCAGAAGCATCACGATCCGGTCGATGCCCGCCGCACAGCCGCCATGGGGCGGCGCGCCATACTGGAACGCGTTGACCAGACCGCCAAAGCGCTTGTGCACTTCGGCCTCGTCATAGCCGGCCAGTTCGAACGCCTTGATCATGATGTCGAGCTTGTGGTTCCGGATCGCGCCGGACACCAGCTCGTACCCGTTGCAGGCAAGGTCATACTGGAAGCCCAGCACCTCGAGCGGATCGCCCGACAGCGCGTCAAGCCCGCCCTGCGGCATCGAGAACGGGTTGTGCGAGAAGTCGATCTTGCCGGTCTCGTCGTCCTTTTCGTACATCGGGAAATCGACCACCCAGCAGAAGGCGAAACGGTCTTTGTCGGTGAGGCCCAGTTCCTCGCCGATGACGTTGCGGGCGCGGCCGGCGACCGATTCGAAGCTTTGCGGCTTGCCACCAAGGAAGAAGGCCGCGTCGCCCTTGCCCAGACCAAGCTGCAGGCGGATCGCCTCGGTGCGTTCGGGGCCGATATTCTTGGCGAGCGGGCCTGCGGCTTCCATGCCGTTCTCGCCGTCGCGCCAGAAGATGTAGCCCATGCCGGGCAGACCCTCTTTCTGGGCGAAGGCGTTCATGCGGTCGCAGAACTTGCGGCTGCCCCCCGTGGGCGCGGGGATGGCGCGGATTTGCGTGCCGTCCTGTTCCAGCAGCTTGGCGAAGATGGCAAAGCCGGAGCCGCGGAAATGCTCGGAGACGTCCTGCATCTTGATCGGGTTGCGCAGGTCGGGCTTGTCGGTGCCATACCACAGCGCGGCATCGCGATACGAGATATGTGGCCAGTGCTTGTCGACCTTGTGGCCGGGGCCGAATTCTTCGAACACGCCTTCGAGCACCGGCTGGATCGTGTCGAACACGTCCTGCTGCTCGACAAAGCTCATTTCGAGGTCGAGCTGGTAGAAATCGGTGGGCGAGCGATCGGCGCGGGGGTCTTCGTCGCGGAAGCAGGGCGCGATCTGGAAATACTTGTCGAAGCCCGACACCATGATGAGCTGCTTGAAGAGCTGCGGCGCCTGCGGCAGCGCATAGAAGCGGCCCGGATGCAGGCGCGAGGGCACGAGAAAGTCGCGCGCGCCCTCGGGCGAGGAGGCGGTGATGATCGGCGTCTGGTATTCGCGGAAGCCCTTGTCCCACATGCGGCGGCGGATCGAGGCGACCACGTCCGAGCGCAGGGTCATGTTGCGCTGCATCTCTTCGCGGCGCAGGTCGAGATAGCGGTGACGCAGGCGGGTTTCCTCGGGGTATTCCTGATCGCCGAACACCATCAGCGGCAGTTCCTTGGCGCTGCCCAGAACCTCCATGTCGCGGATGAACACCTCGATCTCGCCGGTGGGGATCTTGGCGTTGATCAGGCTGGCGTCGCGGGCCTTCACATCGCCGTCGATGCGGATGCACCATTCCGAGCGGACGCGCTCCACCTGATCGAACACGGGGCTGTCGGGGTCGCACAGAACCTGCGTGATGCCGTAATGGTCGCGCAGATCGATGAACAGCACCCCGCCATGGTCGCGGATGCGGTGTACCCACCCGGACAGGCGGACCGTCTGACCGACGTTGGATGTGTCGAGTTCGGCGCAGGTGTGGCTGCGATATGCGTGCATGGCGTCCTCTCTGGCCCGGGGGCTGCGTGACTTGGTTCGGGCCGATACACCTTGGCGGCGGGCCAAAGTCAAGGGGCGGGCGGATGCGCAACCGGCTCGTATTGTGCAAAATCATTTACAGACAGACATTTGTCGGCAAAAATACCCGATATCGAGCAAAAACCCCCTATTTCAGGGAGAAAGGTCGGCAGGTTTCGCATCACCGGACACGACGCCAGAAACGGCGCAAACCAATGGGGATGGGACATGTGGACAACGGTATTGGACAGGCTTTTGCTGCATCTGTTCAGCAGCGGAGACCTGAAAATCACTTTTCCCGACGGCGTGACGCGCCATTATGGCGACGGGTCGGGGCAGACGGTGGCGGTGACGCTGCATGACGACAGCTTGCCGCGAAAGATCGTGATCTCGCCGGATATGGCGGTGGGCGAAGCCTATATGGATGGGCGGCTGACGATCGAGGACGACGATCTATACGGGTTTCTGGGGCTGGCGATCCGCAATATCGCGCAAAATGGCCAGCCATGGTTCCGCAGGCCACTGGAGCTGGGCCGGCATGTGATGCGCAGCGTCGCACAGTTCAACCCGATGGGCCGCGCGCAGGCCAATGTGGCGCATCATTACGACCTGTCCGGCGCGCTTTATGATCTGTTCCTCGACGCTGACCGGCAATATTCCTGCGCCTATTTCCGCGAGCCCAACATGACGCTGGAGGCGGCGCAAGACGCCAAGAAACGCCATATCGCCGACAAGCTGCTGATCGAGCCGGGGATGCGGGTGCTGGATATCGGCTGTGGCTGGGGCGGCATGGGGCTGACGCTGGCGCGCGATTATGGCGCCGAGGTTCTGGGCGTGACGCTGTCGCGCGAACAGCACGCCATGGCCAATGCAAGGGCCGAACAGGCCGGGCTGGCGGGGAAGGCACGGTTCGAGCTGATGGATTACCGCAAGCTCGAGGGCACATTCGACCGGATCGTGTCGGTGGGGATGTTCGAGCATGTGGGCGTGCCGCATTATGATGAGTATTTCAGAACGGTGAAACAGCGGTTGGCGCCCGAGGGCATCGCGCTGATCCACACCATCGGGCGGGCCGACCCGCCGGGGGTGACAAGCCCCTGGATCGCGAAATACATCTTTCCCGGCGGCTATGTGCCATCGATGTCCGAGGCGCTCAAATCCATCGAAAAACAGCACTTTATCGCCACCGATATCGAGATATGGCGGCTGCATTACGCCGAGACGCTGCGCCATTGGCATGATCGGTTCATGGCCAATATCGACAAGGCCCGCGCGCTTTATGACGAGAGATTCTGCCGGATGTGGCGCTATTACCTGATTGCCTGCGAGCTGACATTCAGGCTCAACCGCCAGGTGGTGTTCCAGTTCCAGCTGTCACCGAAGCAGGACGCCGTACCGCTGACGCGCGATTATCTTTATCGCGACGATGTCCGGGCGATGCAGCACGCGGCGGAATAAAGCGTGCCGCCTTTACCCTGAGGCATCACCTGTAGGCGGACTGCGCGCACCGGCTGAACAAAGCACGGTTTTTCGCGACACGCTTCAATCTGCGGGCCGGCGCGACAGGCGCCGGTCAGGCATAGGCGGATGACAGGCGGCTGGCGAAGCGGGCCTTCCAGAGAGCCTCTTCGTATTCCGAGGCGGCGGTGCTGTCATGCACCACGCCGCCGCCCACATTCAGCGTCGCGGCCCCGTTTTCGAGCATAAGCGTGCGGATCGCCACGTTGAATTCCGCGCGCCCGTCAGGCGCGGCCCAGCCGATCGTGCCGCAATAGATCTCGCGCGGGGCGGGTTCGAGTTCGGCGAGGATCTGCATCGCGCGCAGCTTGGGCGCGCCGGTGATCGAGCCACAGGGGAAGAGCGCCCGGAAGATATCCGACAAGTGGGTATCGGCGGCCATCTGTCCGGCCACGAGCGAGGTCATCTGGTGCACCGTCTCGTAGGTTTCGACCTTGAAGAGCTCGGGCACGCACACACTGCCGGGCAGGCAGATGCGGCTGATATCGTTGCGCAGAAGATCCACGATCATCAGGTTTTCGGCGCGGTTCTTTTCATCGGAGGACAAAAAGGCGCGGCGGCGCGCATCCTCGGCGGGATCGTCGCTGCGGGGCTGGGTGCCCTTCATGGGGCGCGTCTCGATCCGGCCGGCGGCATCCGTGCGAAAGAACAGCTCGGGCGAGCGAGACAGGATCGCGGGCAGGCCCGGAGCCTCGATCAAGGCGCCGAAGCGGACCGGCTGGATGCGGGTCAGGGCGGCATGGAGCGCCTCTGGGGTGCCTTCGGCGCGCATGGTGATCGGGAAGGTCAGATTGGCCTGGTAGATATCACCGGCGCAGATATAGGCGTGCACCTGATCGAAGGCGGCGGCGTAATCCTCGGCGGACCAGTGCGGGGTCATGTCATGCAGCGCCACGGGACCGGCCGCCAGCGGCGGCGCCGCAAGGGGGGCGTCGAACACGCCGAACTGGAGCAAGGGCAGGCGGCGATCACGCGGCATCAGAGGCATCAGGCGCGGCTCGAGCGCATAGCCCGCGTCATAGCTTGCGAAGCCCGCGAGCCAGGCGCCCTGCGCACGCGCCGCATCGAGCGCCGCGAGAGCCGCAGGCATCTCGTCGGCGGTGCGGGCGGCAATGATGCGCCGGGGCCGGGCGAAAACCGCGGCGCGCGCATCCGGCCCATGATCGAAACGAATCTGCAAAGCGGCTGTCCCTGCTGCGTATCTGGCGAAGAGATAGGGCCAATGACGGGAAATGGCACTGTCAAAAGCGGCCTTTGCGGCCGGTTTTGCGATGCCCCTTGCAAGCCAGCGCGTGATGGATATAACCGCCAACAATTTGTGCGCAGGCCGCAAGCGCCCGCGCCCGATCAGCTGCCCGGGGATCACCATGCCGAAAAGAACAGACATCTCGTCCATCATGATCATCGGGGCGGGTCCGATCATCATTGGCCAAGCCTGCGAGTTCGACTATTCGGGCGCCCAGGCCTGCAAGGCGCTGCGCGAGGAAGGGTACCGGGTGATCCTGGTCAATTCGAACCCGGCCACGATCATGACCGATCCGGGACTGGCGGATGCCACCTATATCGAGCCGATCACCCCCGAGATCGTCGCCAAGATCATCGAGAAGGAACGCCCCGATGCGCTGCTGCCCACGATGGGCGGTCAGACCGGGCTGAACACCGCGCTGGCGGTGGCCGATATGGGCATCCTGGACAAATACGGTGTCGAGCTGATCGGGGCCAACCGTCAGGCCATCGAGATGGCCGAGGACCGCAAGCTGTTCCGCGAGGCGATGGACCGGCTGGGCATCGAGAACCCGGCGGCCACCATCGCCAACACGCTGGACGAGGCGATGGCGGCGCTGGATACGGTGGGTCTGCCGGCGATCATCCGCCCGGCCTATACGCTTGGCGGCACGGGCGGTGGCGTGGCCTATAACCGCGACGATTACGAGCGGATCTGCAAATCGGGGCTGGATGCCTCGCCGGTGAGCCAGATCCTGATCGACGAGTCGCTGCTTGGCTGGAAAGAGTTCGAGATGGAGGTGGTGCGCGACAAGGCCGATAACGCGATCATCGTCTGCGCCATCGAGAATGTCGATCCGATGGGCGTGCATACCGGAGATTCGATCACCGTGGCCCCGGCGCTGACGCTGACCGACAAGGAATACCAGATCATGCGCAACCTGAGCATCGCGGTGCTGCGCGAGATCGGGGTCGAGACGGGCGGGTCGAACGTGCAATGGGCGATCAACCCCGAAAACGGGCGCATGGTGGTCATCGAGATGAACCCGCGGGTGTCGCGCTCGTCGGCGCTGGCCTCCAAGGCCACGGGCTTCCCGATCGCCAAGATCGCCGCCAAGCTGGCGGTGGGCTATACGCTGGACGAGTTGGACAACGACATCACAAAGGTGACGCCCGCCAGCTTCGAGCCGACCATTGACTATGTCGTCACCAAGATCCCGCGCTTTGCCTTCGAGAAATTCCCCGGCTCGGAGCCGCATCTGACCACGGCGATGAAATCTGTGGGCGAGGCGATGGCGATTGGCCGGACGATCCACGAGTCGCTGCAAAAGGCGCTGGCCTCGATGGAGACGGGCCTGAGCGGGTTCGACGAGATCGAGATCGAAGGGGCACCGGAACGCGCCGCCGTCATCAAGGCGCTGAGCAAGCAGACGCCGGACCGGCTGCGCACCATCGCGCAGGCCATGCGCCACGGGCTGAGCAATGACGACATTCAGGCCGCCACCGCCTATGATCCGTGGTTCCTTGCGCGCATCCGCGAGATCGTGGAAGCCGAGGAAGAGGTCCGCGAGAGCGGTCTGCCCAAAGATGCTGCCGGACTGCGCCGTCTGAAGATGCTGGGCTTCACCGATGCGCGGCTTGCCAAGCTGACCGGCTTCACCGAGGCCGATGTGCGCCGGCGCCGGGTGGCCGAGGGGGTCACGGCCGTGTTCAAGCGGATCGACACCTGTGCCGCCGAATTCGAGGCGCAGACGCCCTATATGTATTCGACCTATGAAGCGCCGATGATGGGCGAGGTGGAGTGCGAGGCACGCCCCAGTGACCGCAAGAAGGTGGTCATCCTTGGTGGCGGCCCGAACCGGATCGGTCAGGGGATCGAGTTTGATTATTGCTGCTGTCACGCCTGTTTCGCACTGAGCGATGCGGGCTATGAAACCATCATGATCAACTGCAACCCCGAGACCGTGTCGACCGATTACGATACCTCGGACCGGCTGTATTTCGAGCCGCTGACGTTCGAGCATGTGATGGAAATCCTGCGCGTCGAGTTGGAGAACGGCACGCTGCACGGGGTGATCGTGCAGTTCGGGGGGCAGACCCCGCTGAAGCTGGCCAAGGCGCTGGAGGCCGAAGGCATCCCGATCCTCGGCACCTCGCCGGACGCGATCGATCTGGCCGAGGACCGCGAGCGGTTCCAGGCGCTGGTCAATCAACTTGGCCTCAAGCAGCCGAAGAACGGCATCGCCAGCACCGACAAGCAGGCCCTGGCCATCGCCGATGAGATCGGTTTCCCGCTGGTGATCCGCCCGTCCTATGTGCTGGGTGGGCGCGCGATGGAGATCGTGCGCGACATGGCGCATCTGGAGCGCTACATCGCCGAGGCCGTGGTGGTCTCGGGCGACAGTCCGGTGCTGCTGGATGGTTACCTATCGGGGGCCATCGAATGCGATGTGGATGCGCTCTGCGATGGCGAGACCGTGCATGTGGCGGGCATCATGCAGCATATCGAGGAAGCGGGCGTGCATTCGGGGGACAGCGCCTGTTCGTTGCCGCCCTATTCGCTGCGCCCCGAAACCATCGCCGAGATCAAGACCCAGACCGAGGCACTGGCCCGGGCGCTGAATGTCGTGGGGCTGATGAACGTGCAGTTCGCGGTCAAGGGTGACGACATCTATCTGATCGAAGTGAACCCGCGTGCCAGCCGCACGGTGCCCTTCGTGGCCAAGGCCACCGACTCGGCCATTGCATCCATCGCAGCGCGGCTGATGGCGGGCGAGCCGATGTCGAACTTCCCCTATCGGGGCCCCTACCCTGCCGACACCAAACCCGGCACCTTGCCGATGGCCGACCAGATGACTCTGGCCGATCCGGCGATGCCGTGGTTTTCGGTCAAGGAGGCGGTCATGCCCTTCGCGCGCTTCCCCGGTGTGGATACGATCCTTGGCCCCGAGATGCGCTCGACCGGTGAGGTGATGGGGTGGGATGTGTCCTTCCCGCGCGCCTTCCTCAAGGCGCAGATGGGCGCGGGCACAGACCTGCCGGAAAGCGGCACGGTGTTCTTTTCGATCAAGGATTCGGACAAGACACCGCAGCTGATCGAGGCGGCACGGACGCTGACCGATCTGGGCTTCGATCTGATCGCGACCCGTGGCACGGCGGCGTTTCTGGCCGAGCAGGACATCGATTGTGCCGTGGTCAACAAGGTCTATGAGGGGCGCCCGAACATCGTGGACATGCTCAAGAACGGGCAGATCGCACTGGTCATGAACACGACCGAAGGTGCGCAGGCCGTCGAGGACAGCCGCGAAATCCGGTCGGTCGCGCTTTATGACAAGATCCCGTATTTCACGACCGGCGCCGGTGCGCATGCCGCAGCCATGGCAATAAAGGCACGCCAAGAGGGCGAACTGAAAGTGATGCCGCTGCAGGGACAGCCCAGACCCGCCGCATAAAGCTGCGCCAAGGCACTGATAATGCTGCATAAAAATCGGCGCCACCCGGCGCCGAACCGAGCCATGATGTGCCATCCCGGCAGCCCTGCACTGGGTGCATGGATTTTTGTGAAATTTGGGATTGCGCGGCGCAAATTTTCGATTATGTGCGGCTGACGGACGCTGATGCGCCCGCCCAAACCGCAACCTCACTTTTCAGGAGGCCGAAAATGACGCGTGACGAACTGAACCGCGAATTGCGTATGCACAGTGCTTCCTGGCCGGCGGTCCTCATCGTGTATGGACTCATCGTGGCCACGATGGTGTTCAGCGCGATGTCCATCACCTGACCCAGGGCAGCTTGACACCAGAGACCTGTTGAACAGGTCCGGTTGCAACGAGATAGATAGCGGCGGATGGCACATGCCCATCCGCCGTTTTTCATGGTCGACGCGCTAATCAGAGCTGTGTGCCCTGCACCTTGGCATCGCCCGGCTTGATGTTGCTGGAGGCTGCTTCGCCGACATTGTCGACGCCACGTTCCTCGAGCAGGGTGGTCAGCCAGTCGGGGTCCATCTCGGGTACCGAACTGAGCAGCAGATCGGTATAAGGGTGGTGCGGCGGCGTGAACATGTCCGTCTTGGGGCCTTGTTCCACCACCTTGCCATGCTGCATGACGACCACCTCATCGGCGATCGCGCGCACAGTGGCCAGATCATGGGTGATGAACATATAGGCGAGGTTCAGCTCTTTCTGGAGCCGGTTCAGAAGCCGCAGGATGCCTTCGGCGACAAGCTGATCGAGGGCTGATGTCACCTCGTCGCAGATGATGAAGGTGGGATCGGCTGCGAGTGCGCGGGCAATCCCGATCCGCTGCTTCTGCCCCCCGGACAGTTCCGGCGGATAGCGGTTGTAGTATTTCGAGGGCTCAAGCTCGATCAGGTCCAGAAGTTCGTCCACCCGGCTCTTGAGCGCGGCACCCTTGAGGCCGTGATAGAATTGCGCGGGACGGCCGATGATTTCCGAGATCTGCACCTTGGGATTGAGCGCGGTATCGGCCATCTGGTAGATCATCTGGCACTGGCGCAACTGATCCTTGGTGCGGTTGCGGTAATCGGGGGGGAACGGTTCGCCCTTGAACAGAACGTCGCCTTTCATCGGGGGCAAAAGCCCGGTGATGACGCGGGCGGTGGTGGATTTTCCGGACCCGGATTCGCCGACAACGGCGACGGTCATGCCCTCGTAGACATCGAAGCTGACATCATCGAGCACCTTGGCGCCGCTGCTATAGGCGGCATCCACGTTGCGCACCGAGATGAGCGGCGTGGTGTCCTTGGGCCGGACTTTCTGCTCGCGCTTGAGGCTGCGGACCGCCCAGAGGCTTTTGGTGTAATCCTCTTTCGGGTTGTCGAGCATTTCCTTGGTGGGGGCCTCTTCGACCTCTTCGCCCTTGAGCAACACCTTGATCGTGTCGGCCATCTGCGCCACGACGGCGAGATCGTGGGTGATGTAGATGGCGGCGGTGTTGAACTGATCGACGATATCGCGGATCGCGGCCAGCACCTCGATCTGGGTGGTCACGTCAAGCGCCGTGGTCGGCTCATCGAAGATGATGAGATCGGGACGGCAGGACATGGCCATCGCCGTCATCGCGCGCTGCAACTGACCGCCCGACACCTGGTGCGGATAGCGAAAGCCGATCTCTTCGGGGTTGGGCAGACGCAGCCGGCGATAGAGCTCGATGGCGTCTTCCTGCGCTTCCATCCGTTTCTTCAGGCGGTATTGCACCGGCGCTTCGGTATGCTGGTCGATCAGCTTGTGCGCCGGGTTGAACGAGGCGGCGGCGGATTGTGCCACATATGCGATCCGCGAACCACGCAGCGCGCGCCGGTCGCTTTCGGAGGCGGTGGTCAGCTCCATGCCGTCGAACTCGATCGAGCCGCCGGAAATGCGCGTCCCGTCCCGGGCATAGCCCATGGCGGCCGCACCGATGGTGGATTTCCCGGCGCCGGATTCACCGATCAGGCCCAGCACCTCGCCACGGTGGAGGGTCAGGTCGACACCCTTGATGATGTCGACCCATTGTTCGTCGGAATAGCCCTGAATCTGCAGATCGCGGATTTCCAGAAGGACGTCTTTTGATTTCGGCATGGGGATTAATCCTTCAGTCCGGAGGAACGGTGCAGCATCCAGTCGACCACGAAATTGACCGCAACGGTCAAGAGCGCGATGGCCGCCGCCGGAATGAGCGGGGTGATGTCACCGAAGGAAATGAGCGTCGCGTTTTCACGCACCATCGAGCCCCAGTCCGCGGTGGGCGGCTGGATGCCGAGCCCGAGGAATGACAGGCCCGCGACGAGCAGGAACACGAAGCAGAATTCCAACCCGAATTCCGCGATCAGAGGTGCTGTGGAATTGGGCAGGATCTCGCGGCGGATCAGGTACCATTTGCCCTCGCCGCGCAGCTTGGCCGCTTCGATATAGTCCATGACCACCACGTTGCCCGCCACCGCACGCGTCAGGCGGAAGACGCGCGGCGAATAGATCACGCCGACCACGAGGATCAGGATCACCTCGGACGGATTGAAGATGGTCAGCATGCCAAGGCTGAATGCAGCGGAGACCCCAACGAGGATCGCCAGACCAACAAGCCAGCTGAGCACGTTGTTTTCCGCCTTTGCGACCACCACCAGAAGGCCGGTGACCATGGCAAAGCCGAACATCAGCCAGAAGCTGGTGGTCGAGTTGGCCAGCGCACCGCCGAAGATCGACAGCATCAAAAGCGCGAAGATCAGCGAGGGGATCGACATGATGACATCCGATGTCCGCCCCAGAACCTGATCGAACCAGCCCCCGGTCGTAGCAGCCAGAAGCCCCGCGAGCGCCCCTAGAAGGAAGGCCATCACGGTTCCCGCAAGGGCGAGGGCCACGGTATTCCGCGCGCCATAGATGATCCGGCTGAACATGTCGCGGCCCAGCTGATCGGCGCCCAGAAGCATGTCGCCATCCGGCGCGGCAAAGGCGGTCGAGATCACCTCGGCTTCGCCAAAGGGCGCGATCCAGGGCGCGAAGATACCGGCAATCGCATAGGTGAAGATCACGAACATGCCGAATGCCGCGGTCAGCGGCGCGGTGCGCAGCTCCTTGGCCATGTCGTTGGACGCGATGGCGATCAGGAATTCGCGGAACGCATAGGCCACCATGGCCGAGAGAGCCAGCATCCCAGCCGCAATCGCCACGCCGCGAAGCATCGACGCCCCGCCCACGATCCCGAGGATGAAGGACACCAGGGTGAGCGAGAAGACCAGCAGAAACCAGGTGCGTTTGTTGAAATAGGCGGCCAGACAGGACGCTGCGAGAAGCAGGGTATAGTAGCCGATAACGAAGATGCTCATCGTGATACCCTCCCTTACTTCGGATGCCGCAGACGCGGGTTTGTCAGAATGGCCCCGACATCCGCCGCAAGATTGAGCAGGATGAAGGTGGCCGCGAAGATCAGGCAGCAGGCCTGCACGACGGGGAAGTCACGTTTCGACACCGAGTCGACAAGCGCCTGTCCGATGCCGGGATAGACGAAGACCACCTCGACCAGCACCACGCCGGTGATGAGATAAGCCAGGTTGAGGGCCACCACGTTGATGATCGGCGCCCAGGCATTCGGCAGGGCGTGCTTGACGATGACTTTCCATGGCGGCGTGCCCTTGAGACGGGCCATTTCGATATAAGGCGAGGCCAGCAGGTTGATGATCGCCGCCCGCGTCATGCGCATCATGTGCGCGGTCACCACCAGCACCAGTGTCAGCGCGGGAAGGAAGGTCCGGTGCAGAAGCTCGGGCAGGGTCATGTCCTGACTGAGGCTTGCGATGGCAGGGAACATGCCCCAGTTCACCGAGAAATAGAGGATGAGGATATAGCCCAGGAAGAATTCCGGCGACGAGATCGAGGTCAGCGTCGCCACGTTCGCCACCCGGTCAAAGACGGTATAGCGCAAGAGCGCGACCAGCACGCCCAGAACGATGGCCAGCGGCACCGCGATCACCGCGGCATAGGCCGCGAGGAACAGCGTGTTCATGAAGCGCTGCCCGATCAGGGTGGTCACACGCTCACCGGTCACGATGGAATTGCCGAAATCGAGTGTCACCGCACCGCCAAGCCATTCGAGATATCGGATGATGGCGGGCTTGTCCAAACCCATTTCCTTGCGTAATGCCGCCAGGTTTTCCTCGGTTGCCCCCTGACCGAGAACCGCCTGAGCGATATCGCCCGGCAAAAGCTCGACCATGAAGAAAATGATGACGGATATGACCAAGAGGATGAACAGCCCGATACCGAGCCTCTTTCCTACAAGCCCCAGAATGTCTCCCATCTGTCCCTCCTGCTGTTGTACCGGTGCCGAGGACATGATGTCGTCCCTGCGACCAGTAGAACAGTTTTTTATTTGGGCTGTGCTTTCATGATGCCGCAAGGGCAAATCTGAGCCAGCTTTTGGCCTGAACGCATTTTTCAGAAGATGAGAGGCTGGTTCAGGCAACGATGGACCCGGCGCATCACGCCGGGTCCGGTCTTGTATCTATCAGCCTTCGAACCACCAACGGCTGGCGGCGCGGGCGCCGTCCATCTGCCAGCTTGCCGCGAGTTCAGGGCCGTGCTGAACGTTCTTGCGGCGGGCATAGACGAAGTTCGGGAAGAACGGGATCAATGTGCCGCCATCATCACGGGCCAGCATGCCCATTTCGCGATACATCTCGGCGCGCTTGTCATTGTCCAGTTCGGACTTGGCCTGCAGCAGCAGTTCGTTGAACCGTTCGTTCTGCCAGCGGCTTTCGTTCCAGGCAGCGTCATCCTTGTAGGCAAGGCTGTACATGACGTCCGGCGTCGGACGTGCGCCCCACTGCACCACGCACCAGGGATCCTTGAGCCAGACATCCGAGTAGTAGCCATCGCTCGGCACGCGGTTGACGGTGATGTTGATGCCCGCGGCCTTGGCCTGTTCGGCGTAGAGGATGCACATGTCCACGGCGCCCGAGAACACCGAATCCGCCACCTTGATCTCGACCGACAGGCCTTCGGCACCGGCTTTGGCCAGCAAGGCCTTGGCCTCGTCCGGATCATACTCGCGCTGCGGAATATCGTCGGGCCAGTAGGGCATGGCGGGCGAATGGTGGAAATCATTGCCCATGGTTGCCGTGTTGAAGGTGATCTTTTCGATGATCTCCTGCCGGTTCATCGCCAGCTTCATCGCATTGCGCACGTCCACATTGTCGAAAGGTGCCGTGTCGCACATCATCGGCATGGTGATCGCGGCGGCCGAGGGGACGTTGTCGATCTCGATATTGGGATCGCGCTGCAGAAGCGACAGGGTCTTGAGCTCGAGCTGCGTGATCGCATCGACATCGCCGGTGACAAGGGCCGTCTGGCGGGCGTTCGGATCGTTGAGGACGGTGATCACCACCTCGTCGAAATACGCACCTTCGAGGTGCCAGTCGTCATGCCGGACAAGGCTGTACTGAACGCCGAATTCGGTTTCGACCAGACGGTAAGGACCGCAGCCATCGCCCGACTGCCAGTTCAGGCTGCCATCGTCATTGGCGGGGCAGATGGCGAAATGGTAGTCGGTCATCAGCCACGGCAGATCGGCATTGCCCGACCCCAGCGTCACGGTGATCGAGTGATCGCCATTGTCGACGATATCGACCACATCCGACAAAAGCGCCTTGGCCGCCGATGTCGAGGACTCGCCGCGATGATGGTTGAGAGACGCGACCACATCGTTCGCCGTCACCTTGGCGCCGCTGTGGAAGGTCGCGCGATCGTTCAGCTTGAAGGTCCAGACCTTGGCGTCCGGGCTTGCCGACCATTCCGTCGCCACATCCGGGCCAAGCGAGCCATCCGACTCGATCAGGGTCAGGTAGCTGCGGAACGTGTGGATCAGCTGGATCATCGAGAAGGTTACGTAGGTGCCGGGATCATGCGTGTCGCCGGTGTTGCCGTCATGCGCGCCGAGGCGGAACGTGCCGCCGCGCGAGGGTGCGGCCTTGGCCTGCGTCGTCCAAAGCCCGGTGGCGGCAGAAGCGGTCAGGCCCGCCGCCATCGAATAATTCATGAAGGACCGGCGCGAAACCTTGCCCTCGCGGGCGGCGTCGGCAAGCCGGTCAATCAGCATCTGATCTTTGATTTTCGTCATGGTCTCTCCCTGATTTTATATCTGAGGTCACCGCCGAGGACATGCTCGCGGCGCCATTCCCAAGTGTTTGCGTCATTCGCCAAGACAGGTAGCCTAAAAACGACATGTGCCAACCAAAACACGAATTCGCACGGACATCCACCCTTTCCATGCGGCAAGCGATTTTTCATTTATCAACAATATATTGTAAGAATACGATGTCACGCGGCTCCAATCGCACGGCGTTGCCCTGCAAAATATTGTCTAAATACGACAAGTTCACATCCGGAGGCGGATACGCAGGTCCCTGATCCGGGACCGGTCAGCTTTCGTCCCTGCGCGACCGCAGCCGCGCGAAATAATCCAGCCTTTTCTTCAATTCGCGCTCGAATCCGCGCTCGACCGGGCTGTAGAGGACGGGGCGTTTCATATCCTCGGGAAAGTAGTTCTGCCCGGAAAATCCATCCTCGGCATCATGGTCATAGGCGTAGCCCTCGCCATAGCCTTGATCCTTCATCAGCTTGGTGGGCGCATTGAGAATATGCCGGGGTGGTGGCGCGCTTCCTGTCGCCTTGGCCGCGCGCATGGCGGCCTTGTAGGCGACGTAGCCGGCGTTGGATTTCGGCGCCAAGGCCAGATAGGTCACCGCCTGAGCCAGCGCCAGTTCGCCCTCGGGGCTGCCGAGGCGTTCGTAGATTTCCCAGGCATGAAGGCAGACCGTCTGCGCCTGCGGATCGGCCAGACCGATATCCTCGACCGCCATTCGGGTGATCCGCCGCGCAAGATAGCGCGGATCCTCCCCCCCGGTCAGCATCCTTGCATACCAGTAAAGCGCCGCATCCGGATCGGACCCGCGCACCGATTTGTGCAGCGCCGAAATCAGGTTGTAATGTTCATCACCGGACTTGTCGTATTTCGCGGCCCGCCGCATCAGCCGCCCGGTCAGCGCGGCTGTGTCAAGCTTGCCCTCGACCTTCCAGGCGGCCACCTGTTCGATCAGATTGAGAAGCGCGCGCCCGTCGCCATCGGCCATCTCGAGCAGCGCCTCGCGGGCTGGACCATCCAGAGGCAGGGGACGGCCAAGCTCGGCCTCGGCGCGTTGCGCCAACAGCTCCAGATCGGCCAGCGACAGCCGTTCGAGTACCAGAACCTGCGCCCGGCTGAGGAGGGCGGCGTTCAACTCGAAGCTGGGATTTTCGGTGGTCGCGCCCACCAGCAGAAGCGTCCCATCCTCCATATGGGGCAGGAAACTGTCTTGCTGGGCCTTGTTGAAGCGGTGGATCTCATCGACGAACAGCAGCGTCCCCTGCCCGTTCGCGCGGCCGTGGCGCGCTTGCTCGAACACCTTCTTCAACTCGGCCACACCACTGAAGATCGCGCTGATCTGCACGAAATGGAGATCGGTCTCGTCGGCCAAAAGCCGAGCGATCGTGGTCTTGCCTACCCCCGGCGGCCCCCAGAACACCAAAGACGACAGGCTGCCAGCCTCCAGCATCGCGCCAAGCGGTGCCTCGGGGCCAAGCAGCTGCGCCTGCCCGATCACATCCGCCAGCTTGCGCGGGCGCAGCCTGTCGGCCAAAGGGCGAGGCGCGGTGTCGGGCGCTTTGCCGGGGTCCTTGTCGAACAGATCCTGCATCCGCTAGAGCCTGAACCGCAGAACGGCGCGCTGATCGCCGCGCTGCACATCGAGTGACAGCATCCCCGAGGCTCGCGCCAGAAGATCGTTCGCGCTGGTGCTGTCGTTCACCTCGATCCCGTCAATCGCGCGCAGCACGTCACCCGCCTGCAAACCGGCCCGCGCCCCGACGCGGCCGGGATCGTCCACCACCACGCCCGACATGCCAAGCGGCAGGTCGTACTCGGACAGGACCACAGGGTTGACCGTCGACAGGGTCATTCCGGGAATGGCGGTTTGCTGGCCTGTCACAAGCTGCGCGCGCGGCGGCATATCCGGCGGCGCGATAAGGTCCAGCGTCACCTCGCGCACGGCACCATCGCGGATATGGGTGATGGTCGACGCGGCCCCGATACCCGCGACCGACATGCGAAACAGCATCTCGGCGGGCGTATTGACGGGCAAGCCATCGACGGTTGTGATGACATCGCCGGGCTCGATGCCGGCGCGAGCGAAGGCGCTTTGCGGATGCACCTGCGAGATGACCAGCCCGCCGGGACGCTCAAGCCCCAGCCCCTCGACCATGTCGGCGGTCACCGGCTGACCGGCAAGCCCCGCCCAGGGGCGCTGAAACCTGCTGTTCCCGGCACGGGCCTGCGTAACGAATTGCGCGACAAGCGCCGATGGGATGGCGAAGCCGATGCCATTCGACCCACCCGAGCGGCTGAGGATCGCGGTATTCACCCCGATGAGCCGTCCATTGATATCGACCAGCGCGCCGCCGGAATTGCCCGGATTGATCGGTGCATCGGTCTGGATGAAATAGCCGCGCGCATTGCCCGTGGCGGTGCCCGACCGCGCCAGCCCCGACACGATTCCGCTGCTGACGGTCTGACCCACGCCGAAAGGGTTGCCGATGGCCAGAACAAGTTCGCCGACATCGACGGTATCGCTGTCGCGAAGCTCGAGCGCGGGCATCGGCGGCGCATCTTCAAGCTGCAGAATGGCCAGATCGCTTTCCTCGTCCGACAAGAGCACACGCGCGGAATATTCGCGCCGGTCATTGAGAACCACACGGATATCCGTTGCCTCTCCGACCACATGATAATTCGAAACGACGATGCCATCCTCGCTGAGGATCACCCCGGACCCCAGTGAGTTCTGGACGCGCTGTTGCGGCACGCCGAAATCGCGAAAGAGGTTCTGAAAGAAGGGATCGCCACTGAACGGGCTGGAGCGCACATTCACGATGCGGCGCGCATAGATATTGACCACCGCAGGGGCGGCACGCTTGACCACGGGGGTGAAGCTGAGCCCGATCTCGGCCCGGGTTTCGGGCACGCGGGCGCCGTCGGCCAAAACCGGCGTGGACAGAACACACAGCATCATGAAAAGCGCGCGGATCACAGCACCCCTCCGATCAATTCCGCCTCCACCATATGCGAAGACCTGACGCGCTTTGCAACCGCCCTGCCCGATGATCGCCCAAACAGGGCAGCCCGAACGCAAAAGGCCCCCGCCGATCCGGCAGGGGCCAAAAGACACCGGGCCATGCCGGAGTGATCAATCTTCGTCGCCAGCAACCTCTGCGGCTTCGAGACGGGCGCGATCCGCCGCACCCTTGGCATCGAGATCACGCTCGACGAATTCGATGATCGCCATAGGCGCCATGTCGCCATAACGGAAACCGGCCTTGAGGACGCGGACATACCCGCCCTGACGCTCTTTGTAGCGCGGGCCGAGAACCTCGAACAGTTTGGCGACGTGCTTGTCCTGCTTGAGCTGTGCCGCGGCCTGACGGCGGGCATGCAGATCGCCGCGCTTGCCAAGAGTGACCAGCTTTTCGACGATGCGGCGAAGTTCCTTCGCCTTGGGCAGGGTTGTCTTGATTTGCTCATGTTCGATGAGCGAGCCGGCCATGTTGGCCCACAGAGCCTTGCGGTGTTCGTGGGTCCGGTTCAGGCGGCGGTAGCCTCGTGCGTGACGCATGTTTCAATCTCCAGATCGTGTTTTG
The DNA here is from genome assembly GCF_900142765.1 of Roseovarius litoreus. Classification (GTDB taxonomy): domain Bacteria; phylum Pseudomonadota; class Alphaproteobacteria; order Rhodobacterales; family Rhodobacteraceae; genus Roseovarius; species Roseovarius litoreus. The sequence continues at coordinate 413,302 of NZ_FRCB01000004.1, forward strand.
CTTTGTCTGACCGGCGATGCGTGTCACCGGCTCTCCTTGGGGCGGAATGCCCGGGGTATTGCCGGCGGGGCGCAGACCGCCCCGACCGGGAATTTCGAACAGTACTTAGAACTGGTCTTCGAACTTCTTGGCCAGGTCTTCGATATTGTCCGGCGGCCAATCCTCGACATCCATGCCGAGATGCAGGCCCATGCCCGACAGCACTTCCTTGATTTCGTTCAAGGACTTGCGGCCGAAGTTGGGTGTACGGAGCATTTCGGCTTCGGTCTTCTGGATCAGATCGCCGATATAGACGATGTTGTCGTTCTTCAGGCAGTTCGCCGAACGCACCGACAATTCCAGCTCGTCCACTTTCTTGAGCAGGAGCGGGTTGAATTCCAGCCCCTCATCCTCGGACTCGCGGCCTGCCGCTTCGGGTTCTTCGAAGTTGACGAAGATCGACAGCTGATCCTGAAGGATACGCGCGGCATAAGCCACAGCATCGTCAGGCGTGATCGAGCCATCGGTTTCCAGCTTCAGGGTCAGTTTGTCATAGTCAAGCACCTGACCTTCGCGGGTGGGCTGGACGTCATAGCTGACTTTCTTGACCGGCGAATAGATCGCGTCGATCGGGATCAGACCGATGGGCGCGTCTTCCGGCTTGTTCTTGTCCGCAGCGACATAGCCTTTTCCGGTGTTGACGGTCAGTTCCATGAACAGATCGGCACCATCGTCGAGGTGGCAGATCACGTGATCCTTGTTCAGGACCTCGATGCCCGCGCTGTCGGTGATATCACCGGCCGTGACGATTGCAGGTCCTTTGGCCGAAATCGACAGGCGCTTGGGCCCTTCGACTTCCATCCGCAAGGACACGCCCTTGAGATTCAGAACGATATCGGTGACGTCTTCACGCACACCGGCGACCGAGCTGAATTCATGCAGGACGTTGTCGATCTGCACGCTGGTGATCGCAGCGCCTTGGAGCGACGACAACAGCACGCGGCGCAGCGCGTTGCCCAGTGTCAGGCCAAAACCACGCTCCAGCGGTTCGGCGATTACGGTGGCTTGGCGCATCGGGTCATTGCCCGGCTTGACGTCAAGTTGTGTCGGCTTGATCAGCTCTGCCCAGTTCTTATGGATCATGCGTTCCCTCCATTCCTGTCCCTGCTCCATGTCCAAAAGGCCGGGACGCCCGAGGTTCAAAATAACGGAATGGGGCCGTGCATCGCACGCGGCCCCACCTAGAAAATCGACTTAGACGCGGCGGCGCTTGGGAGGGCGGCAGCCGTTATGGGCGATCGGGGTCACATCACGGATCGAGGTGATGTTGAAACCGACGGCGGCCAGAGCACGAAGCGCGGACTCGCGGCCCGAGCCAGGACCCTGAACCTCGACCTCGAGGGTCTTCATGCCATGTTCCTGCGCCTTGCGGCCCGCATCTTCGGCGGCCATCTGAGCGGCATAGGGCGTCGACTTGCGCGAGCCCTTGAAGCCCATGGTGCCGGCCGAGGACCATGCAATCGCATTGCCCTGCACGTCCGAGATGAGGATCTTGGTATTGTTGAAAGAAGAGTTCACATGAGCAACGCCGGTGGCGATGTTCTTGGAAACCTTTTTCTTGGTACGACGGGTATCACGTGCCATTGGTTCTGCCCTCCCTTACTTCTTCTTGCCGGCAATAGCTTTTGCCGGGCCCTTGCGGGTGCGGGCATTGGTATGCGTCCGCTGACCGCGAACCGGCAGGTTGCGGCGGTGACGCAGACCGCGATAGCAGCCGAGATCCATCAGACGCTTGATGTTCATCTGGACTTCACGACGCAGGTCGCCTTCGACGGTGAAGTTTTCGTCGAGATGCTCGCGCACGGCCAGAAGCTCGGCGTCCGACAGCTCGTTGACGCGGCGCGACTGGTCGATACCAACGGCTTCGCAGATGGCCTTGGCCGATGCATGGCCAATTCCGGTGATGTAGGTGAGGGCGATCGGGACCCGTTTACTGGTCGGGATGTTTACGCCGGCGATACGTGCCACGTGTCATGTCCTTTCGTTGCGGTTCCGTAGCTCCAGAACCTTTTTTCACAACGTCAGCCCGGGCATGTTGCCAGCCGGGCCGCAGCTGATTTCAGGTGATCGATCCTTGACGGATCATTACCGCGCCAGAATCAAATCCGCGCGGGATGTTGCTGGTTAGGAGTAAATGCCGGGAGCGTCAACCCCCTGCCATTCATTTGTCGAGCACAGCGGCGATAGAGGCCTTCACCTCGTCGATCTCGCCCAATCCGTTGACGGATTCGAGCTGGCCATTGGCATAGTAATAGCCGATCAGCGGCGAGGTTTTCTTGTAGTATTCCATCAAGCGCTGCTTGAGGCTGTCCTCGTTGTCATCGGCGCGGCGCTTGAATTCCGTGCCGCCGCATTTGGGGCATGTGCCATCTGCCGGGATCGGCTTGGTGATGTCGTTGTAGACCTCGCCGCAGCCCGCGCATGTCGAGCGGGCGGTGATGCGCTGCACGAGTGCGGTGTCATCCACCTGCATCTCGATCACGGCATCCAATGTCTCGCCCTGCTCCTTCAGAAGCCCGGCCAGAGCATCGGCCTGCGCCAGCGTGCGGGGGAAGCCGTCGAAGATGAATCCACCCTTCTTGTCACCCTGCAGTTTCTCGCGGATCAGGCCGATCACGATCTCATCGGTCACGAGATCACCGCGGGCCATGACGTCGGCCACCTTGCGGCCCATCTCCGTGCCGCTGTCCTTGGCCTCGCGCAGCATGTCGCCCGTGGAGAGCTGGATCATGTCGCGCTCTTCGACGAGATGATGTGCCTGGGTGCCCTTGCCTGCGCCCGGCGGTCCGAGAAGAATGATGTTCATTTACGTGTCGTCCCTTTCCTGCGGGCGCGCTTTTTGCCTTTGCCCTTGCCGCCCAGCTGAGATTTTTCGATCAGGCCCTCATACTGATGCGCGAGCAGATGGCTTTGTACCTGCTGGATCGTATCCATGGTGACAGACACCACAATGAGAACCGACGTGCCGCCAAAATAGAAGGGAATGGCGAACTGCCCGCGCAGAATCTCGGGCAGAAGACAAACCGCCGCAAGATAGGCCGACCCGAGCACCAGAATGCGCGACACCACGTATTCGAGATACTCGGCCGTCTTCTTGCCGGGACGCACACCCGGAACGAACCCGTTCTGGTTCTTCAGGTTATCGGCGACATCATCGGGTTTGAACGACACGTTGTACGTGTAGAAATAGGTGAAGAATACGATCATCACCGTGAAGAACAGCAGATATGCCGGCTGACCGGGGCCGAAATAGGCCATGATGGTCGACATGATCGGACTGGTCTGATTGCCCGAGAAGGTGCTGATCGTCGCTGGCAGCAGCAGCAGGGACGAGGCGAAGATCGCGGGGATCACACCGGCAGGGTTCACCTTGACCGGCAAATGGCTGGAGCCGCCGTCATAGACCTTCATGCCGACCTGTCGGCGCGGATACTGGATGTGGATCTTGCGAAGGCTGCGCTCCATGAACACCACGAAGGCGATCACGGCGATGACCATGATGATCACACCGATGATGACCGCAGGGCTGATGGCGCCCGACCGTCCCTGGCTCAAGAACTGCGCCAAGGCCGCTGGCACTTCGGCGATGATGCCCACGAAGATGATGAGCGAAATCCCGTTGCCCACACCGCGTGCGGTGATCTGCTCGCCGAGCCACATGAGGAACATCGTCCCCCCGACCAGCGTGATCATGCAGCTTGCGATGAAGAAAAGACCCGGATCGGTGACAAGACCACCCGATTGCAGACTGACGGCAAGCCCATAGGATTGCAGCGTCGCCAGGAACACCGTGCCATAGCGCGTGTACTGGTTGATTTTCTTGCGGCCCTGTTCGCCTTCTTTCTTCAGCTGCTCGAGAGCCGGCACCATGGCCGCCAAGAGCTGCACGATGATCGAGGCGGAAATATAGGGCATGATCCCAAGGGCAAAGATGCCCATCCGGCCAAGCGCACCGCCGGTGAACATCGACAGCATGCCGCCGATACTGGCGGCAGCGCCCTCCATGAAGTTCCGCAACTCGGCACCGTCGATGCCCGGAACGGGAATATACGTCCCAAGGCGATAGACAATCAGAAGCCCGAGCGTAAAGACGATCCGTTTGCGGAGATCGGTGGCCTTGCCGAAAGCGGACCAACTGGTGTTGGCGGCCATTTGTTCTGCTGCAGATACCATGCGCGGTCTCTTTCAAGTGACAACGCCGCCCGAAGCCGTTTTCCGGCCCAGGCGGCGTTTTCGGAAAAACTTAAGGGTATGTAAGCGGCGACGTCACCGCTCACAACCTCTTATTCTGCTGCCTGCGCGGTTGTGACCGTCAGAGAGCCGCCCGCTTTTTCCACGGCGTCGATCGCCGATTTGGAGGCACCGGTGACTTCGAGCGTCAGTTTCGTGGTCAGCTCGCCCTTGGACAGAATGCGCACACCATCGAGTTTGCGGCGCACGAGGCCCGACTCGACCAGCACGTCTTCGGTGATCGGGTTCTTGGCGTCGATCTTCTTGGCGTCGATGAATTTCTGGATCAGGCCGAGGTTGACGACAGCGTATTTCTTGCGGTTCGGCTTGGTGAAGCCGCGCTTGGGAAGGCGCTGGTAGATGGGCATCTGCCCGCCTTCAAACCCCTTGATCGCCACACCCGAACGGGATTTCTGGCCCTTTACACCGCGGCCAGCGGTCTTGCCCTTGCCCGAGCCGGGGCCGCGGCCAACGCGTTTCTTGGTCTTCGTCGCGCCCGGATTGTCGCGCAGTTCGTGAAGTTTCATGTCGCTTCTCCTGAAGCCGGATGTGACCCCCGAAGCGTGATGGGGCCAACCACGGCATGTCGTGATATGTTGAGTCGTGCCCCGATAACAGGCCACCGGCGGGCGTATAGACGGGTTGCGCCAGGCTTGCAAGGCCCACGCCGCATGGCAAGGACCAGATCGAGATTGATTTCGCGGCGCACACGGGGTCTTCTGGACGTTATGACACACCCTTCTTGTCCCCTGCCCCGGATCGCGTCTAGCGCCATAGGTGGGCTGGCCCTGTCACTGGCCCTGACGTCGCCTGCGGGCGCGGTCACGGGATGTGCGCGCGACGCCATGCTCGTGCTGGACGGGTCAGCCTCGATGTCCGAGATCGGCTTCGATCCGACCGCCCCCACCCGGATCGACGAAGCCCGCGCAGCGCTGGCCCAGGCCATGCCACGGATCGCCATGGTGCGCCGTGTGGGTCTTTTGACCTATGGGCCGGGCGGAAGCGATGCGTGTTCAGGCATCGATCTGCGATTTGGACCGATCGACGATGCGGCAGGCCCGATCATCGCGGCGGTCGACGCCTTGCGCCCGGGCGGGTTGACCCCTCTGGCCGCATCGGTTCAGGCGGCGGCCGAAGCGCTGAATTACCGAACCACACCGGGTATCGTGGTGTTGGTCACCGATGGCAACGAGACCTGCGGGGGCCGTCCCTGCGCACTTGGCACTGCGCTGGCAGCGCAAGCCGCAGGGCTTACGGTGCACGTAATCGGCTTTCGCGTGCAATACGATCCCTTCGCCTGGGACAATCCCGAGGCGCAAACCTATGACGGCGGCGCGGTCGTGGCCAAGTGTCTGTCGGACCGCACCGGGGGTCTCTATGTCGATACGCAGACCGTGGAGGAACTGACCGAGGCGCTGGAGGCGGTATTGGGATGTACGGTCGTGGGCCGAGCGCCGGAAAACCGCAAACGCGAAGGTTGATCGCGGGCGCCAGAGCGGTTTCGAAACCGCTTGCTCAAGGCTCTTGAAAGAGCCTTTCCGGCGCAAACGACAAACGCCCCGGCCAAGATCGACCGGGGCGCTTTCAGTCCTGATGAAGCCAAGGCGTGATGCCGCGGAACTTCAGCCTTTTTCTTCGATGATCTTCACGAGATGCGGGATCTTGTTAACCATGCCGCGCACGGCAGGGGTGTCTTCAAGCTCGCGGGTTCTGTGCATTTTATTGAGGCCCAGGCCGATCAGCGTCTGGCGCTGCTTTTCCGGGCGACGGATCGGCGAACCGATCTGCTTGACTACGATGGTCTTTGCCATGTGCTTGTCTCCTTACGCTTCCGCGGCTTCCTTGACGGGCGCCTCGTCCTTCTTGAGGATATCGACGACCTTCTTGCCACGGCGCTGTGCCACCATGCGGGGGCTGGCCTGGAACTGAAGCGCGTTCAGCGTGGCGCGGATCATGTTATAGGGGTTTTGCGACCCGATGGACTTTGCCACCACGTCCTGAACGCCCAACATCTCGAATACGGCGCGCATCGGACCACCGGCGATGATACCGGTACCTTGCGGAGCCGTGCGCATCACGACCTTGCCGGCACCGTGGCGGCCATGGCCGTCGTGATGCAGGGTGCGGCCTTCGCGCAGGGGCACACGGATCATCTGGCGCTTGGCCTGCTCGGTTGCCTTGCGGATCGCCTCGGGCACCTCTTTGGCCTTGCCCTTGCCGAAGCCGACACGGCCCTTTTGATCGCCCACGACCACCAGCGCAGCAAAACCGAAGCGCTTGCCGCCCTTGACGGTTTTCGACACGCGGTTGATCGCGACGAGACGATCGGCGAATTCCGGAGTTTCGTCGCGGTCGCGACGCTCACGGCGATTGTCTTCTCTTGCCATGTGGCATCCTTTCCATGCGGCACCCTGCGGCACCTTCAGTCTGTTCCGATCTCTGGTGTGCCTGCACGATGGCCGACACCCGGATCATCGAGAGGGCCGGCGGGCCAGCCCTCTGCACTTTAGATCTTCAGCCCAGCCTCACGCGCGGCATCCGCCACGGCTTTGACACGGCCATGATACAAAAACCCACCACGATCGAACTGGGCTTCGGTGATCCCGGCCTTCTTGGCACGCTCGGCAATGGTGGCGCCGATCTTGGCGGCCGCCTCGAGGGTGTTCTTGCCCAGGAAACCGAGGTCCTTTTCCAGCGTCGATGCCGCGGCCAGCGTTACGCCGTTCACGTCGTCGATCAGCTGAACGCTGAGGTTCTTATTGGAGCGGTGAACGCTGAGGCGCACGCGCCCTGCATTGACCTTGCGAAGTTTGTTCCGAACGCGCAGGCGGCGTTTCTGGAACAGTTGTCTCTTGCTGTTTGCCATCTGTCGCGTCCTTACTTCTTCTTGCCTTCCTTCTGGAAGATGTACTCGCCCTTGTAGCGGATGCCTTTGCCCTTGTAGGGCTCGGGCCGACGCCAGTCACGGATATTGGCCGCAACCTGTCCGACGAGCTGCTTGTCATGGCCCTCGACCACCAGTTCGGTGGGCTTGGTCGCCGTGACAGTCACACCTTCCGGAACTTCGAAATCCACATCATGCGAATAGCCGAGGTTCAGCTTCAGGGTATTGCCCTGCATCTGCGCCCGGTAGCCCACACCGTTGATTTCGAGCTCTTTCTTGAAGGTCTCCTTGGCACCATGCACCATGTTGGCGATGACGGTGCGCGTCATGCCCCATTGCTGGCGCGCCCGCTTGGACTTGCCGCGCGGCGTGACGGTGACCTGCCCATCCTCGATCGCGATGGTGACATCGTCGGTCGCGGTGAAGGACTTGCTGTCCTTCGGGCCTTTGATTTCCAGTGTCTGACCCGAAATGGAGGCGGTGACGCCATCGGGCAGAGCCACGGGTTGTTTTCCGATACGAGACATGTCCGACCTCCTTAGAATACGGTGCAGAGCACCTCGCCACCAACATTGGCGGCGCGCGCAGCGGCATCCGACATCACACCCTTGGGGGTGGAGACAATCGACACGCCAAGGCCCTGACGGACCGACGGAATGTCCTTGACGCCCATATAGACGCGACGGCCGGGCTTGGAGACCCGCTTCATTTCGCGAATGGCGGGGGCGCCTTCGAAGTATTTCAGGCTGATTTCCAGGGCCGGATGACCGTTTGCACCGGTCGTCTTTTCATAGCCGCGGATATAACCTTCGTCAGCCAGCACATCCAGAACCCAGCACCGCAGCTTCGAGGCCGGGCACGAGACGGTGGACTTGCCGCGCATACCTGCGTTGCGGATGCGGGTAAGCATATCGCCGATAGGATCGTTCATTTTCCGTCCTCCTTACCAGCTCGATTTCACCATGCCGGGGGCTTGGCCATTCGAGCCAAGCTCGCGCAGGGCGATCCGCGACACTTTGAGTTTGCGATAATAAGCATGCGGACGACCGGTCAGCTGGCAACGGTTGTGCAACCGTGTCGCCGAGCTGTTGCGGGGCAGTTCCGCCAGCTTCAGGGAAGCGCGGAAACGCTCTTCCATCGGCTTGCTTTCGTCACTGATGATCTCTTTGAGAGCAGCACGTTTGGTGGCATATTTCTGCACCAGACGCTGACGCTTCTTCTCGCGCTCGATCATTGCTTTTTTAGCCATATCTCTTTTCTCCCGCGATCAGCTGTTGAAGGGCATGTTGAAAGCTTTCAACAGCGCCTTTGCTTCAGCGTCGGTGGCCGCCGTGGTGCCAATGATGATGTCCAGGCCCCAAACCTCGTCGACCTTGTCATACTCGATCTCGGGGAACACGATGTGCTCCTTGATGCCCATGGCATAGTTGCCGCGACCATCGAAGGACTTGCCCGAAATACCGCGGAAGTCGCGGATGCGGGGCATGGCGATCGTGACCAGACGATCCAGGAAATCATACATGCGGTCGCCGCGCAGCGTTACCTTCGCGCCCATCGGCATGCCTTCGCGAACGCGGAAGCCGGCGATGGAGTTCTTTGCCTTGGTGATCACGGCACGCTGGCCTGCGATCATGGTCAGATCTTCCTGAGCCGATTTGGCTTTCTTGGAATCACGGACAGCCTCGGCACCGCAGCCGATGTTCAGGACGATCTTGTCCAGACGCGGGATCTGCATGTCATTGGTGTAGCCGAACTCTTCTTTCAGAGCGGGCCGGATGACGTCGCGATACTGCACACGCAGGCGCGGGGTGTATTTTGCGCTATCAAGCATCGATCACGTCCCCCGTGGTCTTGGCAAAACGGACTTTCTTGTCGCCTTCGGTCTTGAAGCCAACGCGGGTCGGTTTGCCGTTCTTGTCGAGGTAGGCCAGGTTGCTCAGGTCGATGGGCAGCGCAGTAGGAATGCGGCCCCCCTGGCTGGTCTGGCTTTGCTTGGTATGGCGGATCGCGACATTGACGCCGTCAACCACGGCCTTGCCGGCCTTGGGGTTCACGGACAGGATCGTGCCTTCCTTGCCTTTGTCTTTACCGGCAAGAACGATCACCTTGTCGCCCTTTTTCAGTTTTGCAGCCATCTTACAGCACCTCCGGGGCGAGCGAGATGATTTTCATGAACTTCTTGGCGCGCAGCTCGCGCACGACCGGCCCGAAAATACGGGTTCCGACCGGTTCATTGTTGTTGTTGAGGATAACGGCCGCGTTGCGGTCAAAGCGGATGGCGGTGCCATCTTCGCGGCGGACTTCCTTGGCGGTGCGCACGACGACGGCCTTGCGGACGTCACCCTTCTTCACGCGACCGCGCGGGATGGCTTCCTTGACGGAGACGACAATGATGTCGCCCACCGACGCATATCTGCGCTTGGAACCACCCAGAACCTTGATGCACTGAACCCGGCGAGCACCGGAATTGTCAGCAACATCCAGATTGGTCTGCATCTGGATCATATGGTTTCTCCCGACCTTTGGGGTAACGACCCCAGGGTTTCGATCAAACTGTCAGGTTACCGCTTAGTTTGCGATAACCTCCCAGCGTTTCGTTTTCGACTTCGGCGCGCATTCGATGATCCGGACGGTGTCGCCGACCTTGAATGCGTTGTTTTCATCGTGAGCCCGGTATTTCTTGGACTTGCGGATGGTTTTCTTCAGAACGGGATGCGTAAAGCGGCGCTCGACCGAGACGGTGACGGTCTGTTGGTTGGCGTCGCTGGTCACGGTGCCTTGAAGGATACGTTTGGGCATAACTCAAGGCCTCCCTTATTCTGCGTTGGCCGCATTCGCGGCCTTTTCGTTCAGGATTGTCAGCACACGTGCCGCATTGCGGCGGGCGATTTTCATCCTGGACGGATTCTCAAGTTGCCCGGTGGCCGCTTGAAAGCGCAGGTTGAACTGCTCTTTCTTCAGCTCGTTCAACTGCTCGCGCAGCTGATCGGGGGTCTTGTCTCTCAATTCGCTGGCGTTCATGTCGCCGGTTCCTTCCTCAATACACCAGTAAGCCCCTGACGGTTGGTTCAGGGTAACCCGAGACCTGGTGGATAAATTGCAAATACACGAATCCCCGTCCTGCGGGGCGTCATGGATTGCGGCTCTATACGGGACGCGGGATATCAGGGCAAGGGGGAGTCTTGTTTTTCTTGCCCCATATCGCCTTTTGCCCCACGCAAATGCGGCATCCCGGACCAAAAACCCCCTGCCACATCCGCGGCAGGGGCCATCTTTTCTGTCGGATCTGTCGGACGGGGTAACCCCCCTGCCCTTACCAGTCCTCGCGGACCACGATCCGGGTCTTGATCGGCAGCTTCATCGCGGCAAGGCGCAGGGCCTCTTTGGCGATGGTTTCGCTGACACCGTCGATCTCGAACATGATCCGGCCCGGTTTGACGCGGCAGGCCCAGAAATCGACCGAACCTTTACCTTTACCCATCCGAACCTCGGTAGGTTTCGAGGTGACGGGCGTATCGGGGAAGATACGGATCCAGACACGGCCCTGACGCTTCATATGACGCGTCATGGCACGACGTGCTGCCTCGATCTGGCGCGCGGTGACGCGCTCCGGCTGGGCCGCTTTCAGACCGAAGGTGCCGAAGTTGAGATCCGACCCGCCCTTGGCGACGCCGTGGATCCGGCCCTTGTGCTGCTTGCGGAATTTAGTGCGCTTTGGTTGAAGCATCTGTCATTCCTCCTCAGCGACGGCCGCCGGCGCCACGAGGCGCGGGACCATCCTGGAGTTCCTGGGCTTTGCGGTCACGTGCACTGGGATCGTGCTCCATGATCTCACCCTTGAAGATCCATACCTTGACGCCGATGATGCCATAGGGCGTCACGGCCTCCTTGTGGGCATAGTCGATATCGGCCCGCAGGGTATGCAGGGGCACGCGGCCCTCGCGATACCATTCGGTACGGGCGATTTCGGCACCGCCGAGACGACCCGAGACGTTCACCCGGATACCAAGGGCGCCCATGCGCATCGCATTCTGAACCGAACGCTTCATCGCGCGGCGGAACGACACGCGGCGCTCAAGCTGCTGCGCGATCGACTCGGCGACCAGTGCGGCGTCCAACTCGGGCTTGCGGACCTCGACGATGTTGAGGTGCAGCTCGCTGTCGGTCATCCGGGCAAGCTTCTTGCGGAGACCTTCGATATCCGCCCCTTTCTTGCCGATGATGACACCGGGACGTGCTGTGTGGATCGTGACGCGGCACTTCTTGTGCGGACGCTCGATGATCAAACGGCTGATGCCGGCCTGCTTGCACTCTTTCTCGATGAAGTCGCGGATCTTGAGGTCTTCCAGCAGAAGATTCCCGTAATCCTTGGTGTCGGCATACCAGCGGCTGTCCCAGGTGCGGTTCACCTGAAGGCGCATGCCAATCGGATTGACTTTGTTACCCATTAGGCTTGCTCCTCAATTTGACGCACTTTGATCGTCAGTTCCGAGAACGGCTTGCGCAGCGCGCCGAACCGGCCACGTGCACGGGGGCGGCCCCGCTTCATGACCAGGTTCTTGCCCACATAAGCCTCGGCGACGATCAGCTCGTCCACATCGAGGTTGTGGTTGTTCTCGGCATTGGCGATCGCGGACTGAAGGCATTTGCGCACATCTTCGGCGATCCGCTTTTTCGAAAAGGTCAGATCGTTGAGCGCCTTGTCCACCTTCTTGCCACGGATCATCGCGGCCACGAGGTTGAGTTTCTGCGGGCTGGTGCGAAGCATGCGCAGTTTTGCCATCGCTTCGTTGTCTGCCACGCGGCGGGGGTTCTTTTCCTTGCCCATGACTTACTTCCGCTTCGCTTTTTTGTCGGCAGCGTGCCCGTAATAGGTACGGGTCGGCGAATATTCACCGAATTTCTGACCGATCATGTCTTCGGTTACGTTGACGGGAACATGCTTGTGCCCGTTATAGACGCCGAATGTCAGACCCACGAACTGGGGCAGGATCGTCGAACGGCGCGACCAGATCTTGATGACTTCATTACGCCCGCTTTCGCGCGTTGCCTCGGCCTTTTTCAGGACGTAAGCATCGACGAACGGGCCCTTCCATACAGAACGTGCCATGTCTTAGCGGCCCTTCTTCTTGGCGTGACGCGAGCGCAGGATAAGCTTCTGCGACGCCTTGTTGGTGTTGCGGGTGCGCGCGCCCTTGGTGGGCTTGCCCCAGGGCGTGACCGGGTGACGACCACCCGAGGTCCGGCCCTCACCACCACCATGCGGGTGATCGATCGGGTTCATCACGACACCGCGAACAGACGGCCGCTTGCCGTAGTGGCGCATGCGCCCGGCCTTGCCGAAGTTCTGGTTGGAGTTGTCGGGGTTCGACACGGCACCGACGGTGGCCTTGCACTCCTGACGGACCATGCGCAGCTCGCCCGAGCTCAGACGGATCTGAGCGTAGCCGCCATCACGACCGACGAACTGGGCATAGGTGCCCGCAGCGCGTGCGATCTGGCCACCCTTGCCGGGCTTCAGCTCGATATTGTGGACGATCGTGCCGATCGGCATGCCCGAGAACGGCATACAGTTACCCGGCTTGATGTCGACCTTGGCGCCCGCCACGATCTTGTCCCCCACAGCCAGACGCTGCGGCGCAAGAACGTAAGACTGTTCGCCATCTTCATACTTGACCAGCGCGATGAAGGCCGTCCGGTTCGGGTCATACTCGATCCGCTCGACGGTGGCCGCCATATCGAATTTGTTGCGCTTGAAATCAACGACGCGATAGAGGCGTTTCGCCCCACCCCCGCGACGACGCGAGGTAATCCGTCCGGTGTTGTTACGGCCGCCCGACTTGGTCAGACCCTCGGTGAGGGACTTGACAGGACGTCCTTTCCACAGCTCCGAACGGTCGATCAGCACCAGCCCGCGCTGGCCCGGCGTCGTCGGCTTATACGACTTGAGTGCCATGCTTTCTGTCTTCCGTTTGCTAACGGCGGCGCCCGTTGAGGCAAATCCGCCTATGGTTAAGCCCCCCGAAGGTGGCCAGTATTATAGGGCCCCGAAGGTCCCCGGTTCAAAAACCGTGGCCCCGGGAACTGCCCGGGGCCACGCGAGTCGCGGCTTCCTATCAGAGACCTGTGGTCACGTCGATAGTGTTTCCCTCGGCGAGGGTTACATAAGCTTTCTTGACATCGTTCCGGCGGCCCAGACGGCCACGGAAACGTTTCTGCTTGCCCTTGGTGATTGTGGTGTTGACCGCCTTGACCTTCACACCAAAGAGAGCCTCAACGGCTTCCTTGATCTGCGGCTTGTTGGCGTCCATATGAACCTCGAAGACAACCGCGCCGTTTTCGGACGCCATCGTGGCCTTCTCGGTGATCACCGGCTTGCGGATCACATCGTAATGTTCGGGTTTCGCGCTCATTTCAGACGAGCCTCCAGTGCTTCGACACCCGCCTTCGTGATCACCAGGGTGTCACGCTTGAGGATATCATAGACATTTGCACCCATCGACGGCAGCACATCGACACCTTCGATATTGGCCGCAGCGCGCGCGAAATCCGCGTTCACTTCGGCGCCGTCGATGATCAGCACACGCTTCCAGCCCAGATCCTTGATCTGCTTGGCCAGAGCGCCGGTTTTGCCATCCGATGTCGCGGCATCCAGAACGACCAGTTCGCCGGCTTTCGCCTTGGCGCTCAGGGCGTGCTTGAGACCCAGCATGCGGACCTTCTTGGGCAGATCATGCGCATGGCTGCGCGGTGTCGGCCCCTTGTAGACGCCACCCTTGCGGAAGATCGGCGCGTTCCGGTCACCGTGGCGTGCGCCGCCGGTGCCCTTCTGGCGATAGATCTTCTTGGTGGAATAGCTGGTTTCCGACCGGGTCTTGACCTTGTGTGTCCCCTGCTGCGCCTTGTTGCGCTGCCAGCGGACCACGCGATGCAGGATATCGGCGCGCGGATCCAGGCCGAAGATGTCTTCGCCCAGATCGACCGAGCCGGCCTTGCCACCGTCCAGTTTGATCACGTCGAGTTTCATTCTTCGCCTTCCTTCTTATCGGCCTCGGCCTCGGCTTCGGCGGCGGCTTCTTCAGCTGCCTGTTCGGCGGCTGCCGCTTCAGCTGCGGCGGCTTCCTCGGCGGCGGCCTGTGCGGCGGCTTCCTCGGCAGCCTTCGCGGCTTCGTCAGCGGCCGATCTCAGCGCGGCGGGCAAGATCGCGTTTTCAGGGAACGGCTTCTTGACCGCATCCTTGATCGTGACCCAACCACCCTTCGAGCCGGGAACAGCGCCCTTGACCATGATCAGGCCACGGTCGGCGTCGGTCTTGACGACCTGAAGGTTCTGGGTCGTGACACGGACGGCACCCATATGGCCGGCCATTTTCTTGCCCTTGAACACCTTGCCCGGATCCTGACACTGGCCGGTCGAGCCGTGCGAGCGGTGGCTGATCGACACACCATGGGTCATTTCCAGACCCTTGAAGTTGTGCCGTTTCATGGCCCCCGCGAAGCCCTTACCGATCGATGTGCCGCAGACATCCACATACTGACCCGCGAAATAATGATCCGCGGTGATCTCTTCACCGACATTGATCATGTTCTCGGGCGCGACGCGGAATTCCGCAATTTTCCGCTTGGGTTCGACCTTGGCGGACGCGAAATGGCCGCGCATGGGCTGCGACACCCGCTTGGCCTTGATCGAGCCTGCACCCAGCTGAACAGCCGTGTAGCCATCCTTCTCGGGCGTGCGTTGGGCAACGACCTGCAGCTTGTCGAGTTGAAGAACGGTCACCGGAACCTGCCGGCCGTCTTCCATGAAAAGCCGGGTCATGCCGACTTTCTTTGCGATGACACCAGAGCGCAACATCACCTTGCCCTCCTTAAACCGAAATCTGAACGTCGACGCCGGCGGCCAGGTCGAGCTTCATCAGCGCGTCCACGGTCTGCGGAGTCGGATCCACGATGTCGAGCAGACGCTTGTGCGTCCGGATCTCGAACTGATCGCGCGACTTCTTGTTCACATGCGGTCCGCGAAGGACGGTGAACTTTTCGATCTTGTTGGGCAGCGGGATCGGCCCGCGCACCTCTGCACCCGTACGCTTGGCGGTATTCACGATTTCCTGTGTGCTGGCGTCCAGAACACGGTAATCGAATGCCTTGAGCCGAATGCGAATATTTTGACTTTGCATCAGTCTGGCCTTTCACGGCGTTGGAGTTGATAGGAGGAAGGCCGGATCATCCGGCCCCCCTCTTCGAACCCTTGCCCCGGACCGGAGCCCGGGGCCTTCAGGATCACTCGAGGATTTTGGACACGACGCCGGCGCCGACGGTGCGGCCACCTTCGCGGATCGCGAAGCGCAGGCCGTCTTCCATGGCGATCGGTGC
>NZ_FRCB01000005.1 GCF_900142765.1 Roseovarius litoreus
CCGGTGCATACCAAGAAGCTGAGCGACATGCTGCTCGAGGGCTATGGCATCTATGTCCAGCCGATCAACTTCCCCACCGTGCCGCGCGGCACCGAACGTCTGCGCTTCACCCCCTCACCGGTCCACGGCCCGCGCGAAATGGATGCGCTCGTGGGCGCCATGGACGCCCTCTGGAGCCACTGCGCGCTGAATCGTGCCGAAATGGCGGGCTAAAGCCTGCGCAGGTGCAATACCCCTTGTAATGTGCTAGTAACGATTGAAGAAAAGCGGGGCATCCGAATCGGGACATTCGGCTGCAACCCATACGGTACGAGGGGCAGGGCACATGATAGGTCGCCGGTTTTCACGCAGGACCGCACAGGAAGAGGCTGAGCCCAGAGGGTTCGACGATTTCGATATCCGACTCGGCGACCTGATGCGCGGCGAGCGCGCGACCCTTGGAAAATCACTGCTCGATGTGGAACGCGAATTGCGGATCAAGGCGGCCTATGTGGCCGCAATCGAGAATGCCGATCCCGATGCCTTCGACACGCCCGGTTTCATCCCGGGCTATGTCCGGTCCTATGCACGCTATCTTGGCATGGACCCGGACCGCGCTTTTGACGCCTTCTGCAAGGAAAGCAAATTCTCCATCGCGCATGGCATGTCCGCCGAAGCCTCGTCGATCCGCAAGCAGAAATCGAGCTTCAAGACCGCAGCCCCGAACCGCAGGTCGGACCCCCTGATGTCGCCGGGCACGCCCTTCGCGCCCGCCTCCGAGGGAATTCTGGCGCGCGTGGAACCCGGTGCGATCGGGTCGGTCATGGTGCTGGTCGCGCTCATCAGTGCGATCGGATATGGCGGTTGGGCCGTGCTGAACGAGGTGCAGCGCGTGCAATTCGCTCCGGTCGAGAACACGCCCGACGTGCTGGCCGATCTTGACCCGCTCGAGGGTGCGATCACCCCGGCCCCCGATGGCGACAGCGATCCGGTCCGGACCGCTGGTGGTTTCCTGCCGCCCGAGAGCGACAGCATCGACCGGCTCTACCGGCCCGAGGCGCTGGATGTGCCTGTCATGGTGGCGCGCGACGCCCCGATCTCGACGCTGGATCCGGCGCAGGTGGGCACGCTGCGCCCCGAATTGCCGCAAACCGACCGCTCGAGCAGCTTTGCTGTCGCGGGCAATCAGCCAGGCGCGGTTCCTGGCACGCCGCAAGTGGTGGAAGATCCTCTGCCCGGCGTGCGCGTCGTGGCGGTGCGCCCGGCATGGGTGCGGGTGCGCGCGGGCGATGGCAGCGTGATCTTCGAAGGCGTGATGAACGCCGGCGACACCTATGACGTGCCCACCACCGAAGAGCCGCCGACGATCCGCGTGGGCGAATCCGGCGCGGTCTATTTCACGGTGAACGGCCAGCACTACGGCCCGGCCGGCGAGAGTGGCTCCGTCACCTCGGGGCTTGCGCTCGATGCTCAGGCGCTCACGGCGGCCTATGAGGTGGCGGACCTGACCCAGGACGAGGATCTTCTGCGCTACGTGGCCGAACTGCAGCCGGCGGTGGCCCCGCAGCAGTGATCGCAGCCAGTGATTGCAGCGGGGCGCTTTGGCGCTTATCCTGCGGCTGTCACCAATCCACCCGCTCCGACGCGAACACCCCGGGGAACATGCGATGTCGCTGAACCATATCCGCCCTTGGCGCAATATCTACCGCCGCAAAAGCCGCCAGATCATGGTCGGCAGCGTCCCGGTGGGGGGCGATGCGCCGATCAGCGTGCAGACCATGACCAACACGGCCACCACCGATGTCGCGGCAACCGTG
Source organism: Roseovarius litoreus (assembly GCF_900142765.1). GTDB lineage: Bacteria > Pseudomonadota > Alphaproteobacteria > Rhodobacterales > Rhodobacteraceae > Roseovarius > Roseovarius litoreus. The sequence continues at coordinate 1,797 of NZ_FRCB01000005.1, forward strand.
GCGCAGGTGCAGGCCGCCGCCGATGCAGGGGCCGATATCGTGCGCATCTCGGTGCCCGACGAGGCGAGCGCCAAGGCTCTGAAAGAGATCGTCGCCGAAAGCCCGGTGCCGATCGTGGCCGACATCCATTTCCACTACAAGCGCGGGATCGAGGCCGCCGAGGCGGGGGCGGCCTGTCTGCGGATCAACCCCGGCAATATCGGTTCCGAGGACCGGGTGCGCGAGGTCATCGCCGCCGCGCGCGATCACGGCTGTTCGATGCGGATCGGCGTCAACGCGGGCAGTCTTGAAAAGCACCTTTTGGAAAAATACGGCGAGCCGTGCCCCGAGGCGATGGTTGAATCTGGTCTCGAGCATATCCGCATCCTGCAGGACAATGACTTTCACGAGTTCAAGATCAGCGTGAAGGCCAGCGACGTGTTCCTTGCCGCGGCCGCCTATCAGGGCATCGCCGACGCCACCGACGCGCCCATTCACCTCGGGATAACCGAGGCGGGTGGGCTGACCAGCGGCACGATCAAATCGGCGATCGGGCTTGGCAATCTCTTGTGGATGGGCATCGGCGACACGATCCGCGTGAGCCTCAGCGCCGATCCGGTGGAAGAGGTCAAGGTCGGCTATGAGATCCTCAAATCGCTCGGTCTGCGGCACCGGGGCGTCAATATCATCTCCTGCCCAAGCTGTGCGCGGCAGGGCTTTGACGTGATCCGCACGGTCGAGGCGCTGGAGGCGCGGCTGGAGCATATCAAGACCCCGATGAGCCTGTCGATCATCGGCTGCGTCGTGAACGGCCCCGGTGAGGCGCTGATGACCGATGTGGGCTTTACCGGGGGCGGTGCCGGCAGCGGCATGGTCTATCTTGCGGGCAAGGCCAGCCACAAGATGTCTAATGACCAGATGATCGAGCATATCGTCGAACAGGTCGAAAAGCGCGCCGCCGAGATCGAGGCCGAAACAGCCGAAGAGGCCGATCGCCCGGCCGCGGAATAAAGCGTTCCGCCTTTACCCTGAGGGATCAGCCAAAGGCGGAACCTGTCCCACGATTGAACGAAGCACCGTGTTGCGCGACACTCCGTAGGTCAGGTTTTTCGCGACACGCTTCAGGCTCGGATCGGGCTGCGCGAGGGTGGCGCGGCCCTCTTGCTGTCACAGCGGCAGGTACTCGATCAGGTCCCCGGCCTTGCGCGGGGCATCGTCCACGGGGCGGATCATCAGCGCATTGGCTCCAGCCAGCACCGAAAGAAGCGAGCTGTCCTGCCGGGTGTCCGGCGCGATCACTCCGTCGTCGAGCCGCGCGCGCATGTAATGCTCGCGCGGGCCGCCCTGGGGCAGGTCATGGGCAAGACGCGCCGTCAGGAGCGGCGCGCGCTCGGCCCCAAGGCCCAGCATGGCGCGGATCATCGGCGCCACGAACACCTTGCCGCAGACCATCGCCGAGACCGGGTTGCCCGGCAGGCCGATCATGGCAGCCTCACCCATCCGGCCCGCCATCAGGGGCTTGCCCGGGCGCATCCGCACCTTGTAGAACGCGCGCTCCATCCCAAGCTCGGCGGCGACATCGCCCACCAGATCATGATCGCCCACCGACGCGCCGCCGATGGTGATGACCAGATCGGACCCGGTGGCAAGATCGAACGCCGCGATCAGCGAGGCGCGGGTGTCGCGGGCAATGGGCAGGATGCGCGCCTCGGCGCCGATCCCGTCCAGCATCGCCTTGAGCCCGAACGTGTTCGACGCGATGATCTGGTCGGGGCCGGGCTTGTCACCGGGCATCACCAGCTCGTCCCCGGTCGAAATCAGCGCCACACGCGGCTTGCGCCGCACGGTCACGGCGGGAATGTTCATCGACGCCAGCAAGGCGATATCGGCAGGGCCGAGGATGCGAGGGGCCTCCATCCGATCCCCGACACGGAAATCGCCACCAGCGGGGCGCACATAGGCGTTGTCGTCAAGCGCATCGGCCAGGGTGATGCTGTCGCCGTCGCGGATCACATCCTCCTGGATCACCACGCGATCCGTGCCGGCGGGCACCGGCGCGCCGGTGAAGATGCGCACCGCCTGATCCTTGCCGACCTCCCCGCCAAAGCCATGGCCTGCGGCGGCCTCTCCTATGACGGTGAAACGGGCACCGGGGCGCACGGCATCCGACGCCACCGCATAGCCATCCATGGCCGAGGCCGCAAAGGGCGGCTGATCGCGCCGCGCTACCGCATCGGCGGACATGACGCGGCCCGATGCCTGCTGCAGCGGCACCTCTTCGGTGTCCAGTGGCGCCACAAGCGAGAACAGATGCGCCAGCGCCTCGTCGACGGAGATCATCGCGCCTCGAAGCGGCCCGATTTGCCGCCATCCTTCAGAATAACCCGGATGCCGCCGATCTCCATCGCCTTGTCCACCGCCTTGACCATGTCATAGACGGTCAGCGCCGCGGTCGAGACGCCGGTCAGCGCCTCCATCTCGACGCCGGTCTGACCCGTGGTCTTGACCGTGGCCTCGATTCGCACACCGGGCAGATCGGGATCGAGCGTCAACTCGACCGCCACCTTGGTGATCGGCAGCGGGTGGCAGAGCGGGATCAACTCGGGCGTCTTCTTGGCGCCCATGATGCCCGCCAGCCGTGCGACCGACAGGACATCGCCCTTCTTTGCGCGACCTTCTGAAACGATATCAAAGGTTTGCGCGGCCATCTTCACGTAACCTGCGGCTACGGCAATCCGCGAGGTGACCGCCTTGTCCGAGACATCGACCATATGCGCATCGCCCTTGCCGTCGAAATGCGTGAGGCCCGTCATGCTACATCCCCCCCGGCGTCAGCGGATTGGCAAGGATCGCGCGGGTCGCGGCCTCGACATCGTCCTCGCGCATCAGCGATTCACCGATCAAAAAGGCGCGCGCGCCGTATTTCGCCATCTCGGCAAGGTCCGATGGCGTGGAAAGCCCGCTTTCACAGACGATCATCCGGCCTTCGGGCACAAACTTGGCCAGGCTGCGCGTGGTGTCGAGCGTGGTCTCGAAGGTGTTGAGGTTGCGGTTGTTGATGCCGATCATCGTGGATTTCAGATATGCCGCGCGGTCCAGTTCGGCCCGGTCATGCACCTCGATCAGGGCGTCCATGCCCCAGTCTTTTGCCGCGGCCTCAAGCTCGGCGGCCTGGGCGTCACTGACCGACGCCATGATGATCAGGATGCAGTCCGCACCCCAGGCGCGGGCCTCGACGACCTGATAGGGGTCATACATGAAATCCTTGCGCAGCACCGGCAGATCGCAGGCAGCGCGCGCCTGCCGAAGATACTCGGGCGCGCCCTGAAAGCTGGGCGTATCGGTCAGCACCGACAGACAGGCCGCGCCACCGGCCGCATAGGCCCGCGCCAGCTCGGGCGGGTCGAACTCGGGGCGGATCAACCCCTTGGACGGGCTGGCCTTCTTGATTTCGGCAATCAGCCCATAGCCCTGTTTCGAGGCCTGCAGCAGCGCAGTGGCGAAGGGGCGCACGGCGCTGGCCTCTTTCGCGGCGGCCTCGATCTCTTCAAGCGGTCGCGCGGCCTTGGCCTCGGCGATTTCGTCGAGCTTGTAGGCCTTGATCTTTTCGAGAATGGTTGGGGTCGTCATGTCGCCTCCGATGTCACTTTGGCGAGGGCCTCGATCTTGCCGCGCGCGGCCCCGCAATCGATGCTTTCGGCGGCCTGTGCAACCCCTTCATGGGGATCGCCTGCATGGCCCGCCACCACGAGGGCAGCCGCCGCATTGAGCAGCACCGCATCGCGATACGCGCCATGCTGGCCGTCCAGCAGCGCGCGGAAGGCTGCCGCGTTATGCTCGGGCGTACCGCCGAGAATGTCCTCGAACGGATGCACCGGCAGGCCGAACGCTTCGGGATGCAGTTCGGTGTCGGTCACAGCGCCGGTCTCGTCGAGTTGGGCGACCCATGTGACGCCGGAAATCGACATCTCGTCGGTGCCGTCAGCCCCATGCACGAGCCAGGCGCGTTCCGATCCAAGCTGTCCGAGCGTCTCGGCCATGGGCCGGATCAGATCGCGCGAGAACGCGCCGGTCAATTGCCGCTTCACCCCCGCCGGGTTGGTCAGCGGTCCCAGGATGTTGAAGATGGTCCTTGTTCCCAATTCGGCCCGCACAGGGCCGACATGGGCCATCGCGGGGTGATGCATCGGCGCCATCATGAAGGCGATCCCCACCTCGCGCAGCGCGCGCTCCACCGTCTCGACGCCGACCATCACGTTGATGCCCATCTGCGTCAGCGCATCGGCCGCCCCGGATTTGGAACTCAGGTTGCGGTTGCCGTGCTTGGCCACCGGCACCCCTGCGCCCGCCACCACGAAGGCGGTCGCGGTCGAGATGTTGAGCGTGCCCTTGCCATCGCCCCCGGTGCCGACGATGTCCATCGCGCCTGCAGGGGCGGTGACCTTGTTGCACTTGGCGCGCATCACGGCGGCGGCTGCGGCGTATTCGTCCACCGTCTCGCCCCGCGTGCGCAGCGCCATCAGAAACCCGCCCATCTGCGCCGGGGTGGCCTCGCCCTCGAACAGGCAGGTGAACGCCTCTTCGGCCTCGGCGCGGGTCAGGGCGCGCTCGGCGGCAGTACCGATCAGCGGCTTGAGACGGTCGCTCATGCCGGCACCTTCATCAGATCGAGGAAATTCTTCAGAAGCGCATGACCATGCTGCGAGGCAATCGATTCGGGGTGGAACTGTACGCCATGGATCGGCAAGTCGCGGTGCTGCAGGCCCATGATCGTGCCATCCTCCAGCTCGGCGGTGATCTGCAGCACATCGGGGCAGCTGTCGCGCTCGACCACCAGCGAATGATAGCGCGTCGCCTCGAAGGGCGAGGGCAGGCCGGCAAACACGCCCTGACCGTGATGATGCATCTGGCCCATCTTGCCATGCACGATCTCGGAATGGCGCACCACCTTGCCGCCAAAGGCCTGTCCGATGGTCTGATGGCCAAGGCACACCCCCAGAAGCGGCGTGCGCGTCTCGGCGGCGGCTTGCGTCAGCGCAAGGCAGATGCCCGCCTGATCGGGATCGCACGGGCCGGGCGAGAGCAGGATGCCCGCCGGGTTCATGCCCATCGCCTCCTGCACGTCCAGCGCATCATTGCGCCGCACGACGACATCGGCACCAAGTTCGCCGACATAATGCACAAGGTTGTAGGTGAAACTGTCGTAGTTATCGATCAAGAGCAGCATTTTGCCTGTCCTCGCGGCATTGGGGTCTGGAGGCGCGGGTCGCGGTCGGGCTATACATGTTCAGGGTTGCGCGGCACCGTCAAGGGGCGCATAGGTGAGAAAAACCTGTAACAGGGGGCATTCAGTGGCACGCGGGGCGTTTTCGGGCTTTCTTGTGGGGACGGTTCTATCGGGTCTGGCTGTGGGCACCGTATCGGTTCTCAGTTTTCCGCCGGCATCCGCACCGCCCGATGCGGCGGCGCTGGACATGCCTGCAGGGTCCGAATTCAACCAGTCGCGAGAAGACCGGCAGGCCGAATTGCCGACGGTCGAAGAGCCGCCGGCGCCCGATGCCGCCCCCAAGGCCCCGCCGCCCGAACCGGATGATCTGGCCTCGCTCGAAGGGGCGGACACACGCCCCGCCGCTCAGCCCAACGCCGTAACCGCAGACAAGAGCCTTGCGCCGCCCGCCACCGGAGACTCTGCCTCGGGGGTCGCGGTGGAAAGCGAAAGCCCGGTGCTGCCCAGTCCGCAATCCATGGCGCCCGAAGCCCCTCCGAGCGAGGGGGCGCTGTCGATCTCGACCGAGCCTGCGCAACCCGCGCCGCCCGAGATCGAAGACAATAGCGGCGTGTTCCCCGGCGTCGGCACATCCCCTGCGGAGGCGCCAGCAGATGCCGCGCCCGAGCCTGAGACCGCCGCGCCTGAGACCGCCGCGCCCGAGCCAGCCGCGCCCGAGCCAGCCGAACCGGAAACACCCGCGCCCGAACCTGCTGTGCCCGAGACCGCGCAGACGGAACAGCCCGCGCCACGGACCATCGGCACTGGCGAACCTTCGGGCACGATCGACAATCTGGCGCAGGGCGTGACGACCGATCGTCTGCCCTCGCTGCGGGAAACCCCGGAAGAGCCCGCGCCGGATGCCGAGCAGGAGGCCGGGCAGGGTGCCGACAGCGCCCAGACCCCCGAGACAGCCGACGACACGTCCCGTCCCGCGATCGAGCGTTTCGCGGTGGAGTTCGCCAATCCCGACAACAAGCCGATCATGTCCATCGTTCTGATCGACGATGGCAGCAGCCCGATCGGCCCGGATGCGGTTCTGGATTTCCCCTACCCGATCAGCATGGCGGTCGATGCGTCCTGGCCCGGCGCGCTGCAGCGCTCAGGCGCCTATCGCGCGGCCGGATTCGAGGTTCTGGCCATCGCCGATCTGCCCGATGGCGCCAGTGCCACCGATACGGAGGTGGCGATGGAGGCGTTTCTCAAGGCTGTGCCCGAAGCGGTGGCCGTGATGGAAGCGCCCGGTGACGCGTTGCAGGCCAATCGTGACGCCAGCGAACAGATGGCGGCGATCCTGTTGGAAACCGGGCATGGTCTGGTGATGTTCCCCGATGGGCTCGACACCGCGCAAAAGCTGGCGGCGAAAGCCGGCGTGCCCTCGGCCACGGTGTTTCGGGATTTCGACAGCGCCGGGCAGGATGACGCGGCGATCCGGCGTTTTCTCGATCAGGCGGCCTTCCGCGCCGGTCAGGAAGAGGTGGGGGTGATCATGGTGGGCCGCTTGCGCCCCGACACGATCAGCGCCTTGCTTTTGTGGGGCTTGCAGGACCGTGCCAGCCGGGTGGCGCTTGCGCCGGTATCGGCTCTATTGACGGGGCAATGATCCTTTGAGGCCAAAAACAAAACTGTCACTGGACGGGCCGGGATTAGTCTGGTTCCCTAAAGCGGCACGATCCGTGCGCCGGTGAATGAGTTTTGGAAAGGTCTTGGTCATGAAAATCTGTATCACAGCCGCATTTGGGCTTCTCTTGTCCGCAGGAGTTGCTTCGGCTGAAATGTCCGCGCAGCTGATGGGCGGATGGACTGGCGGCAAGATCCCCGCAGGACAGCATTGCCAGCTTCAGGGCGGCAAGGGGGGCACACCGCCGATGCGCGTCTCGGGCGTGCCGGCAGGGGCCACATGGATCGTCGCGCAATTCAACGACAAGAGTTATCAGCCACTGTCGCGCAATGGCGGGCATGGGACCATCGCCTTTCCGGTGCGCGGTGCCGTGACCGATCTGCCGGCGGTGCCCGGCATGACCAAGACCCTGCCGGGCGGCGCGCAGGTGATGGCGGCTGCGAAATCGACCGGAGCCTACGCCAGCCCCGGCTATTTGCCGCCCTGTTCGGGGGGGCGCAACAATCGCTATTCGGTGGACCTCAAGGCGGTGGACAAAGCGGGCAAGGTTCTCGCCGAGATCAAGGATTTCACCATCGGACGGTATTGATCCTCGGCGCCGATACCGCACCGACGGAATACCGACGCGATACCGACGTGTTACCGACCCCGGTTTTTGATCGGTTTGCCGGGGGTCTCGGGCGGCGCGTCGCGCCATGCGCCGGGCGCCAGCCCGTCAAGTGACCAAGCCCCGATCCGCCAGCGCACCAGCCTGAGCGTGGGGTGCCCCACATGCGCCGTCATGCGCCGCACCTGCCGGTTGCGGCCCTCGGATATGGTGATGCTGAGCCAGCAATCGGGCACCGATTTGCGAAAGCGGACGGGGGGATCGCGCTCCCACAGATCGGGGGGCGCGATACGGCTGACACGGGCCGGGCGCGTCGGCCCGTCCTTGAGGGTGACGCCCTGGCACAGCGCCTCGATGGCGGCGTCGTCCGGGATGCGCTCGACCTGCACAAGATAGGTTTTTTCCGTTTTGAAACGTGGGCTTGCGATGCGTTCTTGAAGCTTCCCGTCATCGGTCAGAAGCAACAGCCCCTCGCTGTCGCGATCCAGCCGTCCGGCGGGGTAGACCCCCGGCAGATCGATGTGATCCGACAGCGTCGCCCGCTTGCTGTCGGCCATGCCCTTGTCGGTGAATTGCGACAGGACACCGTAGGGTTTGTTGAACAGGATCAGCCGTGCCATGACGCCCTCATGCCCGAGCGCGCCATGGCTGGCAAGCGATCAGTTGGTGGCAGCACCTTGCGGCATCAGGTCGGCGCGGATCTTGTAGGTCCAGTCTCCGCCGGCATTTTTCCAGCCATTGACGCTGCGCGCCCCGCTCTCGGCCTTGTCGCCCTCGAACCCGTCGACCACCGTATAAAGCGGCGCGGTCACCCCGGCCTCGACCAGCGCATCGACAGCCGCCGCGCTGCGCGATCCCGACCGGCACATGATGAGCACCGCCGCCGGGTCCTTGTCTGCAAGAAAGGCCTTCATTTGCGGGACGAAATCGGGGTTGTCCATCATTCCGAAGATTTGCTTTTTCGCATTGTAGGGATGGTCCGGGTTCACCAGCTTGAAGGGCAGAAGGATATCCGTAGGCGTCGCATAGCCCACGAACATCGCCTCTTCGGGGCTGCGGACATCCACCAGCAGAACATCGTCGCGGGCGGCGACAGCGGCGATGGAATCGGCGGCTGTGACATAAAGCCCGGTCTTGTTGATCTTCTTTTCAGGCAGTTCTGCCACGGCAACGGAACTGGCGATGGCGGCAGCCGGGCTGTCGGCCCAAACGGGCAGGGCCGGGGTGGACAGCGCCACCGCCACTGCAAGGGCGGGAATGGTGAGGAAACGGGAAAAAACGGTCATTTGGCCTCCGATAAGATACATTCCTGGATGGGAATGTGAGGCCTGTCTAAAGGTGATCCGGCAGTGTAGCTTTGATCTGTGTCAAGCGCTGTTCAAAGATTGCCATCGCCGCTGAAGCGCGCGGCATCCGCCGCCGCCCGCCGGATGGCCCCGGATTTATGCACCGTTTCCATATATTCCGCCTCGGGGTCGCTGTCATAGACGACACCGCCACCGGCCTGAATATAAAGCTTTTCATCCTTGACCACCGCGGTGCGCAGCGCGATGCAGACATCCATATCACCTCCCGCACTGAAATAGCCCACGCCGCCGCCATAGACGCCGCGCTTTTCCGGCTCCAGCTCGTCGATGATCTGCATGGCGCGGACCTTGGGCGCGCCCGATACCGTACCTGCAGGCAACCCGGCCAGCAACGCCGACAGGGCATCCTGATCCTCGGCCAGCTCGCCCACCACGTTCGAGACGATATGCATCACGTGGCTGTAGCGTTCCATGATGAATTCTTCGGTCGGATGCACGGTGCCGATCCGTGCGACCCGGCCCACATCGTTGCGGCCCAGATCGAGCAGCATCAGGTGTTCGGCAAGTTCCTTGGGATCGGACAGAAGATCCGCCTCGTTGGCGCGGTCCTCTTCGGGGGTGGCCCCGCGGGGGCGGGTGCCTGCGATCGGGCGGACGGTGACCTCGCCATCCATCACCCGTACGAGGATTTCCGGGCTGGCGCCCACCACCTGAAAGCCGCCGAAGTTGAAATAGAACATGAAGGGCGACGGGTTGGTGCGCCGCAGCGAGCGGTAGAGCGAGAAGGGGGGCTGGCGGAATTCCTGTGTCCAGCGCTGGCTGGGGACCACCTGAAAGATATCGCCTGCGCGGATGTAGTCCTTGGCCTTCTCCACCGCCTGCTTGTAGCCCTCATGGGTGAAGTTCGACTCGGGCGCGCTTTCTTCGGCGGCCGCTTTACCCAGATCGCGGGCTTGCTGGGGCAGGGCGCGATCCAGATCGCGCACCGCATCCATCACCCGTTCGGCCGCCTGTGCATAAGCCGCGCGCGCCGATTGCCCGTCTGCCGCCCATGCGGGCGCCACGACGATCACATCGCCCTTGACGCCATCGAGCACCGCCACCACCGAGGGACGGATCATCACGGCGTCGGGCAGGCCCAGTGGATCGGGGTTCACATCCGGCAAATGCTCGACCAGCCGGATCATGTCATAGCCAAGATAACCGAAGAGCCCCGCGCTGGCCGCTGGCAGGTCCTCGGGCAGGTCGATCCGGCTTTCGGCGATCAGCGCCCGAAGATTTGTCAGAGGATCGCCCTGCTGATCCTGGAAACTGTCGGTGTCGTAGCGTGCCTGTCGGTTGATGCGGCTGGTGGTGCCATGGCATTGCCAGATCAGATCGGGTTTCATGCCGATGATCGAATAGCGCCCGCGCACCTCGCCGCCGGTCACCGATTCCAGCATGAAGGCATCGCGCGCGGCCCCCGTCAGCTTGAGCATCAACGACACGGGCGTGTCAAGATCGGCCGCAAGACGGGCATAGACCACCTGATTGCGCCCGGCTTCGAACCCCGTGGCGAATTCCTCGAAACTTGGTGTCAGCTCCACGAACCGCGCCCCTTACTGGAAAGTGCCATGTACGGCGTTGATCGCCTGCTGATCGATTTCGATCTCGGCGCGGGTCCGGATGTCGGTTGCGAGCAGCTGGTAGAAATCCTGCGCCATGCTGGAGGCGGACTGGTCGCGAAGCGCGGTCCGAAGCCGGGCCAGTTCTTCGTTGTCGGAGGAAGGCGGGCGGACGGCGTCGAGCCGCAGGATGAACACGCGCGTATTGCCTTCGATCAGGGCGACGCCGCCTTGTTCCATGCCGAAGACGGTTTCGATGAATTCACGCGGGGTATCTGGTTGAAAGCCTTGCCGCGTCAGGTTTTGCGCATCCAGAGTGTCGAGCCCCAGATCGGTAAAATCGCTGCCATTGCGGAGGCTGGCGACCAGCGGTTCGGCTTTTTCGGTCAGCGCCGCAACGGTGGCCTGCTGGCGCCAACCGGCAAGAACCGCATCGCGCACCTCGTCGAGCGGCTGGATTTCGGGTTCGACCACGCGGTCGAGGCGCATGGCGAAGATGCCGCCATCGCCAAGCTGTTCGACATCGGGAAAATCATCCTCGGTGATCGCCTGCGCGGCCTGCCGGAAGGCGTCATATGCGCCGATCCCTTCGGTCACGCCGGAATGCCAGTCGATCTGGCCCTGTTCCATGTCGGTCTCGGCGGCCAGATCCTCGATCGTGGCGCCACCGGCCAGCAGATCCGCGATGCGGTCGATGCGGCTGTCGATGACGCGGCGGGCGCGGTCGGCGGCAAGCGTGTCGCGCAGAAGCGGCTCGGCCTCTTCGAAGGTGGTTTCCTGCGCGGAAAGAATGGCGTTGACCCGGAAGAGTGCAGGCCCGAGATCGGTTTCGACCGGGCCGACCACGTCACCGGCCTGGGCTGCGAAGACAACCTCTGCGGCGGTGCCCAGATCCTCGCGGGCGACATCGCCCAGATCCACATCGACTAGATCCAGACCGCGTTGCGCCACGAGGGTTTCGAAGTCAGTGCTGCCATCGTTGATTCCGGCAATCGCGGTTTGGGCCGCGCCCATGTCCGCAAAGGCCAGACGCTCGACAAGTCGGCGCTCGGGCTGGTTGAATTCGTCTATGCGCTCTTCATAGGCGTCGCGCAGGGATTGTTCATCCACCTCGACCGTGTCGATGATCATCTCGGGCGTGAGCCACGCATAGGTGATCCGCTTGGTTTCCGGTGTCGTGAAGCTGGGCAGGTTACCTTGATGATAGCTGCGCAGGTCTTCCTCGGTCGGGGTGGGCAATCCGGTGTCGAGATCGGCGCGCTCGAGCACGGCCCAGGTGACATCGCGCTCCTCGCCCAGATAGGTCAGCAGGGTCTCGAGATAGGCGTCGGGCACGGTGACACCGGCCATAACGGCGCTTTGCACGAGGGCGCGGGCGGTTTCCGCGCGCATGTCGTCTTCGAACTCGCCTTCGGTCAGCCCGATCCGGTCCAGCGTGAAGGCATAAGCCTCGCGGTCGAAATTGCCGTCGATCCCCTGGAATGCCGGGATGCCGAGGATCTGTTGGCGCAGATTGTCGTCACCGATCGAGACGCCCAGCCGGGTCGCCTCGTGATCGAAGGAGGCGGTGGTGACAAGCTGTGCCAGCACCTGATCGGGGATGCCCATCTCGCGGGCCTGCTGGAACGAAATGGCCCCGCCACGTTCGGCTTCGCGGGCGCGGATTTCGTTCTGCAGGGCGCGGGCATAGTCATTCGTGCGGATTTCTGCGGTGCCGACGCGGGCGACAGTGCCGAATGCGCCGCCCAGATTGGTCGCGCCAAAGCCCGCCAGACCGATGATGAGCAGACCCATCAGGATCCAGACAAACGTTCTCGATATGCCCTTGGCTGCCATGCGGCCCCCTCGTGAAATGGCTTGATACTCGTGGTTTGGACCTGTCTACGCGCTGTCCGTGGCAGGGGCAAGAGGCCAGCCCAGTGACGCCAGGCGGTCGAACAGAACCCCGATACGGGGCCGATCCACATTGGCGAAGGCCACGCGCATCTGCCGCGCGCCTGCGGTGGACCCTTCGGGCTGGAACATCGTGCCGGGCAGGAGCAGAATGCCCGCCTCGCGCACGAGTTTCGGGGCCAGCTCATGTGAGGGCAGCGCGAAAGGGTGCTCCAGATAGGCGAAATACGCGCCACACCCCATCAAGCGCCACCCGGCCTCGCGCAGCTTGGGCATGTTGTCATGGATCGCGGCGCGGCGGTCCAGGATCTCGGCCCGTTCCCCCGCCAGCCATTGCGACAGGTTGCGCATCCCCCAAAGCGCCGCGATCTGGCCCAACTGGTTGGGGCAGATGGTGGCTGCATCGAGGAATTTCTCGACCTCGGCCAGTCGTGCAGCGCCGGTGACCATCGCGCCGACCCGGTGTCCGGTCAGCCGGTAGGCCTTGGAAAAGGAATAGAGATGGATCAGCGTGTCGCCCCAGTCGGGATCGGCAAACAGATCATGCGGCGCACCGGGGCGCGCATCGAAATCGCGGTAGGTTTCGTCGATGATGAGCGCGATGCCGCGCGATCGGGCCAGATTGAAGAAGGCGCGCACCAGATCGGCGGGATATTCCACGCCGCCGGGATTGTTCGGTGTGACCAGCACGATGGCGCGGGTGCGATCGGTGATCAGATGCGCGGCCTCGTCGGGATCGGGCAGCAGTTCGGCATCGGTGGCCAGCGGGACCGTCCGCACGCCGCTGATATCCAGCCACATCTTGTGATTGAAGTACCATGGCGTCGGCAGGATCACTTCGTCGCCATCGGTGCAGAGCGTCGCGATGCTGGCGCAGAACGCCTCATTGCACCCCGAGGTGATTGCGACCTGTCGCGAGCTGACATCGCCGCCATAGGTGGCGGACCACTGCGCGGCCAGTTCGGCGCGCAACTCGGGATTGCCCAGAACCGGCCCGTAAAGATGCGCCTGAGGGTCTGACATCGCGGCTTCGGCAATCACCTGGCGCAAGGCTTCGGGGGGCACATCCACGGGTGCGGCCTGACTGACATTGATCAGCGGACGATCCTCGGGGAATGTGACGCCGTCCAGCCAACGGCGCGCTTCCATCACCGGAGGGGCAAAGGTGGTAGCGGTACGGGGCAGGCGCATCATCCGGGTCTCCGATAGGGGGTCAGGCGCCGCGATAGGGCTCAACGTATTGAAGGGCCATGTCCCAGGGGAAGAAGATCCAGGTGTCCTGGCTGACTTCGGTCACGAAGGTATCGACCATGTCGCGCCCCATGGGTTTGGCATAGACGGTCGCCACATGGGCCTTGGGCATCCGCTCGCGCACCACCTTGAGGGTGCGCCCGGTATCGACCAGATCATCGACGATCAGCACGCCCTCACCGTCGCCGACAAGATCCATGTCGGGCGATTTGATGACTTGGGCTTCGGACTGGGTCTGATGGTTGTAGGATTTCACGCTGATCGTATCGACGGTGCGAATGTCCAGCTCACGGGCGACGATCATCGCCGGGGCCATGCCGCCGCGGGTGATGGCGATCACGGCGCGCCATTCCCCGCCCGCCGGTGCGACATCCTGCAGCCGCCACGCCAGTGCGCGGGCATCACGGTGCAATTGATCCCAGCTGACGTGGAAGCCTTTTTCATGGGGCAGGCGGTCTGTCATGGGGTGGTCCTTGGTGTCTTGCGGCAGGGGGCGCCGTGATCCGCAGGCTGGCAAGGTCACGGCAGGCCCATGCGTGCCGGTGTCAGGTCTTGTCGATATCTGGCGCGTCCACGGCCTTCATGCCGACGACATGGTAGCCCGCGTCGACATGCAGGACTTCGCCGGTGGTGCCGCTGCCCAGATCGCTGAGCAGGTAGAGCGCGGATTTGCCCACATCCTCGATGGTCACGTTGCGCCGCAGTGGCGAGTTCAGCTCGTTCCATTTCAGGATATAGCGGAAATCGCCGATGCCGCTGGCGGCAAGCGTCTTGATCGGGCCAGCGCTGATCGCGTTGACGCGGATGCCGTCCTTGCCCAGATCCTCGGCCAGATACATCACGCTGGCCTCGAGTGCGGCCTTGGCGACGCCCATCACGTTGTAATGCGGCATCACCTGCTCGGCGCCGTAATAGGTGAGCGTCAGCATCGAGCCGCCTTCGTTCATCATCTTTTCGGCGCGCTGCGCGATGGCGGTGAAGGAATAGACCGAAATGTCCATCGTGTTCAGGAAATTGGCCCGGCTGGTATCGACATAGCGCCCGCGCAATTCGGTCTTGTCGGAAAAGCCGATGGCATGCACGACGAAATCCAGCTTGCCCCATTGGGCTTCGAGATCCGAGAAGAGCGCATCGACCGTGTCCATGTCGCCGACATCGCAGGGCAGAACGATGGATGAGCCAAGCTGTTCGGCCAAGGGGCCCACGCGCTTCTTGAGCGCCTCACCCTGATAGGAGAAGGCAAGCTCGGCGCCGGCATCGGCGCAGGCCTTGGCGATTCCCCAGGCGATGGACTTGTCGTTCGCAAGACCCATGATGAGACCGCGCTTGCCCGCCATCAGTTGATTTGACATTTCTTGCCCCCGGCCCAGCTTTCGTTCTGCTGTTCCCTTTAGGCGATCACCGATGGGGCATCAAGCGAAACGCGCCCGCGTCGCGTGCGCTCCACGACCACGCAACGCTTGCCTGAGGGTGGCCGACCCGCTAGGCGCTGCCATGAGACACGCAAATGGAAAAACAGGACATGACCGACAGAACAGGCATTTTCGCCGGGGATGATCCCTTCGTCATCGCACAGCGTTGGCTGGAAGAGGCCGAACAGAGCGAGATCAACGACCCCAATGCCGTGGCGCTGGCCACGGTGGACGCGACCGGGCTTCCCAATGTGCGCATGGTGCTGCTCAAGGAGATCAGCCCCGACAGCTTCTGGTTCTACACCAACTACAACAGCGCCAAGGGGCGCGAGCTTGAGCAATCCGGCAAGGCCGCCATGGTGCTGCACTGGAAATCCCTGCGCCGGCAGTTGCGCATTCGCGGCACCGTGACCCGCGAGGATGGGCCGGAGGCGGATGCCTATTACGCGTCGCGATCGCTCAAGAGCCGGTTGGGGGCCTGGGCCTCGCGGCAGTCCGAGCCTTTGGAATCGCGCACGGCACTGATGGCGAAGGTCGCCAAAATCACCGCGCAGAAGGGACCGAATCCCGAGCGGCCGCCGTTTTGGGGCGGTTTTCGTCTGTCACCGGTAGAAATAGAATTCTGGGCAGATGGTGCATTTCGACTGCATGACAGGTTCGTCTGGCGACGCGAACACCCTGAAAATGAATGGGAAATTCACCGTCTTAACCCTTGACATTCACGTTACGCAAAATGCAAGGCGCTGATAAAAATGGATTTTCTGCTTGAATCTCAGTGCTGATGTATCGCAAGACTCTAGACAGTCTTGGGGGATTAAGACTGTTTGGGTAGGAAAGAAGTGACCAAAGAAAATGAATTCACTCGTAGGATAAAAGGACGTGTTAAGTGGTTTGACCCTGTAAAGGGATTTGGTTTTGTTGTCGCCGATGAAGGCGGTCCTGATATTCTGTTACATGCCAATGTGTTGCGTAATTTCGGCCAGAGTTCTGTCGCCGACCGCGCAGGCGTTGAAATCGACGTACAAGATACGGAAAGAGGAATTCAGGCGGTTGAGGTTTATTCAATCGAGCCGCCTGATGACACGGAAGGCACCGGTCTGGCCGATCTCGATGAGATCGATCCCGAGGTGATCCGCTCGGCCCCATTGGAGCCGGCGAGAGTGAAATGGTTCGATAAGGGTAAGGGCTTCGGTTTTGCCAATACGTTCGGCCGTGACGAGGATGTCTTCGTGCATGTCGAGGTTCTGCGTCGCTCGGGTCTGGCAGATTTGCAACCGGGTGAAGCGCTTGCCATGCGTGTGATCGAAGGCAAACGTGGCCGTATGGCCACCGAGGTGTGTGGATGGGAAATGGCCGTAAGGGAACCGCGCTAGGCGCTTTGGTTCTGATTGTCTGCCTGGGCCTGCCGGCCTGGGCGTCCGAGTGTCGGCAAGACCAGGTCAATCTCAGGGGGTCCTGGGGCGAGGCGCGTTTCTCCGTCGAAGTGGCGGATGACGATGCCGAACGTGCACAGGGCCTCATGAATCGCGAAAGCATGCCTCGCAGTGCGGGCATGCTTTTCGTGTATCCTGCGCCCAAACGGGTGGGGTTCTGGATGAAAAACACCCTGATCCCGTTGGATATCATCTTCATGGATAATACCGGCACGGTGCAACATGTGCATCACCAGGCACAGCCGGGGGATCTTCGCCCGAAATTCGGCGGCGATAACATCCAGTATGTGCTCGAGATCAATGGGGGCCTTTCGAGGCAGATGGGGATCGCGCGCGGTACCCAGTTGCGGCATCCCGCAATCGCCCAAGATCGCGCGGCATGGTCCTGTTAGGCCTTTTCAATCCCGATCCGGCAGAGTAGACACGCCCACGGTCCGGGGCGTAGCGCAGTCTGGTAGCGCACCTGTTTTGGGTACAGGGGGTCGTGAGTTCGAATCTCGCCGCCCCGACCACTTCTCCACATTGATGATTGCCGCCGTGATGGCCCGCCGATTCTGTGCGGGCCGTGGCATTTTTGCCCCGTGATGCGCTTCCTATGGTGGGGTGCCTAGGGAATGACCACTATATGTAGTGGAGGGGCGGGCGCGGTGTTTTTGCTCGCCCGACGCGCTGAAGAGCGTTCGTTTGTCGCGTGGGTGGTTGGGGCAACACCTCAAATCCGGGCCATAACCCCCTAAAAACACGCTGCTTTCGACGATGCAGGGGCACCACCGCGCCTGCGTCGCAAAGCGGCATCGCGGCGCGGGTGAATCACATTGCGCGGCCCGGACCGAATTGCTGCTTGCAGGTCAATGAAATTTTTAGGTCCAAACTGGTAAAAATTACGTTGACCGCGCCCCTCTGCATACGTCACTTTGTATGGGCCGACGCTGAAGCCACAAGATATAGTGTGCGGCGGTCGGTCAGGGACAGAACCCCATCAGATACCCGACGTGATCGGGACCACAGACCTGTACGGTGTTGCGCCGTGCCGGAGCGGGGGACGTTTCTGCCGAATGACACGGCCCGACGGGGCTGCGGGATCGGACGACCTTGACGTGAAACGCTGAATTATGGGGCAGCAAGAACATGAAGATAGAAAGAAAGTTCACCAAAGCAGGGCAGGACGCTTACGCAGAGCTGGATTTCGTTACCACCAGCTCGGAAATCCGCAATCCGGATGGCACGACCGTTTTCAAACTGGACAACGTCGAGGTGCCTTCGCGCTGGAGCCAGGTGGCCAGCGACGTCATCGCACAGAAATATTTCCGCAAGGCCGGCGTTCCTGTCAAAGTGAAGCGCGTCAAGGAAAAGGGCGTTCCCAAGTTCCTGTGGCGTTCGGTTCCGGCGGATGACAACACCGGCTTCGAAGGCGAAACCAGCGCCAAGCAAGTGTTCGACCGTTTGGCCGGCGCTTGGGCCTATTGGGGCTGGAAAGGTGGGTATTTCACCACCGAGGAAGATGCGCGCTCCTATTTCGACGAGATGCGTTACATGCTGGCCCGCCAGATGGCGGCGCCCAACAGCCCGCAATGGTTCAACACCGGCCTGCATTGGGCCTATGGCATCGACGGCCCCAGCCAGGGCCATTACTACGTGGATTACCAGACGGGCGAACTGACCAAATCGAGCAGCGCCTATGAGCACCCGCAGCCTCATGCGTGTTTCATCCAGTCGGTCGCCGATGATCTGGTGGGCGATGGCGGCATCATGGATCTGTGGGTGCGCGAGGCGCGCCTGTTCAAATACGGCTCGGGCACTGGGACCAACTTCTCGAGCCTGCGGGCCGAGGGCGAAAAACTTTCGGGCGGTGGCAAGTCGTCGGGTCTAATGGGCTTTCTGAAGATCGGCGACCGTGCGGCGGGCGCGATCAAGTCGGGCGGCACCACGCGCCGGGCGGCCAAGATGGTGATCTGCGACGCGGACCACCCAGACATCGAAGAGTTCATCAACTGGAAGGTGCGCGAAGAGCAGAAAGTGGCATCGATCGTCGCTGGCTCCAAGATGCACGAGCAGAAGCTGAACGAGATCTTCGCGGCGATTCGCGAATGGGACGGCAGCAGCGAAGACGCTGTGGACCCCAAGAAGAACCCAAGCCTGAAGGCTGCGATCCGCAGCGCCAAGCAGGTGCAGATCCCGGAAACCTATGTCAAGCGCGTGCTGGATTACGCCAAGCAGGGCTATGTCAGCATCGAATTCCCGACCTATGACACCGATTGGGACAGCGAGGCCTATGCGAGCGTATCGGGCCAGAACTCGAACAACTCGATCCGGGTGACCGATGCGTTCCTCGAAGCGGTGCGCAAGGACGAGGACTGGGCGCTGATCAACCGCACAGATGGCGGCGTCGCCAAGACCATCAAGGCGCGCGATCTGTGGGAGCAGGTGGGCCATGCGGCATGGGCCTGTGCCGACCCGGGCATCCAGTATCACGACACCGTCAATGCGTGGCATACCTGCCCCGAGGATGGCGCGATCCGTGGCTCGAACCCGTGTTCCGAATACATGTTCCTTGACGACACGGCCTGCAACCTTGCGTCGATGAACCTGCTGCAGTTCTTCCACAACGGCGCGTTCGATGCGGAAAGCTATGTTCACGCCACCCGCCTGTGGACCGTGACGCTGGAAATCTCGGTGATGATGGCGCAATTCCCGTCCAAGGAAATCGCGCAACTGAGCTATGAGTTCCGGACACTCGGCCTTGGCTATGCCAATATCGGCGGCCTGTTGATGAATATGGGCCTTGGTTATGACAGCGACGAAGGCCGCGCGATGTGCGGTGCGCTGACCGCGATCATGACGGGCGTGTCCTATGCCACCTCGGCCGAGATGGCGGGCGAGCTTGGCGCCTTTGCGGGCTATGAGCGCAACCGCGAACATATGCTCCGGGTCATCCGCAACCACCGCAACGCGGCCTATGGCAATTCGGACGGGTACGAGGCGCTGGCGATCAAACCGCTGCCTCTCGACCAGAAGAACTGCCCGGATGCGCGGCTGGTGGATCTGGCGATGGCCAGCTGGGACGAGGCGCTGCGCCTGGGTGAAAAGCACGGCTATCGCAACGCGCAAGCCACCGTCATCGCACCCACCGGGACGATCGGTCTGGTCATGGATTGCGACACCACCGGGATCGAGCCGGACTTCGCGCTGGTCAAGTTCAAGAAGCTGGCCGGGGGTGGTTATTTCAAGATCATCAACCGCTCGGTGCCTGCCGCGCTTGAAAAGCTGGGCTATGGGTCGGCGCAGATCGAAGAGATCGTGAGCTACGCCGTTGGTCATGGCACGATCGGCAATGCGCCGGGTATCAACCATACCTCACTGGTGGGGCATGGGTTCGGCCCGAACGAGCTTCAGAAGATCGACGCAGCGCTCGGCAGCGCCTTCGATATCCGCTTCGTGTTCAACCAGTGGACGCTTGGCGCGGAATTCTGCACCAATGTTCTGGGCATTCCGGCGGAGAAGCTCAACGATCCGACCTTCGACATGCTGGCGCATCTGGGCTATTCGAAAGCCGATATCGACGCGGCCAACGATCACGTCTGCGGGACGATGACCCTGGAAGGTGCCCCGCATCTGAAAGAAGAGCATCTGAGCGTCTTCGACTGCGCCAATCCCTGCGGCAAGAAGGGCAAGCGTTATCTGAGCGTGGACAGCCACATCTACATGATGGCTGCGGCACAGAGCTTCATCTCGGGGGCGATCTCGAAGACGATCAACATGCCCAACGACGCCACGATCGAGGATTGCCAGAAGGCCTATGAGTTGAGCTGGTCGCTCGGGGTGAAAGCCAATGCGCTTTACCGTGACGGCTCGAAACTCAGCCAGCCGCTCGCCGCAAGCCTTGTCGAGGATGACGAGGACGCCGCCGAGATCCTGGAAAACGGCTCGGCACAGGAAAAGGCCGCCGTTCTGGCCGAGAAGATCGTCGAGAAGGTCATCGTCAAGGAGATCATCAAATCGCATCGCCAGAAGATGCCCGAACGCCGCAAGGGCTATACCCAGAAGGCGATCGTGGGCGGGCACAAGGTGTATCTGCGCACCGGCGAATACGAGGATGGCAACCTTGGCGAAATCTTCATCGACATGCACAAGGAAGGGGCCGGCTTCCGCGCGATGATGAACAACTTCGCCATCGCGGTGTCGGTTGGCCTGCAATATGGTGTGCCGCTGGAAGAGTTCGTCGATGCCTTCACCTTCACCAAGTTCGAGCCGGCAGGCATGGTGCAGGGCAATGACAGCATCAAGAATGCGACGTCCATCCTCGACTACATCTTCCGGGAACTGGCGGTCAGCTATCTGGACCGTACGGACCTGGCGCATGTGAAGCCGCAGGGCGCGTCCTTCGACGATCTGGGACGCGGCGAGGAAGAGGGCGTGTCCAATGTCAGCGAGATGAGCGATGCCGCCGCCTCGCGGTCGCTGGAGGTGCTCAAGCAGATCAGCTCGACAGGCTATCTGCGAAAGCGTCTGCCTCAGGAGTTGGTGGTGCTGAACGGCGGACAGGCCGGCGCCACGGCCTATCAGACATCGGGCGATCCGGTGCAGACCTTGCAGACCCTGGTTCCCGAAACCGCCACGGCGCGGGCCGCGATGGCGGCCACCACGACCACCATGACCGCGACCTATGCGACAGGGTCGGTGTCGATGGATGCGGCGTCCAAGGCACGGATGCAGGGCTATGAGGGCGAAGCCTGCGGGGAATGCGGCAACTACACGCTGGTGCGCAACGGCACCTGCATGAAGTGCAACACCTGCGGCTCCACCTCGGGCTGTAGCTAAGGAGATCGCGCCCTCGACGGGGGGCGCGTGGACAGCACGGGGCCGGATGGTTTCGTGAGGTCACAGAAACAGGGTGGGGGCGAACCGGCTTCGACTCATCGTGTTCCGGGGCGAGTGCGCTCGCCCCCGACGCGGATCAGGCCGCAGGCAGAAACCGGGCGGTACAAAGAGTGAGCCTGATCTCGTGAACCTCAGGGGCGCCATGATGGCGCCCCTTTTTTCTTGCGCGCAACGGCCCGCAGACGCTTTTCTGCGCGCGATCCCTGTGACAGACAGGATCGCGCACCATGCAAAGGACCATCACCATGACGCTTGCCGCTTTCTCGTTCCTGTCGCCGGGGGAAATCCTGTTTGGGCGGGGCATGGCGCAACAGGCAGTGTCGCGGATCGCGCAACGGGCCGATCGCGTCTTGCTTGTACATGGGGCCGCTGCCGGCCGTGTCGCGTGGTTGCGCGATGATCTGGCCGCAGCTGGCGTTCAGGTCGAGGGGTTTGCCGTTCCCCAAGAGCCCGATGTCGCGCTGATCGAGGCGGGGGTGGCGGCAGCGCGCACATGCGGCGCGCGCGTGATCGTCGCCTGCGGCGGTGGATCGGTGATCGATGCGGGCAAGGCAATCGCTGCGTTGGTGCCTGCGACACGCCCCATGCTGGAGCATCTCGAGGTGGTCGGGCAGGGTCTTCCGCTGGATCATGCGCCTATGCCGTTCATCGCAATCCCCACGACCGCCGGAACCGGGGCCGAGGTGACGAAGAACGCGGTGATTGCCGTGCCCGAGGCGCGGCGCAAGGTGTCGCTGCGTGATCCGCGCATGATCGCGGATGTGGCGATTGTCGATCCGGCTCTGACAGATGGCACGCCATGGGCCGTAACCCTTGCCAGTGGGCTGGACGCCGTAACGCAGGTGATCGAGCCCTATGTCAGCCCCAAGGCCAATGCCCTGACCGATGCGCTCTGCCGGGATGCCATTCCACGTGGTCTGAAGGCGCTCTGCCGTCTGCGGGAGGGGGAGTCCTCGGAGGCGCGTGACGCGATGGCATTGGTCAGTCTTTACGGCGGCTTGGCGCTGGCGAACGCGGCGCTTGGGGCGGTGCATGGGCTGGCCGGTCCGATCGGTGGGATGTCCGGGGCGCCGCATGGTGCGGTCTGCGGGCGATTGCTGCCCTTCGTTCTGGCGTGCAACGCCGAACGCGCGACGGGTGACGCAAGCGGGCGTCTGGCGCGGGTGTCGGAATGGATCGCCGATGCCTTGGGCGGCACCGCCGATCAGGCCCCCGATAGGCTTGTCGACTGGGCCGAGGCTGCGGGTCTTCCCGGCCTTGCGGCAATGGGCGTTCGGACAGCGGATCACGAGGATCTGGCGCAGGCGGCGGTTGGGTCCTCGTCGATGAAGGGCAATCCGGTGCCTTTGGAGTTGGCGGATCTGGTGGCGCTGATGAGGGATGCGGCCTGAAGCTTTCCGCCTTTGATCTGAGCACAAGCGAAACGCGTTCAGGGGGCCGCGCGCTGCAGCATCCCGAACAGATCACGCGGATCATCGGGGTCGGCCAGAAGATCCAGCTCCATGTAAAGATCGGTCCCCTTGATCGCGTCGCGCAGATAGCGCAGGGCGCTGAAATCCTCGATGGCGAAGCCGACGCTGTCGAAAAGCGTGATCTGCCCGGTGCTGGTGCGCCCCGGTTTGCGGCCCGCGATGACCTCC
This sequence comes from Roseovarius litoreus, assembly GCF_900142765.1. Taxonomy (GTDB): domain Bacteria; phylum Pseudomonadota; class Alphaproteobacteria; order Rhodobacterales; family Rhodobacteraceae; genus Roseovarius; species Roseovarius litoreus. The sequence goes on from NZ_FRCB01000005.1 coordinate 24,688, forward strand.
CAGATCTGCGTGACAGGGTGATCGGAGGGCAATTGCTGGATTTCGCCCTCGATCCGGGTCTGGTCAGGATATTCCACGAAGATGTCGCTGCGTAGAAGGACGGCGGGGGCCAGTTCCGTCTTGCCGGGACAGTCGCCGCCGATCGCGTTGATATGGACACCGGCGCCGACCATGTTGTCGGTCAGGATCGTCGCATATTGCTTGTCGGCGGTGCAGGTGGTGATGATCTGCGCGCCTTCTATCGCGGCCTCGGCGCTGTTGCATACATGAACATCCAGCCCCAAGCCTCTGAGATTATTGGCTGCTTTGCGTGTCGCGGCGGGGTCGATATCCCACAGGCGCACTGATCTGAGGCCGCAGATCGCCTTCATGGCAAGGCTTTGGAATTCCGACTGCGCCCCGTTGCCGATCATCGCCATCGTGTCCGCGCCTTTCGGCGCAAGGTGCCGCGCCACCATCGCCGAGGTGGCGGCCGTGCGCAGCGCGGTCAGGATCGTCATCTCGCTCAAAAGCACCGGGTAGCCATTGCCGACATCCGCCAGAAGACCGAAGGCGGTGACGGTCTGAAGCCCCTGACGGGTGTTGCCGGGGTGGCCGTTGACATATTTGAACCCGTAGACCTCGCCGTCGGATGTGGGCATCAGTTCGATCACGCCTTTGGCGGAATGGCTGGCGACACGGGGGGTCTTGTCGAAAAGCTCCCATCGGCGGAAATCCTGTTCGATATAGTCGGCCAGACCGCGCAGCATCGGCTCGATGCCGATGTGATGAACAAGCTTCATCATCGTTTCGACCGAGACGAAAGGCACCAAGGCTTTTGCTGAAGGTGCAGAGTGTTTCATGGTTTTATCCCTTTTATCCAAAGGCTTGTGTCTGGCGGTCAAAGACACGGCGACCAAGGGCCGAGGCCACGAGATCGACCATCACCTGTGCCGTGCGGCCGCGCTCGTCGAGAAACGGATTGAGCTCAACAAGGTCCAGAGAGCTCATCAACCCGCTGTCGCAGATCATCTCCATGACGAGATGCGCTTCGCGGATGGTGGCGCCGCCGGGGACGGTCGTGCCGACGGCGGGGGCGAAACCGGGGTCCAGAAAATCCACGTCGAACGAGACATGCAGCGCGCCATTTGCCTGGGCGACCGTGTCGAGGAAGGCGGCGAGGGGGCGGGCGATGCCGGTCTCATCGATGTCGCGCATATCGTGGCGGCGGATGCCGGAGGCCTGCAGCATGTCGCGTTCGGCCGCATCCACGGAGCGCAGGCCGAGGATGCAGATATGGTCCTCGGGGATCGGGTTCGGGACCGGTGGAAAACCGGAAAATCCAAATTTCCCAGTGGCATAGGCGAGGGGGGTGCCATGCAGGTTTCCGGAGGTCGAGCTTGACGGCGTGTGAAAATCGCTATGGGCGTCGAGCCAGAGCACGAATTGGGGTTTGCCCTGTGCGGCGGCGTGGCTGGCCATGCCGGTGACGGACCCCAAAGACAGGCTGTGGTCGCCGCCCAGAAAGATCGGCAGATCACCCACGGCAATGGATTGTGCCGTGTTTGCAATGGCTTGCGTCCAGCCGACCGTCTGGGCCGGGGCATGGATATGGGCCGGCATGTCGCAGCGGTCAGCGACAGGCAGGGGGGAGAGGTTGCCGAGGTCGGTGACGTGGTGACCAAGGCCGGTCAGGGCATCGTGCAACCCGGCGACGCGGAGGGCGTCGGGGCCCATGAGGCAGCCCTCGCGGCGTTTGCCGCTATCGACCGGGGCGCCGATCAGAACGCAGTTTCGAGGCATGGTGCGAAAAATCCCGTATAAAGACTTGGGAAATATTTCGCCGATATGGGTTGATTTACAGCGGTCAAATTGCACATTTAGATGGTATAATCTCCGAAATGACAGCCGGAACGGACGATATGGACGAAACGGATCGCAAGTTGATTTCGGCGCTGCGGCACGACGCGAGGGCATCCTTATCGGATCTGGCGATGATGCTGGGGGTGTCGCGGACCACGGTGCGGGGGCGGATCGAGCGGTTGAAAGCCTCGGGGGAGATCCTTGGTTTTTCAGTCGTCCTGAAGGCGGATACCGCCAGAGATCCGGTGCGAGGGCTGATGATGATCGGAATCGAAGGTCGCGGCACGGATAGAATAATACGTCAGATCAATGGGTTGAGCGCGGTTCGGGCGGTGCATACCACGAATGGGCGGTGGGATCTGATCGTGGAGATCGGGACCGGGACGCTGGAAGAGTTCGACGCGATTTTGGGGCAAATCCGGAGATTCGACGGGATTGCCAGCTCGGAAACCAGCCTTTTGCTCAACACTCGCAAATCCGGCAACTGACCGGTGGGCGATGTGTAGGATTTGTACGAAACCTACACGCGATTGGGACGAACCGGGATCCGTTTGGCGCAATTTGTGTCCATGTTGTACACAACGCGGCCCGCCAGACCCAAATCAGGCCCGGCGGAAGGCCATGATCCAGAAGGCGACGAGCACCAGCGAGGCGAGCATGTTCCAGCTGGCCATCGAGAGGCCGAACATCTGCCAGGGCACCTCGTCGCAGCGCACGAGGGGGGCGGCCATGATCTGCGCGAAGAGGTCATCGGCACTCATCCCCGAGGCGCCACCGGCAGAGCAGGAGGCCGGGCCTTCCCACCAGTCCCGCTCGACCCCGGTGTGATAGAAACCGATGGCGGCGGTGGTGAGGGCGGCGAGCGCGCCAAGCAGCGTCAGCGCCGCAATCGGCACCAGCAGGGCCACCGCGCCGATGCCGATGGCGGCCCAATGCGGATACCGTTGCCAGTAGCACAGTTTGCAGGGGGGCATGTCGCCGAGATACTGAAAGCCGAGGGCGCCCAGCATCAGCGCTGCCGACCCGCCCGCCGCGAGCAGGATCCATATGCGGCGCGACGGCATCACAGGTGCCGCACCAGATAGAAGCCGCCGAAGAGCAGCGCGACGAAAAGGATGGCCATCAGGCCCAGACGGCGCTCGATGAAATCGCGGATCGGCGCGCCGTATTTCCACAGCAGGGCGGCGACGAGAAAGAACCGAAAGCCCCGCGCGAGAATCGAGGTGGCGATGAAGGTGACCAGCGGCATCCCGGTCCAGCCCGACATGATGGTGATGACCTTGTAGGGAAACGGCGTGATCCCGGCGGTCAGCACCGCCCAGAAGCCGAAATCGTTGAAGCGGGTGTTGAACTCGGTCATGGCGTCGCCCTTGCCGAGCGATTCGAGGATCGGCTGGCCCACCTGTTCATAGGCCAGCGCGCCGATCGCATAGCCCAGGATCCCGCCGAGCACGGAACTGACAAGGGCGACCAGAGCGATCAGCCATGCCCGCGAGGGCCGCGCCAGGATCATCGGGATCATCAGCACATCCGGCGGGATCGGGAAGACCGAGCTTTCCACGAAAGACACCGCCGCCAGCACCCAAAGTGCGCGGGGGTGGTCGGACATGCGGATCGTCCAGTCATAAAGCCGTCTGAGCATGATGGGGCATCCTGTTGCCGGGGTGAGGGCGTCTGAGCATGCAAGGGCCGGGCGGTCAAGCACGAGTTGTGCAAATTTCCGTCAGTGGCTCTGGACGAGGGCGCAAGGCTTGGATAGACGATAAGCTGTGCCCAAGTGGCGGAACGGTAGACGCAGGGGATTCAAAATCCCCCGCCGCAAGGCGTGTGGGTTCGAATCCCACCTTGGGCACCATCCGAAATCCGCAGAAATATGAGTGGTCGTGCTGAACCCGAATAGGCGGGAAGGCCGCGCGCTGCCGATCCGGGTCATCCTTGCCAAGGTTTCAGAGCGACTCGGCTCGTCGGGGCACAGGTGACGGGCCTCACGCCCGGGCGATGTGTCTGCGGTCGCGGCTGTGTCACCCTGCAGGGGGTGCCGCGCGTTTCTCAGAGCTTTGGGCCTCCATCCGCTGTCGATAGGCGAGAATGCGATCCTTGAGCCCGGGCCGTCCGGCGGTTCGGACCACTGCCGCGAGGTCGAGATCATCGGTGTCGGGGTTTGTGAGCCGGAGCATGTCGCGGGTGGCGCGGTCAGGCAGGCTGCGGGCGCGGGCGGCGAGGCGGTCGATCAGCGCGGGCCAGTCGGCGGGCTCGGCGATCTCCGTGGCCAGACCGAGCGAGACGGCTTCCGGGGCGGCGACGGTGCGGGTGTCGATCAGCATGTCGCGCGCGCCGTCCATACCGATCAGCTGCGCCAGCCGCCTTGTGCCGAGCGCCAGCTCGAAATTCCAGCCGGGCATCCGGAACCTGGTGTCCTGGGTCGCGACGCGCTTCCAGCAGGCGGCGAAGAGGTCCGCGCCTGCGCCGACCACCTGGCCCTGGGCCAGGGCGACGATGGGGAAGGGCGCCTTGTGCACCTTCTGCAACAGCATCTCGATCCGCACGAAGCGCCACAGAAGATCCCCGTCGCTCATGTCTTCGAGACCGGAGAGATCGAAGCCCGCGCAGAAATGCCTGCCATTGCCCCGGAGGATGGCGAGGCGCACGCCTTGCGCGGTGTCGAGCGTGTCGATCATCCGCTCGACCATATCGGGCGCCAGCGCGTTTGCCTTGGCCGGAGTGTCGAGCGTGAGGGTGAGTACATCCTCGTGCTGATCGACCAGAAGGTTGGGGGCGGGAGCGGTCATCGGCTGTCCTATGCCTCGCCGCTGGCTGTCAGTTGGGCCAGTATTTCGTCGGTATGCTCGCCAAGGGCCGGGGGCCTGCGGGTGACCGACTGCGCCGTGTCGTTGATGCGCAAGACCGGGCCGAAGGTCTGGGTGGTCACGCCGTTGGGCAGCGCGATCTGCTGCACCCAGCCCATATGCGCCACTTGCGGGTCCTGCAGAACCTCGGGATAGGTGTTGATCGGGCTGCAGGGCACGCCCGCTTCGTGGAAGGCGGCGATCCAATGCGCGATGGGTTTCGTGCGGAAGATCGCCTCGAGCAGATCGCGCAGCGTGTCCTGGTTCTGTGCCCGGGTTGTGGGGTCGATGAACCTTGGGTCTTTTTCGAGGTCTTCGCGGCCCACGACGCGGCAGACCGAGGCCCAGAGACCGTTATTGCCCGCCGCCATGCCGAAATGGCCATCCTCGGCTTCGAACGCCTGATAGGGGGCGTTGCGCGGATGGGCCGATCCCAGCTTGCGGGGGGCTTTGCCGGTGCCGAAGAATTCGCTGGTCTGGAGGGCCGAGACCCCAAGCGTCGCCCCCAGCATGGAGACGTCGATATGCTGGCCCTTGCCGGTGCTTGCGCGGGCATTGAGGGCTGCGGCGATCCCATAGGCCCCGTAAAGCCCGGAGACGAAATCGCACAGGGGCACGCCGCATTTGACCGGCGCGCCGCCCGGTTCGCCGGTGACGCTCATCACGCCGCTCATGGCCTGCATGGTGAGATCGAAGCCGCCTTCGCCGGAGCGGGGGCCGGTCTGACCGAAGGCGGAGATCGAGCAATAGATGAGGCCGGGATTCAGCGCGGACATGGTGGCGTAGTCGAGTCCGTTTCGTTGCATCACGCCGGGGCGGAAATTCTCGAGCACGACATCCGCACCAAGGATCAACCGGCGTGCATGGGCGATGTCGCCGGGATCCTTCAGGTTCAGGCAGATCGACCGTTTGCCGCGATTGACCGAGGCGAAATTTTCGCTGTAGCCGTCGGTGAGCGGGGGCCATGTGCGCATCGCATCGCCGTTCGGACGCTCGACCTTGATCACATCGGCGCCCATGTCAGCCAGCAGCATCCCGCAAAAGGGGCCGGCCGCGATTTCGCAAAACTCGATGACTTTGATGCCATTCAGTGAGGACATGGTCTGGTTCAATCCTTGATATTCGAGGGATCTGTCGGGGGTCGGCGCGTCTTATGTTTTTTGGCCGTCGCCAAGCCTGATGCCGACATCGAGGAACTCGTCCATGAAAAGGCTCATCAGCTCCATGCGCGATGCGACGCCCGTCTTGCGGAAGATGTTCGATGTCTGCGCCTTGACGGTGCCTTCGGCGGTGGACCGTGCGGCAGCGATATCGGCGATGCTCAAGCCTTTCAGCATATACATCGCGACATCACGCTCGGCCGAGGTGAGGTTCCATTCTTCGAATTTGCCGCGCACGAAACTGTCCATTTCGCCGCGCAGGAAACTCAGCGACTCGGATTGTTCTCTGTTGCGCGCTTCAAGCCAGCGCAGCTGCTGGACAAGAATGCGGATCGCCAGAACCAGCGCCACGGCGGAGAACACTTCGAAACACAGGTGGATCGCGTCGAGAAAGCCCGGCGCGCTGTTCGCAATCACACGTTCATAAATATCGCTGGCCACGTCGAACACGAAAAAGACGACGCTGCCGATCAGGAACAGTGTCACGTATTTCAGGGTGCTGGCCTGCATGGCGCCTATGTGCTGAATGGGACATATCCTTGCGGGTTACGGTGCCCATAAGAGAACAAGTGCGATCCAAAGGCAATGCCAACCTGAGGGCGGCGACGCCGCGCAAAGGCCCCCTTGATCGGGAGCCTGAGAGGTGGTGCCGGGGGGCCGCATCCAGACGCGGATGCGGCGTTGGGGTTATTGCACCCGCGACCAGTGACCGCCGTTGCGGCAGATCATCCCGCCCAGAACACAGCCGTTGACGGAAATGCGGTTTCCCGACAGCTCCAATCTGGACATGTATTCCTTGTCGCGGTCCGGCGCATAGATCCGGCCCTCGTATTCCCCCGACTTTGAGGGTTTCAGATTCCAGACGATCTTGCGCCCCAGCGTGTCGGGCTGGATCGCCTCGCCCTGTTGATTTTCGGCGCGCTCAAGCACGCCGCAATAGGTATTGCCGCAGGAGGCGACGCGGATATAGCCGACATCGCCGTGATCGTCCGGTGCCGTGCGCCACAGACCTTCGATCGGGTCGGACAGCGCGGGGCCGGCTGCGAAGAGGGCCACAAGGAACAGGCTTGCGATAGGTTTCATGTCTTTTTCTCCGTCAGATGGTCGGGACTGGATCGGTCGGGCCGCATCAGAGATTGCCCATGCCGATGAAGAGTTGCCGGTTGGTGTCCACGATGGCGCGGCGGCCATGCATGATCCGGGTGTTGTCGAGAACCGCGATATCGCCGTCCTGCCAGTTGATCTCGTGCGTAGAGGCCTCGGCCAGGTCGCGAAGCTCTTCGATCTCGTCCTGGCTGACGACATCGTCGTCGCCGAAGCGATAGCGCGGCGGGGCGTAGTTATGTGAGGGACCAAGCACCGCGTTGGCGAACCCCTCGCCGCCCGACAGGGCGGAGGCGCGCACCGGGGCTACGGTCAGGCGATAGTTTATGCCGCCATCCTCGAGCATGTCGAAATCCTGGTTCGGGATCGCGGCGCGAAACTCTTCGACATGGCGCGCGGTGACCTCTTCTGGGCTGGAAATGGCGGGGTGTTCGTTGGCCAGATAGCGCTTCCACAATTGCTCGGGAAGGTAGCGTTCAACGACCATGTCACGCCGCCAGCGGGATTTTTGCGCGTCGGTCATCGCCTCGTACACGGCGCGACCGTCGCAAATCGTGGTCTGCGATCCCTCGAAGGCGGCGACGGGGCTGTAGAAGGCGACGATATCCGGGCAGACCGGCGTATTGCCGTTTTCCGTATGAAGCCCGATCGGGCCGGTTCCGGCGTCGACCTTCTGGGTGTTTTCGTCGCCGTAGTCGCGCGCCGGGTCGAAGGTGATTTTCCGGCAAAGGGCTGTGGTCAGGGAGCTGAACGCGGTCATGTCGGGCCGAAAGCCACGCAGCAGCGTCCAGCCATCCTCGGAAAGCTTGGTGCGAATTTGCGCCACCACGGCAGGGTCGGTGACGGGCTGCGCTTCGGCGGTGGGGCGAATGATGTTGTAGCTCATGGATCAAGCCTCTTTCTGTTTTGTATAGCTGTTGAGGGCGGCCTGCGCCTTGGCGGTGCCTGCCTTGTGGGTCAACGCCATGTCGATGATCGAAGGGGCAAGGGCCTGCAGCAGCGCAAAGACGCGTTCGCCCGGCCCCGGATAGATCATATTGCGCCCTGCCATGATCCCGTTCCACGCGCGGCGGGCCACGCGGTCAGGATCGTCGAGGGCCATTCCGAAGGGTTCGACCAGATGGGCGAAGCTGCCTTGGGCTGGGGTGCGTGTCGCGCGCGGGGCGACATAGGTGACCGAGATGCCGAATTCCGCCAATTCGCGGCGCAGGGCATCGGACAAACCGCGCATGGCGAATTTCGTGGCCGAATAGGCCGAGAAATAGGGAAAGGCGATCAGCCCGAACATGGAGCCGATATTGACGATCCGCCCTTGTGCCGAGCACAGCGCCGGAACGAGGTCACGGGTCAGTTGCACGGCGGCGGTGAGGTTGGTGCCGACGGTGTCGGCGATCTGGGCGTCGTCAAGATCGGTGAGCCGCCCGACCGCCAGCCGCCCGGCATTGTTCACCAGAACATCCAGCCGGGAGCCGGTGGCGGCAACGATCTCTGCGCGCCCTTCGGGGGTCGTGATGTCGGCGGCGACAAGGCGCACCGGGGCATTGCCCAGAAGGGCCGCCGTCTCTTCGAGCTGGGCCTGTCTGCGACCGACCAGCACAAGATCATGGCCCGAGCGCGCGGCCTCGATGGCGAGCGCACGACCGATGCCGGAACCGGCCCCGGTGATCAGGGCTTTGGGAGGGGAGGTGGTCATGCGACGCACTCCTTCATGTCATGGGAAATTGGAAAACAGGGGAGCATCCGGGACAGCTGCGCCAGTTGGCTGCGGTCGATGCCACCGCCGGGTTTCAGAAGCCCCGCTTGCGAGGCGGGGGCAAAGCGCACCCGGCTAGGGCGCGCATAAAGCGGCAGGTCGGACAGAAGGGCTTCGATCTGTGCAGGCGCGACCGGGGCGGCGAGAACCGCGATGATCTCGAGCTGGTCATCCGGCGCAAGATACAGCCCCGCCGCGGGGATGCGCGGGTCGGCGCACAGAGCGGCCTCGACCCATTCGGGGTTTATGTTGCGGCCCTGCGGCGTGACGATCAGCCAGTCCTTGCGGCCTTCGACGATCAGCCGGCCCTCTTCGAACCGGCCCAAATCCCCGGTGCGCCACTCGCCGGTGACGGGGGGATGGCCGATATATCCCTCCATGACGGTCGGGCCGGACACGACGATTTCACCATCGTCGATGCGGACCTCGACCCCGTCCAGAACCCGGCCCACCGTGCCTGCGCGCGCGTCAAGCGGCCCGTTCAGGGCCACGACCGAGCAACATTCCGACAGGCCGTACCCTTCATGGACGGGCAAGCCGAGGGCCTCGGCCTCGGCCAGAAGGGCCGGGGAGGTTCGAGCGCCGCCCACAGCGATCAGGCGCAGGCTGGCCGGGGCCTGTGTCGCGGTTGTCCTGAGCTCCGAGACGAGGCGCGACAGGAGTGCGGGAACAAGGATGCTTGTTGTGGGGCGTGCCGAGGCCATGGCCGCCACGATGGGCGCCATCGGCCCGCCGAACAGCGCAGCGAGCGCCTCGGGGCAGAAATGAACCTCGGCCCCGGCCAGAAGAGGAAGATAGAGACCCGCCACCTGCTCGAGCAACTGCGCCACGGGCAGAAGGGAGAGGTGAATATCCTCGCGGACGGGGGCAATCGCCTTTTCAAGCCCGGCGAGTGCAGCGGCCATTTGGCTTTCGCCGATCAGCACACCCTTGGGGGTGCCGGATGACCCCGAGGTGAAGATGATCCGGCGCGCGCCGGCGACGGGCGGATCAAGCGGCGTCGTCAGCGGGGGGCAGGCTTCGGGCGGGCAGAGAACCAGCGGTGTGACGGGCGCTTGAGAGGTGCCGATGATCGTCTCGACACCGGCCGATTCGATAAGATGCGCCTGTTGGGACGCTGAAAAGAACGGCGGGACATGAACCGATACATGGCCGCTATAGGTCAGGGCGAGATCGGCCAAGGCGGCGTCCAGCGGGTCGCTTGTGCTGATGCCGAAGACCCGCGCAGGTCCGGCCAGTGTCTTTGCATTCTGCACAAGAAAGGCCGCAAGGCTGCGATACGCGATGCATCTTGTGCCGGAGCGCAGCGCGGTTTTCTCGGGGCTTTGGGCGGCATGCTGCGAAAGGGCGTTGAACACACGGTCGGTCATCAGGCTGTCTCGGCTGCGGGTAGGGGGGCGTCCGTCGCTTGCGCCGGGTCGCGAAAGGCACAGACCCAAGGATCATGGTCATAGTAATCGCCCCATTGCGCGGGGTCCTGCACCCGGCTGGCCTGGGCGGGGGCGAGCATGAGAGGCGTGATCCGCGCGCGCGTGATCAGGCGTCGGACCTCGGTCGTTGCGGTGAAGATGCCCCAGCCGATGCCACGCTCGCGTCCCCATTGGAACACGGAGCGCAAGGTGGGATAGGCCGCGAAGGGCGAGGTGCACGCCAGGCCACCGACCTCGAGGATCGCTTCGGGGGGGACGTTCAGGCCGGTCCGACCGGCGAGCAACTGGCTGACGGGGGCGTCGAGATATTGCTGCGAAAAGAACCCTTCGGAGTGGCAGGATATGCTTGTGGCGCAGGCCACGTCCCCCGCACGGGTCGTTGTGATTACAAGACGCGAGGGCCGCGTCCGGTTGTCGGCGGAAAAGGCCTGTTTGTAGCTGCGGATGATATGCAGCACGGCGGCGTCAAACAGGGGTTGGGTTGCCGGGTCGCCATCTTCGGCAATTGTGGTTTGCATGTCATATCTCCGCAAACGGGAGGCTGCTCGTGCCTCGTTTGTTGGACATGTTCCCCGTCAGGCTGTGAAAATCCATTGGACTGAAGTCGGAATGACGACATGAACCCCGATATATGACTAAGGTTTATGCCCGTATCATCGGTCTTTGGCCGGGCCGTTCGGGGGCAGTCGCCGGGCTTGGTGCGTGCGCAGGCTTTTCAGTGCTACGGCCCCGGAGGCGGCACGCACGAGCGGTGGAGGCCTTGCGCCGCGGGGTGCGAATGCCCGGTAAAGCCCGGCGCCTTCAGGCCGGTCGCTTAGCGCAACCAGCCCTTTTTCCAGATGTACCAAAGAAGGCCCGCGGCCGAGGCGCACATCAGCAGAAGTGCGAAGGGATAGCCCAGATACCAGTCAAGCTCGGGCATGTTCCAGGGCGATATCCCGCGGTTGAAATTCATGCCGTAGACGCTGGCGATGAAGCTCAGGGGAATGAAGATCGTCGCCACGATGGTCAGAACTTTCATGACCTCGTTCAGCTTCATGCTGACGCTTGAAATATGCATGTCCACCAAACCCGAGGCCATCTCGCGATAGGTTTCGACAATGTCCATCAATTGCACGCTGTGATCGTAGCAGTCGCGCAGAAACGGTCTGGTCTCATGGGAGATGAGAGGATGCTCGTTGCGGATCAGGCTGTTGAAGACGTCCCGGTGCGGCCAGATCGCGCGGCGCAGAAGCAAAAGCGCGCGCTTCATGTCGTGCAGATCGGCGATGTTTTCGGGGGCGGGGTCGTCGATGACACGGGTTTCGAGCGCCTCGAGCCGATCGCCCATTTTCTCCAGAGCGGGGAAATAGCTGTCGATGATCGCATCCAGCAAGGCATAGGCCGTGTAATCGCTGCCCATGCTGCGGATGCGCCCGGTGCCCCTGCGGAGCCGGTCGCGGACGTTTTCGAAACAGTCTCCGGGGCGTTCCTGGAACGTGATGACGTAGCCCGCCCCGATGAAGAACGCGACCTGTTCCGCATGGATCGGGTCATCGACGCCCGGCATCAACGCGACCACGAACAGGTGATCGTCGTATTCCTCGACTTTGGGGCGTTGATGGGTGTTGACCGCGTCTTCCAGCGCCAGACTGTGCAGGCCGAATGTGTCCCCGATCTGCGAAATCAGGTCCGGGTCGCCGAATTGAACGATATCGACCCAGATCGTCGTGAATTTTCGCTTCATCTCGAGGATGGCGTTCAGATCGGTGACCTGCCGCTCCTCCAGCGCGTCTGGCCCGAAGGCCATGACACGGATTTTGGACTTTCCGGCGGAATGGGCGATCTGGAGCTGGCCCGGGACAGAGCCGGGCGGGGATCGCCGCTTTGCATTGATCGGCGGTCTTCGCTTGGTCATGTGGCAGCCTAATGTCATGCATCCATGCCGCGCAACGGTAAAGCGTTTCGCGAAAAACCTGAAACAGGGATTCTCGCGACATGCAGTGCTTTGTTCCATCGTTGCACGCGGTCCACCTTTGGCTGATGCCTCAGGTCAAAGGCGGACCGCTTCAGGGAAGAAGAGATACGGTGGCGCTGGATTTGTAGACGCGCATCCTTGGTGATGACCCTGTCGGCGGATCGATTTCGAAGGAATATCGAGACCTGCCTAAGGGAGTGGTGCCAACCACGTAGCCGACGCCGCTCTCAACAGCGGGGATCGAAGGGGGCGTTCAACAAAGACGTTGAACCGCGAGATTTCGGGTGACTCTTGAGACCCATTGGGTATCATTTGAGGGTATATTTTTAGCATTATGGTGTCGAAATGATTAGAACGCTGTTTGTAACAGCTGCCTTTGTATTTTTTGGCAGTGCCGTAATTTCACAGGACAATCCGCCGCCCGCAGCCGTGGTTGCCGTCGAGGTGACGACGCGAAACCTGGCGGAAGTCTCTGATTTCAATGGACGTCTGGACGCCAATCGAAGAGTGGCCCTTGTGGCGCGTGTTTCCGGTGTGATCGAGAATATCGGTTTCGTCCCCGGTGCAATTGTCGAGCAGGACCAACCGCTTTTCGTCATCGAAAGCGACCTCTACGACGCGGCGATGCGTGAAGCGGAGGGCGCTCTGCGCGCGGCGCAGGCGCAACGTGATCTGGCGCGACTAGAACGAGATCGGCAGTCCGAGCTTGTGCTGCGCGAAGCGGGGGCGCAGGCACGTCTGGATCAGGCCGAAGCGGCGCTTGCGACAGTGGAGGCCGATGTGTTGCGCCTTGAGGCCGCATTGGACCGGGCGCGCACCAACTTGTCCTATACCGTGATCAAGGCGCCTTTCTCGGGGCGCATCGGCAATAGCGCGGTGGATGAAGGTGCGCTTGTGGGGCCGGAGTCGGGCGCGCTGGCGACCCTTGTGCAGCTCGACCCGATCCATGCCGAATTTCCGGTGCCGACGGCACTCCTGCGCACCTTTCTGGAACGGGTGGAACGCGGAGAGGTCTCCAGAGAGGCCGCCGTTCGCCTGACGCTGGCCAATGGCACTGTCTATGACGCGCAGGGTGACATCGATTTTGTAGACAGCCGTGTCAACTCGGGCACGGACAGCGTGATGCTGCGCGCACGCTTTGCCAACCCCGAAGGACGTTTGCTGGACGGGGAACTGGTGCGCGTGACGCTCACGACCGACACGCCGGAGGGTGAATTGGCGATCCCCGCAGAGGCGGTGCAGCGCGATATTCAAGGAGCGTTTGTGCTCGTGGTGGGCGAGGGCGAGGTGGCCGAGCAGCGCCGCATCACGGTTTTGCGCAATGCCCAGGGCTTTGCCGTGATCGGTGCGGGGCTGAGCGAGGGCGAGCGCGTGATCACCGAGGGTGTCAACAAGGTACGTGTCGGCGCGGTCGTCGATGCCGCCGCACCCGAGGGCTGATCCATGCTGGCCGATACGTTCATCAAGCGCCCCCGTTTCGCCGGGGTCATTTCCATCGTGCTGTTTCTGGCGGGCCTTATCGCGTTGACGCGGATGCCGGTCGAGCAGTTTCCCGATATTGTGCCGCCACAGGTCGCGGTCACCGCCGCCTATCCCGGAGCAGGGGCCGAAGTGGTGGAGCAGACCGTCGCCCAGGTGATCGAGGACCAGATCGTGGGCGTGGACGACATGATCTACATGTCCTCGACGTCGGGCGCCGACGGCACCTATATCCTGAATATCAGCTTCGAGGTGGGAACCGATCCCGATATCGCAACCGTCAACGTTCAGAACCGAGTCTCGTTGGCCGAGCCGCTATTGCCGTCGGAGGTGCGCCAGACCGGTGTCCGGGTGGCCAAGAAATCCTCCTCGCTGCTGATGGGTATCGCGCTATATGCCGAAACCGATGCGCTTGAGGGCAATGACCTCACCAATTATGCCCGGCTCTACCTCATGGACCGGATCAAGCGGGTCGAGGGCGTTGGCGATGCCTCGATGTTCGGTGCCAACGAGTTTGCCATGCGCATCAATCTCGACGTTGACCGGTTGGCGGCGCTGAACCTCACGCCCTCGGATGTCACCGCCGCGCTGCGCAGCCAGAACCTGCAGGCCGCCATTGGGCGCGTGGGTGGCCAGCCAGTGACCGAGGATCCGGGTCTGCAGCTCAACATTTCCACCAAGGGGCGGCTGTCGAGCCCCGAGGAATTCGGCGCGATCATCCTGCGCGCGGGGGCCGATGGCAGCGTGGTGCGCATTCGTGATGTGGCCGAGGTGGACCTTGGAGAGAAGAATTCAGACGTGGTGACGAGCTTTGACGGCCGACCTGCGACGTTGATCGGGATCTATCTTGCTCCGGGCGGCAACGCGATTGCCGCCGCTGATGGCGCCAAGGCGATGATGGAGGCGGTGGCGGCGGATTTCCCACCCGGCATGGCCTATGAGATCGTCTCGGACAGTTCCACCTTCGTCAAGGAAAGCATCACCGAGGTCGAGCACACCCTGATCGAGGCGTTCATCCTGGTGGTGCTGGTGGTCTTCATCTTCCTTGGCTCGCTGCGCGCCACGATCGTGCCGCTCATCGCGGTTCCTGTGGCGCTGGTCGGGACCTTTGCGGTGATGCTGGCGATGGGGTTCTCGCTCAACACCGTGTCGCTGCTGGCATTGGTGCTGGCTATCGGGATCGTGGTCGATGATGCCATCGTCGTGGTCGAGGCGGTCGAGGCGAAAATGGAGCAGAACCCCGAGATGACACCGGCCGAGGCCGCCTCGGCGGCGATGTCGGAGATCACTGGTGCGATCCTCGCCATCACCATGGTGCTGCTGTCGGTCTTTGTGCCGGTGGCATTCATTCCGGGCATATCGGGCCAGCTCTTCCAGCAATTTGCGGTCGCCGTCTCGGTCTCGATGGTGATCTCAGCGATCAATGCGCTGACCCTTTCGCCCGCGCTCTGCGCGATCATCCTCAAGCCCCATCATGGGCCGAAGAAGGGGATCATGGGCGCGATTTCACGTGGCATCGACAAGGGGCGCGACGGCTATACCCGGATCGCCGGCGCCATCGCCCGGCGCGCGGTGCTTGGACTGGCGCTGCTGATCGGGGCCTTTGCGCTTACCGGGGGGCTGTTCAAGGCGGTGCCCTCCGGTTTCCTGCCCTCTGAAGATCAGGGATCCTTCATCGTCGAGGCACGCCTGCCCGAGGCGGCTTCCGTCAATCGCACGCTTGCCGCGCAGCGCAAGGTCGAGGAGGTCCTGATGGGCCTGCCAGGGGTGGAGTCGGTTACCTCCGTGACCGGCTTCTCGCTGCTCGACGGCATCACCAAATCCAACGCCGCCTTCGCGCTGGTCTCGATGCAGGACTTCGCCGAGCGCACCACCGAGGAAACCAGCGTCTTCAATGCGATCAACGAGGCCATGCGGCAGGGTGCGGCGATCCGCTCGGCGCAGATCATCGCCTTCAACCTGCCGCCCATCGCCGGGCTTGGCAGCGGATCGGGCTTCGAGATGCAGCTGCTCGACACGCAAGGGCGCACGCCGCAGGAACTGGCCGAGACCGCGCGGGGGCTGTCCTTCGCGGCCAACGGAAACCCGTCGCTTTCGGGGGTCTACAGCACGTTCTCGGCCAACAGCCCGCAGCTTTTCCTCGAGATCGACCGCGAGCGGCTTTATGCTCTGGGAATTCCCGTGTCGGATGTATTTGCCGCTCTGCAACCGACGCTCGGATCGGCGTATATCAACGATTTCAACCTCTTCGGGCGTTCCTGGCAAGTTCGGATGAGCGCCTCGTCAGAGTATCGCGACGCTGTGGACGACATTGCCCGCATCCATGTGCGCAGTGCGTCCGGAGAAATGGTGCCGGTGGGCGCCTTCGCGCGGATCGAATACGTCACCGGGCCGATGTCGCTCTCACGCTACAACAACCAGCGGGCGGCCAAGATCAGCGGCATGCCGGCGCCGGGGGTCTCGTCCGGGGAGGCGCTGGTGGCGATGGAGGAGGTGGCTGAAGCCAGCCTGCCTCCGGGCTATGAGTACGAATGGACCGGCACCGCGCTGCAGGAGAAGCAGGCGGCCGGTCAGACAACGGTTATCCTCGCGCTGGCGCTGCTCTTTGCCTATCTCTTCCTCGTGGCGCTGTACGAAAGCTGGACCATCCCGGTGCCGGTCATGCTGTCGGTCGTGTTCGGGGTGGCCGGGGCGATCGCGGCGCTGTTGCTGACCGGTCTGCCCTTCAACATCTACGCACAGATCGGGCTGGTGGTGCTGCTCGCGCTCGCCGCCAAGAACGCCATCCTGATTGTGGAATTCGCCAAGGCGCGGCGTGAAGAGGGCGAAGAGATCGTGCAGGCCGCCATATCCGGCGCGCATGCACGTTTCCGCGCAGTGATGATGACCTCCTTTGCCTTTATCGCGGGTCTCATCCCGCTGGTCACCGCAGAAGGTGCCTCGATGCTATCGCGCCGGGCCGTGGGTACGGGCGTGGCGGGCGGAATGCTGGCGGCGGCGCTGGTCGGCATTTTCGTCATCCCGGCGCTATACGTGGCATTCCAGTCGCTTCGGGAACGTGTGAAAGGGCGCAAGAAAACGGAAGCGGAGACCTGAACGGTGGGGCTGCATGCGGTCCTTTCAGCCTATCGCCAGGCCCTGTCCCGCGCGCTGCTGTTTACGGCGCTGCATCTGAGTGTTCGGCTGGTGGTGTCGGTTGTCGTGGTGCCCCTTGCGGGGGTGATGCTGGGCCTTGCGCTGCGCTGGTCGGGTGATCCGGCGCTCACCGATCAGGACATCGCGGGCTTCGTGTTGTCCCCGCTCGGTGCGCTTGGCGCCGTGGCGGTAGCGGGGGTGCTGATTGTCGCAACGGTTCTCGACCTCGCCTTGATGACGGCCGTTCTGCGCCAGCCGGTCAGGGGGGCGTGGCCTGCGCTCGTTGCGGCTTGGCAGGCGGTCCTGTCATGGCTGGTGGCGGTGTTCGGCCTTGCGTGGCGCCTCGTCCTGCGGGTGGCTGTGCTGGTTGTGCCGTTTCTCGCGGCGGGCGCGGCGGTGGCGGCGCTGGTGTTGAGAACTCACGACATCAACTATTACCTGACCTATCGGCCGCCGGAATTCTTGCTGGTCGCGGGCGTGATCGGCCTTCTGGGGCTGGTTGTGGCAGTGCTGCTGATCTGGCGGTTGTCGGGTTGGGCGCTGGTGCTGCATTTGCGGCTGATTGACGGGGTGCCGGCGCGCGACTGTTTTGCACGGAGCGAGGCGTATCTGCGCAAGCGGCGCGGGGCGGTGATCCAGCGCATTCTTGCCTGGCTTGCGCTGCGCCTGGCGCTTGCCGCAGGGGGTGCTGCGGTGTTCGGCGCGCTTGGGGCAGGAGCACAGGCGCTTGCGCTGCCGAGCCTTGAGAGGGTGGTCGTGGCGACGCTGCTGTCGCTCGCGCTGTGGTCCTTGGCGAACGCGATCCTCGCAGCTGTATCCAACGCGGCGCTGGCTTTGCTTTTGAATGACCTGCATCTCAGCGTGGTCCCAAACAGGCCTGCTCGGAAGCCGGATGTTGCGCCGCTGCGCGGTTCTCTGGTGCTGACCGGGCTTGCCGTTGCGTCGGTTGTGACCGGGTTGGGCGCGGTTGCGGTTCTTGATGATCTTGCGGGGCGTCTTGCGGCGCCGCATACGGTCGAGATCATCGCGCATCGCGGTGCGGCGGCGGTGCGACCCGAGAACACGCTGGCCGCGGTGGAAAAGGCGCTGCAGGACCGCGCCGACTGGGTCGAGATCGACGTGCAGGAAATTGCCGACGGAACCGTGATCGTGACCCATGACAGCGATTTCATGAAACAGGCGGGCGTGCCGCTCAAGGTATGGGAGGCGATGCCGGAGGACCTTGCGCGGATCGATATCGGAAGCTGGTTCGACCCTGCATATTCAGACGCGCGGGTGCCCACGTTGCGCATGGTGCTGAATATGGCGAAGGGACGGGGGCAGGTCCTGATCGAGTTGAAGTATTACGGCCATGACGATCGGCTGGAGGAACGCGTGGCGGACCTGGTCGAAGAGACGGGCATGTCAGATGACGTCATGATCATGTCACTCAAGCGCGAGGGCGTGGCGAGGATGCGCGCCCTGCGCCCCGATTGGCCGGTGGGCATCCTTGCGGCAAGGGCAATCGGTGATCTGAGCGCACTGGATGCCGAATTCCTCGCAGTCAATACCGGGCAGGTCTCGGGGCAGCTTTTGCGTCGCGCACATGCGGCGCAGAAGCGGGTCTATGTCTGGACGGTGGACGATCCGCGCGCCATGTCGCGGATGATATCGATGGGCGTTGACGGGCTGATCACAAACAACCCCGCTCTGGCGCGCCGGGTGATGGATGAGCGCGCTGCGCTGTCGCTTCCCGCGCGACTGCTGGTTTGGCTGAGTGACCGGTTCCGTCTGGATAGTTTCGATCTGTCCGCGGAGCCTTCGGAGGCATAGCTGTTGATCCTTTTGGGAGAATTATCATGACGAATTCCTTTCTTTTGCTGGGTATCGGCGCGTTATCGCTGTTGGGTGGCATTCTTGCTCTATTCAACCCACTGGCAGCGACGCTGACGGCTGAATTGTTGACCGGGTATCTCTTCATGGCCATCGGTGCGCTCATGCTGCTGTCGATCTTTGCAGATGACAGCTGGGGCTCGCGATTGTTGTCGCTGGTGCTGGGGGCTGCGGTTTTGGCGATCGGCATCAATCTGGTGAGCAACCCCCTGCAGGGTGTGCTTCAGCTGACCGTTGCGGTGGCCTGCCTGATGCTGTTCGTTGGCGCGCTGCGGATCTTCCTCGCCTTCCGTATGCCGACCGCCGGGCTCCGGACCATGCTACTTCTGGCGGGGATCGTCTCGCTTGTGCTTGGTGTGATGATCCTGACGAGTTTCCCGTTTTCGGCGGCAGTGGTTCTCGGTATCCTGCTGGCTGTCGAACTGATCTCGAACGGAATTTCCCTTGTCACTCTGGGTCTTGCGGCCCGTGATCGGGCGAGCTGAGGAGGCGGCGATGAGAAACTGGCTATGGTGGCTATTGGCGGGGCTGGTCGCCTTGGTGGGCGGCGTGCTGGGCCTGATCAATCCGAATGCAGCACAGATCGCGTCCACGACCATCGTCGGCTGGGCATTGGTGTTGATGGCGCTTTTGCAGGGACGTGCGGCATGGATGTCCACGGCCTTTCGCGAGCGCGCCGGAGCGGTGCTGTTTGCTGCGGCGGGGCTGTTTCTGGGTTTGTCGCTCTTGATGGGTCCGTTCGGCGACGGCATGCTCTTGCGCTGGCTTCTTGGCGGATTGCTCTTGATCGGTGGTCTGGCAAAGCTCTGGATCGGACGACGCTACCGGACTGATCCGATGTTCTGGGCCGTCCTTGCGGCGGGCGGGCTGTCGGTTTTGCTGGCCGGGATGGTTCTGTTCGGCGTGACCTTGCAACTGGGCGTTATCCTGTCACTGGAGCTTTTGGGTAGCGGTGCCGCGCTTATCGTGATGGCCTTGCGGCTGGAAAAACGTTGATCGATGCTGTGACGCGCGGGGTCACAATCGGGATCTTGAGCCACGACCAAGGCGCGAAGCCAGGGCATGGCTGGGCATCCGCATGTCTGCCAGAAACGGGGCGTCCGTGAGTGCGAGTATGCCTGCCTCGCCATTCTCGACCCGACTTCCGTCGGCGAAGGCATATAATTCAGTCCAGCCTGCGATTCCACGCAAGCGTTTCGGCGCAATGGGCCTTGCTCGATACCTGATGGCGCGATTTATCGGATGCCTGACCTTGCCTGCCTTGGGACGGTTATTTGTACCCATAGACTGGACCATGGCACTGGCATGCAAGGGAATTGTTTGAATTCAAGGGGATGGATGGTAGGCCCGGAGGGACTCGAACCCCCAACCAAAGCGTTATGAGCGCTCTGCTCTAACCAATTGAGCTACAGGCCCGACCTGAGGCTTTCGTAAGCACGCAGTCCGGGGGCGTCAAGGCTTTCAGATTGCACCGGGCAGGGGGATCGTCTAACGGAGTGGCGAATTCATCTGGAGGGCCCGAGATGACCGAGCGCAGGAATGGGATCACATATGCCGATGCCGGTGTGGATATCGACGCGGGCAACGCGCTTGTCGACCGGATCAAGCCTGCGGCCAAGCGCACCAACCGCGCCGGTGTGATGTCTGGCCTTGGCGGGTTCGGCGGGCTGTTCGATCTGAAGGCCGCGGGCTATAGCGACCCGATCCTTGTGGCTGCGACCGATGGGGTGGGCACCAAGCTGCGCATTGCGATCGATACCGGCAATGTGGATGGCGTGGGGATCGACCTTGTGGCGATGTGTGTCAACGATCTGGTGTGTCAGGGTGCCGAGCCGCTGTTCTTCCTGGATTATTTCGCCACCGGCAAGCTGGAGACGGACAAGGCCGCGCGCATTGTCGAAGGGATCGCCGAGGGCTGTGTGCGTTCGGGCTGTGCGCTGATCGGGGGAGAGACCGCCGAGATGCCGGGTATGTACCCGGAGGGAGATTTCGATCTGGCGGGATTTGCCGTGGGCGCGATGGAGCGCGGCGCGGACCTTCCGGCGGGCGTGGGGACGGGCGATGTTCTGCTTGGGCTGGCCAGTGATGGCATCCATTCGAACGGCTATTCGCTCGTGCGTAAGCTGATCGAGTTGTCGGGGCTGGGGTGGCAGGATGCCTGCCCCTGGGCCGAGGGCACGATGGGAGAGGTTCTGCTGACGCCGACGCGGCTTTATGTGCGCCAAGCGCTGGCGGCGGTGCGGGCCGGGGGCGTGCATGCGCTGGCGCATATCACCGGCGGCGGGCTGACCGAGAATGTGCCGCGTTTTCTGCCCGAGGGTCTGGGCGTCGAGATGGATCTGGACGCATGGGCGCTGCCGCCGGTCTTTGACTGGCTGCGCGCGCAAGGCGGGATGGAGCAGGCCGAGATCCTCAAGACCTTCAATTGCGGGATCGGGATGGTGCTTGCGGTCGAGGCGGACCGGGCCGAGGCGCTGAGCGCGCTGCTGCGCGAAGAGGGCGAGACGGTCTATCGGCTGGGTCGCGTTACCGCGACCGAAGGGGTGGCCTATACGGGGCGCCTTGGGTGACCAAACGCGTCGCGATCCTGATTTCCGGGGGCGGCTCCAACATGGTGTCGCTGGTTGACAGCATGACCGGCGATCATCCCGCGCGACCGGTGCTGGTGCTGGCCAATAGCGCAGATGCCGGGGGGCTGGAGAAGGCCCGCGCGCGCGGCGTGCCGACCGCAATTGTCGATCATCGGCCCTTCAAGGGCGACCGGGTGGCGTTCGAGGCGGCGTTGCAGGAAGAGCTTGAGCGCCATGCGCCCGATATCATCTGCCTTGCGGGCTTCATGCGGGTGTTGACCGAAGGCTTCGTGCGCCGCTGGCAGGGCCGGATGCTGAATATTCACCCCTCGCTTTTGCCCAAGTATCGCGGTCTGAACACACATGCCCGCGCGCTCGAGGCGGGCGATACGCAAGCAGGCTGCACGGTGCATGAGGTGACGGCGGAACTGGACGATGGTCCGGTGCTGGGGCAGGCGCGGGTCGAGGTGCTGCCGGGCGACACGCCCGAGACGCTGGCGGCCCGGGTTCTGCAGATGGAGCACGCGCTTTATCCGGCTGTGTTGCGCCGGTTCGCGGGTGGCGATCGCCGACCCGTCATGATGCCCTGACAGATGCAAGGGCATTTCATTTCCCCCCGGCTTTGTCCTATACCTGACAAACGGCCCGGAGCAGGAGCAGATAAGATTTCATGAAAACGCTGACGACAACCGAGCAACTCGAACAATTCTGCACCCGCGCCCGCCAGTTCGACTATGTCACCGTGGATACCGAGTTTCTGCGCGAGCGCACCTATTATTCCAAGCTGTGCCTTGTGCAGCTTGCCGTGCCCGGCACGGGCGCGGAGGATGCGGTGCTGGTGGACCCCTTGGCGGGGGATCTGTCGATGGCGCCGCTTTACGATCTGTTCCGCGACGAGTCCGTGGTGAAGGTGTTTCACGCCGCGCGGCAGGATCTGGAGATTTTCTTCGTGGATGCAGGTGTCATTCCTGCGCCTCTGTTCGATACGCAAGTGGCCGCGATGGTCTGCGGATTCGGCGAGCAGGTGGGCTATGAGACGCTGGTGCGCAAGATCGCCAAGGAACAGTTGGACAAGACCTCGCGCTTCACCGACTGGTCGCGCCGCCCGCTGACCGATGCGCAAAAGAAATACGCGTTGGCGGATGTGACCCATCTGCGCGACATCTATGAGTTTCTGGCACGCAAGCTGGCCCAGTCGGACCGGCAGAAATGGGTGACCGAGGAATTGCAGGTGCTGACCGCGCCGGAAACCTATCGGGTGAACCCAGACGAGGCATGGAAGCGGGTCAAGACGCGCAACGCCTCGGGACGGTTTCTGGCCATCGTGCGGGAGTTGGCGCGCTTCCGGGAGGAATACGCGCAGGCCCGCGACGTGCCACGCAGCCGGGTCTACAAGGATGATGCGCTGGTCGAGCTGGCCTCGACCAAGCCTGCGACGCATGAGGATCTGTCACGGTCGCGGCTGCTGTTGCGGGAGGCCCGCAAGGGCGACATCGCGGATGGAATCCTCAAGGCGGTGCAGGCCGGGCTGAATTGCCCGCCCGAAGAGATGCCAAAGGTCGACAATTCGATGGCCAAGATGCAGGTCAACCCTGCCTTGGCGGATCTGCTGCGGGTGCTGCTGAAGGCCAAGAGCGAAAGCTTTGGCGTGGCCTCGAAGCTGATCGCAAGCGCGTCCGACCTCGACATGATCGCGGCGGGCGAGCGCGATGTTCCGGCTCTGAGCGGGTGGCGGGCCGATGTGTTCGGTCTGGATGCGATACGGCTGTGCGACGGCAAGATCGCCCTTACGGCCAAGGGCAATGATATCCGCACCGTCGAGCTGTGAAGGTGGGGGCGCTTAGCGCCCGGTGGTCATCACGTTGCGCGCACCGATCACCCGAATGGTGGTGATCTTTTCCAGATCCGTGGCCGACAGCGCGCGCCCGGTCGTGACCGTCCGTGACCGTTCAGGGCCTTGCGGCGTGTCGTCGGGCTGGAGCGCTGCGAGGGTCAGTTCCAGAACGCCGTTCACAGGCTCGCCTTCGGTCTCGGAAGTCAGGCGCACGTCATAGGCGCCCTGACGCAGGGTCACGCCTTCGACGCGGATGATGGCGCCGATGCTGGTGCGTTCGATGGTGAGCGCGGTGATCTGATCGACGGGGGTGCCTTGATACACCTCTTCGACAGCGCGGCGGCGGAAGATACTACCGGTCTGTTCGGGGATCAGCGGATTGGTCTGGGCCGGGCTTTCGGACACAGGCTCGGACCGGCTGTTGCCGAACCAGTTGGAGGGGTTGACGCGCGAGTCGCGCCAGCCGCCACATGCCGACAGGGTCATCGAAACGATCACAAGACCTGCAAGAGATTTCCGCATCACAACCGCCCTTCTGCCTTTCTTCCCGGTTATCCTATCCGGGCTGCGTTGAAAAGGTGCAAGCTGGGTCTGGACCTTGCGGGCCTGTCTGCCTAGGTCTTGGGCGACAGGATTGGAGCAGGTCATGGCAGCTGAAGCTTTTGAGGATATCGTCGCGGATTTCGAGTTTCTCGACGATTGGGAGGACAGATACCGCTATGTGATCGACCGGGGCCGGTCGATGGAGGCGCTGGACGATGCGCTGAAGGTGCCGGCCACCAAGGTGGATGGCTGCGCAAGCCAGGTCTGGCTGCATCCGAAGATCGAGGACGGGCGGTTCAGTTTCGAAGGTGACAGCGATGCGATGATCGTGCGCGGCCTGATCGCGGTGCTCAAGGCGCTCTATAACGATATGCCGGTGGTGGAGGTGACCAAGGTCGACGCCCCTGCGGAATTGGCCCGGCTGGGGTTGAACGACCATTTGTCGGCGCAAAGATCCAACGGTTTGCGGGCGATGATCGAGCGTATTCGCAGCGTCGCCGCCGAGGCGGCGTGATCGGCGAGGGTCAGGCGCCTGTCGCCTGACGCCGCAATGCCGTGGCCAGATCGCCATATCCCGTGAACCGGTACTCAAACTCGAGCCCCAGCCGATCCGCGCAGGCGCGCGCCTTGGCGAGAAGGGCAGGGTCTTCGGTCTGGGCCTGATAGACCAGCTTGGTGTAATTGCCGAACAGCATGTCGCGCAGCTCGGGGTGGCGGTCCAGCCCCATGGGTTTCCACACGAAGGCGTCGAACTGCTTGACGAGAAAATCGGTGAGGTAGAAGGCGGTGATCTCGTCCTCGGCATGGGCGGCGAAGGCGTCATTTCCCTCGAAGAAGGCATAGCAATGCGGGCCGGGAATCATCTCGACCCCCAGAGCGTCGCACCGCGCCTGCAAGAGACCGCCCGTGCCGCAATCGGCATAGACCACGAAAATCCGGTCATAGCGGTCGCGGTTGCGGCTGACGGCCTCGTCCACGGCGGAAACGATGCGGTCGGGATAAAGATGCAGCTTGGCGGGCAGGCATTGCAGGTCGAGGTGCTCCCAGCCGTTGATCCGGATCAGGGCAAGGATCTCACGCGCCAGAGCGCCGCAGGCGATCAGCAGGATACGGCCCGCGCCGCGCCGCAGGTCGGCGCCGGTTTCGGTCAGGGTCGTGTCATCGGGCAGATCGGTCATCGCATCCCCCCTGAACGGCGAGCGGCCCGCACGGGGGGCGGGCCGGTGCCATCGGTGCTTCGGCGCGCCAGCACGCTCAGGCGGTGGCGGCCTGATTGTGCTTGCGCTTGACGTATTCCTTGGCGGTTTCCACGGCCACGGCGGCATCCCGGCAATAGGCGTCCGCGCCGATGGCCTTGCCGAATTCCTCGTTCAGCGGAGCGCCGCCCACGAGCACGATATAATCGTCGCGCTTGCCCTGTTCGACCAGCGTGTCGATCACCACCTTCATATAGGGCATGGTGGTGGTCAGCAGCGCCGACATGCCGAGGATGTCCGGCTTGTGCTCATCCAGCGCCGCGAGATAGTTTTCCACCGGGTTGTTGATCCCGAGATCGACCACTTCGAAACCCGCGCCTTCCATCATCATCGACACGAGGTTCTTGCCGATGTCGTGGATGTCGCCCTTGACGGTGCCGATCACCATCGAGCCCATGCGCGGCGCACCGGTTTCGGCCAGCAGCGGCTTGAGGATGAACATCCCGCCTTTCATGGCGTTGGCGGCCAGCAGCACTTCGGGCACGAAGAGGATGCCGTCCCGGAAATCCTTGCCGACGATGGTCATGCCGCCCACCAGAGCCTCGGTCAGGACGCGGTAAGGCGCCCAGCCACGCTCCAGAAGGATATTGACGCCTTCCTCGATCTCTTCCTTGAGGCCGTCATAAAGATCGTCCCACATCTGTTCGACGAGTTCCTCGTCGCTGAGATCCGCCAGGATGATTTCGTCTTGGTCTTCCGACATGGCCGGTTTCCTTGCTCTGGTGGCGCTTGCGCGCGCGATTGGCTATTGTCTGGGCGCAGCTATCGTCAATTTGTCGCATATGGACTTTCCGAATTGCGACACTGGCCGCCCTTGTACCGACCTATAGCCCGGAATTGGAGGCTTTGGTCTTGAAAACTTGTCATGAACTATATGCTGTTGTTGCAAATGTTCCCCATATGTTCCATTTTTGGGCGATGGAACGAGAGACGAGCATCAATCCGGGCCGAAGGGTGGTCGGACGAGGCGCCACGGACAATGCCGCGGGGCGTCATGAACGGCATGTGCGGGTCTTTGACAGCGACGGATGGGAGCCACGGGCGCAGGACGAGGATACTCCGGTGCTGCGCACCGACATACGCGCAGAGCTGCCGCGGCGGATCATCACCTACAACCGCTCGCCCGATCTGCCGTTCGATCGCTCGATCAACCCCTATCGCGGTTGCGAGCATGGCTGTGTCTATTGCTTTGCCCGGCCCAGCCATGCCTGGCTGGGCCTGTCGCCGGGGCTGGATTTCGAGACGCGGCTTGTGGCGCGGCCCGAGGCGCCGCGCGTTCTGGTGCAGGAATTGCGCAGCCGGTCCTACAAGGTGGCGCCGATTGCCATCGGCACGAATACCGATCCCTATCAGCCGATCGAGAAGGAGCAGCGTATCACGCGCGCCTGTCTGGAGGTTCTGGCGGATTGCGGTCATCCGGTGGCGATCGTGACGCGCGGCACGCTGATCGAGCGCGATATCGACATTTTGTCGGTCATGGCGGCGCGGGGACTTGTGCGGGTGGGCGTGTCGGTGACCACGCTGGATGCGGGTCTTGCACGCCGGATGGAACCGCGCGCGCCGTCGCCCAAACGGCGTCTGGCGACGATCTCCCGGCTGAGTGCGGCGGGCATTCCGGTGCGGATCATGGCCGCCCCGATGGTGCCGGGGCTGAGCGATCACGAGCTTGAGGCGATCTTGCAAGCGGGCGGGCAGGCGGGGGCACAAGCGGCAACCTGGATCATGCTGCGTCTGCCGCTGGAGGTGGCGCCGATGTTCCGGCACTGGCTCGAGGCGCAATACCCCGACCGCGCGGCGCGCGTCATGGGGTTGGTGCGCGAGATGCATGGGGGCCGCGACTATGACCCGGCATGGGGGCGTCGGATGCGTGGCACGGGGCCTTATGCGCAGATGGTTGCGCAGCGGTTTCGCGTGGCGGCTAGGCGCCTTGGACTGGACCGGCCACAGCCCGAGTTGCGATGCGACCTCTTCCGGCCGCCGGAGCGGCCGGGGGATCAACTGACGCTGTTCTGAGCCGGGTCAGCCGCGACGGCGGCCACGGCGTTCGCGCTTGGGCCCGTCATCGTCATCGCCGGTGCCGTCAGCCGCCGAAGAGAAAGGACCGAGTGCTTCGGTGATCTGCTCGAGGGTGGGGCGTTCGCCGCGCGGGCGGGTCGAAAGGGCCTCGTGCATCTTTTCGAGATGCTCGGCGGTGGTGCCACAGCACCCACCGATGATGGTGGCGCCGCTGTCGCGCGCCAGAACCGCGTAATCGGCCATCAGTTCGGGTGTGCCGTCGTAATGGATGTGCCCGTCGTGATATTTCGGGATCCCTGCATTACCTTTGGCGATGATCGGCCGGTCGGTGCCTTGGGCTGCAAAGCCAAGAACGGTGCGCAGAAGGTCGGACGCGCCAACGCCGCAATTGGCGCCATAGCCGAGCGGCGGATTGGCCAGACCTTCGACGAGGTTGACCATGTCGGCCGAGGTAAGGCCCATCATGGTGCGCCCGGCGGTGTCGAAACTCATCGTGCCGCACCAGGGCATGCCGGCCAGCTTGAACGCCTCGGCGGCGGCCTTGTATTCTTCGGGGGCGGA
Source organism: Roseovarius litoreus (assembly GCF_900142765.1). Taxonomy (GTDB): domain Bacteria; phylum Pseudomonadota; class Alphaproteobacteria; order Rhodobacterales; family Rhodobacteraceae; genus Roseovarius; species Roseovarius litoreus. The sequence continues at coordinate 52,046 of NZ_FRCB01000005.1, forward strand.
AATGGTTTCAAGCCACAGCACGTCTGCGCCGCCTTCCTTGAGCCCTTCGGCCTGTTCATGGAAGATCTCGACCGCCAGCTCATGGGTCAAGGCGCCCATGGGGGCCATGATCTCGCCTGTGGGGCCGACCGAGCCTGCGACGATCACGGTGCGGTCGCGCTTGTCGGCGACCTCGCGGCCGATTTCGGCGGAGATGCGCGACAGTTCGCGGGCGCGTTTCTCGGCGCCGTGCAGCTTGAGACGCGCGGCGTTGCCGCCGAAGGAATTGGTGAGGAAGATGTCGCTGCCCGCATCCACCGCCATCGTGTAAAGCCGCGTGATCCGGTCGGGATGTTCGTCATTCCACATCTCGGGCGCGTCGCCGGATTCGAGCCCCATGTTGAACAGATTGGTTCCCGTCGCACCGTCGGCCAGAAGCCAGTCACGGGTTTTCAGCAATTTGGACAGGGCATTGGTCATCGATGGGGCTCCTTGATAAAGCGTTTCGCGAAAAACCTGACTCACAGGTTTTCGTGAACTGCACTGCTCCGTTCAATCGTTGTCGGCGCTCCGTCTTTGGCTGATGCCTCAGGTAAAAGGCGGAACGCTTCAGGTTGCGCGTGGATGTCTCATGTTTGGCAGATATGCGCAAATTCATTTTGCTCAACTCGGACCTGAGCGGCAGTCCGATTGGCCGGGCGATTGAAGGGAATGGCGCGCAAAGAAAAACGGGCGCGCCCTGTGTGGAGGGCGGCCCGTCGGGAACTTTTAAGGAATGAGACGCGCTCAGACCTCTTTCATCAGCTGGTCTTTGGCGATGAGCATCAGTTGATCCATCTTGCCGCGGATCGTGTCGGCATCGGCCAGATCACCCAGATCACCGGCGACCTTGCGCACGACATCCTCGTGGCCGGCCTCTTCGAAATCGGACAGGACGACCTCTTTGGCATAGGCGTCGGCATCCGCGCCGGTCTTGCCCAGAAGCTCGGCGGCCCACAGGCCCAGAAGCTTGTTGCGCCGCGCCTCGGCGCGGAATTTCATTTCCTCGTCATGGGCGAATTTGTTCTCGAATGCGTTTTCGCGATCGTCGAAAGTGCTCATTGGCGGGTTTCCTCAGCAGGCGTTGGCGTTTGCCAAGGTATGCAACTCAATCCGCGCAAGGGCAAGGGCCGAACGCGTTCTTGCGACAATCCGAGGCATAGACTAAGACAGCGCTGAGATCAGTGGGGAGTCGGCCCCGGTCCAGAGATGGAGGCTGCATGGCGCGGCGCAAGAAAATCTACGAAGGCAAGGCCAAAACGCTCTATGAGGGTCCCGAGCCGGGAACCATCGTCCAGTATTTCAAGGATGACGCGACCGCCTTCAACGCCGAGAAACGGGCCGTGATCGAGGGCAAGGGTGTGCTGAACAACCTGCTGTCGGAATATTTCATGCTCGGATTGTCCAATATCGGCATCCCCAATCATTTCCTGAAGCGGCTGAACATGCGCGAACAGCTGGTGCGCGCCTGCGAGATCGTGCCGCTCGAGATCATCGTACGCAACTATGCCGCGGGCACCATGGCCAAGCGTCTTGGCATGGACGAAGGCACGCAACTGCCGCGTCCGATCGTGGAATATTGCCTCAAGGATGACAAGCTGGGCGATCCTCTGGTCACCGAGGAACATATCGCTGCCTTCGGCTGGGCCAGCCAGCAGGACATGGACGACATCCTGAGCCTCGCGCTGCGCGTGAATGATTTCCTGTCGGGTGTCATGTATGGCGTGGGCATTCGTCTGGTGGACTTCAAGATCGAGATCGGCCGCGTCTACGAGGGCGATTTCCAGCGGCTTATCGTGGCTGACGAGATCAGCCCCGACAGCTGCCGGCTTTGGGATATCGAGACCGGTCAGAAGCTGGACAAGGATGTGTTCCGCCGCGATCTGGGCAGTCTGACGGATGCCTATACCGAAGTGGCCAACCGGCTTGGCGTGATGCCGAAAGGGGCTACGCCGATGAACCGACCGACGCTGATCAACTGATCGCGCGGCCAAACTGGCGGCGGCGCGGGGCGCTGCCCGAAGATACGGGAAGACGACGATGAAGGCACGAGTGCATGTAATGCTGAAGAACGGTGTTCTGGATCCACAGGGCGAGGCCGTGCGGCACGCGCTTGGCCAGCTTGGGTTCGACGGTGTGGAGGCGGTCCGGCAAGGCAAGGTGATCGAACTGGATCTGGCCGAGACCGATGCCGAGGCGGCCCGCGCCAGCGTCACCGAGATGTGCGAGAAGCTGCTCGCGAATACCGTGATCGAAAGCTACAGCGTGGAGATCGCCTGATGCACGCGGCTGTCATCGTCTTTCCGGGATCGAATTGCGACCGGGACATGGCCGTCGCCTTCGAGAAGGCCGGGGCCAAGGTGTCGATGGTCTGGCACAAGGACACCGCGCTGCCGAAAGATGTGGACATCATCGGCGTTCCGGGTGGCTTTTCGTTCGGCGATTACCTGCGGTGCGGGGCGATCGCGGCCAATTCGCCGATTTGCCAGTCGGTCGTGGCCCATGCCGAAAAGGGCGGCTATGTGCTGGGCATCTGCAACGGGTTTCAGGTGTTGACGGAAACGGGTCTGCTGCCGGGTGTGCTGCTGCGCAACGTGAACCTCAAATACATCTGCAAGCCGGTGCGCCTTCGGGTCGAGACCGCCGACAGCGCCTTTACGGCAGGCTATCAGCCCGGGCAGGAGATTACGGTGCCGATCGCGCATCATGACGGCAATTATTTCGCCGATGCCGAGACGCTGAAGCGTCTTCATGGCGAGGCGCGCGTGGCCTTCACCTATTGCGACAATCCGAACGGGTCGGTCGACGATATCGCGGGCGTGCTGTCTCAGAACCGCCGGGTGCTCGGCATGATGCCGCATCCCGAACGCATGGCCGAACCGTTGCAGGGCGGAACCGATGGCGCGGCGATGTTCCGCACGCTTGTGGACCAGCTTGCCGAGGCATGACCGCTTGAGCGAAGTCGCGCTGCGTCATAGACTGCGGCAATGAGCAAAAAACGACCGTCGGCCCGTCTCAAGGTGTCAAATACCACCACCTGGCGTCTGCGCCTGGTGTTCATTGTGTTGGTCGCGCTGGCGGTGGCGGTGGTGTTCGTGACCAATCGCCTGCTGACCGACAGGTTCACCGAATCCACGCGCAACCGCGCGGAATTGCGGCTGGTGCTCTATTCGGGCAACCTGCTGAGCGAGCTGCGCCAGAACGCCATCGTCCCGCAATTGCTGGCACGCGACCCGTCGCTGATCCTTGCGCTGGAGTCGGGCGATTTCAGCCAGTCGAGCCAGCGGCTTATTTCCTTTCTCGACGAGATCGGCGCGGCGTCGCTGACACTGCTGGACCGGGACGGCCGGGCGGTGGCGGTGACGGATCGGAACCTGTTGGGCAAGAACCATCGGCAAGCGCCTTATTACGTGGACGCCTTGCGCTCGAGAGATACGGTTTTCAAGGTACTTGAGGACGAAACGGGCGCGTATCGGTTCACCTATTCGCGGCGCGTTGAACGCCAGAACCAGGTGCTTGGCGTGATCGTGGTCGAGGTGGATCTGGCCAAGTACGAGCGTGCCTGGTCGGGTATATCGGATGCGGTTCTGGTGACCGACAGCGAGGGACGGATCATCCTTGCGACAGAGCCGCGCTGGCGCGGGCTGAGCGAGGAAGAGGCGCTTCGCCGAGAGCCGGTGGACACTGCGATAGAGCGGGCCATCCAGGCGACTGCCGGATGGACCGCGCTGCCTGCGGATGCCTATGTGCGAGGCGAGGCGGTGATGCGGGTCGAGGGCAGGGTGGCGTTTCGCGGCTGGAGGATCGCCAGCTTCACCACCTATGCCAGTGTGCGCGAGAAGGTGAACGGGTTTCTGGCGCTCGAGATCATGGGATTCGCGATTCTCCTGGCGCTAGCGTTCTGGGTTCTGAACCGCCGAACAACGCTGCGCATGGCCCTGTTCCAGCGAGAGTCGGCAGAGCTTCGCGCATTGAACGTCCGCCTGCAGCGGGAAATCGCCGAACGCGAACGCGTGCAGGAGAACCTTGCGGTGGCCGAACAGACCCTTGCGCAAAGCTCGAAACTGGCGGCGTTGGGGGAGATGTCCGCCGCCGTCAGCCACGAGTTGAACCAGCCCCTGGCGGCGATGAAGACCTATCTTGCGGGCGCGCGGCTGCTGCTCAACCGGAACCGGCCCGACGAGGCGCTGTCCTCTTTCCAGAGGATCGACGACCTGATCGAGAGGATGGGATCGATCACGCGGCAGTTGAAATCCTATGCCCGTCAGAGCGGTGACACTTTCGCGCCTGTAAATCTTGGCGATGCGCTGTCTTCGGCGCTGTCGATGATGGAGCCGCAACTGCGCCAGCGGCATGTCAATATCACCCGGACCCTGCCCGAGGAGCCGGTGCTGGTGATGGCCGACAGGGTGCGGGTGGAGCAGGTGATGATCAACCTGTTGCGCAATGCGATGGATGCCACGGAAGGCACCGACGATGCCTCGATCGACATTTTGCTGGCTGCCGGTGAAACGGCGGTTCTGACGGTGCGCGACAACGGGCACGGGATCGAGGATTTCGACAATCTCTTCGAGCCGTTCTACACCACCAAGCAGCCCGGCGACGGGGTCGGCTTGGGGCTTGCCATTTCCTCGGGTATCGTGAACGACCTTGGGGGTCGCCTGACGGCGAGAAATGCGTCGGGCGGGGGGGCTGTATTCGAGGTGCAGCTTCCTATCTTGACCGAAGAGACCCGTGCAGCGGAGTGACGTGACATGCCGAGCGCAATGAAAATCGCGATCATCGACGATGAAAAGGACATGCGGCAGTCGATCAGCCAGTGGCTGGCGCTGTCTGGATATGACACCGAGGCCTTCCCGAGCGCCGAGGAGGCGTTGAAGGTGCTTGGACCGGATTATCCGGGGATCGTGGTGACCGACATCAAGATGCCGGGCATGGACGGGATGCAGTTTCTCAAGAAGTTGATGGGCAGCGATTCCAGCCTGCCGGTCATCATGATCACCGGCCACGGTGATGTGCCCATGGCGGTCGAGGCGATGCGCATGGGCGCCTATGATTTCCTTGAAAAGCCGTTCAACCCGGACCGGATGAGCCAGTTGGCCAAGAAAGCCACGACCGCGCGGCGCATGACGCTGGACAGCCGCGCGCTGCGTCGCGAGTTGTCGGATGGCGGCCAGCTGATGAAAAAGCTGATCGGCGCAAGCCCGGTGATGGCGCGGTTGAAGGAGGATATCCTCGATCTGGGGCAGGCGGATGGCCATGTGCTGATCGAGGGCGAGACCGGGACCGGCAAGACGCTGGTGGCGCATGCCCTGCACGCGGTCGGATCGAGGGCGGGCAAGAAATTCGTGTTGGTGTCATGTTCGGCCCATGAGGAAGAGGCGCTGATGAAGCGGCTTTTCGGCCCGGTGCAACCCGAGGACAGCCGCCTGCCGGCGGTCGAGGAGGCACGGGGCGGCACGCTGGTGCTCGAGGATATCGAGGCGCTGAGCGAGGCCGCGCAGGCGCGGCTCTTGACCTTCATCAACGATGAGGGCACGCCGCCAGAGACGCGGATCGTGGCGATCTCGAACATGCAGGAACAGGACCGCACCTGTGAGGACGCGATGCGCCCCGATCTGTTCTATCGCTTGGCCAGCCTGCGGATCACCGTGCCGCCGTTGCGCCAGCGCGGTGAGGATATCCTGACGCTGTTCACCCGCTTTTCGGAGCAATTCGCGGATGATTATGGCTGCGAGGCGCCGCAGGTTTCGGCGCAGGAGGCCGCTCAGCTGTTGCAGGCGCCCTGGCCCGGCAATGTGCGCCAGCTTTTCAACGTGGCCGAACGCGCCGTGCTGCAGGAGCGACGGGGCAGCGGCACCATCGCATCGCTGCTGATGTCGGATCATCAGGACATGCAGCCGGTGATGACCACCGAGGGCAAGCCGCTCAAGGAATATGTCGAGGCGTTCGAGCGGATGCTGATCGACAACACGATGCGACGACACAAGGGGTCGATCGCCTCGGTGATGGATGAATTGTGCCTGCCGCGCAGAACGCTGAACGAGAAGATGGCCAAATACGGTTTGCAGCGTTCGGATTACCTGAGTTGACGGGGCAGGCGGGCTGGTCCGTCAAAATTTCGACATATCGTCTTTCGGCCTTGGATACCCCATGAATGAGGGGGTCGTCATTCGAATTTACCGATGGCTGTGTGGGGCTTGAACGATTAGCCATTGTCACTTGGGGTCAAATACCTCTATCTAGAGGGTAGGATATCCGTCGTCGACCGATTGCGGATCCTGACAACAGAGTTTCGCTGTTTGGGGCCGAGCGGTATGTGACATCGTCCGCCGTCCCGACAGACCGATCAGGCCCCGCTTTGTCGGGCCGCATACAAGCCTGCCCGGCGATGCGCCGGATCGACAGGCGCAGAGTTGGCCCTGTTTCGGGCCGGAGACCAAGAACCGCGATGCAACGCGCACAACGGACATATCACAGAGCAGGCCCCGCAAGTGGCGCCTCAGCCCGTGTGACCGTCATCGCCCCCAACATATACCCGCCGCAGACGTCCGCCCCGCCGGGGCGCGATGCCATGCGCGGAGCAAACGGAAAACATGGCCAAGAAAATGCTTATCGATGCCACCCACGCGGAAGAAACCCGCGTCGTGGTGGTGGACGGAAACAAGGTTGAGGAATTCGATTTTGAGTCCGAAAACAAACGGCAGCTCGCCGGAAACATCTACCTCGCAAAGGTAACACGGGTCGAACCGTCGCTGCAGGCGGCCTTCGTCGATTACGGCGGAAACCGCCACGGATTCCTGGCGTTTGCGGAAATCCATCCGGATTACTACCAGATCCCGGTGGCCGACCGCGAAAAGCTGATGGAGGAAGAGCGCGCCTATGCCGAGGCGATGCGCGCCAAGGAAGACGACGACGAAAAGCCCAAGTCGCGGCGGCGCAGCCGGTCACGTTCCAAGGCCGAGGCGGTCGAGGACAAGGATGCCGTGATCCGCGACACGAGCGGGGAAGTCGCCGGCATGGAGACCATCGATCTCGACGACGATGTGCCCGAGGGCACGTCGCCGATGGAGATCGTCGGTGAAACGCCTGTCGAAGAACCCCAGGACAGCGCCGATCTGTCCGAGGATGGCGATGGCGGCGTCGACGCGCAAGCTCATGACGATGACGATCACCATGACGACGAGGACGAGCACCGCTCGGATGCGTCTTTCAAGGATGAGTCGATCGAGTCGGTGGCTGATGACGACGACCACGAGGATATCCGCCCGCAGCACAAGCCGCGGCCGCGGAAATACAAGATCCAGGAAGTCATCAAGGTGCGTCAGATCCTTCTGGTGCAGGTGGTCAAGGAAGAGCGCGGCAACAAGGGTGCTGCGCTGACGACATATCTGTCGCTGGCGGGCCGCTATTGCGTTCTGATGCCCAACACCGCGCGCGGCGGCGGCATTTCGCGCAAGATCACCAATGCCGTGGACCGCAAGAAACTCAAGGAAATCGCCAACGAGATCGACGTGCCGCAGGGCGCGGGCCTGATCGTCCGCACGGCGGGCGCCAAGCGCACCAAATCCGAGATCAAGCGCGATTACGAATATCTGCAGCGGCTGTGGGAACAGATCCGCGAGTTGACGCTGAAATCCATTGCGCCGGCGAAGATCTATGAAGAGGGCGACCTCATCAAGCGGTCGATCCGGGATCTGTACAACCGAGATATCGACGAGGTTCTGGTCGAGGGCGAGCAGGGATACCGCATCGCCAAGGACTTCATGAAGATGATCATGCCGTCCCACGCCAAGAACGTGAAGCATTACGTGGATACGATGCCGCTCTTTGCGCGGTTCCAGGTGGAAAGCTATCTCAGCTCGATGTTCAACCCGACGGTGCAGCTGCGCTCGGGCGGGTATATCGTGATCGGAGTGACCGAGGCGCTTGTGGCGATCGACGTGAACTCGGGCCGGGCCACCAAGGAAGGCTCGATCGAGGAAACCGCGCTGAAGACCAATCTCGAGGCGGCCGAGGAAGTGGCCCGTCAGTTGCGGCTGCGCGATTTGGCCGGTCTGATCGTGATCGACTTCATCGACATGGACGAGCGCCGCAACAACGCAGCGGTGGAAAAGCGGTTCAAGGACAAGCTGAAATCGGATCGCGCGCGTATTCAGGTGGGCCGCATCTCGGGGTTTGGTCTTCTGGAAATGTCGCGCCAGCGTCTGCGCCCCGGCATGATCGAAGCCACGACACAGCCCTGTCCCGCCTGTCATGGCACAGGCCTGATCCGGTCGGATGACAACCTGTCGCTGTCGATCCTGCGCCAGATCGAGGAAGAAGGCGTGCGCCGCCGGTCGCGCGAGGTGCTGGTAAAGTGCCCGGTGGCCGTGGCCAATTACCTGATGAACCAGAAACGCGAGCATGTGGCGCAGATCGAGCTGCGCTATGGCCTGTCGGTGCGGATCGAAGGCGATCCGATGCTCATCAGCCCGGATTTCTCGCTCGAGAAGTTCAAGACGGCGACCCGCAGCGTGCCCGAAGCCGTGGCGCCGGTGGTGTCGGTCGACAGTTCGTTGATGGATGATCTGGACGACGCGATCGAGGACGAAATCGACGAGGATGCCGAGGCCGATACCGCCAGCGATGCTGACGGCGATCGGACACAGGACGACGATCAGGAAAACGGTGATGGCAAGCCCAAGAAGCGGCGTCGTCGCCGTCGTCGCAGCCGCTCGAAATCCAAGGGCAATGGCGAGAATGCTGCAGCCAACGGTGGCGAGGCCGAGGATCAGGGTGCGGATGATGCGCCCTCCGAGGCGGCCAAGCCTGCGGATGAGGGTGCTGCCGAAGGTGTCGCGGGTTCCGAAGAGGTTAAGGCGGACCAGCCCGCCGAAGAGGACGCGCCGCAAGCCGAGGCCAAGCCGAAATCCCGTTCGCGTTCGCGCAGCAAGAAGAAGGACGCGCCTGTTTCGGAGAGTGCCGAAGCGGCTGAGCCTGTGACGGAAACGGCCACAACGGCTCAGGCAGAGCCTGCAGCCGAGGCGGAGACCGAGGCCGAAGCAAAGCCTGTGGCCGAGAAACCCAAGAGGGCCCCGCGCAAGCCATCGACCCGCAAGAAACCTGAGGCAGCAAAGGCCGAGGCTGTCGCGGAGGCCGCTGTCGAGGCGCCTGCTGAAGAGGCCGATGCGCCGGTTGCAGAAGCAAAGAAGAAGCCTGTCCGAAAGCCCGCTGCGAAGAAAATCAAGGCGGTGACCGACGAGCCGGCCACTGTCGCGCAGGACGAGCCAACCCAAGCGGCGGAGCCAGCCGACAGCGTCGAGACGGTCGAAAAAGCCCCCGCCATGGCTGGCGGCGACGAGACGTCGGAGCAAAAGACCGAGGCTGCATCCAAGCCCAAACGCCGCGGCTGGTGGTCGATCGGTCGCTGACGCGGCTATATTGAAGCCGAAAGCACCGCGCCCCTTTTGGGGCGCGGTGTTTTTATTTTGGGGTCAGGTCGAAGGGCAGGCGGCGCTGATCAGGCCTTGGCCGCCTTGCGCACCACATAGATCTGCGCGCCATCGCGGGTGTCGGTCGAGACAAGCTCATGCCCTGCCTCGGCGCAGAAATGCGGCACGTCGATCACGGCTGCGGGATCGTCTGCCAGCATCTCGATGCATTGGCCCGGAGCAAGCGCCCCGATCCGCTTGCGCAGTTTCAGGACGGGCAGGGGGCAAAGCAGCCCGGTGGCGTCTAGGGTATCGGATATGTCCATGCGCTGCGACATAGTCGCCTTGTTACAGCCTGTCCACAAGGATGTGACATCGCGTAGCGTGACGCGGTGCGCGCGATTGTCTATGTCTCGGTCATGTTTGGATTCGAAATCATAGATGCGGCCCTGATCCCGGCTATGGCCATTGCGCTGTTTGCCGGTGTCATCTCGTTTCTCAGCCCATGTGTGCTGCCGATCGTGCCGCCATATCTGGCCTATATCAGCGGTATCGCATTGTCGGACCTGACCGACGAGCGGACGGCGCGCGCGCGTGCAGTCATGCCTGCGCTGTTCTTCGTCATGGGGCTGTCGACGGTGTTCCTGTTTCTGGGGTTCACAGCGTCGGCCATAGGGAGCCTGTTCCTGCAGTATCAGGGGTGGTTCAACACCTTTGCCGGGATCATCGTGATGATTTTCGGGGCGCATTTCGTCGGTGTGTTTCGGATTGGTTTTCTGGACCGCGAGGCGCGTATGGACGTGGGCGACCGAGGCGGGTCGTCCTTTGGCGCCTATGTGCTTGGGCTGGCTTTTGCCTTTGGGTGGACGCCCTGTATCGGCCCGCAACTGGGGGCGATCCTGTCGCTGGCGGCCTCGGAGGCCAATGTGGCGCGCGGCACCCTGCTGCTGGCGGTCTACGCGGTGGGTCTGGGCGTGCCTTTCCTGCTGGTGGCGGCGTTCCTGCCGCGACTTGGCGGATTGATGGGCTGGATGAAGCGCCACATGGAGCGGATCGAGCGCGTGATGGGGCTTTTGTTGTGGACCATCGGCCTTTTGATGCTGACGGGAGGATTTTCGGACCTGTCCTTCTGGCTGCTCGAAACCTTTCCGTCATTGGCCGTCCTTGGTTAGGACTTACTCTTGCCAAACCTCTGGGCTATCGTATCACGCCACATGACGTGAGGGTTCGACAGTTTGACCAGTGATCCGGTTCATCGCAGGCGCGTGTTTTATGTACCGGGCTATGATCCGGTCCATGCGCGGAAATATCGCGAGATGTACCGCAAGGAGGGCGCTGAACAGGCGGCCATCAGCGGCTATGAGATCGCCTTGTCGCCGGGCAGGACAAAGGGCCGTTTCGGCTGGCATGTCGAGGCGCGGATCGATGGCGCCGAGGTGCAGGCGGACGTTGAGGTTCTGGTCTGGTCCGATATCGTGCGCGGCAGCATGGCGCAGGGCGTTCTGGCGACCTATGGGCAATTGCTGCAGACCGCCTGGGTCTATATCGCATCGGGCGCGTTGTTTCCGCTGATAGGCGTGAGAAAAGGCCCATTTCTGGCCGTGCTCTATCCTGTCGGGTTCCTTTTGGTACAATTGGTGCTGGCGGTGCTGGCTGCGTTTGGGCTGGGTGCGGTGCTGGGGTTGATCCATCCCTGGCTCGCTTGGGGCGGGCTGATCGCGCTGCCGGTCGTGCTGGAATGGTTTCGGCGCAATGACAACCGCTTTCTGGTCTATTACCTGATGCATGATTACGCCTATTCAGCGCGGTATCGCGGGGCCAATCCACCTGAGCTTGAAGCGCGGATGGCCGAATTCGGCGATCTGATCGCGCAGGCCCTGTCGGAGGATGTGCAGGAGGTTCTGGTGGTCGGTCATTCTTCGGGGGTGCATCTGGCGGTGTCGATCCTGTCCGACCTCATCCGGGCGGGGAGGGTACCCGCAAATGGGCCGGCTCTGGCGTTTCTGTCGCTTGGGCAGGTGGTGCCGATGGTGTCTTTTCTGCCCAAGGCCAGCAGGCTTCGGGGCGATCTGCGCTATCTCAGTACCCGGGACGAGCTGACTTGGGTGGATGTGAGCGCACCGGGCGATGGTTGTGCCTTTGCGCTTTGTGATCCGGTCGCGGTCACCGGGGTCGCCCCCGAGGGCAAGCGCTGGCCGCTGGTGTTGTCGGCGGCGTTCCGGCATACGCTCAGCCCGGAGCGGTGGAAGGTGCTGCGTCGGCAGTATTTTCGGCTGCATTTCCAGTATATGTGCGCCTTCGATTATCCGGGCGATTACGATTACTTCCGCATCACCGCCGGGCCGCAGACACTGGCCGCGCGATACCGGGGGCGTGCCCCGTCCCCCAGCCGGATCGAACGGCCGGTTTCAAGATATACCGGGGTCTCGACATGACCCTTCCGCCGAAGCCCCGGGCGCGTGAAGAGGGCAGAGTGTCCTTGTGGCGGTATACGCGGCTGTTTCGGCAGGATATCCTGTCGGCGCAGCCCGCTCGGCTCTATCGCGCGTGGATGGCAGAGTTTCGCACGCCGTTCTTTCGCTCGTACCTGTGCAACCAGCCCGATCTGGTCGATCTGGTCCTAAAGCAGCGACCCGATGATTTTCCGAAATCCGACCGGATCCGCGAGGGTTTGGCGCCTCTATTGGGCAATTCGGTCTTCGTCACCAATGGCGAGACTTGGAAGCGGCAGCGCCGGATCATCGATCCCTCTTTCGAAGGCGGACGGTTGCGCGACACGTTCCCCGCCATGCTGGCCGCCGGTCAGGGCGCGGTGGCACGCCTGCAGGGCAAGGCGGATGGAGAGCCGATCGAGATCGAGGCAGAGGCCAGCCATGCCGCCGCAGATGTGATCTTTCGCACGCTTTTTTCCATTCCGATCGAAGATGAGGTCGCCAGCGCGGTGTTCCACAAGTTCCGAGAGCATCAGCGCGCCCAACCGGTGCTGAACCTTGGTGCTCTGGTGCCTCTGCCGCGTTGGTTCCCGAGGTTTCACCGCCGCGGCGCGCGGCGGACCGCCAAGGAGATCCGCGCGCTGATCACCCGACTGACCGCGCATCGCATGACCGAGATCAAGGCCGCGCGTGCGCCGGATGATCTGGCGACGAAGATCATGACAACCGCCGATCCGCTTACGGGCGAACGTTTCGACACCGAGGAGATGGTGGATCAGGTGGCGATTTTCTTTCTTGCCGGTCATGAGACCAGCGCTTCGGCTCTTGCATGGGCGCTGTATCTGCTGGCGCTTTATCCGGAATGGCAGGACCGGGTGGCCACCGAAGTGCTGGCTGAAATCGGGCAAGAGGCGCCGGACTTCTCGGATATCGCCCGGTTGCGGCAGACCCGCGATGTGTTCCGCGAAACGTTAAGGCTTTACCCGCCCGTGCCGATGATGGTGCGCGAGACGACTTGCCCCGAGCGACTGCGTGATCGCGATGTGCCGCCGCGCGCCCAGATCGTGTTGAGCCCATGGCATCAGCACCGGCACGAAAGGCTTTGGGACAAGCCCGATGCTTTCGATCCCGAACGCTTTGACACGCCCGACGGGCGAGAGGCTTTGCGCTGTGCCTATATGCCATTTTCCGCCGGGCAAAGGGTGTGTCCGGGGGCCGGGTTCGCGATGATCGAGGGCGTGCTTTTGCTGGCGCTTCTGGTGCGCGCCTACCGGTTCGACATTGTGCCCGATCGCCCGGCGATGCCCGTGGCGCATCTGACGGTGCGGGGGCGCGATGGGATCTGGCTGCGGGTCACGCCTCGCGGCCGTGCTGTTTGAGGCGGGCGTGAAGCGCGGCGGCAACCGGTGCGCCAGCTTCAAGCGCGAAGACATAGGCATGGGTCAGGAAGAAACAGGACGCATCCACATCGTTCACGCTGTCGGCGGCTTCCGCGTAGAGCTCGATCAGCGCAGCCCGGTCCTGCGCCGCGTGGGCGCAGAGCATTCGGGCGTGCAGATCCTTGGTCATTCGGCGGCCTTTGCCTTGGCGCGGTGGATTTCGACCTTGTCGGCAACCCAATGATGAAAACAATGGGTCGGGCTGTCCATCACGGGTGAGAAGCGGCCGCCGTCGAATTGCTCCGCATGGCGGCCCTTCTGCATGCCTTCGACCACGAAGATGTCTTCTTCGAATACGGTCTTCCAAAGCTGACTGTTGCGCATCCGCAGCCCTTCGTCGCTGTCGGGCACGGAGTAGTACAGATGCACATGCTCGACCGTGCGTTCGGGGCCTTTGGGTTCGAGGATGATGGCAAAGGCGTGATCGCGATGCGTGCCGAGAAGAACATTGGGATAGACCGCGATATACTCGGCCCGTTCGTTCCAGCGACTTCCCACCTCTTCGAAATCGGGGAATGTGTCGCCATTCTCGTTGGACAATTGCCGGTAGACCAATGTGCCCTGACCGGAATATTCGCCCGGTTTTTCGATATTGTAGTGATCTTCGAGTCTGGAATAGCTGTTCAGCCCGGGATGGACCCAAGGCAGGTGATAGCTTTCGCAGTAGTTTTCGACCGCGAGTTTCCAGTTGGTGTTCACGTCCAGTGTGAACCGGCTGTCATGGCCGCCATGATAGAGCGGCAGTTCGAATTCGCGCCAACGCTGCATCGCGTCGGACATCGCATCCTCGAAGGCGGGCGCATCGCCCGAGATGTTGATCCAGACGACATCGCGCCAGATATGGCTGCGCACTTCGATCAGGCCGAGTTCGTTGCGCTTGATCGCGTCATGGGTGTTCTGCCCCGGTCCGCCGACATGCGGGGTCGCCACAAGATCGCCCTTGGTTGAATAACACCAAGAATGATAGGGGCAGCGGATCGCGCCTTCGATCTTGCGGGGGGTCTCGACAAGGATCATGCCACGATGGCGGCAGATGTTCTGGAACACCCGTACATCGCCATCCTTGTCCCGGATCAGCAGAAGCGGCAACCCGACGAAATCCAGAGGCACGGCATCGCCCGGTTCCGGAACATCCGCCGCGACCGCGAGCCCGGCCCATTGCGAAAACAGCAGGGCCTGCTTTTCCTCGTCATAAATGGCGGGGTCGATGTAATGGGCATTGGGCAGCCCGTTCGCGCGGCTGACATCTGCGCGCACGTTGGAGAGGTCTGTTACGGTCTGCGGCATTGCGGGTCTCCGTTCTCTGATCCCTCTCGCTCAGAACAGGAAATCCCTATCCTGGACCGACAGTTCGCGACCAGAATTTGCCCAAGGCGACACGCTTACCTGAATTCCTCTTCGAGGCGCAGCAGGTTGATGTGATAAGCTGGAAGCTCGGATGCTTTGGCAAGTCCGGCCTGTCTCGCGGTTTCGAGGATTAGGGACCGATTGCTTCCGAGATGTTCGTAGATCATGCGCGTGGCACGACGTCCGGTCATCCTTTCGGGGACGGTGCGTGTGGCATAACCTTCCCACAGACCATGCTGGAAGGTGCGTTCCGGCGTCAGGAAGTTGAACGAGCTGGAATGCGAGCCGCGATGCGCAACGATCGCCATCACGCCGTCCTGCTGGCGCATCACGACACCGCGAAACTCGCGTTCGCTCGGCCTCATCGAGATCCCCTGATGGCGCAGGGCGCTGCGTGGTTCGTACCCGCGCAGGAATGTGTAGCCTGCTTGTCGGCTGACATGGACCAGACCCACGGCAAAAAGGTCCTGATTCATGAAGCTTCGTCGGATGAAGCGGAAAAACCCCGAAGGAAAAACGGTCTGCGGCACGTCGGTCGGCGCCCGGCCGAAAAACTCCTGCACCATAGGGTGATCGAGCAGTCCCGTATCCCGTCGGTTCAGGCTTTCGACAGGCTCGAGCAGGACGCGCGCATCCACCCCGAAAAAGAGGCAGATCCGGTGCAGGACATCCGGTCTGGGAAAGCTTTCGCCGGACAGATACCGGTTGAATTGCGTTCGATTGATCCCAAGCTCCCGGCACAGGGCCGCGACAGACGCGTAAGGCGCGCTCAATAGTCGCAAGTTCCGACCGAAGATCCCGCGCAGCCTGGCGGGATCAAGCTCTGAATGATGGTGGCGCAACGTGACCCAACTCGTAAAAAACATGGTTCCGCACAAGGCTGTTGGCCTTTCATGCGGTCTTGACGGGAAATTTGGTCGAATTTCTGCAGATTGCCAAGACACATGGCCAAGCCTGACGCCAAATAGCGTCAGAACTGTTGCAAATTGATACAAGTTTGCGGCTTGCGTCCTGCCATTTTGCGTGTCCTGCTAAGGGTATTGTGACGCATCAGTAGAGCGGGTCGAAGAGGTTGTGACATGTACGGAGTGGTTTTGTGGAAAGACATCGAAGGTAGTCGCGCCGTGATCTGGTGTGAGGACCACGGTGATCTCGCGTTTCTTTCGGCCGAGGAGGGGATGCACTCGGGCGCCGATCTGGACGCGGGCGACCTGATCCATTTCGATGTCATCTGGGACGGCGCATTGCGACGGGCCAACAATGCCAAGCTTGTGGCGTCACACGCGTTTCCCACATTGCCCAAGGACCTGGCCGCCTGTTCTGCCGCGTTGATGCAACCCGAAGATCAGGCAGGCGCCTGTGATGGCCCAAACGTGGTGTCTTTTCCCGCAACGAGACAGGTCGAGAAACCGCGCCTAAAGGTGACCCCGCCGGTCGAGGCCGGGCGCAAGGCGGTCTAGACGTCGTTTACACTGCCGCGGCGCAGGGCCGCAACACCGGTGCGAGCGATCTCGACAAGGCCCAAGGGGCGCATCAGGTCAGCGAAGGCATCGATCTTGTCGGGCGTGCCTGTGATCTCGAACACGAAGCTGTTCAACGTGCTGTCCACAGCGTTAGCGCGGAATATGTCTGCAAGGCGCAGAGCCTCGACCCGCTTGTCGCCGGTTCCCTGAACCTTGAGCAGGGCCAGTTCCCGCTCGACGGCCTTGCCTTCCACCGTGAGATCATGGACTTCATGGACAGGCACGATGCGACCCAGTTGGGCCTTGATCTGTTCGATAACCTGCGGCGTCCCGGTAGTGACGATGGTGATGCGGCTGGTATGACCGGTATGATCGACCTCGGCCACGGTCAGGCTGTCGATATTATAGCCGCGGCCCGAAAACAGCCCGATGACCCGCGCCAGCACGCCGGGTTCGTTGTCCACGATCACCGCCAACGTGTGCGATTCCACCTCATCCGAGAAGGTCGGGCGCAGGTTATAGGCCGAATGCTTGGACGAGCCTTTTTTGATTTGTAGAGGCGACATGACGTTTCCTTGGTGATGACCGTGCCGCGCGGCACGTCTTGCAGTTCAGGCGGAGGGCGCGAGGGCAGGGCACGCGCGCCCTCATGCGGTCAGACCAGCACCGCGCCTTTTGATCCGATGGCATCCTTGGTCGAGGCGTTCTGCCCCAGAAGCATCTTGTTATGCGGCTCGCCCGACGGGATCATCGGGAAGCAGTTCTCGTGCTTTTCGACGAGGCAATCGAAGATCACCGGCCCGTCATAGTTCAACATCTCCATGATCGCGTCATCGAGATCTGCGGGATCCGAGCAAAGGATACCCTTGGCGCCGAACGCCTCGGCGAGCTTCACGAAATCGGGCAGCGCCTCGGACCAGCTGGAGGAATAACGCTCGCCATGGAGAAGTTCCTGCCACTGGCGCACCATGCCCAGACGTTCATTGTTCAGGATGAACTGCTTGACCGGCAGGCGATATTGCACGGCGGTGCCCATCTCCTGCATGTTCATCAGCCAGCTTGCTTCGCCCGCGACATTGATGACCAAGGCATCGGGATGGGCCATCTGCACGCCGATCGATGCCGGGAAGCCATAGCCCATGGTGCCAAGTCCGCCCGAGGTCATCCAGCGA
Organism: Roseovarius litoreus; assembly: GCF_900142765.1. Lineage (GTDB taxonomy): Bacteria > Pseudomonadota > Alphaproteobacteria > Rhodobacterales > Rhodobacteraceae > Roseovarius > Roseovarius litoreus. Next base: position 69,330 of record NZ_FRCB01000005.1, read on the forward strand.
TTGGGATCGTTGAAGCCCAGATATTGAGCTGCCCACATCTGATGCTGGCCGACTTCGGTGCAGATATAGCGGTCATGGTCCTTGGTCAGCGCTTCGAGCCGTTCCAGCGCATATTGTGGCTTGATCGACTTGCCCTCCTGTTTGAAGGCAAGGCAATCGACCTTGCGCCACGCCTCGATCTTGGCCCACCATTTCTGGATCGCCTCGCGGTTCACCTTGCGGCCACGCGATTTCCAGACGTTGAGCACGTCTTCGAGCACATGGGCGATATCGCCGATGATCGGAATATCGGTCTTGATCACCTTGTTGATGGATGACGGGTCGATGTCGATATGCGCCTTTTTCGAGCCGGGGCTGAACGCGTCCAGGCGCCCGGTGATCCGGTCGTCAAACCGCGCGCCGATATTGATCATCAGATCACAGCCATGCATTGCCATATTGGCCTCGTAAAGGCCGTGCATCCCCAGCATTCCCAGCCAGTGCTGGCCATTGGCCGGATATGCACCCAGCCCCATCAGGGTCGAGGTGATGGGGATACCACTGGATTCGACCAACTCGCGCAGAAGCTGGCTGGCGGCTGGACCGGAATTGATGACGCCGCCGCCGGTGTAGAAGATCGGACGTTCCGCCACTTCCATCGCCTCGACCAGTTCGATGATCGTGGCCATGTCACCCTTGACCTGCGGCTGATAATGGCTGGTTTTGGCCTTTTGCGGCGGAGTGTATTCGGCCGAGGCGAATTGCACATCCTTGGGAATGTCCACAAGAACCGGGCCGGGACGGCCCGCGGTGCAGACGTGAAACGCCTGATGCAGGATCTCGGAAAGGTTCTTGGTGTCGCTCACCAGCCAGTTATGCTTCGTGCAGGGGCGCGTGATGCCGACGGTATCGGCCTCCTGGAAGGCGTCGTTGCCGATCATGAAGGTCGGCACCTGACCGGTCAGCACGATGATCGGGATGGAATCCATAAGCGCGTCGGTGAGGCCAGTCACCGCATTGGTGGCGCCGGGGCCGGATGTCACCAGAACCACGCCCGGTTTGCCGGTGGAGCGGGCATAGCCTTCAGCGGCATGGACCGCACCCTGCTCGTGCCGGACAAGAACATGGCGGATGTCATTTTGCTGAAAGATCTCGTCATAGATCGGTAGCACCGCACCGCCGGGATATCCGAATACGACGTCCACGCCCTGATCCTTGAGGGCCTGAACCACCATTTTCGCTCCGGTCATCTGACGTGTCATCGCTTTGCTCCGTTCATGACGTCAATTCACTGTTCTACGCATAAAAAAGCCCCCGGTATTCCGGGGGCGCATGGGGACCATTATGGCGTCCGTTACCGGCCCATGCGCCTGTTGCCTACGATTACGACTAGCGGTGCCATTGACGGCGACTCCCTTACTACGTGCGCGGGACATTAGGTTGCACTGAGGGGGGCGTCAACCACATTTCAAAGAAAAGATTTCGTGAAGCCGGGGGGATTCTTTCCATTTGTTGCGCCTCGAGGCGACTGGCCGCAATCAGACCGTGCCAATGACCGGCTTCCCGTCACAGCCGCGCCATCGTGCCGCCCTGCAGCACACCGTGCTCCAGCGCATAGCGCGTCAACCCAGCGGTCGAGCTGATGCCGAGCTTGCGCTTGATATTCTTGCGGTGGGTTTCGACGGTGCGCACCGAGATATCCAGCGCTTGCGCCACGTCCTTGTTCGACTTGCCTTGCGCCAGCTGCAAAAGGATCGTCTGTTCGCGGTTGGTCAACTGCTCGCGACCGGGCCGCTGATAGGGTTCAAGCGAGCCTTTTGCGCCGGTGCAAAGATAACGCTGACCGGTCATCACCGCATCGATCGCGTGTTTGATCTCTTCGGTCGGCACATCCTTGAGCACATAGCCCACCGCACCGTGACTGAGCGCCGACGCGATATATTCCGGACTGTCATGCATCGAGAGGATCAGGATACGCGTCTCGGGACGCCGCTCCAGGATGATTTCGGTCGTGGACAATCCGCCGATGCCGGGCATGTTGAGATCGAGCAGGATCACATCGGGTTGCAGCGCCTCGACCCGCTCTATGATCGCCTCGCCGCTCGAGAGCGAGGCGATCACCTCGATGTCATCATAACTTTCCAGGATGGTGCGCAGGCCTTGGGCAACCATCGGATGATCGTCGACGATGGCGATGCGGAAGGGGGCAGTCTTTGGGTCTGTCATGCGGTGGCTCTTGTCTCGTCGCCAAGGCGATCTTGTGGGGGCAGAAGATGGGTGAGGGGCACATTGGCCTCGATCAGGGTGCCGCCGTTTCGCGACGACTGTATATGCAGCGTGCCGTTCAATTGCTCGACCCGTTCCTGCATGTTGCGAAGGCCCAAACCTGTGCCATGGGCGTTGGCCGGATCATCGGGGTGAATGCCCCGGCCATTGTCGGAGATTTTCAAGGTGGCGCCCCGGCTGTGGCCGCGCAGGTCGATCGCCACATGGGTCGCACCGGAATGACGCTCGATATTGGTCATGGCTTCCTGGGCGACCCGGTAGAGAGCGATCTTTGCTTCTTCATCAAGGCGGTTGCGGAACACGACAGTATCGAACGAAACCTCGATGCCGGTGCGCTGACCGAAATCTTCCGCCAAGGTCCGGATCGCGGGGCCAAGCCCGAGATCGTCCAGCACGCCGGGACGCAGATCGCGGCTGATGCGGCGCACTTCCTGAATGGCGCCGGACAGGTGTTCTATTCCCTGATCCAGATTATCGCAGCCTGCGCTGTCGCCATTGGCCAGCCGGCGTTTTGCGATTTCCAGCGAAAAGCGTACACCGACAAGGATCTGGCTGATCCCGTCATGCAATTCGCGGGCGACGCGGCGGCGTTCCTCTTCCTGTGCGTCGAACACGCGTTGAGTGAGTTTCTTGAGCTTCGCATCGGCCACCCGCCTGTCGCGGATGTTGATGAACAGCCCGCTGGTGAACACGAGCAGCAACGCAGCCAGCGTAATCCCCCCGATATAGAGAAATGTCCGCTGCACGCGGCTTTCCACCTGTTCGCGGGACGCGGCCACGGTGGCCACCACATCGTCGATGAAGACGCCGGTGCCGATGGCCCAACGCCAGTCCTGAAAGCCGATCACATAGACTGCCATGCGGGCGATCTCGCCGGTCGAGGGCTTGGGCCAGTCATAGGTGTGATAGCCGCCGCCCGTGCGTGCCAGACGGATCAATTCGTCGGTGATCTCGATCCCGTTCGGATCGGTCATCCCGCTCCAGTTGGCGCCGATCAGATCGGTTTTTCGGGGGCTGACAAGGTTGTTGCCGTCATAATCGAAGACAAAGAAATACCCGTCCTGACCATAGAGCATCGCTGCGAGGGTGCGCGTTACTTCAAGCTTGGCTGCCGCGTCGTCGGGGCCCGCGCGGCCATAGATGTTGATGACGGCATTACGAGCCAGCGACAGGTAGTTTTTCAATTCGGCCCGTTTGGCCGCGATCAGCTGTTCTTCGAGTTGCCGGATTTCGCGCTCGGCGAGCTGGCGGGACTGCAGCGTGACCAGAACCGATATCGCGACTGCCGCCAGGATCAACGGCAGTGTTGCGGTGAGAAAGAGTTTCTGGCCGTAATTCATGCAGGCACTGTCATTCAGGGACGTTTACGCGCCCGGTTAGCTTGAATTGACGGAAAATCCTAGTCCGCACTTATGGTCCGCCTGGGCGGAGGCGTCAGAGCCGGGGGTCTCATTTTTTGGCCTTTTTGATGCAATCTACGCATTAGTTGGTATTTGCGTCCGTGCCATCACACGATAGGTTCCGGCTACTTTAACCGAGTCTTGCGCCGCCGGAGGATTTGGCGAAGGCTCATATCCAGGAGGAGATACCTATGGATCGTCGTTCGTTTCTGAAGAATTCCGCGCTTGGCGGCACTGCAGCTGCCGCTGCAGGTCTGGCCGCCCCTGCCTATGCGCAGGGAAAGCGCACTCTTACATTGGTGACCACCTGGGGTCGCGGCCTGGCTGGCGTGCATGACAGCGCGCAATACTGTGCCGATGCGATCACCGCGATGAGCGACGGTCAGTTGACCGTGGATCTGAAGGCCGCGGGCGAACTGGTCGGCGCATTCGAGGTGTTCGATGCCGTGACCGCCGGACAGGCCGACCTGTTCCACGGTGTGGATTACTATTTCCTTAGCCAGCATCCTGCGCTGTCATTCTTCAGCCAGGTGCCCTTCGGGATGACGTTCCAGGAATTCAACAACTGGTTCGATCATGATGGCGGCCGTGAGCTGGCCGACGAGTTGTATTCGATCTTCGGCCTCAAGAGCTTCCCGGCGGGCAACACCGGCCCGCAATCCGGCGGCTGGTATGCCAAGGAGATGAACGCGGTCGAAGACTTCCAGGGCCTACGCTTCCGGATGCCGGGGCAGGGTGGCCAGGTGATGGGCAAGCTGGGCGCCTCGGTTCAGAACCTGCCGGGCGCCGAAGTGTATCAGGCGCTGGCCTCGGGTGCGATCGACGGCACCGAGTGGATCGGTCCCTGGGCGGATGAAAAGGCCGGTTTCCAGGAAATCACCAAGTTCTATTACACCGGCGGCTTCCACGAGCCGGGTCCGAACCTGAACCTGAACGTGAACCTCGAAGTCTATGAAAGCCTGACGCCCGCGCAGCAGTCGATCATCGAGAATGCCGCGCGCGCCTCGAACCTGTGGACCATGTCGCTGTTCATGGCCAACAACTCGGCGGCCCTGACACGTCTGCAGTCGAGCGGCGTGAAGCTTTTGAGCTTCTCGGACGCCATCTGGGATGCGTTCGGCGCCGCGTCGAAAGAGGTGGTCGAGGGATCGCTGAGCGACGAGATCTACAAGACCTGCTACGACAGCTACATGGCGTCGCTGGCAAGCTCGGCGTCCTGGGCCAGCCGCTCGGAAGGCGAATTCGCCGCGCAGCGTAACCGCGTGATGGGCCTCTAAGCTCGGCTTGCAAGCATCGGCCGTGTCCCCCTTTTGCCGGGGGCACGGCATCTTTTGCCGGCCAGCCTTGCAAGACCCTGCCTGAAAGACCAACGCGTAAACAGGGCCATGACTTGCAGACCATTCGGGGATTGTCGTGATGAATGATACTGCCACAACCGGCGGGCTTGGTGCCGTTCTGGATGGCATCCTTTGGCTTGTTCAGAACATCGCCATGGCCTTCTACAATCTGGGCTATGCGATCAGTCATCCGCATCTTTGGCTCGACTGGTCGGACAAGGAAGCGATCATGCGGTTCGTCTATTACGGCGGATCGGTGGAATTCTTCTTCGTGGTCTTCACCGCGTTTCTCGTCTGCACGGGCATCGGCCTGTGGCGCAACGGGTTCATGTGGGGATGCGTGCGCGTACTCGAAGGGTTTGCCAACACCGTCGGACGGTTTTTCGCATGGGCTGGGCTTATCATGGTGATCCAGCAGATCATCATCGTCTTTCTGCAGCGCATCTTCGCGCGGCCCGAAATCGTGATCGGCTTCGGCATTCCGCTTGAGATGGACATCAGTTGGTGGTCCGAGGAACTCAAGCTCTACAACGCGCTGGTCGTGTCGCTGTGCGCTACCTACACATTCGTTCAGGGTGGGCATGTGCGTGTCGACCTGATCTATTCCGCGGTCAGCTTTCGTACCAAACGGGTCATCGACATGGTTGGATCGCTGATCTTCATGATGCCGATGGCGGTTATCATCTGGCTCTATGGCTGGTTCTTCATGTGGCGCCATCTGATCGTGCCCAACCCATCGGCCAGCGAGTCCCTTGATCGTCTGTTGATGAAGTCACGCGCCTTGCGCTGGAACGTCGAGACGATCGGCTTCTCGCCCAACGGGTTCAACGCGTATTTCCTGTTCAAGATCCTGCTGGTCGCCTTTGCGGGGATGGTCTTCATCCATGCGGTGGCGTTCTTCTACCGGTCTTTCCTCGAATGGCGCGAGGGACCGGAAAGCGAAAACAAGTATCTCGACAAGGATAGTCTTGGCGAGGGCCAAGAAGCCTTCGAAGGCACACATTAAGGGGACGGGCAGCCATGTTATTCGGACTTGACGGAGTCGAGATCGGCCTGATCATCGTGTTCCTGTGTCTTTTCGGCGGGATCCTTTCCGGGTTTCCGGTGGCCTTCGCCATCGGCGGTGCCGGCATCCTGTCCTTCGGGATCATCGCAGCACTTGATAGCGCGGGTCTGCTGATTCATCAGGCGATCGACACATCGAGCCAGGCCTATGATGCGCTGATCGCGTCGGGCATCAGGCCCGAGACGATATCGATTTTCCGATATCCCGAATTGCCGCGGATCGGCGAGCCGGTCTTCCCGCAGGGTTGGGAAGTGGCTCTTGATCGCAACGTGAGTTTCATCGTCAACCGGATCAACGAGCGCGTGCTTGCAGGACAATCCATCGAGACCCTGCTGGCCGTTCTGATGTTCGTCATGATGGGGATCACGCTGGAACGCTCGAAGATCGCAAATGACTTGCTGACCACCATGGCGCGGGTCTTCGGCCCGCTTCCGGGCGGGCTGGCGGTGTCGGTCGTGGTCGTGGGGGCGTTTCTGGCTGCATCGACCGGCATTGTCGGGGCGACGGTGGTCACGATGGGGCTTTTGTCGCTGCCCACCATGCTGCGTAACAATTACAGCCCCGAGATCGCGACCGGCGTCATCGCCGCAAGTGGCACGTTGGGGCAGATCATCCCGCCATCCATCGTGATCGTTCTTCTGGGAACACTCGCGGGAGATCTCTATTCCACGGCCCAGGAAGCGCGCGCGCAAACAGCCGGCTGCACCGATGCGCTAACCTATCTGGGCGAACCGGCTGTCGTCTCCGTGGGAACACTGTTTCAGGCCGCCTTGCTGCCCGGTATCATGTTGGCGCTGCTCTATGCGCTTTATGCCTTCGGATATGCACTCTTCAATCCCAGCCGGGCGCCTGCGGTGGAACTGGGCCGGGCCAATGCCGAGCCTTTGAGCCGCAACGAGGCGTTTACGTGGTTTGTGGGAGTTCCGACCGCGCTGGTCGCGGGGATGCTTCTGCTCAGTCAGGTGAATGTCATCGGCTCGCAAAACCTGCAGGTCGACAGCTTCACGGACCGTGGGGCATCTGCGTCGCTGCGCACCAATGTCAGCGATGCGTGCAAGGCTTCCATGATCGAGCTGCACGGCCAGGAGGCCTGGGACGAGGCCGTGGCCGAGCAAAAGGCCATCGACGAGGCCGGCGGCCAGACGGAGAGCACGCGCCTCACGCCCGAGCAGATCGCCGAGCTTGTCGCCGAGAAAGAGGCGAATGCCGCGCCGATCGGAACCGGTGTCGCGACCATCCTGCTTCTGCTGTCGCTGATCCTTGTGGTGGCGCGCGGTGTGCGCCCGACGGCCGAGCAGGCACCGCTGCTTGTGGGGGCACTCGGAATCGTGCTGGCCCTGATTGCGGATGTGCTGCTGATCGCACCCTCCACCAGTTCCGGGCTTTCGCTGCTGATCCTTGCGATCCCCTATGCACTGGCGCTTTATGGCTGTTCTCATGGGGTGGTGCGACTTGCGCAGAACGAGTTGATCCGCGTGGTCTTTCCGCCACTGGTTCTGATCGTGGCGGTGCTTGGCTCGATCCTCGGGGGGATCACGAACCCGACACCTGCCGCCGCACTCGGTGCGGGTGGTGCGATCATGCTGGCGGCGTATCGCCGTTTGCGGGACGAGGACCGCTCGGGCATGGTCATCATCTATGCCACGCTGGCGATCATCGTGTCGATCCTTCTAGGCGTCAATTTCGACCTGCGCATCAATCAGGAACATGTTCCGCTTGAAAGCTGGATGGCCTTCTTTGGCGCCTATGCCGCTTACCTATATGCGGCATTCGGACTGCTTTATGCATGTTGGGTGTTGTTCGCGGGTGGGGTTCTGACGCCGGTCGTTCGCGAGACCGCCAAGGTCACGTCCATGGTCTTCACCATCCTGATCGGCTCGCAATTGCTGAACCTCGTGGTCATCTCTTTTGGTGGAGAGCACTATATCCAGCAGTTCCTGCGCAGCTTCGACAATGAATACAAAGTGTTCCTGATCGTGATGCTGGTGCTGTTCATTCTGGGCTTCGTTCTGGATTTTCTCGAGATCATCTACATCGTCATCCCGATCGTGGGGCCGGTGATCTATGGGGGGACGTTCGATCCGAAATGGGTGACCATCATGATCGCCGTCAATCTGCAGACCAGCTTCCTGACACCACCTTTCGGCTTTGCCTTGTTCTATCTGCGGGGGGTTGCGCCAAAAGAGGTGACGACCGGGCATATCTATCGCGGTGTTCTTCCGTTCGTGTTGATCCAGGTTGCCGGTCTGGGAATCCTGTTCCTGTTCCCGGCCATCGTGACGATCGTGCCGGCGCTGATCGGCAACTGATCCCGCGTCATCGCCGCGCAGAAAAAAGCAAAAGGCCGCCCCGTCGGGGCGGCCTTCACATATGGAAAGAGCGTCGCGTCAGCGGACCAGATCGCGCATCGCCTGGTCGATTCCGCGCAGGGTCATCGGAACCATGCGCCCCTCGAAGATCTCCGAGATCATGCGGATCGAATGGGTATGCCCCCAATATTGCTCAGGCACCGGGTTGATCCAGACATGGCTGGGCCATTGCTGGCGCGCGCGTTCCAGCCAGACCTGACCGGCTTCGGCGTTCCAATGTTCGTTTGCGCCTCCGGGATAGGCGATTTCGTAGGGGCTCATACTGGCATCGCCCACGAAAATACATTTGTAATCAGAGCCATAGGTGTGCAGCACATCCCATGTCGGCGTCTGCGCATCCCACCGGCGGTGGTTGTCGCGCCAGACACCCTCGTAGAGACAATTGTGGAAATAGAAATATTCCATGTATTTGAATTCGGCGCGCGCCGCGCTGAACAATTCCTCAACCACTTTCACATGCGGGTCCATAGATCCGCCCACATCCAGAAACAGCAGCACTTTGACGGCATTGCGCCGCTCGGGGCGGGTTTGAACGTCGAGATAGCCATGCTCGGCTGTGGCGCGGATCGTGCCGTCTAGATCCAGCTCGTCCGCCGCGCCGCTACGGGCCCATTGCCGAAGGCGTTTGAGCGCCACCTTGATGTTGCGGGTGCCCAACTCGACATTGTCGTCCAGATTGCGGAATTCCCTTTTGTCCCAGACCTTGACCGCGCGACGATGACGGGATTGATCCTGTCCGATGCGCACGCCTTCGGGGTTGTAGCCATAGGCGCCGAAAGGGGAGGTGCCCGCCGTGCCGATCCATTTGTTGCCGCCCTGATGGCGGCCCTGCTGGTCGCGCAACCGCTCCTTGAGCGTCTCCATCAGCTTGTCGAACCCGCCAAGGGCTTCGATCTCGGCCTTCTGCTCTTCGCTCAGATGCTTTTCCGCCAGCTTCTGAAGCCATTCAGCCGGCAGATCGACCGCATTCAGCACATCTGCCGCCGACAGCTCTTCCAGACCCTGGAAACTGGCGGCAAAGGCGCGGTCAAAACGGTCGATCAATCGCTCGTCCTTCACCATGGACGCGCGCGCCAGATAATAGAATCCCTCAAGGTCATAGGTGACCAGATCCGCCGTCATCGCCTCCAGAAAGGTCAGGTATTCGCGCAGACTGACGGGAATACCGGCCTTGCGAAGATTTTCGAAGAACGGCAGGAACATGCGCGCCCCCTCAGATCGAGGCGCGGTGGATGATCAGCGTGAGGAACAGACCGGCCAGCGTGAAGACCAGCGCATAGACAAAGGCGTATTGGAGGATATCGGCCAATTTGCCTTTGCGGCGCTTGGCGATCATGGCTCCGATAGTGGCGCCCAGAATGGCTCCGACGATGATGATCATATGCTCGTTTTACCCGTCTGATCCCCTGATCGGGTTGAGCATGGTGATTTCGCGCAGCTTCGCGCGCACCGCCCAATCCGCACCGAACCCGTAACGCGCCCAGCCCAGACTGTCCAGCCGAACGGCATGTGCTTCGGTGACGCGGCCCACCTGGTCGAGCGCCTCGGCCTGCAGCATCATGAGCGTGGCCAGAAGGGCGGCGTTTTCATGGCTTTTTGCCACGGCCAAATGCGGCTCCACCAGTTTGAGGGCATCATTTCCCCGCCCCTCGCTGATGGCATAAGCGGCCAGTTGCGACGCGGTATAGGCACGGTGCAGGTCCGTCCCGGGCGACTGGCGATAAATGCGATCTGCGATCAGGAATTGGTCATGGGCGAAATCCGGGTCCGTGGACTGGCTCAATCGGCCAAGTGCGAAATGGCTGAAGGCAAGCCTGTGATCCTGCCAGCCGACCGCTTGCGCGATTTGCAAAGCCTCGAGTGCGGCCTCGCGTCGTTCAGGGGGGCGCGCACCGGGACCAAGCGCCGTCTGGATGGCGCGCACCCAGGCGCGTGGCGTGCTGGTGCTGTTGCGCGGCGCGATCGTATCACCGATTGGATTGAGCCTGCTCAGAATGCCGGGCAATCGCGCGGCCACTTGCGCGCGCGTCATGCCGGAGCGCAATTCTGGCGCGTAATAAGCGCGCAGGATGAGCATGTCGAACCCGGTAAGCACCGTGTGCACGTTGTCGTCATTGAACACCGAGTCGGGCAACCTGTAGAGATCGTTGAGAGGCCCTATCGCCTGGGCAAGTTCTTCATGCAGGCAGTCGCGCACTTCTTGTGGCGAGGCATCGTTGGGCAGGAAAACCGCCAGCCTTTGGCGCTCTGTCAACAGGCTCCAGTTCGTGGCGCGCGTGTGGCGGGCTTTGCTGTATTCCGCGAGGCTCGAGATATTGGGAACCACGAAGCAGGCGGCTTGCGGCAGATGGCGCCTGATGTCGGATCGCGACACCGCCTCGACCGTGATATTGGCGTCGCCGCCGCGCACGGCCATGACATCTATACCGGCCTCGGTGCGCAGGCGGTTCACCACGCGGTTAAGGTCAGGCATCAGGGTCGGGGGCGGAGAGCCAGTGACCCGAATCGTGATCGGTCCATCGAATCGCGACAGATAGGGCAGGGTGCGCCCCGATTCCAACTGGAACGCCAATTCCAGAAAGTCCCGCTCGATATCGCGGTTGGACCGCGCGGGGGGCATCGGTTGAGGACTGCCGAACATTTTCATCGCCGGCATGGCGCTTTCTTCATGCGTTGCTGCACGCGACGGCATTTCACTCGCTGTATTGGGCACACAGGCCCCGAGCGCCAAGCAAAGCGGTATTATTATACGGCGCATCATGCCTCCGAAACCTGAACCCAACACCAACTCGAACAGGGCGTTACCGCCCCGCACAGGAGTTCCGTGGCTGTGTCGATCAGGCAATCCGGAGCCATGGCAGGCCGGATCATCGCCTTGGCGACCCGCGCCAGCAATGGAACCTGACCTGTAAACCCAAGCTTGCTGTCCAAGATAAGGAAGGCGGGGGGCAAAACTGTGACCGGTGCGTTTTTCCGCATCCCTTGCATGGGAAGGCGTCGTTTTATGTCGGAAAAACAAGGTCATGCTGGTCACATCTTGTTCAGCGGGATCGCCGCGCCATGAAGGCGAGCCGCTCGAAAAGATGTACGTCCTGTTCGTTCTTCAGAAGGGCTCCATGCAATTTTGGCAGCGCATCCGCCCCGTCGCGCTTGAGGTCCTCATGAGTCAGGTCCTCAGCCAGAAGCAGTTTGAGCCAGTCCAGTACTTCGGAGGTAGAGGGTTTCTTTCTCAGACCAGACTGCTCGCGGATCTCGTAGAATTGCGTCAGCGCGGTTGTCAGAAGCTGGTCCTTGATCCCTGGATGATGGACCTCGACGATCCGGCGCATCGTGTCCATGTCGGGGAACCGGATGTAGTGGAAAAAACATCTCCTCAGGAACGCATCGGGCAGTTCCTTTTCGTTGTTCGAGGTGATGATGACGATGGGCCGGTTGCGCGCGCGGATCGTCTCGCCGGTCTCGTAGACAAAGAACTCCATCCGGTCGAGCTCTTGCAGCAGGTCGTTCGGAAACTCGATATCGGCCTTGTCGATCTCGTCGATCAGCAGAACGACCTTTTCGTCGGTCTCGAAGGCCTCCCATAATTTGCCTTTTCGGATGTAGTTGCGCACATCATGCACCCTCTCATCCCCAAGCTGGCTGTCGCGCAGACGTGAAACCGCATCGTATTCGTAAAGCCCTTGCTGGGCCTTGGTGGTGGACTTGATGTTCCACTCGATCATCCGAAGACCAAGCGCCTGCGCCACCTGTCGCGCAAGCTCTGTCTTGCCCGTGCCTGGCTCGCCCTTGACCAGCAAGGGACGTTCCAGCGTCACGGCCGCATTCACAGCAACGGTCAGATCGTCAGTCGCGACATAAGAGTCGGTCCCTTCGAATTTCATGTCGGCTTCGCTCCTTTGCGCGGGCATTCAATCCGCTGAAGATGGCACAGTAAGCCCATATATAAAACACATCAATGCAGCGTGATTGCCTAGTGACATTCGCAGTCTCGGAGTGTAGTTCCTGCGCCAAGGAAGCGCCGCGATCTGAGGAGACTTTCATGCCAGACGTTGGCCTTGATGAGGGGAACAAAATGAAAGCCGAAGTCTTTCTGCCCGAGGATTATCACCCGGCCGAAGATGAGCCGTTCATGAATGACCGGCAACTTGAGTATTTCCGTCGCAAACTTATTACCTGGAAAAATGAATTGCTGGAGGACAGCCGCGACACGATCGAAGGGTTGCAGGATGGCACGCGCGCCATTCCCGATGTGGCCGACCGTGCCAGCGAAGAAACCGACCGCGCGCTCGAGCTTCGCACGCGCGACCGGCAGCGCAAACTGGTGGCCAAGATCGACGCCGCGTTGCGCCGAATCGACAATGGCGAATACGGATACTGCGAGGTCACAGGCGAGCCGATCAGCCTCAAGCGGCTTGATGCGCGCCCCATCGCCACAATGAGCCTCGAAGCGCAGGAGCGTCACGAGCGTCGCGAGAAGGTTCATCGCGACGACTGAAGCTTATGATCACAATCAATCATGAACGCCGGGGCTTTCGCTCCGGCGTTTTTCGTTCCAATAGAATACCATGAGTTTGCAGGACACGAAGATATTGGTGATCGGCGCGGGCATTGGCGGCCTGACTGTCGCGCGTGCTCTGGCGTTGCGGGGCGCGGATGTCACCGTGCTCGAACAGGCACCCGAAATCACCGAGGTCGGAGCAGGGCTGCAGGTCAGTCCGAACGGAGCCGTCGTGCTGCGTGCGCTTGGTCTGGAGGCGGCGCTGAGTGCGCGCGCGCTCGAGGCTCAGGCGGTCAGCTTGCGCGATTATGGTGGGGCGCCGGTGGTCCGGATCGACCTCACACAGCTTGACATGCGGGGCTATTATTTTGTCCATCGCGCCGATCTGATCGATATTCTGGCCGATGGTGCGCGCGATGCCGGTGCCCGTTTGCGGCTTTTGCAGAAGGTCGTCGGGGTCACGCCGGGGGATCGTCCGCGTGTCGATCTGGCAAATGGCGCGTCGCTCACCGCCGATCTGGTGATTGGTGCGGACGGGTTGAAGTCCACCGCGCGTGCGGCCCTGAACGGGGCGGCCGCACCCTTCTTTACCCGGCAGATCGCATGGCGCGCGGTTGTGCCGGATGATGGCGCATCCCCGCTCGAGGCACAGGTTTTCATGGGACCGCATCGGCATCTGGTCAGCTATCCGCTGCGCGACGGTCGCCAGCGGAATATCGTTGCCGTTCAGGAGCGCGCGGCATGGGCCGCCGAAAGCTGGTCGCAGGAAGACGATCCCATGGCCTTGCGTGCAGCATTCGGAGATTTCTGCCCCGAAGTGCAGGATTTCCTAGGCCGTATCGAGAAGGTTCATCTATGGGGGTTGTTCCGTCATCCGGTGGCAGAAGCCTGGCATGGCGGCGGCGTCGCCTTGATGGGAGATGCCGCGCATCCCACCTTGCCCTTCATGGCCCAAGGGGCCTGCATGGCGCTGGAAGATGCCTGGGTGCTCGCGGATGAGCTTGATGGGACGGACACGCTGGATGCGCTTCTGGCGCGATATCAGTCCCGCCGCCGGGACCGGACCCAGAGAATTGTCAACGCTGCCAATGGAAACGCGTGGAAATATCATCTGTCCTTCGGCCCCCTGAGATGGGCCGCGCATACGGCGATGCGGCTTGGCGGAACACTTGCGCCAGAAAAGATGGCGCGCCAGTTCGACTGGATCTATGCGCATGACGTCACCCACCCGCCGGACATCGGCTGAGCGGGGACTCATTCACGCGTCGAGCGTGATCCAGATCGGGACGTGATCGGACGGCTTCTCGCGGCCACGAATGTCGCGGTCGATCTGGCAGTCGCCGAGCAGATCTGCGGCTTGTGGCGTCAGCAGGAAATGGTCGATCCTTATTCCATCGTCGCGGTTCCACGCGCCTGCCTGGTAATCCCAGAACGTGTAATGGCCCGGCCCCTGATGAAAGGCGCGGAACGCCTCTGTGAACCCCAGATTCACGATCCGGCGGAACGCCGCGCGGGTTTCGGGCAGGGCGAGGGCATCCTTGCGCCAAGCCTCGGGGCGTTTGGCGTCCTCGTCCTGGGGAATCACGTTGTAATCCCCGGCCATGAGTGCTGGTTCCTCGGCGGCCAGCAGCGCCTCGGCGCGGGCCTTGAGCCGCTCCATCCACGCAAGCTTGTAGTCATATTTCGGCCCCGGCGCCGGATTGCCGTTGGGCAGATAGAGCCCACAGACCCGGACGGCGGTCTTGTCTCCGATCACGGTGCCTTCGATCCAGCGCGCCTGTTCGTCCTCATCGTCGCCGGGCAAGCCGCGTGTGACATCCTCCAGGGGCAGCCGCGACAGGATCGCCACGCCGTTGAAGCTTTTCTGGCCATGCGTTTCCACCCGGTAGCCACGATCCTCGAAAAGCTCGCAGGGAAAGCCCTCATCGACCGACTTGATTTCCTGCAGGACGACGACATCAGGCTGCGCCTCGTCCAGCCAATCGGTAAGGGCCTGCGCACGGGCCTTGATGCCGTTGATGTTGAAACTGGCGATTTTCATCTGGTCGGCCCCCGCTTGTCCGTCCCCTCTATTGCGCAGCTTACCGCCCGAGGCAAGGGTCGGACCGTGCCGCGCGACATGGAATCACGCATAGGTTGATTCGGGGATCTTCGGGCGGAACGGCGCCAAAATCCACGACATCTGGGGGTGTGGATAAGTTTATATACAACATTTAGGCAGTCGGATTTTCTGAACAAATTCAGGATTTTGCTGCACCCTATTCGGGAAAGCAGCCTGTGGAAAACTCGGTTAGGTAGAATTTCCAATTGAAAAACAATTTAAACGTGCAATCGTCAGGGGGCTGCAACCTAACCTGGGAGACTGACATGCTTGCTTTGAAAACCCTCGAAATCGAAACCCTGGCCCATGTCGGCGAAACCGTCGCCAACCTGCATGACGGCTCCGCCGTCGAGGCCTTCACTTCGTCCATCGGTCCGGTGACAAGTGCCAATATGTTCGCCGGCGATGCGGTCGACGTGTTCACGTCGTCCATCGGCCCGATCACTACAGGCGAAGCCATCCGTGGCGACGCGGTCGAGGCGTTCACCTCCTCCATCGGTCCCGTCACCTCGGGCGAGGCCGCGCTTGGCGATCTGGTTCAGGCGTTCACCTCGAGCATCTGAGCCATGGGCGAAACGGACCCTTCATCAACCTGCCTTACAAGGGATAGAGCCCATGGGAGATATCGTTCGACTGAATGTTCCGTTTCGCCGACCCGCCAAGATGTCGGGACAGGCGGCGCTTGTGACGACCTTCGCAACGCAGCGCCGCCACCGCGACGACGTTTTCTGGATGAAGGAAAACGCCGAATTGCTCAACGTACTCGAGACAACCGGCTCTCTGCCCAAGCCAGACGCGCTTGCGGTGCATCTGGCCTTTTATGAAGACATCGAAAACCGTCTTGGGTTTTTTCCGCAATATTACCGTTTCTTGCTGTCCATCTGCCTTGATCTCGAAGACCTCGGAATTGGCGGGGCAAAAGGCGAAAAGCTGGTCCATTGGGTCATGACCGAGGGTCTTGCCGAGGCCGAGCTTTCAGACCTCCAGCGCGCCGAAGCTCGGCGGCTTTGCCTGCGACGCGGGGTCGATCCGCTGCCGCATGATGTCGGTTTGAATGACCGGTTGCGGGGCTTTGCGCGGCGCTCGGCAACATTTGCCATGCCGAACAAGAAAGCAGCCTATGAGCTGACGCATATTGTATTCTACCTCTCCGAATATGGCCGCCGCGATCCCGGTCTGGATGAGGTGTTCCTGGACAGCCTGTTCTTTGCCGGAACGCTGGCCTTCCTCGACATGAACCTCGATCTTTTGTCCGAAATCTGTATCGCGCTGCGCTTTGCCGGGGCCACGCCGCCGGACATATGGGAGCGTTGGATCCGCGATCAGGCGGCGCGGTTCCGCATCAACTCTGTCGACGCCGCGGCCGGGCCGGACGATTATCACTCGTTTCTGATGGCCAACTGGCATCTGGCGCTGGCCGGGCAGGGTGGGTTCTCCCTTGCCGTGCCCGAGGGCCCGCTTGCGTTTCGCCACGTCCCTTCAGGGCAAGGCCCGTTGCGGGAATTGTCCGAGTGCATGTATGGCCTGGGCGACAGGCGCAGCGCGGACTGGCTCGTGATGAAAGCGGCGATCCATGACAAACTCTCGTCCGAGGCCCGGTCCGTCCTTGCCCTGGCCGAGGCGGCCACCGACAGGTTTGATGCCTTCTTCGCCGGATTTGCCCGCACGGGTCTGGCCCGTCTCGGCGGAGATCGGTCTTGAAGCGCGTGCTCTTGGCCGCTCCCGCCGCAATCGGGGCGGGGTTGATGGTGCTCTACACGCTGCTGATCACGGGTGCCGATGCGATCACCAAGGCCTTTGCCGCCTCCTATGCCGCGCCGCAACTCTTTGCGGTGTCGGGCGGCATCGTGGCCGGGCTGAGCCTTTTGGCCACGCGCGTCTTGCGCGATGACAGGGGTGTGCGCACGCATGCGCCGCGCGCCATGGCGCTACGCTCGGTGACAACGGTGGCCGGGGCGGTGGCGTTTTTCCATGCCTTTCGGCTTTTGCCGTTCGCCGAGGTGTTCCTGTTCATCGCGCTCATCCCGATCTTTGCCGGCATTCTGTCCGGGCCCGTCCTGTCCGAGCCGGTGCGCCCGCAGGCATGGGGCGGTCTTGCTCTGGCCAGCATGGGGGTCTTGGTCCTCTTTCCCTCGGGCCTGTCGTCTATTGGCCTCGGGCATCTCGTGGCGTTGCTGGCGGCCTTGCTTGGCACGGTATCGATGTTGGCGGCGCGCTATATCTGCCGGATCGAAAGCAATCTTCTGGCACAGGTCTTCTATCCCAATGCCGCATTGATGGTGGTGATGGCCCTGGCCTTGCCCTTCGTGTTTCAGCCCATGCCCTTGAAGGATTTGGCTTGGGCCTTCAGCTATGGCGTGATTCTTTTCGGGGCACGGTGGGTGCTTGTGGGTGCGATGCGGGTGATGCCTGCCTATGTGGTCACACCGCTCATCAACCTGCAATTTCTGTGGATGGTGCTGTTCGGCATTCTGTTCTTCGCAGAGACACCCGCCGCGTCGGTCTTTCTGGGGGCCGGGTTGATGATCGCAGCAAGCGCCATGCTGATGCGCGATCAGTTGCGCTTGCGGCCGATGCCTGCGTCACGCCCCAAATCCGTGGTCCCGGCCGAGTGAAAGCTTGCCGAAAGCGATATGAGCTTTCACGCGCAAGCCATTCTGATTACATCGAAAAAGATGTTCCGCAACCGCAAGAGCTGCTGGCATTGGGATTGTCGATGGTGAAACGCGCGCCGATCAGTTCCTCGGTGAAGTCGATGGTGGCACCGGCCAGAAACGGCAGCGAGACACTATCCACGACCACCTTTTGCCCCAAACCTTCGAGAACAAGATCGTCCTCGGCGGGCTGATCCAGCCGGATGTCATACTGAAAACCCGAACATCCGCCACCTTCCACGGCGATGCGAAGAGCCTGACCCTGATCGCCGGCGCCTATTTCGCTAAGGCGGGAGAAAGCGCGCTCTGTCACTTTCGGGGGCAATTGCATCTTGGTCTCCTGACGGTTCCGTTATCCTGTTGCTTGCAATATATGGGAACGGGACAAAGCCGACAAGGATGGCCGACATGCAAATGCCCTATGCCTCGGACCCGGCTCGCACACGCGGGCGTCTGGTGCCCGAGGAGGAAAGCGCGTTCCGCTCCTGTTATCAGCGCGATCGCGACCGCATCATTCATTCCAGTGCCTTCCGCCGTCTCAAGCACAAGACTCAGGTGTTCGTGGAACACGAGGGGGATTATTTTCGCACGCGTCTCACCCATTCCATCGAAGTGGCACAGGTGGCGAGGACGATCTCTGGCGCGCTCGGGCTCAATTCCGAACTGACCGAAGCGGTGGCACTGGCGCATGATCTGGGCCACACGCCTTTCGGTCACACTGGTGAGGATGCGCTCGATGCGCTGATGCAGCCCTATGGCGGGTTCGATCACAATGCCCAGGCGTTGCGCATCGTCACGTCGCTGGAACGGCATTACGCGGAATTCGACGGGCTGAACCTGACATGGGACACGCTGGAAGGCATCGCCAAGCACAACGGCCCGGTCACCGGCGATCTGCCTTATGCGCTGCACGATTACAATGCGCGCCACGATCTCGAGCTCGACACCCACGCCAGCGCCGAGGCGCAGGTCGCGGCCCTCGCCGATGACATCGCCTACAACAATCACGATCTGCATGACGGTCTGCGCGCGCGCCTCTTCACCGAGGTCGACATTCAGGGGCTGCCCATCATCGATGCCTGCTATGCCGAGGTCGACGCGGCTTATCCGGGCCTCGATCCCTATCGCCGCCGCCACGAAGCGCTGCGGCGGGTTTTCGGCGTCATGGTCGGCGATGTGATCGAAACCTCGCGCCGGCATCTGGCCCAAGCCGCGCCGGGCGACGCCGCCGATATCCGGCATCTGGGGCGTCCGGTGATCCGCTTTTCGGACGGCATGTGGCGCGATCTGCGCGAGATCCGCGCCTTTCTGTTCGCGCGCATGTATCGCGCGCCCGTTGTCATGGAGATGCGCGCCAAAGTCACCCGCGTCGTCGAAGAGCTGTTTCCGTTCTACCTCGCGGCGCCCGAGCATCTGCCCGAACGCTGGCGACACGATGTTGCACAGGCTACGGACGATGTCGCGCTGGCCCGCTTGGTGAGCGACTACATCGCCGGCATGACCGACCGCTATGCCCTGCAACAACATGCCCGGCTTCTTGGTGGGCCCGGTGGTGCCGGAGCATGGGGCGGGACATGAACCATGGCGATTGATGCGGCAACGACCGGGGCGCTGGCCCCAGTGATGAGCTTTGCACTGGTCGGCGCGCTTGGCGTCGGTGCGCAATGGCTGGCGTGGCGGCTGCGCCTTCCGGCGATCGTGCTGATGCTGGTGGCCGGTCTGGTGATCGGGCCGGTGACGGGCCTGTTCGATCCAGGCCGCGATATCGGCCCGCTGATGGGTCCGCTGATTTCGATCGCGGTCGCCATCATCCTGTTCGAAGGCGGCATGACCCTCAGCGTGCAAAGCCTGCGCGGGGCGGCCGAAGGCGTCAGGCGGCTGGTTTTTGTCGGCGCGCCGCTTGGCTGGTTGCTCTCGGCTTTGGCGCTGCACTATGTGGCGGGGCTTGGCTGGGCGTCATCGGCTGTGTTCGGCGGGATCATGATCGTCACCGGCCCCACCGTGATCGCACCGCTCTTGCGTCAGGCCCGGCTCAGGCGGCGCCCGGCGCAATTGCTGCAATGGGAGGCCATCGTCAACGACCCGATCGGCGCGCTGGCCGCCGTTCTCGCCTTCGAGGTGGTACTCGTGCTGCAAGCAGCCGAATCCGCGGGCGACGCCGTGCTGGACATTACCCGCGGTCTGGTGGTGGCCTCGGTTCTGGGGGTGGCGTCGGGATGGGCGATTGCGGAATCCTTCCGCCGCGCATGGGTGCCGGAATTCATGAAAGTGCCCGTGCTCTTCACCCTGCTTCTGGGGGTGTTCGCCGTGTCTGACACGGTTTTGCATGAAAGCGGCCTGTTGGCGGTCACGGTGATGGGCATCTGGATCGCGAATGCCGATCTGCCCAGCTATACCGAGCTGCGCCGCTTCAAAGAACATGCCACGATCCTGCTGGTGTCGGGCGTGTTCATCCTGTTGGCCGCAAATATGAAATTCGACGCACTGGCCCTGCTGAACTGGCAAGCGGCGGCATTCGTCGCCGTCGTGATCCTGATCGTGCGCCCGCTGACGGTGCTGATCTCGCTTCTGGGCACCAAGCTGCCGATGCGCGAGCGGCTGCTGGTGGGGTTGACCGGACCGCGCGGGGTCGTGCTGGTCGCGGTTGCGGGGCTTTTTGCCGAACGTCTGGTTGCCGAAGGCATCGAAGATGCGGCTCTCCTGACGCCTTTGGCCTTCGCTCTCGTGGCGGCGACGGTCGTGTTGCATGGGTTTTCACTGCGTCCCATGGCGCGGGCCTTCGGGCTGGCCGGGGCGGCCATTCCCGGCGTGATCTTCGTGGGCGGGTCGCGCTTTGCCATGGCCTTTGCCAAAGCCTTGCAAGACCGCGATGTGCCCGTACTGATCGCTGATGCCAATCGCGCACGTCTGCGCAGCGCGCGCGAGGCCGGGGTGCCGGTCTTTTTCGGCGATATCCTTTCCGAAGCGGCAGAACATGGCGTCGAGATCATGAGCTATGGGCAGGTCATGGCGATCAGCGACAACGATGCCTACAACACCCTTGTCGCCACCGATCTCGCGCCGGAATTCGGCCGCGAGAACGTCTTTCAACTCAAACGCGCCAAACAGGACAGCAAGCGCCATGCGCTCCCGGCCACTCTTGGCGGGCGCATCACCGCAGGGGGGCTCACCTATTACGAGCTTGCCGCGAAGATGAGCGACGGCTGGAGCGTGCGCAGCACCGACCTGACCGATGAATTCACACTCGAGGATTGGGCCGCGCACAATCCCGAGGCCATCTTGCTGGCCAGCTATGATGAAAGCGCCGGGCTGACCCTGATCGAGCATGAACAGGCTCCGAAAAAACTCTCGGGTGTTCGTATTCTTGCGCTTGCGCCGCAAAAACCGGATCGGACCGAAGCACCTCAGACCGAGCGTTGATTACCCGCCGCTGCGGTGATACCCCATGCCGGTGGTGCTTGTGTGAGTGGCTTGTTTGCGTGGCGTGG
Organism: Roseovarius litoreus; assembly: GCF_900142765.1. Classification (GTDB taxonomy): domain Bacteria; phylum Pseudomonadota; class Alphaproteobacteria; order Rhodobacterales; family Rhodobacteraceae; genus Roseovarius; species Roseovarius litoreus. The sequence goes on from NZ_FRCB01000005.1 coordinate 90,508, forward strand.
AGTTTTCTGGCAAGACCGTGGTGATCGCGGGCGCTGGCTGTGAGGTTGGCATCGCACTTGCGCATGGTTTTGGCCGCGTGGGCGCGCGGATCGTGCTCATGGACCGCGAGGAATCCACATTACTGGAAGTGGCGACGCTGGCGCGTGACCGTATCGAACCACTGGCCCTTGATCCCCTGCGCGCCGATCTGAGCGCGCAGTTCGGTGAAATCTGGGCCGATGAACCGCTCGATATCCTGATCCATCTGCAGCCCTTGCGCCATCCGGATCGTCTTGCGGCGGCCATGTCCTCCATCCCCGCATTGACGCGGGATCTGGCGCGCGCGTTGAAGGCCGGGCAGGGCCGGGTGATCGTGCTGTTTTCCGCGCCCACGCCGCTGGCCGGGATCGACCGTGCGCTTCTGGACAAGGCGCTGTCCGCGCTTCCCGGCATGCTCCATGACAAGCTGGGGGTGCATGGCATCTGCTGCAATGCGTTACGCCTTCCGGCGAGCGTCGGTGACATCTGCTCGATGGAGGCCCTCGTCTCGACGGTGATGTTCCTGTGCGGGCCGCATGGCGGTGCCATCGGAGGGGCGCTTTTGCCGCTTTGGCCGCGTTCCGATTGACGCGGGCACTGGCAATGATAAACCGGCCCGCGACGAACAAGGGATGATCCGATGAATCTGTTCACCGAAATCCATGGGCTTGTGCTGGCCGAACTGGGCCGCCTTCAGGCCGAGGGCAAGCTGCCCGAAGCGCTCGATTTCGCGAATGTGGCGGTCGAGCCGCCGCGCGATCCGGCCCATGGCGACATGGCGACCAATGCCGCGATGGTGCTGGCCAAGCCCGCCGGTCTGCAGCCGCGCGCCATCGCCGAGGATCTGGCCGCGCGCCTGCTCGAGGATGACCGGATCGAAAGCGCCGATGTGGCCGGTCCGGGCTTCCTGAACCTGAGGCTGTCGTCCGGCATGTGGCACGCGGTGGTGCGCGCAGCTCTGCAAGACGGCGACGCGTTCGGTCGGTCCGCGATGGGTGCCGGCAAGAAGGTCAACGTGGAATATGTCAGCGCCAACCCGACCGGTCCCTTGCATGTCGGCCATACGCGCGGCGCGGTGTTCGGCGATGCGCTGGCCAGCCTGCTGGACTACGTGGGCTATGAGGTCACCCGCGAATACTACATCAACGATGGCGGCGCGCAGGTCGATGTCCTGGCGCGCTCGGTCTACCTTCGGTATCTCGAGGCGCATGGGCAGGCCGTGGCCTTCGAGGATGGCACCTATCCCGGCGACTATCTGATCGAAGTGGGCGAGGCGCTCAAGGCCGAGGTCGGAGCGGCCTATGTCGATCAACCCGAAGACGTCTGGCTGGCCGAAGTGCGCAGCTTTGCCACCGACCGGATGATGGACCTCATCCGCGACGACCTCAAATCCCTTGGCGTCGAGATGGATGTGTTCTTCTCGGAGAAGTCGCTTTACGGCACGGGGCTGATCGAAAAGGCGCTCAAATCGCTCGAGGATCGCGGCCTGATCTATGAAGGCGTGCTGGAACCGCCCAAGGGCAAGACCCCCGAGGACTGGGAACCGCGCGAACAGACGCTGTTCCGGTCGACCGATTACGGCGATGACGTGGATCGGCCCGTCAAGAAATCCGATGGCAGCTGGACCTATTTCGCGCCCGATATCGCCTATCACTATGACAAGATCACGCGCGGCTTCGACAAGCTGATCGACGTCTTCGGCGCCGATCATGGCGGCTATGTCAAGCGGATGAAGGCCGCCGTGGGCGCGCTGAGCGACAATCGCGTGCCGCTCGACATCAAGCTATGCCAGCTCGTCAAGCTCTACAAGAATGGTGAGCCGTTCAAGATGTCCAAGCGGGCAGGGACCTTCGTGACCCTTCGCGATGTCGTCGATCAGGTCGGCCCGGATGTCACCCGTTTCGTGATGCTGACCCGCAAGAATGATGCGCCTCTGGATTTCGATTTCGACAAGGTGCTCGAACAATCCAAGGATAATCCGGTTTTCTATGTCCAATATGCCAATGCGCGGGTGAATTCAGTGCTGCGCAAGGCGCGCGAGGCGGGCATCGATGTGGAGGACGCGACACTGGCCAAGGTAGATCTCTCGGGGCTGGTCCACGAGGCGGAGCTGGCGGTTGCCCGCAAGCTGGCGGAATGGCCCCGCATGGCCGAGCTTGCCGGTCGCACGAACGAGCCGCACCGGGTGGCCTTCTATCTCTACGATCTTGCCTCGGATCTGCACGCGCTCTGGAACCGCGGCAATGACGAACCTGCCTTGCGTTTCCTGCAAGAGGACAACCCTGCAACAAGTCAGGCCAAAATCGCCCTCGCCCGATCCGTGACCGTTGTTATTTCCTCAGGTCTTGGTATTCTGGGCGTCACACCGGCAGAAGAGATGCGATAACAGTCGCACATATGCGCCGGGGCAGGCAGTAAACAAACCCCGGCGGCCAAGTATCGCCGGAGTGCAAGCGAGGCGAGACATGGCAGACAGGCAAGACGTGCAGCATTCCGCTGCGCCCGGGCAGGGCAACAGTATCGCGAAACTCACCAATTTTGCGGGCGCGGCGATATCGCTGGCGCTCGTTGTCGGGATAGGTGTCTGGGGATACAAGCTTCTTGTGCGTGATGTCAGCGGTGTACCGGTCGTGCGCGCCGCCGAAGGCCCGATGCGCGTGCAGCCCGAAGATCCCGGCGGGCGCCAGGCCCCCCATCAGGGGCTGGCGGTGAACGCCGTGGCCGCCGAAGGCACCGCAGAGCGTCCCGCAGATAAGCTGATCCTCGCGCCAAGGCCACTTGAGCTGACCCTCGAAGATATTCCGCAAGCCGAACTGTCCGCCCTTGTGCAGGCACCTGCGGAGCCCATCGACGAGACCGAGACGGTCGCCGATGCCGAACCTGCCCCCGCGATAGACGAGCGTTTGACCGATGAGGACCGCGCCGTGCAGCTTGTTGCGGTCGAAGCTCTGGCCGCGCGCATGGCCGATGGTGTCGAACCGCTGCAGGCGCTTGAAGAGCCCGCGCCATCCGCCACCCCCGAGCCGCTTGCCGCAACTGATGCAGCATCCGCGGACGGGATCGGCCGGTCCTTGCGCCCCAAGCAGCGCCCCGCCTCACTGGGTCAGGTGAAGCAGGCGGCTTTGACCATCGCAAGCAGCTCTGACTCCCCGCGTGAGATCGCGCCCGAAGATATCCCCGTCGGCACACGCCTTGCCCAGTTGGGCGCGTTTTCCTCGCCCGATATCGCCCGCAAGGAATGGGACCGTCTGGATGGGCGTTTCGGCGAATATCTCGACGGCAAGGATCGCGTGATCCAGAAGGCGCAAAGCGGCGGACGGACCTTCTATCGCCTGCGCGCCATGGGCTTTGCCGATATCAACGATGCGCGGCGCTTCTGTTCCGCACTCGTGGCCGAAAACGCCGAGTGTATTCCGGTGGTTACAAGGTGAGTACGCCATTCGGGGCCTGCATCCTCGATGCCGAAGGCCTGCGTCTGACGGCCGAGGAAAAGCGTTTTTTCGCGGATGCCGATCCTTTCGGCTTCATCCTTTTCGCACGCAATATCGACACGCCGGATCAGGTGCGCGCGCTCTGCGCCGAGATGCGCGATGCCGTTGGCCGCGACGCGCCGATCACCATCGATCAGGAAGGCGGGCGCGTGCAGCGCCTGCGCTCACCCATATGGCGCGATTGGCTGCCGCCTCTGGAGCATGTCGCCGTCGCCGGACCGCACGCCGAAGAGGCGCTTTATCTGCGCTATCGGATCATTGCCTCCGAATTGCGCGATCTGGGGATCGACAGCAATTGCGCGCCTTTGGTCGATGTCGCCGGTCCCGAAACGCATGATTTTCTGAAAAACCGTTGCTACGGGTTCGATCCCGGCACGGTGGCCCGTCTGGGCCGGGCTGTGGCCGATGGCCTGATGGATGGCGGCGTTTTGCCGGTGCTAAAGCATATCCCCGGCCATGGCCGAGCGGTGGTCGACAGCCATCTGGACTTGCCAGTGGTCGGTGCAGCGCATCGTGACCTCTCCGAGGTGGATTTTCTGCCGTTCAAGTCGCTCAACGATCTGCCGATGGGGATGACCGCGCATCTGGTCTATTCGGCGATCGACGACCGGCCCGCGACCACGTCTCCGGTAATGATGCGGATCATTCGGGACGAGATCGGATTCAATGGCCTCGTCATGACCGACGATATCTCGATGAAGGCACTCAAGGGGTCGCTCACGGATATCGCGCGCGCCTCGCTCAATGCAGGCTGCGATGTGGTCCTGCTGTGCAATGCCACGCTCGAGGAGCGCCGCGCCGTGGCCGATGTCTCGGGCTGGCTGTCTCCAGCGGGGCTTGCGCGCGCCGAACGCGCGATGGAGGCCCGCCGCATACCGGACGAGGTTGACATTCGCGCCCTTGAGGCAAAGCTTGATCAGCTGATAAATGGACGCGGTGATGGCTGAAGACGATTTCGAGGATCAGGGCGGGGCGCAAGTGACCCCGGTGGCCGACCGGATGGCGGCTGAAGCCCTGATCGTCGATATCGACGGCTTCGAAGGTCCGCTCGACGTGCTGCTCATGCTTGGCCGGACCCAGAAGGTCGATCTGCTGAAGATTTCGGTGCTCGATCTCGCGCGGCAATACCTGGCTTTCGTCGAGCGCGCCAAACAGCTCCGGATCGAACTGGCGGCGGATTATCTGGTCATGGCGGCCTGGCTCGCCTTTCTCAAATCCCGCCTTCTGTTGCCCCCAGACCCGACCGAAGAAGGTCCATCCGGCGAAGAATTGGCCGCCCACCTGGCGTTCCAGCTCGAACGCCTGCAAGCGATGCGCGAACATGCGGCCAAGCTCATGGCGCGCGATCAGTTGGGCCGGGATTTCTTTGCCCGCGGCATCCCCGAAGACATCACCCGGGTCAAGCGCGTGACCTATACCGCGACGCTCCTTGATCTGATGCAGGGTTATGCGCGCATCCGCACCAAGGATGAATTCCGCCCCTACGCGATGGACCGCGAGGCGATCTTCACCATGGAACAGGCGCTCGAGCGTATGCGCGGCCTGATCGGTTTTGCGGGAACATGGACCGATATCTCGACCTATCTGCCCGAGGGCTTCACCACCGATCCCGCGCGCCGTCGCTCGGCCACGGCCTCGACCTTCGCGGCCTCCCTGGAACTGGTCAAGGAAGGCAAGATAGTCATCCGACAATCCGACACATTCGCGCCGATCGAAGTGCGACGCAAGGATTAGGAATATGGCAGAAGACACTGATAAAAAAGAAGAAAGCCTATTTGATGCGCCGCCCATAGCCGAACAGGAGCGCATGTGCGAAGCGATCCTCTTCGCCACCGCCGAGCCTTTGACCATCAAGGAGATGGAAGCGCGCATGCCGCATGGCTGCGACGCGGCCGAGGCGCTGGTCTATTTGCGCAAACGATACGAAGGGCGTGGGGTGAACCTCGTCAAGGTGGGCGACGCCTGGGCGATGCGCACCGCACCGGATCTTGGCTTCCTGATGCAGAAAGAGACCGTTGAGACCCGAAAACTCAGCCGCGCCGCGGTCGAGACACTTGCCATCATCGCCTATCACCAGCCCGTCACCCGCGCCGAGATCGAAGAGATCCGCGGCGTCTCGGTCAGCCGTGGCACGGTGGATCAACTGCTTGAAATGGAATGGATCCGCTTCGGCCGCCGCAAGATGACGCCCGGTCGCCCCGTGACCTTCGTGGTCACTCAGTCCTTTCTCGATCATTTCGGCCTCGAATCGGCCCGCGATCTTCCGGGCCTCAAGGAACTGCGCGCCGCCGGCTTGCTGGAAAACAGGCCTGCCCCCGGCGCCATGCCCCAAATGGGCGAGGGTGACAGCGATGCGGACGAGCAATCCTCCGAAGGTCAAAGCGAACTCTTCGAGGATTGATGAGGCTCTTGGGCTCCAAGCCCTGAAAACGCCGTGATTTCATGTTATATGATGGATCACGGGTACACTGAAACACGAGTGAGGCAGTTATGAACGTCAACAGCATCGTCACGATGATCCTGCGCATGGTCATGCGAACCGTCGTCAGCAAGGGCATGAATGCGGGCATCAACGCCATGAGCAAACGCAATGGCCCCGATGGAGCATCGGCACCGGGTCCCGACACCCGCAAGACGCAGCAACGTGCCCGTCAGGCGATCAAGATCGGCCGCCGCTTCGGCAAGTTCTGATCCTCCCGCCGCCTCAGGCCGCGCGGAAATGCTTGCTGAGCTTAAGGCCCTGTCCCTGATAATTGGACTTGATGCCTGACCCGTAAAGCTGGTCAGGCACCTGGCTCATGCGTTCGTAAACCAGTCGCCCGACGATCTGCCCATGTTCCAGCACGAAAGGCGCCTCGTGACAGCGTACTTCGAGCACGCCGCGTGACCCGGCGCCGCCCGCCGCATCATGGCCGAAACCGGGGTCGAAAAAGCCCGCGTAATGCACCCGGAATTCACCGACCATGGCCAGATACGGGGCCATTTCAGCGGCATAGGCCGGCGGTATATGCACCGCCTCGCGACTGACAAGGATATAGAACGCACCGGGATCAAGGATGATGCGCCCCTTGCTCGAATGCACCTCTTCCCAGTATTCCGCCGGATCATAGCCGCCGATCCTGTCCAGATCGATGATGCCGGTATGGGGTTTGGCGCGATATCCTACCAGACTGCCCGCAGCCGGCTTGAGGTCAACCGAAAACCCCAGACCGTCGCTGATGACCGCGTCGCCATCGACAAGCGGGGTATCCTCATGCAGCTGGCGCAACGCGGCGTCATCCAGCACGGCCTGACCCTCGCGAAAGCGAATCTGGTTGAGCCGCATACCGGGCCGCACCAGAACGGAAAACGAGCGCGGACATATCTCGGCATAAAGCGGGCCAGAATAGCCCATCGGAACGCGATCGAACTCGGTGCCGCCATCGGTGATCGTCCGTGTCAGCAAATCCAGCCGCCCTGTCGAGGATTTTGCATTGGCCACCGCCTGCAGGCTGTCGGGCAGGTCCAGCGATTCCATGAGCGGCACAACATAGACGCAGCCTTTCTCAAGAACCGCGCCTTGCGTCAGATCGATGCGGTGCATCTCGAATTCGGGCAGCCGGTCGGCCACCGTGCACCCGTGACCGGCAAGAAACGACGCGCGCACGCGGTAGGCCACATCGCCAAGGCGCAAATCAAGGCTGGCCGGTTGAATCTGTTCCGGGGAAACGCCTGTTGTCGCTGAAATCCGTCCATCGGCAATCAGAGCCGAAATCTGCTGGCTGGCCAAAACACCGGTCATCTCGTCCCCTCTGATTGCCCGTGCCGAACAGTAACGGGCAGAATGCGCGCCGATGGTCAGCGTCGACAAGCAAGAGTGGGGACGGATTATTTGGTCGGGCTAGCAGGATTCGAACCTACGACCTCCCGTCCCCCAGACGGACGCGCTACCAGACTGCGCTATAGCCCGACTTGGGGTGTTACATACCTGTTTTGAGAACGGGAACAAGAGGAATTTGGAATTTTCCTCTCAGCTGTCGCGCCTATTTTCCGGGCGGTCCGTGACCTCGCGCAGACGTGCCATCAGGGTCCTGATCCGGTGACGTCTTTCCTCGGTGGCGGGCGCGGTCAGCGTGGCCAATCGAGACAAAAGGCCCGCGTCGGCCGCCATGTCATCGGCGGGATCGTCGGGCAGGGTGATCACAGCCGGTTTGGGCGCGGGCGGGGCAGGTGGCTCCGGTGCTGTCTCGGCGGGCGTGCTCTCGTCGATCTCAGCCTCAACGTCATCTTCAGCCACGGCTTCAACCGCAGCCTCAACCTCGGCTTCAGCCTCAACCGCCTTGTCGGTGTCCGCGATATCCCTGCGCTGGCTGAAGCTGGGCATGACGGGGGCCGCCGCGTCGACGTCTTCGCGCGCAGTCTCGGGCGCGTCCTCGGCGACCGCTGCATCGTCATCGCCGGGCGACATGTCGTCTTGCGCGCTGTCCTGACTGTCCTGCGCTGGCGTCTCGGGCACCTCGGCCAGTGGCTCGTCCGGCTCAACCTGCGCAGACGTCACCTCCTCGGCGGCAGGCTCGATCGCAGGTTCGCGATGCGCGGCCTCGGCAACCTCGATGTTGGGCTGCATGGCCACGATCTGCGCGCTGTCCTGCGCGCGATCCTCCGACGCCTCAACATGGGCTGAAGCGTCAACATACGCCTCAAGATCGCCATCGACAGGTTGGGACAAGGCCGCAACATGCCGCACGCCTTCTTCGCGCAGGATTTTCTGCACGCCCTTGATGGTCATGCCGTCATCATGCAGGAGCTTCTTGATCCCTCCAAGAAGCTCCATGTCCGCAGGTCTGTAATACCGCCGCCCGCCAGCCCGTTTGACGGGTTTCACCTGGCTGAACTTGCTTTCCCAGAAACGCAGAACATGCGCTGGCGTTTCCAGCCAGTCGGCCACTTCGCTGATGGTCCGGAAAGCGTCGGCGGATTTGGCCATATCCCGCTTTTATCCTAGCTTTTGTTGCCGGCCGAGACCCGATCTTTCATCAGATGAGAGGGACGAAAGGTCAGCACCCGGCGGGGGTTGATCGGAACCTCTTCTCCGGTCTTCGGATTGCGGCCGACGCGCGCCGATTTTTCGCGTACGGAAAATGTTCCGAAAGACGAAATCTTGACTTGTTCGCCACGGACCAAAGCATCCGACATATGGGCCAACACGCTTTCCACAAGCTCCGCGGAGTCATTTCGAGACAGCCCGACTTCGCGGAACACTGCCTCGCTCAGATCCATTCTGGTAAGTGTCTTTTCGCTCATCTCTATCCCTCTGGTTTGCACAGACTGTAGGTCGGAAGGAATTTCCGAGTCAATCTCAACTACTTGAAGAGGTATCTTTAAGCGGATATCGCGCGATTTGACATCACCAGCGCAAGACTACCGCGCCCCAGGCGAGCCCCCCGCCGATGGCTTCCGACAGCACGAGATCGCCGCGCTTGATCCGGCCTTCGGCCACCCCCACCGACAAGGCCAGCGGAATTGAGGCAGCCGAGGTGTTGCCGTGATCCTGCACCGTCACGATCACCTGATCCATGGACAGGCCCATTTTCTTGGCCGTGCCCTGGATGATGCGGATATTGGCCTGATGCGGCACGATCCAGTCCACATCCGTTCCCGTCAGACCGATCTTTTCCAGCGCATTCTGGGCGGTGCTGGTCAGTTTTTCCACCGCTTGCCGGAACAGCGGATTGCCCTGCATCCGCAATTTGCCGGCATGTCCCGTGCTCGATACCCCGCCATCCACATAGAGCATGTCGCGATATCGACCGTCGGAATTCAGGTCCGCCGACAGAATGCCACGATCCTCCTTGGTGCCGTCACCTTCATGCGCGCGCAGCACCACTGCGCCCGCGCCATCTCCGAACAGAACGCAGGTCGAGCGATCGGTCCAGTCCATGATCCGGCTGAAAGTCTCGGCGCCGATCACCAGCAGACATTTTGCCTGTCCGGCGAGAATCAGCGCATTGGCATTGGTCAGCGCATAGATGAATCCCGCACAGACCGCCTGCACGTCAAAGCCGAATCCGCGTGTCATGCCAAGATCGCGCTGCACCATGGTCGCCACCGACGGAAAGGTCAGGTCCGGGGTCGAGGTGGCAACGATGATCCCGTCTATCGCATCCACATCCAGCCCCGCATTCTCCAGCGCTGCACGCGCCGCGCGCGCCGCAAGATCCGAGGTCGTCTGACCGTCTGCCGCGAAATGGCGTCGCTCGATACCGGACCGCGTTTTGATCCACTCGTCCGATGTGTCCAACGTCTTTTCAAACTCGGAGTTCGGGACGATACGGTCCGGCAGGTAGTGCCCGACGCCTTCAACGACGGCACGAAGCGTCATTCGGTTTCACCGTTATTTCTTGTTTCTGCTGTGGCATCTTGGTCAAGCATGTTGGCGGATGCAACCCTTGCAGCCAGCTTTTCCGAAAAGCCTTTCTGCGCCAACTCATAGGCCAGCTTTACCGCCGACGAAACCCCCGTCGGATCGGCCGATCCGTGCGATTTCACCACCGTTCCATTCAGCCCGAGGAACACGCCGCCATTCGCGCGGCGCGGATCGATCCGCTTTTTCAGCCGCCGCAGCGACGTATAGGCCAGCACCGATGCAAGCTGCGACAGCGGTGAATACCGGAACGCTTCGCGCAGCAGCTGCGAGATCAGTTGCGCGATCCCTTCGCCGGTCTTCAGAGCCACATTGCCGGTGAACCCGTCGGTCACGATCACATCGCACACGGTGCCCGGCAGATCGCGCCCCTCGACGAAGCCCACGAATTCGAAATCCGCATGGCGCGCATTGGCGGAAATGAGGTCATAGGCCTCTTTCAGCTCGGCGCGGCCCTTGTGCTCTTCGGTGCCCACATTCAGCAGACCGACCCTCGGCCGCTCCAGCCCGAATCCATTGCGCGCATAGGAGGTTCCCATCAGCGCATATTGCATCAGGTCCTTGGCATCGGCCCGGATATCCGCGCCCCCGTCCAGCATGATGTTGAACCCTTGCGGATTGCGCGAGGGCCACATCACCGCGATGGCGGGCCGGTAAATTCCGCCCAGCTTGCGCAGCCGCATCACCGACAGCAGCATCAGCGCGCCGGTATTGCCACACGACACACAGACCGTCGCCTCACCGTTGCGCACGGATTCCAGCGCCGACCACATCGAGGTCTCGCGCCCGTTGCGCAGCACGTGGCTCGGCTTGTCCTCCATCTCCACGACATCGGCGGCATGCCTGATCTCGCAGCGCCCCGCAAGGTTGCTCCGCTTGGCCACCAGAGGTTCCAGAACCTCTTTCGGGCCATGCAGGATGAAGCCGATATCGGGGTTTTTCTTGGCCGAAAGCGAAATGCCGGCAACAACGGTTGCCGGCCCTTCATCGCCACCCATGGCGTCTACGGAGATAACGGTGCGTCCGGCGCGCGCGCGAGAATGGTCCATTCCTGCGGTCATGCGGACGTCCGCCCCCTGGATGCTCAGGCTGCGTCGTCGTCCAGATCGACGTCATCAACCATCGCGACCACTTCACGATCCGCGTAATGGCCACAGGCCGCGCAGATGTGATGCGGGCGCTTCAGCTCGCCGCAATTGGGGCATTCGTTGGGGTTGGCCGCAACGAGCGCGTCATGGGCGCGGCGATTGTTGCGGCGCGATTTCGATACCTTGTTCTGTTGGACAGCCATGTCGCAACCTCAATTTCCTGTGGGCCAGACCAGCCCTGTTTCACGAGTGTCCGCGGCTCATAATCCGTAGTGAGCCGGCGGTTCAACCCCAAATTCCGGTGGAAGCGCGAAAATACAGTGAATCGCCATCAGAGCAAGCCGTTTTTTGCCTGCTCAGCCTTTGTCTTCGAGTTTCTTTTTCAGCTCGGCGAGTTTTGCAAAGGGTTTGCGTTCTTCGGGGGCGATCGGCTCCGCGTCCGGCGGGGTGACCTCGGCCCCGTCAAAGCTGGCGGCATCGCTGCGCGGATAGTCGGGCAGGGCGAGTGTCAGCGCCTCGATCATCACCGCGGCCACATCGATCACATCCGCCAACGGCTCTTGCGTGTCGTCTTGTGGCATTTCCTGCTCATCGGCGAGCGCTTCATCCGGCATCTCGGCCAGGAACAGCCGGGTGATGTCCTCGTCCAGCCGCGTCTTCACGGGCTCCAGCGTCACCACGCAAGGCTGCACGACCGTCGCCCCGAGCCGCGCGTCAAGCTGCCAGTCGCGCCGCCCGACCGAGCGTATCTCGCCTGTGAATGACAATTTGCGCAGCCCCAGAAGCCCAAGTTGCCCGCAGATCGCATCAGTCTCGTCCCTCGAAGGGCGTAGAATGAACTGCGTCGGGCTGTGGGACGAAAGGTCCTTCACGCGGTAAACCGTCTTGTTGGAGACATTGTCTTGCGTCAAGGCACTCTCTTCCTTTCTTGAACCTGTGGCCCACCTTGTTGTAAGCGGGATAAAAGGCAATGCGTGCCAAGATCAAGAGGGCGGACATGATTGGTATCAGACAGCGACTGCGCGGCACCATGCTTGCGCTTGGTGTTCTTGCCCTCTCCGCCTGTTCCGCGACCTACCAGAACCACGGCTATATCCCGCCCGAGGAAGACCTCCAACAGCTTGTCGTCGGGGTCGACACGCGTGCGACCGTCGATGACGTGATCGGCCCGCCCTCTACTTCGGGCGTTCTGGAACAGGGCGATTACTACTATGTGCGCAGCCGGATCCGCGAATACGGCATGTACCGCCCCGAGGTGGTCGAGCGCCAGGTGCTCGCCATCAGCTTCGACAGTACCGACACGATCGCCAATATCGAGCGGTTCGGTCTCGAGGATGGTGTGGTCGTGCCGCTCTCGCGCCGGGTGACCGAATCTTCCGTGGTCGACAACAATTTCCTGCGCCAGTTGCTCAGCAATATCGGCAATATCGATCCGGGCGATATCTTCAACTGATGTCCGTCATGCCTGCGTCACGACTTGTGTGATACGCGATACCCAAGTAGCTTTCGGCGTGACTTGGGGTTTGGCCTGATGACGGCATTGAACAAGGGGCGCTACTCGGCACGGATCGCACAGAGTGCGGCCGATCTGGTTGCCTGCCAGCGGCTCAGGGCGCTGGCCTTTCTGAAATCCACCGATCCCGACCGGCTGGACCGCGATCCGTTCGACGCGACCTGCTCGCATTTCATGGTCGAAGAGCAGCATAGCGGCCGTCTGGTGTGCTGCTTTCGTCTGCTGCACCTGACAGGCGGCGCCGAGATCGAGCGCAGCTATTCGGCGCAATTCTATGAATTGTCGGCCTTGTCCGCCTTCGAGGGTCCGATGATCGAACTTGGGCGATTCTGTATCCATCCAGACATGCGCGACCCCGATATCCTGCGTGTCGCATGGGGGGCCATGACGCGCTATGTCGATCAGCACGGGGTCGAGATGCTGTTCGGCTGTTCGTCCTTTCAAGGCGTCGATGCCGAGACCTATCTGGATGCCTTCGCGATGCTTGCGGCACGCCATATCGCACCGCGTCGCTGGCTGCCCCGGATCAAGGCACCCTCGGTCTTTCGATTCGCGCAAAAGCTTGCCCGCCGCCGGCCCGACACAAGACTGGCCATGCTGCGGATGCCGCCCTTGCTGCGGACCTATCTCTTGATGGGCGGGTGGGTCAGCGATCATGCCGTGGTCGATCGCCAGCTGGATACGCTGCATGTGTTCACCGGGCTGGAAATCGCCGCCATTCCGGATGCGCGCAAGCGGCTGTTGCGCGCCGTGGCGGCCCCCTCCGGCGATCCCGTGATGCACCGACGCGATACCGACGTGATACCGACGTGATACCGACATGCGTTTTTGCGCCACCGCTTGACGCCACCCTGGCCGCGGGATAGCCCGCGTTCATGGCACGTGCACCGCTTCTCCAGCTCTCGGATATCTCGCTCACCTTCGGCGGAGGGCCGATCTTCGACGGGGTCTCTCTGGTCATTCAGCCGGGGGACCGGGTGGCCTTGGTGGGGCGGAACGGATCGGGGAAATCGACGCTGATGAAGGTCATGGCCGGTCTTGTCGAGGCGGACAAGGGCGAGCGTGTGGTGCCCCCGGGAACGAGTGTTGGATACATGGAGCAACACCCTGAAATGGCAGGGTTTTCCACGTTGGGCGAATTTGCCGCCAGCACGCTTGATCCGGCCGAGCATTACCGTGTCGAGATGGCGGCGGAGGGTCTCAAGTTCGACCCGTCAACCCCCGTCGCAACCGCCTCGGGCGGCGAGAGACGGCGGGCCGCGCTGGCCAAACTGATGGCCGAAGCGCCGGATCTGATGCTGCTGGACGAGCCGACCAACCATCTCGACATCGAAGCGATCGCCTGGCTCGAGGCCGAGTTGACGCAAACCCGCGCGGCCTTTGTGCTGATCAGCCACGACCGCGCGTTTTTACGCGAACTTACCCGTGCAACCCTCTGGATAGACAGGGGAAAAATACTTCGTCAGGAAAAGGGTTTCGACGCGTTCGAAGCCTGGCGTGACAAAGTGTGGGAAGAAGAGGACCAGGCCCGCCACAAGCTTGACCGCAAGATCAAGGCCGAAGCCCGATGGGCCGTCGAGGGAATCAGCGCCCGCCGCAAACGCAATCAGGGCCGCGTCCGGAACCTTCAAGCCATGCGCGCCGAACGTTCGGCTCAGATCAGGCGTCAGGGCGCCGCCGCCATGGGGCTGGAAGCTGGGCAGAAATCGGGCAAGCGCGTTATTGAAGCGCGTGGGATTTCAAAGGTTTACGATGGAAAGCCGATCCTGCGCGATTTCTCGATCCGCATCCAGCGCGGCGAGCGTCTGGCCTTTGTCGGACCCAACGGGGTGGGCAAGACCACCCTGCTGAAGATGCTTCTGAAAGAGGTCGAGCCGGATACCGGCACGGTCGAGCATGGCACCAACCTGATGCCCGCCGTCTTCGATCAGGCGCGCGCACAGCTTGATCCGGAAATGACGCTCTGGGACAGTCTGACCGGTGACAAGGACATGCGCGTTTCGGGCCAGGCGGATCAGGTCATGGTACGTGGACAGCCGCGACATGTGGTTGGCTATCTCAAGGACTTCCTGTTCGATGAGCGGCAGGCAAGAGCGCCTGTTAAGTCCTTGTCAGGCGGGGAAAAAGCGCGTTTGCTTCTGGCCAAGTTGATGGCGCGGGAAAGCAATCTTCTGGTGTTGGACGAACCGACCAACGATCTGGATATCGAAACGCTCGACCTGTTGCAGGAACTTCTGGACGACTATGACGGGACGGTTCTTCTGGTCAGTCACGACCGGGATTTCCTTGACCGGATCGCGACCACGACCATTGCGATGGAAGGCGACGGGCAGGCGACGGTCTATGCCGGTGGATGGTCGGACTACCGCGCCCAAAGGGCCGAGGCCATGGCCGGGAAAGAACTCCCGGCAGAGCCTAAAAAGCCCACAAAAACAACGGCAAAGCAAGAGACGCCCACCCCGCGAAACTCCGCCAAATCCAAGCTGTCCTTTACTGAAAAGCACAGGCTCGAGACGCTACCCGACGAGATCGCGCGACTGGAGGCCGAGATCGCCAAGCTGGAAAGCCTGCTGGCCGATCCGCAGCTTTTCACCCGCGAACCGGTCAAGTTTCAAAAGGCGACCGAGGCCTTGACCAGCCGTCAGGCGGCGCTGAGTGCCGCCGAGGACGAGTGGATGGCGCTTGAGGAAAAAGCCGAAAATCTCGGCTGAATCGGCGTGTCGGTATTGCGTCGGTATCACGTCGGTATAACGTCGGTGCTGTCATGACGGAAAACAGGTCACTTCAGGACGAGGTCAGGCTGCTTTACGAGGGTCGCAGCAAGCGTGCCACGCGGTTCCGCTATGGGCTGCTGATCTTCGATTTTGTCACGATCCTGTTCTTTTTGGCCACGGCCTCCATGGCCTTTGCCCCGTGGATCCTGGTGGCGGATATCGTGATCGGCCTTCTGATCGCGCTGGATCTGGGCGCGCGGTTCTGGATTTCAAAGGAGCGCCTTCGGCTGCTGCGGCGGGTCTATATCCTGGTGGACATCGTCGTGCTGGCCTCGCTGGTGGCGGCACCGTTCATGGGGCAGGGGCTGGCGGTGCTGCGCGTGCTCAGGTCGCTGCGCTTGATCCATTCCTATCACCTGCTGCGTGATCTGCGCCGCGATGTGCTGTTCTTTCGCCGACATGAGGACGCGATCATCGCCGCGATGAACCTGACGGTCTTCATCTTTGCGATGACGGCCTTGGTCTTTGCGCTGCGCGGCGGGGATGAGCCGGGCCTCAATACCTATGTGGATGCGCTCTATTTCACAGTGGCGACGCTGACCACCACCGGGTTCGGCGATATCACCATGACAACCACCATGGGGCGGTTGCTGTCCGTGGGGATCATGGTGGTGGGGGTGGGCCTGTTCCTGCAATTGGTCAGGGCGATCTTTTCACCTGCGAAGGTCAAGCACAAATGCCAGAATTGCGGATTGCTCAAGCATGACGTGGATGCGATCCACTGCAAGCATTGTGGCGAGGAGC
Organism: Roseovarius litoreus; assembly: GCF_900142765.1. Lineage (GTDB taxonomy): Bacteria > Pseudomonadota > Alphaproteobacteria > Rhodobacterales > Rhodobacteraceae > Roseovarius > Roseovarius litoreus. The sequence continues at coordinate 106,540 of NZ_FRCB01000005.1, forward strand.
TAAATATCGAGACGGAAGGCGCGCTTTGAAGGGAGCAGCTCTCACTGCATCCGCAGCGCGCCATCAAGGCGGATCACCTCGCCGTTGAGATAGTCGCATTCCACGATGAAGCGGGCGAGCGATGCATATTCCGCCGGATCGCCGAGACGCTTCGGGAAGGTCACATCCTGCGCCAGCTGGTCCTGCACCTCTTGCGGCAAGCCTTGCATCATCGGAGTGAGGAAAATGCCCGGAGCGATGGCCATGACGCGAATGCCTTCACGCGCCAGATCGCGCGCCATGGGCAGGCTGAGGCCGACGATGCCGCCTTTGGACGCAGCATAGGCCGCCTGACCTTTCTGGCCATCGAAGGCTGCGATGGAGGCGGTGTTTATGATGACGCCGCGCGCACCATGGGGGCCGGGGGCGTTTTGCGCGATCTCGGCGGCGGCCAGGCGGGCTACGTTGAAACTGCCGATCAGGTTGATGTCGATGGTGCGCTGGAAGGCTGCAAGATCATGCGGGCCGTTTTTGCCGAGGGTCTTTTCCCCGGTGGCGATCCCGGCGCAGTTCACCGCTGTCGTGATCTGCCCCATATGGGCCTTGGCGGTGGCGATCGCATGGGCGACCGAGGCCTCGTCGGTGACGTCGGTTTCCACGAAGGTCGCGCCGATCTCGCTGGCGGTGGCGGCGCTGCGTTCGGCATCACGGTCAAGGATGGTGACCTGTGCGCCGTGCTGGCGGAAATGGCGGGCGGTCGCTTCACCGAGGCCCGAGGCGCCCCCGGTGATGATGGCTGAGGTCTGGTCGATGCGCATTCCGGAAGGTCCCCGCTTGCATTAAATGAACATTCGTTCAGATATCGCAGGTGGCGCGGTCTGTCAAAGGTGACGGCGCAGCAGGCGTCCGATGAGCGAAAGGCCGATGACTGTCACGAGGATGCGCCAGATGTGATGCAGCGTCACGAGCGCGGGGTTGGCTTGCAGCGACAGGGCGACAAGCGCCATTTCCGTGACCCCGCCGGGGGCGAAGCTGATGAGCATGACATCGAACGGCTCGCCCATGAAAAGATGCAGTGCCTCGGCAAAGACCGCCGCCATCAGAAGCATCCCCCCGACCGAGATGAACGACAGGCGCGCGCCGCGCAGGATCACCGTAGGCCCAAGCCCGGTGAAGCGCATGCCAAGCGCCGTGCCGACCACGATCTGTGCGATGTTCACCAGCCATTGAGGCATGTCGATGTGATAGAGATCGCTGACCGACAGGGCTGCTGCGACAGCCATGGGGCCGGTCAGTTGCCGTGCGGGCAGGCGGAGCAGGTGTCCGACGACGATACCGGCAAGACCGGCCAGCGCGATCAGAGGCAGGCTGGACCATGGCACGGCATCCCGCGCGAATGTCATTCCGGCGGAACTTCCGATCGGCGCCCCGATCCAGAGAGACAGGCCGATGGGCAGCAGCGTCACCACAAGAATGATGCGCAGGAATTGCTGCAGGATCAGGCGGGCCGGATCGGCGCCCGCCTCCTCGCCCATGGCAAGCGCTTCGAAGAGGCCCCCGGGTGAGGCGGAGTAGAAGGCTGTGGCCTTGTCATAGCCGCCCAGGAGGCGGAATACGGCGTAGTTGAAGCCATGCGACAGCACCACGAATAGAGCCAGAGCAGAGAAGCTGACGCCCAGCAGGGGCAGGGTCTGAAAAAGATCGGCGGTGACCTGTGCGCCGATAATCAACCCGATCACCGTGATGAACGTCACCCTGAGCCAGTTCGGAAAGCCATACCCCTCGGGCAGGAGCCGGCCACCGGCGGTGGCGATTGTCGCGCTGACCAGCAGGGGGCCGATCAGGAACGGCAGCGGCAGGCCTGCCCATTGCGCGGCAAAGGCGCCGATGGAGCAAAGGCATAACAGGGCGGATGTGGTGGCCGGGTGCTGCATACCACCATGAAGCACCGCGCGCGGGGCAGGGCAAGCCCTTGACCGTCAGACGAAATCGATATGTCGGTTGAACGGCATGTCACGCAGGCGCTGCCCGGTGGCGGCGAAAATGGCATTGGCGAGCGCCGGGGCGGCCGGGGGCACCGGGGGTTCGCCGACGCCGCGCACATGGCTGTCGTTCTCGAGCCCGCGCACGGTGATCACGGGGCATTGATATTGGCGCAGGAACGGGAAACTGTCGAAATTGCGTTGTTCCGTCTGGCCATCGGAGAAGGTGGTTTCGGCCATGATGGCATGGCCAAGCCCCCAGATCACGCCGCCCTGCACCTGATTTTCGAAATTGATCGGGTCGATCACGCGGCCCACTTCGGCTGCGACAAAGACCTTGTCGATGCGGATGCCGTCCTGTGTGGCGGTGAGTTCGACCACCTCGGCACAGGGCACGCCGAAGGACAGACAATAGGCGACGCCGCGCCCGCGGCCTTGCGGCAGTGGCGATCCCCAGTTCGACATCTCGCCGACCGCTTCGAGCACCTTGCGCGAGGGGGCGTGAGTGCACAGGCGCAGCCGTTCCTCCAGCGGGTCGGCGCCGGCGGCATGGATCAGCTCGTCGAGAAAGCTGTCGTGGAAAAACCCGTTGGTCGAGGCACCCACCGATCGCCACGAGCTGATCGGGGCGAGCGCGGGGGCACGGTAGCCGGTGACGCGGTAGTGGGGGATCGCGAAGGGCTGATCCCATGCGCCTGCCACGATCTGAAGATCCGGTCCGGCCACAGGCAGGCCAAGGCGCCCCATCTGCGAGGCGATCACCGAGGGCATGGCGATGCCCAGATCGCAGGCCATCACACGGCCATCGGCAACCGCGCCGCGCCCACGCGCCATGGCGATCTGACGGGGGTAGTCATGGGCCATGTCCTCTTCGCGAGAGAGCGTCAGTTTGACCGGACGGCCGGGTGCGGCCATGGCGAGTTCGGCCGCCTGCCGCACCACCAGATCCTCGAGTCGGTGACCGAAGCTGCCGCCGGCCATCTGCACATGGACATGCACATCGGCGCTGTCATGGCCGGTGATCTCGGCCACATGGGTCTGCACGAAGCGGGGGATCTGCGTGGCGGTCCAGACATCGACGCGCTCAGGCGTGACGCGCACGGTGGCGTTGACGGGCTCGAGCGGGGCATGGGCGAGGTAGGGCGCGCGGTATTCGGCGGTGACCTGATCGGAGGCGGCAAGGGTCGCGTCAACATCGCCGTCGTCGCGGTTGCGACTGTCGATCCGGTCGTCGGTGAAGCTGTCGGCGAGCGCCTGCCAATGCGCGTCCATCTCGGGCGGGAACGGGGCAGGGCCCCAGTCGATCTCGATGGCTTGCACCGCCTGCATCGCGCGCCAGCTGTTGTCGGCCAGAACGCCAATGCCCCCGGTGATCGGGACGATCTGCTGCACGCCGCGCATCGCGCGCGCGGCGGTGGCGTCATGCGCCAGCATCGCACCGCCCGGACGCGGATTGCTGCGCACGGCGGCATGGAGCATGTCGTCGAATTTCAGGTCGATGCCATATCCTTGGGTGCCGGTGGATTTGGCCACGATATCAAGGCGCTGCATATCCTGTCCGATCAGGCGCCATTGCGCGGGATCGCGAAGGACGACATCTGTCACCGGCTCAAGAGCGGCGGCCTCTGTGGCCAGATCGGTATAGGGCAGGCGGCTGCCATCGGGCAGGATCACGGCGCCCTGTTCGGTCTGCATCGCGGATCGTGGCGTGCCGGTCTTGACCTCGGCGGCGGCCTTGAGCGTTTCGCGCGCCACGGCGCCGGCATGGCGCAGTTTGTCCCATGCGTCTGGCACGGTGGTGGAGCCGCCGGTGATCTGGATGCCCATGAATTTCATCGGCGCGTCCATCACCGCGCGGCTGGTCCGGGCGAGAAATCCGTCATCTGTGGCCGGGAACGGCACGGCGTCACCTGCGAGTGCGGTGTTGTAATAGGCCGGATCGGGCGGGCCGGGATCGACGGTGACCTGATCGAGTGTCACGTCGAGTTCCTCGGCGATCAAGGCGGCTTGCAGGTGATAGGCCCCCTGGCCCAGATCGGCGCGTGGCGTAATCAGGGTCACGCCGTCGGCTGTGACAAGCACATATGGGGTCAGCGCGGCCTGCCCGGGTTCCAGCCGGTCCAGCAAGGGATTGTCATGAGGGCGGCGGTACAGGACGACGCCAAAGGCCACGCCGCCTGCGACGGCGGCCGAGCCGATCAGGAAGCTGCGGCGCCCGATCTTTGCGGCGCGGCTCATTTCGAGGCCTCTGCCAGCGTGGCGGCCGCGGTTTTGACGGCGGCGCGGATGCGCGGATAGGTGCCGCAGCGGCACAGGTTGCCGCTCATCGCGTCGTCGATATCGGCATCATCGGGCGCCGGTGTCGTGGCCAGAAGGGCCGCGGCCTGCATGATCTGACCGGATTGGCAGTAGCCGCATTGCGCCACCTGATGCGTGATCCATGCGGCCTGCACGGCGTGGAGCGTCTCGGGGGTGCCGAGCCCGTGAATGGTGGTGACAGGGCCCCAGACATCGCCCGCGGCAACCTGACAGGAGCGCACCGCCTGCCCGTCGATATGCACCGTGCAGGCACCACATTGGGCGATCCCACAGCCGTATTTCACACCGGTGAGGCCCAGTTCATCCCGCAGGACCCACAAAAGCGGCATCTCGGTTTCGATGTCGAGCTCGTGGTCGGTGCCGTCGACGGTCAGTTTCATGCGCAAGCCCCGGTCGGATATGGTTGTCATCCTAGGTAAGCGGTGATGCCGCATTTTCCAGAACGGGTGACGTGAGGACACATGGAATAAGGGGTGAGCCGACGCGCGACAAGCCGCGCCCCACGTAGAATAGAGTGCTTCAGCGGTCAGCGCATCGCGACCGCGCCACATCATCACCTGCTATGCGAGGGAAGTGGCGGACCGAGGAGGATTCGAACCCCCGACCCCCTGATTCGTAGTCAGGTACTCTATCCAGCTGAGCTATCGGTCCGTGAGGGCGGGATGTAGACTTTGCCGTCCGGCAATGCAAGGGGGTCCGGCAGAAAAACTCAGGTGTTTTCCAGACCGCCCTTGGGAAGCGTGATCTTGAACACCGTGCCGGTTTTGTCCGAGCGTTCCAGCGTCAGTTCGCCGCCATGGCCACGCACCAGCTCGGAGGCGATATTGAGGCCCAGACCGCTGCCGCCCTTGGTGGCTCGGCCATGAAACGGCTGGAACAAGAACTCACGCGCCTTGGGCGGAAGGCCAGGGCCGGTATCGGTGACGCGGATGATCCAGTCGGCCTCGGTCTCGAGGGCGGCGATGTTGATTTCGCCCGGCGTGCCGCTCGAGACGATGGCCTGCCGTGCATTGCGCACCAGATTCGAGATGACGCGATAGATCTGTTCGGCATCGGCGCGGATCGTCATGGCGCCGGGGATATCCTCGGAAAAGCTGACCTCGCCATCGCCCACGGACAGTCGTTCGCTGTCGATCACATCGCTCACGATATCGGCCAGATAGGCGCGCCCAAGGGTGGGGCCGGGTTCTTCGGCGCGGCCATAGGCGAGGGTGGATTCGCACAGATGAACGGCGCGGGTGATCGAATTGACCAGCTTGGGGGCCATACGCTTGACCGTCGGATCCTCGCTCATTTCCAGGCGGTCGGTGAAAAGCTGCGCCGATGTCAGGATGTTGCGCAGGTCATGGCTGACCTTGGCGACGGCGGCGCCCAGTTGCGCCAGACGGTCCTTTTGCTTGAGAGAGCTGGTCAGCTGGGTCTGCATGAGCTGAAGCGTCTCTTCGGCCTCGCGCAATTCGGTGACGCCTGCCGAGGGGGTGATGACGCGGCGCCCGTCTTCGGGGGCGGCGGCATAGGATTGCATATGGCCCACGACGCGCTTGATCGGTTTCACCAGAAGGCTGCGGACGGCCAGAAATAGCAGGATCGCCGTGACGGCCGAGATGACTGCCGACAGCAACAGAATGCGCAAGCCGTAGTCGATCATCGCGTCGCGCAACTCGCGTGTGTCCAGTGTCACCTCGATCAGAATACCCGCCATGCGCACCGGATTGCCGATCACCCGGATCACCTGTGGTTCGGGCGTGGCGAGCCGGATCATCGCATCGCGGATCAGTTCGAGCGCGGTGGCGTCGCGCAGATCATAGGTGGCGGTGATCGGCGCGGGGATGGGCGAGGACAGGACCAGTTGTCGGGCCTCGTCGCGGCGTAGCACCACGTTGAAAACACCGGCATTGCGCAGCAATTCGTCCTGCAGTTCGGGGCTGATATCCTCTTTGGCCAGCAGGGCCAGCGACGCGATCTGCGACCGGTCCAGACGCGAGATAAGAAAATCCTCACGGTAGCGCGCGATGGAGGGCACGAAGATCAGCACTTCGGCCAGCATCACGAAGAGCACCGTCAGTATGAGGAACCGCCCCGATAATGATCTCAACCATCGCATCTTGCGCGCCCGTATCAAGGGAGCCAGCGCTGCACCAGCCCCACGACTTTCTTTACCTTAGGATTATCAAACAGCTTGGGAGAGAAATAGGCACCTGCGGCGCGTTTGTTCAACTCCCCCAATGTTGGATAGGGCGCCACCATATTGGCCACATGTTTCATCTTGAGCCTGTTGGCGAGGGCAAAGGCCCATAGATTGATCAGCTCGCCCGCCTGTTCGCCGACGATCGACACGCCCACGGGGCGGCCACGGGCGACCATCACCTTGATGAGTCCGGATGTCTTGCGTTCGGCGATGGCGCGGTCGTTCTGGGCATAGGGGAAGCGGACCACCTCGAGATAGATGCCATGCTCGCGGCGGGCCTGTTCTTCGGTGAGGCCCACCTGCGCCAGTTCGGGCGCCGTGTAGGTGACCCAAGGGATATGGGCGGTGCCTGCCTTGGCGGGCAGGCCGAACAGCGCGGAGCGGATCACGATGCCGGCGTGATAGCCGGCGACATGGGTGAATTGCAGCCCGCCTGCCACATCGCCAATGGCATAGACACGGCGGTTGGTGGTCTTGAGGGCGGCATCGACCTTGATGCCCGTGCGGGTCGTCTTGATCCCAGCGACGTCAAGGTTCAGCCGGTCGATATTGGCTTTTCGTCCGACGGCGACAAGCAGATGCGTCCCCTTGAAGAGGCGGCCGTCTTCGGTTTCGATCTCAATTGCGCCAGCCGTGCCGCGCACCTCTTTGGCAAGGGCGTCTTCGGCGATGTCGATCCCTTCGCCGCGCAAGGCGTCCAGAAGCACGCCTGCGGTTTCGGGATCGTCGCGGCCCAGGGCGCGCGCGCCTTCGATCACGGTGACCTTGCTGCCAAGGCGCCTGTGGGCCTGCGCCATCTCGAGCCCGATCGGACCGCCGCCGATCACCAACAGGTGTTCGGGCCGCTCGCGCAGATCGAAAAGGGTCTCGTTCGTCTCGTAAGGCACTGAATCCAAGCCCGGAATCGGCGGCACAAATGGCGAGGACCCGGTTGCGATCACGATGCGCCTTGCGGTGATCCTGTGCGCGCCCGCCTGAACCTGGGTGGGGGATAGGAAGCGGCCATATTCGCTGATGACGCGCACCCCCAAACCCTCGAACCGCTCGACGCTGTCATGGGGGGCGATCTGCGCGATCACGTCCTGAACATGGTCCTTGGCGGCGGCGTAATCTACATCGGGCGTGACATCGGCGACACCGAACGGGGCGGCATGGGCCTGCGCATGGGCCGCCTTGCCCGACGCGATCAGCGCCTTGGAAGGAACACAGCCGTAATTCAGGCAATCGCCGCCCATCTTGTGGCCTTCCAGCAAGATGACATCGGCGCCCATCTGAACGGCGCCGGCGGCCACCGAAAGCCCGCCGGACCCGGCCCCTATGACCAGCAGGTCGGTTTTCAAATCGCTCATGGGTCAGATATCCTTGCGGCCGCGAAGGGCCTTGATGACGAGGGGAAGGGCCGCCAGCAGGCACAGCCCAAGGATCGGCGCCAGCACCTGAGGCTCCCACAAAAGCGAGAGGTCAGGGCGCTCGCCCCGGTCGAAGACTTCGCCCAGCCCGACGCCGATCCAGGTAAAGACGATCGCGCCCGGAATGATGCCCAAAACCGTTGTGAGCGCGAAATTGACAAAGCGCACACCGACCAGAGCAGGCAGCAGATTGGCCACGAAAAACGGGACTGCGGGCACAAGGCGCATCAGAAAAAGCACACTGATTTCATTATCATGCAGGCCGTTCTTGAGGCGCTTGAGCGTGCCGTCGGACGTCTCGATCCGGGCGGCAAGCGTCTGCCCTAGCCCAAGGCGCGCAGCCCAGAAGATCGCAAAGGCCCCAAGCGAGGCCGAGAGCACGTTGAACACGGTGCCAAGGCCCAGTCCAAAGAGAAACCCGCCCGTGACCGAGGCGACGGCGGCGCCGGGCAGGGAGAAGGCCACGATCACGATATAAATGGCGATGAAAGCGAGAGCCAAGCCTGCGAAATTGGCGTCGCGGAAGGCCAGAAGCGCCTCGCGATTGTCGCGCAACGTGTCGAAATTGATCAGATCGCCAAGGGTGAAGGCGCCCAGAACGGCCACGCTTAGGATGGCGGCAAGCGGGGCGTGGCGCCACAGGCTGGGTCGCTGTTCAGGCTTGTCGCTATCGGATATGTCATTCATGGGGTTTGGTCCATCGGGCTTGTGTCATGCGCCAAGATGCGGGGCGCGCGGGAACTTGGCCATAGGGTTCACGCGGGGGTGATGCAGGGTGATTGAAAAACCCCGTTTTGCGCTTGTTCGGACGCGATTGTGACAGGCCGGGGTGGTCGGTTGCATGTTTTTGTTTCAAAAGGCGCGAGGCGGGTTTGACTTGCGCTCGAGGGGCCACTATAGACCGGGCCTCAAACCTATACACGGGTTGGCCGCGATTCCCGCAAGGCGCCGCCCGACAAGACCGGAGACGGAGCGATGAAACGCACCTACCAACCCTCGAACCTGGTTCGCAAGCGCCGCCATGGTTTCCGTGCGCGTATGGCCACCAAGGCTGGCCGCAAGATCCTGAACGCACGTCGTGCGCGCGGCCGGAAATCGCTGAGCGCCTGATCCGCGGGTCAAGGACAACGAACATGGTACCGCCGGAGGCCCCCGACAGCGATGCGGGGAACCAGCCCCCGGCGGTTTCCGTTTGTCTTCAGACACTTGTGGAACGCGCTGACTTTCTCAGGGCGGCGCGCGCGCAGTGGAAGGCGATGCCCTCGATGGTGGTGCAGGCTCGCGACCGTAAGGACGGGGAGGCCACTGTGAGGGTGGGCTTTACCTGTTCCAAGAAGGTCGGCAACGCCGTGGCGCGCAACCGCGCCAAGCGCCGTTTGCGGGAAGTGGCGCGCGCGGTGCTGCCGGATGCGGCGAGGCCGGGCTGGGATTATGTGCTGATCGGGCGGGCCAACGTCACCGCCGCGCTGCCCTTCGAGACGCTGAAATCCGATTTGCGCACGGCGCTAACCCATTTGCACAACAAGACAAAATGACACCGCTGGCGCGCATTCTGTCATGGCCGGTCAAGGCCTACAGGCTGATCTTTTCGCCATGGGTCGGGCATAATTGCCGTTATCAGCCGACCTGCAGCCAATATGCGCTCGAGGCGCTTGAGACCCATGGCGGGATCAAGGGCGGGTGGCTGGCGCTGAGGCGCATCCTGCGGTGCAACCCATGGGGCGGGTGCGGCTATGATCCGGTGCCCGAGGGCAGGGACAAGGACCGCGCAGCGCCACCCGATCGTTAACGAGTCGTCGAATCACCCGCTTTCGCCTTGGTTAACGGCGCAAAACCGCTTCGGTATCGCGTCAGTATCACGTCGGTATCGCATCGGTATCGGGGCCGGTCAGGCCATTGGTGAACAGAGCGCGCGTTGCGCGGCAGGCCGAAAGACGGGAGCCGGGGCTTTTCAGCCTGTGACGGCCCGGCTATGAGACCCGCAGAGCCGCTAGGAGAGACCGCCATGCCCACCGACACTCCACAGCCCGCCTTTGTGCTGGTGCGCCCCCAGATGGGCGAAAATATCGGCGCGGCGGCGCGGGCGATGTGGAATTTCGGGCTGGACCGGATGCGTCTTGTGGCGCCGCGCGACGGCTGGCCCAATCCCAAGGCGGTCGCGATGGCGAGCGGCGCGGGGCGGCTTCTGGACGAGGCGCAGCTGACGGCGGATGTGGCCGAGGCGGTGGCCGATTGCCATTTCGTCATGGCCACGACGGCGCGCGCCCGGGGGCTGACGAAACCCGTCTTCAGCCCCGAACGCGCGATGCAGGTCGCCGCCGAGCGGATTGCGGCGGGAGAGCGGGTCGCGGTGCTGTTCGGGCCGGAACGCGCCGGGTTGGAGAACGAGGATATCGCCAAGGCCAATGCGATCATCAACGTGCCCGTGAACCCCGACTTTCCCAGCCTGAACCTTGCGCAATGCGTGCTGCTGACAGGATATGAATGGCGCCGCGCGCAAGGCGCGATCACGCCCGAGCGCGTGGACATGGCGCGCGCCGACTGGGCCGAACAGATCGAGATCGAGAAGCTGGCCGATCACTATGAGGCGCGGCTGAGCGAGGCGGGGTTTTTCTTTCCCGAGCACAAGGCGGAAGGGATGCGCCTGAACCTGCGCAACATGTGGAGCCGGATGCCGCTCACGCGGGCCGATGTGCAGACCCTGCACGGGGTGCTGCGGCAGATGGTCCGGTGGAAGGACCGGGGCGACTGAGCGCGCTTGAAGGGTATGGGGCTGCGCACTATCGTGCACAGCGATCAGGCAAGGATGATGCAGATGGGTGAAAAACGCAGCATTTTCGAAGATGTAGCCGAGGCGGGACCTCGGCCTGAGGGGCCGAAGGGCGGCATGATCGACGCCGGGCGCAGGGGCGCGCGCGGGCTGGTGCGGGCATGGCTCATCGTGCTTTTTGCGCTTGTGGTGCTGATGATCGGGGTGGGCGGGCTCACGCGCCTGACCGATAGCGGGCTGAGCATCACCGAATGGAAGCCGGTGACCGGCGCGCTGCCTCCGATGTCTGCGGCCGAATGGGAGATCGAGTTGGAGAAATACCGGCAGATCCCCGAATATCAGTTGCAGAACAAGGGCATGAGTATGGCCGAGTTCAAGGTGATCTATTGGTGGGAATGGGGTCATCGGCAGCTTGGACGGGTCATCGGGCTGGTTTGGGCCGTCGGCTTTTTCGGGTTCCTGGCGACGCGGCAAATCCCGCCGGGTTGGACCGGGCGGCTGTTTTTCCTTGGGGTTCTGGGTGGCGCGCAGGGCGCGATCGGCTGGTGGATGGTCAGTTCGGGGCTGCAAGGCGAGATGCTGGATGTGGCCTCGTACAGGCTTGCGACGCATCTGGGGCTGGCCTTTGTCATTCTGGGCCTGATCGCGTGGTATGTGATGGCGCTTGGCCGGGAGGAGCGCGAGCTGTTGCAGGCAAGGCGCGGCAAGGAAGCCAAACTCTATGGGTTGTCGACCGGCTGGCTGCACTTCGCCTTCGTGCAGATTCTCATCGGTGCGCTGGTGGCCGGGATCGATGCCGGGCGCAGCTATACGGACTGGCCGCTGATGGCGGGGGGTATTCTGCCGCCTGATTTCTGGATGGCCGATCTGGGCTGGCGGAACTTCTTCGAGAACCCCGGATTGGTGCAATTCGTGCATCGCACGGTGGGTTACGCGTTGCTGGCCTTTGCGATTGTCGTCTGGCTCAAGGGCCGGCGCAGCGCCAACGCGGCCACGCGGACAGCATTTAACGCGGCCTTTATCGCGCTATGCGGGCAAATCGTGCTTGGAATCGTCACTGTTCTTTACATCGCTGCATGGCAGGTTGCTATCGTGCATCAACTTCTGGCTGTGCTATTATGGGTGCTGATCCTGCGGGCACGGTTCCTGAGTCTGTATCCGAGGGCGCAATCCGTAAGAGGGTAAGATATGGCGGCGTTCGATGATCTGATGACGTTCACCCGCGAGACCGAAGCGCTGGCGCAGGTGGCGGGGCGGCTGTCATGGGATCAGGAAACGGTCATGCCGCGTGGCGCGGGCGCGCAACGGGCCGAAGAAATGGGGGCCATGGAAAGTGTGCTGCACGCGCGGCGCACCGATCCGAGGGTGGCCGACTGGTTGGCGCAAGCGCAGGCGCCGGACGAGGCGGGTGCGGCGCAGCTGCGGCTGATCCGTCGGAGTTACGAGCGCGCGGTGCGCGTGCCGGCCGATCTGGCCACGGCGCTGGCGCGGCTGACCAGGCGGTCGCAAGGCGTGTGGGCCGAGGCGCGCGCGAACAATGATTTCGCGGCGTTCGCCCCGGTCCTGACCGAGGTTCTGACGCTCAAGCGCGAGGAAGGGGCGGCGCTCGCGGGTGGCGGCGATGTCTATGATGCGCTGCTCGATGCGTTCGAGCCGGGGGCGACGGCGACCGAGCTGCAGGCGATGTTCGACGAGATGCGCGAGGGGCTGGTGCGGCTGCGTTTGCGCGCGCTGGAGGGGCCAGAGCTGAGGGCGATCAGCGGTACGTTCGATGAGGCGGCGCAGATGCGGCTGTCGCGCGAACTGGCCGAAAGGTTCGGCTATGATTTCACGCGGGGGCGGATCGACAAGGCGGTGCATCCGTTTTCGTCCGGGTCGGGGGATGATGCGCGGATCACGACGCGCACCAGCGCGGATGATCCGTTCAATTGCCTCTATTCCACGATCCACGAGGTCGGTCATGCCTGTTACGAGCAGGGGATCGACCGGGACTGGCATCTGACGCCGGTGGGGCATGGCGTGTCGATGGGCGTGCATGAAAGCCAGAGCCGCATCTATGAGAACCAGTTGGGCCGGAGCCGGGCGTTCTGTCATTTCCTGTACGGGCGGATGCGGGATGCCTTTGGCGAGATCGGGGTGCAGGACGAGGATGCGTTCTATGCCACGGTGAACCGGCTGCACCGGGGCTATATCCGGACAGAGGCGGATGAGGTGCAGTATAACCTGCATATCATGCTGCGCTTCGATCTGGAGCGGGCGCTGGTGTCGGGCGATCTGCAGGTGAGGGATCTGGAGGCGGCGTGGAATGACCGCTTTGCCGCCGATTTCGGCTATCCGGTGGACCGGCCCGCGCATGGTGTGCTGCAGGATGTGCATTGGTCGGTGGGGCTGTTCGGGTATTTTCCGACCTATAGTCTGGGCAATGTCTATGCCGGGTGTCTGCACGAGGCGCTGCGGCGGGCGGTTCCGGATCTGGACGATCATCTGGCGCAGGGCGATCCGACCCCGGCGACGGATTGGCTGCGCGCGGCGGTGCAGCGGCATGGCGGTTTGAACAGCCCGCGCGAGACGATCACCCAGGCCTGCGGCGGGCAGGCGCCGTCGGCGGCGCCGCTGATGGCCTATCTCGAAGAGAAATTCGGCGATCTTTATCCCGGGTGACGGCAGGTCGGAGCCAGAGGCTCGAGACGGTTTGCACCAAAAGCCACAGATCGAACCACAGGCTGGCATGGCGCGCCCAGAGAAGATCGAGTCGCGCCTTGCGCGCGATGCAGCGGGTGGCATAGACCTGCTCGGTTTCATGCGCCGTGCGGCAGACCGAGAGCAGCCGGTCCTCGATGCGGTGAAAGCGCAGTGTCGCAAGGCCGGTGAGACCGGGCCGGTTGCGCAGGACGCGGGCATAGAGGTTGCGATGATCCTTGACATGGCGGCGCAGGGGCGGGCGGGGGCCGACAAAGCTCATGTCGCCCCGCAGGATGTTGAAAAGCTGCGGCAGTTCATCAAGACGGGAGCGGCGCAGGGTGTGGCCCAAGGGCGTGATGCGCGCAGCCTTGTCGCCCCCGGTGGCCCCATCCGGCTCGGCACTGGGGCGCATGCTGCGGAATTTCCAGAGGATGAAGCCGTCATCGGGGGTTTTCATACGCTCGGAGCGGTGGAGCACCGGCCTGCCGTCGCAAAGGGCGATCAATGCGGCGATGAGGCCCATCACCGGTAAAAGCGCCAGTACGAGGACCAGAGCGAGGAGCAGGTCGAAGATCCGTTTGCCGGGTGTCATGTCGGGACCATGCCCCGGCACCCATGCGACAGGCGCGTTTGAGCGTGCAAGAACGCGCTTAGGCGCGACCGGCCGACAAGGCGCCAGCCTGTCGCGGCGGCGCAGACGCGGAGATTAAAGCCGGTCAGATGGACCAAGGGTTGATGTGACATATCCGGCATGGTCGACGATCGCTCCAAGTGCGGGACAACTAAAGAGGGTTTCATTTGGGGAACTGTGGTGTCTAAGATTGTACCGTGGTGAGCATGTGTTTGGGGTGAGTGCCTTGGTTCGGATCCGGTTCGTTGTGATGCAGCTTGTCTGCGCGGTTCTTTTGTCGGCATGCGCGCTGCCGCGCGGTGCGGCGCTGCAATCCGAGATCCTGACGGAACAACAGTCCGAAACCCCCGGTTTTCAGGTGGTCGCGGTGACCCGCGAGAGCACCCCGCTGCTGGCGCAATGGCCCGTCACGGGCTGGTCGGGGCATTATCATTGGCTGCCCAAGGACAAAGGCCCGGATTCGGGCGTGATCCTGACCGGTGACACGCTGGACATGGCGGTTTGGGAATCGCAGGAAAATTCGCTTCTGGCGGGGGTCGGCAGCAAGATGACCGAGCTGCCCCGGATGACCGTGTCCGAAAATGGCACGGTCTTTGTGCCTTATGTGGGCGATGTGGAGGTGCGCGGCATGACCACGGGGGCTGCGCGCAACGTGCTGCAATCGCGGCTGGAAGAGATCGCCCCGTCCGTGCAGGTGCAGCTTTCCGTGGAGCCGGGGCGCAACAATGCGGTCGATCTGGTGGGCGGGGTGGCATCGCCGGGACGATATCCGCTGGACAGCCGCGCCACGACGATCCTGAGCGTGATCGCGCAAGGCGGAGGCATCGATCCGGGGCTGCGCAACCCGCTGGTGCGCTTGCAGCGCGACGGTCGGGGTTATGACATTTTGGCGGCCGATTTGCTGCGCACGCCCGCGCGCAACGTGCGCCTGCGCGGTGGCGATCAGATCACGATCATCGAGGATGACCGCAGTTTCAACGTGTTGGGGGCCGCGGGCACGCAGCAGCTGGTGTATTTCGAGCGCGATAGGATGAGTGCCATGGAAGCGCTGTCGGTGATGGGCGGGCTGCAGGCGTCGCGGGCCAATCCGAAGGGCATTCTGGTGCTGCGCGACTATCAGGCAAAGGACCTGAAACCGGGCATGGCCGGGCCGGATATGCGGCAGGTGGTGTTCACACTGGATCTGACCAGTGCCGACGGGCTGTTCGCGGCACGCCAGTTCCAGATCCATCCCGGCGACACCTTGCTTGCGACGGAATCGCCGGTATCGGCGGTGCGTTCGATCCTGGGGCTTCTGGGGACGCTCGTGGGGGTGACGGGAACGGTGGAGACCCTGTGAGGCCGGGCGATGCGCGCGCAAAACTGCCGGTACACAGGCCGTGCTGACGGACAGGGCCATCAGATGAGCGCCACGCGTTCGGCACGTTCGGGATCGGGGAAGGGGCGATAGAGCGCCATATCCGCCTGACCCACATGGTCATGCACCATCGCATAGAGCCGCGCGGTGTCGTCATCCCGCCGGCCCGCGAAGCGAAACGCCTGTTCGAGCTGCGCAAGGTCGTTCACGTCGATTTCCAACAGGAAATCCCGAAAGCACTGTGAGGCGAGGTTCAGCTTGCGGCGTTTGAGGCGCCAGGAGCGGATCACCCCCTGCGCCTTGAGATGGGACATCCACGCATCCAGTGCGGCGGCGAAAGACAGCGCCTTGGCCGTGTCGCGCAGATCGATCAAGCAGATATAGGTCGTCATGGCGCCTGGCCCCCGTTTCGGTCATCGCGCGATGATGACTCAACGGAATTTCCAGACCCTTAACGCCAGCCGTTTTTCCGGCGCCCCCGAAAAAGGCGCGCCGGATTGACGACTTAGCTGGAGATATCTTCTTCCGAAGTCTCGGACGGGCTGGCGGCATTGTCGTCCTGATCGCCTTTTTCGGCGATCCAGGCGACCGAGACCACTTCTTCGCCCTTGCGGGTGTCGAAGACCTTGACGCCGCCTGCACTGCGCGAACGGAACGAGATACCGTCCACGGGCACACGGATCGACTGCCCACGGGAGGTGGCCAGCATGATCTGATCGTCGATCTCGACCGGGAAGGAGGCCACCAGATCCCCGCCGCGCATGGCCTTGTCCATGGCCTGCACGCCCATGCCGCCGCGTCCGCGCACCGGATAATCGTGGCTGGAGCTGAGCTTGCCGGTGCCGCCCGTGCTGATCGTGAGGATCAGGTTTTCGGCGGCCTGCATCTCTTCGAACCGTTCGGGCGTGATGTCGCCGGCGGGGGCTTCGGGTTCTTCCCCGTCATCGGGTGCTCCGGCCAATGCGCGGCGCATCTTGAGATAGGCGGCGCGCTCGTCGGCGGAGGCATCGAAATGGCGGATCACGGACATCGACACCACACGGTCATCGCCTTGCAGGCGGATGCCGCGCACGCCGGTGGATTTGCGGCCCTTGAAGACGCGCACTTCGGTCGTGGGGAAGCGGATCGCGCGGCCCGAATTGGTCACCAGCATGATGTCGTCGCCCTCGTCGCAGATGCGCGCGTTGACCAGTTCGATCCCTTCGGGCAGGTCCATCGCGATCTTGCCGTTGCGCTTGACGTTGGTGAAATCGCTGAGCGCGTTGCGGCGCACGTCGCCTGCGGTGGTGGCGAACATGATCTGCAGATCGTCCCATTCCTCTTCGGGGCGGTCGACGGGCATGATCGCCGCGATCGATACGCCTTGGGGGATGGGCAGGATGTTGACGATCGCCTTGCCCTTGGAGGTGCGCCCGCCAAGCGGCAGGCGCCATGTCTTGAGCTTGTAGACCATGCCGTCGGTGGTGAAAAACAGCAATTGGGTATGGGTGTTGGCCACGAAGAGCGTGGTGACCACATCCTCTTCCTTGGTGGCCATGCCCGACAGCCCCTTGCCGCCGCGTTTCTGGGCGCGGAAATCGGCGAGGGCGGTGCGCTTGATATAGCCGCCCTGGGTGACGGTGACGACCATATCCTCGCGCTCGATCAGGTCCTCGTCGTCCATGTCGCCCGACCAGTCGACGATCTGGGTGCGGCGCGGCACCGAGAATTGCTCTTTGACCTCGCGCAGCTCCGTGGCGATGATCTCCATGATGCGCTCGCGGCTGGCGAGGATGGCGAGATATTCCTTGATCTTGGCGGCAAGCTCCTGCAGCTCGTCGGTGACTTCCTTGACGCCCAGTTGCGTCAGTCGCTGCAAACGCAGATCGAGGATCGCGCGGGCCTGCGTTTCGGACAGGTTATAGGTGCCGTCGTCATTCGCGGTATGGGTCGGATCGTCGATCAGCGCGATATATTCGAGGATGTCGCCGGCGGGCCAGCGCCGCGTCATCAGCTTGTGGCGGGCTTCGGCCGCATCGGCCGAGGCGCGGATGGTGGCCACCACCTCATCGACATTCGACACCGCGACCGCCAGACCGCAGAGCACGTGGCTGCGGTCGCGTGCCTTGCGCAGCTCGAAGGCGGTGCGCCGCGCGACGACCTCTTCGCGGAAGGCGATGAAGGCACTGAGAAAGCCGTACAGGGTCAGCTGCTCGGGGCGTCCGCCATTGAGCGCCAGCATGTTGCAGCCGAAATAGGTCTGCATCGGCGTGAAGCGGAAGAGCTGGTTGAGCACGACCTCGGCGGTGGCGTCGCGCTTGAGCTCCACCACGACCCGCACACCGTGCCGGTCGGATTCGTCCTGCACATGGGCGATCCCCTCGATCCGCTTCTCGCGCACCGTTTCGGCGATCTTCTCGATCATCGCGGCCTTGTTGACCTGATAGGGGATCTCGTCGATGACGATGGCATAGCGGTCCTTGCGGATTTCCTCGATCCGGGTTTTCGCCCGGACCACGACGCTGCCGCGCCCCTCGATATAGGCCTTTCGCGCGCCCGAGCGGCCCAGCATGATGCCGCCGGTGGGAAAGTCCGGCCCGGGGATGTAGTCAATCAGGTCTTCCGAGCCGAGATCGGGATTCTCGATCAGCGCCAGCGTGGCATCACAGACCTCGCCAAGGTTATGGGGCGGAATGTTGGTGGCCATGCCGACGGCGATGCCGCCCGCGCCATTGACCAGCATGTTGGGAAACCGCGCCGGCAATACGGTGGGTTCGAGATCCTTGCCGTCGTAATTGTCCTGAAAATCGACGGTGTCCTTCTCGATATCGGCCAGCAGCGCCGCCGCGGGCTTGTCCATGCGCACTTCGGTATAGCGCATCGCCGCGGCGTTATCGCCATCCATCGAGCCGAAATTGCCCTGGCCGTCCAGCAGCGGCAGCGACATCGAGAAATCCTGTGCCATGCGCACCAGCGCGTCATAGATCGCGCTGTCGCCATGGGGGTGGTATTTACCCATCACATCGCCCACCGCACGGGCCGATTTGCGATAGGGCTTGTCATGCGTGTTGCCGCCTTCATGCATCGCATAAAGGATGCGGCGATGCACCGGCTTCAGACCATCGCGCAGATCGGGAATCGCCCGGCTGACGATCACCGACATGGCGTAATCCAGATAGGACGTCTTCATTTCGTCCTCGATCGAAATCGTCGGCCCGCCGTACTGCGGACGCTCTGGAGTATTTTCTTCCATGTCTTCAGGTGGTTGCGGCGTATCGTTCACGTGCTGGCCCGTCCTGTCCTGTATACTCTAGATATTGTTGTCGAAACTATATCAGAGCGCGGATATTGGGTGCAATGCCTGTTCCCGTCCGCCTTTGGCAGCCAGCATATGCATGTGCTAACACACTGTTTTTATTGAAAAGTAAATTTTTTCAGGCATGATTCCCGTACAATCAAGAAACGGCGACCAACAGGAGCAGATCCATGGCGATGAGCGAGACCGAAATGATGCTGAAGGGCTACGGGCTGACCACGGCGGAATTCTATTACCGCATGCCCGATTACACCCATGTGCTGAACACCTTCATCTGGCAGGATTACGACACGGCGCCCGATCATCCGCGCCTGTTCAAATTCGTCGAGTTCTGGCAGGATGAGATCGAGGGTCCGCTGCATTCGGTCAAGTTCACCCATCGCAAGCTGATCGCGCCGGGGGAATGGCGCCAGGTCGTGGGCGAATTCACCCTGCACTGAACGCCGCATCCTGCGTTTCTTCTGGCCGGAAATATCCCGGGGGAGGCGTTGAAATCCCCCTTGAGGGATTTCAACGGCGGGGGCAGAGCCCCCAAGCCTGTCTTGCCACCGGACGGATCAGGGGCGGATCAGGGGATGATGCGCGTATATTTGATGCCTTCGAGCGATGCGCCGGCCATGGCGCCCGCCTGGCCGAAGATCACCGCGACCACGGGGGCCGTGCTGGTGGTCGTGTCGGCGCGGATATTCTCGCCGCGATCGTTGAACACATATTCGATATCGGCGCCGGCCACCCAGCCCGAGGACCGGCGGAACCGCTCCAGCGCGTCTTCGGTCATGAAGAACAGCACATGGGCGAATTGCTGCGCGCCGATCTGCAGCCCGACGCTGCCCTTGGTTGCGGAATAATAATCCACGGTGGTGTTGTTGATCCGCAATGCGCCGCGGCCATAGCCGCCACCGAACAGAAAGCCCGCTTCGGTGACCAGCGGCATGACAAGCATACCAGTCGATTTGGCGGCCAGATCGCGGGTATTCGGATACTGCGTATAGAGGTAATTCAGCGTGGTATCGACGCGGGCGTCGATTTTCTGCGCGTTGTTGGAACCTACGCCGTTGCCGCAGGCAGCCAGAAGGGGCGTGCCTGCCATAGCGCCGAGCGTGAAGGCGCGTCGAGTGAGTTTGCTCATGGTGTTGCCTGTTCGTTGCCTGACATCAATCCGGTCTTCTTCTGCGCCGGTGCTGCGAACTATAGGCCGGTTCTTGCCGCATGTCACGCCTCAACGCCCGCTGGCCGTGCGTCCGCGCGGCTTATCGCCCGTTTTGCATGAGGCGCGCGGCAGCCGGGGCGAAATAACTCAACACGCCATCGCAGCCCGCGCGCTTGAAGGCCATCAGGCTTTCCATCATCGCGCGCTCGCCGTCGATCCAGCCTTGCATCGCCGCGGCCTGGATCATCGCGTATTCGCCGGACACCTGGTAGGCAAAGGTGGGGGCGGCGAATTCGTCCTTCACGCGGCGGCAGATATCCAGATAGGGCATGCCCGGCTTGACCATGACCATATCGGCGCCCTCGGCCAGGTCGCGGGCCACGCAGCGCAGCGCCTCGTCGGTATTGGCGGGGTTCATCTGATAGGTCTTCTTGTCGCCCTTCAACGCGCCTGACGCGCCGACGGCATCGCGGAAGGGACCATAGAAGGCGCTGGCGTATTTCGCGGCATAGCTGAGCAGCATGACGTTCTGATGGCCCTCGGCCTCGAGCGCGGTGCGGATCGCGCCGATCCGGCCATCCATCATGTCGGAGGGGCCGATGATATCGACCCCGGCCTGCGCCTGTGACAGCGCCTGACGCACAAGCGCTTCGACTGTCTGGTCATTGACGATCTCGCCATCCACCACAAATCCGTCATGGCCGGTATCCGAATAGGGATCGAGCGCCACGTCGGTCATCACCACGATATCGGGCACCGCGTCCTTGATCGCGCGGGTGGCGCGGTTGGACAGGTTGTCGGGGTTCCAGGCTTCTGCGCAATCGGCGGTGCGGTTTGCCGCACCGGTATAGGGAAAGAGGCAAATGGCCGGAATTCCCAAGTCATGCGCTTCGCGGGCGGCCTCGACCACCTTGTCGACGCTGCGGCGCATCACGCCGGGCATGGAAGGCACCGGCTCTTCGACGCCCTCGCCGTCGCGCACGAAGACCGGCCAGATCAGATCGGCCGGGGTCAGCGTGTTTTCCGCAACCAGGGCTCGGATGGCGGGGGTGGACCGTGTGCGGCGCAGGCGGGTGGCGGGAAAGGCGGCTTGGGTGGGTTTCATGGACCTGTCCTGAAGAAAACTCTGTTCCTTGAGTGGCACGTAAATTCGCGTATCTCAAGGGTAGGAATTGCCCGAGGGCGGCGCTAAGACTGTCCGGCGAATTAAGGTGGAATGATCTATTGGATTGGTACGAGACCGTTTTCGAACTCATCGACATGCGCAGTTTCAGCAATCTGTGGTTCTGGATTGCCCTTGCGGTGCTGTGGTCATCGACAAGTCATTGGGTGCTTGGCGTGCCTTGGGATGTGGTGATCCGGGCGCGAAAGGCCAAGGGCCCGGAGGATGCGCAAACCGTGATCGACCTGCATGATCTGGTGCGCATCAACGCCAACCGCATTCTCTATATCGCGCGGGAATCCGGGCTGTTGCTGGCTGCATTCGTGTGTTTCACAATCACGGTCGCCTTCCTGCTGGGCTTTGTCTATCACAAGGAATTCGCGCAGGCGCTGTTTCTGCTGGGCTTTCCTATGAGCATCGTGGGGCTTTTGTCCTTGCGGACCGCCCGCAAGATCAAGGTCCGCGCATTGGAGGGCGAGGCGCTTTACAGGCAGCTCTATCGCCACCGGCTGCTCACGCAGGTGATCGGCATGATCTCGATCTTCGTGACGGCGATGTGGGGCATGTTGCAGAACATGACCATCGGCGTTCTGGGTGGCTGAGGCGGCACACAGCGGCGGTTGCACCCTGCGCAAGCTGATTGTATCGGGCAGGGCATGAGCGGATCCGATCACATCACCATAGGCGGCGCGCCCGAAGGTTTCGACGCGCGCCTCATCCTGAACGAGGTCGAACGGCGCGACGCGCCGGTGGCCCATGTGGCGCGCGACGACAAGCGGCTTGCGGCGATGGCCGATGCGCTGCGCTTTTTCGCGCCCGATATGCCGGTGATCCGCTTTCCGGGCTGGGATTGCCTGCCCTATGACCGGATCTCGCCAAATCCCGATATCTCGGCGGCGAGGATGGCGACGCTGGCGGGGTTGGTGCATGGGATGCCGCGCCATTTCGTGCTGCTGACCACGCTGAACGCGGCAACGCAGCGCGTGCCGGCGCGCGAGGTGCTGAAAGAGGCCGCTTTCATCGCGCAGGTGGGCCAGCGCATCGACGAGGCTGGGCTCAAGGCGTTTCTGGTGCGCATGGGCTTCAGTCAGGCGCCCACGGTGATGGAGCCGGGCGATTACGCGGTGCGCGGCGGTATCATCGACATCTACCCGCCGGGGGAAACAGGCCCGGTGCGGCTGGATCTGTTCGGTGACGTGCTGGATGGTCTGCGCCGCTTCGATCCCGCGACGCAGCGCACCACCGACAAACTGGAGCAGATCGAGCTGGCCCCGGTCAGCGAGGTGATCCTTGACGATGCCGCCGTCACGCGCTTTCGGCAGAATTACCGGATCGAGTTCGGCGCCGCGGGCACCGACGATCCGCTTTACGAGGCGGTGAGTGCGGGACGCAAACATGCGGGGATTGAGCATTGGTTGCCGTTCTTCCATGAAAAGCTGGAAACCCTGTTCGATTATCTGCCCGATGCGACGATCACGCTGGACGATCAGGTGAGCGCCGCGCGCTTGTCGCGGTGGGACAGCATCGCCGATCAATACGACACCCGCGTGCATGCACTGACGCAGAAAAGCCGCGAAGGCACGCTCTACAAGCCGGTGCCGCCGGGGCTTTTGTATCTTGATGACGCAGGCTGGCAGGCGGCGGTGGGCACGCGGCGTGTCATGCAGTTCAATCCACTGCCACAAGCGACCGGACCGGGCGTTATCGATGCGGGCGGCCGGATCGGGCGCAATTTCGCGCCCGAGCGCCAGAACGAGTCGTTGAGCCTTTTCGGGGCGCTGAAGGACCATATCGAGACCAAGCTGGCGGCTGGACCTGTGCTGGTGGCCAGTTACTCGGACGGGGCACGCGAACGGCTTGAGGGGCTGTTGGAAGATGAGGGGCTGATCGGCGCGGTGCCGGTGGCCAATGCCACCCGGATCGGGGCGCGCGGCCTGCATCTGGCGGTCTGGGCCTTGGAGCATGGGTTCGAGGCGCCCAACCTGACGGTGATCGCCGAACAGGATGTGCTCGGCGACAGGTTGATCCGCGCCCCCAAGAAACGCCGCCGCGCCGAGAATTTCCTGACCGAGGCGCAAAGCCTGAGCCCCGGTGATCTGGTGGTGCATGTGGATCACGGGGTGGGCCGGTATCAGGGGCTCGAGGTGATCACGGCCGCTGGGGCCGCGCATGAGTGCCTGCTGCTGGAATATGCCGAAGGATCGAAGCTTTACCTGCCGGTCGAGAATATCGAGCTGCTGAGCCGGTTCGGCCATGAAGAGGGGCTTCTGGACAAGCTGGGCGGCGGCGCATGGCAGGCCAAGAAAGCCCGCCTGAAAGAGCGCATCCGCGAGATGGCCGACAGGCTGATCCGGATCGCCGCCGAGCGCGAATTGCGCCGTGCCCCGGTGCTGGAGCCGGAACACCACGCCTGGGAAGAATTCTCGGCGCGCTTCCCCTATACCGAGACCGATGACCAGTTGCGCGCCATCGAGGATGTTCTTGCCGATCTGGATGCCGGTCGCCCGATGGACCGGCTGATTTGCGGCGATGTGGGCTTTGGCAAGACCGAAGTCGCGATGCGCGCGGCCTTTGTGGCGGCGATGTCGGGGGTGCAGGTGGCGGTTGTGGCGCCGACCACGCTGCTGGCGCGCCAGCATTACCAGAGCTTTGCCGAACGGTTCCGGGGTTTTCCGGTCACGGTGCGGCCGCTGTCGCGGTTCGTCTCGCAACGTGACGCCAACCTCACGCGCGAGGGATTGGCCAGTGGCACTGTGGATATCGTGGTGGGCACCCATGCGCTTCTGGCCAAGAACATCCGGTTCAAGAACCTCGGGCTGCTTGTCATCGACGAGGAGCAACGCTTTGGCGTGGCGCACAAGGAGCGTCTCAAGCAGTTGCGCTCGGATGTGCATGTGCTGACGCTGACGGCGACGCCGATCCCGCGCACGCTGCAATTGTCGCTATCCGGCGTGCGGGATCTGTCGATCATCGGCACGCCGCCTGTCGACCGGCTGTCGATCCGGACCTATGTGAGCGAGTTCGACCCGGTGACCATCAGAGAGGCGCTCTTGCGCGAGCATTACCGGGGTGGGCAAAGCTTTTTCGTGGTGCCGCGCATCGACGACCTGCCAGAGATCGAGGCGTTCCTCTCCGAGCAGGTGCCGGAAGTGTCCTACGTCATCGCGCATGGCCAGATGGCCGCGCGCGATCTGGATGACCGGATGAACGCGTTCTACGACGGCAAGTATGACGTGCTTCTGGCCACGACGATCGTGGAGTCGGGGTTGGATATTCCGACGGCCAACACGATGATCATTCACCGCGCCGATATGTTCGGGCTGAGCCAGCTGTATCAGATCAGGGGCCGGGTCGGACGCTCGAAGACGCGGGCCTATGCCTATCTGACAACGCGGCCGCGCGCGCGGCTGACGCCGGCTGCCGAAAAGCGGCTGCGGGTTCTGGGGTCGCTGGACACGCTTGGGGCAGGATTCACGCTGGCCAGTCAGGATCTGGATATTCGCGGCGCGGGCAACCTGCTGGGCGAGGAACAGTCCGGGCAGATGCGCGATGTGGGCTATGAGCTCTATCAATCGATGCTCGAAGAGGCGATCGCCAAGATCAAATCCGGTGAGTTGGAAGGGCTGACCGAGGATGATGGGCAGTGGGCGCCGCAGATCAATCTGGGCGTGCCGGTTCTGATCCCCGAAGAGTATGTGCCCGATCTGGATGTGCGATTGGGGCTGTATCGCCGGCTGAGCGGGCTGAGCAGCAAGGTCGAGCTGGAAGGCTTCGCCGCCGAATTGATCGACCGGTTCGGCAAGCTGCCTCGCGAAGTGAACACCCTTCTGTTGATCGTTCGCATCAAGGCGATGTGCAAGAAGGCCGGGATTTCGAAGCTGGATGGCGGGCCGAAAGGGGCGACAATCCAGTTCCACAACGACAAGTTCGCAACGCCCGAGGGGCTGGTGGATTTCATCCGCGACCAGAAGGGTCTGGCCAAGGTGAAGGACAACAAGATCGTCGTGCGGCGCGACTGGCGCAAGGAAAGCGACAAGATCAAGGGCGCCTTCGCCATTGCCCGCGATCTTGCCGAAAAGGTCGTGGCCGAGCGCAAGAAAAAGCAGGTCGCCAAGGATGCTTGAGGACGGGCTTCACGATGTGCCGGCGGGGCATACCGCGTCGGTGGTGACCTATCTCGAGATGCTGAGCGCGGCGCCCGAGCGCACGTGCGCAGATGTGCCGTTGCGCCTGCAGCGGGTGATGCGCCCCGATCCGGAGTGGTATCTGCGGCTCTTTCGCCGGGTGGGCGATCCGTGGCTCTGGTTCGGGCGCCTGGAGATGGCGCGTGCCGATCTGCAAAGGCTGCTGGATGATCCCTTGGTGCATGTCCATGCGGTGATGGATGGCGAGGCCGAGATGGGGTTGCTGGAGCTGGATTTCCGTGTGCAAGGCCAGTGCGAGCTTGCCTATTTCGGCTTGGTGCCGCAGGCGGTCGGGGGCGGCGCCGGGCGCTGGATGATGAATCGGGCGATCCGCCTGGCCTGGGCCGAAGGGATCACGCGGTTTCACGTTCATACCTGTACGCTGGATCATCCCGCCGCGCTGGAATTCTACCGTCGCAGCGGGTTTGTTCCCTATAAACGCGAGATCGAGATCGCGCCCGATCCAAGGCTGATCGGGCTGATCCCGGAAGACGCCGCGCCGCATGTGCCACTGATCCGGCGATGAGTGCTTGTCCGGCCTGACGGTCGGCCGCGCGTTTGGCTCCTCAGCCGTGGCGGGCGAACCACGCTTCGATCTGTGGGGCGATCCACTCCCAAAGGGCCGGCGCGCCGCGCTGTATCGGCTGTCCGACCCGGTCGCTCACCTGATCCAGTGTCGCGCCATGTGCGCGCCAGCTGACCCCGTCCGTGGCCAGGTTCAGGTTGGGTGGCTGGAACCGGTCGAGCGCCTTGGCGAAGCGGGCATCGGCCGTGTGGGCGGCCTCGAATTCATCCCAGAGGGCGCGCATGTCGCGCCCCTGATCGTCAGGCAGAAGCCCGAAGATACGATCCGCCGCCGCAATCTCCGCCCGCGCGATGGCGGCGCGGTCGGCCTGAGCGTAGATCGGCATGTCGCCGGCATCGATTTCAACGAGATCATGCAGCAAAAGCATCCGCGTCACCCGCGCCGGGCAGGCGCCATCGGGCGCATGATCGGCCAGCACCTGTGCGAACAGGGCGAGATGCCAGCTGTGCTCGGCGGAATTCTCATGGCGCGATCCGTCGCAGATCGGTGTGGCACGGGTGACGGATTTGAGCCGGTCGGCGGTGGCCAGAAACGTGATCTGGCGCGCCAGCGTGCTGCAGGGCAGGGGTGCGTCGTGACGCAGGGCGTGGAGGCAGGCGGCCATGTCGGGCCAGTCGGTGACGACCCACCGGGCGCGGCCCGTCGCCAGATTGTCGGCCACGACGCCCAGATGATCCGGTCGGGGCCTCTCGGCACAGAGCACTTGCAGGATCGGTTGCAGGTGATCGACCGCCCGCGCCAACCGGGCCGCCGGGCTTTGCCCCGCGCAGAATTCGGCCCATAGCGCCTGCAGAGCGGTCCCCTGATCGGCGGGCAGCAGTGCAAACAGCCGCAAGGCGGCGGCCTCTTCGCTGGCGCGCAGCGCGTCGGGATCGTGGGGCAGGTGGATGGGCTGGTCGCCGCTGTCGATCTCTACCAGATCATGCACCAGAAGCATGGCGATGGCGCGATCACGGCTTTGCGGTGTCACCTGAGCCACGGCGGAGGGCGGGGTCAGGATGAGCGCGCAGAGCGCCACATGCCAGCTGTGTTCTGCGACGTTCTCTGCGCGCGAGAGATCGATCAGATCATTGCCGCGGGTGACGGATTTGAGCCTGCACGCCTCGATCAGGAAGGCCATTCGGGAATCGAGCGGCGTAGGGCTCATCCTGCGTCGGAGGCTTTGCCACTCTTATCCAGCCCGGCCTCGAATTTCCGGGCGCGCTCGAGCAGCAGCGCACGGGCCTTCCTGTTGGCGCGGCGCACGCGCAACGACGTTAGAAACGCCTCTTCGGCCGTCTGGGATGTGGCACCCAGCAATTTGACCACGTCCGATATGATCTGCTCATCTCCCGTGGCGTCAATGTATTTGAGCACATCGAGCGCCAGTTCGTCGGCCAGATCCTCGGTCACGCCCATGATGTCACCGGGTGTTTTCGGTCAGGCGCCGTTTCACATAGCTGGTCACGGTGTCGATCATCGTGTCCATATGCGGCTCCTTGAAGAAGTGATCCGCGCCCTCGACCTGTTCGTGGGTGACGGTGATCCCCTGCTGCTCGTGCAGCTTGTTCACGAGCGCAGTGGTGTCGGCAGGCGGGGCGACGCGGTCCGCGGTGCCGTTGATCACCAGACCCGAGGACGGGCAGGGTGCAAGGAAGGAGAAATCATACATGTTCGCCGGCGGCGAGACCGACACGAAGCCCGTGATCTCGGGGCGGCGCATGAGAAGCTGCATCCCGATCCAGGCGCCGAATGAAAAACCCGCAACCCAGCAATGCTTGGAATTGCTGTTCATGGATTGCAGGTAATCGAGCGCCGAGGCCGCATCGCTGAGTTCGCCGATACCCTGATCGTATTCGCCCTGCGACCGGCCCACGCCACGGAAATTGAACCGCAGCACGGTGAACCCCATGTTGTAGAAGGCATAATGAAGGTTGTAGACGACCTTGTTATTCATCGTCCCGCCGAATTGCGGGTGCGGATGCAGCACGATCGCGATCGGGGCATCCTTTTCACGTTGCGGGTGGTAACGTCCTTCAAGACGGCCTTCGGGACCGGGAAAGATTACCTCGGGCATGGGGCCTGTATCTCCGTGGTTTGGGTGTGCGACTTTCTTGACGAAATCGATCAAGCACCTTAGAATTATTCTAAATTTCCCGCCGGGGCCGGAAGCTTCAGCCGAGATAAGCCCTGCATGGCGTCACGTCAATCTATTCAAGGGGATTTGCCCGATGAAGCTGAGTACGAAAGGCCGCTATGCGATGGTGGCGCTCGTGGATATCGCCCTTCAGGACGGCGAGTCCCTGGTCACGCTCAGCGAGATTTCCAGGCGGCAGGACGTATCCTTGCCGTATCTGGAGCAGCTTTTCGTCAAATTGCGCCGCGCGAACCTCGTGACCTCGGTGCGTGGGCCGGGCGGGGGCTATAGGCTGGCGCGGCCTGCATCCGAAATCCGCGTGGTGGATGTGCTCGCGGCGGTGGATGAAACGGTCAATGCCTTGCAGAAGGGGGCCGGGGCCTCGGGGGCGGCCAGCGGATCGAAAGCGCAATCCATGACCAACAGGCTGTGGGAATCGCTGAGCGCGCAGGTCTATGTCTTCTTGCACCAGACCCGATTGAGCGATGTGGTGTCTAACACGCTGGCGCCATGCCCGGCGGTGCCGACACTGTTTTCGGTGGTGGACGAAGAGTGATGCGCGCCAAGGCGATCATGGCGCTCTGTCGGTGTGAACGCAAAAGGAGGGCGGAGCAGTGAGCCGCGTCTATCTTGATCACAATGCCACGACGCCGCTTCGGCCCGAGGCGCGTGACGCGATGATCGCGGCGATGGATGTCGTGGGAAATCCCTCGAGCGTGCATGCAGAAGGGCGCGCGGCCAAGGCGCTTGTCGAACGCGCGAGAGAACAGGTCGCGGCGGCGTTCGGGGCAGAGGGCGCGGACGTGATCTTCACCTCGGGGGCGACGGAAGCGGCAGCGCTGGCCTGTGCAGGGCGCGGGCTGCATGGGGCGGCGGTCGAGCATGATGCGGTCAAGGCATGGATCGAGCCGGATCTTCCGGTCGATGCGCAGGGGCGCGTTACGGTCAAGTCGCCCGGGCAATCCGTCCTGCAGAAGGCCAATTCCGAAACCGGGGTGATTCAGGACTTGCCCGAGGGACTTGAAGTCAGCGACATGACGCAGGCATTCGGCAAGCTGCCCGTGGCGTTCAACTGGTCGGGATGCCGCATGGCGCTGAGTGCGGCGCACAAGCTGGGTGGGCCAAAGGGTGTGGGTGCCCTGATCGTGAAGCGCGGCACCGATCTGGAGGCGCAGATCCGGGGCGGCGGCCAAGAGATGGGCCGCAGGTCCGGAACCGAAAATGTTATTGGAATCGCGGGTTTCGGAGCCGCAGCTAAAGCAGCGGTCGAAGATATCGCCACCGGGACATGGGACCGGATTGCCGAATTTAGAAAGATTCTAGAAAATATCATTGCAGCCGGCTCAAATGAGACTATTTTTGTCGGGAAAGACAGCGCTCGGTTGCCCAACACGTCGTGTTTCATCACTCCGGGATGGAAGGGCGAAACGCAGGTGATGGCGATGGATCTGGCGGGTTTCGCGATATCGGCGGGGTCGGCCTGTTCCAGCGGCAAGGTCAGAAGCAGCGTTGTGCTGCAGGCCATGGGCTTTAGCGGGGCGGATGCGGGATGCGCCGTGCGTGTTTCGCTTGGGCCGGAAACGACCCGCAACGACGTGACACGCTTCGCCGAAAGCTGGCTGAAGCACCTGAACAGACATCGCGCCCGTGCGGCGTAATACATCAAGGAGGGGGCCACTATGACGGCACTGGATGACATGCAGGTCAAAGAAGGCGTCGACAAGGAAACCGTCGATGCCGTGCGCGAGATGGCGGGTACCTACAAGCATGGTTGGAACACCGATATCGAGATGGATTACGCCCCCAAGGGCCTGACCGAAGATATCGTTAAGCTCATCTCCGAAAAGAATGGCGAGCCCGAGTGGATGACCGAATGGCGTCTGCAGGCCTATCAGCGCTGGCTTCAGATGAAAGAGCCGGAATGGGCGATGCTGGATTACCCCGAGGTGGATTTCCAGAACCAGTATTACTACGCGCGCCCCAAAAGCATGGCGGTCAAGCCCAAGTCACTGGACGAGGTGGATCCCAAGCTTTTGGAAACCTACGAAAAACTTGGGATTCCGCTGAAGGAGCAGATGATTCTGGCCGGGGTCGAAGGCGCCGAGGATGCGCCCGCCGAAGGGCGGAAGGTGGCGGTGGATGCGGTGTTCGACTCGGTTTCGGTCGGCACGACATTCCAGAAAGAGCTTGAGAAGGCCGGCGTGATCTTCTGCTCGATCTCCGAGGCCATCGAAAAGCACCCGGAACTGATCAAGAAATATCTCGGATCGGTCGTGCCGGTCAGCGACAATTTCTATGCCACGCTGAATTCGGCCGTGTTCTCGGATGGTTCTTTCGTCTATGTGCCGCCCGGTGTGCGCTGTCCGATGGAATTGAGCACCTATTTCCGCATCAACGCCGAGAATACGGGGCAGTTCGAGCGGACGCTGATCATCGCGGACAAAGGCTCGTATGTCAGCTACCTCGAAGGCTGCACCGCGCCGCAGCGCGATGAAAGCCAGCTGCACGCGGCGGTGGTCGAGATCGTCGTCGAGGAAGACGCCGAGGTGAAATATTCGACCGTTCAGAACTGGTTCCCGGGCAACGAGGATGGCACGGGCGGCATTTACAACTTCGTGACCAAGCGGGCGGATTGCCGTGGCGATCGCGCCAAGGTGATGTGGACCCAGGTGGAAACCGGGAGTGCCGTGACCTGGAAATACCCCTCGTGCATCCTGCGCGGGGATGACAGCCAGGGCGAGTTCTATTCGATCGCCATCACCAACAATTACCAGCAGGCCGACACCGGCACCAAGATGATTCACCTTGGCAAGAACACCAAGTCGCGCATCGTGTCCAAGGGTATCAGCGCGGGCAAGGCGCAAAATACCTATCGCGGGCTGGTGACGATGCACCCCAAGGCCACCAACAGCCGCAATTACACGCAGTGCGACAGCCTGCTGATCGGCGACAAATGCGGGGCGCATACGGTGCCTTACATCGAGGTCAAGAACAACTCGAGCCGTGTTGAGCACGAGGCCACAACCTCGAAGGTGGATGACGACCAGCTGTTCTATTGCCGCCAGCGCGGCATGGACGAGGAAGAGGCCGTGGCTCTGGTGGTCAACGGGTTCTGCCGGGACGTTCTGCAGGCGCTGCCGATGGAGTTCGCCATGGAAGCGCAGCAGTTGGTGGCGATTTCGCTGGAAGGATCGGTGGGCTGAGGCCCGCCGACAGGCTTTGCCCGGGGACGGCGTCATGATCATCACCACCACGCATGGCATCGAAGGTCGCAAGATCACCGAGTATCGCGGCATCGTCGTGGGCGAGGCGATCATGGGGGCCAATGTGTTCCGTGATTTCTTCGCGTCGATCACCGATGTCGTCGGAGGCCGGTCGGGCGCTTACGAATCCAAGCTGCAGGATGCCCGGGATACCGCGATGCACGAGCTAGAGGCCCGCGCCGCGGCGCTTGGCGCGGATGCGGTCGTGGGTGTCGATCTGGATTACGAGGTGGTGGGCGACTCGATGCTGATGGTTTCGGCAAGCGGCACGGCGGTGGTGCTGGACAGGGCATGACGGAGACCGGCACCATATCGCGGCCCGAGCTGACCCTGCCCGAGGCCGAGGCGGCACGGTTGCGCGATGCTTACGAGCAAGCGGGCGTGATCCTCGAATATGGCAGCGGCGGGTCCACCGTGATGGCGGGAGAGATGCCCGGAAAGCAGGTTTTCACGGTCGAGAGCGACCAATCCTGGGCCGAGATGATGCGCGCCTGGTTCCATCAGGCGCCGCCCGCCACCGGCACCGAGGTGAACATCATCTGGTCCGATATCGGGCCAACCAAGGAATGGGGCTACCCGACCGGAAACAGCGAATGGCAGCGCTATGCGCGTTATCCGCTGGAGGTCTGGGACCTGCCCGAGATGCGCCAGCCGGACGTGGTGCTGGTGGATGGACGGTTTCGCGCCGGTTGCGTGCTCGCGGCGGCGTTCAGAACGAAAGCCCCGGTGAGGGTGTTCGTGGATGATTACGCAAGGCGCCGACATTATCACCGTGTCGAGGCCTTTGTCGGTGAACCGAGGATGACCGGGCGTATGGCAGAGTTTGACGTAATGCCGATGGCCGTACCCGGAGATCGGCTGTTGTCGATCATTGAAATGATGACGCGGCCTTGAGCCGCGTCGAGGACTGAAAGCGAGGAGCTGAATATGCTGGAAATTAAGAACCTGCACGTCGATCTGGAAGACGAGGACAAGACCATTCTCAAGGGTGTGGACCTGACGGTGGAGGCCGGCAAGGTTCATGCGATCATGGGCCCCAACGGATCGGGCAAATCCACGCTCAGCTATGTTCTGGCGGGGCGCGACGGCTATGAGGTGACCCAAGGCTCGGCGACGCTCGAGGGTGTGGATATCCTCGACATGGAGCCCGAAGAGCGCGCGGCGGCAGGTCTGTTCCTGGCCTTCCAGTATCCGGTCGAAATTCCGGGTGTCGGCAACATGACCTTTCTGCGCACGGCGCTGAATGCACAGCGCAAGGCCAAGGGCCTCGAGGAAATGAGCGCGACGGATTTCCTCAAGCTGGTGCGCGAAAAGGCGGCGACGCTCAAGATGGACAATGACATGCTCAAGCGGCCGGTCAATGTGGGCTTCTCGGGCGGTGAGAAAAAGCGCAACGAGATCCTGCAGATGGCAATTCTCGAACCCAAGATGTGCATTCTCGACGAGACGGATTCCGGGCTTGACGTGGACGCGATGAAGCTTGTCGCGGAAGGTGTGAACGCCTTGCGCAACGAGGGCCGCGGCTTTCTTGTCATCACGCATTACCAGCGTCTGCTGGATCACATCAAGCCGGACGTGGTGCACATTATGTCGAATGGCCGCATCATCAAGACCGGCGGGCCGGAGCTTGCGCTCGAGGTCGAGCAGAATGGCTATGAGGATATCAAGGCGGAGGTGGCATGATGGCTTTGCCCCAGGCGAAACTTGACGCGACCGAAGCGCGCCTGTCCGGCGCGACGCGCCCGGACGGTGCGGCCTGGTCGAACGCGGCGCGTGATGCCGCGCTTGCGCGGGTTCGCAATGCAGGTCTGCCGCATCGGCGGGATGAGTATTGGAAATACACCAATCCTGAAACCCTAGTGCAGACCGACGCGCCCGAAGCCGCATTGTTCCAATCGGACGACACCCCGATTTTCAACGGCATCGACCGGCTGAAGATCGTGTTCGTGGACGGTGTTTTCGACGCCGAGGCGAGCGATGATCTGTCGCTTGAGGGCGTGAAGATCGAGCGGCTTTCGGATGCGGCATCGGTCGATATCCACTGGGCCAAGGATCTGTATGGTGTTCTCGAAGAGCGCGGTCAAACGCCTGTCGCACGGCCGCTTGCCGCGCTGAACACCGCGCTGGCCACCGATGGGATCGTCATCCATGTGACCGGCAAGGTCAGCAAGCCTGTGAACCTGATTTATCACCACCGATCGACCTCTTCTGACGCGATCCTGCATCACGTCATCAAGATGGATCCCGGCACCGAGATCACGGTTCTCGAAAACGGTCCTGCGGCGGCGCGGTTCAACAAGGTGATGGAAGTCGAGGTAGCGGACGGGTCGTGTTTTCATCACGTCCGTGCGCAGGGCCGCGATCACGAGCGGCGTGCGGCGACGCATGTCTTTGCCCGTCTGGCCGAGGAAAGCGTGTTCAAGTCCTTCACGCTGACCGCCAATGGCGTGCTCACCCGAAACGAGTGCATTATCGAACTGACCGGTGACAACGCCAAGGCGCATGTCGCGGGCGCCTGTGTGGGCGATGGGGATTTCCACCACGACGACACGGTGTTCATCACGCATGATGCGGTGAATTGCGAAAGCCGTCAGGTCTTTAAAAAAGTCCTGCGCAACGGCGCGCGCGGCGTGTTTCAGGGCAAGATCCTCGTGAAGCCTGGCGCACAGAAAACCGACGGCTATCAGATCAGCCAATCGCTGCTGCTCGATGGCGACAGCGAGTTCGACGCCAAGCCGGAGCTTGAGATCTATGCCGATGACGTGGCCTGTTCGCATGGCTCCACATCGGGGGCGATCGACGAGGAAGGGCTGTTTTATCTGCGCGCCCGCGGCGTGCCGCGTGACATCGCCACCAACCTTCTGACGCTGGCCTTTCTGGCCGAGGCGGTCGAGGAGATCGAGGACGAAGGGCTGCGCGATGAAATCGTCGGCCGGCTGGAAGGCTGGCTGGAGCGTCGGCGCGGCTGATGCCCGTAACCTCAGATATCGCGGCCAGCTATCGCAGGCCGCGCGCCGTCATGCGCCGCCTGCTGTCCCTGTCCGAAAACGAGGGCAGGTCCCTGGCGATTGCCATGGCGGGCTGTGTCGTGGTGTTTGTCGGCCAATGGCCGCGTCTCGCGCGTGAGGCGCATATGTCAGGACAGGAGCTGAACTCGCTGCTGGCAGGGGCGTTGCTGGCTTGGGTGTTCATCGTGCCGCTGGTTCTTTATGTCCTGGCGGCGTTCAGTCTGATGGTGCTCAAACTGTCCGGCGCGCGCGCGACAGGGTATCGGTGCCGGCTTGCTCTTTTCTGGGCGTTTCTGGCGGCGAGCCCTCTTGTGTTGCTCAATGGTCTTGTGGCCGGGTTTGTCGGCCCCGGAGCGGGGTTGCAACTGGTGGGTTTCTTGTGGCTCGTGGTTTTTCTTTGGTTCTGGCTGTCGAACCTGCGTGAAGCGGGGTGGGGCGAAACATGACGGCGTCTGCACTTGTATCCTTGTTCGTGCTGACTTTGCGCAATCCGCGCGAGGCCGGGGAATATATCCTGAGTTTGCGCCTGCCCGCGCAGGCGCTCTGGATCGGCCTGTCGCTGATTTCGGTGATGACCTCGTTGGTCTTCTCGGGCCTGATGCGCTTGGGGCCTTTGCCTCAGGATCAGTTCGGCGAGATCATCTCGGGCTCGCCGGCCTATAGCGCGCCGCTGGTGTTTGCCTTGATGCAATGGGGCAGGGCGATCCTGACGGTGTTTGTCTTTTTCTGGGTTGGCCGGATTATGGGCGGCCGTGGTCCACTCGAAGATGTGCTGGCCGTACTGACCTGGCTGCAGGCGGTCACTTTCGTGATCATGCTGGGCTTGCTTGTGGGAGGGCTCGTTCTACCCTTCCTCACATCGCTGATGATCCTCGCTGCGTTCGTCTGGTGGCTATGGGCCGTGACCACGCTTTTGAATGTGGCGCATGGGTTCGATAGCCCGATGAGGGCCGTGGGCGTGCTGATCTTGTCGCTGCTTGGCGTGACCATCGGTTTGTCGCTGTTCTTCGGGGCTGTTGCCGGCCTTTTCATGGGGGTATCCTAGGATGCTGGACATCAAGAAAATCCGGGCCGATTTCCCAATCCTCAGCCGTGAGGTGAATGGCAAGCCGTTGGTCTATCTGGACAATGGCGCCTCGGCCCAGAAGCCGCAGGTGGTGATCGACGCGATCACGACCGCCTATTCGCATGAATACGCCAATGTCCATCGGGGTCTGCATTACCTGTCGAACCTCGCCACCGAGAAATACGAGGCCGTGCGCGGCACCATCGCGCGCTTTCTGGGGGTCGCGGATGAAAACCAGATCGTGCTGAATTCCGGCACGACCGAGGGGATCAACATGGTCGCCTATGGCTGGGCCATGCCGCGTATGGAAGCGGGTGATGAGATCATCCTGTCGGTGATGGAGCATCACGCCAATATCGTGCCATGGCACTTCCTGCGCGAACGGCAGGGCGTGGTTCTGAAATGGGTGGATGTGGATGCCACCGGCGCGCTTGATCCGCAAAAGGTGCTGGATGCCATCGGGCCGAAAACCAAGCTGATCGCGGTGACGCATCTGTCGAACGTGTTGGGCACCAAGGTGGATGTGAAGGCGATCTGCGAGGGTGCCCGCGCCAAGGGCGTGCCCGTTCTGGTGGATGGCAGTCAGGCTGCGGTGCATATGCCGGTCAATGTCGATGAGATCGGGTGCGATTTCTACGCCATCACGGGTCACAAGCTTTATGGACCGTCAGGATCGGGGGCGATCTTCGTCAAGTCCGAGCGGTTGGCGGAAATGCGTCCTTTCATGGGGGGCGGCGACATGATCCGCGAGGTCAGCAAGGACGCTGTCACCTATAACGATCCGCCGATGAAATTCGAGGCCGGAACACCCGGTATCGTGCAGACCATCGGTCTGGGCGTGGCCCTCGAGTACATGATGGATGTCGGCATGCACGATATCGCCGCACATGAAGACGCCTTGTCGTCCTATGCGCAACAGCGCCTTACAGGTCTCAATTGGTTGAATGTGCAAGGTACGACGCCGGACAAGGCGGCGATCTTCTCGTTCACGATGGACGGGGCGGCCCATGCGCATGACATCAGCACCATTCTCGACAAGAAGGGCGTCGCGGTCAGGGCCGGGCATCACTGCGCCGGGCCGCTCATGGATCATCTGGGCGTGACGGCCACCTGCCGCGCGAGTTTTGCGATGTACAACACCACCGACGAAGTGGATGCCTTGATCGATGCGCTCGAACTGGCGCATGATCTGTTCGGCTGACGCTCAGCCCGGTCCGAGTAGCCGGTCGATCGGCGCATAATCATCCGTCAGGATCACCGGAGACTTTGCGGCGACAAGCGACTGGATGAAGCCGTCGGCGAGCACGCCGTAGCGCGTGGGTTCGGGCGAGGGCAACTCGAGGCTGTCGAACATCCCCGGACCAGCCGACGCCGCCAGCACAAAGACCATGCGTTCCTCCGGCTCAGGGCGGCGTTGCTCGGTCCAGACTTCCACATGCGGAAATACTCTGTCCATGGTGGCGTAAAGGGCGGCCAGCGTGTCCATCCGATGCTCGAAATCGATGACATTCATCAGGAATAGCCCGTCGGGGGAAAGCCTGTCGCGCACCAGTTCGAAAAACTCCTGCGTCACGAGATGCGGCGGCACGGCGATATCGGTGAAGGCATCGCCAATGATCACATCATATCGGGCTTCGGGACGGATCAGCAGGGCGCGGCGCGCATCCTCGTGCAGGACCGTGGCCGATTGGGGATCGAACCAGAAATCACGCGCGGCGATCTGTGTGACTGCGGGGTCGATCTCGGCCACCGTGAGTGGGCCAATACCACGATCCGCCCAGGCTCTTGGGATCGAAAATGTGCCTCCGCCCACAAAGAAGGCTGAGAACTGCCTGTCTCCCATCCGCATCCGGGCGATTCCGTCCAGCATGGCGGAATAATCCCCGAACATCACACGCGGTAGATCGCGGGCACTGATGCCATGAGCCAGATGATCCAGCACCATCAGGTTGACCGGCTTGTCCGCGTTCGCGGCGATATCCTCGGTCCGGATGCAAAAATAGCGGCTTTCGCGGTCACATGGGCTGGACAGTGTCGCACCGAAGCCCGCCAGCACAAGCGCGATGGCCGCGACGCCAACCGTCAACCCACGTTGGACATGCCCGGCCAGCCCAAAGCAAATGAGCGCCGCGATGACATAGCAGATAGCCACGATCGTCAGCGTCAAGGCGCTGCCAAGCCACGAGATGAACAGAAAACCCGCCAGCAAGGTTCCGGCAATGGCACCGATCGCCCCTGAGGCGAACATCGCGCCAAGCGCGCGACCGGCGCGGTCCGATGAGGTGACGGCGATTTGCGCAAAGACCGGCGCGGGGACGCCGGCGAAGAACGACGGGGGGAAGAACGCCACGGTGCAAAGAACGGTGATGGCCCAGACAGGATGGGTGAATACCGCAAGCAAGGGACCGGCGCTGCCGCGCAGCAAAAGGCCCGCAACGGCGGTGGTCAAAGCCGCAGCCATCAGCGCCCAGCCTGTATGTCGCATGGCTTGATCGGCGGGACGTTCCGCGATCCGGCCGCCCCACCAGTGGCCTGCCGAAAACCCGGCCAGAACCACGGCAATCACGGCGGTCCATGTGTACAAGGACATCCCCACATACGGCGCCAACATCCGGCCCGCCACAATCTCGACGACGAGGCTGGCGGCCGAGACGGCACCCTGGAGGAAGATCAGCAGCGTCAGCGGGGCTTTGGTCATGGTGAGGCCTTATCTCGTTTCACAGGCATAAGGACCGGATGAGGCGGATTGTGCAAGCCGATCTTCCAAGGGCGGGATTTTGGATTGCAGGGCGATGTGCTTTGACCTATACGCCAGGTCGTGCGCTTGTGCGGATGGATCGGCTGGATATTTGCTGTTTAGTCGGGCGTGGCAAAAGGGCATGACGTGGACGGGGCTTTGGTCCGACACAGTCGAACAATGGTTTGCGAGGCTGTTGTTCTATGCTTTAAACTCGCAGACAGATCGCGTAAACACTGCGCAAGCAGTAGGCACCCATAGCTCAGCTGGATAGAGTGTCGCCCTCCGAAGGCGAAGGTCGTAGGTTCGAATCCTACTGGGTGCGCCACTGCTTTTCCCACAAATCCCGACGTGATGATGGGTGCTGTGACGCGGGCCCGACCCCAGGTCGCTGGATCAGGCCCGTCATGGCTTGGTAAATCACCCGCGATACAGACGCTTACGCAAAAAGGAAGGCCCAAGGGTCGTTTACGGTCGTGTCTTCGGCTTCCTTGTCCATCTGCTCCTGTGCTGCGGTTTCCAGCTGCCCCGCAGTCATCTCCATGAAAAACAGCTCCAGTGATGTCGCGCCGGTCTCCGCTGGCTCTTGGGTCAGCAAGCCGCCAAAGAAGTCCGGCTCTTCTTCGGGGGGTGACGATGACATGCCGAGGCCGAAGATCTGCTGGAAATCAGCCACTGACGGATCGCCCGGGATTTGCGGAGTGACGTTTTTCAAGATCACCGTATGATCTTCGCTTAGCCTGATCTCGAGGTTTTTGCCGCGAATGCTGGCATTGTCGAGCATGAATTCTTCCCGAGATGGCTGGCCATTCTCATCGTCGAAATCCAGTCCGTCGATCTCGAGAAAATCCTGTCCCAAGGTAAAGCCGTGCACGATATCGGTCTCGACAGGGCCAAATGGCGCATCGTTGACGGTGAACGACAGGATCGTCGTCTCGGCCCCGGCTTCCAGCGTGTCGTTGCCCGCACCGCCTGCAAGAAAATCCTTCTGCCCCGATGCAACAAGCCGGTCATCGCCGTCACCTCCGAACAGGCTGTCGGACCCGTCGCCGCCGAAGATCGTATCATTGCCGCTGCCACCAAACAGGAGGTCATTGCCCCAATCGCCTGTCACGCGGTCATCGCCGGACCCGCCATCGAGCTGATCGTTGCCCCAGCCGCCTTTCACCGTGTCGTCTCCGGCGCCGCCTGAAATGGTGTCATCGCCAAGCACGCCATTGAGACGATCAAAACCCGCGCTGCCGGTCATGACGTCATTGCCTTCACCGGCATGAACCCAGTCATGCGGCGTCTGGGGCACCTCTTCGATGATTTCCGGACTGGCGGTGTTTGAGGTCCCGAAAATCTGGTGAAAATCGACAACGTCGGACGTGCCGGGAAGCTGCGAGACCAGATCCTTCAGCACAACGGTATGGCCCTTGCTCAGGGTGATCTCGAGATTGTTTCCTTGAATGCTCGCATTCTCACGCAGGAAGTCTGCACTTGATAAACGGTCGTCGCGATCCGAGAAATTCAACCCTTCTATGTCGATGACATCCTGACCCAAAACGAAGTCATGGACGGTATCGACTTCCTGTCGAGCGCCGATGGTCTGACCCGTGGTGAATTTGAGAATCGTGGCCTCGGCACCGGCGATGAACGTGTCATTGCCAGCACCGCCGTCCAGAATGTCGAGCCTCCCCGAGGCGACAAGACGGTCGTTACCTGCGCCGCCAAACAGGACATTGTCGCCTGCGCCGCCGAAAATGACGTCATTGCCATCCCCGCCGAACAGTTGGTCATTGCCCCAGTCCCCGGTCACCTTGTCATCGCCAGCGCCACCATCGACACTGTCGTCTCCCCAGCCACCTTTTACCGTGTCGTCCCCGGCGACGCCCCAAACCATGTCATTGCCGAGCTTGCCATTGATCCGGTCGGCCGCATCGGTTCCGAGCAACAGGTCATCCTCGGGTGCGCCCGAGCCCGAGGTCGAAACCGCAGCCGAGGCCAAAAGCATCTCGACGGGCGCCATCTCGAGGGGGGCATCCAAAACGAGCGTTTCAAACGTCTCGAGCTCGGATTTCTCCAGCACGATGCGCACCACCTCGTAATCATGCTCGAAGGTGACATCGAGGCTCGAGGGGGTTTCGGATGACATCAGGTCGATCGTGTAACTGAGCGAGTCGCCAAAACTTCCGATCAACTCGCCGTCGCCGGGATGAAACAGTTGCTCTCCGGTGGCCCAGAGATGCGTGATCTCTGCGTCGACGAAACTTTCGTCGAACGTGAGCCGGTAATCCAGCTGGTCTCCGCTAAAGTCGCTGGCAGCAAGAAAGACGGCCACTTCGGCGTCATTGCCATACACGTAACTGTTTACATGGTTGCCGCTGATATAGGACCTGCCAAGGTCGGCCACGTTCGAAATATTGTCCTTAAACCCGTCATAGAGAAACTTGCCGGGGATGCTTTCGCCCATCAGGTCGAACAATTTGCCTCCCACAAGCAGCTCATCTCGCCAGCCCAGAGAGCCGCCATTGCTGTGACCGATGGCATAGACCGTACCGACATCCATGCCCGCGGCCAGAAACTGGGCATTCACCTGCAACAGGTTGGTCAGCCCCGGTGCGCCGTACTCAAGCCGCTCTTCGGAACCGGCCGACGGTGAAAGATACCCTCCCAGAAACTCGAACTCCTTGCCGCCGCTGGCCTGTTCCCAAAGGGCAAAGGCATCATCCAGACGATAGCCGTTCGCATCTTCATCCATGCCGCGGCTGATATTGTCGAAAGTTGGCGTGTATTTGTGGAACAGAAGCGTATCGACCTTGTCGATGGCGCCAGTGTCGATGAACGCCTCGATGAAATCCAAGTTGTCCGAAAAATCGCCGCCATTCTGGCTGGGATCGGCCTGATGGCGCGCCAGTTGAACGGCCAGCTTGACCTCGGTTCCATCGACGTTGAGGTTGGGGTCGGCGAACACTTCGCCCATTTCGTCGACAACTGCGGCAAAGACCTTGCCGAACTTTTCGGCAAGCGGGCCGGGATCCTTCTGATAGGGTCGTCCGCTTTCGTCTGATGTCATCTTTTTCCAGATGCCGGTGGCATAATATTCGCTGCCGACTTCGATTGTGAACCCCGCAGGCACTGTGCCGTATTCCCCGGAGACCAGCTTTTCCGCGAAGATGCGCGCGTCGGCGCGGGCCTGGGCAAGGCCAGCCTCGTCGCCTTGCTCGAACATTTTTTCCACGTAGCGCGCCGTGGGGGTCACCATCGCAAAGGTTGCACCGGTCTCGTTGGCATAGGCGAACATCTCCTTGATGCCTTCGCGCGGGTCACCATTATTCCGATCCCATTCAACCAGATTATCGAACTTCAGATCGAAGACATGCTCTCTGGACCCATCCGCGCTGCCATCGACATTGATGCCTTCCTCAACCGGAATACCGCCAGGCCAGCGAATGTGGGGCAGGTTCAGTTCCTGATTGCGCGCGACAAAATTCGAGAACGGTTCCCATCCAAGAAACTCGGCGCCAAAGGCGCTGGCAGGAATGACTTCGTCGGGATTGACATAGGTCTTGTCGGCCGTGTTGATCGCCAATGTGTACCGCATGGCTCACCCCCCGAACATCATTCGGGCCGCAAGGGACAAGGGCGGCACGACCACTGGGGGCGTATCGTTCGATGCCGCAAGAGGGGTTGGCGCTTCCATGACACTTTGCCTTCTGCAAGGTTGGGTTGAGCAGACCGATGCAGATATCGTGCCAAGCCAGGATCGAGCCTTTGGCGAAGGGACCGGTTCATAGCGGACGAGGGTGAAGGCGGGCAGGGGGAACCGTGCTGTTTCGCTGTCGCAAGGCTCAGATGATGCGGGCACCCGTCACCTGCTCCAAAGACCCGAGTCCTGGGTTTCCCTGACGTCTTGACGCAATACAAAACTGATGATGATATCATTTTCAGTATTAAAGGGCATGTCATGATTCCGACCAAAAAAATCACCACCCGGAACAGCAAGCCGGCCGATGGATTTTGCGAATGGCTGGCCCAAGGCCGCGACACGCTGCGCAAGGGGGACAGAACCCGGATTGATCTGCTGATCGCCGGCAGCAGCTTTCTTTCGCACAATCCGCTGGAACGGTTGACGGTCTCTGCGATCTGCAAGGTGGCGGGCGTGGCGCACGGCACCTTTTATCTCTATTTCAAGGACAGGAACGATCTGGTGGGCGCGGTTCTGGGTGCATTCGTCGATTATGTGCAACTTCAAATGCGCGCGGCGGCGCGATGTGCCGGGGATACGACGCGAAACACGACAGAAGCCTATATGCTGGTCTTCGAGGCGCACCCGGCCCTGATGAAAAGCCTCGTGGCAGCAGGAGACGCGTTTCCAGAGGCGCGCGCTGCGTTCCAGCGACTCAACCATGAATGGATCGAAGCTGTGGTCAGCAGTGCGATGCGCTCCGACAAGGGGGCGCCGCGCTCGAGACCTGATCTGATGCGCCGGGCTTATGCGCTTGGCGGCATGGTCGATCAATATCTGACGGCGCTTTTCGTGACCGACGATCCATGGGTGCGGGACTTGTCGCAAGACCGCAGCGAAGTGGTCGATATGCTGACGGATCTATGGAAACGGGGGATGGCGCAATGAGCCTTGTTCACGATGGCCACCGCATCGCTTTGAGTGATCTTGCGTCCCACAGGCATGACGCCTGGGCGCGGCAAAGCGCCCATGTGGCGGCCCATTCCGCTTTCTACCAAGGGCTTTGGGACGGCAAGGTGCCCCCTGCGGAT
Organism: Roseovarius litoreus; assembly: GCF_900142765.1. Classification (GTDB taxonomy): domain Bacteria; phylum Pseudomonadota; class Alphaproteobacteria; order Rhodobacterales; family Rhodobacteraceae; genus Roseovarius; species Roseovarius litoreus. The sequence goes on from NZ_FRCB01000005.1 coordinate 149,185, forward strand.
CTGGAAGACCTGCCCGAGATGCCCTTGTCGGACAAGGCGGGGCTTCGACTGTCGCAACCCGCGCATCCGCCTTACGGAGATTATCTGGCAGCCCCCCGCGAAAAGGTCTCGCGCATGCACCGCACATCCGGCACCACCGGGCAAGCGATGAACCTTGCGATGAGCGCCCGCGATTGCGAGATCACCGAAATCGTCGGCGCCCGCGCGCAGGCGCTTGCCGGTCTGGGGCCGGGCATCACGGTGGTGCATTGCCTGAATTACCAGATGTGGATGGGTGGGCTGACCGATCATATGACGCTGGAGCGGACCGGCGCCACGGTCGTTCCTTTTGGCGTGGGGGCGACCGAACTGTTGGTGCGCACCATACAGGAGGTGGGGATCACCGCGATTTCCTGCACACCGTCCTATCCTTCGGTGCTGGAGCGGGTGATCGCCGAGAAATTCCCAAACCTCTCACCTGCCGATCTGGGCTTGAAACTGGGGCTTTTCGGGGGAGAGGCGGGTCTGGACGATCCCAGCTATCGCCAAAGGTTTCGCGACACCTGGGGTATGGAGCCACGCAATTCGAATTACGGTGTATCGGACGTGTTCTGCAATTTTGCCGCCCAATGCGCGCATGATACCGTGCTGCATTTCGTGGCGCATGACGTCTTGCATGCCGAATTGATCAACCCCGAAACCACCGACCCCATCGAGATCGTATCTGGTGCCACGGGCGAGCTGGTGTTGACGCATCTGGCACGCGACTGTCAGCCGCTGGTGCGGTTTCGCACCGGGGACATCATCACGATCGACGCGACCGAGCCGTGCCGCTGCGGATGCACGGGCATGCGTTTTCGCGTTGTGGGGCGGTCCGATGACATGATCGTGGTGCGCGGGTTGAACATGTTCCCCACGATGGTCGCAGCCGTCGTGTCGGAGTTCGCCGAGCTTTCAGGCGACTACAGGATCGTTCTGGACACGCCGCCGCCGCATCATGTTCTGCCGGTGCACGCTGAACTTGCCAAAAATCGGACCGATGACGGCACGCTGGCACACCGGCTGGAACAGGCCTTCAAGGCCAAGCTCGGCGCGACGATCCGCGCGACGATCCTGGAACCCGGCACATTGCCGGTGACCGAGGGCAAGACCAAACGTGTCATCAGGAGCTATTCATGACCGATTTCACCTATGATACGGTCCTGTCGAGCATGACGGGCGACGGCGTGCGGACCATTGCGCTCAACCGGCCTGACTGTCTGAACGCGATGAACCGGCGCCTGATCGACGATGTAGCGCTGGCTTTCGACGACGCCAACCGCGATCCCGAGACGCGCGCGATCATCTTCACGGGGCAGGGACGGGCCTTTTGCGCGGGGGATGACCGCAACGAGCACCAGCACCCCGAGAGCGAAGCCTGCGCACGCGATCTGGTCACGGCGATCCAGCGCGCGACGGTTTCGATCATATTCGGCCAGAAACCCGTGGTCGGCGCGATCAATGGCTGGGCGGTCGGTGGTGGCTTTGAATGGGCGATCAACTGTGATTTCCCGATCTGGGCGAAAAGCGCCAAGGCGTTTTTTCCCGAGGTCTCTCTCAACCTGTTCGTGACGGGGGCTGTCACGGCAATTCTGCCCGCGATCACCGGGCCTCTCAAGGCCCGGGAGATGCTGTTTCTGGGGCAGCGTTATTCGGCGGCTGAGTTACAGGCTTGCGGAGTGGCGTGGAAAGTGGTGGAGGATGCCGATTTGCTGACCGAAGCCCATAAGCACGCCGAGCATTTGGCCAGCCTGCCGATCCTGTCGGTCCGGGCGATGAAACGCGTGCTCAACCAGACTACGGTCGGAGCCCTGAGACAAGCGCTCGACCTTGAGACCGAGGCGACGATTGCAGGGTTTCTTGATCCCGAAACGACACGCTTGCTCAAGGCATTCTGATCGCTCGAGCCTTGCCCGGTTCAGATCAGAAATGTCGCGGCCCATATCAGGGTGAACAGGATGGGCTGATGGACAAGATAAAGAACCAGAGTATTGCGCCCCGCCCATAGCCAAGCCCGCCAGAGCATGTTCTGATTGCCGGGTGTGTATCGTTTAGCACGCGTGAAGCCGCCCCGCGCCTCGATCCATCGCGCAAGGATCATGCCGAGCAAAAACGCGGCAAACCACGGAAAAAACGGCTCGAAATCCATCGAAGGGGCAGGCTGCGTCGACAGGCCCAGCCACCACAGGGCGGGGGCGTTGAAAAGGTCCGACCGGAAAAGACCCGGGGCCGTGAGGACACCCAAAAGCCCGATGGCAAGCACCCACAAAGGCAGGCGCAGAAAGGCAAGTCCGATCAAGCTGAATGTCGCAATGGCATGGAGGATGCCGAAATAGACGAACTGACCCGGCATCATGGCGTAGGTGGCCACCGAAACCGCCAGCGCGGCAAGCACCAGCTTGACGAAACGTTTTGCGAAAGCCGTCCAGCGCAGGGTCTCGGTATGCGCGACCACAAGGCTGACGCCGGCAAGACAAATGAAACTGCCCGCGACAAGCTTTGCGAAATTGGACCATCCCCAACTCCCCGCTGTGCCTTGCGGCACGAGCCCGAAAAGTTCCAGGTCGAAAACGAAATGGAAAATCACCATGCCGATGAGGGCTATGGCACGTAGCGAGTCCAGCACCATGATGCGCGGGGTCATGGGCATCTGCGATATCTGCGGTGCGTCACTGGACACGGCGTACCAGTCGCGTTGCACTTCGGCTGATTGTCATGGCGCCCATAACCGTCCTCTTGGATCGGGCGACAAGGCCTCTGGCCAGCCAAAGACATATTCCAGCGCAAATACCACAAGACAGATCGCCAGGATGCCGAGAACGAACCTCACCCGCCGTTCACTTGGCGGATTATGCGCCCAATGGGCCATGCGCAAAAGCCAACGAATATTCATGTGTCTTTGAACTGAACCATTCCGACAAAAGGCAGATTGCGGCCATGCTGCGCATAGTCGATACCGTACCCGATAACGAAAGCGTCGGGGATTTCAAAGCCTGTCCAATCCGCCGCTATGTCGACCTCGCGGCGCGACGGCTTGTCCAGAAGCACGATACTGCGAAGTTTCGCGGGCTTTTGCGCCCGCAGGAGATCCAGAACATGGGCAAGCGTGTGACCGGTGTCGAGGATATCATCGACCACAAGCACGTCGCGCCCGGCGATGTCGGTTCTGATTTGCTTGAGGATATCTATCTTGCCGCTGGATTTGGTGGCATTGCCATAGGACGAGACTTCCATGAAGTCGATTTCCTGATCCAGCGTGATCGCCCGCGACAGATCGGCCGCGAAGATGAACGCGCCTCTGAGCAGAACAATCACGACCAGACGTTCCGTTCCCGCGAAATCGGCGTCAATCTCGCGTGCGAGGCTTGCTATTCTCAGCGCGATCGTCTCGCGCGGCAGCAAGGGAACGATCTCGTGGGCGTGTTCCGGCATGGGAAGCCCCTTGAACTTTTCCCGCCAGTCTATGAAAAAGCGCGCCACTGTCACGAAAAAACGGGGCACGACTGAATGCCGTCACATGCCGAAACACGCCAGCTGCCCTATTCTGCGCAACAAATGTACGATCTTGTTGCGGATGTAGGCGATTATCCCAAGTTTCTGCCATGGACAGCCGCGGCCCGAGTGCGCTCGGTCACTCCGCAGGACGATGGATCGCAAGTGATGGAGGCGGATCTCGTCATCAGCTTCAAGGTATTTCGCGAACGCTTCGGCAGCCGGGTTGTGCTGTGGCCCGAGAGTCGGAGAATCGAAACCGAATATCTCGATGGCCCCTTCCGCCATATGAGATCGAACTGGCAATTCGAGGACCACGGCGAAGGGTGCATGGTTCATTTCGATGTGGATTTCGAATTCAAGAACATTATCCTGCAAAAAGCGGCTGGCCTCTTTTTCTACGAGGCGATGCAGCGGATCGTGAAGGCTTTCGAAGGACGCGCGCAGCAGCTTTATGGCTGACTGGAAGGGAACTCCATGTCACTGACCGATCGCCTGGCCCAGTTCGCTCTGACCGATCCCCGGCATTTGCCGGAAAGTGCGAAAAGGATCATGGCCTTGTCGCTGATCGACTGGATGGGATGCGCCATTGCCGGGCGCGATGAAGCGGTGTCCCATGTGGTCCGACGTCTTGCTCAGGACGAGGGCGGTACGCCGCAAGCGCATCTGGTAGGCGGCGGGCAGGCACCGGCGCGCATGGCGGCGCTGGTCAACGGGACAATCAGCCACGCGCTGGATTATGACGACACGCATTTCGCGCATATCGGGCATCCTTCGGTTGCGGTCGTGCCGAGTGCCCTGGCGATTGCCGAACGCTGCGATGCCGATGGCGCGGCCTTGCAGGACGCTGCATTGATCGGGGCCGAGCTGTCGGTGCGTGTCGGACTTTGGCTCGGGCGCGGCCATTACGAGACCGGGTTTCATCAGACCGCAACGGCGGGCGCCTTTGGCGCGGCGGCGGCGGCGGGGAGATTGCTGGGGTTCGATGCTGACCAGATGGCTGCTACCTTGGGGCTTGTGGCGACGCGGGCATCGGGGCTCAAGGCGCAGTTCGGCACGATGGGCAAGCCCTTCAATGCCGGGATCGCCGCCAGCAACGGGGTCGAGGCAGCCTTGCTGGTTGCCAACGGGCTGGTGCCCAATCCCGCTGCGCTCAAGGATTTCGGCGCGTCACATGCCGGCTCCAACATGAGCGACGCATTGGAAGACATTGGTAATAAATGGACTTTCGAAGATGTCAGCCACAAGTTCCATGCCTGCTGTCACGGGCTGCACGCCGCCCTTGAGGCCTTTGCAGAAGTGGCCCCGGAGCGCCAGGACATTGCGGCGATCACGGTGCATACCCATCCCCGCTGGTTGAGCGTGTGCAACCAGCCTGACCCGCAAACCGGACTGGGCTGCAAATTCAGCTTTCGGGCGGTGCTGGCCATGGCGATGGCCGGTCATGACACGTCACGGCTGGAGACTTTCTCGGACGGGTTCGCCCAGGCACCCGAGCTTGTCGCGCTGCGTGACAGGGTTAAGGTGGTGGGCGACGAAAGCGTGTCGGAGACCGGAACGCACCTTGTTTTACGAATGAATGACGGTTCGGAGAAACGGGTCGCGCATGATCTTCTGGCGCCGATGACCGTCGAGACGCGCCGCGCGAAGATCATGGCGAAGGGCACTGCCTTGATGGGGTCTGCGCGCGCCGAACGTGTCGCGCGGCTTGTGGAGGGGCGGGACGCGCCATCGAGCCTTGCGCGTGAATTGGCGGACTAAGGCGGTTCACGCCAAGGCGTGGGCCAGCATCTCCAGCGCGTGATCGCGAGACAGAAGGCGCACCCGATCGCGGCCGACGGCGCCGAACTCAACCGTTTCCGTCTGTGTTTTCAATCCCTTGAGGCATAATCCGAAACAAACCCGGCCTTCGGGCTTGTGCTCGGATCCGCCCGGGCCGGCGATCCCGGTGATGGCCACGGCGATATCGGCAAGGGACTGTGCGATGGCGCCTTCGGCCATTTCGCGCGCCACCTCTTCGGATACGGCGCCAAAGGTGGCAAGCGTGTCGGGGCGCACGCCGAGCATGTCGATCTTGGCCTCGTTCGAATAGGTGACAAAGCCGCGATCCACCACGGCAGAGGAGCCGGGAATATCGGTCAAAGCCGCCGCAACCATCCCGCCGGTGCAGGATTCGGCGGTTGCAACCTTCAGGTTCCGAGCCTTGGCGAGATCAAGAACTGTTTTTGCAATCAACGCATTAGCACCCCATGTGAAAGTGCTGCCAAGGCCACGACACCCACGGCGGCAAGGACCCCGGCAATGATGTCGTCCAGCATGACCCCAAGCGCATCGCCGCGTCGATCGGCCCATCCGACAGGGCCGGGCTTCCAGATATCGAACAGACGAAACAGCACAAAAGCGGCGATCCAGCCCGGCCAGAGCGCGGTCAGCTCCGCCCCGACATGGGCCGCCCCGATCGACACGGGCCAGAAGGCAAGCCACTGTCCCGCCACTTCATCGACCACGATCTCTGATGGATCGTGATCATCTTTTCCTTTTGTTTCCAGATGTGTAGCCCACCACCCTAATGCGAAAACCACGACTGTGGACAGCATCAAAACCCAAGGCCCAGCAAGGCTGTGGATCGCCCAAGCCGCCGGGATGGCGGCGAGTGATCCCCAGGTGCCGGGGGCGGGGCGGAGGTGGCCGGTGCCGAAGAAGGTGGCGATGAGGTGGGACAGGGTCATGCGGGCACCAATGTGACGGCGGCTTGCGCGGCGATGCCTTCCTCGCGGCCGGTGAATCCCAGCCGTTCGGAGGTGGTGGCCTTGACCGAAATGCGATCCTGCGCGACGCCCGTGATGGACGACAGGCACGCGATCATCGCCTCGGCATGGGGCGTGATCTTGGGATGTTCGCAAATCAAAGTGACATCCATGTTATTGATCTTGAACCCTTTTTCACGGGCCAGATCGACTGCGTGCCGCAGGAAGATGTGGCTTTCCGCCCCCTTCCATTGGGGGTCCGACGGGGGGAAGTGGCGGCCTATGTCGCCTTGGGCCAAGGCGCCGTAGATGGCGTCGGTCAGCGCGTGCATGCCGACATCGGCGTCGGAATGACCTTGCAGGGTTTTTGTGTGGGGAATGGCGACGCCACAGAGCATGACATGGTCACCGGGGCCGAAACGATGCACGTCATAACCTTGACCGATACGTATATCCATTTGATCTCGCAGTATTTTTTCCGCACGGATGAAATCCGGGGCATGGGTGATCTTGAGGTTGGACTCGTCCCCGTCGATGATCCTGACGGGGATGCCATGGGCGCGGGCGACCTCGACATCGTCGGCGGCATCGCCAGAAAAGGCGCGGTGCGCGGCAAGAATGTCTTTGAAGACAAAGGCTTGCGGGGTCTGCGCACGGTAAAGCCCGGTCCGGTCGCGGGTGCCGGTGACATGGCCGTCGGTGCCCTCCCAGAGCGCGTCGGTGACCGGCAGGGCCGGGGCCACGGCGCGGGTGCCGGGGGTTTGGAGTTCGTACGAGACGTACGAAACATACGCGGGTTTGGTACAACAACGGGCCACATCATGGATCATTGTGTACACAACCTCTCCTTTGTCGGGAGTGGCGTCCAGATATTCGAGACCGTTGCGGACCGATCCGGCGCGGGATGCAGCACCGGTCGTCACCTCGACGCGGTCGCGCGGCACGAAGAGATCGACATCCTCGGGATGCAGCACGACGACGATACGGCTGATCTCGGGCGTGGCCTCGAACGCGGCCACGGTCCAGTCGATTACACGGCGTCCGGCGAGGGCGCGCCACTGTTTGGGCATGTCCCCCCCCGCACGGGTGCCGCGACCCGCGGCGACGATGATGGCGGCGATTGTCATGGGGAATTGATTACGCGCAGGGATGCACAAGCGCAATGCTGTGCTCAAGTGCCTAATTTTTAATCATTGCGCCCTGAGGGATGCGTTTCAGGCCGTGCAATTATTGTTCAATGCGCGGTGAGAGGCTAGATAGGTCGAAGTGCTCAAGGATTAATCACGTGACACCGTCACCCTGTCGGACATTGCTTTCAAAGCCTGTTTTCCTCGCGCCTCTGGCGGGAATCACCGATTTGCCGTTCCGCAATCTGGTGTCGCGCTTCGGGGCGGGACTTGTGGTGAGCGAAATGGTCGCCAGTCAGGAAATGGTGCAGGCCAAGCCGGGGGTGCGCGAACGCGCCGAGCTGGGGTTCGGCATCGAGAACACCGCCGTGCAGCTTGCCGGACGCGAAGCGCATTGGATGGCCGAGGCTGCGCGCAAGGTCGCGGCGAATGGTGCGCGGATCATCGACATCAACATGGGATGCCCTGCCAAGAAGGTGACAAGCGCCAGCGGCACCGGGGCGAGCGGATCGGCGTTGATGAAAGACCTCGACCATGCGCTGAGCCTGATCGAGGCGGTGGTGGGTGCGGTGGATATTCCGGTCACGCTCAAGACCCGGCTGGGTTGGGATGACCGGCTGATGAACGCGCCTGAGCTTGCGCGGCGGGCCGAGGGCGCAGGAATCGCGATGATCACGATTCATGGCCGCACGAGGTGCCAGTTCTACAAGGGCCGGGCCGATTGGGCGGCGATCCGGGCCGTCAAGGACGCGGTGGAGATCCCGGTGATCGCGAATGGCGATATCGTCGATGCGGGCAGCGCGCGCGACGCGCTGCGCCTGTCGGGGGGCGATGGGGTGATGATCGGGCGCGGCGCGCAGGGGCGTCCGTGGCTTTTGTCGCAGGTGGCGGCGGAGTTGGCAGGCCAGCCTGTGCCGAAGGCGCCGGAGGCCGGAGATTTGGTGGATATCGTGACGGGTCATTACGACGAGATGTTGAGATTTTACGGCGAGGAATTGGGCAATCGCGTCGCCCGCAAGCATATGGGCTGGTACCTGGACGATGCGGGAACAGGCCCCGCGTTGCGCAAGCGGGTTCTGACCAGCCGCGATCCGGGCGAGGTGTTGCGACTGCTGCCCGAGGCGCTTCGTGATGGCGAGAGGGCGGCGGCATGATCGGCCAGAACGACCCGCTTTGGATTTCGCTGCCGGTGCCTGCCTTGCTGCTGGATGCCGAGAACCGGATCACGCAGATCAACCCTGCGGCAGAGGGGTTCCTGATGACCTCGACCAAGGCGATCAACGGCGTGCCGGTCTGGGACAAGCTGATGGTGGATGCGCCGCTGGAAGAAGCGTTTAAGCGCGCAAGAGAGAATGCCGCGCCGCTTTTCGTGAATGACGTGGATGTGGGCACGGGCGACCGTGCGCCGCTTCAGTGCAACCTGCAATTCGCGCCGCTGAGCGGCGAGGACGGCTTCATGCTGCTGATGATCTCGCCGCGTGAATTGGCCGGGCGGGTGACACAGGGGCAATCGGTGAAGTCGGCGGCCAAGTCGGCGATCGGCATGGCGGAAATGCTGGCCCATGAAATCAAGAACCCGCTGGCGGGCATCACCGGGGCGGCGCAGCTTTTGTCGATGAGCCTGAGCAAGGACGATCTGGAGCTGACGGATCTCATCGTGAGCGAAAGCCGCAGGATCGTGGGCCTTCTGGAGCAGGTCGAGCAGTTCGGCAATGTCACGGCGCCCAAGATGCGGGCTGTCAATGTGCATGACGTGCTGGACCGGGCGCGGCGCTCGGCGATACTTGGGTTTGCCGCCGATATGACGGTCGTCGAGGATTACGACCCCTCGTTGCCGCTGGCGATGGCGGACCCGGATCAGTTGCTGCAGGTCATTCAGAACCTGCTGAAGAACGCCTCGGAGGCGGCGGGCGCGGGCGGCGGCGTGATCCGGCTGCATACCTATTACGAACAGTCGCTGCGGGTGCGGCGCGGCGGCGGCGGCAAATCCCTGCCGTTGCAGATCGAGGTGATCGATGACGGTCCCGGCCTGCCGCCCGATATCGCCGGTGATATTTTCGACCCCTTCGTATCGGGCCGCGAGAACGGCACCGGGCTTGGCCTTGCGCTGGCCGCGAAGATTATTTCCGACCACGACGGATGGATTTCCGTGAACTCGGCACCCGGACGCACGGTGTTTCGCATTTCCTTGCAACGCGCCCCGGACACCCTGCCAGAGACTATTGAGGAGCAAGTCTGATGGATGGCACTGTACTGGTTGCGGATGACGACCGCACGATCCGAACCGTTCTGACCCAGGCGCTGACGCGCGCGGGCTGCAAGGTGCACGCGACCTCGTCGTTGACCACGCTGATGCGGTGGGTCGGCGAGGGCAAGGGCGATGTGGTGATCTCGGATGTGATGATGCCGGATGGCAACGGGCTCGAGATGCTGCCAAAGATCGCGCAGGACCGGCCCGGCCTGCCGGTGATCGTGATTTCGGCGCAGAACACGATCATGACGGCGATCCAGGCGGAAGAGGCGGAGGCCTATGATTACCTGCCCAAGCCGTTCGACCTTCCGGATCTGATGAAGCGCACGGCGCGCGCGCTGGAATCGCGGGCAAGGATGCCGGCCTCGGCGCGAAAGGTCGAGGATGACCGGCCGGACGACTTGCCGTTGATCGGACGCACCGCGGCGATGCAGGCGCTTTACCGGGTGGTGGCGCGGATCATGAACACCGATCTGCCGGTGCTGGTGACGGGCGAGTCGGGGACCGGAAAATCGCTGATCGCGCGGGCGATCCATGATTTCTCGGATCGGCGCACGCTGCCTTTCGTGACGGTGTCACCGGGAGATCTCACGGATCTGGAGGGGCCGGCGCGGATCATGGCGCGCGCCAAGGGCGGCACGATCATTCTGGACGAGGTGGCCGATCTGGATGCGGCGGCGCAGGGGCGCGTGGTGCGGATGATGGATGCGCCGGGCGATCACGTACCGCGCTTCATGGCCACCAGCCAGGCGCGGCTGTCCGAGAGGATGGAAAGCGGGCTGTTGCGGGAGGATCTGTATTACAGGCTGTCGGGGGCGGTGATCGAGGTGCCGTCGCTGCGCGAGAGGGTCGAGGATATTCCGCTTCTGGCGGAGCATTTCCTGGCGCGGTCCGAGCGAGAGGGCAATCCGGCGAGGCAATTGTCGGCGGGCGCCGAGGAGCTGATGCGCGCCTATAGCTGGCCGGGCAATGTGCGGCAGCTGGAGAATGCGGTGCGTCGGATCGGCCTGACCGCGCGCGCCGAGGAGATCAGCCGCTCGGAGGTGGAGGCGATCCTTGGCAACCAGCCCGAGGCGCAGCCGGTGCTGGGGCAGGGCAATGGCGAGAAGCTGGCAGCGTCGGTGCAGCGGCACCTGAAGCGGTACTTCGACCTGCATGGCAATATGTTGCCGCCGCCGGGTCTTCACGGGCGAATCCTGCGCGAGGTGGAGACGCCGCTGATCGAGATCGCGCTGGATGCGACGGGCGGAAATCAGGCAAAATGTGCCGATCTGCTCGGGATCAACCGCAATACCTTGCGCAAGAAGATCAAGGATCTCGATATTCACGTGACACGCCGCCGCAAATTGATGTAAAACTGCAACATGCTGTGGCTTTTGAGAACAGGCCGCAGGACACAAAATGTTGTGGTTTGCCCGCAGAGGCGACCCAATTTGACAGGGGCGGTGCGTGGCGGTCACTACACGCAGATGGACATGGGACCGGGTCAATCGGCTGAGGCGCATGAAGCGTCTGCAGACGCTTGCGACCTTCGGGCTGGTGGTGCTGGGGCCGGTTCTGGCGGTGCTCACCTATCTGGTGATGGGGCCGCTGGATCAGGGCGCGTCGTCGAACGTGCTGCGGATCGTTCTGCTGTCGGATCTGGTCTATGTGATCATGGTGGCGGCGCTGGTGATGCAGCGCGTGGCGCGGATGATCGCGGCACGGCGCAAACGCTCGGCGGGATCGCGGCTGCATCTGCGGCTGACGGGTGTGTTCGCGCTGATGGCGCTGTTGCCGACCATCGCGGTGGCGGTCTTTGCGACATTGTCGGTCAATATGGGTCTGGAGGCGTGGTTTTCGGATCGGGTGGGCCGGGTTGTGGACAGCTCGGTGGCGGCAGCGCAAGCCTATGAGGAAGAGCACCGCCGCGATCTGGTGGCGGATGCGCAGGTTCTGGCCTCGGTGATCGACGCCACCAAGCGCGCCACGATGTTCATGGATGATGGCGATATCCGGCAGGTCCTGTCACGTGGCCAGCGCGAGATCCAGCGCGGTCTGCGCGAGGCCTTCGTGATCGACGGCACGGGCGATATCAGGGCGCGCGGCGAGAGATCGTATTTGTTCGATTATGAACAGCCGACGCAGGCGCAGATCCAGCAATCCCTTGCCGAGGGGGTCGTGGTGATCCGCGACTGGGACAATAACGAGTTTCGCGCGCTCTTGCCGCTCGAGACGATCCCGGACCGATATCTCTATGTCAGCCGCAATGTCGATGGCGCGATCCTGAACCTGCTTGACGAGACGCAGGAGACCGCACGCTTTTATGAGCAGCGCGAAAGTGAACGGGGCCGGGTCCTGTTCGAATTCGGGCTGGTGTATCTGGGCTTTGCGGTGATCCTCATTCTGGCGGCGGTCTGGCTTGGCATGTGGTTCGCCGAGCGGCTGTCGCGCCCTGTGGGGCGCCTGACCAGTGCGGCGCAGCGCGTGGGGGATGGCGATCTGGACGTGACGGTGCGCGAAGAGGAAGGCGATGACGAGATCGCCCAGCTTGGCACCTATTTCAACCAGATGACCCGGCAGCTCAAGCGGCAGCGCGAAACGCTTCTGGCCAACACCCAGCAGATCGAACGCCGCCGCAGGCTGTTCGATTCGGTGCTTGGATCGGTGTCGTCGGGGGTTGTGGGGCTGGATCCCAATGGCCGGGTCGCCTTTGTGAACCGGGCGGCGGAAAGGCTGCTGGATTGGCAGGAGGATCAGGCCTCGACGGCGCTGAGCGTGGCGGTGCCGGAATTCGGGCCATTGTTCGAAAAGCTCAAGCAGGTGCAGGGTGGCTTCGTGCAGGAAGAGGTCAAGGTGAGCCGGGGCGGACGATTGGAAAACCTGCTGGTGCGCATGTCCACAAGGCGCAGCGAATCCGGTAAGCGCGAAGGCTATGTGGTGGCGTTCGACGATGTGACCGATCTGGTGGCCGCACAGCGCATGGCGGCCTGGGGCGATGTCGCGCGGCGCATCGCCCATGAGATCAAGAACCCGCTGACCCCGATCAAGCTGTCGGCGGAGCGCATCAAGCGCAAGTTCGGCCGTATTCTTGATGAACAGCAAGCCGCCGATCTTGAACAATTGACCGATGTGGTCATCCGGCAGACCGACGATCTGCGGCGGATCGTGGACGAATTCTCGAAATTCGCGCGGATGCCCGAGCCACAGGCCAAGCCCGAGAGCCTGACCGAGTTGGTGAGGAAAGCGGCGCTCTTGCAGGAGGCGGGACAGCCCGATGTGATCTTCGTCACCGATCTGGACGAGGATGCGCTGTGGTCGAGCGTGGATGCCACGATGATCAGTCAGGCGCTCATCAACCTGATGAAAAACGCGGGCGAGGCGATCGAAAGCCTGCAGGAGGCGGGGGCGCCCGAAGGGCATCGCCCGGAGATCCGGGTATCGACCACGATCGAGAACGGGCAGGCGGTGCTGCGCATCGCCGACAACGGAATCGGGCTGCCGGAAGATCGCGCAAGGCTGTTCGAGCCTTATGTGACGACACGCGAAAAGGGCACCGGGCTTGGATTGCCGATCGTCAAGAAGATCATCGAGGAGCACGGGGGCACCCTTGTGCTGGAGGATGCGCCGGCCTTTGCAAACGGCGCGCATAAAGGGGCGATGGCGGTGGTTCACCTGCCGCTGCTGAACGCCCGGGAGGACCAGGGCATTGAACGAGAAGCGGTGTGAAAACAATATGAGTGACATTCTGATTGTGGACGACGAACGAGATATCCGCGAGTTGATCGGGGATATCCTTGAGGATGAAGGCTATGGCACGCGGCTTGCGGGCAGTTCGGACGAGTGCATGTCCGCGATTGCCGCCTCGGCGCCGGCGCTGTTGATCCTCGATATCTGGCTGAAAGACAGCCAGATGGACGGGATCGACATTCTCAAGGCGGTGAAGCGCGATCACCCGGAAATTCCGGTGGTCATCATATCGGGTCACGGCAATATCGAGATCGCGGTCGCAGCAATCAAGCAGGGCGCGTATGACTTCATCGAAAAGCCGTTCAACATAGATCAGCTTTTGGTGGTGATCCGGCGCGGCATGGAGACCAGCCGTCTGCGCCGCGAGAACCAGCAATTGAAGCGCCGCGAGACGGAGCCTGCGCAGATGCTGGGCGACAGTGCGGCGTTCCGGGCGCTGGTGTCGCAGCTGGACAAGGTGACCAAATCCAACGGGCGCGTCATGCTGAGCGGGCCTGCGGGATCGGGCAAGGAGCTGGCGGCCCGCTATATCCACGCCAATTCGCAGCGCGCGGAGGCGCCTTTTGTCAGTGTGAGCTGCGCGTCGATCGAGCCGGACCGCATGGAGGAGGTGCTGTTCGGGCGCGAAACCGACGAGCGCGGCGTGGAGCCGGGCCTGTTGGAAGAGGCCAATGGCGGGGTGATCTATTTCGACGAGGTGGCCGACATGCCGCCGGGCACGCAATCGAAGATCCTGAGGGTTCTGGTGGATCAGACATTCCTGCGGGTCGGCGGCAGCGAGAAGGTCGAGGTGGATCTGAGGGTGATTTCCTCGACCAGCCGCGATCTGGAGGCCGAGATCGCCGCCGACAAGTTCCGGCGCGAGCTGTATCACCGGCTGAACGTGGTGCCGATCGAGGTGCCCAGTCTGGAAGAGCGGCGCGAGGATATTCCGGGGCTGGCCGCGCATTTCATCGAGATGCTCAACCGCACGCAGGGCTTGCCGCTGCGGCGCATGAGCACCGAGGCGGCGGCGCTTTTGCAGACGATGAACTGGCCGGGCAATGTGCGCCAGCTGCGCAACATGATCGAGCGCGTGCTGATCCTTGGCGATGCCGGTGGCGAGATCAAGGCCGGGGAATTGCCGAGCGAGACCGAGGCGCCCGCCGAGGAGGGGCGCGTGGTGCTGGCGGGATCGGTGGCCACGATGCCACTACGCGAGGCCCGCGAGGCGTTCGAGCGCGAATACCTGCTGACCCAGATCAACCGTTTCGGCGGCAATATCAGCCGGACGGCGGAATTCGTGGGCATGGAGCGCAGCGCGCTGCACCGCAAGCTCAAGTCGCTTGGCGTGGTGACAGGCACCAAGGGCACGCGCGGCACGAGCGACGAGGAAGAGCATCAGGAAGTGGGTTAGAACGTGTCAGGTCAGGGCGCAGGTGTGACCATGCGCCAGTTGCCGCCATCGGTGCGCAAGGCACAGGAGCCGGGTCCGAGCGGCGGCTGAGGGGTGTCGGAGCGCAGCGTGATCCTGCCCGCGACATCGGACGGGCAGGAGGGCAGCGAGATCCGGGCGTAGCCCTTGTCGGCCATGCACAGGCGGGTCACATCCTCGCGCAGCGCCGCGTTCGTGTCGACGCGCTCATAATTAGAGGGGCGCAGCACGATCCGCGTCCAGACACAGGCGCCGCCGGGATGGCAGACCGGCTGCAGGATCGTGTCGGGCGGGGTGTATCGGGTTTCGATGGCGGGCGGCACATCGCGCAGGGCCGAGACGCGGCAGGCGGTCAGATCGCGGTCCAGCCGGTCGATGGTCACGCCCTCGCGATAGAAAAGCTCGGGCGTGGCGCAGCCTGCCAGAACGACAAGACACAGCGGAAAAAGGCGGGACGCGATCTGCATGAAGCGAGGATACATCAGCCGCAGCGGCGGGACAAAGGAATTGACCCTGCGGGGGGCATCTGTCATTCAGCGTGTCCAGACAGGATGAGGCGTGAGGCATGAAGGTCATCATCTGCGGGGCAGGTCAGGTCGGCTGGCAGATCGCCCGTCATCTTTCGGGCGAAAAGAACGAAGTCACAGTCGTGGACAACAATCCCGATCTGGTGCGCCGGGCCACGGATACGCTTGATGTGCAGGGGATTGCGGGCTTTGCCAGCTATCCCGATGTTCTGGAGCGCGCGGGCGCGCGGGACGCCGACATGATCATCGCCGCCACCTATTCGGACGAGGTCAACATGGTGACCTGTCAGGTGGCGCATTCGGTCTTTTCCATTCGTCGCAAGATCGCGCGGCTGCGCAGTCAGTCCTATCTCAACGCGATCTATTCCGATCTGTACCGCCGGGATCACATGCCGATCGACGTGGTCATCAGCCCCGAGCGCGAAGTGGCCGAGGCGGCGATGCGGCGGCTGTTTTCGCCTGCGGCCTTCGATACGGAGCTGTTCTTTGACGGCAAGGCGCAGCTCATGGGGTTGCGGCTTGAAGAGGATTGCCCGGTTCTGAACACGCCGCTGCGGCAATTGAGCGATCTGTTCTCGACCTTGCGGGTCGTGGTGCTGGCGATCCGGCGTGAGGGACGGCTGTTTGCGCCCGAGGCGGGCGACCAGCTTTTCGAGGGGGACGAGGCCTATATCTTTGCGCCAATCGAGGACATTCCCCGGTCGCTGGAGGTGTTCGGCAAGTCGCAGAAGAAACAGGAACGTCTGGTGATCGTGGGCGGCGGCAATATCGGGCTTGCGGTGGCGCAGGCGATGGAGAAACGCGGCACGCGGACCCGAACCAAGGTGATCGAGCGGGACCGGGGCCGTGCCGAGCGCGCGGCGGATGCGCTGGAGCGCACGATCGTCCTTTACGGGGACGGTCTGGATGCCTCCTTGCTCAACGAGGCGGGCATATCGCGCGCGGATGCGGTGCTGGCGGTCACGGATGACGACAAGACCAACATGCTGGCCGCCGTGCGCGCCAAGGCCGCCGGGTGCCCCTTTGCGATCACGCTGGTCAATGACCCGACGCTGTTGCCGCTGATGGAGCCACTGGGGATCGACGCCTTCATCAACCCGCGCGCCACCACTGTGAGTTCCATCTTGCGCCATATCCGGCACGGCAAGGTGCGCTCGGTCTATTCCATTGGCGATGCGGAGGCCGAGGTGATCGAGGCGGAGGTCATGTCGACCTCGTCGATCGCCGGATCGGCGGTGCGCGACATCGATTTCCCGGAAGGCGTGCTGGTGGGCGCGGTGAAGAAGGGCGACGAGATTCGCAAGCCCACGGGCGGGTTGAGGATCGAGGCAGGGGACGTGATTGTCCTGTTCGCCATGGCCGACGATGTGGCCCGGGTGGAGCAGCTGCTTCAGGTTTCCATCGACTTCTTCTGATCTGATGATCGCGCGCCTTCTGACATTCCCGCTGATCCTGATCCTGGCCGGGATTGCGGCTGGGGCCATGCTGATTCCGGCGACCCATGCGCTGGTGCAGCGCGATCACAGCGTGGCGCAGGCCTTTGCCTATTCCAGCGTGCTGGGGATGACGGTGGTTTTCCTTGTGGGTCTGGCACTGTCCGGGCGCCCGCGCAGCGACAACAGCGATCTGGAAAATCTGGGCTCGCTCATGCTGGCCTTGACGGGGTTGCCGCTTTTTCTGGCGCTGCCCTTCTATGAGGGGCTGGAGACGACCAGTTATCTCAACGCCTATTTCGAGATGGTGTCGTCGTTGACCACCACCGGCGCGCCGATCTTCACCGAGCCGGGACGGCTGACCGACAGCCTGCATCTGTGGCGCGGGATCGTCGGCTGGTTCGGGGGGCTGCTGATGTGGATTGCGGCCGCGGCGGTGCTGGCGCCGTTGAACCTTGGCGGGTTCGAGGTGACGGCAAGCGCCGAGCCGGGGCAGGGCGGCGGGCAGATGGAGCGCTTCGAGAGAGCCAGTTCGGCCAAGCGGCTGGCACAGGTGACGCTCCGGCTGGCGCCGCTTTATGCCGGGCTGACGGCGGCGCTTTGGCTGATGCTGATGATCGGGGGCGACCGGCCGCTCGTGGCGATCATGCATGCCATGTCGACCATGGCGACAAGCGGCATTTCCCCGATCGGTGGCGTGCAGAACGCGCAATCGGGATTCGCGGGCGAGGCGGTGGTGTTCCTGTTCATGCTCTTTGCGCTGTCGCGGCTGACGTTTTCCTCGGACACGGTGACCGTGGCGCGGCCCGGTCTGCACAATGACCCGGAATTCCGGTTGGGCGCGGCGCTGGTGCTGGGGGTGCCGCTTTTGATTTTCGCGCGGCACTGGGTCGGAGCGTTCGATGTCGATGAGACCGAAAATCTGGCGATGGCCGGCGCGGCGCTTTGGGGGGGGATGTTCACGGTGCTGTCGTTCCTGTCCACCACCGGGTTCGAAAGCGCGTCATGGGACGAGGCAAGGGGCTGGTCGGGACTGGGCACGCCCGGATTGATCCTGATGGGGCTGTCGATGGTTGGGGGCGGTGTCGCCACGACCGCCGGGGGCGTGAAGCTCTTGCGGGTCTATGCGCTTTATCTCAATGGCCAGCGGGAAATGGAGCGGCTGGTGCATCCCTCGTCGGTGGGGCGCGCGGGGGCGGGCAGCCGGAGGATCCGGCGCCGGGGCGCGTTCGTGGCGTGGATCTTCTTCATGCTGTTCGCGCTTTCCCTGGCGCTTGTCACCCTGACGCTGGCGGGTCTTGGGCAGGATTTCGAGCAGTCGATCATCCTGAGCATCGCCATGCTGAGCACGACCGGGCCGCTGGTGAGCGTGGCCGGCGAGGCGCCGATCAACCTTCTGGTGCTCTCGGAGCCCATCAAGCTGGTGCTCTGCGCGGCGATGGTCGTGGGGCGGCTCGAGACGCTGGCGATCATTGCGCTGCTCAATCCGAGCCTGTGGAGGCGGTGACGGAATGGCCGCGCGACGGCGCGGAGCGATCACGTGCAAGGATTTGATTTTTGGGCTGGAAAGTCACGTCAACGCACTCCATACTTGTATTGCGAGGGAGTGAACGTGCCGGTTCGCGGCGCAGGCAAGAACAAAGGCTTTAGGCAAAATGGCATCAGACAGACAAAATCTGCAGGACGCATTTCTGAACCAGGTCCGCAAGACCAAGATTCCAGTCACGATATTTCTCATCAACGGTGTAAAGCTTCAGGGTGTCATCACCTGGTTCGACAATTTCTGCATCTTGCTGCGGCGAGATGGGCAATCGCAGCTTGTCTACAAGCACGCGGTGTCCACGATCATGCCGTCGCAGCCGATCAGCCTTTATGAAGGCGACGAGGCGACTTGACGCTGACAGAGCGCGCAGACACCCGGGCATGGGTGTTGCATCCAGACATTCCGAACGCCGCGTCGGGCCGCGATCCGCAGCTGGCGCTTGAAGAGGCCGTGTCGCTTGGCCATGCGCTGCCGGGGCTGGATGTCGTCGGCGCGCAGGTGGTGCGTGTGCGCCAGCCGCATCCCGGGACGCTGTTCGGCAAGGGCAAGCTTGAAGAGCTGCACGCGTTGATCGACGCGCAGGAGATCGAGCTTGTGTTGATCGACGGGCCTGTGACGCCCGTGCAGCAACGCAATCTGGAAAAGGCCTGGGGCGTGAAGCTGCTGGATCGCACGGGGCTGATTTTGGAGATCTTCAGCGACAGGGCGGCCACCCGCGAGGGCGTGTTGCAGGTCGAGATGGCGGCGCTGTCCTATCAGCGCACGCGGCTGGTGCGGGCCTGGACCCACCTTGAGCGGCAGCGCGGGGGGCTTGGCTTTGTGGGCGGTCCGGGCGAGACGCAGATCGAGGCCGACCGGCGCGCGATCGACGAGCAGCTGGTGCGACTGCGTCGGCAATTGTCGAAGGTGGTGCGCACCCGCGAATTGCACCGCGCGGCGCGCGCCAAGGTGCCGTTTCCGATCGTGGCTCTGGTGGGCTATACGAACGCCGGCAAATCGACGTTGTTCAACCGCATGACCGGGGCCGATGTGATGGCCAAGGACATGCTCTTTGCGACGCTGGATCCCACCATGCGGCGGATCGAATTGCCCGGTGGCGGACCCGAAGTGATCCTGTCGGACACGGTGGGGTTCATCAGCGATCTGCCGACCGAGTTGGTCGCGGCCTTCCGCGCCACACTGGAAGAGGTGCTGGCCGCCGATCTGATTGTGCATGTGCGCGACATCTCGCATCCCGAGAGCGAGGCGCAGGCGCGTGACGTGCGCACTATCCTCGAAAGTCTGGGCGTGCGCGACACCACCCCGCAGATCGAGGTCTGGAACAAGATCGACAAGCTGGATGACGAGACGCGTCAGGCGGTCCTGACCCGGGCGGCGCGGCATGAGCATGTGCAGGCGTTGTCGGCGGTCACGGGCGAGGGCATGAGCGAGCTGGTGGGCGTCATCACCAGCGCGATGACCGACACGACCCAGGAGGCGCATCTGCATCTGAGGTTCGATGAAGGGCGCAAGCGCGCCTGGCTCTATGAGCGCGGATTGATCGAGGATGAACGCCAGACCGAGGATGGGTTCGATCTGACCGTGCGGTGGAGCCTGCGGCAGCAGGCGCAGTTCGAGCAGGTGTAACGGGCTGCGTCAATGCGGTGTGGTCTTGGAGAAAAGCTGGATCACCACGATACCGCCGAGGATCATAGACGTACCGATTATGGCGGGCGGGTCGAGGCGCTGGCCGAACAGCACGAAACCGATGATCGCGATGAACACGATCCCCAGCCCCGACCAGATCGCGTAGGCGACGCCGACGGGGATGTATTTGAGCGTAAGCCCCAGAAGATAAAGCGCGATGGCATAGGCGACGATAGCCAGAAGCGTCGGCCCCAGCCGGGTGAATTGCTGGCTGGCCTGCAGGGCGCTGGTGCCCAAGGTTTCGGCCGCTATGGCGAAAATCAGCAGGATATAGACCTTGAGCATGGGCGCGCCTTTCGGGGGAGGTGAGTTTGTCCAGTGCTACGCGGTTTGGCCCGCAGGTGCAATTTCCGAAGCCGGGCCGGTCTTGGCCCAAAGCGTTTCAGGCGGTCTGATCCTGCATCCGCGACAGGCGCAGCATCAACAGCCGTGCGAGCAGCACGACACAGAACACCGCCAGCAAAAGCGGCATCGGTGTGCCGTTGAACATCAGCCCCACCGGCACGGTCAGCAGCACGGCGCCCACGGTGGCGAAACAGGCGATCACGCTGGCCCCCATGCCGGCGATATGGCCCAAAGGCTCCATCCCGAGGGCGTTGATATTGCCGAGCGTCAGCGCAGCATTGGCGAATACGGTGGTCTGCCAGACGATATAGACCGGAAATTGCAGCGCCGGGGGCAGGCCAAAGGAAAAGGCCAGCACCATCGCACCCGACAGAACGATCTGCAGCCCGAGCGCGCCCGATACCATGCGCTGCATCCCGAGCCGGACCACGATGGAGGCGTTGAGGAAACTGACAGCACCGGCGATCACCGCCATGACGAAAAACCAGAAGGGAAATTCGGGCGCGCGGTCGAAGGTCACCGCGAAAATCTGCTGGATCATCGAGATCGAGCAAAAGAGCGTGGTCATGCAGAGCATCTGCACCGCGATGGCCAGCCGGACGGTGGGATTGGCAAGCACCTCGCGCATGGCGGCGACAAGGGCGGCACGCCGGAAGGGGCGGCGTTTCTCGGGGGGCAAAGGCTCGTCCAGACGCAGGGCCAGCCAGAGCGAGCAGGCCAGAGCGAACAGGATGAAGGTCAGAAAGATCGCTCGCCAACCGAAAAGGCCGATCACCACGCTGCCCGCCAGTGGCGAGACGGCGGGAACCAGTGTGAACACCATCATCACGAAGCTCATGAGCCGGGCCATGTCACGACCCGAATAGAGATCGCGCACGATGGCGAGGGCCACGATCCGCGCGGCCGCCGCGCCAAGACCCTGAACGATGCGCGCCGCGATCATCAATTCGAGCGAGGGCGCGATCCAGGCCAGGCCTGCGCCAAGAATATAAACGCCCGATCCGATGAGGATCACGCGCTTGCGCCCGAAACTGTCGGAAAGAGGGCCGGTGAACAGCGTGCCGACCCCCAGCCCGAGGATGAAGGAGGTGACGACAAGCTGCGCGCGGTTGAGCGCGTCAGGCGTCAACTCGGCGCCGATGCGGGGCAGGGCGGGCAGCATGGAATCGAGCGAAAAGGCGACGGTGGCCACCAGCATCGCCATCATCGCCACGAATTCCAGCCGGCTGAGCCGGGGCTGACCGGTCATTTGTCGGGGCTTTCGGGTTCGTTTGCGGCGGGCGGGTCCTGTTCGGGGCGGTGGTGGTGGCCAAGCCGCGCGATGAGCCATTCAGTATGTTCTTCGCGTTTGCGCACGGCAAAAGCGCCGAATTGCTGGATCGCCACGGCAAAGATGCCCAGACCCACGAGAATGAAGACCGTGGTGCCGATCTTGCCGATTGCGGTGGCGGGCACCAGTTCGCCGTAACCCACGGTCGAGAGGGTCACGACGGTAAAGAAATAGCTGTCAAGCCAGCTCCACCCTTCGACGAGGCGAAAGAACACCGTGCCGCCGGCGATGATCAGAACCACCATCGCGATGAGCGTCAGGATCTTGAAGCCACTCATGGATCAGCCCTTGCCGTTGCCCGGATCATCGCCGCGCGCGATCTGCTCGGTGATCTCGTCGATGACCTTGAGCCACAGATCGGCGGGTTGTGCGCCGGGGACCGCATGCTGGCCCGCCACGATGAAGGTGGGCACCGAGGTGACGCCCATCTCGCGAAAGCGGCTGTCGCGGGCGCGGATCGCGTCGAGATCGGCATCGCTGTCCAGCAGGCGCCGGATCACGGCGGCGTCCATCTCAAGCCCATCGGCGAGATCGGCCAGAACCTCCGCATCGCCGATATCGCGCCCCTCTTCGAAATAGGCGCGAAACAGCGCCATCACCATCGGTGTCTGGCGGTCCTCGATCCCGGCCCAATGGATCAGGCGATGGGCATCCAGCGTGTTGGGGGTGCGGGTGATCGCCTCGAAATTCAGCGAAAGCCCCGCCTCCTGCGCCTTTTCAAGCACGGGCATGTAGGCTTTGACCGCGCCCTCTTTGCCGCCGAATTTCGCCTCGAGATAGGCGCGGCGGTCCATGCCTTCGGGCGGCATGTCGGGATTGAGCTGGAAGGGATGCCATTCCAGCGTGAAGGGATGATCGGGGCGCGCGGCAAGGGCGGCGTCCAGATAGGTCTTGCCGATATAGCACCAGGGGCAGATCGGGTCGGAAATGATGTCAAGCTTGACCATTGAGGGCCTCGTAGATCGGCCGCAGCTTGCGGCGCAGGAGTTTGCCATTGGCCCCGGTCGGCAGAGCATCGACATGAATATAGGCGCGGGGCCGCTTGTAGGCGGCAAGGCTGTCCGAGACGTAGGCGTCAAGCGCGGCGTCGTCCACCCTTTGCGGCGCGGTATAGAAGGCCATGATGACACGCAGGTCGGGCTTCACCTCGATATCGGTGACGGCGCTTTGGGTGATGGCGGGGTGATGATTGAGCACCATTTCCACCTCGATGGGCGACACGCGGATGCCGCCTGCGTTCATCATGTCGTCCGAGCGGCCAAGATAGGTGATATCGCCCGCAGCGTCCATCACGCCCTGATCGCCGGTCAGGAACCAGTCGCCCTGAAAGCGGGCTTGCGTTTCGTCGGGCGCATCGAGATAGCCCAGCATCAGGCCCGGATCGCTGCGGTGAATGGCGATGGTGCCTTCGGCGTCCTGCGCCACGGGGCCGTCCGGGCCAAGGATCGCCACACGCCTGCCGGGTTGCGGGCGGCCCAGAGTGCCGGGGGTGGCCGGATGATCGGGGCTGGCGGAGATGAAGGTGGAGCATTCCGACATCCCGTACGCCTCGTGGATGGGGGTGCCGGTGGCGTCTTGCCAGTGATGGCGGATATTTTCCGAGAGTTTTTCGCCAGCGGCAAGGCCATGGCGCAGCTTGGGCAGGGGCGGCATCGGCGCGCTGCCCAGCATCTTGCGATAGACACCGGGGGCGGCGGCGAAGATCGTGGCGTCATGACGCTTGAGCAGCAGCGGCAGTTGCGCGGGGTCGGTGCCGGCTTCGGGAATGAGGGCGGTGGCGCCCATGGTCCAGGGGTCCATCAGACCGGTGCCGAGCGTATAGGTCCAGTTGAAGGCGCCGGCATGGAGCAGGCGGTCATCGCGGCAGAGCCCATACCAGCCCTGCATCATCATGCCCCGCGCCCAGATGGCCCGATGCGCATGACACACCGCGCGCGGCACGCCCGAGGTGCCGGAGGTGTAGATGATGTAGCCCAGCCTGTCGGGATCGCCCATCTGCCAGTCGGCGGGCGGAAGATCACGCATCGCAGCAAGCGCCGTGGTGTCGATCACCGGGATCGCGGTGTCGGGGCAGGCGATGCCCGGCCCGAGCAGGATCGCCGCCGGGTCCAGCGTGGCGATCATCGCGGCCACCTCGGGTTCGGTGAGCTGCGGAGAGGTGGGCACCGGCACCAGACCCACGGCAAGCGCGCCCAGATAGGCGATCGGGAAATCGACGGTATTGCCAAGCCGCATGAGCACGATGTCTCCGGGCTGCAGGCCGGAATTCAGAAGGCCGGTTCCGGTGCCCAGAACGGCGGCCTTGAGGCGCGCGTAGCTCCAGCGTTCGGCGCCGGTCAGGCGCAGGACGGCGAGTGCGATCTTGTCGGGCGTCTCGTCGGCCCGGGCAAGGACATGCGCCGCAAGATTGAACGGCGACGGACAGGCAGGGAAGGGATCGGGACAGGTTTCTGAGATCATGCTGCCGGAGTATGCCGGGCGCCCTTCAGTTGCAAGTGGCGAGGGCTGGGCTTATAGCTTTTCACCATGCAGCGCACGACACCTGAAAACCTGATCCGCGTGGCCCGCGAAAGCGGCCGGGAAGAGACCGGCGAACCGCTCAACCTCGGGGAGCGGGTTCGAGACCTGCGCAAGTCGCGCGGCTGGACGCTGGAGCAGGCGGCAAGCCAGGCGGGGCTGGCGCGCTCGACCCTGAGCAAGATCGAGAACGGTCAGATGTCGCCCACCTATGAGGCGCTCAAGAAGCTGGCGGTGGGTCTTGAGATTTCGGTGCCGCAGCTCTTTACGCCGCCGCAACGCGAACAGATCAGCGGGCGCATGTCGGTGACCAAGGCCGGCGAGGGCCAGCATCAGGCCACCACCACCTATGAGCATGTCCTCCTGGGCGAAGCACTGACCAAGAAGAAGATGCTGCCCTATCGCGCCCGCATCCGGGCGCGGCACATGGACGAGTTCGATGGCTGGGTGCGCCATGACGGCGAGGAATTCCTATACGTCCTGACCGGGGTGATCCGGCTTTACACGGAATTCTACGAGGCGATCGAGATGCGCAGGGGCGACAGCGCCTATTACGACGCCACGATGGGGCATAACGTGATCTCGGTCAGTGACGAGGATGCGACGATCCTTTGGGTGACCTCACTGGCGTGACGGCAGGGCGAAAGACCCGGCTGGCGGATGCCAGCAGGGCCGATCCTGCATGCGTGGCGAACGGGGCGAGTGCGCCCGATCAGAACCAGCTTTGAACGCCGCGCGCGGCGCCGGAGATATCCTGTCCGACGCCGTCGATCGTGGCGCAGGCGGACAGGGCCACAAGAAGGCCAAGGGCGATCATATGTTTCATGGCGTTGCCTGAGTATCTTGGACTGCTGTTTTTAGTTTTCTTCGAACCACCAGACTTCGGGCAGGAAATGAATTCCGTCCCCGTAAATCGGTAAGTTATCCACAGGATACTTCAATTCCTTGAGATGGGCAATCCTGCCCACGGCGTAGTTGTGAATCGGAATCACATAGCGCCCCGCGGTCAGGACCCGGTCGAGCGCGCGAGTGGCTGCGACGAAATCCTCACGGGTGCGAGAGGTCAGCATCGCGTCGATCATCGCGTCGGCGGCAGGCGATGTCATGCCCATCAGGTTGCGGCTGCCGGGCTGCTCGGCGGCCTCGGACCCCCAATAGAAGCGCTGTTCATTGCCCGGGCTGAGGGACAGGGACCGGC
Source organism: Roseovarius litoreus (assembly GCF_900142765.1). Classification (GTDB taxonomy): domain Bacteria; phylum Pseudomonadota; class Alphaproteobacteria; order Rhodobacterales; family Rhodobacteraceae; genus Roseovarius; species Roseovarius litoreus. The sequence continues at coordinate 174,542 of NZ_FRCB01000005.1, forward strand.
GCATGAAGGTCATATCGAAGTCAAAGAGCCGCTCGCGCTCGGCATATTGCGCCTTGTCGATGGATTGCACCTGCAGATCGATGCCCAGACGTTCGAGTGCACGGGCATAGATATCCATGATCGCGGTGGCCTGCTGGATCAGCGCATCCTGCTGCAACAGCACCTCAAGCCGGAAGGGTTGACCTTGGGTGTTGCGCAACTCGCCGTCCTGCACGGTCCAGCCCGCCTCTTCGAGCAGGCCGAGCGCCACGCGCAGATTGCCGCGGTTGCGCGCCGAGCCATCGCTGACGGGCAGGCTATAGCCCTCGAGCGCACCGGGCGGCAGGGTGCCTGCGAAGGGCATGAGCAGATCGCGCACGCGGCCCGTGGCGGAGCCGGGTTGCATCCCCAGTTCGGAATTGGAGAAATACGAGGTGATCCGGGGCTGCAGGCCGCCGGTCAGGGTGTCGTTGATATACTCGAAGTTGAACGCCTGAATGAGCGCCTCGCGGACGCGCCAGTCATCCAGAGGCGGGCGGCGGGTGTTCATCACGAAACCCGTCATCCCCGAGGGCTTGGAATGGGGGATCTCGGATTTGACGATATCGCCCGATTGCACGGCTGGAAAATCATACTGCGTGTTCCAGCGTTCGGCGTTGAATTCGCGGATATAGGAGAGCGCCTGCGCCTTGAACGCTTCCTGCATCACGGTGTTGTCGCCGTAAAATTCGATGCGGATCTCGTCGAAATTCGAGATGCCGCGGCGCAGCGGCAGATCGGCCCCCCAGTAATCGGGGTTGCGTTTGAGCACGAGGAAACGCCCGAATTCATGGCTGTCGATCACATAGGGCGCGGAGCCTATGGGCGCCTCGTCAGGGGGCGCATCGGCGAAATCACGCCCCTGCCATTGGGATTTCTGCAAGATCGGACGCAGACCGGCGATGATCGCCAATTCGCGGTCCTCTTCGGCGAAGGTGAGACGGACGGAGCGCGGACCGGTCTGTTCTATCGAGGCGGTCTGATCGTGAAAACCGCGATAGCGGGGGTGACCGGCGGTGCCGAGGCTTTCATAGGACCAGATGACATCCTCGACCGTGACGGGGCTGCCATCCGAAAAGCGCGCCTCGGGGCGCAGGGTGAATTCGACCCATTCACGATTCGGGCCGGTCTCGACCGATTCGGCCAGAAGGCCGTAAAGCGTGAACGGCTCGTCCCAGGATCGGCCCATCAGCGACTCGTGCGTGAGGAAGCGCAATTGCCACGGAGGACTGCCCCTGAGGGTGAACGGGTTGAGCGAATCGAAGCTGCCGACATTGCCGGTAACGATCCGCCCGCCTTTTGGGGCATCGGGATTGGCATAGGGCAGGGACACAAAATCCGGTGGGAGTGCCGGCTCTCCATACATAGCTATGCCATGCGCAGGTTCGGCATGGGCGGACTGCATGGCTGGAACCAGCGCGAGAAACGCCGCGACGACTCCCGCCAGAGAGAAAAAATCCGATCTCATTTCAGCAACAATTCCTGTTCGCCCTTATGTGCTTGAGCTTGGACCGTAGAGGCGGATTCACGTCTTTTCAAACTTTTAGCTTGGATCACGGCGCCAGATTGCTTATAAAGGGATCACTGCTCGATAGGTTTCTTGCCTGTATGAAACCTGCCTCAATAACTTAACGCCGGCTTCGTGCCGGCGTTTTTTTTGGCCGGGTGGTCCGTCATCCATTGTCCGCTTTCCCGTGCAATTCGCACGCGCAGCAATTATGCTGCGCCCGCACATGTCTGCCATGAAGGGCGGGCGCGAACCACAGGAGATCGAGATATGGGCATTTCAGGCAAGACCGCAATCGTGACGGGATCGACCTCCGGGATCGGGCTGGGTATCGCCGAGGAACTGGCCCGCAACGGCGCGAACGTGATCCTGAATTCCTTCACCGACACCGAAGAAGATCATGCCATCGCCGACCGGCTGGCGCGCGAACATGGAATCAGTGCGCGGTATATCCGGGCCGACATGTCCAACCCCGAAGCCTGCCGCGCGCTGGTGGAACAGGCGGGCGCCTGCGATATTCTGGTCAACAATGCCGGTGTTCAGCATGTGGCGCCCATCGACCAGTTCCCGACCGAGAAATGGGACATGATCATCGCGATCAACCTCAGCTCGGCCTTTCATACGACGGCGGCGGCGCTGCCGCTGATGCGCAAGGCGGGCTGGGGCCGGGTCATCAACATTTCCTCGGCGCATGGTCTGACGGCGAGCCCCTACAAGGCGGCCTATGTCGCGGCCAAGCATGGGGTGATCGGACTGACCAAGGTGACCGCGCTGGAGACGGCACAGGAGCCGATCACCGCCAATGCGATCTGCCCGGGCTATGTGCTGACCCCGCTGGTCGAGGCGCAGATCCCCGACACGATGAAGCAATACGACATGTCGCGCGAGGATGTGATCCGCAACGTCCTTTTGGAACGGCAACCGTCCAAGGAATTTGCCACGATCAAACAGTTGGGCGGAACGGCGATGTATCTGTGCTCGGATGCGGCGGCGCAGGTGACGGGCACCACGATCAGCGTCGATGGCGGCTGGACGGCGCTGTGAGCCGCGCATGAGCCAGAAGAAACGGATCAACCTGGCCTTGCAGGGCGGGGGCGCGCATGGGGCATTCACCTGGGGCGTTCTGGACCGTCTGCTCGAGGATGACGGGATCGAGATCGCCGGTATCTCGGGCACATCGGCGGGGGCCTTGAATGGCGCGGCGTTGAAATCGGGGATGCTCGAAGGTGGGCACGAGGGCGCACGCGAGAACCTGACGTGGCTCTGGGAGCAGATGGGTGCTGTGCGCGATATCCGGATGCCTGCATGGATGACGGGCGCGATGCCCGCGCCGGGGGCTGTGAGTGCGGCGCTGGAAGCCTCGGTGCCGTTTGCGATGGTCGATGCGATGACGCGGGCCGTATCGCCTTATGCCTATGGGCCGTTCTATGTGAACCCGCTGGAACGGATCGCCGCGCAGTTTCACTATGACAAGGTCTGTTCCGACGCCGGGCCGCGCTTTTTCGTGGGCGCGACGAATGTGCATAACGGCAAGATCCGGGTGTTTACGGGGGATGACATCTCGACCGAAAGCCTGCTGGCCTCGGCGTGCCTTCCGACGCTGTTCAAGGCGGTCGAGATTGACGGCGAGCATTACTGGGACGGCGGATATACCGGCAACCCGGCGCTGTTCCCGCTTTTTGCGCCGGAGCTGCCCGAGGATATCCTGATCGTGCATATCAACCCGCTGGTGCGCGAGGATGTGCCCAAAAGCCCGCAGGAGATCCAGAACCGGATCAACGAGATCAGTTTCAACTCATCGCTGTTGCGCGAATTGCGGGCGATCGGATTTGTCCAACGCTTGCTGGAGGATGGCAGCCTGACGCCCGGGTCGATGAAGCGGGTGCATGTCCACATGATTGCCGATGACGTGCTGATGCGCGAGCTGTCGGTGGCCAGCAAGCTGATGCCGACGCCCTATCTGCTGCACAGGTTGCGCGATGCGGGATATGCGGCAGCCGAAGGTTTTCTGCAGACCCATCGCGACGATCTGAATCAGCGCAGCAGCGTTGATCTGGCGGCGATGTACAACTGACGCGGACTGCCTTTTGTGAAGCTATTTCAGGTGTTTGTGCTTGTCTGTTGAGGTAGATTCCCCGGGGTAGACAAGCCCCGCCGAGATCACCAGCTTGGCCGCGTCTTCGACGCTCATCGACAGCTCGACCACATCTTCGCGTGGGAAATAGAGCAGAAAGCCACTGGTCGGGTTGGGCGTTGTGGGGACAAACACGCTGAGAAGTTCCGAGACGGTGTCCACCTTGCCCGCGATTTCGCCCTTGGCCGTGGTCGAGATGAACCCGATCGCCCAGATGCCCTTGCGCGGGTATTGCACGAGGCAGGCCTTTTCGAAGCTGCGCTCGGACTGGGCGAAGACCGTCTCGGCGATCTGCTTGACGCCGGAATAGATCGAGCGCACCACCGGCATCCGGTTCACGACGGATTCCGCGAAGCGGATCAAGGACTTGCCGATCAAACCTTTGGCGATCCATCCAACGATGATGGTGAACACAAGAAAGATGATGACGCCGACGCCGCGCAGGTTGATGCCGATGTAATGCTCTGGGCGCAGGTTGGCGGGGATCAGGGGCAGAACGAAGCTGTCGACCCAGCCCATCAGCGTCCAGATCAGCCATATGGTCATCGCCACCGGCAGGATCACGACGAGCCCGGTCAGGAAACTGGCCCGGATGCCGGCGAACATGCCGGGTTTGCGGGGTGGTTGCGGAGTGTCGTCGAACGGCGTTGTCATGACATATGTCTGCTCAGGAAAAGCCCATCGGCTATCTAGGATGTTTCGCTGTCTGCTACAATGGGCTTGGCCGCGAGGCGCTGCAATAGCGTGTTAAATGCTTATATTTCAGGCAGTTCTGCATCGTCGCTGACCGCGGCGATCGCGATGCGCGCGGCCAGCCGGGCATTCGCATGGATCAGCGCGACATTGGCGCTCAGCGACGCGCCGTCGGTCATCTCGGAGATGCGGCGCAGCAGAAAGGGCGTCACGGCCTTGCCGGTGATGCCTTGGGCGTCGGCCTCGGATTGTGCGGCGGCGATCAGAGGCTCGAGAGTTTCGCGAGGGATTTCAGCATCTTGCGGGATGGGGTTGACGACAAGCTGCCCGCCGGGCAGGCCAAGCGCGGCGCGCATCCGATGGGCGAGGGCGATCCGGGCCGGGCAGTCCATGCGCAAGGGTGCGGGCAGACCGGAGTCGGCGGACCAGAAAGCGGGGAAGGCATCCTGCCCGAAGGCGATCACGGGAACGCCCAGAGTTTCCAGCGTTTCCAATGTCTTGGGCAGATCGAGGATGGCTTTGGCCCCGGCGCAGACCACGGTCACCGGGGTTTGCGAAAGTTCGGTCAGGTCGGCGGAAATGTCGAATGTCTCGGCGGCGCCGCGATGCACGCCGCCGATCCCGCCGGTGGCGAAGACGGTGATGCCGGCGCGCGCGGCACAGATCATGGTCGCCGCCACCGTGGTCGAGCCGGTGCCACCCATCGCCATGCAGGCGGCCAGATCGGCACGGCTGAGCTTGGCGACGTCGGGCTTTTGTGCAAGGATTTCAATCTCCTGGCGGGAGAGACCCACCCTGATCTTGCCATTTGTCACAGCGATCGTGGCCGGGATCGCGCCGGCATCACGGACGGCCTGTTCGACCGAAAGAGCGGTTTGCGCATTGCGCGGCCACGGCAGGCCATGGGTGATGATCGTGGATTCCAGCGCCACGACCGGCAGGCCGGTTTGCAGCGCATCGCGGATCTCGGGGCTGGGGTGAAGAAGGGGCATTGCGGGCCTCCGAGGGCAGGATGTCGAATCGGGGGCAGGCCCCTTATGAAGGCTCAGATTACCCGATCGGTATCGCGTCGGTATAACGTCGGTATAACGTCGGTGCGAAAACCGCGCCCCGAAAGCCGCCGAGGCGGGCAGGGGGGTTGCGCCCACCCTGGGGCTGGTCTATAGGCACCGCACTTACACCCGCAGGCATGGGCGGGCTGTCAGGGGAGACATCCCTGTCGGTCCACCGGTTGAAGCAAATGCTTCTCATCCCGTGCCGAGGCTTAAACCGGAAAGGAAACGGACATGGCTCTTCCCGAGTTCACCATGCGTCAGCTGCTTGAAGCCGGCGTTCACTTCGGCCACCAGACGCAGCGTTGGAACCCCCGTATGGGCGAGTTCATCTATGGCGCGCGCAATGGCATTCACATCATCGACCTGACACAGACGGTTCCGATGCTCGACGCGGCGCTGAACGCGATCCGCGACGTCGTCTCGAAGGGCGGGCGCATCCTGTTCGTCGGCACCAAACGTCAGGCTGCACAGCCCGTGGCGGAAGCCGCCGACCGCTGCGCACAGTATTACATGAACCACCGCTGGCTGGGTGGCACGCTGACCAACTGGCAGACCGTGTCGCAGTCGATCAAGCGTCTGAACGAGATCGACGAGATCCTGAGCGCCGGTGCGGGTGGTCTGACCAAGAAAGAGCGTCTTGGCATCGAGCGCGACCAGCAGAAACTGCAGGCGAGCCTTGGCGGCATCCGCGAAATGGGCGGTCTGCCGGACATGCTGTTCGTGATCGACGTCAAGAAAGAGGCGCTGGCCGTTGCCGAAGCCAACAAGCTGGGCATCCCGGTCGTCGCGATCGTCGACACCAACTGCTCGCCCGATGGCGTGGATTACATCATCCCCGGCAATGACGATGCGGCGCGCGCCATCTCGCTCTATTGCGATCTGGTGAGCCGCACCGCTCTGGATGGCACCGCCGTGCAGCTTGGCGCCGCTGGCGTCGATCTGGGCGAGATGGTCGAGGCCCCTGTCGAAGAGGCCGCCGCCGAGGAAGCTCCGGCTGCCGAAGAGGCCAAGACCGAGCAGGCTGCCGAAGGCTGAGCCGCTTTCATCAAAACGACATGGGGGCCGGGCTATCCCGCCCCCTGCATATTCAGACGATTCCAAGGAGAGCCCAGATGGCTATCACTGCTGCACAGGTGAAAGAGCTGCGCGATACGACCGGCGCAGGCATGATGGACGCCAAGAAGGCGCTGACCGAGACCGATGGTGACATGGAAGCCGCGATCGACTGGCTGCGCACCAAGGGTCTGGCCAAAGCCGCCAAGAAATCCGGCCGCACCGCCGCCGAAGGCCTTGTCGCGGTCAATGTCGAGGGCGGCAAGGGCGTCGCCGTCGAGGTGAATGCCGAGACCGACTTCGTCGCCAAGAACGCCGATTTCCAGGATATGGTCGGCAAGATCGCCGGTGTCGCCATCGGCACGTCGGATATCGACGCGCTGAAGGCCGCCGAGCTGGATGGCAAGACCGTCGAAGAGGTCATCACCGCCAAGATCGCCACCATCGGCGAGAACATGTCGCTGCGCCGCATGGCCACGATCGAAGGCGACACTGTGGTGTCCTATGTCCATAACGCCATGGCCGATGGCATGGGCAAGATCGGCGTTCTGGTCGCGCTGAAAGGTGGCGATGAGGCCTTTGGCCGTCAGGTCGCCATGCATATCGCCGCCACCAACCCCGCCGCGCTGAACGAGGCCGAGCTTGACCCCGCCGTGGTCGAGAAGGAACGCCAGGTCCAGATCGACATCGCCCGCGAATCCGGTAAGCCGGAAGAGGTGATCGAGAAGATGATCGTCGGCCGCATGAAGAAGTTCATGGCCGAAGTCACGCTGCTGGGTCAGCAATTCGTGATCAATCCCGACCTGACGGTCGAGGCCGCCGCAAAGGAAGCGGGCGCCGAGGTTCTGGGCTATGTGCGCCTTGAAGTCGGCGAAGGCATCGAGAAGAAGGAAGAGGATTTCGCGGCCGAGGTGGCCAAGGTCGCCCAGGGCTGATCTTTCCACCACGTGATGTGCAAAATTCAATGCCGCCCCGATCGCTCGGGGCGGCATCTTACATTTCCGACGCCTCACTTGGGGAATGAAGACGGACAGCACACAAAAATACACTTCCGGGTTCGCCGGAAAAATTGTCCGACTGACGGCACGATCAATAGAACCGCCAGCCGGGGTCCAGTAAAACTGGAAAGACGGAGAGCTTCGAAATACGCGAAGAGTTCCGCCCCTTGTTCCCGGGCATAAAACGCCACCACTCACGGAACGTGCGCAGTGTGCGCATCTGGGGACCTATTCAAAAGTAGTGGAATCCATACCTTTCGATGTTTTTTTTGGTCTTTCGTTCCGGATCATGGGTCCAGAACGAACATCTGGTTCTGAAACGCTGCCTTCAGAACGGCCTGGGCCGTGGTCTCGACGTTCAACGATTCGCGCGCAAGCCGCAGGTGTTTTTCGACTGTGGCGGGGGTCAGGCCCATCAGAACGGCGATATCCTGAGTGGTCTTGCCATCGCCGACCCAGGCCAGAACCTCGCGTTGGCGCCGGGTCAAGGCGCGGCCCTTCGTGGTGTAGGGCAGGGTGAGGATGCGCAGGTGAACCACGTTGTTGAGCGTGAGGATTTCATGCCCGTAGCTGGCCCAGATGGCATCGACTGCGGGCTGATCCAGGTCTCGGCGGGCCGTCAGGGCGATGGCGCCCTTGCTGCGGGGCGTGACGGATTTGAAGCTGATCGAATACCCGGCGGTCACGCCATGGCGCCGATTGAATTCGATCACCTTGCGTTCCGCTTCAGAGATGTCGCCGGACAGCTTCCTGTCGGCCATCACCGACCATGAGCAGGCGCCTTCATTGTCGAGCGCCCATTTGACCATCGGCGCGTGGAAATAGAGGCCTTCGCCGATGAAGACATCCGAGTAATCCTGATGATGATTGGTCAGCAAGACGAAATCGTCGGGATCCCCGAGCGAGGTTTCGGTGCGGTAGCGGGTGTAGCCATACATGATCCGGTCGAACCCGTAATCGGCCATGCGCCGGGTGTGGATCTTCCAGACTTCCTCGACGCTGGAGACGTTGATGATTTCGTTGATGACCGCTGTGCTGACCGTCATGAAGCGCGCTCCAGGTGTCCGACCATGGCGTCGAGCGCCAGTTCGTACCCCTGGGCGCCGAAGCCACAGATTATACCGATAGCGACTCGTGAAATATAAGACTGATGACGGAACGCTTCACGCGAATGGATATTGGACAGGTGCAATTCGATCGCCGGAATTTCGACCGAGCTGAGCGCATCCATCAGCGCGATGGAGGTGTGCGTGTAAGCACCCGCATTGAGAATGATCCCGTGATGCGTACCGCGCGCCGCATGGATCGCGTCGATCAGGGCACCTTCGGAATTGTCCTGCTGAAACGCCAGATCGACGGACAGGGCCTTGGCACGGGTGCGGCACATCGCTTCGATATCGGCCAGCGTGGTGGTGCCATAGACATCAGGTTGCCGGGTGCCGAGCAAGTTCAGATTGGGCCCGTTAAGGATCAGGATCGAGGTCATTGGAGCGTTCCCTTGTTGGCCGCTGTTCTAGCGCGCTGTCACGGCCCGTGTCGAGAGTGCGATAAGCGGCGATAGCGTTTCGCGCGTGATCTGCGACATGGATGCCGCTAGGGTCAGGCCCGTATGAAACCGCTGCTTTGCGTAAGCTTTGCCTTTCAACAATATGTTTTTAAACAGGATAAACGGTAGCGGCCTCATATCGCGGCCATGTATATTATTTACATAATACTGATTATGCGCCTTAGATCACGATCCGTAGCGCATGGTGTCCAGACATGCCTGCGGCACGATTTTTCGTCACCCGGCAACCCGCCCCCCTGCGGATCGGTCATCGTCTCAATCTGCGCCTCATTGACGGATGATAATGTAAGCGCGGCTTTGCTGGCCCTATCATCAAAGCGTTCCGCCTTTGACCTGAGGCATCAGCTATAGGCGGAACGCGTAGAACGAATGAACGAAGCACTGCAGTTCGCGAAAATCTGTGAGTCAGTTTTTTCGCGAAGCGCTTTAAAGAACCGCAGCACTTGAAGAGCGTATGAGCGACAAGGATGCCACGGTATGGCGGATATCATGGGACAGATTTTCGGGGAACGGACGAACCCAGAGCAGCGCCTGAGGGAGGCAGCGTTTTGGTGCCGTGTTCTGTGCCCCGCCCTGTCGGGATCGCTCACCACATATTTCAGGGACTTTGCGCTGTTTGGCAGGCCGGGTGCAGCCGGCGTCATGGCGTTTGGGGCGCGCGACTAAAACAGGGAGACGATCACATATGCGGCTTAGGATCATCACACCAAAGCGGGTTGTTCTGGACACCGAGGTCAGCCAGATTTTCGGCCAGGGCAGTCAGGGGGCGTTCGGGCTTTGGGCTGGTGACATGGATTGCCTGTCGGATCTGGTGCCGGGTGTTCTGAGATATCAGGTACCGGGGGGACCGCTCGGCCATGTGGGGCTGAGCGCGGGCATTCTTGTCAAGAAAGGGTCCGTGGTGACGGTCACGACGAGCAACGCCTATCCGAGCCATGACCCCGCCGAGGCCGCGCGGCGTATCAGGGCCGAGCGGCGCGATGCGGCGGATGCCGACAGGCTCGAGCGCGAGGCGCTGGCCATGCTGGACGCCGAGATGCAACGCCAGTTGGTCATGTTTGACAGGCCGGCCACTTATGCGGCTCAGGCTGCGCTGTCGGATCTGGGCAAGGGATGAGACGCGCGGTCAGCGCCGCGCTGATACGGCGTGCACAAGGCGCGCGCCGGTCTCGTAGATCGCGGTCTTGAGGCCCGGAAGCCTTTCGATATGCGCGCCCACGGGGTCGAGCGGCAAATGGCTGTCATCCCCCGTCAGCAAGGCATGTGCCGCGGCCTGCCCAAAAGCGGTGCCGGGGGCGATCCCACGGCCCGAATAGCCGAAGATCGACAGCGCATCGGGACCGATCCGCAGGATGCGCGGCAGATGGTCCGACGTCATCGAGATCTGCCCGGCCCATTGATGGGTGATCTCGGCATCGGCCAGTTGCGGGAAAAGCTGTGCCAGCTTGCGACGTGCCCATCCCGCCTGCACGCCGGTATCGTCGCCCATGCCGCCAAGGATCACCCTACCCGCCGCGTCGCGGCGCAAGGACGACATGATCAGGCCGGTATCCCAGCACCCTTCCCCGCCCGGCAAAATGTCTCGAGAAATGTTGTTTCCGAGGGGGGCTGTGGCGAGTTGGAAGTAATTGACCTTGGGTACATGAGGTAATGTCATATGAGCCACGGGCCGGTGATAGGCGTTGGTGGCCACCAGAAGCGCCTTGGCGCGCAGCGTGGCGTCGTTGCTGCGGATGATCCAGTGATCGCCCTGCCGGGTGATCGCGCTGGCGGCACTATTCTCGAAGAGACGCGCGCCCATGTCCCGGGCCGCGCGGGCCAGACCACGGACATAAGCCAAGGGCTGAACCGTCCCTGCCCTTGCATCATGGAGCGCGCCGTGAAAGCCGGATGTGCCGGTGCGGGCCGCAGTCTCGGTTTGGTCCAGCACCGTGACCGGCGCATTGCGGCGGATCAACTGGGCGTGCCGGGCCTTGAGCTGTGCCAATCCGCGTGGCGCATGGGCGAGGTGCAAGGTGCCCGCGCGGCGCGGCTCGCAGGCGATGTCGTGCCGTGCGATCAGGTCGAACACCAAATCGGGGGCCGACGCCAGAACGGTATTGAGCCGCTCACCCGCCTCGGTTCCGAGCGTGTCGCAGACCGTATCGGGCGGCAGCCACAGACCGGCATTAACCAGCCCCACATTCCGCCCCGAGCCGCCGTGGCCGATGGTGTCGGACTCCAGTAAAATAACGTCCGCGCCCTGCCCGACGGCCTTTAGAGCGGCGCTGCAGCCAGTGAAGCCGCCGCCGATCACCAGCAGATCGCATGACAGATCACCCGACACAGGCGGGGCGGAGAAGGTTTCGGCGGCGCTGTCACGCCAGAGGGAGCCGAGGTCGCGCATCGAGTCACCGTAAGAGTCGCACGGGCCACGGTAGCGCGTGCAGGGCCAGACGCAACAGGCGATAGCCCTGCCCCCTGCCCCTGCAGCCTGTGGATCAGAAGAACGCCTGCAACCCGGTCTGCGCACGTCCGAGGATGAGCGCGTGCACGTCATGCGTGCCTTCGTAGGTGTTCACGGTCTCGAGGTTCATCATGTGGCGAATGACTTGATATTCCTCGGAAATTCCATTGCCGCCATGCATGTCGCGGGCCATGCGCGCGATGTCGAGCGCCTTGCCGCAATTGTTGCGCTTGATGAGGCTGATCATCTCGGGGGCGGCACTGGCTTCGTCCATCAGGCGACCGACGCGCAGCGCGGCCTGCAGACCCAACGTCACCTCTGTTTGCATATCGGCAAGCTTTTTCTGGAAAAGCTGGGTCTGGGCCAGAGGGCGGCGGAACTGATGACGGTCGAGACCATATTGACGGGCGGCGTGCCAGCAAAATTCGGCCGAGCCCATGACACCCCAGGCGATGCCATAGCGCGCGCGGTTGAGGCAGCCGAACGGCCCCTTGAGCCCTTCGACATGGGGCAAGAGCGCGTCTTCCCCGACCTCGACGCCATCCATCACGATCTCGCCGGTGACCGAGGCGCGAAGGCTTTGTTTTCCGGTGATTTTCGGGGCGCTGAGACCCTTCATGCCCTTGTCGAGAATGAAGCCCTTGATCTTGCCGTCATGGGCTTCGGACTTGGCCCAGACGACGAAGACATCGGCGATGGGCGCATTGGAAATCCACATCTTGGAGCCGGTGAGACGGTAGCCCGTCGCGGTCTTCTCGGCGCGGGTCTTCATGCCGGCGGGATCCGATCCGGCATCGGGTTCGGTCAGGCCGAAACAGCCGATCAACTCACCGCTGGCCAATCCCGGCAGGTATTTGAGACGCTGGTCTTCGCTGCCATAGGCATAGATCGGGTACATCACGAGCGAGGATTGCACGCTCATCATCGACCGATAGCCGGAATCGACCCGCTCGATTTCGCGGGCAACCAGCCCATAGGCCACGTAACCTGCGGACAATCCACCATATTCTTCAGGGATCGTGGTGCCCAGAAGGCCCATCTGCCCCATCTCGCGAAAAATGCCGGGATCGGTTTCTTCATTGGCATAGGCGCGGATCACGCGCGGCTGCAGCGCCTCCTGAGCGAAGGTGCGCGCGCTTTGGGAAATCATCCGCTCTTCTTCAAGCAGTTGATTTTCCAGCATGAAAGGATCCTGCCAGTCGAAAGATCCGAGATCGGGCTTGTCTTTCTGGCGGATGCTGGGCGTGTCGAGGCTCATGGTCTGTCCGTCCTTATGAGGAAATATCGGGTTAATTGGACAATACATCAGCTCTCGGGTAAGAAAAAACGCGAATTCTGCATTTATCCATGAGGATTGCGCATATGAGTACGATACCACGCCGCTTTCTGCCCTCGACCGCCAGCCTGCGGGCGCTGGAAGCGCTGGACCGAATGGGCAGTGCCACGGCGGCGGCCGAAGAGCTGTCGTTGAGCCAGAGCGCGGTGAGCCGACAGCTGCAAACGCTGGAAGAGCAGTTGGGGATCACCTTGATTATAAGGCAAGGGCGGCGGATGGTGCTGACGCCGGAGGCCGCCGACTATGCCGCCGAGATCCGCGCGGCGCTGCACAAGATCAGCCAGGCGACGTTGAAAGTGACGGTGAATCCGGCGGGCGGCAGTCTGAGCCTTGCCATCCTGCCCACGTTCGGGATGCGCTGGCTGGTGCCGCGACTGGCGGATTTCGCGCGGCGGCACCCGGAGGTGACGATTAACCTTTCGACCCGGATAAAGCCGTTCAACTTCGCCTCGGAACCCTTTGATGCTGCACTCCATTTCGGGCGCGCGGACTGGCCAGGAACGCAGGCTTTGCGGCTGAAGACCGAAGCCGTGATCGCGGTTTGTGCGCCAGAGCTTCTGGCGGGGCGCGCGCTCAGCGGGCCGGGTGATCTGTTGGGCTTGCCGCTTTTGCATATCGAGACCCGGCCCGAGGCGTGGCGGGCCTGGTTTGCAGCGCATGGAATCGAGGCGGGACAGGTTACGGGGACGATTTATGACCAGTTTTCAACGATTACGCAGGCGGCGCTGCACGGGTTGGGCGTGGCGCTTTTGCCCGATTACCTGGCCGAACAGGATCTGGCGACGGGGCGGCTGGTGCGGGCCTGGGGCGATGTGACCGAGACGCCGGGCGCCTATCACCTTGTTTGGCCAGTGGAAAAGGCGCGCGATGGGGCGCTGATCAAGTTTCGGGATTGGCTGAGCACACAGGCTGAGGACGAAGACCCCCTGCCCCGCTGACGCAGCAGTCCATGAGGATTGCGCATATAGCCCCAAAACCGACTTGTGTACGAACCGTACGAAACCGACGCGGGTTTGGGACGAAACCCGGGCCATTCGCCCGGATTTGTGTCCATCCCGTACGCAAATCGCGTTAGCCGAGCGCGTAGCCCGCGCCGCGCACGGTGCGCAGCGGATCGCCCCCGCCATGCTGACAGAGCGCCTTGCGCAGCCGTCCGATATGAACATCGACGGTGCGGGTATCGACATAGATGTCGCGGCCCCAGACCCGGTCCAGCAATTGTTCGCGAGACCAGACGCGGCCCGGCTTTTCCATGAAGGTCGAGAGTAGGCGAAATTCGGTCGGGCCGAGTTTCAGCGGCTTGTCGGAGCGGGTGACGCGGTGGGTTTCGGCATCGAGCACGATATCTTCATATTCCAGACGCTCGCCCACGGCCGAGGGTCGGGAGCGGCGCAGGAGCGCGCGCACGCGGGCCATCAGCTCGATCACGGAATAGGGTTTGACCACGTAGTCATCGGCGCCGGTTTCCAGACCGCGCACCCGGTCCACCTCTTCCGAGCGGGCCGAGAGCATGAGGATCGGCACGTTGCGCGTATCGGCGCGGGTCTTGAGCTGGCGGCAAACCTCGATGCCCGAGACATTGGGCAGCATCCAGTCGAGCACGATGATGTCGGGGGCGGCCTCGTCGACGAGCAACAGAGCCTCTTCGCCGTTTTCGGCGGTGGTCACGCGGAACCCGTCGGCTTCGAGGTTGTAGCTGAGCACTTCGCGCTGCGCGGGCTCATCCTCGACCAGAAGGACGGAGGGCTGATCGATGGACATGGGTCACAGTTCCTTGTTCAGGCCTTGGGTGCCACGGTGGGATCGATCGACGTGCGGTCCTGCTTGGGGCGCACATCGTCGGGCATGTCGCCGGTGACGAGATAGATCACCTGTTCGGCGATGGAGGTGACGTGGTCGCCCATGCGCTCGGTGTTCTTGGCGATGAAATGCAGATGCATGCAGGGCGTGATGTTGCGGGGGTCTTCCATCATGAAGGTCAGGAATTCGCGGAAGAGCGCGTTATACATCTGGTCGATGTCATGGTCGCGATTGACCACGTCGCGGGCCAGATCGGCGTCGCGCTGGATATAGGCGTCAAGCGCGTCGCGCAGCATCTTTTCGACTTCGCGGGCCATGCGGCGCAGCGCGACGGTGGAGCCGTTGATCGGCGTCATCTGGGCCAGAACGGTGGTGCGCTTGGCCATGTTCTTGGAATAATCGCCGATCCGTTCGAGGTTGCCGGCGATTTTCATGACGGTGAGGATCAGGCGCAGGTCGATCGCGGTGGGGGCGCGCAGGGCGATGGTGCGGGCGGCCTCTTCGTTGATCTGCTCTTCGAGCGCGTCGATGGCGCGGTCGCCCTGGCGGACCTGTTCGGCGAGCTCTTCGTCGCGGGTTTCCAGAGAGGTGGCGGCGTCGAGGATGGCCTGTTCGACCAGCCCGCCCATCTTCATGATCTGGGCCTGGATGGTTTCGAGATCGCGATCGAAAGCCGAGGCGATATGGGTGTCGGACATCTGAAGGCTCCTTAGCCGATACGGCCGGTGATGTAGCTTTCGGTGCGCTCATCCACGGGATTGGTGAAGATCTGCCCGGTTTCGCCGAATTCGACGAGATGGCCGAGATGGAAGAAGGCGGTCTTCTGGCTGACGCGCGCGGCCTGCTGCATGGAGTGGGTGACGATGATGACCGAGTAGGACTGGCGCAGCTCGTCGATCAGTTCCTCGACCTGGGCCGTGGCGATGGGATCGAGGGCCGAGCACGGCTCGTCCATGAGAAGAACCTCGGGCGCGGTGGCGACGGCGCGGGCGATGCACAGGCGCTGCTGCTGGCCACCGGAAAGGCCGGTGCCGGGGGCGTCGAGCCGGTCCTTGACCTCGTCCCAGATGGCGCCGCGGCGCAGGGCGGTTTCAACGATCTCGTCCAGTTCCGCCTTGGAGCGGGCGAGGCCGTGGATGCGCGGGCCATAAGCCACGTTGTCGTAGATCGACTTGGGGAACGGGTTGGGCTTCTGAAAGACCATGCCGACCTTGGCGCGCAGCTGCACGGGATCGACGCGCTTGTCGTAGATATCCTCGCCATCGAGACGGATATCGCCTTCGACGCGGCAGACATCGATCGTGTCGTTCATCCGGTTCAGGCAGCGCAGGAAGGTCGACTTCCCGCAGCCCGACGGGCCGATGAAGGCGGTGACGGTATTGTCCTCGATCTCAACGGTCACGTCCTTGATGGCGTGGGTGTCTCCGTAATAGACCTGCACATTGCGGGCGGAGAACTTGATTTCTTTCTGGTCCACGTTTCTCTCCAGGCTGGGCGCGTCGTACATGGGGGTTTTCCCTCGTTTACCAGCGGCGCTCGAAGCGGCGGCGCAGGATGATGGCAATGATATTCATGGTCATCAGGAAGACCAGAAGGATGATGATGCCGCCCCAGGCGCGTTCGTAATAGGCCGGATCGGCGCGCTTGGCCCATTCGAAGATCTGCGCGGGCATGGCCGAGTTGGGGTCCATGAAGCCCGAGGCCAAGCCGTCGGGATAGTTGGTGGCGATGTAGCCCACCATCCCGATCAGAAGCAAGGGCGCGGTTTCGCCAAGCGCCTGAGCCAGACCGATGATCGTGCCCGTGAGGATGCCGGGCATGGCCATCGGCAGCACATGGTGGAACACCGCCTGCATCTTCGACGCGCCGACGCCCAGTGCCGCGTCGCGGATCGAGGGCGGCACGGATTTCAGCGAGGCGCGGGTCGAGATCACGATGGTCGGCAAGGTCATCAGCGTGAGCGTGAGGCCGCCCACCAGAGGGGCGGATTGCGGCAGATGGGCGAACTGGATGAACACCGCGAGACCCAGGATACCGAACACGATGGAGGGGACGGCGGCGAGGTTCGAGATGTTCACCTCGATCAGGTCGGTGAAGCGGTTTTTCGGGGCGAATTCCTCGAGATAGATGGAGGCGGCCACACCGATCGGCAGCGACAGGGCCAGAACCACCAGCATCATGAAGAACGAGCCCAGGATCGACACCCCCAGACCGGCCTGTTCGGGGCGGCTTTCGGAGGCGTCGGCGCCGGTGATGAACGTAAGGTTGAATTCCTTGACCACGATGCCGGCGGCGACCAGCCCATCGACGATATCGAGATGTTCGACATCGATGTTCTTGTCGCGCACCACGTCTTCGCGGAACACGCGGTCCTTGAGATAGCCATCCACGCGAGACGAGGCGAGGATGCGGAAGTCGACCGTCTGGCCGATGAGATCGGGATTTTCGATCACCGTGTCGCGCACCTGCGCTGCGGCGGAGGGCGAGATCATCTGTTTCATGTCGCCGGGCTTGGCCAGCGGGGTTTCGATGCCTGCGGCCTGCACCACATCGAACAGCCCCTGCTGGATCAGCGGCGTGTAGCCGAAGGTGGACACCTTCTTGATCGCCTCGATGTCGCGCTCGCCGGATTTGTCGAGCTTGGCGGGATCGAGATAGACCGGAACCTTGATGAAGGTCTGCTGGAAGGCGCCGACCCCGTTGAAGAGGATCGAGCCGAGCAGGATCACCAGGAACACAAGACCGGTGGCCACGGCGGCGATGCCATAGGCGCGAAAGCGGGCTTCGGCGCGGTTGCGCTTGCGGGTGCGCGCGTCAACGGTGTTGAGCGAGCGATGCGCGGGTGCGGCGGCGCTGTTCTCGGGAAGGCTCGCGTCGGTCATTCGTATTGCTCCCGGTATTTGCGGACAATGAAGAGGGCGAAGACATTGAGCCCGAGGGTCAGCACGAAGAGCGTCATGCCCAAGGCGAAGGCCACGAGCGCCTCGGCGCTGGCGAAATCGGCGTCTCCGGTCAGCTGGCTGACGATCTTGGCGGTGACGGTGGTCATCGCGTCGAACGGGTTCATCGAGAGCCGGGCCGCGGCCCCTGCCCCGAGCACCACGATCATCGTCTCGCCAATGGCGCGGCTGGCGGCCAGAAGGATCGCACCGACGATGCCGGGAAGTGCGGCCGGCAGGATCACCTGACGGACGGTTTCGGACTTGGTGGCGCCCAGACCATATGAGCCGTCGCGCATCGCCTGAGGGACGGCGTTGATGATGTCGTCGCTGAGCGAGCTGACGAAGGGAATGAGCATGATGCCCATCACCAGACCGGCTGTCATGACGGCGGTGCTGGCCTGCATGATGCCGACGCCGTCATCGCCGAAGATCTGCACCAGCAGCGGGCCGACGGTGAGCAGCGCGAAGAGGCCGTAGACGATGGTGGGGATGCCGGCCAGAACCTCGAGCAGGGGTTTGGCGACCGAGCGCACCTTGCCGGGGGCGTATTCGGACAGGTAGACCGCCGAGAAGAGACCGATCGGCACCGCCACCAGAAGCGCGATCAGCGAGATGTAGAAGGTGCCCCACAGAAGCGGCAGAACGCCAAGCTCGGAGCCGCCCCCGAAGCTGGGTGCCCATGTGGTGCCGAAGAAGAAATCCCATGCCGAGTAGAGCTTGAAGAACTCGAGCGTGTTGAAGATGAGCGACAGCACGATGCCGAGCGTGGTCAACACGGCGACACTTGCAGCCGCGACCAGAAGCGCGCGAATGCCCTGTTCGACCACGTTGCGGGCGCGAAAGTCGCGGTCGGTGCGCGAGAGCGCATAGACGAAGCCAAGCGCGGCGATGGCCAGAACGGCAATGGTCATCATCAGGTTGCCGACGCGCGACATGGAGCGGTAGTCCTGAGCGGCGCTGAGCACGGCGGCGTTGACATCCGAGCCGAGGGCGACGCCCACTTCGGCCAGACGTTCACGCACCTGGGTGAATTCGCTGCGCAAAGTCGCGGCATCGTCGCGGGTCATGGCGCCTTGCGACACCGCAAGGTCCAGCCCGTCGGCGACGCGGCGCACATCGGACATCACGAGGCTGCGGGTCGAGCTTTCGGGGATGGCGCTGTCGGGCAGTTGCCCGGCGATGGTGTTTTCGACCAGAAGCGGTTGCGCGATCAACCAGACGGCCAGAAGGCCTGTTGCCGGCACAAGCGCCATGAGCGCCACATGCCAGCCGTAATAACTGGGCAGGGAATGCAGAGCGCGGCTATCGCCGCCGGCATTCTGGAGGGCGCGTTGGCGGCCAAGGACGTATCCGATGGCCGACAGCGCGAGAACGATCAGGACAAGCCATGTTGCGGGCATGGGGGCCTCGGGGTCTGGTCGGAATTTCGGGGGTAACAGGCGACAGGAACGGAAAAAAGGGGGGTGGCACAGGCTGCGCCACCCCCCGAAGAACCGGGGATGGCTTACATGCCTTCGCCCATGGTCACTTCGTCAGCGATCTTCGCCTGGGTCATGGCCAGTTCCGGATCCGAGACGAGGCCGTAGTTGGCCAGCGGGCCGTCGGGGCCTGCGATTTCGTCGGACACGAAGAATTCAGCGAATTCCTTGAGGCCGGGGATCACGCCGATATGCGCTTTCTTGACGTAGAAGAACAGCGGACGCGACACCGGGTATTCACCCGAAGCGATGGTTTCGGTCGAGGGTGCAACGCCCGACATGGTGGCAACCTTGAGCTTGTCGGTGTTGTTCTCGTAGAAGGCCAGACCGAACACGCCCACGCCTTCGGCGTTGCTGTCGATACGGGCCAGAGTTTCGGTGTAGTCGCCGTCGATATCGATCGAACGGCCATCGGTGCGCACCGAGATGCAGGCATCTTCGATGGAGTCTTCGTCCATGCCGGCCTCTTCCATGGCCTTCATGGCGCCGGTGGCTTCACAGCCGTGGGCCAGAACCTTTTCCTCGAACACTTCACGGGTGCCGTGCTTGGTGCCGGGGATGAAGGCGGCGATTTCAACGGCGGGCAGATCGGCGTTGAACTCTGACCACATGGTGTAGGGGTTGTCGACCAGCTCGCCGTCTTTCAGCACCTTGGGGGCCAGGGCGTTGTACCAGTCGGCAGGCTCGAACGCGGTGAAGCCGGGGCCGTCGATCTGGCTGGCAAACACGATCCCGTCATAGCCGATGCGAACCTCGATGATGTCGGTCACGCCGGCTTCGGCACAAGCCTTGATCTCTTTTTCGCGGATGGCGCGCGACGCGTTGGCGATGTCGATGGTGTTTTCACCGACGCCTTCGCAGAAACGCTTGAGGCCCGAGGACGAGCCGCCCGATTCCACGACCGGTGTCGGGAAGTCGAAGTTTTCGCCGAAAGCTTCGGCGACGATCGAGGCGTAGGGCAGAACGGTGGACGAGCCTGCGACCTGCACGTTGTCACGGGCGGCGGCGGCGGTGGCCGAAACTGCGGCGATCGCCAGCGTCGAGGCGGTCATCTTGAAGTAGGACATGGAAAGCTCCTGATTGGTTTGGTTCGGGTTGCCCCGGGGCGACCCTCACCAGCGTGCTAGTGGCCTGCAGCGACGCTTTTGTTACACTTTTGTAACGGTTTCATGACACATCCCGCGATGCGCCGGAATCCGAGCAAAAGCCGGCAGAAAATACGGGCCGCACAGCGCGAAAAAGCGCGAAACTCCGGTCAGGGTTGCGGGTAGGCAGGCAGAATCACCCGAA
Source organism: Roseovarius litoreus (assembly GCF_900142765.1). Classification (GTDB taxonomy): domain Bacteria; phylum Pseudomonadota; class Alphaproteobacteria; order Rhodobacterales; family Rhodobacteraceae; genus Roseovarius; species Roseovarius litoreus. The sequence continues at coordinate 194,859 of NZ_FRCB01000005.1, forward strand.
ATTCGGTGCCCTGCCCCAGTTCGGAGTCGATTCGAAGCCGGCCGCGATGGCGATTCACGATATGTTTGACGATGGCCAGCCCCAGCCCGGTGCCGCCCATCTCGCGGGAGCGGTGGCTGTCGATTCGGTAAAACCGTTCGGTCAGGCGCGGAATATGGACGGCATCAATGCCGGGGCCTTCGTCGCGCACGGTGACGATGGCGGCGGGGCCGCGCAGCGACAGGGCATTGGCGTCGGTGGTCAGGCCGATATGCACGGTCTTGCCCTTGCCGCCATATTTGATCGCGTTTTCAATCAGGTTGGTGGCCACTTGCGTCAGCTGATCGACATCGCCCGGCACGATCACCGGGGTTTCGGGCAGATCGAGCGCCAGATGGACATCGGCGGCCTGGGCCACGGGCCGCAGACTGTGCCCCACGCCGGAGAGGCACTTGCCCAGATCGACGCGGTCGGTGGGGCGCACACGCTCGTCGGCCTCGACCCGGCTGAGGGACAGCAGATCGCGCACCAGACGCTCCATGCGCTGCGCCTCGGAGAGCATGACGCCGAGAAACCGCTCAGACGCGCGCGGATCGCCCTTGGCGGGGCCTTGCAGGGTTTCGATGAAGCCCATCAACGCCGTGAGGGGCGTGCGCAGCTCATGGCTGACATTGGCCACGAAGTCGCGGCGCATCTGCCCGGCCTGTTCGAGATGGGTGATGTCCTCGAAGCAGACCAGCGCGCCCGAGGCGGCATCGGTGTCGACCCGTGAGACGGTGACGACGAAACTGGTGTCCTGCCCGCCTTCGCTGCCCAGATAGCGCGTGGTGCGCCGGGTGCCGTCGCGCAGGGTGTTTTCGATGGCGTCGAGCACGGGGGGCTGGCGCAGGGCGGTGATGAAATGCCGCCCCACGATCATTTGCCCCAGAAGCGTGCGGGCCTGATCGTTGGCGGCAAGGATACGCTCGCCCCGCCCGATCAGCACAGCGGGCAGCGGGATCGCGTCAAGCAGGGTCGACAGCCCCTCGCCGGTCATGTGACGGGTGTCAGCCCGGCGCGGAACCGGCGCATATTGCGCTGATAATGCCGCGCCGATTCCCGCAAGCCTTCGATCGCGGCCTCGTCCAGTGTGCGGATCACGCGACCGGGCGATCCCACCACCAGCGAATTGTCGGGAATTTCCTTGCCTTCGGTGATGAGCGCCCCTGCCCCGATCAGGCAGTTGCGACCGATCACCGCGCGGTTGAGGATCGTGGCGCCCATGCCGACAAGGGTGTTGTCGCCGATGGTGCAGCCATGCAGCATCGCCTTGTGGCCGATGGTACAACCGGCGCCGATGGTCAGCGGACAGCCCGGATCGGTATGCATGACGGTGTTTTCCTGCACATTGGTGCCCGCGCCGATCAGGATGAGTTCGTTGTCACCGCGCAGGGTGCAACCGAACCAGATCGATGCGGCCTCTTCCAGGGTGACGTTGCCGATCACATTGGCATCGGGGGCGATCCATGTGTCCTCGGCGATGGTGGGCGACCGCCCGTCGAGCGCATAAAGGGTCATCGGGTTTCCTCGAATTCGCTGTGCAGGGCTTTGACATGGGCGTTCAGCCCCGGCTGCTGGATACGTTTGAGGCGCGCGGCCTCGATGATGGTTTTCAGGCGTCGGTCGGTTTCGTCCAGATCGTCATTGACCAGAACATAGTCATATTCGGCCCAATGGCTGATCTCGTCCCAGCTTTTGCGCATCCGCTTGGCGATCACCTCGGGGCTGTCCTGCCCACGGGTTTCGAGCCGGCGGTGCAATTCGCGGATCGAGGGCGGCAGGATGAAGATCGACAGGGTGTGAGGCCCGAGGGCCGAGTTCTGGATCTGCTGGGCGCCCTGCCAGTCGATGTCGAACAGCACGTCGCGCCCGGCATCGATGGCGGCCTGCACCGCGCCCCGCGGCGAGCCGTAGAAATTGCCGAACACATGGGCATGTTCCAGCATGTCGCCATTGGCCACGTCACGCTGGAACTGTGCTTCGGTCAGGAAATGGTAATCCTGCCCGTCCACCTCGCCCTCGCGGGGGGTGCGGGTGGTGGCGGAGACCGAGAAGGAAATCGAGGGATCCCAATCGCGAAGGCGCCGCGACAGGGTGGATTTGCCAGCCCCCGAGGGCGAGCTGAGGATGATGAGAAGGCCGCAGCGGCGGGTCATTGCGGGGGCTCCTGCTGAGGGCATTGGGTCATTCGACATTCTGCACCTGTTCGCGCATCTGGTCGATGACCGCCTTGAGATCGAGCCCGATGGCCGTGAGCGCGGTGTTCTGCGCCTTGGAACACAGGGTATTGGCCTCGCGGTTGAATTCCTGAGACAGGAAATCGAGCTTGCGGCCGATGGGCGCGCTTTCGGCCAGAAGGGCGCGGGCGGCGGCGACATGGGCGCGAAGGCGGTCGATTTCCTCGGTCACGTCGGATTTGACGGCGATCAGGGCAAGTTCCTGCGCGATACGGCCCGCATCGGCGCCGTCGGCATTGTCCATGACGCGCGCAAGCTGGGTGCGCAGGATGCCGGCCATTTCGGCGCGGCGGGTTTCGGCGGCTTGTGCCGCCTGCTCCGTCAGGCTGGCGATCTGATCCAGCTGATCGGACAGGATGGTGGCCAGAGCGGCCCCTTCGGCGGCGCGCATGGCCAGGAAATCCGCAAGCGGCGCTTCGAAATCGGCGAGAATCGCGTCGCGCAGGGGGCCGGTTTCGGTCTCGGTGGTGGAGCTGTCGAGAACGCCGCGCATCGCCACCAGATCGGCGGGCGTGGACGGCGCGAGCGTCACGCCGGTTTCCTGAGCGCGCGCCTCGACCCGGGCCATGGCGGCAAGGATGTCGTCAAGCGCGGCCTCGTTCACCGCGAGACGCCCGGCGCGGTCCTCGGACTGGACCCGCAGGCCGAGGCTGATATTGCCACGCGCCAGACAGGACGACAGGCGCGCGCGCAGCGCGGGTTCCAGCCCCTCGATCCAGTCGGGAAGCCGCAGGCGCAGATCCAGCCCCTTGCCATTGACGGAGCGCAGCTCCCATGTCCAGGACTGGGGGCCGAACGCCCCCTTGCCCGAGGCGAAAGCGGTCATCGAATTCAGCACGTGATCCTCCGGACGGTGTGTGACCCGTCCTAGCCAGTCGGGCGCGGGCTGGCAAGCGGCGCGCTGGAGGTTAACCATTTGTGCGGAATTTTAAACAAAACTGACGGCAATTGTGCCAAATACCCCGAAAGCGGCGCCGGTCCGCGGGGTGCGGGCTGGCGGCAAGGCGGCGGGACGATCCCTGCGGCGGGACGATCAAGGTGACAGGACGATCAACATGGTGTTCAAAGGCCCCTTCGGGCGAGGAAATGTGCTGACGCTGGATGCCGCGGCAAAGCGGCGGACGGGTCTGCGCGCGCTGGATATCGAGGCGCTGCGCGCCTATTGGACGGCGCAGCGCGCGGGCGGAGATGTGCCACGTCGGGCCGATATCGACCCGCGCAAGATTGCGGAGCTGTTGCCGGATGTGTTTGTCGCCGAGCGGATCGCGCCGGGTCTGGCGCGCATGCGAGTGGCCGGGCTGCATCTCAGCGACCTGATGGGTATGGAAGTGCGCGGCATGCCGATCAGCGCGCTGATCGAGCCGGGAGATCGCGACCAGCTGGCCGATCTGCTGGTGGATCTGTTCGACCGGCCTGCGACGCTGGATCTGGATCTGGTATCGGTGGGCGGTCTGGGGCGTTCGCAGCTGCACGGGCGGCTGATCCTGTTGCCGTTGCGCAGCGATCTGGGCGATATCTCGAGAGCGTTGGGCTGTTTGGTGACGGATGATGCGCCGGGGCGCACGCCGCGGCGGTTCTTCATCAAATCCTGCAGGATACAGCCGATCGGCGAGATGCCCCTGCCTGCGACGCCGGCTGTCATGGCGCGGCAGACGGCGCGAGACGCAGAGCAGCAGACGGCACCAAAACTGGCACGGTCGGAGCGCCCATATCTGCGGCTGGTCAGACAGGATGGCGCGGTCTAGCGGGACGGCGCGTCACGCAGGCTCGCCGCCCAGGATCTCCCAGAAATCGGCGCGCAGATTGTGATGGGGAAACGGCTCGGACGGGGTGCCCACGCCCAGAAAATCGCATAGCGGCTGCCAGCCTTCGGCCACATCGAAGATCAAGAGCCGCTCGGGCGGCAGGGCGTTTTGCACTGCGTTGGTCTGACGGTGAAAGGCGGCGATGGCGGCGGCCTTGTCCTTGAGATCGCCACCGAACACCGGCTTCCCTACCATGTGATTCCAGATGCGCAGAATATCCTGAACATGCGGCGGCAGGGGCAGATCCTCGTGACGGCGCATCAGCTTGCCGATGGTGCGCTCGAAGCTGGACCACCAGCTGTCATCGGGGCGGATGGTGTGAATGACCTTGGCTTCGGGAAAGGCAAGCGCGGTGTCGCGCCAGACATGCGCGCCCGGCCAATCCACCTGTGAGCGATAGCCCGCGAAAACCGCGTGCCAGTCCACCTGCTCGCCAGCGGCGATGGCGCGCCAGAACGGCACCTGATCCGGATGTTCGACAATTTCGTGCATGTGGTGGCACGGGCCGAAGCCCAGACGTTCAAGAGCCGCCTTGAGCGATTTGGTGCCTGTCCGGCCAAAGCCGGATCCGATGACCTGCAATGCCATGGTCTTTCCCCCATCGACCAAATGGGATCAGCCTGCGCCCGCGGATCGTGGCTGTCTACACGTAACGGCGCATCGACATACAAGGCACGCGTGTGCGGTGGTCAAAAAACCCAGTAACGCCAGAGCGTTACGATGCGAACCTCATGCAACAAAGAGCAAGGCGAAAGGGGGTGGCCCCCCTTTCGCCACCGTCTTTGGGCCGTCAGACGGCCTTGGCTGCCGGGGCGCGGGCTTCGCGCATGGCGACGAGTTCCTCGGCCACGAGGAAGGCCAGTTCGAGCGATTGGCTGGCGTTGAGGCGCGGATCGCAAGCGGTGTGATAGCGGTCCGACAGGTTCTCGTCGCTGAGCGCCCGCATGCCGCCGGTGCATTCGGTCACGTCCTGTCCGGTCATCTCGAAATGCACACCGCCGGGGATGGTGCCCTCGGCGCGATGGACGGCGAAGAATTCCTGCACTTCGCGCAGCACGTTTTCGAAAGGCCGGGTCTTGTAGCCGGTGGCGGATTTGATCGTGTTGCCATGCATCGGATCGCAGACCCAGACCACGTTGGCGCCCTCTTCGCGCACGGTCTTGATGAGGCGCGGCAGGTGATCGCCCACCTTGCCCGCACCAAAGCGCGCGATCAGGGTGAGGCGACCGGCCTCGTTTTCGGGGTTGAGCGTGGCCATCAGGCGCTTGAGATCGTCCGATTCCATCGACGGGCCGCATTTCAGGCCGATCGGGTTGAGCACGCCGCGCGCGAATTCGACATGCGCACCATCGGGCTGGCGGGTGCGGTCGCCGATCCAGATCATGTGCCCCGAACCGGCAAGCCAGTTGCCGGAGGTGGAATCGAGCCGGGTCAGCGCCTCTTCGTATTCCAGCAACAACGCCTCGTGGCTGGTGTAGAATTCCACGGTGGCCAGCTCATGCTGGGTTTCGGCGGTCATGCCGGCGGCGGCCATGAAATCCAGCGTGTCCTGAATGCGGCTGGCCATCTCGCGGTATTTGGCGGCCTTGGCGTCGTCGGTGAAGCCAAGCGTCCAGGAATGCACGCGGTTCACATCGGCGAACCCGCCGGTGGAAAAGGCGCGCAGCAGGTTGAGCGTGGCTGCAGCCTGCGTGTAGGCCTGCAGCATGCGGGTGGGATCGGGGATGCGCGACTCGGGCGTGAAGGCCAGATCGTTGATGATATCGCCCCGGTAGCTGGGCAGCTCGACGCCGTTGAGCACCTCGGTGGGGGCGCTGCGGGGTTTGGCGAATTGGCCGGCCATGCGTCCGACCTTGACCACCGGCACCTTGGCGCCATAGGTCAGCACCATCGCCATCTGCAGCATCACCTTGAAGGTGTCGCGGATCGCGTCGGCGGAGAATTGATCGAACGCCTCGGCGCAATCGCCCCCCTGCAGCAAGAACGCCTCGCCGCGCGATGCGGCGCCGAGATGGCGCTTGAGCTTGCGGGCCTCACCGGCAAAAACCAGCGGCGGATATTGCGACAGGCGCGCCTCGACCTCGGCCAGGGCGGCGGCGTCGGTGTAGTCGGGCATCTGGACGCGCGGCTTGGCGCGCCAGTCTGATTTGTGCCAATCGGTCATGGATATTCTCCGCTTGCAGGCCGTTCAGGGCCTTCCTATACAAAACACCCCATCAGGATACCATATCCGATTTAGGCCCATTGACGCAAAAGACAGGCTGTGGCTTGTGTCCCGGGTCGGGAAAATGTCACACTCGGACCGTGTGCCGCTGGACCGCGCCGCACATTTTAGGATGACCAGGACGATGCAGCCCAATCCAAAGACCGTCCCTGTCGAAGCACCGAAGGCGCCGCGAAGGTTCGTCTTCGTTCTGCTCGACAATTTCACGCTGGTAAGCTTTTCGGCGGCGGTGGACAGTTTGCGGATCGCCAACCGGATGTCGGGGCTGACGCTTTACGAATGGAAGCTTGCGGGTGAGCCCGAGGATGGGCGGGTGTCCTGTTCGGCGGGGGCGGTGTTTCAGACGGATATGGGGCTTGATGAGCTCAACCGCGACGACACGCTGGTGATCTGCGGCGGTGCGGATGTGCAGCGCGCGACCACGAAGCGGCTGCTCAACTGGCTGCGCCGCGAGGCGCGACGGGGGCTGAAGATCGGCGGTCTGTGCACGGCGGCCTATGTGATGGCGCGCGCGGGTCTGCTGGATGGCAAGCGGGCCACCACCCATTGGGAGAACCACGACAGTTTCATCGAGGAGTTCGACGAGGTCGAGTTGACCAAATCGGTCTTCGTGGTCGATGGCGCGCGAATGACCACGGCGGGGGGCACCTCGTCGATCGACCTGTTTCTGAAGATCATCGCCGATGAGCATGGCGAGAAGCTGGCCAATGCGGTGGCGGATCAGTTGATCTATTCGTCAATCCGCACCGATCAGGACACCCAACGCCTGAGCGTGCCGACGCGGATCGGCGTGCGGCATCCCAAGCTGAGCCAGGTCATCCAGATGATGGAGGCCAATATCGAAGAGCCGATCAGCCCGTCGGTTCTGGCGCGCGATGTGGGCATGTCGACCCGGCAGCTGGAACGGCTGTTTCGGCGGTATCTCAACCGCAGTCCCAAGCGCTATTACATGGAATTGCGCCTGCAGAAGGCGCGCAACCTGTTGATGCAAACCGATATGACGGTCATCAACGTGGCGCTGGCCTGCGGGTTTGCCAGCCCCTCGCATTTCTCGAAATGCTACCGGGCGCATTACAACACAACGCCCTACCGCGAACGCGGCGCACAGGCGGCGCGGCTGTCGGTGTGATGCGCACCTAGCCGGGGGTCATGCGGTAAAGCGCGCCCTGCCCCACCGACAGGAACCAGATCGCGCCGTCCGGGCCTTCCCGAATGTCCCGCACCCGCAGCGTATCGGGACTTTCGAGACGCTCGACCTCTTGCAGGGGGTCGCCGGTGAGCCGCGAGATGTAGTCGAACTTGAGCGAGCCGACAAAGACATGCCCGCGCCATTCGGGCCAGAGCGCGCCGGAATAGATTATCATGCCGGAGGGCGCCATCGAGGGGTCCCAGTAGAAGGCCGGTTGCTCCATGCCGGGTTTCGAGGTGCCTTCGCCGATCTTGAAGCCGGAATAGTGACGCCCGTACGAGATCACCGGCCAGCCGTAATTGGCGCCGCGCCGCACCTTGTTGACCTCGTCGCCGCCGCGCGCGCCATGCTCGACCACCCACAGATCGCCCGAAAGATCGAGTGCCGCCCCTTGCGGGTTGCGGTGGCCATAGGACCAGATCTCGGGCTGAGCGCCGGAACGGTCGAGAAACGGGTTGCCAGGCGCTGGCGCGCCGTCGCGGGTGATCCGCAGAACCGAGCCGTTCTCGTTGGACAGGTCCTGCGCCGAGGGCCGGTCGCCGCGATCGCCGGTGGTGACGAACAGATGACCGTCCGGCGCCTCGACCAGCCGCGAGCCGAAATGCCGCCCGCCCGAGCTGCCGGGCTCCATCTGCCAGATGATCGTCCAATCGGTGAGGCGGCGGGCATCGGGCGAAAGCTGCGCGCGCGCAACAGCGGTGCCGGCATCGGAGCCTTGCGGTGACGAGAGGGTGAAGAACACCGTCCGGGAGCGCGAAAAATCGCGCGACACGAGGACATCGAGCAACCCGCCCTGCCCGACCGCCGCAATCGGACCAAGCCCCGTCACCTCGTGCCGGGTGCCGTCCTGCAGATGCCAGAGCCGCCCGTCGCGTTCGGTGACCAGCAACCCACCGTCCGGCAGAAATCCCACGGCCCAAGGCGCATCGAACCCATCGGCGATCCTGGTTAGGGTCAGCGGCCCTGCCGAGCTGTCGAGGGCGGCGGCAGGCGGCGAGATCAGGCAAAGACTGACCAACGCGGCGGCGATATGGCGTAACATCGAAACCTCCCTTGGCATCCGTCCCCGGTGCATTGAGCGGCGCAGCAGGAACCGAAAATTACTTTGGCCAATATGTTGGGGCACCGTATCGCGCGGTCAATGGCGTTGCGGCAATGTCGCCCGCCGGTTCCGCTTGATTTTCGCCTGCCGAAAGATAACGTCGGGCGTCAGGGGAAAATCAAACAGGGAGAACGACCATGAAGAAGTTGCTTATGGCCACGGCCGTCGCCGCACTGAGTGCGGGCGCCGCGAGCGCGGACGATCACGCCGTTAAACTTGGCATCATCCTCGGCTTCACCGGCCCGATCGAGTCGCTGACCCCGCATATGGCGGGCGGCGCGGAACTGGCCATGACCGAGGTCACGGACAGCGGCGCGCTTCTGGGTGGCAAGGCGGTGGAGCCTGTGCGCGCGGATTCCACCTGCACCGACGCAGGCGCGGCCAGCGCCGCCGCCGAACGCCTGATCACCTCGGAAGGGGTCAAGGGCATCATGGGCGCCGATTGCTCGGGCGTGACCGGCGCGATCCTGTCGAATGTGGCGGTGCCCAACGGCATGGTGATGATCTCGCCCTCGGCCACGTCGCCGGCGCTGACCACCGCCGATGACAATGGCCTGTTCTTCCGCACCGCGCCCTCGGATGCGCGGCAGGGCGAGGTTCTGGCCACTGTGCTGATGGAGCGCGGCATCGAAAGCGTCGCCGTGACCTATACCAACAACGACTATGGCAAGGGGCTGGCCGACAGCTTTGCCGCCGCGTTCGAGGCGGCGGGCGGCAGCGTGACCACCACGGCGGCACATGAGGACGGCAAGGCCGATTATTCGGCGGAAGTCGGGGCGCTGGCCTCGGCGGGTGGCGATGCGCTGGTCGTGGCGGGCTATGTCGATCAGGGCGGGCCGGGTGTGATCCGTGCCGCGCTGGATACCGGCGCGTTCGATCTTTTCGTGCTGCCCGACGGGATGATCGGCGCGGCGCTGGAAGAAACTTTCGGGTCGGACATCGACGGATCGGTCGGCACGGTGCCGGGCACCGAAAGCGAGGGGGCGGACACCATGCTGGAGATGGCCACGGCGGCGGGCATCGACGGCACCAGCCCCTATGTGGGCGAAAGCTATGACGCGGCGGCGCTCTTGATGCTGGCCATGCAGGCGGCGGGATCGGCGGAGCCGGGCGATTATTCGGCCAAGATCCTCGAGGTGGCCAACGCCCCCGGTGAGCAGATCTTCCCCGGCGAGCTGGGTCGCGCGCTCGAGATCCTGGCCGGTGGCGGGGATATCGACTATGTCGGTGCCACGGATGTGGAGCTGATCGGACCGGGCGAAAGTGCCGGATCCTATCGCGAGATCGTGATCGACGGCGGCAAGATCACCACGGCGGGCTATCGCTGAGCCCGGGTGACGAGACAAGAGCCCGGCCCGGGGGATCATCCCCCCGGGCCGGTGCATCACCGGCCGGGATCTTGTGCGGCGCGGATCGGGGGAAGAGAGCGGCGATGATTACTGTCGAGAACCTGCACAAGCATTTCGGCGGCTTTCACGCGGTGGATGGCGCGAGCCTGAGCGTGCGCGAAGGATCGATCACCGGGTTGATCGGCCCCAATGGCGCGGGCAAGACCACGCTGTTCAACGTTATTGCGGGTGTCCTGCCGCCGACATCGGGCCGGGTCACGATGCAGGGCGAGGATATCACCGGCCTGCCGCCCCATGCGCTGTTTCACAAGGGCTTGCTGCGCACCTTCCAGATCGCGCATGAGTTTGCCTCGATGACATGCCGGGAAAACCTGATGATGGTGCCCGGCGGACAATCGGGGGAGACGCTGTGGAACACGTGGTTCGGCCGCAAGCGCATCGCCGAGGAGGAACGCGCGCTGCGCGCGAAGGCCGATGAGGTGCTGGAGTTCCTGACCATCACCCATCTGGCCGACCAGCGCGCCGGAGAGATTTCCGGCGGGCAGAAAAAGCTGCTGGAACTGGGCCGGACGATGATGGTGGATGCGCGCATCGTCTTTCTGGACGAGGTGGGCGCGGGCGTGAACCGCACCCTGCTGAACACCATCGCCGAGGCGATCCTGAACCTCAATCGCGAGCGGGGCTATACGTTCGTGGTGATCGAGCATGACATGGATTTCATCGGCCGGATTTGCGATCCGGTGATCTGCATGGCCGAGGGGCGGGTTCTGGCTGAGGGCACGCTGGACGAGATCAAGGCCAATGAGCAGGTGATCGAGGCCTATCTGGGCACCGGGCTGAAGAACAAGGACATGGTGGGCACATGACGGGGGCTGGCCTTTGCATCCGGGACGGTGCGCGTGCTGCGGGCGCAAGACGTGGGGGCCCTGCCCCCACACCCCCGGGATATTTCCAGCCAGAAGAAACGGGGGCGTGCAGGCGCTTGGGTGGCGGTCATGGCTGAGCCTTTCCTGATCGGCGAGGCGATGACGGGCGGCTATGGCAAGACCGGGCCGGATATCCTGCATGGCTGCACGGTGGCGGTGGATCGCGGCGAGATCGCCGTGATCGTGGGCCCCAACGGTGCGGGCAAATCCACCGCGATGAAGGCGGTGTTCGGGATGCTGGATCTGCGGCAAGGCGCGGTCAGGCTGGATGGCGAGGACATCACGCGTCTGACGCCGCAAGAGCGCGTGCGACGCGGCATGGGCTTCGTGCCGCAGACCGGCAATATCTTCACCTCGATGAGCGTGGAGGAGAACCTTGAAATGGGGGCCTTTATCCGGGAGGACGACATTTCGGAGACGATGGGGCAGGTCTATGACCTGTTTCCGATCCTGCGCGACAAGCGCCATCAGGCGGCGGGCGAATTGAGCGGCGGGCAGCGCCAGCAAGTGGCCGTGGGGCGCGCGCTGATGACGAAACCCAAGGTGCTGATGCTCGATGAGCCGACCGCGGGGGTGAGCCCGATCGTCATGGACGAACTCTTCGACCGCATTCTCGAGATCGCGCGCACCGGGTTGCCGGTGCTGATGGTGGAGCAGAACGCGCGCCAGGCGCTGGAGATCGCCGACAAGGGCTATGTGCTTGTGCAGGGGCGCAATGCCCATACCGGCAGCGGCAAGGAGCTGTTGGCGGATGCGGATGTGCGGCGGAGTTTTCTGGGCGGATGAGCGGGATCTGGACATATCGGGCGGCGGCTCTTGCGTTGGTGCTTTTGGGAGGGGCTGCGGCCGAGGCGGGCGCCGGCCGTCTCACTTGTGTGGCCAGTATCCAGTGCCGGGGCGATGCGCAGCGCATGTGCGCGCCTTCGGGGCTGCGCATCGAGGCGGCGCGCCGCGGTGGCCGCGTCGATATGTGGATCGACGGGCAAGGGCCGTATGTGGCGCGGGTGAGCGGCGGCTTGGCGCCGCTTCGGCTGGAGGTGCCGCTTTTTGCGGGTCATGGCTTTAGCATGGGCCCGGATGGGCGCTTCGTCTGGCTGGGCAATCGCGGCAAGCGGTTTTCCGGCCAATGCGAGGGGGAGCTGTGATGGATGTCCTCAACGCGCTTGTGGCGCTGTCGAATTTCGTGCTGGTTCCGGCGCTGGCCTATGGCAGCCAGCTGGCGCTTGGCGCGCTTGGGGTGACGCTGATCTACGGGATCCTGCGGTTTTCGAATTTCGCCCATGGCGACACGATGGCCTTCGGCACGATGGTCACGATCCTTGTCACATGGGCCATGCAGGCGGCGGGCATCGGGCTTGGGCCTTTGCCCACGGCGCTGCTGGCGATGCCCTTCGGCATCCTGGGCTGCATGGCGCTGGTGCTGGTCACCGACCACGCGGTCTATCGGTTCTACCGGGTGCAAAAGGCCAAGCCCGTGATCCTTGTGATCGTGTCGATCGGGGTGATGTTCATTCTCAACGGGCTGGTGCGCTTCGTGATCGGGCCGGATGACCAGCGCTTTGCCGATGGCGAGCGGTTCATCATCTCGGCGCGGACCTTCAAGGAGATGACCGGGCTCGAGGAAGGTCTGGCGATCCGCACCACGCAAGGCATCACGGTGGTGACGGCGGTGATCGTGGTGGCGCTGCTCTTCTGGTTTCTCAACCGCACGCGCACCGGCAAATCCATGCGCGCCTATTCCGACAACGAGGATTTGGCGCTCTTGTCGGGGATCAACCCGGACCGGGTGGTGATGGTGACATGGCTGATCGTGGCCGCCCTCGCGACGGTGGCGGGGGTGCTTTACGGGCTGGACAAGAGCTTCAAGCCCTTCACCTATTTCCAGCTGCTGCTGCCGGTCTTCGCCAGCGCCATCGTGGGCGGCCTCGGCAATCCGCTGGGCGCCATTGCCGGAGGGTTCATCATCGCCTTCAGCGAGGTCACGATCACCTATGCGTGGAAAAAGGTGCTGGGCTATGTGATGCCCGAGGGGCTGGAGCCTGAGGGGCTGGTGCAGCTGCTGAGCACGGATTACAAATTCGCGGTCAGCTTCGTGATCCTGCTGATCGTGTTGCTGTTCCGGCCCACGGGGCTGTTCCGGGGGAAATCGGTATGAGCGAGAGGATGCGCAACACCACCCTTTTCGGGCTCGTGGCGGGGCTGATCCTGCTGACCGGCATCATGCAGAGCTGGAACAGCGCGCTGCTCATTGTCAACATGGGGCTGATTTCGGCGATCATGGCGCTTGGCGTGAACCTGCAATGGGGCTTCGCGGGGCTGTTCAATGTGGGCATCATGGGCTTTGTGGCCCTGGGCGGGCTGGCGGCGGTGCTGGTGTCGATGCCGCCCACGACCGAGGCCTGGGCGGCGGGCGGCGCGCGGGTGCTGGCGGGGCTGGCCACCGGCGCGGGCGTGCTGGTGGCGACGATACTCGTGCGGCGCAAGATGCGGCCCGGATCCTTGCGCGGTCTGGTGACGCTGGCCCTGCTGGTGGGCGGATTTTTCGTCTTTCGCGCGGTGTTCGATCCGGGCGTCGAGGCGGTGGAGGCGGTCAACCCGGCCGGCACGGGCTATCTGGGCGGGCTGGGCCTGCCGGTGCTGCTGGCCTGGCCGGTGGGTGGGCTGCTGGCGGCGGGGGCGGCATGGATCATCGGCAAGGCGGCTTTGGGTCTGCGCTCGGATTACCTGGCGATCGCGACGCTGGGGATCGCCGAGATCATCCTTGCGGTCCTGAAGAACGAGGATTGGCTGGCCCGGGGGGTCAAGAACGTGAACGGCCTGCCGCGCCCGGTCCCCTACGAGGTGGATCTGCAGAACGATCCGGGCTTCGTGGGGACGGTGCAGGGCTTTGGTTTCGATCCGGTGACGGCCTCGTCGATCACGGTCAAGCTGGGCTATGCGGGGCTGTTTGCCTGTGTCCTGCTGGTGATCCTTGTTGCGGCGCAACTGGCGCTCAACAGCCCCTGGGGGCGGATGATGCGCGCCATACGCGACAATGAGGTGGCGGCCGAGGCGATGGGCAAGGATGTCACGCGGCGCCATCTGCAGGTGTTCATCTTGGGGAGTGCGGTCTGCGGGATCGCGGGCGCGATGATGACGACGCTCGATGGGCAGCTCATCCCGACCTCGTACCAGCCGCTGCGCTTTACCTTCCTTGTCTGGGTGATGGTGATCGTCGGCGGATCGGGCAACAATTTCGGCGCGGTACTGGGCGGGTTCCTGATCTGGTTCCTGTGGGTGCAGGTCGAGCCGATGGGGCTGTGGCTGATGCAGGTGATCACGGCACCACTGGCCGAGGGCAGCGCGCTCAAGGCGCATCTGCTGGAGAGTGCCGCGCATATGCGGCTCTTGACGATGGGGGTGATCCTGCTGCTGGTGCTGCGGTTCAGTCCACGCGGGCTGATCCCCGGCAAATAAAGCGGGAGCGACAGGGGAAAAACTCCGGGGGCCCTGCCCCCGGACCCCCGGGATATTTGCGGCCAGAAGAAACGCGCGAGAAACGTGAGGGGCCGGCGCGCGGCGAGGATCAGGCGCGCTGATGGCCGATCCGGGCGATGCCGAGCACGTCGAGGACCCTGGCCTCGATATGGTCGGCGTCGAGACCGGCGGTGGCATACATGTCTTCGGGGCTGGCCTGATCGATGAAGGTATCGGGCAGCACCATGGAGCGGAATTTCAGCCCGTCATCGAACACGGCGTGATCGGCCAGAAGCTGCGCCACATGGCTGCCGAAGCCGCCGACGGCGCCTTCTTCGATGGTGATGAGCGCCTCGTGGCGGGCGGCGAGATCGAGGATCAGATCGCGGTCCAGAGGTTTGGCGAAGCGGGCATCGGCCACACTCGGGGTGATGCCGCGCGCGCGCAGGGCCTCGGAGGCTTTCATCACCTCGCCCAGCCGGGTGCCGAAGGACAAAAGCGCGACACGGCTGCCTTGCTGGATCATGCGGCCCTTGCCGATCTCGAGCGGCTCGCCGCGTTCGGGCATCTCGACGCCTTGCCCCTCACCGCGGGGATAGCGAAAGGCGATGGGGCCCTCATCATGCGCGACGGCGGTGGCGACCATATGCTTGAGTTCGGCCTCGTCGGCGGCGGCCATCACGGTGAAGCCCGGCAGATTGGCGAGATAGGCCACATCGAAGGCACCCGCATGGGTCGGACCATCCGCACCCACCAGCCCGGCGCGGTCGATGGCGAAGCGCACCGGCAGACGCTGGATCGCCACGTCATGCACCACCTGATCGTAGCCGCGCTGCAGGAATGTGGAATAGAGCGCACAGAAAGGTTTCATCCCGCCCGCGGCAAGCCCTGCGGCGAAGGTCACGGCATGCTGTTCGGCAATGCCCACATCGAAGCAGCGCGAGGGGTAGCGCTGCTCAAAGAGGTCCAGCCCGGTGCCTTCGGGCATGGCGGCGGTGATGGCGCAGATCCTGTCGTCTTGCGCCGCATGCTCGAGCAGCGCATCGGCGAAGACGCGGGTGTAGCTGGGCGCGTTGGAGGGCGCTTTTTTCTGCTCGCCGGTCACGAGGTCGAATTTCGCGGTCGCATGGCCGCCATCGCGGCGCGCCTCGGCGGGGCCATAGCCCTTGCCCTTGCGGGTGATGACATGGATGAGCGTGGGGCCGGTGGCCCGCGCGCGCACGGTGCGCAGCACCGGCAGCAACTGGTCCATGTCATGCCCGTCGATCGGGCCGATATAGCTGAAGCCAAGCTCTTCGAAGAGCGTACCGCCGACGGTCAGGCCCTTGAGCATGTCCTTGGCGCGGCGCGCGCCTTCCTGAAAGGGCGGCGGCAGGAGCGACACGGCACCTTTGGCCGCGGCCTTGAATTCCTGGAACGGCTCGCCCGCATAGAGCCGCGAGAGATAGGACGACAGCGCCCCCACGGGCGGCGCGATGGACATCTCGTTGTCGTTGAGAATGACGATCAGGCGCTGTTTCAGATGGCCTGCATGGTTCATCGCCTCGAAGGCCATGCCCGCCGACATCGCCCCGTCGCCGATCACCGCGATCGCATCGCCATGGCCCGTGTCGCAGGCGCCGCCCAGATCGCGCGCCACGGCAAAGCCGAGTGCGGCGCTGATCGAGGTGGAGCTATGGGCCGCGCCGAACGGATCATAGGGCGACTCGGAGCGTTTGGTGAAGCCCGACAGCCCGCCCTTCTGACGCAGGGTGCGGATGCGGTCGCGGCGCCCGGTGAGGATCTTGTGCGGATAGGATTGGTGGCTGACATCCCAGATGATCTTGTCGCGCGGCGCATCGAACACCGCATGCAGCGCCACCGTCAACTCCACCACGCCAAGCCCCGCACCCAGATGTCCGCCTGTCTCGGAGACGCAGGAGATCGTCTCGGCGCGCAGGTCATGGGCCAGCTCGACAAGCTGCGCATCGGAGAACCGCTTGATATCGGCGGGGCTTTGGACCAGGTCCAGGAGCGGGGTATCGGGACGGTTGGACATGGTGGCGTGCGCCCTCCTTGGGGCAAAACTCAGCTGTGACGCGAGATAACGAAGCGGGCGAGCGCCCGCAAGCTTTCGGCGTCATCGCCGTAACCAGATAGCGCATCACAGGCACGGTCAACCAGCGATGCGGCCCGCGCGCGCGCCTCATCGAGCCCCAGAAGCGACACGAAGGTGGCCTTGCCGGCGGCGGCGTCCTTGCCCACGGCCTTGCCGGCGGCGGCCGCATCCCCGATCACGTCGATCACATCGTCCTGGATCTGGAAGGCCAGACCGAGCGCTGCGGCATAGGCGGCTAGCGGTGCTGTGTCGGCCAGCGCCATGCGCGGCCCGGCACAGGCGGCCCATTCGATCAGGGCGCCGGTCTTGCCCGCCTGCAGATGGGTGATCTCATCCAGGGTCAGGGGGCGGTCGGCGGTTTCGGCGGCGATGTCGAGTGCCTGGCCCAGCACCATCCCCTGCCCGCCCGCCGCACGCGCAAGGCTGAGCGCCAGATCGGCGCGGGCCTGCGCCGTGGCGGCGCCGTCGGGATGGGCGGCCAGTTCGAAGGCGAGCGCCTGCAGCGCGTCGCCGGTCAGGACGGCGGTCGCCTCGTCCCAGCGGATATGCACGGTGGGCTGGCCCCGGCGCAGATCGTCATCGTCCATGCAGGGCAGATCGTCATGCACCAGCGAATAGGCATGCATGGCCTCGATCGCGCAGGCGGGCCAGAGCGCCCGCGCCTCGGGGATGTCATGCAGGCGCGCGCCATCCAGAACCAGCCGCGCGCGGATGCGTTTGCCGCCCGAGCAGGCATAGCGCATGGCCTGCGCCACGGCCCCGTCGCCGAAGGCGTCCAGCACCCGGTCAAGATGCTCCTGAACGCGCGCCGCCTGCCCGCTTTCACCCAAGCTCACCGGCGCACCGGCCCTGTCGCCGTGCTCCATCGGGTCACAGGCCTTCGACGGGCTGTGTTCCGGTGGGGGTGCCATCGCCATCGAGCGTGATGGCGGCCACCTTTTCCTCGGCTTCCTTGAGCTTGGTCTCGCAGCGTTTTTTGAGCTGCGCGCCGCGCTCGTAGAGTTTGATCGACGCGTCAAGCGCGACATCGCCGCGTTCCAGCTTGCCCACGACCTCTTCGAGCTCTTTCATGGCGTCTTCGAAAGACATCTCGGAAACGGGGGTGTCGGTCATGGGATATGTCCTGTGTGCTTGTCCTTTGTGCGCCCACCTTACCGATGGCGGCGGGCGGGTTCAATTCGGTTGACGCAGGCAAATGGCTGGGAAATGGTCAGCCCATGACCAAATCCCGTCAAAGTGATCGCATGCCGGATCTGGATGCCCTGGAAGAGATTGTCGGTCGCTTCGAAGCGGCCCGCTCGGCCGATCCGGGCCTTGCGGATGCCGAACTTGGCGATCTCATCCGTCTTGTGCCCGGCAAGCGCGCGGTGATCCGGGGAAGGATCGGCGGGCGGGCCTGTGTCTGGCGGATGTTCATGGACCCGCTGGACGATGTCTCGTCCCGCGAATGGGAGGAATTGCAGCGCATCTGGCCCGAGATGCAGGGCAAGCGGTTTCGCGTGGTCGAGCCGCTGCGTCACAATGCCGAGCATCGGTTGCTGGCGATCGAAGAGGTGGAGGGCACGCCCCTGCTGGAGCTGGTCCGCGCCTCGCCCGAGGCGGTGCGCGCGGATCTGGTGACACCGGCGGCGGACTGGCTGAGGCGCTATACCGAAAGCACCGAAAGCTGGGTGCCTGCAAAGCCGGTGGGATGGCTCAAGCGTGCAGAACGCGCGTCGGCGACGCAGCCATTCGCACGGTTGCACAAGCTCGAGACGCAGCTGATCGTACAGATGACCCGTCTGGCCGAGCGGATCGAGGGGCTGGAGTGGCGCGTCGCCATCAGCCATGGCGATTTTCATCCCAACAACCTGATCGTCGAAGGCCAGCGGATGACCGGCATCGACACCGGCGGATCGGGGCGGATGCCGATCTACAAGGATATCGCGCGCTTTGCCATGCATATGGGGCGGCGCGGCGTGATCCCGTCGGGGCGCCGCATGCTGGGGGTGGATGGCGCCCTACTGGATGCGTTCACCGACGCTTTCGCGATGACCGAAGCAGAACGCCGGTGCATCCTGCCCTTCATGCTGGGGGTCGATGCGCTGCTCAGGGTCGAGACGCGCGCGCTGTCGAAGTCGCGGATCCGGCGCGCGGGCGAGATGTACGAGGCGCTCATCGAAGATATGAGCAGGCTTTAGCGGCCCTTGAAAAGCCCGCCTAGTATCCCGCGCACGATCCGGCGGCCCGTGGTGCCCTTGAGCTCTTTCAGAACCGCGCCGGTCAGGGCCTCACCGAAGGCGCCAAGCCCCGAGTCGTCCTTGTCCCGTGCACTGGACCCGCTGACGCGTGAGCCGGAATACCGCCGCGCGGCGGTGAATTCGCGCGGCTCTTCCGCCTCGGGCGCAGGCGGGGCGTTTTCGGCCAATTCGGCTTCGGCTGCGGCTTTTGCCGCCTCTGCGGCGCGTTCGGCAAGGATCTCATGGGCCGATCTGCGATCAATCACCGTCTCGTATTTTCCGGCGAGCGGAGAGGTGGCGATCACACCGGCGCGCGTTATGGCATCCACCGGCCCCAGTTTCGACGAAGGCGGGCGGATCAGCGTGCGCTCCACCACGCCCGGCGCGCCCTTGGCCTCGAGCATCGAAGTCACCGCCTCGCCGGTGCCGACATCGCGGATCGCGTCGGCGGTGTCGAAACGCGGGTTCGGACGATAGGTTTCTGCCGCACGCATCAACGCCTTCTGGTCGCGGGCGGTAAAGGCGCGCAGCGCGTGCTGCACGCGGTTGCCGAGCTGGCCCAGGATATCCTCGGGAACGTCATCGGGGTTCTGGGTGATGAAATAGACCCCGACCCCCTTGGAGCGGATCAGGCGCGCGACCTGTTCGACCTTGTCCACCAGAGCGTCGGGCGCGTCGTCGAACAGAAGATGCGCCTCGTCGAAGAAGAACACCAGCTTGGGTTTGTCGGGATCGCCCACTTCGGGCAGGCTCTCGAAGAGTTCCGACAGAAGCCACAGAAGGAAGGTGGCATAAAGCCGGGGAGAGCCCATCAGCTTGTCGGCGGCAAGGATGTTGATCCGCCCGCGCCCATCCGGCGCGGTCTGCATCAGATCGGCAAGGTCGAGTGCCGGTTCGCCGAAAAACTGCGTGGCCCCCTGATTTTCAAGCACCAGAAGCTGGCGCTGGATCGCACCCACCGATTGCGGCGAGACATTGCCATATCGCAGCGACAGCGCATCGCGGTTTTCCCCGACCCAGACCAGAAGCGCCTGCAGATCCTTGAGATCCAAGAGCGGCATCCCCTCTTCATCCGAGACCCGGAAGGCGATGTTCATGATGCCTTCCTGCGCCTCGCTGAGGCCCATCAGGCGGCTGAGCAGAAGCGGACCCATCTCGGCCACGGTGGTGCGGACGGGATGGCCCTGCTCGCCGAAGAGATCCCAGAAGGTGACCGGGAAGGACTCGTAGCGGTAATCGGCAAAGCCGATCTGAGTGGCGCGTTTGGTGAAGGCCTCGTGCAGCTTGAACTCGACACTGCCCGAGGCGGCCAGCCCCGACAGATCGCCCTTCACATCCGACAGGAACACCGGCACGCCCGCCGACGAGAACCCTTCGGCGAGGATCTGCAGGGTGACCGTCTTGCCGGTGCCGGTGGCCCCCGCGATCAGCCCATGCCGGTTGGCGTATTTCAGTGACAGGCCCTGAGCGGTACCGTAATCGGCCCCACCGCCCCCGATGAAGATATGTTTGTCCATGTCACTCGCCCTCGTCCGGTTTTTCACGCTTCGAACATACTTACTTAACGTTTGACCGCCAGTATGAATCTTGCCCCGAATCTCATGTCCTCCTGGTTCGGGGTGACTTCCTCCCTGTCAGACTGGCCGCGTCTTCGGACGTGGCCTTTTTTTGCGCATATGGTTCTCTTTCGACTGTTGACGGATTGCGATAACTGTCCTAGCGTTCGCTCAATTACTAAGTCGGCCAGTCCGGCAGGGAGACTAAAGGAAAGAGGCCGCAAGGTCTCTTTTCTGTTTTTCGCGGCATGCGGCGGCGACGGAACAGCCCGGCGCCATCGCCCGGGACGATCATCCGGCACGGGCGCGCGAGCGGCGGTTTGTCGCCGTGATGAAGGGCGCGGAATGGGATTTGATCCTGACACCTCGGCAGCGCCATGTTAGAGCGCATGAAATGTAACTTAGTCAGATGAACGGGGACGCAATGCCCAGACTTCTTCACCTTCTTCCCTTGGTCGCCCTTCTGGGCATGAGCACCTCGCTTGCAGCGCAGGACACCGCGACGGGCGACAGCGCCACGGACCCGGCCCAGACCACGCAGCCCGCGCCCGAGACCGCACAGGACCAATCCGCAGCCGAGCCGGAAACCCCCGGTGACGAGGCAAAGCCTGATGAGGAACTGGATCTGGGCCGTCCCGCGCGGGAGAATCCGAACTACATCAAGGATCAGTATGGCGACTGGCAATTGCGCTGCTTCCGCAGCGGCGGCGAGGAAGACCCCTGCCAGATGTACCAGCTGCTGACCGAAGACGCCGGCAACCCGGTTGCGGAATTCAGCCTGTTCCGTCTGCCCGAGGGCGCGCAGGCCGTGGCGGGTGCCACGATCATCGTGCCGCTCGGCACGCTTTTGTCAGAAGAGCTGAAGCTGTCGGTCGATGGCGGCCGCGCCAAGACCTATGCGTTCTCCTTCTGCACGATGGTGGGCTGTTATGCCCGCATCGGCTTCACGCAGGCGGATATCGATGCGTTCAAGGCGGGTGCCATGGCCAATCTGCAGATCGTCCCGGCGCAGGCGCCCGATCAGGTGGTGGACATCAAGGCCTCGCTTTCAGGCTTCACCGCCGCCTATGACAATGTGACCATCGTCGACAACTGACGCCACGGATGGTCCGAAGATTCAGGGCGCAGCGCTTCAAGCGTTGCGCCTTTTTCTTTGTTTAACAGCGTGTTGCAGACGAAAGCTCAGGTGAAACGCTTGAGGGCCAGAACCGCATTCAGCCCGCCGAAGGCAAAGGCATTCGAAAGCGCCACGCTGACATCGGCCTCGCGTGCTTCGTTTGGCACGACATCGAGCGCGCATTCGGGATCGGGTTCCTCATAGCCGATGGTCGGCGCGATCACCCCATCGCGGACCGCCAGAATGCAGGCCAAAAGCTCGACCGCGCCGGTGCCGCCGATCAGATGGCCGTGCATCGACTTGGTCGAGGAAATCATCAGCCGGTCGGCATGGGCACCAAACACATCGGCCACAGCCGCGCTTTCGGTCTTGTCATTGGCCGCCGTTCCGGTGCCATGCGCGTTGATATAGCCCACTTCCGAGGCGTTGAGCCGCGCATCGGCCAGCGCGCCCTTGATCGCGCGGGCCGCCCCCTGCTTGGAGGGCATCACGATATCGGCGGCATCCGAAGACATCGCGTAGCCCGCCACTTCGGCAAGGATCTCGGCGCCGCGGGCACGGGCATGCTCGTATTCCTCGAAGACGAAGATACCTGCGCCTTCGCCCTGCACCATGCCGTTGCGATTGGCCGAGAACGGACGGCACCCATCCTTGGACATCACGCGCAGACCTTCCCAAGCCTTGACGCCACCGAAGCACAGCATGGATTCCGACCCGCCCGTGACCATCACCGGGGTCATCCCGCCATGCACCATCTGAAACGCCTGTGCCATCGCGTGATTGGACGAGGCGCAGGCGGTCGAGACGGTAAAGCTCGGCCCCTTGAGATTGAACTCCATCGACACATGGCTGGCGGCGGCATTGTTCATCAGCTTGGGCACAACGAAAGGATGCACCCGGTTCTTGCCATCCTCGTAGACCGAGCGGTAATTCTCGTCGAGCGTGGTCATCCCGCCGCCGGAATTGCCCAGCACGACCCCGGCCCTTGCGGCGAGCTCGCCGGAAAACTCGAGCCCGGATTGGGCAATCGCCTCGCGGGCGGCGATCAGCGTGAATTGGGTGAACCGGTCGTAGAGCGACAATTGCTGGCGATTGAAGCGGGTTTCCGGCTCGTAGCCGCGCACCTGACCGCCGATGCGGATGGCCAGCCGGTCGACATCGCGAAACTGCAGATCGCCGATCCCGCAGCGCCCTTCGCGCATCGCCTCGAGCGTGTCGGGCACGTTGTGACCAAGCGCGTTGATCGTGCCCGCGCCCGTTATGACGACACGTTTCACGACTGCTCTTTCACAAGCGCCTCGATGCCGTCGATGATACTGGCCACCGAGGAGATGTCGAACTCGCTCTCTTCGGGTGCGTTTGCGTTGAACGGCACCGAGATGTCGAATTCTTCCTCGATCGCGAAAATGCTTTCGACCAGCCCGAGGCTGTCGATGCCCAGATCCTCCAGCGTGCTTTCGGGTGACACATCCGAAGGATCGAGTACGGCTTGCTGCGCGATGATGTCGATCACGCGGTCCTTGATGCTGCTCATTGTGGTCACCTTCCTGAAGTCATCCCCAGAATCACCGTGGATTTAGTCACTCTGCCTCAGGTTTGAAACAGTTTTCTTGAGATCCGCGACATCCTGGAAAAGCCGTTTGAGGCGGCGCAATCCCTTGTAGACCTCCATCTGGCTGTCCATCTTCATCGCCGGATATCCCAGCATCACCCGACCGGCCGGGATATTCGACAAGGCCTTGGTCGCACCGCCGCAGATGACATTGTTGCCGACGAACAGATTGTCGCCGATTCCGGTTTGACCGGCCATCACCACATTATCCCCGATCACTACCGATCCGCCGATGCCGACCTGACCACAAAGCAGCGTGTCGCGGCCAATGATGACGTTGTGTCCGATCTGCACAAGGTTGTCGATCTTGGTCCCGTTGCCGATCTGGGTGTCGCGGATGGTGCCCCGGTCGATGCAGGTATGCGAGCCGATTTCGACATCATCGCCGATGGTGACGCCGCCCAGACTGTGGATACGGGCATAGGACTGGCTTTTGACCTCGCCCTGATCGCCAAGCGTGGCGCGGGCGCGTTCCACTCCGGATTGCTCTGGCGTGACAAAGGAAAATCCGTCGCTGCCGATGACCGCGTTGGGCTGCGCGATGAAGCGGTCACCGATGCGCACGCGCGGCCCGATCCGCACCCCCTCGCGCAAGAAACCGCCCTGCCCGATCACGCTGTCCGCGCCGATGAAACATTGCGGGCCGATCACCGTGCCTGCACCGATCCGGGCGCGCGCCCCGATCACGCACAAAGGCCCGACGCTGACGCCCTCCGCCAGCTCGGCCCGAGGATCGATCACCGCCGAGGGATGAATGCCGCTGTCCCAGCCCTGCCCCGGGTCCATCAACGCCGACAGCCCCGCCAGAGCGAAACGCGGGCGCGGTGCGATGATCGCCGCCTCAAGCCCGAGCGCGGCCCAGTCGGCCCCCTGCCACAGCATCGCTGCGCGCGCGCGCCCCTGTCCGATCTTCTCGGCATATTCGGGCTTCATCGCCAGCGCGAGATCGCGCGGCCCGGCATCTGACGGCTCTGCGACGGCGTCGATTTCCAAATGGGTCGCTCCCAGGGCGCTGGCCCCGAGAGAGTCGGCAATCTGCTGGACGGTATAGGCCATGACACTCCCCTCGATACGGAGTGTGGTTTACCCCTGAACCGCGCGTAGAGAAACCCCCGCCTTGTCGAGCGCATCCCAGATCCGTCCATCACGCCCATAGACGTCGCGACGATACTGCACCGGGCCTTTCGCCTGCGTGAAGGCGGTGCGGTAAATGATGTGCACCGGCACGACCTCCTCGAGGTTCACCCGCGTTTCGCGGCCAGTATCGAGAATCGAATGGAAGGCCCGCTTGGGGTCGGTCTCTTGCTTGGACAAAAGCTCATAGGCCAGCTCGAACGGCTTTTGCACGCGCACGCAGCCGTGGCTATAGGCCCGCACTTCGCGTCCGAACAGGTCCTTGGCCGGCGTGTCATGCAGATAGATGTTGTACTTGTTGGGAAACATGAACTTGACCAGCCCCAGAGCGTTGCTCTGCGAGGGCGGCTGCTTGATCGAGAACGGGAAATTCGAGGCATTGTAGGCCGCGAAATTCACCGCGCCACGGCTGACCTGCTGGCCGCGGCTGTTGTACAGCCTGAGGTGGCTGACCGCGTTGGGGTTGCGCTTCATCTTGGGCAGGTATTCCCCGACCGCGATCGAGCGCGGCACATGCCATGTCGGGTTGATGACCATATGGTCCATCTCGTCGGAAAACTCGGGGCTGCGCCGGTCGCCGGTATTCTTGCCGATGACCACCCGGGTTTCGAAACTCACCGCGCCATCGTCGATGATGCGGGCATGAAAATCGGTCAGGTTCACAAGGATATGGCGCTCGCCCAAGGGCATGTTGATCCAGCGTTCGCGCTCCATCGCGACAATCAGCGATTTGAGACGCTCCTGCACAGGCACGTTGATCTCGGCCAAAGTGCCCGGCCCGGCCACGCCGTCGGGTGTCAGCCCATGCGCCAGCTGGAAGCGCTGCACCGCATGCAGCATGTTCTCGTCATAGACCTGTGTTGCCGAGCGATCGAGAAACCCCATCGCCACGAGCCGGTCGCGCAGCGCCGTGACCGCAGCCCCCGATTGGCCGGGCTTCACCGCCTCGGCGGGAACGGCCGGCCCCCATCCGCCCCTGTCGGCCAGCCGCTCGAGACGCAGCTTTTCCTTCATCAGACGGGCATATTCGTTGGATTGCGGCGGCAGAGCACGGAAGAAAGCCTGCGGGCTGGATTGCACGAAATTGGTCAGATAGGACAGCCGCTCGCGATAGGGCACTTGCCGCTTGATGTCGTCGTCCACCTGTCCCGGCACCAGAACGCCGGTCTGCATGTCGCGCGAAAGCCGCAGGAACACCTGACTGAGCGCCACCTCCGCCTTGCCCAGATCGCGAGCGCTGCGGGCGGATTTCAGCTTGGCCATAAGCCCCTCGGCGTCATAGCGTGCCGCCGGAAGCCCGTGGTCCTCGGCGCTGCGGATCGCATCGAAAAGCGCCACGCGCCGGGCCTTGTCGGCCGCGCTGTCGCCGATCCAGATGCCGGTGAATTCATTGTCCTGGTAGAACGCCGCCAGATCGCGGTCCTTGGCGGCTGCTTCGGCAACCGCCTGTTTGAAGGCGGTGACCTGCGCCTGCGCGCCCGTGCCCAGCAGAAGCTGGCCCAGAAAGATCAGTGAACTCAGCAGAACCGCCCTTGGCAGGACAGTGGCAATCATCGGCATCGCGTTCCCTCGGCTCATTCGGTCTGTAAACACATGCTTGAGTGTGCCAGCACTCGCCTGTCGCTTGTCCATAAAATTCTGTGTGATCCTCCAAGACGGCCCGAGGCCTGAGGCGAAAACGCATCGTCTTAAGTGTAAAACGGTGACACTGGTTCCAGTTTGCGCAAAAAACTGCCGAAAAACCTTGATCGTTTCAATTTGCATCAAAACAGGCTTGGTCCGTGATTCTTTTTATGCGATATGTTTCACGCACTTGGGGAACAGACACCGAGTTCGCTGGATAGCGGACCGAACGAGCAAGATACGGGACAGGCGCTAAGCATATGACGGACTACAGCTCTTCGGGCATCACGCGTCGCGCGTTGCTGGGTGCTTTTGCAGCCAGCGCGGTTGCGGCGGCACCGACCTACTCGAACGCCGCTGGCTTCCTTCGCGGAGCAGGCGACATCAGGCGGTTGCGGATGACATCTCCGCGCACGGGCGAAAGCATCGACACGATCTACTGGATCGAAGGCGACTATATCCGCGACGCGGTTCGCGAGATTTCGCTCTTCATGCGCGACTGGCGCACGAATGACGTTCACAACATCGACCTGCGCACGATCGACATCATGGCGGCGGCGCATAATCTCATGGATGTGAACGAGCCCTACATGCTCTTGTCGGGCTATCGCAGCCCCAAGACCAACGCGATGCTGCGCAGCCGCTCGAGCGGTGTGGCGCGCAACTCCCTGCATCTGCAGGGCGAAGCGGCGGATCTTCGGCTCAATTCCCGCTCTGTCGGGCAGATGTTCCGCGCGGCCTCGGCCTGCAGGGGCGGTGGCGTCGGCAAATATTCCGGGTCCAACTTCGTGCATATGGATTGCGGTCCCGTGCGCACCTGGGGCGGCTGAGCACGGTCTCTCCCGCACCCTGTTGGACATAAAAAAACCGGCCTTTCGCAGAGGCCGGTTTTTTCATGTCTGCCAGCTATCGCGGCCCTCGGGTCAGCCGATTTTCTTCAGCCGCGCCGCGCGCAGCCGCTCGAAATCGTCGCCCGCATGATAGGACGAGCGCGTGAGCGGCGTCGCCGACACCATCAGGAAGCCCTTGCCATAAGCCACCTTTTCATAGGCCGCGAATTCATCGGGATGCACGAACCGATCCACCGCGTGATGCTTGGGCGTGGGCTGCAGATACTGGCCGATGGTCAGGAAATCGATGCCCGCGGCGCGCATGTCGTCCATCACCTGATGGACCTGCACGCGGTCCTCGCCAAGCCCCACCATGATGCCCGATTTGGTGAACATCATCGGATCGATCTCTTTCACCCTCTGCAAAAGGCGCAGCGAATGGAAATACCGCGCTCCCGGGCGCACCGTGGGATAAAGCGCCGGCACCGTCTCGAGATTGTGGTTGAACACGTCCGGTTTCGCCGCCACCACGGTTTCCAGAACCGACGGCGCGCAATGCAGGAAATCCGGGGTCAGGATCTCGATCGTGGTGCCGGGGCTGCGATGACGCACGGCGCGGATGGTCTGGGCGAAATGCTCGGCCCCACCATCGTCGATATCGTCGCGGTCCACGCTGGTGATGACCACATGGTTCAGTCCCAGTTTCTGCACCGCATCGGCTACCCGGCCCGGCTCGAACAGGTCAAGCGCATCCGGCTTGCCCGTGGCCACGTTGCAAAAGGTGCAGCCGCGCGTGCAGACATCGCCCATGATCATCATGGTGGCATGTCCCTGGCTCCAGCATTCGCCCGCATTGGGGCAGCCGGCCTCTTCGCAGACCGTCACCAGCTTGTGCTCGCGGATGATCTTGTGGGTCTCGCGATACCCTGCCCCGGTCGGCGCCTTGACGCGAATCCAGTCGGGTTTCTTGGGTTGCGCATTGTCCGGGCGATGCGCCTTTTCGGGGTGTCGCTGGCCCGGTATCTTGATGTCTCGCACGGAAAACTCCCCGCTGCTCGGTCCTTGTGATGTGCGTAACATAGTCCAAGCCAGGCGCGAGTGCCAGTTCCGCATATCCGCCATGCACCGCCGCGCGGTGCCGCCGGGTTGCAGCCTTCGCGCCTTGGTCTATTCTGCGCGCAACCATCACACAACAAGGGACAGCGTGTGGAACATCTGGACTGGCAGGCCCATCGGCGCGAGGATCATGCCTTGGGCAAGACACAGGAATTCCTCAAGCAAATCGTCTATGGCGGCAATGACGGGATCGTCACCACCTTTGCGATCGTCGCGGGATTCGCGGGGGCATCGGCCGATGGCGTGGCCCAGATCGGCGGGGTCGCGGTGCTGGTCTTCGGGCTTGCCAACCTCTTTGCCGATGCGGTCAGCATGGGCTTGGGCGAATTCCTGTCGGCCCGCTCGCAGCATGATCTCTACCGGGCGCGGCGACAGGCCGAACTGCGCGAAATCGCCCGCAACCCCGAACAGGAGCGTATGGAACTGTTCGAAATCCTGCGCCAACGCGGCCTGCCGGCGGGCGAGGCCGACACCGCCACCGCGATCCTGTCGCGCCATCCGCAGATCATGGCCGATCTGATGATGACCTATGAATTCGGCATGCAGGACCCGGACGAGGAAAACCCGGCCCTCAACGGGCTGTTCACCTTCATGTCCTTCGTGATTTTCGGCTCGATTCCCTTGGTGCCGTATTTCCTCTTCGAGCCGACCCAAGAGACCTTCTACATGTCCATCGGCACGACGCTCAGCGCCCTGATCGGCCTTGGCCTTCTGCGGTTCAGCGCGACGCGTGAACGCATCACCCGTTCGGTCGGGGAAACGGTTCTTGTCGGCACGGTCTGTGCCATCGTCGCGTTCTTCGTGGGCTGGCTGGTGGGCGGCTGAGGCAGGCCCCGCGCCCTACCCGATCAGCCCCCCGCCATCATGCAAGCCGTCATAATGGCGGCGCAACCGCTGCAGCGCGATGCGCAGCACGATCTTGCCCGAGCGCGCCGACCAGCCCATGCGTTTCTCGGCGGTCTCCAGCCCTTCGAGATAGCAACAGCACCGCAGCGCCACATCCCCAAGGCCGGGGCCAAGCTCGCGCAGCGCCTCGAGCACACGCAGGCGCGCGGCATCCGGGCTGCCCGGACCACCCTGTGCATGCCCCGGCGCGTGTGTCGTCTGCAGCATCATCTGATCCCAGCTGCCCGGTCGCAACGGCACAAGCCCCGCAAGATCGAAATCCTCGCGCAGACGCTCTCCGGCGCGCACGAGCTCGGGAGACAGGAAATGCAGCCCGTCGCGATCCCGGCGCCGCGCCAGCGCGATCAGCGGCGTTTCGGCCGCGCCATAGCGCAGCCTGCGCTGCCGATCCGAGGCGTCGTTCGCATGGCTGTCTGCCCGGTCATGCGCCAAGGCCGGGCGCATGTCCCGAAAGCCCGCAGCGATGCCGTCCTGTGACGCCGGGGTGTCATCCAGCAGCGTCATCATGGCCTCGCGCCCGCTTTTTGTGATCCGGTAGCGGGACACCCGGCCCTGGGACTGGCAGGCGATCCAGTGATTGAGCGCCATCGCCTCGGCCACCGAACGATCCACCACCGCGGTCCGGCTTGCCTGCCCTGACGGGCCGTCGCGCAGCACAACCGCCTTTTCCATATCCGCCGCCACGGCCAGCACCGCGCCGGATTCGCACAGCCGCTTGAGCACGCGGCAGGCTTCGCTCAGCAACGTCCCGCCAGCCAGCGCAGCGGTATCCTGAAGAACAGTCTTGTCCATTTTTCTGGTCTCCTCCTGGGCGGGGTGCCGTCTGACAGGCGGCGGCATCCGCCGGCCAATGCGCCTGAGCGCGGCATCCACCAGCGGATCGTCGCGGCGGGCCTCATAGGCCCTGATCTGGCGCAGAACGGTCGAGGCGTGACAGCCGGCCCGCCGCGCGAGGGCGCGGATGGATGTGCCCGCCTCGGTATGGGCGATGTAGCGCCGCGCAGGTTCCGGCACCCAGTCCGGCAGCGCGGCTATCGGGTCGATGGTCTCTGGATCAGCAGCCACGGCGTCTCTCCATCGGTCAGGCCACGCAGGGCGCGGCAAAATCATCCACAGGGTTATCCACAACCCTTGCGTGTAAATCGTTACCAGTTCGTTAACTGATAACGTTTCAGCAACAATTGTTTCCGAATTATGAACAAGCACATATCACGGCGCGCGCCACATCAGCCAGATGCGCAACACCCGCTCAGGTTGTGTCACCAAGAGGGGAGACGATCTGATCGGAGACCAGACATGAACGACATCCTCTCGCATATGGCCGCCCTGCGCCGGCCCCGCCTTTTGATCCATGCGGCCCGTTTCGGGCTCATGGAGTATCGCCGCAACACGCATCTGCCCCGGCATCTGGGCATGGGCACCCTGCCCCGCAGCGGACCTGCTCTCATGCGGCTGATGGATATGGAACTGATTCTCGAAAGCCAGCGCACGCATCGCGACGCGGGCTATTCCGCGGAACGCCATGTCGAGATTCTGATCGCGATGATGGGCGAGGCGCGCCTGCTGCGCGCCTCGCTATCGGCCTGACCGCAACGCTCAGGAGAACGCGTCGGGCATCGAGGCTTTCTTGTGCGCCACATAGGCGGCCAGCGCCTCGGCGATGGCGGGATCAAGCGGCGGCTGCTGATAATTGGCCAGCATCTGATGCATCTTGGCGTTGGCCAGAACCATCGTGTCGCGCCCGCCTTCCTCGTGCCATGTCTCGAACGGTTTGTAATCCAGCACGTCCGAGCGCCAGAACGCCTTCTTGAAATTGGACTGCGTATGTTCGCACCCAAGGTAATGGCCGCCGGGGCCGACCTCGCGGATCGCGCCCATCGCCTGCCCGTTCTCGTCGGTGGTGATGCCTTCAGCGAATTTGTGGAGCGCGCCAAGCTGGTCGGCGTCCATCACGAATTTCTCGAAGCTCGCCACCAGACCGCCTTCCAGCCAGCCACAGCTGTGCAGCATGAAGTTCACCCCGCCCATCATCGCCGCATTGAGCGTGTTGGCGGTCTCATAGGCGGCCTGCGCATCCGGCAGCTTTGAGCCGCACAGGCTTCCGCCCGACCGGAACGGCAGGTTCATGCGCCGCGCCAATTGTCCCGCGCCATACAGGATCTGGCTGGCCTCGGGCGTGCCGAAAGTGGGCGCGCCGCTGTTCATGTCGATCGAGGTGACGAACGCGCCGAAGATCACCGGCGCGCCCGGGCGCACCAGCTGGCTATAGGCGATGCCCGCCAGCACCTCGGCCAGAACCTGCGTAAGTGTGCCCATGACCGACACCGGCGCCATCGCGCCACCGACGATGAAGGGCGACACGATGCAGGCCTGATTATGCTCTGCATAGACTTCGAGCGCGCCCATCATCACATCGTCGAAGGTCATCGGCGAGTTGATGTTGATGAGCGAGGTCATCACCGTATTGTCGCGCACGAACTCCTTGCCGAACAGGATCTCGCACATTTCGACACTGTCGCGTGCCCGGCTCGGTTCGGTGACCGATCCCATGAAGGGCTTGTCGCTCAGCGTCATGTGGGCATAGAGCATGTCCAGATGGCGCTTGTTCACCGGAACATCCGTGGGCTCGCATACGGTGCCGCCGGAATGATGCAGCCATTTCGACATATAGCCCAGTTTCACGAAACGTTCGAAATCGGCCATCGTCGCATAGCGGCGTCCGCCTTCCATGTCGCGCACGAAGGGCGGGCCATAGACCGGCGCACAGACCAGTGTCTTGCCGCCGATCTCGACATTGCGGGCGGGGTTGCGGGCATGCTGGACATAGCGCGAGGGCGCCGTCGCGCAGAGCTGCCGCGCCAGACCGCGCGGAATGCGCACCCGCTCGCCCTCGATGCTGGCACCGGCGTTGCGCCAGCGCTCCAACGCCTTGGGGTTCTCGACGAAATTGACGCCGATCTCTTCGAGAATCGTTTCCGCGTTCGTCTCGATGATCTCCAGCGCCTCATCGGTCAGGATGTCATATACCGGAATGTTGCGCTCGATATAGCGCGCGGTCTCGATGCTGACGGATGTGCGTTCGGCCCGGCGTGCGGCGCCGCCGCCGCCCCGTGCCCGTCTGCGGGTTTCTGCTTCGACCATGATTGTCTGACCCCTGCATTGGTTGAAACGCCCCGGCTCGGGGGCAGCTGCGCGCATCCATATCGCAGCAAAACGCCCCGCCATCGGAGATTTGCGCCCTCTTGGGGTCTAAAGCGACATGCAGCCCGCCATTCCGCCGCACACAGGCGCTTTCGGGGCGAATCCTGTCTGGGTCTTGCGCAAAGCGCGCCTGCGTCCTACTAGGCAATCATGAGCCAGACATCGCATGACCGCCTTCTCATCATAGACTTCGGAAGCCAGGTGACGCAGCTGATCGCGCGTCGCCTGCGGGAACTGAACGTCTATTGCGAAATCCACCCGTTCCAGAACGTGACCGAGGCGTTTCTCGCCGAGTTCGCGCCGAAAGCGGTGATCTTTTCGGGCGGTCCCGCCAGCGTGATCGATGCAGGCTCGCCGCGCCCGCCTGAAAAGGTGTTCGATCTGGGCGTGCCCATCCTTGGTATCTGCTATGGTCAGCAGGTCATGATGGAGATGCTGGGCGGCAAGGTCGAACGCGGCGACGGCACCGCCGAATTCGGCCGCGCCTATGTCAGCCCGACGGCGCATCGAATCGACCTTCTGAATGGCTGGTTCCTCGAAGAGCGCGAACAGGTCTGGATGAGCCATGGCGACCATGTCAGCCGCATCGCGCCCGGATTCGAGGTCTTTGGCACCTCGCCCAACGCACCTTTCGCCATCACCGCCGATCTGAGCCGCAATTTCTTTGCCGTGCAGTTCCACCCCGAGGTGCATCACACACCGAACGGCAAGACGCTCTATGAGAATTTCGTGCGCCTTGCCGGGTTCAAGGGCGACTGGACCATGGCCGCCTATCGCGAAGAGGCGATTCGCCTGATTCGCGAACAGGTCGGCGACAAACAGGTGATCTGCGGTCTCTCGGGCGGCGTCGACAGCTCGGTTGCCGCCGTTCTGATCCACGAGGCGATCGGCGATCAACTGACCTGCGTCTTTGTCGATCACGGCCTCTTGCGCCATAACGAGGCCGATGAAGTGGTCACCATGTTCCGCGACCACTACAACATCCCGCTGATCCATGCCGACGAGGCGGACCTGTTCCTGGGTGAGCTCGAAGGCGTAAGCGACCCCGAGGTGAAAAGAAAAACCATCGGCCGCCTGTTCATCGACGTGTTCCAGAAATACGCCAGCCAGATCGAAGGCGCCGAGTTTCTGGCCCAGGGCACGCTTTATCCCGACGTGATCGAATCGGTCAGCTTCTCGGGCGGCCCCTCGGTCACGATCAAGAGCCACCACAATGTCGGCGGCCTGCCCGAGAAGATGGGCCTCAAGCTGGTCGAGCCGCTGCGTGAACTGTTCAAGGACGAGGTCCGCGCGCTTGGTCAAGAACTGGGCCTGCCCGCCTCGTTCATCGGCCGCCACCCCTTTCCCGGTCCGGGCCTTGCCATCCGCTGCCCCGGCGAGATCACGCGCGAAAAGCTCGACATCCTGCGCAAGGCCGATGCGGTCTATATCGACCAGATCCGCAAGCATGGCCTTTACGACGAGATCTGGCAGGCCTTCGTTGCGATCCTGCCGGTGCGCACTGTCGGCGTGATGGGGGACGGGCGGACCTATGATTTCGCCTGTGCCCTGCGCGCGGTTACCTCGGTCGATGGCATGACCGCCGATTACTACCCGTTCAGCCATGAATTCCTTGGCGAAACCGCCACACGGATCATCAACGAGGTGAAGGGTATCAACCGCGTCACCTATGACGTGACATCGAAGCCGCCCGGCACCATTGAGTGGGAGTGACCTCTCCGACCGGAGATATCCCTCGCGCCGACACAGCTGAAATTCTTCGTGCGGCGCTCTGGATGCTGGGGGCGGTGGTGTCGTTCTCTGCGATGGCAGTGGGCGGCCGGTCGGTCAGTTTCGAGCTCGATACCTTTGAAATCATGATGTATCGCAGCCTGATCGGGCTGACACTCGTGGTCCTCGTCGCATGGGCCACAGGGGCGCATCGCACCATCACGGGCCGCAAGCCCGGCCTTCATCTGCTGCGCAACGTGTTTCATTTCAGCGGCCAGAACCTGTGGTTCTACGCGATCACCGTGATCCCGCTGGCGCAGGTGTTCGCGCTGGAATTCACCTCTCCGCTCTGGGTGCTGATCCTGTCGCCGCTGGTGCTGGGCGAGCATCTGACGCGGGTGCGCATCCTTGCGGCCTGCATCGGCTTTGCCGGCATCCTGATCGTCGCGCGCCCCAGCCCCGACACGATCAATTTCGGCACGCTGGCCGCGATGTGCGCCGCGATCGGCTTTGCCGGATCGATCCTCGTGACCAAGCGCCTGACCCGCACCGAGACGCTGACCTGCATCCTGTTCTGGATGACCCTCAGCCAGTCGATCTTCGGGCTGCTCTGCGCGGGCTTCGACGGCGATATCGCCCTGCCCTCGGCACAATCCCTGCCTTGGCTCGCCGTGATCGCCTGCGGAGGGCTGATGGCGCATTTCTGCCTGACCACCGCCCTTGCGATGGCGCCCGCGACGCTTGTGAGCCCTGTGGATTTCATGCGCCTGCCGCTGATCGCGGTGATCGGCCTCATGATCTATGACGAGCCGATCGACACCCTGACCATCGCCGGCGCGCTGGTGATCTTCGGGGCCAATTACCTCAACATGTGGTCCGAAACGCGGCAAGGCCGTCAGCCCATCGCACATACCCGTTAGAGGTGTGGCGCGGCTACAACCGTTTGTGCCGTTACGTCACTGACGCGGCGTCAAAGATTGACCGCGACCGCGCCGCCGATAGCATGGCCGAAATTCGGAGGAGAGCACCAGAATGAGAAACGCATCCACCACCGCCCTCGCCCTCTGCGTCATCGCAGGCGGCGCTTCTGCTGGCGGTATAGACCGCTCCGGTCAATCCATCGCGCCCCTGTTCCAGGAAGGCAACTATGCCGAGATCAGCCTCGGCACAGCCGTTCCTTCGGTATCCGGTTCGGTCGTCGGGATTCAATCGGGCGACATGGCCAAAACCTATTGGCAGTTCGGCGCTGCGATGAAGCAGCAGATCAACGACAGGTTGAGCTACTCGATCATCCTCGACCAGCCCTTCGGCGCCGATGTCGACTATAGCGCGTCCACCGGCTATCCGCTGCGCAGCACCTTTGCAGAGTTCGATTCGACCGCCCTGACCGGCGTTCTGCGCTACAACATGGATAACGGGTTCGGCGTGCATGGCGGCCTGCGCGTTCAGCGCGTCACGGCAAACGCAAGCGTCCCGACGGTCGCTGGCTATAGCGTGGAAGGTAAGGCCGATTATGGCACCGGATATCTCGCCGGCGTGTCCTACGAGCGTCCCGACATCGCGCTGCGCGTCTCGTTGACCTACAATTCCAAGATCAAGACCGAGCACCGCACCAGCGAAAACCTGGCCCTTGCCGCCACATCGCTGGTCACCAAGACCACGATCGAAACCCCGCAATCGGTCAACCTCGATTTTCAAACCGGCATCGCGAAAGACACCCTGCTGTTCGGCGGCGTGCGTTGGGTGGACTGGAGCGATTTCACGATCGACCCGCTTCTCTATCGCACAGCGACGCGCGTTCCTTTCCTGTCCTATGACGATGATACCTACACCTACACGCTCGGTGTTGGCCGCCGCATCACGGACACCTGGAGCGGCTCTCTCGCGCTGACCTACGAAGATGGCGACTCCAACAAGCCGGTCTCGAACCTCGGCCCGACCAGCGGCAAGTTCGGCGTCACGCTCGGTGCGCGCTACAAGAACGACAATTTCTCGGTGTCCACCGGCGTGAACTATACCTGGATCGGCAATGCCACGACGAATGTGCCGATCGCAGCCGGCCCGCCCCCGGTGCTGGCGCGCTCGAGCTTCTCGAACAACAGCGCCGTCGGCTTCGGCGTCAAGGTCGGCTGGCACTACTGACGCCCCGACATAAGCGGCTTCATCCCCCCCGCCCGGGCAATCGGGCGGGGTTTTTGCTGCGCATCGCTTGGCATTGACCTGCCTCGCGCCGCTGGCTACCACTTGCGCGCAGAAAGGACGCCCCATGATCTACAAATCAGCCCAAGATTGGCGCGACGCGGCGCAAAAGCGCGTTCTGTTTTATGGGATGTCCGGCCTGGGCAAGACCCACCTGTCCAACATGCTGCGCGATGCCGGCGACTGGTTCCATTACTCCATCGATTACCGCATCGGCACCCGCTACATGGGCGAGCTTATCGCCGACAACGCCAAGGCGCATGCCATGCAGGTGCCGTTCCTGCGCGATCTGCTGTTGACGGATTCGATCTATATCGGCTCGAACATCACCTTCGACAATCTCGCTCCCGTCTCGACCTATCTTGGCAAACCGGGCGATCCGGCCAAGGGCGGCCTGCCGATCGACGAATATCGCCGCCGCCAGCAGCAATTCCGCACCGCCGAAATCGCGGCCCTGATGGACACCGCGCATTTCATCGACCGGGCCGAGCGGCTGTATGGCTATCCGAATTTCGTCTGCGACACCGGCGGGTCGATCTGCGAATGGGTCGATGGCGACGATCCCGCCGATCCTTTGCTGACCGAGCTCTCGCGCCATTGCCTGCTGATCTATATCGAAGGCTCCGAGGCGCATACCCAGTCGCTCATCCGCCGCTTTGACCGCGCGCCCAAGCCAATGGCCTACCAACCCGAGTTCCTGGATCAGGCATGGGCGCAATATCTCAACGAAAACAAGTGTGAAGCGGACGAAGTTGATCCTGACGCCTTCATCCGCTGGACCTATGCCCGCGCCCTTGCACATCGCAAACCGCGCTACGAGGCGATGGCGAAATGGGGCATCACCGTCACCGCCGACGAAGTCGCCGAGACCCGCGATGCCGACGCCTTCGATGCGCTTGTCGCCACCGCGCTTGAGCGCAGCACCTGACGCCCTATCTACACCGGACCCGACGAAAGCCTGAGACGCCATGCCCATCAAGATCCCCGAAGACCTGCCCGCCTATGACGTGCTCACGCGCGAAGGCGTCATGGTCATGTCCGAGGATCAGGCCGCCCGACAGGATATCCGCCCTCTGCGCATCGGCCTTCTGAACCTGATGCCCAAGAAGATCCAGACCGAGAACCAGTTTGCCCGGCTCATCGGCGCCACCCCCCTGCAGATCGAACTCAGCCTCATTCGCATGAGCGAGCACCGCACCAAGAACACCGCCGCCGCCCATATGGAAAGCTTCTATCGCCCGTTTTCCGAAGTGGCCGATACCGGCGAGCGGTTCGATGGCCTCATCATCACCGGCGCGCCCATCGAACATCTGGATTTCACCGATGTCACCTATTGGGACGAGCTTCAGGCGGTGTTCGACTGGACGCAGTCACATGTGCATTCCAC
Organism: Roseovarius litoreus; assembly: GCF_900142765.1. Classification (GTDB taxonomy): domain Bacteria; phylum Pseudomonadota; class Alphaproteobacteria; order Rhodobacterales; family Rhodobacteraceae; genus Roseovarius; species Roseovarius litoreus. Next base: position 231,873 of record NZ_FRCB01000005.1, read on the forward strand.
CTTCGGCGTCTGCTGGGGCGGCATGGCGATGATCAACCATTTCCACGGCGTGCAGAAACACCTGCTGGATCACAAGGCCTTCGGCTGCTTCCGGCACCGCAACATGGACCCGGCCTCGCCCTATTTGCGCGGATTTTCAGACGATTGCGTGATCCCCGTCAGCCGCTGGACGGAAATGCGCCGCACCGAGATCGAAGCCGTACCCGGCCTCAAGATCCTGCTCGACAGCGACGAGGTCGGCCCCTGCCTCGTCGAAGATCCTAGGCATGGCGCGCTCTATATCTTCAACCATCTCGAATATGACAGCGACACGCTGAAACAGGAATACGACCGCGATGTCGCCAGCGGTACGCCCATCGCCGTACCCTGCAACTACTATCCCGGCGACGATCCCTCGCGCCCGCCGCAGAACCGCTGGCGCAGCCACGCGCATCTGCTTTACGGCAACTGGATCAACCAGATTTACCAGACAACGCCCTTCGATCTGCATTCCATTGGCCGCTAAGATCGTCCTTGCCGCGCTTGTCGCCCTCGTCGTGCTCTGGGCCTATGCCCAGCACCGCGCCCGTCAGCACGAAGCCCGCGCCGAAGCGGCCTTTCCCCCGCAGGGCCGCATCCTCGATGTGAACGGCCACCGTGTCCATGCGCTCACCCTGGGCTCTGGGCCGGATGTCGTGCTGATCCACGGGGCCAGCGGCAATCTGCGCGACATGACCTTCAGCCTCGCGCCGCGCCTTGCCGCGCGCTACCGCGTCACCGTGTTCGACCGTCCGGGCCTCGGATATACCGACCGCATCAACCGCACCGGCGCCACGATCCGCCAGCAGGCCGAGCTTCTCTCGGATGCCGCGCGCCAGCTCGACATCGAGCGCCCCATGGTTCTGGGCCATTCCTATGGCGGTGCCGTGGCGCTGGCCTGGGCGGTGCACCGCCCGGATCACATCGCGGCCCTCGTGCCGCTCGCGGCCCCCGCGAAACCCTGGAAAAGCGATCTCAGCCTCTATTACAAGACCTTGTCGCATCCCGTCATTGGCCCCCTCGTCATTCCGCTTCTGACCGCCTTTGTCCGCGACGCGCGGGTGGAACGCGCCGTCTCCGAAATATTCGAGCCGAACGCCGTGCCGCCGGGCTATATCGCGCATGTCGGCGCGCCTCTGACCCTGCGCCGCGACAGCCTGCGCGCCAATGCCCTGCAACGCGCCAACCTGCTCTCCGAAATCACCGCCATGCAGGACGCCATCGCCCGGCTCACCCTCCCGATCGAGGTGGTCCACGGCACCGAAGACACCACCGTCGGCCTGCGCATCCATGCCGAGCCGCTCGCCGAAGAGCTACCCTCCGCCACCCTGACCCGCCTGCCCGGCATCGCCCATATGCCGCATCACGCCGCCGAAGACGCGGTGATCGACGCCATCACGCGCGCGGCCGTCCGCGCCGGATTGCACCCCGCCGATTGAGCCGCCATAGTGGCGCGAAACTGCAGGGAGACACCCATGGAGCTGCCATTCGACGGGGCGATCAGCGCCTTTTACGCCAACGAAGCGCCCGAACGCATCCGCAACGCGATCCGCCGCGGCGAAAAAGGCGACATCATCGACCCGGGCTTTCCCCATTCCGAACGCCTGCCGCGCAAACATTACGAAAAAGAGCTCGAGGCGCTGCAGATCGAACTGGTCAAGCTGCAGAACTGGACCAAGTCCAGCGGCGCGCGCATCGCCATCGTCTTCGAAGGCCGCGACGCCGCCGGCAAGGGCGGCACGATCAAACGCTTCCGCGAGCATCTCAATCCGCGCGGCGCGCGGGTCGTGGCGCTGTCCAAACCCTCGGATGTCGAAAGCAGCCAGTGGTATTTCCAGCGCTATGTCGATCACCTCCCCTCGGGCGGCGAAATGGTGTTCTTCGACCGCAGCTGGTATAATCGCGGTGTCGTCGAAAAGGTGTTCGGCTTTTGCACCCATGCGCAGCGCGAACATTTCTTCCACCAGGTCACCGATTTCGAAAAAATGCTGGTGGACGAGGGCATTCAACTTTTCAAATTCTGGCTCAACGTGGGCCGTGGCGAACAGCTGCGCCGCTTTCTCGACCGCGAGGCCAGCCCCCTCAAGCAATGGAAACTCAGCCGGATCGACGTGGAAGGGCTGGCCAAATGGGACGAGTATACCGCCGCGATCTCCGAAACGCTGGACCGCTCGCATACCAGCCACGCGCCCTGGACCGTGGTGCGCTCGGATGACAAACGCCGTGCCCGGCTCGAAACCCTCCGCCATCTGCTGCTGAATATCGAATACGGGCGCAAGGATGCCCGCGCCATAGGCTCTCCCGACAGCTCGGTCTGTGCCGGGCCGGATATCTGGAATGCCTAAACAGGGCTACCACCACGGCAACCTGAAACAGGCCCTTGTGGATGCCGCCCTGCGCCTGATCGAAGCCAGGGGGCCATCGGGCTTCACCCTGTCGGAGGCGGCCAAACAGGCCGGGGTGACGCCCGCGGCGGTCTATCGCCATTTCGCAGGGCGCGACGACCTGATCGCCGAGGCCGCGCGCCAGGGCTATGTGATCTTCGCCGATGTCATGCAGGAGGCCTATGATCGCGGCCAGCCCTCGGCCCGGGCCAGCGTCGAGGCCACGGGCCGCGCCTATCTCGCCTTCGCGCGCCAATACCCCGGCCATTACATCGCGATGTTCGAAAGCGGTCTCTCGGTGAACCGCACGCCCGAGCTCTCCCTCGTCGCGCGCCACGCCCGCGCGGTGATCGAACAGGCCGCCGAAGACCTCAGCCAGCATATCCCCCCAGAACGCCGCCCGCCTGCGGCGATGTTCAGCGCCCATATCTGGGCCATGTCGCATGGGGTGGTCGAGCTTTTCGCGCGCAACTCCCCCGGCGCGGTCGTGCCCTTCGCCCCCGAAGAGCTGCTCGAGACCGGCATCGGCATCTACCTGCGCGGCCTCGGCCTTAGCGCCCCCGACACCTGACCACCACCCGGGCCGCGCAAAGCAAAAGGGCCACCCAACCGGGCGGCCCTTCCATGAAAATCGCGAGGATCGGCTCAGCGCTTCGAGAACTGGAAGCTCCGACGCGCCTTGCGGCGACCGAACTTCTTGCGTTCCACAACGCGGCTGTCGCGTGTCAGGAAGCCAGCGGCCTTCAGCGCGCCGCGCAGCGACGGATCATAGAGCTGCAGCGCTTTCGAGATGCCGTGCTTGACCGCACCGGCCTGACCCGACAGACCACCGCCCTTGACCGTCGCCATCACGTCGAACTGGTCTTCGACACCGGCAACGGTGAACGGCTGGCGCAGGATCATCTGCAGAACGGGGCGCGCGAAATACGCGTTCATTTCCTTGCCATTCACGCTGACCTTGCCGGAGCCCGGCTTGATCCAGACGCGGGCGACCGCATCCTTGCGCTTGCCGGTCGCATAGGACCGGCCCAGCTCGTCACGGACAGGCTCGCGCGGCGCTTCGATCGCGGCCTCGGCCACGGCGCCACCGGCGACCGCTTCCAGACCCTCGAGGGATTTGATTTCTTCAGCCATCAGTTCGCCACCCGCGTGTTCTTGTTGTTCATCGACTTGACGTCCAGCACCTCGGGGCTCTGCGCCTCATGGGGGTGCTCGGTGCCGGCATAGACGCGCAGATTGGTCATCTGCTTGCGCGACAGACGGTTGCCCGGAAGCATCCGCTTGACCGCCTGCATGACGACGCGCTCAGGATACGCCCCTTCCAGGATCTGGCCCGTGGTGCGCGACTTGATGCCGCCCGGATAGCCGGTGTGCCAGTAATTGGGCTTGTTGCGCTTGTTGCCCGTCAGCTGGACCTTGTCGGCATTGATGACGATGACATTGTCGCCCATGTCCATATGCGGCGTGAAGGACGCCTTGTGCTTGCCGCGCAGGCGCATCGCGACGATCGAGGCAAGACGGCCCAGAACAACGCCCTCGGCGTCGATCAGGATCCATTTCTTGTCGATATCTGCCGGAGTTGCAGAGAATGTTTTCATTGCAGGGAAATCCCTTGGTTGACGTGTCGGGCGATCGAAACTGCCGCCCCTTCATGCGATTGCGCGGTTATATAGCCCCACACAAACAGGTCAAGGCCCTCTTTCCTTATAAAATCTAACAAATTCAATATCTTGCAATAACGGTATCTATTTACCCCAACTTTCGCGGCTTCTTCTGGCCGCAAATATCCTCGGGGGGAGTCGGTGAAATCCCATGGGATTTCAACGGCGGGGGGCAGACAGCCCCCCATCCTGCCCCCTCAGCCCTTGGCCGGCGGGATCGAATAGGTCAGGCTCGCGCGGGCCACCGGCGCTTCCATCCCTTCGGAATAGAGCAGCACATCGCCCACCGCCAGCACCCGCCCCAGCTTGAGGATCCGGCACTCCGCGATCAGATCCGCGCCGGCGGCGGGCTTGCGCATGAAATCCATGCTGCAATTGGTGGTCACCGCCAAAGCCTCCGGCCCGATCATCGCCAGGATCGCCAGGTAAAGCGATACATCCGCCAGCGCGAACATCGCCGGGCCCGACACCGTGCCGCCCGGCCGCAAATGCCGCTCCTGCGTCATCAGGCGCACGCGGATCCGGTTCTCGTCCAACTCGTCAATGGCGAAATCGCCCGCCACCTGGGGAAACTCCTCCTCCAGAAATCGCGCCAGCGCCTCGCGCGTCATCTTCAGACCCATCCGCTGTCCTCTCCGCCCTTTTCTACCCGGCCCTTTTCTCCCCGGCCCTCTCCGCGTAAGGTTGCCCATAACGGCCAGGGAGGTTCAAGATGACAATTCTCCAACGCAGCGATCAGGGCGCCGTCGCCCGGCTGACCCTCAACCACCCCGAAAAGCTCAACGCGCTGAGCGACGCGATGCTGGCGGCCCTGCAGGATCAGTTCGACAGCCTCGCGCAGGATCCCTCCATTCGCGTGGTGATCCTCGGCGGCACCGGCAAGGCGTTCTGCGCGGGCCACGACCTCAAGGAAATGACCCAAGGCCGGCAGGCGCCCGATGACGGGCGCGCCTATTTCGCCGATCTCTTCGCGCGCTGTGCGCGGGTGATGACCGCCATCCGCACCCTGCCCCAGCCGGTGATCGCCCAGCCTCATGGCATCGCCACCGCCGCGGGCTGCCAACTGGTCGCCTCCTGTGATCTCGCCATCGCCGCCACCGGTACGCGGTTTGGCGTGAACGGCGTGAATATCGGGCTGTTCTGTTCCACGCCGATGGTGGCCCTGAGCCGCAACATCCCGCGCAAACAGGCCTTCGAGATGCTCACCACCGGCGAATTCATCGACACCGACCGCGCGCTGGCGCTCGGCCTCATCAACCGCGCCGTCGATCCTGACCGGCTCGAGGCCGAAACCGACGCGCTGGCCGCACAGATCGCCGCCAAGCTCGGTGCCGCCGTGCGCATCGGCAAGCGCGCCTTCTACGATCAGCTCGAAATGCCGCTCGAGCAGGCCTATGCTTATACCGGCGAGGTGATGGTGGAAAACATGATGTATCGCGATACCGCCGAAGGCATCAGCGCCTTTCTCGAAAAGCGCAGCCCCGACTGGGATCAGGACTGACCGCCGCGCGCCCCCGCCTTGTTGTTTCCGAAACCATGCCTTGTTTTTTCCACAATCGGTATTTTTCCGGGGCGCGGGTTGGGGTATACATTGCGGGAAAGAACGGCATCGATTGAGCTTGCGATGCATTTCGGGGTCGCCGCCGGCGTCCAGTCCCTCCAGACCGGCCTCTTCCCGGTTCCGACAGGACCATCGCGGCGACCCGAGCGTTCCCTCCCTTTCCAAACGCCGCGCAATCCCCTACATCCAGCGCCATGAGCAAGACACTCCATATCATCGGCGGCGGCATGGCCGGCTCCGAAGCCGCCTGGCAGGCCGCCCGCATGGGCGTATCCGTCGTGATTCACGAAATGCGCCCGCGCGTCGAAACCTTCGCGCACCGCACCGGCGATCTGGCCGAGATGGTGTGCTCGAATTCCTTCCGCTCGGATGATGACGAACAGAACGCCGTGGGCCTGCTGCATTGGGAAATGCGCGCCGCCGACGGGCTCATCATGCAGACCGCCGACCGTCACCGCCTGCCCGCGGGCGGCGCCTTGGCCGTGGACCGCGATCTTTTCGCCCGCGATGTCACGCAAACCCTGCGCAACCATCCCCTCATCACCATCCAGCACGACGAGATCACCGAACTTCCCGCCGATGGCCATTGGATCATCGCCACAGGCCCGCTCACCAGTCAGGGGTTGGGACAGGCCATCGCGCACGAGACCGGCGCCGATGCGCTGGCCTTCTTCGATGCCATCGCCCCCATCGTCTATGCCGACAGCATCGACATGTCCAAGGCTTGGATGCAATCGCGCTACGACAAGGGCGAAACCGAGGAAGAGCGCACCGCCTATCTCAACTGCCCGATGGACCGCGCCACCTATGACGCCTTCATCGACGCGCTTCTCGCCGCCGACAAGACCGAGTTTCACGAGGGCGAGACCGCAGGCTATTTCGACGGCTGTCTGCCCATCGAGGTGATGGCAGAACGCGGCCGCGAAACCTTGCGCCACGGCCCGATGAAGCCGGTGGGCCTGACCAATCCGCATCAGCCGGATGTCAAACCCCATGCCGTCGTGCAGCTGCGCCGCGACAACGCGCTCGGCACGTTGTTCAACATCGTGGGCTTTCAGACCAAGATGAAATACGGCGCCCAGACCGAGGTGTTCCGCATGATCCCCGGCCTCGAAAACGCCTCCTTCGCGCGGTTGGGCGGCATTCACCGCAACACCTTCCTCAACTCGCCCACGCTGCTCGATGACCAGATGCGCTTGCGCTCGCGCCCGCATATCCGCTTTGCCGGACAGATCACCGGCGTCGAGGGTTATGTGGAATCCGCCGCCATGGGCCTTCTGGCGGGCCGTCTGGCTGCCGCCGAGATGCTGGGCCATCCGTTGCCCTCCCCGCCGCAGGACAGCGCCATGGGCGCGCTCATACACCACATCACCGGCGGCGCCGAGGCCAAGACCTTCCAGCCGATGAACGTCAATTTCGGCCTTTTCCGCCCCGTCGATGGGCTCAAGGGCGGGCGTCGTGGCCGCAGCGACCGCTACAAGGCCTATACCGACCGCGCCAAGGCCGCATGGCAGGACTGGCTGCAGCTTCAGAACATGAGCTGTGCCTCGTAACCCACTGATATGTCATTCATAACACGATTCGCGCCGTCGCCCACAGGCCCGCTGCATCTGGGCCATGCCTATTCGGCGATCCTGGCCCATGACAGCGCCGCGCGCGAAAACGGGACGTTTCTTCTGCGCATCGACGATCTCGACCAGACCCGCTCGCGCCCCGAATGGGAGACGCAAATCTTCGACGACCTCTCGTGGCTTGGCCTCAGCTGGCCGCAGCCCATCCTACGCCAATCCGACCGGTTACCGCTCTATGCAAGCGCCCTTGAAACCCTTTGGGATCAAGGGCTTCTCTACCCTTGCTCATGCAGCCGCGCCGATATCCGCGCCGCCGTCTCGGCCCCACAGGAAGGCGCGCCGCTGCATGGCCCCGACGGGTTGATCTATCCCGGCACCTGCAGGCCCGCGCATCCGCCCTCGGGGCCGATGCCCGATAGCCCGCTGCGCCTCGACATGGCCCGCGCCCTTGCGCATCTGGGGCGCGCGCCCGCCTTCACCGAAACCGGCGCCGGCCCCGATGGGGAAACCGGCCTCATCACGCCCTCGACCATGACCCGGACCGTGGGCGATGTCGCCCTGGCCCGCCCCGGTCTGGGCGCGTCCTATCACCTGTCGGTGGTGGTGGATGATGCCGACCAGCAGATCACCCATGTGATCCGCGGCCGCGATCTCTTCAGTGCCACGCAAATTCATGTGCTGTTGCAAGGGCTTCTGGGCCTGCCCACACCGATCTATCACCATCATCGCCTGATCCGCGACGAGACCGGCAAGCGGCTGGCCAAGCGCGACGACGCCCGCGCCATCGCCACCTACCGCGCCGAAGGCAAGACCCCGCAGGACATCCGCGCGATGCTGGGCCTCTGACTCTCAGCCCGCTTCCGGCGCCATGATCTCGATCTCTTCGCCGTCTCTCACCGCCGTATAGAAGCAGCTCCGCCGGTTGGTATGACAGGCCGGACCGGTCTGACGCACCTGCACCAGCAGGCAATCGCGGTCGCAATCCACCCGCATCTCCACCAGCTCCTGCACATGCCCCGAGCTTTCGCCCTTCACCCAGAACGCCGCCCGCGACCGGCTCCAATAAGTCACGCGCCCGCTCTCCAGCGTGCGCGCCACCGCTTCCGCGTTCATCCACGCCATCATCAGCACCTCGCCCGTAGCCTCGTCCTGCGCGATCGCCGGAATGAGGCCGCGATCATCATATGTCAAACTGGCGGGATCGAAGGGCATGGGCGAAAACCTTTTGCATCTGCGGTCAGGTTTTCTATCTATTGGGTAACGCAGCAAAGGAAAAGTCATGAGCGGCGAAACCGACCTCATCAAACTCTATTCGGCGCGCATCCTCGAACTGGCCGCCGATATTCCGCATCATGGCCGGCTCGACGCCCCCGACGCGACCGTGAAAAAACGCGCGCCGCTCTGCGGCTCGACCGTCACGGTCGATATCTGCACCGATGGCAGCACCATCACCGACTATGCCGCCGAGGTGAAGGCCTGCGCGCTTGGACAGGCCGCAGCCTCCGTCGTGGGCGCCCATATCATCGGCTGCACCCCCGATCAGGTGGTCGCGGCCCGCGACGCGCTAAAGGAGATGCTCAAGGCCGATGGCCCACCGCCCGCCGCCCCCTTCGACGGGCTCGAGGTGCTCAGCCCCGCGCGCGACTACAAGAACCGTCACGCCTCGATCATGCTGACCCTCGATGCCGCCGTCGAAGCGCTCGAACAGGCCCGCGCGGCCCAGTCCTGCATCTGACAGCGCCTCTCGCATAAAAAAACCGCCGCACGCTCGGTCGAGCGGCGGCGGAAGGAAAAGCGGGCTCCGGTAACTCCGATTTGCGCATCAAGGGATCAGGCAGAAACCCTTGTCGGACCTCGGGACAGGTAAGGGGTCAGTCACATCCCGCTTGGGGACAAGGATGCAACAGGCGCGGTACGGATCGGAACGTCGCAGGCAGAAACTCTAGAACAGACCGGGCAGCCAAAGCCCGGCAATCAGCGTGACCATGAGCGCCGCCGCCCCCAGAAAATCTCCCAACAGGGTGTCCGAGGATCGTATCGCGGTGGCCTTGATCTGACGAAACATGATCTGTTCCTTTCGCTGACGGTGTGTTGCTCCTTTGTTCTCATTTTCTTAACCATGTGTAAAGAACTTTGTGAGAACATTTGCGAACTTTTCGGCATTTTCTGGCCAAGCTTCTGATTTCGCTTGCGAAAAATTCGGGGCGCTCAGCCGACCGAAATCAGCCGGATCGCCTGATCCTGCTCCATCAGCCATAGCAGCACGCGGGCCGCCCGGCCCCGGTCTCCCTCCAGCGCGGGATCATCCACCAGAAGCTTGCGCGCATCGCTCTGCGCCACCGCCATCAGCGCCGCCTGCGCCTCGAGATCGGCGATCCGAAAGCGCGGCAGCCCCGATTGCGCCGTCCCGATCAGATCGCCCGCGCCGCGCATCTCCAGATCCACCTCGGCAATGCGGAACCCGTCCTCGGTGTCGCGCATCGTGGTCAGCCGCCGCTCTCCGCCCTCGCTCAGCGGCGCCTGATACATCAACAGACACGTCGAGGCCGCCTGCCCCCGCCCCACGCGCCCGCGCAACTGGTGCAATTGCGCAAGCCCGAAATGCTCGGCCCTCTCGATCACCATGATCGACGCATTGGGCACATCCACCCCCACCTCGATCACCGTGGTCGAGACAAGCACACTGGTCTCGCCGCGCTGAAACGCCGCCATCGCGCTGTCCTTCTGCTCGGGCGGCATCTGCCCATGCACCAGCCCGACAACGCCTTCGCCAAGCGCCGCGCGCAGCCGCTTGAACCGCTCCTCCGCGCTCGACAGATCGACCGCCTCGCTTTCATCGACCAGCGGACAGACCCAATAGGCCTGCCGCCCCTCGGCCACGGCGCGGCGCAGATGGTCCACCACCTCGTCGATCCGGCCCATATTGACCAGCGCCGTGGTGATCGGCTTGCGACCTGGCGGCTTTTCATCCAGCACGCTCACATCCATGTCGCCATATTGCGCCAGCGCCAGACTGCGCGGAATGGGCGTCGCGGTCATCACCAGAACATCCGCCTGCGCCCCCTTGCGGCCCAGCTCCAGCCTTTGCCGCACGCCGAACCGGTGCTGCTCATCGACAATGGCCAGCCGCAGATCGGCAAAATCCACATCCTTCTGAAACACCGCATGGGTGCCCACAAGGATCTGGATATCACCGCGCTTCAACGCCTCCAGCTTGGCGCGCCGCTCCGCCCCCTTGTCGCGCCCGGTCAGGATCTCGAGCACGACGCCCGCCGCCTCGGCCAAAGGCTGTAACCCCTGCAAATGCTGCCGCGCAAGGATTTCCGTGGGCGCCATCATCACGCCCTGCCCGCCTGCCTCGACCGCGATCAGCAGCGCCTTGAACGCCACCAGCGTCTTGCCCGCGCCCACATCGCCCTGCAACAGCCGGTTCATCCGCGTCTCCGACGCCATATCGCCTGCGATCTCGGCAATGGCGCGGGTCTGCGCGCCGGTCAGCGCATAGGGCAGCGCCTCCAGCACCTTGGCCTGCAACGCCCCCGTGCCCATTGTGGACCGGCCCTTGGCCCGGCGCAGCCGCGACCGCGCCAGCGCAAGCGTCAATTGATGCGCCATGAACTCGTCATACGCCAGACGCTCCCGCGCAGGATCCGCCGGGCTCAGATCGGCGGCCTCCTCGGGGCCATGCGCGCGGCGCACCGCCTCGGCCCAATCCGGCCAGCCGGCTTGCGCCTTTTGCGCAGGATCGATCCATTCCGCCAATTCCGGCAGCCGCGTCAGCGCCGATTGCGCGGCCTTGCGCATCATCTTCTGGGTGATCCCGGCCGTCAGCGGATAGACCGGCTCGAAATCCGGGATCTCCTCCGCCTCATCCACATCGAGGATATGATCGGGATGCACCATCTGCGCCACCCCGTCAAAAAGCTCCACCTTGCCCGACACGATCTTTCGCGCGCCCGTGGGCAGGATGCGCCGCAGATACTCGTCGCGCGCATGAAAGAACACCAGCTGAAACGCCGTCGCCGCATCCTCCACCGTGATCCTGTAGGCCCCGCCCCTGCGGCTTGGCGCGCGGTGCTGGCCCACCACCACCTCCACCGTCACCACACCCGGCAACTCGGCGCCCTGCACCGTGGCCCGCTTGCGCCGGTCCACCCCCGACCAGGGCAGCGTGAACAAAAGATCGCGCGGCTTTTCGATCTCCAGCCCGCCAAGATTCTGCACGGTTTTCGGCCCCACGCCCTCCAGCGTCTCCAGCCCCGCGAACAGCGGAAACAGGGCTTCGGGCCGCCCGCTCATGCGTCCCCGATCAGCGCAAGCCAGCCATCCTCGTCGATCATCTCGACCCCCAGCTTTTCCGCCGCCTTGGCCTTGGAACCCGCTCCCGGCCCCGCGATCACCAGATCGGTCTTGGCCGACACACTGCCCGACACCTTGGCGCCAAGCGCCTCGGCGCGCGCCTTGGCCTCGGCGCGGGTCATCTTCTCGAGCGTGCCGGTAAACACCACCGTCTTGCCCGCCACGGGGCTGCCATCCGTATCAGGGCGCTCGGCGCGCTCGATCTCCAGATGCGCCACCAGCCGGTCGATGCTGGCGCGTTCCTCGTCCTGCGCGAAGGTGGTGACCAGCGATTGCGCCATCACCTTGCCCACACCGTCGATGCCCAAAAGCCGGTCCCAGTCCGGCCCCTCGCCCGCCGCAGCCCCATCCATCGCCGCCGTGAACTCGTCCCATGTGCCGTAAAACCGCGCCAGCATCATGCTTGCCGCCTCGCCCACATGCCGGATGCCAAGCGCGAAAAGCAGCCGGCCAAGCGCGATCCGCCGCCGCTCGTCGATGGCGTCAAACAGATTGGCCGCACTTTTCTCGCCCCAGCCGTCGCGGTTCTTCAATTGCGTGAGGCATCCCGGCCCATAGCGATCCTTGAGCGTGAAGATATCCGCAGGCTCGCGGATCCAGCCATCGGCATGGAATTGCTCCACCTGCTTGGCGCCCAGACCCTCGATGTCGAAGGCCGCACGGCTCACGAAATGCTTGAGCTTTTCGACCGCCTGCGCAGGGCAGATCAGCCCGCCGGTACAGCGGCGCACCGCATCACCCTCCTCGCGGATCGCATCCGATCCGCATTCGGGACAAACCTTGGGAAACGTATAGGGTGCGGCATCCTCGGGACGCTTGGACAGGTCCACATCCGCCACTTTCGGGATCACGTCGCCCGCGCGGTAAACCTGCACCCAATCGCCCACCCGGATATCCTTGCCGCCGCGAATCTCGTTGCCCTTGGCGTCGCGTCCGGCGATGTAATCCTCGTTGTGCAGGGTGGCATTGCTCACGACGACACCGCCCACCGTGACCGGATGCAGCCGCGCCACCGGGCTCAGCGCGCCGGTGCGCCCCACCTGAATGTCGATCGCCTCCAACCGGGTCCAGGCCAGCTCGGCGGGGAATTTATGCGCAATCGCCCATCGCGGCGTGGTCGAGCGATACCCCAGCCGATGCTGCAAGGCGATCTCGTTGACCTTGTAGACCACCCCGTCGATGTCATAGCCCAGCTCGGCGCGCAGCTGTTCGATCCGGCGATACTGCGCCAGCATCTCGTCCGGCCCGTCGCAGAGCGCGGTAAGCGGGTTGGTCTGGAATCCGAAACCGGCCAGCCGCTCGATCGCCTCCATCTGGCTTGGCGCAAGCGGCTCGGAATGCGCGCCCCAGGCATAGGCGAAAAACTTCAAGGGGCGGCGCGCGGTGATCTTCGGGTCCAGCTGGCGCAGGCTTCCGGCGGCGGCGTTGCGCGGATTGGCGAATGTCTTGTCAGACCTTTCGGTCTGCCGCGCATTCAGCGCCTCGAAATCGGCGTGGCTCATATAGACCTCGCCGCGCACCTCGAGCAGCTCCGGCACGCCCGCACCGCCCAGATCGTGGGGAATATCGGCGATGGTACGCGCATTGGCGGTGACATTCTCGCCCTCGGCCCCGTCGCCGCGCGTCGCCGCCTGCACCAGCCGGCCCTGTTCGTAGCGCAGGCTCAGGCTCAGCCCGTCGATCTTCGGCTCGCTCGTGTAGGTCAGCGCCGCCTGCGGCCCAAGGCCCAGGTAGCGGCGGATGCGCGCGTCGAATTCGCGGATCTCGTCATCCTCGAACGCATTGCCAAGGCTCAGCATCCGCACGGCATGGGTGACCTTGCCGAACCCTTCGGAGGGGGTGAAGCCCACCCTGCGGCTGGGGCTGTCCTCGCGCATGAGACCTGGAAACCGCGCCTCGATCGCCGCATTGCGCTGCACCAGCGCGTCATAGTCGGCGTCCGACATGATCGGCGCGTCCTGCCCGTGATAGGCGGCATCGGCCTGCGCCACCAGATCGGCCAGCCGGGCCAGCTCCTGCGCGGCCTGATCCGCGCTCAGCCTGTCAACCGGCGTGTCCGCATGGGCATCCGCCCCATCCTGCTCGCGCATTTCGCTCATCGCGGCTCTCCGCCCTGACCCGACATGGGCCTTGGCGGCCCATGTCCTCTATCCGGTCAAAGTGATAGGCCGCGCGGGGTCTGACGTCCAGTGCCCGAGAGGGTGCTATGCAAGAGCCATGCGCCGCAGGGTCGGACCACTCAACACAGGTCCGGTTCTCCCCGGGCATCGGACCACTCAACACAGGTCCGGTGCTCCCCGATCATCGGACCACTCAAGACAGGTCCTGTGATCCCCGAGCATCAGACCACTCAGCACAGGTCCTGTGATCCTCGGGCATCTGACCACTCAACACAGATCCGGTGATCCCGGGCATCAGACCATTCGCGACAGGCCCGCGGAACCAGACTGTCGGACCGCGCAAAACAGACCGCGATCCACCGCCGCCAACCCTCAGGCCCTCAACCTCTCAGGCCCCGAGCGCCAAGCGGCCCGATCCGATGGCCCCCGGCTCAGGGTCGCGCAGCACATAGCCCCGGCCCCAGACGGTCTCGATATGATTGTCGCCGCCCGTCGCCTCACTCAATTTCTTGCGAAGTTTACAGATGAACACGTCGATGATCTTCAGTTCCGGCTCGTCCATGCCGCCATAAAGGTGATTGAGGAACATCTCCTTGGTCAGGGTCGTGCCCTTGCGCAGGCTCAGCAATTCGAGCATCTGGTATTCTTTCCCGGTCAGATGCACCGTCCGCCCCTCCACATCCACCGTCTTGGCATCCAGATTGACGTTGATGCGCCCGGTGCGGATCACGGATTGCGAATGCCCCTTCGAGCGGCGGATGATCGCGTGGATCCGCGCCACAAGCTCTTCGCGATGGAACGGTTTGGTCAGGTAATCATCCGCGCCAAAGCCGAACCCCTTGATCTTGTTGTCCGTATCATCCGCACCGCTCAGGATCAGGATCGGCGTATCGATGCGCGCAAGCCGCAACTGGCGCAACACCTCGTGACCGTTCATGTCCGGCAGACCCAGATCCAGAAGGATCAGATCGTAATCATAGAGCTTGGCAAGATCGATCCCCTCCTCGTCCAGATCGGTTGTATAGACGTTCAGATTCGCATGGGTCAGCATCATATCGATGCTTTTCGCGGTCGTGGGGTCGTCTTCTACCAACAGCACACGCATTCACTCAACTCCGCTATGTCTTCGACTATCCGAACGAAACCATGGACAAGATTGGTTAAGCACAAGTTACCAGTGCGATAAAAATACAATTTTCTACCTCAGGTTGTCCACCTCTTTCGTTCTGACCGTCGCGCGCAACCCCGATGTGCCCTCTCGTTCGGCCGCACTCAGCCATTCGGCAAGCTCCGCTTCGCTCAGTTCGTAAAAGCTCTGCGCCTCGTCCGGCGACATCAGCCCATGCACCACGCCGCGCACCACCGCCATCTTGCGTCGCGCCGTCCAGCGCCGCGTATCCGCCGGCGGCAGATCGCCCCTGCTCAGGATACTGCCATCCGGCAAGGTCACCATTCGCGGCCCGTTCACCTTTTTCAGAAACATCTCTCTCACCCTCAAAAGCAACCGGACAGGAATCTGCCCCTAAGGCTTTAACGGCAGGTGAAACCGCCCCTTGAGACTGTCTCGCATTTTCTTATATTCCGTCACACCAAGGAGACCCGTCCAATGCCCCTCGAATCCGGCCTCAATTCCCTGGGCTTCGCCAAAGCCCCAGCCGACACCCGTGTCGTCGTCGCCATGTCCGGCGGCGTCGACAGCTCGGTCGTGGCCGCCCAACTGGCCGAGGAAGGCTATGACGTGGTGGGGGTCACCCTGCAGCTTTACGATCATGGCGCCGCCCTTGCGAAAAAAGGCGCCTGCTGCGCCGGCATCGACATCCATGACGCCCGCCGCGTGGCCGAGGACATGGGCTTTCCCCATTATGTACTCGATTACGAAAACATCTTCCGCGACGCGGTGATCGACGAGTTTGCCGACAGCTACCTTGCGGGCGCCACGCCCGTGCCCTGCATCCGCTGCAACGAGCGGGTGAAATTCAAGGACCTTCTGGAAACCGCCCGCGATCTCGATGCCGATTGCATGGCCACCGGCCATTACATCCAGCGCAAGATGGGCGCGCATGGCCCTGAATTGCACTGCGCCGCTGATGCCGCCCGCGATCAAAGCTATTTCCTGTTCTCCACCACCCCCGAACAGCTCGATTTCCTGCGCTTTCCCTTGGGCCACCTGCCCTCCAAGCACGCCACCCGTGAGCTGGCCGCGCGCTACGGGCTGAAAGTGGCCGACAAGCCCGACAGTCAGGATATCTGCTTCGTCCCCGATGGCAATTATGCCGCAGTGATCGAAAAACTGCGCCCCGGCGCCGCCGAACCCGGCGAAATCGCCCATGTCGATGGCCGCATCCTCGGCACCCATGAGGGCGTGATCCACTACACGATCGGCCAGCGTCGCGGCCTTGGCATCGGCGGGCTGAGCGAGCCGCTCTATGTGGTCAAACTCGATGTCGACGCGCACCGCGTCATCGTCGGCCCCAAAGAACTGCTCGCCACCCGCCTCGTTCCCGTGCGCGAGATCAACTGGCTGGGCGACGCCCCCCTCGACAGCCGCCCGGAATGGCACCTCTCGGTCAAGCTGCGCTCCACCCGCCCCCCGCAAGAGGCGATCCTTCGCCCCCTGCCGGATGGCGGCGCCGAGGTCGAACTTCTCAACCCCGAAGAAGGCGTCAGCCCCGGTCAGGCCTGCGTCTTCTATGAAACCGGCGACAGCCGCATCCTTGGCGGCGGCTGGATCTGGCGCGGATACTGAGCGCGCGTTTCGCAAACGCCCTGCACCCGTCCAGTCATGTCCCTGCACAGGCACATCCGCGCCCGTGCAGGAACGTCTTTAGGCGTTACCGCGTCTCCACGATCCCGGAATAGGCCCCGCCAAGCTGCAGGGTCACCGTGATGGCGGCATCATCGCGGTTACGCCAGAACCAGCCGTGCTCTCCGGCAAAACCCGCCTCGATCCGGCCCTCGCCCTCGGTCGCACCCCGGCCCCGGTCATAATCGACGGACTGACCGTCACCATGCGCGTGCAGGTCGAAATTGATCCGTCCGCCTGTCGCACTCCAGGCATAGGTCGCGATATCGCCCGCCTGCATCACCAGCTTGATCTCCGCCGACGCGTCTGGCTCCAGCGTGAAGCTGACAACATCCGTCCACGCCTGCTCCTGCGCCTGCGCGGCCCCTGCGAACAGGCCCAACACATCCCGCAACAGGCTCGATGATGTCTCGCTCCCGTGCAAAAGCCGGTCGCGTTCGGCCTCTTCGGCCAGCTCTCGCTTGATTTCGCCCATTTCCGTCAGGCCCAGCACACGCCCGATCCCCGTGGGGTCGATCGCGCGTTCGGCGGGCAGAACCACGGTCACAAGGATCGCCACGCCGGCCACCCCTGCCAAAAGGGCCGACCGCTTCAGGCTGGCCAATGAGGGCAGCTCTTCGAGGGTGGGTTTTCTCACATTATGCATCTTGTCTCTCCCTTGTCTCAGCCATGCGCCACAAAGCCGTGCACCTGCACATAGGTCAGCCACAGCCCAAGCCCGATCATCACCACATTCGCGATGGTCGCCTGCCGCATGAAATTCGGTTGTCTGCGCCAGACCCCCATCACGATCAGGATCACCGCCAAAGCCAGCAGCTGCCCGATCTCGACCCCCACGTTGAAGGCGATCAGATTGGCCAGCAGCCCGTCCTCGGCGATCTGGTATTCAAGGATCTTCGTCGCGAGCCCCGTGCCATGGAACAGCCCGAAGATCAGCGTCGCGGCCTTGGTATCGGGCTGAACCCCGAACCACCGCTTGTAGACGCCCAGATTGTCCAGCGCCTTGTAGACGACCGACAGGCCGATGATCGCGTCGATGACATAGGCGTTGATGCCCCAGCCATACCAGACGCCCAGAAGCATCGTCACCGAATGGCCGAAAGCGAAGATGCTGACATAGATCGCCACATCCTTCATCCGGTAAAGGAAGAAAACCACCCCCAGCAGGAACAGGATGTGGTCATAGCCGGTAACCATGTGTTTGGCACCGAGATAGATGAAGGGGATGATATGCACCCCCCAGATTTCCTGGATATAGCCCGCGTCACCTGGCGTGACATTATGGGCCAGCGCCGGAACGACGCTAAAGGCGATCGCGCAAACCGCGATCAGGGTCATGACAAGCGACCGGCGCACAGCCGTATCGCCCGCATGTCGGGATGTCGAAATCATGGAACTCTCCATTTATGCGTGAACTCTTTCGGTCAGCCGCAGCACGGCGGCACCGATCACGCACGCGGAGGTCGGTCTATCCTGAAAACCCGATACGCGCCCGGGTCCGACGATCTGAACCGCCAGCCATCGCGGCTGGCCGCTTGGGTCCCGGCTGGCGCACGCGCCACCAGAACCGCCTGACTGTGATCGTGATCGGCAGCATCGTGGCTGTGACCATGCAGCAGCCGATCAAGGTCATGCTCATGTTGAATTTCGTGCGCATGACCACGTTCCTGCCCATGCCCGTGACCGTGTTCGTGCCCGTGCCCGTGACCGTGTTCGTGCCCGTGCTCGGCGATGACCTCGGGATGATTCTGAGCCGTCTCCAAAACCTCCGGCGCATGCGTGACGCTCGGCATCACAGACCACAGGATCAGTGACAGACACAGGACCGCCGCGAACGCCGTCCGACAGGCTGTTTGCGTACCAAAGGGACACAATTTTCGCCAAATTGCGCAGAGCCCGTCCCAAACCCGTGTCGGTTTCGTACGAACCCTACACATGGCGCATCCGCGCCAGAACCGCCCTTGCCGCGCGCAGCCCCGGCGCCTCACCATCGCGCCCCAGCCGTTGCATGGTCAGCTCCATCGCCGCGCGTTGCGCGCCCGGCGCCTCCATCACCTCAAGCATGCCGGGCGCGATCAACTCGGGCCGGCAGCGCTTGCCATTAAACTCCGGCACCGCCCGCGTCTCCGAGACAAGGTTGACAAGTGTCAGCGTGTCGATGGTCAGCATCTTGGAAATAATGAACCGACTCAACGGGTTGACGTCATAGGCAATGACCATTGGCGTGCCCGCCGCCGCCAGTTCCAACGACACCGTCCCCGACGCCGCCAGCGCCCAATCCGCCGCCCCGAACGCCGCCCGCTTCTCGGCCTTGGCGGTTTCGGGGTCGGTTTCGGAGGGGTCCAGGATCACCGGCCTCACCGGCCAGCCCTCGACCATCTCCCGCACCATCGGCGCCACGTTTGGCCTCGTCGGAATAACCACCGAAAGATCCGGCTTTTGCCTGATAACCCTTTGAACAACCTCACTAAATATCGGGCCAAGGCGCTGCACCTCTCCCCGGCGCGAGCCCGGCAGGATCATCCACAGCGCTCCCTCAATCCCGTGACGCTCCCTAAATCCTTGAATTTCCTCGGCATTCGCCTGACGATCACTGACCACCGGATGCCCCACAAAATCGCACGCCACCCCCGCCGCTTCCATATAGGGTGGTTCGAACGGCAAGAGCGCCAAGACCTGGTCCACGACCCGTGCCATCTTGCGCGCGCGCCCCGCGCGCCATGCCCAGACCGACGGCGCCACGTAATGCACTGTTCTTATGTCACTTTTCGCCTTGACCAGCTTGGCGACCCGCAAACAGAAATCCGGGCTGTCGATGGTGATCAGCACATCCGGCCGCGCCTCGAGCACCGCCTTGGCCGTCTGGTGCAACCGTCGCCGCAGATGCGGATATTTCGGCACGATCTCCGCCAACCCCATGACCGACAGCTCATCCATGTCAAACAGGGAAACCATCCCTTCGGCCTGCATGAGCGGGCCGCCAACCCCTTGGAACTCAACGCTTTCAAGCGATTTCAGCCCGGCCATCAGCGCAGCGCCCAGCTTGTCGCCCGACGCCTCTCCGGCGATCAGGAACACCCGCATCACAGCACCCGTGACGATAGAAAAAGCCCTGCCTTTTCAACAGCCTGCACGGTCTTTTCCCGCTCGAGGATCATCACCCTGCCGGCCTCTACCACAAGCCCCGCAAGCCCGGCATCGGCCACCGCCTCTATGGTCTTCGGTCCGATCACCGGCATATCGACCCGCAGGTCCTGCCCCCGCTTGGCGGCCTTGACGTAAACGCCCCTGACGCCCCGGCGCAACGCCTCTGGTGTGGCTGCCACGAATCCCAGCAAGGCATCGGTCCCCTGCACCGTCTCGATCCCCAGGCACTGTCCCCCGGCCACCACACAGCCCTGCCCCACATCCAGCGGTGACAAGGCCATCAGGATATCCCATGCGCGCCCGGCATCCATCAGATCGGTCTCGGACATCTCGGCGCCGACGCAAAGCCCCTCTTCAGCGGTCAGCCCCGGCACCAGCTCATGCGCGCCCATCACGGCAAAGCCCTGTTCTTCGAAAATCGCGATCACTTCTCTGAGCAGCGCGTCATCGCCGCCCTGCATCGCCACCATCAGCCGCGGGGCAAGGCCCAACATCACCGGATCGAAATCCGCAGGGTTCAGCGGCGGGCGCGAAAGCGATCCGGCAAAGACCACACGGTCCACGCCCTGCGCCTTCAACCCGTCAAAGACAGCGCCCATCTTCTCGAAGCGATGCATATTAACATCGCCCCGCAACTCATTGGGAACGCCTTGAAAACCCATCTTCAGCGCATCGGGCTGCGCCTCGGCGATCCGCACCGGAAGGCCCCCACTGCACGCCAGGATCGCCAGACGTCCCGTCATGTTCAGCCCGCGCCCGGTGTCAGGAACGACCGGTCGCTCGCCCCTGTCACGAATTCGACGATCTGGCGCACATAGTCGCTTTCGGTCTCGTCCCCAAGGCGCCGGGCGCGATCCTGAAACGCGCCTTCGCCCTGGGCCAGCATCTGAAACGCCGCCCTCAGCGCGGTGATATCCGCGCGCGGCACGCCGCGCCGCTTGAGCCCCACAAGATTCAGACCATCCAATTCACCGCGCGGCGCCTGCACCAGACCGTAAGGGATCACGTCATTGGTCACCATCGTGACCGCCCCGATGATCGCGCCCTGACCGATGCGCACGAACTGATGCACACCCGACAGGCCGCCGATGATGACATCGTCCTCCAACACGCAATGCCCGGCAAGGGCCGCGTTGTTCACGATGATGACCCGGTTGCCCAGATGCACGTCATGCGCCACGTGACAGCCTGCCATGAACAGCCCGTCATCGCCCACGCGGGTTTCCCCGCCACCGCCTTCGGTGCCGGTATTCATCGTCACATGCTCGCGAATACGGTTGCGCGCGCCGATCACCAACCGTGTCCGTTCGCCCTTGAATTTCAGGTCTTGCGGCACCTCCCCGATGCAGGCGAAGGGGAAAATCACCGTATCCTCGCCGATCACCGTGTCACCGGCCACCACGACATGCGATTTCAGCACGACGCGATCACCAAGCCGGACATCCGGGCCGACATGGCAAAACGGCCCTACATGACAGCCGGTCCCCAAAACCGCGCCCTCTTCGACAAGCGCGGTCGGGTGAATGAAGGTTTCCGCCAGTTGCGGCATCGGAGTCACTCCTTGGGCAAATCCATCATGGCGGTGAATTCGGCCTCGGCGACGACCTCACCCTCGACCTCGGCCACGCCGGCGAATTTCCACACCTTGCCGCCGGGCTTGCCGCGCAGCGTAGTCAGCTTCAACTCGAGCACATCTCCCGGCACGACCATCCGGCGGAATTTGCAATTGTCGATCGCCATGAAATAGACCAGCAGATCGCGACCTTCCATGCCCATGGCAGTCCCGACCATCACGGCCGCCGTCTGGGCCATCGCCTCGACGATGGTGACTCCCGGCATGATCGGCTTGCCGGGGAAATGCCCCTGGAAATGCGGCTCGTTGATCGTGACGTTCTTGATCCCGCGCGCCGACGTGCAGCCATCGATATCGACCACCTTGTCAATCAGCAGAAACGGATAGCGGTGCGGGATAAGCGCTTGGATCAGCTGGATATCCGCGGATTTCAGCGGCTCGGTCATGATGCGTTCCTTCGATGTGCAGGCTTGCCATGTCCCTAGCAACTCAACCTGTCATGGGCAAGCGGCCAGAGCGCGGCAGGGTCACTGGGCGCCAGAAGATGTGTCATCCGGCGCAGCTTGCGGTCCTCTCATCAGCTCAGGTGGCATTGTGTCGCCGATCGTCTCATCCACCCTCGAAATCGCAAGGGCGGTGATATCCACCGCATCGACACTGAGCAGCGTCGCGCGACTGTCAAGGATCACGGCGGCATCGGCATCGCGCATGATCTCGATCAGGATCGGCTCGACAATGCGCATGAAGGTCACAGGCGCCTGTGACCGGCTGCGCTCCAGGTCGCGCACGCGGCGTTCGCTATCCTCACGGATTTGCTGCACTTTCTGGTCGAAACTGTCCGCCATGCGGCGAAACTCTTCCGGGCTGGTCTCGGCGCGCAATTCCGTCAGCGCCTTCTCTTCGCTTTCAAGCTGCTGTTCGAGATCCCGGTTCAGCGCGATCAGCGCGTCTCTCTCGGTCTGCAATTCATCGGTCATACGCTGACCCAGCCGGGTCTCGGCAAAGAGCAGATCGGGGTTGACCACCAGCACATCGCTTTGCACCACGCCGATGGATTGCGCCGAAGCCTGCACCCCGGCCAGCATCGTGATCCCCAACCCGACAGAAACCGCCACTCTCCTGAGAAATGCCAGACCCGTCATCCGAGGGCTCAGAACTCCGTCCGGACAGTCAGGTCGAATGTCTGCTCGATATCGCCCGGCTCTTTTTCAAGCGCCGTGGACCAGTTCAGCCGCAGCGGACCGAAAGGCGATGCCCAGAACATCGACACACCGACCACATGACGCGGCTTGAAGCCCTTGGAGCGGATCAGGCCCGTGGCATTGCGCGTATCCAGACCCCAGATGCTCCCCACGTCATAGAAGGCACCCCCGGAAATCCCGTATTCTTCCGGCAAGCCCAAGGGGAATTCAGCTTCGAACTTGGCCACCGCGTAGAAGTCGCCACCCAGATGCTCCGTCCCTTCGATCGGCCCCATGCCATTCGGCTCGAAGCCGCGCATCACTTGCGAGCTGAAGCGATCCACCGCACGGCTGGTGCCCTTCTGGAAATCGAGCGCCCCACCTTCCAGCGTCGCCCGCAGGGTAACTTCCTCGTTCAGAACCATGGTCTGAGCGATGATGCGGGCATTGGTCTTGATGAATTCCGTATCCCCGCCAAGCCCGGCGAATTCCTGCCCGAAGGACAACAGCACGCCCGAATTCGGATCAAGCCCGCCCCGGCGCGTGTCATAGGTGTATTCATAGCCGATGCCGCTTGACCACAGGCCTTTCTGTGCCACCTCCGACCGCAGTACGCTCGAGAAACCACGGTAATCGGTCATCTCGTCATAGCTTGCATCATAGTACAGCGACAGACGACCGTTTTCACTCACCGGGAAGGTCAGGCTGGGCCGGAAAATGCCCGTCGTCGTGTTGAACAGGCTGAAATCACTGTCGGATTCGATCAGCGCAAAGTCCAACCCGAACGCCACATCGCGGCCAAGGAAGGCAGGCTCGACAAAGCTGATATTGTAATTGGCGTTGTTTTCCGCCGCGGCGACCTGAGCGGTCAGCTCCTGACCGCGCCCCATGAAGTTGCGTTCGCTGAAGCCCACGCTGATGCCAAGACCGCTATTGGTCGAATAGCTGCCGCCGAAGCTGAGCGAGCCTGTCGTGGTTTCCTCGACATTGACATCCACGACCACCTGATCGGGCCGCGAGCCTTCGCGCGCATCCACTTCGACATCCGAGAAATACCGCAGCGCGCGAATACGCTCTGCCGCTTCGCGGATCTGGCGCGGATTGAACGGATCACCCTCGACCACATCGAACTGACGCCGGATCACCTGATCCACCGTTGTCGTGTTGCCCTCGATGTCGATCCGCTCCACAAAGACCCTCGGACCACGCACCAGCGCAAACTCGACGTCCAGCGTCAGGTCCCTGTCATTGCGCGAGATTCGCGGCTCCACCCGCAGGAAATCCACACCCTCCTTGATCGCCAGACGCTCCATCCGCGAGATCGCGTTTTCCACGCGGGTGGGCGAATAGACCATGCCGGGTCTGACCTTGAGCACCGCCTGATAGACATCGGGATCGACTTCCGGCAGATCGCTGATGGTGGTGATCTCACCAAAGGTGAATTGCTGGCCTTCCTGAATGTTGAACGTCACGAAATAGGCGTCACGCTCCCGCGCCAATTCAGCGTTCGTGCCGGTGACGCGAAAATCCACATAGCCGCGCGACTGGTAGAAATCCGTCAGCACCTGCCTGTCGAACTCGATCCGGTCCTCGACAAAGGTATCCCGTTCGATCAGCGCGCGCAGCAGACCGGCTTGCTTGCTGTCGATCACGCGCCGCAGGCGGCGATCGGAAAACGCCTTGTTGCCGACAAAACTGATGCGCTGCACTTCGATCTTGCCGCCTTCGAAAATCTCGAACACGAGGTCGACACGATTATCGCTGCGGCGGATCACCTTGGGCGACACCCGCGCCGACAAGCGCCCGTTCTGCGCATAGGCTTCGGTGAGGGTTGCTGCGTCCCGCTCAGCCTGTGTCGGGCTGAAGACCTGTCGCACCCGGCTTTGGACAAAGCCCTCGAGATCCTCATCCTTCAGCCTGCGGTTCCCCTCGAAGGCGATGCGGTTGATGGTCGGGTATTCGACGACACTGATGAAAAGCCGGTTGCCGCGCGGCTCGATCGTCACGCTTTCGAACAACCCGGACGCAAGGATTTTCTGATAGGCATCGTTCAATTCGGCTGCGGACACCGTTTGCCCCCGCTCGATCCCCGCATAGCTGAGAATCGTGCCGGCCTCGACCCGCTGGTTGCCTTCGATCTCGACGGTGCTGAACCGATAGGACTGCGCCGAGGCCATTTCTCCATACGCCAGAACGGCGAATGTCACCATGACAAGGCCAAAGGCCCGGAGGGTCTTAACGAGGCTTGGCGAAATACCCCCGCTGAAGACGCGGCGCTGGTGCTTTATTTCCATGTCGTAATATCCGGTCCAACATCCCTATCATAGATGTCAGTATCCGGTCTGGAAAGGCTTGTCAAAACTGGGAGAGCAAGATTGCCGGACAAATTTCACGCGCCGCTGTCCAGACGCGGCGCAACCGTCACAGCGAGCCGATGAACCCACCTGCCAGCAACGCCACCGCGATGGTCGTCAGATACAGAATCCGATCCCAATTCAGATTGAACAGAAGGCTGAGCCCCCGATATCCGCGTTTGATGTGTTGCATGGTCTTGGTCCTGCCAGGTCTTGTGAGCCATGGATGCAGACCCATTATGGCGGCGGCTGGGACAGGATTTCGGCATTTTCAAGGCGCCGCAGACCGTGCCGCGACGCCCCTTGTCGTGATCATGACCCTGATGATCGCGCCGAAGATCAGCAGAAGATATCGTTATAAAGCGCAAAGGCCATCAGGCTCAGGATGAGCGTCAGGCCCAAGGTCATCAGGATGCGCAGCGCCCGGTCACTCGGCGGTTTGCCCGACACGGCCTCATAGGCGTAAAACGCCAGATGCCCGCCATCCAGAACCGGGATCGGAAACAGGTTCAGCAATCCGACCGCGGTGGACAACACGGCGATGAACCAGATGAAGCTCTGCGCGCCCTGACTGGCCATCGCGCCCGACACTTCGGCAATCCCGATAGGCCCCGACATGTTGCAACTGCTGATCGCCCCGGTGATCATGTGATACAGGCCGGACATCGAGCCCTCGATGATGTCCCAGACCTGCACCGCACCGCGCTGCACCGCCTCGACGGGGCCAAGCCGTTCGGTCGCGGGATCAAAGGCCAACGCCCCCGCGATCCCGATGCGCCATTGCGTCTCGAACCCGCCATCGGGTTGCGGCTCGTCCACGCGCCGCGGCTCGAGCGTGAAATCGAGCGTCGCGCCGTCCCGCCAGACCTGAAGCGCCAAGGGCCGCCCGTTCGAGGTCTCGACCACCTCCTTGAGTTCGGAAAACGCATGAATCGGCGTGCCGTCCACGGCGATGATCACATCGCCCGGACGCATGTTGATCTCGAAGGCGGCGGATTGCGGGGCAAGCTGCGCCACGAGGGGCGGCAGCGGATAGGGGCCTTGAACGGTCACCTCCTGACCATCGCGCAGCACCACGTAATCCAGCAGCGGCTCGGTCGGCAACTGATCCATGAACGGATCGAACACATCCGGGTTGCCGAAATCGGGCACATCGATTCCCGCCACGTTGAGCAGCGCATCTCCCGGCTGCAGGGTGATGCCCTCGACCGGCAGCGGCTTCAACTCTCCCACCGCCAAAGGCTCGGCCACCTTGCCTTGGGTCATCATGATCGTGGCGAAGACCAGAATGGACAGCACGAAATTGAACACCGGCCCCGCGGCCACCGTCGCCGTGCGCGCCCATAATGGCGCGCCATGCATGGTCTGCCGCAGCTCTTCCGGACTCATCTGCCTCACCGCGCCCTCGGCCGTGGCGCTCGCGGCATCCGCATCGCCCCGAAACTTCACGAAGCCCCCGAACGGCAGCAGCGCCAACTGCCAGCGCGTGCCGTGCTTGTCCACCCGCGACCAGATGACCGGCCCGAACCCGATCGAGAACACATCCGCCTTGATGCCCGACCAGCGACCGACGATGTAATGGCCGTATTCATGCACCGCGACGATCGCCGACAAGGCGACCACGAAAGCCAGAATTGTCATGAAGAGGCCGCCGAATTGCGGCAAAAACGCTACGCTGTCCAAGATCGCTGTCCTATCTGCTCTGCTTTTGCGCCACCTCGTCGGCGCATACCCGTGAGAGGTGGTCCAGATGCATCACGGTATCAAGGGTGATCTCGGCATCAATAAGGCCTTTATCCGCCGACAGACGGGTCAGAACCTCTTCCACGATGGCGCTCATCGCCAGAAATCCGATGCGGCCCGCGATGAAATGATCCAGCGCGCGTTCCTTGGCGCCGTTGAACACCGCCCCGCTCAACCCGCGCGCCCGCATCACCTCGCGCGCCAGTCGCAAGGCGGGATAGCGCGCCGTGTCGGGCGCGCGAAACGTCAACTGTCCCGTTGCGGCCAGATCCAGCACCTCGACCGGCAGCTCGCGCCGCTCGGGCCAGTTCAGCGCATAGCCGATGGCATGGCGCATATCTGGCGGGCCGACATGGGCCATGAGCCCGCCATCGCAAAAGCCGACAAGCGCGTGGACAAGGGATTCGGGATGCACCAGCACCTCGATCTTGTCCGGGTCCAGTGCGAAGAATTCCCGCGCCTCGATCATCTCGAGCGCCTTGTTGAACATCGACGCCGAGTCGATCGTGATCCGCTGCCCCATATCCCAGTTGGGATGGGTCGACGCCTCTTCGATCGTGGCCCCCGCCAGCCGTTCCATCGGCCAGTCGCGGAACGCGCCGCCGCTCGCGGTGATGATGACACGGCGCACGGCCTCCATATCCTCGCCCACAAGCGCCTGAAAAATCGCCGAATGCTCGCTGTCCACCGGCAGGATGCGCGCGCCCTTCCGGGCCGCTGTCGCCATCAGAAGCGGGCCCGCCGCCACCAGCGATTCCTTGTTGGCCAGCGCCAGTGTCGCGCCCTGCTCAAGCGCTGTCAGCCCCGGAGGCAGCCCCGCCGCCCCCACGATCGCCGACATCACCCAATCCGCAGGCCGGGCCGCCGCCTCGATCAGCGCCTGTGCGCCCGATGCGGCCTCGATCCCCGATCCCGCGAGCGCCGCGCGCAGATCGTCCAGCAAGTCGTCATGCGCCGTGACCGCAAGGCTTGCTCGGAACTCCCTCGCATCGGCCGCCAACTGCGCGATATTGCGCCCGCCGGTCAGCGCCACCACCTCGAACTCCTGCGGCGCACGACGGATCAGGTCCAGCGTGTTCTGCCCGATGGACCCTGTGGCCCCAAGGATCGTCACCCGCTTCATGTCAGCCCCGGCATCACGCCGGCCATCCACAAGATCATCACCATCATCGCAGCGCCAAGCATCGCATCGAACCTGTCAAGCACACCCCCATGCCCCGGAATGAGGTGAGAGCTGTCCTTCACCCCGGTCCGCCGCTTCACTGCACTTTCCGCGATGTCGCCCATCTGCCCGGCGAAGCCCACCAGCATCGAGATCACGACAAGCCCCGCCCCGGCCCCGAGCGGCTCGGAAAAGATCAAGCCGACGATCCCCGCCCCGGCCCAACCCGCAAGCGTGCCGGACCAGGTTTTCTTGGGGCTGAAACGCGGCCAGAATTTCGGCCCGCCCAGGATGCGGCCCGCGAAATAGCCCGCCACATCCGACACCACCACCACCAGCACCAGCCACGCGATCCAGCCAAGGCCAGCCGCATCCAGCAAAACGCCGAAACCATAACAGCCCAGCAGAACCCACAGCACGAACACGGCATAAACCCCGCCCTCGCGCCCCGCCTGCGTGGCCCCCACCAGCGCCGCCGCCGCCAGCGCCGGCAGCACGACCATCCCCGGCAGCAGCAACGCAAGCGCCAGCGCCACGGCCGACAAAAGCCCGAGCGCGACAGGCCCCTTGGCGACGAGCATGCGCGCGGCCTCCCACGTCATTAGACCGGCCAGCGCACAGATCATGCCCTTGAAGATCCAGCCCCCCGACCACAGCGCCACCGCACCCGCCACAGCCATCGCCAGCCCCGACAAAAGCCGCGGCGCAAGGTCGGACCAGCGGGCCGATGAACTCATCCGATGACGGCGCCGAAACGCCGCTCGCGCGCGCCATAGCTCCGGAGCACGTCGGTAAAGATGTCCTTGGTGAAATCCGGCCAGAGCGTATCGACGAATTCATATTCCGAATAGGCCGATTGCCACAGCAGGAAGTTTGAGATCCGCGCCTCGCCGCTGGTGCGGATGACCAGATCGGGATCCGGCAGAACGCAGGTATCCAGGTACTTGGGCAGGGTTTCCTCATCCACGGCATCCGGGTCCAACCGGCCAAGCGCCACATCCTGGGCCAGCCGCTTGGTGGCCCGTGCCACCTCGTCGCGCCCGCCGTAATTCAGCGCGATGGTCAGGTTGAGACGGGTGCAATGGCTTGTCATCGTCTCGGCCTCATCCATCAGGTCCTGCAAGGACCGATCCAGCCGCCGACGATCCCCGATGAACCGCACCCGCACGTTTTCCTTCACGAATTCCTGCATTTCCTTGATGATATACCGCCGGAACAGCGCCATCAGCCCGGAAACCTCGGTCTGGGTGCGCTTCCAGTTCTCGGTAGAAAAGGCAAAGATCGTCAGGTAATCCACGCCCAGTTCCGGGCAGGCGCTGACGATGTCGCGCACGCGCCGGGCGCCTGCGTGATGCCCGAAAAGGCGCGGCCTCCCGCGCGCCTGCGCCCATCTGCCATTGCCATCCATGATGATCGCCACATGGCGCGGTCCACCGGTCGGGGGGCTGTTCCTCGCCATGTCGCAATCCTTCATCGTCACACCTGCATGATCTCGGCTTGCTTGGTCTCAAGCGCCTCGTCGACCTGGGCGATAAACTTGTTGGTCAGGTCCTGCACCTCGGTTTCCCAGAACTTCTGGTCATCCTCGGACATGCCATCGGCCTTGGCCTTCTTGATCTGGTCCATGCCGTCGCGGCGCACGTTGCGCACGGCGACGCGGGCATGCTCGGCATATTGGGCCGCGACCTTTGTCAGCTCCTTGCGGCGCTCCTCGTTCAATTCGGGGATCGGCAGCATGATGATCGTTCCGTTGAGCTGTGGGTTGATCCCCAGCCCGCTTTCGCGGATCGCCTTTTCCACCTTCCCGACCAGCGCCTTGTCCCAGACATTGATCGTCACCATACGCGACTCGGGCACATTGACCGTGCCGACCTGATTGACCGGGGTGCGTTGCCCATAGGCATCGACCATCACCGGCTCTAGGATCGACGCCGACGCGCGCCCCGTGCGCAACGAGGCGAATTCCGTCTTCAACGCCCCCATGGCGCCCTCCATGCGCCGTTGCAGATCATCCGTGTCCAGTTCGAACTCTTCCGCCATGTTCCTCGGTTCCTTCTTGCGGCATTCGCCTCTTTGTTGGTCTCTTTTGCCTCAGCCATGCACAGTTGTATAGGTGCCGTGGCCCGCAAGGATGCCCTTGAAGCCGCCCGGCTCGTCCAGACTGAAGACGATGATCGGCAGGTTGTTGTCGCGCGCAAGCGCAATCGCGCTGGCGTCCATCACCTGCAGATGCTGGGCCAGCACATCGTCATAGCTGATCCTGTCATAGCGCTTGGCATCAGGGTTGGTCATCGGATCCTTGTCGTAAACGCCATCCACCTTGGTGCCCTTGAAAATCGCCTCGCAAGCCATCTCGTTGGCGCGCAGCGTGGCCGCGGTGTCGGTCGTGAAATAAGGATTGCCCGTGCCCGCCGCAAAGATGCAGACGCGCTTTTTCTCAAGATGGCGGACAGCACGCCGCCGGATATACGGCTCGGCCACCTCGTCCATCCGAATGGCCGAGATCACCCGGCAATAAACCCCCATCTTCTCGAGCGAGCTTTGCATCGCCAGCGCGTTCATCACCGTGGCCAGCATCCCCATGTAATCCGCGGTGGTGCGCTCCATCCCCTGCGCCGAGCCTTGCAGCCCGCGAAAGATGTTGCCGCCGCCGATCACCATGCAGATCTCGACGCCCAGATCGTGCACCGACTTGACCTCGCGGGCGATCCTCTCGACCGTCGGAGGATGCAGCCCATAGCCCTGATCGCCCATCAGCGCCTCGCCGGATATTTTCAGAAGAACGCGCTGGAATCTGGTTTCGGGCGGGGCAGTGTCTGACATGGGCGGATCTCCGTGCGGCCTTCTGATTGTGCGCAAAATGTCGGAAAACCCGCCGGTGTTCAATGACCGAAACCCGTTCCCGGCAGGATAAACGCCGATGGCTCTCGAAATGGGCGCCGATTTCGCATATCTGACGCCCCGATGACGCAGCTGCCCCACATATCGCCCGATCGCCCCGTGCTGATCGCCGGTCCAACCGCCAGCGGCAAGTCGGCGCTGGCCCTGCGCATCGCCCGCGATCAGGGCGGCGTGATCGTCAATGCCGACGCCATCCAGGTCTATGACAACTGGCGCGTGCTCACCGCGCGCCCCTCGCCCGAGGACGAGGCCGCAGCCCCCCACCGGCTCTATGGCCATGTGCCGCGGGACCGGGACTATTCCGTGGGCCACTGGCTGCGCGATCTGGCGCCGCTTCTGCGCGATGGCCCCCGCCCGATCATCATCGGCGGCACCGGGCTCTATTTCACGGCCCTCACCGAAGGTCTGGCGCAGATCCCTCCGACCCCGCCCGCGATCCGCGCGCTGGCCAATGACCTTATGGCCCGCGAGGGCTGCGCCGCCCTTCTGGCCGATCTCGACCCCGCCACCCGCGACCGGATCGACACCCGCAACCCGATGCGGGTCCAACGCGCCTGGGAGGTGCAACGCGCCACCGGTCGCGGCCTTGCCGACTGGCAGGACGACACGCCACCGCCGCTCCTGCCCCTCGATCACTGCACCGCCCTCCTGGTCGAGGCGGACAAGGACTGGCTCACGCCCCGGATCGAACGGCGCTTCGACGCCATGCTGCGCGCCGGCGCTCTGGACGAGGCGCGCGCCAATCTTGCGGGCTGGCAACCCGATCTGCCCTCGTCGCGCGCAATCGGCGCGCCCGAACTGATCGCCCATCTGCGCGGAGACACCAGCCTAGACGCCGCCCGCGAGGCCGCAACCATCGCAACCCGCCAATTCGCCAAGCGACAACGCACATGGTTTCGTGCCCGGATGTCCGGCTGGCACAGGATTGCCGCGCCAGACTTGTGAATTATCAACAATTTTTATTAACAAGGTCAGGATAATGGGCATATAGTGACGAAATTTCGTCAATCGGGGCTGTCCGGCCATGCAACGTCAACCGCACATCATGACGCTGGCCCAATGGGCCGGTCCCGCCCGCTGGAAAGCCGAACTCCCCCACAGCCACGACACACATAGCATCCTGTGGATCACCCGTGGTCAGGGGCGCTGCCTGCTCGATGGCATCCGCCGCGGCGTCGGGGTGCATAACGCCGTCATCATTCCCGCAGGCACGCTCTTTTCCACGGATCTGGCCCGGCTGGGCTTCGGACTTGTCTGCGCGATCCCCCCGAGCGAGGCCGTGCCGATGCCCGACAGCGCACAGCTTCTGCGGCTGCGCGATGTCCATGCACAGTCGGAACTGACGACGATCCTTGAAACCATGCAGCGCGAAGACAAGGCACAACGCCCCTTCTCGGACGAGGCGATGCGCGCCCATGCCGTTCTGCTCGGGGTCTGGCTCCGGCGCAGCATGATCGAGCAAGACCCCGATCCCGTCCGCCCCCCTGCCGCCGAGCGGCTGGTCCGTGCCTATGCCGCCCTGATCGAACGGGACCACGCGACCGGCAAGCCGATGGCCGATTTTGCCCGTGCGCTTGGCGTGACACCCACCCATCTGACCCGCACCTGTCGGCAATGCGCGGGCATGAGCGCCTCTCAGCTTCTCACGCAACGCATCCTGCACGCCGCGCGCAGCCTGCTGGAACACTCGGATCATCCGTTCAACCGCATCGCCGCAATGCTGGGCTTTCGCAGCGCCGCTTATTTCTCGCGTTTCATGCTGCATCATACCGGACAGACGCCCACCCAACTGCGCCGGGAGTCGCATGGCGCGCCGATGCCGCAAGCCGGCGAACGCGGTTTTGGTTGAACTCGCAGCGCACCGGATGTGTAATGGAACTGCGAGTCCTGATTTGCACCTCATAAACGCGCCCGCACCCGATTGCCTGTCTCCCCACGCCAACCGAAAGCGAATTTCAGCACATGCCTTCACGCCCCTGCCGCCCCGCCTCTTTCCATCCCGCCGCCCGGCCCCTCGCCCGCGCGCTACAGGAAGGACGCATCGACCGGCGCGAGTTTCTGACCCGTGCCACCGGCCTTGGCGTCGGGGCGGCGGCGGCTTTCGCGCTTGGCGGTTTGCCAACCCCTGCCCCGGCCCAGACCGCGATCGCTCAGGGCGGCACGCTGCGCATCCAGCAAAACGTCAAGGCCCTGCGCGATCCACGCAGCTATGACTGGAGCGAGATGGGCAACCAGACCCGGGGCTTTCTGGAGTATCTGGTGGAATACAATGCCGATGGCACGTTTCGCGGCCTTCTGCTCGAGACATGGCAGGTCAACGAAGACGCCACCCGCTACGTGCTCAACCTGCGCCCCGGCATCACCTGGAACAATGGCGATCGTTTCACCTCGGCGGATGTCGCGCATAATCTGGCGCGCTGGTGCGACAGCACCGCGCCGCGCAACGGAATGGCCAGCCGCTTTCCCGGCCTGATCGACCCCGCCACCGGCCAGCTGCGCGACGGCGCCGTGGGCACGCCCGACGATCTGACCGTGACGTTGCAGCTGTCGGCCCCCGACATCACCGTGATCGCCAATATGTCGGATTATCCCGCCGCCCTCGTGCATTCCTCCTATGATGGCGGCGATCCCTTCATGCATGGCATCGGCACCGGTCCCTTCCGGCCTGTCAGCCTCGAGGTCGGCAAAAGCTGCGTGCTCGAACGCGATCCCGCGCATCAGTGGTGGGGCACCGAGGTTTTCGGCGGACCCTATCTGGACCGCATCGAATTCATCGATTACGGCACCGACCCTTCGAAATGGGTCGAAGCCGCGCGCAACGGGGAAATCGACCTGCTCTATGAAAGCGTTGGCGATTTCATCGACATCATGGACGCCATCGGCTGGACCCGCACCCGCACCGAAAGCGCCTCCACCGCCGTGATCCGCGCCAATGCCCGCGCCGAGATCGACGGCGCCACCCCCTATGCCGACGCCGCCGTGCGGCGGGCGATGGCGCTGGCCGTCGACAACGAGATCTGCCTCGAGCTGGGTCATGCCGGGCGCGGCACCGTCGCCGCCAATGATCATGTCAGCCCCCTGCATCCTGCCCATGCCGATCTTGGCCCCGCCCCCTATGATCCCGATCAGGCGCTGGCCGATATCCGCGCGGCGGGGCTTGGCGATTTCGAGCATACGCTGGTCACGCTCGATGACGAATGGCAGCGCAATACCGGCGATGCGGTGGCAGCACAGCTCAATGATGCCGGGATTCCCGTGCGCCGCGTGATCCTTCCCGGCGCCGAGTTCTGGGACAACTGGAAGGAATTTCCCTTCTCGCTCACCTTATGGAACCACCGCCCCCTTGGCATCCAGATCCTGAACCTGGCCTATCGCTCGGACGCCGCGTGGAACGAAAGCGGCTATGCCAACCCGGCCTTCGATGCGCTTCTGGATCAGGCCATGTCGCTCACCGATGCCGACGCCCGCCGCGAGGTGATGCGCGGCATCCAGACCATGATGCGCGACGACGGCGTGATCATTCAGCCCTATTGGCGCGCGCTCTATAATCACCACAACGGCACGCTGGTGAACGCCGAGAAACACCCGGCCAACGAAATCCATCTCTACAAGATCGGCTTTTCGGCGTAACCCGTCCGGGCCGCCGCGGCTCAGCCGTTGCCCCAGATGATCCGCACGTAGTTGCGCGTTTCCTTGAACGGGGGAACGCCACCGTATTTCTGCACCGCCCCCGGACCCGCATTATACGCCGCCAGCGCCAGCGGCCACGACCGGAAGGTGCGATACTGCTCGGCCAGATACCGCGCACCCCCATCGAGGTTCTCGTAAGGATCATGCGGATTGACCCGCAACAGACGCGCCGTCCCCGGCATCAGCTGCGCCAGTCCGATCGCGCCCTTGTGCGACAGCGCCTTGGGGTTCCAGCCCGATTCCTGCTGCACAAGCCGCAAGAACAGATCGACCGGCACATCGTGCCGCCGTGCCGCATCCTTGGCCATATCCAGGTAAGGCCCGCGATACGCGCCGCCAAAGCCCGGTCCCGGCTCGATTCCCCATTTGGTCGGCGTATGAAACGTCTGGGGCTGCAAGCGCACCGAATTGTTGTATTGCTGCTTGGCGCGGGTATCCAGAACCTTGGTCTGCGACTTGAACACCATGGCCCGGTTCTTGCTGGACAGCACATCCGCATGGCCAATGAGCGGCATCAGAATGCCGCACGACATCACCGCAACCATAAGATACCGCATGCGCGCTCTGCCCCCCGGCCTGTTTCGCTTCGGCGCAATATACGCGAATCCTTCATGAATTCCAGTTGCCTGCAGCCGCCTGCGTCGTTTTTCCCGACCAGCCATGCGAATTTTCGGCAAAATTTACCTTTCCTTCATCCCCATGCGATGGTGTAACGCTGCGCATAGACGCAAGCGACAGTTCCAAGGAGGTCCGCCATGGCCGGCTCAGTCAACAAGGTAATTCTCATCGGCAATCTGGGCCGCGATCCCGAAGTGCGCACCTTCCAGAACGGTGGCAAGGTCTGCAACCTGCGCATCGCCACCTCCGAAAACTGGAAAGATCGCACCACCGGCGAACGCCGCGAGCGCACCGAATGGCACACCGTGGCGATCTTCAACGAAGCTCTCGTCCGTCTGGCCGAACAATATCTTCGCAAAGGCTCCAAGGTCTATATCGAGGGCAAGCTCGAAACCCGCAAATGGCAGGACCAGTCCGGACAGGACCGCTACAGCACCGAAGTCGTGCTGCGCCCCTATGCCGGTGAAATGACCTTCCTCGATGGCCGCAGCGATGCGGGCGGCGGCGGTGGCGGCGGCTCTTATGGCGGCGGTCAGGACAGCGGCGATTACGGCGGCGGCTATGGCGGCTATGACAACGATCCGGGCCGCGGCGGCCCGCAGGGCGAGCCGGCCCGTGGCCCATCGCGCGATATCGACGACGAAATCCCGTTCTGATCTTGCCGCATCGCAGCATTTCGGGGCCACCTTCCGGGGTGGCCCTTTTGCTTATGCACACTCACAACCCTGCCGCGCGGCGCTTTTGCCTCTTTCTTTTCTGCCCCACAGCCTATAGGGCGCAGGGAAACTTCCCCGGGATCGGACCAAAATGGACCTGCGCAACATCGCAATCATCGCTCACGTCGACCATGGCAAGACCACGCTTGTCGACGAACTTCTCAAGCAATCCGGCGCCTTCCGCGCCAATCAGGCCGTGGACGAACGCGCCATGGACTCCAACGACCTGGAGCGTGAGCGGGGCATCACCATCCTCGCCAAGGCCACCAGCGTCGAATGGAAGACCACGCGCATCAACATCGTCGACACCCCCGGCCACGCCGATTTCGGCGGCGAGGTGGAGCGTATCCTCAGTATGGTCGATGGCGTCGTTCTGCTGGTCGATGCCGCCGAAGGCCCGATGCCGCAGACCAAATTCGTCACCTCCAAGGCGCTTGCCCTCGGCCTGCGCCCGATCGTGGTTCTCAACAAGGTCGACAAGCCCGATGCCGAACCCGACCGTGCGCTCGATGAATGCTTCGATCTCTTCGCCAATCTCGACGCGAACGAAGATCAGCTGGATTTCCCGCATCTCTACGCCTCGGGCCGCGCAGGCTGGGCCGATACCGAACTGACCGGACCGCGCAAGGATCTCTCGGCGCTGTTCGACCTGATCGTGAATCACGTCCCCGCCCCGCGCCAGATCAAGCACGTGAACGACGATTTCCGCATGCTCGCCACCACCCTCAGCGCCGACCCCTTCGTGGGCCGCATCCTGACGGGCCGGGTCGAGACCGGCCGCCTCAAGGTGGGCCAGACGGTGCAGGCCATCAGCCGCGTGGGCCAGAAGATCGAACAATTCCGCGTCACCCGCATTCAGGCATTCCGCGGCCTTGGCCAGCAGGACATCGACGAGGCGACAGCCGGAGATATCGTCAGCCTCGCAGGCATGCAGAAAGCCACCGTCGCCGACACGATCTGCGCGCTCGCCGTGGACGAACCGCTCGAGGCACAGCCGATCGATCCGCCGACCATCTCGGTCACCTTCGGGATCAACGACAGCCCCCTCGCGGGCCGTGACGGCAAGAAGGTGCAATCGCGCGTGATCCGCGAACGCCTGATGAAAGAGGCCGAATCGAATGTCGCCATCAAGGTCACCGACACCCCCGGCGGCGAAGCCTTCGAGGTTGCGGGCCGTGGCGAATTGCAGATGGGCGTTTTGATCGAGAACATGCGCCGCGAAGGCTTCGAGCTGTCGATCTCGCGCCCGCAAGTGCTGCTGCGCAAGGATGCCGACGGCAACACGCTCGAACCCATCGAAGAAGTCACCATCGACGTGGATGACGATTACTCGGGTGCCGTGATCGAAAAGATCACCGGCGCGCGCAAGGGCGACCTCGTTGAAATGCGCCCCGGTGGCGCCGGCAAGACGCGCATCATCGCCCATGTCCCCTCGCGCGGGCTCATCGGCTATCAGGGCGAGTTTCTGACCGATACGCGCGGCACCGGCGTGCTCAACCGCGTCTTCCACAGCTGGGCGCCCCACAAGGGCCCGATCCCCGGCCGCCGTGCCGGTGTGCTGATCTCCATGGAAGACGGCGAGTCGGTCGCCTATGCGCTCTGGAACCTCGAAGATCGGGGTCGCATGTTCATCGGCGCTCAGGCCAAGGTCTATCAGGGCATGATCATCGGCGAGCACAGCCGCGAAAACGATCTCGAGGTGAACCCCCTCAAGGGCAAGAAACTCACCAACGTGCGCGCCTCGGGCACCGACGAGGCCGTGCGCCTCACCACGCCGATCACCATGAGCCTCGAAGAGGCCATCGCCTATATCGATGACGATGAACTGGTCGAGGTCACCCCCAACGCGATCCGCCTGCGCAAGCGGCATCTCGATCCGCATGAGCGCAAGCGCGCGTCGAAATCCTCCTGAGGCGCACAGCCCTCAGGGCGCGGTCTCGATCCGGCCCACCACCTCCAGCCCGCCGCGCCCGTCGCGGCGGGTGACGATGATCTCGCCCGAACTAGGGCCAACCCCGGTCAGAGCGCTGATATTCACGAAATGCCCCACCAGCAGCACGCGCGCACCCTGCGGCAGCGCGTCGATCATTTCTTGCGTGCGGGCCGTTTGCGCCGCCCGGTCACCGCGCCCCTGAAAGAACGAATTGAGCGGCGGTTGCTCGACCACCTCCCCGATCTCCAGCAACTCCGCGGTCTCGCGCGCCCGGCACCACTGGCTTGTCCAGATGTGATCGAAACTCACCCCCGCCGCCCGCATCGCCTCGCCTGCACGCCGGGCCTGATCGCGCCCCCGTGCATCCAGATTGCGCTGCGTGCTGCAATCGCCGATCTCGAAATTGGCCGGATCCCCCGTGCCCGGCGCCAGCGCATGCCGCATCAGCGCCACGACTCCGGGCTGCTTGAGCATCGACATATCCTGCGCCATTGCCCCCAAGGGCAGGCAAAGCATCGCAACTAAAAGCAAAAACCGCATCGCGCGCCTCCTCTATCCGCTGAAAGCAGATAGCGCGCACCCGGCGGCTGGCCAGTGCCTATTCGGTGGTCTCGACGATCAGCAATTCGCGCTCGGACGCGCCGCGCGCATGGCTCAGCGCCTCCTGGTATTCGGGGCTGTGGTAACAGGCCTCCGCCGCCTCGATCGACGGAAAGCGCGCCACGACATTGCGCGCGCGCTCCTTGCCCTCAAGCTGCACATAGCGCCCGCCACGGGCGATGAACTGCCCGCCATGCTGCGCAATCGCAGGCCCGGCAAGCTCGGCATATCGGCCATAGGCCTCCGCGTCGGTCACCGTCACATGCGCAATCCAGAGTGCTGGCATCGCTTATCCCTCCAATATCTGTTCTGCGGCCTTGATCGCCGCCTCGGCATTGCCCGCATCGGGGCCACCGCCCTGCGCCATATCGGGCCGCCCGCCGCCACCCTTGCCACCCAGAACCGGCACGGCCGCCCGCACCAGATCCACCGCCGACACCCGGCCAGTCAGATCCTGCGTGACACCCGCTGCCACCGCAGCCTTGC
The DNA here is from genome assembly GCF_900142765.1 of Roseovarius litoreus. Classification (GTDB taxonomy): domain Bacteria; phylum Pseudomonadota; class Alphaproteobacteria; order Rhodobacterales; family Rhodobacteraceae; genus Roseovarius; species Roseovarius litoreus. The sequence continues at coordinate 270,454 of NZ_FRCB01000005.1, forward strand.
CATCGGCGTCCGCAATCAGCAGCACCGCGCCCGATCCCATCCGCGCCTTGTGCTCGTCGATGATCGCCGGCAGATCCTTGCCCGACACGCCGCGCAGCACCTGCGCCAAGAACGGCACGCCGCCGATCTCGCGCACCTCAGGGCCATCGCCCTGCCCCGCGCCGCCCGCCATCGCCAGCTCGCGGCGCAGCTGCGCCACTTCATTGGCCAGCTGCTTGCGCTCATCCATCAGCGCCTTGACCCGTGTCACCACGTCGTCGGGCCGCGCCTTCAACTCGGCGGCCAGCGCATCCACCCGATGCGCCTGCGCACTCAGATACTGCCGCGCCGCCTCTCCGGTCAGCGCCTCGATCCGGCGCACACCCGCACTCGACGCCTGATCGCCGGTCACCACGAACACCCCGATATCCCCGGTCTGGCGCACATGGGTGCCGCCACATAATTCGATCGAATAGGTCCGCCCGTCCGAGCCCTTGCCCGACCCGTCCAGCTTGCCCATCGACACGACGCGCACCTCGTCGCCGTATTTCTCACCGAACAGCGCCTGCGCCCCAAGCGCGCGCGCATCATCCGGCGTCATGATCCGCGTATCAACGGCTGCGTTCTGGCGGATGAAGCCATTCACATCCGCCTCCACCCGCTCCAATTCCTCCGCGCTCAAGGCCTTGGCATGGCTGAAATCGAACCGCAGCCGGTCCGGCGCGTTCAACGATCCGCGCTGTGCCACGTGATCGCCAAGCGCCTCGCGCAGCGCCTCATGCAGCAGATGCGTCGCCGAATGGTTGGCCCGGATCGCTGCGCGCCGCGCGTGATCGACCTCCAGCTGCGCGGCCTCGCCGGCCGCAATCCGCCCCTCGGTCACCTCGGCCACATGCAGGAAGACGCCCGCCACCTTGCGCGTGTCGGTGATCCGTGCTGCCCCGCCTTCGGTGCGCAACACCCCCGTATCGCCCACCTGGCCACCGGATTCGGCATAAAACGGCGTCTGGTTCAGAACGATCTGCACCTCTTCGCCCTGTGACGCGGCCTCGATCCGCTGCGCATCGCGCACAAGGGCCGTGATCTGCCCCTCGGCGCGCTCCGTGTCATAGCCCAGGAAATCCGTGGTGCCCTTGTCCTCGGCGATATCGTACCAGATCGTCGCATCCGCCGCCTCGCCCGAGCCGGACCATGCCGCGCGCGCCTTGGCTTTCTGCTCGGACATCGCCGCATCGAACCCCGCCACATCGACAGACCGACCCTTTTCGCGCAACGCATCCTGCGTCAGGTCAAGCGGGAAACCGAACGTATCGTATAGCTTGAACGCGGTCTCTCCCGGCAGCGGCGCATCGCTGGCCAGCTTGTCCAACTCGTCATCCAGAAGCCGCAACCCGCGATCCAGCGTTTGCCGGAACCGCGTCTCCTCCAGTTTCAGCGTCTCCTCGATCAGCGCCTGCGCGCGCCCCAGTTCCGGATAGGCCTGCCCCATCTGCGCAACAAGGCTCGGCACCAGCCGGTGCATCACCGGATCGCCCGCGCCCAGCTGATGCGCATGGCGCATCGCGCGGCGCATGATCCGCCGCAGCACATAGCCCCGCCCCTCGTTCGACGGCATCACCCCATCCGCGATCAGGAACGAGGTCGACCGCAGGTGATCCGCGATCACCCGGTGATGAACGTTGCCCGGCCCATCTGGCGCGCCGTCGGTGATATTGGCGCTGGCCTCGATCAGCGCGCGCAGCAGATCGGTGTCGTAATTGTCATGCTTGCCCTGCAACAGCGCACCGATCCGTTCCAGCCCCATGCCGGTGTCGATCGACTGCATGTCCAGATCGCGCTGCGTGCCATCCTCGAACCGCTCGTTCTGCATGAAGACGAGGTTCCAGATCTCGATGAACCGGTCGCCATCCTCTTCCGGGCTGCCCGGCGGACCGCCCCAGATTTCGGGACCGTGGTCATAGAAAATTTCCGTGCACGGCCCGCACGGCCCGGTCGCGCCCATCGACCAGAAATTGTCATCCGTTGCGATCCGGATGATCCGCTCTTCCGGCAGGCCCGCATATTTCTTCCAGATATCCGCCGCCTCGTCATCGGTGTGATAGACCGTGACCAGCAGCTTGGATTTGTCGATGCCGAAATCCTTGGTCAGCAGGTCCCAGGCATAGGGGATCGCCTGTTCCTTGAAGTAATCGCCGAAGCTGAAATTGCCCAGCATCTCGAAGAACGTGTGGTGCCGCGCGGTATACCCCACATTGTCCAGATCGTTGTGCTTGCCGCCTGCGCGCACGCATTTCTGACTGGTCGCCGCCCGACTGTAATCGCGATGTTCGACCCCGGTGAAAAGGTTCTTGAACTGCACCATCCCCGAATTGGTGAACATCAGGGTCGGATCGTTGCGCGGGACTAGCGGCGAGCTGTCGACGATCTGGTGATCGTTCTTTTCGAAAAAATTCAGAAAGGTCGAGCGGATGTCGTTGAGCGTGGGCATCTGTGTCTCTTTATCCGGAGCGGTCTGGGCTTGCGTTCGTGCAGGTTTATCCAGCACCGTTGCCGGTGTCCACCGCAAGAAAGCGCCCGCTCAACCGCAGAAAAGACCCGGCGCAAATCTGCGCGCGGGCCTTCCACCTTCAACCCCGGTCCCAAAGGACCGTCACGCCTCGAGGATATCGTCGCCCTCCGGGCCGCCATGACCGCCCCCATCAGGCTCGGCCATATCGAATTCCAGCCCGTGCGACGCGCGGATCTTGTCCTCGATGCTGTAAGCGATCTTGGGATTGTCCTTGAGGAACTGCTTGGCATTCTCGCGGCCCTGACCGATGCGCTCGTCACCATAGCTGAACCAGCTGCCCGATTTCTCCACCACGCCAGCCTTGACGCCAAGATCAAGAAGCTCTCCGGTTTTCGAGATGCCCTCGCCATACATGATGTCGAATTCCACCTGCTTGAACGGCGGGGCCACCTTGTTCTTCACCACCTTCACGCGTGTCGCGTTGCCGACCACCTCGTCGCGGTCCTTGATCGAGCCGATGCGGCGGATATCCAGACGCACGGAGCTGTAGAATTTCAACGCGTTGCCGCCTGTCGTGGTTTCCGGGCTGCCGAACATCACGCCGATCTTCATGCGGATCTGGTTGATGAAGATCACGGTGCATTTGCTGCGGCTGATCGATCCGGTCAGCTTGCGCATCGCCTGGCTCATCAGGCGGGCCTGCACACCCACATTGCTGTCGCCCATATCGCCTTCAAGCTCGGATTTGGGCGTGAGCGCCGCCACCGAATCAACCACGATCATGCTGACCGCACCGGACCGCACCAGCGTATCCACGATCTCCAGCGACTGCTCGCCGGTATCGGGCTGCGAGATCAGCAATTCGTTGATATCCACACCCAGTTTCTGCGCATAGATCGGGTCGAGCGCATGTTCCGCATCCACGAATGCGCAGACCCCGCCCTTTTTCTGTTCCTCGGCCACGCAATGCAGCGTCAGCGTCGTCTTGCCCGAGCTTTCCGGACCGTAGATCTCGACGATCCGGCCCTTCGGCAGACCGCCGATTCCAAGCGCGATATCCAGCCCCAGCGACCCGGTCGAGGTCGCCTCGATATCGGCAACGGGATTGTCCGACCCCATCTTCATGATCGAGCCTTTGCCGAACTGCCGTTCGATCTGCGCCAGCGCGCTTTCCAGCGCCTTTTGCTTGTCCGCGTTCTTCTTGCTGTCCATTGTCAAAAGATCTGCCGTTGCCATTGTTCCGGTCCCTTATTTCACACCCTGTATCGAGCGGCAATCGCTGCCTGTGTTCACCTCTTGTTCCGGAAGGTATGGAGACAAAAGGAGAACATTTCAAGAATTTTGTTCACAAGACCCAGTTTTTCATGCAGTGATTAAAAAGCCGTAAACAGGCGCCGAAATCTGTTGTCGCGTGGGGGATTGGGCGAAAATGCTCGTGTTTTCAAAGGCCAGGCTGGTGTTCTTGTCAGTGCCGAAGACCGGCTCCACGGCCTATCAGGCGGCGCTGGCGCCCCATGCCGCGATGATCGTCAGCGATCCACCCGAACTCAAACATGCGCCGGTGTTCCGCTACAACCGGTTTTTCCGCCCCGCTCTCGAGAAATACATCGGCGCTCCGCTCGATGTCCTGGCGGTCATGCGCGAGCCGGTGGACTGGTTGGGCAGCTGGTATCGCTACCGGCGCCGGCCCTTCCTTCAGGGGCAGCCCAAATCCACCCATGACATGAGCTTCGACGCGTTCGTCGATGCCTATACCCAGGGCGAAAAACCGCCCTTCGCCAATGTCGGCTCGCAGGCCAAGTTCCTCGAGCCGCAGAAAAACGGCACGGCGGCCACCCATCTCTTCCGCTACGAGGATCAGGCCGGGCTTCAAAGCTTCCTGCAGGAGCGTCTCGGTCTCGAGGTTGATATCGGCCGTCAGAACGTCTCGCCCCCGATGCCGCTCGAGCTGAGCGACGCCACGCTTGCCAAGCTGCGCCGCAAATGCCCCCAGGAGTTCGCGCTTTACGACAGCATCCGCCCCGGCGGCGCCTATACCCCCCTTCCGCGCGACTGACGGGCACAGACCATCGGTCATGCCATCTGGCGCAGAACGATATCGGTCAGTTCGGTCAGCGAAAACGGTTTGGGCAGGAAGACGGAATTCGGGATCTGTGCCTGACTGTCGCTGAAAGTCTCCTCGGCATAGCCCGACATGAATACCACATGCACACCGGGCCGGTCGCGCAACGCTTGCCGCACCCATGTCGGCCCGTCCAGACCGGGCATCACCACGTCGGTCACGAAGACATCCACCACAAGGTCCTTCTGCGCCAGAAGCTCGAGCGCATCCTCGGCCGACTCCGCCTCGAGAACGGTAAACCCCCGCATCTGCAGGGCCCTGCTGGCAAAGGCCCGCACCGGAGCCTCGTCCTCCACCAGCAGAACGACCCCGTCCGATCGCCCCCCCGCGATCCGCGGGGTCGGTTCGGGCGCTGATCGAGGCGGTGCCTCGTCCTGATGGGCCGGCAACAGCACCTGAAAACGCGCGCCCTGCCCCGGTGCGCTTTCGACGAAAATGAACCCGCCCGTCTGCTTCACGATTCCGTAAGCCGTCGACAGACCAAGGCCCGTCCCCTCGCCCACGCGTTTGGTGGAATAGAACGGCTCGAACACCTTCTGGAGTTTGTCCGGCGCGATCCCCACGCCCTCATCGCTGACCTCCACCGAGACATACCGCCCCGGCGCCACCACCGCACGCCCCCGGCGCAACGGTTCGTCCAGCACCAGGTTCTCGGTCACGATGCGGATTTCCCCGCCCTGTGGCATGGCATCGCGCGCATTCACCACGAGATTCATCAACACCTGCTCCAACTGCCGCTTGTCCGCGCGAATCCGCGCCAGAACCGGATCATGCCGCAGGATCAGGCTCACCTTCTCGCCGACCAGCCGATTGAGAAGATGCGTCAGATCCGCCAGCATATCGCGCAGGTCCATGATTTCCGGGCGCAGCGTCTGCTTGCGGGAATAGGCCAGCAGTTGGCTGACCAGGGCAGCGGCACGGTTGGCATTCTGACTGATCTGCACGAGATCGGCATAATCGCCATCCCCCTGATCGTGCCGCAACAACAGCAGGTCGCAATGCCCTGAAATCGCCGTCAGAAGATTGTTGAAATCATGCGCCACGCCACCGGCAAGCTGACCAATGGCCTGCATTTTTTGAGACTGGACGAATTGCGCTTCCAGCGATTTGAGCTTGGTCGCATCGCTGAGCACCGCGATCAGCACGGCTTGCCCGTCTTCAACCACACGATTGAGCGACACTTGCGCGAAGACTTCCTTGTCGTCGCGCCGCACACGCATGAATTCCGAATGCACCGTGCCGCGTCCCGCGGCCGCATCGCCCAGCCAATCCGTGATCGGTCGGCCCAACCCTTCCATCAGATCCCCAAGCCGCACATTTTGACACCGATCCACGCCAAGCAGATCGCGCGCGGGCCGGTTGGACAGCTGCACCTCGCCCGTCGCGGCCAGCTTCAGCAATGGCACCGGCAATTCATCGAAAAACGCCCATCCATCCGGCTGATATTCCGGCGCGGCGATCCCCGGCAAAAGGAACACTTCACGGCGCCCGGCCACGCCTTCCAGTTCGACCATGAGACATGATTGCGCGCCGTCGCGCGTGGTGATCGCATTCATCGCCCCGGAACGCAGCGGAAGCTTTGGACACAGCTGATCGAGCGATCGCAGCCGGTCGCCCACCAGATGACGGGCCGCCGCGTTCATGAACAGGATCGTGTCATTGCGCCCCACCGTCAGCATCGGCAAAGGGGTGGCATCGCCCTAGGATTGCGGCCGGTCGGCGGATTTCTCCACACGCCAGAGCAGCAGATCATCGCCCACCCGATGCGCGCTGATCCGCAGATGACCGCTGCGGGTCACCACATCCTCCTGTGCCGCGCCGGTCGCCTGCGCCCGACTTTCAAGACGAAAGAGAATCAGCCCCGGATCGGCGAGGCAAGCCCGCAAGGCGGCGACCAGCGTTGTCGCGCGGTCGGTAACAAGCTGCTCCGCCGCCGCCGGGTTGACATAGACCAGACGCCCGTCGCCATCCGCCACAAGGCTGGGCGCGCCGTCATGATCCAATATGGCGGAGAAGGCACCCCGCGCGCTGTCGCGCACTCTTTGCCCCGCGCGGGCGATCACATGGCTCCAGCCTGCCCACATCGCCAGCGTTCCAGCCACCAGAAACAGCACCGCCTGCCCCGGTCCCGGCCCGAGCAGCCACCCCGTTGCGGCAAAAAGAGCCGCCGACAGAACAAGAAGCCCCGCACGCGGCCGCAGCTCCGTTACCGCCCGCCGCACCGGCAGAATGAATTGCGTCGTCTCGGCCACCTTGTCACACTCGTCTCGCACCTCGCTGCCAAGGCAGTTTGCCCGAAACGACTTAAACAGGGGTTAACGCGGGCGCTTTTTTTGGCGGGCTTTCGGGAGCACACAAGCGCGCCTCATATCCTCTTGAAAACAGACAGGAAAAAACCGTCACCCTCGGCCGATATCGGCCAGCGGCGGCGCAAGGTTTCGCCCCATTCGGGATGGGTCTGCAAAAAAGCCGCGCTCTGATCCTCGTTCTCGCAGCGAAACACCGAACATGTGGTCAGCACCAACTGCCCGCCGGGGGCCACCAGCGCCGCGGCGCTCTCCAGGATCTCCCTCTGGATCGCGCAAAGCGCATCAAGCCGCTCCGGCGTCAGCCGCCACTTGGCATCCGGCGCGCGCCGCCATGTGCCGCTACCCGAACAGGGCACATCGCACAGCACCAGATCGAACGGCCCCGCCGCAGCCAGATCCCGCCCCTCCAGCCGTGTCACCTCGACACCGGCGCGCGCCGCGCGCGCCGGAAGGTCGGCCATCCGCCGCGGATCGGCGTCATGGGCGAACCAAAGCGCGTCATGCCGCACCGCCAGCGCCAGCACCTTGCCACCGCCGCCCGCGCAGTAATCGAGCACGCGCGCGCCCGGTGCGATCTCCAAAGCCGCCATCGCCGCCTGGCTTGCGCCGTCCTGCAGCTCGATGCCGCCCGTCGCATAGAGCTCCGATTGCGCCACCTTGCGCGCGCCTTCGGTCACGATGAGTGCCTCTTCGGCAATCTCGGACCGCCGAACCGAAATCCCGCTTGTCACCATGTTTTCAATTACTTCTGAGACGGAGTTCATGCGAATATTGACCCGCAAGCACACAGGCGCCCGCTCGCGCAACATCCGCGCCGCCGCCTCGGCCCCGTCCCCGAGCGCCGCCTCGAAAAGCGGCACCATCCAGTCCGGCAGATCAAGCCTGTCGCCCGCCGTCACCGGCGCAGCACCGCCCGCCTCCTCGTCCTCGCTCAGCACCTCTGGCGCATGGCCCTGACCGGTGAACACCGTCTGAGGTGCCACGCCCGCCGCGCGCAGCGCGCCCAGCATCAGCCCGCGCCCGGTCTCAGCCCCGCCAAGACAGGCATAGGAGCGCCGACAGCGCAGCGCCTGAAACACGTGATCGCGCACCGCCGCGCGGTCCTTCGAACCCGCGAAGCGCGACCGCCGCCCCCAGGAGGTCAGCGCCTTTTCGGCCGCATCGCCCGCCAGAACCCCGTCCAGCACCTCGATCGCGGCCTGAATGCGCGCCTCGGGGGTCATGCCTCACCGCCCTGCAAACGCGCCTCAGCCGATCCGGTAATTGGGGCTCTCGCGGGTGATCTGCACGTCATGCACATGGCTTTCCTTGAGGCCCGCGCCGGTGATCCGCACGAATTTGCAATCGCGGCGCATCTCCTCGACCGTGGCGCAGCCGGTATAGCCCATCGCGGCGCGCAGCCCGCCCACCAGCTGGTGCAGCACATTGCCCGCACCGCCCTTGTAGGGCACCTGCCCCTCGATCCCTTCGGGCACCAGCTTGTCGCTGGCGGCATCCTTCTGGAAATACCGGTCCGCCGAGCCGCGCGCCATGGCGCCAAGGCTGCCCATCCCGCGATAGGCCTTGAAGGTGCGCCCCTGATACAGGATCACCTCGCCCGGCGATTCGTCCGTGCCCGCCAGCATCGAGCCGACCATCGCACAGGACGCGCCCGCCGCGATCGCCTTGGCGAAATCCCCTGAAAACTTGATGCCGCCATCGGCGATCACCGGCACATTGCCCGCCGCCTGCGCGCAATCCATGATCGCGGTCAATTGCGGCACGCCCACACCCGCCACCATCCGCGTGGTGCAGATACTGCCGGGGCCGATGCCCACCTTGACCGCATCGGCCCCCGCATCGATCAGCGCGCGCGTGGCCTCCGCCGTGGCGACATTGCCGGCCATGACCTGCACCCGATTGGACAGCGCCTTGACCCGCTCCACGGCGATCGCCACACCTTCGGAATGGCCATGCGCCGTGTCGATCACGATGATATCGACCCCCGCATCGATCAGCGCCGCCGACCGCTCGAACCCGGCATCCCCCACGGTCGAGGCCGCCGCAACCCGCAACCGGCCCAGATCGTCCTTGCAGGCCGTGGGATTGAGCACCGCCTGTTCGGTGTCGCGCAGCGTCAGAAGACCGGTCAGCTTGCCAGTGCCATCGGTCACCAGCAATTTCTCGATCCGCCGCGCCTTCATCAACGATTTCGCCTCTTCGCGATCCGCAGGCTCCTGCAGGATCGCCAGGTTGTCCGACGTCATCATCACCCGCACCGGCGTGTCATCGCGATCCGCAAAACGCATGTCCCGGTTGGTGACGATCCCCACGACCCGGCCCTTGTCATCGACCACCGGAAATCCGGTGACGTTGTAGCGCTCCTGCAGCGCCTTGGCATCGGCAAGCGTCTGATCGGGGGTCAGAGTGATCGGGTTATAGACGATCCCCGATTCGAAGCGCTTGACGCGGCGCACTTCGCGCGACTGCTCCTCGGTGGTCAGGTTGCGGTGGATGACACCCATGCCGCCCGCCTGCGCCATGCAGATCGCCATGCCGCTTTCGGTCACGGTATCCATCGCGGAGCTGAGAAGGGGAATATTGAGGTCGATCGACCCCGTCACCCGCGTGCGCGTATCGGCGGTGCTGGGCAGCACGCTCGACTTTGCGGGAACAAGCAGAACATCATCGAAGGTCAGCGCCTCACGAATCTCCATTGTGTCTCTCCATGGGCAGATCGTTTGGCGCTTCCCTATCGCATGGATCAAAGGCAGGCGAAAGGCCATTCTCGCCTTGCCGGGCGCGACGTTTCGGGCCAGCCTGCGCCACGACGCAAAACAAGAGGATATCCCATGGCCACACACGGATACGAGGGCGGACGGCTCGACCTGCCCTTCGTCGGCATCTCGACCTTCGGCAAACGCCCCTATGTGGCCGACTGGGGCGCCATCGACGCCGATGTCGCCATTCTCGGCGCGCCTTTCGACTTCGGCACGCAATGGCGCCCCGGTGCGCGCTTCGGCCCGCGCGCCGTGCGCGAGGCCTCGACGCTCTTCAGCTTCGGCCATGCCGGCGCCTATGACCACGAGGACGACGCCACCTATCTGCCCGGCGATGTGCGTATCGTCGATATCGGCGATGCCGATATCGTCCACACCGATACCGAGAAAAGCCACGCCAATATCGAAACCGGCGTGCGTGCGATCCTGAAGGCCGGCGCGCTTCCCGTGGTGATCGGCGGCGATCATTCGATCAACATTCCCTGCATCCGCGCCTTCGACGATCAGGGCGACATCCATGTGCTGCAGATCGACGCGCATCTCGATTTCGTCGATGAACGCCACGGCGTACGCCATGGCCATGGCAACCCGATGCGCCGTGCCGCCGAACAGCCCTATGTCACCGGACTCACGCAACTGGGCATCCGCAATGTCAGCTCGACCTCGAAAGAGGGCTATGACGACGCCCGCGCGCGCGGCTCGGATATCCTGTCGGTGCGGCAAATGCGCCGTCTGGGGACGCAGGCGACCGCCGCCCGCATCCCCAAGGGCGCGCGGATCTATATCACGCTCGACATCGACGCCTTCTGCCCCTCGATCGCGCCCGGCACCGGCACGCCCAGCCATGGCGGGTTTCTCTATTACGAGGTGCTCGAGCTGTTGCAGCAGGTGGCGCGCGACCACGAGATCGTGGGCATCGATCTGGTCGAGGTGGCGCCCGATTACGACCCCACCGGCTCCACCGCGATCCTCGCGGCGCAGGTCCTTCTGAATCTGTTGGGATTCGTGTTTCATTCCCGCCGGTCCGAGGGATGATCACCCGCGCAGGGGGCCAGCCCCCGCCGTCGAAATCCCTCAAGGGGGATTTCAACGGACCCCCGGGATATTTCTGGCCAGAAGAAGCCGCGGCGCAACCTGCGCTTGGCCTGCCCCCGCGATCCGGGCTATAGGGGCGCAAAGGAACGTCAGGACAAGACCATGGCCGAAACCGAGCAGCCGCAGATCTATCTCATCACACCACCCGATTTCGAGCTGTCGGACTTTCCCGACCGGCTGGCGGCGGTTCTGGACGCGCAGGACATCGCCTGCGTGCGTCTTGCCATGGCCACCCGCGACGAGGACCGGCTGGCGCGCGCCGCGGATGCCTGCCGCGAAGTGACCCATGCACGTGACGTGGCGCTGGTGATCGACAGCCATATCATGCTGGTCGAGCGGCTTGGGCTTGATGGCGTGCATCTGGCCGACGGGGCGCGCTCGGTGCGCAAGGCCCGCAAGGAGCTGGGTGCCGACGCCATCATCGGTGCGTTTTGCGGCACATCGCGCCACGAAGGCATCAATGCCGGCGAGGCCGGCGCCGATTACATCAGCTTCGGACCCGTCGGCGTCTCGGCGCTTGGCGACGGGTCGGTGGCCGATCATGAGCTGTTCGACTGGTGGTCACAGATGATCGAACTGCCGGTGGTGGCCGAAGGCGCGCTTGATGCGCAGCTGATCGCCGCCCTTGCGCCGGTCACGGATTTCTTCGGCATCGGCGACGAGATCTGGAGCGCCGAGGATCCCGCCGGCGCCCTTGCTAAGCTCATCGCGGCCATGGGGTGATCCCAGGCGGGTTTTGCGCCTGTTTGTGTACGGGATGGACACAAATTCCGGCAAAAGACACGCGGTTGGTCCCAAACGCGTGTCGGTTTCGTACAAATCGCACACATCTCAGGCGGGCGCGCGCCGATCCTCGGGCATGGCGCTGCGCACCACCTCTTCGACATGCGCCGCGAGCGCCTTGCGATCGGCGAAGGCCTCGACCCTGACGGGGGGGTGATAGACCACCGTGACCCCGCCCTGACGCTTTGCCGCAAGGGTTTTCAGCAGATGCCCCCCGAACTCCATATCGCCCCACCAGCCGTAAAAGCGCGGGTCTTCGGCCCTTGGCGCCCGATAGATCACGGTCACCGGCTGGATATGCAGGTCATGGACGATATTCGGGCTGAAGAACGCCTGAAAAAGCGTTGATTTAAATGGTAAAACCCGCATCCCGTCGGTCGAGGTCCCCTCGGGAAAGAACAGCAGCTTGTGCCCGGCCTGCAGGCGCGCCTCGAACATATCGCGTTGAGATTTGGCTTCTTTCGGGGTGCGGTTGATGAATACGGTCCCGGTGATCCTTGCCAGCGTGCCGATCCCGGGCCAGCCCGCGACCTCGGATTTCGAGACGAAATAGATCCGCTTGCGCGCATTGAGGGCGAAAATATCAAGCCAGGACGAATGGTTGGCAACCACGGCGCCATGCGCCTGCATGGGCTGTCCGCGCGTGTCATGGCGCATCCCGAGGATCACGAACGCCGACCGGCAGACCCATTGCGTGATATAGGGCGTCCAGGGCCGGCCCAATCCGAACAGCGGACGCTCCACGCCGCGCACCAGCAGCATCAGCACGACACCTGTCACCAAAACCATCACCAACGCCCCCCCGCGCCGGATCACGCGCAGCCACCCGCCCAGACCCGGAGCGACGCTTGGAGGCGGCTCTTCACCATGACCATTCCACGTGAACGTCACGGCGTAACCCTATTATTATAAATGCTTTTGTTCCGGTCGCTCATACGGCGCGTATCCATCACCAGACAGATATCCGTGGTGTTGAAGCTATGGTCGACAAAGGCGCCTTCGCCGACATGGCCGCCCAATCGCAGATAGGCCTTGATCAACGCCGGCACTTGCAGCATCGCAGTCCGACGATCGAGCTCTGCTTCCGGGATGATGTCCATCGCCTGGAAATGATCCTCACGCGCCCTGACCCGCAACTCGGACGGGGCGAGGTAGCGATGATGCAGCAAGGACAGGGGCTGGGCCAAAGACTGCGGATCAGTGCCATGGAAACTTGCGACACCGAACAGGATCTCGATGTCATGGGTGGCGATATATTGTCCAAGCCCGTTCCAAAGATGCAGCATCGCCGCGCCACCGCGATACTCCGGATCAAGGCAGGAGCGCCCCAACTCCATCAACCGACGCCCGGATCGCTTCAGCACGCCAAGATCATACTCATCCTCGGAATAGAATTGCCCCGCACGCTGTGCCAGATCATCGCGCAAGAGCCGATAAACCCCTACAACGGCGCCATTTTTCGCCTCGTCCAGAAGGATGAGATGCTCGAAAAACGGATCGAACCTGTCCCGTTCGAGACCGGCATCGTGATCCACCAGCGGTCCGTCACCGCCCAGTTCCTCGACAAAAACGCGATATCTCAGGCGCTGCGCCGCGCGCAGTTCCGCGTCGGTGGTCGCCAGCTTTACGCGAAACTGCGGGCCGTTTTCCGACTCCATCTGCCTCGGATCCCATCGGTCATTTCCGGGGTTTTAGTCAAGCCATGGCGCGATGGCAACGTTCTGCAGTCAGGTCGTGGCGGCCAGCTTTCCATTAATGATTTGGTAACCGCCTTCAGTCTTCAATAACCATCACAAGAGCGATGCGACTTCCGTCGATCACCATCTTGCCGACCTCGCGAAAGTTCACAGTGATGCGCCCGCCGATATTGGACTGCACTTGCCCCACGCCCCAATCGGGTTGTTGTGGATGCCTCACCAGCATCCCGGGTTCGAGCAGCGAATTGAGTTCCGTCATCTATGCACCCGCCTTCCGGAGTGAGCCTCATGCCCTACCATACCCATAACATAGCCGCCCTGACAGCCTCGCGCATCTGCCATGATCTCATCAGTCCGATCGGCGCCGTGGCGAACGGGATGGAGCTGATGCAGTTTGCCGGCGCGTCGGACGGCCCTGAAATGGCTCTGGTCAGCGAAAGTGCCGCGCATGCCAAAGCCCGCATCCGCTTCTTTCGGCTGACATTCGGCATCGCCTCCGACACTCAGATGGTCGCCGCCGAAGAGGTGAACGAGATCCTCAAAGCGATCTACAGCGGCACGCGCATCGAGATCGAGACCACCCTTGATACAAGCCTGCCGCGCGCCCTGGCACAGGCGGTTCTGCTTGCTGTTCTGTGCGCCGAGCACGGGCTGGGTGTCGGGGGGCAGTTGCGGGTTCATGAGCTCGGTGAGCATTGGCAGATCGAAGCCCGAAGCCCCCGCCTGCGCGCCGATCCGGGATTGTGGGGAAGCCTGACCGGGCAACCTCTACCGCAAGACATCCCCCCGGCGGCGGTGCAGTTCTTGCTGCTCCCGCTGATCCTGACGGATCTGGGCAGGACCTGCGCCTGCAGCCTGACAGAGGACAGCGCGCGGATCACGATTTAACGCCGAACGACCCCGTCCCCTTCGACCAGATATTTGAAACTGGTCAGTTGCGCCGCCCCAACCGGCCCTCGCGCATGAAGCTTGCCGGTCGCGATACCGATCTCAGCGCCCATGCCGAACTCTCCGCCATCGGCGAATTGAGTCGAGGTGTTGCGCATCAGGATGGCACTGTCCAGACGACGAAAGAACATCTCGGCCGCCGCATCGTTCTCGGTGATGATGCAATCGGTATGCTGGGAGCCGTAGCGCCGGATATGGGCAATCGCGCCCTCTTCGTCCTCCACCACTTTCGCGGCGATGATCGAATCAAGATATTCCCGGCCCCAATCCTCTTGCGTTGCCTCCTGCGTGCCTGCGATGGCCTTGAGCGTAGCATCGGCGCGCACCTCCACACCGGCATCCATCAGCGCGCGGATCACGCCTTGGCCGATCGTGTCCACCACATCGCGGTGAATGAGCAGGCATTCGGCGGCACCGCAAATCCCCGTGCGGCGGGTTTTGGCATTGAGAACGACCTTGAGCGCCTTTTCCGGGTCCGCGTCACGATCGATATAGATATGCACGATCCCTTCGAGATGGGCAAAGACCGGCACCCGCGCTTCGCGCTGCACCAGCCCCACAAGCCCCTTGCCGCCGCGCGGAACGATCACGTCTATCGTGTCGACCATGGTCAGCATTTCCTGAACGGCGGCGCGATCGCGGGTGGGAACCAGCTGGATTGCATCCTCGGGCAATCCTGCCGACCTCAGCCCCTCCACGAGGCAGGCGTGGATCGCGCTCGATGAGTGGAAGCTTTCCGACCCGCCCCTCAGGATGACGGCATTGCCGGATTTCAGGCACAGCGCCCCCGCGTCCGCCGTCACATTGGGCCGGCTTTCATAGATCACGCCGATCACGCCAAGCGGGGTGCGCACCCGGCGAATGTGAATACCCGATGCCATGTCCCATTCCGCCAGCACTTCACCCACCGGATCCTCCTGTCCCGCCACCGCGCGCAGCCCCTCGACGATGCCCGCGATCCGATCCTCCGACAAAAGCAGCCGATCCATCATCGCCTCGGACAGCCCCTTGTCCCGGCCATAGTCCAGATCCTTGCCGTTGGCCGCAATGATCTCGCTGCGCTGCGCCCAGACGGCATCCGCCGCCGCCTCGAGCGCATGGCGCTTGGCCTCGGCGCTGGCAACCGACAACTCGACCGCCGCCGCCTTGGCGCGCTGTCCGATCTCGGCCATCAACTGGGGGATGTCACCATGATCTTTCATCCGAATGTCCTTTCGGTTTGCGCAAAGACTACCACTGGTGCGCCTCAGAACGCCATATCGTCACGATGAATCAGCGGGCCTCGCGCGGGATAACCCAGCACCTGCTCCACCTGATCCGAGCGCAGGCCGCGAATTTTCGCAGCATCCTGCGCATCATAACGCGTCAGCCCCTGGCCCAGCCTGTGGCCCGCCTCGTCGGCGATTTCCAGCGGATCACCGCGCCCAAACGCGCCCTCGATCCGCACCACGCCCGCAACCAGCAGGCTGCTGCCCCGCTGCAAGGCCCCGGCAGCCCCCTTGTCGACGAAAACGCGCCCCTTGGGTTTCATCGCGCCGATCCAGGCTTTGCGCTTTTGCTGAGGATCGCCCTGTGCGGTGAACCAGGTGGCCGGAGCGCCCTCTTCCAGCGCGCGGATCGGATAGAGCACCGAGCCTTCGGTGATCGCCATGTCACAGCCCGCCGCCGTCGCCGTCTTGGCCGCCATCAGCTTGGTCTTCATGCCGCCCTTGGACAGCCCGGACCCGGCATCGCCCGCCATCGCCTCGATCTCGGGCGTGATCTGCGCAATCACGTCGAAGCGCCTGGCGGTCGGATCAAGCGCGGGGTTGGCCGAATAAAACCCGTCCACATCCGACAGCAGGATCAGCTGATCCGCACCCGCCGTTACCGCGATCTGCGCCGCCATCCGGTCATTGTCGCCATAGCGGATCTCATCGGTGGCCACGGTGTCGTTTTCATTGACGATGGGCACGGCACCCAGCATCAAGAGTTGCTCCAGCGTGGCGCGGGAATTGAGATAGCGGCGCCGATCCGCACTGTCTTCCAGCGTCACTAGAACCTGGGCGGCGCGGATGTCATGCTGATTGAGCGCTTCGGCATAGGCGCGCGCCAGTTCGATCTGCCCGACCGCGGCTGCGGCCTGACTTTGCTCAAGCGACAATTCGCTGGCCGGCAATCCAAGGGCCCCACGCCCAAGGGCGATCGATCCCGAAGACACGAGGATCACATCCGTGCCGCGGGCGCGAATGCGGGCCACGTCCTCGGTCAGTGCGCGCAGCCATTCGGCGCGCAAGCGTCCCGTCTGTCGATCCACCAGAAGTGCCGAGCCGATCTTGACGACAAGGCGCTTTGCATCTTCTACGGCTGCCACGGTTCCGGCTCATCCTCTGAAATGCGCGTGCGCAGGCGGTCATCGTCAATTTCAAGGCGCAGGCGCCGCAGCACCTCGGTCACGCCCTGCCGTGCGACGCCGGACATCTCCAGCACCTCGCAGCCGCAGGCCTCTTCCAACTCGGCGCGCGCCGCCGCGCGTTCCTCATCGTCCAGAGCGTCGATCTTGTTCAGCACAGTCACGCGTGGCTTGTCTGCCAGATGCCCGCCATAGGCCTCGAGCTCGTGTATGATCGTTTGGTAATCCTCGGCGATGCTCTGCGACGTGCCATCCACCAGGTGCAGCAGCACCGCGCAGCGTTCCACATGGCCCAGAAACAGGTCTCCAAGACCCCGCCCCTCATGTGCACCCCCGATGAGGCCCGGAATATCGGCCACCACGAATTCCACCTCATCGATCCCCACGACACCCAGATTGGGATGCAAGGTGGTGAACGGATAATCCGCGATCTTCGGTCGCGCGTTCGAGGTCGCGGCCAGAAAGGTCGATTTCCCGGCATTGGGAAGCCCCAAAAGGCCCACATCCGCGATCAGCTTGAGCCGCAGCCAAAGCGTGCGCTCCACCCCGGGCTGGCCGGGATTCGAGCGGCGCGGCGCCTGATTGGTCGCGCTCTTGAAATGCAGGTTGCCCCAACCGCCATTGCCGCCCTTGGCCAGCAAGACGCGCTGTCCGATCTCGGTCAGATCGGCGATCACCGTTTCCTGATCCTCATCGAGGATCTCGGTCCCTACCGGCACCCGCAACACGATGTCGTCACCCGTCTTGCCGGTGCGCTGCTGGCCCATGCCGGGCTGACCGTTCTTGGCAAAGAAATGCTGCTGATAGCGGAAGTCGATCAGCGTGTTCAGCCCATCCACCGCCTCGGCCCAGACCGAACCGCCGTTGCCGCCATCGCCGCCATCCGGGCCACCGTATTCAATGAACTTTTCGCGGCGGAAGCTGATGCAGCCGCCCCCGCCCGCGCCCGAGCGAATGTGAACCTTTGCCAGATCGAGAAATTTCATGTCTTCTCCTTATGCAAAGGCGTGGTCGGCCTCAATCCATTTTGAGGCTGTAGGTCCATGTCGGAACCTTTGCGTTTCTTGCAACCGAGAATGTCTCGGCATCCCCCAGATATTCGAACCCCGAATTCGTCAGAACCCGCGCCGAGGCCGGATTGTCCTGAAAAACCGTGGCAAAGATCGTACGGCATTCCAGCGGATTGGCCCGGATCACGGCCCCAACAGCCGCAGACGCCACCCCTGTATTCCAATAGGCGGGTGCAACCCAGAACGAAATCTCGCACTGCCCCCGCTCCAGACGGTCAAGGCTGATCACGCCCATCACCTCGGGACCGCCCGATTTCGCGCCATCCATAGTCCAGACATCTTCCGTCCGGTTCGCGGACTGCGCCCGCGCGATGAACGCCTCGGTCGTGCCCGGCGGCAACGGATGCGGGATCGAGGTGGTTGCCTTGGCCACACGCGCATCGCCCGCGTGCAGATCGATCAAGCCGCTATCCGACAGCCGCAGCGGCCGCAGATCGAAACGCTCGGTCTCGATCACCGGCTGGCTCACGATCAGATCATGTTTCATTCTCTCTCTCCTCCACCTGCTGGCATCCGTCATCACCGCAGCGCCTGCCGTTCACGGTCTGGTCCCGACCTCCTCAAATCCGGACCGACGGAAAAAGAAAAGGGACCGGCGGTTCCGCCGATCCCCCAATATCTGAACCCTGTCAGGATTGGCTTACTCGGCCGCCTCCGCGACTGGCAGCACCGAAATAAAGGTCCGGCCCTTCAGCCCCTTGTGGAACTTCACGGCGCCTTCTTCGACGGCGAACAGGGTGTGATCCTTGCCCTGCCCCACGCCGGCACCTGGCCAGAACTTGTTTCCGCGCTGACGCACGATGATGTTGCCCGGAATAACGGCTTCGCCGCCATATTTCTTAACGCCAAGGCGGCGACCCGCGGAGTCGCGACCGTTACGGGAGGAACCGCCTGCTTTTTTATGTGCCATATCGTGTTGCTCCTTTAGCCCTTGGCCAGTTCTTTGGCCTGTTCGACCCAGCCTTCACGCTCGATCCGGCCTTTGAACGACAATTTCTCGTCCATATCAGCAATATCCGCATCCGTCCACGCCGCGATCTGCGCGAAGGTGGTGACACCCGACTCGTGCAGTTTCTTTTCCAGCGCGGGACCGACGCCCGACAGCAATTTCAGGTCATCGCCAGCCGCATCGGCCTTCTTTGCCGGGGCTGCGTCTTTCTTTTCGGCCTTCTTGGCCGGGGCTGCGTCTTTCTTTTCGGCCTTCTTGGCCGGGGCTTTCGCTTCGGCTGCGCCAGCGGCAACCGCTGCGACAGAACCCGCACCCACGGCGGCCTTGACGCCGGACTTGTCGGCGCCCTTCTCGAGGATCTCGGTCACCCGCAGCAGCGTCAGTTGCTGGCGGTGCCCCTTCGTGCGCTTCGATCCGTGCTTACGGCGGCGCTTGACGAAGTGGATGACCTTGTCACCCTTGATCTGGTCAACGACCTCGGCCTGCACAGCAGCCCCCGCTACAAAGGGCGTACCGATGACGGGCGTATCGCCACCCAGCATCAGGATATCGTTGAACTGAACTTTCTCACCGGCATCGGCTGCCAGCTTTTCAACGCGCAGAACGTCGCCGGACTGCACCTTGTACTGCTTGCCACCGGTTTTCATAACCGCGAACATCTTCGTTTCCTTTTCGATTGCCGCGCTCTGTGGTCCCCGTTTCGGGAGTTTACGGCCCAAAGCCACCTCGAGCAGCGCGCCCAGTGCGAGCGATAGTTACATCTCCCGTGCAGGTCCACCCTGCCGAGATGCGCGCTTATTCAAAAGATGCCGCCCAAAGTCAAGGGGGTGGCGGGGTTTTCCCGTTCAAAGCTTCTCGCTTTGCATCCTTTGCGCGATGGAGCGTCCCAACAGATAGGACAGCTCTTCGTACATCCGGTCGAAGGCCGCGAAAACCGCCGAGTTCAATGCCGCCCCCGCCGGGCTGCGATAGAACTCAGCATAGGCCTCGAGATCCTCGGGCGCCAGCGGCTCATAGGCCATCAGCAGAAACGCGTTGAGCCAGTCGCGCGATTCGCGGCGCAGCGTGTCCTCCTGCCCCCAGACATCAGCGAGCACGTCATCCTGCGACATCTCGAACGCCCCGCCATCGATCAGCCCCTGGTAAAAGGCGAGCTGCGTGTTCAGCGCCCCCATCACGTTGCGCTCGATCAGGTCGCTGTCCTCGATCAGCCTTCCGATCCGCTCGAGGATCGGCGCATCCCGGTCGCGCAGACGCTCGCTCCGGTCCATCGCCGCCTCTTCCACGGCATCATCCATGAACGCCCGCCGCGCGGCCAGTTCCAGACCGACGATCTCTTGCCCTCGCTCCGACGTGAAAAACTCCAGCATCTGCGCGACATCCTCGCCCTCGAGCGCTGCGGCAAACCCGGCTTCGACCAGAGCCTGCATCTTGTCGGCATCATGGATCCGTGACACGACGTCCTGCCAGCCTTCGCTATCCCCCTCGGGCAGCATCTCGAGCCCAAGATCGCGGCCATAGACCAACCCCTCATCGCGCATGATGGCGACGGTGTCGGACAGGCGCAGCGCCTTTGACAGGTCTTCGATCTGCGCATCCTGCGCCAGTGCCATCCCGGCACAGCCCAGACTGATCGCCAAGGCCACAAGGCCGCCTTTAACCATCTTGACGATCACAGATCCTGACCTCCGGAAATTTCGGCCATCCGCATGGCCAACGCCTCGTAACGGTTGCCCATGATCTCCCATTGCACCGCGTTCATCAATTCATAAACGCGTTGCATTTGCGGATCTTCCAGCGCTGCAAGATACGCGCGCAGATCCTCGTCGTTGATGTCGCGATAGGTATAGGCCGCCGACGCAAGGGCCGACCGCCGCATGCTCAGGCGCAACTCCCCCTCGGTTTCCTTCATCATGGCCCGCAACATCTCTTCGTCGAACTCCTGTTCCAGCACTCCGGCCGTGCTGGCGGCCAGCAAAAAGCGCAGCTGGATCTCCTGCACCGCGCGCACGGCGACATCTCCACTGTCGACCGCCGCGTTCATCTGCACCAGCACATCCAGCCGCTCATCGCCGCTGGCAACCATCGCCGCCACCAGATCTTCGCCCTCGGCCTGTTTTCGCGCATCATCCGCATCCATATGCGAGGCGTTCTCGACCTCCACAAGGCGCATCCCAAGGGGCGAGGCATAGAAGGCCGCCGCATGTGCCAGATCGTCATCGCTCAGGGTCTGCTCCAGAATATCCAGCGCCATGCCCCGCATGATGTCGGTGTCGAACACCTTTTCGGCAATCCGCGTCCAGCTCTCCCCGAAATCGCTGGCCGACATGCCAAGCATCTCCGGCGCATCCGCCGCCGACAGCGCGATACTGTCCAGCGCGACATCAAAGCCGGTCACGTTCAAGAACGCCTTGAGCCGATCCCGATCCGCCGCGTTCACGGGCAAGCCGGACAGCAGGGCCACCAGCACCGCAAGCCCCATCATCTTGAACAAAATCGAGGGTATTAGACGCGTCTTTGCCATGCCGTGTCCTCCGATGCCTGGTGACTTTCGAGAACCTAGGCATTTTCTCATCACAAACAACGGAAAACCCCCTTGTCATGCCCGCCAAAGGCAATTACACGCAGCCTCCATACCCCGCGGAGAGGTGCCGGAGTGGTCGAACGGGGCGGTCTCGAAAACCGTTGATCCTTCACGGGATCCCAGGGTTCGAATCCCTGTCTCTCCGCCATTTATGCCAGACGAAACGCTGGTGTGAAAAGGCGTAACCGCTTGGCGACCCTCCCTGAAATCAGACATGCGATTACAGCTCTCGGGCACGCAAGCGCCCCCTACCCGGTCTCTACCCTGCGTCCTATCCAACAGGGTTTGCCCCACAAGCTGACACGCCTCGCAAGCTGAAGTGGGAGCGATGCGGTTTTCCGCCAACTTGGGGGTTCTCCGGGCCAACCGCCCATTGCCCGACGCGGACGAGGTTGACTCCGCGCAAGTGATCGAAGCCATTCAACGCCTTGGCTGCTCAAAGACCCTTTGCGCCGAATTCTCCATGGTCTTGCTGCATCTTGGCACCGGAATTGCCTTAATCGCATGGCAATCTTTCGCGTTCAAACTGCCTTTCATGGAGATCGAACCCGTGCCCGCCGCCGCCCACAGCTATCCGCATTCCGCGCGCGCGCGGCTGTTCGAACTGATGCGCCAGCAGAACCGCCGGGAGGTGCGTGCCCTGCGTGTCCCGCAACCGACAGCCCTTGATCCGAACCACGCCCTGGCCTTTCTCGCGGCCGCCGAACGGTCTTTCGCGCCGCCTTCGCCCGACGACAGGATCAGGCCCCGTGCTCAGCCCTTGAAACCAGTGGCCACGACGAATTTCTCGGAACTGTCGGCGCGCGATGCGGGCGGCTTGACATTGGCCACCTTGGTGAAGCGCTGCTTGAGCAGTTTCTGGAGCTCGCCCTCCGCGCCCCCGGCCAGAACCTTCGACACGAATGTGCCGCCCTCGTCCAGAACGTCGAACGCCAGATAAGCCGCCGCCTCGCACAGCGCGATGATGCGCAAATGGTCGGTCTGCTTATGGCCCGAACTGGCCGCAGCCATATCGCTCATCACCACGTCGGCCTTGCCGCCCAGCCATTCCTTGACCTGCATATCGGCATCATCGGCCATGAAATCCAGCTGTTTGAGAACGCATCCGGCGATCGGTTCGACCTCTTGCAGATCGATGCCCAGAATGAAGCCCTGCGCCTTGCCGCCCTTGTCGCCAAGTGCATTGATGCGCGGCACCGCCACCTGGCACCAGCCGCCCGGCGCACAGCCCAGATCGACCACCCTTGCCCCCGGCACCAGAAACCGGAACTTGTCATCCAGCTCCATGATCTTGTAGGCCGCGCGCCCCCGATACCCTTCGGCCTGCGCACGCTGCACATAAGGATCGTTCAGCTGCCGCTGCAGCCAGCGCGTCGACGACGCCTTGCGCCCGCGGGCCGTCTTGACCTTGACCGTCAGGTCACGCAGCCCGCGCCCCGAGGTGTTCTTTCCATCCGGTCCCTTGGCCATCACTTCGTCCTATCTTCAAGCACGCCATCGCGTGACATCAGCGCATAGAGCATTCCCTCGCGCAGACCACGATCCGCCACCGACAGCCGGTCCGTCGGCCAGCACCGCAGAAGCGCCTGCAGGATCGCCGCCCCCGACATGATGAGCGCCTGCCGGTCCAGCCCGATCCGCGGATCCTTGCGCCGGCCCGACGGCCCGAGCGCCAGATACTTGCGGATCACCAGATCGATCTCGTCACTGGTCATGCACAGCCCATCCACCTTGTTGCGGTCATAGCGCTTCAATCCCAGATGGCTGGCCGCGACGGTCGTGACCGTCCCCGAGGTGCCGATGATCTGAAACCCCTCGCGCGTCTGTTCGTTCTTGTAGGGCGCGAATTCCGCAAGGTTTTCCTCGAAGAACCAGCTCATCAAGGCAAAGCGCGCGCTGTCATCCTCGACGTCGCGGAACTGGTCGCGGAGCGTGGCCACACCAAGCGGCACACTGATCCAGTCCACCACCCGCGCCGAGGCCCGACCCGTCTCGCTGCAATGAAAGCCGCCATGCATCCGCATGATCGCCTGCGCGCGCTCGACCGGCGGCACGTCGCGCAGATCGATCCACACCAGCTCGGTCGATCCGCCGCCGATATCCACCACCAGAAGCTGCTCGGTGCCCGGATTGACCAGCGGCGCACAGGACACCACCGCAAGCTGCGCCTCTTCCTGCGGCTGGATCATGTCCAGTTGCAGACCGATTTCGCGTTGCACCCGGCTCAGGAACGCCTCTCCATTGGCGGCGCGCCGGCAGGCCTCGGTCGCGACAAGGCGCATCCTCTTGACCTTGTGTCGGGTGATCTTCTGCTGGCACACGCGCAGCGCCTGCAGCGTCCGCATGATCGCAGAACGCGACAATCGGCCATATTTCTCAAGGCCGGACCCAAGCTGGACCGACTTCGAGAAACTGTCCACCACCTTGAACTGATCCCCGTCAGGACGGGCAATCAGCATCCGGCAGCTGTTTGTGCCAAGGTCCAGCGCCGCATAAAGATCGGCCTGACCAAGGGAGCTCAGTGCGGGGCTCTCTACCGTTTTCGGGATAGCGCCCGCACTTTCGGGACGCTTGGGCGCCATGTCATACGCCCTCCATTTCGAGTTGTCCCAAAGGTAGTCCCTTGCGGCGCCCTGCGCAAGCTTTGCCGCCATGCATAAACATCATGAAAGCTTTTCGCCATCCGCCCTGTGGCGGCGCGGCGCGGTTCGCACTAATGTCCGCACGTCGCATGGCGCGCGCGTTCTGTCGAAAACCGACCAAGCGACACGTCCTCCCTGCATTAGAGAGGGTCCACCGAGTAAGAGGAATCAGCCATGGTTGACGTCACTATCGTCTACTGGCGGGACATACCCGCACAGGTGATTGTCGGAAAAGGCCGTCGCGGCGCGAAAAAGCAACTCGCCGAACGGTTCGAACAGGCGATTGACCGCGCGGCGATGAAAACCGGCGCGGCCGAAACCGACGCCTACCTCGCCGAATGGCGCAAGGCGGCCCCTTATCAGGTCGAAGGCGACCCGGCCGAAGTGGCCGAAGCCGAAGCGACCCGGCTCGAAGCGGAGTACGATCAGGACCGCATAAAAGCCCTGATCGCCAATGATGGCTGGGCATGACGCCAGCATCGCTATGGGAGGCCGCAATGGCTTTGTTGAACTTCAGAAAACGTGATGCCGGCGCGCAAGCGCCCGCCCCCGTCAACCCGCAGGTCGAAGCCTTCCTGCAAGGCTACTCGATCGAGGTCATGCCGCGCACGGCCGAAAAGGTCGAGAATTTTCGCGATCTTCTGCCCGAAGGCACGCGGGTCTATATCGCCCATATCGAAGGCACCCCGATCGAGGACATGGTCGCCACCGCCGCGCGTCTGGCACGTGACGGCTATCCGGTTATGCCGCATTTCCCGGCGCGCATCATCCGCGATCAGGCGATGCTTGAAGACTGGATCGCGCGCTATCAGGGCGAGGCGGGCGTCGATCAGGCGCTGTTGCTGGCCGGTGGCGTGACCACGCCGCATGGTGAGTTCGACAGCTCGATGCAGCTCATGGAATCCGGCGCCTTCGACCGCGCCGGCTTCAAGCGCCTGCATGTGGCCGGCCACCCCGAAGGCAACCGCGATATCGACCCCTCGGGCGGAATGAAGAACGTCGAGGAAGCCCTTCAATGGAAACAGAAATTTTCCGAACGAACCGATGCTCAGATGGCCCTTGCCACGCAATTCGCCTTTGACGCCAAGCCGATCATCGCTTGGGCCGATGGCCTGCGCGCGGCAGGCATCACGCTGCCGGTGCATATCGGCATCGCCGGTCCCGCCAAGCTGCAGACCCTCATCAAGTTCGCCATCGCCTGTGGCGTCGGTCCGTCTTTGAAGGTGCTTCAGAAACGCGCTATGGATGTCTCCAAGCTGCTGCTCCCCTACGAGCCGACCGATGTTCTGACCGACCTCGCCGCCCACAAGGCCGCCAACCCCGATTTCAACATCGAGGCGGTTCATTTCTTCCCATTGGGCGGCATCAAGACCAACGCCACATGGGCGATCGAAAACGGCGGCGCGTCCGCCGTACCCGCAAACGCCACCTGACCGAAGGACACATGGATACATGACCCGAACAGTCGTCGAAAGCAAAACCAAGACCGCGATTATCGGCTTCGATCAGCCGTTTTGTGTGATCGGTGAGAGGATCAACCCCACCGGCCGCAAGAAACTGGCCGCCGAACTCGAGGCCGGTGATTTCTCGACCGTCGAGTCGGATGCCATCGCACAGGTCGCCGCAGGCGCCACCGTGCTCGATATCAACGCGGGCGTCGTCTACAACTCGAACCCCGATCCGAACGAGACCGAGCCGCCCTTGATGCGCAAGATGATCGAACTGGTGCAGGGGCTTGTCGATGTGCCGCTCTGCATCGACAGCTCGGTGCCAGGTGCGCTCGAGGCCGGTCTGGCCGCCTGTGAAGGTCGCCCGTTGCTGAACTCGGTCACAGGCGAAGAAGACCGTCTGGAACTCGTTCTGCCGCTGGTCAAGAAATACAACGTGCCCGTGGTGGCGATCTCAAACGACGACACCGGCATCTCCGAAGATCCCGATGTGCGCTTTGCCGTCGCCAAGAAGATCGTGGAACGCGCCGCCGATTTCGGCATTCCGGCGCATGACATCGTCGTGGACCCGCTCGTGATGCCGATCGGCGCCATGGGCACCGCGGGCATTCAGGTCTTCACCCTAGTGCGACGCCTGCGCGAGGAGTTGGGGGTCAACACCACCTGTGGCGCCTCGAACATCTCGTTCGGACTGCCCAACCGTCACGGCATCAACAACGCCTTCCTGCCGATGGCCATGGGCGCAGGCATGACCAGTGCGATCATGAATCCGGTGGCCTTGCCCGTCAAACAGGCCGAGATAGAGGCGCGCAAGATCGCCGCCGCCGCCGCCGGCATCGTGCTGCCCGAGGATATGGACGACGAAAGCTTCTGCCAGCTGTTCGGCCTTGGTTCCACCAAGCCACGCCCCGGCAAGGAGATGGAGGCGATCCGCGCGGCCAACTTCCTGACCAACAACGACCCGCATGGCGGCGAGTGGATCAGGTTCAACAAGCCCATCCTGAAAGAGGGCGAAAAAGAAGCCGGCGCGCGTGGCGGGCGCACAGGCGGACGTCGCCGCCGGGCCTGACCCGGTCACAGGGCAGTCTTACCAGACCAAAGCCCCGTGCCGACATGGCGCGGGGTTTTTCGTGCCATGCGGGCAACATTCGCCGGTTTGAGACACTGAGCTGCCCCCACTAAGTGGTCCAAGTTGATTGTTAGTGCATGACCGGCCTCTGGTCCATCTGGACAATACTTTCCGGTGCGGGAGGCCGGTAT
>NZ_FRCB01000006.1 GCF_900142765.1 Roseovarius litoreus
CGGCGAAAAATCCCAGACCCAGCAAGAGGCTCGGCACACATACAGGTCCGATGATGCGAAAGAATGCCGCCGGTTTCACAGGCCCTCCCTGACGGTTTCTCTGGTTTGGAAGTGTGGCTTCCATAATTCGCTACGATTTTACAGGCCCCGTCAATCTCTTGCGGCGCCTTCCTGGTGACCCCACGGGTTTCATCCAGCTGCATCGACCAACATTGTGAACAACTTGGGGGAATGGGCTGAAGGGCCCGGAAAACGACAGCGGGAAATGTCAGAGTTCTTGCAATAAGCGGCGGTAACTACACAATTTTTCTAGATCCAAGTATCTGGCTTCAAATAACTCGTGATGCCACTTTGCTGCCGGCCCCGGCAGCCCGAAGAGGGGTGGAGGCGCGCAGCTTGCGGTTCGGCGCCTCATGGATGAGGATTTCGCTCGGATTGTGCGATTGGGGCTGCCTGAAGGCCTGAAGAGGCAAGAGGCGACACGATACGAGTCGGAGGGTTTTGAGGTGGCCGCGGAGGCCGGAATTTTCGAGCGTCCGGTTCTGGCACGTCTCGCACGGCGCCCATACCGGGACGTCGCGTTTAGTGGAAGGTGCGCGAGGCTTACGACGACCGCTGCGCCGTGTCCGGGCTTAAGCTCAGAAACGGCGGAAGGCGCCCGGAGGTGCACGCAGGCCATATCCGCCCGATCCAACGCAATGGCAGCGACTTCGTAGGAAACGGGCTGGCGCTGTCAGGTACATTGCATTGGATGTTTGATCCCGGGCTGATCTCGGTTGCTGATGACAACGAAACCATCCTCGTGTCTCGCGACAAGGTGCTGGGTGATGTCGTCGACCGGCTGTCAGGTCCGGATGGAAAGATCTGGAAGCCTGAGGGCAAAAGAAACTGGCTACATCCCGCAAATCTGGCATGGCATCGGGAGAACATTTTTGCTCAAATGGCTGCCGCGGGGTCCGCTCCTTGGAAATAAAGATTAATCTGGCATTATGAAAAACATAATTTCCCGCGGCATATCGAAAGCGCTTGGCCGTAGCCGACCACAGCAGCCCGAAGCGCCCAAGGCTGATCTGCCGGGAATGAGCAGTATTCAAATGCGGCGGGAACAATCCAAAATCTTGTCACGCTGTCTGTCGATTGATCTGGAGGTCGATCCCAAGGAGGCCCGGATATTCGCCTTTGCAGCGGTGCCGGAAGGCGAGGAAGAGGGGGTTGTTCATCGGAAAGGTGACCCGAAGGCCGCGCTCGAAAAACTCGACCTGTATTGCGCCGGTTTCGCACATGTCATTGGACACAATATTCTGCGCCATGACCTGCCGCATCTCATGGCGGTCTCGCCGCGCTTCGCAAAGCTTGCGGATGGACCGATTGACACGCTTTGGCTCAACCCCTTGGCGTTCCCACGCAATCCATATCATCATCTGGTCAAACACTACCGCGATGGGCGGCTTCAAAGTGGTCACGTCAACGATCCTGAGTTCGACGCGCGTCTTGTGTTCGAGGTCCTTCGCAACCAGATCGATGCGTTCGTATCGCTGAACATGGCGTCGCCAGAGACGATGATTGCCTATCACTGGCTTTGCTGCCGAGGACCCGCTAGCAACGGGTTTGATCGGTTGTTCAGCGACGTGCGCGGGGCGCCCATCCCGACTGAAGCTGAAGCGCACGTGGCCATTCGGACGCTGCTAAAACGGGCGGTCTGCGACGTCCAGCTGGACGCTTTGCTCGAGCGGCTCGCCGACACGGGCCTGGGCTGGCCGATGGCATATGCCCTGGCCTGGGTTTCGGTAGCTGGTGGGGATTCTGTCATGCCGCCTTGGGTGCGTGCGCAGTTCCGTGACGCAGCACGGCTCGTCAAAGACCTGAGGGACACGAATTGTCGTGATCCGCACTGTGCCTATTGCGCGGAGCACAATGATCCCACGCGTGCACTCGAACGCTGGTTCGGCTTTCCAAGTTTCCGCCCGGAACCGGTCGACGAGCACGGACGCCCGCTTCAGGAAAAGATCGTGGCCGCGGCCATGGAAGGCGACAACCTGTTGGGCATCCTGCCGACCGGCACGGGCAAATCCATCTGCTATCAGATCCCCGCGCTGTCTCGGTTTGACAAGACCGGGGCCTTGACCGTCGTCATATCGCCGCTTGTGGCGCTGATGGCGGACCAGGTACAGGGTTTGGTACGTGCCGGAATTTCCTCGGCGGTTACGATAAACGGGTTATTGTCTTTGCCCGAGCGTCAGGATGCGCTCGACAAGGTGCGGCTTGGGGATGCAGCGATCCTTTTGATTTCCCCCGAACAATTACGCAGCATAACAGTTCGGTCCGTTCTGGCACAGCGCGAGGTGGGGCTTTGGGTGCTGGACGAGGCACACTGCGTGTCCAAATGGGGACACGATTTCCGACCCGACTATCGCTACGTTTCGCGGTTTATCAAGGAAAGCTCAGGCGACGAACCGGCTCCGGTGCTTTGTTTGACCGCAACGGCAAAGCCGGACGTTGTGCAGGACATACGCAGTCATTTCAAAGAGCGGTTGGGGGCCGAACTGGTGTTGATCGACGGTGGCGCATCGCGGTCGAACCTGAGCTTCCAAGTGCTGCCAACGCAGCGCGCAACCAAGATGGCCGATATACTCGACACGATAGAGGCCCGGCTTCCGCGCGAGGGCGTGTCGGGGGCTGTTGTTTATTGTGCGACGCGAAACGCCACCGAGCGCGTGGCGGAGTTCTTAAAGCAACAAGGCATCGCCGCGGAGCGGTATCATGCGGGACTTAGCGCCGATGACAAGCGAGAGATCCAGGAGGACTTCCGTATCGGCAATCTGCGCGTGATCGCGGCCACCAATGCCTTTGGGATGGGGGTCGACAAGCCGGACATTCGCCTCGTGGTTCACGCTGACGTGCCTGGGTCGCTGGAAAACTACCTTCAAGAGGCAGGGCGCGCCGGACGGGATCGCGAGTCTGCAAACTGCGTTCTTCTGTTCAATACCGAAGACGTTGATCGTCAGTTCAGCCTCAGTGCGCGGTCTCGACTCGCGCGGCATGAAATCGGCGCGATCCTGAAGGCGCTTCGGCGCCTTGATACTCGAACCGGAAAAGGCGGTGAAATAGTCGCCACTCCCGGTGAGATTGTTCACGAAGAGAAAGAGCGGGATTTCCAGAGGGACAGCAATACCGACGATACGCGGGTGAAAACTGCCGTCGCCTGGCTGGAAGAATCGCACCTTCTGAACCGCGAAGAAAACCGGGTGCAGGTGTTTCCCGCCTCGCTCCGGGTAAGGAGCATGCAGGAGGTCGTTGACATCCTTGCGACCGCCGAGATCACTGAGCGGCGGCGCGGGGATCTGGCCACCATCGTGCAGCATATCATCAACGCGCCGCAAGAAGAGGGCATCACTACGGACGAGCTTTGTGGGGTGAGTGGGCTGACGGCGTCTGGCGTGCGCAAGGCTTTGGCGGATCTTGAGGCTCTGGGGATTGCAAAGGATGATACAAACATCACCATTTTCGTGCATGTGCGTGTCGAGAACGCCTCGCCGAAGCGGTTCGAAGCGGCATCCCGGTTGGAAGCCGACCTGATTGCGATCCTTAGAGAGCAAGCGCCGGACACGGACATCAACGAGGCTTGGCCCTGCCACCTGGCCTCGGTGGCGCAGGCCCTGCGGGAGCAGGGACACGCCTCCGTACGGCCCGATATCGTCGAGGGGTTGCTCCGTGGGATTGCGCAGGATGGCCGCGACATGGATGGCGGCAAAGGCAATATCGGCCTGCGCAAGGTGTCCAAAGGCAGCCTCATGGTGCGGATGCAAAGATCATGGGCTGTAATCGAGCAGACCGCTCAGCTTCGCAGGCAGGCCGCAGAGCGGTTGGTTTCATACTTGATCGACAAGGTTCAGGCCGGCCTGCGTGGCAAGGATGTTCCTGTCGAGACCACGCTTGGCGACCTTCTTGCGGCGGTCAACAGCGATGCGCTGTTAAGGGCATCCGTCAATGATCCGTCGAAACTGATGGACCGCGCGCTTCTTTGGCTGCACGAACAGCAGGTGGTCACTCTGGGCAAGGGATTGTCCGTGTTCCGCTCCGCCATGACGTTGCACATCAATCCGAAAGGCGGCGGCTTTACCACCCAGCATTTTGCGCCGCTCGAAGATCACTATAGCGAACAGACCGTCCAGACCCACGTGATGGCGGCTTATGCGACCAAAGGCATCGACGATATCGATCAGGCCCAACGGCTCGCGCATGACTATTTCGCAATGGAGCAGTCCGATTTCATGAAAGCTTGGATGCCGGGGAAAATTTCGGAGTTCAGACGGCAGGCAACGCCCCAGTCCTATGCCGAGATCGTCGACAATCTGGGGAACTCGACACAAGAGCAGATCGTGCGTGACGACCGGGAACAGACCAATGTTCTAGTGCTCGCGGGGCCCGGATCAGGCAAGACTCGCGTGCTGGTCCATCGTGTTGCCTATCTGGTCAGGATCAAGCGTGAAGATCCAAACGGTATATTGGTGCTCGCCTACAATCGTCACGCGGCCGCCGAGATCCGGGAACGCCTGCGGCTATTGATTGGTGAAGATGCACGCTTCGTTACGGTCTTGACCATCCATGCCTTAGCCATGCGCTTGGTTGGTGCGAGTTTCGCCGGACGGGAAGCGGCCGATGACCCTGATTTTGAGACGCTTCTGACCGATGCGGCGCGTCTTTTGCGTGGCGACGGGCTGGACAAAGTCGAGGCCGAAGCCTTGCGAGAGACCTTGATCCAGGGATTTCGCTGGATTCTCGTGGACGAATATCAGGACGTGGGGCCCGAGGAATACGCCTTGATTGCTGCGGTGGCCGGCCGCAGCATCGATGATCCCGATCAACGGATCAGCCTGTTCGCTGTCGGCGATGACGATCAGAATATCTATGCATTTGCTGGCGCATCGGTGCGCCACATTCGGCAATTCGAACAGGATTATTCAGCCAAGCCGGTCTTTCTGACCGACAATTACCGCTCGTCGAAAAATATCATCAGCGCAGCGAACGCCGTGATCGAAGGATCTCGGGAACGTATGAAAACAGCGCATGGGATTACAGTAGACCAAGCGCGGCAAAAGGAGCCGGCTGGGGGTATTATGGAAGACCTCGACCCGGTTGCACAGGGACGGGTCCAAATCCTTGGCTGCCCGGCCGGAAATGACGCGCAGGCCCTTGCGGCGGTCAACGAGATGATCCGCCTGTCAAAACTGATCCCGGATTGGAGCTGGAAGAGGGCGGCAATCATTTCGCGTGATTGGCGCAAGCTTCTGCCGGTCCGAGACTTTGCCGAGGCGCATGGAATTCCCGTCGAAATGGCGAACGAGAGCTTGCCTAGTGTGTGGCGCACCCGTGAGATGCAAAGGTTTATCGGTGGCCTGCGCGAGAGGCACGGGGCCATGGTCAGCTTGGGCGACCTGACCGAAAACCTGAACGCGATACCGGCAAGCCGTTGGACTGACCGGATCGGCGAGGGGCTTGGTCAACTCGCGCGTGAAGTTGATGGCAAATCGCTCCCGACCCCTGACGTGATTGAATGGTTCGCTGAATGGTCGAAGGATTCATGGGGCGAACAGCGTGGCCTAAAATTGTTGACAGCACACCGCTCTAAGGGGCTCGAATTCGACGATGTGGTGATCATGGATGGCGGTTGGGAACGGCCCTCGCGAAACGAAGATCAGGACGCGCCGAGACGATTGTTCTATGTGGCCATGACACGTGCACGGCGCAATTTGATCGTCATGAGCAACGACAATCACGAATACCTTCCCACCGAGTCGCCTTCCGTGGTCAAGCGGCACGTGGTGTCCGACTTGGCGACAGTCCCCGGCCCCCGCCGGTTCTTTCAATCTCCAGAAATGAAGATGGTCGACCTGTCATTCGCAGGGCGCCAGGGTGATCGGCACATTGTTCATGACGCGATTGCCCAAGCACAGGTCGGCGCGCCAGTCAGGCTCTCCAGAGTCGGGGATCGCTGGCAGATCGAGGATGTTCGAGGACGGGCCCTCGGGCGGATGTCAAAAGCATTTGCGCCACCGATTGGCACGAAGTTTGTCACCGGCGAGATCGCGGCCATCATTCATTGGCGCAAAGAAGATGCCGATGAGCGTTTTCACTACCTGCTGAAACGCGCCAATTGGGAAGTCGTTGTGCCTGAACTGGTCTTCGAAGAGATCAAGCGGGCTTAAAGCGTTTTCAGAAAGGACCAAAACAGCAAGTAGGGCAGTCAAGCGGTCGTTCGCTCCACTTGTGATGAGGGACCGCGAAGGGTCGTTCACATTGACGCGGGCCAAGCGCTGGCTCTTTTCCATGCATCATCGCCAGAACCGCCACTTTGGGCAGAAAACGGCGTGCTGTGCTATCCATGGATCTCATCCGGCGATCATTGCTTCGGCAAGGGCCATCCAAAGCGGGATTGACAGGATCGCGATTGGAGTTCCGAGTGCTGTCGAGGTCCCGATATAGGAAGAGGAATTTGCCTCGGGCAATGCGGCTCTCAGCGTCGGTGGTCCGGAAACATCCGAGCTCGAAGATGCCATCACGGCGAGAAGCACAACGCCACCTGCTGAAAATCCTGTGAAGTGATTGGCGGCCATACCGATCGCGAACCCGATCGCGCCATGCACGAATGGTGCAAGAATGCCGTAAAGAATATACACATGGGCTACTTTGCGAAGATCCGCCAGCCGCGCCCAAGCTTCCATTCCCATCACAAGCATCAGCAGTGACAGAAGGCCGTGAAACAGTGGCTCATAGAAGCTGGCGTAGACCGTTTCCGGCCTTGCAAACAGACCAAGCGCCAAGCCAAGCAAAAGCGCCGATATTGCCGGGCTCTTGAGTGTATCAACCAGGATGTCCTTAACAAACGTTCCGTTGAAGCCACTTCCATTGCCGCCCATGGTCATCGTGGCCGTACCGGCCTCATCCGGAGTGGACACAATGCTACGCGCTGCACTCATTCTTGCCAGTGTTATGGCAGTTAAAAGAGCGGCCACGTCCATGAAGGGATACAAGGCGCCGATAAAGCCTTCATAGGCCACGCCTTCGGCGTCCAACATGCCCATTGCCGCTGCAAGAGTGGAGGCAGACACGGCTCCGAAGAGACCGGCTGTTGCCATGCCGTCCATTGGAGACACACCTTGCTGCCGCAAGAGAATTGCTCGTCCGATCAAGACGATAACGATCCCGGCAATGGTCGCTCCGAGTGCCGGAACCGCCAGTTCCATTAAATTTGCGCCACGCACCGCGATGCCTGCACCCAAGCCGACCTTCATCAACAAAAGGAGAACGACCAGTTTGTAAACGGGTTCGGGAACCTCGAGGCGGCTGCCAAGGGCTGCCAAAAGCATACCGCCGATCAGAAAGGCAAGTGTTGGCTTCTGAAACTGAGACAGGATAGTGGTCAAGATTTCGACGATGATTTCCATGAGGGCTAAGCCATTTCTGATTGCGTTGGCCCTCATTTGGCGCAAAGCGAGTATAAATAAAAATACATCTTTCGGCCATTTTAGTTCTAAAAAATAGAACTTAATTGATCCCTATGAAGGGGGAGGTGTCGAGCCAAAGTTCTTGGATCACCGGGTTTGCGTGTGCCTTTTGCCATCCGCATTTCTTCCGGCTGAGAACCCCGGCACAAAACCGCGCTACAGCCTCATCGGCGCGACCTTCTATACATATAAAAGCTTGGTTTGGCGGCATGACGTTATTGGATGCCAAGAAGCTGCGGGCGCAGGAAGGTGAGCACAATAAGCTGAAGCCCATATGGGCGGATGCGATGCTGGATGTCTGGTCGCGACGATAGTCTCGACGTGACAGATCCGGCGCAGAAGCAGACTTGGCGTCACGGGAAAACGGACCCGTGCCGACGGTTCGGAACAGACGCGCCAAGTCCAGAGTATCGTCCCGCGTGGAGCACAAGGCGGCAAGCCGCGCATCGTTCTTCGTGTCGGACGTGACAGGCTCTCACATACGTAAAAATATATATCTGTGGCGCGATTTACATATATAGGCCATCTCATGCAATCTGGTCCCATTCGGATTTGAAGAAGAGAAAAGCACCTATGGCAAAGGAGTCCAACGTTACCCCCAGAACGGGCGATCAGGCCTTTACCCGAACGTCGGACTTTGGGACCGTGGCTGAAGCCAGCTATGCAGGTGCTCTTAGCTTCATGCGGCGGCGTTACACCCGCGATCTGAGCGGTGCCGATGTCGCCATTATGGGTGTGCCCTTTGATCTGGCGGTGTCCAGCCGTTCGGGCGCGCGCCTTGGGCCACGGGCTGTCAGGGCCGCCTCGAGCCATATTGCCTGGTCTGCCCCATGGCCTTGGGAAAAGGACCCGTTCGAGCAACTTGCCGTGGTGGATTACGGGGATTGCCAGTTCGATTACGGAAATCCGGCGAATATCCCCAATGAGATCGCCGATCAGGCGCGCGCGGTTCTGGCAACGGATACGGCGCTTCTGTCGATCGGTGGCGATCATTTCGTCACTTACCCGCTGCTGAAAGCCCATGCCGAGAAACACGGGCCTCTGAGCCTTGTTCAATTCGATGCGCATACCGACACATGGGCCGATGAGGCGGGACGGATCGATCATGGCACGATGCTGTGGCACGCAGTCCGCGACGGGCTGGTTGATCCTTCGCGCTCGGTTCAGGTCGGCATCCGGACGCACAATCCCGAGCCACTTGGCTTCAACATCATAGACGCGATCGAAATGCACCGGACCGGGCCGCAGGCGGTTGCCGAAAAGATCAAGCGCATCGTCGGGGACCAGAAGACCTATCTGACCTTTGATATCGACGCGCTGGAACCCGCCTCGGCCCCAGGTACCGGCACGCCGGTGATCGGTGGTCTAAGCCCTTACCAGGCGCAGGAAACGCTTAGGAATATGGTTGGCGTGAACCTTGTGGGCATGGACGTCGTCGAAGTCGCTCCGGCTTATGATGTGGCCGATATCACGGCATTGGCGGCCGCGACGATCGCCAATGACATGCTGTGCCTCTACGCCGCTGCGCATGGCTGAGAGCACGCAGATGCGTCGGTATCCTCGCCCCGGTCAGGGCGAGAATTCGAAAACCGGTATGAAACTGGCTGGCGCAAGGGTTTCGGACAACTGCTCCTCGGTGATCTGGCCTTCCACGACAGGGAAGATGACCGGCCCAGCCTGACGATGGATAAGGCTGCCTTCGATGGCGCGCACGGCGAATTCCACGGCAAGCCTGCCTTGCAGAACCGGGAAATCCGTCGGCGCGGCAAGGATCTTCTGGCGGTATATTCCGCGATAGACCGCATGGGTCATGTAGTCCGAGACGATCTGCACCTGCCCTTCAAGGCCCCGCGTGCGCAGCAAAGACACCGCAGCTTCGGCGGTGGGCGCGGACCCGACGACATAGTCGAGATCGGGAACTTCCTGCAAGGCCTGCTCGACCAGCAAAACCTGATCCTTGCGGCCTGTATCTCCGTATTTGGTCACCGCGATCTCGGCTGAACTCGCGGCGATCGCGGCGTGGAAGCCGCGTTCGACGAATTGCACCCAGCCCGCCCCTTTCGGACCGGGAAACCAGGCCACTTTCACTGCCGGGCTTCCCTTGGGGTGGCGTTGCGCAATGACACGGCCAGCGGCGGCGCCCATTTCCACCCAGGATACGCCCACCTTGGCGGTGATGCCGGGATCGGCGATATCATTGACCGCTGCGATCACGGGGATATCCCGGGCGATCTGGAGGATCGTATCGGTCAACGCGTCATAGGCGACGGTTCCGAGGATAAGCGCATCCACACCTTCGGCCACGCAGTCGATGATCTGCTGTCGTTGACGGTCAAGATTGGGATAGCCGCCCGCCTCGACCAGCTTGAAGGACACACCCAGCCTGCGCGCCTCTTCGACCATCCCGTGATTGACGCTGAGCCAATAGGCATCCTTGAGATGCGGGTAGGCGACACAAAGCGACCAGTCCTGCTGCGCGGTGTCGAGTGGCGTGTAGGTCACGATATCGCTTGGCCCCTCGTAGTCGAAAGGCGCCTGAGGAACCTGCAACTGCCAAGGAGAGGATGCGGCCGCCAACGGGGCCACGACGAGAAAAAGAACACAGAACCAGCGCATGGGTGATATGGTTGCAGCAATGTGGGTCCGCAGCAACTGTTTCAAGCGGCAAGCCCGCACTTTTGCGGATGGGACGGCACTCGGGGCGAACACGTGTTGAGACAAGCGGGATTGCGGGGAAAGCTGCTGTTCGCCTTCGTGTTGATCGCGGGGCTTCCGACCTTGGCGGGTTTTCTCGGGCTGATCGAGCTGCGCGACCTTGTCAGAAAACAGTCCGACGTGATCCGTCAGACGATCCCGGCAATTACCGATGTCCGTGGCATTGCCGAGGAAAGCACGAGTATCGTGGCGCTTGTTCCGCGGCTGGCCGATGTGGACAACCAGCCCGATCGCGAGGCGCTGTCGGGTGATCTGCGCAAGCAGGTCGAAGCCCTTGCCACACGTCTTGAACGGCTTGAGGGCAACAGCGGTGCCCGTATCGTCACCTTGCGCGAAACCATCGCCCAGGTGGAAACTGCACTTGCGATGCTGGACGATATGGTCGAGCAGCGGATTGCGGAACGCGACGTGTTTCATGGCCGCGTTGCGCTGAATCTGGACGCGGCCAACATGCTTCTCGATATGGCCGATACGCTTGTCGCCAACGCCGAAATGGCGACGACGGCTGTCATCTCCAGTCTCTATGGCGAGACCAATGCCGGGCTGGAAGGCGCAGGCACGGTTGCCGCGCTGGACAAGCTTCTGGAAGTCGATCTGTTCCAGCTTGGCCTGATGTTCGAACTGCGCTCGCGGGCGGCCGAGGTGGGGTTGTTGATCAACCGCATCGAAGAGACCGCGACCGTCGAGGAGCTGGAAGCGGTGGAAGCGGCGTTCCTGCCCGAGCTTGCCGTGGTGTCGCGCCGGATCGCCGCCATCCGTGATCCGGGGCGTCTGCAGCAGGCGGAGCGCCTTCTGGCGGAATTGCAGTCGGTCACCGAGGATGACGTAACCCTGTTCGATCTGCAGCGCAGCATCCTGTTGAGTGGACTTGGGATCGACGCCCTGAAAAAAGAGCTTCAGGATGCCGCCATTCGGCTTGGCGAAGAGGCCTCGGCCGTGGCGGACCAGTTGCAGCAGGTCGCTGTCACCTCCGGCGAGATCGTTGCACAGGACATGCGGCAGGCGCAGATCCGCAACAGCGCCGCCGCCATTGTGGGGCTTGTTCTTGCAATGGCCGTTCTGTGGTTTTTCGTGCGTGGCCACATCACCCGTCGGCTTGACCGACTGCATGGGGAGATGACGGCCCTTGCACGGGGCAATCTCGACCGCAAGATCCGTCCGCGCGGCAATGACGAGATCGCCCGAATGGAAGAAGCGACCGAGGTGTTCCGCCAGCAAGCCATCGCCAAACGCGATCTTGAAAGGCAGCGCGACCGCAACGAACGCGAATTGCTGGAGCATCGCAACAATCTGCAGAAAATGGTGTCCGAGCAGACCGAGCGTTTGCGTCTTGAAGTGGCCGCCCATGACGAAGCCCGCCGCGAGGCCGAGGCCGCCGACAGAGCCAAGTCGGAATTCCTGGCGATGATGAGCCATGAAATCCGCACGCCGATGAACGGCATGTTGGGCTTGCTGCACAGCCTGTCCGAGGATCGGCTGGATCCCGAACAGCGCCATAGACTGGGCGCGGCCTATGCATCGGGGCAGAACCTGCTGCAGATTCTGAATGACATCCTCGATTATTCCAAGATCGAGCATGGCGGCATTCAGCCGGTGAATGCCACTTTTTCGCTGCATGATCTGGTCACCGACGTGATGGCGCTTATCCGTCCTAGTGCCGATTCAAAGGGTCTGCACTTGCTTCTGGATATGCCGGATACGCTTGTGGATGTCGTCTGGGGCGATGTCGCCAAGCTGCGGCAGATCCTGTTCAACCTGTTGTCCAACGCGCTCAAATTCACCGAGGAAGGAGAAGTGATCCTGCGGCTGCGTGCCGGCTGGGCACAAGGCGATGCGCACCGGGTGATCTTCGAGATCAGCGATACGGGGCGCGGTGTCGCGCAGGCGGCCAAGGCCCGGATATTCGAGGCCTTCGAACAGGAGGATGGCGCCACGAGCGGCAAGTTTGGCGGCACGGGGCTTGGCCTTGCCATCAGCAAGCGGTTTGCCGATGCCATCGGTGCGACCCTGACCCTTGAAAGCACCAAGGGGGTGGGGTCGGTCTTTACGCTGGCGGTTGATCTGGAATCCGGCAATCCATCGGATCTTGAGGACATGGCCCGCCCCGAAACAATCGACCGTGCCGAGGTCGCACTGGATATTCTGGTGGTCGAGGATAACGAGATCAACCAGATGGTTGCCCGCGGCTATCTGGAGCGGATGGGGCATACATGCCATTGCCTGTCCGATGCCGAGACGGCGCTCGCGCTTTTGCAGCATCGTCGCTTCGATGTGATCCTGATGGATGTGAACCTGCCGGGAGTGAACGGGGTCGAGGCGACACGCCAGATCCGCGCCCATGCGAATGTGGCTGTTTCGGCAACGCCGATCATCGGCATTTCGGCGCATGTGCAGGAGGAGCAGATCGAAAGCCATTTGCAGGCGGGCATGAACGGCTTTGTGGCCAAACCCGTGGCGCCAGAGCGTCTGGCCCGCGCCTTGGACAGTGTCAGGCAGGGCCAGCAGGGCGCGGTTTTCCTGTCGTCGCGTATGCCGGTCTCCAAGGCGATGTCGCGCATGGTCTCGCTCGAGACGGTGCTGCGGCGCAATATCGAGGATTTCGGCGCCGACTCCGCGCGCCGGATCGCCGGGCTTTTCATCGAACAGATCGCGATCGAGCAGGCGGCGCTGGAAGCCGCGCTCGAGGCCGAAGACTGGGACGAGTTGAAAAAGATCGCGCACCGTTTGAAAGGTGCGATCGGCAACTACGATCAGCATGACGTGGTTCAGGTTCTGGCCCAGCTCGAGGCCAATGCCAGTGCCGCGCAACATGACCGCGCGCGCATCCTTGTTCAGCGCTTGTCGGCATTGATGCCGCAACTGGGAGACGCCATGGCCGCCGCATTACGGCAGAACGAAGCCGTCAGGTCACATGCGATGTGAAAGCATATCCCTCGCCATGCACGGTAGTTATGATCGCGGGGCTTGCCGGGTCCTGCTCCAGTTTGGTGCGCAGGCGGCGGATCAGAACGTCGACGGTGCGGGGATTGGTGCCATATTGCCGATGTGTGACCCGCGCCATCAGAGCATCACGGCTTGCCACCTCGCCGGGGCGTGTCACGAAATGCTGCAGAACCTCGAATTCGGCCCGCGTCAGGGTCACGGCCGCCCCGTCTTCGTTTTCCAGTCGCCGGGCGCGCAGATCGAAGACATAGCCGGAGAACCGATAAACCTGCCGCGATCCGTGCGCCGACCGGCTGGTGCGGTATAGCAGGTTCTTGATCCGTGCCAAAAGCTCGCGACGGTTGAAGGGTTTGCAAACATAATCGTCCGCACCCATCTCCAGCCCGACGATGCGATCGACGTCATCATCGCGCCCGGTGACCAGAATGATACCGATATCGGATTTCGCCCGTTGTTCGCGCGTGATCTTCAAGCCGTCCTTGCCCGGCAGATTGATGTCCACAAGAAGCAGATCCACGGGCTGATCCCGAAGGATCCGCTCGGCGATGTCGGCGCTTGCCGCCTCGGACACGTCATATCCCTGTGCTTCGAGATAACTTGTCAGGGTGGCGCGCGTGACAGGCTCGTCTTCTATGATGAGGATGTGTGACATCTGCCTCGGAGGTATTGGACGACCACTCCATTAACAAATTTATACATCTTAGTATAGGCTGTTCACCCCATGCGCCTTACCTGTTCACAAACGATGCCTAGGATTTCCCCAGCACGGGCCTGGTTTGCCAATCATGTCCGCGCTCGAAGAATAAAAACGAGTCAAACAACGGGGAAAGAAAATGCGAACCAAAGTCATCATGTCGGCTGCTGTGCTGGCCGTCTCGTCCGCAACGGCATCCTTTGCCGAGGACAGTAGCGATCCGATCATCATTCCGACTCACAACTGGTCCAGCCAGATCGTCATGAGCCATGTCGTCGGTCAGATCTTTGAATCCATGGGCAACAGCGTCGAATATGTCTCGACCGACAGTCAGGCGGTGTATGAATCCGTACGTCTTGGCGATGTGACGCTCGAGCTTGAAGTCTGGGAAGGTGCGTTCGGGCCGTCCTTCGAAGCGGCGCTGGCAAAAGGCGGCCTGCATGATGTGGGTGACCATGATGCCGTCACCCGCGAGGATTGGTGGTATCCGGAATGGACCAAGGAATCGTGCCCGGGTCTGCCTGACTGGGAAGCCCTCAACGCCTGCGCCGAACTTTTCGCCACGCCCGAAACGGGCGACAAAGGGCGCTTTCTTGGCGGTCCGGTTGACTGGCTGAAGCACGACCAAGAGCGTGTCGATGCGCTTGGCATGAATTTCGTTGTCGTGAATGCCGGTTCCGCTTCGGCTTTGTGGGCTGAAGTGGCCGCCGCCGAACGTGACAAGCGCCCAGTCGTGATCTTCAACTGGACGCCCAACTTTGTCGAAGCACTCTATCCAGGCGAGTTTGTCGAGTTTCCGACATACAGTGAGGGCTGCAAGACTGATCCTGCTGTCGGCCCGAACCCCTCGGCAACCTACGACTGTGGCAACCCTGCGAACGGTTATCTGAAAAAGGCTGCATGGGACGGGATGAAAGACAAGTGGCCCAACGCGTACTCGGTTCTCGAGAAGATCAGCTTCACCAATCCCCAGATCGCTGAAATGGCCAAGCTTGTCGATATCGACGAGTTCGAGCCGGAAGATGCTGCCGCCGAATGGCTTGAGCAGAACGAGGCCATCTGGAAGCCCTGGGTCGAAGGCGGCGCATAAGTCCCTGCCTTTCAAATCCTGACTGGTCGCCCCGCCATGTCTGGCGGGGCGGCATGATCTGCGCAAGGAGACCCTTAGATGACCGACACCGATATGGTGATGTCCTGTCGTAAAGTCTGGAAACTGTTCGGGCCGCGGCCGGGCGCCTATCTTGCCGGTCTCGATCCTGCCGCCAGCTTCGACCAAATCCGGGCCGATGGATATGTGCCCGCCGTCAGGGATGTGTCTCTGGACATTTCCAAGGGCGAAATGCTGGTCATCATGGGCCTTTCCGGATCGGGCAAGTCGACGCTTGTGCGCTGCCTGTCGCGCCTGATCGAGATCACCGGGGGCGAGGTCCGGGTCGAGGGGCAGGTGATCGGCG
Source organism: Roseovarius litoreus (assembly GCF_900142765.1). Lineage (GTDB taxonomy): Bacteria > Pseudomonadota > Alphaproteobacteria > Rhodobacterales > Rhodobacteraceae > Roseovarius > Roseovarius litoreus. Next base: position 15,312 of record NZ_FRCB01000006.1, read on the forward strand.
ATCTGTCCGAGAAAGAACTGATCGACCTGCGCCGCAACAAGATGGGTATGGTCTTTCAGAGCTTCGGGCTTCTGCCGCACCGCACGGTGCTCGAGAACGTCGCCTTTCCGCTTGAGATGCGAGGGCAGGATATCCACACCCGCCGTGCCCGCGCCCTCGAGGTGATCGAGCTCGTGGGGTTGGGCGGCCGCGAGGATTACTTCCCGCGCGAATTGTCCGGTGGCCAACAACAGCGCGTCGGCATCGCCCGCAGCCTCGCGATCGAGCCGGATATCTGGTTTCTGGACGAGCCATTCTCGGCGCTCGATCCCCTGATCCGCCGCGAGATGCAGGATGAATTCCTGCGCCTGCAGGGGCTGTTGGGCAAGACCATCGTGTTCATTACCCATGATTTCGACGAGGCGCTGCGCCTTGCCGACCGGATCGCGATCATGAAGGACGGTGCTGTCGAACAATGCGACCGGCCCGACCGGATCGTGATGGAACCCGCCACAGAGTATGTCGCGAAGTTCATCGAGGATATCGAGAAAGCCCGCGTGGTTCATGCCAGCGCGATGATGCAACCCGTCAATGGCCATGACCTGACCGGCGCGGCCGTGGATGGCGGCAAGACCATATCCCAGCTGGCGCGGCTGCTGGTCAATGATGATCGTCTGATCCTGCCGGTGGCCGGACCGGATGGCGCGATCATCGGGGGGTTGGACCGGCAAAAGGCGCTTGATGTCCTGCTGGGGGCCAAGGAATGACGGCACTGTCGACAAACGCGCATCATGTCGATGCCCGTCATGACGTGCGGATGCGTGTGGCCCAGATCCTGTTGATGGCGGCACTGGTCCTGACGGTGGGCAAGGGCGTTCTGCCCGAGGGTCTTGTGCGTCCACCCGCATGGATGGTCTGGCCGTTTGCGGATTGGATCAACGCCTTTTTCGACTTTCTGCGCGACGATCTCGGCCTGATCCACGTCACCCGCGCCTTCGCCGATGGGGTGGAGTGGCTGCTGGATATCACGGCCAACCTGCTTTACGGCAAGAACCGCTGGCCGAGACTTGGCCCGATCCCCTGGAGCGTGATCGCCATTACCGCCGCCATGATCGGCTATTACCTGAGCGGCTGGCGGCTGGCGATGTTCGCCGGGCTGACCTTTGTCTGGGTGGCGGTGATGGGCCAGTGGGAATGGACGATGGAGACCCTGTCGGTCATCATCGTGGCAGCCCCCTTGTCGATCCTGCTCGGGCTGGTCTTTGGCACGATGGCATGGCGCAGCGCAGGGTTTCGGATGGTGCTCAATCCCCTGTTGAATGTCGCGCAGTCCCTGCCGCATTTCGCCTATATGATCCCGGTTGTGGTGTTCATCGGGGTCGGGCCGAAGGCCGGCGCGATCGTCACGATCATCTTTTCTGTCCCGCCGATGATCCGCATGACCCTGCTGGGTCTTCAAAAAGTCCCGCCCGAAGTGGTCGAGGCGGGGCATATGGCCGGCGCCACGCGCTGGCAATTGCTGCGCCATGTGCGCCTGCCGACCGCGCGGACCGAAATTCTGGTGGGCGTCAATCAGGTCATCATGCAGTGTCTTGCAATGGTCGTTCTGGCAAGCTTCATCGGGATGCCGGGACTGGGGCAGAAATTGCTGCAACTTCTGCAGGCGCTCAAGATCGGCCGCTCGATCGAGATCGGCATCACGATCGTGCTGCTGGCGGTCATGCTGGACCGGTGTTCCAAAGCCTGGGCCACGCGCCAGCCGGAGCATATCGAAAAGGGCACCTCATGGCTGATCCGTCACCGTCTGTTGTTGGTCTGGGCCGTTCTGGTCGGTGTTTTCTGGGGGCTGTCTTTGATGTTCCCGGTCCTCCATGAAATCGGGCGACGCGACGCGTTCAGTCTGGCGGATCCTCTGGATGCGATGATGGACTGGGTCATCATGGTTCTGGACCCGGTGACCCAGTGGCTCCGGTGGTTCCTGATCGTCTGGGTGCTGATCCCGTTGCGCGATGCGATGCTGTGGTTGCCGTTCTCGGCGGTGCTGGTGTTCCTGATGGCGGTGGGCTGGGCCGTTGGCGGACGGCGCTCGGCGCTGATCTGTCTGGCGTATTTCGGCCTGATCGCCATGACGGGATGGTGGGACCGCGCCATGATTACCGTCTACACGGTCACTTTCGCGGTGTTTCTGGCCACGCTGATCGGGTTCCCGCTTGGCATCTGGGGAAGCCGCAGCGAAAGCCGCGCGCGCGCCGTTCTGCTGATCTGCGACACGCTGCAGACCTTTCCAAGCTTCATCTACCTCATCCCGGTCATCATGCTGTTCGGTGTCAATGACGTGGCTGTGGTGGGCGCGGTGGTGCTGTTCGCGGCAGTCCCGCTGATCCGCTACACGATCGAGGGGCTGCGCAATGTGCCCGTGGCGCAAATCGAGGCGGCGAACATGTCGGGTGCCTCGCGGCGGCAGACCTTGTGGTCGGTGCGCCTGCCGCTGGCCTTGCCGACGATCATGGTGGGGGTGAACCAGTCGGTGATGTTCTCGCTTTTCATGGTCATTATCGCGGCCTTCATCGGCACGCAGGATCTTGGGCAGGAAATGCAGCGCGCCTTGTCGTCCAGCGATGTGGGCAAGGGGCTGGTTCTGGGGCTGGCCGTGGCGTTCATGGGGCTGATGGTGGATCATCTGATTACTGTCTGGGCCAATCGCCGCCGCAAGGCCCTTGGGCTCGAGACGTAAATCCGCTTCGTGCCGCTTGAACTTCGTTTGGCATGGTTCTAGGTTGAGCCGTATCCGTTGGGGTGTCCCGTCATGGGGCTGAGAGGCGCAGCCAACCCATCGAACCTGATCCGGACAATGCCGGCGTAGGGAACGGACCTGACCTGAGGCCACAGAGCCAAGCGTCGGACAATCCGTCTTCCCTCACCGGGGGAGCGCATGATGACACCATCACCCAAGGCCAGCCCGCCCAAGGCGCTGACGATCGCAGGCTCCGACAGTGGCGGAGGTGCGGGTATTCAGGCCGATCTCAAGACCTTTTCGGCGCGCGGAGTCTATGGCGCAAGCGCGATCACTGGCATCACGGCGCAGAACACCATCGGCGTTCAGGCGGTGGAGCCTGTGTCGGAGGCGATGATCGCCGCGCAGATCGCGTCGGTCCTGACGGACATCCCGCCCGATGCCATCAAGATCGGGATGCTGGGCACCGCGGCGGTCGCGCAAACCGTGGCGCATGCGCTTGCAGGCTATAGCGGCCCGATCGTGCTGGATCCGGTCATGGTGGCCAAGTCCGGTGATCCGCTTCTGGCCGATGACGCGGTTGGCGCTTTGATCGAACACCTGCTGCCTCGTGCCACGGTCCTCACCCCGAACCTGCCCGAAGCCGCGCGCCTTCTGGGGCGCGCGCCGGCGGCCTCTCCGGAAGAGGTAGAGGCGCAGGGCCATGCGCTGCTGGCGATGGGGCCGGCGGCGGTTCTGATGAAAGGTGGCCATTCCGATGGGCCGGTCTGCACCGATATGCTGGTCACGAAGGCGGGTACGGTTTCCATCAAGGCGCCACGCATCGCGACGGGGAATACCCATGGCACCGGTTGCTCGCTATCCTCGGCGATTGCGGCCGAACTGGCGCATGGGCACCCGCTGGATGAAGCGCTGCGCCGCGCGCATGGCTGGCTGCATGGGGCGATTGCCGCGGCCGATACGCTACAGGTTGGACAGGGGCATGGACCGGTACATCACTTCCACGAGCTTTGGACATGAGCGCTGACGTCACCATATTCGGCGCTGGCGTCGCTGGTCTGTGCGTTGCCACGGAGCTGGTCGCGCGCGGAATAGAGCTGCGTCTGGTCGATCCGCAGCCCAGCCCCGGCGCACATGCCTGTTCGTGGTGGGCCGGGGGGATGCTTGCGCCGTTCTGCGAGGGCGAGTCAGCCGAAGAACCCGTGGTCAGGCTGGGGCAGGAAGCGGCGGGCTGGTGGCAGGCGCAGGGCGTCGACGTGAGCCACGAAGGCTCGCTTGTCGTGGCGCTTGGCCGCGACCGCAGCGAGCTTGACCGCTTCGCGCGCCGGACCGAACGGCACGAACGGCTCGACCGCGTGACCCTCGCCGAGAAGGAACCGCAGCTCGAAGGGCGCTTCGACCGGGCGCTGTTTTTCCCCGACGAGGCCCATATCGCGCCGCGCGCCGCGCTCGCGCATCTGCGCCAGCGGTTGGATGACCGGAATGTGCCGGTGCTCGAGCGCGCCGATGATGTGGGCGGGCTGGTGATCGACTGCCGGGGACTTGCGGCGCGGGATGTGCTGAGCGATCTGCGTGGGGTAAAGGGGGAAATGGCGGTACTGCGCGCTCCGGACATAGACCTTCGTCGCCCCGTGCGCCTGCTGCATCCGCGCCATCCGCTTTATATCGTGCCGCGCGGCGACGGGGTGTTCATGCTGGGCGCCACCCAGATCGAAAGCGGCGAACGGCATCGCGCGACCCTGCGCTCGGTGACCGAGCTGTTCAGCGCGGCCTATGCCCTGCATCCCGCCTTCGGCGAGGCGGAGATCCTCGAGATCGGTGTGGATGCGCGCCCGGCCTTTCCCGACAACCTGCCGCGTATTCGGCGGTGGGGCGATACGATCCTTGTCAACGGCCTGTTTCGCCACGGTTTTCTTCTGGCGCCAGCGCTGGCGCGGATGGTGGCGGATCTGGTGCTGGATGGCAAAATTCCGGAGGTGATGGATGAAGATCACGGTGAACGGTGACAGCCACGAGGTTTCGGGCACGACGCTCGATGCGGTGCTGATCGAACTGGGCTATGGTGAGGCCAAGGTCGCGACGGCAGTGAACGAGGCCTTTGTGCCTGCGGCGAGCCGTGCCGCAACGACCTTGCAGGACGGCGACCGGCTTGAGATCGTCGCACCAAGGCAGGGGGGCTGAGACATGGTGACGTTTTACGGAACCGAGGTGCAGTCGCGCCTGATGCTGGGCACGGCGCTCTATCCGTCGCCCGCCATTCTGGAACAGGCATTTCGCCGCTCGGGCGCGGGGATCGCCACGGTGTCGGTCCGGCGCGAAGCCGGGACCGAGCGCGCCGGTGCCGCCTTCTGGGATCTGGTGCGCCAGCTTGGCGTCAAGGTGCTGCCCAATACCGCCGGTTGCCATTCGGTGCGCGAGGCGGTGACGACGGCGCAGATGGCGCGCGAGCTTTTCGAGACCAACTGGATCAAACTCGAGGTGATCGGCCATGCCGACACGCTGCAGCCCGATCCCTTCGGACTGGTCGAGGCGGCCCGCATCCTGACCGATGATGGCTTCGAGGTGTTTCCCTACACCACCGAGGATATCGTGCTGGCCGACCGGCTGCTCGAGGCGGGATGCAAGGTGCTGATGCCATGGGGCGCCCCGATCGGCACAGGCCTGGGGCTCACGAATATCTATGGTTTGCGGACACTTAGGGCGCAGTTTCCCGATGTGCCGATGGTGGTGGATGCCGGGCTCGGCCTGCCCAGTCAGGCCGCTCAGGCGATGGAGATGGGGTTTGACGCCGTGCTGCTCAACACCGCCGTGGCCAAGGCCGGAGACCCTGCGGCCATGGCCGAAGGATTTGCCCGCGCGGTCGAGGCCGGGAGGCTGGCGTATGAGGCCGATCCGATGGAGCCGCGCGATATGGCGGCCCCCTCTACTCCTCTGATAGGAAAGGCCTTTCTGGAATGACGCTGGACCGGTTCTATCCCATTTTCGACGATGTCCGCTGGCTGGAACGAATGGCGCCCCTTGGCATCAAACTGGTGCAGCTGCGGATCAAGGACCAGCCCGAGCCAGAGCTGCGCGATCAGATCGCCAAAGCGAAAACCATCTGTCAGAATTCCGGTATCACATTGATCGTGAACGATTATTGGAAGCTGGCGATGGATCTGGACTGTGACTGGATTCATCTGGGTCAGGAGGATCTGGATGTGGCCGACATGGCGGCGATTCGCCGGGCCGGTCTGCGGATCGGCATCAGCACCCATGACCGCGACGAGCTGGACCGGGCGCTTGGCCATGATCCCGACTATGTGGCGCTCGGCCCGATCTATCCCACCAAGCTCAAGAAGATGAAGTGGCATCAGCAGGGGCTGGAAAAACTGAGCGAATGGAAGGGGTTGATCGGAGATATCCCGCTGGTCGCCATCGGTGGCATGAGCGTGGAACGCGCGCCCGGCGCCTTCGAGGCGGGGGCCGATATCGTTTCGGCGGTCACCGATATCACATGGCACGACAGCCCCGAAGACCGGGTGCGCGCATGGCTGGACGCGACGCGATGAGCCGATATGCCCGCCAGATCGCGGTCCCCGGCTTTGGCCCGCCGGCACAGACGCGTTTACAGAGCGCGCGCGTGTTGGTCGTGGGCGCAGGCGGGCTGGCAGCCCCGGTGCTGCAGTATCTCGTGGGGGCCGGGCTGGGACATATCCGGCTGGTCGACGACGATGTGGTGGATGTCACAAACCTGCACCGCCAAACGATTTTCCGCTCCAGCGATGTCGGACGGCCCAAGGCGGTTGCTGCCGCCGAGGCGATGCGCGCGCTCAATCCCGAGACGGTGATCGAGCCGGTCTGCGACAAGCTGGACCCGGCCACAGCCGCCGATCTGTGCCATGGCGTTAACCTTGTTCTGGATTGCGCGGACAGTTTCGCCGCCAGTTACATCCTGTCGGATCATTGCCTGGCTCAGACCCTTCCGCTGATCAGCGCGTCCGTCACGCAAATGTCGGGATATGCAGGCGGGTTTTGCGCAGGTGCCCCGAGTTTGCGGGCGATTTTCCCGGATTTGCCGCAAACCATGGGAAATTGCGCCGAGGATGGCGTGCTGGGGCCGGTCGTGGGCATGGTCGGCAGCCTTCAGGCGCAGATGGCCCTTTCGGTGCTGGCGGGGCTGGCGCCAAGCCCGCTTGGGCAGTTGGTGACGGTCGATGCGGTGACGATGCGGTTTGGCGGCTTTCGGTTTTCGGATGCGCCCGAGCCGGACTGGTCGCCGCGCTTCATTGCGCCCCGGACCATCGAGACCGATGATTTCATTGTGGATTTACGAAGCGAGGACGAAGCCCCGCTGATCCGCGCCGATGCCCACCGCCTGCCCGTCGCGGCTTTCGGCCCGGACGGGCCGCGTCCCGGTCCGTCACAACGTGCAGTATTGGTCTGCCGGTCGGGGCTGCGATCCTGGCAGGCGGCCGAGCGGTTGCGGCAGGTCTGGGATGGCGAGATCGCTCTCGTCGCTGTCGGCGATCCTGCGACGCTGCGGGTTTCGTACGATCCGTAACAAACCGACACGGCTTTGGTACGAAAAGGCCACGGCACGCCCGGATTTGTGTCCATCCCGTACGCAAACGGCTTTGGGCCTGCGGGTTACACGCCGATCAGTCGGGTGGTGATCTCGGGCGTGAGCTCGGCGAAGGCCCCGGACCAGACCGACTCGCCGCGCTGCAGGATCACGGCCCGGTCGGCCACCCGGCCCAGCTCGGCCAGCGACTTGTCCACCAGCAGGATCGACAGACCGGTCTCGGCGCGCAGTCGGGCGATGGCCGACCAGATTTCCTGCCAGACGATGGGGGCCAGACCCTCGGTCGCCTCATCGAGGATCAGAAGACGCGGATTGGTCATCAACGCGCGCCCGATGGCCAGCATCTGCTGTTCGCCTCCCGACAATGTCGCAGCCCCCTGAGTGCGCCGTTCGGCCAGCCTCGGGAAAAGCCCGGTCACCCGCGCGACATCCCAATGCCCGGGTCGGGCGGCGGCGATCAGGTTTTCATGCACGCTGAGATTGGGAAAGACACGCCGCCCCTCGGGCACCAGCCCCAGGCCAAGCCGCGCCGCCCGGTGCGAGGGCAGGCGCAGGATATCGGTTCCGTCAAATGTGATCCGGCCCGAGCGTACCGGGATCATCCGGCAGATCGTTTTGATGGTGGTGGACTTGCCCATGCCGTTGCGCCCCATGAGCGCCAGCACCTCGCCCTCGGCCAGATCGAGCGACACCCCGAAAAGCGCCTGCGTCGCGCCATAGCTGGCCGTGACGGCGTCAAGGCGAAGCAGGCTCATCGCGGGTCTCCGTGGCGGGTTGCGGCGCTTTTCGAGTATTTGAAGAACGGTGAAATCTGCAGACAGGCTTTCATCGTTCCCGAAATACTCCCGCCGGAGGCATCCGGGGCAAGCCGCCAAGAGGCACGGGCGGGCATGGGGCGGGCGGTCATGATCCCTCCCCCAGATAGGCGGCGCGCACATCCGCATTGGCGCGGATCTCGTCCACCGTGCCGGTGGCGATGATCTGGCCATAGACCAGCACGCTGAGCCGGTCGGCGAGTGCGAAGACCGCGTCCATGTCGTGTTCGACCAGCAGGATCGGGGCCTCGTCGCGCAGGCTGTCGAGAAAGCCGGTCATCTGGCGTGAGCCTTCGGCGCCCATGCCGGCCATCGGCTCGTCCATGATGAAGGCGTGGGGCTTTAGGGTGAGGGCGACCGCGACTTCGAGTTGCCGGCGCTGGCCGTGGCTGAGTTCGGCGGTGACGGTGGCGGCCTGATCGGCCAGCCCGACACGGTCGAGAGCCGCGAGGGCGGTGTCGCGCAGGTCGCGCTGCGCCAATGCGGGGCGGATCAGCCCCAAGGGGCCGCCGCGCGCGCCCAAGGCGCCCAGGGTGACGTTCTGCAGAACCGTGTCTTCCATCGCCAGCGCCGAGATCTGGAAGGTGCGGGCCAGACCCATGCGGGCGCGGGCGCGGGTGGAAAGGCCGGTGACGTCCTGCCCCAGAAAGGTGATGCGGCCTGCATCGGGCGCAAGGCCGCCGCAGATCTGCGCGATCAGGGTGGATTTGCCGGCGCCGTTGGGGCCGATGATGGCATGGATTTCGCCCGGGCGCAGGTCGAGGCTGACATTGTCGGAGGCGCGCACGGCGCCGAAGGCTTTCGTTAACCCTTCTGTGGCAAGAATGGTGTCAGTCATGGGCCACCTGTCTGCCCGCCAGAAGCCCGATCACCCCGCCGCGCGCGAAGAGCACCACCAGCAGAAGAAGGAGGCCGAGCCAGATCATCCAGAACTCGGAGAGCCCGCCCAGCATGTGTTCGAGCGTGATGAAGAGCGCCGCGCCCGCGACCGGGCCATAGAGCCGCGCGACGCCGCCCAGGATGATGAAGACCATGATCTCGCCGCTCATCTGCCAGGAGAACATCGTGGGGCTGACGAAGCGGTTGAGATCGGCGAAGAGCGCGCCGGCCAGACCGGTGATCGCGCCGGAGATCACGAAAGCGGTGAGCCGCAGGCGGAACGGGCTGAGGCCGATCGTCTCGACCCTTGTGGGGTTTTGCCGCGCGGCGTTGAGCGCAAGTCCGAAGGGCGAGCGCGCCAGCCGGGCGTTGAACCATAGCGCCAGGGCAAGGGCGGCGAAGCAGATCCCGAAGAACTGGATCGGATCGAGCGTGTTGAGGCCCGGAAAGTCGTTGCGCACATAGATCGACAGCCCGTCCTCGCCGCCATAGGCGGGCCATGAGATCGCGAAGAAATAGAACATCTGCCCGAAGGCGAGTGTGATCATGATGAAATAGACCCCCGAGGTGCGCAGCGACAGGGTGCCGATCACCAGGGCTGCGAGGGCCGATGTGATGATGGCGACGAGCCATATCACCGGCATGGATTTGGTTCCTTCGATCAGGACGGGGCTGTCCATCAGGGGGCTGAAGCTTTGGGCATGGCTGGCGAGGATGCCCATCGCATAGCCGCCGATCCCGAAGAAGGCGGCATGGCCGAGGCTGACCAGACCGCCGAGGCCGAGCGCGATATTGAGCCCGACACCGGCCAGCGCGAGGATCGCCACGCGGGTGGCAAGGGTGATGGTGAAGGGCTCGTCCGCGACCCAGGCCCAGAGCGGTACCGCCAGAAGCCCCAGCAGAAGGGCCGTGTTGATCAGGCGTTCGCGGGTCATAGGCTGCCTCTGGGATTGTATTTGGGGGTGCCATGGCGCGGGGGAATGGAAGGGCGCGCTGTCCGGGTGCGCGCAGCGGCCAGGCGCCTTGCGCCGGGGCTGCGCGGGTCGGCGGGCGCTGTGGGGCTGCCGTGGCTGTGGCGCGCGCGTGTCGGGGGCGGGGCGAGGGCTGCGCGGGTCACGGGCTGTCCATGCACAGAGCCGAGCGTTGGTGTGCTTTGCGGGGCGGTGGTGTGCGTGCCGGTGGCGTCCAGCGTCACGGGGATGCTGGCCCCGGCTTGGCTCCGAGGCGGGCGCGCAAGCGTCTGATGAGGGGGGCGGGAGAGGGGGGTCATGCGCTGCCTCCGAAGAGGCCGCGGGGACGCCAGATCAGCACGCAGGCCATCAGGATATAGATCAGCATCGATGCCAGCGCCGACCCGGTGGTGGAGGCCGAAGAGGTCTCCATGAAGAGCTTGAAGAGTTCCGGCAAGAGCAGCCCGCCCAGCGTATCGGTCAGACCGACCAGCAGCGCGCCCACGAGGGCGCCGCGAATCGAGCCGATGCCGCCGATCACGATCACCACGAAGGCGAGGATCAGCACCGGCTCGCCCATGCCGACCTGCACCGACTGGATCGCGCCCACCATCGCCCCGGCGAGACCGGCAAGGGCCGCGCCAAGCGCGAACACGATCGTGTAGAGCCGCGAGATGTCGATGCCGAGCGCCGCGATCATCTCGCGGTCCGATTCGCCCGCGCGGATGCGTATGCCCAGCCGGGTGCGGGAGATCAGCCAGAAGAGCGCCGCCGCCACCGCAAGCCCCGTCCCGATGATCGCCAGGCGATAGAGCGAATATTCGATCCCGCCGGGCAGGCTGACCGGTCCCGAGAGCCAGTCGGGAATGTCGAGAAACAGCGGGAAGGACCCGAATATCCAACGGGTGGTTTCCGAAAAGATCAGGATCAGCGCGAAGGTGGCGAGCACCTGATCGAGATGGTCGCGGTCATAAAGCCTGCGCATCACCAGCATTTCGACCAGCGCGCCCGCGGCGGCCGCTGCCGTCAGCGCCGCAGCGAGCGCCAGCAGGAACGAGCCGGTCGCCCCGGCCACGGCCGCGGCGGCGAAGGCGCCGATCATGTAGAGCGAGCCATGCGCCAGATTGATCAGCCCCATCACCCCGAACACGAGCGTCAGCCCCGCGGCCATGAGGAAAAGCATGACCCCGAACTGAAGCCCGTTCAGGACCTGTTCGATGAAAAGCAGCACTGTCACGAAAAACCGGTCTCCGGTTGCGGGCGGGCGCGAGGGGCACCCGCCCGAAAGAGGTTACATCTTGCACTCGTCCACGTAGACGTTGGAGTGATCCTCGAGCGCGACACCGACGATCTTGTTGGTGAAGATATCGCCTTCCTTGATCACTTCGCGCACGTAGATGTCCTGCACCGGGTGGTTGTTGGCGGCAAACGAGAAATCGCCCCGGACGCTGTCGAAATCGGCGGCTTTCAGGGCCGCGCGGAACGCTTCGGCATCCGAGATGTCGGCGCTGGCCAGTGCCGACAGCAGGAGGTTGGCGGTGTCATAGCCTTGCGCTGCATAGAGCGAGGGCAGGCGGCCATATTCGGCCTGAAACGCCTCGACGAAGGTGGCGTTGGCGGCGTTGTCGATGTCCTTGTTCCACTGGCTTGTGTTGATCACGCCGAGCGCCGCGTCGCCGACGGCCTGAAGGATGCCCTGATCGAAGCTGAAGGCGGGGCCGACCACGGGGATGTCCAGACCGCTTTCGGCATATTGCTTGAGGAAGGAAATCCCCATGCCGCCGGGCAGGAAGAAGAACACGCTGTCGGCGCCCGAGGCCCGGATCTGGGCGATTTCGGCGGCGTAGTCGGTCTGCCCCAGCTGGGTGTAGATCTCGCCGGCGAGATCCCCGCCATAAAGCCGTTTGAATCCGGTGAGGCTGTCTTGGCCTGCCGGGTAGTTGGGGGCGAGGATGAAGGGGTTGGTGTAGCCTGCGTTCTTCACATAGGCGCCCGCGGCCTCGTGCAGGTTGTCGTTCTGGTAGGAGACCGAGAAGTAATTGGGATGGCAGCCCTTGCCCGCAAGCGCCGAAGGAGCGGCGTTGGTGGACAGGTAGAATTTGCCCTGAGCGGTGGCGGCGGGGACCACGGCCATGGCGAGGTTGGACCACACGATGCCGGTGAGCACGTCGACCTTGTCGGACTGGATCATCTTGTCGGCAAGTTGCACCGCGATGTCGGGCTTGCGCTGATCGTCTTCGATCACCACTTCGGGGGCCGCGTCGCCGGCCATTTTCATCGCCAGCATGAAGCCGTCGCGGGTGTCGATGCCAAGCCCGGCGCCGCCGCCCGACAGGGTGGTGATCATGCCGACCTTGACCGAGCTGTCCTGTGCCGTCGCGGCGGTGGCCATGAGGCCCATGCAGGCCGCGGCCACGAGTGATTTGAATGTCATCGGATCGTCTCTCCCTTGAGGTTGTTTTTATGTGTCAGAACGCCTTGAAGGTCAGCGTTGTCTCGGTGCGTTCGATCCCGTCGATATCGAGCAGGTGATCGTTGATGTATTTGCCCGTGTCCTGTTCGTCGGGAATGTAGAGCTTGAGCAGAAGGTCGAACGGGCCGGAGGTGGAATAAAGCTCGGAATGGATTTCGCGCAGGGCGATATCCTCGGCCACACGGTAGGAGGTGCCGGGTTTGCAGCGGATGTTGACGAACACGGGGCGCATGGTGTGACCTCTTGTGAATCCGGCGGTATTTAAACGCGAAAGCCGGGGGAATGGAAACGGCGAATTTTCAGGCGCCGGGCGCGCCGCGATAGCGAAACACCCCGGTGCCGGTGGCGATAAGCCGGCCGGTGTCGTCCTGCACCGTGCCTTCGGCGAAAAAGGTCTTGCGGCCGCCGCCGGTGACGCGGGCCTCGGCGATCAGGCGGTCGCCTTGCGCCTGGCCCAGGTAATTGACCGTGAGCGACAGGGTCAGAGCCATCTGCCGCAGGTCCGGATCGCCGGTGAAGCAGCCCGAAAACCCCATCGCGGTATCCAGAAGCGTGGCATGCAGCCCGCCATGCGGCAGGCCCTGACGGTTCAGCAGTTCGGGCATCATGGGCGCCTCGACGCGCGCCCAGCCCTTGCGCCAGCCGGTCATGGCGATACCCAGGTGGGTGGCCAGCGGCGAGGGCGGCTCGAACAGGTCGGGGGAAACGGAGCCGGTGTCGTGGTCGTGGTGCTGGTCTTTGTCGGTCATTTGCGGGTTGCCTCGAGCCCCTGACGGGCGAATTGCGGAACATATGCGCCCAGTTGCAGGCCGCGTTCGGGATCGGACGCGTTGCCATCAAGGGCGCGTTTGCGGACCCCCTGAAGGATCGCGGCCATGCGGAAATGACAGAAGGCGAGGTAAAACTCAAACCGCTCGATCCCGGCAAGGCCGCGACGGGCGCAATAGGCGTCGATGAAGCGCGCATCCTCCCAAAGCCCGAGCGCGGCACGGTCGACCCCGGCAAGCCCGCGCCCTTCGGCGGTGTGGGGCATCGACCATTGCATGATGACGGCGGCGAGATCGGCATAGGGATGGCCGATGGTCGACAGCTCCCAGTCCAGCACGGCGGCGATCCGGGGGCTGTCGGGCGCGAAAAGCAGGTTGTCGAGCCGGTAATCGCCATGCACGAGGCGGCGCTGGCCGTCATCGGCGGGCATGTTGGCGCCGAGCCAGCCGATCAGCGCGTCCATGTCGGGCAGATCGTCGGTTTGCGTCGCGCGATATTGCTTGGTCCAGCGATCCAGCTGGCGCGCGTAGTAATTGCCCGAGGGGCCGAAATCCGACAGGCCGACGGCGTCGATATCCACCTCGTGAATCGCGGCAAGGCAGGCATTCATCGCGCCGATCATGGCGGAGCGGTCACCCGGCGAGACGTCGGGCAGGGCGGGATCGTCGAAATTGCGGCCCGCCACGGCCTGCATCACATAGAAGGCCGAGCCGATCACGTCGGGATCTTCGCAGAGCACATGCATCCGTGCCACGGGCACATCGGTGGCGCCAAGCGCCTGTTGCACCCGAAACTCACGCTCGACCGCATGGGCGGATTTCAGCAGCACGCCGGGCGGCTTGCGGCGCAGAACATAGGCGCCCGAGGGCGTATCCAGCCGGTAGGTCGGGTTCGACTGTCCGCCGGAAAACTTGGTGGCGGTGACCGGTCCGCGAAACCCCGGAAGATGCGCGGCCAGCCAGAGCGACAGGGCGTCGGTGTCAAGCGGCTGGCTCATGTCGTGCCCCCGCGCAGATCGGGCAGGACGTAATCGGCGAACTGCCGGCGCAGCGTCAGCTTCGAGATCTTGCCGGTCGCGGTCAGCGGCAGCGCATCGACAAAGAGGATATCGTCGGGCAGCTGCCATTTGGCGAAATGCGGGGCCATATGGGCGTGGATATCGCTCAACGTTGGACGCGCGTCGCCCTGCGGGACGACGACCAGAACGGGCCGTTCGTCCCATTTGGGATGGGGCACCGCGATCACCGCACAGGCCCGGATGCCGGGATGCGAGGTGGCCGCGTTTTCAAGGTCGATCGAGCTGATCCATTCGCCGCCCGACTTCACCAGATCCTTGGCCCGGTCGCGGATCACCAACTGCCCCTGCGCCGAGATCGAGGCGACATCGCCGGTGCCGAACCAGCCTTCGGCATCCATCGCGGCGGCGGTGGCCTGATCGTTGCGAAAATAGCCGGAAATCACGGTATTGCCGCGCACGTAAAGCTCGCCCGTGGTGGTGCCGTCATGCGGCATCGCGGTGCCGTGATCGTCGACGATCTTGAACTCCAGCCCGAATTTGCGGCGGCCCGCGCTGGTCTTGATCGGCATTTGCCGGTCCAGAGGCGCGCCCTGCAGAGGGGGCGGGATCATGCCATGGGTGCCGATGGGGCTCATTTCCGTCATGCCCCAGGCCTGCGAGACGGTGACGCCATATCCCTCGTAGGCCTCGATCATCGAAGGGGGGGCTGCCGATCCGCCCACGATCAGGTCGCGAAAGGCCGAAGGCGCGCGGCCCTGCGCCGTGATTTCCGACAAGAGCCCGGCCCAGACGGTCGGCACGCCCCATGACGAATAGACATTCTGATCCTCCATCAGCCGCCAGAGGCTGGCGCCGTCGAGATGCGGGCCGGGCATCACCAGCGTCATGCCGGTGAGCGGCGCGGTATAGGGCAGGCCCCAGGCGTTGACATGGAACATCGGCACCACGGGCATCATCCGCCGTCCGGCGACAAAGCTGGAGGTCTGCGCCAGCGGCACGGTCAGCGCATGAAGCACGGTCGAGCGCTGCGAATAAAGCGCGCCCTTGGGGTGGCCGGTGGTGCCCGACGTGTAGCACAGGCCCGAGGCGGTGTCCTCGGGCAGGTGGGGCCAGTCGAATGTATCGGGCTGGCCCTGCAGCAGATCCTCGTAGCACAGCGTATCGAGCGGCGTTTCGGGCATCGCGCCGGCATCGGTGAGGACGATCACGCGCATCCCTTCGGGCAGCGCATCGCGCAGCGTCTCGGCCACGGGCACGAGGCTGGCATCGACACAGAGGATGCGGTCCTCGGCATGGGCGATCATATAGGCCAGCTGTTCGGCGGGCAGGCGGGGGTTGAGCGTATGACACACCGCGCCCATCCCGGAAATGGCGTAATAGAGCTCCACATGGCGGTGACCGTTCCATGCCAGCGTGGCGACGCGGTCGCCTTGCGCGATGCCCATGGCGCGCAGCGCATGGGCGGCCTGTGCCGCGCGCGCGAGCGTTTCGGGATAGCTCTGGCTGTGGATGTCGCCGGTGTCGCGGGCCGAGACGATGCCCTGCTCGGCAAAGGCTTCGGCGGCATGGATCAGGATGTCGATGATCCTCAGCGGGCGGTGCTGCATCATGCCTTTCATCGGCGTCCTGTCTCCTGCCTGTCGCGCGGTGACGGTGACCGTGGCACGAAAGCGGAGCGGGATCAATTCCGCCGGGGTCTTGACCTTGGCCCGATCAGGCCGCATGTGCAGGACGACCAAGGAGGTGCCGTCATGACATTCGACCGTTCCCTGAAGATCGCGCCGTCGATCCTCTCTGCCGATTTCGCCAATTTCGGCGCCGAGATCAGGGCGGTGGAAGCCGAGGGCGCGGATTGGATCCATGTCGATGTGATGGATGGGCATTTCGTGCCCAACCTGACCTTCGGGCCGCCGATGTGCGCCGCGATCCGCCCGCATATCAAGACGGTGATGGATGTGCATCTGATGATCGCGCCGGTCGATCCCTATATCGACGCCTTCGCCGCCGCGGGCGCCGATATCCTGACCGCCCATCTGGAGGCGGGACCGCATGTGCACCGCACCCTTCAGGCCATTCGCGGCGCGGGCTGCAAGGCGGGTCTGGCGCTGAACCCGGGCACGGGCATCGGCGATATCGAGCATCTGCTGGATATGGTGGATCTGATTTGCGTGATGACGGTGAATCCGGGCTTCGGGGGCCAGAAATTCATCCACAGCCAGATCGAGAAGGTCCGCCGCCTGCGCCAGATGATCGGCGACCGGCCCATCCATATCGAGATCGATGGCGGCATCACGCCGGAAACAGCGCCGTTGATGACGCAGGCCGGCGCCGATGTGCTGGTGGCGGGATCGGCGGTGTTCAAGGGCGGCAGCGTGAGCAACCCGGCCCCTTATGGCGACAATATCCGCGCCATCAAGGCCGCATGCGCGACCATGGCATGAGCGGCGCTGTCATCTTCGATCTCGATGGCACGCTGGTGGACAGCGCGCCCGACATCTGCGCCGCCGCGGGCTCGGTGATCGCGCGCCATGGGCTGGAGCCGCTGACACTCGAGCAGACGCGCAGCTATGTGGGCCACGGGGCCGAACAGTTCGTGCAGCGTTGTCTTGCGGCGCGTGGCGTGGCGGACCGGCCGGGGCTGAAGGCCGAGGTGCTGGCGGGGTTTCTGGACATCTACGAAAGCGCCGTGAGCCTGACGGTGCCCTATCCCGGGGTTGTCGCGGCGCTCGGGCAGCTGGCGGGCATGGGGCTGAGCCTTGGTGTGTGCACCAACAAGCCCGCGGCCCCGGCGCATGCGGTGCTGCGCCATCTGGGGCTGGATGGGCATTTCGCGGTGGTGATCGGCGGCGACAGCCTGGCGCAGCGCAAGCCCGATCCGGCACCCTTGCAGGCGGCGATCGCCGGTCTGGGGGCAACGGCCACGGTCTTCGTGGGCGACAGCGAGGTGGATGCCGAAACGGCGCAGCGCGCGGGCGTGGCTTTCGCGCTTTATACCGAAGGCTATCGCAAGGCGCCGGTCTCGGATCTGCCGCATGACGCGGCGTTTGATGATTTCGCCGACCTGCCGGGGATCGTGCAGGGGTGCCTGGGGCTGAACGGCGTGGCGTGATGCGGCCTTGGATGCTAGGCTCTGCCATGACCGGATGAGGGAGAGGGCATGAGCATCGCAGACAGGCTGCGGGCCGAGATCGAGGCGCGGCGCGACGATCTGGTGGCGCTGACGCAGGATCTGATCCGTACTCCGACGCTGAACCCACCCGGCGCGAATTACCGCGAGATCTGCGATTATCTGGACCGCCGGCTCAGGGCTTCTGGCTTTGCCACCGAGCTTGTCCGCGCGACCGGCGCGCCCGGCGACAGCGACAGATATCCGCGCTGGAACATCGTGGCGCGGAAAAGCGGCGCGCGGGCCGGGCCTTGCGTGCATTTCAATTCGCATATCGACGTGGTCGAGGCCGGTTACGGCTGGACGGTGGATCCTTTCGGCGGCCTGCTGCGCGAGGGGCGCATCTATGGGCGGGGGGCCTGCGACATGAAGGGCGGGCTGGCCGCGAGCATCGTGGCGGCAGAGGCCTTCATCGCCGTGCTGCCCGATTTTGCCGGCGCCATCGAGATCAGCGGCACGGCGGACGAGGAATCGGGCGGCTTCGGCGGCGTGGCCTATCTGGCCGAGCGTGGCTGGTTCGACCCTGCGCGCGTGCAGCATGTCATCATCCCCGAACCGCTGAACAAGGACCGCATCTGCCTTGGTCATCGCGGCGTCTGGTGGGCCGAGATCGAAACCAAGGGCGAGATCGCCCATGGCTCGATGCCGTTTCTGGGCGATTGCGCGGTGCGCCACATGGGCGCCGTGATCGCCGAGATGGAAGCGCGCCTTTTCCCGGCGCTTGCGCAAAAGCGCACCGAGATGCCGGTGGTCCCGGAAGGCGCGCGGCAATCCACGCTGAACATCAACTCGATCCATGGCGGCGCGCCCGAACCGCCCGAGGACGATACCGGCCTGCCATCGCCCTGCGTGCCGGATCGCTGCCGCATGGTGATCGACCGCCGCTTCCTGATCGAAGAGGATATCGCCGAGGTCGAGGCCGAAATCCGCGAGCTGCTGGAGACACTGCGCGAAGGCCGGCCCGGTTTCGACTATGACATTCGCGAAATGCACCGGGTGCTGCCCACCATGACCCGCCGCGACGCCCCCGTGGTGGGCGCGGTGGCGCGCGCCGTCCGCGCCGTCTTCGACCGCGAGGCCGAATACGTGGTCAGCCCCGGCACCTATGACCAGAAGCATATCGACCGTATCGGACGCCTGAAGAACTGCATCGCCTATGGGCCGGGCATCCTTGATCTGGCGCACAAGCCCGACGAATGGGTTGGGGTCGAGGACATGATGCAATCCGCGACCGTCATGTCGCTGGCGCTGCACGACCTGTTGACCGAAGGTACCCGGCCCTGACTTCACCGTTCCGGAAATACTCAAAGAGCAGGTCGCGGGGCGCAGGGATGCGATATGAGTATTTCCGGAACGGTGAAGCCGGGCAGGGGGGGGTCAGATCGCGATGTTGTCGATGAGCCGCACGCCGGCCAGCCATGCGGCCGCGAAGAGCCGCGCGGGGCGGTTCGGGGTATCGAACAGCGACAGGTCGTCATTGGCGCGGATCTCGAGATAGTCGACCTGGGTGAAGCCCGCCCGTTCGAGCCGGGCGATGGCGGCGGCCTGCAGGGTGGCGAAGGGCTGACCCTCTGCGATGCCGGCGGCGATGGTTTCCATTTCCTCGTGCAGGCGCGGCGCGATGGTGCGGGCACGGTCCGACAAAAGCAGGTTGCGCGAGGCCATCGCCAGCCCGTCGATCTCGCGGATCGTGGGGCAGCCATGCACGGTGATCGGGATATCGAGATCCGCGGCCATGCGGCGCACCACCTGCAATTGCTGGAAATCCTTTTCGCCGAAAAAGGCATGATCGGCGGAGGTCTGCAGGAAGAGTTTGGTCACCACGGTGGCCACCCCGTCGAAATGGCCGGGGCGGTGCGCGCCTTCCATCACATCCGTCAGCCCGGCGACGGAGACGGTGGTCGCGAAATGCGCGGGATAGATCTGGTCGGCATCCGGCACATAGAGCGCATCGACCGAGAAGCGGGCCAGTTTGGCCGCGTCCTCTAGCTCGGTGCGGGGGTAGTTCGCCAGATCCTCGGGATTGTTGAACTGCTTGGGATTCACGAAGATCGTGACGATCACCCGGTCGCAGCGCGCCTTGGCCGCCGCCACCAGCGACAGGTGCCCGTCATGCAGCGCGCCCATCGTGGGCACCACGCCGATCGTCTCGCCGGCCCGGCGCCATCCGTCGGTGGCGGCACGCAGATCGCCCAAGGTGCGGACGATGGGCGCGGGCGTGCTCATTGGCCGGGCGCCTTGTCGGAGAAGGTGTGTTCGGCGGCCGGGAAGCTGCGGGCGCGGACCTCGTCGGCATAGGCACGGATCGCGGCCTCGCCATCGGCGCCGAGCGTGGCATAGCGCTTGACGAATTTCGGCTTGAAGGCGGTGAAGAGCCCGAGCATGTCGTCGACCACGAGGATCTGCCCGTCGCAGCCCACGGAGGCGCCGATCCCGATGGTGGGGATGGAGATCTCGGCGGTGATCCGGTCGGCGAGCGTGGCGGGGACTTTTTCGAGCACCACGGAAAACGCGCCGGCATCGGCCACGGCCCGGGCATCGGCCAGAAGCGCGTCGGCCTGATCGGCACGGCCCTGAACCTTGTAGCCGCCGAGCGTGTTGATCGATTGCGGGGTCAGTCCGATATGGGCCATCACCGGCACGCCGCGCGCCACCAGAAAGGCGATCGTCTCGGCCATGTGCCGTCCGCCTTCGAGCTTGACCGCCGCGGCACCGGTTTCGCGCATGATCCGCGCGGCATTGGCGAAGGCCTGTTTGGGGCTTTCCTCGTAAGAGCCGAAGGGCATGTCGATCACCAGCATGGTGGTGGTCAGCCCGCGGGCCACCGCCTGACCGTGCAGGATCATCATCTCCATGGTCACCCCGAGGGTCGAGGGCATCCCGTGCAGCACCATGCCCACCGAATCGCCCACCAGGGCGAAATCGCAGACCCCGTCCATCATCCGGGCCATCGGCGTGGTATAGGCCGTCAGGCTGACGATCGGCGTGGTGCCTTTCATCGACTTGATGTCATCGGGCAGGGGGGCGGTTTTCTTGGCGGTTGCGCTCATGGTCTGGTCACCGGATCAAGGGGGTTGCGGGTCTGATTGGAGCGTTCCGCCTGTGAACTGAGACATCAGCGACAGGTGGAACGCGTGCAACGATTGGATGCAGCACGGCGTTTCGCGAAAGGCTGCGAGTGAGGGTTTTCGCGCAACGCTTTAGCAAGTCGGGCGCGGGAACGCCACTGCCTTGATCATTGCGGGGGGCGATCACGAAGGGCCGCTTTCAGGCGACGCCGGCGCGCAGGGCGTCGTGGATATGGACGAGACCACGCAGCCTGCCCGCGTCATCCACGGCGAAGAGCGCGCTGATCTTGTTGGCGTTCATGACGCCGAGGGCTTCGGACAGGAGCGCGTCCGGCGAGATGGTGCGCGGGCCGCGGGTGGCCACCTCGCCGGCGGTGCGCTCCATCAGATTGGTCAGATTGCGGCGCAGGTCGCCATCGGTGATGACGCCGATCAGCCGATCCTCTTCGACCAGGGCTGCCACGCCGAAGCCCTTGGCGGTCATTTCCAGCAGCGTGTCGCCCATCGGCGTGCCGGCATGGACCACGGGCAGGTCCGCGCCGCTATGCATCACCGAGGAGACCTTGAGCAATTGCGCCCCCAGCGTGCCGCCGGGATGGAAGGCCAGAAAATTCTCACGCTCGAAGCCACGCAGATGCATCAGCGCCACGGCCAGCGCATCGCCAAGCGCCATGGTCAGCGTGGTCGAGGTGGTGGGGGCCATGCCGATGGCGCAGGCTTCGGGCGCGTCGGGCAGGGCGAGAAGATGATCGGACTGGGTGCCGAGCGTGCTGTCGGCGCGTTTGGTGATGCCGATCAGCGGTATGGAAAAGCGCCGGGTATGGGCGATGATGTCGGCCAGTTCGCGGGTTTCGCCGGAATTCGAGATCAGGATCACCGCGTCCTGAGCGGTGATCATTCCCAGATCGCCATGGCTGGCCTCGCCGGGATGGACATATTGCGCGGGCGATCCGGTGCTGGCCATTGTGGCGGCGATCTTGGCGGCCACATGCCCCGATTTGCCCATGCCCGACACGATCACCCGGCCGGGCACCGTCAGCAGCAGCTCGACCACCGCGTCGAAATCATGCGGCAGGGCATCCAGCAGGGTGCCCAGGGCGTCGCGCTCGATGGTGAGCACATCGCGGGCGATATCGGAGGGGCGGGGCGTGGATGTCATGGACGGGCTCCGGGCAGGGCTGTGTCAGCTGCGGTCATAGCGCGCGGGCGGATCGAGGCCAAGCCCTGCTCGAGATCGGGCATCGACGAGAGGGCGCGCGCCCAGTCCTGTGACCAGTCCTGTGACCGGGCCTGCAAATCGGGCCTGCAAATTGGGCCTGCAAATCGGGCTGGTGCATGGATGCGGGCCGCACTAACGTCGCGCCATGACGGATGCGGATATTCTCGACAGCCGCTATGCCTGGACAAGGCTGGCCATCTCCTTGGCGATCGCGACGATCGGCAATGTGGGCATGTGGGCGATCATCGTCATCATGCCCGCGGTGCAGGCCGAGTTCGCGATCGACCGGGCGGATGCCTCGTTGCCCTATACGCTGACCATGGTGGGATTCGCGTTGGGCAATCTGGTGATCGGGCGAATCGTGGACAGGTTCGGGATCACGCTGGCGCTGAGTGCGGCGGCGGTGCTGATCGCGGGCTCGACGGCGCTGGCGGCCCTTGCCCCGTCGGTTCTGATCCTGTCGGCGCTGCAATTCGTGATCGGCTTCGGCACGGCGGCGAGTTTCGGGCCGCTCATCGCGGATGTGTCGCTGTGGTTTCTCAAGCGCCGGGGGATCGCGGTGGCGATCACCGCCAGCGGCAATTACCTGTCGGGGGCGTTCTGGCCGGTGATCCTGTCGGGGGTGCTGGCCGAACAGGGCTGGCGCGCGGTCTACATGGTGCTGGCGGTGGTGACTGTCGCAACCGTTCTGCCGCTTGCGATGTTCCTGCGCCGTCGGGTGCCGATGGCTGCCACCGAGCGGGCCGATGCGGCCTCGAGCCTGCGGGCCAAGGCGGCGGGGTTTCCGCCGCGCACGCTGATGCTGATGCTGGGGCTCGCCGGTGTGGGATGCTGCGTGGCGATGTCGATGCCGCAGGTCCATATCGTGAGCCTGTGTGTCGATCTGGGCTATGGTCCGGCGGTGGGCGGGCAGATGCTGTCGCTGATGCTGCTGGGGGGCGTGGCCTCGCGGCTGGTGTCGGGGTTGCTGGCGGATCGGCTGGGCGGTGTGATGACGCTGCTGATCGGGTCGGCGCTGCAATGCCTGGCGCTGTTTTTGTACCTGCCCTCGGGGGGGCTTGTGTCGCTTTACATGGTGAGCCTGATCTTCGGTCTGGCGCAGGGCGGGATCGTGCCGAGCTATGCGCTCGTGGTGCGCGAATACATGCCCAGCCAGGAGGCCGGGCGGCGCGTGGGATTCGTCATCATGGCGACGATCCTCGGCATGGCGCTTGGCGGCTGGATGTCGGGCTGGATCTATGATGTGACGGGGGGCTATCACATGGCCTTCATCAACGGGATCGTGTGGAACGTGCTCAATATCGCGATCATGGTGCTGATCCTGATGCGCACCCGGCCGCGCAAGCCGGTGGCGATGGCGGCCTGAAACGGCGATGCGCGCCTGAAAATTCTGCGAATTTTCTGGTGTGTGATTTTTCTGCGAAAAATCTTTCAGCCTTCGTGGACGATCTTGATGTGGCGCTCGCCGCGCGCCTCGGCGAGGGCGATCTGTTTCTGGCGTTCACGGAACCGGGCCTTGTCATCGGCGCTGGTTTCATGGGCGCAGTGATGGCACGAGACACCGTGTTCATATTCGGGGCGTGTCCTGTCCTCGGGCAGGATCGGGCGGCGGCAGGCATAGCACAGCACATGCGGCCCCTCGCGCAGGCCATGCCCCACCGAGACACGCGCGTCGAACACGAAACAGTCGCCGCGCCATGTGCTGTCGGCCTCGGGCATCTCTTCGAGATATTTCAGGATGCCGCCCTTGAGGTGATACACCTCCTCGACGCCCTGACCGAGCAGGTAATTTGTTGATTTCTCGCAGCGGATGCCACCGGTGCAGAACATCGCGATGCGCTTGTTGTGAAAGCGGTGCTTGTTGGCCTCCCACCACGCCGGGAAATCGCGGAAGCTGGCGGTTTCGGGGTCGATCGCGCCGTCGAACGTGCCGATCGCCACCTCGTAATCGTTGCGCGTGTCGATCACCGCCACATCGGGGGCGCGGATCAGGTCGTTCCAGTCGGCGGGATCGACATAATGGCCGACGCGGGCGCGCGGGTCCACGTCGGGCTGGCCCATGGTCACGATCTCTTTCTTCAGGCGCACCTTGAGGCGGCGGAAGGGCTGATACGCGCTGGTGCTTTCCTTCCACTCCAGATCCGAGCAACCGGGCAGGGCGCGGATATGCGCGAGCACCGCGTCGATCCCCGAGCGCGGCCCGGCGATGGTGCCGTTGATGCCCTCCTGAGCCAGCAGGAGCGAGCCGGAGATCCCTTCGGCCTCGCACAGCTTCAGGAGCGGGGCCTGAAGGCTGGCCGGGTCGGGAAACCGTGTGAAATGATAGAGGGCGGCGATCGTGTACATGGCCGCGATGTACTAAGTGCCGCGGATTTCGGCAAGTGGACAAACCGGCGCCATTGACGCAGGCTGCGCATCTGACCACCTGTCGGCTGAAGGAGGACCGCCCCTATGACCCAAGCCCTGATCGTGATCGATATGCAGAACGATTTCTGTCCCGGCGGCGCGCTGGCGGTGCCCGGGGGGGACGATATCGTGGCGGGGATCAATGCGCTGATGGAGGCGTTCGGCGCGGTGATCCTGACGCAGGATTGGCACCCGGCGGGGCATTCGTCGTTCGCGTCGTCCCATCCGGGGCGCGCGCCGATGGAGATGGCCGAGATGGCTTATGGGCCACAGGTGTTGTGGCCGGATCATTGCGTGCAGGGCAGTGCGGGCGCTGCGTTTCACGCAGCCTTGGACACCACGCGCGCCGATCTGATCCTGCGCAAGGGGTTTCGAGCGGCGATCGACAGCTATTCGGCGTTTTTCGAGAATGACCGGCGCACGCCCACGGGCCTGCACGGCTATCTGCAGGAGCGCGGCATTTCGGAGCTGACCCTGGTGGGGCTGGCCACGGATTTCTGCGTCAGTTACTCGGCGCTGGATGCGGCAAGGCTGGGCTATGACGTGCTGGTGCGCGAGGGGCTGTGCCGGGCGATCGATCATGACGGCTCGCTCGAGGCGGCGGTGGATGCGATGAAGGATGCGGGGGTCAGGATCAGCTGAGCCATGCCGGACCTGATCGCGGATATCGAGGGCTGTCGTCTGTGTGCCGAGCGCTTTGCGAGGACCGAGACGGGCCATGCGCCGCGCCCGGTGGTGTGGTTTCGGCCCGGCGCGCGGCTGTTGATCGCGGGACAGGCGCCGGGGGCGCGGGTGCATGCTTCGGGGGTGCCGTTCGACGATCCGTCGGGCGACCGGCTGCGCGACTGGCTGGGTCTCGAGCGGGCGGAGTTCTACGACCGGGACCGGGTGGCGATCGTACCGATGGCGTTCTGCTTTCCGGGTTATGACGCCAAGGGCGCCGATCTGGCGCCGCCCGCGATCTGCGGGCGCACATGGCACGCGCAGGTGATGGAGCGGCTGGCCCGTGTCAGGCTGTCGGTGATCGTGGGCGGCTATGCGCAGCGCTATCACATGGGGGTGACGGGCAATGTGACCGAGACCGTCGCCGCCTGGCGGGACCACGCGCCGCGCGTCTTTCCCTTGCCGCACCCGTCGTGGCGCAATACGGCTTGGCTGAAGCGCAACCCGTGGTTCGAGGCGGAGCTTTTGCCGGTGTTGCGCGCGCAGGTGCGGGAGGTTCTGGATGACTGACATGACGATGCTCGATCTTGCCCATGCGGCGATGGAGGCCGCGCAGGACGACGGCCAGGCGCGTCTGAGATTTTACGAGGCACTGGCGGCGAGCGAGCTTTTCGTGCTGCTGGAGGAGGCCGAGGCCGACCCCGGAACGGGCGACGACAGCGTGGTGCCGCGCAGTTTCGAGGTGGAGGGGCATGCTTTCGTGCTGGCCTTCGACCGCGAGGACAGGTTGGCGGATTTCGCCGGGGGGCCGGCGCCCTATGCGGCGATGACGGGTCGGGCGGTGGCCGAGGCGCTGACCGAGGGCGGGCTTGGACTGGGCGTCAATCTGGAGGTGGCGCCATCGTCCATCCTGCTGCCGCCCGATGCGGTCGCATGGCTGGCGGGGATCGTGTCGGAGCGGCCCGTGGAGCTGCAGGCGCGCGCCAGATCGTTTCGCCCGCCCGCGGGATTGCCGGAACGGCTGTTGACGGGGCTCGATGCGCGGCTGGCCAGCGCCGGGGGGCTGGCCGATCTGGCTTACCTCGTGGCGGTGGATTACGACACGGGCGCCACGGGGCACATGCTGGGGATCATCGACGCGCTGCCCGGAGCCGAGGATGCGCTGGCGCGGGCGGTGTCGGAAGTGCTGAGCTTTTCGGGGCTGGAGGCGGCGGCGCTGGATGTGGCGTTCTTTCGCGCCACGGACCCGGCGGCGGCGCGGCTGGCACGGGTCGGGCTGCGCTTCGATCTGCCCAGGCCCGAGATCTCGCAGGTCCGGCCCGGCGCCGGGCCGGGCCGGGACCCCGACAGGCCGCCCCGTCTGAGGTAAAGCGTTTCAGGTTTTGTCTTTGCCTTGACGAGCGAAGGCCGGGGGACGCTGTCCCCCGGACCCCCTGGGATATTTATGGCCAGAAGAAACCCTGGATTGCGCCCGAGGACGCGCCGTGGCGCGGCCGGGATGGTCAGTAGCCCAAGGCGCGATCCACCAGATGCAGGAAGGGCTCGCCCGCTTCGCCGCGGCGGATGTTCTCGACGATGACGCGGGCCGCCGAGGCGGGCCGGGTCGTCGAGGCGATATGCGGCGTGACGGTGACGCGGGGATGCGCCCAGTAGGGATGGTCCGCCGGCAGGGGTTCGGTGCGGAACGTATCCAGCGTGGCATGGGCGACATGGCCCGTATCGAGGGCTGCGAGAAGTGCTGCGTCATCGATGAGCGTGCCGCGCCCGGGGTTGAGGATCATGGCGCCGGGCGCCATGAGCGAGAGGGTTTCGGCGTTGAGGATGGACTCGGTCTGTGGCGTGCGGGGGAGCAGCAGGATGACGATTTGCGCGGTCGAGAGGGCCGTGCGAAGGCCCGCATCGCCCGACAGGCAGGTGATGCCCTCGATGGATTTCTGCGACCGGCTCCAGCCGGTGACGGGAAAGCCGAGGGTGCAGAGCGCCTGGGCGCAGGCCGAGCCGAGCGCGCCGAGGCCGAGGATCGTCACGGGCCGGTCGCAGGCCAGGGGCGGCACGTCGTCGTTGCGCCAGATCCCGTCCTGGTGGAGCACATGCAGATCGGTGTTCAGATGGTGGCGCAGGGTGTGGCCGGTCACCCATTCGACCATGCCGCGGGTCAGCCCGTCATCGACCATCCGCGCGAGCGGCTGGGTCAGGGTGGGATTGGTCACGATATCCTCGACCCCGGCCCAGAGGTTCAGCACGGCCTTGGTGCGGGTGTAAGGCGTGAAATCGCGAAGGTCGGAATTGGGGGCGTAGACGATGTAATCCACCTCGGCGGCGGGCAGCTGCGTGGAGAGGATCGCGTCCCCAAGGCCCGCGTCGGACAGGGCGCGGCGCAAGGGCTGTTCGTAATCGTCCCAGCGCTCCGAAGCGGCTGCGAAGAGGATGTTGAGGGTCATTGCATTACCTTGGTTTGTGGATATGGGCGCTTTGCACGAGGCCGAAGGCGATCATCAGCACCAGCATCGCCGATCCGCCATAGCTGACCAGGGGCAGGGGCACGCCGACGACGGGCGCGAGCCCCATGACCATCGACATGTTGACGGCGAAGAACAGGAAGAACGTGACCGCGACCCCGAGGGTCAGAAGCGAGGAAAAGCGATCGCGGTTGGACAGGGCCGTGGCGATGCAGAACACCAGGATCAGCGTGTAGAGCCCCAGAAGGGAGATGCCGCCGATGAAGCCGAATTCCTCGGCCAGGGTGGTGAAGATGAAATCGGTATGTTTCTCGGGCAGGAAGTTCAGGCGCGACTGAGTGCCTTGCATGAAGCCGCGCCCCGTCCAGCCGCCCGAGCCGAGGGCGATCTTGGACTGGGTGATGTGATAGCCCGCGCCCAGCGGATCGGAGGAGGGATCGAGAAACGTGTCGATGCGGCGATACTGGTAATCGGCCAGCATCTGCCAGTCGGTGCCGCGGCTCTGGAACACGGCGGCGATCAGCGAGATCCCCAGCGCCACCACCACGGCGAAATAGGCCCAGTGGACGCCGGCCACGAACATCAACATGCCCCCGGCCGCGAGCAGCAGGATCGAGGTGCCCAGATCGGGCTGGCGCAACACCAGCGCCACCGGCAGAAGGATCAGCCCTACCGGCGCCAGCACCCACAAGGGGCGCGACACACGGCTCATCGGCAGCCAGTCGTAATAGGTGGCCAGCATCATTACGAGCGTGATCTTCATCAGCTCGGAGGGTTGCAGCCGCATGAAGCCCAGATCGATCCAGCGCTGCGCGCCCATGCCGACGGTGCCGAAGAACTCGACCGCGATCAGCAGCACCAGCGACACGCCATAGGCCAGCACGGCCATGTTGCGCCAGAACCAGATCGGCACCATGGCCACGACCAGCATCACCGAAAGGCCCAGCGCGTAGCGTTTCATCTGCGGCTCGAGCCAGGGGCGGAAAGAGCCGCCGGCCACCGAGTAGAGCATCAGGAAGCCGACACCCGCCACGGCGGTCAGAAGGATCACAAGGGGCCAGTTGAGATAGAGGATCTTGCGCAGGCCCGTGGGCGTCGTCTTGACGGTGTATTCAAGATAGCTCATGCGCGGTCGCTCCCGTCGCGGGAGGGATCCGGGCGGGCGCGGCGCAGCTCTTCCTGCTGGGTCTCGATGCGGGCGCGATCCTTGGCGGGATAGGCGGCAAGCGGCGGGTCTTCGCCATAGAGCGCCTGCAGGGTGATGTCGCGCGCGATGGGTGCGGCCGCGGTCGAGCCGCCGCCGCCATGCTCGACCACCACCGCCACCGCGATCCGGGGCGCGTCATAGGGCGCGTAATTCACGTAAAGCGCGTGGTCGCGGCGTTCCCAGGGCAGGTCGGCATTGCGGGTCACGCCGCGCGCGCGTTCGGCGGCGGTGATGTTGCGCACCTGGCTGGTGCCGGTCTTGCCGGCCATGCGGAAGGCGTCTTCGATGATGCGGCTGGAATAGGCGGTGCCACGACGATGGTTGGACACGTCGAACATCGCCTTGCGCACCTCGCGCAGGATGTTTTCGTTCAGGCCCAGATCTTCGGGCGGGCGGATCGGTTGTTCGACCCCGTCGATGGATTTGACGAGTCGGGGCATGACGGCGCGATTGGTGGCGAGCCGGGCCGTCATCACCGCCAGTTGCAGCGGGGTGGACAGAACGAAGCCCTGACCGATCGCGGCGTTGACGCTGTCGCCGATCACCCAGTCCTCGCCACGGTTGGCGCGCTTCCAGTCGCGGTCGGGCATGAGGCCGGCGGCGACCGAGGTGAGCGGCAGGTCGAACTGCTCTCCGAGGCCAAGGCGGCGGGCCATGGCGCTTATCTTTTCGATCCCGGTGCGCAGGGCGACATCGTAGTAATAGACATCGCAGCTTTCGACCAGTGATCCGTGCATGTCCATGTTGCCATGGCCCGAGCGTTTCCAGCAGTGAAAGCGGCGGCCACTGACCTCGAGATGACCGGGGCAGTAGACGGTTTCGTTGAGATCGACCTGCCCGTCTTCGAGTGCGGCGAGCGCGGTGACCATCTTGAAGGTCGAGCCGGGGGGATACATCCCCTGCACCGCCTTGTTGGGCAGGGGGCGATACTTGTTGTCCAGAAGCGCCTGGTAATCGGCGACCGAGATGCCGCGCACGAAGAGGTTGGGATCGAAGCTGGGTGCCGAGGCGCAGGCCAGCAGATCGCCGGTTTCGCAATCCATCACCACGGCGGCGGCGCTTTCGCCATAAAGGCGGGCATGGATATAGGATTGCAGGTCGTTGTCTATGGTGATCTGGACATCGGCGCCGGCCTCGCCCTCGACCCGGTCCAGTTCGCGCATGACCCGGCCCGAGGCGTTCACCTCGACCCGC
Source organism: Roseovarius litoreus (assembly GCF_900142765.1). Classification (GTDB taxonomy): domain Bacteria; phylum Pseudomonadota; class Alphaproteobacteria; order Rhodobacterales; family Rhodobacteraceae; genus Roseovarius; species Roseovarius litoreus. The sequence continues at coordinate 44,874 of NZ_FRCB01000006.1, forward strand.
TTTGTGCCGGCCTTGCCACGCAGAAGGTCTTCTTGGCGGGCTTCGAGGCCGATCTTGCCGATCTGGAAGCGCGGGATCAGCAGCAGTTGGTCGGGCGCGTCGATCCGTTCCAGATCGCGTTCGCTGACCGGCCCGACATAGCCCACGACATGGGCATAATCGGGCCCCTGGGGATAGCGCCGCGAGAGGCCCACTTCGGGGGTCACGCCCGGCAGGGCGGGGGTGTTGACGGCGACGCGGCTTATGTCTTCCCATGTCACGCGGTCGGCGATGGTGACGGGCGTGTCGCCACGCAGCTCGTTCAGGGCGCGGCGGGCGCGCTCGAGTTCGGCGGGGTCCAGTTCGACCAGTCTGGCCAGCCGGGAAATCACCTCGTCGACATCGCCGGCCTCTTCGCGGACCATGGTGATGCGGTAGCTGGGCACGTTTTCCGCCACGATGGCGCCGTCGCGATCGAAGATCCGGCCCCGCGCCGGGGGAATGAGGCGGATATTGATGCGGTTTTCATCGGCCAGAAGGCGGAATTGATCGGCCTGTTCGACCTGCATGAAGCGCATCCGAAGCGCCAGCAGGCCGACGAAGCCGGCCATCGCGCCGCCCACGATCAGGCCGCGCCGGGTGATCCGGCGCTGGCTTTCGGCGTTATCCTTGGGAGGGCGTCTCATGCGCGGCTCTCGAATGCGTCGATATCGCCGGGGGCGATCTTGCGGACCCCGAAGGCGGTGTGAGAGATCAGCGCGACCACGGGATAGACCATGAGCGTCAGGACCAGCTGCATCAGGCTGAGGCCGAGCGGCGCCTGATCCACCATCAGGATCGCAAGGATGATGCGGTAGCCAAGCGTCATGGCGACCAGCGTCGTGGCGACGCTGACCCATTCCACCGCGAAGGTCAGATCGCGCAGGCCCGGTTCACGGGCGCGCAGGGTCTGACTGCCGAGCAGGACCAGCGCCGCCCAGAGGCCCGGCGGGCGCTGAAACAGCAGATCGGTCAGCAAAAACAGTCCGGCGATCAGCAGGGGCGGCACGAAATCAGGGCGCCTGAGCACCCATGCGAAGGTCAGGGCGAGCATGACATCCGGCCCGGCCCAGCCCCGCGGCAGGAGTTGCAGCGGCAAGAGGTGCAGGAAGATCAGCAGCAGGCAGAGCACCCCGAAGAGCATGCGCATGGCCCAGCGGCTTTGGTGTCTGCGCTCAGCCATTGCCGGCCTCCACAGGCGTCGGGGCGGCGTCGGGCGCGGCTTCGGGATCGGGGCCGCCCGAGCTTTCGGGCAGGCTTGCCGGCGCGATCAGGCGGCCCGGATCGCCGATGGTTTCGGTGCCGTAGCTGCGCAGCACGCGCAGAAACTCGAGCCGTTCGTAATCGGCGGCAAGTCGTGCGCGCATCCGGCCACCGGGATCCTGCGCCAGTTGCCCGACCAGCAGACCGGCGGGGAACACCCCGCCATCGCCCGAGGTGAGTATGCGGTCGCCGGGGCGCACCTGATCGGGGGTTTCGATGAAATCGACATAGGGCGCTGCGCTGTTGTCGCCGATCAGCAGGGCGCGTTGGCCCGAGGGCTGCACCGTCACGGGGATGCGGCTGGAGGTGTCGGTCAGCAACACCACCCGGGCGGTCCTGTCGCCCACGCCCGAGATGCGCCCCACGAGGCCCAGCCCGTCCATCGCGGCCCAGCCATCGACGATGCCATCGCGCCCGCCGACATTCAGCAGCACCGATTGCCGGAAGGGCGAGCCGCTATCGGCCATCACGACGCCGGTGACATAGGTCAGGCGCGGATCGAGCTGCACGTTGTTGAGGTCCAGAAGGCGGGCGTTTTCCTGTTCGAGTTGCAGAGCGGCCTCTCTCCAGGCTTTCATCTGCTGCAATTCGCGGCGCAATTCCTGGTTCTGGCGATAGATGCGCTGATAACTCTGGAAGTCGCGCAGGATGTTGACCGTCGCGGTCACCGGGGCCATGGCCCAGTCGAAGCTGGGCACGACCGTGTCGATCACCTGAGCGCGGAACCGTTCGACCCGGGGGCTGTCGATGCGCCACAGAAGGAACAGGGCGATCAGGCACAACAAAATAACACCGATCAGCAGACGCTTGAGCGGTCCGGTGTAGTCGTCAGCCTTTGCGCGGTCCCTTGCCAACGGTGCCCCCTTCCATGCAAAGGTTGGGTGCTTCAGCTGTCGTAGTCAATCGCGTGGCGCAATTGCTTTTCGAACTCGAGCGCCTTGCCGGTGCCGAGGGCCACACAGTTGAGGCTGTCATCGGCGATCGAAACGGCAAGGCCGGTCTGTTCGCGCAGCGCCAGATCCAGATCCCCCAGAAGCGCGCCGCCCCCGGTGAGCATGACGCCGCGATCGACGATATCGGCGGCCAGATCGGGCGGGGTGGCTTCGAGCGCGGTCATCACCGCCTCGCAGATCGCCTGCACGGGTTCGGCCAGCGCCTCGGCCACCTGGGCCTGGCTGATCTCGGTTTCCTTGGGCACGCCGTTCAACAGATCGCGGCCCCGGATCTTCATCGAGGTGCCGCGCCCGTCATCGGGCATCCGCGCCGTGCCGATCGAGGTCTTGATCCGTTCCGCAGTGGATTCGCCCACCAGAAGGTTCTGCTGCCGGCGCAGATAGCTGATGATCGCCTCGTCCATACGGTCACCGCCGACACGCACCGAGCGCGCATAGACGATATCCCCAAGCGACAGGACCGCCACTTCGGTGGTGCCGCCGCCGATATCGACCACCATCGAGCCGGTGGGATCGGTGATCGGCATGCCGGCGCCGATGGCGGCGGCGATGGGTTCGGCGATCAGGCCGGCGCGGCGCGCGCCTGCCGACAGGACCGACTGGCGGATCGCCCGTTTTTCCACAGGTGTGGCGCCATGCGGCACACAGACGATGATCTTGGGCTTGGAAAAGGTCGAGCGCTTGTGAACCTTGCGGATGAAGTGCTTGATCATCGCTTCGGCGGTGTCGAAATCGGCGATCACCCCTTCGCGCATCGGGCGGATCGCCTCGATCGAGCCGGGGGTCCGGCCCAGCATCAGCTTGGCGTCTTCGCCGACGGCGAGCACCTTCTTGACGCCGTCCTTGACGTGGTAGGCGACCACCGAGGGTTCCGACAGGATGATGCCGCGCCCCTTGACGTAGACCAGCGTATTCGCGGTGCCCAGGTCGATTGCCATGTCCGATGAGAAGAGACCGGGGATGTTTCGGAATATTGCCATATGGGTCAGCGTCCTGTCGTCAATAGTTAAAGGCCCACGACTCGGATGGTCGGGGCCACATGCTGTTATAGAGGGCCACCGCACCCGGTGAAAGGGGGTGTTTCCCGGCCATCAGCGCCAAACTGCCGTAGGGGAGGTGGTGCTGCTGGGGAGGATTGAACTCCCGACCTCACCCTTACCAAGGGTGCGCTCTACCACTGAGCTACAGCAGCAACGTGTGGCGCGGTGCTTAGACCCTAATTCCAAATGGTGCAAGCCCAATCTGGACGCTTTTTGAGCCCTGCTGTAGAGAGGGAGAATGAACCCGAAAGACCCCATAAAAAAGGCCGCGACCGCGGCGCAAAGCCGGGAAGACCGTTTGAAATCGGCCTTGAAGGCCAATCTTGCGCGACGTAAGGCGCAGGCACGCGCCCGATCCGGTGACGAGGCGGCGGACAGGCCAGAGGCCCCCGAGGACAAGGACTAGAGCAGATGGATTCGATTATCGTCACGGGCAATGGTCCGTTGAAGGGCCAGATCCCGATCGCCGGCGCAAAGAACGCGTGTCTTACACTGATGCCCGCCACGCTTCTGAGCGAAGAACCGCTGACCCTGACCAATGCGCCGCGGCTGAGCGACATCAAGACCATGTCGCTGCTGCTGCAATCGCTTGGCGCCGAGGTGACGCAATTGCAGGGCGGGCAGGTTCTGGTGATGTCGAGCCATGCGCTGGACAATCACGTGGCCGATTACGAGATCGTCCGCAAGATGCGCGCCTCGATCCTCGTGCTGGGGCCGATGCTGGCGCGCGATGGTCATGCGGTGGTGTCGCTGCCGGGCGGGTGCGCCATCGGCGCGCGGCCCGTCGATTTGCATTTGCGCGCGCTCGAGGCGATGGGCGCGCAGCTTGAGCTGAAGGAAGGCTATGTGCATGCCCGCGCGCCCGGAGGGTTGAAAGGTGGCATCGTGGAGTTTCCGCTGGTGTCGGTGGGGGCCACGGAAAACGCGCTCATGGCGGCGACGCTGGCCAAGGGAACGACCGTTCTGAAGAATGCCGCGCGCGAACCCGAAATCGTCGATCTGGCCGTCTGCCTGCGGCGCATGGGCGCGCAGATCGAAGGCGAGGGCACCGGCACGATCACCATCGAGGGCGTTGACCGGCTCAACGGGGCGACCCATCCGGTTGTCGCCGACCGCATCGAGTTGGGCACATATATGCTGGCCCCCGCGATCTGCGGTGGCGAGGTCGAGTGTCTTGGCGGGCGCATGGATCTGGTGGGGGCGTTCTGCGAAAAGCTGCACGAGGCCGGGATCGATGTGACCGAAACCGAAAAGGGCCTGCTGGTGACGCGCGGCGATGGGCGGGTGAAGGCGGTCGATGTGGTCACCGAGCCTTTCCCCGGCTTTCCCACCGATCTGCAGGCGCAGATGATGGCGCTGATGTGCACAGCCGAGGGCACCAGCGTTCTGGAAGAGCGGATCTTCGAGAACCGCTTCATGCATGCGCCCGAACTGATGCGGATGGGAGCTCGCATCGACGTGCAGGGCGGCGTTGCGCGGGTGACCGGGGTGGAGCGCCTGAAGGGCGCGCCGGTGATGGCCACCGATCTGCGTGCCAGTGTCTCGCTGATTCTGGCCGGACTGGCCGCCGAGGGCGAGACGATCGTCAATCGGGTCTACCACCTCGATCGGGGATATGAGAGGGTCGAGGAGAAGCTTGGCAATGTGGGCGCCCATATAGAGCGGGTATCGGGGCAATGACACGAGACGCCACATTCGAAGAGGGCCGCGAGGCGCCGCTGAACCTTGGCGCGCTCGATCCGGACGATCTGCAGGTGATGTCGTCGCTTGCGCAGGATGCGATCTTTCCGATCACCGAGATGACGTGGCGCCCGGCCGAGCGGCGCTTTGCGCTGCTGCTGAACCGGTTTCGCTGGGAAGACGAGGGGCGGCGGCGGCACGATCCCGAACGGGTGCAGTCGGTTCTGGTGATCGACAATGTTCTGAAGGTGGCGAGCCAAGGCATCGACCGGGACGACCGCGACACCATCCTGTCCCTGCTGTCGGTCACCTTCGAGCCGGGCGAGGAAGGCGCGGGGCATGTGCTGCTGACACTGGCGGGCGATGGTGCGATCCGGCTTGAGATCGAGGCGCTCGAGGTCACGCTGAAAGACGTGACGCGGCCCTATCGCGCGCCATCGCGCAAGGTGCCGCGCCACGAGCCGTGACGGCGTTATTGCTGGATCGATTCCAGATAGAGCGCCAGCGACAGGATACGCCCGCGCACCATCACTTCGCGGCCATAGGGTCCGGCATCTACCATATCCGCCTGGAACCGCTTGCCCCAGACCGGCATGGGATAGCCGTGGCCCTTGATGCCCTGTCGTCCGTCGATCGTCTGGATCACGGTCAGCATCGGGAATTCCCCGTCATTCTGTGCGCTGAGATTGGTCAGCGGCGGCACGGTCACCGTCATCAGATCGGCCAGCGGCCCGTTGCCGTCGGCGGCTTCGCCGTGGCATGAGGCACAACTGCTCATGTATTCTTCCTTGCCGGTCTCGTCCGCTATTGCGGCCCCCGCCAGTGTGAGGGCTGCCAGAATTCCCAGTCCGTGTTGCTTTGCAAAAAACATCCTTATCTCCCTTGGTTCAGGTCGCGCGCTTTGCTGATGCGTCTGCCGGTGCCATCTTTGCATCCGTTGGCGTTCATGCTTTGACGGGCGTCAATGGTGCGTTGTTTTGATTGTGCGGGGTGGGCCATGTGGCTTGTGAAGCGCCCCACTTCGTTCTAAGGGTTCGGCCTGCAAGGAGACGAGAAATGCCCGTTTTTCTGGATGCCGACAGCCCGGATTTCGATGCGCGCTTTGCAGCCCTGCTGGGGGCCAAGCGCGAAGAGTCAGCCGATGTGGATGACACGGTGGCCGCGATCATCGCGGATGTGCGCGCGCGCGGCGACGCGGCTTTGATCGAGTTGACGGCGAAATTCGACCGGTTGGACCTGACACCGGAGACCCTTCGGTTCTCGACCGAAGAAATCGATGCGCTGATCGCCGATGTGCCGCGCCATGAGCGCGAGGCGCTGCAGGTGGCGGCGGACCGGATCCGCGCCTATCACGAACGGCAATTGCCGCAGGATGCCAGCTGGACCGATGAGGCCGGCGCGACGCTTGGCTGGCGCTGGACGCCGGTGTCGGCGGCGGGGCTTTATGTGCCGGGGGGGCTTGCGTCCTATCCGTCTTCGGTCCTGATGAACGCGGTTCCCGCCAAGGTGGCGGGCGTCGGGCGGTTGGCCATCACGGTGCCCACGCCCGATGGGCAGGTCAATCCGCTGGTCCTGCTGGCGGCGCGCATCTCGGGGGTGGACGAGATTTACCGGATCGGCGGCGCGCAGGCGATTGCGGCGCTGGCCTATGGCACCGAGACCATCGCGCCGGTGGACAAGATCACCGGGCCGGGCAATGCCTATGTGGCGGCGGCCAAGCGGCGGGTGTTCGGGCGTGTGGGCATCGACATGATCGCGGGACCTTCGGAGATTCTGGTGATCGCGGATCGCGACAACAACCCCGACTGGATCGCGCTGGACCTGCTGAGCCAGGCGGAGCATGACGAAAGCGCGCAGTCGATCCTGATTACCGACGATCCGGCGATGGCCAAGGCCGTGGAGGCCGCGATCACGCGCTATCTGCATACGCTGGAACGGCGCGAGATCGCCGGGGCAAGCTGGCGCGACAATGGCGCGATCATCACCGTGCCTGACATGGAGCGCGCCGCAGAGCTGGCCAACCGCATCGCGCCGGAACACCTGGAATTATGCGTGGCCGATGCCGAAGGTCTGGCCGACAAGATCCCCCATGCCGGGGCGATTTTCCTTGGCGCATGGACCCCCGAGGCGATCGGCGATTACGTGGGCGGGCCGAACCATGTGCTGCCCACGGCGCGTTCGGCGCGGTTTTCGTCGGGTCTGAGCGTGATGGATTTCGTGAAGCGGACCACAATGGCCCGCATGACGCCTGCGGCCTTGCGCGCCATCGGTCCCGCGGCCGAGACGCTGGCCATTTCCGAAAGCCTCGAGGCGCATGGACTGTCGGTCACTGCGCGCCTCAACCATCTGAACGAGCACTGAGACCATGTCGCGTATCTGTCATATAGAGTTGGACGACGCCAACCTGCCGCCCCCCACGCCCGAAATCGAACAGGAACGTAAGGTCGCCATGTTCGACCTGATCGAGGAAAACTCGTTCGCGCTGCCCAAGCGAGATGACCGGGTGACGCCGGATGGGCCTTACCGGGTTGGTTTGTCGATCCGCGACAAGCGGCTGGTGTTCGACATCCGCACCGAGGACGATCAGCCGGCGGCGGAGTTCCATCTGTCGCTCAGCCCGTTCCGGCAGGTGGTCAAGGATTACTGGCAGATCTGCGAAAGCTATTTCGACGCGGTCAAGAACCTGCCGCCCGCCCAGATCGAGACGATCGACATGGCCCGGCGCGGCATCCACAACGAGGGTGCGCGCATTCTGGAAGAGCGGCTGGACGGCAAGGCGGATGTGGACACCGATACGGCGCGGCGGCTTTTCACGCTGATTTGCGTCCTGCATTTCGGGGGCTGAGAGAGCATGGCCGAAGAGCTTCCACAATCGGTGCTCTTTTGCTGCGACCATAATGCCGTTCGGTCGCCGATGGCCGAAGGCATCATGAAAAAGTTCTATGGGTCAGATACTTACGTCCAGTCCGCCGGCGTCAAGGGCGATATGGAAATCGACGGTTTCTCGATCGCGGTCTGCAAGGAGATCGGGGTCGAGCTGGCCCGGCACCGCACGCGCAGTTTCGACGAGATGGAGCAATGGGGCGATGACCTGTCGTCTTTCGATCTGATCGTCGCGCTCAGCCCGGCCAGCCAGCGCAGGGCGCTGGAGCTGACGCGGGTGTTTCATCTGGATGTGCTCTATTGGCCGATCATGGACCCGACAGGGCTTGGCGAGACGCGCGAGGCCAAGATGGACGCCTATCGGCAGACCCGCGACCAGATCATCTCTCACCTCAAGGACCGGTGGGGCGAACCGAGGGAAATCGAATGAATTCAACAGTCAAAGCCTATTTCGAGGCCTTTGGGCGCGGCGATGTCGAGGGGATGCTGGCCTGTCTGGACGAGGATGTGGCGCATCATGTCAATGAAGGGCAGGTGCGGCGTGGCAAGGCGGCGTTCCGGGCGTTCTGCGAGCATATGAACCGCTGCTATCGCGAGGAGCTGACCGATATGGTCATTTTCGAGGCCGAAGGCGGGACGCGCGCGGCGGCGGAATTCATCGTCAACGGCACCTATCTGCAGACCGATGAGGGGCTGCCAGAGGCCAGCGGGCAAACCTACCGTTTGCCGGCCGGATCGTTTTTTTCTTTGGAAAACGGGAAGATAACTCGCGTCGTGACCTATTACAACCTGGCGGACTGGATCCGGCAGGTGGGGGGCTGAGGTGATCCGCGTCGCGCGGCTGACCGGAGACGATCTGGCGCGGGCGCTGGAGGATGTCGCGAGGCTGAGGATCGAGGTGTTTCGGGCCTGGCCTTATCTCTATGACGGGGACGCGGCCTATGAGGCGCGGTACCTGCAGACCTACAGGGATAGCGAGGCCGCCATTCTGGTGGGTGCCTTCGATGGGGACCGGCTGGTGGGGGCGTCGACGGGGACGCCGATGGAGGATCACGCGCAGGATTTCGCGGCGGCCTTTGAGGGGCAAGGTATTGATCTGAAAGAGGTTTTCTATTGCGCCGAAAGCGTTCTTCTGCCGGGATATCGCGGGCAGGGGATCGGGCACGCGTTTTTCGACGCGCGCGAGGATCATGCGCGTGCGATGGAGCGGCGCTATGCGGCGTTCTGCAGTGTCGTAAGGCCCGCTGATCACCCGCTCAAACCCGAGGAATATCAACCGCTTGACCCGTTCTGGCGCAAGCGGGGATATGCGCCTCTGGAGGGGGTGGTGGCCCGGTTCGGCTGGAAGGATATCGACCAGCCGGGCGAAACTGAACATGCGCTGCAATTCTGGTTGCGGGAGCTGTGAGGGGCGAATCACCCTTAACCTTCTGAAAAATGGCAAAAAACCGCTTCGGTATCACGTCGGTATCACGTCGGTATCGCGTCGGTGCGGGATCGGTGCATCGCGCCTGTGAACAGGGCGTGCGTTGCGCCGCCCGCTCAGCCTGCGGCAGAATCGCCACATCCTGTCGATCACCTGCGAAAAAGGGATCACCGGCGGGGAAATTCCCTGCTAAAAGAAACGCGTCCGGGGGGGCGACAGGTAAAGGGAACTTGGGATGCGCCCCGTCTATGCTTTCTTGACAATGTGTCTTCTTTGCGGGGCCATCATGGCGCCGGCTGCGGCGGATGCGAATGGCTACGACCGTTTGGGCCATGGCCGTCTTTTGACCAACGACCTGTTCGGCGATGGCAATGATCGCTGGCGCACCGGATCGGTGGCGGCGAGCTATGTCTGGAGCCGTGACTGGCAGGGCCGGGCGCCCGAGCGCGCCGGCGACCTTCTGGAACTGCGCCTGAACGCCGAGATCATCGCGCCCGAGGATCTGCGCCGGCCCGCGGCGGGCGACCGCCCGCTGGCCAATGCGCTGTCCTTCGGCCTGCACACGCATTTCAACGCCGGACAGACCGAGGTCGCGCTGGGCGGTGATCTGGTGGTGACCGGATCGCAGACGGGTCTGACGGATATTCAGCGGACGGTTCATAACGTGGTCGATGGCACCGATCCATCGTTGCAGGTGCGCCGCGCCCAGATCGGCAACGAGGTCTTTCCAACCGCCGTGGCCGAGATCGGGCGCGAATACCGCATGGGCGGGCCGGTGCGCATCCGGCCCTTCATCGAGGGGCGCGTCGGCGCCGAGACCTTGCTGAGAGTGGGCGCCGACATGGTGATCGGGTCGCTGGGCGAAGGGGGCCTTATGGTGCGCGATCCGGTGTCGGGGCAACGCTATCGCACGATACCGGGCGAGGGGCTGGGCCTGTCGTTCATTCTGGGCGCCGATATCGCGCATGTGGAGCATAGCGAATTCCTGCCAAAGAGCCGGGGGTATCAGCTGACCGATGCGCGCACGAGGGTCAGGGCCGGGGCGCATTGGCAGGGTGAGGGGGGCACAGAGCTGTTCTATGGTCTGACCTGGCTGGACAAGGAATTCAAAGCGCAGCGCGAGAACCAATTTGTTGGTTCTGTGCGACTGGGAATAAAATTCTGATTGTTTAGGGGTTTACAGGCTTTGCAGAGTGTGGGCCGTCTGTTATATCTTTAGATAATAAAAAAACTAAAGGCAGGTTATACAGGCAATGAATACGTGCTTTCGTGGCGCGTTTGTCATCTCCTGGTCGCAGACGGAAGTGGACGGTTTGAACGCCGCTCCCTTACACACGCTTAGCGTCGGGGCCGCATGGTCCTGGAGCGGTGATGTCGTGAGGGTGGATGGACCGAGCGAAATACTGCGGCTTGAAGGGGCAAACGGAGAGATCGACTGTCGCAAACGGGCTGCGCGGCTGGTGCGGCGCTTGGTGGGCGCGGTCAAGACCAATACCAGAAATCTGAACGAGGTTACCGTAGACGACCCGCTGATCGATTGCGGCTTCGTGGTGAGTGATGGCGCGCAGAGTTACACGGTCACGGTGATCGAGATCGGAGGCGGCACGCCGCCCTTGCTGATGTTCGTGGATCGTATCCCGCCCGCGCATACCGAGATGTGGGTGGTGCATCACACCATGGAGCGGATGGATCATCTGTCGGGTACGGGCCCGGAAACCGGAGGCGTGATCTGTTTCACCCCCGGCACGCGGATCGAGACGCCCGAGGGGCCGAGGCTGGTGGAAGAGCTGCGCGAAGGCGACATGGTGCAGACCAAGGACGATGGCGCGCAGCCGATCGAATGGGTTGGCTGCCGCCGGATGAGCGGTGCGCGCCTGTTCGCGATGCCGCATCTGCGCCCGATCCGCATCAGCGCGGGCGCGCTGGGCATCGACCGGCCGCAGAGAGAATTGCTGGTGTCGCCGGGGCACCGGATGCTGGTCAAGGGCCGGGTGGCGCAGGCGCTGTTCAATACTTCGGAGGTGCTGGTCGCGGCGCGCGATCTGGTCAATAACCGGACGGTGGTGGTGGATGTCATGGCGCGCGAGGTGACGTATATTCACCTGTTGTTGCCGCGTCATCAGGTCCTGTGGGCCAATGGCGTCGAGACCGAAAGTTTCCATCCCGCAGGCACGGCCCTGTCCACGTTGAGCGAGAGGGACCGCAAGCGCCTGCTGGAGCGCGAGCCCGATCTGCAAGACCGGCCCGAGAGCTATGGCCGGTTTGCGCGGCGCTGCCTGAGCACCTCGGAGGCGGCGATCCTGATGCACGAGGCGGCCTGAACCGGGCCGCCCCGAGATCAGCTGGCATGGCGGGTTGACTCTGGACCCGACGGGCGTATAAGCGCGCTTTCATTGGTGTTGGTGGCCCCCGCAAGGGGATGCCTGTCGGCCGCCCGGATCTGATCCGCAACGCAGAGGACAACGCCCTTCTGAACCACATAGAAGGAGATCAGCCGTGACCAAACGCACGTCTGCCAAGTACAAGATCGACCGCCGCATGGGCGAAAACATCTGGGGTCGCCCCAAATCGCCCGTCAACCGCCGCGAATACGGCCCCGGCCAGCACGGCCAGCGCCGCAAGGGCAAGATTTCGGATTTCGGCCTGCAGCTGCGCGCCAAGCAGAAGCTCAAGGGCTATTATGGCGACCTGACCGAAAAGCAGTTCCGCCGCATCTTCCGCGATGCCGAGCGTCAGCGCGGTGACACGGGTGAGCTTCTGGTGGGTCTGCTGGAGCGTCGTCTGGACGCCGTGGTCTATCGCGCCAAGTTCGTGCCGACCATGTTCGCCGCCCGCCAGTTCGTGAACCATGGCCATGTCCGCGTGAATGGCCGCAAGGTCAACATCCCTTCCTACCGCGTGCAGGAAGGCGACGTGATCGAGGTGCGCAACCGCTCCAAGCAGCTGGCCGTGCTTCTCGAGGCGGTGCAGCTGGCCGAGCGTGACGTGCCCGATTATCTCGAGGTGGATCACTCCAAGATGGTTGCGACATTCGTGCGCACCCCCGGTCTGGCCGATGTGCCCTATCCGGTGATCATGGAACCGAACCTCGTCATCGAATTCTACGCGCAGAACTAAAGCGTCGCAGATATCTTTCTGAGGGCCGCGACGGGGAACCGCCGCGGCCTTTTTCTTTGCCACGGGATCGGGCTTTTCCGGCTGGTCAAGTCACAGGGGCAAGGCTAGAACACCGAGGGCAAGGAGAACCGATCATGACGAAGATCACGCCGCAGCCGGGCATCATGGATATCGAGCTCTACCAGGGGGGCGCAAGCCACGTGGAGGGGCTGACCAATGTGGTCAAGCTGAGTTCGAACGAAAACCCTTTCGGCCCGAGCGAGGCCGCAAAGGAGGCGTTTCGCAAGGCGGCGTTCGATCTGCATCGCTATCCCTCGACCGATCACGCGTCGCTGCGAGAGGCGATCGGCCAGGTGCACGGCGTGGACCCCGCGCGGGTGATCTGTGGTGTGGGCAGTGACGAGATCATCGCCTTTCTGTGTCAGGCCTATGCCGGGCCGGGCGATGAGGTGATCCATACCGAACACGGGTTTGCGCTCTACAAGATCGGGGCGATGGCCAATGGCGCCACCCCCGTCGAGGTGCGCGAGCGTGAGCGGGTGACCGATGTGGACGCGATTCTCGCCGCCTGCACCGAGCGGACCCGGCTGGTTTTCGTCGCCAACCCCAACAACCCCACCGGCACGATGATCGGCGAGGGCGAGCTGACCCGGCTTGCTGACGGCCTGCCGCCGCAGACCCTGCTGGTGATCGACGGCGCCTATGCCGAATATGTCGAAGGCTATGACGGCGGCGCGGGCCTTGTGGACCGGCGCGACAATGTCGTGATGACGCGCACCTTCTCGAAGCTTTACGGTCTGGGCGGTCTGCGGGTCGGCTGGGGCTATGGTCCGGGCCATGTGATCGACGTGCTCAACCGTATCCGCGGCCCGTTCAATCTCAGCCAGGCGGCGCTTGTCACCGCCGAGGCCGCGGTGCGCGACACCGCCTGGGCCGAGAAATGCCGCAACGACAACACCCGCATGCGTGCCTGGCTTGCCGAAGCGCTGGCCGGGCATGGCGTGGCCTCGGATACGTCGATGGCCAATTTCATCCTCGCCCGCTTTCCAAGCCGCGCCGATGCCGAGGCCTGCGACGAGTATCTGAAATCCGAGGGGCTGATCGTGCGGCGGGTGGCGGGCTACAAGCTGCCCAACTGCCTGCGCATCACCGTGGGCGACGAGCCAAGCTGCCGCCGGGTGGCCCATGCGGTGGGGCAGTTCATGGGGGATGAGTGATGGCGCCGGTCTATGACAGGGTCGCGCTGATCGGTCTGGGGCTGATCGCCTCGTCGATGTTCTGGGCGATGAAACGCGGCGGCCTTGCCGGCGAGGTGACGGGCTATGCCCGCTCCTCGGAGACCCGCGCCACCGCGCGCGAGATCGGGCTGTGCGACCGGGTCTGCGACAGTGCTGCCGAGGCGGTCGAAGGCGCCGATCTGGTGGTGCTCTGCGTGCCGGTGGGCGCCATGGGCGCTGTCGCCGCCGAGATCGCCCCGGCGCTCAAGCCCGGGGCCACGGTCAGCGATGTCGGCTCGGTCAAGAAGGCGGTGATCGAGGCGGTGGCGCCGCATCTGCCGCAAGGCGTGCATTTCGTCCCCGCCCATCCGCTGGCCGGGACCGAACATTCCGGCCCGCGCTCGGGCTTTGCCGAATTGTTCGACAACCGCTGGTGCCTGATCGTGCCCGATACCGGCAGCGACCCCGACGCGGTGGCCCGCGTCGCCCGGCTTTGGCAGGGGATGGGCGCGCAGACCGACGAGATGGATGCCGAGCATCACGATCTGGTGCTGGCCGTCACCAGCCATGCGCCACACCTGATTGCCTATACGATGGTCGGCGTGGCCGATGACCTGCGCCGCGTCACCGACAGCGAGGTGATCAAGTATTCCGCCGCGGGTTTCCGTGATTTCACCCGGATCGCGGCCAGCGACCCGACCATGTGGCGCGATGTCTTCCTGAACAACAAGGAGGCGACGCTGGAAATCCTCGGACGCTTCACCGAAGAGCTGTTTGCGCTGCAACGCGCGATCCGCACCGGTGACGGCGATCACCTCTTCGCGTATTTTACCCGCACCCGCGCCATCCGGCGCGGCATCATCGAGGCCGGTCAGGACACCGATGCCCCGGATTTCGGACGAGTAAAAAAGGGGTAACCCCATGCGTAAAGCCTTGTTTTTCCCGCTCATTCTGATGGGCTGCTCTCTGCTGCCCGGTGGTGGTGGCGGCCGCGGCGGTGACGAGCCGGTGACTTCCACGCGCGGATCGGTCTGCGGCAATCCCGCGATCAAGGGCGAAGTCGTGGGCAGCTATCCCGATACCACGCAGGCAAGTTCAGGCGGCTGCGGGGTCTCGAGTGCGGTGCGCGTGCGCTCGGTCGGCGGGATCACGCTCAGCCAGGGGTCGATCATGAATTGCCAGACAGCGCGCACCCTCAACGACTGGGTCGCGCGCGACATGACGCCCACGGTGGGCAATATGGGCGGCGGCGCCACCGGCATCCGGGTGGCTGCGCATTACGCCTGCCGGACGCGCAACCATCAGCCTGGCGGGCGCCTGTCGGAACATGCCAAGGGCCGCGCCATCGACATCGCTGCGATCCAACTGGCCGATGGATCGGAAATCTCGGTGCTCGAGGATTGGGACAAGGGCCGCAAGGGGCGCGTGCTGCGCAAGCTGCACCGCTCGGCCTGTGGCCCCTTCGGCACGGTGCTTGGCCCCGAATCCGATCGCCACCACCGCGATCATTTTCATTTCGACACCGCCGATCACGGATACGGCCCCTATTGCCGGTGACCTGTCGTAACTCGACCGGTGGGATTTGGATACTTAAAGCCAGAAGAAACGCAGTTTTGTTCTTTTGCCTGCACCGGCGGCGGCTTCTTCTGGCCCCAAGTATCCCGGGGGCACGTTGAAATCCCCAAGGATTTCAACGTCGGGGGCAGGGCCCCCGTCTTTGGGAGGGCGGCTTACCGCAGGCGCAACACCGGGGCAGGGCCGATCGGCACGGGGCCAAGCAGCATGCGCCCGTTGCGGAATCCAAGCGGAATATCCAGCGTGTTGGGATTGCCCGACAGCTGCGACAGCAGCGACAGACCATCTTCGAGCGCCCCGGCCAGACCCGGTGAAATCGCGCCCGCCGCGACCGAAACCTGAAGGATTTCACGCCAGTTGCGGGCCTTGATGGTGATCTCGCCGGTGGGCAGGCCCTGGGCATCGACGCTGAGCTCGCCGGCGGCCTGAAGCTCCAGCCGGCCCCAACGGGCCTCGGCCAGTTTCAGGGTGATCTGCCGGGGTTGCGGGCGGGCGACCTCGATGGCGCTGCGATCCCATGGTTTGTCGAACTCGACCGTCATGTCGGCGCTGACCGCATCGAAACTTTCGGGCAGCGAGCCGTCGGGATCGACCGTTCTGCGCCATGGCAGCGACGGGACCAGACCCTCGGCGGCCAGACCAAGGCGGTAGGTGGCGGCGTTCTGTATCGGCACATGCTCGGCCGCGAGACGCAGCGCCTGTATCCTGGTCTGGCCTTCGCCCGCGAGCGCGCGGATCACCAGCGTCTCGGCGGTCAGCGCCGTGCGGTCGATCTGCAACTGGGCGTCGGGGGCGAGCACCAGGCTCGCGCGCATGTCGGAACTTTCGATCTCGTATTTCTCGAGCGGGGTGGCGAGGCGCTGGCTGTTCGGCCAGACGGCGATGACGTGATTGGGCCGGTAGCTGAGGGCGTTGATCTGGAAGCGCGGCGCGCTCCAGGCGAGCCCGGTGTCGGGATCGGCGAGGTCAAGATCGTCGATCACCGTGTCGATCCGGTTGGGAAAGCCCTGAACGCCGAGCGCGCCGTAATCGGCCACCCAGCCTTCGGCGCGACGCGCGTCGAACCAGTCCTCGAAGCCCTGCTGAAGGCTGGAGGATATGATGAACCAATAGCCCGACCACGCCAATGCCGCGACCATCATAAGACCGATAAGACCTCTGAGCATTCCTGCCTCTTTCATGCTGTCTGCGCATGGTGTTTAAAGCGTTTCGCGGAAAACCTGAATCACAGATTTTCGCGAAATGCAGTGTTCCGTTCAATCGTTGCACGCGTTCCGCCTTTAGCTGATGCCTCAGGTCAAAGGCGGACCGCTTTAAGGCGTCCAAAGCAAGAGGAACAGCAAAATGCAGATGTGGGTGTTCGGTTATGGATCGCTGGTGTGGAACCCGGGCTTCGAGGTGCAGGACAGGGTGATCGCGACGCTGCCGGGCTATCACCGCAGTTTCTGCATGCGCTCGATCCATCATCGCGGCACGCCCGAAGAGCCGGGGCTGGTGCTGGCGCTGGATGCGCAGGCGGAGGCGCAATGCCACGGTGTCGCGCTGTCGGTGGCGGAGGATCGGTCCGAGGCGGTTCTGGCCTATCTGCGCGAGCGCGAGCTGGTGTCGTCGGCCTATCTGGAGAAGATGCTCGAGATCGATCTGGCGGATGGCCGCAGGGTCGAGGCGGTGACCTATGTGATCGACCCCGATCACGTGCAGTATTGCGGGGGTCTGGACCTTGAGGAACAGGCGCGGATCATCGCGCGGGCGGTCGGCGGGCGGGGGCCGAACACCGAATATCTGTTCAACACCGCCGCACACTTGGGCGAGTTGGGCATCATCGATGCGGAGTTGGACTGGCTCGCGCGCAGAGTGCGCGCCTTGAGCGTATAAATCCTTGGCTTGACCGGTCCGTGCGCGTAGGGTTGGCCCAACGAAAGTCAGAGCCGGGAGCCGTCCAGATGGGCCAGCCGGACCGTGAGGTCGAGCCGCATTTTTCACGTCCCGTACGCCAGATCGTTCTGATGCTGGTGGTGCTTGGCCTGACCGGGGCCGGGGCCGTTCTGGCGGCGCCGAGGGTGATGCCGGTCTTCGAGGCGAACCCGTGGCTGAACGGGTTCATCCTGTTCGTCTTCTGCATCGGGGTGGTGGCCTGTTTCTGGCAGGTGGTTCAGCTGATCGGATCGGTGCGCTGGATCGAAGGATTCGCCGCACAGCATCCCGGCCACGAGATGGTCAAGGCGCCGCAATTGCTGGCGCCGCTGGCCACCTTGCTGCGCCAGCGCGGCAAGCGGATGCAGATCGCTTCGGGATCGGCGCGGTCGATCCTCGATTCGGTGGCGCAGCGGATCGACGAAGAGCGGGAGATCACCCGGTATATCGTCAACATGCTCATCTTCCTTGGTCTTCTGGGCACGTTCTATGGTCTTGCGACCACGGTTCCGGCCGTGGTGGACACCATCCGCAGCCTTGCGCCGCAGGAGGGTGAGGGCGGTGTGGATGTGTTCAACCGCCTGATGACCGGGCTTGAGGCGCAGCTGGGCGGGATGGGCGTGGCCTTTGCCTCGTCGCTGCTGGGGCTGGCGGGATCGCTGGTGGTGGGTCTTCTGGAGCTATTCGCAAGCCATGGGCAGAACCGGTTCTATCGCGAGTTGGAGGAATGGATGTCCACCATCACGCGGGTGGGATTTTCCAGTGGTGACGGCGAACAGGGCGGCGAGGCGCATGTCATGGCCCCCGTGCTGGACCAGATGGCCGAGCAGATGGAAAGCCTGCAGATGATGCTGACCCAATCGGATGTCAGCCGCGCCATGGTGGATGAAAAGCTGGGCGTGCTGGCGGATTCGATCGAACGTCTGACGCACCGGATGAGCGATACAAACCCGATCACCGCCGCGTTGAGCCGGGTTGCCGAGGGGCAGGAGCGGTTGATCGAAGTCATGTACGAGCGTCAGGCCCATGGCGGTGACGGTCTGGATGCCGAAAGCCGGATGCGGCTCCGGTCGATCGATGTGCAGATGCTGCGCATCCTCGAAGAAATCAGCGCCGGCCGGCAGGAGACGATGACCGAGTTGCGCACCGATCTGGCGGCGCTGACGCGGGTGTTCAACCAGATGCGCAGCCCGGCCCGTGATCTGGCCCGTGATACGGCGCGCGATCCGGCGCAGGGTCCGGGCGACAGGCAGGAGAGCTAGGCGATGGCGCTTTCCCGGCGCACAGGTGCACGGTTCCAGGCCTCGATCTGGCCGGGTTTCGTGGATGCGATGACCGGGCTTTTGCTGGTGCTGATGTTCGTTCTGACGATCTTCATGGTCGTGCAATTCGTGCTGCGCGAAACCATCAGCGGACAGGCGAGCGAATTGGACGAGCTGTCCGCCGAAGTGGCCGCACTGGCCGAGGCGCTGGGGCTGGAGCAGGACCGCAATGCCACGCTGACCGAACGGGTCGGGGAACTGAGCAGCACCTTGAGTGATGCGCGCGAGCGCCAGGAGGCGCAGGCGGCGCTGATCGCCTCGCAGGAGTTGGCCCTGGACGAGGCCCGCACCCGGATCGCCAGTTTCGAGGAACAGGTGGCCGGGTTGTTGGCCGCGCGCGATCAGGCGCTCGGGCAGGTGGCCGATCTGGAAGGACAACGCGCCGAGCTGTTGTCCGAGCAGGAGGCTTTGCAACTGGCGCTGGCGGATCTGCGCGGCGAGGTGGATGCACAGGCCGAGGCCGCGCGACTGGCCGCGGCCCGCCGCGAGGCGCTGGAGGCGCTGATCGCCGATCTGCGGACCGAGGCCGAGCAAAGCGACGAGGCGCGCGCCGCGCTGAGTGCGCAAGTGGCCGATCTGGAGGCCGAACTGAGCCAAGAGGAACAGGCGCGACTGGCCGAGGCCGCCGCCGCCGAGGCGCTGCGCGCAAGATTGCAGAACGCCGATGCGGAACTGACCGCCATGACCCTTGCGCTGGAGGAACAGCGCCGCCGCGCCGAGGACACGCTGACCCTGCTGGCGGCTGCCGAGGATGCGCAGGAGGATCTGGATGCGCGGCTGGCCGCGGCGCTTGCGGCGCGCGAGACTGCCGATGAGACGCTGGCGGCCAAGGATGCGCGGATCGCCGAGCTTGAGGCTCGGCTGTCCCAGACCGAGGCGCAGTCGATGGAGGCCGAAGAGTTGCGCGCGCGTCTGACGGCGGCGCTGGCGGAGAAACTGGCCGCCGAAGAGCAGGCCGACACCGCCCTGACCGAAGCCGAGGCGCGCGCGGCCCTTCTGGCGCAGGCCCGGGACCGGCTGGCCGACCAGCAGGAGCTGGCGAGCGAAGCGCAGAAGCAACAGGCGTTGTTGAACAGGCAGGTGGCGGCGCTGCGCGATCAGCTGGGCCAGCTTCAGGCGCTTCTTGATGACGCCAAGGCGCGCGAGGCGGCGCAGGATGTGCAGCTGCAGTCGCTGGGCAACGAGTTGAACACGGCGCTGGCGCGGGTCGCCGCCGAAGAGCGCCGCCGCCGAGAGGCCGAAGAGGCGCGCGCCCGCTTGCTGGAAGAGCAGAATGCCGATCTCGAGCGGTATCGGTCGGAATTCTTTGGACGGCTGCGCGATGTTCTGGGCGCGCAGGAGGGCATCCGCATCGAAGGCGATCGGTTCGTGTTTTCCTCCGAGGTGCTGTTTGCGCCCGGTGAGGCGGAATTGTCAGGCGCGGGTCAGAGGGAGGTTGCCAAGGTCGCGGAAATCTTCCGCAGCGTCACCGACGATATCCCCGAGGGGATCGACTGGGTCTTGCAGGTGGACGGGCATACCGACGATGTGCCGGTGCGCCCGGGTGCTGCCTTCGAGGATAACTGGGAATTGAGCATGGCGCGCGCCCTGTCGGTGGTGCGCTACATGATCGACACGCTGGGATTGCCGCCCGAGCGGCTCTCGGCCAACGGGTTCGGGCAGTATCAGCCGGTCAATCCGGACGACACGCCCGAGGCTCGCGCGCAGAACCGTCGCATCGAGTTGAAATTCACCGGCAAGTAGGTCACCGGCAAGTGAGGGCCGGGATCAGTTCGGGCTGATGGTGATATCGGCGTGGCGCACGGCGATCAGGCGACCCTCGCGCGTCAGTTGGACATAGCCGCGATACGCGCCCGGCTGCCAGCCCGACTGCGGCGCGCGGCGGCCATAGGCGCGAAAAAGCTGGGCTTGCGGATCCTCGAGCGTGACCTCATGGGCGAACACCTCGCCCTCGGGGCCGGAGGCGGTGAGCGTCATCACATCGCCCGGGCGGGCGTAAAAGACATGACCATAAAGCACGAGAGGCGTGTCGGGCGTGGCGGCGGGCAGGCGGGCGGCGCCGGATTTCACATCCTCGAAATCGGGCACACCGTTCGAAAAGCCTGCGGTGAAAAGCCCCGCACGGTCATAATCCGGCGCGTCCCGCCAGAGCCCGTCGCCTGCATTCACGCCGCATGTATCGCGGTTTTCGGGGTTGAACGGGTCGACGATGGCACCGTCCTTGAGCACGCCCAGATGCACATGCGGCACATTGGTCAGACCGCTGAGACCGACGAGGCCCAGCACATCGCCCGCCGCGACCTGCTGGCCGGTCTCGACCGTGATGCTGCCGCGCGCCATGTGGCAATAGAGCGTCTGCCAGCCGCCGCCGTGGTCGATGCGCACCGCGTTGCCGCATTCGCGCCCTTCGATCGAGGCGCGGGTGGCGTCGGTGACGGCGACATCCTCCATCCCGTCGCGGGTGGCGGCGACTGTGCCGGGGGCGGCGGCCAGCACGTTGACACCGGCCTCCATCGCTTCGAAGGAAATCAGTACGATATCGGTGCCGCGGTGGTCGTCACGGCTTTTGAGACCGCAGGTGTAATCGCGCTGCCCGGGGCCGGGATCGGCGTCGACATAATCCTCGACATAGCAGGTCTGCCCGAGAACGCAGTCGATGGGCAGGTCCAAGACCGGAGGTTCGGCCGCCGCGGGAACGGCGGCCGACAGGAGGCTGATCGCAAGGGCAAACCCTGCCCCGTTGAGCGGGCGCATCAGTCCGCGGTCAGAAGGGGCGGCTTCTTGCCCGACAGGCGCGGCCGGTCCGGGCCTTCGATGCGCAGGTCGATCTTGTCGTCCTTGATGCCGACCTGAACGAGGCCACCCTTGGCCAGCTTGCCGAACAGCAGTTCCTCGGCCAGCGGCTTCTTGATGTGCTCCTGGATGACGCGGGCCAGCGGGCGGGCGCCCATCTTGTCGTCATAGCCCTTGTCGGCGAGCCATTCGGCGGCAGGCTGCGTCAGTTCGATCGAGACGTTGCGATCCATCAGCTGTGCTTCGAGCTGCAGGACGAATTTCTCGACCACCTGGAGGATCACCTCTTTCGGCAGCGGACCGAAGGAAATCACCGCATCCAGACGGTTGCGGAATTCCGGGGTGAAGGTCCGTTCGATCGCGGCGGTATCCTCGCCCTCGCGGCGGTCGCGGCCAAAGCCGATCGCGGCTTTCGCCTGCTCGGCGGCGCCGGCGTTCGAGGTCATGATGAGCACGACATTGCGGAAATCCACCGACCGCCCGTTGTGATCGGTCAGGGTGCCGTGGTCCATCACCTGCAGCAGGATGTTGAACACGTCTGGATGTGCCTTCTCGATTTCGTCCAGCAGCAGCACGCAATGCGGGTGCTGATCGACCCCGTCGGTCAGCAGACCGCCCTGATCGAAGCCGACATAGCCCGGGGGCGCACCGATCAGGCGCGAAACGGCGTGTTTCTCCATGTATTCGGACATGTCGAAGCGCAGCAGTTCGACACCCAGCGTGTCGGCGAGCTGCTTGGCCACCTCGGTCTTGCCAACGCCGGTCGGGCCGGCAAAGAGATAGTTGCCGATCGGCTTGTCGGGTTCACGCAGCCCGGCGCGCGCCAGCTTGATGGAGCTGGCCAGCGCCTCGATCGCGGGATCCTGACCGAAGACGACGCGCTTGAGGGTCTTTTCCAGATCCTTGAGAACTTCGGCATCGTCCTTGGACACGCTTTTCGGCGGGATGCGGGCAATCTTGGCCACGACAGCCTCGATCTCCTTGGCGCCGATGGATTTGCGGCGCTTGGAGGCGGCCACCAGATGTTGCGCAGCGCCCGCCTCGTCGATCACGTCGATCGCCTTGTCCGGCAATTTGCGGTCGGTGATATAGCGCGCCGACAGATCCACCGCCGACTTGATGGCGTCATTGGTGTATTTGACGCTGTGATGCTCTTCGAAATAGGGCTTGAGACCCTTGAGGATCTTGATGGCGTCATCGGTGGTCGGCTCAACCACGTCGATCTTCTGGAACCGGCGCGACAGCGCGCGGTCCTTTTCGAAATGCTGGCGGAATTCCTTGAACGTGGTCGAGCCCATGCAGCGCAGCTTGCCGCCCTGCAGCGCGGGTTTGAGCAGGTTCGAGGCATCCATCGCACCGCCCGATGTGGCGCCCGCACCGATCACGGTGTGAATCTCGTCGATGAAGAGCACCGCGTCGGGGTGGCTTTCAAGCTCGTTCACCACGGCCTTGAGCCGCTCTTCGAAATCGCCGCGATAGCGGGTGCCCGCCAGCAAGGCGCCCATGTCGAGCGAGAAGATCGTGGTATTGGACAGCACTTCGGGGGTCTGGCCGCGCACGATCTTGAGGGCGAGACCTTCGGCGATGGCGGTCTTGCCGACGCCGGGATCGCCCACCAGAAGCGGGTTGTTCTTGCGCCGACGGCAGAGCACCTGAATGCAGCGCTCGACCTCGGAGTCGCGGCCGATCAGCGGGTCGATATCGCCACGGCGGGATTTCTCGTTGAGGTCGACGCAATACTTGGCCAGCGCGGATTCCCCGGCTTCGACAGCCTCGGGTTCCTGTTCGCGGCGGGTGTTCTCGCTTTCGGATTCGCTGGCGCCGGTGATGCGCCGGGATTCGCCATAGGCCGGGTCCTTGGCCACGCCATGCGCGATGAAATTCACCGCGTCATACCGGGTCATGTCCTGCTCCTGCAGGAAATAGGCCGCGTTCGACTCACGCTCGGCGAAGATGGCGACAAGCACATTGGCGCCCGTCACTTCGGTCCGGCCCGAGGATTGCACATGGATCGCCGCGCGCTGGATCACGCGCTGGAAGGCGGCGGTCGGCACCGCTTCGGATCCTTCGATGTCGGTGACGAGATTGGACAGGTCGTCGTCGATGAATTCCACGAGCGTGCCGCGAAGATCCTCGGTGTCGACGCTGCACGCCTTTAGAACGCGCGCGGCGTCAGGCTCGTCGATCAGCGCGAGCAGAAGATGCTCGAGCGTCGCGAACTCGTGCTGACGCGCATTGGCCAAGGCCAAAGCCGCGTGAATTGCCTGTTCCAGCGTGTTCGAAAATGAAGGCACGTCGTGCTCCTTCTGATCTGGGCCGTGGCGGGATGCCGACGACCTTGGCCTCATAGTATTAAAGTTTGGTCGATATGGACGACTCTTCAAGTTTTTTCTGGAGCCGCCCGGTCACTTTTGATGGCAGAAGACTGCATTTGCGGCATCTGGTTCGTCAGAACCGATCCTTGCGCCCGCGGATTTCGGCGAACACCTTGGCAGGATCGGCCCCGACCATGCCGAGATGGGCCTGAATGTCCGGATCGGACGCCCGCAGAAACGGGTTTGTGGCCAGCTCCTCGGACAGTTTCGAGGGCACGGTAGGATGGCCTTTTTCGCGCGCCGCGTCGATCGCGGCTGCACGGGATGTAAGCGCTGCGTTCGCGGGGTCAATGGTCAGCGCGAATTTGGCATTGGCCTGCGTGTATTCATGGCCCGAATAGACGGTCGTATCCGAGGGCAGTGCAGCCAGGCGCGAGAGGCTGTCATACATCTGGTCCATGGTCCCTTCGAACACCCGGCCGCAGCCAAGCGCCATCAGGCTGTCCGCACTGAAGAGCGCGGCACTTTCGGGGAAATAGAAGGCGATATGGCCCACGGTATGCCCCGGCACCTCGATCACCTCGGCGATGAGATTGCCGATGATGATGCTGTCGCCATCCGCCACCGCGATGTCGAGCGGCGGCAGGCGGTGCGCATCGGCGGCGGCCCCCACGACCTTGGCGGGCGCGGCCTCGAGCAGGGCCTCGAGCCCCTGAACATGGTCGGCGTGATGATGCGTCAGCAGCACATGGCTGAGCGTCCAGTCGTTCTCTTCGAGCATGGCGAGGATCGGGGCCGCGTCGGGCACGTCGATCGCGGCGGTCTGCCCGGTGTCGGGATCATGCGCCAGAAAGGCATAGTTGTCGGACAGGCAGGGAATGGTTTCGATCTGCAAGGCCATGGTGTTTTCCCCTTTGCCGGTTAATGTTAGCGTCAAGAGTGACCGATCATGGACCCGTCTGCAATGCATCTCGACGTGCAGGACCTTCGCAACTTCTATTATCGCAGCCAGTTGGGGCGCGCGGCACAGGCGGCTGTGCGAAAGGAAGTGCTGTCCTTCTGGCCCGAGGCGCATGGGCAGACGGTGGCGGGTTATGGCTTTGCGGTGCCGTTCCTGAGGCCTTACCTCGAGGATGCCCGTCGGGTGATCGGCCTCATGCCGGGGCCGCAGGGGGTGATCGCCTGGCCGCAGGGCCTGCCCAACGTGTCGGTGCTGTGCGAGGAAACCATGTGGCCGCTGGAAACCGGGCATGTGGACAAGCTTCTGGTGGTGCACGGGCTGGAGACCAGCGAGAATCCCGGCGCGCTTCTGGAGGAATGCTGGCGCGTGCTGGGGCCGGGGGGATCGGCGCTGTTCATCGTGCCGAACCGGGCGGGGCTGTGGTCGCGCTCGGATCGTACGCCGTTCGGCTTTGGCCGGCCCTACAGCCAGTCGCAGCTTGAAAGCCAATTGAAGCTGCACAATTTCCTGCCGCTGCGCCATGCCACGACGCTTTATCAGCCGCCCTCGGAGCGGCGGATCTGGCGCAAGACCTCGATGTTCTGGGAAACCCTGGGGGTGAAGATGTCGGTGGTGCTGTCGGGGGGCGTTCTGCTGGTGGAGGCGACCAAGCGGGTGCATGCCTCGTCGGGTCCGGGTCTGCGCGAGACGGTGCGCAAGCCGCTCGAGGCGCTCAAGCCCAAACCCAAGCCCGAGGCGAAACCGATCTGAGCGAAGCGCGCCCTGCCGCGCGATCAGGCGGCGCGGCCAAGGCGCGCACGGATCAGCCCCGGCACGATCCCGATCGCAATGCCGATCCCGTCGGCCAGAAGATCGCCCCATTCCGCGCTGCGCCCGACAAACGGCTGGATCAGTTCGATCGCCGCGCCATAGGCAAAGGCGCAAGGCGCCAGCCAGCGGATCGACGCAGGCCGCGTCAGCGACAGGGGCAGCACCAGAAGGCAGAAGGCCAGCGCATGGATCTGCTTGTCGCTCAAAGGCCAGGGGATGCCGGCGCCACCGGGCGGGCTGAGCGTGCCCCAGGCGATCGTGAGCGCCAGGGCAAGGGTCAGAACGGTTGTGATGCGCTGCGTCATTGGGGCCTTTTGCGCCGGGTGTGGGACGGATCGGATCGTGCGGGCGCGCCGTGGAACTGCCGCGCCTTGCCGCAGCGTCCGGATACACGCCTTATTGTGCAAGGAAAAGACGGCTGCTGGTTGATAGCGTTAACGTGTGCGGGGCGGTATTGCACAGGGCTTGTGCACAGGAATCGCGAAATATGTGGAAATTCGCGACTTTTTCGGTAGGTAAAATGAGCGCAAACGGTCGCAGGATCGGCAAGTATCTGAAATCATGGAAAATTCAGCTTCAGGTAACGCGGATCGTGTAGCTTGCTAGGTGCGCAAGGCTCTGCTACACCCACGCCGAATTCCGGTGTTTTGAAAACTTGAACGCCTGTCAACTCCCCCGGGACGGCGCGATCCGTCGTACTGCAACCCGGGGCCAGAAAATCGGAAGGGTGGACGTGTCCGAACCAGCTTCGATCTCCTCCGGCATCGCCGAGCGCTATGCCACCGCCATTTTCGAGATTGCGAAAGAGAGCAAGTCTCTGCCCAAGCTTGAATCCAACATCGACGATCTGCGTGCCGCACTGGCCGAAAGTGCGGAACTGCGCGACGTGATCTCGTCGCCCGTTCTGGCACGGGCCGATCAGGCCAAGGTCATGGATGCGATCGCCAAGAAGATGAAGCTCGAGACCGTTGTGGCCAATGGCCTGGCGGTCATGGCGGGCAAGCGTCGTCTGTTCGTTCTGCCGCATCTGCTGAAGCATCTCAGCGCGATGATCGCCGACGACAAGGGTGAAGTGACCGCCGACGTGACCAGCGCCAAGGCGCTGACCAAGGCGCAGTCCGACAAGCTGGCCAAGACGCTGACCGCCCGTGTCGGCAAGGACGTCAAGATCAATGCGACCGTCGATGAAAGTCTCATCGGCGGTCTCGTCGTAAAGGTGGGCTCGAAAATGATCGACACCTCGATCCGCTCGCGCCTGAATTCCCTACAGAATGCAATGAAAGAGGTCGGATAAATGGGTATCCAAGCTGCAGAGATTTCTGCGATCCTTAAGGACCAGATCAAGAATTTCGGCCAGGAGGCCGAGGTTGCAGAGGTTGGACGGGTTCTGTCGGTGGGAGATGGCATCGCGCGCGTGCACGGGCTGGACAATGTCCAGGCCGGCGAGCTGGTCGAATTCCCCGGCGGTGTCATGGGCATGGCCCTGAACCTCGAGACGGACAATGTCGGCGTCGTGATCTTCGGGTCCGACCGTGAAATCGGCGAAGGCGACACCGTCAAGCGCACCAAGTCGATCGTGGACGTTCCGATCGGCGACGAGCTGCTGGGTCGCGTCGTTGACGGTCTGGGCAATCCGCTGGATGGCAAAGGCCCGATCAAGACCAAGAACCGCGGCATCGCCGACAGCAAGGCGCCGGGCATCATCCCGCGTAAATCGGTGCACGAGCCGATGGCGACCGGCCTGAAATCGGTCGACGCCATGATCCCGATCGGCCGTGGCCAGCGCGAGCTGATCATCGGTGACCGTCAGACCGGCAAGACCGCCGTTGCTCTGGACACGATCCTGAACCAGAAATCCTACAACGACGCCGCCGGCGACGACGAGAGCAAGAAGCTCTACTGCGTCTATGTCGCCGTCGGTCAGAAGCGCTCGACCGTGGCGCAGCTGGTGAAGAAACTCGAGGAATCGGGTGCGATCGACTATTCGATCATCGTCGCCGCGACCGCATCGGACCCCGCGCCGATGCAGTTCCTTGCCCCATATGCCGCCACCGCGATGGCCGAGCATTTCCGCGACAATGGCCGTCATGCCCTGATCGTCTATGACGATCTGTCCAAGCAGGCCGTGGCCTATCGTCAGATGTCGCTGCTGCTGCGTCGTCCGCCGGGCCGCGAAGCCTATCCGGGTGACGTGTTCTATCTCCATTCCCGCCTGCTCGAGCGTTCGGCCAAGCTGAACGAAGACAACGGCTCGGGGTCGCTGACGGCGCTGCCGATCATCGAAACCCAGGGCGGTGACGTGTCGGCCTTCATTCCGACCAACGTGATCTCGATCACCGACGGTCAGATCTTCCTCGAGACCGAGCTGTTCTACCAGGGCATCCGCCCCGCCGTGAACACCGGTCTGTCGGTGAGCCGCGTGGGTTCGTCGGCGCAGACCAACGCGATGAAGTCGGTCGCGGGTCCGGTGAAACTGGAGCTGGCGCAGTATCGCGAGATGGCCGCCTTCGCCCAGTTCGGTTCGGACCTCGACGCCGCGACCCAGCAGCTGCTGAACCGTGGTGCGCGCCTGACCGAGCTGATGAAGCAGCCGCAATATTCGCCCCTGACCAACGCTGAAATCGTCTGCGTCATCTATGCCGGTACCAAGGGGTATCTGGACAAGATCGCCGTCGATCAGGTGGGCCGCTTCGAGCAGGGTCTGCTGAACCACCTGCGCAGCAAGCATCAGGATCTGCTGGATCACATCACGACGCAAGACCCCAAGATCAAGGGTGAAGCCGAGGACAAGATCAAGGCAGCGCTGGACGAATTCGCCGCCGACTTCGCATAAGGGGGAGATAAGGCAATGCCGAATCTCAAGGACCTGAAAAACCGGATCGCGTCGGTCAAATCGACCCGCAAGATCACCAAGGCCATGCAGATGGTGGCCGCGGCGAAATTGCGTCGGGCGCAGGACGCGGCAGAAATGTCGCGTCCCTACACCGAGCGTTTCAACGCGGTGATGGGCAAGCTGGCCGCCTCTGTGGGCGACAGCGACAGCGCACCGCGCCTGTTGCGCGGGACCGGCTCGGATGACGTTCATCTGCTGGTGGTCATGACCGCCGAGCGTGGCCTCTGCGGTGGCTTCAACTCGAACATCGCCAAGAAGGCGCGGGTCGAGGCGGAAAAACTGCTGGCCAAGGGCAAGACCGTCA
Organism: Roseovarius litoreus; assembly: GCF_900142765.1. Lineage (GTDB taxonomy): Bacteria > Pseudomonadota > Alphaproteobacteria > Rhodobacterales > Rhodobacteraceae > Roseovarius > Roseovarius litoreus. The sequence continues at coordinate 73,358 of NZ_FRCB01000006.1, forward strand.
AGATCATCACGGTGGGCAAGAAGGGGCGCGACGCGCTCAAGCGCGACCTGCGCGATCACTTCATCCACCATGTCGATCTGAGCGACGTCAAGAATATCGGCTATGCGGACGCCCAGGCGATCGCGGCCCAAGTTCTGGACCGCTTCGATGCGGGCGAATTCGATGTCGCGAAGATCTTCTATTCGAAGTTCGAGAACGTCGTGAGCCAGATCCCGACGATGCAGCAGGTGATCCCGTTCGAAGTGGACCAGGCTGCCGCCGATGACGCCCCCGAAGCGGGCGTTGTCTACGACTATGAGCCCGACGAGGAGGCGATCCTTGCCGATCTTCTGCCGCGCGGCGTGGCCACGGCGATCTTCAGCGCCCTGCTGGAGAACGGGGCCTCGGAACAGGGTGCCCGGATGTCCGCCATGGACAACGCCACCCGCAACGCCGGCGACATGATCGACAAGCTGACAATCGAGTACAACCGCTCGCGTCAGGCCGTCATCACGAACGAGCTTATTGAAATCATTTCGGGCGCCGAGGCGCTCTGACGAAACCGGAGAGACGAGATATGGCAAACGCAAAAGGCACAATCACCCAGGTGATCGGCGCCGTGGTGGACGTTCAGTTCGAAGATCACCTGCCCGAAATCCTCAACGCGCTGGACACCGACAACAACGGCAAGCGCCTTGTTCTGGAAGTGGCGCAGCACCTGGGCGAAAACACCGTCCGCACCATCGCGATGGACGCAACCGAAGGTCTGGTGCGCGGTCAGACCGTGACCGATACCGGTGGTCCGATCACCATTCCGGTGGGCGATGTCACCCTGGGCCGCATCCTCAACGTCGTGGGCGAGCCCGTTGACGAAGGTGCGCCGATCGTCGCCAAGGAAATGCGCTCGATCCACCAGCCCGCCCCCGAATTCAGCGAACAGTCCACCGAATCCGAGGTTCTGGTCACCGGCATCAAGGTGATCGACCTGCTGGCTCCCTATGCCAAGGGCGGCAAGATCGGCCTGTTCGGCGGCGCCGGCGTGGGCAAGACGGTTCTCATCATGGAACTGATCAACAACATCGCCAAGGTGCACTCGGGCTACTCGGTCTTCGCCGGTGTGGGTGAACGGACCCGTGAAGGCAACGACCTCTATCACGAGATGATCGAATCCAACGTGATCAAGCCCGACAACCTGCCCGAAAGCCAGGTGGCCCTGGTCTATGGCCAGATGAACGAGCCGCCGGGTGCGCGTGCCCGCGTCGCCCTGACCGGTCTGACGCTCGCCGAGCAGTTCCGCGACCAGTCCGGTACCGACGTTCTGTTCTTCGTGGACAACATCTTCCGCTTCACGCAGGCGGGCTCGGAAGTGTCGGCGCTTCTCGGCCGTATTCCTTCGGCCGTGGGCTATCAGCCGACGCTGGCGACCGACATGGGCGCCATGCAGGAGCGCATCACCTCGACCAAGGCGGGGTCGATCACCTCGATCCAGGCCGTCTACGTTCCCGCGGACGACCTTACCGACCCGGCCCCGGCCACGACCTTCGCCCACCTCGACGCCACGACCGTTCTGTCGCGTGCGATTTCGGAACTGGGTATCTACCCGGCCGTGGACCCGCTGGACAGCACCTCGCGCCTGATGGACCCCTCCATCGTGGGCGAAGAGCATTACAAGGTGGCCCGCGACGTTCAGGGTATCCTTCAGCGCTACAAGTCGCTGCAGGACATCATCGCCATTCTTGGCATGGACGAACTGAGCGAAGAGGACAAGCTGACCGTGGCCCGCGCCCGGAAAATCCAGCGCTTCCTCTCGCAGCCCTTCGACGTGGCCAAGGTGTTCACCGGCTCCGACGGCGTTCAGGTGCCGCTGGAAGAAACGATCTCGTCCTTCAAGGCCGTGGTCGCCGGCGAGTATGACCATCTGCCCGAAGGCGCCTTCTACATGGTCGGTGGCATCGACGAAGTGAAGGCCAAGGCCGAGAAGATGGCGGCTGACGCAGCCTGATGACTGCTGCCCCCGTGCGTGTCGGACCGAACCGTCCGGCGCTTGCGGGGGCCTCACAAGGAGGCCCATGAATGGCTGATACAGTGCATTTCGATCTGGTGTCGCCCGAGCGGCGTCTTGTGTCGGTGGACGCGACCGAAGTTCGCATTCCCGGCGCGGAAGGCGACCTGACGGCCATGGCCCAGCACAGCCCGCTTATCACGACCCTGCGCCCCGGTATCGTGACGGTGACCGGTCCGAACGGGACCGCCGATTACGTCGTGACCGGCGGCTTCGCCGAGATCGACGGCGGCAGCGTCTCGGTGCTTGCCGAGCGTGCGATCCCGCGCGACGAGATCACGCAAGCGCAGTACAAGGCGCTGGTGGACGAAGCGACCGAAAAGCTGGCCAAGGCGCAGGAAACCTTCGTCAACGAGCCCGGCCCGGTGGATGACGCGGCCAAGCTCCTGTCCGACATGGTCGCCATGGGCGATCACATCGGCCTGTCGCCCAACTGAGCACAGCCCGGTTCCGGATGTCGAAAAGGGCTCCATAGTGGGCCCTTTTCCTTTTTTGGTTCCAAATTTTGCCCCAAACCGATACTAGTCTCGCTTCGATGACAGGTTGAGCAAATGAAGCATCTTACGAGCCGCACCATCGGCATAGATCAGGGCGAAGACGTGCTGTTCTCGGATTACGAGGATGGCGGTGTCATGTGGACCGGCAACGGCCCGCGGGAGCGCCGCAAGAGCCTGCGCTTTTCCGAGCCGTTCAAGACCCCGCCTGTGGTGCATGTCTCGTTGTCGATGTGGGATATGGACAGCGCCACCAACGCGCGCGCCGATGTGGCCGCCGAAAAGATCACCACGACCGGCTTCGACATCGTGTTCCGCACATGGGGCGATACGCGCGTGGCGCGCTCGCGCATCCGCTGGATGGCGATCGGCGAATTGGCGCATGAGGACGACTGGGACCTTTACTGATCCTTTTGCCTGCCACGCCAAAGGCTTGCCGGCCCTTGCGGGCCGACGCGCCCGGTACCTGCCTCAGCCGCCGAACTGACCTTCGTAGATCGGCTCCAGCGTCTCGGTTTCGAAGAGCGACGACACCGACGTGCCGTTCCAGATGTTCAGGATCGCCTGCGCGAAGATCGGCGCGGTGGGGATGATCCGGATGTTCGCCGCGCCCTTGACCGCCTCGGTCGGCTGGATCGTGTCGGTGATGACCAGTGATTTCATGACCGATTTGGTGATCCGGTCCACGGCCGGGCCGGACAGAACCCCGTGCGTGATATAGGCGTGAACTTCCGAGGCGCCGTTATCCATCAGCACTTGCGCCGCCTTGCACAATGTCCCTGCGGTGTCGCAGATATCGTCGACGATGATGCATTTCTTGCCGGCCACCTCGCCGATGATGGTCATTTCGGCGATCTCGCCCGCCTTTTCGCGGCGCTTGTCCACGATCGACAGCGGCGCTTCGATCCGCTTGGCCAGTTCGCGCGCCCGCGCCACCCCGCCCACATCGGGTGAGACGACCATCACGTCGTCCATCGTGGCGCTGAATTGCTGCTTGATATCCAGCGCAAAGACCGGCGCCGCATAAAGGTTGTCCACGGGGATGTCGAAGAACCCCTGGATCTGCGTGGCGTGCAGGTCCATCGTCAGCACCCGCTCGATGCCCGCACCGACCAGCATGTTCGCCACCAGCTTGGCCGAGATCGGCGTCCGCGCCTTGGAGCGGCGATCCTGCCGCGCATAGCCGAAATAGGGGATCACCGCCGTAATGCGCTTGGCCGAGGAGCGGCGCAGCGCGTCGGTCATGATCAGCAGTTCCATCAGGTTGTCATTCGCCGGGTTCGAGGTGGACTGGACGATGAACATATCCTCGCCCCGGACATTCTCGTAGACCTCGACGAAGATTTCCTGATCGTTGAACCGCTCGACCCGGGCGTCGACCAGTCCGACATTCACGCCGCGATGCATGGACATGCGGCGGGCGATCGCCGTGGAAAGCTGCTTGTTGGCGTTGCCGGTGATGAGTTTCGGCTCGGGTGTTGTCGGCATGAAGGAATGTCCCCGGAGTGGCTGCAGATGACAGATTCGTGACGTTGAACTCCGCTTAGCATGGGCGTAGCGTCGGGCAAAGCTGTGCCAACCGGGGAGTCCGCAAAAATGGCCCATATCGACTATTATTTCACGACATTGTCGCCCTATGCCTATCTGGCAGGAGAGCGGCTGGAAGAGATCGCGGACCGGCATGGCGCCAGCATCACCTATCGCCCGCTGGACATCATGCAGCTTTTCCCGCGCACCGGCGGTCAGGCGCCCAAGGATCGCCACCCCTCGCGCCGGGCCTATCGCGATCAGGAATTGCCGCGTCAGGCCCGCAAGCTGGAGATGGCGCTGAACCTCCAGCCCGCCCATTGGCCGACCAATGCCGCGCCCTCGTCCTATGCGATCATCGCAGCCCAAGAGGCGGGCGGCGGCGATATGGGCAAGCTGGTGCACAGCATCCTGCGCGCTTGCTGGCTGGAAGAGCGCGACATCGCCGAGGACGAGGTCATCCGCGACTGCCTGCAGGCGGCGGGGTTCGATCCGGCGCTGGCCGATAGCGGGCTTCTGAGCGGGGCGGAAACCTATGCCGCCAACCTGGAACGGGCGGTCGCGGCCAATGTGTTCGGGGCGCCGTTCTACGTGGTCGATACCGGCCAAAGCTTTTGGGGACAGGACAGGCTGGGGGATCTGGACCTGCATCTGGCGGGCAAGCTCTGAGCCATGCCGCGCGATCTGCGGGCGGGGATCGAGACCCACTGGACGACATTCGGGCACGGCCCGCGCCGGGTTCTCGCGATCCATTGCTCGCTGGCCCATGCCGGAAGCTGGGCCGGTCTTGGTGCCCGGCTGGCCGAGCGGATGACGCTCATTGCCTTCGATCTGCCGGGGCACGGGCAAACGGCGCCATGGGATGCCGGCATGGGCGAGGTGCAGGGCCTGAGTGCCGCCATGGCGCTTGATTTCGCGACCGATCTTGCCGCCGAGGCAAGTGGAGAGATCGCCACCGGGACGGTCGATCTGATGGGGCATTCCTTCGGGGCCACCGTGGCCCTGCGGCTGGCGGTGGAACGCCCGGACCTGGTGCGCTCGCTGGTGCTGATCGAGCCGGTGCTCTTCGCCGTGGCCTTCGCGGATGATCCGGGGGCGCGGGCGCGCTACGAGGCGGATATGTCTGGCTATGCGCGTGCCATCGCCGCAGGCGATGCCGTGACCGCGGCGCGGGAATTCACCGCGATCTGGGGCGATGGGCGCGACTGGGACACGCTGCCCGAGACCGCGCGCGCAGCACTCGCGCGCACCATTCCCATGATCGACGCGGCAGCGCCCGCCTTGATGGAGGATGTGGCGGGGGTGCTGACCCCCGGCGGTCTGGATCGCGTGGCCTGCCCGGTGCTGCTTCTGGGCGGCAGCGCCTCGCCCGGCATCACCGAGGCGATCGCCGAGGGGTTGGCCGCGCGCCTGCCGCATGCTGCGCGCGCGATGATCGGTGGTGCGGGCCATATGGCGCCGATCACTCATCCGCGCCAGGTGGCCTCGGAACTGCAGCGGTTTTTCGACGGGGTCTGAGCGGGGCATTTGGGGGCCAGCCCCCGTCGTTGAAATCCCGAAGAGGGGGATTTCAACGACTCCCCCGGGATATTTCAGGCCAGAAGAAACGCGAGCGCCGGACGGGTCTAAAGCGTTCCGCCTTTAGCCTGAGGCTTCAGCGACAGGCGGAACGCGTGCACCGATTGAACCGAGCACCGCATTTCGCGAAAATATGGGATTGGGGTTTTCGCGAAACGCTTTAGCCGCGCGCGGCCTCTACGAAGCTGTCGATCGCCGCCTCGCTGACCGACCAGTCGCAGACCAGCCGCATCGACAGCGGCTCTGCCGGGTCCGCGCCATCAAGCTGGCCCGCGCGCAAACCGTAAGGCGCACCTGCCGCATGCAGGCGCTGATGGGTGGCGCGGGGCAGGGTGGCGAAGATCATGTTGGCCTGAGGTTCAGCCAGGAAGGCGCAGTCCGGCAGGCTGCGCAGCCCCTCGGCCAGACGCGCGGCGCGCGCATTGGCGGCGCGCGCCATGTCGAGCCACAGATCATCGGCGAGATAGGCCAGCATCTGCGCCGAGAGGAACCGGTGCTTGGAAAACAGATGTCCCGCACGCTTGCGGCGCAGCTCGAATTCCCACGAATGGACGGGGTTGAAGACGATCACCGCCTCGACGCCGAGACAGCCGTTCTTGGTGCCACCGAAGCTGACCGCGTCGATCCCGGCCTTCCATGTCATCTCGGCGGGGGTGCAGCCAAGCGCCACCAGCGCATTGGCAAAGCGCGCGCCATCCAGATGCACCGGCAGCCCATGCGCCGCCGCCACGCCCGAGAGGGCCTGCAATTCCTCGAGCGTGTAGAGCCGGCCCATTTCCGTCACCTGCGTGAGCGAGACCGGGCCGGGCTGGGCGACATGCACATTGCCATGGCCCGCCTCGGCGATGGCGGCGGACAGCTCTGTCGGGGTCATCTTGTCGGCCTCGCCAACCAGCGACAATTTGCAGCCGCCGGTATAGAATTCCGGCGCCTGGCATTCGTCGCAGTTGATATGGGCGAGCGGGGTGCAATAGATCGTCTGCCAGGGCTGTGCCAGCGTCGCCAGCGCCAGCGCATTGGCCGCGGTGCCGGTGGCCACCAGATGCACCATCGCCTCGGGGGCCTCGAAGATCTCGCGCAGGCGGGCGCGGGTCTGCGCCATCAGATCATCCGCGCCATAGGACGCGGCATAGCCGTCATTCGCACGCGCCAGGGCCTCGATGATCCGCGGATGTGCGGGACCGCAATTGTCGGAGGCGAATGTCATGTGCCTGGCTCCTCGATCAGATGGTCTTCCCAGTCGTCCTCATCGACCTCGAACTCGGGGATGGTGGCGTTCTGCACCGATACGCCGGCGCGGTGCACGCTGTCCGGATCGCCCGAGATCAGCGGGTGCCAGTCGTAAAGCGGCTTGCCGTGATGGAGCAGCTTGTAGGCGCAGGTTTCGGGCATCCAGTAGAGATGGCCCTCAAGGTTTCGCGCATCCAGCGTGATGCATTCCGGCACGAACTGGTGGCGGATATCGTATTGTGCACAGCGGCAGGTGCTGTCGTCGAACAGGCGACAGGCGACGCGGGTCAGCGCCACCTCGCCGGTCTCGTCATCTTCGAGCTTGTTGAGGCAGCATTTGCCGCAGCCATCGCAGAGCGCCTCCCATTCGTGGCGGGTCATGCGCGACAGGGGCTTGGTTTCCCAGTAGCGCGGCGCAAGGCCCGTGCGGTCGATCGGATCGTCGCTCATGACGCGCCAAGGATGTCGCGGGCGCGGGCGCAGTCGGCATCCATCTGCGCGATGAAGGCCTCGAGACTGTCGAAGGTGGCTTCGGGGCGCAGGTACTCCACCAGCGCGACCGACAGCTCCGCGCCATAAAGATCGCCGGAGAAGTCGAAGATGAAGGTCTCGAGATTGGGCACCTCACCATGAAACATCGGTCGCACGCCGAGCGAGGCCGCGCCGTGATACTGCCCGGCATGGGGGCCGTCGCGCACCTCGACCAGCACGGCATAGACGCCGAAGCGCGGCGGATGCAGCCCTTCGATCGACATGTTCGCGGTCGGATAGCCCAATTCGCGGCCCCGCTGTTCACCCCCCACCACCGGGCCGTCGATCCGGTGCCAGTGCCCCAGCATGGCGGCGGCGTCGCGCGGGCGTCCTTCGGACAGGGCGGCGCGGATCGCGGTCGACGAGACCTGCCCGGTCCGCCCCTCGAGCAACTCTGCGATGGTCACGCCGAATCCCATCTCGCGGCCGAACCGCTCCAGATCGCGCGCGTCGCCCGCGCGCCCCTTGCCGAAACAGAAATCCGCGCCCACCACCACATGGCGCAACCCAAGCCCGCGCGCGATCACGTTGCGCGCGAACTCATAGGGCGAAAGGGCCGCCATCGCGGCGTTGAAATTCAGCTCATAGAGCTTTTCGATCCCGAGTTTCTGCAGGCGATGCGCGCGCGCCTCGCGGCTCATCAGCCGGAAGGGGGGCGAATCGGGGGCGAAATATTCCCTCGGGTGCGGCTCGAAGGTCAGCACCCCGAGCGGCGCGCCCAGTGCCGCGGCATGCTCGCGGGCGATGTCGATCACCGATTGATGACCCAGATGCACGCCGTCGAAATTGCCGATGGCGACGGATGCGCCCCGGTCGGCCTGATCCACATAGTCATAGTCGCGGACAATCTGCATGGCGCAGGGGTAGCCCCATGTCCGCGCAGGTGCAAGCGCGATACGCGCCCGCGTCCCGTGCCTCGCGATCAGCTTTGATGCGGGCCGCGCATCTCGGCGATGGCCAACCGGATACGCTTCCAGTTTTCGGCTTCCTGCGTCTCGCCGGCCTCGTCCGATTCGCGCATCCTGCGGGCGGCGATCACCGGCGCCTTCGATCCATAGGACGACAGAAGCGCGCGGGCATATTCCGTTGTCTTTGCGGTTTGCATGATGTCTCCTCCTTTGACCGGGACGGTGCGATGCACGCGCCCGGATGGGGGAGAAGTGTACCACAACGGGCGCCCGCCCGATCAAGGGGCAGGCGGAGCGTCCCTGTTTTGCGGCGGGATGGCGCGCAGGATCAGTCGAATTTGCCCGATGGCGCCAGCACCGTGGCCTCGCCGATCAGCACCTTCTTGCCGTTGACCAGACAGCGGCAATCCAGTTGCACGCGGCGCTTGGCATGGTCGATGCCGATCACCTCGACCTCGGCCAGCACCATGTCGCCGGGCCGCACGGGTGCCAAAAACTTGAGTGTCTGGCCCATATAGACCGTACCGTGCCCCGGAAGCTGTTCCCCGATCACCGCCGAAATCAGCCCGGCGGTCAGCATCCCGTGGGCGATCCGGCCCTCGAAAATGGTGTCCTGCGCATAGGCATCGTCCAGATGCACCGGGTTCCGGTCGGTCGAGACCTGCGCGAACATCTCGATATCCTCGTCGGTGACGACTTTGCGCAGGCTGCGGGTCATGCCCATCTCGATTTGCTCGATGGTGATGGTTCCGCGTGGCATGTTGTCCAACATTCGCCCCTCCTGACCGGCTGGTGGGTAATAATCGCGACACTCAGCCGCTCAAAGTTGGAACTTTATTACTTTGCAGATGCAGAAAATCAAGCCTTTTCTGCTCAAGGAACGCTTTAACGCAAAAAGCCGATCGCATAGGTGGGGTGCATCTGCTCGTCCTGAAGATAGGCCTCAAGCGCGCTTTCGTCGGGATGCCGGTTGGTTTTCGTCTCTTTCGCGGCCAGCCCGCCGGTGATGAACAGCGAATCGATATCCTCGCCCACGGCGCCCGCGATATCGGTCTGGATGCCGTCACCGATCGCCAGAATCGAGGCCGTCTCGGCATCGCGCCCCATCGCGGCCAGACGGCGGCGGGCCAGATCATAGATCGGCGGGTGCGGCTTGCCGAAATAAAGGCTCTCGCCCCCCATCTCGGTATACAGCCGCGCCAGCGCGCCGGCGCACCATTCGCGCCGCTCGCCCCGGTCCACCACGATATCGGGATTGGCACAGAGCAGCTTCATCCCCTTGGTCTTTGCATAGAGGAAATCGGCGCGATACTCCGACGGATCGGCCATCGGATCGAACGGCCCGGTGCAGACGATGCCTTGGGCCTCCTGCAGGGGCACGGTCTCGATCTCGACGGGATCCTTGATCACTTCCAGCGGCTCGAAAAATTTCGTGTCGCGCGCTTCGCCGATGAAATAGACCTTCTCGCCGACGGCCCCCTGAAACATCGCCGCGCGCGCGCTGTCGCCGGATGTGGTGATGACATCCCAGCAATCGGTCGGCACATCAAAGCTCACAAGCTGTTTTTCCACCCCGGCACGGGGGCGCGGCGAATTGGTCACCAGAACCACGGTCCCGCCACCCTCGCGATAGGCCCGCAAGGCCGCGACCGCCTCGGGAAAGGCGGTCACGCCATTATGCAGGCACCCCCAAAGATCGACGAAGAGCGCGTCATAACGGTCGGAAATCTCGGAGAGCGACTGGATGATCTGGGTCATGGAACGGGCCTGCGCAGCTTGGGGACGAAAAACGCCTCAGCTATGGCAGGCCCGCGCCGCAATGGCCACCTTGAAAATCCGTCCTGTGATGGGGTGTGGCCGCAAGGGCCTCAAGCTTTCCCGAAGAAAGATTTGGGCATCGGCGGCAAACCCACTATCTGTTGCGCAATGCATGTTCGCGCGCACATTGACGTGGCCGCACATGCCGTTGAAATCAGGGGACCATGAACCGAATGACACGGCCAGAACTCGAAACCGGGGTGCAGGCATGACCGCTGCGCGGGATGCTTTCGTCGCCGCCATGCGGCAGGTGGCCTCGACGGTGACCGTCGTCACCACCGATGGCCCGGGCGGGCTGATGGGCGCGACCGTCAGCGCCTTCACCTCGCTTTCCGCCGACCCTCCGGCGGTGCTCGTGTGCCTCAAGGCGGATAGCCGAATCGCGCTTGCAGTGGCCGATAACGGCACCTTCACCGTCAATGTCCTGCCCGAGGACGCGGTGGATGTGGCGCAGCGCTTTGCGGGGGCGTTCGACCATGAAAACCCCGATCGCTTTCATGGCGTCATCGCCACGCCCAACGAATTCGGGCCGATCCTGCCACGGGCCACGGCCTTTACCTGCACGCTGCAGAAAACCTACAACCACGCCACGCATCAGATCTGCATCGGGGCGGTGTCGGGAATTTCCAATGCCGGGGAACGGCCGCTCACCTACATGCATGGCGCCTTCCATGTGGTGCGGCCCAAACAGGCGCTCTGATCCAGACACAGAAAAAGGGGCGCCCCTCGGGACGCCCCTCGAACCCAGACCCTGCCTTGCTCAGAGAGCGAGGTTTGGGATGATCTGCTTCTTGCGGCTCATCACGCCGGGCAGCACCACATGGTCACCCGCGACAGTCGCGCCAAAGCTTTTCTCGGCCAGCGTCTTGACCAGATCGTTGGGCACCAGCAGCGTGGCCTCTTCGTTCAGGATATCCACCACGAACAGCAGAACCTGATCCACGCCATCTTCGGCGGCAACGTCCTGCATGCTCTGCATCAGGCTGTCCTTGCGATCGAGCACCGTGGCCGGCGCCGTCGTCTCCAGCACCGAGACACGGAATTTCGTGCCCGCGACCTCGTATTCCTTGCTGTCCATGCGCAACAGCTCGGCATCCGAAAACGCCGACACGTCGGATTTGGCGGCGAACATCTCGGCGGCATAGCTGGCGATATCGACCCCCAGATCGGCGGCCAGACGCTCGGCCACGGCGCGGTCATGCGCGGTGGTGGTGGGGCTGCGGAACTCAAGCGTGTCCGACAGGATGCAGGTCAGCGCGGCCCCCTTCATCGCGTCGGGCATCTTGGCGGCATGCTCGCCCATCAGATCGACCATGATCGTCGCCGTGCAGGCCAGCGGGCGCACGGTGATGTCGATCGGGCCTTTGGTCTCCAGCCCGCCCACCAGCTTGTGATGGTCGATGATCCCTTGAATATCGGCCTCGTTGATCGCACCCGGCAGTTCGGCGGGGTTGTTGGTGTCCACGATCACGCAGGGCTGGCCCGGCTCGACATCGGCGATGATGCGCGGCTTGGGCAGCGACCAGCGCTCCAGCATGAAGGCGGCCTCGGTGTTGGGCTCGCCCAGAAGAACCGGCTCGGCGTCGGTGCCGTCCACCTCGTTGAGATACCAGGCCCACAGGATCGGCGATCCGGTGGAATCGGTGTCGGGGGATTTATGGCCGAAAACAAGCGTCGTCATTGTCACTGTCCTTACGGGTTTGGATCGGATTTGCGCGCCTTATATGAGGGCAGGGCGGGCTTGTCACCCATGCGCGTTGCGGCCATTTTGCACGCATGAGCAAACCCGCCGAAACCGCGCTGTATCCCCCCGTCAAGACATGGCTTGAAGCGCTCGGCTATACCGTCAAGGCCGAGGTGGGCGCGGCCGACGTTCTGGCCATCCGCGACGGCGCCGAGCCTGTGGTGGTTGAGTTGAAAACCGGCTTTTCGCTGACCCTCCTGCAACAGGCCGTGGCCCGTCAGGCGATCACCGATTGTGTCTATGTCGCGGTGCCGCGCTGGCGGGGCCGGGCGGGCTGGCGGGCGTTCAAGGGCAATCTGGGCCTCTGCCGCCGTCTCGGGCTGGGCGTGCTCAGCGTGCGCACCGAGGATGGCTTCGTGCAGCTGCATTGCGATCCCGCGCCCTTCGTGCCTCGCCGGTCGGCCCGCCGCCGCGCCGCCCTTCTGGGCGAGTTCGCGGCGCGCGAGGGCGATCCCAATGCCGGGGGCACGCGGGGGCAGGTGATGACCGCCTACCGGCAGGACGCGCTGCGCTGTGCGGCGCATCTGGCGGCACATGGCCCGCTTCAGGGTGCGGCGGTGGCCCGCGCGACCGGTGTGGGGCGCGCGACACGGATCATGGCCGACAATCATCACGGCTGGTTCGCGCGTGTCGCGCGCGGCGTCTATGCGCTCAGCGATGCAGGCCGGGCCGAGATCACGGATCGAACGGCAGACGCTCGATCGTGAACCCCTCGTTTTCCAGCAGGCGCAGAACGCCTGTCTCTCCCGGCAGATGCGCCGCACCCGCCGCCACGAACAGCCGGCGTTCAGGGGCTGCGCTCAGCACCTCGATCCAGTCCTTGTTGCGCCGGGTCAGCAGCATCTCTTCGAACTGCTCGAAATCCTGTGCCGCACTGTCGCCCCCGAAGTCCAGCGAGACCCTCTTGGAATAGGCCCAGATCAACGCGATCTCCTCGGCCAGATATCTCTGGCGCAGCGTATAGGCCATGTCGTCCGGGCTGCCTGTCCAGGCAAAGAACAGCCGGATCATTTCAAGCTGCTCGTCCATCTCGAACCCGTCCAGCATGCCCATCAGCACGCGAAAATCTTCCAGCGAGCGCGATGGATTGCCCAGCTCGCCGGCATACACCCCGATCAGATGGTCGATCCCGTCCCCGTCCATGGCGCCATTGCGCGCCTCGCAGGGGCCGATCCCCATCATCATCGCCGCCCAGACCGGCTTGAACCTCGCGGCAAAGAACGGCGGGATCGCGCGGGCGCGCATCTCTTCTGCGAACAGCGCCCAGTCGTCCTCGCCCAGCAGATCGGGCAGGGTGGGGCCTTCGGTGATGAACATGAGCGACGGATCTTCCGCCAGCGCCTCCTGCATCGCGTCCTGATCGGCGTTCGAGATCTCCAGATAGACCGCCTCGGCCTCCGCGATGAGCGGGCGCAGCGCCTCAAGATGGGCCTCTGTCGCCTCATGCGGGAAATGATAGGTGCCAAAGAGCGTGATCTCGGTGTCGCCCCGCGTCGCCCGCCAGAGCAGCCCCTCGGGATAGGGCATGTCCATCGCCTCGGCGCGCAGATCGGCTTGCGCCTCTTGGGGCAGGGCGGCGATCAGGTCGGTGCCGTCGCATTGCGTGGGGGCGGCCGCGACGCTCAGGGGCGCGAGAAACACAAGCAGGGCAAACAGGATACGTGACACGGGGACGGCCTCCGGCAAAGGGTTTGCCAAAAGCTAGGGGCGCCTGGCTCGGGTGGCAATCTTGCGGCGTGCAAAAAAATGCACGACGGGGCGTTGACAGCCCCTTGGCAACTCCTTACCTATCCGCCGTTAGCACTCGAACAGGGTGAGTGCTAACGGCCCCATGAGGGTCCATCAGGTAATAACTTTGAGCCAAGGAGCCAAAGACATGGCATTCAAACCGCTGCACGATCGTGTGCTCGTCCGCCGCGTTGAAAGCGAAGAGAAAACCGCAGGCGGGCTTATCATCCCCGAAAGCGCGAAAGAAAAGCCCCAGGAGGGTGAAGTCGTCGCCATCGGTGAAGGCGCCCGCAAGGACAGTGGCGAACTGATCGAGATGGCCGTCAAGGCCGGCGACAAGGTTCTGTTCGGCAAGTGGTCGGGCACCGAAATCACCCTCGATGGTGAAGAGCTGCTCATCATGAAGGAAAGCGACATCCTGGGCGTCATCGCCTGATCCGCTTTTTCCGAACAACACTGAACTGATAGTCAGGAGAGATCGACATGTCTGCAAAAGACGTCAAATTCAACACCGAAGCCCGCAACAAGATGCTTCGCGGTGTCAACATCCTGGCCGACGCGGTCAAGGTGACCCTCGGCCCCAAAGGCCGCAACGTGGTTCTCGACAAGTCCTTCGGCGCTCCGCGCATCACCAAGGACGGTGTCTCTGTCGCCAAGGAAATCGAACTGGAAGACAAGTTCGAGAACATGGGCGCGCAGATGGTCAAGGAAGTCGCATCGCGCACCAACGATGAAGCCGGCGACGGCACCACCACCGCCACCGTTCTGGCCCAGGCCATCGTCCGCGAAGGCATGAAGGCGGTTGCCGCCGGCATGAACCCGATGGACCTCAAGCGCGGTATTGACCTCGCGACAGCCAAGGTCGTCACCGCGATCAAGGACGCGGCCCGCCCGGTCGAAAACTCGGACGAAGTCGCTCAGGTCGGCACCATCTCGGCCAACGGCGAAGCCGAAATCGGCCGCCAGATCGCCGACGCGATGCAGAAAGTCGGCAATGACGGCGTCATCACCGTCGAAGAGAACAAGGGCCTCGAGACCGAAACCGACGTGGTCGAAGGCATGCAGTTCGACCGTGGCTACCTCAGCCCCTATTTCGTGACCAACTCCGACAAGATGATCGCCGAGCTGGAAGACTGCCTCATCCTGCTGCACGAGAAGAAACTCAGCTCGCTGCAGCCGATGGTTCCCCTGCTCGAGCAGGTGATCCAGTCGCAGAAACCCCTGCTGATCATCGCGGAAGATGTCGAAGGCGAAGCCCTGGCCACCCTCGTGGTCAACAAGCTGCGCGGCGGCCTCAAGATCGCGGCTGTCAAGGCACCCGGCTTCGGCGATCGCCGCAAGGCGATGCTGCAGGATATCGCGATCCTGACCGGCGGTCAGGTCATCAGCGAAGACCTCGGCATGAAGCTCGAGTCGGTCACCATGGACATGCTGGGTTCGGCCAAGAAAGTGTCGATCACCAAGGACGAAACCACCATCGTCGACGGTGCCGGCAACAAGGCCGAGATCGAAGCCCGCGTTGGTCAGATCCGCACCCAGATCGAAGAAACCACCAGCGACTATGACCGCGAAAAGCTGCAGGAACGCGTGGCCAAACTGGCCGGCGGTGTTGCCGTGATCCGCGTCGGTGGCATGACCGAAGTCGAAGTGAAAGAGCGCAAGGACCGTGTCGATGACGCTCTGAACGCGACCCGTGCCGCCGTTCAGGAAGGCATCGTTGTCGGTGGCGGCGTGGCCCTGATCCAGGGCGCCAAGACGCTCGATGGCCTCAAGGGCGCCAATGCCGACCAGATGCGCGGCATCGAAATCGTGCGCCTGGCGCTCGAGGCTCCGCTGCGTCAGATCGCCGAGAATGCCGGCGTCGACGGCTCGGTCGTGGCTGGCAAGATCCGCGAAAGCAACGATCTGAAGTTCGGCTACAACGCGCAGACCGAAGAATATGGCGACATGTTCAAGTTCGGCGTGATCGACCCGGCCAAGGTCGTGCGCACCGCGCTCGAGGATGCGGCCTCCGTCGCAGGCCTGCTGATCACCACCGAAGCGATGGTCGCCGACAAGCCCCAGAAAGACGGCGCTGGCGCCGGTGGCGGCATGCCCGACATGGGCGGCATGGGCGGCATGATGTAATCATCCGCGCAGTGCGCAAAGCGATCGGGCCGTCCTTCGGGGCGGCCCTTTTTTGATCCGCTCCAAACCGCCCCGATCTGCGTTTGGGGCTGTTGTCCGGCGCCAAATGCGCCTATCTCGGATGCCATGAAAGCAATGCTCACCGCCCTTGCCCTGCTGCTGCTCACGGTCGCCCCCCTTGCCGCACCGCTCGCAGCCCAGGACGCCGCCCCCGCCGATCCCCCTGCCGATCAGCCCGGCCCCGGCGCCGCCGATTGCGTGGTGATGCTGCACGGGCTGGCGCGCACCGACGCGTCCTTTCTGGTGATGGATGAGGCGCTCCAGGCCGCGGGCTATGCCACGTTCCGCACCGATTACCCCTCCACCAAGCTCGATATCGCGACGCTGGCCGAGGAAACCCTGCCCTACGCGGTCCGGGTCTGCGGCGCGGCGCGGGTGCATTTCGTCACCCATTCGATGGGCGGCATCCTGCTGCGCCATTGGCTGCGCGACAACCGGCCCTCGCGCATGGGGCGCGTCGTGATGCTCGGCCCCCCAAATCACGGCTCCGAGTTGGTGGACGAATTGGGTGGGCTCGATCTTTTCGCGTGGCTCAACGGACCTGCGGGGATGCAGCTCGAAACCGGCGCGGACGGCCTGCCCGAAGGCCTGCCCCCGGTAGATTTCGAGCTTGGCGTGATCGCCGGAACCCGCTCGCTCAACCCCTATTTCTCCAGCCTGATCGACGGCCCGGACGATGGCAAGGTCTCGGTCGCCTCCACCCGCGTCGAGGGCATGGCCGATCACATCACGCTGCCGGTGACCCATACCTTCATGATGAACAACCCCCTCGTGATCGCCCAGACGCTGGAATTCCTGCGCCTCGGCCGCTTCGATCACGACCTGACCCTCGGCGATCTGATCTGGGGGACCGAGTGATGATCCTGCCGGACCTGCACCTGGTGGGCGCCCGCGTGCTGCTGCCCGAAGGGCTGTGCGACGCGCCCCTGTCGCTGTCCTCGGGCCGGATCGTCGAGGGTGAAGTCGGGCGCGTCGTGGACCTGTCGGGCTATCTGGTGCTGCCGGGGATCGTCGACATCCATGGCGATGCGTTCGAAAAACACCTGGCCCCGCGGCGCGGCGCCATGAAGGACCTGGATCAGGGGCTGATCGCCGCCGAGGCCGAGCTCGCCGCCAACGGCATCACCACAGCCATTCTGGCCCAGTTCTACAGCTGGGAAGGCGGGATGCGTGGCCCCGATTTCGCGCGCCGGGTGCTCGCCGCGCTGGATCAGGTCCGCCCGCGTCTGGTCACCCGACTGCTGGCCCAACTCCGCTTCGAGACGCCCATGCTCGAGGATTACCCCGCGCTGCAGGCGCTGGTGGCGGCCCATGCCATTCCTTACGTGGTGTTCAACGACCATCTCCCGCATGAGGCGCTGGCGCAAGGCAAACGCCCGCCGCGCCTGACGGGGCAGGCGCTCCGGATCGGCCGCAACCCGGAAAAACATCTCGAATACATGCATGCCCTGCATGCGCGGATGCCCCAACTGCCGCCCGCGCTCGATGCGCTCTGCGCCGATCTGTCGGCAGCCGGCGTGATCATGGGCAGCCATGACGACCGCACCCCCGAAACCCGTGCCGAATGGCGCGCCCGTGGCGTGCGCATTTCCGAATTCCCCGAAACCCTCGCAGCCGCCGAAGCGGCCCATGCCGCAGGCGATGCGGTGATCCTCGGCGCGCCCAATGTGGTGCGCGGCGGCTCTCACAACGGCAATGTCAGCGCAACGGACCTCATTGCCATGGGCCTGTGCACGGCGCTGGCCTCGGACTACCACTACCCCTCCTTGCGCCGCGCCGCCTTCCTCGTCTCCGATGCGGGCCTGCTGCCCATCGCCGACGCCTGGCGGCTCGTCTCGGCAGGCCCGGCGGCGGTTCTCGGGCTTACCGATCGCGGCAGCCTGACGCCTGGGCAGCGCGCCGATATCCTCGTGCTCGACGCCGAAACCCGCACAGTCCGTGCGACACTCTCGGGTGGCTGTGTCAGCTATCTCAGTGGCGAGCTGGCCGCCCGCTTCATAAGCTGACGCGATGTGGCAGGTCGCGGATGCCTCCGGCGGGAGTATTTCGGGAACGATGAAAGACGCGCCGCGCGCGCGTTTCTTCTGGCCGAAAATATCCCGGGGGTCTGGGGGCAGGGCCCCCAGTCGCGCGCGGCGTTTTCCTTCAGGGAATCAGCCCCGGGTGATGCGGTTCACATGGCCCATCTTGCGGCCCGGTTTCACGTCTGATTTGCCGTAAAGATGGATCGAGGCTGCCGGTTCTGCGGCGATTTGCGCAAGGCGCGCCATGTCATCCCCGATCAGGTTTTCCATCACCACATCCGCATAGCGGCTGCCATCGCCCAGGGGCCAGCCTGCGACCGCGCGGATATGCTGCTCGAACTGGTCGATCGCGCAGCCCTGCTGGGTCCAGTGTCCTGAATTATGCACGCGCGGGGCGATTTCATTCACGATCAGGCCTGTGCCCGTGACGAACAATTCCACACCCATCACGCCCACGTAATCCAGCTTGTTGAGAATGCGTCCCGTCAGCAGCACCGCATCGGTGCGCTGCGCGGCACTCAGCCGGGCGGGCACGGTGGTGGTCCGCAGGATCCCGCCCTCATGCACGTTTTCGCCCGGATCAAAGCAGGCCACATCGCCCGCCGCATTGCGCGCGCCGATCACCGAGACTTCATGGCTGAAGGTCACGAAGCCTTCGAGGATCGCGGGCTGCCCGCCCATATCGGCCAGCGCCTGATCGGCATCCTCGGGCGTCATGATCCGCGCCTGCCCCTT
This sequence comes from Roseovarius litoreus, assembly GCF_900142765.1. GTDB lineage: Bacteria > Pseudomonadota > Alphaproteobacteria > Rhodobacterales > Rhodobacteraceae > Roseovarius > Roseovarius litoreus. The sequence continues at coordinate 91,903 of NZ_FRCB01000006.1, forward strand.
GCCGTCATAGCCGAAGCGCCGGGTCTTGAGGATCGCGGGCAGTCCGATCTCGGCGATCGCCTCGGCCAGATCGATCTCGTCATCCACCGCCGCAAAGGGGGCTGTGGCCAGCCCCAGCTCCGACAGGAACGCCTTTTCGGTCAGCCGGTCCTGGCTGATCCGCAGCGCGTTGCGCCCCGGCCGTACGGGTTTGCCGAAGCTGTCCAGCACATCCAGCGCCGAGGTCGGGATATTCTCGAATTCATAGGTCACCACATCGACCGCGGCGGCAAAGCGGCGCAGCGCGTCCTCGTCCTCGTACTCGGCCTGGAAATGGTAGTTCGAGACATGGCTCGCCGGGCAATCGCCGCCCGGCTCGAACACACAGGTCTTGAAGCCGAGACGCGAGGCGGCAACCGACAGCATGCGGCCCAGCTGGCCGCCGCCAAGGATACCGATGGTGGCGCCGGTCGTCAGGGGATCAGTCATCTTGAGGCTCGTCCGGAATGGAGGCCGAAAGCGCGGCACGCCACGCATCGAGGCGCTGGGCCAGCGACGGATCGCCATTGGCGAGGATCGCCGCCGCCATCAGCCCTGCATTGGCAGCACCCGCCGCACCGATCGCCATTGTGGCCACCGGAAAGCCACGCGGCATCTGCACGATGGAATAAAGACTGTCGACACCGGACAGCGCCTTGGTCTGCACCGGCACGCCGATCACCGGCACCCGCGTTTTCGACGCCATCATGCCGGGCAGATGCGCGGCACCGCCCGCACCTGCGATAATCACCTGAAGGCCACGGTCGGCGGCGCTGCGGCCATAGTCCCACAACCTGTCCGGGGTGCGATGCGCCGAGACGATCTTCGCCTCGTAAGGCACGTCGAGCTCGTCCAGAATATCCGCGGCCGCGCGCATGGTCGGCCAGTCCGACTGGCTGCCCATGATGATGCCCACTTTGACCTTGCCCATGTCACTGGCCTCCTGCCGTCTGCGCGCGCACTATACCCATCGCGCAGGCAGGTGCAATCAGACAGACCGGGATAGGCCGCCCCCGTGGTCCGGACCCTGTCAACCGGGCCCTGTCGATCCTGCCCTGTCACGCAGGCTCCGCACGCCTGCACGGTTACGCGATGATGTCGGGATAGAGCCGGTCCTCGATATAGGCGATCCGGTCCTTGAGCTGCAGTTTCTGCTTTTTCAGCCGCTTGATCGTCAGCGGATCGCCCGAGCCCATGGCCTGCAGAGCGCCGATCGCCTCGTCGAGATCGCGATGCTGGCGGCGGAATTCCTCCAGCTCGACGCGCAGCACCTCGTCCGACTTCATGGACAGATCGCTGAAGGCGTTCATCTGCGTGATTCCTTTCAAACTCCGGGCCATTGAAGATACCGCTTTTGCCCCCGCAGGCAAAGCCCTTGCACCCGTCCTTTTCGATGCCCATATTCAAGGCGTCGGATCGCCAGAACGGGGTCCGGCAGGGACTGTCGCTTTGATGAAGGACGTGTCGATGACGAAACTGACGCTGGGGTCGCACCCTTACATGCTGGGGTTCGAGCAGCTTGAGCGTATGCTGGAACGCAGCGCGAAATCCGGCAATGAGGGCTATCCTCCGTTCAATATCGAACAGACGTCGCAGACGTCGTACCGGATCACCTTGGCCGTGGCCGGGTTTTCCGAGGATGATCTGTCGATCACGGTCGAGGATCGCCAACTGGTGATCCGTGGCCGGCAGGGCGATGACGCCGATACCCGGATCTATCTCCATCGTGGCATCGCGGCCCGCCAGTTCCAGCGCTCCTTCGTGCTGGCAGACGGTGTCGAGGTGGGCGAGGCGATCATGGAAAACGGTCTGCTGCATGTGGACCTGACCCGCGCCGAGCCGGAACCCGTGGTGCAGAGAATCCGGATCAACAAGGGGTAATGCAAGATGCAGACAAGATATGATTTCGGTGCCGACGAGGGCCGTCCCATCGTCTATGTCCGGCCCGTACACGTGGCCGACCTGCCCGAGGACATGCGTGAGCAGGCGATGGGCAGCACGACGCTCTATGCGCTCCATTCCGCGGAAGGCGAGCGTCTGGCGCTGGTGCGCGACCGCCGTCTGGCCTTCGTGCTGGCGCGTCAGAACAACATGACCCCGGTCACCGTCCACTAAAGCGCGGGCGCCGCTTGCGCCTTGCACGCCGAGCGCTTCACCGCTTTCAAGCCAAAGGGCCGCCCCGATCCGGGCGGCCCTTCGCGTGAGAACCCTTTGACAGTTCCGATCCGGCCTCAGCCCGCGATCAGCCCCATCTGCTCCAGCTTCAGAAGCACCTGATGCGCGCAGTTGTCGACTTCGACATTCTCGGTCTCGACCCGCAATTCGGGATCTTCCGGCACGTCATAGGGGTCCGAAATGCCGGTGAATTCCTTGATCTTGCCTTCGCGCGCCAGCCGGTACAGCCCCTTGCGGTCGCGCCGTTCGCATTCCTCGAGGCTGGTGGCGACATGCACCTCGACAAAGGCGCCATATTGCTCGATCTCCTCGCGCACGGCCCGCCGCGTCGTGGCATAGGGCGCGATCGGCGCGCAGATCGCGATGCCGCCATTCTTGGTGATCTCCGAGGCGACATAGCCGATGCGCCGGATGTTCAGATCGCGGTGCTCCTTGGAAAAGCCCAGCTCCGACGACAGGTTCTTGCGCACGATATCGCCATCCAGAAGCGTCACCGGGCGCCCGCCCATCTCCATCAGCTTGACCATCAGCGCGTTGGCGATGGTCGATTTGCCCGATCCGGAAAAGCCGGTGAAGAACACGGTAAAGCCCTGCTGGCTGCGCGGCGGACGGGTGCGGCGCAACTCGGCCACCACCTCGGGGAACGAGAACCAGTCCGGAATCTCCAGCCCTTCCTGCAACCGGCGGCGCAGCTCGGTGCCCGAAATGTTCAGGATGGTGACAGTGTCGCGATCCTCGATCTCGTCGATCGCCTCGTATTGGGCGCGCTCCTGCACATAAACCATTTGCTTGAAATCGACCATTTCGATGCCGATCTCGGCCTCGTGCTCGCGGAACAGATCCTGCGCATCGTAGGGGCCATAGAAATCCTCTCCGGCGCTGTTCTTGCCGGGGCCGGCATGGTCGCGCCCGACGATGAAATGCGTGCAGCCGTGGTTGCGCCGGATCAGCCCGTGCCACACCGCCTCTCTCGGGCCGGCCATGCGCATCGCAAGGTTCAGCAGGCTCATCGTGGTGGTGGCGTTGGGGTATTTGTCCAGCACCGCCTCATAGCAGCGCACCCGGGTGAAATGATCCACATCGCCCGGCTTGGTCATGCCCACGACCGGATGGATCAGCAGGTTGGCCTGCGCTTCGCGTGCCGCGCGGAAGGTCAGCTCCTGATGCGCGCGGTGCAGCGGGTTGCGGGTCTGGAAGGCCACGACCTTGCGCCAGCCCAGCTTGCGAAAGAGCGCGCGCAATTCGTTGGGCGTGTCGCGGCGCCCCCGGAAATCGTAATGCACGGGTTGCTGGATGCCGGTGACCGGCCCACCCAGATAGACCTTGCCGGCCGTGTTGTGCAGGTAGTTCACCGCCGGATGCGCCAGATCATCCGCGCCAAAGACCTTCTCGGCCTCCCGCGCCTTGTCGGGTGTCCAGCGGTCGGTGACCGTCATAGTGCCAAGGATCACGCCCTCCTGATCGCGCAGCGCGATATCCTGCCCAAGCTCCAGCTTTTCGGCAAAGCTTTCCGAGACATCGAGCGTGATCGGCATCGGCCAGAGCGTGCCATCGGCCAGCCGCATGGTCTCGACGACGCTGTCGTAATCGGCCTCGCTCAGAAAACCTTTCAACGGGTTGAACCCGCCATTCATGAGCAGTTCCAGATCGCAGATCTGACGCGGTGTCAGATCCCAGCTTGTCAGATCGCCGGCCTCGATCTTCAGCTTCTGGGCGGACTCGTACGAAACGAACAACTCGGGGATAGGGGCCAGATTTTGCTGGTACATCGGAACTCTCGAATGGCTGTTGCATGAATGTGCGGCGCCCGGGCCGGGCACCGCCTGTCTGATACGCGGCTTAGCCCCGCATTGTGGCCGGATTCAAGGCTGAGTTGGACCTTTTCGTGAAACGAGGCAGCAATGCCACCATCCGGGCCTTGGGCGGAAGGATGTTTTGTCGCAGCCGCCGGGTGCGAAACGCGGCGCTCATCTGACCCAGATCAAACCCACGATCACATCTTCGACTTAGAATACTTCCAGACGCGCGACCGATATCAACTGCCTGGAGACCTCAATGCCCTCACACCGCCCCCTCACGCTGGGAACCGTGTCCGCCATCGCCATCGCCGTCGCAAGCGGCGTCCACGCCTCCGATTTGCGCGATCGCGCGCTCGAGATGTTCGCGGCCCTGCCCTCGACCGTCCCGGCGCTGAACGACAACATCATCACCGATGAAAAGGTCGATCTCGGCAAGGCGCTGTTCTTCGATCCCCGGATGTCGGCCTCGGGGGTGTTCTCGTGCAATTCCTGCCATAACCTGGCGACCGGCGGCGATGACAACATGCCCACCTCGATCGGCCATGGCTGGCAGCAGGGGCCGCGCAACTCGCCCACCGTGCTCAACGCCGTCTTCAACGAAGCGCAGTTCTGGGATGGCCGCGCCGCCGATCTTGCCGAACAGGCCAAGGGCCCGGTGCAGGCAGGCGTCGAAATGGCCAACACCCCCGACAACGTGCTCGCCACGTTGAATTCCATGCCGCAATATCAGGAGTGGTTCCGCGCCTCCTTCCCCGGTCAGGACGATCCCGTGACCTTCGACAATTTCGCCAAGGCGATCGAGGCGTTCGAGGCCACCCTGATCACGCCCGCGCCGTTCGATGCCTTCCTCAATGGCGACGACAACGCGCTCACCGATCAGCAGAAAGCGGGGCTCGATCTGTTCATGGAAAAAGGCTGCTCGGCCTGCCATAACGGCGTCAACCTGGGCGGCACGGGCTATTTCCCCTTCGGCCTGATCGAAAAGCCCGGCGCCGACGTGCTGCCGCCCGATGACAGGGGGCGGTTCGAAGTCACCAAGACGGCGGACGATTCCTATGTGTTCCGCGCCTCGCCTCTGCGCAATATCGACCAGACCGCGCCCTATTTCCATTCCGGCAAGGTGTGGGACCTTCGTGTCGCCGTGGCGATCATGGGCACCTCGCAATTGGGCGCCGAGCTCTCTGACGCAGAGGTCGATGACATCGTGGCTTTCCTCGGCGCGCTGACCGGCAAGATGCCCGAGGTGATCTACCCGCTCCTGCCTGCGGAGACATCCACGACACCCCATCCGACGGGCGAGGTGATCCCCAACTGAGCCCCGGCTCGTCCCCGATGACACCAGACCGGCGCAGGCCCCGCCCGCGCCGGTTCTCTATTGTCCGCCCATCCTCGTGTCAGTGCGTGGGGCAGGCCGCGGATGCCTCCGGCGGGAGTATTTGGGGAACGATGAAAGAGGGCCTGCGCCCGCGTTTCTTCTGGCCGGAAATATCCCGGGGGAGGCGTTGAAATCCCCCAAGGATTTCAACGTTGGGGGCAGAGCCCCCATATGTCGCGGGCGTCAGCTCTCTAGTTCGGCGATGAATTTCTCGGCATCGAGGGCCGCCATGCAGCCCATTCCGGCGCTGGTCACCGCCTGGCGATAGACATGATCCGTCAGGTCGCCGGCGGCGAAGATGCCGGGGATCGAGGTGCGGGTGCTGCCGGGCTCCACCTTGACGTAATCGCCGTGATGCATGTCGAGCTTGCCCTTGACCAGCTCGCTTGCCGGCGCGTGGCCGATGGCGATGAACACGCCCTTGCAGGGGATGTCGCGTGTCTCTCCGGTCTGGGTGTTCTTGACCCGTATGCCGGTGACGCCCTTGGGGGCGTCCTCGCCCAGCACCTCCTGCAATTCGTGGAACCAAAGCGTCTCGATCTTGGGGTGCTTGAACAAACGGTTCTGCAGGATCTGTTCGGCGCGCAGCGTGTCGCGGCGGTGGATGAGCGTCACTTTCGAGGCGAAATTGGTCAGGAACAGCGCCTCTTCCACGGCGGTGTTGCCGCCGCCGACCACCACGATCTCCTCGCCGCGATAGAAGAACCCGTCGCAGGTGGCGCAGGCCGAGACCCCGAAGCCCTTGTAGGCCTCTTCCGAGGGCAGGCCCAGCCATTTGGCCCGCGCGCCCGTCGCCAGGATCACCGAATCCGCCGTATAGGTGGCGCCGCTGTCTCCCCGGGCCACGAAGGGCCGCGCCTCGACATCGAGCTCGGTGATGATGTCGCCGATGATCTCGCAGCCCATCGCTTTCGCATGGTCCTGCATCCGCACCATAAGGTCGGGGCCCTGCACTTCGGTGTCGCCGGGCCAGTTCTCGACCTCGGTGGTGGTGGTCAGCTGCCCGCCCGGCTCGATCCCCTGCACGAGGATCGGCTCCAGCATGGCGCGGCTGGCATAGACGCCTGCCGTATAACCGGCGGGGCCGGACCCTATGATGAGGCATTTGGTGTGGCGCGTCTCGGACATCTGGGCTCTCCGTATGGTCGGGTCAGGCCGGATATAGCCTTGCCCGCGTCCGGGGGAAACCCCATGCGAGATGAAAGAAGGGCCCGCGCGGCGATGCGGCGGGCCCTTGGGTGATTTTCAGGTTCTGAGGCGCTCTCAGGCTGCCCGACGCTTGCGACGCAGCGCCGCCAGCCCGCCCAGACCGGTCAGCAAGAGCCAGCCACCGGCCGGCAGCGGTATCTGGCCCGAGGGGGGCTGGGTGGTGATTTCCTGCACCTTGATGTCAATGAATGCAGAGCTGAATGAATCATTCCACTTATTTGTCTCGTCTGCTTGCCGAAGGACGTTTAGATCCCAAACGGCACCGCCGGAATTCAACGCTAGGCTGTCGTAATCCAGTGAGTTCGAGGATGAATTCAGAGTTCCAAGAGCGGTTGTGAAAAAGCCACCTGAACCATCGGCGGTGTACGCATCATTGTTATTGTTGATGCCGATTACACCTGTCGTGTTGCCGTTCCCGTCCTCGATGGAACTTACATTCAGAATCGCGTTGAGGACTGTTTTGGTGCTGGAAAGAAGAGATGCAATGCTCGACATCGTGTTGGTCGATCCGGGCGTGTCGTCGCGGTTTTCATCGGTCACCAAAATGAAGTTTCGCGCAGCGCCGGCTCGAAAGCTGAGGTTGTCGAACGCGAATTTGATCGCATCATATCCATCCTCGAAACCACCGGAAGTGATCAACGATTCGATTCCAGTTTTCGCTGCATCTACGGTGGTCAGACCGGTGACAAGTCTTGGAGCATCATAAAGGCCACCGGTTGCCGTACTGCCACCGAACCCGATCACGCCATATTTCACATCAGTGACATTTGCCAATCCGAGTGCGCTGTTCAGCGATGTGATAGTACTGGCCAAAAAATCCTGCTCGCCTGCCATGGAGCCAGATTCATCGACGATGAAAACAACATCGGCTTGAGTGTTAGTCACAGCGTAGCTGGATTGCGCGGTAAGCGCGGCGGTGGCTATCGTGATAGCACCTATAAAGTGTTTAATCATGGGTATCCCCCTTTTCAAATGTTTTCAGGGCCGCAACGGCCCATAATTGACCGCGTCAAAAGCAGCGACAGCCGACGTCACGGGGAACAGGAAACAAGGCACATGGGAACAGGCGCGAGACGACGGCACCCGCTACACAAAACACGGGTTTGCCCTCTATCAAACGGTATGAGAATACCACGTTTTGACCATTTGGAGAACACATTCCTGCCCGAATTGACCATTTTCACGGGGATTTCACCCCGAAAAGACAGTCATTCTGTCCTGATTTCTCCGGTTGCGCCTAACAAAGTTGCGAGTTATTGAAATAATATTGCGCGCGCCTGCGGTGGCGTTATAACTTTCACCAATTCAAACCATTGGAGCGAATCATGTCCGCAACCCGTCTGGACGAGATCGATCGCAAGATTCTGTCCGAACTTCAGGCAGATGGACGGATGACCAATGTGGAGCTGGCGCGCCGCGTCGGAATCTCGGCGCCGCCCTGTCTGCGCCGGGTCCGCACGCTCGAGGAGCAGGGCTATATTCGCGGCTATCACGCCGATGTCGATCCGCGCGAGCTGGGCTTCGAAGTGCAGGTCTTCGCGATGGTCGGTCTGCAAAGTCAGGCCGAGGCCGATCTGAGCGCCTTCGAGACCCGGTGCCGCAACTGGCCCTTGGTGCGCGAGTGTCACATGCTCAATGGCGAGGTGGATTTCATCCTCAAATGCGTGGCCCCCGATCTCAGCACCTTTCAGCGCTTCCTGACCGAAGAGCTGACCGCCGCCGACAATGTGGCCAGCGTCAAGACCTCGCTCGTGATCCGCGGCGCCAAGGATGAACCGGGCGTGCCTTTCGACATTCTCGAAGCGCGGCTGAACAAGTCGGCCTGACACCCCGTTCGTCGGGCAAGCCTCGGCAGCGCCGCCTCAGGCGGCGTCGATCTGCCCGCCCCAGCTGAAGGGCAGCCGCAGATGCGCCAGGGGGCCGAAATCCCCGGGCGCGCGGATATGCGGGAAGAACGACAGGAACAGGTCCAGCATCTGCGCCCCCATCTGCCGCTCGAAGCCGATGCCGGGGTGGAATGTCTCGAAGTCCAGCCCCCCGGCGGTGATCGTGGCATGCTGCTGCAGGCACAGGTGATAGACCGTGATCGCCGCAGGCGGCGTGATCTCGACCACATTGACCCCATCGGCCAGATCGCGCACCGGGCTCAGCACCCGGTCGCCGCCGAAACTGTCCCGCAGATTGGCCGGGCGCGACAAGAGCCGCGCGCCGGGCCCCGCCATCAGATTGGTCATCGGGCGCTCCATGCCAAAGGCATCCGGCATGATCCGGGTGACCCGGCATGTCGGTGCCGGCACGCCCGCGACATTCGGCACCATCGTCATCGACCCGATCCAGATCAGCTTTTGCGGACCATACTCGGCGGTGTCGATCTCGCAGCCGGGCATCAGGTCCTCGACCGCGACCTGTCCCTGGGGCGTGCGGATGAGCGTGCCGCGCGCAAAGGCGGAAAAGGCGCATTCAAAGGCAGGGATCGCAGGCCCGATATTCTCGGAATCCTGGATCGAACCGTCCGCCAGTTCCGCCATGATGCGATATTTGCGCAGCATCCGCGCCTTGCGCGCGGTGCCGCTGGCCGGGGTATCGCCGCCCGGCTGCGTTCTGTCTTCGGGGCGACGGCCCACTCCGATCGAGGCCGCCGAATAGGGGATCGTCATGTTGTGTCACCTTCAGGCTCGTTACAACCGCGCCGGCCCCCACCGACGACGACAAAAGGACATGAAACCGTGTGCATTCGTACCTCAGGCGCGCGGCTGTGCCGCTCTGCCTGTCCCGGATCACATCGGGCCGCTGCTGTGTCGGCCCTCTTGCCGCCTCAGGCTGCGCGCGTTTCGGCCTTGCGCCGTGCATTGCGGCCAAAGGGCAGGGCGGGCAACGGCTGCATGCTCGTCTCGATCACCGATTTCATCCAACGCTTTTTCATGGTCTTGTCCTCATACAACTGTCACTGCTCGACGCTTTGTCCGTCATCGGCATCACTATGCCCGCGCTTTGGGGCCGCGATTTGACCGCGACACGCGGAGGTGCAATTTTTTTGCCAATCCGCCGGGCGAATTGTGAAATTGGACCGCATTTCGGAATTTCTTTTTAAATCAGGTGCTTGAGGGGAGTCAGGCAGTCACGCCCGGCTGTGTCCCAGCCCCAATTTTGGCAATCCTGTGGACGTGTCCGCCCCGGATCGGCCCCAATCTCGGATCCGCCCGCCTCAGATCCGGATGACCGAGATCAACCGCCCGTAATCCGCCTCTCCCGCATGGGTCGTGCGGCGATAGGAAAAGAACCGCTCCGGGTCCGAATAGGTGCAATGCCGCGTCCATTCGCACTGACCGACCCCGGCCTGCCGCAGCCTGTGCAGCCCAAAGCCCGGCAGATCGAACAGATACCGGTCGCCCTCTCCATTGGCGAAGAAACGGGCATTGCCCGCGTCATCGGCCATGAAATCCTCAAGCAGTTCCGGCCCCACCTCATAGGTCCTCTGGCTGATCGACGGTCCGATGACGGCCCGGATCGCGCAGCGCTTGGCGCCCAGTGCCTCCATCGCGTCGACCGTGGCCTCCAGCACACCGTCCAGCGCGCCGCGCCAGCCTGCATGGGCCGCACCCACGACGCCTGCATCCGGGTCTGCGAACAGCACCGGCTGGCAATCGGCGGTCAGTACTGCCAGCGCCACGCCCGGTGTGGCGCTCACCAGAGCGTCGGCGCGCGGGCGTTCGGTCAATGGCCCGCTCACCGGGATCACATCCGCCGAATGCACCTGGTGCAGCGTCACCAGATGATCGGGCGCCACCCCCATCGCCGTGGCCACCCTCGCGCGGTTGATGCTCACGATCTCGGACTGGTCCGACGATCCCGGCCCGCAATTCAGGCCCTGGAACACCCCCGAAGACGCGCCTCCGCGCCGGGTGAAGAACCCGTGACGGAAGGGCGACAGGCTGTCGGCGGTGATGATTTCCAGCGTCATGTCTCAAGTCCGGGCGGCGGCGCCGCCGTTTCGGGGAAAAGCCCAAGTACCTTGAAGACCGTCCCCATTTCCGCGGGATGGGTCAAGCGCCGATGTGCCGCGACATGCGCGTCCAGCGCCGCACCCTCAAGCCCATGCGCCAGCGCCTGCGCCCGCGCGGTGATGCCCAGCCGCTCCAGAAACACCCCCTGCGGGGTCAGACGGCTATGCTTTGCCGGGGCAGCGGCCTGCGCCAGCGCCTCGAAATCCACATGCGCGGTCAGATCCGCCCCGCCGGGATCGGCCAGCGGATCGGCGGCTTCATGCCCCGCCACCGCCTGAAACGTATCGCCCAGGGACCGCCAGTCGCCATAATCCACGATCAGCGCCGCCCCGCCCCGTGCCCCGATTCGCGCGCCGATCGCCCCCGCCATGGCCTGCGCGCCCACGCAGATCTCGACGATATCGCCATCGCGCGTGTCCTCCATCCGATGCGCCAGCGCCGCCACCGGCTTGGGCGCGCTCAACCCAAGGGCCAGCGCGTCGCCGCTCAGCCCGACACAGCGTTCGCGCCACATCCCGCCCTCGCGTTGAAGCTGCCGGATCGGCAGCGCGTCGAAGAACTCGTTGGCCAGCAAAAACAGCGGCGCATCGGGAAGCGCATCCACATGATCGTGCCACGTGATGTCATCGCGTCCCAAAGCCCTACTCAGCGTCGCCCCCTGCACCGCCCTGAGCGTGGGCGAGGTCTCGACCAGATGCACCCGCATCGCCGCGTGAAACCCCGGCACCGCCCTTGTTGCGCGCAGCACATCGGCCATCAGCGTCCCGCGCCCCGGCCCGCATTCCGCCAGCGTGACCCCCTCCGGCGATCCCTGATCCATCCACGCCTGCGCCAGCGACAGGCCCAGAAGCTCTCCGAACATCTGGCTGATTTCCGGCGCCGTGGTGAAATCGCCCGCCGCCCCCAGCGGGTCGCGCGTGGCGTAATAGCCATGTTCTGGATGCATCAGGCAGTCGGCCATATACTCGGCCAGCGTCATCGGCCCGTCCGCCCGGATGCGTGCGATCAGGATATCGCGCAGCCCGCTCATGCGCCCGCGCGACGCGCCCGCACGATCAGCACCAGACCCAGCACCACCATCGGCAGCGACAGGATCTGCCCCATGCTCAGCCCCAGCTGTCCCATCTGCCAGGCATAGCCCATCGGGTTGTCGGGCGTGATGAACTGCGCATCCGCCTGCCGCACGAACTCCACCACGAAACGCGACAGCCCATAGCCCGCAAAGAACACGCCCGCCACCAGACCGGGCCGCTTGAGCGCGCCGCGCCCCCAGACCATCCACAAAAGGATCGCCCCCAGCAGAAGCCCTTCCAGCCCCGCCTCATATAATTGCGACGGATGCCGTGCGCAGGGTCCCTCGATACCCGGGCAATCCTGCGCCCGCGCCGTCGGGAAAACGACGCCCCAAGGCAGGTCCGTGGGCCGCCCCCAAAGCTCGGCATTGATGAAATTCGCGATCCGCCCCAGCAGCAGCCCCACCGGCGTCGCCATGCACAGCGCATCGGCCACCGACAGCATCGGGATGCCGCGTTTGCGCGCGAACAGGATACAGGCCACCACCACACCCAGAAGCCCGCCATGAAACGCCATGCCGCCTTGCCAGACCTGCAGGATTTCAAGCGGATGCGCCAGATAATAGCCCGGCTGGTAAAACAGCACGAATCCCAGCCGCCCGCCAAGGATCACCCCAAGGATCACCCATGTCAGCAGGTCCTCGACCGCGCGCGCATCCATCGGCGCCGCGCCGTTCGGCCACAGATGCGGCCGGCGCACCGCCGCCACCACCAGCCGCCAGCCGATCACGATCCCCGCGATATAGGCCAGCGCATACCAGCGCAGCGAAAATTCCATCCCGAACAGCGCGATGGTGAAAATCTCCGGCGAGATATCTGGAAAGGGGATCATGGCCTTCATGCGCGTCTGTGTGCCTTTGGTTGTCGAAAGAAGTCAATCCTTGTCCCGGCCGGGCGCAGGCTCCATATAGGGGGAAACTGTAACGCCGGAGAGACCCATGCAAACCCGCAACAAGGTTCTGGACGATATCTCGCAACTCATGACCAACGCCATGGGCGTCGCTCAGGGTGCGCGCGAAGAGGCCGAGACTGCGATGAAATCCATGATCGACCGCTGGCTGGCGGACCGTGATTTCGTCACCCGCGAGGAATTCGACGCCGTGCGCGCCATGGCTCAGAAGGCCCGCGAGGAAAACGAGGCGCTGAAAGCCCGCCTCGACGCCCTCGAAGCCGCATCTCGCGGCTGATCGGCGCTCTACTCCTCGGGCGCGGGCGCCCGCACGCCCGTGTTCGTGCCGCTGTCCGCTTCCGTGTCCGCCCCGCGCCAGACCACGGTTCCCAGGATCGTCAGGGCGTCCAGCGCCGGACCCCGGACCACACAAGGCGGCTCGGAGCGTTTCAGCCCCGACAGAACCATCAGCCCCGGCTCAGGCTGAGACACATAACTCATCCCCAGCTGCCCGTTGCGCAGATAGGCCCGGATCGCGTGGCCCGTGACCTTGCGCTGCCCGCCATCGACAAGGCACAGCGCCCCCTCGACCACCAGCGGTGACAGCCGGTCATCCGGCGCGATCACGAAACTCAGCTTTTCGGGCGTCAGCCCGCGCATCTCCAGCCACTCGCGCGCAAGGCCGATCGGCGCGGTCTGCCCATAGCGCCGCTCGCTGGGGTGGAACGGAATCGGCAGAAAGCCCGGTTTCGGCCCCTCGGCCCCGCCGCCCGGCTCGCCGAATCCCGGTTGCGCGGCGTTGCGCGGCTCCGCGCCATTATCGTGCAGCGTCAGCCGCAAGCCCATCGCGTCCAACACCTCGACCAGTTTCGATGTCTGGATATCGCGACCGTCCCGGATGCTGCGCAGCATGTTCAGATCGATGCCCAGCTTCCGCGCATAGCCTCGCAACCCGTGCCGGGCGATGCCCTCGTTGATACCGTCTCTCAGGATGTCGAAACTGAACTGTGTCACAGGCGCGAGTTTGCACGAAACTCCGTTGTTGACCAGAAGGTTAATTGATTACACAATGTGTAAATGGTGACGCAAATATCGTGGCTTGCGCGTGGACGAGGAACCTGAAAATACCGTTGCCCCCCAAGGTTGCGCAGCCTGCCGTCAGCCTTTCTTGGATGGTCCGCGATGACCGACTGCGACCCAGCCTCCGATCTTCTGCGGGCTCTGGAAGACATGCTGGCGCAGGCCCGCCGCCTGCGCGAAGAGCTGAGCCAAGTGTCCGACCCGGCCGAACGTGCCCAGATTGTCGCCGAGCTGCGCGACACGCTTTCGCAACTCTCCACCCTCCTGTCCGAGATCGACGCGATGGGCGGTATGGACTTCCTCTTCGCCTCGCCCGTGGGCCGGGCCTGACCCGCGTCGTCCGGTCGATCATCACGACCGCGTCACGTTCTCATGCGCCGCCATGCCCCTCGGGCACGCGCCCGGCCGATATCTGCGGCGGGGGCGGGCAGGGGGCGCGCAGGGGGCGAAATACGGGAGTTGTGTACGGGATGGACACAACTCCCGTTTCGCTCGTCTTATTTCGTCCCAAACCCGTGTAGGATTTGTACCAAACCTACGCATTTTTTCCGGCGACGGGGCCATGCTGTCATGCCTTTGTCACACTGGTGTATATCGCCTCTGGATCAGCCTGCTGCATCTTGAGGCCATTTTCAAGTCATCCACAACTTATTGCGGTTATCCTCAACAAATAGCTTTACAGGGTATGCCAAACCACGCACCATATCTTGTAGGACGGGTGGAATCCTCCCCCTTCCTTAGAGCAGGCACCTAGCGCTTGGGGCGCTGCAAAGCCCCGGCGCTACAGCAAAATGAGGTGGCGCCATGGCACTGTCCGAGCAGTTCTTGCAGGAAGATCTCCATCCGATTGATATCGTTGAACATCTTGCCGAACATCACGACTGGGAATTTGATCGTATCGGCGACGATCAGATCGCAATGGCCGTAGAGGGCCAGTGGCGCACCTACTCGATCACGCTGGCCTGGTCCTCCTATGATGAAACCCTCCGCATGGTCTGCACCTTCGAGATGGAACCTCCCGAAGAAAAAATTCCTGCACTTTATCATATACTTAACGATGTGAACGATCAGTGCTGGGCCGGCGCTTTCACCTATTGGGACGAACAGAAACTGATGGTCTACCGCTACGGTCTGGTGATGACCGGCGCCCAAGCCGTCAGCCCCGATCAGGTGGACACCCTGATTCATGCCGCCTTCACCAATTGCGAGCGTTTTTATCCGGCTTTTCAATTGGTTGTCTGGGGCGATCAAACTCCGGAACAGGCCATTCAGGTCGCCATCGCCGAAGCTTTCGGCCGCGCCTGACCGCCCAAAACCCTCTCCGCGGCGCCATTGCACACCCCCGGCGCCGCGCGTATCCCTACCATGATCATAAATTGGGAATGGGAATCGGATCATGGATATGGACGAATTGGCCCGCCGCGGCCTTGTTTTATTGGGCTGTGGCAAGATGGGATCGGCCATGCTGCAGGGCTGGCTGTCCGGCGGACTGCCCCCCAAATCCGTCTGGGTGATCGATCCCAACCCCTCGGAGTGGCTGCAATCGACCGGTGTGAACATCAACACCGATCTGCCCGCCAGCCCCGCCATCGTGCTGATCGCCGTCAAACCCCAGATGATGGGGGATGCCCTTCCCGCCATTGCGGCGATGGGCAATGCCGAAACGCTCTTTGTCTCGGTCGCTGCCGGAACGCCGATTTCCTCTTTTGAACAAGAACTTGGCGCGCAAAGCCCGATCATCCGCGCGATGCCCAACACCCCCGCCGCCGTGGGTCGGGGCATCACTGCGATCATCGGAAACGCCCATGCCCGGCCACAACATCTTGATCTGGCCGAAACGCTTCTTTCCGCCGTAGGACAGGTGGTGCGCCTCGATCACGAGGACCAGATGGATGCCGTCACCGGCGTCTCCGGCTCCGGTCCGGCCTACGTGTTCCACATGATAGAATGCATGGCCCGCGCCGGCGAAGCCCAGGGCCTCTCGCCCGAGCTTGCAATGCAGCTGGCCCAAGCCACCGTCGCCGGCGCCGGCGCCTTGGCCGAAGCCGCCGACGAGACGCCCGCGCAGCTCAGGGTCAATGTCACAAGCCCCAACGGCACCACGCAGGCCGGTCTCGAGGTGCTGATGGACGAGGCCAAGGGCTTGCCTTTATTGATGAAAAAGACCATCGCCGCCGCCGCCGACCGCTCGCGGGAGCTGCGCAATGGCTGACCTGATCTCGATCGACGATTTCCTCAAGGTCGATATCCGCGTCGGCACCGTGATCCGCGCCGAACCCTTCCCCGAGGCTCGCAAACCCGCGATCAAGCTATGGATCGACTTCGGACCCGAGCTTGGCGAAAAGAAAACCAGTGCTCAGATCACCGCGCATTACAGCCCCGACGACCTGCCGGGGCGTCAGGTGATCGCCGTCACCAACTTTCCGGCCCGCCAGATCGGCCCCTTCATGTCCGAAGTGCTGGTGCTTGGCCTGTCCGATGAAAAAGGCCAGATCGTATTGCTGGCCCCCGACAAACCTGTGCCCAACGGGGAGAAGATGCATTGAGCCGCGTATACCTGACCCGCCCCCTGCCAGACCGCGTTCTTGCGCGTGCCCGGGATCTCTTCGACGAGGTCGAAGTGCGTGAAGAGACCGCGCCACTCAAGATAGGGCAGATGCGCGCCGCGCTGGCACTCTATGATGGGGTTTTGCCAACGCTTGGCGACATGTTCTCGGCCGAGGTGTTTTTGGATACCGAGAACCCGCGCTGCAAGGTGCTGGCCAATTTCGGGGTGGGATACAACCATATCGACGTGCGCGCCGCCCGCGCGGCGGGCGTCATGGTCACCAACACCCCTGGCGCCGTCACCGATGCCACCGCCGATATCGCCATGACCCTGATCCTGATGAGTGCGCGCCGCGCTGGCGAGGGCGAGCGGCTGGTGCGCGCCGGCAAATGGGAAGGCTGGCACCCCACGCAGATGTTGGGCATGCATGTCTCGGGCAAGACGGTGGGGATCATCGGCATGGGCCGGATCGGTCAGGCGATCGCACAGCGCTGTCATATGGGGTTCGGGATGGATGTGGTCTATTACAACCGCTCGGAAAAGGAGTTGGCCTTTCCCGCCACGCGCGCCGACAGCCTGCAATCGCTGGCCGAACAGGCCGATATCGTCGTTGTCGCCGTGCCGGGTGGGGCCGAGACGCACCATATGATCGGCGCCGATCTTTTTGCCGCGATGAAGCCAACCGCGCATTTCGTCAACATTGCCCGTGGCGACGTGGTCAACGAGGTGGCGCTGATCGCCGCGCTGCAGGTTGGTCGCATCGCAGGCGCTGGCTTGGATGTCTATGAGCACGAACCCGAGGTTCCAAATGCCTTGCGCAGCATGGAAAACGTGACGCTCTTGCCGCATCTGGGCACGGCCGCGCTCGAGGTGCGCGAGGCGATGGGGATGATGGCGGTCGATAACCTTTACGCGGCCTTGCACGGCGAAACGCCACCGAACCTTGTGAATTAGACGCATCAAAGCCGGGCTGCCGCGCCGTCACGCTTGACCTTGCGGCAGCCATCGGATGATCTGATGGCGTCATCCGGAGGAGGGGCCCGATGCACAGACCCGCCATTACAGGCAGCGGCGTTTTCACGCCCGATCAGGTTATCACAAATGATGAGCTGGTCGCTGCCTTCAACGCCTATGCCGAGCGTTTCAATGCCGAAAACGCCGACGCCATCGCGGCGGGCCACGTTTCGGCCAAGGCGCCGTCTTCGTCGGAATTCATCCTCGGAGCCTCGGGGATAGAGCAACGTCATGTCATGGACAAAACCGGCGTTCTGGACCCTGCCGTGATGCATCCACAGTTTCGCCAGCGAAGCGATGATGAGCCGTCGATCATGGCAGAGATGGCGCTGGATGCCGGGCGCAAGGCGCTTGAACAAGCCGGGCGGCGCGCCGATGAGGTCGATCTGGTGATCTGTGCCGCCTCGAACCATGAGCGCCCCTATCCCGCTATTGCCATTGAAATTCAACAGCTTCTGGGGGCTGGCGGCTTTGCGTTCGATATGAATGTCGCCTGTTCCTCGGCCACTTTCGGCATTCAGGCGGCCTCCGACATGATCCGCTCTGGGTCAGTGCGCTGTGCGCTGGTGGTCAGTCCCGAGATCTGCTCGGGCCATCTGGAATGGCGCGACAGGGATTGTCATTTCATCTTCGGAGATGTCTGCACGGCGCTTGTTCTGGAACGCGCCGAAGACGCCAAAGGCGCACATTTCGTCGTGCGCTCCACGCGCTGCGCCACGCAGTTTTCCAACAATATCCGCAACAATAACGGGTTTCTGCGCCGCACCCGGCCCGATGGCTTGAAGGATCGCCGCGACATGCAGTTCATGCAGGAAGGCCGTAAGGTCTTCAAGGAAGTGCTGCCCATGGTCTCGGCGCATATTGCGGCGCATCTGTGGGACGAATCCGTGGAGGCCAGCGATCTGCGGCGTCTTTGGCTGCATCAGGCGAACAAGTCGATGAACGATTTCATCGGCAAGAAGGTCATGGGCCGCGTGCCCGAACCCGACGAACAGCCCAATATCCTGCAGGATTACGCCAATACCTCGTCCGCGGGGTCGATCATCGCGTTTTCCAAGTATTCCAGTGACCTGCAGCCGGGTGATGCCGGTCTGATCTGTTCCTTCGGGGCGGGATACTCGGTGGGTTCGGTGCTGGTCGAGCGCGGCTGAAGCGCGCCTTTCATTTCGCATCAAGCCTCGTTTACAGGGTCGCTCCGCGATCTTCTGTGCCTCGGGCCGCGCCATGAGATCAAAATAGTTTCGCCAAACTTACGTCATCTTTGGCACGGATCTTGCGGTATCGCCATGCCGAGTTTCGGCGCTGTCGACCATTTGTCGCGATAGTGAGGATACCTGTAAGATGCATATCATTCAGAAGTTTTTAATGTCCCAAGCGCCACGCTCCCTTCTTTTCGGGGCGATCGGCATGGTGATGTCTGCCGCTGCCGCGACCGCGGGCAACACCTTCCTGCTTGCAAGCGTCGAGATGCCGCCGCCGAACGGAGCAAGGAATATCTGCGCGAAATACGATTGGGCTTGTGGCGGTCAGGTCAAGGCATCGCTCAGCGTCGAGCAAGAACTGGCATTGGTCAAACAGATCAACACTCAGGTCAATGCATCGGTGAAGCCCGCCTCGGACCGTGGCCAGTTCCGCAGCGGGGATTACTGGTCCTTGCCGACGGCGTCGGGGGGCGATTGCGAAGATTTCGCTCTTCTTAAGAAACGCGAGTTGGTGCGCCTTGGCGTGGATCACCGCAAACTGTTGCTGGCGACGGTCCTTGACCGCAAAAGGGTGCCGCATGCCGTCCTGGTCTACCGATCGGATCGGGGCGACCTGCTGCTGGACAATCTGACTAACGATATCCGCGATTGGCGATCCTCGAGATATATCTTTCTGAGAATGCAGAACCCGCAAAACCCACGAAGCTGGGTCGGTGGTTTTCAGCAAGGCTGACCCAGCTAAACTTACCTGAAAGACCGGAGGCCGCACGCCCCGCGCAAGCGTGGCGCGCGGCTTTATTGTTTCAAATATGAGCACTTTCGGCGCATCGCCGGCTCATTGCACGGCCGTGTGAAACGCAGATTGCGTCACGCCGTTTCCAAAATGGAAAAAGTTTATATCCAGATTTGTCAACAATCACACTATATGTTGTGATTTACACTGATAAAAATCAACATTTTGATATATACGCGAATCCTTCATTCTGGAAACAGGCAGAATGTGTCGAAAATCTGGCGGGAATGCGTTAAGAATCGAAAATGTTTAGATCAGTTATAACGTGTAGACCATTTATTAGGTGAAAGTTTGTGTTCCGCTGTGGGGGCGTAAAGAGCAGACTTTGGGAGAATAACTTTGAAACGCAAATTTGTGGCTTGGACCACGATTGGAGCATTTTGCTCTCTGGCAACTTTGGCCGCCCCTGCAATCGCTGATACAAGATGCACCGCCTGGACGGCCATGACGACGCAATCCGTCGAAGAGCTGTGCGAATGTGATCGCGTGACCCGTGGATTTGTCGCCCAGCTTCAGCGCAGCGCCAGTTTCGCATCCATCCTCGCCGAAACCCAGTTGGCATGTCCCGGTCTGGCCGTTGTGCTGACCGAGGTCGAGACCTTCTCGACTGCCGCCGCATCGGGCGTCGGCAACGGGCCGGGTGTCGGCGCCGATGGCGGCGGAGGCCCTGGGGGAGTCGGCGGCGCAGGTGGCCGTGGCGGCGGTGGCGCTGGTGGTGGAGCCGGTGGTGGCGCTGGTGGCGGCGCTGGTGGTGGAGCCGGTGGCGGCGCTGGTGGTGGAGCCGGTGGTGGCGCTGGTGGTGGAGCCGGTGGTGGCGCTGGTGGCGGCGCTGGTGGTGGAGCCGGTGGCGGCGCTGGTGGTGGAGCCGGTGGCGGCGCCGGTGGTGGAGCCGGTGGTGGAAGAGGCCCCGCCGGTTGAGGCGGTGACGCTCCACGCCGTGCCCTGCGATATTTGTTCGAACCTGTAATGCGCCTGATCACATTGAGGAAAACAAGATGAAACTGACAGCAGCAATAATGCTAACCGCTACCTGCATGACCGGCGCAATGGCGCACGCGGCGACGGTTGATATAAGTACATCCGGCACATGGTCCAATGCTGCGCCTGACGATGTGTTTGGCTTGCAGATCACCGACGAGGGAAGCCGCATTGCCTGGGGTGACCCTGTGCCAAAAGGTCCAGAAGATCTCGGACCGCAAAGCGCATACAGGTTCGATGGTGTCGATGCGAAAGACGTTTCGAACGAGTTCTCTCTTGGTGTCTTCACACATGAGAACTTCGCTATCTGGCTCGACACTGAAACCTTCTATGAAAGTTCCCCGGGCGCTGCTGACGGAGATAAGCCCACAATAACCGGCGCAACCCTAACCGTGGATATCGAAGGCGATATTCATGGCCATGTCTTCAGTTTTTCTTCGGTCTTCAACTTTCTGCATGATGAAACCGATAATACGTGTGTGAATGTGTCTGGCGCGGCAGCGGATTGTGACAATGATATCGTGACCTTGGTAAGCTGGTCCGCAGCCCCGCAAACGGTGCGCGTCGGAGATTTGGTCTACACTTTTGAAGTGGACGGTTTCTATCTCGACGAACAAGGTGACACCCCGTTCACCAAATTCTCCACCATCGAGGAACAAGAGAACGCGGCTTATCTGCGCGGTTCCTATTCCGTGGCACCGATCCCGCTGCCGGCGACACTGCCTTTGCTGCTTGGAGCAATTGGCGGAATGGTGGCCTTCGGGCGCCGAAAGGCCCGCGCGGCCTGATCGCGGCAGCTTGGCCGGGGCTGGGGCAGGGGGCTGGCCCCGGCCCATCACCGATAGGTTCGGTCTTCCATGGGAGTCGCTTCGATCCGCTTGAGCAGCCGGTCCAGAAAGGACTGCTCGGCGCGATTGAGGCTCGCCTTGGGGTTCCAGACCACATGCACATCTATCGCGGGCGGCGTGTCGTAGGGGGGCAATTGCCACATGACACCGTCCTGCACATCGCGCTTGGTGACGTGAACCGGCAGGGGGCCGATCCCCAGTCCGGCGATGATCATCCGCCGCACCTCTTCAAGGTGGCCGGATGTGCCCACGATCAGATCCTCCATATTGGCCTCGGCCCGCATCACGGCCACCGGTTTCAGCGCATCCTGCAGGCGGTCGGTGTCGAAACTGACGGCGGAATGCCCCGCCAGATCCTCCCGCGTGAGGTTCTCGCGCCCGAACAAAGGATGCGGCGGCCCACAGAAAAGACCAAAAAATTCCCGGTAGATGCGCATGTATTCAAGGTTCGGGTTGCGTCGGTTCACCAGACATACGGCAAAGGATGAAAACCGCCCCGAGACGCTTTCGACGGCCTCGGACGAGGACAGCACGTCGATCGACAGCGTGGCCTTGGGGTGCTCGGCGTGAAATTCCGACAGGACGGCATCAAAGAGCGGGCAGATCACATGGCTGGCGAGCGCGATACGCACATGGCCTGTCACCTCGTCAGTCATTTCGCGCATCTGGGTTGATAGGCGCAGGATCGATCCCTGGATGTCTACCGCCTCGCGATAAAGAACCTGCCCCGCTTTCGTCAGTTCGAAATGCCCCGGTTTGCGGTCGATCAGACGACGTCCGACGCGGTCTTCCAGCCGTTTGAGCGCGGTCGAGACCGAAGGCTGCGTGAGCCGCAGCCGGTGCGCCGCTTCGGTGATCGAGCGGGACTGTCCCAGCACGACGAATGTTCGCAGCAGGTTCCAGTCCAGTTCGCGCATCAGACGGACAGCGCCGTCCGGGGTTTCCATAGTTTCGGTCAATAGTCAAAATTCCGATTATTTATTTGATTAATGCATGCCCCCTTTGCATCGTCAAGCCAAGCCCGGTGACAACGGGCCAGGGAACAAAGAGGGAGTGTCATGTCGGTCGAAGCCCGAGAGGCCCGACAGCCTTGGATATTGCTGTCTCCGGCGCTCACGGCGGTAGCGTTGCTGCTGTTCGTGCCCTTGCTGTTCATCGTGGTCTATTCGTTCTGGTTGCGCACTGCGACGGGCGCCGATCAGGTGGGCTTCTTTCTGGACAACTGGCAAGAGGCGCTGACGGACGCGTTTTACCGCGACATCCTGCTCAACACGCTCAAGATCGCCGCGATCACGACGTTCGTCTGCGCGGTCATGGGCTATCCCGCGGCCTATTTCATTGCCCGGTCCAAGGGAAACAAGGCGATCCTGCTGCTGTTGCTGATGCTGCCTTTCTGGATCAGCTACATCATTCGCACGATGAGCTGGATTAACATCCTTGGCGTGTCGGGGGCATTCAACAGCGCGCTTCTGGCGCTGGGCATCATCAATGAGCCGATCCAGATGCTCTATAACGAAACCACCGTGATCCTGGGTCTTGTGCATTTCCTTCTGCCCTTCATGGTGCTGAATGTCTTTGTCAGTCTGGACGGGATCGACACCAATCTCGAAGATGCCGCCAATTCGCTTGGCGCGACACGCTGGCAGGCGTTCCTGCAGGTGACCCTGCCGCTGTCGCTGCCGGGGCTGGCGGCGGGCGGGCTGCTGTGTTTCGTTCTGGGCGCCGGCACCTATATCACGCCGCTGGTTCTGGGCGGGCCGACTGACGCGATGTTCGCAAACCTCGTGTTCGAGGCGATCATCACGCAGCTCAACTGGCCGCTTGGGTCGGCCCTCAGCCTGATGCTGCTGGGGGTGCTGGGGGTTCTGGTTCTGATCTACAACCGTTATCTGGGCATGGCGCAGCTGATGAAGGGGCTGGGCTGATGCGCGAGTCGGGATCACTGGGCTGGGCATTGGTGCGCGCATGGACCCTGCTGGTCTACATGTTCATGTTCCTGCCGGTGGCGGTGGTTGTGCTCTTGTCCTTCAACGCCAGCCAGTTCGGAAGTTTTCCGATGACCGGGTTTTCCTTCCGTTGGTTCGTGGAACTGGCGCAGAACGACGCGATCCTGCGGGCGTTTCGCACCTCGATCGTGCTGGGGCTGCTGACGGCGGCGATCTCGACCACCTTGGGTGTTCTGGCCAGCCTTGCGCTGGTGCGCTACCGAGTGCCGGGGTCGAACCTGATTTCCACACTGCTGATCGCGCCAATTCTGGTGCCCGAGGTGGTGTTGGCGGTGGCGCTGCTGCTGTTCCTGAACTTCCTGCAGATCAACAAAAGCTTCACCCTGCTCTTGCTGGGCCATGTGATCTTCACCTTGCCCTTCGTCATCCTTGTGGTGCAGGCCCGTCTGGTCAGCATCAAGCGCGATGTCGAAGAGGCCGCAATGAGCCTTGGGGCCAGCCCGCGCCAGACCTTCTTCCAGATCACCCTGCCACTCATGATGCCGGCTGTTCTGGCTGGCGCGCTTTTCGCCTTCACCATCAGTTTCGATGACATCACCGGCACATTGTTCTGGAAGCCCGGCGGCGTGGAAACCGTCCCGACCCAGATTTTTGCCATGCTGCGCAATTCGATCAGTCCCGAAATCAACGCGCTTGGCACTGTGATGATCCTGATGACGGTCGGGCTGCCTCTGCTGGGGCTGGCGATTGCCCGGAAACTTTCAACCAAGAGCGGCACCTGAGAACCGCTGACGCAAACTGAACCCATGTCAACAAGGAGTGACCTATGACCAGGAAAATGGACAACACAACCCGCTACGAGCGTCTGCGCGAGCGCTACATGAACGGCGATATCGACCGGCGCGGCTTTCTGGGGCTGATCGGGGCCGCGGGCCTTGCTTACGGTGTGCAGACGCCCTTCGCCAAATTCGCCCATGCGCAGGCCGTGAGCCAGGTTCGCTTTGACGGTTGGGGCGGCGTGGTCTCCGAGGCGTTCCGCGAACATGCCTTCGATCCCTACACCGCCAAGACCGGTATCGAAGTGGTCGATGGCACATTCGGCGGGGGGGACGAATACCTCAGCCGCGTCAAGGCCAGCCAGGAAGGCGAATACAACATCGCGCATCTGTCGGGTGTGTTCGACTATGCGCGTTACCACAATCTTGGCCTCAGCACCGTGCTGAACGAGGACAACATTCCCAACCTGCAATACGTCATTCCCAAATTGGTCGACGTGTTCCGCGGGGTCTCGGATGGCAAGCTCTCTTGTGTGCCCTACGACTACGGCACCACGGGTCTTGCCTATAACCGCAAGCATATCTCGGACGAAGAGGCCAAGGAAAAGGGCGCGGGCCTGCTGATCGATGCCGCTTACAAGGGCAAGATCGCCGGCTGGAGCGATTGGCGCACCCGTATCTGGTATGCCGCGCTTCAAACCGGCCAGAACCCCAATGCGATCGAAGATATGGACGCCGTCTGGGATGCCGTGCGCCAGCATCGCGATCTGAGCCTGAAATACTGGGGATCGGGCGCCGAACTGATGAGCCTTCTGGCCGAGGAAGAAGTCTATGTGACCGAAGGCTGGTCCGGCCGCATCTACGCCCTGCAGGAACAGGGCCACGACATCGGCTATATCGATCCGCCCAATGGCATGGGCTGGCAGGAATGCCTGTTCGTCATCAAGGGCAGCCCGATGGAGGCCTGCGAAGAGCTGCTGAACTTCATGCTCGCGCCGGAAACCTCGATCGCGGTGGCTGAAGGGCAGAACTATCCGCCGGCACTCGATCCGCAGAAGGTGGATTTGGGTGCCAAGATCCCGACCCTGCCCGCCTTCGATCCCACGGGCACGCTTTCGGGGCTGACCTTTGCCGATCCGGCCTATTGGAACGGCAACGAGCAGGAATGGTCAAAGACCTTCGGCCGCGTGCAAAAGGGCTATTGAGCCAAACGATCAAGACCGGTCCCGCAGCCTTGTGCGCCGGGGCCGGTCGCCCCCAATTCCCCGCCACCGGAGGCCATGAATGAGCTCGGTCACTCTGAACAACATCGTCAAGCGGTTCGGCACCTTCACCGCCGTGCATCGCTCGTCGCTTGAAATACCCGAGGGAGCTTTTGTCACGCTTCTGGGGCCGTCGGGCTGCGGAAAGACGACCAACCTGCGCATGATCGCGGGTCTGCTGGACCCGACCGAAGGCGAAATCCTGATCGGTGGCAGACGTGTCAACGACGTGCCCATTCACAAGCGCAATCTTGGCCTCGTGTTCCAGAACTATGCGCTTTTCCCGCACAAGACCGTGGCCGAAAACGTGGCGTTCGGGCTGAAATACCGCAACGTGCCGTCCTCGGACATACCGCGCCGCGTGCAGGAGGCGCTGGATCTCGTGCAGCTTCCCAATGTCGGGGATCGCTATCCCAAGGCGCTTTCGGGCGGGCAGCAACAGCGTATCGCACTTGCTCGGGCCATCGTCATCGAACCCGATGTGCTGCTTCTGGACGAGCCGCTCTCGGCCCTTGATGCCAATCTGCGCGAGGACATGCGCGTTGAACTGAAGCGCATTCAGGAACGGATCGGCGTGACCACCGTCTTCGTCACCCATGACCAGTCCGAGGCACTGGCGATGTCCGACCAGATCGTCGTGATGTCCGAAGGCCGGGTCGAACAGGTTGGCGCCCCAGAAGAGGTCTACAACACGCCGGCCAGCGAATTCGTGGCGCATTTCCTCGGGGCATCGAACATCCTCGCGGCCCGCTGCGCGCTATCGGGCGGGGCCGTGACCTTGCATGAAAAGACCTTCGGCACGGTGCCCATCCCGGCGGCAAAAGCCCCTAGGATCACCTCCGAAGGCCCCGCCAAACTGGTGGTGCGCGCAGAAAAGCTGGTGCTGTCCACATCGCCTGCGCCCGAGGGCGTGATTTCGGTTCCCGCCACCGTGCAGACCGTCGATTATCAGGGCCAGTCGGTCCGCTATTTCGTGCAGGCCGGCGACACGCAGCTGCAAGCTATCAACATGATCGACGGTCATCCCTTCGCGGTTGGCACCAAGGTCAATCTTCATCTGCGGCCGCAGGATTGCGCCGCCTTGCCCGGATAATGCCATGACACAAAGACCAAGCCATCTGTTCTATCAGGGCCGCCAGCGCCGTCCGGTTCTGGATCAGGCGCGCGGCGTCTACATGTGGGATGTGGACGGCAAGCGCTATCTCGACGGATCCTCCGGGGCGATGGTCTGCAATATCGGACATTCCAACGAGAACGTGCTCGAGGCGATGCGCCGTCAGATGGAGAAATCGACCTTCGGCTATCGGTTGCATTTCGAGACCGAGGCCTCCGAGAAACTGGCTGCGAAGACGGCAGAACTTTGCCCCGAAGGTCTGAACCGGATCTTTTTCGTCTCGGGTGGCTCCGAAGCCGTGGAAAGCGCGATGAAACTGGCGCGGCAATACGCGCTGGCCACAGGTGAGGGCAGCCGCTGGAAGATCATCACCCGCGCGCCCAGCTATCATGGCTGCACGCTCGGCGCGCTGGCGATCACCGGCTACGACCCGCTGACCAAGCCGTTCGAGCCGATGATGCAGGCTATGCCCAAGATCCCCGCGCCCACCGCCTATCTTGACGGGCTCGACCCCGATGACGAGGCGACGGGCCATCACTATGCGGACATGCTCGAGGCGAAGATCCTCGAGGAAGGCCCCGAAAGCGTCTTGGCCTTCATGGTCGAGCCGGTGGGCGGTGCCTCGACCGGGGCGCTGCCCCCGCCGCGCGGCTACATGGAGCGCGTGCAGCAGATCTGCCGCAAATACGGCGTGCTTTTCATCCTCGACGAGGTCATGACCGGCGCGGGCCGCACCGGTGCGTTTCTGGCCGCCGAGCATTGGAACCTGACCCCGGATATCATCGTGATGTCCAAGGGCTTTGCCGCAGGCTATGTGCCGCTTGGCGCGATGGCGGCGCATGAACGGCTGGTCGAGGCGGTTCTGGACGATGGCGGTTTCCTGCACGGCTATACCTATGCCGGAAACCCCTTGGCTTGTGCGGCGGGTGTCGCCGTGATCGACGAGATCGAACGCAATGATCTCACCGGGAATTCGGCGGTGATGGGCGCGCGCCTGATGGAGCGTTTGACCGGTCTGATGCAACGCTATCCGATCATCGGCGACGTGCGCGGCATGGGCCTTCTGACGGCATTCGAATTCATGTCGGACCGTCGCACAAAGGCGCCTTTGCCCAAGCATCTCAAGGCCTTCGACCGCTTCGTGAACATCGCCTATGACAACGGTCTGATCGTTTATTCGCGGCGCACCCGCATGGGGCTGGAGGGTGACCATATCATCGTCGCCCCCCCGATGATCGTGACCGAAACCCATCTCGACGAGATCACCGAGATGCTCGACCTGTCGCTGGCTCAATTCACCGACGAAATCCGCCCCGAACTGGATCGCATCGCATAAGACAAGGCCCCGCATGTCCGACATCATCATCACCTGCGCCATCACGGGCTCGATCCACACGCCGTCCATGTCGCCCCATCTTCCGGTGACCGGCGACGAGATCGCCGCGCAGGCCCTCGGCGCCGCCGAGGCAGGGGCCGCGATTCTGCATCTGCACGCGCGCGATCCCGAAACCGGCCGGCCTTCGGCCTCGGTCGAGCATTTCATGGCCTTTCTTCCAAGCATCCATCAGGGCTGTGACGCGATCCTCAATCTCTCGACCGGTGGCAGCGCGATCATGAGCCTCGATGAGCGTCTGGCCACCCCGCGCCTTGCCGCCCCCGAAATGGCCTCGCTCAACATGGGGTCGATGAATTTCGCGCTCTATCCGATGGCCGAGCGGTTCACCGACTGGCAGCATGACTGGGAAAAACCGTTTCTGGAAGCCACCGACGATCTGGTTTTCAAGAACACGCCCCGCGATATCGCCCGCATCCTGACAGAACTGGGCACCGAACGCGGCGCGCGGTTCGAGTTCGAATGCTACGACCTCTCGCATCTCTACATGCTGCGCCATTTCGCGGATCGGGGCATGATCCAGCCGCCGTTTTTCATCCAGTTCGTGTTCGGCGTGCTGGGAGGGGTCGGGCCGGACCCTGAAAACCTGACCCATATGGTCCGCATCGCCGACAAGCTCTTCGGCGCGGATTACATGTTCTCGGTGCTCGCGGCAGGCCGCCACCAGATGCCGATGATCACCATGGCCGCCGCCATGGGGGGGCATGTGCGTGTCGGGCTCGAGGACAGCCTGACCATCGCCAGGGGCGAGCTGGCCACCAGCAACGCCGCGCAGGTCGCCAAGATCCGCCGCATCGTCGAGGATCTGGGCCGCACGGTTGCAAGCCCTGCCCGTGCGCGTGATATGCTCAGCCTCAAAGGCGCGGACAGGACCGCGATCTGACATCATGACCGCGATTACCTTCCGCCCCGTTCGGACTGACGATGACCTGACGCTGCTGGACGGCGCGCTGCGCGCGCTCAGCGCCGATCTGGGCGATACCCACAAGGCCAGCCGTGCCTGCCTGGCATCGGCGCTTCTGTCCGAGGTCGCGCCGGCGCATGGTCTGCTGGCGATGCAGGGCGACACACTCTGCGGGGCTGCTCTTTTCAGCCCCACGTATTCGACGGCGCGGGGGGCTGCGGGCGTCTATGTGTCGGACCTTTGGGTCGATGAAACCGTGCGTGGCTCTGGCCTCGGCCGCAGGTTGCTGGCCGCGGTTGTGCGCCACGCCGCACAGACTTGGCAGGCTGAATGGCTGACGCTGGCCGTCTACGATCATTCCGTTGCGTCGCGTGCCTTTTATGACCGATTGGGTCTCGTCCCGCGGACCGGTGCAACCGTGATGACCCTGGATCGCGAAGGGTGCCTCGAAATGATGAAGGACACAGGATGAAAGCGATTTTCGACGAACGGCAATGGCGGCATGACCCTCGGCATTTCATGGCCAACGGCAAGGTTCTGCCAAGCCCCGAACAACCTGCCCGCATCGCCAGACTGATCGAGGGCGCGCGCGCCGCCGGGTGCGAGATGCAGGCGCCCGACGATGCCGGGATGGGTCCGCTCGCCGCCGTGCATTCGCCTGAATACCTGTCGTTCCTTCAAACGATCTACACCCGCTGGCAGCGCATCGATGGCGCCGGAGACGAGGTGATCCCCAACATCCACCCCGCCAACCGCACCGACAGTTACCCGCGATCGGCGGTGGGGCAGGCGGGCTATCATCAGGCCGACACCGCCTGTCCGATCGGTGAAGGCACCTGGGAGGCGGCCTATTGGTCCGCACAGGTGGCGATCACCGGTGCAGATCTTCTGGCGTCGGGCGCGCGCGCCGCATATGCGCTGTCGCGCCCGCCGGGGCATCACGCCTTCGGCGATCTGGCGGGGGGCTTTTGTTTCCTGAACAATTCCGGCATTGCCGCCAAACGGCTGCGCGCCCGGGGCCTCTCCCCGGCGATCCTCGATGTGGATGTGCATCACGGCAACGGCACGCAAGGCATCTTCTATGATCGCGACGACGTGCTGACCGTCTCGCTCCATGCCGACCCGGCCCGTTTCTACCCGTTCTTCTGGGGCCATGCCGAAGAGCGCGGCACCGGCCGGGGCCTTGGCTACAACCTCAACCTGCCCTTGCCGCGCGGCACCGATGACG
The DNA here is from genome assembly GCF_900142765.1 of Roseovarius litoreus. GTDB lineage: Bacteria > Pseudomonadota > Alphaproteobacteria > Rhodobacterales > Rhodobacteraceae > Roseovarius > Roseovarius litoreus. The sequence goes on from NZ_FRCB01000006.1 coordinate 121,531, forward strand.
AGGGTTTTCTGCGCGCGCTCGATACGGCGCTCGCGCGCATATCCGCCTTCGGCGCGGATGTGGTGGTGGTGGCCCTCGGCCTTGACGCCTATGAGGGCGATCCCTTCAAGGGCTTCGCCGTCACGACACCCGGATTTTCCCGGATCGGCGCGGCCATCGCAGGGCTGGGGCTGCCCACGCTGTTCGTACAGGAAGGCGGCTATCTCTGCGACGAACTCGGCCACAACCTGACCGCCGTGCTGACCGGCTTCGAGGGCGCATGACACATCCCGACATCATCGTCATCGGAGGCGGGATCGCCGGCATCAGCGCCGCCGCTGAACTGGCCGCCCATGCCCGCGTCACGGTGATCGAGACCGAGGCGCAGCTCGGTTATCATTCCACCGGGCGCTCGGCCGCGATTTTCATCCGCAATTACGGCAACGCCACCCTGCGAGCACTCAATGCCGCCGCCGCTCCGGTGTTCGAGGCGCCAGAGGGCATCAGTGACCGCTCGCTGCTGTCGCCGCGCGGCGAGTTGCTGCTGGCGGGCGAGGACGAGCTCGGCACGCTGCAGGCCTATTGCGACGGCGCCTCCGGGATCGACCTGCTGGAGGCCACAGACGCGGTCGATCTGGTCCCCATCCTGCGCCCCGAGCGCATTGTTCGGGCCGCTCTGGAACGTGACGCTCAGGACATCGACGTGGATCGCATGCTGCAGGGCTATGCCCGGCTGCTCAAGGCACGGGGCGGGCAGGTGGTGACCAGCGCCCCCGTCACCGCCATCCGGCGAGGGCATGCCGCCTGGCAGGTCACCGCGGGCGATAGGCCATTCACCGCGCCCGTGCTGGTGAACGCCGCCGGGGCCTGGGCCGATCCGGTGGCGCGTTTGGCGGGTGTGGCGCCTTTGGGCATCACGCCGATGCGCCGCTCTGCGGCGCTTCTGCCCGCACCCAAAGGACATGATATCTCGCGCTGGCCGCTTTTCGGCTCGATCTCCGAGACCTGGTATGCCAAGCCCGATGCGGGCAAGCTGATGGTCTCGCCCGCCGATGAGGACCCGGTCGCGCCCCATGATGCCTGGCCCGATGACATGGTGCTGGCCGAAGGTCTGCACCGCTATGAACAGGCCGTGACAGTCCCCGTCACCCGTGTCGATCACAGCTGGGCGGGCCTGCGCAGCTTTGCCGCGGACAGGACACCCGTCGCAGGCTTCGCGCCTGAGGCGGACGGATTTTTCTGGCTGGCAGGGCAGGGCGGCTACGGCGTTCAGACAGCCCCGGCCCTCGCGCAGCTCACGGCGGCGCTTGTCACCGGGGCCGAACCCGGTCTATCGGATGCCACGGTCGCGGCGCTTTCGCCCGCCCGGTTTCACAGCTCCTGAAAGGACACCCCATGAGCGACATCACCCGCCATCATACCGGCCCGCGCATGAGCCAGATGGTCATCCATAACGGCATCGCATATCTCGCCGGTCAGGTCGGCGCCCCCGGCGAAAGCGTCACCGCACAGACCCAAAGCTGCATCGAAAAGGTCGAGGCCCTTCTGGCCGAGGCCGGCACCGACGCAACCCGCATGCTCAGCTGCACGATCTGGCTGGCCGACATGGCCGATTTCGCCGAGATGAACGCCGTCTGGGACGCCTGGGTGCCCGAGGGCCATGCCCCGACCCGCGCTTGCGGCGAGGCGAAACTGGCCACGCCCGACTACAAGGTTGAGCTGATCATCACCGCCGCTCTTCCCTGAGCCGGGGCCGGGCCGCCCGGTCTTTCGTGCGGCCCGCCTTTCATCGTTCCCCAAATACTCCCGCCGGAGGCATCCGCCCTGCGCCCAAAGCGCCTCTCGACGGTGATGGACGCGGCCGGATGCTTGCGCTATCAGGCGGGCGATCCATTGACGAAAGGCATCCCCATGTCCGGCCACGGCGCTCCGATTTCCATGACCTCGCACCGCTCCGGCGGGCTTGCCGGCACCGCCGATATTCCCGGCGACAAGTCGATTTCGCATCGCTCCCTGATCCTCGGGGCGCTGTCGGTGGGCGAGACGGTCGTGACCGGCCTTCTCGAAGGACAGGACGTGCTGGACACGGCCCGTGCCATGCGCGCCTTCGGCGCCGAGGTGGCGCGCGATGACGATGGCACATGGCGCATTCACGGCGTCGGTGTCGGGGGCTTCGCCGAGCCCGATCAGGTGATCGATTGTGGCAATTCCGGCACCGGTGTGCGGCTCATCATGGGGGCGATGGCGACCTCGCCGGTGACCGCCACCTTCACCGGCGATGCCAGCCTGAACAAACGGCCCATGGCGCGGGTGACCGATCCGCTGGCGCTTTTCGGCGCGCAGGCGGTGGGCCGGTCGGGGGGGCGTTTGCCCATGACCATCGTGGGCGCGCGCGATCCCTTGCCAGTGCGCTACACCGTGCCCGTTCCTTCAGCGCAGGTGAAATCGGCGGTGCTGCTGGCAGGGTTGAACGCACCCGGTCAGACCGTCGTGATCGAGCACGAGGCGACCCGCGATCATACCGAACGGATGCTGGCGGGGTTCGGCGCGCAGATCACCACCGAAGACACCGCAGAAGGCCGCATCATCACCCTCGAAGGCCAGCCCGAGCTGTCGCCTCAAACCATCGCCGTGCCCCGCGATCCCAGCTCGGCGGCCTTTCCTGTCTGTGCCGCGCTGATCACCGAAGGCTCGGACGTGCTGGTGCCCAATATCGGGCTGAACCCCACCCGTGCGGGTCTCTTCACCACCCTGCAGGAGATGGGCGCCGATCTGAGCTACGAAAACCTGCGCGAGGAGGGCGGCGAGCCCGTGGCCGATCTGCGCGCCCGCTTTTCGCCGGACCTCAAGGGGATCGAGGTCCCGCCCGAGCGTGCCGCATCGATGATCGACGAATACCCCGTGCTCTCGGTCGTCGCGGCCTTCGCCCAGGGTGCCACGGTCATGCGTGGCGTCAAGGAATTGCGCGTCAAGGAATCCGACCGGATCGAGGCCATGGCCATCGGTCTGCGCGCCAACGGTATCGAGGTCGAGGACGGTCCCGACTGGTGGATCGTGCATGGCCGGGGTCATGGCGATGTGCCGGGGGGCGCGACCTGTGCCAGCCATCTGGACCACCGTATCGCCATGTCGTTTCTGGTGATGGGTCTGGCCACGAACCAGCCGGTCACGGTGGATGACGGTGGCCCGATCGCCACCTCCTTCCCGATTTTCGAACCGCTCATGGCCTCGCTTGGCGCCGATATCCGCCGCGATGACTGATCCGGCCCGGCCGGGCGCATGCGATGTTGTTCAGACGACCCGCGCCCCCTGGCTGGTCAGCGCCTCGAGCACGGCATCGAAGGCGGCACTGTCCCTGGCGGCGATCCCGTCGCGCACCAGCTCCACCTCATAGCCTCGGTTGAGCGCGCCCTGCGCGGTGCGCGCCAGCCCCGCGCAGCCCTCGCGCCCCACAAGTCGCAGCCGCCCGACGCGCAGCATTTCCAGAAGCGCATCCAGCGCGCCGGTCTCGAACCCGTCTTCCACCGGCTTGACGATCACATGATCGGCCATGCCGCGAAACGCGGGCGCCAGTTCCACATCCGCGCCGCCGCGCATCGGTGCGCCGGGCCGGGTCAGCCGCACGATCAGCCGCGCCATCAGCCCGTGCCATTCCTGCCGCAGCGCGATCACCGGCTGATCGCGGTGCCGCGCCAGTTCCACCTCGCGCGCCACCGCGGCCTCGACGCGGGCGCGCGTTGCGGCATCGTGCTGTGCATCGGTCCAAAGGCAGTCCTGCAATTCGATCAGCAGCAGCGCAGCGCCCGCGCGTGGCGGCACCGGCGTGCCCTGACTGGCGCGCACCATGCGACGTGCAACGATCCACGCCCAGACCAGCAGCCCACCGGCCAACAGGGCCATAGCGGCCCATATCATCGCTGCCTGCCCGGATCAGCACAGCATCGCCCAGTCATACCTCGACCTCCCTCGCACCTGCACAGATGCTTTCGTCTGCACAATTCCCCGGCCAGAGGCAAGAACCGGGTTTGATCCGTGTCAGTGTCATGTCATGCCGATGCTCTAGGACTGGACCGGACCACGCCGCAAACAGGAGACCCGCCATGACCGCCCCTCTCGCACCGATCACCGTTCTCGATCTGACCCATGTGCTGGCCGGGCCTTTCGCCTCGATGACGATGGCCGACCTGGGCGCGCATGTCATCAAGGTGGAGCGGCCCGGAAGCGGTGACGACACACGGTCCTTTCCGCCCTTCAAGGCTGACAAGAGCGCCTATTTCGCCACGCTCAATCGCGGCAAACAGTCGGTCGCACTCGATCTCAAGGCCGATGCCGACCGCGCGCTGTTCGACCGGCTTCTCGAGCGGGCCGATGTGATTCTCGAAAATTACCGCCCGGGTACCATGGAAAAGCTGGGCTACGGCTGGGAGACCCTTCACGCCCGCTATCCGCGCCTGATCTATGGGGCGGTCAGCGGCTTTGGCCATACCGGCCCCGATGCCTTGCGCCCGGCCTATGACATGGTCGTGCAGGCGCGCGGCGGCGTCATGTCGATCACCGGCGAGAAAGATCGCGAGCCCGTCCGCGTCGGCGCCAGCATCGGCGACATCATCGCCGGGATGTACATGCTCCAGGGCGTGCTGGCGGCGCTTTACGATCGCGAAAGGACCGGGCTGGGGCGCAAGGTGGATGTGGCCATGCTGGATGGTCAGCTGGCCATCCTCGAACATGCTGTCGCCATCACCTCGGTCACCGGCACCCCGCCCGGTCCCTCGGGGGCGCGGCATCCCTCGATCACCCCATTCGAGACCTATCATGCCGCCGACGGTCTGTTCGTGATCGCCGCAGGCAATGATGCTCTTTTTGCGCGGTTATGCGATGTGCTCGGCCTGCCACTGGCCGAGGATCCGCGCTTTGCGACCAACCCTGCGCGCTGCGAAAATGCCCGGATGCTCAAGCGCCTGATCGAAGCGGTGACCATCGATCAGCCCAAGGCGCAATGGATCGAGCGTCTGGTCGCCGCCGGTGTGCCCACCGGCCCGATCCAGAATGTCGCCGAAGCGATGCGCGATCCGCAGATCCTTGCCCGCAACATGGTGGTCGATGTGCTGGATGCCGCCGGCAAGCCGGCCTTCACCGCAGCGGGAAATCCCATCAAGATCAGTGGGATGGAAGACCCCAAGACGCGCGGACCGGCGCCCGATCTTGATGGGGACCGCGCGGCGATCCTCGATTGGCTGGCGCGTGACGCGTCCTGAGGGCGGGCCCGTCTTGATGCCGGCATGACCTTCATGCCGCGCCTGTGACATTTTCTGACGGTTGCAGGCTGTAACCCGGCGGGCATTGCCTTATGTTCCGCCGTGCAACCAGAATGTCACGGATAAGGACACATCCCGATGTCGCAAGACCCCCTCGTCGTCTTCACCCCCTCGGGCAAGCGCGGCCGGTTTCCCAAGGGAACCCCGGTGCTGACCGCTGCACGGCAATTGGGGGTCGATCTCGATTCGGTCTGCGGCGGGCGTGGCATCTGCTCGAAATGCCAGATCACGCCCTCCTACGGCGAATTTTCCAAACATGGCGTGACCGTCCATCAGGACGCCCTGTCGGAATGGAACGCGGTCGAGGAACGCTATGACCAGAAACGCGGCCTCAAGCCGGGCCGCCGTCTGGGCTGTCAGGCGCAGGTGATGGGCGATGTGGTGATCGACGTGCCCCCCGAAAGTCAGGTCCATCGGCAAGTGGTGCGCAAGGCTGCCTCGGCCCGCGTGATCGAGATGGACCCCGCCACCAGGCTCTATTTCGTTGAGGTGGACGAGCCCGACATGCACGAACCCACGGGCGATCTGGAGCGGTTGGAACGCGCGCTGTCGCGCGAATGGGATATCCCCGCGATCCGTGCCGACCAGTCGCTGCTGTCCAAGCTGCAGCCGGTGTTGCGCAAGGGCAAGTTCCAGGTCACCGTCGCGCTGCATAAATCCCATACCGATGACGTGGCCCGCCTGATCGAGATCTGGCCGGGACTGCACGAAGACGGGCTTTACGGTCTAGCCATCGATCTTGGCTCCACCACCATCGCCGCGCATCTGACCGATCTCGACACGGGTGAGGTCAAGGCGTCTTCAGGCATCATGAACCCCCAGATCCGCTTCGGCGAGGACCTGATGAGCCGGGTCAGCTATTCCATGATGAACCCCGGCGGCGACCGCGAGATGACCAGCGCCGTACGCGAGGCCATCGACACATTGGCCGGTGAGATCGCCAAGGAGGCGGGGATCGATCCGCATCTGATCGTGGAAACCGTGTTTGTCTGCAATCCGGTGATGCATCACCTGCTTTTGGGCATCGACCCGGTCGAACTGGGGCAGGCGCCTTTTGCGCTGGCGACCTCGGACTCGATCTCGATGCCGGCCCGCGAACTGGATCTGACGACGATCAACCCGCGTGCGCGCACCTATATCCTGCCTTGCATCGCGGGCCATGTGGGGGCCGACGCCGCCGCCGTGGCCCTGTCCGAAGAGCCGGGTAAATCCGAAGACCTTGTTCTGATCGTCGATGTGGGCACCAATGCTGAAATCCTGCTGGGCGACCGCGCACGTGTGCTGGCCTGCTCTTCGCCGACCGGCCCTGCCTTCGAGGGCGCGCAGATCTCCAGCGGTCAGCGCGCGGCCCCCGGCGCAATCGAGACCATCCGGATAGATCCCGTCACCAAGGAGCCGCGCTTTCGGGTGATCGGCTGCGACAAGTGGTCGGACGAGGACGGCTTCGACGCGGAAACCGCCGCCTCCGGTATCACCGGCATCTGCGGTTCCGGCATCATCGAGGCGGTGGCCGAAATGCGCATCGCGGGCCTTGTGGATGAAAGCGGCCTGATCGGATCGGCCGAGGCAACGGGTACGCCGCGCTCGGTGCCCGAAGGGCGCACCCATGCCTATCTCATCCATGACGCCACCGCAGATGGCGGGCCACGCATTACCGTCACCCAAGGCGATATCCGCGCCATTCAGTTGGCCAAATCCGCGCTCTATGCGGGGGCGCGGCTGCTGATGGATGAACGCGGTGTGGACAAGGTGGATCGTGTCGTGCTCGCCGGGGCGTTCGGGGCCCATATCAGCCCGCTCCATGCCATGGTTTTGGGGATGATCCCGGATGTGCCACTGGACAAGGTGACAAGTGCCGGCAACGCGGCGGGCACCGGCGCGCGCATCGCGCTGTGCAATGTCGCCGCCCGCACCGAGATCGAACGCGTCGTGGGCCAGATCTCCAAGGTCGAGACCGCCATCGAGCCCAAATTCCAGGAACATTTCGTCGCCGCCAACGCGATCCCGCACAAGACCGATCCCTTCCCCGAATTGGGCCGGATCGTGACCTTGCCGCATGTCAGTTTCAACACCGGGGCCGGCGGCGATGGCGACGGCGAAGACGGGGGCCGCCGCCGCAGACGCCGGCGCGCCTGAAACAGGGCCGCGTGATAGCTTTCCCCTTGACCGGGCAAGGCGGATTTCATACCTAGACGTTCGCCCGGGCGGGTATGGTGAAAAGGTATCACGCGAGCTTCCCAAGCTTAAGTTACGGGTTCGATTCCCGTTACCCGCTCCAACATCCCGGCACGCAGCACGGCCAGTCGCCAGGTTACTCTATCGGTGTTTCGCTGTGCGGCTCATCCGTTCCAAGCTGGATCAATCCGGCCTGAAGCGGCAGCGCGATCGACATCATCAGGATCGCGATCAGCAGGATGATCACCTCGAGACCGGGCAGCCAATTCAATGACCGCGTATCCCACCAGCGCACAAGGCGCGGGCTATTGGGAAAATTCCCGGGCTGCTTCAACGCCTTGCGGCGCAGTTGCTCGGCCTTGTCCTGCCGGTCCGAGCCGAAAGTCGTCAGGCCCTCGTTTCTTGTGGTGCCGGGGGAATGAGGGGTGGGACGAGGATGGTCCTCGGTGTCGATCATAATTTTACCCTGTTGAAATAGCTCAAAGTCTCGTGTGATCCGGATAAGACGTCCAATAATGGGCGCAGCCTACCCCAAGTTTGCGCATTTTGGGAGACCCGGGTCCGTAAACAGTCTGTTCCGGGCCGAGTCTCGAAACCCGCGCAAACGGCATTCCGGGCAGCGCGGGCGCGGCACTGGGGCTTGAGCGTGCCGGTCGCATGGCATACCCATGCCCCCATCAGCAAAGGATGACATCATGGCGTTCACCATCGCGATCGATGGCCCGGCAGCCGCCGGAAAGGGCACCGTCTCGCGCGCCGTCGCGGACCATTTCGGCTTTGCGCATCTGGATACCGGCCTGCTGTATCGCGCCACCGGGCGCCGCACGCTGGATGGCACCGATCCGGTCGAGGCCGCGCGCACCCTGCAGGCCTCCGATCTCGAGGCCGAGGATCTGCGCACCCCCGAAGTGGCGCAGGCCGCAAGCCGCGTTGCCGCTCTTCCCGATGTGCGTGAGGCCCTGCTGGATTTTCAACGCGCCTTTGCCCGCAGGGCAGGGGGGGCGGTGCTCGATGGGCGCGACATTGGCACCGTGATCTGCCCTGACGCCGAGGTGAAGCTCTTCATCACCGCCACGGACGACATCCGCGCCGAGCGCCGCTGGAAAGAACTGCGCGAAAAGGGGCATGCCGACAGCCTCGAGGATGTTCTGCGCGATCTTCGCACGCGCGACGAGCGCGACAGCGCCCGTGCCGCCGCCCCGCTCAAACCGGCCGAGGATGCGGTGCTGCTCGACACGTCGCAGATGTCGATCGACGAGGCCGTCTCGGCGGCCATCTCGCTCATCGAAGACCGCCTGAACCGCTGACGCGCGCCCGCGCAACCCGGCACGCACGATCGGCGCGCGCCCGCCTTTGCCATGCCGGACGGCACGAGGGGCTTGCAAAGCATGGCGCAAGCGGATATGTGCGCCCCTGTCGATAAGGCGATCAAGGCCATATAACAAAGAGATCGAGCAGGGTCGGGTCACCGGCCCTCTTTGTTTTGTGGCACGTCTGACCAACGAAACCCCAAGACCGGCGGAGACAACCGCGCGGCCGGAAAAATGCACTTGTAAAGGAAAACCACGCCACATGGCTCATAACGCATCCATGGAGGAATTCGAGACCCTCCTTAATGAAAGTCTCGAAATGGACACGCCCGATGAGGGGTCTGTCGTCAAAGGCAAGGTGATCGCGATCGAAGCGGGCCAGGCCATCATCGATGTCGGCTACAAGATGGAAGGCCGCGTCGATCTCAAGGAATTCGCAAATCCCGGCGAAGCGCCCGAAATCGCCGTTGGCGACGAGGTCGAGGTGTTCCTCCGCGCCGCCGAGAACTCCCGTGGCGAAGCCGTCATCAGCCGTGAGATGGCACGCCGCGAAGAGGCATGGGACCGTCTTGAAAAGGCCTATGCCGACGAAGAACGCGTCGATGGCGCGATCTTTGGCCGCGTCAAGGGCGGCTTCACCGTCGATCTGGGCGGCGCCGTGGCGTTCCTGCCCGGCTCTCAGGTCGATGTGCGCCCCGTGCGCGATGCCGGCCCGCTGATGGGTCTCAAGCAGCCGTTCCAGATCCTCAAGATGGATCGCCGCCGTGGCAACATCGTCGTGTCGCGCCGCGCCATCCTGGAAGAAAGCCGCGCTGAACAGCGCGCCGAAGTGATCTCGCAGCTGACCGAAGGCGACACCGTGGATGGTGTGGTCAAGAACATCACCGAATACGGCGCCTTCGTCGATCTGGGCGGTGTTGACGGTCTTCTGCACGTCACCGACATGGCATGGCGTCGCGTCAACCACCCCTCCGAGATCCTGTCGATCGGCGAGACCGTGAAGGTCCAGGTCATCAAGATCAACAAGGAAACCCACCGTATCAGCCTCGGCATGAAGCAGCTGCAGGAAGATCCGTGGGATCTGGTGGCCGCCAAGTATCCGCTGGCCTCGGTCCATACCGGTCGCGTCACCAACATCACCGATTACGGCGCCTTCGTCGAGCTGGAGCCCGGTGTCGAAGGTCTGGTGCACGTCTCGGAAATGTCCTGGACCAAGAAGAACGTGCATCCCGGCAAGATCGTGTCGACCTCTCAGGAAGTCGAAGTCATGGTGCTGGAAATCGACCAGGCCAAGCGCCGCGTGTCTCTTGGTCTCAAGCAGACGCAGCGCAACCCCTGGGAAGTCTTCGCAGAAACCCATCCCGTCGGCACCGAAGTCGAAGGCGAGGTCAAGAACATCACCGAATTCGGTCTGTTCATCGGCCTGCCCGGCGATATCGACGGCATGGTTCACCTCTCGGACCTCAGCTGGGACGAGCGCGGCGAAGAGGCGATCCAGAACTACAAGAAGGGCGATATCGTCAAGGCTGTCGTCTCGGAAGTCGATGTCGAGAAAGAGCGTATCTCCCTCTCGATCAAGGCGCTGGACGGCGATCCCTTCGCCGATGCCGTCGGCGGCGTGAAGCGTGGCTCGATCATCACGGTCGAGGTCACCTCGATCGAGGATGGCGGGATCGAAGTGCAGTATGACGGGCTCAAGTCCTTCATCCGCCGCTCCGACCTCAGCCGTGACCGCTCCGAGCAGCGCCCCGAGCGTTTCACGGTCGGCGACAAGGTCGATGTGCGCGTGACCAATGTCGACTCCAAGACACGTCGTCTTGGTCTGTCGATCAAGGCCCGCGAGATCGCCGAGGAAAAAGAAGCCGTGCAGCAGTATGGCAGCTCGGACTCGGGCGCATCGCTTGGTGATATCCTCGGTGCAGCCCTCAAAGGCGACGACGACAAGGGCTAAGCCCTGCGCGTCCGACCTCTGACGACCCTCTCGAACGGCCCCGCCCCGGCGGGGCCGTTTCACGTTGCGCCCCCTTCTGCGCCCTTGGCCAAACCTACGAGGCACAACCGGCTTTCCCTTTGCGAATCAACGGCTTTGCTGCGGATGCAAAATGCCTTGGGTGGGTGCCGCATGCTGCTTGGGACATTGGTCGCGCGATCAAAATGCCCGTTTAACGCGAGAAATTTTGCGATTTGCCGCTTGGCCCCCCCGTGTTTCTGTTTCGATTCCTGATGTTTGTATCTATAGTCCCCAAGACTGCCTGTTGCGCCAAAAACCAAAAAACCCGGGGGAGAACCAATGATCCGGTCGGAGTTGATTCAAAAAATTGCCGAAGAAAATCCGCATCTTTATCAGCGCGATGTCGAGCGTATCGTTAACACCATTTTCAACGAGATCACCAATGCCATGGCCGAAGGAAACCGGGTCGAGCTGCGCGGTTTCGGCGCGTTCTCAGTGAAACGGCGCGATGCGCGCACGGGTCGCAATCCCCGGACCGGTGAGGCGGTCTATGTAGAGGAAAAGCATGTGCCGTTCTTCAAGACGGGCAAGCTGTTGCGTGACCGACTGAACGGAAAATCCTGATGCGTTACATCCGCTATGCGTCCATTGCCATCTTCGCCGTGGCGCTTGTTCTTGTGGCCCTCGCCAATCGCGCCATGGTCGAGGTGCGTCTGGTGCCCGACGAATTGTCGGGCCTTGCGGCGCTGAACCCCAGCCACGAAGTGCCTTTGTTCGTGGTGATCTTCGCAGGTGTGGCCGCCGGGCTTGTCGTCGGTTTCATCTGGGAATGGATCCGCGAATATGGCGAGCGGGCCGCCGCCGCGCGCCAGATGCGCGAATTGCGTGCCCTGCGCGCCGAGGTGAAACGCCTCAAGGGTGAGACCCACGAGGGCAAGGACGAGGTTCTGGCCCTGCTCGACAAGGCCGGCTGAGCGCGCCATGCCCGATGACATCAAGGTCAAGATCTGCGGGTTGACCGATCCCGCCGACGTGCCCGCCGCGATCCTTGCGGGGGCGTCCTATGTGGGGTTCGTGTTCTTTCCCAAATCGCCCCGCAACCTCGATCTCGAAGCCGCGGCCTTCATGGCCGCTGCCGTGCCCGAGGGGATCATCCGTGTGGCTCTGACCGTCGATCCCGATGATGCGCTGCTTGATGCGCTGACCGCGCATGTGCAGATCGACATGATCCAGCTGCACGGTCACGAAACGCCTGCCCGCGTCACGCAGATCAAACAGCGCACCGGCCTGCCGGTGATGAAGGCAGTGGGCGTCGCGGACGAAACCGATCTGACACAGATCGATTTCTACGAAAAGGTCGCCGATCAGATCCTTGTCGATGCCAAGCCCCCCGCTGGCGCCGATCGTCCCGGCGGCAATGCCATGGCCTTCGACTGGACGCTTCTTTCGGGGCGGCGCTGGTCGAAACCGTGGATGCTGGCCGGTGGTCTGAACCCCGACAATGTGGCGGATGCGGTCCACCAGACAGGCGCACGGCAACTCGATGTCTCGTCAGGTGTGGAACGCGCTCCGGGTGAAAAGGACGCCGATCTCATGCGCGCCTTCATTGACAGGGCTCGCGCCGCATCCGAGGATTGAGCCCGTCCGGTCCACGATCACCAGGAGGGGCAATTGACCGAGCAGAAATCCGAAGATCTCGACGATCTCTATGGCGCCAAGACGCCCGAGGCCGCGCGCAAACTCTATGACGACTGGTCGCGCAGCTATGACGCGGACAATCTGCGCAAAGGCTTTCGGTTGCCGTCCCTCGGCGCGGGGCTGTTGGCGCGGCACCTCGGCTCTTCCGTATCAGGCCCGATCCTCGATGCAGGCTGTGGCACCGGGCTGGTGGGCGAGACGCTGGCGATCCTGGGCTATGGTCCGATCACCGGGTGCGACCTCTCGCCGGAAATGATCGCCGCGGCGCGGCGCACCGGGGTCTATGCCGATTTCACCGTCGCCAACATGGCCACCGGTCTGCCTTTCGCGGATGACGCCTTTGCGGCCTTCACCTGCATCGGTTCTTTCGGCCCCGGACATGCCCCGCCCGAAAGCCTTCGGGAACTCGCCCGCGTCACGCGGCCGGGCGGGATCGGCGTGTTCAACCTTCTGAGCGCCACATGGGAAAGCCAGGGCTTTCCGGCGGTGATCGAAGGCCTCAAGGCTGCCGGACAATGGGAAGAGGTCGAAATCAGCGCCCCGTTCCGCCCCTATCTTCTGGCCGAACCAGAGCTGTGGTCCCGGCTCCATGTGATGCGGATGCTGTGATCCCGTGTTAACCTCGTCTTAATCGTGGCGGTGGCAGGCTGTCTGCATGAGACGTTTGCCAGATCACCTGACGCCCGAGCGCTGGATCGCCCAGGTCTTCACCTCGACCGAGGCGATGCGCGGCGGGGTCGTCAAGCGCCAGATCCGCGATGTGGAACGCCTCGCCGGTCGTCAGGCCTTCCTGGCCGAGGTGGAACGCCGCGGGTTCCAGGCCGTCGAGAATGGCCGCCACTTCGTGATATTCTGCAATACCCTGCCGATCCGCCGTGCGCGGCGTTGATCTTTGGTCAAGGGCTTTCGAAAGCCCTTGACCACGCCGCGCCGGCGCGGCGTCCCGCGCGGTTTCGAAACCGCGCACAAAAGGCGTTTCGAAACGCCTTGCCCACCCCGGTTCCGTCGGTTTTCGCTGGAAAATCCCCTGTGCGTCCCATATTGAACCCAAGGATCAAGGCCCAGACCGGAAGGCACGCAGCGATGAACGATCTTTTCAATTCCTTCATGACAGGACCCGACGAAAAAGGCCGCTTCGGCAAATTCGGCGGTCGCTTCGTGTCCGAAACCCTGATGCCGCTTATCCTCGAGCTTGAAGAGCAGTATGAGCACGCCAAAACCGACCAGTCCTTTTGGGACGAGATGCATGATCTTTGGACCCATTACGTGGGCCGCCCCAGCCCGCTCTATTATGCGGACCGGCTGACCAAGCATCTGGGCGGCGCCAAGATCTATCTCAAGCGCGACGAGCTCAACCACACCGGCGCGCACAAGATCAACAACGTGCTGGGCCAGATCATTCTCGCCCGCCGCATGGGCAAGACCCGGATCATCGCCGAAACCGGCGCCGGTCAGCACGGTGTCGCCACCGCCACGGTCTGCGCCAAGTTCGGCCTGAAATGCGTGGTCTACATGGGCGCCCATGACGTCCAGCGCCAGAAACCCAACGTCTTCCGCATGCGCCTTCTGGGCGCCGAAGTGATCCCGGTCACCTCGGGCCGTGGCACGCTCAAGGACGCGATGAACGACGCGCTGCGCGACTGGGTCACCAATGTGCGCGACACGTTCTATTGCATCGGCACCGTCGCCGGCCCGCATCCCTATCCGGCCATGGTGCGCGATTTCCAGTCGATCATCGGCAAGGAAGCCAAGGAACAGATGCAGGCCGCCGAAGGCCGTCTGCCCGACACGATCATCGCCGCGATCGGTGGCGGCTCGAACGCCATGGGCCTGTTCTATCCTTTCCTCGACGATACCAGCGTGAACATCATCGGGGTCGAGGCCGGGGGCCGCGGCGTCGACGAAAAGATGGAGCATTGCGCCTCGCTCACCGGCGGACGCCCCGGGGTTCTGCATGGCAACCGCACCTATCTTTTGCAGGACGATGACGGCCAGATCCTCGAAGGCTATTCGATTTCCGCAGGGCTCGATTATCCCGGCATCGGCCCCGAACACAGCTGGCTGCACGATATCGGCCGTGCGAAATATGTCTCGATCACCGACCGCGAGGCGCTCGAGGCGTTCCAGCTGTGCTGCGAGCTTGAAGGGATCATCCCGGCGCTCGAGCCCAGCCATGCGCTGGCCCATGTCATGAAGATCGCGCCCGATCTTCCCTCCGATCACCTGCTGATCATGAATATGTGCGGCCGGGGCGACAAGGACATCTTCACCGTCGCCCGCCATCTGGGCTTCGACATGGACGACGCCGACTGAGCGTCGTCCGTCGCCCGCCTCAGCGATAGGCGGCGGCTGTTATGAACTCGCCAAACGCCTCACACCACACAAGAACCGTGGTGTAGGCGTCGAGGTCGACGCCTTCGGGCACGGCGATGAGAAAGCCGTCAAAGCTCTTGATCTGACCGATGTCCAGCGCATCGGATCTGACAGCTTCGAATTGCGCCTCGGTTTCCACAAATTGCGGCACCAGATACAGCCTGTAGTCCGGCCCCGGGGCCAGACGCCCCTGATGCACGATCTCGGTGGGCGACAGGCTGACGGTCCCTTCGCCCCAATGCAGAAAATCACTGCCTTCCAGATCGCGTGTGAACTCAGCTGAATACTGTGCCGACAGCGCCTTTTCCTGCAACATGGCGGCCTCGGGGGCGGGGGGTGCGGTCAGGATCGGCAGCAGATAGATCCCCAGTCCGAAGCCCACGCCAAGCATCGCAAGATGGCTGACCAGCAGAACAAGTTTACGCATCACCGGTGTCCTGACGCACATGATCCGGCCCGCCAACCGGACCGGAGACCTCCAGTATGGCGCGAAACGGGCGTTTTGCAAAGCCGTTCAGGCGCTTCGAAGCGCCTGACCACGCGCCTTCGAAGGCGCATGGCGTCCGCGCCTCAGGTCTCGGATGCATGCTCCTGCAACACATGCAGCGGCACGATATCCAATGCGCGCATATGCGTGGCCGCAAGCCGCACCTTCGGCGCGCAGCCTTCGTCATGCGCCTGCAGGAACCGCGCCGCGCACAGGCACCATTGATCGCCCGGCTTCAATCCGGCAAAGCCGAATTCCGGTCGCGGCGTGCTCAGGTCGTTGCCCACATATTTCGAATAGGCCAGAAACTCCGCCGTCATCAGCGCGCAGACCGTATGGCTGCCCCGATCTTCGGTGCATGTATTGCAATGCCCGTCCCGGAAAAAGCCGGTCACGGGATCCTGCGAACACAGCTCCAGATCACCGCCCAGAACATTGACCGCCTCGTCTTTCGTCATCATCCCGCGTGCTCCTCTTGCATCGGCAGTGGGCCGTGGCGTGTCTTGCCGCTCACGCCTCGTGCAGCACCGTCTCGTATCCCTCGAAGACAGGCGCCCCCATCAGCGCATCGCGCGTCTGCGATTGGCCTGCACCCTTGTGCGCATCGCGGAACTGCTGCGATTTCGTCCACGCCTCGAAGGCCTTGTGGCTGTCCCAGATCGCATGGCTGATATAATGCCGGAACCCGTCTCCATCCGGCCCTTTCAGCAGGCGGAACTCGCGAAACCCGTCCATCTCCTTCAACCGGCTTTCCCGCTTGGCCCACATGGTCTCGAAGCTTTCCTCAAACCCGTGGCGCACCTGAAACCTGTTCATGGCGATGTAACTCATGCCCTTGCGTCCTTGTCTGCTGATCCGTGGCTGTCCCCACAGTAAATAGCGCCGGGGCTGTCTCTTCAACCCGTCACAGCGCCTCGGCGATCCGGCGCATCATCTCGACATTCGTCTCGTGCACGCCCTCTTCGCGAAAGCCCCGATCCGCGCTGGTCACCACGATCACCGCATCCCGGTCCTGATCGATATAGATATACTGCCCATAGATGCCGCGCGCCATGAAAACCCCATCCGGCGCGCCCACCGGAATCCACCACTGATAGCCATAGCCGATCTTTCCCGGCTGTGTCGGCGCGCTGGCTCGGGTCGACAGACGCACCCAATCGGCCGGCACCACCTGCCGCCCCTCATAGACGCCCATCTGTTCATACATCAGCCCGAACCGGGCATGATCCCTTGTGCGCATGTTCAGACCGCCAAGGACAAAGGCCACACCCTCGCCATCGCTCAGATAATAGGGCGCGTCCTCAAGCCCCAGCGGCGCCAGGATCCTCTCGGTCAGCAGGTCCGGAATGTCACGGCCCGTCGCTCCGCGCACCACCATGCCCAGAACATGCGTGTCGATCGAGACATACTCCCAAAGCTCTCCAGGCTGCGCCGCCCGCGCCATCAGCCCCGCCGCGAACCCGTCCATCGTGCCGCCAAGCGCCAGCACCCGGCCCATCCGGTTGATATCCGAATGATAGTCCAGATAATCCTCGTCGAACTCCACACCGCTGGTCATCTGCAAGACCTGCCGGATCGTCACCCCGTCATAGGCCCCTCCGATCAGGCGCGGGTCATAGCGCGTGACCGGCACGTCGAGCGACGCGATCGTGCCATCCTCCACCAGAAGACCGAAAAGCGCCGAGAGATAGCTTTTCGACAGCGACCAGCTGATCCTCCGGTCTTCCGGCCCGGTGCCCAGGTGATAGCTTTCATGCACCACCCGGCCCTCATGCAGCACCATCAGCGAGGTGACCGCCCGCGCCTCGATCCATGCCTGAGTGCCTTGCGGCAGCGCAAGCGGCGGCCCCTCGGGCAAAACCGAGACCGGCCCCTCGCCGCGCCCCAGCGGCACGGTCAGGAACGCCCGGTCCATATGCGAGAAATTCTCGACAATCCGGTCCTCGTCAAAGAGCGTGTTGACCGCCCATAATCTCAGGATCTCGTCACGCTTCCACAGACCTATGACCACAATCGCCAACAGGGCCATCAGCACCGCGCGCATCGCCCATCGCAGGATCCACCTCATCTGCCCGTTCTCCCCTGGCCAGCCGCGCTCATCGGAACCTGTCGACCAGACGTTGCAGCGGGCTGCGGTTGTCCGGGGCCTGCTCATCCGGCTTGACAGCCGGCCGCGCCTTGGGCGCCGCGCCCGCCGCATCGGATTTCGGCGCAGGCGGCGCCCCGGCAGGGGCCATGCGCTGCGCGATGGCATTCAGGAACCTGTCCTTGCGGCCCGCTGCCAGCTCTGCGGCGCCATCGGAAATGCCGCGCATCAGATCGCCCAGCCAATCGGCATCCGCCTTGGCGAAATCCTGCAGGACATACTGCGCCACCAGCTCCTTGCGGCCCGGATGCCCGATACCAAGCCGTACGCGCTGATAGGCCTCTCCGACATGCTGATGGATCGAGCGCAACCCGTTATGCCCCGCATGGCCGCCGCCCGTCTTGACCCGGACCTTGCCCGGCGCCAGATCGAGCTCGTCATGAAACACGGTCACATCGCCCGGTTCCAGCTTGTAAAAGCGCATCGCCTCGCCCACCGACTGCCCGCTGAGATTCATGAAGGTGCCGGGCTTGAGCAGCATCACCTTCTGACCGCCCAACTGGCCTTCGGCGATCTCGCCCTGGAACTTTCCCTTCCAGGGCCCGAACCCATGGTCCTCCGCGATGCGGTCGATGGCCATGAAGCCGATATTGTGCCGGTGTCCGGCATATTTCGCACCGGGATTTCCCAGCCCCACGAATAGCAGCATTGCCGCGGCCCCCATCTTTGGTGATGCTGGTCTACGCGGCATGGGCGATGGAATCAACGATCAGGGGCAGTGTATGGCCGAGTATGAGGTGAACGGGGTGCAACTGGCGCTGCCCGATGCGATGCTGACCGACCGGATCCGGGACAAGCTGGTCTCGGGCGGCTATGAGGCGCATGAGGCGCGCGCCGCCCTGATGCGCCTGCGCCCGGGCCAGCGTGTGCTCGAACTGGGCTCGGGGCTTGGCTATATCGCGACGCTCTGTGCCGGGATCACCGGCGCCGAAAACGTCGTCACGGTCGAAGCGAACCCGCATATGCTGCCGGTGATCGAGGCCAATCTCGCGCGCAACGACGTCGCCGGCGTGACCTTGCTGCATGGCGCGGTGACAGGGCAGGCGGAGGGTCCGGACAGGATCGGCTTTCAGACCGGCTCGGCCTTCTGGGGGGCGCATATCGCGACCGAGGACGCCCGCTCCGCCGCGGTGATCTATGTGCCGCGCCTCGTGCTGGGCGATCTGCTGGCGCGCTATCGGCCCCATGTGGTGATCATGGATGTCGAAGGCGCGGAGGAACATCTCTTCGATGCGCCATGGCCCGACCATGTGCGCTCGGTGATGATGGAACTGCACCCGGCCCGATATCCGGACATGGTGATCAAGCGAATCGTCGACTGCCTTTCGGCCTCGGGCATGACCTATGATCCCGGCCCGTCGCGTGGCCGGATCCTGTGCATGCGGCGACTGCGCAGCGCATGAAAAAACGCGGGACGGCGCTGCCATCCCGCGTTCGTTGTCTTGCCGCGGCTCCGGACCAGAGCGCGTGACGGGCTCAGCCCTCGTCGCCCTCGGCTTCCGTCTCACCAACGGTCGGAACCTCGGCCGAATCGTCCTCGTCCTCCGACGATCTCAGCGCCGACGGGGCCGAGATGTTGCAGATCACGAAATCGCGGTCGATCGTCGGCTGCGCGCCTTCCGGCAGCGTCACCTGGCTGATGGTCAGCGTGTCGCCGATATCCATGCCGGACAGGTCCACGGTGACCTCTTCGGGAATGTCGCCCGCCGTCACGACCAGCTCGATCTCGTTGCGGACCACGGTCAGAACGCCGCCCTTCTTAAGGCCGGGTGCCACGTCCTCGCCGGTGAAGCTCACCGGGATGAACAGGTTGATCTTCGTCGTCCGGCGCAGACGCATCAGGTCCAGATGGGTCGGCAGATCCTTGACCACATCGCGCTGCACGTCGCGGCAGATCACGCGCACATCGTCATGCCCTTCGACCTTGAGGTTGAACAGGGTCGACTTGAACCGGCCCTCTTTCAGCTTCTTGATCAGCACGTTGTAGGGAATCTGGATCGGAAGCGGATCGACGTCGCCACCGAATACGATGCCCGGAACCATATGCGCGCGGCGCACAGCACGAGCGGCGCCCTTGCCTGTCCCCGTGCGTTCCTGGGCGTGAAGATCAGGAATTTCTCCAGCCATGTTGTTCTCCATAGGTTAGGGCGGGGTTCCTCCAAGGCTGTAACCCCGCGTGAAGCCGCGCGTATAGACCGGATCGCCCCTGTTGAAAAGGCCCAATTCACAGCGTCGGGCCGGGGAGGGGGCCAGCCCCCGTCGCGTCTTCGCCGCGACTCCCCCGGGATATTTCCGGCCAGAAGAAGCCGCAGCCGCCCCGGGGTTTCTTCTGGCTCCAAATATCCCCGCCGGAGGCACCCGCCATATGCCGCGAGCGCATCCGCGCGGAGAGCGTGCTTACGCCTGCCAGCGGCCTTCGAACCCTTCCGGGATCATCAGGATATCGCGGTCGAGTGTGCGCACGTCGCGGCGACCACAGAGCGCCATCGACACATCGAGTTCCTTGTGGATCACCTCGAGCGCACGGGTCACGCCCGCCTCGCCCATCGCGCCCAGGCCGTAGACATAGGCGCGCCCGATATAGGTGCCCTTCGCCCCCATGGCCAGGGCCTTGAGCACGTCCTGACCGGTCCGGATGCCGCTGTCGATATGCACCTCGATCTTGTCGCCCACCGCATCGAGGATCGCCGGCAGGGCACGGATCGCGCTCAGCGCGCCATCGAGTTGCCGCCCGCCATGGTTCGACACGATGATCGCATCCGCGCCGACATTCAGCGCCTCGCGCGCATCGCGCGGATCCATGATGCCCTTGATGATCAGCGGGCCGTCCCACATCTTGCGGAACTCCCGGATGCGGTCCCAGTTGAGCGAGGGATCGAAGGCCTCGGACGTCCATGTGCTCAGCGACGACGGGTCCGTCACGCCCTTCGCATGGCCCACGATATTGCCGAAGAACCGCCGCTTGGTCCCCAGCATCCCCAGCCCCCAATGCACCTTGGTCATCATGTTGGCCACCGAGGCGGGCGTCAGCTTGGGCGGCGCGCTCAGCCCGTTCTTGAGGTCCTTGTGCCGCTGGCCCAGCACCTGCAGATCCACCGTGATCATCGCCGCCGAGCATTTCGCGGCCTTTGCCCGGTCGAACAGGCGCTGCATGAAGTCATCGTCCTTCAGCGTATAGACCTGCATCCAGAAAGGGGCGTCGGTGTTCTCGGCCACATCCTCGATCGAACAGATCGACATCGTGGACAGCGTATAGGGCACCCCGAACTTGCCCGCCGCGCGCGCGGCCTTGATCTCGCCGTCGGCGTGCTGCATGCCCGTGAGACCCACCGGCGCAAGACCCACCGGCATCGCGACATCCTGGCCGATCATCTGGCTCGCGGTGCTGCGCCCGTCCATGTCCACGGCCACCCGCTGGCGCAGGTAGATCTTCGAGAAGTCGCTGGTGTTCTCGCGGAAGGTCTGCTCGGTCCAGCTGCCCGATTCCGCGTAATCATAGAACATCTTCGGCACGCGCCGGTGATAGATGCGCTTGAGATCGGCGATGGATGTGATGACGGGCATGGCAAGGCTCTCCGGGCAAAACTGGTCAGGTTCGATTACCAGTCACGCCGCGCGCGCGCAATCCGGCCCGCCACGCCTCACCCGGCCTTCAGCGCGATATTCAGGCCGAATGCGCCCCGTCCGCCAACCCCTTGACGAAATCCAGCACTTGCGGAACCGGCACGCCCTCGGCCAGCTTGGCCACGATGGCCGAGCCCACGACCGCGCCATCGGCCACACCGGCGATCTCGCGGCTGGTCTCGGGGCTGCGGATGCCGAAGCCTACGATCACCGGCAGATCGGTCTTGGCCTTGATCCGCGCCACTTCGGGCGCCACATCGGCGGCCTGTGCCGCCGCCGCGCCGGTGATCCCGGTGATCGACACGTAATAGACGAAGCCGCTGGTGTTCTGCAGCACCTTGGGCAGGCGTTTGTCATCGGTGGTGGGCGTGGCCAGCCGGATGAAGTTCAGCCCGGCCTTCTGCGCAGGGATGCACAGCTCGTCATCCTCTTCGGGCGGCAGGTCCACCACGATCAGCCCGTCGATCCCCGCCGCCTTGGCATCGGCCAGAAACTTGTCCACCCCGCGATTGTAGATCGGATTGTAATAGCCCATCATCACGATCGGCGTCGTCTGGTTGTCCTTGCGGAACTCCGTCGCCATCGCCAGCGTCTTCTCCAGTGTCTGCCCCCCGGCAAGCGCGCGCTGCCCGGCCAGCTGGATCGTTTCGCCATCGGCCATCGGATCGGTAAAGGGCATGCCCATCTCGATGATGTCCACACCGGCCCCCGGCAGCCCCTTGATCAGCTCGAGCGAGGTGTCGTAATCCGGATCGCCCGCCATCACATAGGCCACGAAGGCTTTTTTTCCTGCGGCCTGAAGCTCGGCGAATTTGGCGTCGATGCGGGTCATTGCTTTATCCTGAAATTGGGTCGCACCGGGTTTGACCGAAAGCCGGGGCAAAATCAATGCCCAGCTTGACCTCGACCCGTCCCGCGCCGTAGATGCGCGCAACTCGCAATCAGGAGGGGCCGGGAATGGGCTTCAAGATGGGGATCGTCGGACTGCCGAATGTGGGCAAGTCCACGCTGTTCAACGCGCTGACCAAAACGGCGGCCGCGCAGGCCGCGAATTTCCCGTTCTGCACCATCGAACCCAATGTGGGCGAGGTGAACGTGCCCGACGCGCGGCTTGACACGCTGGCCCGGATCGGCGGCTCGGCCACCATAATCCCCACCCGGATGACCTTTGTGGACATCGCCGGTCTGGTGAAAGGCGCCTCCAAGGGCGAGGGTTTGGGCAACCAGTTTCTCGCCAATATCCGCGAGGTGGACGCCATCGCCCATGTGCTGCGCTGCTTCGAGGATGGCGACGTCACCCATGTCGAGGGCCGTGTCGATCCCGTCGCCGATGCCGAGGTGATCGAAACCGAACTGATGCTGGCCGATCTCGAATCGATCGAAAAGCGCCGCGCCGGCCTCGTGCGCAAGCTCAAGGGCGGTGACAAGGACGCCGTTCTGCAAGAGCGCCTGCTCGCCGCCGCGCAGGCCGCGCTGGAAGACGGCCAACCCGCCCGCACCGTCGAGGTCTCCGCCGAGGACCAGAAAGCCTGGAAAGGTCTGCAGCTTCTGACCACCAAGCCCATTCTCTATGTCTGCAATGTCGATGAGGCCAGCGCCGCCACCGGCAATGCCTTCTCCGCCGAGGTCGAAAAGATGGCCGCCGAACAGGGCGCGGCCAGCGTCGTGATCTCCGCCCGCATCGAGGAAGAGATCAGCCAGCTCGACGCCGAAGAGGCGGGCATGTTCCTCGACGAGATGGGCCTGACCGAGGCCGGTCTCGACCGTCTCATTCGCGCCGGCTACGATCTTCTGCATCTCGAGACCTATTTCACCGTCGGCCCGAAAGAGGCCCGCGCCTGGACCATTCCCGCAGGCACCTCCGCCCCCAAGGCCGCAGGTGTCATTCATGGCGATTTCGAAAAGGGCTTCATCCGCGCCGAAACCATCGCCTATGACGATTTCGTCGCCTGCAACGGTGAACAGGGCGCCAAGGAAGCCGGCAAGATGCGCGCCGAGGGCAAGGCCTATATCGTCAAGGATGGCGACGTGCTGCATTTCCTCTTCAACACCTGATCTGGTGTTTAGCCTCCGGCGTTTCGTACGGAATTTGCGGCAAACAGAACGAACGCTCTATTAACCCTGCCCATTTCTGTGCCCGATACCGACGCGATACCGACGTGATACCGACGCGATACCGAACGGAGTTTTTCGCCGTTAATCAGGGGCTTGGGGGTGATTCGGCACTCACCGCGCCAGCGCGTCGATCACCGCCCTGTCCGGAAAGCATGTCGGGGTCCGTCCGGTGGCCTCCTGCCAGCGCCCGATGGATCGCCGCGTCTTGAATCCCGGCAGCCCGTCCACCCCGCCGACATCATGCCCCAGCCTCTCGAGGCCCTGCTGCATCCGTGCGATATCCGACCGCATCAGCCGCCCCGGATCGCGCCAGCGCCCCTCGAAATCGCCCATGCCATAGGCGATCCTGTCGCCCACGTGACCCACGTAAAGCGCATAGAGATCGCTCATGTTATAGTCCTTCAGGACATAGAAATTGGGCGTCACGACAAAGGCCGGCCCGTGCCGCCCGGCCGGCATCATCAGAAAGCCGTCTTTGTTTTTTTCATTATCAGGGAAGGGTTTACCCGATACCCGCCGCACGCCTGCAGCGGCCCAATCGGCGATCCGGCGCCCCTGGTCCGGCCCCTCCAGCGCGCAGGAGACCGTGTCGGGAACCACCACCTCGAACCCCCAGTCGCGCCCCGCCTGCCAGCCGTGCCGCGCGAGGTAATTGGCGATCGACGCGATCGTGTCGGCCTCCGAGGTCCAGATATCTGCGCGCCGGTCGCCGTCGCCATCTGCGGCATGCTCCAGAACATTCGAGGGCATGAATTGCGGCTGCCCTAGCGCCCCGGCCCAACTGCTTCTCAGCGTCCCAGCCGGGGCCTGACCGCGCTCCAGAATCTGCAGGGCGGCCAGAAGTTCGTCCGTGAAATATGCCGCCCGCGTGCTCATAAATCCTTTGGTCGCAAGGACTTGAACGGCGTTGTGCGGAATTTTCGCGCGCCCATATGCGCTTTCCCGTCCCCAGATTCCCAGCACGATCCGCCCCGGCACGCCGGTCTTGCGCTCCGCTTCCGCCAGCGCCCTCGCGTGCTGCTGCGCCATCTGCCGTCCCACCGCCGCATCCGTCTCGACCCCGCTGAAATAGCGCGATGGCGCCCCGAATTCCGCCTGTCTCTGCCGTGTCGGGACCTGCGCCTTTTGCCCCGGCACAACCAGATCCGGCAGCTCCCAATTGAGCCGCACACCCTCCACCGCCGCATCGAACGTGCGCCGCGAAACGCCTGTCCTTTGCGCCTCTGGCCAGATCGTCTGCTCCAGCCAGCTCTGGAACTGACGCTCGATCTGCTGACGGTCCTGCGCCCATGCCGGAAGCGCCAAGGCGAGGGTCAGAAGAAGGGAAAACATGTACCGTATCAATGCGTTGGCCTTCCATTGCCCAAGGTCTGCACACCCTATGTTACGCCAGATCCTCTCTGGCTGACCACACCCATATCCGCCCGGCAGGCCCCTTGCTCCCGCGCGCCACCCACCTGCGCCCTCGCCTCGGGCGGCAGGCCTTCAGCCTCGGATGAGGATGTGTGCCGGCGATATTTCACCAGCGCCGCACCAATCTCCACCATATGTCGGTTTCCTGAAATTTCGCCTTGTAAACAGTGTCACCGCCCGGCTATACGCGTCGGCGGAGACGTGGCCGAGTGGTCGAAGGCGCTCCCCTGCTAAGGGAGTAGGCCCGGAAGGGTCTCGTGGGTTCGAATCCCATCGTCTCCGCCACTTCCCTGAGGTGTTGAAAGCACGAGTGCAGCATTACTCTGCATAGGGTCGTCAGCTTAGGATTCAGCGGTTCGTGGCCCATCCCTCTCTTGGACAGATGACCAAAGCCTTATTCGCGTGATTTCAGGGGGTTAGCTCAAGGGCCAGACGCCTGTTTCACTCAACGACGGGGAGGCCCGGAGATGGTTGCCCGTCTTTTCTCAGTCATCCACGTAAACTACGCCGTTTGTTGGGCCTAGCCGCGGGTGAAATAGTCCAGCGATCGGCGCAGATCATCGCCTTTGTATCCGCGCCCGATGAAAACGATCTGGTTTTGACGTTGAGCCGCCTCGGGCGGCAGCAATTCGGGCGGCTGCACGGACTTTCGCACCGCTTGTAACAGCAATGGACCCGCAGGCGTGTCGAAGACACCCTTGACGCGGACCAGATCATCGCCACGCGCATAGATAAGTGCCGACAGCCAAATGGAAAATGTGGCCCAGTCCACATCGTCCGGGATGTCGATTTTCGTGGGTTGGATCGGCTCGCCACCATCCGAGATCCGGGGCAGATCATAAGGTGGTACAGCCGGCAAGTCCGGCAAGGCGAAAGGTTCGCCCTTCACCGCAGCCTCGATCCTGGCGACCGGATTGAGATGGCGCACGGTTGCGACAACAGTGGCCAGCACCGCATCGGGAACAGCATCCACCTTGGTTAAGATGATGCGGTCGGCCGCTTCGATCTGCGCCCGTCCCA
Source organism: Roseovarius litoreus (assembly GCF_900142765.1). GTDB lineage: Bacteria > Pseudomonadota > Alphaproteobacteria > Rhodobacterales > Rhodobacteraceae > Roseovarius > Roseovarius litoreus. Next base: position 147,137 of record NZ_FRCB01000006.1, read on the forward strand.
AATGCTCGGTGCGCAATTGGTCCGCCGCATTCATGGCGTCCACCAGCACGATGATTTCGGCCACGCGGATGTGATGCACAAGCACGCTGTCTTGCTGGATGGCATCCAGTATGGCGGCAGGATCGGCAAGACCGCTCGTTTCGAGAACAATCTGGGCAGTCTTTCGGTCTTCGGGCTTCTGTCGGCTATGGGCATCGCACAGCGCCTTGAGCGCATTGACAAGATCATCCTTGCCCGTGCAGCAGGCACATCCGCCTGACAACATCGTGACGCCTGCGGATTGAGATGCCAGCAACGTGTCGTCGACCGGAGTTTCGGCAGCTTCGTTGATGAGAATATGGGCCTTGCCGAAGCCACCTTCGTAAAGCTGATGGCGCAGCCAGGTTGTCTTGCCGGAGCCCAAGTAACCACCAAGAATGGTCAGCCGAAGACGGCCATCTTCTGGTGGCGCGATCATGAGTTGGGTTCGGCCGCGGTGAACCGGGGATCAAGCGGATCGATGGGGTGGCCCAATTGCTGCGCGGCTTCCTGCCATACGGCTTCAAGATCTGGCAGCAATGTGGTGCGACCTGAAAAGGAAGACAGCGCAAAGCCCGGCCCGTGCCCGGGGGGACGCGCCTTGAAGCCATAGCCATTCAGCAATCTGTTCAGGATCTGGGCACGGCGCATTTGCAGCCTTAGCCTGTCGCCGGCGTTATCGGCACCTGCGTCGGTCCAGTGGCCAGGGCGTGTCGGGAAACCGCATGCATTGCACATCTGAACACCTCATCGAATTGCGGAGGGGGCAGCGCGCATGGCGCTGCCCCTGTGCCATTTCAGATCACTTCAGGACGCTTGTCGCTGTCGAACGGGAAGCGCTGGCGGAAGTCGTCCGCAATGGTGTTGAAATCCACCCATTCGACGCCGGAATGCGTGTTGATATAATCGATCAGCCGCTCGAGCATCAGCAGAACCTGCGGACGGCCCGCAACGTCGGGGTGAATGGTGATCGGGAAAACCCCGTAGTCCATTTCACGATAGACCCAGTCGAACTGGTCCTTCCACATCTGCTCGATATCACGCGGGCTGACAAAGCCGTGGCTGTTGGGCGCGTTCTTGATGAACATCATCGGCGGAAGATCGTCGACATACCAGTTTGCGCCGATATCCACGAGGTCGATCTCTTTGCCGTGCTTGAGCGGATGCATCCACTCACCGGCGGTCTTGGAATAGTCGATCACATTCCATTCGTCGCCGACACGGGCATAGAACGGCTGGAAATCACGGTAGCTTTGGCTGTGGTCGTAGGAAAATCCGTACTTGCCCAACAGCGACGCGGTCACGTTGGACATTTCCCACCAGGGTGCGACATAGCCCTTGGGGGCTTCGCCGGTGAGTTTCTTGATCAGTTCGATGGACTTGACCAGAACATCCTCTTCCTGAGAAGGGGTCATCGCAACCGGGTTTTCATGCAAATAGCCATGTGCGCCAATCTCGTGTCCCGCCTCGACGATCATGTCCATCTCTTTCGGAAATGTCTCGATCGAATGGCCCGGGATGAAGAACGACGTCCGCATCTCGTATTTCTTGAACAGGCGCAGCAGGCGCGGCACGCCGACTTCGGTCGCGAAGATGCCGCGCTGGATGTCGTTGGGTGAATCTCCCCCGCCATAAGAGCCGATCTGGCCCGCGACAGAGTCGATATCCGTGCCGAAGGCACAGTAGATTTTCTTGGTCATTTTGGGTCTCCTCTTCTTTGTTTCAGTCGATGTCACCGCGGCACTAGCCGCGGATGATCTCTTCGCAGCTCAGAGCGGCGGCCAGCAGGGCTGTGTCTTGACCGGTCGGGGCTGACAGCAGGAAGCCCGTCGGCATGCCATCGGCATCGGTGCCGTTGGGAATGGAAACGCCACACCAATCTAGGAAATTGCCCAAAGAGGTGTTGCGCAGCGTCAGGCCGTTGTGGCGAAAGAAAACCTCCTGATCCGCTTCGAGCGGCTCGATCTCCATGGCGGTGGTGGCCGTGGTCGGGCACAGCACGATTGACCGGCCTATTCTGGCCGCTGTCGACGCCATCATGCGGGTGCGGGCCTGTTGCAGTAACAGAACGTCAACTGCGCTCATGCTCTCGGCCAGCCTGATGCGGCGCACGACGCGGGCATCCATTTGCGCGGCTGCAGGGCCGCGCACCCGCTCGCGATGCAGCGCCAGCGCTTCCGCACCGGCCAGAAAACCGTGCTCGGCGATCAGGTCGGTCAGTTCCGACAGTTCAGGAAGCGAAATGCGCTTGACCCGTGCTCCCGCCGTCTCGAGCCTGTCCACGGTCGCGTTGAAATTGGCCGCGACCGATGGCGCAAGCCCATCCAGAAAGATCTCGTCCGGAATGACGAAGGACAATCCATCGACATCTGCGGGCTGCGCCTCGGGGCTGTCTTTGCCGCGCAAGACCGCGTCGAACAAGGCACAATCGGCAACCGTGTGTGCCAGTGGCCCAATCGTATCGAGGGATTTCGCCAGTGGATAGACCCCGTCCATGGGATAGCGGCCCGAAGAGGTCTTGTAGCCCACCACGCCGTTGAAAGAGGCCGGGATACGGACCGAGCCGCCCGTATCCGTGCCTATCGAGATAGGGACGATCCCGGCCGAAACGACCACGCCAGAGCCCGAGGATGAACCGCCCGGGCTGCGTCTTTGACCGGTGGGGGCATGCACATTGCGGGGCGTGCCGTAATGTGGGTTGAGGCCGATACCCGAAAAGGCGAATTCCGTCATGTTGACCGTACCGGTGCTGATCATCCCGGCCCTGTGGGCTGTTGCGATCACCGGTGCGTCGGCCTTCGCCGCTGTATCTGTTCTGGTGACGATGGCTCCGGCGGTGGTCACGCGGCCTTTCAGATCAAAAAGGTCCTTCCACGCCACAGGCACACCATCCAACGGGCCTGCCGGCAAGCCTGACTTGAACCGCAAGCGCGAAGCCTCGGCCTCGGCCATCGCGCGATCGCGGGTCGTTTCGATATAAATTGCGGTGTCGCCGTGCTGTTCCAGACGGTCATAGACCTCTTCGGTCAGTGCAACGGGATCAAGTTTTCCCGAGCGCAATCCCTCTGAAATATGCTGTGCGGTCGTATAGGCCATAAAATTGCCTTGCCCCTAGTTGTCGATCACGGTGGCATTGGAGGGATTCCACGCGACGAAGGCGCGAGACCCAGCTTTGAGGCGGTCGCGGTATTTGTCCACATGCCCTTCGACATTGATCTGATTGCCATCCGCGAAGCGCACGATCATATGCATGATATGGCCGACGATTTGCAGCTTCTCGATGGTGCAGCTGATGGCGTTCGAGCCGAAATTCGCGCGCATTTCGTCTTCCGGCACGTCGGCGGGAACAAGATCCACGGCCTCGGCCGGCAGGATGATGCTCATCTCGCGGCCTGCATGGACATCGACGCCCGCGCGGTTCGCACCGGTCAGATGGCCAAAGGCTGTTTGGAGGATCACATTTCCATCTTCCTGCCCGACGACGGTTCCCGGCAATATGGTGTTCGAGCCGATGAAGCGGGCGACGAACTGGCTGCAGGGGCGTGTGTAAAGCTCGCGTGGGGGGCTGATCTGTTCGATGCGGCCCGCGTTCATCACGACAATCCGGTCGGACAGCGCGAGGGCCTCGGATTGCGCATGTGTCACGAAGACAAAGGTGATACCGAGGTCGCGTTGCAGCAGTTTCAATTCGTTCTGGATACTCTTGCGCAGGTTCGCATCAAGCGCGCCAAGGGGTTCGTCCAGCAGCAGGATGTCCGGTTCGACAACCAGTGAGCGGGCAAGGGCGATCCGCTGACGCTGGCCACCCGACAGACGCGCGGTCGGCATGTTCGCAATCGCGCTCAGGCCCAGCTTTTCCAGGATCTCGTCAACCTTGCGATTGGCTTGGTCGCGCGGCATGTTCTTGACCTCGAGGCCGAACAGCACGTTCTGGCGCACGTTCATATGCGGGAAAAGCGCATAGTTCTGAAAGATCATCGAGGTGGGGCGCTTCTCGGGGAGTTGGTCGTTGACCCGCTTGCCGCGGATCATCAGATCGCCTGACGTGATCGTTTCAAACCCTGAAATCATCCGCAGGGTCGTGGATTTACCACAGCCGGAAGGGCCCAGGAATGCTATGAATTCCCCTTTCTCGACATCCAGATTGAAGTCGATGACGGCCGGTGTTCCATTGTCATAGGTCTTGTAGACGTTCGTGAGCTGAAGATCATAGGCCAAGGGAAATGCGTCCTGTTCCTGGGAAAAGGGAAGGGGGGTTCAGCCGGCGGGCCGGCTGAACCAATGTCGATTTATGCAGAGAGGAATTCGTCCCACTTCTGGATGAGCAGGTCGTACTCATCGGGCCACTGGTGCCAGTAGGCCACGTTGGCGGCGCGCTCTTCGAGGGATCCCCCATCGCGAAGATCGCCTTCCTTGATGCCACGCTCGGTTGCACCAACCCACGGCTTGCCTTCGTACCAGAAGGCATATTTGTCAGGATCCATGACGTTCTTGACGTTCGTTGTGGGCGAATAATAGCCCTGCTCGGACACGGCGATCGCAGGCGGGCCGGACAACCAGTAGTCGGCATAGGCTGCGACGGCTTCAAGGTTTGGCGACGTCTTGAGCGGGGCGACACCGATCGACCAGCCGCGATAGCCGCTTTTCATGGTCGCATAGGAACACTCGACGCCTTGTGCCTTCACGGCCATCACTGCGGGCTGCCATGCGTCGGCAATGACCATCTCGCCGGAAGCCAGCAGGTTCACCAGTTCGCCGAAGTCGCCCCAAAGCGCGCGGAACTGTCCTTCTTTCTTCTTGGAGATCAGGAACTTGGCGGCTTCTTCGATAGCGGCGGCATCCGGGTTTCCGGGGTTTGACACCTCGAGCAGGTTCAGTTCGTTCATGGCGAGGACGGCTTGACCGAAGGCGATCAGCGGGTCCACGTTCAGGCCGGTCTTGCCCTTGAATTTCGGATCGAAGAGCGACGACCAGTTGGAGGCTTCTTCCGCATCCACCAGATCGGGACGATAGCCGATGGAGTCGTAGTTGTAGACCGTCGGCACCATGTTCAGGCGCGTCTGGCTTTCATCCTCCCAAATCTGGCCGACAATCTGCTGATTGAGCGCCCAACGGTCGGACGGGGTGGTGAAGGTTTCGCGAATTCCCGCCCAGTTCGTCAGGTCCGAAGCAGCAACAGGCGCAAGCTTGTCCGTGGCAACCATCGCTGCAAGACGCTCGCCGATGATTTCCCAGCAGTCATAGGCATCGGAGCCGGACAGAATTTCGGTTTGGGTGTTGGGGAAGATATCCGCCTTGCCGCTAACCGAACCGACGCCGGATTTTTCCTTGAAATCGTTCAGGATACGTTCCTGCACGGTCACCGAAAGACCAACGGTGCGCAACTCCTGGTTGGCCAGGTTCGCCGCGAATGCCTGCTGTGCGCCAAGGAAGGGCATGCCGCCCGCCGCGAGCGCCGCAGAGCCTGCCGTGGCTTTCAGAAAGTTCCGTCTTGAGAAATTTGAGTGTGTCACTTTTCTTCTCCATGTTGAGGTCGTTTCGTCTTTGGAAATTGGGAAGTCTTGCTTCCCTTCCGTGTTCAGTAGCGCCCGACCATAAGCCCACCATCCACGGTAATAACCTGACCTGTCAGATATCTTGCGGCGTCGGACGCGAGGAACGCCACGACATCCGCAATGTCATCCGGCAGGCCAATGCGGCCAAGCGGAACGATATCGCCCACTGTTTTGGCCCCCTCGGGTCCAAGGGAGTGTTTCTCCGACAAAAGCTGAGCCGTTCGGATATATCCCGGCGCGACTCCATTCACCCGAACGCCGCTTCGGCCCAGTTCAACCGCAAGGCCGCGGACCAGACCGACCACCCCGGCCTTGGCTGCCGAGTAGTGCACATGCTCATCCCAGCCATAGGCGACGCCCATGATCGACGAAAGGCAGACGACCGCACCCTTGCCGCGCGCTTTCATGCCCGGCACGGCAGGCCTGATAACGCGAAGCATCCCCTTGAGGTCGATATCAAAGGTGTGATCCCATTTCTCGTCGGTCAGTTGTTCCAGCGGAACACGGTGCGCAATCCCAGCATTGGCCACGATCGTGTCTATCCTGCCAAAGCGGGTTTCGATGTCCTTTACCACCGCATTGGCACGATCGGTGTCGCGCACATCGAGATGCTGGAACTCCGCCTCGCCGCCGGCCTTGCGGATCTCCTGAACGATGCTGCGACCTTCGTCCTCGAGAATGTCTGTGGCGATCACATGATCACCGCGCGCGGCAAGAGCTTTGGCGGTGGCACGCCCTATGCCGATACCGGCGCCCGTGATCAGAGCAACTGATTTCATAGCATTACGTCTCCGGAATTTGGTGAAAGCGTCTGGCCGACATAGATGCGCGCCGCGTCGGAACACAGGAAGGCAACCGTTTCTGCGACATCTTCGGGTTCTCCAAAGTGGCCCAAGGGAAGTTCGGCGGCTTTTGCCGCGCGCCATTCTTCGGAAAGCGCGCGCACCAAAGGTGTATTGATCGGACCGGGGGCGACAGCGTTGACGCGCACGCCTTGGGTCGACACCTCGCGCGCCAGCGCCTTGGTCATCCCGATGATCCCGGCTTTCGCCGCGGAATAATGGACCAACTCGATCCCGCCGATCTGGCCAAGTTGCGAGGCCATGTTGACCACGCAGCCGGATTTCCGGGCAAGCATTTGGGGCAGGACCGCGCGCGTGCACAGGAACGTGCCGCGTAGATGGACGGAAATCATGCGATCGAAATCGACAGGGTCGAGATCGACAAAGCGCGATTGGTGCACGTGGCCGGCGTTGTTGACGAGATGGGTCGGCGCACCGAATTCTGCAACACATGTCTCGAGCATGCGGGCCACGTCCTGCTCGTTCGAGACATCGCCTTGCACTGCAAGCCCACCGATCTGTGCAGCGGCCTCGTTCGCGGCGTCGGCATTGTAGTCATTCACGACGACATTATAGCCCAGCCCAGCAAGCTTCGTGGCAACTGCAAGGCCGATCCCTGATCCTGCGCCAGTGACGATGACCGTATTCATGCGATATCTTCCTGCATGGCCATTTTCTTTGCGCGCCGGACGCTCAGGCCCATCAGGATGCCGTAGACCGCCAAGAGCGCGAATGAGAACAGTGTTGTCATGACCCCGAAGGCAAAGATGTTGGGATGGATCTCGACCGAGAAGGTGCCGTAAATCGCAAGCGGCAATGTCTGGTCTCGGCCCGAAGCGAACAGGGTGCGCGGGAATTCATCAAAGCTGAGCGTGAAGGCGAAAAGCATGGCCGACAGAACGCCCGGGAAGATCAGCGGGAACGTCACCTTGCGGAACGTCGTGATGGGCGAGACGCCAAGCGACCACGATGCCTCCTCGACAGAGCCGTCGAAGCGGTTGAGGATCGCCAGCATCACAAGGAAAGCGAACGGGAATGTATAGACCACATGCGCCAGGAAAGCCGTGCTCCACCAGTGGCGCTCGATACCGACCACGTTATTGGCCAGCAGCGATGTGCCAAGGCCGGTGAGAACGCCTGGAACCATCATCCCGAGAACGATCAAGTAGAACACCACACCAGCGCCCCGGAACCGTTTGCGGAAGGCCTGCGCGGCCATGACGCCGAGAACCGTCGCTGTGACCATCGTCATGAAGGCCAGTGTCAGCGAGCGAACAAGAGCCTCACCAACCGGCAGCGGGGCAATGCGTGATGGCGGGGTCAGCCCGAAAAGATGCTGGTACCAGTAAGTGGACCATTCGATGATCGGAAACTGCGGCCCCCCTTCGGGTCCCTGCTGAAAGGACAGTATGCTCAGCACGATGAAGGGACCGTAGAGAAACAGGATGAACAGGCCGACATAGACTGCGAGGATCGGTTTGAGGATCTTGGATTCCATCGCTTAAATCTCCCGCTTCAGATCGACGATGCGCAGAAATCCTGCCACCACGATGCCCAGCAGGATGGTCAGGATCACCCCGACAACCGATGCCATGGCCCATTTCAGCGATCCCACCTGGGTCACAATGATATTGCCCAGAAGGTTCACCTTTCTTCCGGACAGGGCACCCGATGTTGCGAATTCGCCCAGAACCATCACGCTGACGAAGATCGCGCCGACCACGACCCCGGGCAAGCTGAGCGGGAAGATGATCTTCCAGAAGATCCGTCCGAAACCGGCGCCCAGGTCGCGGGCAGCCTCGATGATGTTGCGATCGATCCGGCCTAGCATGAAGGCGATCGGCCCCACCATGAAGACGACGTAAATCTGCGTCATGCCGATGATGACCGAAAGTTCGGAAAACAGAAGAACCTCGATCGGCGTGTCGATAAGACCGACTTTCTGAAGGATGATGTTGATCGCCCCCTCCTTGCCCAACATGGGGCGCCAGGCCAGCACCCGGATCAGAAACGAGGTCCAGAAGGGGATCACGCACAGCACAAGCAAGACTGTTGCAACCGTCTTGCTCTTGACCAGCAAGCCCACATAGAGAGCGGCGGGATACCCGATGAGGAAGGTCAGGGTAAGAACGATCAGCCACAGCCGGATCGTGGTCCAGAGTGCACCGACATAGGCCTCCGAGGCGAAGAAGTTCCGCCAGCTGTCCAGCGTCAGTGTCGAGTTTATCGCGAAGGTCGTCTGCGTCCAGAACGACACGTAAACGATCATCATGATCGGTGCGACCAGGAACAGGATCATCCAGACGACGCCGGGAGCAAGCAGCTGGAATGTGGTTGCTTTCTGCCGTTTGCCAATTGCCGCACTCATTGTGCTGCCTCCTTGCCAAATACGATCGCCTGCGCGGGATCCCATGAAAGAATGTAATTTTGTCCGACGCTCAGATCGCGTGGCTCGCCCAGACTGAGGTGATGATCGACCTCGACTGTCTTGTGGTCTGCGGTTTCAAACAGAAAGATGATCGAGGATCCGAGATATTCGCTCGCGAGGTAGCGGACAGGCAGCGCCGGTCCGGGCAGATCCGAGGCATCCGTGTCGAATATCCGTGTCCGGTCATACCGGATCGCGTAGACATCGCTGTCGTTGGCCCGAACCGAAGACACGGGCGCTGCTCCGAAGGCGCCATGGAAGCTGCCGTCTTTCAGAGTTCCCTCGAAAAGATTGAAGCGATTCAGAAACAGCGCGACATCCGAAATGATCGGACGGTCATAAATCGCATCCGGCGTGTCGTATTGCACGATCCGGCCGGCATCCAGAACCGCTACCCGGTCGCCCATCGCCAGAGCTTCGGTTTCGCTTCCCGTCACATGCAGGAAGGTCACATCGAGCCTTTCGCGAATGGTCCGCAGTTCCGTCTGCATTCTTTCGCGCAAGTTGGCGTCCAGTGCCCCAAGCGGCTCGTCCAGCAACACCAGTTTAGGCTGCATCACGAGTGAACGCGCCAGTGCAACGCGCTGCTTTTGCCCACCAGATATCTGATCCGGATTCCGGTCTTCCAGACCAGCAAGCCCGACCATGTCGATCGAGGCCCTGACGCGATCCGTGATCTCTGCGTCCGGTACTTTGGTCGCGCCATTCCGCAAGCCGAAGGCGACGTTCTCGAAAATGGTCAGGTGTGGGAAAAGTGCGAAATTCTGAAAGACAAAGCCGATTCCGCGCTCATGAGCCGGCAGATCGGTGATGTCACGACCCTGAAACCAGATGCGGCCCGTATCCGGAGCTTCAAATCCGGCGATCACACGCAGGAGTGAGGTCTTGCCCGACCCCGATGGCCCCAGCAACGCGATGTAGCTGTTGTCCTCAGCTCCGAAATCTATGCCGTCAAGCGCGGTCAGATTGCCATATCTGCGCGTCACTCCCTCCAGCCGAAAAATGGGGTCGCTTTGCGTCATAAAGCCCTCTTTTCGTTGTGAACCCAAGCAACTCAGCCGCCGCACGACCTGCTTCTGGGGTGCTGCAACATGGCCTGAACACAAAATGTATATCGTATGAAATGACTAATTGAGGCTTATGGCAATAGCCATCTTTTCCCGGATACTTTGCGATTATCACGCAAAATTCCGGAAATATTAAGAAAATCCACGTAATTTACCGAAGAAATAAATGGATATCGCGTTCCAAATCCATTTTTAAACTCTGTTCAGATATTTGGGGATCGATTCGCTTTCGGGTATTAGCGCCACGATCTTGAGCCGTGCCAAACTCTTGTACGACAATATGCGCAAATGTTCTTTCAAATATTCAGTCGAGGCGCTTGTTTGGCGTGATCCGATCAGATGGAAAAGGGCGCCGTACTGATCCAGGGCGACCGTGTCCACCGGCAATCCCAGGTCGCTGAGCGCCTTGTCCATCGCAGACAACAGCAAGCGATTGTTGTCGATGATTTCCACAAGAGCATTGTTGGGGGCCTTGCGAAGACAGTAACGCATCAGCGCATCTTCCAGTTCGGCCGCGTCCTTTGCCTTGCCGCTCTCGATCTGCTGGCAGATCCGCGTGATCTGGGAATAGTCGATGAAATCGGTCGCCATCCGCAGGGCTTCCGGTTCCATCAAACTGCGAAGCTCGAACTTCTCGCGCAGGGTCCGGGCGGTCAGTGGCCCGGCAAGCCAATGCGAGGTTGCCCCCTTTCGGATCAAACCCCGTTCATTCAGGCGGCTCAGGACATCTCGGGCGACGGTTCTGCTGACACCGAGGTGGTTTGCCAGCTCGGTTTCGACCACCCGGAATTCACCGAATATCTGGCAGGCCGCTATTTCCGCTTCGACCTTGTCATAGACCCGGAGCCATGTCCCGCGCACAGCCAAGGCCGAGCGCGAGGCAGGGGGAATGTCGAAATCGAAATCCTCCAGGGGCTTCCGGATCGGTTTCAGGTTGGCCGAAGGTTGTCCGACCAGATAGCCGCGTCCCCGGAACCGGTGTATCAAACCCTCTGCGTTGAGCATTCGAAGCGATGCCTGCACCGGAGCGCGGCTGGTTTGCATCAGCTTTGCGATCGGGCCTTCGATCAAAACAAAGCCATCGGGCAGGCGCCCGGACACGATGTTGTATCGCAAGACCCGGCTGATGGTTTCGTAAAGAGGCTCCTGTTCAAGGCTTTTGGGTTTCGCGGTCATTGTCCGAACGTTCCGAGGCTTGTGATGAACCGGTTCCAGGCGCGGGCCGCGTAATTGTATTCGTCCATCACCGTATTCCACAACGCGATCCGGCTGACGCGTTCGCGGTAGGCTCCGCCTGCGCGGCGTTGACCCGCTCGAACCACGATCCTTCCATCAGGCCCTTTCAAGTCGCATCGGGCGGTCTCTCCTTCATACCAATAGCCCCATTCCTCAGGGCTCAGATATTCGCGTACGCCATCGGCATTCGTCATGTAATGCCCCTGACGCGCCATCACCGCACCCGCCGGACCGGACAGCCACCAGTTCAGATACTCATAGGCGATATCCAACTGGCTACCCGAAAGGTGCCGCGCGAGTGAGGCGCCACCGTGCCAGGCGCGATACCCTTCGCGTGGCACGCTTTCGCAGAAGACGCCCTGCATATGACCAAGATTGCCGTAAGAGGGGGACCACATGCTTTGCACCGAGACCCGGTCCGCGCGCACCAGCGCTTCGGCTTGATCGGGAGACACCCAACTGCCGACAAAGAACCCCTGTTGCCGAAGCGTTTCCAGCAGGGCCATAAGGCTGTCGATCTCGTCAACGGTCATGTTGCCGATATCCTCGAACGTCAGGTCTCCGTTCGACTCGGCGGCCAGAGCCGCGTCATAGATTCCGATCGCGGGTTCATCCACCAGAGCGATCCGCCCGCGTGCCCGGCGGTCCAGCAACCATGCCCAGCTCGAGCCCTCGGGTCCCTCATCCCCGAAAAGGCGGCGGTCGAAACCGAAACTGTCGACGTTATGGGCGGTCGGCAACATGCTGATCAGCGGCATCGGTTGCTGGCCCAATGTGCCATCCGGCTGAACATAGAGCTTGCGCACCGGGGCGTCGCCATGGCCCTGCCAAGTATATTTGCTAATGCCACCCGTCTTGGCGAGATCGCCGATTTTGTCCCATTGGAGAATGCGCCGCGTGTCGATCGGCTGCAGCGCGCCCCAATACCAGACGATATCCAGATTGTGAAAGCATTGCTCATAGATGTCGTAGTTCATAGGATCCATGGCCGCCCGGTGCTGGCAGGTCAGGAAGTCGAGCGATTCATGCTGGATTTCAAAGCCAAGGTCCGCCTCCGCCAGCTGCCGCACTTCCTCCAGCAAGGTGACATCGGTCCCGCGCACACGAAGGACATGCCGTTTCACCTGGGCAGGTGCCGCTGGTTTTTGCGAATGACGCAGGTCGGCATGCATCGGAGCGGTTTTCCAAATTGAAACGTACCGGACATCGGCACAAGACGTGCAACATGAGGCCCCAAAGGCGCCTGCTGTGCAAGACCGCATCGCGCCGTTCGGGGCGCCACCTTGGCGTGTCCTTGGGCGTTTTTGGCGCATGCGCCAGGCGAATTGCAAGCCTCGGCACTCCGGATCCCCAGAGAGGAGGGCACCAAACTTTTGTGCGCAAATCACCTATTTTGCCTTGTGGCTTGGGGTAAGGTTTACCCTAAGATGACAAGGCCGGTATTTGCGACAAGCCGTCCGACAGGAGGAAAGGATGTTTTTTTCTACCGACCACGGAAGTGCCATCGACAAGAACAAAGTCTGGTCGCGAACGATCTCGGAAACCTATTTCCCGCTCTCGGTTGAATGCCGGGACGCCACGCGTTTCAGGGGGTCTTTGAAGTCGTGGGGGCTTGGTGTGATGGGCCTGTCCGAGATGGAATGCGATGGCGTCATGTACCGCCGCAACAAGAGCCATTTCCAAGAGGAAAAGGACAACAGTCTGCTGATCACGATCCCCCATGTCGCCGAGGTGCGTTTCCATCAGGCGTCACGCCATACGCGCTGTGCGCCAGGTGGGTTTTTGGTCGAACAGGGCGACATGCCATATGAATTCTCTCACAGCCAGCGCAACAAACTTTGGGTGCTGAAAGTGCCTACGGCCAGTGTGCAGTCGCGCGTCGGGCCGACGGAACGCCTGAGCGCCCTCACATTTGATGCGCGCTCCGGGATCGGGTCCTATTTCGTCGGCGCCGTGCGCAACACGATCGAAAGCATTGACGTCATCAACGATGCCGCGCGTGAAATGGCCGGACAACATCTGCTCGATCTTCTGTGCCTCTCGATGCGCAGCGATGATCGCATTCTTGATAGTTCCGTGTCGACGATCCGTGCCGCCCATCTGCAGCGGGCTGAGCAGTTCATACGTGATAACCTGTCAAACCCCAATCTGGGGCCGCAGATGGTGGCCGAATCCTGCGGCATATCCCTTCGGTATCTGCAGGGTTTGTTCGCCGAAAACGAGTGCTCTGTTGCGGGCTATATTCGTGACAGGCGGCTGACCCGCTGTCGCGAGACGCTGGAGATGGTGCATGACACCTCCACCATGGCCCAGATCGCGCAGAAATGGGGCTTCTACGATCAGGCCCAGTTCTGCAAGCACTACCGCGCCAAGTTCGGCTGCACGCCGACGGAGACACGCAAGCAAAGGCGTTCGGCTGCATGCGTCTGACCCGTCGTGAGACGAAAGTTCGATGAGCCTCCTGCACTCGTGGTTTCGCAGGCGAACGGTATCGCCTGTCGCGCGTTCGGCAGGTGTGAAAAAGGATAGGAAAAACTGATGACAAAGACGAGAGTTGCAGTGGATGTCGGGGGGACGTTCACCGACGTCTGTATCATGGACGAAGAGACCGGGCAGATCCGGATCGAAAAGACACCGTCCACCCCCGATGATCCCATGCGCGCCATCCTGACTGGCGTGTCGGATGCCAAGGTAAGCCTGTCCGACGTCACCATGTTTTCACACGGGACCACGGTGGCCACGAATGCGCTGATCACACGCAAGTTGCCGCGCGCGGCCATGGTCTGCACAGAAGGTTTCCGCGATGTTGTCGAGATCCGCCGCTCGAACAAGGAAGACCTGTGGGACACCTACAAGGATGTTGCCAAACCCTATATTCCGCGAAGGGACCGTCTGACCGTAAAGGAACGCGTGGACGCTGCTGGAAAGATCATCCAGGAGCTTGACGAGGATGAGGCACGCCGCGTCGCCGAGATCCTGAAAAAGCGCGACATAAAGGCGGTCGCGGTTTGCTTCATCAACTCGTATGTCAACAGTACGAACGAAGTGCGCATGCGGGCGATCCTGCGCGAGGTGATGCCGGATGTGCATATCTCGATATCGTCAGAAATCATGCCCGAAATATTCGAGCATGAGCGGTTCTCCACGACGATGGTCAATGCCGTCGTGTCGCCGGTGGTCGTCGATTACGTCTCGCGCCTCAGCGACAAGCTGACGGACGGTGGATACAATCGGGACCTTCTTTTGCTGCACTCGGGCGGCGGGGTCATGACACCTGCCAGCGTCAAGGATTTCGCGGCGCGTCTTGCGGGGTCCGGCATCGCGGCGGGGGCCATCGCCAGCCGTTTCATCGGCAATCTGTGCGGCTATGAGAACTCGATCGGTTTCGACATGGGCGGGACCAGCACAGATGTGTCGCTGACCTACCGCGGCGAATCCACGGTGACGAAGGACTGGTATATCGAATACGGCTATCCGATCCGGTTTCCCAGCATCGAGGTGCTGACAATCGGGGCCGGCGGGGGATCTCTGGCCTGGAAGGACGAGGGGGGATCGCTGCGCAACGGGCCACAATCCGCCGGAGCCTATCCGGGGCCTGCCTGCTACTCCAATGGCAACGAGGTGGCGACCAACAGTGATGCCAATGTTGTCTTGGGCCGACTAGGACATAGCCTTGCCGGCGGCGACATCACTCTTGATCCTGCACTGGCCGAAAAGGCTGTGCGCGAGACAGTCGCAGAACCTTTCGGCATGGAACTTCACGAGGCGGCAGAGGCGATCATTGACGTGGCCAACGCCAATATGGCCAACGCGGTGCGCCTTCTGTCGATCAGCCGCGGACATGACCCGCGGGATTTCGCGCTGATCGCCTTTGGCGGTGCAGGCGCCCTGCATGGTGCTGCGGTGGCAAAAGAGCTGTCCATTCCTGTCGTGATCGTGCCGCCCAACCCGGGCGTCACCTCGGCGATGGGATGCCTGCTGGTCGATATCCAGCACGACTTTTCCGACAGTTTCATGGCGGATGCAGCGACCACGACGCCGGAAGACCTGGAAGCCGCATTTTCAAGGATCGAGAAAGAGGCTGTGGCACGGTTGCGCCACGAAGGTGTCGCGCCCGAAGACACCGTTTTGCAACGCTCGGTCGAGATGATGTACCAGGGACAGTGGCGGTCGCTTTCCGTCTCGGCTCCGTCCCCGATCACGAGCACGAAGGACCTCGTGCAAGGTTTTCACAACGAGCATGAGCGCGAATACAATTTCCGTCGCGAAGACGCACCCGTCAGTATCTTCCGTGTCGGCGTCAAGGCGACCGGCATCGTGCAGAAGGCCAAGCTTCCGTCCTTCGAGGTCGTCAAGCACGCACCCGAACCATCAGGCACCCGCGCGGTTTGGTTCAAGGGGGAAAAATGCGAGGCCGCGATCTATGACCGCGCCAAGATGAAGGCGGGGGCTGAATTTACCGGGCCCGCCATTGTCGAGCAGATCGACTCGACAGTCGTCGTGCCGCCCAAGGCTACGGCCAAGGTCGACCAATACATGAACATTCTTATTCGCGTGAAGGACTGAGGTATGAACAGCACAACCAATCAGGAACTGGACCCGGTCACATTCGAGGTTCTCAAGAATTCTTTCATTACCTCGGTCGACCAGATGGCCGAGCAGATGCTGCGGACTTGCTATTCCTTCGTGATCTACAACCGTGATTTCTCGAATGGTCTGCATGACGCCGAAGGAAACTGCGTTGCGCAGGGCAATTCTGACATCGCGGTGCATGTCGGAACCTTGCACTATACCTGCAAGGACGTGATCCGTGTTTTCGAAGGCGATATGTATCCCGGTGATGTCTATGCGATCAACGATCCATATGCAGGCGGTACCCACTTCAGCGACGTGCGCCTGATCCGCCCGATCTTCGACGAAGAACAGCTGATCGGTTTCTCGCAGTCCAACGGGCACTGGTCCGATCTGGGTGGCTCCGTTCCGGGGTCGTTCAACGTCGCGGCGCATGAGATGTTCGGCGAAGCGGTGCGGATCACACCTGTCCGGCTGTTTCACAAGGGCAGGTTCTGTGCCGATGTAGCGAATATGATCGCGGCCAATACGCGCGATCCCGCGTCGATCATCGGCGACATCCATTCACAGGCCCAGGCGACACAGGTGGCCGAACGCGAACTTCAGCGACTGGTGGCCAAATATGGACGCGATCAAGTCACCCAAGGCATGGGCGCGGTGCAGGACTATGTCGAACGCGCGGTGCGTCAGCGCATATCGGACTTGCCTGACGGGACTTGGGAGGCTGTGGATTATATCGACCGTGATCCTGGTGCAGGCGAGGGAATGATCCCGATCCATATCAAGATGACAATCAAGGGCGACCGGATCGTTTATGATTTCGAGGGCAGCCACCCGACCATCTCTTCGATCTACAATTCCGCGCATGGCGCCACGTTTTCGGCCGTGGTCGCCGGGATGAAGACATTTTTCCCCGACTTACCGCTCAATAGCGGGTTTTACCGCATGGTCGAGGTCAAGGCTCCGAAGAACAGTGTCGTGAGTGCGGAATGGCCCGTTGCGGTGACGGGCTTTCTGATGCCGTTCGAAAAGATCATGAACGCGATTTTCGAAATGTGGTCACAGATCATGCCGGAGCGCGCCATCGCCTGTGCCTTCAACCTGGAATATCTGCTCGCCGGTGGGAACGATCTGCGCAAGCCTGAGAAACCCATCTACATGTTTTACGAGTGGTTGCCCGGTGGCTGGGGCGGGCGCAATGGCAAGGATGGAAGCGACGTGACAACCGCCTGTTTCGGTACCGGCTTGATGTCGCAACCTTCGGAAGGCAACGAGCGCGTGAACCCGACGCGCGCCGATGAATTTCAGATCAAGCAGGACAGTCCTGGCCCCGGCAAATGGCGTGGCGGTGCTGGCGTGATCAAGGCGTCGACATTGCTGGAAGCTGAAAACACGGTCATTTCCTATATCTGCGACCGGGAACGCGCTGTTGTCTGGGGCGTCGAAGGTGGTTTGCCGTCGATGCCGCACGGTCTGATGATCGAGCATGCAGACACTGGCGAGGAAAAGTGGCTGGGTTCCGTATTCTCGAATTACAAGATCAAGAGCGGCGACAGGTTCACACGGCCCACCGCCGGGGGTGGTGGCTATGGCGACCCACTGGAGCGCGACCCGGAGCGTGTTCGTCAGGATGTGATTGACGAATATGTTTCGGTCAAGCGGGCAGAACTCGACTATGGCGTGGTGATCAAGGTGATTGACGCCGACATGCTGGAATACGAGATCGACGAAGCCGCGACCGAAAAGGCCCGAGCGTATATTCGCCAAAACCGCGTGGGCTGGGCTCGAATGGACCCCGAGATCGTGTCTCGCATGTATCAGAACGGCGAAATCGACGAGATGGACGCGGTTCGCAGATATGCCGTCATCCTGGACTGGGGGACAGGCGAGATCATGGAGAACTCGACGCGGCAGTTCCGGGAGAGCTTTGAGAAGCGTTCCGTCGCGCATTGGAGCTGACATTGTCATGGCCCGGCACATCCTGCCGGGCCATGTGCATTGGTCACGGCTGTCCAAGAATCTCCGTCTGTGAAGCGGGCAGGGCACTTGCCCCGCACAGACATGTTCCTAGCCCCCCCGGAAAGCAGGCGATCCGGCAAATGGTGCAGGTGCGTGTCACCAACCGCTTGCCTGACAGCACTTCAAGACTTGTGGATTTTGTCCGGAGAGGCCGTGTCGGGAACCATAGGCAGTTGGATCGATGCCTGAAACCCGTCGGGCGCATCGGCGCGTGGTGACACCAGAACGAGGTCGCTTCCGATCCGCTCGGCGATGGCCGTGACGATGGCCAGACCCAGCCCGCTGCCCTCACTACTGGCGTTCGCGCGCTCGAAACGACCCGCCAGTCGGGCGATCGTGTCGCGCGGCACGACCGGGCCGTCATTTGCCACGCTCAGAAGACCGTCGCTTGTCAGGCTCACCTCGACCGGAGTGGTTTCCGCGCCATGGCGCAAGGCGTTCTCCACAAGGTTTCGGCACAGGATGCCGAAAGCGTCTGGGTGGATGTCCGACAGGACAGGACTGTCCGGCAGGGTCAGGACGATGCGCCCCGGCGCGCAGGCGCGCGCCATATCCTCCACCATGATCCTCGCCACGGTCCTGATATCGGTGCCCCGGTCCGTTCTCAGCTGCCCGCCTTCCGCCCGCGCAAGCTGCATCAGGCGCTCGGAAAGCCGGGTCAGCCGCTTGAGTGTCGTTTCAATTTCCCGAGCGCGCGCGTCAATCGCCGGATCACGTGTTTCGGACCGAATGCGCTGTGCCTGCCCGATGGCGCCGGCCAGAGGCGTGCGGATTTCATGGGCTGCATTGGCCGCAAAGCTGCGTTCGGCCTCGAAGGCGTCGCGCATCCGGGCAAGCAGCCCGTTGACCGTTGCCGCAAGGGGCGACAGCTCCGCTGGAAGGCCCTCGGCGGGGATTTCCGACAGGTCGCGTGCGCTCCGCGCCTCGATCCGCGTGCGGAAATGGCGCAGCGGCGCGAGACTGAACCGCACAGTCAAAATGATGGCCACCAGCGCCACCGGCAGTACGATCAACAGTGGCAGGCTGAATCCAACTTGGATTTCGCGCGCGACCTCGGCGCGATGCGTCAGCGGTTCGGCCACCGTGATCCGGATCGTCCCCCGCAGCGCCGCATCACTATACAGGCGATGAGTGGCGGTCTGCTGAAACCCTGTCCCGTCATAGGGTGGGAAAATGGCCGGATCGGCCGCATGGGACTGCAGAAGAACACGCCCTTCGCTATCGCGCACCACATAGGTGAAAAACTCGTCATGCGCGCGGATCGGGGTCAGTCGCTGCGTTATTCCCTGATCTTCCCGGCCGACGATGTCGGTTACCGCGAGCGGAAGGATGCGCTCTGCGGTTTCGCGCAGGGCGCTGTCAAAGACCTCGTCCATCTCGCCGCGGATCGTGACAGCTGTCACCGTCGCAGCCACAAGCCAGAGGATTGTCAGCACAAGGCCAAGCGACAGCGCAAGCCGGGCCTGCAGGCTTGCCGGCCATCTCATGGGCGCCCCAGACGGTAACCCATACCGCGCTCGGTTTCGATGATCCCGGCTCCCAGTTTCTTGCGCAACCGGCTGACATGCACTTCGATCGTGTTGCTTTCCACCTCGGCGCCAAATTCATAAAGCTTTTCTTCAAGTTGCGCCTTCGACAAAAGCTGCCCGGGACGCGCAAGAAAGGCCTCGAACAACGCCCATTCTCGCGCGGTCAATTGCACCGGCTTGCCGTCGCGATGAACACTGTGCGCGGCAAGATCGACGTCGATGGGGCCATGGGTGATGATTGGGTTGGGGTTGCCACAATAGCGCCGCGCGACCGAGCCGATCCTCGCGGATAATTCGGCAAGGTCGAAGGGCTTTACGAGGTAATCATCAGCGCCCGCGTTCAACCCCTCGATCCGATCCGTGACCTGATCGAGGGCGGTCAGAATGATGACCGGTGTCACATCGCCCCGCAGCCGCAACGCCTTCAGAAATCCGATGCCGCGTCCATCCGGCAGCATAAGGTCGAGAAGGATCAGATCATAAGACGTTGCGCGCAGCGCATCATCCGCAGCGTCAAGCCTGGTGACCCAATCCACCGACCGGCCATCCGCCGCAATCTGGTCCCGCACGGCCGCGCCGAGCGTCGTATCGTCCTCGATCAGCAGGATGCGCATGGATGTCCCTTCCGTTTCGATGATCCACCTTTGGCGGCTATGGCTGACACAAAGCTGACGCTTGCGAGGACAGCTCTTCAGGTTCCTGTAAGTATGGTGACGCTTAATGGCCCCGAACAGATGCTCCACATTGAGTTTGTCCCATGAAGAAGACATTGACAATTCTTGGTTTTATCGCGGTTTTTCCGGCCGGTGCCGCATTGGCGGATGATGATTGCTATGCGCCGATGGCGAATTGGCAGCCGCGCGAGACAGTCGCTCGGCTCGCCACCGAGAATGGCTGGACGGTGCGTCGTATCAAGATCGACGATGGTTGCTACGAGATCGACGGCAGGGATGCCGCCGGGCGGCGCATCGAGGTGACGCTCCATCCCGAGACGCTCCAGATCATCGAGTTCGAATACGAAGACGATGATGATGACGACGACGACGATGACGATGACTGATGCAATCGATCACGCCGCCCGGCATATCGATACGGGTGCGTCCAGCAAGGTCCGGGTCTCGGACCCGGTCATCAGGATCTTTTACCGGGGTTTTGTCTAGACCGTTGCGCCGGCCTGGGCGAGCGCGCAAGAGCGTTCGAGGATAGACCAACTGTCAGGATACGCGGCCGTGGGACTTGTCGCGATCCGGCTGGTAGGGGCTTGGGCAAGCCGCCATGTGCGCTTCTCTCAATTCGTCAGCCCCCGGGGCAACTCTTGCCTATCTGCGCGACATAATCCGGCGGGCGCGGTCATGGTGCTGGCCTTGCTTGCAACGCGCTCCTGCGTTGCCGTCACCGGATTCCTCAAAGACGCACCCGGTCGCTTGGCAATGGTGCCGGCCATTCTGGCGATCTTGGCTCCCGCATGGGCGGACGAGGCGGGTGCCCACCGCGAATACGGCGCGCAGGCCAAGGCCATGAGCGAGACACTCCAAGAGGCGCATGAGCTCTTCGCCAACCTGTTGCTCTTGCCGGTGTTGCGGCATGTGGGCGGTATCGTGCTGGCGTCTGTCCGCCATCACGAAAACCGGGCCACGCTCTCACCGGCGGAGCCTTTCCTGACGGCGACTTGACGTGGAAAGCGTCGGGCCGTCAGGAAACCCTCAGATAGTGGCGCCAAATTGGTCTCAGCAGCAAAAAAGGAGATACTGCCATGAAAAAGACACTTATCGCCTTGACCCTTTTCGCCACCTTGCCAGCAGGCGCCGTGCTTGCGGATGACGATGATTGTTTCGTCCCCCGTGATCAATGGCAGCCGCAAGAGACCGCGATGCAACTGGCCCGGCAAAACGGCTGGACAGTGCGCGAGTTCAAGATCGACGATGCCTGCTACAAGATCGAGGGACGCGATGCCAATGGCCGTCCAATCGAGGTGAAACTCGACCCGGGTACACTTCAGGTGGTCGAATTCGAGTATGAGGATTACGATGATCGCCGCGGCTCACTCAACTTGGCGCCTGCCAATCCCGTCGCGCCCTCGGTCTCGCCGCAGCGAAATGGCTCTATGCAATCGGATGACAGTTCCCTGCGTCAGGTCAACTGACGACCTTCCCGGCCTTGCCTTGGCAGGGCCGGTGATTGGTTTCACGCTGCGACAGACAGGTCCGTGACAGGACGCATGCGGTTGATGCCGGCAAAAAAAGACAGGAGCGTCGCTACCTCGCTGAGACGGTGGCGGCACCCCTTCGTCTTTTTATGCCGTAACCGGACGGCAGCATCGCGCCCTTGACAGCGGCAGAGCCGGGTGCCGTCCATGCGCCCGATATCGAACAAGCCCGACCAGCGGCGGCAACGCGTCTCTCCGCTCTGCCTTGGGCCATCGGTGACCATCCTGCCGGGGCCAGACTCATGGCGTGCAAACCGCGCGATAATGCAGCCGCTGCGCTTCTTCCCGGCCCTCGCTTTCATCGTTCCCCAAATACTCACCAAGGACCCCCCGTGGTACTGCCGAGACGCATCAGGCAGACGCATGCAGGCCCGACAAGACGTGTTGACAGAAAATGCCTTCAAATGACGGCAGGCCGATCCGAATGGCGCCTGAACAAGATGAAATAGCTTCAGTGCCGGGGCAGGCGGGTTTTGATCCGACGCCAAGGATACGTGCAGTCCCACGGTCTCATCTTGCCGGTCCCAAGGCGTCTGCGCCCTCGGCCCCCAAGCCCTATCCCACGGACAAGACGATTTTTCCGACATGCCCGCCCGCTTCCAGTTCGGCATGGGCGTCGCAGGCCCGGTCAAGCGGTTGGACCGAATGGATCACCGGCTTGACGGTGCCATTTTCCAGAAGCGGCCAGACCTTGCGCTGCAGATCTGCGGCGATCAGGCCCTTTTCTTGCGGCGTTTGCGGGCGCAGGGTGCTGCCGCACAGGCTCTGGCGCTTGCGGATCATCCCTTCGATATTCACCTCCGCCTGCCCGCCGCCCAGAAAGGCGATGATGACAAGCCGCCCTGCAACCGCCAGTGACGCAAGATTGCGCTCCAGATACTCGGCGCAGATCATGTCAAGAATGACATCGACGCCGCGCCCTTCGGTCAGGCGCAGGATCTCTTCCTCGAAACGCTCCGTTTTGTAGTTGATCGCCTCGGTGGCGCCCAGATCCCGGCATGCCCGACATTTCTCATCCGTACCCGCGGTGGCATAGACCTTCGCACCGAAGGCGCGGGCCAGCTGGATCGCCGCGGTGCCGATGCCGCTTGCGCCGCCATGGATCAGGACAGTGTCCCTCTCGGCCAACCGCCCGATCTGGAAGAGGTTGGTCCAGACGGTGAAGAAGGTTTCGGGAATGGCTGCGGCCTCGATCGCCGTCAGGCCCGAGGGCCAGGGCAGTACCTGCTCTTCGGGCGCGACGCAATATTCGGCATATCCGCCGCCTGCCACCAGGGCGCAGACCTTGTCGCCATGCGAAAACCGCCTGACGCCTTGGCCGCAGGACACGATCTCGCCTGCGACTTCCAGCCCGAGCACTTCGGTGATGCCGGGAGGCGGCGGATATCCGCCCTGGCGCTGACGCAGATCAGGGCGGTTGACCCCTGCCGCTGCGACCCGGATCAGCACCTCGCCCGCGGCCGGTGCGGGAACGGCGATCCCGCGCGGTTGAAGAACCTCGGGGCCGCCGGGGCTGGTGGCGAAGATGGCTTGCATCATGTGGTTCATGGATGATCTACCTTTGCAATGAAATGAATGCGGCAATGGCGCAGAAAAGCCCGGTCGCCAGAAGCGCCAGGCAGGTGAGTTTGATGTTGCCCGACCGCACGAGCGGTCCTGCCTCGAGCCCCATCACCCGACTTGTGATCAGAACATTCGCGGTGAAGGGCGAAGAGGCAGCGGTAATGCCCCATCCGATGATCGCTGCCAGCGCCAGCCAGATCAGCGCGGCTTCTGGAACAAGCGGGTGCAACACGCCCAGCAGGATACTGGCCGAAACGATCGGGTTTATCGCCCAAAGACCTCCGATGACCATCCCGACTGGTACCAGAGCGATGAGCGCGGGGATCACGATATCCGGCGGGGCGGACAAGGCGCCGTCGAATGAGGCGATTGCCTTGGCGATGATGGCGCCCAGAAAACCGGCTCCGGATACGATCACGATCTCATTGACGCCCGTTTCGGCCGTGACCGCCAGTTCTTCGGGCAATCCCGGCGCGCTGCCCGCCCATGTCTGCAACGCCCACCAGGACAACGAAAACCCCAGAACGGCGACAAGCACGGACTCGGGCATCGAAAGACCGGCCAACTGATTGAGGCCGAACGCGACTGTGACCAGCAGCGCAACCCTCAGCACGACCCGCGCCAGCACCTTCTTCTCGTGAAGCGGGGGCAGGGCACGCGCGAGATCCGTTTGTGCCGGCGCGCTCTTCGACAGAAGATAACCGGCGGTTACGTAAATCAGGCCGGCGGCGATGCCGAAGGGCAGGATCTGAAAATAATCGACCTCCGGCAGGATCGACAAGGTGATGATCGTCGACAGCGCAAGCGGTGACCACATCGGCATCGCCGCGAACCCGCGCAGCATGGCCAGGGTCAGGTCTTCGATGGCATTCTGACGCGCAAGCGTTTCCCTGCTTTGGGCCAGCAGCGTCGCCATCAGGCTGGCGGCCCCGAAATTCAGAAAGATCGCGAAAATATGCGTGCCGAAGGTCACGAAAAGATACCGTGTCCCGCGCGGTCTGCTCGCGACCACCGTGGCAGCGCTTCGGATATCGGGCGCCCGCGAGGCGGCGCGGCTCAGCATGCCGAGCGCGATCAGGAAGGCGCCCAGGAATGTTACGCGCGACATGGCGTCCGAGGCTTCAAGCCAGCCGGTGATCCAGACCAAGAAGAACAGCACGGTCACGATGCTTCCGATGATCCTTGCGGGTCGGTTAAGACGGCGGTGGTTCAAAACGGCAAGGGCGATCAACGCGCATACCACGGTACTCTCGGGAACGGGATGCATGATTGACACGGCTCCTGCGCCCAGCAGAAAAAACGCCAATAAGGTGTTGAGCCTTGCCTTCGAGGGATGTGCCATGGCGGGCCTGTCAGCCATCCACGGCCTGGCGGATGCTCGCGGACAGGCCTCCATCGACGACCAATTCGGTCCCCGTGATATAGCCTGCCCGGTCAGAGGCCAGAAAAACCGCCGCCTCGGCGATATCCCATGCGCTGCCCATCCGGCCAAGTGGACATTGCCGGGCGCGCGCCTCGCGCATCTGGGCTTCGGTCTTGTCACCGTAACTTTTCGCCAGGGTGATACCGATCCGGGGCGTGTCGATCAGACCGGCGATGATCGCATTGACGCGGATGCCCTCCGGGGCCAGCTCAACGGCGAGGGCACGGGCGAACTGGTTGGCGCCGGCTTTGGTGGCGGAATAGGCAAGATGCGGATAACCCACATGCCGGATCGACGCGATCGACGATGTGACGGTGATGACACCGCGCCCCTGAGCGCGCATCATCGGCAGCGCGGCCTGTGCCGCCACATGCAGCGAGGTCAGGTTGGCGTCGCTGATGCGCCGCCAGTCCGCGGGGCTGGTATTCTGCGATGGGCCGCTTTTGCCAAGCCCCACATTGCAATGCAGGATATCAAGCCGTCCATGGCGCTCCTCGATATCGCCGATCAGGTCCGTGACGCTGGAATCCTTCAGAACGTCGACCGTGCGGGCTTCGGCCTTGCCGCCCTCGTCATGGATCAGTCGCACCGTGTCGGCTGCGGATGCCGGATCGGCATCCGCCGCGATGACATGCGCGCCCGCATGCGCCATGCAGATGGCGATCGCCCGGCCGATACCGATGCCTTCGGCAATCGATCCCGCGCCGATCACAAGCGCGATGCGGTTTGCAAGCTCCTGGCTCATGACGCACCGGAGGCGCGTATCGCGTCCCGTTTGGCGCGTGTCGCGCGCAACTCGCGCCGGATGCCCACGAAGAGCGAGAACACTGTTATCGTGATGAAGATCCAGCAGATCGGGCTGCGGAAGAAGATCAGGATATCCTCGGAGATCAGGAACGAGCGGCGCAGGTTATCCTCGAAGAGCGGGCCGAGGATGAAGCCCATCAGGAACGGAGCGGCCGCCATGTTGATCTTCATCATGATGAAGCCCAGAACGCCAAAGGCCAGCATCACACCTACATCGAACATCTGGCTTTGAACCGCATAGCTGCCGAAGACGCAGAACATCAGCACGATCGGCAGCAGGATATGGCGCGGAATGTCCGCGATGCGCGCGAAATACCGGATCGCAAGCTTGCCCGAGCCCAGAAGCACGATGGAACTGAGCATGATCCCGATGAAGATCGCGTAGATGATCGTGATATTGTCCTGGAACATCAACGGACCCGGCGTCAGGCCCTGAAGCATGAAGGCGCCAAGGATCACCGCCGTGACGACATCGCCTGGTATACCAAGCGCAAGAAGCGGTATGAGCGTCGCTCCCGCCACGCCGTTATTGCCCGCCTCCGAGGCGGCAACGCCTTCGACATTGCCCTTGCCGAAGGTTTCGGGCGATTTGGCCGTCCGGCGCGCCTCGCCATAGGACAGGAAGGCCGCAGCGGTGGCGCCGGCGCCGGGGATGGTGCCGATGATGACGCCGATGAAACTGCCGCGGATGATGGACAGCAGGCTGCCCTTGAATTCCGCAAGCGTCACGCGGCTCCGATCCGCGGCCTTGACCGTGAAGGGAGCGACCTTGCGCACATAGAAGTCGATCACTTCGGGCAAGGCGAACAAACCGATGAGCAGGGGGATATAGCTCACGCCACCCATCAAATTGAAATTGCCATAGGTGAAGCGTTGCGTGCCATAGACCAGATCAAGCCCGATGGTCGAGGTCAGCAGACCCAGAAGCCCCGAGATCAAACCCTTGGTCAATGAAGACCCCGAGATCGAGATCACCACAGTCAGAGAGAAGCAGATCAGCCAGAAATATTCCGGTGGCCCGAAGGCCAGCGCCAGACCCGCGATCAGGCTGGCAAAGAAGATCAGCGACAGGTTGGACAGGAAATCCGCGATGCAGGAGGCATAAAGCGCCATGTTGAGCGCCTTGCCCGCCTGTCCCTTCTGGGCCAGCGGGTAGCCATCCAGCACGGTGCAGGCGGCCGCCGGTGTACCAGGGGCGCGGATCAGGATTGCCGTGATTGACCCGCCGAACACACCGCCCTTGTAGACCCCGACGAGCAACAGGATGCCGGTAACGGGATCGAGGTTGAAGGTAAAGGGCAGCGCGAGCGCCACGGCCATTGTGGCCGTCAGGCCCGGGATCGCTCCCACGACGACGCCAAGACAGACCCCGGCTGTGATCGCCAGGATATTGCCAAGGGTGAAGAAAAGTTCGAAACCGGTCGCGATGTTTTCAAACATGGATCACATCCAGTCTTCGAAAAAGCCGAGCGGCATCGGGACCTGCGCGACTTGGGTGAAAAACAGATAAACCAGCAGCGGCACGCTGATCCCGACACCAATCAGGATGACGGGCCTGCGTTCGCCGCCCATGGCAAGAAGCGCTATGGTCACCACCATGGAGGTCACCAGCATCCCCACTTGATCGGGCAGCAGCAAATAGACCAGCAGCAGAGCGATGAGCATGAGAACGCGGCTCTTCCACTTGGGATGTGCGTCGAGCGCGCCCGCTTCCTCATCTGCGGGGATATGCGGGGCAAAGATGGCTTCGAGCAGGTGGATCAACGCAAAGATGCCGATAGCACCCGTCAGAAGATAAGGCAGGAAAGCAGGCGAAAGCGGCAGATGCTTGACCGAAGCCGGAGTCGCGACGCCGCCCGGAATGACGAAAAGTCCAAACAGGACCGAGGCCGCAAGCGTCAGGGCCGCGAACAGGATTTCGCGGCGCCGCCCCTTGCGGGCATTGGTTTGAGTGGTGGTCTCGCTCATGGCTGCTCCTCCCATGCCGCCCGGTTTCGGCGGCGGCCCTTGCGGACCGCCACCGAAGATGTCGTGGATTTACTCGACCGTGACGCCGGCGTCGTCGACCACGGTTTTCCAGCTTGCCAATTCGCTTGCGATGAACGCGCTGAACTCTTCGGGGCTGCCGCCCTCGATATCGGCGCCGCGGGTATCGGCGAAATTGACGAAGGCTTCGCTTGCGATGACCTGGTCCAGCGCCTCGGACAGGGTGGCGATCACTGCCGCATCCGTCCCCGACGGTGCCAGCAGACCGAACCACGAGCGCGCCGCGAACCCGTCGAGTTCCGGGATATCAAGCTCGTCCAGCGTGGGGACGCCATCAAGCTTCGGTGACCGTTCCGGCGTCGTCACGGCCAGCGCGCGCAAGGCGCCCGACTCGATATGCGGCATGGCCGAGGGCAGGTTGTCGAACATCACGTCCACGTCACCGGCCAGCAATGCGGGCACGGCCTCGCCGCTGCCACGGAACGGAACATGGGTCATGTTCGCACCTGTGCGGGACTTGAACATCTCACCCGACAGGTGGATCGAGCTGCCCACACCGGACGATCCGAAGGTCTTGCCTTCTGCCTTGGCCGCTTCGAGGAATTCACCGGCGGTCTGGAACGGGCTGTCCTTGTTGACGACCATCACGTTGGGAATGGACATCAACAGCTTGATCGGTGCGAAATCCGCGACCGGATCATATTGCAGGTTCTTGTAGACCGCAGGTGCGATCCCGTGCGACGACACCTGGCCCATGAACAGTGTATAGCCATCGGGACGGGCATTCGCCGCTTGCGTGGTGCCAAGCGTTGCCCCCGCGCCGGGACGGTTCTCGACCGTCACGGTTTCATCCAGAACCTTGCTCAGACCGTCCGCCACCTGACGCGCCAGGATGTCGGTCGCGCCACCGGCGCTGTAGGGAACGATGATGGTGATACGCTTGGTGGGATAGTCCTGCGCCATGGCCGAGGTGCCGAAGGCCAGCATCGACGCGGCTCCAAGAGCACCGACGATCGTTCTTCTGGAAATTTTCATCTTCTTCTCCTCCATTGGGTGTAGATGTCTTTCTGGGTGTTCGGATGATGTTCATGCAGATCCGATCGTCATGCCTCCACAGACGAAAAGAACCTGCCCCGTTACGAATCCCGATCTCTCCGAACAGAAGAACGACACGGCATCCGCCACGTCTTCGGGTGTTCCGGTGCGTTTGACCGGCACGGAGGCGATGATCTTCTCCGTGCGCGGGTCCCCTGGCGGGTTGACCTTGTTGAAAAGCTCCGTCGCGATCGGGCCGGGGCCGATGGCATTCACGGTGATCCCGTGCTGTCCCAGCTCCAGGGCCCAGGTCTTGGTCATGCCATGCAGACCCGCCTTTGTCGCCGAATAGGCCGTGCGCAGCTCCTTGCCCAAAGCAACGCGGCTCGAGATGTTCACCACGCGGCCTGATCGGGCCTTGATCATCGACGGCAAGGCGGCTTGCAGGCACACAAGCGGCGCGCGCAAGTTGACCGCAGCCACCCGATCGATCGAGAAAGGATCGGTCGAGATCACATCTGCAGGCTCCACGATGCCGGCATTGTTGACCAGCCGTGTGACCGGTCGGCCCTTGCAGAATGCGCCAAGTGCCGCCTGTGTCGCCTCGACATCCGACAGATCAAGCTCGATCACCTCGTCGGCGCTGTCATGCTCGGGCGGGATGCGGTCAACCACGGCGACCCGCAGACCATCCGCCTTCAGCCTTTTGGCAACAGCCGCCCCGATCCCTCTGGCGCCCCCCGTGACGATTGCGAAATCCTCCATCGGGTCAGTCTTCGAACGGAATGGCTTTGTCGATCGTTTCCCAGATGAAACGACCGGACGGTTTGCGCTGTTCCTCGGCGATATGGGCGACCAGACCGGCCGCGCGCGAGATAACCGCAAAGCCGCGCATCAGCTCGACCGGGATGTCCATGTCTCCGAGCAGGGCCGCCGTGGCACCTGTCGCGTTGATGGTGATGTGGCGCTGGAACTCGGCATCCACCGCCGCCGACAACGCGCGCAGCGCCTTCAGATGGCGTGGGTTTGGGCATTCCGCCTCGCCGATCTCCAAAAGTTTGAGAGCGCGCGGATCATCGGGCTTGTGCAGATGGTGGCCAAAGCCGGGCAGATGCGCCTTTCGCGCGCGATGCTCGCGCACGATTTCGGCAGCCCGCTTGGCCTGCGTCTCCGGCTCAAGATCGACCAGCTCGGCCAGCAGACGGGCATTGTTCTCGATCGTGCCGACAAACTGGCTGCCGACAGCCAGAAGGCCCGCCGCAACCGCACCCTGCAGGTTTTCGGGCGCGGACATATAGATCGACCTTGTGGCGATGGCGCTGGGCGTCAGGCCGTGCTCCATCATGGTGATGAGGATCGCGTTCATGATGCGCATCTGGCTGGGCGTCACGTCACGGCCCAGAATGTGCTGCATCATCACGGTGACGAAATCGCTGTCCTTCGCGAGCAGTTCATCGACAAGATTTCGGTCCCGATAGAAGATCTCGGTATCGTTATACCGGCAAAGGGATGTTGTCGGTGCGGTTTTGGACATGGTTAGCCTTCCTTGAGTGTTTCGGCATTTTGCGCCAGATGCTCTTCTGCGAGTTGCATCTTCTGGAGTTTGCCGATCGCGTTGCGCGGCAAGGCTTCCAGGAAGCGAATGGATTTGGGGGTCTGCACCGGGCCAAGCCGTTCCCGGATGAAGGCGATGATATCCTCTGCGCTTGCGGCCTTGGCGTCGCGGACCTGCACGGCGGCATGGACGGCCTCGCCCCATTTTTCGTCCGGCACGCCATAAACGGCGCAATCGATGATTTCTGGATGCTCGCCCATCACCGTCTCGACATCGGCGGGATAGACGTTGAAGCCGCCTGTGATGATCATCTCCTTGGCGCGCCCCCGGATGAACACGTAGCCATCCTCGTCCTTCAGACCCAGATCGCCGGTATGCAGCCAGCCATCCACGAGGGTTCGTGCGGTGACATCCGGCTGGTTCCAGTAGCCGGTCATCAACAAGTCGCCGCGAATGACGATCTCACCGGTTTCGCCCGCCGGCAGGATCTTGCCCTGCGTGTCCATGATCTCGACCTGGCTGAGGAATGTCTCTCGTCCGACCGACGCGCGCTTGGCCGGGTCAAGCAGTTCTTGCGCCGAGATCATGGTCGCGATCTGTGGCGCCTCGGTCTGACCATAGGTCGAGGCAAGACAGGGGCCGAAAATCTTCTGCGCGCGCTCGATCGCATCGGGCCGCATGGGGCCTGCCCCGTAGATCAGGTTTTTCAGATGCGCGTAATCCGAAGCACCGACAGCATCGAGCTCCATCAGCATATAGAGAACGGTCGGCGGCACGAAGGTGGTGGTTATCCCGGCATTCTGCAGGAAATGCAGAGTTTCCTCGGGCCGGGGCCGATCCAGCAGAACAAGGGTGCCGCCCGTGGCGAGGGTCGGAAGAATATAGGTGGAGGTTCCATGCGTGATCGGTGCCGCCGCCAGATAGCGCTGCCCCACGCCAAGCGACCAGGCCGAAACCTGGATCGCGATATTCGTGTTCCATGCGCGGTAGGGCTGCATGACGCCCTTGGGAAGACCGGTTGTGCCGCCCGTGAACTTGATCGCCTGCGTGGCCGATAGCGGCATGTCCGCGATGGCGGGTGTCTGCCCGGCGTGATCCTTCCCGAGTTGGGCCGTGGTGTCCGGACCGCCTTCGGGGTCGCAGATAAGGAACCGCGTGTCCGCACCATCGAGTTTGCCGACCGTATCAGGCTGCGCGATGACGATTGAGGCCTGGGTGAATTCGATGGCGCGCACCAGTTCGGATTTGGCGTTCATCGGCTGTAGCGGAACCCAGACCTTGCCCGCTGCCAGAACGGCAAGCCAGCTCACCAGGTGGTCGATCGAGTTGTAGCAGCAGATCCCGACCCTTGAGCCGAACTCCGGATCAAGCTTTTGCAGACCCACGGCCAGCGCCTGAACGCGGTCATGAAGCGCCTTGTAGCTCAGGTTCCGGTCGCCATGCTCGACAGCGATATGATCTGGCCAAAGCCGGACCGCGCGATCAAAGAAATGGATTGGATACATTCTTGTCGTGCCTCACGTCTTGAGGCCCACGCGGTTCAGCGCATGGGTCATTACTTCTACGATTTCCTTGCGGCGTGCCGATCCAAGGCGCGATTTCAGGGCCGATACGGACAATCCGGCCTTCAAGCGGTCCGAACGGTCGAACACCGCCACCGCGATGGCGCTGACATCGGGAATGATGATCGAATTGTTCACGAGATACCGGTGCTCACGCCAATGGCGGACCATGCGGCGCACTTCGGCGACGGTCAGATCGCCATAGCGGCCATAGACCTCGCTGTTGGAGGCAATGAGATGATCGCACGCGTCATCCGGCAGGGCGGCGAGGATTGCCGCACTTCCAGCGCCCACGCCAAGCGGACGCCTTGAGCCCACCTTGAGGGTATTGGCACTCAGCGGATACGAGCCGGTGGCCGTGTCGATGCACAAAGCCTCATCCCCGAACGGGACCGTCACATAGGCGGTTTCCCCGGTGATGGCGGCCGTTTCGGCCAGCGCAGGCCGCAGTTCCATGCGCACGGCGTCGAATTGCCGGGGTGAACCCGACGCGCCGGCCAGATCGAACAGCCCGATGCCGAGCGTGTATATTTTTGAATAGGGGTCGAAACTCAGCAGCCCACCATCCACCAGCCCTTGCAGAAGCCTGCGCGCCGTCGCGGTCGTGAGGTTGGCCTTGCGTGCCACCGTCGACAGGGTGACGCCCGTGGCATTGCGCTCTGCAACGATCGGCAAAAGACGTATCGCCTTGGCCAGCGATGTTTCTGCGCGCCGGTCGGTGATGTCGTTCTCGTCGGACACCGGCTCCCCCTCCAGTTCAAGCCCGCCTGATACGGCATGTGCGGGCAAACCTCGGGGAGAGGGATGTTGAAGTCCAGTCAAAAGTTATCAATTTGTGGTAAAAGTTTATCATATAATGATAAAGAAATTGCCAAGCATATAAAAATAAACAATTATATTCATATTGTAATTTTCTCCGAATTCTCTCGGCACATGTCTCTGTCCGCCGGAGTGGCCTTTGGCCAAACCGATCATGCAGATCATCATGAATTCTTGTTTGAATGGTCTGGCGCGGGCCGGTTCGGCCCATGCCGGATCAGGCGTGATCCTGCAGGATCATGTCGCTGGCCTTCTCTCCGATCATGATCGCCGGTGCATTGGTGTTTCCCGACACGATGCGCGGCATGATCGCGCAATCGGCAACCCGCAGCCCGTCTATGCCGCGCACCCGAAGCCGGGGATCGACCACCGCTGCGTCATCCACACCCATGCGGCAGGTGCCTGTCGGATGATAGATCGTGGTCGAGTTGCGCCTGATCCAGTCCAGTGTGCCCGCGTCATCCTCGGCGGTGCCGGGGGCGGGGTTGTGACTCGTGGCGATTTTCTCGGCAAGCGGGCTGTGGCTGGCGATGCTGCGCGCGATATTGACCCCGTCGATCATCGTGCGCCTGTCGGTTTCCGTCGCCAGGTAATTCGGCCTGATCGCGGGATGCCTCTCCGGATCGGCGCTGCGCAGGCGGATCTCCCCGGTGCTTTCGGGGCGCAGTTGGCACACCGACATCGTGAAGGCCGAGAACGGGTGCACCCCCTCGCCGGGGCTGTCGGCGGACCAGGGTTGAATGTGGAACTGGATGTCCGGCGTTTCCAGATCGGGCCGGGTGCGCAGAAACCCGAAGGCCAGACTGGCCGCCATCGCCATCGGCCCGCTGCGCCGCGTGGCATATTCCAGCGCAATCAACCCTTTGCGAAAGAGCGACCGCACCTCGTCATTCAGGGTCGGTTCCTTGCAGCGAAAGACCAACCGTGCCTGTAGATGATCCTGCAGGTTGCGGCCCACCTGGTCGCGCTCCAGATGCACCTTTATCCCAAGCGCCTCGAGATGCGCGCCATCGCCGATCCCTGACAGCATCAGGATCTGCGGTGATCCGATTGCGCCTGCCGACAGGATGACCTCGCGCCGCGCCCGCATCTCGGACCGCGTGCCGCGCGCATCCCGCAGCCGCACGCCATAGGCGTGCCCGCCATCGATCAGCACGGCCTCGGTCAGGGTGCGCGTGAGGATGGTCAGGTTGGGTCTGGCCTTCACGTCGCGCGTCAGGAACGCGGCCGCCGCCGAGCAGCGCCGCCCGTTTCTGGCGGTCAGTTGGAAATATCCCACCCCCTCTTGCGCGCCATCGTTGCAATCCGGGTTGAACGGGTAGCCTGCTGTCTGCGCGGCCTCGATCCAGGCATCGCAAATGGGGCGCGACATCCGAATGTCGCTGACCGCCAATGGCCCGCCCGTGCCATGTGCAGGACCGTCCCCGCGCTCCTGATCCTGCGAGCGTTTGAACAGCGGCAGCACATCGTCCCAGCCCCAGCCGGTATTCCCCGCCTGCGCCCAGCCGTCATAATCCTGTGGTTGCCCCCGGACATACAACAAACCGTTCAGCGATGATGAGCCGCCCAGCACCTTGCCGCGCGGCCAAGCCAGCGCTCGTCCGGCCAGCCCGTCGTCCTCTTCGGTGTGATAACACCAGTCGACCGTCGGGTTATGCATGGTCTTGAAATATCCCACCGGGATATGAATCCAGGGGTTGGTGTCGGGGCCACCGGCTTCGACCAGCAGCACCCGATTGCCGGGATCGGCGCTCAGCCGGTTGGCCAGCACGCAGCCCGCCGATCCGGCGCCGATTACGATGTAATCATATTCCGTCCCTCTGCCTGTCATGCACCGTCGGCCCCGGTCCTGTGGCTTGGACGCGACCGCCCGCAAGGGGCGGCCGCGCCGGTCGTTTCCGCGATCATGCCGCCGCCTCGGGCACCTTTTTCTGGCGCGTCACGAAGGCATAGGCACATATCGGCACGAACAGGGCGGCTTGCGCCAGGAAGAATATGTTTCCCTGATCCGTCATACCAAGGAACCCCGCAAAGGCTGCCAGACCGATGGTCCAGCGTTCCCATCCGCTCAGGTTTCGGAACACGTGACCATAGCACGCGATCGACACCGTCAGCTGGATCAGCAGCACCTCCAGCAGAGGGGGCACCACAGCCCATGTCAGGTTCGGAAAGCTCATCAACTCCGGCGAGAAGACGAAGGCGAACGGAATGATGAAGGTGGTCAGCGCGATCTTCATCGATTCCCCCGCCGTCTTGAGGAAAGACGCATCCGCCAGTTTCGCCGCCGCCAGCACACTCACCGCGATTGGTGGCGTCAGGGTCGAGAACACCGCGAAGTAGAACACGAAGAAATGCGCCTGAAGCGGTGGCACGCCGATTTGCTGCATGAACGGCACCAGCGCCAGCGCCACGATCAGATAGGCCACCGGGGTCGGCAGACCCATGCCAAGCACCAGCGACACGCACATCGCACCCAACAGCAGCAGAAGCTGGCTGTCCGGCAGATACTGCACCAGAACCGCGCCAAGACGGCCCGACAGGTTGGTGGTCAGCATGACCTGCCCCAAAGGCCCGACGGCGATCAACAGAAGCGACAGGATGGCGACCAGATAGAAGCCTTCTTCCATCGCACTGTAGAGCCGCGCCCATTTCGGGCGGTATTTGCCCTGGAACATCGCAAGCCCGAGCGCGATGATGATGCCCCAAAGCCCCGCGATCGCCGGTGAGCGATAGCCAAGCAGCAGCCACAGCACCACACCGAACGAGATCACGAAGGTCGGCAACAGTCGGATGATCATCTCGCGGTCGACCTTCTCGGTCAGCCTCGGCAATTCGTGACGGCGCGCATAGATGACGATCGCGATGCCGACGCCCACCAGATAGAGCAGGCCTGGGATCATCGCCGACAGCGCCACGTCGATAT
This sequence comes from Roseovarius litoreus, assembly GCF_900142765.1. Classification (GTDB taxonomy): domain Bacteria; phylum Pseudomonadota; class Alphaproteobacteria; order Rhodobacterales; family Rhodobacteraceae; genus Roseovarius; species Roseovarius litoreus. The sequence goes on from NZ_FRCB01000006.1 coordinate 182,282, forward strand.
AGGGCAGGTTCAGGAAACTGGCGATGATAAAGGCCGCAAGCCCGAGGATCGGTGGCATGATCTGCCCCGCGGTCGAAGCGGTCGCCTCGATCGCACCCGCCATCTGCCCGCTATAGCCGTAGCGTTTCATCATCGGAATGGTCAGACGCCCCGTCAGCACCACGTTTGACACCGCCTGTCCCATGATCGAGCTTACGATGCCCGACCCGATCAGCGCGGGGCCCGCCGCGCCACCCGGAAGCCTGCGGCCCGTCGACTTGCCGACCTCAAGCACCATGTCCAACATGCCGACGCCAAGCAGGATCGCCGCATAGATGATCAGGAAATAGATCGCGTCGGCGGCAACCTGCGCCAGATAATAGAAGCCCTGATTTGTTCCGAGGCCGATATAGTTCATCACGAATTCGGGCGAATATTGCGGCGTCACGAAAAGCGGATTTTCGATTTTGTATCCGAGAAAGAAATACGCGATCGCAATAGACACCACCGTGGTCAGCAACCATCCCCAGTGAATGAAAGTCAGCATCAGGATCGAGATGGTCATCATCCAGCCGAAGATCATGTCGGTCTCGTTGAAGAACGGCTGTGAAACCTCAAGCTGTTGGGCATTCAGACGCACATAGCCCATCGCGATCGTGGCCATCACAAGCCCCACGACCGCAAACACCATGCGCGGCCAGAAGAAAGGGCGGATCGGCCGGATCATCTCGGTTTCCGGATCGGCAATGCCGAGCTTCTCGTCACACAGGTTACGCACCGCCAGAAGGCCGGTCATCATCACGATACCAAGGATGAAATTGGAGTAATGCTCCGAGGAGTTGCTCGTGAATCCGAACGCGGCGAAGCCGATATAAATGGTCATCAACAAGCCGATCAGCAAGAACGGTATGTCGGTCGCTTTACGCAGAGTCTTCCAGGCCATGGAACGTATCCCAGTCGGTTTGCTTGAAGTTTGAAGCTGAAAAGCGAGTTGCCGCTACGTATGAAACCGCGGCCCTGCCTGCCTCGCTTTGAAAGGGCCGACCGATCCCGCAGGGTCGGTCGGCCATGTCGTCACGACATATCGCCTTCAGGTGCAGGCGATCACTTGACCTCAGGATAGGTCATCGGGTCGCATTTCTCGGTCAGCTCCCACCAGCCAAGCTCTTTGAACGCGCGGATCGCACCGGGATGGGCGTTTTCCTCGGACAGACCGCAGGTCATCAGCTCGGGGTTCCAGATGTTCCAGAGCGCATGAAGCTCTTTCATCTTGGGTCCGATCTCGGCCACGGCCTTGACCAGCTTATAGGCGGTCTCTTCGCTGAAATCCTCGTGCGCGGCCTTGTAGGCGCGGTTGAAGCCGACACCCAGAGGCTCGTCCTGATGCGGCAGCGTGTTGGGCGGCAGGGTCACGTGGATCCAGGTGGCGTCGAACTGCTCGTTGAGCTTGTCGACGATTTCCTTGGTCACGCCGAGGTAGCAGATTTTCTTGCCTGTCGCCTCAAGCTGGCGCACCGGGCCGGGGATCAGGAAGTTGGTCAGCGTCGGCTCGGCGCCGATCGGGGTCACGGCGGCATCCGTCGCACCGTCGATCAGCTGCTGTGTCAGCTGGCCGGGAGTCATGTGACGGATATCCGTGTTCTCCGGCGTCACGCCATAGCCGTATTCCAGGAACAGCCGGCTGAACACGCCCCAGTCCGACTGGCCGCGCAGACCAAGCGAAATCCGCTTGCCCTTCAGATCGGCCATCGTCTTGAGCGAGCAATCGAAGGTCGCAAGGAATTTGCCCTGGCCCCACCATGCCTCACCGTAAAGCAGCTTCCACGGAATCTGCACCGGCTCGGGCAGGAATTCCGCCATGCTGCCCTGACCACCCTGATAGGCGACCTGAATCAGCGTATCCTCGGTCGCGAAAATCGAGGTTTTTCGTTTCGATTCGTTCAACGCCATTTCGCGAATGTTGTAATTGTAGCCCGGAGTCTCCTGCGGCAGGATCATGACCTCGGATTGCGCCTGAATCAGCTGGTTCATCAGGATCGTGTCGCCTGCCATCGGCCCGCATCCAAAGGGGCAAAGCAGAACGGGGATGGCCTCTACGGCCTGTGCGGCGCGGTCGCCGCCAGCGATCGCGGTCAGGCTGGTGACGGCGGCCAGCGCCAGAGTTTTCATTTTGAGTCGTGGCATATGTTCCTCCCATAGGACTGTGCAATTTGGCGTTTCGGACCTGTTGGCCACTGACGCGTTCTCATTATGCAAGACAATCTATATCACTAGCTGGACGAATTGTCATCAACGCGATAGGCTCGAAGGAAGAATTTTACCCAAAGGGGGGCGGCCCATGGCGCTGGTGCAGGACAATCCGATCGAGGTTGCGGGGCGGTGCTATCTTGTGGCCGGTGCCGCAGGGGGATTGGCAAGGCCGATCGTTGCGGCACTTCTCAAGCGCGGTGCGCGGCTCATTTTGATGGATACGGATGAAGCGGGCCTCGACGCTATGATCGCGGACCATGGTTCGGAAAACGCGCTCTCCTTCACAGGCGACATCACCGACAAGGCCGCACTGGATGCGGCCGTCGATCTGGGCCAGACCCGCTTTGGCCGTCTCGACGGCGGACTGAACGCCGCCGGATTGTTGCCCATCGCGGCCTCCGACACGATGGACGCCGAGCTTTTTCGCCGCTGCATAGATGTGAACCTCACCGGCGCATTTCTCTTCAGTCAGGCTTTGGCGCCCGCTTTGCGTGCCGCAGGCGGCGGCCGGATCTTGCATATCGCCTCGGTGTCAAGCACGGTCTCGAACCCCGCCTATGCCGCCTATGCAGGCTCCAAGGGCGGTCTGGCGCAGGTCGTGCGCGTGCTGGGCCGCGAATGGGCCGCTGATGCGATTACGGTCAATGCTATCGGCCCGGCTCTCACCGAAACGGATCTGACCCGGAACTATCTTTCGAATCCCGCCTTCCGCGCCAAGGCGATCGGCGACATTCCCATGGGTCGCCTCGGCCTGCCCGAGGATCTGATCGGGCCGGCTTTGCTGCTCTTTGGGCCTGGCGGTGCGTTCATCACCGGGCAAACCATCTACGTGGACGGAGGACGTACCCTTGTCTGACAGCGCATCCCATCGCGGCCTCGCCGCTCAGCGCCGCGCGGCGACCCATGCCGCCGACCCGGAGGCTCTGGCCGAGCAGATCCACACCGCCGCCTCGACCGGCGAAGACCGCATCGGAGCATGGGAGGTGCTGGACCGCGACGCCATTGTCGAACAGGCGGGCCGACTGATGACGCGCCCGAATTGGCAGGACCTGCCACTGGCCGGTGTCGCCGTCGGGGTGAAGGATATTTTCGACACGTCCGATTTCGTGACGGCCTATGGCTCGCCGATCTATGCCGGGAACCGTCCGGCGGCGGATGCGGCCGCGGTTGCGGCTCTTCGCGCGGCAGGGGCGATCCTGCCGGGCAAGACGGTGACCACTGAATTTGCCTATTGGAAAGCCGGCAAGACGCGCAATCCTCGCAACCCGGATCACAGCCCTGGTGGCTCGTCGGCGGGATCCGCCGCCGCTGTTTCTGCGGGCATGGTCCCCTTGGCCATCGGCTCGCAAACCGCCGCCTCCACGATCCGCCCCGCCGCCTATTGCGGCATCGTGGGCTTCAAGCCCAGCCTGCACCGGATCAGCCTTGCAGGCGTCAAGGGGCTGGCGGGCTCGATGGACACCGCCGGGTGCTTCGCGCGCGATGTGGCGGATGTGGCGAGCCTTGCCAGCGTGTTGGCAGGCCGCCCGGATTGGCGCGATCCGGCTGGACCCGGTGGGCCTGCGCCGTCCCTGCATCTTGCCATCACGCCCGAATGGGACATGGCCGCACCCTGGATGCGCGACGCGCTCGACAGCATCGCCGCATCACTAGCCGCGCTTGGCGCGCCCATCACACGCGCGCCCGCGCCAGCCGCCTTCATTCCGCTTGCGCAGGTGCAGACCCGCCTGATGGCCGCCGAAGCCGCCCGCGACCTTGCGACCGAAGCGCGCTTTCACCGCCATAGCCTCAGCGAGCCCTTGCAGGAGCTGATCTCCACCGGGCAGGCCATGCCCCCTGAGCAGCAAGAGGCCGATTACACCGCGCGCGACAGCGCCTTGGCGCAGCTTGATGCGCTCTTTGCCGGGGCGGACATCCTCTTGGCGCCGAGCGCCCTGGACGAAGCCCCCAGGTTCGAGACCGGCACCGGCAGTCCCGATCTCAGCCGCGCATGGACCCTGCTTGGCCTGCCCTCGATCACGCTGCCCGCAGGCCTTGGCCCCAACGGTCTGCCAATGGGCCTTCAGCTTGCCGCGCGGCCGGGCCGGGATCGGGCACTTCTGCAAGCGGCCCGCTGGATCGAAGCGCATCTGGCACCGGACAGGCGCCATGCAGTCGCTTGACGCTCTCATCCAGTGGCTGCAGCCGCTGCCCCCGCCCGTGTCGCTGCTGGTGATCTTTCTGATCACCATCGTCGGTGGCGTGTTGCGCGGCTTTACCGGCTTCGGCGCCGCAATGGTCATCATTCCCGTGGTGGCGCTGGTGACCTTGCCGCGTGATGCGGTGGTCTTTCACGCGCTGATCGAGATACCCACGGCACTGCAGCTTCTGCCTGACGGGCTGCGCCATGCGCGCCGCTCCACGGTGCTGCCGATGATGCTGGGCCTGATCCTCGCCGTGCCGGTGGGCATGTTGCTTCTGGTCAGCCTGCCGCCCGATGTGATGCGCGTTGCGATGTCCATTGCGGTGCTCGGCCTTGTGACATTCATGTGGGCCGGTGTGCGTCTGCCGCCGCCGCGGGGCAACTGGGCCGGGATACTCGGGGGCACCGCCGGGGGCATCCTTCAGGGCAGCGCAGGGGTGGGCGGCCCGCCCATTGCCGCCGCTCTCATGGCGCGCCGTGACGATGCGGGCGAAACACGTGGCAATGTGCTGGTGATGATGGCGCTGATCATCCTCGTATCGATCCCCGCGCAATACGCGTTCGATCTTTTCAATCGTGAAGTGGTGATCCTCGGGGTGATGATGGCCCCGGCCTATATGCTGTCCACGGTCTTCGGGGCCTGGCTCTTTCGCAGGACGGGCGGGCGCAATTACCGCGCCATCGCCCTCGGCATCCTCGCCATGACCGCAATCGGAACGCTTGTGGCCTCGATTTTGTAAGCGCGCGGCTCAGTCGATCACGAACAGGGGTTGCCCGTATTCGACCATCTGGCCATCCGTCGCAAGGATCGCCTTGACCGTTCCCGCGCGTGTCGACTCGATCGTGGTGAAAAGCTTCATCACCTCGATGATGCACAGAGGCGTTCCCACCTCGACTTGCGTGCCCACGGTGACGAATTCCGCCTCTTCGGGCGAGGGGCGGCTGTAATACGTGCCCACCATCGGGGCGACCACCTGATTGCCGCTAACCGGCGCTGCGGCGCTGTCCACCGGGGCCGAACTCTCCGGAGCCGGGCTCGCCGCAGCAGGTGCAGGAGCCGCCGCCGGGGCAGGGGCCGCCGAGACCTGCGCCGGTGCCGGATCCGAGGCGCCCTTGCGGCGGATCAGGATCTTCGCGCCCTCAAGCTCAAGCGAAACCTCGTCGCAATTGCTGCTGTCGACGATCTTCACGATTTCGGCAACGTCACTGTAGCTGAGCGTCATGGGGTCCTCATTCTTCCTTGTCAGGGGTGTCTTGATCCGAGTGGAACGTCTTGGCAAAACTTTGCGCGGCTTCTTTCATGCGTGGCACGAAGCCCAGCATCTGGTTCAGCGTCATGCGCGCTTCTGGGGCGGACACGGCGATACAGCCAAGGCAATTGCCCAATTGGTCGACCACCGGCACGGCCACGCAGACCACGCCATGCATGAATTCCTGGTTGTCGGTGCCGATCCCGTCCATGCGCACACGGCGAATGGCCTCGGTCAGCTTGCCGGGATCGGTGATCGTGGCATCCGTATAAGCGGTCAATGGCCGCGCTTCGACAATGGCGCGCAGATCACGTTCCGACTGAAAACTCAGCATCAGCTTGCCGATGGCGGTGCAATGTGCCGGCACCCGGCTGCCTGCCGCAAAGCGCAGACCAAGCGGCCATTTCGACTCGACCCGGTCCAGATAGATCACCTCCGATCCGGACAGGATGCCGTAATTGCAGGTCTCGCCGGTTTCCGCCGCGATCTCCTGCAGGATCGAGTGGCGCAGCGATCTGGGCGCGGATGTCACCAGAGCCCGTTGCGAAAGCGTGATGAGCCGCGGCCCTTCGGTAAAGCCGTTATCGGCGGCGTCGCGCTCGAGAAATTCCATTTCGACCAGCATGTTCACCACCCGGTGCGTGGTCGGCTTGGTCAGCCCGGTGATACGAATCATTTCGGAAATTGAAATCGGCCGCGTGCTGCGGGCGATCAGCTCAAGAATCATGAAGGCTTTTCCGGTCACGCCCAGTTCGGCAAGCTGGTCGCGACGCGTCGACTCGATTGCATCCTCGATCAGCGGGTCATCCAGATCGTCGTTGTTGAAAAGGTTGACCACAGGTGCGCGCTTGGACTCGTTCTTCATGTTTCACCCTTGTTTGGTTCGATGGAGGGCCGGCGCACGACCCGTCCATCGATCAATACTATGACCTCTTGCAGAACGGAAATCAATCATCCTATACTAAATTTGAAACGATACGTGCTTTATTCCGAGACGATACGTCAGACAGAAACAGGCAGCCGGTGGACAAACTCCCAATGAACCAAAGCCCTAATCCCACGCTCCAAGGCGCACGCGGCTCCGAAGCAGGGCTGGCGCGTGTGCTGATCGCAAATCGGGGCGAAATCGCTCTGCGGGCCATTCGCGTCTGCCGCGACCGGGGGCTGTCATCCGTTGCCGTCTATTCCGAGGCTGATTCGGACGCGCCGCATGTCTGGGCCGCCGATCACAGCGTCTGCATCGGGCCTGCCGCGGCCACCAAAAGCTACCTGTCGCCCGGTGCTTTGGTGCATGTCGCCAAGATGACGGGATGCGATGCGGTCTATCCCGGCTACGGGTTTCTGTCGGAAAACGCCGATTTTGCGGATCTCTGCGCGCAGAACGGCCTCAAATTCGTCGGTCCTTCGGCAGATGCCATCCGGACCATGGGTGACAAGGCCCGTGCCCGCGAGGTAGCCTCCGGCCTTGGCGTGCCGGTGGTGCCCGGCTCCGAGGGCGCCTTCACCGATCCCGCCGCCGCCGAGGCAGTGGCGGCCGATGTGGGCTTTCCCATGCTACTCAAGGCGAAAGCCGGTGGTGGCGGTCGCGGTATGCGGATCGTCCGCGAACCGGACGCCTTCCGCGCCCAGTTTCTTCAGGCCAGCCGCGAGGCCGAGGCCGCATTCGGCGATGGCGGCGTCTATATCGAACGGTTCTTCGACGCGGTGCGCCATATCGAAATTCAGGTGATGGGCGATGGGCGCGGCGGTGCCGTGGCCTTTGACGAACGCGATTGCAGCGTGCAGCGCCGCCACCAGAAACTGATCGAGGAGTCCCCATCCCCCGCCGTCGGCCCCGATCTGCGCGCCCGGCTGAAAGAGGCGGCGCTGAAACTCACCCAAGGTATCGCCTATGAAGGGGCCGGGACCATCGAATTCATCCTCGATGTGAAAACCGGCGAGTTCTTCTTCATCGAAATGAACACCCGCATCCAGGTGGAACATACCGTTACCGAAATGCGCATCGGCCATGACCTGATCGCGATGCAGCTTGATATCGCGGGTGGCGCGCCGCTCGATCCGGCGCTGGCCGATCATGTGGGTCGCGGCCATGCGATCGAGTTTCGCATCAACGCCGAGAACTGGAAAAACGGTTTCATGCCGTCGCCGGGCCGGCTGAACGAATGGCTGGTTCCGCAGGGTGAGGGCATCCGCCTCGACACAGCCGTCTATCGCGGTCAGCGGATTTCGCCGTTCTACGATTCGATGATCGCCAAGCTCATCATATGGGGCGAAACCCGTGACGAGGCGCTCGCGCGGTCGCGGGCCGTGCTGGATGGCTGCCGCGTCGACGGGGTCGAGACCACGATCGGCTTTCATCGGCGGTTGATCGACCACGAGGATTTTCTGCAAGACCGTGTGCACACAAGATGGATCGAGAACGACATGTCACTCGAGTCTCTGGGAGGAGCGTGATGAGCCGCGACATCAAATTCATCGACGTCACATTGCGTGACGCGCATCAATGCCTCTGGGCCACCCGCATGACCACCGGCATGATGAAGGACATCGCGCCGTTTCTGGATCGTGCCGGGTTCGAGGCGATCGATCTGGTCGGCGGCGCCGTGTTCGATGTCTGCGTCCGCTTCCTGCGCGAAGACCCTTGGGAGCGTATGCGCATCCTCAACACCTGGATCACCGAGACGCCGCTCATCATCCACACCCGTGGTCAGAGCCTGTTCACCTTCGAATTCTTCCCAGACGACATCGTCGAACTGGCCGCCGAGCGTTTTGCCGCCAACGGGATGCGCTATCACACGCCCTATGATCCCTTGAATGACATCCGCAACTTGCGGATTCCCGTACAGGCCGCGCGCAAGCTGGGCATCCATACGGTGCCCGGTCTGGTCTATACCTACAGCCCCGTTCACACGGATGAGTATTACCGCAAGAAGGCCCTGGAACTGGTCGAAATCGGTGTGGACGGCATCTTCATCAAGGATCCAAGCGGGCTTCTGACGCCCGAACGCGTGGCCACACTGGTGCCCGCGATCAAATCCGCCATCGGCGATCTGCCATTGCAACTGCATTCCCACTGCCTGTCGGGCCTGTCGCCCTATGTGGCGCTGCAGGCGGTCGAACATGGCATCGACGTGCTGCACACCGCCACCTCCACTCTGGCGCATGGCGCCTCGCACCCGCCCACCGAGCGTGTGGTGGAAAACCTGCGCCGCCGCGGTCATTCGGCCGCGCTCGATCTCGACGCGATCCGCGAAGTGGCCGAGCGTCTGGACTACATCGCCAAGGTCGAAGGCAAACCCACAGGCCAGCCGCTCGACTATGACGAGTTCCATTTCCATCATCAGGTCGCGGGCGGCATGATCTCGAACCTGCGGGTGCAGCTTGAAACCGTGGGCCTTGCCGACCGGATCACCGAAATCCTCGAAGAAGCGGGCCGCGTGCGCGCCGATCTGGGCTATCCCATCGTGGTCAGCCCCTTCGCGCAATATATCGTGACCCAGGCCGTTCTGAACGTCACCTCGATGGACAAGGGCGGTCAGCGCTATGACAGCGTGCCTGACGAAATCCGTCTCTATGCCCGCGGCGGCTATGGCGAGATTGCGGGCGAAATCGACGCCAACCTCTATGACAAGCTGACCGGCGGCAAAGAGATCATTACGCAGCGTGCGGGTGCCCTGATCGAACCGGCCATCGCCCGTCTGCGCAAATCGCGTGGCCCCTTCGCCTCGGATGACGATCTGCTGCTCGCGGCCTTCTATGACGACACGCAATACAAGGCCCTGAAACAGGCGGGTCCGATCGACACCGAGTATCGGCTGGCCGGCACGCCGCTTTTGACCCTGCTCAAGGAAGTCGCCAAGCGCGACGACATCAAGAGCTTCCATCTCAGCGTCAAACCCTGACCGCGCTTGCCCATGCAGGCGCGCCAAGCACCACAGGACAGACCATGACCACACCCTGCATCATCACGACCGCGATCACCGGCGCCATCCCGCGCACCTCGGAGTGTCCCGGCCTTCCGGTCGTGCCCTCGCAGCAGATCGAATCCACCCACGAAGCCTATGAGGCCGGATCGGCGCTCGTGCATATCCATGTGCGCAATGACGACGAAAGCCCCAGCTCCGACCCCGACAAATTCGCCGAAGTGCAGGAGGGCGTGCTCAAGCATTGCCCTGGCATGATCATCCAGTTTTCCACCGGCGGCCGTGGGCGCGATCAGAACGCCCGCGGTGCGGCCCTCGAGCACCGCCCCGACATGGCGTCGCTCACCACGGGCTCGGTCAACTTTCCCAAGCAGATCTACGAAAACCCGCCCGAGTTCATCGACGGCCTCGCGCGCCGGATGCAAACCTATGAGGTGAAGCCCGAGATCGAGGTGTTCGACGCGGCCATGCTCTACAACACCGCCACGCTCATCAAGCGCGGGCTGATCGATGCTCCGGCCCATGTGCAATTCGTGATGGGCATTCCCAACGCCATGCCCGCGCGCCGCCCCCTGCTCGAATTCCTGATTTCCGAGCTGCACGAGGTCCTGCCCGGCGCCACTTGGGGCGCGGCAGGGATCGGGCGTCACCAGTTCGAGGTCAACAAATGGTGTCTCGAGTTGGGCGGGCATTGCCGCACCGGGCTTGAGGACAACATCAAATATGACAAGACGCGCGTCGCCACCAGCAACGCCGAGCTTGTCCAGAAGATCGTCGATATCGCGGGTGAGTATGACCGCCGCCCCGCCACCCCCACCGAGGCCCGCCAGATCCTGAGCCTGCGTCCCGCCTGAGGCGCAACACGCTCGGGCACCAGCGCCCCGCCTGCGATCAGGCGGGGCGTTGTCTTGTCACGCTGGCGCGAACATCTCCTTGAAGTCTTCGCGCAACACGTTCTTCTGCACCTTGCCCATCGTGTTGCGGGGCAGGGCGTCCATCACCACCAGCTTTCGGGGATGCTTGAACCGTGCCAGCGATTTCTTGGCCGCTTCCATGATCGCATCCAGATCGGGCTGCTCGTTCTTTTCGGGCACGATCACCCCCAGCACGGTTTCCCCGAAATCGGGATGCGGCACCCCCACAACGGCGCTTTCCAGAACGCCGGGCTGTTCGTCCAGCAGCAGCTCGATTTCCTTGGGATAGATGTTGTAGCCGCCCGAAATGATCAGATCCTTGTTGCGCCCGACGATGTGAATATAGCCGTCCTCGTCGATCTTCCCCAGATCGCCGGTGATGAAGAACCCGTCCTCGCGCAGCTCGGCTGCGGTCTTCTCCGGCATCTGCCAATAGCCCTTGAACACGTTCGGCCCGCGCACTTCGATCTGGCCGATCTCTCCATCGGGCAGCGTCTCGCCGGTCTCGGGATCGGTAATCTTCAGCTCCACGCCGGGCAGGGCAAAGCCCACCGTGCCTGCGCGCCGCTCCCCGTCATAGGGGTTCGAGGTGTTCATGTTGGTTTCCGTCATCCCGTAGCGTTCAAGGATGCGGTGGCCGGTGCGCTCTTCGAACTGCACATGGGTTTCCGCCAGCAACGGCGCCGACCCCGAGATGAACAGCCGCATATGCCGCACCAGATCGCCGGTGAACCGCTCATCATCCAGAAGTCGTGTATAGAAGGTCGGCACGCCCATCATCGACGTGGCTTTCGGCAGCCATGCGATCACCTCATCGGCATCGAATTTCGGCAGGAAAATCATCTCGCCGCCAACTGACAGAATGATGTTTGTCGCCACGAACAAACCATGCGTGTGGAAGATCGGCAGCGCGTGCAGCAACACGTCTTCGCCGGTAAAGCGCCAGTGATCCACCAGCACTTGGGTGTTGGACAGCAGGTTCTCATGGGTCAGCATCGCCCCCTTCGAGCGCCCGGTCGTGCCCGAAGTATAAAGAAATGCCGCCAGATCATCCTTGTCGCGCGCCACCGTCTCGAATGTCTCGGGCTGGTCTGCGGCCTGCTCCATCAGGCTGCCGCTGCCATCGGCGTTCAGTGTCGCCACCCGCGCCGACAGACCTTCGGCCATGGGCGCGATCTCACCCGTCTTGGCGCCGTCACACACGATCAGCCGCGCACCGCTGTTCTCGATGAAATAGGACAGCTCATCCACCGTATAGGCCGTGTTGAGCGGCAAGAAGATCAGCCCCGCCTGCACGCAAGCGGCGTAAAGCGCCAGTGCCTCGGGGGATTTGGCGACCTGTGCCGCGACCCGGTCTCCCGGCTGCAGACCCATCGCGGTGACCGCGTTGGCGATCCGGGCGGCGGTGCCCAGAAACGCGGCATAGCTGATCGTGCCGCCACTCGGCAGATGCAGGAAGGTGGCCGTGTTGCCGGCATGTTTTCCGAACAGGTTGTCATAAAGCGTGTTTGCCATGGCTCACTTTTCCTTGGCTGGTTCGAGATGTGCTGAATTGGCCAGCGATTTGACCTCGGATGTGGCGACCACGGTGTTGGTGGCCGCGAATTGTTCGTGGTTCTGCGCGACCTTTGCCAGATCGTACAGGTAATTGACCATCGTGCCGCCCGATCTCGCCCGCCCATTGGCAGAAGTATCGGCCTCCGCGTGCACCGCATGGACGATGGCGCCATTGCCCAGATGGAAGCGCGCGACCGGATCGACCGGTGCGCCCGTGTCATGCTTGGCGTGCAACAGGTAATGCGCCGCCAACGCGCGCATCCGCTCTGGCGCGGCCTCGGTCCAGGCGATGCCCTGTGCGTCCAGCCAGGCACAGAGCCCGGGGATCGGCGACAGCGTCACGAAGGTTTTCAACCCCGGCAGCTCCGCCGCCAGATCCGATGCCACCTGCTTGATCAGCGAATTACCGAAGGAAATACTGGCCAACCCCGCCTGACAGTTCGAGATCGAATAGAACACCGCCGTATCGGCCTCTTCCTCGGGCAGCGTGGCGCGCTCGGGCGCCAACAACGCTTGCACCGATCCCGGAATGCCCCGTGTCAGCGCGACCTCGACGAAAATCAGCGGCTCGTCGGGCATCGCGGGGTGGAAAAAGGCGAAACAGCGCCGGTCCTCCGGCTCCAGCCTGCGGCGCAGATCGTCCCAGCTGTCGATGGCGTGCACCGCCTCGTATTGGATGATCTTCTCAAGGATATGCGCAGGGCTTTCCCAGTTGATCGGCCGCAGCACCAGAAAGCCGCGATTGAACCACGACGCGAACAGGTGCCTGAAATCCAGATCCAGCGCTTCCAGCTCCGGCCTGCCGCGCCCCAGCCGCAACAGATCGGCGCGCATCCCCACCAGCGCCCTCGTGGCGCCCGGTACGCCGTTCAGCCGGCGGATCAGTTCCTGCCGCCGAGGTTCGGCGGCGGCCATGTAGCTGCGATAACTGGACTTGGAGGGTTCTTCCTCATAAGCATCGAGCGCGTTTCGCACCGCTTCGGGATCGATATTCATCGCCCCCGCCAGATGCTCGAAAAAACCCAGCTTCTCCTCGTCCTTCATCATCGCGAAGCCCGTCAGGATCTCGGCCGCCATGCTGGCCCCCGACGTCTCGCCGGTGCTGCCGACCAACTCATCCGCCAGTTCCGTGATCGGACGTGTCCCGTGGCGGCGCTGCGCAAAGGGGCGGTAGCGCCGCTCGAAGACGGTGGAGAGAAGATCGGCGAGCAAGGTCATTGTCCCGGACCCATTACCGCATCCGGCAACCACGTTGCCAGCCCCGGAAAGAAGCACAGCAGGATGATCGCGACAACCATGCAGGCCACGTAGGGCAGCGACCCCTTGAGGATCGTCTTGAGCGAGATATCAGGCGCGATGCCGTTGATGACATAAAGGTTCAACCCCACCGGCGGCGAGATCAGGCCGATCTCCATGTTGATCGTCAGGATCACCGCGAACCAGATCGGATCGAACCCGGCGGTGGTGATGATCGGCAACAGGATCGGCGCCGCCATCAGGATCACCGCGACCGGCGGCAGGAAAAAGCCCGCGATCAGCAGAAAGACGTTGATCGCCCCCATCAGAACCCACCGGTTCACATCCAGCGTGCCGATCCATTCGGCGATCGACTGGGTGATGAAGAGCGACGACAGCATGTAGCTGAACACGCCTGCGGCGGCGATGATGAACAGGATCATCACCGATTCCTTGGTGCTGTCGCGCAGCACCACCCACAATTGGCGCGGATCCCACAGCTTGTAGATGATCATCGCGATCAGCAGGCACATCAGCGCACCCACGGCGGCGGTTTCCGACGGCGTCGCGATGCCGCCATACATGGCGTAAAGAACACCGATGATGATCGCCACGAAGGGCAAAACACGCGGCAGGATCTCGAATTTCTGTTTCCAGCTATAGCTGCTGGCCATCAGCACCTGTGCCGAACCGGACTTCCATGTGGAATAGAGCGACCACGCCATGAACAGGCTCACCAGCAGCAGCCCCGGAATGACCCCGGCCAGAAACAGCCGCCCGACCGACGTTTCCGTGGCGATGCCATAGACGATCATCGTCACCGATGGCGGGATCAGGATGCCAAGCGTGCCGCCCGCCGCGATCGATCCCGCCGCCACCGCGTCGGGATAGCCGCGCTTGCGCATCTCGGGGATGCCCATCTTGCCGATCGCGGCACAGGTGGCGGGGCTCGATCCCGACATCGCCGAGAACAGCGCGCAGGCGCCCAGGTTCGACACCACAAGCCCGCCGGGCACGCGCGTCAGCCAACGCTCCAGCGCCTCGTAAAGATCGGCCCCCGCCCTCGTCGAGGCGATCGACGCCCCCATGATGATGAACATCGGGATCGATAGAAGGGCGAAATTGTTCAGCTTTCCGAACAGGATCTCGGGCATCAGTTCCAACGAGCGCAGCCCGTCGAACACGATCAGGAATCCCGCCGACACGATCAGCAGCCCGATGGCCACCGACACGCCTGAAAACAGCACCATGACGGTGGCGATGGCGACAAGCGCCCCAAGCAGAAGAGGATCCATCAGACGTTCTCCAGTCCAAAGGGTTTGTCGACCTTGATGATGACCGCCACCAGATCGGCCACCAGCTGCAGCATCAGCAGCGCGAAACCGACCGGAATGGCGAGATAGGGTATCCACAGCCGCACACCCCAGACCGTGTCCGAGCGCCAGCCGCGATCCCACGCGAAATGCCAGTATTCAAATCCGTAGAACAGCATCACCCCGACGATCAGGATCGAGACCGACAGCGTGATGATGCACAGCACGTATCTCGCCCTCGGAGGCAGCGCGAGCGGGAAGAGGTCCACATTCACATGGCCGCGCAATTGCTGCACATAAGGCAGACCGATCAGCGTGGCCGCCACCATGAGATAGATCACCGCCTCGGTCTGCCACACGGTCGATCCGTTCAGCACGAAGCGGATGAAGATCATCTGACAGGTGATTGCCACCGCCACCACGATCATCCCGGCCGAACACCAGCCTGCCAGGGTGGAAATCGCCGCGACACCACGCAGAAAAGGATTGTTCCCGGTCTGCGCTGCGGCAGCCGAACTTTGACCGGCCATGCTGGACTCCCTTGAAATTCTGGTCTTTTACGGATGTCCGCCGAGCGGACAGTTGGGGCGACCCGAACGGGCCGCCCCGCTTTGGATCACTCGACCGACAGGGCCATGTCCAGAAGCTCCTGCCCGTCAGCCACTTCTTCGACGAAGGACTTGTAGGACGTCTCCTGCGCCAGCTTGCGCCATGCGTCGAAATCCTCGGGCGTCATGTTGCGGATCTCGACACCGGCTTTCTGGAACGCCTCGACCGACGCCGCGTCTTCCTTCTTGGCCTCTTCGAGGTAATAGGCTTCCGCCTTTTCCGCCGCCGCCAGCAGCGCGTTCTGCTGCGCTTCGGTCAGCCCCTCGAAGGTGCTCTTGTTCATCAGCAGTGGCTGATACATGAACCACAGCGCCACATCGCCCGCGGGCGTATAGCATGCGGCCTGCTCATAGATGCGGAAGCTGACAAAGGACGAGGACGAGGTGTTGACCGCTTCCAGAACGCCGCTCTGCATGGCGTTGTAGATTTCCGACGAGGCCATCGATGCGATCGAGGCGCCGGCACCGGCCAGCATCTGCTCGAACGCCTTGCCGGCGGCGCGCATCTGCAGGCCCGCGACATCCTCGGGCTTGGTGATGCACTTGTCCTTGCCGACGAAACCGCCCGCCAGATAGCCGTGCACCAGCACCATGACGTCATCTTCCGCCATCTTCTCTTCCAGCTTCTCCATGAAGGGGCTGTCGGACAGGCGCGCGGCGTGGTCGTGGTTCTTCACCAGGCCGGGCATCAGCGTCAGGTTGAAGGCCGGTTGCTGGCCGCCCGCATAGCTCAGCGGCAGAACCGTCATGTCCAGCTGGCCACGGCTCAGCGGCTGATACTGTTCGCGCGCCTTGAACAGCGACCCCGAGCTGAAGATCTTGATATCCAGATCGACACCGGCGGCAGCCACTTCATCGGCCACGATCTGTGCCACCTGATGGCGGATATCCTGATTCGACCACTGATGCGACAGGCGCAGTTCGGTTGCGTTGGCCAAGGCCGCAGACGACAGCAGAGCCGCCGCCGCAACGGCGGTTTTAAGCATTTTTTTCATGGTATTCCTCCCAAAACATATCCCCGGCGCGACCGGGGGTGTCGGCGCAGATTACGTGTGCTGTGTTTTTCAAGTCAACAATTTTGTATACAAGCCGGATCATATTGCATCGCAGGCATCTGGTGATACACTTCCTCTCCATGGAGACGCGCCGTGCAGATCAGATCGCAGTGCAGCTCGAAGAGCTGATATTCGACGGAACCTTCGTCGATGGCCAGCGGCTGGACGAGGTGCGCCTCGCCGAGCATTTCGGCGTCTCCCGCACCCCACTTCGCGAAGCTCTTCAACGGCTTGCGCTCTCCGGCATGGTCGAGATGATCCCGCGCCGCGGCGCTTTCGTCCAACAGCCCGGACCGGTCCAGCTGATGGAGATGTTCGAGGTCATGGCCGAGCTCGAGGCCGCCTGCGGCCGCCTCGCCGCCATGCGCATCACCGACAGCGCCCTCGGGGATCTGCGCGCCGCCAATGCCAAATGTCTCGCGGCGGTCGAGGCGCGCGATTCCGACAGCTACTACGCCGAGAACGAGCGCTTTCATCGAATCATCTACCAGCAGTCCGGCAACGGCTTTCTCGAGCAGGAAACCTCCAAGCTGCACAAACGCCTCAAGCCCTTCCGCCGTAAGCAGCTCCGTTTCCGGGGCCGCATGGCGCAGTCCATGGCCGAGCACGAAGCGATCGTTGCAGCACTCGAAGATGGCGACGCCGCGCGCGCCGAAGACACCCTTCGCAAGCATGTCGCCGTTCAGGGCGAAAAGTTCCACATCCTGATGGCCAGCCTCAAACGCGCCGCCGAGTAGGGCAGGGGGCATCCGGTTTCTGGCAACGTTCGCGCCCGCCCGCTGCGCCCGCGTCGCTGCTACGTGGGAAACAGCGGCTCCCGAACGAACCGCTCCGGATCAAGCGCGAAATCGTACATCTTCAGCCCGTCCCATTGCGGCCTGTAATGCTTGAACAGGCGCTTCTTGCGGCGCGTGTCATATGTCACGCTCAGCCCGGCCCGGTGCTCCTGTCCCGCGCCGAAGGTCAGAAGCGTGGTGATATTGGCCCTGCGAGCGGCCTCCATCATCGTCCGGTGCAGGAAAATATGCTCCAGATGCCCGTATTCGCCCACCGGGTTATGCGTGATGACGATGTCCGGCTCATAAAGGCGCAGCGTCGAAATCGCTGTTTCAAGCAGTGTGGGATAAAGCCCGTGGCTCTCCAGCGGGCGCAGCAGCGATACAGGCGCCGCGCCATCCGTATCGTCCTGCGCGATATACCGCCTCAGACGCCGGTATGGCGCTTCCACCGCAAACGGATACTGGGTGCAGGACACCCCCACTTCCGCACAAAGCCGCTGCATGGCGGCGATCCGTGTGTCGCTGTCCGCCCGCCCCTTCATGGGCCTGAAGAAACAGGTGACATGGACCTGCGCCTTTCGAGCGATCTTGCTCAGCAACCCGCCCGCGAACAACAGCTCGTCATCCTGATGCGCCGTGCACAGCAGAACCCGCTTGCCCCTGAAATCCTGCAGCCGCACGCTCTGAGCCAGCACCGATGGTCCGATCTCGACAACCTTGAACGTCCGGTGCCGCATCGGCGGAAGATCCTCTTCGGGCACCTCTCGGGCCAGCCCGCACTGGATCATCGCGCGGGTCGACGCCCTGACATTCCCGTTCTTGTAATCGCCCTGCATCAGGTAACCGCGCTCCGCCAGCGCGGGCCAGATGGCCGCCAGCTCGTCCATCCGGTTCAGCTTGCCACCATCCAGATGGATCATGTCGACCGGTCCGAATGCCGGCGCGCTCGCTACCTCTCGCAGCCCGTCGATGGCGTCCTGTTTGACGAAGCTGAACCGATCCGGAAACCGCTTGAGCAACCATTCCGTCGCCGCCGGCACGAAAATATCGACACGCGGCCATGACGGTTTGGCCTGCACCGCAAGATCGATCCCTATCGCCTTCAGATCGGGGTTGGCGTGCAGCGCCAGCAAGACCGCATGCCCGCCCGCGATGCCCACTTCCACGAAACAGCGCGACCTCTGCGCCATCGCCACCAGCGCCTTGCGCTTGGGCTCCATCAGGCTCGACAGGGTCCCCTTGTTGAAATCCTCGTCCTTGTCCGAATAGCACACATTGCCATTGATGATCACGGGCAGCCCGGCCTTTGTGAGCGATTGGGCTATGGTCTTGTTGAGCGCCTTCAGATCGCTCAGGAAGCCTTTCGATGTGATCACGTCATCGTAACTTTGCACTGCCAAATACTCCCGACAGGCCATCCTCATGAACACCGGACATCGGCTCGCGTCGTGACGCGCTCCAAGCTCCGCTCCGGCACAGAATCACATCCCCTCGAGCGCGCCAAGTCAAAGGCCATCGCGCGATGTATTTTTTTCCCGCCGTGTCCCGCCTGCCTCCAATCGCGCGCCCCTGCGCCCGCCGCCACGCAAACGAAAAACCCCGCGCCGGTCTGGCGCGGGGCAGGGCTGCGGTCAGGGGTCGTGTCGCAGCGCGATGCGGATCAGTTCCAGCCGATCTCGTTGAAAATGGCCTGTGCCTTGGCGGCATTGTCGCCATAGACCGCCGTGCTGGTCTGCGTGTCGGGAATGAAGATGCCCATCCGCGCGGTATCTTCGTCCAGCGGCACGCCGCTCACGGCGGGGTATTCGTTGTTCTGACCGGCGAAATGCGCCTGCGCGAAATCGCTGGTGAAGAACTCCAGCAGCTTGTCGGCCTCGTCCGAGTTCGGCGCGTGCGCTGCCTTGGCCGCGGTCGACAGGTTCACATGCGCGCCCCGGTCACCCTGGTTCGGCCAGATGAAGCCCAGATTATCCAGACCCGAGGTCAGGCCCTCGACCTCGCCCTCGAAGCCGCGCAGATAGTAATACTGGTTCGACACGGCGATATCGCATTCGCCCGACACGATGCCGCGCAGCTGGTCGGTGTCGCCCCCCTGCGGTGGGCGCGCCATGTTCGCCAGAACGCCCTTCGCCCATTCGCGGGCCGCCTCTTCGCCATGCACATCGATCAGGCCCGCCAGCAGCGACAGGTTGTAGATGTTCGAACCCGAGCGGATGCAGATCGTGTCCTTCCACTTGGGATCGGCCAGTTCCTCATAGGTGCGCGGCGGGTTTTCCACGCGATCCTTGGCATAGAAGATGATCCGCGCGCGCTGCGACACGCCGAACCACATGTTGTCCGGATCCCGAAGATGCGGTGGAATGCGCGCATCGATCACGTCCGAGCTGAACGCCTGCAGTACGCCGGCCTCTTCGGCGCGGCTCGCACGGCCCACATCCACGGTCAGAAGCACATCGGCGGGGCTGTTGTCCCCTTCGGCCTGCATCCGGGCGATCAGCTCGTCGGCCTTGGCCTCGATGCGGTTGACCGTGATGCCGGTGCGGTTGGTGAACTCCTGATACAGCGCGTCGTCGGTATCATAGTGGCGGCTGGAATACACATTGACCTCTTGCGCCAGCGCCGGAAATGCGGTGGCCGACAGCGCAATCGCTGCGATCAGGCTGCGGGAGGGGGATAGTGTCATGAGTCTCTGCCCTTCAGATAACTGAGTGAATTTGTAAGACATTCCTATCTATTTCCGACAAAAACAGTCAATAGAAAATCCGCCCTCGGGAAAAACTTTTCCCAAGGGTTTGATTTATCTTTTGAAATCAGGATTTTGCGCTCAGCCGTCCAAGGGCCGTGGCGCCCGTTGTCAGCGCAAAGATCACCGCAGCCAAACAGACGATCGTCGGCCCCGTGGGGGTATCAAGGACGAAAGACCCCTGCACGCCGCCAAGCGCCGCCAGCGCCGCCAGCCCCACCGCGATCAACGCCATCCGCTCGGGCGTGGCCGCCAGAGGGCGCGCGGCTGCGGCCGGCACGATCAGCATCGCCGCGATCAGCAGCACGCCCACCACCTTGATCGCCACCGCCACCACCACCGCCAGCGCCAGGGTCAGCCCCAGTTGCTCGCGGCGCGGATCGATCCCGCTGGCCTTTGCAAGATCGGGGCTCAGCGTCGCGGTCAACAGCGCCTGCCAGCGCCATGCCAGCAGCGCCACAACCGCCACCGCGCCGCCCCAGATCACCGCCAGATCGACCTTGCTCACCGCCAGGATATCGCCAAAGAGATATCCCATCAGGTCGATCCGCACGCCCTGAAGGAACGACACCGCCACCAGTCCGAAGGCCAGTGCCGAATGGGCCATCACCCCCAGAAGGGTGTCCATCGCCATGCCGCGCCCCGACAGGCTCGACACCGCCGCCGCCATGATCAGCGCCACCACCAGCGCGCCGGTGAACACCGATATCCCGAAGGCCAGCGCCAGCGCCACGCCAAGGATCGACGCATGGGCCGTGGCGTCTCCGAAATACGCCATCCGCCGCCAGACCACGAAACAGCCAAGCGGCGCCGCCGCCAGCGCTACGCCCAGACCCGCCAGCATGGCGCGAATCAGAAAATCGTCCAGCATCATCGCGCGGCCTCGTGAGTGTGCTCATGGTCATGGTCATGGTCATGCACATGGTCATGGCCGTGCCCGTCCCCATGGGTGCAGCCGTGGTCATGCTCGTGATCGTGGTCGTGCCGATACAGCGCCAGCGCCCCCCGTGTGCCGGTGCCGAACAGCGCGCGGTATTCCTCGGCCTGCGCCACCATCTCGGGCTTGCCCTCGCAGCACACATGCCCGTTCAGACAGATCACCCTGTCGCTCGCGCTCATCACCACATGCAATTCGTGACTGACCATCAGCACCGCGCAGCCCAGATCGCGCCGCACCTCCTCGATCCGGCGATAGAACGCCGCTGATCCCGGCTGGTCCAGCCCCTGCGTCGCCTCGTCCAGCAACAGAAGATCCGGCATTTCCATCAAGGCCCGCGCCAGCAGCACCCGCTGGAACTGCCCCCCGGACAGATCGCCCATTTGCCGTTCCGCCAGATCGGGCAATCCCGCCTGCTCCAGCGCCATGCGCACCGCCGCCTTCTCGTGCCGGCGCGGCAGGTTCAGGAAGCGCCCCACCGTCATCGGCAGTGTCGGGTCGATATGCAGCTTTTGCGGCACATAGCCGATCCTCAGCCCCTGTGCGCGCTCAACCTTGCCCGCGCTTGGCGCAACCGCCCCGATCAGGGCGCGCAGCAATGTTGATTTGCCCGATCCGTTCGGGCCGACGATGGTGACGATCTCGCCCCGGTCGATGGCGAAATCCACATCGCTCAGGATCTGTGTGCGCCCGATCCTGACGCTCAGACCCTCGGTCCGGATCAGGCTCATGCCGCCTCAGCCTCTGCGCAGGCCGGGCACAGGCCCACAGCCTCGATCACCGCCTGTTCGATCCGGAACCCCGTTTCCTGCAGCGCACGCCCCAAAAGGCCGCTTGCAGGGTCCGCATGCGTTTCGGCAACGGCATCGCATTTGCGACAGATCAGGAAAGCCGGGGTATGGGTCTCATTGGGATGGGTGCAGGCGATAAAGGCGTTCATCCGCTCGATCTTGTGGGCAAAGCCGTGGCTCACCAGAAAATCCAACGCGCGATAGGCCACGGGCGGTTGCGACCCGATACCCTCCTCCCGCAGCACATCAAGGATTTCATAGGCGCCCATCGCCCG
This sequence comes from Roseovarius litoreus, assembly GCF_900142765.1. GTDB lineage: Bacteria > Pseudomonadota > Alphaproteobacteria > Rhodobacterales > Rhodobacteraceae > Roseovarius > Roseovarius litoreus. The sequence goes on from NZ_FRCB01000006.1 coordinate 204,074, forward strand.
ATGCCCCTCGAGCAGCAATTCAAGCACCCGCCGCCGCACCGGCGTGAATTGCAGGCCCCGTTCCGCACAAGCGGTTTCCACCGCGACCAGACCATCCCGGATGCATCCTTTGTGGTCATGTGTTTCGAATCCTATGGCGTCCATTCGGGCCTCCTGCCTGTCAGGGCTTGATATGTTATAAAATTACCATTATCAAGCCATCCAATTGTTATATTATCACATGGAGAGCCTCATGCGCCTAGCGTCCCCCGTTCTTGCTGCCTTGTGTCTTGCGATCACCGGGGCGGCCCATGCCGACGCGCCGCGCGTCGTGGCCGATATCGCCCCGGTCCAGTCGCTTGTCGCCCGTGTGATGGACGGGGCAGGGGAGCCCGAGCTGCTGATCCGCCCCGATGCCTCGCCGCATGCCTATGCGATGCGCCCCTCCGAGGCGCGTGCGCTCGAGCAGGCCGATCTGGTGGTCTGGATGGGGCCGGGGCTGACGCCCTGGATGACCGATGCGATCCAGACCCTCGCCGGGGATGCGGCGCATCTGACGCTGCTCACCGCGCCTGAAACCCTCGTGTTGCCGGGCCGCATCGATCCCCGCTTCGCCGCCCATGACCATGGCCACGACCACGCAGGCCATGACCACGACAAGGCCGCGCATTCGGACCACGATCACGACCACGACGACCACAAGCATGACGACCACGCAGGCCACGGCCACGACGACCACAAGCACGACGATCACGCAGGCCACGACCACGACGACCACAAGCACGAAGATCACGCGGGCCACGACACCCATGATCACGCCCATGCCGGTCCCGACGCCCATGCGTGGCTCGATCCGGTCAACGCCGTCGCCTGGCTCGGGCTCATCGCCCGTGACCTGTCGGCGATCGACCCCGACAATGCCGACCTCTATGCCGCCAACGCCAAGGCCGCACAGGCCGAACTGACCGCCCTTTCCGATCAGATCGCCGTTGATCTGGCACCGCTCGCCGATCGCCCCTTTCTGGTCTTTCACGACGCCTACCAGTATTTCGAGGCCCGCTTCGGCGTGACCGCCGCCGGTGCCGTGTCGATCAGCGACGCCTCCGAACCCGGTCCCGCCCGGCTTGCCGATCTGCGTGCGCTCGTCTCGGAACAGGATGTCGCCTGCATCTTCGCCGAGCCGCAATTCAACACCGCGATCCTCGCATCGGTCTTCGGCGACGCGCTCCGCATCGGTCAGCTCGACCCGATCGGCATCGATCACGCGGCCGGTCCCGGTCTTTACCCCGCCATGCTGCGCGGCATGGCCGACGCCATGACCGAGTGCCTGTCGCCGCAGGGCTGAACCGCTCCCATGGGGCGGCCCATCCCGCCGCCCCTCCCGCTAAAAACGCAGCGTCAATCTTGCGCTGAATCGCAAACCTCACCATCTTCCCCCCGAGGAGAATGCAACGCCCGTCAGAGGCCGTGTGTAAAGGGGAGGATCGTAAATGACTTTTGCCTCAAGGCAGGATGCGCTCGACATCCAGAACGAAATGCCATGGGCCGAGCGGGATCGCCCCGGCTCGCTCTATCAGATGCTGCGCACCACGGTGGATGCCTTCCCCGACCGGCCCGCGATCAGCTATCAGCTGATGTCCGGCGCCTCCGATCCGGCACAGACCATGACCTGGCAGCAATTCCACGAACAGGTCTGCCGCGCCGCCAACCTTTTCCGCAGTCTAAAGATCAACGAAGGCGATGTCGTCGCCCTCATCATGCCCAACACGCTGGAAACGGCGGTCGCCACCATCGGCGCGGCCATCGCGGGCATCGTCAACCCGATCAACCCGCTGCTCGAACCCGAACAGATCGCCGCCATCCTGCGGGAAACCGACGCCCGTGTCGTCGTCACCCTGCGGGCCTTCCCCAAGACCGACATCGCCCAGAAAACCGCCGAGGCGGTGCGCCATGCGCCGCGCGTCCATACCGTGCTCGAGGTCGATCTCAACCGCTACCTCACCCCACCGAAAAGCTGGATCGTCCCTCTGATCCGGCCCAAGAACCCCGGCAATCACCATGCCGATGTCAAATGCTTCACCCGTGAACTGGCGGCCCAAAGCATCACGCTGAAATTCGACGATCCCGGCACCGACCGTGTCGCTGCCTATTTCCATACCGGCGGCACCACCGGCATGCCCAAGGTCGCGCAGCACCGCTATGCAGGCATGGTCTATAACGGCTGGCTGGGGCATCGGCTCCTGTTCACCGAACAGGACAGCGTGATGTGCCCGCTGCCGCTGTTTCATGTCTTCGCCTGCCACGTCATCCTGATGGCGATGATCAAATCCGGCGCGCATGTGGTCTTCCCGACGCCCGCGGGTTATCGCGGCGAGGGGGTGTTCGACAATTTCTGGAAACTCTGTGAGCGCTGGAAAACCACCTTCGTCATCACCGTGCCCACCGCCGTCTCGGCGCTGATGCAGCGCAAGGTCGATGCCGATGTCTCATCGGTCAAGAATGCGTTTTCCGGCTCGGCCCCGATGCCGCTCGAGCTGTTCAAGCGTTTCGAATCCGCCACCGGCATGACCGTGATCGAAGGCTACGGCCTGACCGAGGCCACCTGCCTTGTCTCCTGCAACCCGCCCGAAGGCTCCAAGAAAGTGGGCTCCGTCGGCGTGCCCTTCCCCTACACGGATGTGCGGATCTACAAGACCGACGCCTCGGGCGCGCCTGTCGAATGCGCCATCGATGAAGTGGGCGAGATCTGCATCTCGAATCCCGGTGTCTATGCCGGCAACACCTATACCGAAGCCGCCAAGAACGCCGATCTATACCACCACGACACCTATCTGCGCACCGGCGATCTGGGCCGCGTCGACGCCGATGGCTATCTGTGGATCACCGGGCGCGCCAAGGATCTCATCATTCGCGGTGGCCACAATATCGACCCCGCCGATATCGAAGAGGCGCTGATGGCCCATCACGATGTCGCCATGGCAGGCGCCATCGGCCAGCCCGACGCCCATTCCGGCGAGCTGCCCTGCGCCTATGTCGAGCTTGTCGAAGGAGCAACCGCCACAGCCGAAGAGCTGCTGGAACATTGCAAGGTCCATGTGCATGAACGCGCCGCTGTGCCCCGCCATGTCGAAGTGCTCGATGAATTGCCCAAGACGGCTGTCGGCAAGGTGTTCAAGCCCGATCTGCGCAAGCGCGCCATCACCCGCATCTATGATGCCGCCTTGGCCGAGGCGGGGCTCGAGGCCCGCGTGTCCGAGGTGATCGATTCCAAGAAACGTGGCCTTGTGGCCCGGCTCGAACGCACCGGCAATGTCGATGAGGCGCAGGTGGGGCATGTGCTGGGGCAGTTCACCCGGCCTTGGGAATGGGCCGACGCGGCTCAGGACGAAGCCGCCTGACACCGGCCTCTGAAATTGGCCTCTGACACAGGCTTTTGACCCCGCCGCCGCGCCTCGCATGGGTGCGGCGGCGGTTTCAGTTTTCGATCAACTCACATCCTTGTAGTTGATTTCCTTGCGGTTTTCGCCGACGCGCCCGCGCCGCACCAAAAGCCGGTTCAGCGCGTTGACATAGGCTTTGGCGCTGGCCACCACCGTATCGGTATCCGCCGACTGGCCGGTGGCGATATTGCCCTCTTCCTCCAGCCGAACCGACACGGTCGCCTGCGCATCGGTGCCTTCGGTCACGGCATGCACCTGATACAGCGACAGATGCGCTTCGTTCGGGTGCAGGTCGCGCACTGCCTTGAACGTGGCATCCACCGGGCCGTCCCCGGTCTGGCGGGTGCTCTTTTCCACGCCATCGATGGTCATGACCAGATCGGCCTCCGCAGGCCCTCCCGTGCCACAGACGACCCGCAGCGACTTGATGACCAGCCGGTCGGTCGCCTCGTCCTCGCCCGCGCGCATCAGCGCAATCAGGTCCTCTTCATAGACTTCCTTCTTGCGATCGGCGAGATCCTTGAACCGCACGAACATGTCATTGAGCTGGTTCTCGGCCAGCTCATAGCCCAGATCCTTCAGCTTCGCGCGCAGCGCCGCCCGCCCCGAATGCTTGCCGAGGACGATATTGGTCTCCGACAGGCCCACATCCTCGGGGCGCATGATCTCGAAGGTCTCGGCGTTCTTCAGCATCCCGTCCTGATGGATGCCGGATTCGTGGGCAAAGGCGTTCTTGCCGACGATCGCCTTGTTGTATTGCACCGGAAACCCGCTGACCGTGGCGACCCGGCGCGAGATGTTCATGATCTTGCGGCTGTCGACCCCGGTGACATAGGGCATGATGTCCCCGCGCACCTTCAGCGCCATCACCACCTCTTCGAGTGCCGTGTTGCCCGCGCGCTCGCCCAGCCCGTTGATCGTGCATTCGATCTGCCGCGCTCCGCCTGCGACCGCGGCCAGCGCATTGGCCGTCGCCAGCCCAAGATCGTTGTGGCAATGGGTGGCGAAGATCACCTCGTCCGCACCCGGCACCTCTTCGATCAGGCGGCGGATCAGATCGGCGCTTTCCACCGGCGCGGTATAGCCCACCGTGTCGGGAATGTTGATCGTGCTGGCGCCCGCCTTGATCGCGATCTCCACCACGCGGCGCAGGTAATCCCACTCGGTCCGCGTCGCATCCATCGGCGACCATTGCACGTTGTCGCACAGGTTGCGCGCATGGGTCACCGTCTCGTGGATGCGGTCGGCCATCTCGTCCTGCGTCAGGTTCGGGATCGCGCGATGCAGCGGTGAGGTGCCGATGAATGTGTGGATGCGTGGCGAATTGGCGTGTTTCACCGCCTCCCAGCACCGGTCGATATCCTTGAGATTGGCGCGGGCCAGCCCGCAGATCGTCGCGTCCTTCGACAGCTTGGCGATCTCGCTCACCGCGCGGAAATCCCCCTCCGAGGCGATCGGGAAACCGGCCTCGATGATATCCACGCCCATCTCGTCCAGCAGCCCCGCGATCTCCAGCTTTTCCTCGTGGGTCATGGTCGCGCCGGGGCTCTGCTCGCCATCGCGCAGGGTCGTGTCGAAAATCAGCACACGGTCCTTGCCTGAATCCTGCGATGCACGCTCTGTGATCTTGTCAGTCATGTCGGGTCTCGTTTGTTGTCCTAAGCCTCTTGGCGCGAAACGGCACAGCCTCTGAGCGGTCGCGCCGGGATGGCACGCTCAGAGGCGGCTTAGGATCAGCAGGGCGCAAACGCAACCCGCAGCGCGCGGCAAAGCCCCGGGCGTGCTGGCGAAAGCGATATGATCCTGCGGTTTCATGCGCCAAAGTATATGCATCGCGTGCCCCGATGAAAACCCCCGATTATACTCCGCTTGCAAGGCTTGAACCGCGCCCCCGCCAGCCTAGCTGCCAGCCTCATGGACACAGCACTCATCATCGGCGCGTCGGGCGGCATCGGCCAGGCCCTCTCAACGGCCCTCACCGCGCGCGGCACGGCCGTCACCGGCCTGTCGCGCCGCGATCATGGCTTTGATATCACCGACCCGGCCTCGGTCGAGGCGGCCCTCTCGCCGCTCACCGGCCCGTTCGACCTGATCTTCGTGGCCACGGGGGGCCTTGAAATCAACGGGCAGCGCCCGGAAAAATCCCTCAAGGAAGTGACCGCCCAATCCCTTCAGGATCAATTCGCGCTCAATTGCATCGGCCCGTCTCTGGTGCTGCAACACGCCCCCCGGCTTCTGCCGCGCGACCGGCGCGCGGTGTTCGCCGCCCTGTCGGCGCGGGTGGGCTCGATCGGCGACAATGGCTATGGCGGCTGGTATGGCTACCGCACCGCCAAGGCGGCGCTCAACCAGATGGTCCATACCGGCGCCATCGAACTGGCCCGCTCGCATCGCGCGTCGATCTGCGTGACGCTGCATCCCGGCACCGTGGACACCGCGCTCACCGCCAGATACGCCCGTGGCCATCCCACCGTGACACCCGACACCGCCGCCGCCAACCTGTTGTCGGTGCTGGATAGGCTGACCCCGGACGATACCGGGCGCTTCTTCGACTGGGCCGGGACACCCGTGCCATGGTGAAACGCCTTGTTCTGGTGCTGGGCGATCAGCTGAGCCATGCGCTGCCCGCGCTGCGCGCCGCCGACAAGGCCCATGACCTCATCGTCATGGCCGAGGTCGGGGACGAGGCGGGCTATGTCCCCCACCATCCGAAGAAAATCGCGCTCGTCTTTTCGGCCATGCGCCATTTCGCCGATGAGCTTATCGCCGATGGCTGGCAGGTGGCCTATACCAGGCTCGATGACGCGGATGCGTCGCGCTCGATCGTGGGCGAGCTGATGCGCCGGGGCCAGGAGCACGGCACAAGCGAGGTGATCGCCACCCGCCCCGGTGAATGGCGCCTGATCTCGGCGCTGCAAGACGCGCCCCTGTCGGTGACGATGCTGCCCGATGACAGGTTCGTCTGTTCGCTGGAGGCGTTCGACACATGGGCCGAGGGGCGCAAGGAATTGCGCATGGAATGGTTCTACCGCGAGATGCGCCGCAAGACCGGCCTGATGATGGAGGGTGACAAACCCGCGGGCGGCAAATGGAATTTCGACCATGACAACCGCAAACCCGCCTCGGGCGATCTCTTGCGTGCCAAACCCCTTCGCTTCGCACCCGATGCGATCACCGCCGAGGTGCTCGATCTGGTCGAGACGCGCTTTGGCGACAATTTCGGCACTCTGCGCCCGTTTCACTATGCCGTAACCCGCGCCGATGCGCTGCGCGCGCTCGATCATTTCGCGACGCATCTATTGGCAGGGTTTGGGGATTTTCAGGACGCGATGCTGATGCAGGACCCGTTCCTGCATCATTCGATCCTGTCGCCCTATCTCAATCTCGGTCTGCTCGGCCCGCTCGAGATCTGCCAGCGCGTCGAGGCCGAATGGCAGGCGGGCCGCGTGCCGATCAATGCCGCCGAAGGCTATATCCGGCAGGTGATCGGCTGGCGCGAATACATGCGCGGCATCTATTTCCGCGAAGGCCCGGACTATACCGCGCGCAACGCGCTGGGCCATGACCGCGCCTTGCCCGCGCTCTATTGGGGCGCGCCGACTCGGATGAATTGCCTCTCGCATGCCGTGGCCCAGACCCGTGACGAGGCCTATGCCCATCACATCCAGCGGCTCATGGTCACCGGCAATTTCGCCCTTCTGGCGGGGATCGACCCGCATCAGGTGCATGAATGGTATCTCGCCGTCTATATCGACGCCTATGAATGGGTCGAGGCGCCCAACACCATCGGCATGAGCCAGTTCGCCGATGGCGGGATCGTCGGATCGAAACCCTATGTGTCCTCGGGCAATTACATCGCGAAGATGTCCGATTACTGCTCGGACTGCGCCTATGCGGTCAAGGACAAGACCGGCGCGCACGCCTGTCCGTTCAACCTGCTCTATTGGGATTTCCTGATCCGCCACCGCGACCGCTTCGCGCGCAACCCGCGCATGGCGCAGATGTATCGCACATGGGACCGGATGGACGAGGCGCGCCGGGATACGGTGCTGTCCGATGCGGCGGCGTTTCTGGCACGGCTCGAGGCGGGCGAGGCGGTCTGACGTTTCGCTGCGTGTCGCGCCGGGCAGGGGGCCAGCCCCCGCCGTTGAAATCCTTGGGGATTTCAACGACTCCCCCGGGATATTTTCGGCCAGAAGAAACGCGCAGTCGGACGAGCTGTTGGCCGGTACCTGAAGCCTTTCGCGACATGCAGTGCTCCGGTCAATCGTCTCCCACAGTCGGGCTTTGGCTGATGCCTCGGGTCAAAGGCGGCACGCTTCAGTCGGCAGCGGGTGTCTCGGGGGTGGCGGTTTCAGGATCGGCCGCCGGCGTCTCCGCCTCGGGCGGCGCGGGGGTGGTGGTGGCGGCGTCTTCTGCGCTGCGGGTCTGGGAGGTGAGCGCGCCGTTCTCCCATGTGCCGCTGTCCTCTTCGCCCGAGGCATAGCGCATCGTGCCGCTGCCCTGCCGTTTGCCGTTGAGGAAGGTGCCTTCGTAGATGTCGCCATTGGTATAGGTGGCCACACCCTGACCCGAGATTTCGCCCTCCTGCCATTCGCCGTCATAGGTGAAGCCGTCGGGCATGGTGATCTTGCCCTGACCATGGCGCTGCCCGTTGCGGAAGGTGCCTTCATAGACGGTGCCATCGGGATAGGTGGCGATCCCCTGACCATGGCGCTGGCCGTTTTCCCACTGGCCTTCATAGCGGTAGCCATCGGCATAGGTCATCACGCCGAAGCCGTGATTGCGGGCGTTTTCAAAGGCGCCTTCATAGACGACGCCGTTGGGATAGGTGGCGCGCCCTTGCCCGTCGATCACGCCGCCGCGCCATTCGCCCTCATAGGTCGAGCCGTCGGGATAGGTGATCCGCCCCATGCCATTGGCCAGGTCGTCGCGAAACTCGCCGATATAGATCGAGCCATCGGGGTAGGTGACCTGCCCCTCGCCCGAGATATTGCCCGCAACCCATGACCCTTCGTAGCGATAGCCGTCGGTGCCGGTGAACACGCCCTGACCATGGCGGCGGTCGTCCTGGAAGCTGCCCTCGTAGATGTCGCCATTGGCATAGGTGACCTTGCCCTGACCCTCGCGGCGGCCCGCCACCAGCGTGCCTTCGTAGACATCGCCATTGGGCTGCGTCAGCCGCCCCTCGCCATCGATCTGGCCGGCTTTCCACAGGCCCTCATAGATCAGCCCGTCGGGCATGGTGAGCTTGCCCTGGCCCTCGCGGGCGCCGCGGCTGACCTCGCCGTCATAGACCGCGCCGTCGGGATAGGTGATCGTGGCGCGCCCGTCCTTGACGCCATTGACCCAATCGCCCTCGTAGACATAGCCCCCGGGGCTTTCCATCCGGCCCTTGCCGTGGTGCATCGCGTTGCGGAACCCGCCTTCGTAGCGCACGCCGTTGGCATAGACCGCAACGCCCTGACCGGTGATCTTGCCATCCAGCCAGCTGCCCTCATAGGTGCCGCCATCGGCAAAGACGATCCGGCCCACGCCTTCGGGTTTGCCCTTGGCGAACTCCCCCTCGTAGACCGAGCCGTTGGGAAAGCGCGCCACGCCCTGACCGCGAATCTCGCCATCCACCCATTCGCCCGAATATTCATAGCCATTGGGCAGCGTATAGGTGCCGGTGCCGTGCTGCAGCCCGTTGCGGAATGTGCCCTCATAGATGCCGCCATCGTCATATTGCTTCGTGCGCAGCTCGCCGTCCTGTGCTGCCACGGTGCCGGCCGCCAGAATGGCGCCTGCACAGACGATGCCCTTGCGTGTAAAGCTCATGTCACTTCCCGGATCCCGAAGCCCGCGCCATGCGGGGTCGCGCAAAACCTAGTGGAGCGTCGCAGGGCTGACAACGGCTTTTGCCCAAATCGGCTTTCCCTCGCGCACCGATCTGCTAAATCAAACCCCGAATGCAAGCACGAGGCACCCGCATGGCCGACAGCTTTCGCCTGACGCTGGCGCAATGGAACCCGACGATGGGCGATCTGGACGGCAATGCCGATCTGGCGCGGCGCGCGTGGCGGACGGGCCGCGAGGCAGGCGCCAATCTCGTCGCGCTGCCCGAGATGTTCATCACCGGCTACAACACCCAGGACCTGGTGATGAAGCCCGCCTTCCATACCGCCGCCATCGCCGCGATCGAGAGCCTCGCGCGCGATTGCGCCGATGGTCCGGCACTGGCCATCGGCGGCCCGGCCCTGCAGGATGGTGTGCTTTATAACGCCTATTACATCCTGCAGGAGGGCCGCGTCGCCACGCGCGTGTTCAAGCATCACCTGCCCAACGAGACCGTATTCGATGAAAAGCGCATCTATGCCGCCGGCGCGGTGACAGGCCCTTATGCGGTGGACGGTCTGCGCATCGGCAGCCCGATCTGCGAGGACAGCTGGTACGAGGATGTCGCCGAAACCCTGGCCGAGACGGGCGCGCAGATCCTTCTGGTGCCCAACGGCTCGCCCTATTACCGCCAGAAGCTGTCAAACCGCCATCAGATCATGGTCGCGCGGGTGATCGAGACGGGGCTGCCGCTGATCTATCTCAACCTCGTGGGAGGGCAGGACGATCAGGTGTTCGATGGCGGCAGCTTCGCGCTCAATCCCGGCGGCGCGCTGGCCCTGCAGATGCCCCTGATGCAGGAGGCGACCGCCCATCTGGACCTCATCCGCGGCGAGGATGGCTGGCGGATCACGCCGTCGGATCTGGCGCCGGTCCCGGACGCGATGGAGCAGGATTACCACGCCATGGTGCTCAGCCTGCGCGATTACCTGCGCAAAACCGGCTTTCGCAAGGTTCTGCTGGGGCTTTCGGGGGGCATCGACAGCGCGCTGGTGGCCTGTGTCGCCGTCGATGCGCTGGGCGCCGGGAATGTGCGCTGCGTGATGCTGCCTTCGGAATATACCTCGCAGGCGTCGCTGGACGATGCCGAGACGCTGGCCCGGACCCTTGGCTGCCGCTACGACACGGTCCCGATCGCCGAGGGCCGGCAGGCCATCACCCGCACGCTTGCGCCGCTCTTCGAAGGCACCGCGCCCGATATCACCGAGGAAAACATCCAGTCCCGTCTGCGGGGCCTGTTGCTGATGGCGATGTCCAACAAGTTCGCCGAGATGCTTTTGACCACGGGCAACAAATCCGAAGTGGCCGTGGGATATGCCACGATCTATGGCGACATGGCCGGGGGCTACAACCCGCTCAAGGACATGTACAAGACCCGCGTCTTCGACACCTGCCGCTGGCGGAACACGGCGCATCGCGACTGGATGATGGGTCCTGCGGGCGCGGTCATCCCGCAGCGCATCATCGACAGGCCGCCAAGCGCCGAACTGGCCCCCGATCAGCGCGACGAAGACAGCCTGCCCGCCTATCCGGTGCTGGATGGCATTCTTGAGATTCTCGTCGATCAGGACGGATCGATCGCCGATTGCGTCGCGGCGGGCTTTGATCGCGCCGATGCCAGCCGCGTGGAGCATCTGCTTTATATATCTGAATATAAACGATTTCAGTCCGCGCCCGGCACCCGGCTGAGCAAGCGGGCGTTCTGGCTGGACCGGCGCTATCCGATCGCCAATCGCTGGCGCGACAAAGGCTGATCCGCCCGGGCATTCGGTCTTGTATGTCTCTGTTTTCAACTTATATCCACTTTTAGATGTGTTTTCTTATTCAGTGATTCACCCAACGGTTTCCCGAATTTTTTTCGCCAGACGGATGGCAGGAGAAGTCCATGATCCGTTTCGCAAGCGCGGTTGTCGCGCTGTCCGCTTGGTTTTGCACCCTCGCGATCGCCGAGCCGCACACCCTGACCGAGCGCTACGAGACGATGGGCACGATAGAGGCCCGGGTGGGCGACACGACCTACAGCATGGTCGTGCCCTATGACGTGGCCCGAAACCGCCCTCATGCCGAACAAAAAGCGATCATGGGGACCTTCCTGACGATCAACTTCCTCGGCCATGTGGTGGCGCAGGATGGAACACCCGACCGTCCGATTCTTCAGGTCACGCTGCAGAAGCGCGAGGGCGAAATGTCACTTGTGTCTGCCGAACTCCTCGACGATCTGGGCTATGGGGCGCCACTGGTCATGGGCGGCGATGGCGGGCGGGGCGAGCTTGTCTCCTTCGAACTGGAGGACAGTGTCGTGTCCGGCAAGATCGAGGGCACGTTCCTGCGGCTCGATGGCTATCCCCCGAACCGCAGCGTCGCCGTTGGGACGACACCTGTACCTGCCACCATTGAATGGGACGTGACCCTGCCGCCCCTGCAATAGGGGGGCGCCCGGAGCATCCCGTGTCGCGTCATTCATCATGCAGTCATCCCGTATCCTTCGGTTCGATTGGTGAGTCGATGAAGGGCAGTAGACAGCGCATGGGTTAAGATTCGGTTTAAGGCTGCGCGCGCCGGGGACTGAGGGGGCGATTTGTGTACGGGATGGACACAACTCACCAGGTTCACGGTCAGTTTGGTCCCAAACGCGTGTAGGTTTCGTACAAATCCTACACAAGGCCGCCGGTCATTCCCACCAGCGGTCGATCGTCGCGATGTCCTCGTCCGACCAGCCGAAATGATGGGCGAATTCGTGGATCGTCACATGGGCGATCAGCCGGTCCAGATCCACATCCTCCCGGTCGCGCCATTCGGCCAGGATCGGCTCCCGGAACAGCCAGACGGTATCGGGTGCAAGCGGTTGATCCATATATGATTTTTCGGTAACGGGAATGCCTTCGTAAAGCCCGGTCAGCTCCAGAGGGTCGTCGATATCCAGCTCCCGGAGCATGTCCTGCGCGGGCCAGTCCACCACCCGCAGCGCCACGTCGCGCGCAAGTTTTGCGAACGGTTCGGGCAGCGCCTCCACCGTCTCGCGGGCAATGGTTTCCATCTCGTTGATATCCATGGTTTTTTCGATATCCCATGTGATGTGCGACCTGCAACATCCCTTTGAGAAGACAGCGAAAAAACGACTCTGCCCGCGTCGGAGACCGGCGGGCGGGGGCCTTGGCTGCGTGATAAGGATGCGCGACACAACATCTGGGGTTTTGTCGTCATGATCGCCGTGCACACCGATCCGCTTGCGTTCAGCGCCACGGAATGCATTGAAATCCTTGGGCTTGTTGCCTCGGCCCCCACACAGGATGCCGGTCTGGTGCGCCAGCAGCGCGATCACAATCTGCGCCGCGCCGATCTTGTCTGGCTGGATGACGTGCCCGGCGCGGATTGGGTCATGGGCCGCATCATCGAAGTTGTGCGGCGTGCCAACGCGAGTGTTTTCATGTTTGATATCAACGCGTTCGAGGAAAGTCCTCAGGTGGCGTGCTATGATGCGGCGCGCGAGGGTCATTTCGACTGGCACAGCGACATCGGTGCCGGTCCCCTGGCGGCGCGGCGCAAGCTCACGATGGTCGTACAGCTTTCGGACCCGTCAACATATAGTGGTGGAGAGCTACAGCTCATGCCCGGTGCGGGCATCATCCCGGCCCGCTCCGAGCAGGGTGCCGCCACAGTCTTCCCCGGCTTCGTCCTGCATCGCGTCACCCCGGTCACTTCCGGGATGCGCTATTCCCTGACGGTCTGGGCGCATGGGCCAGCTTTTCGCTAAGCCCATGCTTTCATTTTGTTATCCGGCTTGAATCATCAGCTGGTAACTGGTCGGCTCATAGCGGAACCCGTCTCCCGCCGCCTCGACATACCCCATTCCGGGCCACGGCATGTGATACCCGATGAACGGAATTCCATCCGCCGCCAGCATCCCGAGAATCCTCCGCCGTGTCTGCGCGGCGGCAGCTTTGTCCATGTCGAACTTCACTTCCCAATCGGGATAGCCGAGAGACCACACATAGTGGTTGGCAAAGTCCGCAGCCACCACAAGTTGTTGACCGTTGCTTTCCAGCATATAGGTCATGTGCCCCGGCGTGTGCCCGAACGCCGCCATGGCGGTCACCCCCGACGCCACGCTGTCACCGTCTCCGATCATCGTCATCTGCTCGGCCAGTGGCCGGACCTTGGCTTCGAAATTCTCGTTTTCCATCTTGGCCCAGGCATCGAACTCCGCGGACCCGGTCACGTAGCGGGCATTCGGATAGGTCGGCGCGTCGCCATTCATCAAGCCGCCGATATGGTCGCCATGCATATGGGTGATCACCACGATATCGACCTGATCGGGCGTGTATCCCGCTTCGGCCAGGGCCGCAGTCGTGCCTTCGGCATTCAACCCGGTATCGAACAAAATCAATTCGTTACCGGTATTGACCACCGTCGGCGTGAAGAAAAACTGTGCGACATCGGTGGGCAGACGTGCCGCCTTCGAGGCGGTCTCGAACGTCTCGGCGCTGACATTCAATCCGAAGATCGAATGAGGGTCCGGGCGGGGCATGGTGCCCGCGAGGATCGTCGTGACCTCGAAGTCGCCAAGGCCCACGCGATTGAACTTGGACATACCCATTCCCATCATCGGCGCTGCCGCTCGGGCGGCACCGCCCGCAGCGACCGTGAATGGCATGGCTGCGGCCCCGGCAAGCAGTGTGCGGCGGGAAAATTGCGTGGCTGACATGACTTATCTCCTGTTGCTATATGTTGAAGGATAGTGTGCAGATCGCGGAGCGGCGCGCAATTCACGCCAATGTGATGAGCCGCGTCCCTGCACTGGCCCGATCGGGCAAAGGTGGCCTTTTCAGATGATCTCGATCCTTCGCAATACCACATATGCCGCGCTTTTTTCAGCACAGGTCATCGCCTTGATCGGCACCGGGCTTTTGACCGTGGCGCTTGGCCTTCTGGCTTTCGATCTTGCCGGTGAGCGGGCCGGGCTGGTGTTGGGATTGGCCTATACGATCAAGATGGTGGCCTATGTGGGCCTGTCGCCCATTGCACAGGCCCTGGTGCATCGCCTGCCGCGCAAGGCCGTCCTGATTGGTGCGGATCTTGTCCGTGTGGCGGTTGCGCTATGCTTGCCATTCGTGACCGAGGTGTGGCAGGTCTATGTGCTTGTTTTCGTGCTTCAATCCGCGTCAGCTACATTCACGCCGGCGTTTCAAGCGGTGATCCCGGATGTCCTGCCGGCCGAACAGGATTACACCCGCGCGCTGTCGCTGTCGCGTCTGGCCTATGATCTTGAAAACCTGATCAGTCCCGCGGCGGCGGCGCTGTTGCTGACAGTCCTCAGCTACAATTGGTTGTTTCTGGGAACAGTGCTGGGCTTTGCCGCCTCTGCGGCGCTGGTCTGGTCGGTCTGCGTGCCGCCGGTTGGGGGGCATCAGATCAGCCGTCCTTTCAGCGAAAGACTGACGCGCGGCACGCGCATCTATCTTGCCACGCCGCGTTTGCGCGGTCTTCTGGCGCTCAACCTTGCCGCGGCCTCGGTGGGGGCGTTCGTGCTGGTCAACACGGTCGTTCTGGTGCGTGCGGGATATGGCGGAACCGAGACCGACCTCGCACGGGCCATGGCCTGTTTCGGCGCGGGGTCAATGACGGCTGCACTGCTTCTTCCTGCTTTGCTCGACAGATTGCCCGACAGGCCCGTGATGCTGGTGGGGGCGGCATTCTTGGCTGGGTTTGCGATCTTGGCCGCCGTTATTCTGACGGTCGCAGGGCTGCCGCAATGGCTTGGCTTTCTAGGGCTTTGGGCTGTTCTGGGGTTCTTTTATTCCTGCGTCATGACGCCCTCAGGACGGCTGCTGCGCCGGTCGGCCCATTCCGAGGATCGCCCGGCGGTGTTCGCGGCGCAATTTGCGCTCAGCCATGCGTGCTGGCTGTTGACCTATCCCTTGGCGGGATGGGTTGGACAGGCGTTTGGCATGGATGTCGCGCTTGGTCTGCTTGGCGCGATTGCCCTGACGGGCCTGGTGCTTGCCCGTCTCTTGTGGCCGGCGGAGTCAACCCGAGAGCTCGAGCACGAGCACCCGGACCTGCCGCAGGATCACCCGCATCTGCGCGCCCATCATGGGCAGAGACGGCATGCCCATGTTTTCGTCATAGATGACGAGCATCGCGTCTGGCCGACACAAGGCTGACGACGGTGAAATCTGGACAATCGCTTGCGGCTGTGACATGGCCCACGCCAATCAGGAGAGACCCATGACAACCACTCGCTTCGCCCCGTCCCCCACCGGTTACATCCATGTGGGCAATCTGCGCACTGCGCTGATGAACTTTCTCATCGCGCGCAAGGCAGGTGGCACGTTCATCCTGCGCATCGACGACACCGATCCTGAACGCTCCAAACAGGTCTATGTCGACGCGATCAAGGAGGATCTTGAGTGGTTGGGTCTCCATTGGGACCGGGTGGAACGGCAGTCGGGGCGGCTGGACCGCTATGCCGAGGCCGCCGACAAGCTGCGCGAGATGGGCCGCTTTTACGAGGCCTTCGAGACCCCGACCGAGCTTGATCTAAAGCGCAAGAAGCAGCTCAACATGGGTAAGCCGCCGGTCTATGACCGTGCCGCTTTGAAGTTGTCTGAGGATGAGAAGGCCAAACTGCGCGCCGAGCGCGGCAACGGCGTGTGGCGTTTCAAGCTGGATCAGGAGCGGATCGAGTGGCATGACGGCATCCTCGGCGATATTTCGATCGACGCGGCCAGTGTCAGCGATCCGGTGCTGATCCGGGGGGATGGGCAGGTTCTCTATACGCTTGCGTCCGTCGTGGATGACACCGAAATGGGTGTGACCCATGTGGTGCGTGGCAGCGATCACGTCACCAACACCGCCACGCAGATCCAGATCATCGAGGCGCTTGGCGGAACCGTTCCCAGCTTTGCGCATCACTCACTTCTGACCGGGCTGCAGGGCGAGTCGCTCTCCAAACGTCTAGGTACCCTTTCACTGCGCGATCTGCGTGCCCAAGGGGTCGAGCCGATGGCGCTGCTCAGCCTGATGGCGCGTCTGGGGTCCGCCGATCCGGTCGAATTGCGCACCAGCATCGACGAGTTGATCGAGGGCTTCGACATCTCACGCTTCGGCGCCGCGCCGACCAAGTTCGATGTGCAGGACCTGTTTCCCTTGACGGCACGCCTGCTGCATGACCGCGCCTATGACGAGGTCCGTGATCAGATCGCGGCGATCGGTGTGCCCGATGACCTGGCCGAACGGTTCTGGACGGTGACACGCGACAATATCACCACGCTGCAGGACCTGCCGGCATGGTGGGCGATGTTCCGCGATGGCGCCGAGCCGGTGATCGACGATGAGGATCGCGCGTTCGTGGCTGAGGCGATGACGCTGCTGCCCGATGCACCCTATGACGACAGCACCTGGGGCGACTGGACCGCGCGCGTCAAAGACGCGACAGGCCGCAAGGGCAAGGGCCTGTTCATGCCGCTTCGCAAGGCGTTGACAGGACAGGCCCAAGGCCCGGACATGAGCCAGGTGCTTCCGCTTTTGCAGAGGATCAAGGCTAGGGATTGACCCCGCCCGCGCTTTGCCGCGCGCGAAGCTTGATCTTGTCCTCTTCCAGAACCATGGCCTGTTCGGAATAGGCGCGCGCGCGCTCCGCCATATCTTCAGCGGCGCTGGCAAGATTGGCATCCGGCCCTTCTGCCAGCGTCTGAAGCGCCTGTTGCAGACGGGTGGCCACCTCGACCAGCGCGGCGCCGTCGCGGGCGGTGCTGGCAAAGGCGCCTTCGATCAGTTGCTCGGGCGAGGTGTCGGGTATGAAAATGCGGGGAAATATCGGCTCTTTGTCTTCTATGGGAGTTCTTCCCCAATCCCATAAAAGCCGTTCCTGACGCCCGATCACGTCAATGGCGGTGCCCGGGTCATTGATGCCGGGCGACAGCGCGCGCGAGGCGATTTCCGAAAGCACCAGCAGCCCGTAGGCCGCATCCTGCTCGAACGACCGATAGTCGCCGATCGTCAGGCATTCCTTGACGGTTTCAAGTGCCTTGCCCGAAAGGCCGCTGGCATAGGCGACCGGAGTTCCCTGCAGCACGAAGCGGCCGGGCGGGGCATGGACATAGAGCCGCGCATCCTTGTCTTGCAGGATCGCGCTCATGCGGCGCAGGTCGATGAATTGCAGATAGCCCGAGCGCGGCGCCGGGACCGGCACGACGTCTTGGGGCATGACCGTCTCGGGCGTGAGCGCATTGGCGCGAAGCGCGGGTGTCTGCCGTGCCAGCATCAGGCTGGCCCGCGCCTGGCGTTCGGTGTCGTGCAAGGTCTTGTCCATGCTGCCCAGATCGCTGAGATGGTCGATCCAGCGCAGCATCGCCAGAATGACCAGAATGACCACCACGACCGTCACGGCCAGAACCGCGACCGACGCACCGGGCGCGTGAAGTTTTGCCTTGAACAGGATGATCGAGCTGAGCGCATAGACGAAGGCGCCGATGAACGTCGCCAGCACCGTTTGCGTGGTCGTATCGGCCAGAAGGATGCGATGCGCGCGCGGGGTGGCCTGTGCGGCGGCGGCGTTATGCGCGGTGACCATCACATTGAGTGAAAACGTGCTGACCGCCAGCATCCCCGAGGCAAGGATCGTCAGGATCGGCATCACCGCATCCGGCGTGAAGCGTTCGCGCAGCACCTCGGGGATCAGGCTGTCCAGCAGCATCGCCGCCATCGAGGCCACCACGGCAAGACAGGCCATCAAGGTCACACGGACCCACAGCATCCGGCTGATCCGCAGGATCACAAGCAGCGTCTTGGAGATTGTCTTGGTGTTCGCCATTTTGGACCTTTCAGACGCAAATCATGCGCCATGCGCGGACCACAGTCCACCGCGCAGTCCACCGCCCGCCGGCGGCTAACGGCGAAGAATGCGGATATCCCTCTCGCGCAACTGAGTGTCGACGAAGCCGTATTCGTCGAGGCTGAGGCGGCGGTGACGTGGATAGACGGGATCGCTGCGATCGTCCAAAACCGGGGTTTGCTGCCAGCCTCCCGTCGTGTCGAAAAAGCGTCGGGCGCCGTCTTCTCCGAATTCCCGCAGATAGCCCTGAACGACCACATCGATATAGCTCAAGAGGGCAGGGTGCGTTTCGGTCGGCACGGCATGGCGGCCCTCGGGGATCGCGTAGACCGCGATATCGGGACTGTGGGTAAGAGCATGGGTGACCTGATGCGCGGCGGCGACCCTGTCATAGGCCCGCTCGCGCGCGTCGAGGGCCGCCCAATCCTGTCCGGGAACAGCGGCGATCAGCCCGTCGATGCGGGATGTCTCGTCCGGGATGACCGTGAGATAGGCCACCTTTCTGAGCGAGGTATGCCGCCACACGCGGCGCCATCCGCTGAGCTGTGCGGCATGCGCTTCTTTGAAGTCATGCGTGTCGCGGTTCACCAGGCTGCCATATCCGAAGAAATATGCATGTCCCATGTATATTTTCCTGTACCGCTTGATCTGCATCATGTCCTGCTGCCGTGTTTGACCGCAGGATGGATTGAATTCAAGCAAAGGGTCACAAACGGAATGCGCATCACGAAACGCACGAATATCGCCATTCGCGTTCTCATGTTCTGTGGCGCCAATATCGACCGGCTGGTCACCAAATCCGAGATCGCGGCGCGCTGCAACACGTCCGAAAGTCACTTGGCGCAAGTCATCAATCGTCTGGCGCAGCTTGATTTTCTGCACACCCAACGTGGTCGTAGTGGCGGGATTGCCTTGGCCCGTCCGATGGACGAGATCATCATTGGGGATGTGTTCCGCCAGCTCGAATCGAACGTTCCTATCGCCGAGTGCTTTGCCGATGTGGACAATACCTGTCCGCTGGTCACCGCCTGCCGTTTGCGGCACGCCATCGCTGACGCGGCAGAGGCGTTTTATGCGCATCTCGACAAAATTACGCTGGATGTGCTGGTTTGTGACAACGTCGCGCTGCTGGATATTTTCATGCCGGGGCGCTGCGTGAAACAGGCTTGAAGTCGCCGATTTCGTATACTAGCTTGCCGCCATATCGTATCGGGAGAACCGGCCAGTCCGGTGCCGAAGGAGCAACCGCCCCGGAAACTCTCAGGCCCAAGGGACCGATGCGATTTCAGAACTCTGGAGAGTGGTGCCTTCGCGGCGCCCGCCGAAGGGATAGCGATCTCAGGCCAAAGGACAGAGGGGGCATCAAGGCGCGACCAACAGGGTCGTGCAGAGATGCCGGCTGGATTCATCCGAACTCAACTGGCGCCATTTGGATGAGGCCCGATGAGCGATACGCTGCGCAAGACCCCGCTTTATGACCTGCATGTCGAATTGGGGGCCAAGATGGTGCCCTTCGCGGGATACGAGATGCCGGTCCAGTTTCCGGCCGGGGTGATGAAGGAACATCTTCAGACACGTGCGGCCGCGGGCCTGTTCGACGTCAGCCATATGGGGCAGGTCATTGTTCGTTCCGCCCAAGGCTATGACGAGGCGGCCCTTGCGCTTGAAACGCTCGTGCCGGTGGATTTGGCCGGCTTGCCCGAGGGGCGGCAACGATATGGTTTTTTCACCAACGATCAGGGCGGCATTCTGGATGACCTGATGCTGGCCAATCGCGGCGACCATCTGTTTGTCGTGGTGAACGCCGCCTGCAAGGCGGCTGACATCGCTCATATGCAGAACGGACTGCCCGGCTGCACGGTCGAAGAGATTTCCGACCGCGCCTTGCTGGCACTGCAGGGGCCGCAGGCCGAAGAGGTTCTGGCGGGCATTCTGCCCGGCGTGCGGGATATGCGCTTCATGGACGTGGCCGTTTTTGAAAGCTCTTTCGGGGCACTTTGGGTGTCGCGCTCGGGCTATACCGGAGAGGACGGTTTCGAGATTTCGGTCGAGACCGCGCGGGCCGAGGAACTGGCGCGTGCCTTGCTGGCCCACGACGCGGTAGAGCCGATCGGTCTTGGGGCGCGTGACAGCCTTCGGCTGGAAGCCGGGCTTTGCCTTTATGGTCACGACATCGACGAGACGACCACCCCGATCGAGGCGGCTCTTGGCTGGGCCATCCAGAAGGTGCGCCGCCGCGGTGGGACCCGCGAGGGTGGGTTCCCCGGCGCCGCTGTGATTCTCGATCAATTGGAAAGCGGCGCGCCACGACAGAGGGTGGGGCTGCGACCCGAAGGCCGCGCACCGATGCGCGAAGGGACGGAGCTGTTCGAAACGCAGGGCGCTGGCACAGCTGTCGGCCGCGTCACATCGGGTGCCTTCGGTCCGACCATCGGCGCGCCAATGTCGATGGGATACGTGCCGGCGGCGCTGGCCAGTCCCGGCACCGGCCTGCATGGCGATGTCAGGGGCAAACACATGCCGGTGACAGTGGCCAAGCTGCCCTTCACACCCGCCAATTTCAAACGCTGAAACTCAGGGAGAGCGAGAGATGAAATTCACCGAAGAACACGAATGGTTGCGCAACGACGAGGATGACGTGATCGTTGTCGGCATCACCGAACATGCCAGCGAGCAGTTGGGCGATGTGGTGTTCGTGGAACTGCCCGAGATCGGCACCATGGTGGCCAAGGGCGATGAGATCGTCGTGATCGAAAGCGTCAAGGCGGCCAGCGATATCCTTGCCCCGATCGATGGCGAGATCGTCGAGATCAACGAGGCGCTGATCGACGATCCGGCCAAGGTGAATTCCGATCCGCTTGGGGATGCGTGGTTCTTCAAGATCAAGGCCACCGATCCGTCCCAGATGGACGAGTACATGGACGAAGACGCCTATCAGTCGTTCATCGGCTGACCGCAGCCGCCTTCGGGCGGCACCATTCCGACCAGGGTGAGGCACAGGCGGCAGGCCGGCCTTTATCCGTGACAGCACGAGGGACATGATGCCTTTCGAACCGACCGATTATCTGCCCTATGACTTCGCCAACCGTCGCCATATCGGCCCCTCGCCGCAGGAAATGGCCGAAATGCTGGACGTTCTGGGCACGGACAGCCTGCAGACGCTGATCGATGAAACCATACCGAAATCGATCCGCCAGGAGACGCCGCTGGATTTCGGCAAGCCGATGTCCGAAAGCGAGCTGCTGCACCACATGCGCGAGGTGGCCAACCGCAACAAGGTGCTGACCTCGCTGATCGGCCAAGGGTATCATGGCACAGTCACGCCTCCGGCAATTCAGCGCAATATCCTTGAAAATCCGGCTTGGTATACCGCCTATACACCCTATCAGCCCGAGATCAGCCAGGGACGGCTCGAGGCGCTGTTGAACTTTCAGACCATGGTCAGCGATCTGACAGGGCTCGAAATCGCCAATGCCTCGTTGCTCGACGAGGCGACCGCTGCGGCAGAGGCAATGACCATGGCTCAGCGTGTGGCCAAATCCAAGGCCAAGGCATTTTTCGTCGATGAGAATTGCCATCCGCAGAACATCGCCGTGATGCGCACCCGCGCGGAACCGCTGGATATCGAACTGGTGGTCGGGTCCCCAGAGACGCTGAACCCCGAGCAAGTGTTCGGCGCGATCTTTCAGTATCCCGGCACCTATGGGCATCTGCGCGATTTCACCGATGAAATGGCAGCTCTGCACGGGGCTGGGGCGATTGGCATCGTTATCGCCGATCCGATGGCTCTGACCCTGCTGAAAGAGCCGGGCGCCATGGGGGCCGATATCGCTGTGGGGTCGACGCAGCGATTTGGCGTGCCGATGGGCTTTGGCGGGCCGCACGCGGCCTATATCGCGACCAAGGACAGCTACAAGCGCGCGCTTCCCGGTCGCCTCGTAGGTGTGTCGGTCGACAGTCACGGAAACCGTGCCTACCGGCTGGCCCTTCAGACCCGCGAGCAGCATATCCGCCGTGAAAAGGCGACCTCGAATGTCTGCACCGCACAGGCGCTGCTGGCGGTTATGGCGTCGATGTATGCGGTGTTCCATGGTCCTAAAGGTCTCAAGGCCATCGCGCAACGCATCCACCGCAAGACGGTGCGTCTGGCCAAGGGGCTGGAGGCGGCGGGCTTCAAGGTGCAACCGGATCAGTTCTTCGACACGATCACGGTGGATGTGGGCCTCTTGCAGCGTGGCGTTCTTCAGGCGGCGGTCCGTGAAGGGGTGAACCTGCGCCGCGTGGGCGAGACCAAGATCGGCATCACGCTGGACGAGCGCACGCGCCCGGCCGTCATCGAAGCGGTGTGGCGTGCCTTCGGTATCATCATGGAAGACCGCGATTTCACATCCGAATACCGGACGCCGGATGGTCTTTTGCGGCGGTCCGAATATCTCACGCATCCGATCTTCCACATGAACCGCGCCGAAACCGAGATGATGCGCTACATGCGCCGTCTGGCGGATCGTGATCTGGCGCTTGATCGCGCGATGATCCCGCTTGGTTCATGCACGATGAAGCTGAATTCGGCGGCCGAGATGATGCCGGTCAGCTGGAATGAATTCTCGTTGCTCCATCCCTTTGTACCGGCGGATCAGGCCAAGGGGTATCATGACCTGATCGAAGACCTGAACTCCAAGCTGTGCGAGATCACCGGCTATGCCGCCATCTCGATGCAGCCCAATTCCGGCGCGCAGGGCGAATATGCCGGGCTCCTGACCATTGCCGCCTATCACCGCGCCAACGGTCAGGGCCATCGCAAGGTCTGCCTCATTCCAATGAGTGCGCATGGCACAAACCCGGCCAGCGCGCAGATGGTCGGCTGGGATGTGGTGGTCATCAAGTCCGATGAGAACGGTGATATCGATCTGGCCGATTTCCGCGCCAAGGCCGAGGCGCATTCGGACAATCTGGCGGGCTGCATGATCACCTATCCCTCGACGCACGGTGTGTTCGAGGAAACGGTCAAGGAGGTCTGCGAGATCACCCATCAGCATGGCGGTCAGGTCTATATCGACGGGGCCAATATGAACGCCATGGTGGGGCTCAGCCGTCCGGGTGATCTGGGTGGGGATGTCAGCCATCTCAACCTGCACAAGACCTTCTGCATCCCGCATGGCGGGGGTGGTCCGGGTATGGGGCCGATCGGTGTGAAAGAGCATCTGGCGCCGTTCCTTCCGGGGCATCCTGTCACCGGAGGCGCGCAGGGTCCGGTGTCGGCTGCACCTTTCGGGTCTCCGTCGCTTCTGCCGATCAGCTGGGCCTATTGCCTCATGATGGGGGGCGAGGGCCTGACACAGGCGACGCGGGTGGCCATCCTGAACGCCAACTATATCGCCAAGCGCCTCGAAGGCGCCTATGAGGTGCTGTACAAAGGGCGCAACGGGCGCGTGGCGCATGAATGCATCATCGACACCCGCCCATTCGCCGAAAGCGCCGGTGTCACTGTGGACGATATCGCCAAGCGCCTTGTCGATTGTGGCTTTCACGCCCCGACGATGAGCTGGCCCGTCGCAGGAACCTTGATGGTCGAACCGACGGAATCCGAAACCAAGGCCGAACTGGACCGGTTCTGCGATGCGATGCTGGCCATCCGGCAGGAGATCCGCGACATCGAAGAAGGTCGCATCGACCGCGAGAACAATCCGCTCAAGAATGCGCCGCATACGGTCGAGGATCTCGTGGGGGATTGGGACAGGCCCTATAGCCGCGAGCAGGGATGTTTCCCGCCCGGTGCCTTCCGCGTGGACAAGTATTGGCCGCCTGTCAATCGGGTGGACAATGTCTATGGCGACCGGCACCTCGTGTGCACCTGTCCCCCTGTGGAAAGTTACGCCGAAGCCGCTGAATAAGCGGTGTCTGACGATGTCGGTGGCCCGTTAGGGCCGCCGACTGATCAGTCCTGAATTTGAACTGTATCCCGCGGTTGGATCGGGGCTGATCGTGCTCTGCCCCAGAACGACGGTTAAGACGTTATTCGCGTGAACGAAGAATACGCGCAGGACGCGCCTGCATTGGGGCCCACGCAAAGCCCAGACCTGCCAGAAGGCTGACCATCGCACCCCCTGTCACGATCAGCAGGGCCGAGGTCCAGGCAATCTCGAAATCGGTATCCATGATGAAATGGCTCACCGCCCAACCTCCGGTAATCCCCGCCGCAAGTGCCACGATCCCCGCTGCTGCCCCCAGAAGCGACGCGCGTAAGGCAAGGCTCGCCAAGATCTGCGCGCGGGACGCGCCGATGATTTTCAGGATCGCCGCCTCTCGGGTGCGAGCGGTCTGGTCTGCGGCGGCAGCGCCGATCAGCACAAGAAAGCCGGTCAACAAGGTGGCCGCTGCCCCCCATGCGGTGGCCGAGGCCAGCCCCGCCAGAAGGTCCGACACCTGATCGATCGCATCGCGCACCCGGATCGCCGTGATGTTGGGAAATTTGCCCGAGAGGTCATTGAGGATCGCAGCTTCGGCCGGCGCTTCGGCATAGACCGTTGAGATGAAGGTATGCGGTGCGCCGGCGATCGCTGCGGGGTTGAGCAGCATGACGAAGCCCATGCCGGCGGTCGAGAAATCCACTTCACGAAGGGATGTGATCGTGGCGGTGATGTCCCGGCCCAGGATGTTGAGCGTCAGAACGTCGCCCAGAACCAGCCCCATTTCCTCGGCCTCTTCTGCCGCAAAGCTGATCTGCGGTGGTCCGTCATAATCCGCGCCCCACCATTCGCCATCGGTGATGGTGGTGCGGTCCGGCACAGCGGCGGCATAGCTGATGCCGCGATCGCCCTGCACGACCCAGTGATCGCCCGCCACCTCTTCGGCTGGACGGCCATTGATCTGGGTCAGGATGCCCCGCAGCATCGGGGCCGAGTCGATCCGGCTGACCTCGGGATCGTTTTCCAGCCGTTCCAGAAAGCCGGGCATCTGATCCTTTTGGATATCGACGAAAAAATAGGAGGGCGCCCGCTCGGGCAGGTCACGCGAAATGGCGCTGCGCAGGTTCTGGTCGATCTGTCCGACAGCCGCCAGCACCGAAAGGCCCAAGCCTAGGGACAGCACCACCGGCCCTGCCGTGGTGCCCGGTCCGCCGATCGCGGCCAGTGCCCAGCCAAGCGAGGGCCGCCCGCGAATGACCGGTTTCAGCAGTCGGGCAAGCTGTTTGATCCCGATTGCCGCCAAGCTCAGAAGCGCCAGTGACCCCACGATCCCGCCCGCTGTCCAAAGCGACAGCCGCGCATCCCCGGAAAACCATATTGCTGCCGAAAGAAGGGCCATGACCAACACGGCAATCGCCACCAGATATGGCCATCGGGGCAGAATGCGCCCCGTTTCCATAGCATCACGAAAGAGCGTGGCCGCCCGAATATCCTGCGCGCGGGCCAGCGGCCAGAGCGTGAAGATCAAAACCGTCAGCGCACTGTAGAGCACCGCCTCGGAGATAGGTCCGGGGTAGGCGCCGAAAACGGCGGGCACCGGCAGACGGGCTTCGATCAGGGGTGACAGCAAGACCGGAATGCCGACACCAAGCATCAGGCCAACCGCCAGCCCAAGACAGGCCAGAACGCCGATCTGGAAAAAGTAGGTCAGAAAGATCGTTTGCCGGTCGGCGCCAAGTGTGCGCAGCGTTGCGATGGTTTCGGTTTTCGTGGCCAGATACGCCCTGAGCGCTGCCGATATTCCGACGCCACCTACCGCGAGGCCCGACAGGCCCACAAGGATCAGAAACGCGCCAAGCCGATTGACGAACTCTTCCACGCGCGGCGCGCCGTTGCGCGCGTCGCGCCAGCGCAGGCCGCTATCGGGAAAGGCCGCTTCCGCCTCGGCGCCGATGGCGTCCAGATTTGCCCCGACTGGCAGATCGAGACGATACTCGGTCGAAAAAAGCGATCCCGGCGCCAAGAGCCCGGAGGCGCCAAGTGCCTCGGTGCGCACGATGGTCCGTGGCCCAAGGGTGAAGCCTCCGGCAGCGTTATCCGGCTCGCGCAGGATTTCTGCGGATAGAATGAAATCCTGAGTGCCGAGCTTGAAAATGTCGCCCGGTTCCAGCCCCAGCTTGTTGGTCAAAATGGGATGCATGACCGCACCGGGCAATCCGTCGCGCCCATCCAAAGCCTGCGCGAGAGGCATGTCGGGCTGCAATTCCACGCTCCCAAGCAGAGGATAGGCCGCATCGACGGATTTGATCTGGGTAAGGCCGCGTTCGCCATCCGGTGCTATGGCCATCGAGCGGAAATCTGCGATCTCGGACACCGCATCGGCTGTTTCGTCCATCCAGGCGCGTTCGGCGTCGGTGGCGAAACGATAGGTCAACTCGATCGACGCATCCCCGCCCAGAAGCGTGGCGCCTTCCCGCCCAAGTCCAACGGTGATGCTTTCGCGGACTGTTCCAACAGCGGCAATCGCCGCAACGCCAAGGATGACGCAGCCCAGGAAAATGCGAAATCCCCGCAGGCCGCCGCGCAGCTCCCGCCGGGCAAATCGCGCCGCAGTGACAAGGCTCATGCGGGAACTCCGGCGCTTTCCGAAAGCCTGCCATCCACCAACTCCACAACCCTGTCACAGCGCGCAGCCAGATCCGGGGCATGGGTCACAAGGATCATGGTTGCACCATGACGGCGGCTTAGATCGAACAAAAGTTCAATGATTGACGCACCCGTGGCCCCGTCAAGATTGCCCGTCGGCTCGTCAGCAAGCACGATATCGGGCCGTGGGGCCGCGGCGCGGGCAAGCGCCACGCGCTGCTGCTCGCCACCAGAGAGTTGCGAGGGGTAATGCTCGGCACGACCGGCGAGCCCGACAGCGGCCAATTCCTCGGCGGCGCGCTCATAGGCATCCGCCCGCCCGGCCAGTTCCAGCGGGGCGGCCACATTTTCCAGCGCCGTCATCGTCGGGATCAGGTGAAAGGACTGGAACACCACTCCGAAATGATCCCGGCGCAGGCGGGCCAGTTGATCCTCGTTCATGTTAGACAGGTCGTGGCCAAGTGCGGTGATCCGCCCTGAACTCGCCCGTTCAAGCCCACCCATCAGCATCAACAGCGAAGATTTGCCGGACCCCGATGGCCCCACCAATCCCAGTGTCTCACCCTTATGGACATCCAGGGAGATCCCGTGGAGTATCTGGACAAGCCCCGCGTTGCCTTGCAGCGACAGCGTGGCATCCTTGAGGGAAATAACAGGATCGGTCATGGGTTTCAGCCTGATTGCAAACGACTTTTTTGAATATGGTGTGTGGTCTATGCGCGGCAAGGTTGCGACCATGTTTCTTTTGGTCGCAACACCCGTGATGGCCGAGGATGTCACGGTGCTGGCCTTTGGCGACAGCCTGACACAAGGCTACGGCCTGCCCGAAGCGCAAGGGCTGGTGCCGCAGCTTGATGCCTGGCTCGCGGCCAACGGGGTTCAGGTTGACCTGATCAATGCAGGTGTATCGGGGGATACGACCGCCGGTGGGGCCGCGCGCGTGGATTGGAGTCTGACGCCCGAAGTGGACGCGATGATCGTGACGCTCGGCGGCAATGATTTGCTGCGCGGTCTGGATCCTTCAGATGCTCGGAGCAACCTGCGTGCGATACTAGAGACGGCTCGCTCTCGTGATGTCGAGGTTCTTTTGGTGGGCATGAAGGCACCGGGCAATTACGGCGCCGAGTACAAGACCTCATTCGACAGCATCTATCCCGATCTGGCGCAGGAATTCGGCACGCTTTATTTCGAGAATTTCTTTGCCGGTCTGGGTCAGGATGATCCGGCGCAAGCCCGCCGTTATTTCCAGCCCGATGGAATCCATCCAAATTCCGAAGGTGTCGAGCGGATCGTGGAGGTGCTTGGACCTGCTGTTGTCGATCTGGTCCAGCGGGTTGAGTGAACTGCGGACATAAAAAAACGGGCCCTGCCGGGGGCCCGTCCCATGTTCTTGTGCGCGCGGCGGTTCAGGCCAGAGCGATGTTCGCCGCGGATTCGCGGCCGTCGCGGCCTGCTTCGATGTCGAAGGTCACTTTCTGATTGTCTGCAAGACCAGTCAGACCAGCGCGTTCCACTGCCGAGATATGCACGAAGACGTCCTTGCCGCCACCTTCAGGCGCAATGAAGCCGTAGCCTTTGGTGGTGTTGAACCATTTGACGGTGCCGTTGGCCATCCGTTTTCTCCTTTTGATGTCGCTGCCCGCTTCAGTGCGGCAGCCCGGCGCAGTCAGAGCAAGATCGAGTGACAGCGCCGTGGTCGGAGCAGATGGTCGATAGAGGTAACGTCGCGGTAGGCAATATGGAACTGGCCTTGGCCCTCTTCAAGAGAAAATAAACCAAAAAAAGTGATGGGGCCTTGCGCCCATCACCCAATGCTCAAAGGACGGTCACGACTGTTCCGATCGGCACTCGCTCGTAGAGATCCTGGACATGCTCGTTGAGCATCCGGATGCAGCCGTTCGACACAGATCGCCCGATGGACCGCGGCGCGTTGGTGCCGTGAATGCGGAAATAGGTGTCGCGCCCGTTCTGGAACAGGTACAGCGCTCTTGCTCCAAGGGGATTTTCCGGTCCGCCGGGCTGGACATAATCATTCCCTTTGAAACGTCCATATGCACTCGGATCGCGCTCGATCATCTCGTCGGTGGGGCGCCAGGTGGGCCATTTTTTCTTGACGTCTATGGTGGCGGTGCCGGTGAATTGGAGGCCGGCTTTGCCGACGCCGACGCCGTAGCGGATGGCCTCGTTGGGGGCGGTCACGAAGTAGAGGAAGTGCGCGCGCGGCAGGACGAGCAGTTGCCCGGGCGCGTATTGGCTCGAGATGCTCACCGTGGTGGGCTTGAATTTCTCTTCCAGTTCAAAGGCTTGAGCTGCGGCAGGCAGTGCGGTGGCGGCAAGGCCGGTCGCGATGAAATGACGACGGTTGAGCATATGAGGTCCCCTTCAAAACACACGCCGACGTATAGAATGCCACCCCGTGCCGAAAAAATCAAAACCCGGTGAACGGTGCGAAAATCCGCGGCGGTATGGCATCGGTATCACGTCGGTATCACGTCGGTGCAGCGCGCGCTCCGGCAGGCGCCTGTTAACCCTTTGCCAGGCATGTTCGCGAGGCAAGATGGAGAGAGCACATGGCCCGCATGACCAAGACCGAACGGATCGCCCGCGAAGGGCTGATGAAGAACCTCATACATCTCAACCGCGACGGCTGGATCTCGTCGATGCTCGAAGACGTGATCCCCGACGCCTGGCACACGCTGGAGGCCGATCTGGATGTCGAGGAGAAAAAAGAGAAGGTGACGCTCTATCTGGATCGCTCGGTGCTGCGGGTCTTCAGGGCGATGGGCAACGGGTACCAGGCACGGATCAACCGGCTGCTGGCCACATGGGTGCAGATGAAGATCGCGCAGGAAATCAAGCTGGATGACTTTCTGGACAAGCGCGTGAGGGCGCCTGTGGCCGGCAAGGAGGGATCGGCCGAGGACGGCACATCAGCACCCGAGAGCACAGTGACCCCGGCAAAAGAAGGAAAACCCGTCAGCGGTGATGACGATGACGATGACGATGATGGCAGCCCGCTCATTTATCCCGAAATCGCAGTCGCCTTTGCGGAAATCCGCGCAGAGCGGCTGGCGCAGGAAGCGCGCGAGGCCGAGGAGCAGGAGCGCGAAAGAAACAGCATGAGCGTCTGGGAACGTGTCGGGCTGGAAGACGAGCGCCGCCGCAAGGCCGAACAGGATGCGCTGGAAGAGGGGTATCGCCGCCGCGCATTGGAGCGCGAGGCGCGCGACCTTGCGCGTGAAAAGGCGCGAGACACACGAGAGTAACGAAGTTCGTGTTTGACGCAGAGAGGCCACGATGCCGCCCCGAAAAGATAGAGGGGCGAGCCATTGGCCCGCCCCCGCAAAGTCTTGAACACGGTCCGGAAGGGACCGGAGCAGTCGCTTATGCGAGCTGCAGGTTGGTCGCGCTTTCGCGGCCGTCACGGCCTGCTTCGACGTCGTATGTCACTTTCTGGTCGTCTGCGAGGCCGGTGAGGCCCGAACGCTCGACGGCGCTGATGTGAACGAAAACGTCCTTGCCACCTGTTTCAGGTGCGATAAAGCCGAAGCCTTTGGTTGAGTTGAACCACTTCACGGTGCCATTGGCCATCCGTCGTCTCCTTGGATTTGTGCTGCCCGCGGAACTGCGGCAACCCGGCGTCGTCGTCTGGATCGATTGACTGAGCGCCGTTTGAAGGGAGACAGTGGGTCGAAAAAGAATAACTTAGCAGGGGCGCATATGACAGGTGACGGCGATGATTGCAAGGAAAATCGGGGATTTCGCCCGGTAACCGGATCTTAAGGCATCTCTGGTTAGATGCCGCCATGTCGAGTCATTTCCCACCCCTGTTCCTTGGGGCCGTCCTTTTGTTCGTGAGATGGCTGGCGGCGCGGGCCGCCATGCCGATTGTCATGCCGGCAGGCGCATGGCGCATGGTGCGCCTTGCGGGGCGCGCTGAACGTGGTGTCGGGTTCAAGATGTCTTGTGGCATGGCGGGCTTGGCCCCGCGCGGGACGGCAGACGCGCAAGACTGGCGCGCGATCCGGGCAGGGATCATGCGGCGCTTGCGAAAATGGCGGCTGTCTTTGCCAGACGGCAAGGCGGGCAGGGTGCCGGGCCGATCCGCCGGGGTGATCGCAGCCTTGTCTTGTGTCGGGCTTGTCTTGCGTCACGGGCGGCGGCCCGAGGCTGCGCGGTGGCCCGAGACCATGTGGGCCGAGACGTTGCGCGCCCGAGGCGATGCGGGGTCATCTCGGGCAGCGGTCAGTGGGCAGAGGTCAGGCACGGGTAGGGATCGGTCTCACGCGGCGGTCCGGCGCGGGCGAAAGACCGATCCTTGTGTCAGCGACCCTTGTGCCGGCGACGCGGATCAGCGCGCGAATTTCTTGTGCTTGATCCGCTTGGGTTCCAGCGCGTCGGGGCCGAGGCGGCGTTTCTTGTCTTCCTCGTAATCCTCGAAATTGCCTTCGAACCATTCCACATGGGCCTCGCCTTCGAAGGCAAGGATATGGGTGCAGATCCGGTCGAGAAAGAAGCGGTCGTGGCTGATGACCACCGCGCAACCGGCGAAATCCACAAGCGCGTCTTCGAGCGCGCGCAGGGTTTCCACATCGAGATCGTTGGTCGGTTCGTCGAGCAGAAGCACGTTGCCGCCGGATTTCAGCAGGCGCGCCATATGCACGCGGTTGCGTTCACCCCCCGACAGGAGCGAGACCTTTTTCTGCTGATCACCGCCCTTGAAGTTGAAAGCCGAGCAATAGGCGCGGGAATTCATCTGCGCATCGCCCAGCTGAATGATCTCGGCGCCGCCGGTGATCGCCTCCCAGACGTTGTCGCCATCCTTCAGGTCGTCGCGCGACTGGTCCACATAGCTGAGCGAGACGGTGTCGCCATATTCGACGGTGCCCTCATCAGGCGCCTCTTGTCCGGTGAGCACCTTGAAGAGCGTGGACTTGCCCGCGCCGTTGGGGCCGATCACGCCGACGATGCCGCCGGGCGGCAGCGAGAAGCTGAGATTTTCGATCAGCAGCTTGTCGCCCATGTGCTTTTTCAGGCCGTTCACCTCGATCACCTTCTGACCCAGACGCGGACCGTTGGGGATGATGATCTGGGCGCGGCCGAGTTTTTCACGCTCGGATTGATTGGCCAGGTCGTTATAGGCGTTGATCCGGGCCTTGGATTTGGCCTGCCGTGCCTTCTGCCCCTGCCGCATCCACTCCAGTTCGCGTTCCAGGGTCTTCTGGCGGGACTTGTCCTCGCGGGATTCCTGTTCGAGGCGCTTGGCCTTCTGTTCGAGCCAGCTTGAGTAATTGCCCTCGTAGGGGATGCCCCGGCCGCGGTCCAGTTCGAGGATCCAGCCGGTGATGTCATCGAGGAAATAGCGGTCATGGGTGACGATCAGGATCGTGCCCTTGTAGTCGATGAGGTGCTGTTGCAGCCAGGCGATGGTTTCGGCGTCCAGATGGTTGGTCGGCTCGTCCAGCAGCAGCATGTCGGGCGCTTCGAGCAGCAGTTTGCACAGGGCGACGCGGCGTTTTTCACCGCCCGACAGCGTGGTCACGTCGGCATCGTCCGGCGGGCAGCGCAGCGCCTCCATCGAGACATCGATCTGCGCGTCGAGATCCCAGAGGTTCTGGCTGTCGATCTCGTCCTGAAGGGCGGCCATTTCGTCGGCGGTCTCGTCCGAGTAGTTCATGGCGAGCTCGTTGAAGCGGTCCATCTTGGCCTTCTTTTCGGCGACACCGAGCATCACGTTTTCGCGCACGGTCAGCGCGGGGTCGAGTTCAGGCTCCTGCGGGAGGTAGCCGACCTTGGCGCCTTCGGCGGACCACGCCTCGCCGGAATAGTCGGTGTCGATGCCGGCCATGATCCGCATCAGGGTGGATTTGCCCGCGCCGTTCGCGCCAACCACGCCGATCTTCACGCCGGGCAGAAAGCTGAGATGGATGTTCTCGAAACATTTCTTGCCGCCGGGATACGTCTTGGAGACGCCCTGCATGTGATAGACATATTGATAGGCTGCCATGGGGACTGCTCCGGGATGGGTTGGAAGATGTGTTGGCCCCGTATCTAGTCAATCCGGGCGCCCGCCGCAATCGTCTGTGCGCGCGCGGCTGGGGTGGTCGGTTTTTCTTCTGGACACGGCAGGCGGGGCTGGCAAAAGGGGGGGCATGAAGATTGATATGCCGATGACGCGTCCGGGGCAGGTGATCGGGCTGTTGGGCGGGTCGTTCGATCCGCCTCATGCCGGGCATGTGCATATCAGCCGCGAGGCGCTCAAGCGGTTCGGGCTGGATCGGGTGTGGTGGGTGGTCAGCCCTGGCAACCCGCTCAAGGCGCATGGGCCGGCGCCGCTGGCGCGGCGGATGGCGGCGTGCCGGGCGATGCTGGATCATCCGCGCATCGCGGTGACGGATATCGAGGCGCAGCTGAACACGCGCTATACCGCGCAGACGCTGCGGCGGTTGCAGGCGCTGCGGCCCGGCGTGCGGTTCGTGTGGCTGATGGGGGCCGATAACCTGGCGCAGCTGGACAAGTGGCAGGACTGGCACGAGATCGTGGGACGGGTGCCGTTGGGGGTGTTGGCGCGGCCCGGGCAGCGCATTTCGGCGCGCATGTCCAAAGCGGCGCGGATCTATGACTTCGCACGGCTGCCGGGACGGGCAAGCCGGTGTCTGGGCCGACGTGAGGCGCCGGCGTGGTGCTTTGTGAACGTGCCGATGATGGCGCTGTCTTCGACGCGGCTGCGCAGCGGGGGCGCTTGGCCACGTGGTGACTGAAAATTGATGCCCGCGCCAAGAAATTCGATTGTCCAGATGCGTTCCGGGGCTTAGTTTCGCGCCATGGGCACACAGCGTTTCTCGCGACGATTTTTCATTGGGGCCGCGCTGAGCGGGCTGGGAACGGCTGCATGCTCGCAGGCGCCCGCGACATCGCTGCGCCCCGTGGCGCGGCCCACAGGGGCCGGGCAAAGGGTTGCGCCGGGCGCCGAGGCGCTGATCGATGCGGCCAACCTGGGCGGGCGGGTCACCTTCAGCGTGATGGATGTGAAAAGCGGGCTTATCCTCGAGGGGCGGGGCGGCCATGAGGGGCAGCCGCCGGCCAGCGTCACGAAGGCCATCACGGCGATCTATGCGCTGCAGACCTTGGGCGGCGATTTCCGCTTCAGCACGAGGCTGCTGGCGACGGGGCCGATCGAGAATGGTGTGCTGAAGGGCGATCTCATTCTGGCGGGGGGCGGAGATCCCACGCTGGACACGGATTCCCTGGCGGCGATGGCGGCGGAGTTGAAACGCAAGGGCGTGCGCGAGGTGCGCGGTGCGTTCCGGGTCTGGGGTGGCGCGCTGCCGTTCGAGCGGGTGATCGACCCGACCCAACCCGAGCATGTGGGCTATAACCCGTCGGTGTCTGGCCTGAGCCTGAATTTCAACCGCGTGCATTTCGAGTGGAAACGCGGCAGCAACGGTTACAGCGTGACGATGGACGCGCGCTCGAACGCGCACCGCCCGGCGGTGACCATCGCCCGCATGGCGATCGCGCGGCGCGAGGGGCCGGTCTATACCTATCGCGATGGCGGCGATCACGACGCATGGACGGTGGCGAGCGGCGCGCTGGGCAATGGCGGCGCGCGGTGGCTGCCGGTACGCAAGCCCGAAGCCTATGCCGGCGAGGTCTTCGCCAGCTTCGCGCGCTCGCACGGGATCGTCCTGAAGCCGGGCGGCGCCGTGACGCGCGCCCAGCAAGGCGAGGCGCTGGTGGTGCATCGCAGTGCGCCGCTGACCGAAGTGCTGCGCGACATGCTGAAATATTCCAACAACCTGACGGCAGAGCTGGTCGGTATGGCGGCTACGGCAAAGCGCGTCGGGAGCGCGCAGTCGCTGTCGGCCTCGGCGCGGGAAATGAGCCGTTGGGCGCGCAGCGATCTGGGCATGGAGGGTGCCGCGCTGGTGGATCATTCCGGTCTTGGCGAGCGGTCACGGCTGTCGGCGGAGGCCATGGCGCGCGCGCTGGTGCGGGTGCGCGGCGATGGGCAGTTGAACCCGATCCTCAAGGATTTTCCGCTGCGCGATGGCAATGGCCGGGTGGATCCCCGCCATCCGATCAAGGTGGTGGCCAAGACCGGCACGCTTTATTTCGTGAGCACGCTGGCAGGCTATGTCACCGCGCCGGACGGCACCGAGATGGCATTCGCCATTTTTTCCGCCAATACCGCACAGCGCGCCCGCATCGACCGGGGCGCGGCCGGGAGGCCGCCGGGCTCTGCCAGCTGGAATGCAAGGTCGAAGACATTGCAGCAAAAGCTGATCGAGCGCTGGTGCGAGGTCTACGGCAGCTAAACCGTTCCGCCTTTTGCTGATGCCTCAGATCAAAGGCGGAACGCTTCAGTCCATCAGGCCGCAACGGTCACGGCTGTATCCCAGGCGGCACAGTTTTCCGAGAGGCTGCCGGGCAGGGTGCGATCCGTGAACACGTGGTCGATGTCGCGCAGCGAGCCGATCCGCACCGGCGCGCTGCGTTTGAATTTCGAGTGATCGGCCACCAGAAACACCTCGCGGGAGCGTTTGAGGAGCGTCTGTCCGACGACGACCTCCTGAATGTCGAAATCCAGCAGGTCGCCATCTTCGTCGATGGCCGAGCAGCCCAATATCGCGTAGTCGAATTTGAAATTCTCGATGGTGCGGGCGGTCAGGGTTCCCACCAGCCCGTTATCGGCGCGGCGCAAGGTGCCGCCGGCCACCACGATTTCGCAGCTTTTGTTGGCCAGCAGGGTATTGGCCACGTTCATGTTGTTGGTGACCACCATCAGGTTGTCATGATCGAGAAGCTCGCGGGCCACGGCCTCGGTCGTGGTGCCGATATCCAGAAAGACCGATGCGCTGGCGGGGATCGCTGCGGCGCAGGCACGGCCGATGGCCTGCTTGGCGTCTTCGTTCAGGCGGCGGCGTTCCTCGTAGATGATGTTTGTCACGCCCGAGGGCAGGATCGCGCCGCCATGCACCCGTTCGAGTTTGCCGGCATTTGCCAGTTCGGTCAGGTCACGGCGGATCGTCTGGACGGTGACATCGAAGCGTTCGGCCAGATCCTCGACCATGACCTTGCCCTCGAGTCGAGCGATTTCGAGGATGTCGGGATGGCGGAAGGATTGGGACACGTCGGCGCGGCTCCTGCTGTGTTGTTCGATTATGTTCGTTTTGGGCGGGCGTTCAAGTCTGGCGTTCGATTCGTTTCGTTATGGATGCGATTTTCTGGTTTTCAAGGTTTCTGCAGGTGCGAAATGGCGGAGAAAACCATTCAATAACAAGGTGAAATTGCAAAGCGAAAATAAACGAACATTCGTCATTGACTTGATCGTGGCTTCCGTGTTTCGTTTGCGCTCACATCCGGCCATGAGAGGGGGAGGCTCAGGTGCCATCAGCCAAGGGCGATGAAAGTATCGATCTGTTCGTGATCGGAGGCGGCATCAATGGCTGCGGGATCGCGCGCGATGCGGCGGGCCGTGGGCTGAGTGTCGAGCTTGCCGAGATGAATGATCTGGCCTCGGCCACCTCTTCGGCATCCACCAAGCTGTTTCATGGCGGGCTGCGGTATCTTGAGTATTTCGAGATACGGCTGGTGCGAGAGGCGCTGATCGAGCGCGAAACGCTTCTGAGGGCGATGCCGCATATCAGCTGGCCGATGCGCTTCGTGCTGCCTTATCATCGCGACATGCGGTTCGAGGGCGAGACACCGACATCGCGGTTGCTGAACTTGGTCATGCCGTGGATGAAGGGGCGCAGACCCGCCTGGCTGATCCGGCTGGGGCTGTTTCTTTACGATCATCTGGGGGGGCGCGAGATCCTGCCGGGCACGCGCAGCGTCGATCTGGCGAGCGATCCGGCGGGGCGGCCCTTGAAAGACAAGTTCACCCGGGCGTTCGAATATTCCGATTGCTGGATCGAGGACAGCCGGCTGGTGATCCTGAACGCGCGCGACGCTGAGGCCCGCGGTGCGGTGATCCGGACCCGGACGCGGGTTGTCTCGGCGCAGCGCGGCGAGGACGGGCTGTGGCTGATCCGGACGGAAGACACCGAGACGGGCGAGACGCGCGAGACGCGGGCAAGGGCGCTGGTCAATGCGGGGGGGCCGTGGGTCAAGGACGTGATCCAGAATACCCTGCGCCAGAATTCTTCCGAAGGTGTGCGGCTGGTGCGCGGCAGCCATATCGTGACGCGCAAGCTGTATGATCACGACAAATGCTATTTCTTTCAGGGCGCGGATGGGCGGATCATCTTTGCGATCCCCTATGAGACGGATTTCACGTTGATCGGCACCACGGATGCCGAGCACGAGGATGTGTCCGCGACGCCGGAATGCACCCCGGAAGAGGCCGAGTACCTGTGTCGCTTCGCGTCGGAGTATTTCCGCACGCCGGTCAGCCGGGAGGATATCGTCTGGACCTATTCGGGCGTGCGGCCGCTTTATGACGACGGCGCCAAATCGGCCACGGCGGCGACGCGGGATTATGTCCTGACGCTGGATGACATGGGCGGGGCGCCGCTGTTGAATGTCT
This sequence comes from Roseovarius litoreus, assembly GCF_900142765.1. Taxonomy (GTDB): domain Bacteria; phylum Pseudomonadota; class Alphaproteobacteria; order Rhodobacterales; family Rhodobacteraceae; genus Roseovarius; species Roseovarius litoreus. The sequence continues at coordinate 241,289 of NZ_FRCB01000006.1, forward strand.
TCGGCGGCAAGATCACGACCTATCGCAAGCTGGCGGAGGCGGCGATGGCCCGGATCGCGCCGTTCTTCGAGGGTGCCGAGCGCGAGTGGACGGCGGGCGTGGCTTTGCCGGGAGGGGATTTCGCCGTTGACGGGGCGGAGCAGTTGACCGCCGATCTGCGCCGGGCGTATCCGTTTCTGGATGCATTCTGGGCAAGGCGGTTGATCCGGGCCTACGGGACCGAGGCGGCGGTGATGCTGGGTGACGCGAAAACCCCCGAAGATCTGGGGCCGGATTTCGGCGCGACGCTGACTGGGCGGGAAGTGGCGTGGATGATGCGTCATGAATTTGCGCGCAGCGCCGAGGATGTGGTCTGGCGGCGCACGCGGCTTGGGCTGAGATTGAGTGCCGACCAGATCGCCGCGCTGGAGGCGTGGATGGTCGAGGCGGCAACGCAAGACGATGCCACGACACCGCCGGCCAAGAGTTCGGCGGCGCTTAGGGCATGAGGGAGGGACGACGCGGATGACGCTGAAACTGGACGGTGTGTCGAAGGTGGTGAACGGGCAGGTGCATATCCACCCGACCGACCTGAGCCTTGAGAAGGGCACGATGAACGTGCTTCTGGGGCCAACCCTGTCGGGCAAGACATCGTTGATGCGCCTGATGGCGGGTCTCGATGTGCCGAACGCGGGGCGCATCCTGTGGAACGGTGACGATGTGACAGGCATCCGTGTGCAGAGCCGCAATGTCGCGATGGTCTATCAGCAGTTCATCAACTATCCCTCGATGAGCGTCTATGACAATATCGCGTCGCCCTTGCGGCTGATGGGCAAGCCCAAGGCCGAGATCGACGCAGCCGTACACAAGACCGCCGAGCTGATGAAGCTGACCCCGATGCTGGGCCGCAAGCCGCTGGAGTTGTCGGGTGGCCAGCAGCAGCGCTGCGCGCTGGCGCGCGCGCTGGTCAAGGGCGCGGGGCTGGTCCTGCTGGACGAGCCGCTGGCCAACCTGGATTACAAGCTGCGCGAGGAATTGCGCGTGGAAATCCCCAAGATCTTCGAGGAATCCGGCGCGATCTTCGTCTATGCGACGACCGAGCCGGAGGAGGCGCTTTTGCTGGGCGGCAACACGGCGACCCTTTGGGAAGGCCGGGTCACGCAGTTCGGGCCGACGCCCGATGTTTATCGCCGTCCGGTGGATGCGATCACCGCACGGGTGTTCAGCGATCCGCCGATGAATTTCCTGCAGGTCAGCAAGACAGGCAACAAGCTGCTGTTCGGCGACGGGCAAAGCGCGCCTGCCGTGGGCAAGCTGGCCGAGATCCCCGACGGTCGCTATACCGCCGGGTTCCGGCCCAACCATCTGGAGATCGGCAAGCATACCGCCGATGCGATGAAATTCGTCACGCGCCTGACGGTGACCGAATTGACCGGCTCGGAAACCTTCGTGCATCTGGATCACCACGGCGAGCGTTGGGTCGGGCTGATCCACGGGGTCCACGATCTGCCGCTTGGTGCCGATCTGGAGGTCTTTCTGGATCCGCGACATGTCTATGTGTTCGGCGAGGACGGGGCACTGGTGGCGCCCGCGGCCTATGCGCTGGCGGCCTGAGGAGGAGGGGAAGAATGGCGAAGATCACGCTCGATAACCTTGCGCATTCCTACCTGCCCAAACCTGCGGGCGAGGAGGATTACGCGCTCAAGGAGTTGAACCACGATTGGGAGGATGGCGCGGCCTATGCGCTTCTCGGGTCGTCGGGATGCGGGAAATCCACGCTGCTCAATATCATCTCGGGGTTGCTGCATCCCAGTCAGGGCCGGGTTCTGTTCGATGGACGCGATGTGACGCGCGCGCCCACCGCCGAGCGCAACATCGCGCAGGTGTTCCAGTTTCCGGTCGTCTATGACACGATGACCGTGCATGACAATCTTGCCTTCCCGCTGCGCAATCGCGGGCGCGACGAAGCCTATGTGGCCGAACGCGTGCAGGAGGTTGCCCGGATGATCGGCATGGAGGCCGATCTCAACCGCAAGGCGCGGGGTCTGACGGCGGATGCCAAGCAGAAGATCAGCCTTGGCCGGGGCATGGTGCGCAAGGATGTGAACGCGCTTTTGTTCGACGAGCCGCTGACGGTGATCGACCCGCATATGAAATGGGAGCTGCGCACGCAGCTCAAGTCGCTGCATCACGAATTCGGGCACACGATGATATATGTGACCCACGACCAGACCGAGGCGCTGACCTTCGCGGACAAGGTGGTGGTCATGTATGACGGGCGGGTGGTGCAGATCGGCACGCCCCAGGAGCTGTTCGAACGTCCCGAGCATACATTCGTGGGGTATTTCATCGGCTCGCCGGGCATGAACGTGATCCCCGCCAAGGTCGAAGGAAAGCACGCCTATATCAACGGATCATCGGTGGAGCTGAGTGGCGGATATGGCGCGCTCGATGGCAAGGTGGAGATCGGCGTGCGCCCGGAATTCGCCCGCCTGTCCGATAGCGACGGCTTGCCGGTGAAAGTGCGCCGCGTCGAGGATGTGGGCCGCCACAAGATCGTCCGGGCCGAGTGTTTCGGAAACGATATCAACATCATCGCCGGCGAGGGGGACCGGATCGGCGCGGACATGACGCGGGTGGTCTTCGATCCCGCGCATGTCAATGTCTACGCCAATGACTGGCGCGTGTCGCCCGAGGGTGCAGGAAACGGATCTGCCGGGGAGGCCGCGTGATGCAGGAAAAAACGGTCAATCAGAAGGCATGGTTCCTTGTGCTGCCGGTTCTGGTGCTGGTGGCCTTCTCGGCGGTCATTCCGCTGATGACGGTGGTCAATTATTCGGTTCAGGACACGTTCGGCGGCAACCAGTTCTTCTGGGCGGGGCTGGAGTGGTTCGACGATCTGCTGCATTCCGAGCGGATGTGGAATGCGCTTGGCCGTCAGCTGGCCTTCTCGGCGATCATCCTCGCGATCGAGGTGCCGCTTGGCATTCTGGTGGCGCTGAGCATGCCGAAAAGCGGGTTCTGGGCCAGCTTCTGTCTTGTGGTGATGTCGCTGCCGCTGTTGATCCCGTGGAACGTGGTCGGCACGATCTGGCAGATCTTCGGCCGGGTCGATATCGGCTTGCTGGGCCACACGCTGGACAAGCTGGGCATTCCCTACAACTACACGCAGGATTTCATCTCGGCCTGGGCCACGGTGATCGTGATGGATGTCTGGCACTGGACCTCGCTTGTGGCGCTGCTGGCCTATGCTGGTCTGCAATCCATTCCCGACGCCTATTACCAGGCAGCCAAGATCGATCAGGCGAGCCGCTGGAAAGTGTTCCGCTATATCGAGCTGCCGAAGATGGCCGGGGTTCTGATGATCGCGATCCTGCTGCGGTTCATGGACAGTTTCATGATCTATACCGAGCCTTTCGTGGTTACCGGGGGCGGGCCGGGCAATGCCACCACCTTCCTGTCGATCGACCTTGTGAAAATGGCGCTTGGGCAGTTCGACCTCGGCCCGGCGGCGGCGTTCTCGATCATGTATTTCCTCGTGATCCTGCTGATCTCGTGGGTGTTCTACACGGTGATGACCAATCTTGACCGGCGGGAGGGCAAGTAAATGGCCGATCTGAGCACACAAGCCCCCGCACGCGGTCTGAGCCTTCCGAAGATCAACAGCCGCGCCGTGGTGATGACGCTGTATCTGGTGTTCCTGATGCTGCCGATCTACTGGCTGGTGAACATGAGCCTGAAGACGAATGCCGAGATCCTTGGCGAATTCTCGCTCTGGCCCCGGGATCTGACGCTGCAGAACTATGTGACGATCCTGACCGATGCCAGCTGGTACATGGGCTATGTCAATTCGCTGATCTATGTGGTGATGAACACGGTGATTTCGGTGGCGGTGGCACTGCCGGCCGCCTATGCGTTCAGCCGCTATCACTTCATGGGCGACAAGCATCTGTTCTTCTGGCTGCTGACCAACCGGATGGCGCCGCCTGCTGTGTTCGCGCTGCCGTTCTTCCAGCTTTATTCGTCGGTGGGCCTGTTCGATACGCATATCGCCGTGGCGCTGGCGCATTGCCTGTTCAACGTGCCGCTGGCGGTGTGGATCCTCGAAGGATTCATGCGCGGCGTGCCCAAGGAGATCGACGAGACCGCCTATATCGACGGCTACAGCTTCGGCCGGTTCTTCGTGAAGATCTTCATGCCGCTGATCGCCTCGGGCATCGGGGTCGCGGCGTTCTTCTGTTTCATGTTCTCATGGGTGGAGCTGCTGCTGAGCCGGACGCTGACATCGGTGGACGCAAAGCCCATCGCGGCGACGATGACGCGCACGGTATCGGCCAGCGGGCTGGATTGGGGCGTGCTGGCGGCGGCGGGTGTGCTGACGATCGTGCCGGGCGCCTTGGTCATCTACTTCGTGCGCAATTACATCGCCAAGGGCTTTGCCCTGGGCCGGGTCTAGGAAAGGAGAGACGTCATGGACTGGATGGCATGGACATGGCCGACAGCGATTTTCTTTCTGAGCATCGCGGGGCTTCTCATCATCTTTTCGATCCTTGCGATCAAGTTCCCGGAAACGCCGCGCACGGGCATTCTGCGGATCGAGACGACGCGGGGAGATCGCCTTTTCATCACACTTCTGGGGTCGGCCTTCATCAATCTGGGCTGGCTCGGGATCGTCGGCGCGCATCAGCCATATGCGCTGCTGGTTTGCCTGATCTATGCCTTTGCGGTGTTTCGCTGGGTCTAGGAACAGGCAGCGGGCCGGGGAGGGAGGAGACCCGGCGCGCTTATCACGCAGTTCCTCGACAAAAGACGATTGAACGGTTCAAAAGGGAGGAAATAGACCAATGAACCTGACCTTGAAATCAACAACGGCCCTGGGGCTTGCCCTGACGCTGATGTCCGGCCCGGCCTTTGCCGGAATGGACGAGGCGCGCGCCTTCCTGGACTCGGAGATCGGCGACATGTCGGTTCTGACCCGTGAGGAGCAGGAAGCCGAGATGCAATGGTTCGTCGATGCCGCGCAGCCGTTTGCGGGCATGGATATCCGGGTGGTGTCCGAGACCATCACAACGCATGAATACGAATCCAAGGTGCTGGCCCCGGCCTTTACCGCGATCACCGGCATCCAGGTCACCCATGACCTGATCGGCGAAGGCGACGTGGTGGAAAAGCTGCAGACGCAGATGCAGTCGGGCGAGAACATCTATGACGCCTATGTCAACGACAGCGATCTGATCGGCACGCATTGGCGTTATCAGCAGGTGCGCAACCTGACCGACTGGATCGCCGGCGAAGGTGGCGACGTGACCAACCCCGGTCTCGATCTGGACGATTTCATCGGCACGGAATTCACCACAGCACCTGATGGCAAGCTGTATCAGCTGCCCGACCAGCAGTTCGCGAACCTCTACTGGTTCCGGTATGACTGGTTCAACGACGAAAAGAACAAGGCCGACTTCAAGGCCGCCTATGGCTATGACCTGGGCGTTCCGGTCAACTGGTCGGCCTATGAGGATATCGCCGAGTTCTTCACCGGGCGCGATCTGAGCCATCTTGGGGTCGAGGGCGAAGTCTTCGGCAACATGGACTACGGCAAGAAAGACCCGAGCCTTGGCTGGCGCTATACCGATGCGTGGATGTCGATGGCCGGCATGGGCGACGTGGGTGAACCCAACGGCCTGCCGGTCGACGAATGGGGCATCCGGGTGAACGAGAACAGCCAGCCCGTGGGTGCCTGCGTTGCGCGCGGCGGTGCCGCGAACAGCCCGGCGGCTGTCTATGCGGTGGAAAAGGCGATCGAATGGCTGCAGAAATACTCGCCCCCCGCGGCACAGGGCATGACCTTCTCGGAGGCTGGCCCGATCCCCGCTCAGGGCAATGTGGCCCAGCAGATGTTCTGGTACACCGCCTTCACCGCAGCCTCGGTCGAGCCTGATCTTCCGGTGATGAACGAGGACGGCACGCCCAAGTGGCGCATGGCCCCCAGCCCGCATGGCGCCTATTGGCAGGACGGCATGAAGGTCGGATATCAGGATGTGGGCAGCTGGACACTGATGAAATCCACACCTGTCGATCGTGCCAAGGCCGCATGGCTTTATGCGCAGTTCGTGACATCCAAGACCATCGACGTGAAGAAAAGCCATGTCGGCCTGACCTTCGTGCGTGAAAGCACGATCCAGCACGACAGCTTCACCGAGCGGGCGCCGAAACTGGGCGGTCTGGTGGAATTCTACCGCAGCCCGGCGCGCACCCAGTGGTCGCCCACCGGCACCAACGTCCCCGACTATCCCAAGCTGGCACAGCTCTGGTGGCAGAATATCGGTGACGCCATGTCGGGCGCCAAGACCGCCAAGGAAGCGCTGGACAGCCTGTGCAGCGACATGGAAAACGTCATGGCGCGTCTCGAGCGTGCCGGCGTTCAGGGCGATATCGGTCCGGTCATGAACGACGAGCAGGGCGAGGAGTATTGGCTGGCACAGCCCGGTTCGCCCAAGCCCAAGCTGGAAAACGAGGAAGAAGAGCCGATCACCGTCAGCTATGACGAGCTGATCGCAAGCTGGAAGTAAGCTCCTTGCTTGACGGGGCGACGGTCAACGTCGCCCCGTTTCAACTCCCTGTTGGCCGGACATGCGATACGCATGACAGACTGGCCCGGCCAGACTGCGGCCGCTACAAGAGTGGCGGCCGCTTTTTCACAAGACAGACTGCGCAGGACAAGACAGATGACGCATATCCTAGCCATCGACCAAGGCACCACATCGAGCCGGGCGATCCTGTTCGACAGTGATATGAAACTGGTTGCCACCGCGCAGGAGGAATTTCGCCAGCATTACCCGGATTCGGGCTGGGTCGAGCATGACCCCAATGATCTGTGGTCGACCACCGCCGGCACCTGCCGCGAAGTGATCGAACGCGCCGGGTTGCGCGGCACGGATATCGCCGCCATCGGGATCACCAACCAAAGGGAAACCACCCTTGTGTGGGATCGCAAGACAGGGGTGCCCATCTATAATGCGATTGTCTGGCAGGATCGGCGCACCGCAGGATATTGCCGCGAGCTGCGAGAAGCAGGCCATGAGCCGATGGTCAACGATCGCACCGGCCTGCTGCTGGACCCGTATTTTTCGGGCACCAAGCTGAAATGGATTCTCGATAACGTGGACGGCGCCCGCGCGCGGGCCGAGAAGGGCGAGCTTCTGTTCGGCACAGTGGACAGTTTCCTGATCTGGAAACTGACCGGCGGTGCCGTGCACGCGACCGACGCCACGAATGCCGCGCGCACGCTTCTTTATGACATCCGCAAGGGACGCTGGAGCGCCACGATCTGCGAGCTGCTGGATATCCCGATGCAGATGCTGCCCGAGGTGCGCGACACTGCCGCTGATTACGGCGTGGCACGCGCCGACCTTTTCGGTTGCGACATTCCTATCCGGGGCGTCGCGGGCGATCAGCAGGCGGCGACCGTGGGGCAGGCCTGTTTCACGCCGGGCATGATGAAATCGACCTATGGCACGGGGTGTTTTGCCTTGCTCAATACCGGGCAGGTGCCCGTCGCCTCGCAGAACCGGCTTTTGACGACGATCGCCTATCAGCTGGATGGCCAGCCGACCTATGCGCTGGAGGGCTCGATCTTCATTGCGGGGGCCGTGGTGCAATGGCTGCGCGACGGGTTGAAAGTCATCCGGCAGGCCAGCGAAACGCAGCCGCTGGCGGAACAGGCGGATCCGGCGCAGAACGTGGTGCTGGTGCCGGCGTTCACCGGGCTTGGCGCGCCTTACTGGAATGCCGAATGCCGAGGCGCCGTGTTCGGCCTGACACGCAACTCGCGCCCCGAGGAGTTCGCCCGCGCCGCGCTTGAAAGCGTCGGTTTCCAGACGCGCGACCTGCTCGAGGCGATGCGCGCCGATTGGGCCGCGCAGGCGGGCGAGGGGCAGGTCGCCACCTTGCGGGTGGATGGCGGGATGAGCGCATCGGACTGGGCGATGCAGTTTCTGTCGGACATCATAGATGCGCCCGTGGATCGCCCGGAGGTTCTGGAAACCACGGCGCTTGGCGCGGCATGGCTGGCGGGCATGCAGATCGGGCTTTATCCCGGCTGCGAGGATTTCGCCCGGACATGGGCGCTCGAGCGGCAGTTCACTCCGGCGATGGACGCAGGGGAACGGGCGCGCAAATACGGTGCCTGGCAACGAGCCGTCGCCGCGACGCTGAGCTTCTGATCCAAGGGCCGGCGTCACGGGCGATCACTTCGCCGTGGGCGGTCTTTTGCAGGTGGTCAGGGCGGGGCATGTTATGTGCATCGTTCAGTGGTTGCGGAGGATAGACCATGTTGACCAGACGCTTGCTACTTGCCGGGCTTGCCGCCGGCGTGCCGGCCGCCCTTTTGTTGAAGGGGCAGCCCGCTCATGCAGCAGAACCCGAAGTGTTCCTGAGAGACGGCCTTGCGGCCAATGGCCATGATCCGGTGGCCTATTTCACCGAAGGCAAGGCGGTTGAGGGCCGGGCAGAGCATGCGCTCGTCTGGAAAGACGTGGAGTGGCGATTCTCGAGCGAGGCCAATCGTGCCACCTTCGAGGCGGACCCCGAAGCCTATGCTCCGCAATATGGCGGCTATTGCGCCTATGCGGTCTCGCAGGGCTACACCGCGAGTACCGATCCGCGCGCGTGGTCCATTCATGAGGGGCGGCTTTATCTGAACTACAATCGCGCGGTCCGCGCCCTTTGGGCCAGAGACATTCCCGGACGGATTCGCAGCGCGGACGAGAACTGGCCAAGCGTGCTGCAGGGCTGAGCCGGGACCGCAGAGCGTAAGTGTGCGCAGGCACCAGCTGGATGATGCGCGCGATGAGGTGATGGTGAGTCGGGATCGAGTCGCCCCAAGGGCGCGGGATTCGCTCGCCGACGCGCGGACGAATCGCATTTTGGCACGCTGACGCAGGGGCAAGGGGGGCAGGCCCGGCGCGACGCGGGCGCCATCAGGACCAAGAGGCGGGCCATCCGCAGAGATCACAGATGCCGCCATGCGCAGGCCATGCTTGACCGCATATCTGTGAATATAGCTTGTTTTGCTGGAAAACCGCTTGGATCACGCGCGCCGGGACCGTTCCGGGCCGGTGACATACGGGGGCGATCCGGCGGTCCGTCAGGCCGAATTTCGCTGGAAACCGGCCCCCTGAAAAAAGAATCGAAAGAAGTTCGAAAAAGGGGTTGCAGGGTTTGGTTGTTGGACGTAAATACGCCTTCACCAGCGGCGCTGAGGCGGTGCTGGGCAGCTGGACGGTCTGACGGGGCGG
>NZ_FRCB01000007.1 GCF_900142765.1 Roseovarius litoreus
TTCTGGCGTCTCTCGTTTCCCAGCCATTCTCTGGTCCTCCAAATTGCAGGATAATCCTATCCCGGTTGGTGGACCACTTCACTGGGGGCAGCTCATTGTGCTGAACCAGATCGGTCGACGTCTGACCGAGGATCTGAAGGACACACGCCGTCGCCATCGTGTCCTGATGATGCTCGACGAATTCCCCGCGCTCGGACGGCTCGACTTCTTTGAAAGCGCGCTGGCCTTCATGGCGGGTTACGGGATCAAGAGCTTCTTGATCGCACAGTCACTCAATCAGATCGAGAAGGCCTACGGCCAAAACAACGCCATCCTCGACAATTGCCATGTCCGGGTGAGCTTCGCCACAAACGACGAACGAACAGCCAAGCGCGTCTCGGATGCCCTTGGCACGGCAACCGAGATGAAGGCAATGCGCAACTACGCCGGGCACCGGCTGGCGCCCTGGCTGGGTCACCTCATGGTCTCGCGCTCCGAGACGGCACGCCAGCTGCTGACGCCGGGTGAGATCATGCAGCTGCCGCCTGACGACGAGATCGTCATGGTCGCAGGCTCTCCGCCGATCCGGGCGAAGAAGGCTCGGTATTTCGAGGACAGGCGGTTCGTCGATCGCGTGGTGCCGCCCCCAGATCCGAAGCAAGGCACGCCGATGATGCAGGATGATCCATGGTCATCACTTCCGACCATAGAAGCCGATACACCGGGGGGCGCGTCCGCGCCATCGACCAATGCCGATGAGGCCAACGCGGGCCTGCGTCGGGAACCAGACTTGCCCGACCATGTGGCTGCAGCTCCAGAAAAGTCTGCCGGTCCGGCGCGCGAATTCGAGATGATGCTCGAGGACGAACCGGAGGAGGCCGCGCGGCAAAGGCAAGCCCTTCGCAAGCGGATGGGGCAGGTGGCCCGTCAGGCCTCGATGGACCGCAATGAAGGTATCGATCTTTGAGGACTGACCCATGCGCGACCGCCTCAACCTTTCTCTGCCAGCCGAGTTGATCGGTCGGATCAACGACATCGCTGACCGGAAACGCGTGACCCGCTCGGCAGTCGTCGAGGCGGCGGTCGAGTCCTTCCTCTCGCCTGATCATGCCGACATGCAGGAGGCCGCCCTAACGCGCCGCCTCGATCGCCTCTCGCGCCAGGTCGCGCGGCTGGAACGCGACCAGCGGATCACGACCGAGACGCTCGCACTCTTCGTCCGCTTCTGGCTCACCATCACCCCGCCGATCGCACCTGAGCAGCAGGCTGCTGCACAGGCCAAAGGGCGCGAACGGTTTGATGGCTTCGTCGAGACGCTGGGCAAGCGGGTGCAGAAGGGGCGGTGGTTTGCGGATGAGGTGGTTGGGGACCAGGATAAGGGACATGGGAACACATAAAGCGACCGCATGTGCTTTTGCCAAAAGGCCTTTAAGTTATTAAAATTCCGCAATATGTTTTCTTTTCAGCGCAAGCTTTCGTTGCGTTCCTCAGGAATCACACCTACAAAAAAGACAGCACAAAAAATGGGTGCGTATGATTTTCGTGCGCGCCGACAATTACGGGGAACGTGGTGGAAAGCGGCAAGTCAGATCTTCGATGGGGGGTTGCACAGCGACTCGAGTTCATCGAATTTCGATTGTTTTGGGAAGGGCATGTGAACCGTAGCGATTTGATGGAACAGTTCGGGCTATCGGTGAACCAGGCATCCGCCGATCTGAACCGCTACATTGGCTTCGCCCCGGACAACATGGTCTATGACAAGAGCGCGCGGACGTATGTCCGTGGACCCGACTATGCCGCACAGTTCTTGAAACCTGACGCCAGCCGGTACCTCGCACAGCTACGGTCCTTGGCCGACGGCATCATGGACAGCGACGATACCTGGATCGCTGAACTGCCATCCTATGATGCTGCGCCAACCCCGGCCCGTGGCGTGAACCCTGTCACTCTGCGGTCCGTTGTAGGTGCCATCCGCCGATCCGAGGCCATCGAGGTGAAGTATCAGTCCCTTTCGCGCCCCGAGCCGAGTTGGCGATGGATCGCACCTCACGCCATCGGGTTCGACGGTTTCCGATGGCACACTCGGGCGTTCTGTAGAACGGACGATGTATTCAAGGACTTCCTGCTCTCTCGCATCATCTCGACGCGCAGTGTTGAAGGCAGTGAGGTCACGGATGCTGCCGATGCGGACTGGCAAGAGCACGTCACGCTTGAGATTTGCCCCCACCCTAAACTCTCCGAGGACCAGAAAAAGGTGATCGCGCTGGACTATGGGATGCGTGGCGGCAAGGCGAAGATCAAGGTTCGCCGCGCGCTACTCTACTACGCGCTCAAGCGTCTCGGGCTGGACACTGACCCCTCAGCGCGAAAACCCCACGAACAGCAAATTGTTTTGATCAATCGAGACGTCGTTCTTGGCGAGCGCAGCGCCGGTCAGGTTTTGTAGGAATTTTCATGAAAGCGTTTGAATTCGACCATCATCTTATCAGCTCTTACGAACGGTTTTCCCGGTCGTTCAGTTCAATTCGCTCTGACGATCTTCGGGCTGAAATTGATGCGCAATACGATGCCGGGCGCTTTTGGCCTGATGCTTTGCTGTCCCTTAATCCTCGATTCCTTTCAGGGCCAACGGTGGACAATCTGGTCACCTCCGGCGATCTGGATGAAGGCACAGGACAGGTCTTTCGGTTTGGAGAAACCCCGCTCCGCTTTCACCGCCATCAGGCAGAAGCAATTGCAAAGGCAAAGACTGGAAAAAGCTTTGTCGTGACCACTGGGACAGGTTCCGGTAAATCTCTTTGCTTCTTTGTACCCATCGTCGACACGATCATTCGCGCGCTCAGAGCCGGCAAGCCGCGCAAGACCCGCGCGATAATCGTCTACCCAATGAACGCGCTTGCCAACAGCCAGCTCAAGGAAATTGACAAGTTCATCGGCCAATCTGGGCTGCCAGATGCTCTGAAGCCGATCGTCAAACGCTATACGGGTCAGGAGAGCCGCGAAGAACGCTTGAAGATCGCAGCCAACCCGCCAGACATTCTGCTGACCAACTACATGATGGCTGAGCTACTTCTTACCCGGCAGGATGAACTCGACTCCCAGGTTATCAACAACGCTTCCGGCCTAGAATTCATCATCCTTGACGAGCTTCACACGTACCGAGGCCGCCAAGGCGCCGACGTTGCCGTACTTGTTCGCAGGCTGCGCAATCGCTGCGCACCAGACAAGGCCCCGATCTGCATCGGCACATCCGCGACCATGGCATCTGAAGGCTCCGATGAAAGCAGAGCGCTGGCTGTGGCCAAGGTGGCGACCCGCCTGTTCGGTTCTGATATCGGGCCGGACGCTGTCATCGATGAATCCCTGCAGCGTGCAACAGATGACTCCATTGATCTCGCTCAAGCCAAGGCTGGACTCGCAGCGGTCCTGAACCAACCGTTGCCGGACAATTTGAGTGATGAAGTTTTAAAGCGGCACCCGTTGGCAGTTTGGGCGGAGCTTGCGCTCGGCCTTGATGACGGTTTGGAACTCAAGAGGAAAAAACCTATCCCCTTCGAGGACGCGGTCCTCCGGCTCGCCGAAGATAGCGGCGTTGAGACAGGTCAGTGTAGAACCGCGCTTGAGGGTTTCCTGACCCGCGTCAGCCTTCCCGAACAGGAGCGTGGAGGACCAGGCGAGGTCGCGTTTCTCGCGTTCAAGTTACACAGGTTCATTTCTGGAGCAGGTGAGGTTTTCACGACTTTGGCTTCGCGGCCTCGAACTGTTCTATTCGAAGGCCAGCTCGAGGATCCGGATTCGCCCGGAGACCGCCTTTACCCAACACGTTTTTGCCGAAGTTGCGGACACGAGTATCACGTTGTCACCAAGAGCGACAACGACGGTCAAATCAAATTTTTGCCCCGAAACATTGATGACACGCCGCTCGAAGCTGATGAAGACGATGACGTCGCAGGATACCTTTGCCCGATCCCGGAAACTGATCCGGAGTTTGCTTTCAACGGTGATCTAGACAGTTACCCGGAGAGTTGGAGGGAAGAACGCAATGGCATTGAACGTCTTAGGTCTTACCGAAAAAAGCGGGCTCCAGTGTCCTATGTCGTCGGCTCGGATGGTCGACACGGCGCAGGAGGAAAGGATTTCTGGTTCATACCGGGAAAGTTTGCGTTTTGCCTATGCTGCCAAGATGAACCGAACCAAGGCATGCGGGAACGAAGCAAGCTGGCTGGCCTGTCTGGCGAGGGACGCAGTTCGGCAACGACCCTGCTGATTTCGAGTGCACTTGAATGGATGAACCATCCGGAAAGTGGCGTTCCAGAGACGAAGAGAAAGCTTCTTGGATTCACCGATAATCGCCAAGACGCGGCGCTACAGTCTGGAAACTTCAACGACTTTCTTTTCGTTAGCTTGCTGCGTGGAGCAATTCTCCGCGCGATTATTGCTGCCGGAGACGAAGGGCTCACTGAGGATGAATTTGGCCTGAGAGTCGTCAAGGCTCTTGGTTTTACCTCCGCCAATAAAGACGCGCGTGCCCACTGGATGCTCGATCCTTCCTCAGGTGCCGTTATTCGAGAAGACGCACAACGAGCGCTCGCAAAGGTTCTGGCGCACCGGGTCTGGACGGATCTTCGGCGCGGTTGGCGATATACCAATCCAAGCTTGTTCGTCTTGAACCTGTTGGATGTTGAGTTCGTTGGCCTCAGAGACATTGCTTCGGACCGCGAACGCCTGATGACCGTGCTGCCAGAGATGGGCGAACTTGACGAGGAACAACGAGCCGAAGTGTTGAAAAGAGTCCTCGGCGCAATGCTGGAGGGTCTAGCGGTCAACACTGAAGCGCTGGACCTGACCGTTCTTGACGGTGTCGCTCAGAAATCGCGATCTCTGCTGCGGTCGCCTTGGGCTATTGATGCGAAAGAAAATCCACGTGGGCGCTCATCCTTGCTTTTGCGGGCTCCCGGGAAGGGTGTCATCGGCCTACGTGAAGAGCAGACTCTTTTGCGTGCGGGCCACAACTCGCGCATCGCTCGATTGATCAACAAAAAGAGCGTCATCGGCACAAAACTCGGGAAAGAAGACTATCTCGAGTTCTTCTCGCGTCTTCTCGAGCTGCTTGCAGACGAAGGCGTGGTCGCCCCAGTCGAACTGGATGCGGATCTGGTCGGATGGCGGTTGACACCATCGGCTGTCAGGCTCGTTCCAGGCGCGGCTCTTTCGGATGAAGGCAAGCGTGGAAACCGCTATTTCCACGATCTGTACTCTTCCATCGCAAACGATCTTGCTTCCGGCCAGAGCGCATACTGGGGGTTGGAGGGCCGCGAACACACCGCGCAGGTATCCCAAAAGCAACGCGAGTGGCGGGAGTGGCGCTTCAGGTTCGAAGACGATGACCGCGCCAACCTCAGCACGTCAGAATATCGGGCCGAGATACGCGCTTCAGGTGAGTCCGACCAATTTCTGCCCGCATTGTTCTGCTCGCCTACCATGGAACTCGGCGTTGATATCTCGGCTCTGAACGCCGTCTATCTCCGCAATGTCCCACCGACTCCAGCAAATTATGCACAACGCGCTGGTCGCGCAGGACGCTCGGGTCAGGCGGCAGTGGTCGTAACTTACTGCGCATCCGGCTCACCACATGACCAGTATTTCTTTGATCGCCGCAACGATATGGTGGCAGGCGTTGTCCGCCCTCCAGCGTTGGACATTACCAACGAAGAATTGGTGCGCTCGCATCTGCACGCTGTTTGGCTCGCCGAGGCAAAACTGGCCCTTAAGCCAGATATTCCAGATATCCTTGATCTCACAGGAGCAGGCTATCCGCTCAAAGAGGAGGTTCTGTCCGTAATCTCAAAGTCTGATCTGGTCGCACGGGCCCGTTCTCCGATGAAGCGGGTGCTGGATCACATCTTGGCGGCGGACGACGGTTCAGCACCAGTTTGGATGGGCGAACCTGAAGAATTTGTACTTCATGTCGCAATGAACGCGCCGAAGGAGTTCGATCGCGCGTTCGATCGCTGGCGCGAACTTTACAACTCTGCGCGCACGCAACTCGCAGAGGCTAACGCGCGATCCGAAATCACGGGGCTGTCCGGCTCCGATCGTCGCAAGATCAAGGCTGCGCAAATGCAGGCGAGCGACCAGTTGGCGATCCTTGAACAGGGCAAAGCGTCAAACGGCTCGGACTTTTACTCCTACCGATACTTGGCCACAGAAGGTTTTCTTCCGGGGTATAACTTTCCGCGTCTGCCACTTTATGCATTTGTGCCGGGGGAAGGGAAAGGCGGCTCGTTTCTGTCGCGCGCACGCTTCTTGGCGATCTCAGAATTCGGACCTCGGAGCCTCATCTACCATGAGGGCCGCGCATACCGTGTCATGAAAGCCAAGCTTCCCCCCGAGGCGCGCGAAGGCGACGGGTCGGAACTGGCTACGAAAGACATCTACATCTGCCCGAACTGCGGCGCATGTCATGAAGGCGAGGTCGAACGCTGCCACGGCTGTGACACTCACATGGCTGGAGAAGTGCCAGTCAAACGCACGCTTCGTATCGACAATGTCGAGGCAGCGCCAATCGAGCGTATTACTGCCAACGATGAAGAGCGGGTACGCCAAGGCTTCGATATTCAGACTGTTTTCGCTTGGCCCACGAAAGACGGGCAACTTCAGGTCACGAACGCCGAGTTCAAGTGCGGCGATACCTCGTTACTCGCGCTTCAATATGCCAACAGCGCAGAGATCAGCCGCCTCAACAAAGGCCTGAAGCGCCGGAAGGATCAGACTGTCTTTGGCTTCAACATCGATCCTCGAACCGGGTATTGGGCAAAAGCGGAAGATGAAGACGCAGACACCGACACGCCGCCCGATGTTGTAAGACCTGTAAAAATCGTTCCAATCGTCCGGGATAGGAAGAACGCGCTGCTCTTCCGCTTCAAGAAGCCGGAAAGCTTTGATCCTGAAACGATCACCACTGTTCAGCATGCACTTATGCGGGGCATTGAAGTGGTTTATCAGCTTGAGGAAGGAGAAATCCTAGGTGAACCCCTTCCGGCGCGCGACAATCGCAGAGCAATTCTTGCCTACGAGGCGACTGAGGGCGGAGCCGGGGTCCTGAACCGCCTGGTCGATGACCCGAAGGCGATCAGCGAAGTTGCGCGGACAGCACTCGAACTGATGCACTACGAGAACATTGAAGCTTCAATCGAAGCGGGTGACGCGCAGCTTCTGACTGAGAAAGCCGACGATGCATGTGTGCGTGGCTGTTATCGTTGTCTCCTTTCCTACTTCAACCAACCTGATCACGAACAGATAGATCGAAGCAGCACAGAAGTAGCGCAGCTTCTGATTGATCTGGCGCGGGGACAGACGCTTTTGGAGGCACGCGCGTCCTTCGACGGCTCCGCCTCACCCTGGGTAAAGGCTTTCGAAGAAGCGGGACTTCCACATGTGGATACCATGCCGGTCAAATTTGGCGGAACCGACGTAGAGTTCGCGTGGCGAGGTCACGGCGTGGCCGCAACAGCCAACTCCGTGTCGTCTGAAATGTCTCAAGATGCTTCGAGCAAAGGTTGGGAGCTGGTTTCGCTGCCAAGTCGTCCGGACGCCGGTGTGCCCGAACAACTCACCGATCTACTTAAAGGATAGGCCATGACGCTTAGCTTTTCTCCCGGCGATCTTGTCCTTGCCCGCGGTCGAGAGTGGGTTGCTCTTCCAGCGCCGCGGCCGGGTATTCTTGCGCTTCGCCCACTCTCGGGAAACGAGAACGACGTAGTCATCCTAGATCCTGAGCTGGAAATCGCGAGCGTCGCGGCGGCGAGATTTGATCTGCCAGACGACGCGCGATCCACGGTACAAGCCAAAGCGGCACTCCTTGCAGATGCGCTTAGACTGACTTTGCGTCGCGGTGCAGGACCATTTCGGTCTGCCGCTCAGCTCGCCTTTGAGCCGCGAACCTATCAGCTTGTTCCGCTACTTATGGCCCTGCGACTGCATGTGCCCCGTTTGCTGATCGCTGACGACGTAGGCATCGGTAAGACCATTGAAGCGGGTCTGATCCTTCGCGAACTGATGGATCGCGGTGAAGTCGATGCCTTTTCAGTCCTCTGTCCACCTCACCTGGTCGATCAGTGGATCATAGAACTCAAGGATCGTTTCGGTATTGATGCGGTCCCGGTGACGTCTGGCACTGCGGCCCGCCTTGAACGCAACCTACCACTCGCCCAAACGCTATTTGACGCCTACCCATTCACGGTCGTCAGCCTTGACTACATAAAGGCAGAGAAGCGCCGGGAGGGGTTTGCGCGTGCCTGTCCCGACTTTGTCATTGTAGATGAAGCACATGCTTGCGTTGGAACACATAAAGGGAAGCAGCAACGCTTCGACTTGCTCCAGGGGCTCGCAAAGGATCCAGAACGCAGGATCGTCATGCTCACGGCCACACCGCACTCCGGAGATGAAGAAGCATTCGCGCGCTTGCTGTCGCTGATTGATCAAGAGTTTGCCTCAGTCGATTTCGACAATGCGCGTTACCGCGAGCGGTTGGCGCGGCACTTGGTTCAGCGGCGCCGGGTCGATCTCATCGAAGGCGATTGGGACGAAGATCGCTCTTTCCCAAAGCACGAAACAACCGAGTTCCCTTATCGCCTTTCAGCCGACCACTTGGCCTTTCAAGAGTCCGCTATCGACTACTGCCTTGAAGTCGTCTCGAAAGCTGGTGATCAGAAAAAAGATCAGCGGCTCGCTTTTTGGGGCACCCTCGCCTTGATGCGATGCGTGGGGTCCTCTCCAGCCGCAGCGCTCAGCGCTCTCAGAAATCGTGCCTCGAACGAAGCGGAGCGTTTGGAGCCACAAATCTACGACGAAGATGGCGACGACGAAGACGCTGTTGATGTCGAGCCCAATACAATCTTCGCGAACGATCCGGCACTCCAAGGTCTGCTGGATAAAGCGTCCAGTCTTTCGGTCGCAAAGGATCCCAAACTTGACGCGCTTGTCAGTGTGCTGAAGCCGCTGATCAAAGCAGGAGCCAATCCGGTCGTGTTTTGTCGATACCTGGCAACGGCGGAACACGTGAAGGAAGGCCTCCGAAAGGCTTTTCCAAAACTGACCATTGAGGCCGTCACCGGTGAACTCACGCCGGACGAGAGACGAGATCGTGTTTCGGAGATGACGATTGAAGATGGCGAAAAGGATACTCAGCGGATCTTGGTCGCGACGGATTGCCTGTCTGAGGGGATTAACCTTCAGCAGCTTTTTGACACTGTCGTGCACTACGACCTCTCGTGGAACCCGACCCGACACCAACAACGCGAGGGCCGGGTAGACCGTTTTGGTCAACCCGCCGAACTGGTTCGATCCATCATGATGTTTTCGCCAGACAGCGCTATCGATGGCGCCGTCCTCGACGTCATCTTACGCAAAGCGGAGGAAATCCGGAAAGCAACAGGTGTAACCGTTCCGCTGCCCGATGAACGCGGCCCCGTCACCGATGCACTCATGGCCGCGATGATGCTTCGTCGCGGTGGTCATAAACAGCTGACACTTGATTTGCGTCTGGACGACGGCACGCACGCGATGGATGCCCGTTGGCGTGATGCAAGCGAGAACGAGAAGAAATCCCGTGCGCGCTTTGCACAGAATGCAATGAAACCGGCCGAGGTTGCACCGGAATGGAACAAGGTCAAAGACCTGCTCGGTTCGCCGGATGATGCGCGGCAGTTTGTCGAACGCGCGATGTCTCGCTTTGGCGTGCCTCTAGAGAAGAAGCGGTCGCTCTACATTGCGCATGTTCATGCACTGCAGGAGAGCCTGAGAGAAAAGCTGGGGCAAAGAGGAGTCGAGAAATCCGTCAAGCTTGCCACTGCGGAACCCGCGCCTTCGGGCACGTCTCTATTGACGCGCACCCATCCTCTCACAGCCGCTCTTGCAGAAAGCCTTGTGGAGGCTTCCCTGGACCACGAAGCCCTACCAGATCTCGGCATCGGGCGCGTTGGCGCTTGGCCTACACCGGCAGTCTCAGCAATGACCCGTCTCGTGCTTCTACGTATCCGCTACAAGCTCACCATCCATTCTCGCAAGGAAAGACTGCTACTCGCGGAAGAGGCCGCACTGGTTGCCCTTCAAGGGAACAGCATTGTAGCGATCGCAGACACCGCACGTGAAATGCTGAACACGCCAGCAACTGCTGATCTTGCGCAAATTGCGCGAGACCGGCTGGTGAACAACGCAAAGTCGGAGTTGCCCACGCTCATTGAAGGACCGCTGGCGGCATTCGTGAAAAAGCGGGCGGAGGAGCTCGTCGAAGATCATGCACGACTGCGTGCTGCGGCTGGATCGGCCTCGCGTGTCAGCGTGGAGGCCGTCCTTCCACCTGACGTCATTGGAATGTTCGTCCTGATGCCGGGCGAGGTTTAAGCATGGCCCGCAAGCCCATTACCGATATGTCAGCCTGGCCCTCACTTAGCCTCGAAGGCAATCTCATCGCGCCAGCCATGATCGCAAAGATCGATCAGCGGGCCGCACCTGAACAGGCCCCGGAGGACTACTCCGTTCGAAAGGGCCTGACGATCCGCGAAGAAATCTCGACAGCTTTCCGCGTCGGGCAGTCTCATTTCGATGCATTCGCCAAGATCGAGACACCAACTCAGAATGCCACACGTCGCTTTGTTTCGGGCCTCTTCAAGGAAACCTTCGGATACGATGATCTGGCGGCTGCTGAAGCACCCATCGCCCTGATCGCAAGCGGGCGCGTGCCGTTCGTCGTGGTGCCCACGTCCGAAACGCTGGACCGTCGCAGCCCGACCCTCTCCGTCGACCGGTCTCGCTCACCTGCGTTCGCCCTTCAGGACTACCTCAATGACAAGGACGAA
Source organism: Roseovarius litoreus (assembly GCF_900142765.1). Lineage (GTDB taxonomy): Bacteria > Pseudomonadota > Alphaproteobacteria > Rhodobacterales > Rhodobacteraceae > Roseovarius > Roseovarius litoreus. Next base: position 10,839 of record NZ_FRCB01000007.1, read on the forward strand.
GCGCTTTGGGGCATTGTCACCAACGGCACCCATCTGCGCCTGATGCGGGACAACGCCTCGCTGACCCGCCCGGCTTATATCGAAGCTGACCTCGCCCAGATCTTCCTGAACGAAGACATCGCCTCCTTCGCCGTCATCTGGCTGCTGATCCACCGGTCCCGTTTCGGCAACGAAGGTGCACCCGCCACAGACTGCCCGCTTGAGCGGTGGCGAGAGACCGGCTCCAAGGAAGGTGAGGTTGCCCGGGATCGCCTTGCCGACCAGGTCCAGATCGCGCTCAAGGTGCTCGGTTCGGGTTTCCTCGAAGCCAACCCCGACCTTTCGACAAAACTGAAATCAGGTGAAGTGAACCTCACCGAGTGGTTCAATGAACTCCTGCGGCTCGTGTACCGGCTGATCTTCCTCATGGTGGCCGAGGACCGGAACCTCCTGCACCCCACCAACGCCAAGACCGACGCTCGCGCTCTTTACGCCCAAGGCTACTCCCTCGCGGCGCTGCGCAAGCAATGCTACCGCGCCGCGACCTGGGACAAGCACCATGACCGCTACGAAGGCGTCAAGATCGTCTTCAAGGCGCTGGCCAATGGCCAGCCAGCACTTGCTCTCCCGGCACTCGGCGGCCTCTTTGCCGACGACCGTCTGCCACACTTGGAGACCGCCCGCCTGCGCAACAAGGCCTTCATGGAGGCGCTCTACCGCCTCTCTTGGCTCTCGGACAAAACCGGCATGGTCCCAGTGAACTGGCGCGCAATGGAGACGGAGGAGCTGGGCTCGGTCTACGAATCCCTCCTAGAACTGCAGCCTCAGCTGGGCGACGACGGCAAGACGCTCGTCTTCGCCTCCGAGGCGGCCGAGCAGAAGGGCAACCAACGCAAGACCACCGGCTCCTACTACACGCCCGACAGCCTCGTGCAGGCGCTTCTCGACACTGCGCTCGACCCGGTGCTGGACAAGACCGAGCCGGACAAGCTGCTGAAACTGACCGTGATCGACCCCGCCTGCGGCTCGGGCCACTTCCTGCTGGCCGCCGCCCGCCGCATCGCCACGCGCCTCGCCCGGCATAGGGCCGAGGGCACACCCGCGCTGTCCGACTTCCGCCATGCCCTGCGTGATGTTGCGCGGTCCTGCCTGCACGGGGTGGACCGCAACCCGATGGCGGTGGAGCTGACCAAGGTCGCGCTCTGGATCGAAACGGTGGACCCCGGCCTTCCCCTCGGCTTCTTTGACGCGCAGATCCGTTGCGGCGATGCGCTGCTCGGCGTCTTCGACCTGAAGGTGCTGGAGGACGGCATCCCCGATGCCGCCTACAAGCCGCTGACCGGCGACGACAAGGACGTCGCCAAATTCTACGAGCGCGCCAACAAGGACGCGAAGAAGGGCCAGGGCACGTTCGACTTCACAGGTGGCCGGTCCGACCTGCCCACCGCGCCGCTCTCTGCCGAGTTCTCCGACCTGCGCGACCTGCCAGAGGACACTGTCGCGGACGTGGAGGCCAAGGCGAAGGCCTACCGCTCGCTCCGCAAGCAGGACGCTTTCCTGCGAGCGCGCATGGGCTGCAACCTCTACACCGCGGCCTTCCTTCTACCGAAAACGGTAGAGGTGCCGAGCGGCGATTCCGAACGCACCGTGCCGATCTCTCAGGATGTCTGGCTGGCGGTTGGCCAGGGCAAAGGCCGCAAGCCCATCATGGAGAACGCGAAGGCAGCGACGGAGGCGCGGGCGTTGCACTGGCCGCTGGAGTTTCCGGACATCTTAGGACGTGGTGGCTTCGACGTTGTCCTCGGAAATCCGCCTTGGGAGAAGATAAAGCTTCAGGAAAAAGAGTTCTTTGCGTCGCGCGATTCGGAGATTGCCACAGCGCAAAATAAGGCTGCTCGTGATCGCCTGATCAAAGCGCTGCGTTATGCGGAGCCCGGCTCCAGCAAGCGAAAACTTCATGAGGATTTCGAGAGGGAGAAGAGGCTCAGTGAGGCAATATCAGCGTTTGTAAGGATAAAATCGGAGGAAGGAGGCCGATTCCAATACACAGGTACTGGTGATGTAAACACTTACGCGCTTTTTGCAGAGCTCTTTTCATGCCTTGTTGGCCCCAAAGGGCGAGCTGGCGTCATCGTTCCAACTGGCGTAGCAACCGACGCAACCACAGCTCCCTTCTTTGCTCATCTAGTCGATGAAAAGCGGCTGGCGAGTTTTTTTGACTTTGAAAATTCTGCGCCGGTTTTCACATCCGTACATCGGAGCTTTAAGTTCAGCCTTCTTACATTGGGAAAAGACGAACCAGAAGCGCGCTTTGCCTTCTTCCTCACTGAGCCAGCCCAGCTGGCTGAGGCTGAACGCAACTTCACCCTAAGCCCGGAGCAAATAGCCACTATCAATCCTAACACAAAGACTGCCCCGGTCTTCAGATCGCAATGGGACGCAGAACTCACTGCAAAGATGTACCGGAATACGGTGGTGCTTATGAACGAAGCTGCGGGGGCAGCGGGAAACCCATGGGGCGTCAGCTATATGGCAATGTTCCATATGTCGAATGACAGCGCCTTGTTCATGACAGGATCGCAGTTGAAGCAGGCTGGCTTCGTGCGTGATGGTGTCGATTGGATTGCGGCTGGTACCAGTCCCGCGCAGGGGGAGTTGGCAGTTGAAGGTCATGACGCCAGATCTCTGCCTCTCGTGGGAGGCGCGCCGCGACGACCACATCGGTACGTGCCACTCTACGAAGCGAAAATGCTCTCTCACTATGATCATCGTGCGGCGTCCTATGGCGAACGGGGGGACTCGAGAGGATATCGGGTTCTCCCGCCCACCGAACCAGCTCAACATAAAGATCCAAACTATGAAGTAGAGCCGTTTTACTGGGTTTCGCAAGGAGATGTGTCTGCAAGGCTTGCGGATTGGAAAATTCCCGCCCTCCTTGTTTTCAACAAGGTCACTGGAATCGGAAATGAGAGGACACTCTTCCCAACCCTCATTCCCCCGGTTGGCTTCGGAGATAGCCTTAATTTGTTGAAGATCGCAGAGCGCGCCGAAAAGTATGCTGCGCTTTATGCAAACCTCTCCAGCGTCATTCTTGACTTCGCTGTGCGCAGAAAGGTCGGCGGCGTAAATATCAACTTCTTCCACGTGAACCAATTCCCTGTCCTGCCGCCTGATTTCTACACGGATTCTCGCCTTACCTTCATCACGCCGAGGGTGCTGGAACTCACGTACACCTCGCACAGCCTCGCCCCCTTCGCCCGCAATCTGGGCCATGACGTTTCGCCCTTCGCCTGGGACGAGGACCGCCGCGCGCTCCTCCGCGCCGAGCTCGACGCCTTCTACGCCCGCGCCTACGGCCTGACCCGCGACGAGCTGCGCTACATCCTCGACCCCGCCGACGTGAAGGGCCCCGACTACCCCTCGGAAACCTTCCGCGTCCTCAAGGAAAAGGAAATCCGCCACCTCGGCGAATACCGGACCCGCCGCCTCGTCCTCGCCGCTTGGGACCGCATGGAAGCGAACGGCGAATTCACGACGATGGGGATGTAGGGGATGGTGGCGCTCGACTCGTCACTGATGGAGCGGGCAGAGCAGCATTTCTGCGACGCCTTTGTGACGTTCGGATCTCGGGGCGACGACTTGGTGCGTATCGCCCAAGAGATCACCATGGCCGGGAAGATGGCGGGTCTTACAAAGCGGGGACGGCGCAGAATGCTGGATCATCTTTATGCCTTCATCGACACGCTTCCTCAAAGCGGCCTCGATCCGTTTGCCAGAGGTCGGCAGGCTGATGATCCTGCCTCCCTGTTCGCGTCCGATAAACTTGGCGGCCTCTTTGATGGTGTTCAGATCGCCGGGTTGGCCGAGCAGGCCGATCTGTTTGGTGCAACGCAAGCGCAAGACCCCCAGGAACGCGCTTTGATAGAACAACTCATCGCTGCAACAAAGCTATATGACTCGAGCGAGGCAATCGAGGCGCTGTTCTCCTTCACGATCAACTTGCGGGAGTTCGCCCCGTTCAATGCAATGCTGCTCCACATCCAGAAGCCGGGCCTGACCCATGCCGCGACTGCGCATGACTGGTGGCATCGCTTTGGGCGTGTCCCGAAAAAGGGCACGCGCCCCTTGCTGGTCTTGCGCACCAAAGGTCCAGTCGATTTCGTCTTCGATATTCTAGATACGGAAGGCCGCGATGTGCCGGTTGATGCGTTCGCGTTCCCGACTTTTGGAGACCTGAGTGACAACCGGTTTTCCGAGTTTATGCGCGCAGTCGCCAAGGAGCGGATCGATCTCGTTGTCCTGGACTCCGGTGATGGACAGGCAGGCTGGATACGTCTTCTGGCTGAATCCAAGGCCAAGACCGGCAAGAACGTTTATCAACTCGCCTACAATCGAAACCACGCCGCGCCGACGCGCTTTGTAACCGTGGCACACGAGTTGGCACACCTCTATCTTGGACACCTCGGGTCTGATGCCGGACGACGGGTTCCTGATCGGCGGGATACACCGCATGCGTTGATGGAAGTGGAGGCCGAGATGGTTGCCTACCTTGTTGCCATGCGAAATGGGTTAACGCCAAGGAGCGAGAGCTACCTCGCAAATTACAAAGGCGCGTTTGAGGACCTGAATCTGTATGCTGTGACGCGGGCCGCCAATGCTGTTGAAACTGCCATGGGAATTGCCTCGCACAAGCTGTGGAACGAGAAGTCATGATCGAAGCGCCCCAGCCTTTCGTCATTCGACAGGAGTGCGACAAGATCGCGTTCCAGAACGGATTTCGCCGGACTCATGGCGAAACTGAAGGCTGGCGGCGATACAGCTCGACCACAGCGCAAGGTTCGATCTGGCTGGCGGCAGAGGAGAACGGTAATTGGCTGCTCGCGATCGACCATGCCGGTGTGTTGGGAGAAATCGGTCTCGAGATGTCTGACTCCGTTGGGCCTGGAGTGGCCCGCTTTCGGTTCGCATCGCTAACTTCGCTCTACGCTATCATGCCTCGCCTTTACGAACTCGCCGTCAGTCTCCCCGACGCCCCCCTGCAAGAGTTCCTGCACCAAACGAAGGGGATGCCAAAGGCGACCGAAGCGGAGCGTCTGGTGGTTCAGCGCGTTGGACAGGGCATATTCCGCGACCGTCTGATCACCTACTGGCAGGGCAGTTGCCCGCTGACGGGCATTTCCGACCACGCCTTGCTGCGGGCCTCCCACATCAAGCCTTGGAAGGATTGCGAAAGCGACGAGGATCGACTGGACGTGCACAACGGCTTCCTTCTGTCGGCGCTCTGGGATGCCGCGTTCGACCGCGGCCTCGTTACCTTCGATGACGGCGGCCACCCGCAGTTTTCAACTCAGCTGAGTGAAACGGCTGCTGCCGAATTGAGATGGCAGGCGCCAATTCGCCTGACAGACAAGCACCGTGCCCACTTGGAATGGCACCGCAGCGAAGTGTTCGAAAAAGGATACGGCGGCTAAGTAATAGGCCAACAAAGATTTCTGCTGAACTCAGAAAACATAGGGGCTTGCGCGGGGGGACCCAATTCTGCGCAAGGTCTTGACCTTCGCCGGATTTCTGGAAGGTCCGGTATGCGTCGAACGGTCATCCCATCGGACTTCGGTTTCCAACGTCACAAGACTCGCAACACCTCCCCATCATCCAGACGCTTCACATAATCGACTGCCGCGCCGTTCCAGTGATAAGCGAAATGCGCCCCTTGGGCCGGGATCGGGATCACGTCGGGCCAGAAGACGGCGATGCACTCGCCCTCGGGAAAGCGCACGCTGGGCCAGGTGATGCCGTTCGAGCCGGCCGCACGGCGTTCGGCTCCGAAGAGTTGCGACGGACGGTAGTCGTCAGGATCCAGCAGATCGGCGCGGCCCGTGGCGTCGTCGAGATCGGCGTCGATCGATCCGATCAGCTCGCGGAACTGCGAGGTCCAGCCCGGCGCTTCGTCCGTAGCGCGCATGAAGCGGGCGTGGTGATGGACGGTCTCGGCGATCGCCACCTCGGTACGGTCGCCTGCGTAGTAGAGGCCGAAGCTGCCATCCGAGAACCGTCCGGGCCTGAGCGGCGAGCAATGCACGAAAGGCGCCATGACCCAGCTTGCGCCGGGCCCGGTCACGCGGCGAGCGACGGGCACCTTGGAGAGATCACCGATGCTCTCGCGGATGCGCGGGTTGAACTTGGCCTCGGCCGAGGCCAGCGCCTCCCAGTCGGCCGGATCGGCGATGTCCTCGAAGAGGTCGATGGGCGGATGGATCGAGCGGATGATGCGGACCGTGCGCGGCCAGGTCACGCGCCGGACAGCGACATTCACCAGGCACCCCGTTCGGCATCGAGATAGGCGCGTAGATCGATCAGGTCGGTGATCTCTCCCCGGAGCATGACGTCAAGCGCGCTCCGGCCCGCGAAGGCGGCGTTCGGCTTGCGGATCCAGGCATAGCCCCGGGCCGGGTCGGTGAAGAGATAGCGCAGCGCCTTGTGGATCCCCATCAGGATCGCCATGCGCGCGCGCAGGTCGCGGTCGATCCGGCCGATATCGCCGGTCTTCCAGCGGGCCCACGTCCGCTGCGCCATGTCGCCCAGCAATGTGCGGGCTTCCGCATCCGTCAGCTCCCAGGCCCGGAACAGGTTGACGGTGGTGCGCGCCAGCGCGGCGGCCTCCTCGTCGGTGATGACGGGAAGATCGGTGCGGGCGGTGACGGGCTGGATCGTGGCGAACTGCATGGCTGTCTCCTTTGGCATCAATATAGAGAATGTGTGCCAAAAGGCAAGACGGGCCGTGCGGTGCAGCTGCAATGGTCTCCCACCCATTTCCCTGTCTTTGCACGCCAGAGCCCTACGCCCCTTGAAGAGCTGTTGAGCAAAGCCGGTTTCCGGTTTTCTTGATGGACCCGATCCAGGGCCGCCCGTTGGCGGTCCCTCACGGAACGGGGACAGCATGGCAGAGGCAGCTCGGAAACCAGAGGCGATGGCACGCGGCGCGCGGATGCTGCGCACGGCGCTCGGGCCCGCCATCGCCGGGTTTATGGAAGACCCGATGATTGTCGAGGTCATGCTCAATCCCGACGGGCGGCTCTGGATCGACCGGCTGTCCGAGGGGCTCTCCGATACCGGCGCCACGTTGTCACCCGCCGATGGCGAGCGGATCGTGCGGCTCGTCGCCCATCACGTCGGAGCCGAGGTGCATGCCGCGCGCCCGCGCGTTTCGGCCGAACTGCCCGATACCGGCGAGCGCTTCGAAGGGCTCCTGCCGCCCGTGGTCACCGCGCCCTGTTTCGCGATCCGCAAGCCCGCCGTCGCGGTCTTCACGCTCGCCGACTACGTCGCTGCCGGGATCATGACCGAGACCCAGGCGACACTGTTGCGCGAGGGCGTTGCCGCGCGGGCCAATATCCTCGTGGCGGGCGGGACCTCCACCGGAAAGACGACGCTGACCAATGCGCTTCTGGCCGAAGTGGCCGGATCGTCCGACCGCGTCGTGATCATCGAGGACACGCGCGAGCTGCAATGCACAGCCCCGAACCTCGTCGCGCTGCGCACCAAGGATGGTGTCGCCTCGCTCTCCGATCTCGTCCGCTCCTCGCTCCGCCTGCGCCCCGACCGCATTCCCATCGGCGAGGTGCGCGGGGCCGAAGCGCTGGACCTCTTGAAGGCCTGGGGCACCGGCCATCCGGGCGGCATCGGCACCATTCATGCGGGCTCGGCCCTCGGCGCCCTGCGCCGGATGGAGCAGCTCATCCAGGAAGCCGTGGTCACCGTACCGCGCGCCCTCATCGCCAAGACCATCGATCTCATCGCCGTCCTCTCCGGGCGCGGCGCCAATCGGCATCTCGCCGAACTCGCCCGCGTCGACGGGCTGGGACCGGACGGCGACTACCGCATCACCCCGGCGGCGCTGCCGACCGGGACGGAAACCGACACAGGAGAACCCTCATGACCCGATCCCTTCACCGGCTGCGCGTGCAGGCCGCCCATGCCGTCACCTACGCCACCGTCACCCTGATGCTGGCCGGGCCTGCCCGGGCGGCAGGCTCCTCCATGCCTTGGGAAGCGCCGCTGCAATCGATCCTCGAGTCGATCGAGGGGCCGGTCGCCAAGATCATCGCGGTCATCATCATCATCGTCACCGGCCTGACACTGGCCTTCGGCGACACCTCCGGGGGCTTTCGCCGCCTGATCCAGATCGTCTTCGGCATCTCCATCGCCTTCGCGGCCAGTTCCTTCTTCCTGAGCTTCTTCAGCTTCGGCGGCGGGGCATTGATCTGATGGACGGCGCGTTTGAGCAGTTGGCGGACGTGTCGGGCTTCACCGTGACGGTGCACCGCGCGTTGACCGAGCCGATCCTGCTGGCCGGTGCGCCGCGGGCCTTCGCGATCCTGAACGGGACGCTGGCCGGGGCCATCGGGCTCGGGCTGCAGATCTGGATCGCGGGCATCGTCATCGGCCTTCTGGGCCACGTGGTGGCGGTCTGGGCCGCACGGCGCGATCCGCTCTTCGTCGAGGTCGGGCGCCGGCATCTGCGCCTCCCCGGTCATCTCGAGGTCTGAGGCAGCCCCATGATGAACCTCGCGGAGTATCGCCGAAAAGGGACGCGGCTGGCGGATTACCTGCCCTGGGCGGCGCTGGTGGCCCCCGGCGTGGTGCTGAACAAGGATGGCAGCCTGCAGCGCTCGGCCCGCTTCCGCGGCCCCGATCTCGACAACGCGGTCGCGGCAGAACTCGTCGCAGTGGCGGGGCGCATCAACAATGCCTTTCGCCGTCTCGGGTCCGGCTGGGCGATCTTCGTCGAGGCGCAACGGGTGGCGGCGGCGGACTATCCCGACAGCTGCTTTCCCGATCCGGCCTCGGCGCTGCTCGATGCCGAACGGCGCGCGGGCTTCGCCGAGCAGGGGGCGCATTTCCAGTCGGACTATCTAATGACCTTCCTTTACCTGCCGCCCGCCGAGGAGTCCACGCGGGCCGAGACCTGGCTTTACGAAGGCCGCGACAAGACCGGCATCGATGCAGGCGAGGTGCTGCGAGGCTTCATCGACCGCACCGACCGCGTTCTGGCGCTTTTCGACGGCATCATGCCCGAATGCCGCTGGATGGGTGACAGCGAGACGCTGACCTACCTGCACTCCACCATCTCGACGCAGGCGCACCGCATCCGCGTGCCGGAAACCCCGGTCTATCTCGACGCGCTTCTGGCCGATCAGCCGCTGACCGGCGGGCTCGAGCCGCGGCTGGGGACCGCCCATCTGCGAATCCTGACCCTCTCGGGCTTCCCGACCGCCACCACGCCGGGGATCCTCGACGACCTCAACCGGCTGGCCTTTCCCTATCGCTGGGCGACCCGCGCGATCCTGATGGACAAGATGGAGGCCGCGCGGATGGTCGCGCGCATCCGACGCCAATGGTTCGCCAAGCGCAAATCCATCGCCGCGATCCTGAAGGAGGTGATGACCAACGAGCAATCGGCGCTGGTCGACACGGACGCCGCCAACAAGGCCGCCGATGCCGACTTGGCGCTGCAGGAGCTCGGTGCCGATATCGCAGGGGAGGCCTATGTCACGGCGACGCTCATCGTCTGGGACGACGATCCGCGCCGCGCCGACGAGAAACTGCGCCTGGTCGAGAAGGTCGTGCAGGGCAGGGACTTCGCCGCCATGGTCGAGACGGTCAACGCCGTCGATGCCTGGCTCGGCTCGCTGCCCGGGCAGGCTTACGCCAATGTCCGCCAGCCGCCGATCTCCACCCTGAACCTGGCCCATATGATCCCGCTCTCTGCTGTTTGGGCCGGGGAGGAGCGGGATGCGCATTTCGACGGTCCGCCGCTGCTCTACGGCAAGACCGAGGGTGCGACGCCGTTCCGGCTGTCGCTCCATGTCGGCGATGTTGGCCATACGCTGGTCGTGGGTCCCACCGGGGCCGGTAAATCCGTGCTGCTCGCGCTCATGGCGCTGCAGTTCCGCCGCTATCGGCAGAGCCAGGTCTTCGCCTTCGATTTCGGGGGCTCGATCCGCGCCGCCACCCTCGCCATGGGCGGCGACTGGCACGATCTCGGAGGCGAGCTGACCGAGGGTGCGGAAACTGCGGTCTCCCTCCAGCCACTCGCCCGGATCGACGATCCCGCCGACCGCTCTTGGGCCGCAGGCTGGATCGGTGCGCTCCTCGCTCGCGAAGGCATCGCGATCACGCCGGAGGTGAAGGAACATCTCTGGTCCGCCCTGACCTCGCTGGCCTCCGCCCCGGTGGGCGAGCGCACGATCACCGGTCTCGCGGTACTGCTGCAATCCACCAACCTGAAACAGGCCCTGCGGCCCTATTGCCTCGGCGGTGCCCATGGGCGACTCCTCGATGCCGAAACCGAAGAGCTTGGCGCGGCCTCTGTCCAGGCCTTCGAGATCGAAGGGCTGGTCGGCACCGCCGCGGCGCCCGCGGTTCTCTCCTATCTCTTCCACCGCATCGGCGACCGGCTCGACGGAAGGCCGACGCTCCTGATCATCGACGAGGGCTGGTTGGCACTGGACGACGAGGGCTTCGCAGGACAGCTCCGCGAATGGCTGAAGACACTGCGCAAGAAGAACGCCTCGGTCATCTTCGCGACCCAGTCGCTCTCGGATATCGACGCCTCGGCCATCGCGCCCGCGATCATCGAAAGCTGCCCGACCCGGCTGCTTCTGCCCAACGAACGGGCCATCGAGCCCCAGATCACCGCGATCTACCGCCGTTTCGGCCTCAACGACCGGCAGATCGAGATCCTCGCGCGCGCCACGCCCAAGCGCGACTACTACTGCCAGTCGCGGCGCGGCAACCGGCTCTTCGAGCTCGGTCTCTCGGAAGTCGGCCTTGCGCTCTGCGCGGCCTCGTCCAAATCCGACCAGGCGCTGCTCTCGGAGATCGTCGCAGAGCATGGGCGCGACGGGTTTCTCGCGGCCTGGCTCGACGCCCGCGGGGTCGGCTGGGCGGCTGAGCTGATCCCGGACCTCACCAATCTCGCGCCGGAGCCCGAGGCGTCGGGCGCCCCCATCCCCCAAGCCCCCGAACCCGCAAAGGAGACCACCCCATGACCCACACCGCCCATCGCCTGTCCCGTTTCGCCAGCGCCTCCGCGCTCGCCCTCACGCTTGCCGCGCCGCTCGGTCTCGCGCCGATCTTCGCGACGCCCGCCCAGGCCTTCCTCTTCGGCGGAGGCGGGCGCATCGTCTACGATCCGCGCAATCACGCTGAAAATATCCTCTCCGCCGCCCGGGCGCTCGAGCAGATCAACAACCAGATCACCCAGCTGCAGAACGAGGCGCAGATGCTGATGAACCAGGCCCGCAACCTCGCGAGCCTGCCCCATTCCTCGCTGCAGGCGCTGCAGCAGAACGTGGACCGGACGCGGCAGCTTCTGTCCCAGGCGCAGAACATCGCCTTCGACGTCGCCCAGATCGACCAGGTCTTTCAGCAGGACTATGCCAATATCCCGATGGCCGCGCCCGAAGCGCAGCTTCTGGCCGATGCGCGCTCCCGCTGGCAAAACACCGTCGGCGGGCTGCAGGACGCACTGCGCGTGCAGGCCGGTGTTGTCGGCAATCTCGACGGCCAGCGCGCCGAACTCTCCGCGCTTGTCGGCGAAAGCCAGTCCTCCGTCGGCGCCCTGCAGGCCACGCAAGCCGGAAACCAGCTTCTGGCGCTGCAGTCCCAGCAGATCGCCGACCTGATCGCCGTCGTCGCCGCCAACGGCCGCGCCACCGCGCTGGTCGAGGCCGAGCGGTCCGCGGCGGCCGAACAGGGCCGGGTCCAGCGCGAGCGGTTTCTCACCCCGGGCGCGGGCTACCAGCCCGGCAATGCCCGGATGTTCAACAACTGAAAGGGGCAGGGCCATGGAGGGATCGGTTCTCGCGCGCATCGCCGCCATCGTCTTCGTCGCCATCGCGGTCACCGCGGCTCTGGTGGAGATGGGCCGGGACGAGGCGGGGCAGGCAGCGCGTCCGGCGGCTCCCCTCATGCCCGAGACCGATCCCTTGCGGGCCGAACAACGGCGCTGCCAGGAACTGGGTGAGGCCGCGGCCTCCGATCCGGACTGCCTCGCCGTCTGGGCCGAAACCCGCGACCGCTTCCTCGGGCGTGACCGGACCGGGGGCGAGTGAGCCATGGGCGGCACCGGCGTCATCGACACCTTCCTCGGGGTCTTCACCTCCTATATCGACAGCGGTTTCGGGCTTCTGGGCGGCGAGGTCGCCTTCATCGCCAGCACGCTGATCGTGATTGACGTGACGCTGGCAGCACTCTTCTGGGCCTGGGGTGCCGATGACGACATCATCGCCCGCCTCGTGAAAAAGACCCTCTTCGTCGGCGTGTTCGCCTGGCTCATCTCCAACTGGAACAGCCTCGCCGCCATCGTCTTCGACAGTTTCGCGGGGTTGGGTCTCTTGGCCTCCGGCACCGGGTTTTCGGCCGCCGATCTCCTGCGTCCCGGACGCGTGGCGCAGACCGGGCTCGATGCCGGACGGCCGCTTCTGGAGTCGACCTCCGATCTCATGGGCTTCGTCGCCTTCTTCGAGAACTTCATCCAGATCGCCTGCCTGCTCTTCGCCTGGGCGCTGGTGCTCTTGGCCTTCTTCCTGCTCGCCGTGCAGCTCTTCGTGACGCTGATCGAGTTCAAGCTGACGACGCTTGCGGGCTTCGTGCTGATCCCCTTCGGCCTTTTCGGCAAGACCGCCTTCATGGCCGAGCGGGTGCTGGGCAATGTCGTCTCCTCCGGCATCAAGGTGCTGGTGCTTGCCGTGATCATCGGTATCGGCTCGACGCTCTTCGGCCAGTTCACCGCCGGGTTCGGGGGCGTGACGCCCACCATCGACGAGGCCATGGCGATCGTTCTCGCCGCGCTCTCGCTTCTCGGTCTCGGCATCTTCGGCCCCGGCATCGCGACGGGCCTCGTCTCCGGTGGGCCGCAACTGGGCGCGGGCGCGGCCGTCGGCACCGGGCTTGCCGTGGGCGGCGCCACCGTCGCGGCCGGTGGCGGGGCCATGCTCGTCGCCCGCGGTACAGGCGCGCTCGCCTCGGGCGGGGCCGCCGCCACGCGCGGAGCCGCTGCCGCCAAGGGGGCCGCGTCCACCGCCTACAGTCTCGGATCGATGGGCCAGACCGGAGCTTCTGGAGTCGCTTCCGGTCTCGGCGGAGTAGCAAAGGCCGCGGGATCCGCCGCTGCGTCGCCCCTGCGGCGGGCCGCTGCCTCGGTTTCCGAAGCGGTCAAGGCAAGCCATGCTGGCGGCGCACGCGCTGGATTTGCCGCCACCGGCGGCGCCTCCTCGCTTGGCAGCATGGCTGGTGCGTCGACCGCCATGTCCGCCCCCGCGGGTAGCCCGCCGGCCTGGGCGCGCTCGATGCGCCGCAGCCAGGCCATGAGCCATGGCGTTTCCGCCGCCACCCATGCGCTGCGGGCCGGGGACAGCCCCGGCTCCGGTGCCTCCGTTCCCCTCTCCGAAAGTGACCGCCCATGAGCCTCTTCAAACGCGCCGCCGCGCATTACGGCAAGACCCCAACCCCAGAGACCCCCTACCAGAAGGCCGCCCAGGTCTGGGACGAGCGTATCGGTTCCGCCCGGGTGCAGGCGAAGAACTGGCGCCTCATGGCCTTCGGCTGCCTGATCCTCGCCGGCGGCTTCGCGACTGCTCTGGTCTGGCAATCGGCGCGCGGCACCGTCGTGCCGTACGTCGTCGAAATCGACCGCCACGGCGAGGCGCGCGCCGTCGAGGCGGCCAGCGCCGGGTACCGCCCAAGCGATCCGCAAATCGCCTGGCACCTCGCGCGGTTCATCGAAGAGGTCCGGGGCCTGCCCGCCGATCCCATTGTCGTCCGACAGAACTGGCTCCGCGCCTACGAGTTCACCACCGACCGCGGCGCGTTGGCGCTGAACGACCATGCCCGCGCCAACGATCCCTTCACGCGGGTGGGCGAGGACCAGGTCTCGGTCGAGGTCTCGAGCGTCATCCGCGCGTCGCCGGACAGTTTCCGGGTGGCCTGGTCCGAGCGGCACTACGAGAACGGTCAGTTGGCTCGTACCGAACGCTGGACTGCGATCCTGACCATCGTGATCGACCCGCCGCGCACTGCCGAGCGCCTGCGCGCCAATCCCCTCGGAATCTATGTGAACGCGATCAACTGGTCGCGGGAGATAAGCCAATGACCCGACCGATCCTGCCCGCCGTCCTTTTGTCGACCACACTTCTGGCCGGCTGCGCCAGCGACCGTCCGCCCGACTTCGCCTATGACGACGCGGTTCCGCCCTTGCCGTCACCTCCCGTGATCGCACCCGATGACCCTCCGCGCCCGCTCCATGTCCCGCCCGCCTGGACCCCGAGCCGGGGCGGGGAGGCCGCCACCACCCCCGTCGCCCAGGTCGGCAATGCCAACGCCGCCGCGCGCGTCGAACCGCGTCAGGCCGGGTATTTCAACGCGATCCAGATTTACCCCTGGTCCGAGGGCGCGCTCTATCAGGTCTACGCCGCCCCGGGCCAGATCACGACCATCGCGCTCGAACCCGGCGAACGCCTGGCCGGGACCGGTCCAATCGCGGCGGGCGATACGGCGCGCTGGATCATCGGCGACACCGAAAGCGGCGCGGGCCGGGACACTCGCGTCCTCGTTCTCGTGAAACCCACGCGGCCCGATATCAGAACGAACCTGGTGATCTCGACCGACCGGCGGACCTACCTGATCGAGCTCAACGCCAGCGAAGAGACCTGGATGCCTGCCATTTCCTGGGCCTATCCGCGCGCGTCCGACGCTCCACGCGTCGCGCCGGCCACGCCGCGCATCCCACCGGTGCATGCCCGCAATCACCGCTACGGACTGCAGGGAGACAGCCCGCCCTGGCGGCCGGTCTCGGTCTTCGATGACGGGCGCAGGGTCTATGTCGTCTTCCCGCGCGGTATCGCCCAGGGTGAGATGCCGCCGCTCTTCGTGCTGGGCTCCGATGGCGAGTTGGAGATCGTCAACTCCCGGATCCACGGCAACGTGCTCATCGTTGACCGGCTCTTCGGTGCGGCAGAACTGCGCCTCGGCCGCGGTCCCCGGCAGGAGGTGGTCCGGATTCTACGGATCGCAGCCCAGACCGAAGCGGGCGTGGTGCGGCAGGACGCGGGGCAGGGGACATGAGCAAGACATCGACCGACACCGCTGCCGCCATGCGCCTGCGCGCCGATCCACCGCGCGTCACGCGGATTTCCCGCAAGGTGATTGTCGGGCTCGGCGTCGTTGCGGGCCTCGGCATCGGTGCCGCGCTGATCTATGGCCTGCAACGCCCGGACCGGACCGCGGCCCCGGAAGAGCTGATCACCACCGACCGCCGCCAGCCTGCCGATGGCCTCCGCGATCTGCCGGGCAGCTACGACGCCATTCCCCGGCTCGGGCCGCCCCTGCCGGGCGATCTCGGTGGTGGCATCCTCGACGCGCAGCAACGTGGCCAGCCCATCGCGGCTCCAAGCCTCGCGCCGCCGACAATGGACCCTGCGGAACAGCAGCGCCTCGCGGAACTGGAGGCCGCCCGTGTCAGCGACCTGTTCTTCCAGACACGGCTCGGGGCGCCCGCGTCCCCGGGGTTCCAGATTCCGCCGACGGCACCCGGGGGCGGGATGGTGGCCACCCAAGAAACCGATCCCCGACAGGCCTTCCTGACCGGGCCCACTGATCGCCGCACGGTCGCTCCCGACCGCGTGCAGCCGCCAGCGTCTCCTTACCTCCTGCAGGCCGGCTCCATCATCCCGGCCGCGCTGATCACCGGTATCCGTTCCGACCTGCCGGGCCAGATCACCGCGCAAGTCACCCAGAACGTCTATGACAGCCCGACCGGCAGCCTTCTTCTGATCCCACAGGGCACCCGCCTGATCGGCGCCTATGACGACAGCGTAACCGTCGGCCAGCGCCGCGTGCTCCTGGTCTGGACCAGGCTGATCTTCCCCGATGGACGATCCCTGGTGCTCGAACGCCAGCCCGGTGCCGATGCCGCGGGCTATGCGGGTCTCGAGGACCGCGTCGACAATCACTGGGCCAGCGTCCTGCGCGCCGCGGGGCTTTCGACCTTGCTGGCTGTCGGCGCGGAGACTTCCCTCGACGAGGAGGACCGCCTCGCCCGGGCCCTCCGCGACGGGGCCTTGGATACGATCAACGAGGCCGGCCAGCGCATCGTTCAACGCCAGCTGGAGGTCCCGGCGACCCTCACCATTCGCCCGGGCTTCCCCGTCCGGGTGATCGTCACGCGCGATCTCGTCTTCGCGCCACCTGGAGGCTGAGATGACCAAGCTGAAACTCGGACCGATCCTGGATAACAAGCCTGTGAAACTGACCGTGGAAGTGCCGGCCGAGCTGCATCGCGACCTGATCGCCTATGGTGAGATCCTCGGCCAGGAGGCGGGGCAGGGGCCGATCGAACCGAAGAAGCTGGTGGTTCCGATGCTCGAGCGCTTCATCGCAACGGATCGCGGATTTGCGAAGGCGCGGCGCGCACCGCGCGGGACGACGAAGGCGCCATTGGGCCGTGGGGAGGCCTGAATGGCACCATCTTTCTTATCGAAATCGGTAATAACCCATCTGTTTTTGGCAAGACTGACGACATTTTACCGATAAAGATAAGATGACTTGAAATCCCGGACATCCACCGGTATATTTACTGTAAAGGGTAAGCCATATCGCGATGACCATGGAGATCGAACCGAACCTGCTCACCGATGTCGGGCGACGCCTCCGGGCGCTGCGTGCGGATCAGGACCTCACGCTCGAGCAGCTTGCCCGCCTCACCGGGATCAGCGCGCCCGCGTTGTCGCTGATCGAGACGGGCAAGCGCGATGCCCGGCTGACGACGCTGGCGAAGATCGCGGCGGCGCTTCGGGTGCCGATCAGGACCTTGCTGGAGGATCCCGCAGATGCCGCCAGCACCGGTGGCGACGTCCCCGCGGAAGGCTACGATCTCGGGGACTACCTGTGACGCGATCCGTGCCGGTCTGGTTTGATGCGCTGCACGTGGCCGATGTCGAGGTCGCCTCAGATGGCGCGCTCTCGCTGCGCTACGCGGACCGCTGGCGGCAGACGAGGGGCGCGTTTCCGCTGTCGGTCACGATGCCTCTGCGCGCGGCCCCGTACACGTCTGAAATCATCTCGCCCTGGCTCGCGAACCTCTTGCCGGAAGAGGAACAACTCCGCAGCCTCACCCGCTCCCTTGGCCTCGATCAGGCGGATGCGCTGGCCATGCTCGAACGGATCGGCGGCGATACGGCCGGCGCGCTTTCCTTCGGGCTGGCCTCCGACCGCAGCCGTTGGGCCTATCGCCCGCTCACCGATCTCTACGGCATCGACACCCCCGCCGTGGCACTCGATCGCCATTTCGAGGATCTCGGCAGCCGCCCGTTCCTTGTCGGGGAGGAGGGCGTCCGGCAATCGCTGGCCGGCGGCCAGAAGAAATCTGCGCTGGCGGTGCTCGATTCCGATGGCAGGCCGGTGCTGCGCCTGCCCGAACCGGGCGATGTCCTGGCCGTCCCCCTGCACGGCGCGCCCTCGACCCTGATCGTGAAGCCGGACAACCCCAACCTGCCCGGCATCACCGAGAATGAGGTCTGGTGCCTTCGGATGGCCGCGGCCCTGGGGCTGGAGGCCGCGCAGGCGACCATCCTGCAAGCCGAAGGTCGCAGCGCGATCGCTGTCCTGCGCTATGACCGAAAGCTCGGTCGCCAGGGCCAGCTGGTACGCCTCCACCAGGAGGATTTCGCGCAAGCGAACGGCCTCCCCCCGGGCCGGAAATACGAGCGCGGTACGCTGCCCGGGCTCGATCTGAAATCTCTTCTCGAGACCGGGCGGCATGTCAGCGCGCGCGATGCGCTGGCCTTGCTCGATCAGGTCATCTTCAACATCCTCGTCGCGAACACCGACGCGCACGCGAAGAACTATTCGCTGATGCTGCCGCTTGCCGAGCCACCCCGTCTCGCGCCCCTCTACGATGTCTCCTCGGTGCTGGCCTGGCCCCATGTGGTGCAGGCCTTCGCCCAGAACATCGCGGGCAAGAAGCGTACGGCCGATGGCATCGCGGGCCGGCATTGGGAGGCGATCGCCACCGAGATCGGCTATCGCCCGACCGATGTCCGGAACCGTGTGCAGGAGCTTGTCGATCGTCTGGTGGCCAACCGCGTCGAGCTCACCGAAGAGGTCGCAGCCTTGCCGGGTGCAACGGCCGGATATGTCGCGCAGACTGCAGAGCTTGTCGAGGCCAATGCGCTCCGGATCGCCGGGCGCCTTTAGGGTGCGGGCTCACCATTGACGATAAGTTTTTCTGACGGACCGGTGTCTTCCGAGCGGCGCTCTTGTTTTTCTCGGAACGGACGGGTCACACCAGACGTCGCCGCCGCGCGAGTATCTTGCCTCAGAAGAGCTCAGGCGGCGACCGCCGCAGGCAAGGTCTGCGTCAACAGGCGTTTCAGGGCTTCGATATGCGCATGTGCTGGGCCGGTGACATCCAGAGTCGCGACTTGGAGGGTCTCTTCGGCGCCGTCGCTGCCGATCGCGTAGCGGGTCGAAATCGGCTCGGGCGGCAGATCACCATGGTGTGGATAGAGCAGCATGACCTCCGGGCAGCGGTAGAGCTGGCTATAGGCCATCAATTGATACACATCGGCCTGACTGACACCCTGCTTCGGGTCGTCGATGCGCGGCGCCATCCGTTTCCATTTGGTGTCGATGACGAGGACGGTTCGATCCCCCTGCCGGATGATGAGGTCCGGTTTGGTCCGAAACCGTCCCGTACCCGCTTCGAACAGGCAGTCACGGTGCCCGCCTTGCGCTGCAACACGGTAACCGCTTCCCGCCAGAGCACGGGTGACCAGTCTGGCGACGTATTGCTCGAACAAGGCATTCATCTCGAACAAGAGCGCATGACCATCTGTAGCCCCGGCACTGGTCTGCTGATGCCGATCCCCAAGCAGGAGCCGCGCGAAGGAAAGAAGCTCGCGCCACCGCTGATTGGTCCGATCCAGTATGATTTGGTCCCATCGCAGCGCAGGGACGGGAACCTCGGTCACGTCCGCATAGGCGAAGCCCAACTCGCGCAGGATACGCTGATTGTCAGGGGCCTGAGCCACACGCTGCAAACGGGTGACGGCGGCGCGCATCACCTGGTTGAGCGCGATGTCAGAGGACAGATCGTCGTACCGACAGGCCAGCTTTTGTGGCGCCACCGCATGGCGTGAAAACTGCCGGGTGACGTCGAGGCTGCCGCGCAGGGCAGGGAGGTCGTCTGCGTGATCCACATACCGGCGCGGCAGTCCCATGCGTACAGCTTCCATCAGGCGCGCACAAAACAGCCGGATCAACAATTCCAGAATGGTGTCCTTCTGCCATCCCAGCTGCGCCAGCGATCCTGCATCAATCCGCAGATCGTGGACAACTGCCAGCATGTGGATCAGGCGGCGGCGAAGGGCTTCGTCCGTGGTCTCGTGTTCTCCCAGGCCCTCGATCTTCGGGAGGATCTCCAGCTGACAGCCCGGCGCTGCAATCACACCGACCACGCCGCGCGCCCGCAACCCTTTGCGGCCATGTTCAAGAACACCTTCACCGCCACGCCCCGCGAAGCTCGAGCGCTCCGCAACGGCGGCAATCCGATCAGCCTCGGCGGGCGGGATGGTCGTGTCGTCATCGCCGTAGCCGATGCGCTGCCATTCGCGGAGCGTGCGGCGGATCATGAGCCGAGCAGCCGCGCGTAATCGAAGCCGTCGTCGCGCACGTCCCACCGAAACCGCTGCATCGCCTCACCATTGTCGAGCCCCGGCGGTGCCTTCAGGACGGACCTGTTCAGAAAGCCGCCCTCTATCGGCCCGTCATGCGTATCCAAATCGCCCAGCACCGCGGCGATCTTGCCCCAGTCTTCGAAGAAGTACTCGGCGAGTAGCGGGATCACCTTGTGCCGCATGACCTGGTCCACATCCGCTCGGGTGTCGCAGCCGGTGAAATAGGCATGACCGATCTGGTGGTCACGGTCATAGAGATACTCGATCCGTTCATTGAAGATCGTCAAAAGGGTCGGCAGATCGATCCCCGTGCGGGCCGCAGCCTCTTTCAGAACGGCCGGATTGGGCATGATTTCGCGGAATGTGAACCGCCGCCGCAGCGCCGTGTCGAGCAGAGCGATGGAGCGGTCTGCCGTGTTCATCGTCCCGACAATATGCAGGTTCGACGGAACACCGAACTCGTCCCCGGAATATGGAAGGCGTACCTTCAGTTGGTTCGGTTGGCCGAGCCGTTTGTCCGGTTCCAAGAGAGTGATCAATTCGCCGAACACTTTGGAAATATTGGCGCGGTTGATCTCGTCGATGATCAGAACGAAAGGTTCGGGTTCGGATGGCCCCTCGTTCTGCTGGCTGTTCATGTAGCGCTCAAGGGCTGGCACGTTGAGCGAGGACTTGTCGATTTCATAGATCGTTCGCTGAACGAGGCCTACTTTGGCAATATCGCTCGCTTCTATGCCATCCCGATCAACCCACAGCCAATTCACGGCGCGGCGATGGGCATAGTCCCCAGCACGCCCCTCTATCGGACTAAACTCGTAGTCTCCTTCGACGATACCGATTGCGCGGACAAGCAGATTTCCCTTGGTCACGATTAGTACGTCGCCGACTTTCAGGCTGTTCCGAAAAAGGTTGGTCATCATTGAGGCCGGCTGAGAAACAAAGGCCTCTGGGTCTTCCTTACGCCGGGCCTCCGCAGCCGCGTGGATTGCCTCTCGGGTGCCAAAGCGGGGATCGGAGAGATCAAACTCGTAGAACCCAAAGATCGCGCAGTTCTTCTCAATAGCTTCCTCAAAAAGAGGTGCGTCTTCGGGCAGATACTTTGCGCCTATCGACATTTTGAAAACACGTCGACCTTCGAGCGAAAGCTTTGTTTCAGCACTGACCGTTCCTCGGCTAACCTCCGCACGCCGTGCGATGCGGCGGAAAATGCCCGGCACGGTTTCCAGCCGGAAGCCACCCGAAGATGTGTCCTCGCCATCGTCCGCGCCTGTCATCGGCTGTCGTCCCTCGACGAACTCTTCATAAGCCATCGACTGATGAAAAGTGACGAACTCGATCCGCCCCGCGGCGAGCAGTCCCTGATAGGCTGCCATCAGCTCGTCGCGATCTTCTGGCACAGGCTCCCCACACAATTTGACGGCCTCAGCCGCTGTGCTGAACGTCTTCCCTGTGCCTGGCGGACCATAGAGAATAAGACTGGTAGCTGTGGGACGCTCATCCTGTTGGGCAATGGCCATAGTATTCTCTACCTGCTTTGTCGGTTCTTGAACGCTGCCACTGGCAGGCACACCAATTTTCTTCGCAATGTCGGCATCAAGTTGGTATCGAACGAGCTTTTCTCCACCGTAGGTCAAATAGTTGACCGTGCCGCCAGCAATGGCTTTGACTCTCGAAGCAAGCCCGTCCACGAGCATTGCCCGCGCGACGTCGACCATGTCTTTGGTTTCGATCGCTTCGTCAGCTTTGTTGCCCGCACCCTTGGGCTTGATCCGATAGGCTGAAACTCCGTTGGACCGATTGAAATTCTTCACTGGTTGGTAAGGATTTCCAGCGCTATCAAATAGCGTGAATGGTCGTTCGTTCTGTGACGCCATCGGCTCGTCGAGTCCAAAGCGAAATACAGTGGCCGAGCTTTGGTCAGCGCCAATCCGTTCCGGAGCGCTGACCTGTGCGAGATCCTGGAAAATCTTGCCCGCTAAAGCCTGACAAATGTTCGGCCAGGCTTCATTCAGATTGAGTGCCGTATTCACGTCACGAACGAGCACGTCGACATGGGATGCACCTTCTTCACGGGCTGGCTCGATATACTGTTCCAGCACGTGCTGGCGAATACGATCTGCATCCTTCGCTGCGCCCGGCGGTTCTCCCGCTATGAACCGACCGTATTGCGCCAACCAACTGCTCCAACTCGACAGCCGATTATACGGCTTCTCGGAATCCGGCATCAGGATTCGATAGTCCTCGCCCCCTGAACGAGCATCGTCACGTATGGCTTTGAGACGGTCTCTGAGCCCCGCGAATTGATCGGCCTCCCAAGCCTCCGCGAGATTCTGATAGGGCATGCCAAGTGCAGCAAGATTTCGCTCTATCGTTCGAACGGCATAGGTCCTCGAGTTTCGCCCCGCTTCGGTTTGTGCGCCGCCTTGTTCCAGCCACGCCTTGAATTCGTTCTCATCCTTCAAATTAGAGCCCTTCACTGTCCATCTGTGTGCAGCCTCCTACGGGGCTGTGCTGGTCGGCAAAATTCTCAAGATTCAGGGGCTGAAAAAAACATTCGAAGCTCCCAGTCATGACCGTGCCACCTCTCCGCGATCCGCAAGGCTACGGGCTGTGGGAACGGCTAAGCCAAGTAAGCTTGCACTGTTGCGGGCAAGATCCTTCCTGATCCCATCTCGCAAGGCACGTCGCAGGCCTGCAGCCTCGGCGCGGCGCGAGATTGCCTGATCGACCGCAGCCCGGCCGCCAAGATCAGGGAAGTCCCGGGCAGTGCGCACCAATTTGCCACGACCCTGTGCGCGGATGCGCTTCATGATTTTATCTGCGATCGTGATCATTTGGTTTCGCGTCTTGAGCTTCGGATATCGGAATTATACACGGTATTTCAGACAGATGTAACCTGAGTTGGCGGCACCGCATGGGGCTGATTGGCGAACATCCCATTGGGTCGAAATTACGAGAACAAAGAGTTGCCCGACGACACCACCACCAATGTGTCCCGCTCCAGACATGTCACGAGAGAAGAGCTTTACGAGAAGGTCTGGTCGATACCGATCAGCCACCTGGCGGCCGAGTACGGTGTCTCTGGCTCTTATCTCGCGCGGGTCTGTACGTCTCTGGCTGTGCCCCGGCCTCCCGCCGGCTACTGGCAAAAGAAGGCGGTCGGAAAGGCCTCTCCAAGACCTATACTTCTCCCTGCAAAGCCGGGCGATCAGCTTGTCTGGTCGGCGGATACGCCGCTCGCGCGTCCCGTGACGCCCGCCGCCAGATATTCGGTGTCGTCACCTGGTCGTGGCAGGCAACGCAAGGATGCCCGGCATCCGATCCTTCGCGGCGTCGAGCCGCATTACCGCAAGACGCGCGAGATCGACGAGTATGAGTTTCTCCGCCCCTACAAGCTCCTCCTGCCGGACATCGTAACGTCCGAGACGCAGCTGCCGCGTGCATTGGACCTCGCCAATGTACTCTACGATGCGTTCGAGCGAAAAGGGTATCGCGTGACCTTCGCGCCGCCTGATCAATCACTGTTTCGGGCGCAGATCGACGAGCGCGAAGTGCCGGGGAAGGATCGCAAGTACGGGCGCTATTCCTGTGGGAAGATCTGGGAGCCCCATCGCCCGACCGTAACTTATATCGGCGAGGTTCCCATCGGCCTCGCGCTCGTCGAAATGTCCGAACGGGTCGCGCTCAGATACTTCAAGGGCAAGTATGTGCGGGACGACAGTCCGGTCGTGAAGGCCGCCAGGCCGCACCAGCTGGTCCATTCCTGGACGACCGAGAACGATGTGCCGTCCGGGCGCTTCCGGCTTGTCGCCTACGCACCGCGCCGGGACGTGGAGTGGTCGGCGATATGGCAAGAAACTCCAAAGCACGGCTTGTCGTCCATGTTCCCGAGGATCGTGAAAGAGCTGGAAGCCGTCGTGCCAGACCTCAAGTCCAAGACTGCCGAGGCAGAGGCGGCGGCGATCCGAAAGCAACGCGAATGGGAGGAACAGCAGGAACGCTGGAAGCGCGAAGAGGATCGACGCAACGCGGACAAGGCCCTTGCCCAAAGCCGCGAACAGCTTTCCGAAGTGATCCGGAAATGGTCCGCCGCGATGTCGATCGAAAGCTTTTTCCGCGAGGCGGAAGAGCGACTTGCCGGCGTTGAGGCCGACAGGCGCCAGGCCTTGTCCTCTCGACTTGATCTTGCGCGGTCCATGATGGGAACGCTCGATCCGCTGGAGTTTCTGGAACAGTGGGTGGCACCGGATGAGCGTTACACGCGTCTCTATCAAGACGATCAAGATTAATTTATATCAGATACTTGAAGGGTGTTTCTCATGTTTCTTCACTATGGTTCCGAACCTGTTTTCTCCGAAGCTTGGCGGCATCTTCTCGCCGCACTGAACTTCTCTTGCGCTGCCTTGGATCCCGCGTCGTGACTTCCGCGATCCAGCTCCAATCCTCGAACTTGTCGCCGGTTTGGCGCAGGTGGGTGTAGCGCTTGAGCGACGTCCAGGATCGGTGGCCGGAAACAGCGGCCGCGTGCGGAACGTTGTAGCCGATCTCGAACAGGCGCGAGACGCCCTCGTGCCTCAGGTCATGGAAGCGCAGATCCTCGATCCCCAGAAATTGCGTTGCCCGAGTGAACGCAGCGCTGATTGCATCGGTGGAGTAGGGGAAGATCTGGCTCGCGTGTTTGGGCATCGCCTCGATGATTGCCAGCGCCGGATCGGGCAGGTCGCACCAGACGTCGTTGCCAATCTTCTCGCCGGGGTTCTTCATGTCGCGCACAAGGACGCGTTTGCCCTCCTTGTCGAGGTCCGCCCATTTGATCCGGGTGATCTCCTCCTGCCGTCGCGTCGAGAAGATCGCAAAGGCGATGACGCGATGCATGGGGACAGAGGAGGGGCGGCGGATCGAGCGATCGAGGAAATGCGCCATCAACTTATCGAGCTCGTCCAGCGTTGGCCGCCGGTCTCGGTGGCGGCTCTTCTGGGTCAGCCCTAGCTTTTTCGCGACGATCATCGCATTGCGCATCGCGCGCTCGTCCAGCGGATAGTTCCAGGCCGGACCGGCCACCGTGAAGACCGCGCTGAGATGAGAGAGGTAATTCGACACGGTTTGCGGCGAGACACCGGTATTCAGCTTCTCCTTCGCGAACGCCACGATGTCGGCGCTGTCGATCTGGGCGCAAAGCTTGTTCGCGATGTCGAACTCCTTGATGCTTTTCAGCACCTGCGCCTTGGTCCGCCCGATTGCCTTCGCGCTGTCTTCGACATATTTGTCGATTGCGTCGCCTAGGGTCACTTCGCGGCGGCGTGTCTCTCCGATGGGCAAGTTTTCGAGGGCGCCGGGCTTGGCGAGGTCCTTCTCGCGCTTCTCGATCCAGGCCGCGGCGGTCGAGCGCAGCTCGAAGGTCCGGTTTTCACGCCAGACAGTTTTTCCGGCCCGCCGAACGGCGATCTGGGCAAGCCAGGAGGCAGTGCCGTCTTTGCGTTTTCGCTTGATGATGGTACCCATGGGGTTACAACATTTGACCCAAGTTACAACATTTGTTGTAAATCCTACCCGAAATGGGCGCGATTTACAACAAATGAGACAAGAACAGGCTTCGAGGCTGAGCGATAAATGGCTGATAAAAATAAAAATTCCAATAATTTCAATATGCCGATCTTTGCTGTCGCGCCGATGATGGATTGGACAGACCGTCATTGCCGATATCTGCATCGGCTTTTGTCCCGTAGGGCCTTGCTATATACTGAAATGGTCACGGCACCGGCTCTGGTGCGGGGCGGTGCATTGCAGCTGCTGGACTATTCGCCGCAAGAGCATCCTGTGGCGCTGCAACTCGGGGGATCCGATCCGCAAGAGTTGGCGCAGGCCGCCCGGATGGGGGGCGAGGCGGGCTATGATGAGATCAACCTCAATGTAGGTTGCCCGAGCGACCGGGTGCAATCGGGCACGTTCGGTGCCGTCCTGATGAAGGATCCGGGGCTGGTTGCGGAATGCTGTGCCGCGATGATCGAGGTAAGCCCTGTCGAGGTGACGGTCAAGTGTCGGATCGGCGTAGACGACCAAGACCCCGAAACGGTGCTTCCGGAATTTCTGGCCCGCGTCGGTGCAGCCGGCGTGCAGCGCTTTACCATCCATGCGCGCAAGGCGTGGCTGCAGGGGCTTTCTCCGAAGCAGAACAGGGACATCCCGCCGCTGGAATATGACCTGGTTCTGCGGATGAAGGCGCTTTTCCCGGGGCTTCACCTGTCGATCAATGGTGGGATCACCACCCTTGATCAAGTGAGCGATTTTCTGGAGGCGGGTCTTGATGGCGTCATGGTAGGGCGCGCGGCCTATCACCAGCCAGCCGATATCCTGTGCGCGGCCGACCGCCTGATCTTTGGCGAGGAAGGGCCGGATACGACGCCAGATGACGCCGTTCTGAAGATGCTGCCATATATCGAGGCGCATCTGGCGCAAGGCGGACGACTGCATCAGATCACCCGCCATATGCTTGGCCTTTTTGCCGGGCGTCCAGGGGCGCGGGCGTGGCGTCGTATTCTGTCCGAGGGTGCGACAAGACCCGATGCCGGGCCGGATCTGGTTCTCGATGCGTTGGCCGAGGTGTCGCAATCGCCGCCTGCCGAAGCCATGGGCTGACATGCTCTGAGATCGCCGCGAGTGCGCAGGCTAAGTTCGCCCGGCATCGCTCGTATCCGGCTTTTCCTGCCCGGCGCAGAGGTGTAAGGCGGGGCTGACCATAATCAAAAAGGCCACAGTTCATGCCCGATACAATGCTGTTGATACAGATGCTTGTCATGCTGATGGTAATCGGGGCTTTCGCCGGAGTGCTGGCCGGGCTTCTGGGCGTGGGCGGCGGTATCGTTCTTGTCCCGTCTTTTTTCTATGCGTTTCAGACACTTGGTTATGGTGGTCCGCAATTGATGCAGATCTGTCTCGCCACCTCTCTGGCGACGATCATCGTGACATCGCTGCGCTCGGTCCTGAGCCATCACAAGAAAGGCGCCGTGGATTGGGATATTCTCAAGACCTGGGCGCCCGGGATCGCGATTGGTGCGGTTGTCGGAGTGCTGGTGGCAGCCAGCCTCAAATCCACCACGCTGCAGGGGGTTTTCGGCGTTCTGGGGATCATTGTGGGCCTTTACCTGGGTCTGGGCCGTGCCCATTGGCGTTTGGGCGCCCAGATGCCCTCCGGCCTCACAAGGGCGCTCATGTCGCCTGTGCTCGGTTTCCTGTCGGTCCTTATGGGCATCGGCGGGGGCAGTTTCGGGGTGCCGATCATGAGCCTTTATGGTGTTGCGATACACCGCGCGGTGGCCACGGCTGCGGGGTTCGGGATCACCATTGCAGTTCCCTCGGTCGCGGCCTTCCTGTTTCTGGACATCGCTCCCGAGAACCGCCCCCCATTGACCTTCGGCGCTGTCAATCTGGTGGCGTTCGTCACGGTGATCGCGATGACGCTGATCACGACCCCTTGGGGGGTGCGCCTGGCACATGCGATGGATGCCAAACCCCTTAAACGCATTTTTGCGGTATTCCTGACGCTTGTGGCGCTAAACATGCTGCGTAAATCCCTGGGATGGTAGAGGCGCTGTTGCAGAATGGCTGGAGCCGGTTTCCAGCCGAACGGGCGGTTGCCCAATGGGCCGCCGCAGCCCGTGTCATCGCCCAAGACGCGATGCGCGACCCCGCCGAGCAGGCCCGTTGGCTGCGCTGTGGCGGGACATGGTTCGTCGGTGTCGACACTTTGCCGAATGGCCCGGATGGCGCAGTCGCGCAAAGTGGGCCGGTGCAGGGCCGCGCGCTGGAAGCGGCGCGTGGTCTCTATGGGGATCTGGCGCTGCATCGCGGGCAGGTTTCGGTCACCTATCCCGGCTATCCGCGCCCATCACCGGACGAAAGTGAGGCGGCGTTTCGCTACAGGCGCAATCGCGATGCCGCGCATGTGGACGGGCTTTTGGCCGTGGGCGCTGAGCGCCGCCGGATGCTGAAAGAGCGCCACGCCTATATCCTTGGCCTGCCGCTGACCGAAACCGGCCCCGGCGCAAGCCCGATGGTGGTCTGGGAGGGCAGCCATCACATCATGCGCGACATGTTCACCAAAGCACTTGCCGAGCGGCCCGAGACCGATTGGGCCGACATTGACCTGACGGAGATCTATCAGGCCTGCCGCCGCCAGGTGTTCGAGACCTGCACGCGCGTGGAAATCGTCGCGTCTCCGGGCGAAGCCTATCTGGTGCACCGTTTCGCGCTGCATGGCGTGGCGCCATGGGCCGAAGGGGCCAGCGCACCGCCGGAAGGCCGGATGATCGCCTA
Organism: Roseovarius litoreus; assembly: GCF_900142765.1. GTDB lineage: Bacteria > Pseudomonadota > Alphaproteobacteria > Rhodobacterales > Rhodobacteraceae > Roseovarius > Roseovarius litoreus. The sequence continues at coordinate 38,867 of NZ_FRCB01000007.1, forward strand.
TTTCAGGCCGGAACTGCCCTCTGGAAATCGCGACTGGCTCGAACTTCCATAGACGAGCTGCGACTGCGACAGGCCGTTGCCGTCAGTGTTGCGTAGGTTTCACGCGGGCGGCGCGGCCGCCACGCCGCTTGGCCAGGCTTGGGGCGCGGTCGGGCAGGGCGGCCATGATCTCGCGCCGTTCGGCACTCTCCATTCGGGACCAGCGGGCGATTTCATCCATGGTGCGATAGCAACCGGTGCATATCCGCGCCTCGGGATGCACCACGCAGATGCGGACGCAAGGGCTTTCGATCTCGTTCCGGGTCCAGATCTTGTCGTCTTTCACTGCGCGGCCCTCATATGCGTCAACCGATCCAACACGCCTTGCAGGATATAGGACGCGGCGACATTGTCGATGATTTCGGCGCGACGCTTTCGTGACGTATCCGCCTCAAGCAGAGCGCGTTCCGCCGCGACCGTCGACAAACGCTCGTCCCAGAAGGTGATCGGCAATTCCGTCAATGGCTCGAGATTGCGGGCAAAGGCCCGTGTCGACTGACAGCGGGGGCCTTCCGATCCGTCCATGTTGCGCGGCAGGCCCAGAACGAGTCCGGCAACCTCGCGCTGTGTCGCGATCTCCAGCAGGCGGGCGGCATCGACGGAGAATTTCTTGCGCTTGATCGTCTCGGTCGGAGTGGCCACCGACAATAGCCTGTCGGATATCGCCACGCCAATGGTCTTGGTGCCCAGATCTAGCCCCATGATCGGATGGCCTTTGGGCAGGGTCGTGGCGAAGGCATCGATCGTCTCACAGATCATTGCGCGACACCTGCGGCTTCGGCGGCTTCCTGCACGATCGCCATATCTTCCGGCGTTTCGGAGAACAGGGTCTGGGCCTCGGACCAGATGGCGCGCGCCTGATCGGTATCGCCCAGAACCCCAAGCGCCCGGATCAGCCGCGCCCATTCCTCGGCGGTGCCGCCTTCGGTCGCCAGCCGTTCGGACAGGCCCGTGACCATGCCGCGGATCATCTGCTGACGCTCCTCGGGGGACATGTCCTGGGCTGCGGCCATCTCCTCGGCGGTCGGGCCGGGGGCGGTGCCTTCCAGCGGCGGCAGGGTGTATTCCGTTTCGCCTGCGCGCCAGGCCACTTCCTCGATCCGCTCGCGGATCGGCGCCACCCAAGGCGCATCGGGTCTGCTCTCGCGCAGCAAGGCATCCCATGTGCGGAAGGCGGCATCCGGCCGGTCCACCTGCATGAGGTAGAGACCCAGGTAATAGCGCGCGGGCGGGTTGCGCGGATCACGCTCAAGCGCTGAGCGCAGCGCCGATTCGGCTTCGCTCGAGACATAGCCGCCGGTGGCGGAAATCATCAATTCCGCCAGATAGGCGTAATCCGAGGCGCTCGCCTCGTCGCCCTTGACCTCTATGATGCGGCTCTGTGCGTTATAGGCCGCGATGTAGTCGCCAAGACCGGCCTCGTTGCGCGCCAGAAGCGTCAGGCCGCGCAGATCGTCGGGGCGGTTCTTCACGGTCTCGCGCAATTGCGCCATCAAGGTCAGGAATTCTTCCGTGGCGTTGGGGTTCATGGGGGCAGGGGGGACCCGGCTTTCCGCCTCGGACTGGCTCAGGCGGTTGGCCCGCGCCGCGTCGGATTCCGCGATTCGTGTCTTCAGCGGCAGATCGCGATAGCCCGGCGCGCCGATCTCGGTATAGACCCAGACCGATCCCGCCGCGAGTACCGCGCCAAGCGCCACCGCCACGATGAGCCCGCCACGGCCCGGCTGTCCCCCGGTCTCGCCGCCGTCCTGCAATTGCGCATCCGCCGCCAGCACGCGTCGCGAGATTTCAGCGCGCATCCGCTCGGCATCCTCGGTGCCGATCACGCCGCGGGCCAGATCACGATCCACTTCCTTGAGCTGGTCGCGATAGACCTGCAAGTCATATGCGGCCGGAGGCTTGTCGCCCACGCGTCCACGCATCAGGGTCAGGCCGATTATGACACTGACCACGAGCGCAAGCGCGCCACTGACGATCCAGAAAACCATGCGTCCTCTCCGGTAAATCTGCGCCCTAGTTAACGACGCCGGCCCGCGGAAAAAAGGGGCAAAGAGGCGCAGGGCGACCCGCGCCTTGCGCGTTGATGTCGCAATGTCGCTATTCGGGTGTTTTATGCCGCGCGGAGTATCCTTTAAGCGACGCTTGTGGCGCATTACCCTGACAGGGTAATTCGCCTGCGATTCCAACCTTGTTCAGAGAGCGCGCATGAAACGTTATTCCGCCTTTGCCGTCGCCCGCGAAGCCCTGCGCTACCATATGGGCTGGGAACGGGCCTGGGCCTCGCCCGAGCCGAAGAAGAAATACGATGTCATCATCGTTGGTGCAGGCGGGCATGGTCTGGCCACGGCCTATTACCTGGGCCGGAATTTCGGAATCACCAATGTGGCCGTTCTCGAGAAGGGCTGGCTCGGCGGCGGCAATACGGGCCGCAACACCACGATCATCCGCTCGAACTATCTCCAGGATCCGTCGGCGGCGATCTATGAAAAGTCGCGCAGCCTCTACGAGACGCTGAGTCAGGATCTGAACTACAACGTCATGTACAGCCCCCGTGGGGTGATGATGCTGGCCCAGACCCAGCACGAGATCCGTGGCTACGAGCGCACTGCACATGCCAATGCGCTGCAGGGTGTCTCGACCGAGTTCATCTCGCCCTCGCGCGTGAAGGAACTGGTGCCGATCATCAATATCGACGGGCCGCGCTATCCTGTTCTCGGGGCGCTCTGGCAGCCGCGTGCAGGCACGGCACGTCATGACGCGGTGGCCTGGGGTTATGCGCGGGCCTGCAGTGCCATGGGGATGCACATCATCCAGAAATGCGAAGTGACCGGCATCAGCCGCGAGGGTGGCAAGGTGACCGGCGTAACCACAAATCGCGGCGATATCGCCTGTGACAAGCTGGGCATCGTGGTTGCGGGCCATTCGGGGCATCTGGCCGACATGGCGGGCTTCCGCCTGCCGGTGGAATCTGTGGCCCTTCAGGCGCTGGTCAGCGAACCGATTAAGCCCTGCATGGATGTGGTCGTGATGGCCAATACCGTGCATGGCTACATGAGCCAGTCCGACAAGGGCGAGATGGTGATCGGCGGCGGCGCGGATGGCTACAACAACTTCACGCAGCGCGGCAGTTTCCATCACATCGAGGAAACCGTGCGCGCCCTGATCGAGACCTTCCCGATGATCTCCCGCCTCAAGATGCTGCGCCAATGGGGCGGGATCGTGGACATGACCGGCGACCGCTCGCCGATCCTGTCGCGCACCCCGGTCGAAGGCGTGTTCATCAATTGTGGCTGGGGAACAGGGGGCTTCAAGGCGATTCCCGGATCGGGCTGGGGCTTTGCCGAGCTGATGGCCAAGGGCCATGCGCCGCTCTGCGATGAGTTCAGCCTGAACCGGTTCCGCGAGGGCCGCTTCATCGACGAAAGCGTGGCCGCGGGGGTGGCGCACTAATGACGGCCCCACGCGCAAAATTCTTCGACGAATTTCGCCAAGGCTTTTCGAAAAGCCTTGGCACCCAGATCACCGGAGGCACGACATGCTGATCCTGACCTGCCCCTGCTGCGGCGTGACCGCCGAGGAAACCGAGTTCCACCCAGGTGGCGAAGCCCATGTGAAGCGCTTCGGCCCCGGATCGAACGATGACGAGTTTCACAGCTATCTGTTCGAAAAGGTGAACCCGAAGGGCGTGCATTTCGAACGCTGGCGCCATGCCAATGGCTGCGGCAAGTGGTTCAACGCGGCGCGCTGCACCGTGACCCTCGAGGTGTTCGGGACATATTCCGCGCAGACCACCGAGCCGCCGCAAGACATCAAGGACAAGATCTCGGCCAAGCGGCCGGGCTGGAGCTGGAGAGAGTTCGCATGAGCACACGTCTGGCCAATGGCGGCCGCCTTCTCAATCGGGGCAAGCCGCTCGAGTTCACTTTCAATGGCAAACATCTGCGCGGGGTCGAGGGCGACACGCTCGCCTCGGCGCTGCTGGCCAATGATCAGATGCTGGTGGGCCGGTCCTTCAAGTATCACCGTCCGCGCGGTATCGTCGCTTCGGGCGGGGAAGAGCCGAATGCGCTGGTCGGTCTGGGCGAAAACGGCCGGTTCGAGCCGAACCAGCGGGTCACCACCACTGAGCTTTTCGATGGTCTCACCTGTGCAAGCCAGAACCACTGGCCCAGCCTGGAATTCGACGTCGGCGCGGTCAACGCCAAGCTGTCGCGCTTCCTGCCGGCGGGCTTCTACTACAAGATGTTCATCCATCCGCGCCCGTTCTGGAAACACATCTATGAGCCGATCATCCGCCAGTCGGCTGGCCTCGGCAAGGCGCCGCGCGACCGCGATCAGGACAGCTACGAGCATTTCTACGCCTTCTATGATGTGGTCGTGATCGGCGGTGGCGTGGCCGGGCTGCAGGCTGCCCGCGCGGCGGGGGCCGCTGGCGCCAAGGTGCTCCTGATGGAGCAGACGCCGCATTGGGGGGGGCGCGCCCCTGTCGATGGCGGCACGGTCGATGGTCAGCCTGTGGACAAGTTCGTGGATGAAATTGTTTCCGAACTTGAAACAATGGCCAATGTCACGCTGCGGACCCGGATGATGGGCGCAGGCGTCTATGATCACGGCTACATGCTGGGTTATGAGCGTCTCAACGATCATCGGCCCGATGCGGCCGGTCCGCGTCACCGTCTGTGGCGCATCCGCGCGGCCCAGATCGTGACCGCCACGGGCGCGATCGAACGCCCGCTGAGCTTTGCCGGAAACGACATCCCCGGTGTCATGCTGGCCTCGGCGGTGCGCGATTACGTGGTGAATTACGGCGTGTCCATCGGCGACCGCACCGTGATCGTCACCAATAACGACGATGCTTACCGGACGGCGATCACCCTGAAAAAACAGGGTCTGGAAGTGCCGGTGATCCTCGATGCCCGCGCGTCGGGCGGTGGGGCGCTGGCTGACGAGGCGCGCGCGCTTGGCATTCGGATCGAAAACGGCAAGGCGATCGCCAAGGTCAAGGGCGGCAAGCGTGTCGAAGGTGTCGCGATCTGTCTGCAGGCCGGTGAAGGTGCCGTTCTGGAAGAAGTCAAATGTGACGCGATCGCTATGTCGGGCGGCTGGTCACCGGTGGTTCATCTGTGGTCGCATTGTGGCGGTAAGCTGTTGTGGGACGACGAAAAAGCGATGTTCCGTCCGGATGTGGACAACCCGCCGACAGGCGCCGATGGGGCACGCTTCGTGCTGCCCGCGGGTGCGGCCGATGGCGAGATGCATCTGCCCCGCGTTCTGGAAAATGCCAATGCCGCGGGACGTGCGGCGGCACAGGCGGCGGGCCATGCGTCCAAACCCGGCACGTTGCCCGTCGGTGAGACGCAGGACGAGGCGCCCATCACCCCGGTCTGGATGATGCCCCAGGGTGCCGGCATCAAGCTGCGCATGAAGGCGTGGCTGGATTACCAGAATGACGTCAAGGTCAGCGATGTGCAGCTTGCCGCGCGTGAAGGCTTCGAATCGGTGGAGCATGCCAAACGCTACACCACGCTCGGCATGGCGACCGATCAGGGCAAGTTGAGCAACATCAACGGGCTTGCGATCCTGTCGGACACGCTTGGTCAGGCGATCCCGCAGACCGGCACCACCACGTTCCGCCCGCCCTATACGCCGATCTCGCTTGCGTCGATTGCGGGCCCTGCACGGGACGCGACGTTCCAGCCTTTGCGCCGGACGCCGATGCATGGCTGGCACGAGGCCAACGGCGCTTATTTCGAGCCGGTGGGCGCCTGGCGAAGACCCTATTGTTTCCAAAAAGCGGGCGAATCCATCACCGATGCCGTCCAGCGCGAGGTAAAGGCCACCCGTGACAGTCTTGGGCTTCTGGACGCCTCCACCCTTGGCAAGATCATCGTCAAGGGGCCGGATGCCGGGCGTTTTCTGGACATGCTCTACACCAACATGATGTCCAATCTGAAGCCCGGGCGCTGCCGCTACGGTCTGATGTGCAATGAAAACGGCTTCCTGATGGATGACGGTGTCGTTGCGCGTCTGGATGACGATACATTCCTGTGTCACACCACGACCGGCGGCGCGGACTCGATCCATGCCCATATGGAAGAATGGCTGCAGACCGAATGGTGGGACTGGAAGGTCTATACCGCCAATGTGACCGAGCAATATGCCCAGATCGCCGTGGTCGGCCCCAAGGCGCGCAAGGTTCTCGAAAAGCTGACCGATGACGATGTCAGTGCCGATGCGCTCAGTTTCATGGGGTGGAAGGATATCACCCTTGCTGGCATCACGGCGCGAGCCTATCGCATTTCGTTCTCGGGTGAGTTGAGCTACGAAGTCGCGGTGCCCGCCAGTCAGGGGCGCGCCCTTTGGGATGCGCTGCTGGCCGCAGGAAAAGAGTTCGGCGTGACCCCCTATGGAACCGAGGCGTTGCACATCATGCGCGCCGAAAAAGGCTTCATCATGATCGGGGACGAGACCGACGGGACGGTGATCCCGCAAGATCTGGGTCTCGACTGGGCGATCTCGAAGAAGAAAGAGGATTACCTGGGCAAGCGCGCCCAAGAGCGCAGCCACATGACCGATCCCACCCGTTGGAAGCTGGTCGGCTTGCAGACGCTGGATGGCAGCACGCTGCCGGACGGGGCATATGCCACGGCCGATGGCACCAATGCCAATGGCCAGCGCAATGTGCAGGGGCGCGTCACCTCGAGCTATCATTCGCCCACGCTTGGCCGGGGCATCGCAATGGGGCTGGTCCTGAACGGACCGGCTCGGATGGGCGATGTGCTGGATTTTCCAAAGGTGGACGGCACGGTGATCAAGGCGAAGATCGTCGATCCCATCTTCTATGACAAGGACGGGGAAAAGCAGAATGTCTGAAGCAGTCAGCGCGCTCAATGGCGCAACCGATGAAGGCTTCGTGCGGATCGCGGAATGCGGCCTGACCGGAATGATCACGCTGCGCGGCGATCTTGGCGCGGCCAAGCTCAAGAAGGCCGTCAAGGCGCTGTGCGGGGTCGAGCCGCCGGCCCGTGGGCATGTCGCCATGGCGGATCACACCGCGGTCGCGTGGATGTCGCCGGACGAATTTCTGCTGATGGTGCCTTATGCGCAGGCCGATGAGCTTTGTGCCCAGCTCGATCAGGCGCTGGCGGGCGAACACGCCCTTGCGGTCAATGTCTCGGATGCCCGGGCCGTGTTCCGCCTCTCGGGCGGTGACGCTGTCCGCGAGGTGATCGCCAAGCTCTGTCCGGTCGACATGACCGCCTCCGCATTCGGTCCCGGTCAGTTCCGGCGCACTCGGCTGGCGCAAATTCCGGCGGCGATCTGGATGCCCGAAGAGGGGGTGATGCAGATCGTCTGTTTCCGCTCGGTGGCGCAATATGCGTTCGATCTGCTGAAAAACGCCGCAACGCCTGGCAGTGAGGTGGGCCTCTTTTCCTGAGCGTTTTGCCGGGAAAAAGCCCTCCTGCCCCTTGACCTCGCGGCGCAGAGGTTACCATGTAGTGCCGTATGACTTCTGATAACGAACAGGGGGCCCGAAATGGCTTTTGAACTTCCCGATCTTCCCTATTCGCATGACGCGCTGGCCGATCATGGCATGTCGCGCGAAACGCTGGAATACCACCACGACATCCACCACAAGGCCTATGTCGACAACGGCAACAAGGCTGTTGCCGGCACCGAGTGGGAAGGCAAATCCGTCGAAGAGATCATCAAGGGCACCTACGACCCCAAGGCCGTTGCCCAGAACGGCATCTTCAACAACGCCTCTCAGTTCTGGAACCACAACCAGTTTTGGGAAATGATGGCGCCGGGCGGCACGGGCATGCCGGGTGAGCTGGAAAAGGCATTGGTCGAAAGCTTCGGCTCGGTCGACACGTTCAAAGAACAGTTCGCCGCCGCGGGTGCAGGTCAGTTCGGCTCGGGCTGGGCGTGGCTGGTCAAGGATACCGATGGCAGCCTCAAGGTCACCAAGACCGAAAACGGCGTGAACCCGCTGTGCTTCGGACAGACCGCCTTGCTGGGTTGCGATGTCTGGGAACATTCCTACTACATCGACTTCCGCAACAAGCGTCCTGCCTATCTGCAGAACTTCCTCGACAATCTGGTGAACTGGGAAAACGTCGCGTCGCGCATGTAAATCGCGCCGACCCCGAACCGCTTCAACCCCGTGCCGGTCTCCGGCGCGGGGTTTTCCTTTGCGCTGATTGATGCCGGTCATCGCCTTTTCCATGGCAGAGGTCATGCTTAGGTCCGGGATGGACCATAAGAAAAGGAGTTGCAGAATGACGGAACTGGCACATGGCGCTTGGGTCTTGGTGGCCGATGGTGAAAAAGCCCTTTTTTTGGAAAACGTGACAGATGGGCAGGACCCTTTTCTCAAGGTCGTTCGCATCGAAAGTCAGGACAACCCGCCGCATGGCCAACAGGTCAGCGACAGGCCCGGTCGGATGCCGGACGACAGTGTGGGGCAACGCTCGGCGATGGAAGAGGTGGACTGGCATATGATCGCCAAGGAGCGCTTCGCCTCGGACATGTCCGACATTCTCTATCGGCTGGCTCATCGCAACGCGTTCGAACAGATCGTTCTGGTGGCGCCCCCGCGCACGCTTGGCACATTGCGTGACAAGTTACACAAGCAGGTCGCGGCGCGCGTCGTGGCCGAGGTGCCCAAGGACATGACCAACCATCCCGTCGACCGGATCGAAACCCTGCTCAAGGCCGAACTGGCCAAGGCTTGATGCCTGCCCGGCGCGCGGGATTTCCTGCTTGCCTTCCCGCGCAGGCTGCGCCAGCACTTGTGCCCAAACCAGCAGGAAGAGGCAGGCATGAGCGAGGCAGTGAAGGGCGTGGCGGCAATGGTGGCCGTCTGTACGGTCTGGGGGCTGTCGGGCATTTACTACAAGCTCTTGTCGCATATCCCGCCCATCGAAATCCTTGCGCACCGCACAGTTTGGTCACTGATCTTCTTCGCGGCAGTGCTGTTGCTTCAGGGACGGATTGCGCTCGTCGGTCAAGCCCTCGGCAATCGCCGTTCCGCGTCGGTCATCGTCTTTGCGGCTTTCATGATATCGCTCAACTGGTTCGTTTTCATCACCTCGATCCAGATCGAAAAGGCGATGGAGGCCTCGCTTGGCTATTACACCTTTCCTCTGGTCGCGGTTCTTCTGGGGGGCATCGTGTTTCGCGAACGCCTTGTGCGGGCGCAGCAGCTTGCGGTCGCTCTGGCGGCTGCGGCGGTGATCACCCTGACCGTGGGGCTTGGCGTGGCGCCGTGGATCGCCTTGGTCCTTGCAAGCTCGTTCGGTCTTTACGGATTGGCCAAGAAAGGTCTCAGCGTCGGCCCTGTGGTCTCAGTGACGACCGAGGTGCTGATCCTGTCGCCGATCGCTCTGGTGGTGCTCTGGGTGGTGCATTCAGCCGGGCAGGGGGCGTTCGGCGTGAACTGGCGTGACTCTGCGCTTCTGGCCTTTTCAGGCCCGCTGACCGCGACGCCACTGATCCTTTTCAGCTACGCCACGCGCCGCATCACCTATGCCACGGTGGGTCTGGTGCAGTATCTCAACCCGACACTGCAATTCCTTGTCGCTACGTTTGTTTTCCGCGAGGCGTTCAGCTTCTGGCATGCCATCGCCTTCGCAATGATCTGGACGGCGCTTGCACTCTATACCACTGCCGCGTGGCGTCAGGACAGGGCCGCCCGCAGGGCGCTCGAAAGCTCCTGAACATCGGCCACGACCTCGATGAAGCCGCGCAGGCTGGCATCGGCGAAACCCTCGGCGATCACATGTTCGATCAGCCCGGTCAGCGGATCCCAGTAGCCTTCGGTGTTCAAAAGGTAAATCGGCTTGCCATGCAGACCGAGCTGACGCCATGTCAGCACCTCGAAGAACTCGTCCAGCGATCCCGCCCCGCCCGGCAGCACGACGATCGCGTCGCAATTCATGAACATCACCTTCTTGCGCTCATGCATGGTCTCGGTCACCACAAAGCGCGTGAGATCGGTCTTGCCGACCTCAAGCTGCATCAGATGCACCGGGATCACGCCGAAGGTGTCGCCGCCTGCGGCTTGGGCGGCGCGCGCCGTGGCGCCCATCAGCCCCACATCGCCCGCCCCATAGACCAGCCGCCACCCGCCCTCGGCCAGGGCCTGCCCCAATTCCGTCGCTGCCGCCTCATAGGCCGGGCGCGCGCCCTTGCGTGAGCCGCAAAAGACACACACGGATCTTGCCGACATCACTTTATCCCCGCTCATCAAAGGGTTGCTTTGACCAGTGATACCGGTGTTGCTATTGTCCCACAACCGCCTCAAGGCGGTGTTCCGCCAAAAGGAGATGGCATGAGCAGTTCACTGGGGACAACGAAGACGTCCTTCATCGCCGGTGCGGTCGTGGCCGTGGTGATTGCCGGTGTCGCGCTCGTCCTGTCCGATGCCGATACCCCCGAAGAGGCGCCGCAGCCTGTGGCCCAGGCTCCGCAGCCCGCCACCCCGGCCCCCGCAGCCGAGGACACCGCTCAGGCGCCCGAGGTACAGACACCGCCCGAGCCGGCGCAAGCCCCTGAAACGACGGCAGAAACCGTCACCGCCACCGAAGATCAGCAGCCCGACACACCCGCTGTCACACCGGACCCGCCGCGCATCAGCACCTTCCGGCTCGAGCCCGATGGCACAATGCTCGTCGCAGGCCGCGCGGAGCCGGGCTGGGAGACGTCTATCCTGCTGGATGGAGAGCCGCTGCGCGTTCTGCGCCCCGAAGGCCGTGGAGATTTCGTCGAATTCCTGTCGGTCGAAAGCAGTGACCAGCCCCGCGTTCTGTCGCTGGCCATGCGCTCGCCCGAAACCGGCGATCAGATCGCCTCGCGCGATGAAATCATCATCGCGCCGATGCAGCGCCCCGAGCCGCAACCCGAAGCGCTGGCCGAAAACCAAACCGCGCCGCAGGATCAGCCCCTTTCCGAGCGTGCCGAACCCGAGACGACCGCGACCGCCCCGGTTGCCGAACCGACGCCAGCTCCGGAGGCCGCACCCGAGACGACGGTCCAGGCCCTTGCCGAGACCGCGATCGCCTCTGCCGACACGCCCGGCGCCTCTGTTGACACGCCAGAAGCCTCTGCCAACACGCCGGAAGTTTCTGCCAACACGCCTGAAGCTTCCAGCGACCCGACCGCCGCTGCCGACACGACCAGCGCATCCGACACGACCGGTGCATCCGAAACGCCCCTCCCGGAAGCCCCGGCACCCGAGCCTGTTGCGCCGCAAACCGCCTCGACCCAAGCCGACCAGACGACCCAAGACGCGCCCACACCTCAGGCCGTGCTCCTGTCAGACGAAAGCGGCGTGCGTGTCCTGCAGCCTCCAGAACCCGCCAGCACCGCGCCCGAGGTCATGTCCAGCGTGGCGCTGGATGCGATCACCTATTCCGATGCGGGCGAGGTGTCGCTGTCCGGTCGTGGCCGCATGGATGGCTTTGTGAGGATCTATATCGACAACCAGCCGGTGACATCGTCTCGCATCGCCTCGGATGGCACTTGGCGCACCGGATTGCCTCGGGTGGCAAGCGGCGTCTACACGCTGCGGATCGACGAAACCGACGCCGAAGGAAACGTCACCTCGCGGCTCGAAACCCCGTTCCAGCGTGAAGAACGGCAATTGGTCGCCGAACCCGAGAATGATCGCCCCACCGTGCGCGCCGTAACGGTGCAGCCCGGCAATACGCTATGGGCGATCTCGCGAAGCAATTACGGCGAGGGCACGATGTATGTTCGCATCTTCGAAGCCAACCGTGACCGCATCCGCGACCCCGATCTGATCTATCCCGGACAGGTCTTCACCGTGCCTGTGGACCAGTGACGCGACAGGCAGCCGCGTCCCGAGCCTCCCATCTCGTTTTTCCTGCCGCCGTGCAACAGCGGCTGGCCTTCGGTTGCGCGTCGCTCTAGTTTGCCGGACAGAACAAAGGACTGCTTGCCAGATGCGCCACTCCACCCACACCTCAACCGAGATTCCTGCCGACGGCTGGTCCACGATCCGCCGTGTCGCGCCTTATCTCTGGCCCGAGGGGCAGGGATGGGTCAAACGCCGGGTCGTCTTTGCGCTGATCGCGCTCTTCGTGGCCAAGCTGGTCGCGGTGGGTACGCCGTTCTTCTACAAGGCGGCGGTCGATGCGCTGGCGGGCGAAAGCGACAATGCCGCCTGGATGCTGGGGTACGGCGCGGTGGGCCTGACCGTGGCCTATGGCATGGCACGGCTGATGAATGTGGGCTTTCAACAGCTGCGCGACGTGATCTTCGCACGTGTCGCACAGCGCGCCCTGCGCCAGCTTGCGCTTGAGACCTTCACCCATATCCACCAGATGTCGCTGCGCTATCACATCACCCGCAAGACAGGTGGCCTGAGCCGGATCATCGAACGCGGGGTCAAGGGCGTCGAATTCCTGCTCCGCTTCCTGCTGTTCTCCATTGGGCCGCTGGTGCTGGAACTTGTGATGATCGGGCTGGTGCTCTGGACGCTTTTCGATTTCTGGTATCTCGTCGTGGTGGTTGGGGTCATCGCGGCCTATGTCGCCTTCACCTTCAAGGTCACCGAATGGCGGGTGAAGCTGCGCAAGGAAATGAACGATCAGGACACCGACGCCAACCAGAAGGCGATCGACAGCCTGTTGAATTTCGAGACGGTCAAGTATTTCGGCGCCGAACGCCGCGAGGCGGCCCGCTACGACGCGGCGATGGCCGGCTATGAAAAGGCCGCGCTGCAGACTTCCTATTCATTGGCCTTCCTGAATTTCGGGCAGTCGCTGCTGATCACGGGCGGGTTGGTGGCGGTCATGGTGATGGCCGCGATCGGCGTGCAGAACGGCGCCATGACGGTGGGTGATTTCGTGATGGTCAACGCCTACATGATCCAGATCACCATGCCTTTGAACTTTCTCGGCACCGTCTATCGCGAGATCAGGCAGTCCCTCGTGGACATGGGCGAAATGTTCGGATTGTTGGAGCAGGCGCCGGATATTACCGAAAAAACAAACGCAAAGGTTCTGAATGTGCAAGGCGGCGAAGTGTCCTTCGACGCGGTTTTCTTCGGCTACGACCCGGCACGACCGATCCTCAAGGGCGTCAGCCTGCATGTGCAGCCCGGTCAGACTCTGGCCGTTGTCGGCCCCTCCGGCTCGGGCAAATCCACGATCGGGCGGCTGCTCTTTCGCTTCTATGACGTGCAGAAGGGCGCGGTGAGGATCGACGGACAGGACCTGCGCGATCTGACGCTGGAAAGCCTTCATGCGGCGATCGGCGTCGTGCCGCAGGACACGGTGCTGTTCAACGACACGGTGGGCTACAACATCGCCTATGGGCGCGATGGCGCCACCCGTGACGAGATCGAAGAGGCCGCCCGGGCCGCGCAGATCCACGATTTCATCATGAGCCTGCCTGATGGGTATGACACGCAGGTGGGCGAACGCGGTCTGAAACTTTCGGGCGGTGAAAAGCAGCGGGTCGGCATCGCGCGCACCTTGCTCAAGAACCCGCCGATTCTTCTGCTCGATGAGGCGACAAGCGCGCTCGACACCGAAACCGAGCGCGACATTCAGGGCGCGTTGCAACGGGCAGGGCAGGGGCGCACGGTCATCACCATCGCGCATCGTCTGTCCACCGTGGCTGATGCCGACCGGATCGTGGTGCTGGAAGACGGTCAGATCGTCGAAGAGGGCACCCATACCGAGCTTCTGGCGCGGCAGGGCCGCTATGCCAGCCTGTGGCAGCGCCAGCAATCCGAAGAGGCCGCATGAGCCGCAAGGCGGGTCCCGAAACACCCGATGGGCGCTATTTCGTGGCGCGCGGACGTCTCTGGCGCAAGGGTGATCCCTCTCTCTGCGACACGACCCGCCGGGCGGCGATCAAGGCGCTCATGCAGGCCCGCCTTGCCGAACGGCGGGCCGAGGATGACGCGGAACGCCGCGCCGCGCGAGATGCGATCGAAGCGGCCAAATGCCGTTTGGGCGAAGCCGGCCCCGTCTGGTGGGACGATGGCGCCCCCGACGAGAGCGGCCAGCACCCCGTCAACAGCCGCTATCGAGATTGGTGGGCCTCGCTCGATGCCGCGGCCCGTGCGCGCGGTGAGCATGATCCGCGCAGCAACTGAGGCTTATTCCGCCGCCCGCAGCGGATTTCCCTCGGCGTCCCGCGCCTCGATCACCCGCTTGATATCCTCGACCACCGGGCGTGCGGCGTCCTCGTCGACATAGCCCTTATCGCCCGGATGCTCTTCGGGCCAAAGAAGCTCGGGCGCCCGCACTTGCCCTGCGCTGGCCTCGAGCGCCCAATCCTTAGCCGCGCGGCTGGCGCGGCCCAATGACAGCGCCGCCAGCCCCTGTGCGCCCCAATTGACATAGGTGCCCGCCCAGATCCGCAGCGCCAGCATCGAGGGGGTGAAGATCAGTGTCAGCACCGTCGCGATCCCCAGACCGAAGACCACCGCCGTGGCCAGCTGTTTCCACCACAGCGCGGTCGGCGAGTTGAACGCATAGCCGCCATTCACGAAATCAAGGCTAAGCCCGAACATCATCGGCGCAAGCCCCGCCATGGTCGTGATCGTCGTCAGCAGCACGGGCCGGATGCGCGCCTCGGCGGTGCGGGTGATCGCCTCGATCCGGGGCATGTAGCGGCTGTATTCCTGATAGGTGTCGATCAGCACGATATTGTTGTTCACCACGATCCCCGCCAAGGCGACGATCCCGGTGCCAGTCATGATGATCGAAAACGGCTGGTTCATCACCAGCATGCCGATCAGCACGCCCGTCGTCGACAGAACCACCGCCAGCAGCACCAGAATGGCGTTATAGACGCTGTTGAACTGCGCCAGCAGGATGATGAACATCAGCGCGAGCGCCCCCGCAAAGGCCTTTTGCAGGAAGGCACCGGATTCAGCCTGATCCTCCTGATCGCCGGTCCATTCATACGCCACGCTGTTCGGCAGAACGCCGCTGTCCAGCCACTCGGTCAGCACCGCGATCCGCTCGTTGGCGGTGATCGGAACGACGGTTTCGCGGCCATCTTCACCCCGCACGGTGCGGGTGAGGCCATCTGCGACACCGGCCTTGATGTCGAAATACCGCGTCTGATCGACCCGGTCGATCTGCGCCAGTTTCTGCACCGGCTTGCGCGTGATGAAATTCGACAGCGGCACCAGCCCATCCTCGGTGCGCACTTTCAGCGTGTCGAGCGTGCTCAGCACCCGGTCCTGTTCGGGCAGCCGCACACGAATGTCGATCTCCTCGTCCGACGACGGCACGCGCATCGTATCCAGCAGGATACCCCGTGTGACCAGCTGCACCATCGCACCCACCGTGGCCACATCCGCGCCATAACGGCCCGCCTTTTCCACATCGACGTCGATCTGCCAGTCGATCCCCGGCAGCGGCAGCGTATCCTCGATCTGCTGAAGGCCCTGGGTCTCTTCGAATTTCTGCCGCGCGAGGCGCGTCGCCTCCTGCAGGTCGGTCCAATTGTCCCCCTTGAGACGAAGCTGCACCGGCTTGGCCGACGCAGGCCCTCGCGCCTGCGCCAATATCTCGATCTGGATGCCGGGAAGCTGCTGCAACTGGACCGTGAGCTCGTCGATGATCGTGTCACCGTCGAACGCCTCGGCACTCACCGACCGGTGCACGTCGATGTCCAGCAGCGGAATGGTGAACCACGTCTCGCGGGTTTGCGGCCGCTCGTCCCAGGGGATCGTCTCAAGCTGGACCTGACCGATCGTGTCCAAAGGCGCCTCGGCCCCGCCGGTATTGTTGTTCAGCCCCCCTTCGCCGGCAAAGGCAAAGGCGGTCTGCACACCGGGATGCTGCAGCACGATGTCCTCGACAGTCGCGACCAGCTCATCTTTCTGCTCGATCGACAGGTTGCCGCGCGCCCGCACATAGACGATGGCCTGTTCAGGCTCGGATTCGACGAAGAATTCCGTGCCCTTGTTGTTGTTGACATAAAAGATCAGCACCGAGCCGACGAGCACGAAGACCATCCCGAAACTGACGATCGGCATGATCGGGTTGCCGGCGATGAAATGGATCACCCGGCCAAAGGGCGATCTGTGATATCCCGCCTTGATCGGCTTGTCGCGCTGCAGCCAGAGCCGCGATTTCAGGCGTCCGGTGCCGTTGCGGAGGCGCCGGATGATCGCCATGGCGCCAAGCATCGCGGCGATGATCCCCGTGATGCCGACCGCCGCCAGAACAACCACGCCCAGGCACAGCACAAAGACCGAGGCCAGAACCGGAATGACCGAGGCGAAGATGCGGCTCGAGTCCATCATGGCGAATTGCGCGCTGACATCGTTCAGCAGCACCGGCGCCAACCAGCCCGCCAGAGCCAGCCCGGCAAGGGCCGCCGGGAAAAGCAGCAGGTGCCAAAGCCAGTAACCTCCCGCAATCTGCGCGATACGCTGGTCGAACCAGCGTTCCGTCCGCCCCGTGACACCGCCCATCACCGGCAGATAGACCAGCGCAACCAGCAGCGATGCCGACAGCACGAAAATCAGTGTGACAGGCAACATGCCCATGAACTGCCCCGGCACGCCCGGCCAGAACAGCATCGGCAGAAAGGCGCAGAGCGTTGTCGCTGTGGAACTGACCACGGGCCAGAACATCCGCTTTGCCGAGGCGACATAGGCATGCATCGGCCCTTCGCCTTCAGCGATGCGCTTGTCGGCGTATTCCACAACCACGATCGCGCCGTCCACCAGCATCCCCACCGCGAGGATCAGACCGAACATCACGATATTCGAAATCGCGACCCCCATCATCGCCAGCAGCGCGAAACACAGCAGGAAGGATGTGGGAATGGCAAATCCCACCAGCAGGGCAGGGCGGATGCCTAGGGCGGCCAGCGTCACGATCATCACCAGCGCGATGGCCGTCAGAACCGAGCCTTCCAGCTGCTTGACCATCGATTCCACCGTGCTCGACTGATCGTTCGAGGTGCCGACTTCGACAACCGCCCGCAGCTGGTCGGGCCATTCGGCCTCGGCCTCGGCGACGGTCTGGCGCACAAGGTCCGATGTCTCGATGATGTTGTAGCCCTTGCGCTTGATGACCTGCAAAGCGACGGTCTTCTCTCCGTTGAACCGCGCGGTGCCGATCCGGTCCTCGAAGGTCAGGTTGATCTCGGCCAGATCGCCAAGCGTGATGACCCGGTCGCCGTTTGTCTTGACCGGCAGATCATAGATGTCGCGCGTTTCATCGAACGAAGACGGTATCTTGACCGAGAAGGTGCCGCTGGCGGTTTCCACCTCGCCTGCGGCGATCAGCAGGTTGTTGTTGCGCACCACATTGATCAACTCGCCAGCCGTGACGTTATAGGCCTCAAGCCGCAGCGGATCGAGAACCACCTCCACCATCTCGTCGCGATTGCCCGCGATCCCCGCCTCCAGAATAGGCTCCAGCGACTCCAGCCGGTCCTGCAGGTCCTTGGCCAGCTGCGCCATCATGCGTTCGGGTACATCGCCCGTCAGGTTGACGATGATGATGGGGAATTCGCTGAAATTGATCTCGTTGATCGAGTATTTCTCGGCGCCATCGGGAAATTTGGCCTCGGCGGCGCTCATCGCGTCGCGCACATCGGCCATGATCTTGGTCTTGTCCCAGCCGAATTCGAACTCCAGCGCCACGCCGGCGTAATTCTCGGCGGCGGTGCCGGTCATCGTCTTGAGCCCGTCCAGATCGCTCAGCTCGGTTTCCATGACCTTGACCAGCAGCTTTTCGCTGTCTTCGGCGGAAATGCCCGGGAACGCCACCGATACGAAGAGCGCCGGGATCTCGATATCCGGCTCGCCCTCCTTGGGCAGGCCGACATAGGCCACCGCCCCCGCAAGAATGGACACGACGATGAATGTCAGAACCATCCGCGCCCGTGCTGCGGCCCAGTCGACGATGCCGGTCATTGACCAAGCTCCTGATAGCTGGGGGCCACCGGAACGCCGTCTGTGACATATTCCTGTCCGATCACGATGACGTTGGCAGTCTCGGGCAATCCGGCCAGCCAGACGCCGGTCGTCGTGTCGCGCAGCAGGCTGACCGGGGCAAATTCGGCCGTGTTCTCGGCGGTGACCAGACGCACGCCCAAGGTACCCTCGTCATTCAGGGTCAGTGCCGATTGCGGCAGAAGATGCGCCGTCTTGCCATCGGCCGAAATCACGATCTCGGCGGTCTGGCCATCGCGCAACGTCAGGTCCGGGTTGTCCACCCGTATCTCGACGCGAAAGGTACGGGTCGTCTCATCGGCCCGCCGCGACAGGAACGTCACCTCGCCCTGAACTTGCCCGCCCGAGGCCATCTTCGCCACCGCCAGCGCCCCCGGCTGCACACGCTCGACATCCGTTTCGGGCACGAAACCCACCAGCATGATCGGATCGAGCTGGATCACCGTCGCACACAGCGCACCGGGCTGCAGCAGGCTGCCCAATTCGGCGGTATCGCTTTCCAGCAACCCCGCAAATGGCGCGCTGATCGTCAGGCGCTCGATTTCCTTCTGCGCCGCCGCCACCGCCGCTTGAGCCGATTCGATCTCGGCGCGGGCGGTTTCCAGCCCGCTGGTGGCCGACTCGACAGCCGCCTCCGCCGATCTCAGCGCCGCATTGGTCGAGGCCGCCCGGCTCTGCGAGGCAAAGCCCTCGATCTGCAATTGCCGCGCGGCATTGTCGTTGATCCGCGCCTCATCCAGCCGCGATCGCGCCTCGGCCACGCGGGCCTGCGTTTCGGGCACACGGGCGCGCGCCGCCGCCAGCTTTGCGCGCGTCTCGGCAAGGGCCGCCTCCCGGGTTCCGGGATCGAGTTCGCACAGCGTCTGGCCCGTTTCTACGAAGGCACCCTTGCGCAGCGGCTCCGAAACCACCTGTCCCGTGGTCTCGGCCCGCAGGTCGACCTGCCGGAACGCCTCGGTCTGGCCGCGCAGGATCACCGCGCTGTCGATCATGCGCGCCGTCGACTTCACCGCCACCACGCGCACCGGATCTGCCGCGCCGTCGGTATCGTCGGCCATTTCCTGAGCAGGGGGCTCGGCGGTCTGGGATGTTTGCGTCTCCACGCCACCCGTGAGCACCGCCACAAGCCTGTCACGCTCGAACACGAAGGCGTAGACAAGCGCTGTGACCACAATCGCGGCGATAATCGGAAACAGTCGCATCTTTGATACCCTATCAACGGTCGACAGCACATGTCGCATACACCAGCACGGAATCGCCGGACATGGTGAAGATACGCTAAACTATCCTGTTCAGATTAAACGTTTCCGTGTGTTGTCGCAAGATGGCCGATATCTCCCGAATCTCCGGCCCCTTGGCAGGGCCGGGTCTACGCGCTAAGAGGGGCGCAAACGCAAGGGGTGCAGGGCGTGAGCGACACAGACAGTTTCATCGACGAAGTCTCCGAAGAGGTCCGCCGCGACCGGCTGTTCGGGCTGATGCGGCGCTATGGCTGGATTGCTGTCTTGCTTGTGTTGCTTCTGGTCGGCGGCACAGCCTGGAACGAATGGCGCAAGGCGCAGGAGCGTCAGACGGCGCAGGCATTCGGCGATGCCGTGCTCGCTGCGCTCGAGGCCGACAGCCGCGATGCCCGCGCCGCAGCCCTGTCAGGGGTCGAGGCGCCAAATCCCGGTGCCGCCGTCATGCGCGATCTTTTGGCCGCAGCCGAAGCCTCGGCCGCAACCCCGCAAGACGCGGCAAGCCGCCTCATGGCGCTTGCCGAAAGCAGCGGGATCGAACCGGTCTATCGCCAGATCGCAACGCTCAAGGCCGTGGCGATGCCCGACTCGGGCCTGTCGGTCGAGGATCGCCGCACCCGTCTCGAAGGGCTGGCGCTGGCCGAGGGGCTGACGCGGCTTCTTGCCGAAGAACAATTGGCCATGATCGACATCGAAACCGGTGACACCGGCGCGGCGCTCGAGCGTCTCGTCGCGATCGTCGGCGATGCGCAGTCCACGCCGGGCTTGCGTCGCCGCGCATCACAAGTGATTGTGGCACTGGGGGGCGACCTGCCTGGTCCCGGTCAGGGCGAGTAGAACAACACGCCGCCGCCGGGTCTTTACGGCCCAGAGGGGCGCGACAAGTGAGGGGGCTTCGGCTTTGAAACCAAACGCGATGTTTCTGGGGCTTGCGGCCTTGCTGGCCGTCACGGCCTGTTCCAGAGAAGAAGCGCTTCTTCAGGGAGAGCGTGAAGGCATCCGCAATATCCTGACAGAGTCGCCCGCGCCCGTGGATGACAGCGCTCAGGTCAACAGGTCTCAGCCCGTAACCCTGCCCGCAGCCGTCTCCAATGCAAACTGGACGCAGGCCATCGGCACGCCATCCACCCGCACCGATCACCCGTCCCTGTCGGCGAGCCCTCAGCGCATCTGGTCGACCTCGATCGGCGCGGGCGATGGTCGCAAGGTGCGCATCACCGCGGATCCGGTCGTGGCGGGTGGGCGCATCTTTACGCTCGATGCGCAATCCCAGGTCAGCGCGGTCTCCACCTCCGGCGAGGTGCTGTGGCGTCGCGATCTCGTGCCTCCCAACGATTCCGCAAGCGATGCGTCGGGCGGCGGTCTGGCCTTTGGCGACGGGCGGCTCTTCGTGTCCTCGGGCTTCGGGCTGATGACGGCGCTTGATGCCGAAACCGGGGCCGAGCTCTGGCAACAGAACCTGCGCGCCACCGGAACGGGCAACCCGACCGTGATGGGCGATCTGGTGTATCTGGTCGCCGGTGACGATGTCGCCTGGGCACTCGATACGCAGAATGGGCGCATCCGCTGGCAGCTTACCGGCACGCCCGATATCAACAACGTGATGGGCGGTCCGGCGCCTGCCGTGTCTGACAAATACGTGGTCTTCGCCTTTGGTGCCGCCGAGGTTCAGGGCGCGTTTCGTCAGGGCGGTTTGCGGCTCTGGGATGCCCAGATCGCCGGTCAGCGCGAGGGCTATGCCGGTGCGCGCGTCGCTGATATCACCGGCGATCCGGTGATCTACGGCGACAGGGTCTTTGTCGGCAGCCACTCGGGGCGGATGGTGGCGCTTGGTCTCGCCAATGGCGAGCGGCTTTGGACGGCCAATGAAGGCCCGCTGAACCGGGTATGGCCTTCGGGCGATTCGGTCTACATGATCTCGGATCGCAACGAACTGGTCCGCCTGCAGGCCGAAGATGGCGAACAGGTCTGGTCGGTCAAGCTGCAGCTTTTCACCAAGGACCGCCCGCGGCGCCAGTCCGAGATCGTGGCGCATCACGGCCCGGTCATGGCCGGTGGACAGCTGGTTGTGGCCTCGGGCGACGGTTTGCTGCGGTTTTTCGATCCGCGGGACGGCACGCTGATCCGCACGGTCGATCTGCCGGGCGGCGCGACGACCAACCCCGTGGTGGCGGGAGGCGCGCTTTATGTCGTGTCGACCAATGGACAATTGCACGCTTTCCGTTAGGCCCGCGATACTGTAACAGGGCGGCTTGATCCGTCCCGGAGCCTGAGACATGAGTTTCACCCTAGCCATCGTGGGCCGCCCGAATGTGGGCAAGTCCACGCTGTTCAACCGCCTTGTGGGCAAGCGCCTTGCGCTGGTCGATGACCAGCCCGGCGTAACGCGCGACCTGCGCGAGGGCGAGGCCAAGCTTGGCGATCTGCGCTTTACCGTGATCGACACGGCCGGTCTCGAAGAGGCCACCGACGAGTCGCTGCAGGGCCGGATGCGCAAGCTCACGGAACGCGCCGTGGACATGGCCGATGTCTGCCTCTTCCTGATCGATGCGCGCGCCGGCGTCACCCCCACCGACGAGGTCTTTGCCGATATCCTGCGCAAGCGCGCAGACCGCGTGATCCTTGGCGCCAACAAGGCCGAAGGCTCGGCTGCCGATGCGGGAATATACGAGGCTTATGGCCTGGGACTGGGTGAGCCTGTGCGCCTCTCGGCGGAACATGGCGAGGGCCTCAATGAGCTTTATTCGCTGCTCATGCCGATCTCGGACGAGTTCGAGGACCGCGCCCGCGCCGATGCGCCCGAAACCGATGTGGTGCTAGACGAGGATATCGACGACGAGCCCGATGGGGTGTCAGGCCCTACCGCCGCCCGCATTCCGACGCCTGAACGCCCGATGCAGGTGGCCGTCGTCGGCCGCCCCAATGCGGGTAAGTCCACGCTGATCAACACCATTCTGGGCGAAGACCGCCTGTTGACCGGCCCCGAGGCCGGGATCACCCGCGACGCCATTTCCCTGCAGATCGACTGGGACGGGCTGCCGGTGCGGATCTTCGACACCGCCGGGATGCGCAAGAAGGCCCGTGTTCAGGACAAGGTCGAGAAACTCTCGGTCTCCGACGGGCTGCGCGCGGTGAAATTCGCCGAAGTGGTGGTGGTGCTTCTCGACGCCGCGATTCCCTTCGAGCAACAGGATCTGCGCATCGCCGATCTGGCCGAGCGCGAGGGCCGCGCGGTCGTGGTGGCGGTGAACAAATGGGATATCGAGGACGACAAGCAGCAAAAGCTGCGTGACCTGCGAGAAGCGTTCGAACGGCTCCTGCCGCAGCTTCGGGGTGCGCCTCTGGTCACCGTGTCGGCCAAGACGGGCAAGGGGCTGGACCGGCTGCGCGACGCCGTGGCCAAGGCCTATGACGTGTGGAACCGCCGTGTGCCCACCGCCCAACTGAACCGCTGGCTGGCCGGCATGGTCGAGGCGCACCCGCCCCCCGCGCCGGGCGGCCGCCGGATCAAGCTGCGCTACATGACCCAGGCCAAGACGCGCCCGCCGCATTTCGTGGTGATGTGCTCGCATCCCGACAAGCTGCCGGAAAGCTATTCGCGCTATCTGGTCAATGGCCTGCGTCAGGATTTCGACATGCCGGGCACGCCGATCCGCCTGCACATGCGCTCGCAATCCGACCGCAACCCCTATAAATCCAAGAAGAAATCAACGCCGTCGCGGCTGCGCAAGCATATCCACGGGCGCGGCTCGCAGCCGGGCTAGACCTGTCCTGCGCGGCCGCGCAGCGCGCTCACGGCCAAGGCCGCGATCCCTGCGCCCGCCAGCGCCAGAACCGGCAGGTTGGGCGGGGTCGCATTGGCCACGACGATCCCGACCAGCGCCCAGATCACCGCTCCGGCATATTCCGGTGTGTCCGGACGCAGCCTGAGCACGATCAACGCGATCACCAGCGCCAGCGCGATCATCGCCAGTGCCGCCGTCTGCGCGCCCATGATCCCATGCCCTGCGAGCATCAGCGCCAGTGCCACGCAACTGGCCGCCGTCAGCCAGCCGGCATAAAGGGCGATCGGCGTGCGCAGCCACGCGCGATCCTCTCCGCCCGCCGCCAGAAGCGCCCAAAGCGCGCTGAGCAGCATCGCCCAGATCAGCACCGTGGCCCAGAACGGCGAGACCTGCGCCACCGGAATCCACGCCGCCCCGATCACGAGGCTGGCGATCAGCGGCCAGCGCGCCCGGTCCCACCCCGGCGCCACATCGCGCCTGAGCAATCCGAACAGCGCCCCCGCCACCAGCCACAGATAGATCAGCCCCCAGATGGCAAAGGCATAGCCCGCAGGCTGGCCGGGCGGATCGATCTGCGGAATGGGAAACTGATCGGGCCGAAACCCGTTGAACCCGTCACTGACCAAAGGCGAGAGCGCAAAGGCCAGCGCGGCGGTCAGGGTCAGAATGGCTTTCATGCGTTCCATGCCGTCCATTTGACCCCCTTGACCCTCATGGTCAATGGCCGTCGGCCTGTTCTTGCCATTGCTCAGCCGCCCCGGCCCACGCGAGACTTGCCAAACGTCATGGAAATTTCACATCATGCGATATTGCAGCACCGTATGTTTCAAGTTCATCTGACGATGTCTCAATTAGGGGGACTGACATGATTGCGACGATTCGGGACCACACGCGCGCCTATACCCGGAAAAGCGATCTGCTGGGGGCCTTGTCCTTCTTCGGCACAGTGTTGGTGTATGTCGCGGCCCTCGGCTTCGGGGGTGCGATGATCGAGGCGCCTCTGATCTGCGCAGGTCTGGTGGTGATCCTCGCCTTCGCCTCGGTGCGACTTTACGTGCTGCAGCATGATTGCGGGCATCATGCGCTCTTTCGCGCGCGCAGGCTAAACGATCTGGCCGGACATGTGCTGTCGGTGCCGTCACTCACGCCCTACCGGGTGATGCAGTACAATCACAACCTGCACCATGCCTATCTGGGCAATCTCGATCACCGCGAAACCACCGAGGTCTACACGATGACCCTGGCCGAGTGGCACGCGGCGCCCTGGTGGAAGCGGACCGGGTACCGGCTCTATCGCAATCCCGCGATCATGCTGACGCTTGGCGGGATCTATGCGTATTTCATCGCCTATCGCTGGCCGCGCAACACGATGAAGGTGGGGCCTTGGAGCGTGGTGGCGCATAACATCGCGCTGGCGGGCTTTTTGACGGCGATCTGGTGGGCCTTGGGCTGGGACGGGCTGCTGGTCTGGGCGCTGAGCGCCGTGCTGGCGGGCGTGATCGGGGTGTTCCTCGTCTATCTGCAGCATAATTTCGAGGACACCTATTGGGATCGCAAACCCGATCTGGATTTCCGCCGCGCCACGCTCGAGGGGTCAAGCTCGCTCGATCTGGGTTGGCTGTGGGATCTGGGGACCGGCAATATCGCCTATCACGATCTGCACCACTTCAATCCCGGCATTCCGTCCTACCGGCTGCGGCGCTGCCAGCGCGAGCTGCCCGAGGCGCTGAAGTGCCATGACGTGATCCGCTGGCCCGAGGCGATCGCCAGTTTCCGGCTCAAGCTGTGGGACGAGGCGCAGGAAAAGCTGGTGCCGTTTCCGCGGGTGTCCTCGGCGCAGGCCACTGTTCTGGCCGAGTGACCCCGTGACGGGCCGGGCAGGGGGGCTGTCTGCCCCCCTTCGTTGAAAATCATGGATTTTCAACGCCCCCCGAGGATATTTTCAGCCAGAAGAAAGCGCCGGATCAGACCAGGGTGCCGTCGGCTTGCAGCAGGGAGCGGCCCCCGAGATAGGGGTGCAGCACTGCGGGCAGCGCCACCGAGCCATCCGCCTGCTGCCCGTTTTCCAGCACTGCAATCAGGCAGCGCCCAACCGCAAGCCCCGAGCCGTTCAGCGTGTGCACGAATTGCGGTTTGCCACCGCCCGCAGGGCGGAAGCGGGCATTCATCCGGCGGGCCTGAAATTCGCCGCAGAGCGAGACCGAGCTGATTTCGCGATAGGTGTTCTGTCCGGGCAGCCAGACCTCGATGTCATGGGTGCGGCGCGCGCCGAAGCCCATGTCGCCCGTACACAGCACGACCGTGCGATAGGGCAGGCCGAGACATTCCAGGATGCCCTGTGCGCAGCCGGTCATGCGGTCCAGCTCGGCGCGGGAGTGATCGGGATGGGTGATCGAGACCATCTCGACCTTTTCGAACTGGTGCTGGCGCAACATGCCCGCGGTATCCTTGCCGGCGCTGCCGGCCTCCGAGCGGAAGCACTGGGTATGTGCGGCATAGCGGCGCGGCAATGTGGCCTCGTCGACGGTGTCGCCATGCACGAGATTGGTCAGCGTCACCTCGGCGGTGGGCACCAGCCACCAGCCATTCGTGGTCTGGTAGCTGTCTTCGCCGAATTTCGGCAGGTTGCCGGTGCCATACATCATGTCCTCGCGCACCAGCACGGGCGTCCAGGTCTCCAGCAGGCCGTTCTCGTCGATATGGGTGTCGAGCATGAACTGCGCCAGCGCCCGGTGGATGCGGGCGACAGCCCCCTGCATGACGACAAAGCGCGCGCCCGAAAGCTTCGCACCGGCTTCGAAATCCATGCCGGGGATGACGCCGGGGATCTCGAAATGCTCTTTCGGGGGGAAATCGAAGCTGGCGGGCGTGCCCCAGCGGTGGATTTCCACGTTGTCGGCCTCGTCCTGACCGTCGGGGATCTCGTCCAGCGGCAGGTTGGGCAGTCCCATCAGCAGGTCGGTCAGGCGCTGGTCGAGGTCCTTGGCTTCGGCCTGCATCCGGGCGACTTCGGATTTCTTGTCGCTGACCAGAGCGCGCAGCCGGTCGAATTCGGCCTCGTCGCCGCGGGCCTTGGCGGCACCGACATCCTTGCTGGCGCTGTTCTGCTCGGCCTGGGCTGTTTCGGCGGCATGGATGCAGGCGCGGCGCGCCTCGTCGAGGGCCAGGATCTCGTCCGAGGCCTGCTCCAGTCCGCGGCGCGCCATGGCGGCGTCGAAAGCGGCGGGGTTCTCACGGATCGCGCGGATGTCGTGCATGGGCTGGGGTCCTCGGACGTGGTTGAATCGGTCTGCGCGCGGTTATGCACCAGAATTGGGCCGGGGTGTAGGGTGCGAATGGCCCTCGGCGCGCACCGACGTGATACCGACGCGGATTTGTCGCCTTGCAAAAGCCCTGCGCCGGTCATAGGTTCCGGCGCAATTCGGCCGGGCCCTCGGGCCCTTGAAACAGAGGAAAAACCCCCGATGGAAGCCATAGGACAGTTCATTCCGCTCATCCTGATCTTTGCGATCATGTATCTCCTGCTGATCCGTCCGCAGCAGAAAAAACTGAAAGAACACAGGGCGATGGTCGATGCCCTGCGCCGCGGCGACCAGGTCGTCACGCAAGGCGGGCTGATCGGCAAGGTGGCCAAGGTCAAGGATGGTGACGAGATCGAGCTTGATCTGTCCGATACGGTTCGGGTGCGGGTTGTCAAATCCACGATCGCGCAAGTGCTGAGCAAGACCGAACCCGCCGAAAGCTAAGCGTCAAGACCACCCTGCAACCTTCTGAAAAGGCGGGATAATGCTGCAAATCGATCTGTGGAAACGCGCGGTGATATGGGCTTTGGTGGCCCTTGGTTTGCTGCTGGCCCTGCCCAATGCCTTCTACAGCAGGGTGGAGACGCACAACGACGCGGTCAAGGCGATCGAGGCTGGATCTCAGACGCCGCAACTCGTTGAAGATGCAGGACTTTGGCCCGATTTCCTGCCCTCCGGGCTGGTCAATCTGGGGCTTGACCTGAGAGGGGGCGCGCATCTGCTGGCTGAAGTGCAGGTGGCGGATGTCTACCAGTCGCGCATCGAAAGCATGTGGCCTGAAATCCGGGATCTGCTGCGCGAGGAGCGCGATCGCGTGGGCCCGATCCGGTTGCAGCCGACGCAGGCGGCGGAATTGCGGGTGCGGCTGATGGAGCGGCCCGACGAGGTCGAGTATGCCGCGGGGCTGGTGCGAGGACTGGCGCGGCCGGTCACCAGCCTGACTGGTGCAGGGGCGTCGGATATCGAGGTCAGCACCGAGGGTGATGAGATCGTCGTGCGCCTCAGCGAGGCGGAACAGCGTGCCACGGACGACAGAACCGTTCGCCAAGCCCTTGAAATCATTCGTCGTCGTATCGACGAAGTTGGCACGCGCGAGCCGACGATCCAGCGGCAGGGCGCGGACAGGATCCTGATCCAGGTGCCGGGCGTCGGAAGCGCTGCGGAACTCAAGGAGATCATCGGAACGACGGCGCAGTTGACCTTCCAGCCGGTGGTCAGCCGCACGCAGAACGCCGATGACAACCCCGGTGCCGGCAACGAAATCCTGCCCTCGATGGATCAGGAGGGGACGTTCTACATCCTTGAACGCGCCCCGGTGGTCACGGGTGATGAGCTGGTCGATGCGCAGCCTGATTTCGATCAGAACGGCCGCCCCGCCGTGTCCTTCCGCTTCGATCCGACAGGGGCGCGGAAATTCGGCGACTACACCGCCGAGAATATCGGCAGCCCCTTTGCCATCGTGCTCGATGGCGAGGTGATCAGCGCGCCGGTTATCCAAAGCCATATTCCCGGCGGATCTGGCATCATCACTGGCAATTTCACTGTCGAGGAGAGCACCAGTCTCGCGGTGCTGTTGCGTGCTGGCGCCTTGCCGGCGGGGCTGGAATTCCTGGAAGAACGGACCATCGGTCCGGAACTGGGCGCCGACAGTATCGAAGCGGGGCAGATCGCCTGTATCGTGGCCTTTGTCATGGTGCTTGTGTTCATGGTCATGGCCTATGGCACCTTCGGGATTTTCGCCAATATCGCACTGATTATCAACGTTGGCCTGATTTTCGGCCTTCTGAGCCTGATCGGCGCCACGTTGACGCTGCCGGGCATTGCCGGGATCGTGCTGACCATCGGTATGGCGGTCGATGCCAACGTGCTGGTGTTCGAGCGTATCCGCGAGGAAATGAAATCCGCCAAGGGCCCGGCACGGGCCATCGAACTGGGCTATGAAAAGGCGCTGAGTGCGATCACCGACGCCAACATCACCACCTTCATCACGGCGTTGATCCTTTATGCGATGGGGTCCGGGCCGGTGCGTGGGTTTGCCATCACGCTTGGTCTGGGGATCATCACGTCGGTCTTTACCGCGATCTTCGTCACGCGTCTGATCGTCATCATCTGGTTCGAGCGCAAGCGCCCCAAATCGGTGCTTCAGGGCCGCTCTATCCGGCTTGTGCCGGAAATCACCAATTGGGATTTCTTCAAGCGCTGGCGTTTGTCGCTTGGCCTCTCGGCCGTTCTGATCGTGATCGCAGGGGGGTCTTTCCTGCTGCAGGGGCTCAACTACGGGATCGACTTCCGAGGGGGCACCACGATCCGCACCGAGGCGCCGCAACCCGTGGATATAGGCCTGTACCGGGATGCGATACAGCCGCTGCAACTGGGCGATGTGAGCATCACCGAAGTCTTCGATCCGACCTTCGCAGAGGATCAGAACGTGGCCATGATCCGCGTGCAGGCGCAGGAAGGCGAAGAGGCCGTGTCCGCCGATGTCATCGCCCAGGTGGAGACCGCGCTGCAGGCCGTGTCGCCGGATCTCAAATTCACGTCGGTGGAAAGCGTCGGCCCCAAAGTCTCGGGAGAGCTGATAACGACGGCCATGATCGCCGTCGCCCTCGCGATCGGAGCGGTGCTGATCTATATCTGGCTTCGGTTCGAATGGCAGTTCGCCCTTGGGGCGGTGATTGCGCTCGTGCATGACGTTGTGCTGACCATCGGTATCTTCTCCGAGCTACAGATCCAGTTCGATCTGGCGATTATCGCGGCGCTGCTGACCATCGTGGGCTATTCGTTGAACGATACGGTCGTGGTCTTCGACCGGGTGCGGGAAAACCTTCGGAAATATAAGAAAAAGCCCCTCGCGGAGGTGCTGAACATTTCGATCAACGAAACGCTGAGCCGTACGTTGATGACCTCGGTCACTACGCTGCTTGCGTTGATCGCCCTGTTCATTCTGGGCGGTGATGTGATCCGTGGTTTCGTCTTCGCGATGATCTGGGGCGTGATCGTGGGCACGTATTCGTCGGTTTTCGTCGCCAGCACGATGTTGCTCTGGCTGGGGGTCAAGCGCGATTGGTCCAAGCCGGACGCCAATCAGGGCAATCAGTTCGCCAACGTGGATGCCTGACGCGCTGGCCCAGGTGTGGGCCACGCCGGGCATCCTTTGGCTGGCGCTGACCATCGGGGCCGCGGGGCTTGTGCGCGGCTTCACCGGGTTCGGCACGGCTCTGATCTTTGTGCCGGTGGCGGGTATTTTTCTGCCGCCAGCCACGGTGATCGGCGTCATCACCCTTACAGGCATCGCCAGCACCAGCGCATTGCTGCCCAAGGCCTGGGGGCAGGCCGACCGGCGCGAGGTTGGGGTTCTGGCGCTTGCGGCGCTGGTGACGGTGCCGGTGGGGCTGTGGCTGCTGACGCGTCTGGATACGTCCATGGTACGCTGGATCGTGGCGATTGTCGCGGTCATCACCCTGACATCGCTGGTCTCGGGGTGGCGGTTTTCTGGCCGCATGTCCCGCCCCGGGCTGGCGGCAATCGGTGGCTTTGCCGGGGTGATCGGTGGGCTGACCGGCCTGACAGGGCCGGCGGTCATCCTCTTCTATCTGGCCGGTCAGGCTGCGGTGGCATCGGTCAGGGCCAATACCATCCTCTTTCTTGCGGCGCTGGATGTGGTGATCGTGGCCAATCTTCTGTGGCAAGACAGCATCGCCTGGTCCACCCTTGTTCTGGCTCTGGTGCTGGCGGTGCCCTATTTCATCACCACGCTGATCGGGCAGTCGCTGTTTGACCCGCGCCACGAACGGCTTTACCGATGGGCCGCCTATGGGGTGATCGCGATTGCGGTCATCTCGGGATTGCCGATCTTGAATTGAGGGGGAACGCCCATGCAGATGCACGAAGTCACCTTCAAGGATGCGACGCCGATCGCCGGCTATGGACCGGGGTTCTTTCGCGTAGGCGATGATGTCTTGCAGGGCGCGGTGCTGGTTACGTCCAGCCGCGCACAGGGCTGGGGCGGGTATGATGACGCAGCGCCCCTCCTGGCCCTCGCGGGCGATGTCGATGTGCTCTTTATCGGCACCGGGGCCGAGACGGCCCATATGCCGCGCGACCTGCGCAGCACGCTGGAAGAGGCGGGGCTTGGCGTCGAGGTGATGCATTCCGCGGCCGCCTGCCGGACATATAATGTCCTGCTGTCCGAGGGGCGGCGTGTGGCCGCGGCTCTTTTGCCGGTCTGAATTTTCCGGAGGCCGTTTGATGAAGGTCACTTTCCGTGGACCTTGCTTTGGGGTAGGGACAGGTTCATGGGATTGAATGTGTCCGACCTCACGATCGCCCGCGGTGGCATAAAGGTGCTCGAAGGCGTGAGCTTCACGCTCCGTGCCGGTAGCGCCATCGTTTTGCGTGGCCCCAACGGGATCGGCAAGACGACGCTCTTGCGCACCGTGGCCGGGCTGCAGCCGCCCGTGGATGGGCGGATCGAGGCGGATCCCGAAAGCCTTGTCTATTCCGGGCATGCCGACGGGATAAAGGCCACGCTGACCGTTGCCGAAAACCTGACCTTCTGGGCGCAGGTGTTTGGGCAGGCAGATATTACCAATGCAATCAAGGCGTTCCAGCTGGAGCGACTGGCATCACGACCCGCAGGCGCACTGTCGGCGGGGCAGAAGCGCCGTCTGGGTCTGGCGCGGCTTCTGGTCACGGGGCGCCCGATCTGGGTGCTGGACGAGCCGACCGTGTCACTGGATGTCGAGGCGGTGGGGATGTTCGCGACGGCGGTGCGCGCGCATCTGGCGACGGGGGGATCGGCGCTCATCGCCACGCATATCGATCTGGGCCTGCCCGAGGCCGAGCTGTTGGATGCCGGACGGTTCCGCGCCCGCGCGGCGGCGCTGGATGAGTTCGACGAGGCGTTTCTGTGATCGCGCTGCTCACAAGGGATTTGCGGCTGGCGATGCGGGCCGGGGGCGGCTTCGGGCTGGGGCTTGCGTTTTTCCTGATCGTGGTGACGCTCGTGCCTTTTGGCGTTGGCCCGCAGAGCGAGTTGCTGGCGCGGATCGCGGCGGGGATCCTGTGGTTGGGGGCGTTGCTGTCATGCCTGCTGTCGCTGGACCGGATCTTCGCGCTGGACTGGGAGGATGGCAGCCTTGATCTGCTGGCCACGTCCCCGCTGCCGATGGAGGCGATCGTCACCATCAAGGCTCTGGCGCATTGGCTGACCACCGGCTTGCCCCTGATCTTGGCGGCACCGCTTTTCGCGCTGCTTCTCAGCCTGCCCGAGGCGGGGTACAAGCCCTTGATATTATCCCTTTTTCTCGGCACCCCCGCACTCAGCGTGATCGGCACGTTCGGGGCGGCGCTGACTGTCGGGCTGAAACGGGGCGGGCTTTTGTTGAGCCTTCTTGTCTTGCCGCTTTATGTCCCCACATTGATTTTCGGCGCCGAGATGGCGCGCCGGGGGGTTGAGGGGCTGGACATCATGACGCCGCTTTTGATGCTGGCTGGCATCACCTGCGGCACCATCGCGCTTTTGCCTTTCGCCTCTGCTGCGGTATTGAAGGTCAACCTGCGCTGAGCAAATGGGAACGGGAATGAGCGGTAAATCACTTTGGGAATATGCAAATCCCAAGAAATTCATCCAGACGACGGATCGCGTCTTGCCATGGGTCGCTGTGCTGGCTGTGGTGTCCTTGGTGGGTGGTCTGATCTGGGGATTTTTCTTCACGCCGGATGATTTCCGGCAAGGCTCGACCGTAAAAATCATTTATCTTCATGTACCTAGCGCCCTTATGGCGATCAATGCATGGCTTATGATGCTCGTGGCGTCGCTGATCTGGATCGTGCGGCGGCATCATGTCAGTGCCTTGGCGGCGCGGGCGGCGGCGCCGGTGGGGGCGGTGATGACGGTGATTGCGTTGGCCACGGGGGCGATCTGGGGCCAGCCGATGTGGGGCACATGGTGGGCGTGGGATCCGCGACTGACCAGCTTCCTGATCCTTTTTCTCTTTTATCTCGGGTACATAGCCCTGTGGGAGGCAATCGAGAATGACGACACGGCAGCGGATCTGACTTCGATCCTGTGTCTGGTGGGGTCGGTCTTTGCGCTTCTGAGCCGCTATGCGGTGAATTTCTGGAACCAGGGATTGCATCAGGGGGCGTCGCTGAGCCTTGATAAGGAAGAGAATGTGGCGGATGTTTTCTGGTATCCGCTGCTGGTCTGCATCGCCGGATTTGTGTTTCTTTTCATAGCTTTGGTCTTTCTTCGGACGCAGACGGAAATCCGGGCGCGGCGCACCCGCGCGCTGTTGGCGAGGGAGCGGATGGGATGATGCCGGATCTTGGGAAATACGCGGACGCGGTTTTGTCGTCCTATGCGGTGTCGATCGTTTTGCTGGCGGCGATTGTCTGGGTCAGCATCTGGCGCGCACGCAAGGTGAAGAAACAGCTGGAAGATATTGAAACGAAAGCAAAAAACAATGGCTAAAGTATCGCCTTTGATGATCTTGCCACCAGTGCTGTTCGCCGGTCTGGCGGCGCTGTTCTTTTTCGGGATGCAGCGTGAAAATCCCGATGCGCTGCCGTCTGCGCTGGAGGGGCGGCCTGCGCCCGCTGTCCAGGTGACACAGTTGGCGGATAAAAATCCGTTTAAAGACAGTGACTTGCGGGATGGTGGCGTCAAGCTGGTGAACTACTGGGCCAGCTGGTGCGCGCCGTGCCGGGTGGAGCATCCGCATCTGGAGACTTTGGCCGATCAGGGGATCACGATTTACGGGGTCAATTACAAGGACAAGCCGGATAACGCCTTGAAATTCCTTGAGGAATTGGGCGATCCCTATGCGGCGCTCGGGGCCGATGCCAATGGGCGGATGGCGCTGGATTGGGGTCTTTATGGCGTGCCGGAAACCTATGTTATTGATGGCAAAGGACAAATCGTGCTGCGCTTTGCCGGGCCGATCACCGAAAAAGTGCTGGAAAGCACGATCCTGCCGGCCATCGAAGAGGCCCGGTCACGCTGACCAAAAAGTGTAGGGTTCGTACGAAACCTACACGCATTTGGGACGAAAGCCGGAGCAAATCCCGGGATTTGTGTCCATCCCGTACGCAAATGGCTTTTTCACCCCCGAGGCACGCGCCTTTTCCCCGACAGCCAGACAGAAAAAAGGGCGGCCCGAAGGCCGCCCCTGATCTTTGCGTCCGAGCCTGAAATCAGGCGGCGGAGCGGGCGAGGTTGCGCAGCACGTAATGCAGCACACCGCCGTTTTCGACATATTCCTTTTCCACCGCCGTATCGATGCGCGACTTGAGCGTGATCTCTTTGGTCGTGCCGTCGCCATAGGTGATGGTGCAGGGCACTTCGGCCTGCGGTTTCATGTCGCCTTCGAGGCCGGTGATATCGAAGCTCTCGTCGCCCTTGAGGCCGAGGGACTTGCGGGTGTCGTCGCCGGTGAATTCGAACGGGATGACGCCCATGCCCACGAGGTTCGAGCGGTGGATGCGCTCGTAGCTTTCGGCGATCACGGCCTTGACGCCCAGAAGGCTGGTGCCCTTGGCGGCCCAGTCGCGGCTGGAGCCTGCGCCGTATTGTTCGCCTGCGACGATGACCAGCGGCACGCCCTTGTCCTGCCACGCCATCGCGGCGTCGAAGATCGAGGTCTGTGCGCCGTCCGGCCCGAGCGTGTAGCCGCCTTCGACGCCGTCCAGCATCTCGTTGCGGATGCGGATATTGGCGAAGGTGCCGCGCATCATCACTTCGTGATTGCCGCGCCGCGAACCGTAGGAGTTGAATTCCCGCACCGGTACCTGACGTTCGGTGAGGTATTCGCCTGCCGGGGTGGTGGGCTTGAAGGAGCCTGCGGGCGAGATGTGGTCGGTGGTGACCATGTCGCCCAGAAGCGCCAGCATCCGCGCGCCCTTGATGTCCGAGATGGTCCCGGCTTCTTTGGCCATGCCACGGAAATAGGGCGGGTTCTGCACATAGGTGGATTGCGGGGGCCAGTCATAGGTTTCGCCCTCGGAGGTTTCGACCTCTTGCCACTTCTCGTCGCCCTTGAAGACGTCGGCATATTTCGACTGGAACGCTTCGCGGGTGACGGTGCGTTCGACCAGTTCGGCGATTTCGGCCTGAGTGGGCCAGATGTCTTTCATGTAGACATCGTTGCCGTCCTTGTCGGTGCCGATGGGATCGTTGACCAGATCGACATTCATGTCGCCCGCGATGGCATAGACCACCACCAGCGGCGGGGAGGCCAGATAGTTGGCGCGCACATCGGGGGAAATGCGCCCCTCGAAGTTGCGGTTGCCCGAGAGCACCGAGGTGGCGATCAGGTCATTGTCGTTGATCGCCTTGGAAATATCTTCCTGAAGGGGACCGGAATTGCCGATGCAGGTGGTGCAGCCATAGCCCACGAGGTTGAAGCCGATGGCGTCGAGATCCTCTTGCAGGCCGGCGGCTTCGAGGTAGTGCGAGACCACCTGGCTACCGGGGGCGAGCGATGTCTTGACCCAGGGCTTGCGATCGAGGCCGAGGGCACGCGCCTTGCGGGCGACAAGCCCGGCGCCGATCATCACGTAAGGGTTCGAGGTGTTGGTGCAGGAGGTGATCGAGGCGATCACAACCGAGCCATCGCGCAGGGTGTAGTCCTGTCCCGCGACCGCGACCGTCTTGCGAGGGTCGATCAGAGCGTCGGGGGCGGGGCCTTCGCTGGCCATGGCGGTGGCGGCGGCGGTTTCATCCTCGCCCCGGTATTCGGCGACCACGTCGAAGAATTTCGTGGCTGCCTGATCGAGCGAGACGTAATCCTGCGGGCGCTTGGGGCCGGAGATGGCCGGAACGATGGTGCCCATGTCGAGGCTGAGCGTGTCGGTATAGACCGGCGCATAGGAGGCGTCGCGCCAGAAGCCGTTTTCCTTGGCATAGGCTTCGACCAGCGCCACGCGGTCTTCGTCACGCCCGGTGTTGCGCAGGTAGCGCAGGGTTTCGTCGTCGATCGGGAAGAAGCCGCAGGTGGCACCGTATTCGGGGGCCATGTTGGCGATGGTCGCCCGATCCGCGAGGGGCAGGTTATCAAGGCCGGTGCCGTAGAATTCGACGAATTTGCCGACGACGCCCTTGGCGCGCAGCAGCTCGACCACCTTGAGCACCAAATCGGTGCCGGTGGTGCCTTCCATCATGGCGCCGGTCAGCTCGAACCCGACAACCTCGGGGATGAGCATGGAGATCGGCTGACCGAGCATCGCGGCCTCGGCCTCGATCCCGCCGACGCCCCAGCCCAGAACGGCAGCACCGTTGACCATGGTGGTGTGGCTGTCGGTGCCGACAAGCGTGTCGGGATAGGCGACTTCCTCGCCGTTCTGGTCGGTGTCGGTCCAGACGGTCTGGGCCAGGTATTCGAGGTTCACCTGATGGCAGATGCCGGTGCCGGGGGGCACGACGCGGAAATTGTCGAACGCGCCCTGACCCCATTTGAGGAACTGGTAGCGCTCCATGTTGCGCTCGTATTCGCGGTCCACGTTCATCTGGAAGGCGCGGGGATTGCCGAATTCGTCGATCATCACCGAGTGGTCGATCACCAGATCCACGGGGTTGAGCGGGTTGATCTGCTGGGGATCGCCGCCGAGCGCCTTGATCCCGTCACGCATCGCGGCGAGGTCCACGACGGCGGGAACGCCGGTGAAATCCTGCATCAGCACGCGGGCCGGGCGGTAGGCCAGTTCGCGGTTGCCCTTGCCGCCATTGTCGGCCCAGTCGGAGAAGGCCTTGATATCGTCGGTCGAGACGGTCTTGCCATCCTCGAAGCGCAGCATGTTTTCAAGCACCACGCGCAGCGACGCGGGCAGGCGGGAGAAATCGCCGAGGCCGGCGGCTTCGGCCGCCTTGATGGAATAATAGGCATAGGACTTGCCGTTCACGCGGAGTGTCTGGCGTGTCTTGGCGGTGTCGTGTCCGACGGTGATGGGCATTTGGCCTTCCTTTCACTCTCAAGGCAGGAATTCGCTGGCTCGCTTCTGACCCATTTGCAAAGAGCGATCAAGGGGTCCGGAGCAATTTGTATACTGTTGTGCACAAAAAAATACGAAAGTCACGCTTCACTTGTGTCTCTCGAAACCTTGATTGGTCATTACAGGTTGGACTAGGTACAGGTGATCAGCGATATCCCGCCAACAGCACATGGATTTCACCCCATGATCCGATCCGTTCTGAGCTTGATCCTGATCGCCCTGACGGCTTTCGCCGCGCCTGCTGCGCATGCGGGAGAGGAGCGGCGCGTGGTGGTGGAGCTGTTCACCTCGCAGGGCTGTTCGGCCTGTCCGCCGGCGGATGAGCTGATGCGGGAACTGGCCAAGCGCGGCGATGTGGTGGCATTGGCGCTGCATGTGGATTACTGGGATTACATCGGCTGGAAGGACAGTTTCGCAAGCCCGGCCTTTACCGCGCGGCAGAAAGCCTATGCCAAGGCGCAGGGCAATCCGATGGTCTATACGCCGCAGATGATCGTGGGCGGGCGCGATCAGGTCATGGGCACCAAGGAAATGAAGGTGGTCGATCTGATTGCCGCGCATCGCGCGATGCCTGCACAGGTGGTGCTGGTCGCAACGCGCGAGGCGGGCGTGCTGCGGATTTCGGCGCAGGCGCCGGATGCATCGCTCGAAGGGCCGCTTGTGGTGCATGTGGTGCGCTATCGCCCCAAGGATGTGGTCGAGGTGCGCCGCGGCGAGAATGCGGGAAAGATGCTGGAATATTCCAATATCGTGACCGACTGGCAGGTGGCCGGAGAATGGGATCCCGCCGAGCGTCTGGCGCTGCAGATGCCGGTCGAGGGCGATGCCCCGGTCGTTGTCATGGTGCAGCGCGGCGGGCATGGCCCGATCCTTGCAGTGGCCGAGCTGAAGTAACGCGCGGCGCGGCACGATCCCGCCTTGCGGCGCGCAGGCGTGTGGCATAGGGAGCGAATAAGCGCGGATCACCGCGGATCAACGCAGATGAACGCAAGACTGTCGTTCGCGGCCCCTTTTCTCGGGCGCCACACAGGTTATATTGCGGGGTCACGGGATGCCACGTCACAAACCGCAAAGAAGATCATGAACGAGCACAGAGTATGGATGGCCGGCGACGATGAGAATGGCGACGAGGGGGATACCTCGGTCGTGGTCAAGACGCGCGCCAAGACCAAGCGACCGCCGCTCTACAAGGTTCTTTTGTTGAATGACGACTACACCCCGATGGAATTCGTGGTTGCGGTGCTGGAGCGGTTCTTCGGCATGAATCACGCGCAGGCCTTCGAAGTGATGCTGACGGTGCACAAGAAGGGGGTCGCCGTGGTGGGCGTGTTCAGCCACGAGATCGCCGAGACCAAGGTGGCGCAAGTGATGGATTTCGCCCGCCGTCATCAGCATCCGCTGCAATGCACCATGGAAAAAGAATAACGTGGCAGGTCTGCAATCGCGCCTGGCACTGGCCCTGGAGGCCGGAGATGTCGCCCTGCCGGACGCGGGCCGGATCGCGGTGTTCGGCCCGCGCGCGGATCACGATCTATCGGCGCTGCCCGGCGAGCGCTGTCACATCCTGACAGGGTTCCGGCCCGATCACGACCATTTCGCCGCACAAGGCTATCGCTGCGCGGTGACGCCCGAGGGGCGCTATGGCGCGGCGGTGGTGTTTGTGCCGCGCGCCAAGGCGCTGGCCCGCGCGCTGGTGGCGCAGGCGGTGGCGGTGACCGATGGCGTGGTCATCGTGGACGGGGCAAAGACCGACGGGGTCGAATCCATTCTCAAGGAGTGCCGCAAGCGGATGGAGGTCTCGGCGCCGCTGTCCAAGGCGCATGGCAAGCTGTTCTGGTTCGAGGCGGGGCCGGGGCTGGAGGATTGGGCAGACACCGGACCGCAGACCATCGAGGGCGGCTACGTCACCGCGCCGGGGGTGTTTTCGGCGGATGGGATCGATCCGGCCTCGCGGTTTCTGGCGGATCACCTGCCTGCGAAGCTGGGCAAGTCGATTGCCGATCTTGGCGGCGGCTGGGGCTATCTGAGTGCGCGCCTGTTGGAGCGCGCGGATATCCGGGTGCTGCATCTGGTGGAGGCCGATCACGCGGCGCTGGACTGTGCGCGGCGCAACATCGCGGATGCGCGCGCGGTGCTGCATTGGGAGGACGCGACCCGCTGGCGGCCCGAGACGGCACTGGATGCGGTGGTCACCAACCCGCCGTTTCACGCAGGGCGCGCCGCCGACCCCGATCTGGGCCGCGCCTTCATCGCGGCGGCGGCCGCGATGCTCAAGCCCGGGGGGCAATTATGGCTGGTGGCCAATCGCCATTTGCCCTACGAGACCGCGATG
Source organism: Roseovarius litoreus (assembly GCF_900142765.1). Lineage (GTDB taxonomy): Bacteria > Pseudomonadota > Alphaproteobacteria > Rhodobacterales > Rhodobacteraceae > Roseovarius > Roseovarius litoreus. The sequence continues at coordinate 77,521 of NZ_FRCB01000007.1, forward strand.
GCAAGGCATTTTGCCCGTGTCGAGGAAATCGCCGGCGATGCGCGGTTCAAGATCCTGCACGGGAAAGGGCCGAAAGGCCCGTCTCGCAAAGGGGCGTGATGTGGCCTAAATTGGCCGGGCAGAATCATCAGGGAAGGTCTGCACATGTCTTTTTCCATCTCCGGCAAGACCGCCATCGTGACTGGCGGCGCCAACGGGATCGGGCTGGCGATCGGTCGGCATTTCGCGGACAAGGGCGCCAATGTGATGTTCGCCGATATCGACGAGGCGCATCTGATCAAGGAACTGGGCGAGAATGACGAGGACAGCAATATCCGCTATTTCGCCGGTGATCTGCGCGAGCGGCTGACGCTGGCCAATCTTTTGTCGGCCACGATAGATGCCTTCGATCAGGTGGATATCCTCATCAACGCCTCGCGGCAGATCATGCCCTCGGATGCGCTGGACCCCGATGACGACGCGATCGAGGTGCTGTTGCAGCAGAACCTGATGATCTCGCTCCGGCTGAGCCAGATGGTCGCCAAGCGCATGATAAAGCAGGCCGAAGGGCAGGACGAGGGCGTGGCCGGCACGATCGTCAACCTGTCGTCGATTGCCGCGCGGCGCACGCATCCCAATTTGCTGGCCTATTCGGTGTCGACCGCGGCGCTGGATCAGATGACGCGCAGTCTGGCGGTGGCGCTGGCGCCGCACCGCATCCGGGTCAACGCGGTGGCCTTCGGATCGGTGATGAGCGCCTCGCTGCAGGACACGTTGCGGGACAATCGCGATTATCGCGCGGATATCGAGGATCACACGCCGCTTGGGCGCATCGCGGCGCCGACGGAGCTTGCCGAGACGGTGCAATATCTGGCAAGCGACGGGTCATGTTTCATGACCGGGCAGATCATGACGGTGGATGGCGGGCGCTGCCTGCTGGACCCGGTGGCGGCGCCGGCGCATTGAGATCAGGGACAGACCGGGAGGAACGGGGATGAGTGGCGAGATGCTGGAGGAAAAACAGCGCGCGGCGGCATGGTTTCGCCAGCTGCGCGACGAGATCGTGGCGGCCTTCGAGGGGTTGGAGGACAGCCACGCGGCCGGTCCGATGAGCGACGCGCCGGCGGCGCGCTTCGAGGTGACCGAGACCAAGCGCAGCAGCGACGATGGCTCGGATGCGGGCGGCGGGCTGATGAGCGTGATGCGCGGTGGCCGGGTGTTCGAGAAGGTCGGCGTGAACGTCTCGGAGGTCTATGGCAGCCTTGGTGCGGCGGCCCAGCAGGCGATGGCGGCGCGCGGCGTGCCGGGGATGGAGAGCGATCCGAGGTTCTGGGCCAGCGGCATCAGCCTTGTGGCGCATATGCAGAACCCGCATTGCCCGGCGGTGCATATGAACACGCGGATGTTCTGGACGCCGGGTGCGTGGTGGTTCGGAGGCGGCTCGGATTTGAACCCGTGCCTCGAATATGACGAGGACACGGCGCATTTCCACGCGACGCAAAAGGCGCATCTGGACCCGCATGACGAGGCGCTTTACCCCGCGCTCAAGGCCTGGGCGGACGAATATTTCTATGTGCCGCACCGCAACCGCGCGCGTGGTGTCGGCGGCATCTTCATGGATGATCGCAACACCGGCGACTGGGAAGCGGATTTCGCGCTGACGCAGGATATCGGGCGGGCCTTCCTGCCGGCCTATGTGCCGTTGGTGGAAAAGCGCCGGGTTCAGGACTGGAACGAGGCCGACAAGGACGCGCAGCTTGTGCATCGCGGGCTCTATGCGGAATACAACCTGGTCTATGACAGGGGCACCAAGTTCGGGCTGGCCACGGGGCATGACGCGAATGCGGTGTTGATGAGCCTGCCGCCCTTGGCGAAGTGGACCTGAGCACGGGCTTGTCGGCCCTGATGGGGCTGGGCTTGTCGGCCCTGATGGGGCTGGGCTTGTCGGCCCTGACGGGCCGGCGCGCGGGCGGGAGGCCCTAGGCGCAGGGTCAGGGTCAGATTCAGGGACGGTCGCGGCCTTGCTGGCGTTCGAGCTGTTTGGCGGCGCGATCGGCCAGCGGGCCGGTGCCGTTTTTCCAGCGGCGGTGAATCCAGAACCATTGGTCCATGTTCTGGCGCACCTGCGCCTCGAGCCGGTCATTGACCTCTTGAGTCATGGTCACGGCGTCGGTGGCGCGGATCGGCTCTTCGACGATGACCCGGAAACTCAGCCCGTCGGGATTGCGGATCGCCCAGACCGGCACCAGCGGCGCGTCGAATTTCAGGGCAAGCTCGGCGGTGGCCAGCGAGGAGAGGGCGGGCTTTCCGAAAAAACTGAGCGGGACACCGTCCAGCGCGTTGAGATCGGTCAGGATCGCCAGAACCCCGCCGGAGCGCAGATGCTGTACCATCTGGCGCATGCCGCCGCGGCCCTGCTGGAACATCGGTGTGCTGAGCATTTCCATGCAATGCGTGTAGCGCCGGTTGTAGAAGGCATTGGCCATCGGGCGGTAGAAGATGCCCATGTCGAAGCCCTGCGCCACGAGGGCCACGCGGGCCGCGTGAAAATTGCCGAAATGCCCGGTCACGAAGATCACGGGGCGGCCTTCGGCACGGGCGGTGCGGATCGCCTCGAGCCCGGGGCCTTCGAGGGGGATGTCGCGGGTGCGGGCGATGAATTCGGGCGTGGAATGCAGCTCGACCATGTTGCGCCCGGCATTGTCGGCCACGGCGCGGGCGAGGCGCTTGACCTCGGCCTCGGGAAGATCGGGCAGCACATGGTCGAGATTTTCGCGCACCCGCCGGTCATAGCCCGCGATGGGCGCGATGATCCGCGAGGTCACCCAGCCCATCACCGGCACGCGCCAGCGATAGGGCAGCACCCGGGCCAGGGCGATGGGCGCGTAGATCGCGAGGCCAAGCCCGGTGTCGCGCCAGCGGCTGACAAGGGAGGGGGGAGAGGGCGTGTCGGTCATCGGGTCCATGTGCAGGGCAGTCGTTGGCCCGCAGACATATGCCGCAGCGCCCCGGATCACAAGCCGATCCGGCGCTCAGGGGGTGTGGGCGGCGGCGGTCACGGCTGCCGCGGCAGGCCGGTGCCGATCATCGAATCGCGGGTGACGAGGGCGGCGAGGGCGTCCTGGTCCATCCCGTCCGTGCCCGAGGGGCGCGCGGGCAGCACGATATAGCGCATGTCGGCGGTGCTGTCATGCACGCGGATGGTGGTGCTGTCGGGCAGGTCGAGGCCAAACTCGCGCAGCACGGCGCGCGGCTCGCGCACGGCGCGCGAGCGGTATTCGCGGGTCTTGTACCAATCGGGCGGCAGGCCCAGCAGGTTGCGCGGATAGCACGAACAGAGCGTGCAAACGATGAGGTTATGCACGTCTTCGGTATTTTCCACGGCAATCAGGTGCAGCGGGCCGATATCGAAGCCCATCTCGCGGCTGGCGTCGCCGGCATCAGCCAGAAGGCGCGCGCGAAAGTCCGGATCGACCCATGCACGGGCCACGACGGCGGCGCCATTGGCGGGGCTGCGGGCATCCATCCTGTCGATCTGGGCCGAGACCTGATCGGCGGTCAGGTGACCCTTTTCGATCATCAACTCGCGCACGGCGATTTCCATGCGCTGCCAATAGCTGAGCGGTGCGTCGTTATCGGCGCGGTAGGGATGGCCCGAGGGGCTGAGCCCGCCGTGATCGTGATCGTGGGTATGGTCGTGGTCGTGATGGTCATGCGGCATCGCGTCAGACCCTTTCCAGCCAATGGGCGTAGATTTCGGCGTCGAGCGTATCGGAGGGGCGTTCGGCGGCGTCGCCCCAGATCTCGGACATGGTGAAGCGCACGCGGTAGAGCGGCTGTTCGGGGGCGGGCAGGCCATAGGCCAGTTGCTCGGGGTTGGGGAAGGGGCCGAGCGCGCGTTCGATCACGCCGGTCTTGCCGCGCAGGTAAGAGGGGGTGCGCACATGGCCCGGCGGCATCATCGCCTTGACGCGGACACGCTCAGCCATGGCTGGCCCCATCGGTACCGGCCTCTTTCTGGGCGGCGGCATAGGTGGGGCCGCGCGCGGCGATCTCGTCCATGCGCTGGCCCAGCTCTTCGAGCGTGTAGGCGCCGGTTTCAACCAGGTTCTGGTTGATGGCGGCGATCCACCGTTCGTAATAGCTCATGGTTTCGAAGGCCTCTTCGCCCATGTCCTCGAGCGCGCGGCGCAGGCCGTCGACGGTGAAGAATCCCGCGCCTGAGCACAGCACCATAAGCGCATCGACGCGCTTTTCCCAAAGGGCGAAATCATGTTGATCGGCACAGATCGGGCCTGCGGATTGACCGCCCATGTCGTGCCAGCGTTTGCCAGTTGTATCGCTCATGAGCGGCAGGGTAAGCGCGGATGCGGGCGCTGTCCAGTGGCTGCTTGGGTCAGGGATAAAGCGCGATCCGGGCGATGGCGATATCGGCCTGAAACGCGCGCCCGATGGCGACGATGCCGATGCGGCGCAGCGTGGCGGGATCGAAGGGCGCATCGACGCGGTGGGGGGTGACATCCGAGAAGGGCAGGCGCAGCGTGCTCCATTGTGCAGGGGCGGTGAAGGCAAGGCGGTAGGATTGCCAGGGGCGGATCACATCGGCGGTGCGCAGATGCAGGTTGTAGCTTTGGTCATTGCCGAAAACATCAAGCTCGACCCCGGTGAAGGCGCGCGCATCGAGCGCAGAGCCATCAGGGCGCAGATCAAGCGCCATTTGTAGAAAGCCGCCGTTGTTTTCAAGGCTGACCGATCCGCTGAGGCGCAAGGCCATGCGCCCGTCCAGCGTGGTGCGGGTGAGGGTCCCGTCCGAGACGCCGCCCATCACGCGGTCCGACACCAGCTCCCATGTGGTGCCGAGCGGGGTGCGGGGTGCGGGGCAGGAGAGATCGTCGAGAATGAGGGGGTGCGCGGTCATGCCGGCAAGGTAGGGCCCGGGCGCGGCCCTGTCCATCTTCGGATCATCCGCGGTGTCAGGGGGTGGCATCCTCGTCGGTGTCGGAGGGTTTGATGAGGGTCAGCTCGCCCGCCGCCTCGAGCCGGCGGATAGCGTTGATGACCTGGGTCATCGCGGCTTCGGCATCGCGGGGTTTGACGCTGCCCAATTCCTCGATCTCGTCGCGCAGGGCGTCGGCCATGCGTTTTGACATGTTGTCGAGGATGAAATCCGCGACGCCCGAGAGATCGGCGGCCATGTCGCCCTTGAGCGCGCCCGAAAGGGCGGTGACCAGCAGTTTCTGATCCACTTCGCGGGTGACGCGGGGGATATCCATCGGGGCGACCCGTTCGGGGATGTGCACGAAGGTGAAGATCGCCTTGCGCACCAGCCGGGCGAAATCCTGATCGGTTTCGTCCAGCCCGGTCAGCAGGTTGTCGCGCGTGGCGGCGGCCGAGACGTTGAGGATCGCGCCGACCCGTTCCACCGGCCCGTCATCGAAGGCGGTTTCGGGCACATCATGCAGTTGCGCGGCCAGCGCAAGGCCGATCCGGTCCACCGCGGCGGGCGTCACGGCGCCGGTGCGCGACACGGCACAGGTGATGCGACGGGCCTGATCGCCGGGCAGGCGCCCCAGGAGATCGGCGGCGCGTTCGACATCGAGTTTCGACAGCATGACGGCGGCCACCTCGATGCTTTCGCGACCGAGAATGCCCAGCAGATCATCGGGGCTGGCGGCGCGGACCTGTTCCCAAGGGTCGCCGAATTGCCGCACGCCGGCTTCCTTTCTGAGGCGGGCGGCGGTTTGCGGGCTGATCCGGCCATCGAGCGCCGAGAGCGCCCCGGCCACGCCGCGCGGAAAGGTCAGGCCCATCGCCTCAAGCTCGGCCGCGAATTCGGCGACCACATCGGCGAGCGTGCTGCGGTCGACATAGCGCATGGTGCCCATCTGGGTGGTCAATGTGGCCTGCAGCGCATCGGGCAGATCGGTGAGCGGCACATCGGCGCCTTCATTGAGCAGGAATCGCACGATGATCGCAGCCTTCTGCGCCTTGGTCAGGCGCGCGGCGGCGGGCCGTGCCGCACGCGGCGGCGAGAGGCGCGCAAGCTGTGTCTGGGTCATCCGCCTGTCCCCCGTTCAGGTCAATGGCTGAAGCCTAGATACAAGGGATGAAGAAAGGGCTAAGGCAGGCCGAATTCGAAGGGGGATGCGCCCGTATGAAACGGGGCGCCGCAGGGCGCCCCGGACAGGTTCGGAATTGATGATTGCCGGTCAGCTTGTGGTCTGGGGCACGCAGGTTTTGGTTGCGCTGTCCCAGGTCGCGCCATCGGCGCAGGACATGGCCTGCTGCTCATGCTTGCCGCATCCGGCCTGCACGGACATGGCCGAGGCAAGCGTGAGGGCGGCGGTGGTCAGAACGATCTTCGCTTTCATCTTACATCTCTCCTGTTGCACTCAACCAGAGGATAGCACGAGTTTGCCGTTCGGCAAAATCCGGAATCGCGCCGGACGCGCGAAGGGCGGCCCAAGCGAGCCGCCCTGCCTGAAAATCGGGCAAACGGGATGGGATCGTCAGCTCTCGCCGAAGACGCGCGCGAAAATCGTATCAACATGCTTGGTGTGGTATCCGAGATCGAATTTCTCGTTGATCTCGTCCTCGGAGAGGGCGGCGCGCACCTCGTCGTCGGCCAGCAGTTCCTCGCGGAAATCGGTGCGGTGATCCCAGACCTTCATCGCGTTGCGCTGCACGAGGCGGTAGGCGTCCTCGCGGCTCACACCGGCCTGGGTCAGCGCCAGCAGCACGCGCTGCGACATCACGAGGCCGGGGAATTTATTCATGTTGTCCAGCATGTTCTGCGGATAGACCAGCAGCTTGTCGATCACCGAGGTCAGGCGGTGCAGGGCGAAATCCAGCGTGATCGTGGTGTCGGGGCCGATATTGCGCTCGACCGAGGAATGGGAGATGTCGCGCTCGTGCCAGAGGGCCACGTTTTCCATCGCGGGCACCACCGCCATGCGCACGAGCCGCGCCAGACCGGTGAGGTTTTCGGTCAGGACGGGGTTTTTCTTGTGCGGCATCGCCGAGGAGCCTTTTTGCCCCATGGAGAAGAATTCCGCCGCTTCGAGCACTTCGGTGCGCTGCATGTGGCGAATCTCGATGGCGACATTCTCAATCGACGAGGCGATGACGCCAAGCGTGGCGAAGAAGGCGGCGTGGCGGTCGCGGGGGATGACCTGCGTCGAGATGGGCTCGGGCTCGAGCCCGAGCTTGGCGCAGACATGCTCTTCGACGCGGGGGTCGATATTGGCGAAGGTGCCGACAGCCCCCGAGATGGCGCCGGTGGCGATCTCGGCGCGGGCCTGTTGCAGGCGGCGCTTGTTGCGGTCCATCTCGGCGTAGAAGCGCGCGAAGGTCAGGCCCATGGTGGTGGGCTCGGCATGGATGCCGTGGCTTCGGCCGATGCGCACGGTATCCTTGTGCTCGAACGCGCGGCGCTTGAGGGCGGCCAGAAGCCCGTCCATATCGGCCAGAAGGATATCGGCGGCGCGGGTGAGCTGCACGTTGAAGCAGGTGTCGAGCACATCCGAGGAGGTCATGCCCTGATGGACGAAACGCGCCTCGTCGCTGCCGACATGTTCGGCCAGATGGGTCAGGAAGGCGATGACGTCATGCTTGGTTTCGGCCTCGATTTCGTCGATGCGGGCCACGTCGAATTCCACGTCCTTGGCTTTCCACACCGCGTCGGCATTGGCACGGGGGATCACGCCCAGATCGGCCATGGCGTCGCAGGCATGGGCCTCGATCTCGAACCAGATGCGGAACTTGGTTTCGGGCGACCAGATGGCGACCATGTCGGGGCGGGAATAGCGGGGAATCATGTGACGGGCCTTTGCGTATCCTGTAACGGTTGTCGCGGGTTTAGACGGATGGGCGCCACGCGGCAAGCAGATGGCGGAGGATGGCAAGCGATTGACCGGGCAGATGACGGATGAAGCGCCGAAGGGCCGCGCGCGCAGGCTGGCCGATTTCGAGGGCCGCTGGCACATGACGCGCCATATCGTGCAGGCGGACGGGCCGGAGGCCCGGCTGGCGGGCATGGCCACATGGCGCGCGGTGCCCGAGGGGCTCTTGTGCGAGGAGGCGGGACGGCTGCAGATCGGTGACCAGCCGGCGGTCGAGGCGCGGCGCAGCTATCTTTGGCGCGACGATCTGACGGTGTGGTTCGAGGATGGGCGGTTCTTTCACCAGGTGCCGCTTTGGGGCGGCGAGACCGGGCATTGGTGCGATCCCGATCAGTATGACGGGTGTTACGCGTTCGACGCCTGGCCCGTCTGGCAGGTTGTCTGGCAGGTGAAAGGCCCGCGCAAGGGTTACCGCATGCGCACCGAGTATCGCCGCGCATCGGGTGGTTAGAAAATTCGCGAATTTTCGTGGGGGGCGATTTTTCTGCGAAAAATCGGCTGGTCTTTTGGGGGGTGGTGTTTCTAAACATGCGGGCATGACAGGCATATTCCAGACCCGACTGCCCTATGATGCCATGGCGCCGCGCCCCTTGCCGGGGATCCAGCCGCTTGATCCCGCGACATGGTTGCAGGTGGACGACGCTTTTGCCGCGCAGATGGCCGAGCGTGCCCGGCTGTTGCGCGATCGGCGCGATGATGTGCTGGCCCTGCGCCCCGAGGGGCACGCGGCGGCGGATGAGCTTTTGCAATATGTACTGGACTGGTTGGCAAAACATGGCGAGGGTTACAGTATTTCTGCAAAAGAAGTGACGCGACCGGATGGCGCGCGGATCCCGCTGGACCGGGATGATCCGATGGGTACGCTGGGGCATCTGGTGCAGGAAGACCTGTGCCTGATGGAAAAGCGGGGCGATGAGCATGTGCTGACCGCGGCGGTGCTGTGTTTTCCGGCAAGCTGGCGGCTGGCGGACAAGATCGGCCGGGCGCTCACCGCCATCCACGTCCCGGTGCCGGAATATGACGAGGGTCTCGCGCGGCGGGTGCAGCGCCTGTTCGACGGGGTGCAGGTGGATCGGCCCTTGTGGCGGTTCAACGCGCTGCGCTATGCGCGGCCCGACCTTTTCCAGCCGCGCTCGCGCATCGCGCCAAAGGATCTGGCCGAGGCGGATGCGCGCTATCCCTATCTGCGCTCGGAGCGGCAATGCGTGTTGCGCCTGCCCGAGACGCGGGCCTGCGTGTTCTCGATCCATACCTACATGCTGCAGGTGGGGGAGGAACCGGGCTGATCCGAGGGGTCAGGTCGACAGGGGCGCCATGTCGCGCAGCATCGTGTAGACGAACATGAAGGCCCCCACGGGCGGCACGTAGAGCATCATGGTGAGGGCCAGCGCGTGAATGGTCAGGCGCATCGGTTTCGTGGGCTCCGCACGCTGGCCCAGCCAGTGCGTCAGGGCGGCGGCGGGGGGCTGCATGGGCAGCGCGTCGATCCCGCGCTCGTCGTATTCGTACATCGTGTCGTCCCGTCCCGAGATGTCCCGGGTGCCCACGAGCCTGTCGCAGCCCGGCTCCGGCTCGGGCGTTGGCCTGACCGGCGGCGCGGTGTCACAGGGCGTATGCGCGGTGTCGCGCAGCAGATCGAAGAGCGAGTCGATCAGGTCCGGACCGACCTGCGCATGTGCTTCGCCGCGCATCACGGATCGGGGGGGCAGGACCTCCTGCATCCGCTCGGCGATCTGATCGGCGATCTGGCGGAAGGACGAGATGATGAAGGGGGGCTGGCGGTCCTGATTGGTTGGACCGACGGCTGCGATCACGTGCCAGGCGCCATCATCCTCGTCGGGTGGCAGCCAGCCAAGGGCCACGCGCACGTAGTCGCGTTCGATCACCGCGATATCGTCGCAATCCCAGATCAGAGCCCGTGTCTGGGCGTCGACGAGGTGGAATGCGAGGTCGAACTCCTCGACGATATCGTGGAAGTCCATGCGCGGACATGCGCCATACTCGAAACCGACAACATATCCTTGGGTCTGCATGAGGATCCCCCCGACCTGCCCGTTCATGTATTGGTTCACGGCCGAGTAAAGCGCTCAATCATGCTGCTAAATTGATCGAAATGCGGCAGAAAGGTGACTTTCGGGGGAGACGGGTCAGGGCCGGTCGATCCGCGCGGCCATGATCGCGATCGCCTTTTGGTAGACGCCTGCGGCGTTCCATTGCTGGATCACGCGGAAATTGGGCTCGCCCTCCTGATAGCCCGCGCCGGGTTGCCAGCCTTTCTGGCGCAGGAAATTGGCGGTCGAGGCGAGCGCATCGGCGAGATTGTAGAGGTCGACACGCCCGTCGCCATTGGCATCGACGCCGTAGGTGAGCGCGTTGCCGGGCAGGAACTGGGTGTGGCCGAGCTCGCCGTGTTTGGCGCCGCGTGTGTCGGCAGTGATCGTGCCGCGATCCACCAGTTTGAGCGCGCCGATGGCGTGGGGGATGAAGAAGTCGGAGCGGCGGCAATCATAGGCCAGCGTGGTGATGGCCGAGACCACGGCGCTGTCGCCCATGAAGCCGCCAAAGCCGGTTTCCATGCCGTGAATGGCGATCAGCACGCCCGCAGGCACGCCGTATTGACGCTCCAGCGCGTCATAGAACGCGGCGTCGCGGGCCTTGCGTTTGCGCCCTTGGGCGATGATCGTCTCGGCGCCGCGGACCTGCATGAACTTCTCGAGCGTGTAGCGGAAGCTTTTCTGGTTGCGGTCGGCGGCGATGGTGCGGCTGGCATATTGGGCGCCGGCAAGGGCGCGAAGGCCGGGCTGGCCCACCCCGGCGCGCGCGGCTTCGGCGGCGAAGGCGGATTTCCAGGCGGCGAAGCCCGCGCCGTCATTGCCGCAGGCTGCGGCCTGAGCGGGCAGGGGGGCGAAGAGCGCAAGGCTGCACAGACCGAGCGGAGCCAGAAGGCGGATCATCAGAGGGCGGGTTGGCATGACATCCTCGGGACAAAACGGACCAAGTGAAAGCTTAGCGGAGCATCGGCTGTCCACAAAGCCAAAATCAAGGAGCGCACAGGGCGGTGCAGCCCGGAGGCCAAAGGCGGACCGCGTGCAAGGATGGAACGGAGCAGTGCATTTTCGAGAAACGCTTCAGAACAGAAGCGATTGCACCGCGCTCATCGCCTGGGCCGTGGTGCCATAGGTCTGAAAGGCGATGAAGGGTCCGGTGAGAGCCGCCGTCTGTGAGGCGAGGCGGGGGTTTTCACCCTTGATGACGGTGATCAGCAGAAGTGCCAGCCCAACGGGCAGCGCCAGAAGGACCACGGCATAAGTCATCAGCCACGCAGAAAGGCGCTGCAGGTCGCTGATGGGTCGGATCACCTGTCGGGCCTGAGGGGCATTGTCCTCGGCGTCGATGCGGCACAGGAAGTCGCGCAAGTCCTGCCGGGTCGCCTCGGGCGGGGCTGTGGGCTTGGCGAGAGGGTGAAGGCCGGGATCGGGCGCGGGATCGACGCGCGGAGCGGTGGTGCTGATCCGGGGCAGATTGGCGGTGATGAGATCGAAGTCACCGCGCGACATCAGGCGGGTGTCGCCGACCCACCGGATGTGATCGGCATGAAGCAGGCCATGCAGCGCCTTGAGCACATGGGTCACCACCATATCGTGGCTCAAGCCGGAGGGATCGGTGCCGAAAGGCGCGCAAGACGCGGTCAACGAAAGCTCGAGGCTGATGCCCGGCTGCGGAGATGCGTGCTCTGGCGTGGTTTCGGGCCTTGTCCGCAGACGCATCACGTGCCGGGATGTGGCGATTTGCGCCGTCCCGTCAGACAGGATGCGCAGACCGGAGGGTGTGTGCCCCAGGCTGTCGAGCGTCGCGGCGGCATGCCGCGCGCTGCGCGTCATGTCGATCTCGCGATCGCTGGAAAACACCAGCCCCGCGGTCAGCCGGGAAATCTGCTTCGTCATATCGTTGCCTGTCGTTGGGGGCGCACTGCGAGGACAAGTCTGGGGTGCGATATGGGGCATGGTTTGGTTGAATTGCGAAAACATTGGGGCAATGCACACTTTTTGCGTGCATTGTTTCCGATCCGGGGATTGTCACCGGGGGGCACCGCCCGCCAGCCACGGCGCCGGGCCTTTGGGTGCAATCACGAAAATGCGCCCCCTCCGGCAGAGGGGGCGCATCTTTTCACTGTCCCATGATGGTGCTGCGTGATCCCGCCCGAAGGGGCGGGAACGCGATCAGCAGCTGTAATACATCATGAATTCGACCGGATGGGGCGTGTGCTCGTAGGTTTCGAGCTCTTCCATCTTGAGGTCGATGTAACCGTCGATCTGGTCTTTGGTGAAGACGTCACCGGCCAGCAGGAAGGCATGGTCGGCCTGCAGGGCTTCGAGCGCTTCGCGCAGGCTGCCGCAGACGGTGGGGATGCCTTCGAGTTCCTCGGCGGGCAGATCGTAGAGGTTCTTGTCCATGGCTTCGCCCGGATCGATCTTGTTCTTGATGCCGTCGAGGCCGGCCATCAACAGGGCCGAGAAGCACAGATAGGGGTTGGCCGAAGGATCGGGGAAGCGAGCTTCGACGCGCTTTGCCTTGGGCGACTCGGTCCATGGGATCCGGACGCAGCCCGACCGGTTGCGGGCCGAATACGCGCGCAGAACCGGGGCTTCGAAGCCGGGGATCAGACGCTTGTAGGAGTTGGTGGACGGGTTGGTGAAGGCGTTGAGCGTCTTGGCGTGCTTGAGGATGCCGCCGATGAAATACAGCGCCTCCTGGCTGAGATCGGCGTATTTGTCGCCTGCGAAGAGCGGCTTGCCGTCTTTCCAGATCGACATGTTCACGTGCATGCCGGTGCCGTTGTCGCCATAGATCGGCTTGGGCATGAAGGTTGCCGACTTGCCGTAGGCCTGTGCCACGTTGTGGATCACGTATTTGTATTTCTGAAGCTCATCGGCCTGAGTGGTCAGGGTGCCGAAGACCAGGCCCAGCTCGTGCTGGCACGAGGCCACCTCGTGGTGGTGCTTGTCGACCTTCATGCCGAGGCGCTTCATGGTGCTGAGCATTTCCGAGCGGATGTCCTGACCGTCGTCGATCGGGTTCACGGGGAAATAGCCGCCCTTGACGCCCGGACGATGGCCGGTGTTGCCCATTTCGTACTCGGTGTCGGTGTTCCACGAGGCGTCGAGCGCGTCGATTTCGTAGGAGACCTTGTTGATCTTGTTCGAGAAGCGGACGTCGTCGAACAGGAAGAATTCGGCTTCCGGACCGAAGAAGGCGGAATCGCCGATGCCCGAGGCTTTCAGATAGGCTTCGGCTTTCTGGGCGGTGCCGCGCGGGTCACGCTCGTAGGGTTCGCCGGTGTCGGGCTCGACCACCGAGCAATGCACGCAGAGGGTTTTCTCGGCATAGAACGGGTCGATATAGGCCGACTCGGTGTCGGGCATCAGTTTCATGTCGGAGGCTTCGATCGATTTCCAACCGGCGATCGAGGAGCCGTCGAACATGAACCCTTCTTCAAGGAAGTCTTCATCGACCAGATCGGCCATCACGGTGACGTGCTGCAGCTTGCCGCGCGGGTCGGTGAAGCGGATGTCGACGTATTCAACGTCTTCTTCCTTGATCTGCTGGAGGATTGCTTTCTGGCTCATGTGCCTTCTTCCCTTTTCTGATAGTGGGTCTGTATTGGGTGTTGATCAAAGAGCGTCGGGGCCGGTTTCGCCGGTCCGGATGCGAATGGCTTGTTCGACGGGGCTGACGAAGATCTTGCCGTCGCCGATCTTGTCGGTCTTGGCGGCGTCGATAATCGCCTCGATGGCCTGATCGACCTGGTCATCGTCGATGACGACGTCGATTTTCACTTTGGGCAGGAAATCCACGACATATTCCGCCCCACGATAGAGTTCGGTATGGCCTTTCTGGCGCCCGAAACCCTTGACCTCGATGACAGAAAGCCCCTGAATCCCGGCCTCCTGAAGGGCCTCTTTGACCTCGTCAAGCTTGAACGGCTTGATGATCGCTTCGATTTTCTTCATCGGCTTCGGCCTCCCTCGCCACGTCGTTCGGGGGTTGTGAGACCACTTCTCACCGGGTGGCTCAATCGGATAGGGTAAAAGGCGCTGGTATCGGCCGGGTGGCGCTTGAGTGGTGCATAAAATTTAATCAAAATGCATAATTTTGCGCCGTTTTGGAAACTTGGGAGTGAGATGATGACCGAAGTCTTGAGTGCCGGGCAGATGCGCGCCCTTGAAGCCGAGGCCATCGAGTCGGGGCAGGTGACCGAGTTGGAGCTGATGGAGCGCGCCGGTCGGGGCGTTATCGAGGCGGTTTTCGCGCAATGGCCGGATCTGGCGCAGGCGCCGGGATGGGCGGCTGTGCTCTGCGGGCCGGGCAATAATGGCGGCGACGGGTTCGTCATCGCGCGGCTGTTGCGCAACTGGGGCTGGGAGGTCGATCTGTGGCTTTTGGGTGATCCCGAGACGCTGCCGCCCGATGCCAGGGCCAATCACGACCGCTGGTGCGCGATGGGCGGCGCGGTGCGCCCCTATCGCGAGGAGGGGGAGGGCGCGTTCGCCCTTCCGGACAGGGGGCATGACGGGCGGGCGCTGCTGGTGGATGCGCTTTTCGGCACGGGGCTGACGCGGCCGCTCGAAGGGGTGGATGCGTTCGGGCTGGCCACGCAGATGGCGGCACGGCGGGGCGCAAGGGTTGTTGCGGTGGACGTGCCAAGCGGGCTTTGCGCGGATTCAGGCCGCTATCTGAGGCGCGAGGGCGCGGCGCGATACCATGAGGCGGTGCGCGCCGATCTGACGGTGAGTTTCCACGCGGCCAAGCTGGGGCATTACCTGCAGGATGGGCCTGCGGCCTGTGGGGCGCTGGCGATTGCGGATATCGGGCTGGAGGGGCCGGAGGATCCGCTGGTGGCGCAGCTTGTCGATGCGCCTGATGGGGAGGTTCTGAACAAGCGGCAGGGGCATAAATACGGGCATGGTCATGCGCTGATCCTGTCGGGAGATGCGGGGCAGACCGGGGCGGCGCGGCTGGCGGCGCGTGCGGCGCTGCGGATCGGGGCGGGGCTTGTGACGCTTGGCGTGCCGCCGGGGGCGCAGGCCGAGGTCGCAGCACAGATCACCGCGCTGATGATGCGCCCTGTGCCGGATATCGATGCGCTGGCGGAGCTGCTGGACGATCCGAGGTTTTCGGCCATCGGGCTTGGTCCGGGGATGGGGGTGAGCGAGCCTACGGCCAGTCTGGCGGCGGTGGCGGTGTCGTCGGGGCGGCCCTGCGTTCTGGACGCGGATGCGCTGAGCGTCTTTGCGGATAATCCGGACGAGCTGTTCGATCTGACGACGGGGACGCAGTGCGTCCTGACCCCGCATGGCGGAGAGTTCGCGCGGCTTTTCCCGGATCTGGCCGAGCGTCTGGTGGCGGTGCCGACGACCGGCCCGGCCATGTCGCGGGTGGATGCGGCACGCGCGGCGGCAAAGCGGGCGGGCTGCGTTCTGCTGCTCAAGGGGGCGGATACGGTGATCGCGGCGGCCGATGGGCGGGTGTCGATCCATGCGGCCTGTTACGGGCGCGCGGCGCCCTGGCTGGCGACGGCTGGATCAGGCGACGTGTTGACCGGGCTGATTACAGGGCTGATGGCGCGCGGGTTCGGCCCGATGCAGGCCAGCGAGCTGGCGGCATGGTGCCATGTGGAGGCGGCACGCCGCTATGGTCCGGGGCTGATTGCCGAAGATCTGCCCGAGGCGTTGCCGGGTGTCTTGCGAGGGCTGGGCGCCTGCTGAGGCGCCAGCCCCCGTCGTGATCGGTGGAGAGAGCCGTCGTATCAGGCGGCGGCGGAGGTCGCTTCCGCAGCGACATGCCCGGCCACTTCGATCCCGTCGACATAAAGGATGTGAGGGCGGTCGAATTCCAGGGTGCAGAGGGTCATCCAGACCGCATCCTCGAACCGGACGAATTCGCCATCGACCAGACGTTCCGCGGGCACAAGCGCCTGTGGCGTGCCGAAAAGTGCTTCGGCCCGCCAGTCGCGGATCAGCACCATTTGACCCGCAGGCAAGGTCACGTCCCGATCGGGGCGCGTGTGGCCAAGCGAGCCCGCGGCGATATGCACTGCGGCAGCCTGAATGCGGCATTGATGGACCTTGCGCAGAACGGCCATGCCGCTGTCACGGGTCACGATGCGGTCGCCGGGCTTGACGTCGCCGACCAGTTTTTCGCCGTCTAGTGTAAGAATGATCGATTGGGCCATAAGCCCTGTGCATTCATTCGGATTCCCGGTGGACTGTCCACCGTTGATCCGCCCGACCGTTTTCGGTTTCATGGCGTTACTCACTCTGTTACTGCCTCAATTTTTTCTGCCACAATATGGCAAGAATATGTAAATGTCGCGATCTTTTTGCGGGCTGGATACATCAAACTTGAGATTATTTTTCCTCTCGCATCCGGAATGCGCCTTTGCTAGAGACCGCTCTATCACGCTTGGCCTGCCATGGCAGGCGGCGTGGAACTGGCGGGTGTGGCGGAATTGGTAGACGCACCAGATTTAGGTTCTGGCGCCGCAAGGCGTGGGGGTTCAAGTCCCTCCACCCGCACCAGTGATCCCTGAGCAAAGGGCGGCCATGGCCGAGGCGTTGCACGCCTTCATGCATTTGGCCGAAGGGGCATGTGCCTTGCGCGCGTTGCGTGCTGATTCAGGGTTGATCCTGCCTCGGGGCCAAACTAGTAAGACGAAAATTTCACCGGGGCGCCGTTCGGGCGCCCTGTCAGCTTATGCGAGGAAGCTCATGCAAGTCACCGAGACCCAGAACGAAGGCCTGAAGCGCGCCTACAAGATGATCCTGACAGCGCAGGAGCTGGAAGACAAGGTAACCGAAAAGCTGAAAGAGGCTCAGCCGGATGTGGCGTTGAAGGGCTTCCGCAAGGGCAAGGTGCCGCTCGCGCTGCTGAAAAAGCAGTTCGGGCAGCGGGTGCTCGGCGAGGCCATGCAGGAAGCCGTGGACGGCGCGATGTCGGCCCATTTCGAGGAAAAGGGCGAGCGTCCGGCGGCAGAGCCTGCGGTCAAGATGGTCAACGAGGACTGGAAAGAGGGCGACGACGTCGAGATCGAGATGTCCTACGAGGCGCTGCCCGAGATCCCCGAGGTCGATCTGTCGGTGATCAAGGTCGAGCGACTGGTCGCCAAGGCCGATGACGCGGCCGTGGACGAGGCGCTGAAGAACCTTGCCGAGAGCGCACAGGACTTCAAGGACCGCAAGAAAGGCTCCAAGTCGAAGGACGGCGATCAGGTTGTGATCAATTTCGTCGGCAAGGTGGATGGTGAGGCCTTTGAAGGCGGCAGCGCCGAGGATTATCCGCTGGTGCTTGGCTCCAACAGCTTCATCCCCGGTTTCGAGGATCAGCTGGTCGGCGTGAAGGTCGGCGAGGAAAAGGACGTCACCGTCAAGTTTCCCGACGAGTACCAGGCCGCGCATCTGGCCGGCAAGGATGCCGTCTTTGAATGCACGATCAAGGAAATCAAGGAGCCGGTCGCGGCCGAGATCAACGACGATCTGGCCCAGAAATACGGCGCCGAAAGCCTGGATGCCCTGAAGGGTCAGATCAAGGAGCGTCTGGAAGCCGAATATGCCGGCGCCGCACGCGCCGTGATGAAGCGCCATCTGCTGGACGAGATGGACAAGCTCGTCGATTTCGATCTGCCCCCCAGCATGGTCCAGGCCGAGGCCAACCAGATCGCCCATCAGCTCTGGCACGAGGAAAACCCCGAGGTGCAGGGCCACGATCACCCCGAGATCGAGCCGACCGAAGAGCACACCAAGCTGGCCGAGCGCCGCGTGCGTCTTGGCCTTCTGCTGGCCCATCTGGGCCAGAAAGCCGAGGTCGAGGTGACCGATGCCGAGATGACACAGGCCGTGATGCAGCAGGCCCGCCAGTATCCGGGGCAGGAGCGTCAGTTCTTCGAATTCGTGCAGAACAACCCGCAGATGCGCCAGCAGCTGCGCGCGCCGATCTTCGAGGACAAGGTGATCGACTATGTCGCCGAGCTGGCGCAGGTCACCGAAAAAGAGAGCACCAAGGACGAGCTTGAAAAGGCTGTCGAGGCGATGGACGAGGAATAAGGCGCAATCGGTCTTTCAGACCGCGCCGGACCACGATGGGCCGCTCCGATCTGACGGAGCGGCCCTTTTTCGTTCGCGCCTTGCGGCGCCTGTCCATCGGTGCACCGACAGGCGGCAAGGCGGGGCAGATACCCGTCAGGCACACACAAAAAGGGCCGCATGATCCATGCGGCCCTTTGGTATATTCGGCTCTGAGGCGGCTCAGCGCTCTTCGTCGTCCTGCGCGGGGCGGGCGGTTTCGACGGTTTCGGCGAGGTCTTCGTCGTCCGCCGCTGCACCACCGATATCGTCGAAGAGTTCCGCAATCTCGAAATCCGCGGCTTCTTCTTCCTCGGCTGCGACCTGCTGAATGGTCTTGCCGGACGCCTGAAGCTCGGCTTCCTCGGGGGAGCGGGCGACGTTGAGTTGCATGGTCACGTCGACTTCGGGGTGCAGATGCACCTCGACTTCGTGCAGACCGAGGGTCTTGATCGGCTGACGGATCAGAACCTGCTTGCGGTCGATGGTGAACCCGGCCTCGGTGGCAACGATGGCCGCGTCACGGGTCGAGACGGAGCCATAGAGGTTGCCGCCGTCGGATGCCTGGCGAATCACCACGAATTGCTGACCGTCGAGTTGCTCGGCCAGTTTCTCGGCTTCCTTGCGGCTTTCGAGATTGTGCGCCTCAAGCTGTGCCTTGCGGTTCTCGAAGCCCTTGATGTTGGCTTCGGAGGCGGTCAGCGCCTTGCCCTGCGGCAGCAGGTAGTTGCGCGCATAGCCGGGCTTGACGTCGACGACTTCGCCCATCTGGCCCAGCTTGGCCACGCGTTCGAGAAGGATAACTTGCATGATGCTCTCTCCTTACTTCACGGCGTAGGGGAGCAGGGCGAGGAACCGTGCGCGCTTGATGGCACGGGACAGTTCACGCTGCTTCTTGGCCGAAACGGCGGTGATGCGCGACGGGACGATCTTGCCGCGCTCGGAAATATAGCGCTGGAGCAGTTTCGTGTCCTTGTAGTCGATCGCAGGTGCATTGTCGCCCGAGAAGGGGCAGACCTTGCGGCGGCGGAAAAACGGTTTTGCAGCCATGGTTTAGTGTCCTTTCTTCAGGCGAATATCAACGGCGCTCGCGACGGGGTTCACGTTCGTCGCGCTTTTGCATCTGGACCGAGGGACCCTCGGCATGCTCGTCGACCTTGATGGTCATGACGCGCATCACGTCGTCGTGCAGACGCATCAGGCGCTCCATTTCCTGAACGGCCGGCGCGGGTGCGTCGGTTTTCAGGAAAGCGTAGTGCCCCTTGCGGTTCTTGTTGATCTTGTAGGCCATCGTCTTGACGCCCCAGTACTCGCTGTCGACGATCTTGCCGCCGTTGTCGGACAGAACGGTACCGAAATGTTCGATGAGGCCCTCGGCCTGCGCGTTGGACAGATCCTGGCGCGCGATGAATACATGCTCGTAGAGCGGCATGTGATCTCCACTTTTTTCAAGGCGCATTTCATAGGTGGGGTCATGTCCTTCCGCTGCCCCACCACGAGAGACTGCGCGGTTCAAATCGTTTTGCGAAAGGAAGCCGGTCCTTACGACGGATTGCGCCGCGTGGCAAGGCCCGCCGAACGGGGCGGCGCAGAAGCAAGATTTCTCCGCGTATGCGCCAAAAACCTGCCCGATTTGGATGGTCTGTATACCGATGTTCAATTGTGTACGAGTAACAAGAATGAGGTCGAGCAATGGTTGCCTTTCCCGATCAGTATCGTTCGAAGATACAAGACGGCGTCCCCGAAAATGGATACAAGCCCGGTTCCGCGCTGCGTCGCGCGGTGCTGATGTGTCTGGGCGCCGCGTTCCTGATGTCGGCCATGGGCCTGTGGATCATGCCGGGAGAGCCGGGCGATCACGCGATGAAGGTGATCAAGCTGCTGATCTCCGCAGTGGCGGTTATCGCCGGTCTGACCTGTCTTTCCTGTCTGGGCAGTGACCGCGCCGATCCCGAAATTCACATCGACCGGGCCCGGGGCGAACTGCGCGTGATCGAGCGCGATGCAAGGGGCACCCTGCAGGTCGCGGTCTCTCATCAGCTGGACAGCCTGCAGGAGGCGACGCTGGACAACGGGTTCTTTTCGGTGCGCGACGCAGGCGGCAGGGAGCTGGTGTCGGTGCGGGTGACCGATCGCCGGTTGCATGATCAACTGTGCCGGGTGTTCGATCTTCGGGCGTGAGCGGTCCGCGCCAAGCGAAAACCTGCGCCACATCTGTTCGCTGATCCACACATTTTGTTGAATTCTGGGGGATTGTCCGCTGTAGCGGACGCCCCACGTTTGCTTTACACGCGTTTTCACACAACCCTACAGGGAGAATTGCAATGAGAAAGACCCTTCTGGCCGCAGCATTGACGCTTGGTGCAAGTGCCGCCTTTGCTGCCCCCGAGACCTATGAGCTGGACGCGAGCCACAGCCAGATCGTGTTCTCGTATGACCACCTTGGCTATTCGACGACCTTCGGCATGTTCTCGGGCTTCGAGGGCGAGATCATGTTCGATCAGGAAAACCCGGCCAATTCGTCGGTGACGGTGTCGATGCCCGTGCGCTCGATGCTGACCGGCTGGGAAAAGCGGTTCGAGCATTTCATGTCCGATGATTTCTTCGGCGCAGCCGAGGGGGACATGGTGACCTTTACCTCCACCGGCATCGAGGTGACGGGAGATGACACGGCCAAGATCACCGGTGATCTGACGATGAACGGTGTGACCAAATCGGTGGTGCTGGATGCCAAGCTGAACAAGGTCGAAGGCCATCCGATGAAGAACGGCCAGCCCTGGGCCGGGTTCGATGCGACAACCACGCTGTTGCGCTCGGATTTCGGTGTGGGCCAGTTCGCCCCCGCCGTCAGCGATGAGGTCGAGGTCATGATCTCGATCGAGGCCGGCAAGGCGCAGTAAGCCTGCAGCAGTTTCAAAAGATGAAAGGCCAGCCCGGTTTGGGCTGGCCTTTTTCTTTGGTGCAGATGGATCGGGGAGCGATCAGCCGCGCGCGGCGGTCAGATCGAAGCTGATATCGACGGTCGCGCCCAGAGAGTCCGTGCCATCGCCGCCGATCCCGAAGTTGCGCCGATCCACGCTCAGCCCGCCACCGGCAGAGGCCGTGTCGCCGTCGATGCTCAGGTCGAACGGCATCTCGACCGGGACCGACTGATCCTTGATCGTCAGCGTGCCGCGCGCCAGTTTGCCGGTCTCAGTGGTCAGGATATCGGCCTGGAAGGTGGCTGTGGGGAAGTTTTCGGCGTTGAAATACTCCTTGCCCATGGCCTGATCGGTGACTGATCCCAAGGTGAGCGATCCGATGGATATGGTCACGGTGACCTCCCCGTGGCGGTTGTTTGCGTCGGGCTGCTCGGCATAGCTGATCTCGGCGGTCCAGTCGGCGAAGCTTCCGGTGACCTGACTGCCCATCTGGGTGATGCTGATGTTCAACGTGCCCTGCTGAACCTGCCATTCGCTGTCGACGGCGGCCAAAGTGGCCATGCCCGTGGCACCCGCCCCCTTCGAGAACCAGCCCAAGGCACCGGCGCCACCCAGCACCGCCGCCCAGACCGCAAGTGCTGTCACGAAGGGCAGGAGATGCCCGGGTTGCCTCGCGGTGGGATGCGCGGGGTTCAGGCCGGGCAGCATCCGGCGCAAGGTGGCATCGCCATCGATCACGTGATGCTTGAGCGCGCCCGCCACATGCAGCGTGATCGCGCCGACCAGCACCCATTGCAGAACGAAATGCACAACGCTGGAGATCTCGGCCAGATGCGGGTCTTGCGGCACGAAGGGCAAGGTTTGCTCGAAGGGCCACCAGATCGGCGCAAACCCTGTGGTGGCGGCGTGATGCACCCAGCCCGACAACGGCACCAGCACCAGCGAGCCGTAAAGCAGCCAGTGCACGGTTTCGGCCAACCACGCCTCGGCCCGCTTGTCGCCGTTCAGAAGGCCCGGCTTGGGCTGGCTGATGGCCCACCCGATACGCGCCAGCGCCACGAAGAACACGGCAAGCCCGAGGGTCTTGTGAGCCGAGAAGAGCGTGGTGGCCAGCCGCACGGTCGCCTCGGATGCGGAGGCATCGGGATTGCGTATCTGATGGGCCAGGTCATTGGCGATCAGCCCCAACGGTATCACCGCAAGGATCAGGAGCGCGGTGAGCCAGTGGAACGTCTTGGTCACGCTGCCATAGGTCGTGCTGGAGTTGCTGGTGGGCATCGCTTGGCTCCTGTCGGTTGCGTCTGCAGGCCAATCTAGCCGGGCTTCGGACAGGAACAATGCCCGCCTGCGCACAGGCGACGTGCGCGGGTGTTGGTCGTTGCCTCCGGGCGCGAGGCGCGCTATCCGGGGGGCGCAAGATCAGGGAGGCAGACGATCAGATGAGCCGAGCATTCGTATTCCCCGGACAAGGGGCGCAGACCATCGGGATGGGCAAGGCCCTGGCCGAGGCCTATCCTGCCGCGCGGGCGGTTTTCGACGAGGTGGATGATGCGCTTGGGGAAAAGCTGAGCGCGCTGGTCTGGGAGGGCACGCAGGATGACCTCACGCTGACGCAGAATGCCCAGCCTGCGCTGATGGCCACGTCGCTTGCCGCGATGCGCGCTCTGGAGGCTGAGGGCATCACGATCGATGCCGCCGCGATGGTGGCGGGCCACTCGCTTGGCGAATATTCGGCGCTGGCTGCGGCGGGGGCGCTGAGCGTGGCCGATTGCGCGCGGTTGCTGCGCATCCGGGGCGAGGCGATGCAGAAGGCCGTGCCGGTGGGTGTGGGCGCGATGGCCGCGATCCTTGGGCTCGATCTGGAGTCGGTGCGCGCATTGGCGGCGGATGCCGCCGAAGGCGAGGTCTGCGAGGCGGCGAATGACAACGATCCCGGTCAGGTGGTCGTCTCGGGGCAGCGCGCCGCGGTGGAGCGCGCGGTCGCGATGGCCAAGGACCGCGGTGCAAAACGTGCCATGCTGTTGCCGGTCAGCGCGCCGTTTCACTGCGCGCTGATGCAGCCTGCGGCCGATGCGATGGCCGAGGCTCTGAGTGCGGTGGCGATCAGCGCGCCGCGCGTGCCGCTGGTGGCCAATGTGGTGGCCGAGCAGGTGAGCGATCCGGACCGCATCCGCGCGCTTCTGGTGGAGCAGGTGACAGGTGCGGTGCGCTGGCGCGAGTCGGTGCTCTTTATGGCCGCCCAGGGCGTGACCGAGACATGGGAGATCGGCGCGGGCAAGGCGCTGTCGGGCATGGTGCGCCGGATCGACCGTGACATCGAGACCCGCGCGGTGGGCACGCCCGAAGATGTCGCGGCGGCGCTCGAGGCGATGAACGGCTGAGCCCGGGCGCGAAAAATTGCATTTTTCAGTCCGGATTTGCAGTGACAAATCCGGCACCAGACCAGAAGGAAGCACGAGAATGTTTGATCTGACAGGGAAATCCGCTCTGATCACCGGCGCGTCGGGCGGCATCGGGGGCGCGATCGCAAGGGCGCTGCACGGAGCCGGAGCAACCGTCGGGTTGAGTGGCACGCGCACCGAACCGCTCGAGGCGCTGGCCGCCGCGTTGGGCGCGCGCACGCATGTGCTGCCCTGCAACCTTGGTGACGCGGAGGCGGTCGAGGCGCTGCCCAAGCAGGCGATCGAGGCGATGGGATCGGTCGATATCCTCGTGAACAATGCGGGCATCACCCGGGATCAGATTTTCATGCGCATGTCCGACGAGGAATGGTCGCAGGTGCTGGATGTGAACCTGACCTCGGCGATGCGGCTGTGCCGTGGCGTGATGCGCCCGATGATGAAGGCCCGGTGGGGGCGGATCATCAATATCAGCTCGATCGTGGGCGCCACGGGCAATCCCGGACAGGCGAATTACGCGGCCTCCAAGGCTGGGCTGGTCGGCATGACCAAATCCATCGCCTATGAGGTCGCAAGCCGGGGGATCACCGCCAATGCGGTGGCGCCGGGCTTCATCGGAACGGCCATGACCGACAAGCTGACCGACGACCAGAAGGACAAGATCAACGCCCAGATCCCGATGGCGCGGATGGGCAGCGCCGAAGAGATCGCGGCGGCGGTCCTGTATCTCGCCAGCGCCGAGGCGGGCTATGTCACGGGCACCACGCTGCACGTCAATGGCGGCATGGCGATGCTCTGACGCTCCGGCTGTGCGCGGGAATCAACTCGGCGGGCTGCAAGCGGGCGGGCGGCGTGGCGGATAAATGCTGCCCTTGCCCGAACCGCAGATGCGCCCCGCAAGGCCAGTGGCGCATCCCGTCCGAGGCTGCGGCAAGCGGGGTTTTCGGTTTTCGTTCAGCGGATTAGGGCCCTGCTGCGGCTCTGATGCAACGCCGGTCGGACGGGGTGGTGTCCCCGTGGCGAGCCATTTGCGAAAGGATTTGCCAATGGCGCGGCATATGCTATAGGCGGCGCAGACTGGCCGGGTGACCCCGGACCAGACGCTCGGCTGCCCGCGTGGACGGGTTCGAAAAATCGCCCGGCAAGGGGCATCACCAAGCCGCCTCCCGGCTGGGGCAGGGGCAAAAAGCGGGTTCAGCGACCCGAAAGAAGATGAGGATTAAGACATGAGCGATATCGCAGACCGCGTGAAGAAAATCGTAGTCGAGCATCTCGGCGTGGAAGAAGACAAGGTGGCCGAGAACGCGTCGTTCATCGACGATCTGGGTGCTGACAGCCTTGACACGGTCGAGCTTGTCATGGCGTTCGAAGAGGAATTCGGCATCGAGATCCCGGATGACGCCGCAGAGACCATCCAGACCTTCGGCGATGCGGTCAAGTTCATCAGCGACGCCTCTTAAGCCGACCGACACTGCCTGACGGCAAAAGGCCCCTGCGCAAGCGCGGGGGCCTTTTTCATGTGCGGCTCCGGAACATCGTCGGCACATCTGGGGCCAAGGGGCGCCGTCCAGCAGGCAAGCGGCAGCGCTCCTGTCTCCGCCAGGTCAAGGCATCGGCAATCTTGCGTCCATGGGCAGGCCGGGCTTGCAGTGCTCTTGCTCCTTGGGGGCAAGGCGGGTTAAGAGCAACCGAAGAAAACACGTGGAAAGGGCAGCATGATGCGTCGTGTGGTTGTCACCGGGCTGGGATTGGTCACGCCTTTGGCGTCGGGCGTCGAGGAAACATGGAAACGCCTGCTGGCCGGACAGTCGGGCGCGGGCACGATCACGCGGTTCGATCCGGTGAACGTGGCGACGAAATATGCCTGCGAAGTGCCGCTTGGCGATGGCAGCGACGGCACGTTCAACGCCGATGATCACATGGCCCCCAAGGAGCGCCGCAAGGTGGATGATTTCATCCTTTACGGGATGGCGGCGGCGGATATGGCGGTCAAGGATTCGGGCTGGACGCCCGAGGACGAAGAGGGCCAGCTGCGCACGGGCGTGATGATCGGATCGGGGATCGGCGGGCTGCGCTCGATCGAGGAGACGACGCTGATTATCCGCGACAAGGGTGTGCGGCGTGTGTCGCCGTTCTTCATTCCCGGCGCGCTGATCAACCTGATCAGCGGTCAGGTCAGCATCCGCTATGGCTTCAAGGGGCCGAACCATTCGGTCGTCACCGCCTGTTCGACGGGCGCGCATGCGATCGGCGATGCCTCGCGGCTGATCCAGTTCGGCGATGCCGACGTGATGATCGCGGGCGGGGCCGAGGCTGCGATCTGCGAGATCGGGATCGCGGGCTTCAACGCCTGCAAGGCGCTCAGCACCAAATGGGCGGACAACCCGAAGGCGGCAAGCCGGCCCTATGACGAAGACCGGGACGGGTTTGTCATGGGCGAGGGCGCGGGCGTCGTTGTGCTGGAGGAATACGAGCACGCCAAGGCACGCGGCGCAAATATCTATGCCGAGGTTCTGGGCTATGGTCTGTCGGGGGATGCCTATCACATCACCGCGCCGTCCGAGGATGGCGATGGCGGGTTCCGCGCCATGCAGGCTGCGCTGAAACATGCCGGCGTGACGCCGGATCAGGTGGATTACGTCAATGCCCACGGCACCAGCACCATGGCCGATCCGATCGAGCTGAAGGCGGTGGAGCGACTGCTGGGGGATGCGGCGAGCAAGGCGACGATGAGTTCGACCAAGTCCTCGACCGGGCACCTGCTGGGGGCGGCGGGGGCGATCGAGGCGATCTTCTCGATCCTGGCGGTGCGCGATGATGTGGCGCCGCCGACGATCAACCTGGACAACCCGGCGGTGGAGACGGTGCTTGATCTTGCGCCGAACGCGAAACGGGAGCGGAAGATCAATGTCGCCATCTCGAACAGCTTCGGGTTCGGGGGTACGAATGCCTGTCTGTGTCTTGGGAAACCGCGCTGATGTGGCGGCATATTGCCTCTAACTTCCTGACTTTCCTTGTTGTTCTGGTTTTCCTTGTGGGGGGTGTGATCCTGTGGGGCCAGTCGGAGTACACGGCGCAAGGCCCGTTGGATGAACCGATCTGCCTGAGGGTGGAGCGGGGCAGCAACATGCGGGCGGTGTCGCGCGAGCTGGAGCAGGAAGGGGCGATTTCCAACGGTACGATTTTCCGGGTCGGCGTGGATTATGCCAACAAGAACAGCCTGTTGAAGGCCGGTAGCTGGCTCATTCCGGAAGGCGCCAGCATGTCGGAGATCTCCGACATCATCACCCGCGGAGGGGCGAGCACCTGCGGGACCGAGGTGGTCTATCGAATCGGTGTGACCGATGCCGAGATCGAAGTGCGCGAACTGGACCCCGCCACCAACCGCTATGTCGAGAAGGCCGCCTTTGTCCCCGGCGAGGGCGACGTGCCGGAAGCCTTTGAAACCGTTCGGGAAAAAGCCGACACGCGGTACCGGATCGCGGTCGCCGAGGGGGTCACGAGCTGGCAGGTGATGCAAGGATTGGCGGCGGTGGACGTGCTGGAGGGAGAGGTTAACGAGACCCCGCCCGAAGGCAGTCTTGCGCCCGACAGCTACGAGGTGCGCGAGGGCGACACACGGGCCAGCGTGATCGAAAGAATGCGGCAGGCTCAGGATCTTATCCTTGCCGAAGCCTGGGAGGAGCGGCAGGAGGGTCTGCCGCTGGACAGCCCGTACGAGGCGTTAATCCTCGCTTCGATCATCGAGAAGGAAACCGGCGTCGCCGAAGAGCGCGGGCAGGTGGCCAGCGTGTTCGTCAATCGCCTGAACCGCGGGATGCGGTTGCAGACCGATCCGACGGTGATTTACGGCATCACCGAGGGTCAGGGCGTGCTGGGCCGGGGGCTGCGGCGAAGTGAACTTCGGGCCGAAACCCCTTGGAATACTTACGTAATTGACGGGCTTCCGCCCACGCCGATCGCCAATCCGGGGCGCGCGAGCATCGAGGCGGCGGTCAATCCGCTGAGCACCGATTACATCTTTTTCGTGGCCGATGGCACGGGCGGACATGCCTTTGCGATCACGCTGGACGAGCATAACCGCAACGTCGCCCGCTGGCGCGAGATCGAGGCGCAGCGCGCCACGGACTGAGGTCGTACGATCCGTACGAAACCTACACGCGTTTGGGACGAAACTTGACTGCCAGCCCGCAATTTGTGTCCATCTCGTACACAAATGCGGGCTGACAGGCGCTTGAGCGGCCTGACATTCAGCCCCCCTGACACTCTGACGGCAAGACCAGCCCGACCCGAGTCACACCGCCCGGAGCACCGCGCGGTGCCTTCAGCATGTCTTAACGCCATGGCCCGACCCTGATGCAGCCGTCGAGGCGATTTGTGCTGGTCCCGACGATCCGGAGGGGCCGACATCAAAAAGGCACAAGAGGCATGAGCATACATGGTTTTGATCACCCCGGACGCAGGCCCCACGGGCCTGACCACGTCCATCGACTCGCTGGAGCGACAATTGTCGGACATGCGGGGCGAGCTGCAGAAACTCTACGATCGGATTCAAGACGGCGATCTTGAGAACCTGAAAAACGCGAACCGGGCCACGGCGGAAATCCGGCAATGGCTGAAGATCGCGATTGAAGCGGAGGTACATCTTGAAAAACGCAGAAAACACGAAAAGGGCATCGTCAACGACTACGCGCTCGACCTTTCCGAAGCACGGGCTTCGGTTTGCGGCCGGTTGGATCGTCTCAGAAGGGCAAGATGCCCAGGACGCGTTTATCGAAAGTCTCGCTGAGGGGGAGCTGATGGCGCTGCCCTTCCTGTTCGAGTTCTGGGCGCTGGAGCATCAGTTGCCGCCCGAGGGGGATTGGCGCAACTGGGTGATCCTTGGCGGGCGGGGCGCGGGCAAGACGCGGGCCGGTGCGGAATGGGTGCGCGCGCAGGTCGAGGGCGCGCGACCGCTGAGCGAGGGCCTGTGCCGGCGCATGGCGCTGGTGGGCGAGACGATAGACCAGGTGCGCGAGGTGATGATTTTCGGCGAAAGCGGGATCATGGCCTGTTCGCCGCCCGACCGCAGGCCCGACTGGCAGGCGACGCGCAAGCGGCTTGTCTGGCCCAATGGGGCTGTGGCGCAGGCGTTTTCGGCGCATGAGCCCGAGGCGCTCAGGGGGCCGCAATTCGACGGGGCCTGGGTGGATGAGATGGCCAAGTGGAAAAAGGCGCGCGACACGTGGGACATGCTGCAATTCGGGCTGCGGCTGGGGGATCATCCGCAGGTCTGCATCACCACGACGCCGCGCAATGTGGGGGTGCTCAAGGACCTGCTGGAGCAAAAGAGCACCGTGGTCACCAGCGCCCCGACCGAGGCGAACCGGGCGTTTCTGGCGCAATCCTTCCTTGAGGAGGTGCGCGCGCGCTATGCGGGGACACGGCTGGGGCGGCAGGAATTGGACGGTGTGCTGCTGTCGGAGGCCGAGGGCGCGCTGTGGAGCAATCGCGGGATCGAGGCCTGCCGGGTCGACACTCTGCCGGAACTGGATCGGATCGTGGTGGCGATCGATCCGCCGGTGACCGGACGGGCGGGATCGGATGAATGCGGGATCGTGGTGGCGGGGGCCGTGACACGCGGCCCGGTGCAGGATTGGCGGGCCTATGTGCTGGCGGATTGCTCGGTGGGGGCGGCAAGGCCGCTCAGCTGGGCCAATGCGGCGATTTCCGCGATGGAGCACTGGGGGGCGGACCGGCTGGTGGCCGAGGTCAACCAGGGCGGGGACATGGTGGCGCAGGTGATCCGGCAGGTGGACCCGCTGGTGCCCGTGAAAGCGGTGCATGCACGGCGCGGCAAGGTGACGAGGGCCGAGCCTGTGGCGGCGCTTTACGAGCAGGGGCGGGTGCATCATCTGCGGGGGCTGGGCACGCTGGAGGACCAGATGTGCGCGATGACGGCGCGCGGCTTCGAGGGCAAGGGCAGCCCTGACCGGGTGGATGCGCTGGTCTGGGCGTTGACCGAGTTGATGATCGAGCCGGCGGCGCATTGGCGGCGGCCACAGGTGCGCGCGGTCTGATTTACTTTTGTTAAACCTTTCGCGGTCTGATGCCCCGCATGTGATGCGACAAGGCGGCGGGCCGAGCCAAGGAGATGAGCCGAGATGATACTGGATTTCTTCCGACAGGGGAGTGCTGCGGCGCAGGAAGCCGGCGCGCCTGAGCGCAAGGCGAGTGCGGCGGGGCGGGTTGCGGCCTGGCAGGGCATGGGTCTTGGCAGGGTTGTCTGGAGCCCGAGGGACAGCGCCACGCTGACACGCACCGGCTTTGCCGGGAACCCGGTCGGGTTTCGCTGTGTGAAAATGCTGGCCGAGGCGGCGGCATCGTTGCCGCTGGTGGTGGAGATGGATGAGGCGCGCTTTGCCAAGCATCCGTTGATCGACCTGATCGCGCGGCCCAACCCGGCGCAGGGGCGCGCGGCGCTGCTGGAGGCGCTTTACGGGCAGTTGCTGTTGACCGGCAATGCCTATCTCGAGGCGGTGGCGGGCGAGGCCGGTGGCGTGCCGGGGGAGCTGCATGTGCTGCGCTCGGACCGGATGAGTGTCATTCCCGGCGCGGATGGCTGGCCTGTGGGGTATGAATATGCCGTGGGCGGGCGCAAGCACCGGTTCGGGGCCGAGGCGATCTGTCATCTGAAGTCGTTCCATCCGCAGGATGACCATTACGGGCTGTCGGCCTTGCAGGCGGCGGCACAGGCGGTGGATGTGCATAATGCGGCCAGCCGGTGGTCGAAGGCGCTTTTGGACAATGCGGCAAGGCCCTCGGGCGCGATCGTCTATCGCGGGGCCGAGGGGCAGGGCGCGCTGAGTGCGGATCAGTATGACCGGCTGGTGTCGGAGATGGAGACGCATCATCAGGGGGCGCGCAATGCGGGCCGGCCCATGCTGCTGGAGGGGGGGCTGGACTGGAAGCCGATGGGGTTCAGCCCGTCGGATATGGAGTTCCAGCAGACCAAGGAGGCCGCGGCGCGCGAGATCGCGCTGGCCTTCGGGGTGCCGCCGATGCTCTTGGGGATACCGGGGGATGCGACCTATGCCAATTACCAGGAGGCGCATCGCGCGTTCTACAGGCTGAGCGTGCTGCCGATGGTGTCGCGGGTGGCGGCGGGGATCGGCCATTGGCTGGCGGGGTTCACCGGCGAGCGGCTCGAGCTGCGTCCCGATCTGGACCAGGTGCCGGCGTTGGGTGCGGAGCGCGATGCGCAATGGGCACGGATCGCGGGGGCGGAGTTTCTGACCGAGGCGGAAAAGCGCCGGATGCTGGGGCTGCCTGCGCGGGAAACAGACGATGGGTGATCCCTATCTTCCGGAGCGCTACGGGTTCGAGGCGTTCGACTGTGCGCCGGCGCTGAGGCTGGAGGCGCATGAGAGGGTGGCCAAGCTGCAGCATGATGCGCTGCTGCACCGGCTGGAGAAGATCGAGGGCGCGCTGGAGCGGCTGGAGAAGCGGTTGTGGCTGGCGGTTTACGGCGTGGTGGGCGCGATCCTTGCGCAGGCGTTCCATCCGCTGCTGGCGGCGCTGCCATGAGGGGCGAGGCAATGACGGGTGAGCGAAGGATGAGTGACATGCAGGGCGACAGCGGGCTGGAACACAAGTTCTGCCGGATGGGCGAGGGCTTGAGCGTGACCGAGGGCACGCGGATCGAGGGCTATGCGAGCCTGTTCGGGGATCCGGACAGGGGCGGTGACGTGGTGGCGCCGGGCGCCTTCGCGGCCTCGTTGCAGCGGATGGCGAACGAGGGCCGGAGGGTGAGGATGCTCTGGCAGCACGACCCGGCCCAGCCGATCGGTATCTGGGACGAGGCGCGCGAGGATGCGCGCGGCTTGTGGGTGAAGGGCCGTCTGCTGGACGGTGTCGCCCGAGCGCGCGAGGCCGCGGCGCTGATCGAGGCGGGGGCGCTGGATGGTCTGTCCATCGGCTACCGCACGCTGCGCGCGGTCAAGACGGACAAGGGCCACAGGCTTTTGACGGAACTGGAGCTGTGGGAGGTGTCGCTGGTGACCTTCCCGATGCTGCCCAGTGCAAGGGTGGGGGCCAAGGGGGAGACCCCGCAAGATGACCCTGCCTTGCGTGACGTGGCGGCGATCTTCGAGGTCGCCCGCCAGGAGCTGGCGCGCCGGGACGACTGACGCGCCGAGGATCACCTCAAACAGACGGGATCAAGCGATGAGCAAGACCGAGGCGAAGGCTCGGACCGGGGAAGATGTGTCTCCGGTGGCCGAGGTGAAATCCGCCGTGGCGGGATTCATGACCGAGTTCATGGGCTTTCGGGCCGATATTCTGGAACGTTTCAAACAGCAGGACGACAAGATGACGAAGATGGAACGAAAATCACTGGCGCAGGCGCGCCCCATTCTGTCCGCCAGCGCCGAGAGCGCCGCGCCGCATGTGAAGGCGTTCGACGCCTATCTGCGCACGGGCGATGATGACGGGCTGCGCGGTCTGGAGCTGGACAGCAAGGCGATGTCGAGTGCGGTGGCGGGCGATGGCGGCTATCTGGTGGACCCGCAGACGGCAGAGACGATCCGCTCGACGCTGGCCTCGACCGCGTCGATCCGGGCGATCGCCAATGTGGTGCAGGTGGAGGCCACGTCCTTCGATGTGCTGATCGACCACACGGATGTGGGCCATGGCTGGGCCACCGAGAGCGGCGCCACCGCAGAGACCGGCACGCCCAGCATCGACCGGATCACCATTCCGCTGCACGAGTTGAGCGCCTTGCCGAAAGCCAGCCAGCGGCTGCTGGATGACAGCGCCTTCGACATCGAGGCCTGGCTGGCGGGGCGCATCGCCGACAAGTTCGCCCGCGCCGAGGCGGCGGCCTTTGTCGCAGGTGACGGGATCGACAAGCCCAAGGGTTTTCTGACCCATCCCGATGTGGACAATGATGTCTGGGTCTGGGGCAATCTGGGTTATGTGCCCACAGGGGCCGAGGGCGCCTTTGCGGGGGCCGAGGCGCTGATTGATCTGGTCTATGCGCTGGGTGCGCAATACCGCGCCAATGCGGTGTTCGTGATGAACTCGAAAACCGCCGGAACGGTGCGCAAGCTCAAGGATAATGACGGGCGGTTCCTGTGGTCCGACGGGCTGGCCGCCGGAGAGCCTGCACGGCTTCTGGGGTATCCGGTTCTGATTGCCGAGGACATGCCGGATGTCGCGGCAGGCGAGACGGCCATCGCCTTTGGCGATTTCGCCGCGGGCTATACCGTGGCCGAGCGCCCGGATCTGCGGGTGCTGCGCGATCCGTTCAGCGCCAAGCCGCATGTCCTGTTCTATGCGACCAAGCGCGTGGGCGGGGATGTGAGCGATTTCGCCGCGATCAAGCTGCTGAAATTCGCCGTCTCGTAAGGGATGCGCGGATGGGGGGCGGGCCGGACATGTGCCGGCCTGCCTCCGGGGCGTGCGCCGGAGTCCCCGAATGTGTTGTCCGGCTGCTCCCCCCTCCGGGCGGGCAATGGGGCGGCGCGCGCCTGAACGACGGGAGGGGGCCGGGATTTGTGGAGAAGGTCCATGATGTTGATTGAAGAAACCGGGGTGTCTCGGGATGCGTTGCCGCTGGCCGAGTTCAAGGCGCATCTGCGGCTGGGAACCGGATTTGCCGAAGAGGGTCTTCAGGAGCCTGTGCTGGAAAGCTTCCTGCGCGCGGCCATCGCCGCGATCGAGGCGCGGACCGGCAAGGTTCTGATCCGGCGGGTGTTTCACTGGACGCACTCGGAGTGGCGCGCGCCCGATGGCCAGCCGATGCCGGTGGCGCCGGTGACGGCGATCACGTCGCTGACCTTGCACAGCCGGGATGGCGATCACGAGGGGATCGGGCCTGCGTTCTACCGGCTCGAGACCGATGCGCATCGCCCGGTCCTGCGCCCGCAAGGCGCGATGCTGCCGGCGATCCCGCGCGGCGGCACGGCGGAGATCGTCTTTGAGGCGGGGTTTTCCGAAAACTGGGCCGGGTTGCCGGCGGATCTGGCGCAGGCGGTGCTGCTCTTGGCGGCGCACTACTATGAATATCGCGACGAGACCGCGCTGGGCGGGGGATGCATGCCTTTCGGGGTGTCGAGCCTGATCGAGCGCTATCGCACCGTGCGGCTGTTTCACGGAAGTGCGGGATGATGGGGCGGGTGCATCTGAACCGGCAACTGGTGCTGGAGGCGCCCGAGCGCGTGGCGGATGGCGCAGGCGGGTTCACCGAAGCCTGGATGGGCCTTGGCACGCTCTGGGCCGAGCTGGTGGCGCGCACCGGGCGAGAACGCAGCGGCGAAGGGGTGCCGGTTTCGGCCACGGGCTACCGGATCAGGGTGCGGGCGGCGCCCGAGGGTGCCGCGATGCGGCCCCGGCCCGGTCAGAGGTTTCGAGAGGGCACACGGGTGTTCCGCATCGAGGCGGTGGCCGAGCGCGATGCGGGCGCGAAATACCTGGTCTGCTTTGCCGAGGAAGAGGTGGCGCTATGAGCTATGCGGTGGCGGCGGCCTTGCAGGAGGCGGTTTATCAAAAGCTGGCGGGCGATGCGGCGCTGGCGGCGCTGGTCGGGGGCGCGATTTATGACACGCTGCCCGCGGGCGGCCTGCCGGAAACCTATGTGACGCTTGGACCCGAAGAGGTGCGCGCGCGCAGCGATGCGAGCGGCGGCGGTGCATGGCATCGGCTGACGGTGTCGGTGGTCACCTCGGCGGCGGGATTTCACGCGGCCAAGCAGGTGGCGGCGGCGGTGGGCGATGCGCTGGCGCAGGGCGGTCTGAGCCTGAGCCGGGGGCGTCTGGCGGGGCTGCATTTTTACCGCGCACGGGCACAGAGGGAAGGGACGGGCGCGCAGAGGCGGATCGACCTGACCTTTCGGGCGCGGGTGGAAGACACGGTTTAACCCCTTGATTTCATGGAGAGAGTGAAATGGCGGTACAGAATGGCAAGGACCTGTTGGTGAAGATCGACCTGACGGGGGATGGCAATTTCCAGACGGTGGCGGGGCTGCGCGCGACGCGGGTGAGTTTCAACGCCGAGAGCGTGGATGTCACCAGCCTTGAGTCGGGTGGCGGCTGGCGCGAGTTGCTGGGCGGTGCGGGTGTGAAATCGGCGGCGATCAGCGGCTCGGGGATTTTCCGTGATGCGGCCAGCGACGCGCGCGCACGGCAGATCTTCTTTGACGGGGAGGTGCCGGATTTCCAGGTGGTGATCCCGGATTTCGGCACGGTCGAGGGGCCGTTTCAGGTGACGGCGATCGAATATGCCGGGACGCATGACGGCGAGGCGACCTATGAGATGGCGCTGGCCTCGGCGGGGCAGCTGACCTTCACGGCGGCGTAGGCGCGATGGCGAACCCCTGGGCGGGCGAGGTGGCGCTGATGATCGACGGGCGGCGGCATGTGCTCAAGCTGACGCTGGGGGCGCTGGCGGAGCTGGAGGCGGAGCTGGAGAGCGGCTCGCTTGTCGATCTGGTGGCGCGCTTCGAGGGGGGGGCGCTGTCGAGCCGCGATGTGCTGCGGCTGATCGTGGCGGGGCTGCGCGGCGGGGGCTGGCGCGGCGATGCGGGTGATCTGCTGAGTGCCGAGATCGAGGGCGGGCCTTTGGGGGCGGCGAAGGCGGCGGCGGACTTGCTGGCGCGGGCCTTCATGGCGCCGGAGGTCGGCCCTTGAGCGGGGCGCGGGTGAACTGGCCTGCGCTGATGCGCGCGGGGCTGCGGGGGCTGGGCCTGCGCCCGGCGGAATTCTGGGCGCTGACGCCTGCCGAGCTGGAGCTGATGCTGGGCCGGGGGGGCGTCGTGGCGCCGCTGGCGCGGGCGCGGCTCGAGGCATTGCTGGAGGCTTATCCCGACGGGGCGGGCCGTGACGGGGCGGATAGAGAGCGAAAGGAGACGGGACATGGAAGGCATGGATGATCTGGATGCCCAGGTCGAGGCGCTGGATGACAGCCTTGGGCAGGCGACCGGGATGGCGGCGGCGTTCAACGCCGAGCTTGCCCGGGTGAGGGCGGGATTTGCCGGAGCCGGGCAGGATGCCGCGACGCTGGAGCGTGGCATGAGCCGGGGGCTGAGCCGGGCCATAAAGGGCGCCGTGGTCGAGGGCGACAGCCTGGCGCAATCGCTCGACAAGATGGCGAACACGATGATCACCACGGCGTTCAGCGCGGCGGTGAAGCCGGTGAGCGATCACGTGAGCGGCCTGCTGGCCGAGGGCGTGAGCGGGCTTTTGGGAGGGCTGTTGCCCTTCGCCAAGGGCGGCAGTTTCGCGCAAGGCCGGGTGCAGCCCTTTGCCAGCGGCGGCATCGTGAGCGGGCCGGTGGCCTTTCCGATGCGCGGCGGTACCGGGCTGATGGGCGAGGCCGGCCCCGAGGCGATCATGCCGCTGGCGCGCGGGCCTGACGGCAAGCTGGGAGTGCAGGCGCGCGGCGGCAGCGGTGCCGGGGGCGGGCGCGCGGTGCATGTGGTGATGAACATCTCGACGCCCGATGCGGAGGGCTTTCGCCGCTCGCAGGGGCAGATCGCCGCCGAACTGGGCCGGGTGATCGGCCGCGGCGGGCGCAATCGGTAATCATGGGGGACGAGGATCATGGGATTTCACGAGATACGCTTTCCCGCCAGCCTGAGCTTCGGGTCGGTCGGCGGGCCGGAGCGGCTGACGGATGTGGTCACGCTGGCCAATGGGTTCGAGGAGCGCAATACGCCCTGGCGCCATTCGCGCCGCCGCTATGATGCGGGCGTGGCGATGCGCGGGCTGGAGGATCTGGAGCGGCTGATCGCCTTTTTCGAGGCGCGGCAGGGGCGCATCCACGGGTTTCGCTGGAAGGATTGGAGCGATTACAAGTCCGGCGCCGCGAAGGCCGAGCCCGATTTCGGGGATCAGGTGATCGGCTATGGTGACGATGTGACGGCGCAGATCGCGCTGAGCAAGACCTATCGCTCGGGCGAGCAGAGCTACCTTCGGCCCATCACCAAGCCCGTCAAGGGCAGTGTCCGGATCGGGCTGGATGGCGATGTGCAGCAGGAGGGTATCCATTTCGAAGTGGACAGCACCACGGGGCTGGTCACCTTCGAGCATCCGCCCAATGCCGGGGTGGAGATCACCGCGGGCTACGAGTTCGATGTGCCGGTGCGCTTCGATACGGACAGTATCCAGATCAGCATGGCGAGTTTCCAGGCCGGTGAAGTGCCGAGCGTGCCGGTGGTGGAGCTGCGGCTGTGAGCGGGCTGGATGCAGGGCTGAAGGCCCATCTGGAGACCGGCGTGACCACCACCTGCAGGGCCTGGGCGCTGAGCCGGCGCGACGGTGTGGTGATGGGCTTCACCGATCATGACGCGCCGCTGAGTTTCGAGGGGATCACCTTTCGCGCCGATACCGGGATGAGCGCGCTGGCGCTGCAGCAAAGCACGGGGCTGTCGGTGGACAATACCGAGGCGCTTGGCGCGCTGAGCGATGCGGCGATCCGCGAAGAGGATATCGAGGCGGGCCGCTATGACGGGGCCGAGGTGCGCGCCTGGCTGGTCAACTGGGCCGATGTCGAGCAGCGCCATCTGCAGTTTCGCGGCACGATCGGAGAGCTGCGCCGCGCGGGCGGCGCGTTTCAGGCCGAGCTGCGCGGATTGACCGATTTGCTGAATGTGCCGATGGGGCGGGTCTATCAGGCGCCGTGCAGCGCGGTGCTGGGGGATGCGGCCTGCGGGCTTGATCTGACGGCGGGCTGGAGCGTGGAGACGGTGCTGGCCGAGGGGGACGACCGCCGGGTGCTGCGCTGCGAGGGGCTTGAGGGGCAGGCGCCGGGCTGGTTCCGTCATGGTGTTGTGAAGATGATGGGCGGGCAGGCCCAGGGGCTGAGTGGGCTGATCAAGGAAGACCGGCTTGAGAGCGGTCTAAGGGTGATCGAGCTGTGGCATCCGCTGCGCGCGGCGGTCGCGGCGGGAGACGCGCTGCGACTGACGGCGGGCTGTGACAAGCGGTCGGACACCTGCCGGGTGAAGTTCGCGAACCTGCTGAATTTCCAAGGCTTTCCGGATATTCCGGGCGATGACTGGTCGATCAGCGATCCGATGCGGGCGGGGAGCCGGAACGGCGGGAGCAGGCGCGCATGAGCGGCGCGCGCGAGGATGTCGTGGCAGCCGCACGCGGCTGGATCGGAACGCCCTACCGGCATCAGGCAAGCTGCCGGGGCGCGGGGGCCGATTGCCTTGGGCTGATCCGGGGTGTGTGGCGCGAGGTGCTGGGGCCGGAGCCTGAACGCCCGCCGGCCTATAGCATGGACTGGTCCGAGCCTGCGCGCGACGAGGCGCTGTGGCACGCGGCGCTGAGGCATTTGCGACAAAAGCCGCTGACGGATGCGGCGGCGGGCGATGTGCTGCTGTTTCGGATGCGCGACGATGCGGTGGCCAAGCATCTGGGGATCGTCGGGCAGACCGGCGAGAGAGCCAGTTTCATACATGCGTATTCGGGTCACGCGGTGCTGGAAAGCCCGCTGACGCCGCCGTGGGAGCGGCGGATCGTGGCCCGTTTCGCCTTTCCTCTGGAGGTCTAGGACATGGCGACGATACTTCTTTCCGCGGCGGGCGCTGCGATCGGCGGCTCGGTTGGGGGCTCGGTTCTGGGGCTGTCGATGGCGGCGGTGGGCCGGTTCGCGGGGGCGGTCATCGGGCGCTCCATCGACCAGCGGCTGATGGGGCAGGGATCCGAGACGGTGGAGACCGGCCGGGTCAAGCGGCTGCGGCTGACGGGGGCGGGCGAGGGCGATGCCATCGCGCAGGTCTATGGCCGGATGCGGGTGTCGGGTCAGGTGATCTGGGCCACGGAATTTCTTGAGACGGTGTCCTATCACCTTGCCGGAGGCGGGGGCGGTGGCGGCGGCAAGGGGTCAAGGCGCAGCGCGCCGCAGTCGTTCCAGCGCGTGCACAGCTATTCGGTGAGCCTTGCGATTGCGCTGTGCGAGGGCGAGATCAGCCATGTGGGCCGGGTCTGGGCGGATGGGCAGGAAATCGGGCGCGACAGTCTGAACATGCGGGTCTACCGGGGCACGAAAGACCAGCGGCCCGATCCCAAGATCGAGGCGGTCGAGGGCGCAGGGCGGGTGCCGGCCTATCGCGGCACGGCCTATGTGTTGATCGAGGGGCTGGCGCTGGAGCGGTTCGGCAACCGGGTGCCGCAATTCAGCTTCGAGCTGTGCCGTCCCGCGCAGCCGGGCAGCCCCGGTCACGAGCTTGATCCGCCGTATGCGATGCGCGGTGTGGCGATCCTGCCGGGCAGCGGGGAATATACGCTGGCGATGCAGCCGGTGGAGATGAATTACGGGCCGGGATCGGGGCGGCTCATCAATGTCAACTCGCCCTCGGGCAAGGCGGATTTCGCCACCTCGCTGGATGAGTTGCAGGGCGAGTTGCCCGCCTGCCGCACGGCGTCGCTGATCGTGAGCTGGTTCGGGGACGATCTGCGCTGCGGGGTCTGCAGGATCAGGCCCAAGGTGGAGCAGGTGCAGTTCGACGCGCGAGGGATGCGGTGGATGGCGGGCGGGGCGACGCGCGCCACGGCGCAGCGGGTGGCGCTGGATGGTGCGGGGCGGCCTGTTTACGGCGGCACGCCTGCGGATGCGGCGGTGATCCAGGCGATCCAGGGGATGAAGGCGCGGGGCCTTGACGTGATGTATTACCCGTTCATCCTGATGGATCAGATGCCGGGCAATGGCCGACCCGATCCCTATAGCGATGCGCCCGATCAGCCGGTTCTGCCGTGGCGGGGAAGGATCACGAGTTCGGAGGCGCCGGGACGGCCCGGCAGCCCGGATGGGACTGCCGCAGCCGTGGCTGAGGTCGCGGCGTTTTTCGGCACGGCAAGTGCGGCGGATTTCCTGCGCGCGCCTGAGGTGCAGGAGGCACCGCGGGTGCCGCGCCTGACCACCGAGAGCCTCGATTTCGGGCCGGAAACGCTGATATACGGGCCGGTCGAGGAGCCGCCTTCGAGCCCGGTGCATTACAGCGGGCCGGATGAGTGGGGGTATCGGCGGTTCATCCTGCATCAGGCGGCGCTGTGCCGGGCGGCGGGGGGTGTGGAAAGCTTCTGCATCGGGTCGGAAATGCGCGGGCTGACGCAGATCCGGGGCGGCGGCAACAGCTTTCCGGTAGTGGCGCAGATGATCGCGCTGGCCGCAGAGGTGCGCATCTTGCTCGGCCCGCATGTCAAGATCAGCTATGCCGCCGACTGGTCGGAATATTTCGGCTATCAGCCGGGCAATGGCGACCGGTTCTTTCATCTCGATCCGCTCTGGTCCGATCCCAACATCGATTTCATCGGCATCGACAATTACATGCCGCTGAGCGACTGGCGCGAGGGGCATGACCATCTGGATGCCGGCGCGTGGGACACGATCTATGATCTGGACTATCTCAAGGCCAATGTCGCTGGCGGCGAGGGGTATGATTGGTATTATGCCTCGGATGCGGCGCGCGCGGCGCAGATCCGCACCCCGATCACCGATGAGGACCATGGCGAGCCGTGGGTCTGGCGCTACAAGGATATCCGCAACTGGTGGGAGAACACCCATCACGAGCGGGTGGACGGCGTGCGATCGGGGCTTCCCACGGGATGGGTGCCGCGCTCCAAGCCGATCCGCTTCACGGAATATGGCTGTGCGGCGCTGGACCGCGCGACCAACCAGCCCAATAAGTTTCTCGATCAGAAATCCTCGGAATCGCGGTTGCCTTATCATTCCGACGGACGACGCGACGATCTGATCCAGATGCAATATCTGCGGGCGATGGCCGGATACTGGACCGATCCGGCCAACAATCCCGTATCGCCTGTCTATGAGGGGGCGATGGTGGATTGGGATCACGCCTGTGCCTGGGCCTGGGATGCGCGGCCGTTTCCGTTCTTTCCCAACAATGGCGCCCTGTGGAGCGATGGCGCCAATTACGCCCGGGGTCATTGGCTGAACGGGCGGATGTCGGCGCGGCGGCTGGCCTCGGTGGTCGACGAGGTGACGGCGCGCGCCGGTCTGAGGCATGGCGACACCGAGGGGCTGCACGGGTATGTGCGCGGCTATCTGGTGGACGAGGTGGGCGAGGGGCGCAGCACCCTGCAACCGCT
Source organism: Roseovarius litoreus (assembly GCF_900142765.1). Classification (GTDB taxonomy): domain Bacteria; phylum Pseudomonadota; class Alphaproteobacteria; order Rhodobacterales; family Rhodobacteraceae; genus Roseovarius; species Roseovarius litoreus. The sequence goes on from NZ_FRCB01000007.1 coordinate 117,932, forward strand.
GATGCTGCGCTATGGGTTCGATGCGATCGAGCGCGATGGGCGGCTTTTGTTCCGGCTGCGCGACGGGCGGGCCGATCATCGGCTGGAGCCGGAGCGTCTGGTACGTGATCCCGAGATGGACGGGGTGCTGGAGCAGACCCGCGCCAGCGAGGTCGAATTGGCCGGTCGGGTGCGGCTGCGCTTTGTCGAAGCCGATGCGGATTACGACGTGATCGCCGAGGAGGCGATCTTGCCGGACGAGGCAAGCCGGGGGGTCTCGAGCTCGGAGATGGCGCTGTCGATGACGCGCGGGGAGGGGCGCCAGACGGTGGAACGCTGGCTGTCGGATGCGCGCATGGCCACCGATACGCTGCGCCTTGCGCTGCCGCCATCGCGGCTGGAGGCCGGTGCGGGGGATGTGATCGTCTTGCCCGAGATGGGAGGCGACGGGTATTTCCGGATCGACCGGGTCGAGCAGATGGGGCTGGCGCAACGGATCGACGCGGTGCGGATCGTGCCCGAAACCAGCCCTGTGCCCGATTTCGAGACCGAAGGACCGCGCACGCGCAGCTTTGTGGCGGCGGCGTCGGTCACGCCGTTTTTCCTTGATCTGCCGCTGATGAGCGGGGACGAGGTGCCTCATGCGCCGCATCTTGCGGTGACGGCGGAGCCCTGGCCCGGTGCTGCGGCGCTGTATGCGGCGGATGCGGATGCGGATTATGCGCTGAACACGCTTCTGGAGGCCCGCACGCCCGTGGGCGTGACCGCGTCACCGCTGGCACCCGCGCCCATGGGCCGGATCGACCGGGGCGAGGGGCTGGTCGTCAGGATGCTGAGTGGCGGGCTGCAAAGCGTGGATGATCCCGCATTTCTCGGGGGGGCCAATCTATGCGCCATCGGGGACGGGACGCCGGATGGCTGGGAGCTTTTCCAGTTCCGCGATGCCGAGTTGATCGGCGAGGACACCTATGTTCTGCGCCACCGGCTGCGCGGGCAATTGGGCACCGAAGGGGCGATGGCCGCACCCTGGCCCGTCGGCGCCTTCGTGGTGCGGCTGGATGGCAGCGCGCGGCAGATCACCCTTCCCGAGGCCAAGCGCGGTCTTGCGCGCTTCTACCGGATCGGACCAGCAGAGCGCGCGATTGACGATCCCTCGTATCGCGGGGCGCGGATTGCCTTTGACGGCCTGGGGCTGCGGCCCTTGTCGCCGGTGCATCTGCGGCTCGAGGGGCTGGCCGGGCAGGACCGGCGGCTGACCTGGATCCGGCGCACGCGGATTGGCGGGGACAGGTGGGATGGCCCCGAGGTGCCGCTTGGCGAAGAGGTGGAACGCTATGTCGTGAAGGTCCTGCAGGGGGATGCCGTGCGGCGCGAATAGACGGTGGCGGCACCGGAATGGAGCTATGGCGTAGCCGCGCAGGCGCAGGATGGGATCACGGGCGCGTTCGAGCTGCAGGTGGCGCAGGTCTCGGGGCTGTTCGGGGAAGGCGCGGTGGCGCGGCTGGTCGTTGCGGAGTGACCGGGCGCGCGGCAAGGGGCATTGAGGACGACGGCGATATTCCTGTCGGTGATGACTGCCATGACAGCTTTGCGTTTTGCCAAACGCGCCTATCTGGTATACTCGAGCCGAAAACAGGAGCCTGATCATGGTGAAAACCCACGCGAAACTGGCCGAGCTGGACCCTGTCTGGGGCCGTATCCGGGCCGAAGCACAGGAAGCGATCGATCACGAGCCGTTGCTGGGCGGGGTGATTCATTCGTCGATCCTGCATCACAAGACGCTTGAATCGGCGCTGGCCTACCGGATTTCGCTGAAGCTTGCCTCGACCGAGATGCCCGAGCAGATCTTGCGCGAGATCTGCGATGCCGCCTATGCGGGCGACAGATCGCTGTCGGTGGCCGCGCGGGCCGATATCGTGGCGGTGCATGATCGCGATCCGGCCTGTGACCGGTTCATCCAGCCGATGCTGTTTTTCAAGGGGTTTCAGGCCATTCAAGCCTATCGCGTGTCGCATTGGCTGTGGGTGGAAGGGCGCCGGGACATGGCGCGGTTCTTCCAGATGCGGGCTTCGGAGGTGTTCGGGGTGGATGTGCACCCGGCGGCCCGTCTGGGCAAGGGGATCATGATCGACCACGCGCATTCCATCGTGATCGGCGAGACGGCGACGGTGGGCGACAATGTGTCGATGCTGCATTCGGTGACGCTTGGCGGGACCGGCAAGGAAGAGGAAGACCGCCACCCCAAGATCGGGGACGGCGTGCTGATCGGGGCGGGCGCCAAGGTTCTGGGAAATATCCGTGTGGGCAATTGCTCACGGATCGCGGCGGGATCGGTGGTGCTGCAGGAGGTGCCGCCCTGCAAGACCGTGGCGGGCGTGCCGGCCAAGATCGTGGGCGAGGCGGGCTGCGATCAGCCCTCGGTCAGCATGGATCAGTTGCTGGGCACCAAAGGGTCCGAGTGACGGGCGGTCCACGAAACAACACTTAATGCAGTGCATGAAAAACCCCGGAGAAGCGATTGCTTTTCCGGGGTTTTTTTATGGTTCGACTTCTGCCTATGCCAGCATGACCAGCGGGTTTTCGAGATTGTAGACGATGTGCTGGAGAAGCTCGGCGCCCAGTGCCCCGTCGATCACCCGGTGATCTACGCTGAGTGTCACCGACATGACCGTGGCCACCGAAAGCTCGCCATCCTTGCCGACAACGGGTTTCTTGATGCCCGCGCCGACCGCAAGGATCGCACCATGCGGCGGGTTGATGACGGCGTCGAAATTCTCGATGCCGAACATCCCCAGATTGGAGATCGCGAAGGTGCCGCCCTGATATTCCTCGGGCGAGAGCTTGCGGTCACGGGCGCGCTTGGCGAGATCCTTCATCTCGGCGGAGAGGGCCGACAGGGATTTCGCCTCGGCATCCTTGAGAACCGGGGTGAACAGCCCGCCTTCGATGGCGACGGCAACGGCCACGTCCGAGGGTGTGAGTTTCAGAACGCGGTCACCGGCCCAGACGGCATTGGCATCCGGCACGGCCTGCAGCGCCAGGGCACAGGCCTTGATGATGAAATCATTGACGCTGAGTTTGACGCCGCGCTCTTCGAGCTGTGCGTTCAACTCGCCCCGGAACTTCAGCAGCGCATCCAGACGGATGTCGCGACGCAGGTAGAAATGCGGAACGGTCTGCTTGGCCTCGGTCAGGCGGGCGGCGATCGTCTTGCGCATCCCGTCGAGCTTGACCTCGGTATAGGCGCGGTCCTTGTACATGGCGGCGACCGCATCGGCCGAGGGGCCTGTGGGTGCCACCGGAGCGGCCTGCTTCGCGGCGGTGGAGGCGGCGGCAGGCGTTTCGACGGCAGCGGCTGTGCCGGCCTTGGCGCCTTCGACATCTGCCTTGACGATGCGGCCATGCGGGCCGGAGCCCTTGATCTGCGCAAGATCCACACCCTTGTCGGCAGCGATCCGGCGGGCGAGGGGCGAGGCGAAGATACGGTTGCCACCGTCGTCTTGCGGCGCGGCTGGTGCCTTGGCGTCCGATGCTTTCGCCGCGGGTGCGCCCTTGCCCGAGCCTTCGCCGGCCGTCTGTGCGGGCGCGGCGGCTTTGGCGGCGTCATCCGGGCTGTTCGAGGAGGCGGCGCTGTCGATGTCATCGGCGCTTTCGCCCTCGTCCAGAAGGATGGCGATGGGGGTGTTGACCTTCACGCCCTCGGTGCCTTCGGCGATCAGGATCTTGCCGATGGTGCCATCATCCACGGCTTCGAATTCCATGGTGGCCTTGTCGGTTTCGATTTCGGCCAGCAGGTCGCCGGAGCTGACCTCGTCGCCTTCCTTGACCAGCCATTTCGCCAGCGTGCCCTCTTCCATCGTGGGCGACAGGGCGGGCATGAGTATTTCGGTTGGCATCGCTCTTGTCTCCTTAACGGTAGGTGACCGTGCGCACGGCCTCGATCACCTCGGCGGTGGAGGTCAGCGCCAGTTTTTCGAGATTGGCGGCATAGGGCATCGGCACGTCCTTGCCGGTGCAATTGATGACCGGCGCATCCAGATAGTCGAACGCGCGTTCCATCAGCGTGGCAGAGATGTGGTTTCCGATCGATGCCACGGGCCAGCCTTCTTCGACGGTCACGCAGCGGTTGGTTTTCATGACCGAGGCGATGACGGTGTCGTAATCCAGCGGGCGCAGCGTGCGCAGATCGATCACCTCGGCGCTGATGCCATCCTCGGCCAGTTTCTCGGCGGCTTCGATGGCATAGGTCATGCCGATCCCGAAGCTGACGATGGTGACATCCGTGCCTTCGCGCCAGATGCGCGCCTTGCCGAAGGGGATCGTGAAATCGTCCATCACCGGAACCTCGAAGCTCTTGCCGTAGAGGATCTCGTTTTCAAGGAACACGACCGGGTTGGGATCGCGGATCGCGGATTTCAGCAGGCCCTTGGCGTCGGAGGCCGAATAGGGCTGCACCACCTTTAGGCCCGGAATATGGGCATACCATGCCGCGTAATCCTGACTGTGCTGTGCGCCCACGCGCGCCGCCGCCCCGTTGGGGCCGCGGAACACCATCGGGCACCCCATCTGACCGCCGGACATATAGAGCGTCTTGGCGGCGGAGTTGATGATCTGGTCGATGGCCTGCATGCCGAAATTCCAGGTCATGAACTCCACGACCGGGCGCAGGCCGCCAAAGGCCGCGCCGACCCCGATCCCGGCAAAGCCATGTTCGGTGATCGGCGTGTCGATCACGCGTTTGGAGCCGAATTCATCCAGCAGCCCTTGGGTGATCTTGTAGGCGCCTTCGTATTCCGCGACTTCCTCGCCCATGATGAACACGGTGGGATCGGCGCGCATCTCTTCGGCCAGCGCGGCGTTGATCGCCTCGCGCACGGTCTGCTTGCGGGTCTCGGTGCCTTCGGGCCAATCGGGCGAGCGATCCGGCTGCGGGGCGTCGGGGGCCTTGGCCTTGGCCGGCGCGGCCTGGCTGGGGGCGTCGGCGTCGGTGTCGCTGGTGGCCTGCGGGGCAGGGGAGGCTGCGGCACTCTCGATGTCATCGGCACTTTCACCGTCTTCCAGAAGCACGGCGATCGGGGTATTGACCTTCACGCCCTCGGTGCCTTCGGCGATCAGGATCTTGCCGATGGTGCCTTCGTCGACCGCTTCGAATTCCATCGTGGCCTTGTCGGTCTCGATCTCTGCGATGATGTCGCCGCTGGACACCTCGTCGCCTTCCTTGACCAGCCATTTGGCCAGCGTGCCTTCTTCCATCGTGGGGGAGAGGGCGGGCATGAGAATTTCTGTCGCCATGGTCGTCACTCCTCCTCAGGCGTTCTGCGGGGCGACATCGGCATAGATGTCGGTCCAGAGTTCTGCGGGATCGGGTTCGGGGCTGTCCTTCGAGAATTCGGCCGCCTCGTTCACGATGGCCTTGATCTCCTTGTCGATCGCCTTGAGATCGTCTTCGGTCGCGTGCTTGCCCGACAGAAGCAGGTCGCGCACATGTTCGATGGCGTCCTTTTCCTCGCGCATTTTCTGGACTTCCTCGCGGGTGCGGTACTTGGCCGGGTCCGACATCGAATGGCCGCGATAGCGGTATGTCTTGATTTCGAGGATATAAGGCCCCTTGCCGGAGCGGCAGTGCGCCACCGCCTTCTGCCCCGCGTCGCGCACGGCCAGAACATCCATTCCGTCCACCGCCTCGCCGGGAATGCCGAATGCGGCGCCGCGGGTGTAGATATCCGGCGTCGAGGTCGAGCGTTTCTGCGACGTGCCCATGGCGTATTGGTTGTTCTCGATCACGAAGATCACCGGCAATTGCCACAAGGCCGCCATGTTGAAGGTCTCATAGACCTGGCCCTGGTTGGCCGCACCGTCGCCGAAATAGGTATAGGTCACCCGATCATTGCCGAGATATTTGTCGGCAAAGGCCAGCCCCGCCCCAAGCGGCACGTTGGCCCCGACGATGCCATGCCCGCCATAGAAGTGCTTTTCCTTCGAGAACATGTGCATCGATCCGCCCTTGCCGCGCGAATATCCGCCCTCGCGACCGGTGAGTTCGGCCATGACGCCCTTGGGATCCATTCCGCAGGCGAGCATGTGGCCGTGGTCGCGATAGGTGGTGATGCGCTTGTCGCCCTCTTCGGCGGTGGCCTCGAGCCCGACGACAACGGCTTCCTGACCGATATAGAGATGGCAGAACCCACCGATCAGGCCCATGCCATAAAGCTGGCCCGCCTTTTCTTCGAATCGCCGGATCAGAAGCATGTCGCGGTAATACTGTTTCAGCTCATCGGCGGAAACATTTGGTTTTGCTTGGGTTTTTCTGGCAGACATGCCGCATCTCCCCTTTGCGGATGATAATAGTTTAGCGTTAAACTATTTATATCCCAAGCGGGGCCGCAGTGATAGGGCAAATTTTGCAGGGTGGTTGGGCGGCGATGTGCGGTCCCCGCCCTTCAGCGAATGACGATCTCGTCGGGGCGCAGCAGGCCCAGCACATCGCGGGCCTGTTGATCCAGCAGGTCGGTATCCAGGAAATCGTCCGACAGCCGCCGGGTCAGGTTTTCCATCCGTGCCACCTGCACCGACAGATCCTTCAGCTGTGCGCGCAGCGCGTCGGATTCGGCATCGATCTCGGCGCGGCGGAAGAGGCCATAATCCCCCTGCACCGCGGCAAAAGTGAAATAGGCGCCCAAGCCGAAGGCGATCAATGAATAAATGAAAAGCCCCATCTGGGGTCGTATGCGCTGTGACATGGATGCCGTTGCTCTGCCTTTTGTGCCGCCTCTGACGGGCGGTCTGCAACTACCATGCCACAAGTGATTCGCTTTGTGAATCCCCTTTCCACGTTGTGCCTGCTGCGTCATAAACTCACCTTTAAGGAGAACCGCCATGCCCAACCTGCCGCCAAACGCTCATCTGCCCGGCCATGAGGTCACCAACCAGCCCGAACCGCGGGGCGATCTGGCGCTCTGGGGCGATGACCCGGCGCTGCAGGGCCATGCCGCTGCCGCAGGCGCGCAGCTTGGCGCGCTCGAAAGCTATGCCGCCACCATCGGCACCGCCGAGATGCAGGAGGCTGGACGTCTGGCCAACCGGCATCCGCCCGAACTTCTGGCCTTCGATGCCGGTGGGCGGCGTCTGGATGAGGTGCGCTATCACCCCGATTACCACCGGTTGCTCGAGACCGGGCTGAGCGCGGGCTATGCGGCCATCCCCTGGGAAGGAGGGGCGGGCGGTCATGCCACCCATGCCGCGATGGTCTATCTCACCACGCAGATCGAACCGGGTGTATGCTGCCCGATGACCATGACCTATGCCGCGGTGCCCGCGCTGAAGGCCGATGCCGATCTCTTCGCGGCCTGGGTGCCCAAGCTGATCGCGCGGGCCTATGACGGTGCGGTGCGGCCGATGACGCGCAAACCGGGCCTGACCATGGGGATGGCAATGACCGAGAAACAGGGCGGGTCGGATCTGCGCGCCACGGTCACCCGGGCCGTGCCCGATGGCGATGCCTACAGGCTGACAGGGCATAAATGGTTCTGCTCGGCGCCGATGTCGGACGGGTTTCTGACGCTGGCGCAGGCGCCGGGCGGGCTGACCTGTTTCGTTGTTCCGCGCTGGCTCGACCATGGGCGCAACGTGATCCGTCTGCAGCGGCTCAAGGACAAGCTGGGCAACCGGGCCAATGCCTCGGCCGAGATCGAGTATGACGGCGCGCTGGCCTATCGCCTTGGTCCCGAGGGCGAGGGCATCCGCACCATCATCGAAATGGTCCATCACACAAGGCTCGATACAGCCATGGCGCCCGCCGGTCTGATGCGCGCGGCGCTCGATCGCGCGGCCCATTGGGCGCGCCATCGCAGCGCCTTCGAGGCGCGCCTGATCGACCAGCCGCTGATGCGCACGGTCCTTGCCGATCTGGCGCTCGATTGGGAGGGAACACTGGCCCTTAGCCTGCGCGTCGCCCGCGCCTTCGACAGCCCGTCCGAGCCCGAGCGCGCCTTCGCCCGGCTTGCCGTGGCGCTGGCAAAATATCTCGGCAACAAGCTCTGCCCCGGCCTTGTCTACGAGGCGATGGAGGCGATCGGCGGCGCGGGCTATGTCGAAGACAGCGGCCTGCCGCTTTTCTATCGTGAAGCCCCGCTCAACGGAATCTGGGAAGGATCGGGCAATGTCATCTGCCTCGATATCCTGCGCACCCTGCGTCGCGCGCCGCTGGCCGGTGAGGTTCTGAGCGCCGAGCTTGGCGCAGTCAGCGGGCAATATCGTCGCTACGATGCGGCCCTGCGCGCGCATATGGACCGTTTTCCCAAATTGCCCGACCCGCGCGAGGCGCGTTGGTATGCCGAAAGCCTCGGCACCCTGCTCACCGCCTCGGTGCTGATGCAGAACGCCCCGCCCGCCATCGCCGAAGCCTATATCGCCACGCGCCTTTCAGGCGCGCGCGGTCGCACGGCGGGCACCATCGGTGCGGTCGACGAGACGGCGATCCTGTCCCGCCTCGGCGGTCTGACCTGCTGAACAACTCGCCCCCGCCGGTTTCTTCTGGCCTCAAATATCCCCGCCGGAGGCATCCCGCCCGCGCAGATCCGCGCCCCACCGGATCCACCGCGCATCCGGCGCGTCCCGCCCCCGAGGGCAATCCAGCCGACCAACACCTGCCTGATCCTTGAGCGGCTTTGACATCCGCCTGCCGGAAAGCGAAAAATCCTGTCGCAAACCAAAAGGACTTTTGCATCGCCGCGACCAATGATGTCGTGAACCGGCGGCACAAAAGCCCTGCGCCACGTCAGGGTCAGGCCAGAACAGTCAAGGGACCGAAAATGAAAACCCATGCACAGGCCGTCGTGATCGGCGGGGGCGTCATCGGATGCTCGATTCTCTACCATCTGACCAAGCTGGGCTGGAGCGATGTCGTCCTTCTGGAGCGCGACGAGCTGACCAGTGGCTCGACCTGGCACGCCGCCGCCAATATCCACGGCCTGCATGACAGCGCGAATATCTCTCGGCTGCAGCATTACACGATGAACCTCTACAAGGAGCTTGAGACCGAAACCGGCCAGTCCTGCGGCGTGTTCCAGCCCGGCAGCCTGTATCTGGCGCAGACCGAAGCGCGCGAGCATCAGCTGCGCCTGCAGGCCGCCAAGGCGCAGCTTTACGGGATGAACTTCTCCGAGATCACCCGCGAGGAGGCCGAGGAAAAGCATCCCCTGGTCAATTTCGACGGGATCCGCTGCATCATGTGGGAACCCGATGGCGGCAATGTGGACCCTTCGGGCGTGACCAACGCCTATGCCATGGGCGCGCGCCAGCGCGGCGCGGAGATCAACCGCTTCACGCCCGTGACAGCCACCCGGCAAAAGCCCGACGGCACCTGGATCGTCGAGACGCCGAAGGGCAATATCGAAACCCAATGGGTGATCAACGCCGCCGGTCTGTGGGGGCGCGAAGTGGCCAAGCTTGCGGGCATCGAAGTGCCGCTGCAACCCACCGAACACCAGTATTTCGTGACCGAAACCATCCCCGAGATCGAGGCGATTGGCCGCCGCCTGCCATCGGTCGCGGATCGTGACGGCGAATATTACCTGCGCCAGGAAGGCAAGGGCCTGCTGATCGGGGCCTATGAACGCGACATGAAATTCTGGGCCGAGGATGGCACGCCGCTGGATTTCGCGCATGATCTTTTCCCCGACGATCTGGAACGGATCATGGAAAACGTGATGCGTGCCATGGACCGGGTGCCAGTCGCCGCAGAGGCCGGGGTCAAGCGGGTCATCAATGGCCCGATGATCTGGTCGCCCGACAGCAACGTGATCCTTGGCCCGGTGCCGGAATTGAAGAATTATTTCATGTGCGGCGGCATCATCCCCGGCTTCAGCCAGTCGGCCGGGATGGGGCTGATGGTGGCCCAGTGGATCATCGAAGGCGAGATGCAATACGACATGTTCCCATGGGACGTCGCACGCTTTGGCCTGTGGGCCAATGACCGCAAGTTCGTCATGGCCAAGGTCGAGGATGTCTATGCCCACCGCTTCGCCATCCATTACCCCAACGAGGAACGCGCCGCGGGCCGCCCGCTGCGCACGCGCCCCGTCTATCAGATGCAAAAGGACATGGGCGCGGTGTTCGGCCTCAATTATGGCTGGGAACATCCCCAGTGGTTCGCCGATGCGCCGGGAACAAGTGACACCAACGGCTTCACCCGGCAGAACTGGTGGGAACCGGTGGGCGCGGAATGCCGGATGCTGCGCGACCGTGCGGGTATCATCGATATCTCGAACTTCGCCAAATACCGGGTCAAGGGACCGGGGGCCGAAGACTGGCTGAACGCCGTTTTCGCCAACCGGATGCCGAAATCCGTGGGCCGGTCATGCCTCACCCCGCTGATCTCGGTGCGCGGCGGGATCGCGGGTGACGCCACCGTGACGCGCACCGCGGAGGACGAGTTCTGGGTCGTGTCCTCGGGCATGGCCGAGCGCTACCACAAGCGCTTCTTCGACATGGTGCCGCTGCCCGAAGCAACCACGTTCGAAAGCATGACCGAGGCCATGTGCGGCTTCAACGTGGCCGGGCCGAAATCGCGCGAACTTTTGCAGCGCCTGACGAACGCGTCGCTCGCCACCGAGGATTTCCCGTTCATGCGCTCGCAGCGCATCGAGTTGGGCGGGGTCGATTGCCTGGCCTTGCGCGTCAGCTTCACCGGTGATCTGGGCTGGGAGCTGCATTGCGCCGCGCAGGATCAGGCGCAGCTTTACGCCGCACTTCTCGAGGCGGGCAAGGCCTTCGGTGCAGGGCCGGTGGGCGCCCGCGCGCTGATGTCGATGCGCGTCGAAAAGGGCTATGGCTCGTGGTCGCGCGAATACAGTCCCGAATACTGGCCGCAAGAGGTGGGGCTGGCGGCGCTGTGCAAGATGGACAAGGACTTCCTGCACAAATCCGCGCTCGAGACGGTGCTGGCCAAGACCCCGCGCGAGGAGCTCGTTCTGATCCATATCGACGAGGCGGATGTGACCGCGTCGAATGCCGATGCCACGGGCGGCGAGCCGATCTTCTGTCGGGGCAAACCGGTGGGGCGCGTCACCTCGGGGACCTATGGCTATACCGTCGGCATGAGCCTTGCGCTTGGCTATGTCCGCCACGGTCAGGCCGCCCCCGGCGATGAGGTCGAGGTCATGGTGCTGGGTCGTCCGCACAAGGGCCGGATCCTGCATGAGCCGCCCTTCGATCCCAAGGGCGAGGTCTTGCGGGCGTAAGCCACCCCGTGGCGGGCGCCGGGGGACCAGCCCCCCGGACCCCCCGGGATATTTGGGGCCAGAAGAAACGAGGCCCGGTGCGGCGCGTTTCGCTCCGGTGCCGCGTCAGATCTTGCGGATCTTCAGCCGGGTGATCCGGTTGTCGGCCTTGGCCACCACCTCGAAGCGGAAGCCGTGGAAGTTGAACACCTGGTTCACCTCGGGGATCATCTGGGCTTCGTGGATGACCAGACCGGCGATGGTGTTGGCCTCGTCGTCGGGCAGGTTCCAGTCGGTGGCGCGGTTGAGATCGCGGATCGTCATGGCGCCGTCCACAAGGAACTGGTTGTCCTCGCTTTTGCGGATCGGGTGTTCGGCGTCAGGGTCGAATTCATCGGTGATCTCGCCGACGATTTCCTCGAGGATGTCCTCGAGGGTGATGAGCCCTTCGAGCGTGCCGTATTCGTCCACCACCAGCGCGAAATGGCTGCGCATCCGCAGGAACTGGCGCATCTGGTCGTCCAGGGTCGTGGTTTCGGGCACGAAATAGGGCTTCATCGCCACATCGCATATGTTGAAGGACTTCAACGTGTTGCGAGACCCGTCGCCTCCCATGACAAGCTTGTGCATGGCGCGCAACAAATCCTTGGCATGGACCACGCCGATGATGTTGTCGGGATCATCGCGGTATACCGGCAGGCGCGTATGGTTGGATTGCAGGCATTGTTCGAGGATCGCTTCGGGATCGTCCTCGGCATTGATCATCTCGATCTGGCTGCGGTGGCGCATGATCTCTTCGACGGCCCGTTCGCCGAGATCGAGCGCGCCGAGGATCCGGTCGCGGTCCTCTTTCTCGACGATGCCTTCGGAATGGCCGAGATAGAGCGCGCCGGCGATTTCCTCGCGCACGGCGAGGATATGGCTGTCGGGATCGGCGTTGACACCGAAGATCCGCAGCACCCCGCGCACCAGCCAGCGCACGGCGCCCACCACGGGCGAGAAGACCTTGACCACCACCTGAATGACCGGCGCCACCTTCGAGGCCGCCGCTTCGGCATTGGTGATGGCATAGGTCTTGGGCAGCACTTCGGCGAAGATCAGCACCAGCAGGGTCATCACCAGCGTGGCGAGGGCCACGCCGGATTCGCCCAAGAGCCGCGTGAACATGGCCGTGGCCAGCGAGGTGGCGAGGATGTTGACGAGATTGTTGCCCAAGAGGACCGAGCCGATCAGCCGCTCGTTGTCTTCGGTGATGCTGAGCGCGCGGGCGGCGCCCTTTTCGCCCTTGTCGGCGCGGGCGCGCAGTTTGCCGCGCGAGGCGGCGGTGAGCGCGGTCTCGCTGCCCGAGAAGAAGCCCGACATGACCAGAAGCAGCAGGATGGAGGCCGAGGTGATCCAGAACGCGGCATCAAGTGTTGGTGAAGTTGGTTCCATACGGTACGGGGTCCCTTTATTCAGTAGGGTTATGGGGCCGGGTTGCGCGGCAATCAAGGGATGAATGGCGATGAATGGATGCGATCTGGGGCAGTTGGACGGGCCGGTGCTGATCTTTGGCGGTCCCTATTCGAACCTGCAGGCCACCCGGGCGCTTCTCGGGAGGGCCGTCTCCCAAGGACTCGCGGCTGAGCGGATGATCTGCACGGGCGATGTCGTGGCCTATTGCGCCGATGCCGCGGGCACGGTCGCGGCGATCCGCGAGGCGGGCTGCACGGTGGTGGCGGGGAATTGCGAAATCCAGTTGGCGGCGGGCGAGATGAATTGCGGTTGCGGCTTTGCGCCGGGCAGCACCTGTGACCTTTTGTCGGCGGGCTGGTTTGCCCATGCAAGTGCCAGCCTTGACGCTGACGCGCGCGACTGGATGGCGGGCCTGCCGGATCTGGTGATCTTTACGCATCACGGGCGGCGCTGCGCGGTGATCCATGGCGGGGTCGCGGATGTGGCGCGGTTTTTGTGGCCGACCTCGCCCGAGGCCGATTTCGCGGAGGAAATCGCCCGGATCGAAGCGGTGCATGGACCGGTTGACATGGTGTTGGCCGGGCATTGCGGCGTGCCGTTCATGCGCCGCATCGGACATGTCGACTGGGTCAATGCCGGGGTGATCGGGATGCCCGCCAATGATGGCAGCCCCGAGACGCGCTTTGCCGTGCTGGAGACGGGCGTGCCGCGGATCGAGCGGCTGAGCTACGATCACCAAGCGGCTCAGGAGGCGATGCGGCGCGCGGGTCTGACCCAAGGCTATCATCTGGCGCTTGGCAGCGGTTATTGGCCGTCTGAAGATGTGCTGCCGCCCGACTTGCGCCGCGAGGCCACGGCCAGCGGGTGATGCTCCTGAACAAGCTCGCTCAACCGCTCTTCGAGAACATGGGTATAGATCTCGGTGGTGGCGACATCGGCATGGCCCAAAAGCGTCTGGATCGCCCGCAGATCGGCCCCATTGGCCAGAAGATGCGTGGCAAAGGCATGGCGCAGCGTATGCGGTGTGACCTTGTCCGGTGAGACACCCCCGGCCACTGCCAGCTCCTTGATCAGCATGTAGAAGCGGTGCCGCGTCAGATGGCCGATCTTGCCCGAGGACGGGAACAGGAACGGCGAGCCGGGTTTGCCTGCCTTGCGTGCCGCCGCGTCCGCGGCATCGCGCAGCTTCAGCCATGCGATCAGGGCATCGCGCGCATCGGGGGACAGCGGCACCATGCGTTCCTTGCCGCCCTTTCCACGGATCAGCAGCATCTGCGGATTGCCGCGCGCGGCCGCCACGGGCAGGGCGACCAGTTCACTGACACGCATGCCGGTGGCGTATAGAAGCTCCATCAGGCAGGTATTGCGCACCCGGTCCGTGGCGCTGCGGCCATGCGTGCGCGCCGCACCCAGCAAAAGATCGACCTCTTTTTCGCTGAGGGTCTTGGGCAGTTTTCGCGAGCGCCCCGGCCCCTTGATGGTGATGGCGGGGTTTTCGTCGCGCAAGCGCTCTTCAAAGGCAAAGCGGTAGAGCTGCTTGATGGCTGACAAACGGCGCGCACGGGTGGCGCGGGCGAGCCCTTGGGCGTCGCAATGCACCAGATAGGCTTCGACGCGGCTCTGGTCGGCCTGTTCTATGGTGTCGCCTTGACTGGCCAGCCACGCATCGAAATCGCTCAGATCCCGGGCATAGGCCTGCAAGGTGTTTTGTGCCGCGCCGAGTTCCGCCGCCTGTGCCTCGAGAAAGGCGGATATCCAATGCCGCCCCTGCCTCATGCGCCGCTTTCGAGGATCAGAAGCTCGAGCGCGGCGCGGCGGGCGGTTTCCTCGAGCCCGAGGGCGCGCAAGGTGGACAAGGCCGAGGTGATGTCGCCAAAGCCGCGCAGCCCGGCACGATCAAGTTGAAGACCGGCCGACAGGATCGCCTGTCCCAGTTTGCCACCCTCCAGCAAACTTGCGTGATCTGCCGAAACCGAACCGGCGGCGAAGGCCCGGCTGATGGCCTGCTTGAGCGCGGTATCGGCCAGATCGGCGGGCGGCATGCCACGGGCGAGGCCGGCAAGGAAGGTCTCGGTATCATCCAAAGGCCGGGCAGCACTTGCGATGCTTTCATAACTCGACGAAAGCAGGCCGACCCGGAACGCCAGCGCTTGCGCACGTGGCGGCAATTCGATGCCCGCCAGAGCCGCGCCGTAAAGTTCGGCAAAGGCCACGGCCAGCCCCTGATCGCGCATCGCCTGCCAGGCGTCGGGCAGGATATCGGCGATCGGCCCGGGGTTTTCGCGGGTCATCGCCTGATCGAAGGTCTGGATGATGCGGGCGCGGTCCCAGACCCCTCCCGATGCCGCGGGCGCGCGTTCCGTGTAAAGACCCAGCAGGCGATTGGGTGGCAAGGCGCCGGTATGGGCCAGACGTTCGGCCGCTTCGAGACGGGCCTTGAGACCCGCGCTCGCGCGCAGATCGGCCGAGGCATAGGCACGCGGCAGGCCTTGGGTCGGCAAGGGCTGTCCGACCGCCTCGTAAAGCCGGAAAATCAGCGGTGTGATCCCCGCGGTCGGGGCCAGTGC
The DNA here is from genome assembly GCF_900142765.1 of Roseovarius litoreus. Classification (GTDB taxonomy): domain Bacteria; phylum Pseudomonadota; class Alphaproteobacteria; order Rhodobacterales; family Rhodobacteraceae; genus Roseovarius; species Roseovarius litoreus. The sequence goes on from NZ_FRCB01000007.1 coordinate 133,152, forward strand.
AAGGCTGCCTTCGACCATCTCGGGGTCCAGGAATTGCGCCAGCAAACCCTCTTGCGTCGTCGACAGAAGGCCAAGCCCGACTGATGTTTCATAAATCAGCGCCGCGGTCTGCCAGTCTCCGGTCTGCGCGATGCAAAACACCCTTGCGCCGTAATCATCGGTCAGCGCAGGGCGCTCGGCCAGTGCCGCGCAGGCCTCGGTTTCGGTTCCCGCCAGAAGCGCGAGATCAAGCCAGGTGTCGAACAGAGCGGGCGTTGCGGGACCGGCGCGTTCGATCAGCGCAAGCGCCGGGTCGGTTGCGCCATAGGTCTGAAGTGCCGCGACCCGGGCCTTGAGGAACAACCCGTCCGATCCGGCATCGCCGGGCGGCTCGGCCTCAGCCAGAAGCAGCGTGTAATAGAGCGCCTGAATGGCGGGCAGCGGTTCGGGCGAGAGACGCTCGAGCAAGGCCACGATCGCGGCTTCGCCGCTGGCCTGCCACAGCGTGACCGGCAGACCGGTGACCGTTGCGGGCAAAAGCCCGACCGAATCCGATCGGGCCGCGTCAAGCGCCATGACCGACACGGTCGGCGTGTCGACGCCTGAGGCCTGTGGCGGAAGTCCAAGCGGTTCGACGCGCGGTCCCGCGACGCTGACCGATGCCGCACCGTCCAGCCAGTCGATGGCCGACAGCGGTTGCTGCGCGGCGGCGGCCGGAGCGATCAGAAAAGCGGCGATCAGCGCGTCAATCCGTCTCAAGTATGATGTCCTGGCGAATTTCCTCGGTCGGCGGGGAGAAATCCGCGCCGAAAAACGGCCCGATATATGCATAGCCCACAAGCGCGATGAACGCCAGAATGGCGAGGTAAAACAGCCATTTGATCAATCTCAGCATGTTGGGCCTGCCTGTTTGTGCCGGTATTTTTGCATGTTTATAACTGGCCTTTTGGGCAAGATCACGTCATTCAGTGGCAAAGCGCGAAATATTGCCAAGGGAGCGCCGAACGTGACAGCGCCGGAGCGGTGGAAGCTCAAGAAGACGGTCGTGCTTGTGGGCATGATGGGGGCCGGAAAAACCGCTGTGGGCAAGGCCTTGGCGGTGCGTCTTGCCGTGCCGTTCCTCGATTCCGATGCCGAGATCGAGCAGGCCGCCAACATGAGCATCGCGGAAATCTTCGCGCGCGATGGCGAGGCGTTTTTCCGCGACCGTGAAACGCAGGTCATCGACCGGTTGCTCGAGGGGGAACGGGGCATCCTGTCCACGGGGGGCGGGGCGTTTTTGTCCGAGCGCAACCGCAATCTGATTTCCCGTAAGGGCGTTTCGGTGTGGCTGAAGGCCGATCTGGCGCTGCTCTGGAGCCGGGTAAAACATAAGGATACCAGACCCTTGCTGCGCACAGCTGATCCTTATGGGACGCTGCGGGACCTGTATGAGACACGGCTGCCCTTCTACCAGCAGGCGGATCTGACGGTGACGGCGCAGCCGGATTATTCTATCGACACGATGGCGGAGAAGGTGCTTGAGGCGCTGACGACGCGAGAGGATGTGCTGGAGGGTCTGACATGACGCAAATTGTCCACGTGCCGCTGGATGACCGGGCCTATGACATCCATATCGGCCCCGGGCTGCTGGAGCGGTCGGGGGCGTTGATCGCGCCTTTGCTCAAACGCCCGCGTGTGGCCATCGTGGCGGATGCGCATGTGGCGGAACTGCATTTGGAAACGCTCTGCAAGGGATTGGAAAAGAACGGTATTTCTGTCTCCAGCATGACCCTCCCACAAGGTGAGGCGACCAAGTCCTGGCCGCATTTCGAACGGGTCGTGGAATGGCTTCTGGCCGAAAAGATCGAGCGGAAGGATATCGTCATCGCCTTTGGTGGCGGGGTGGTTGGCGATCTTGTGGGGTTCGCGGCGGCGGTGTTGCGGCGGGGGGTGCGGTTCGTGCAGGTGCCGACCAGCCTTCTGGCGCAGGTGGACAGTTCGGTGGGCGGCAAGACCGGGATCAACGCGCCGCAAGGCAAGAATCTGATCGGCGCGTTCCATCAACCGAGCCTCGTTCTGGCTGATACGGGCATCCTGGCCACCCTGACAAAGCGCGATTACCTGGCGGGTTACGGCGAGGTCGTCAAATACGGGCTTTTGGGAGATTGCAATTTTTTCCAATGGCTTGAAGACCATTCTTCACGTGCCGCAGAGGGTGACATGGAGGCCCGGATCCACCTTGTGAAACGCTCGGTCGAGATGAAGGCAGAGATCGTCGTCAGAGACGAGACGGAACAGGGGGATCGGGCGCTTTTGAACTTGGGGCATACGTTTTGTCATGCGCTGGAGGCGGCGACGGGGTATTCGGACCGGCTGCTGCATGGCGAGGGGGTGGCGATCGGCTGCGGGTTGGCGTTCGAGCTTTCGGCGCGGATGGGACTGTGTTCGCAGGAAGACCCAAGCCGCGTGCGCGCCCATCTGAAAGCCATGGGTATGAAGGCTGATCTATCTGATATCGCAGGAGAATTGCCCGATGCCGATGGGCTTCTGGAGCTGATGTCGCAGGACAAGAAAGTGGTCGATGGCAAGCTGACATTCATCCTTGCGCGGGGTATCGGAGAGGCCTTCGTCACCTCGGATGTGGACCCGGCAGCGGTGCGTGACCTGCTGACCGAGGCCTTGCAGGACCGGGGCTGACCAGAGCGGCGATTGTGTAGGTTTCGTACGATTTAAACGCCGTTCAGGACCAAACCCGGCCCGATCTGCCGAATTTGTGTCCATCCCGTACGCAAATCCCGATTTCAGAGCCGCGCCATGGCAGATGCGACGGGGCTGCGCATCTGCGGAGGGCGCGGCACGGCGCCACGTCTCGCGCCCGCGACCGGATCAGCCGATCACGCCTTGTCTAGTCGCAGCGCCCATTCCTTGGAGCGTAACCTGGTCACGTAGCGCGCTGGCACATGAGCCTGCAGCTTGCCGTCCCTGATCACGCCGGGATAGCGGCAGATCGTGCGCGGGTCATCCCCGTTTGCCGCGTAGATTTCCCAGAACACGTCCGACCCGTCGGGCAGGGCGCTGGTGAAGGTCAGGAACGGAGAGCCTTCGGCATAGCCGACATGGAAATCGTCGCGATGAGGTCCATCGGGAAAGGCGATGCCGTCCATGAACCCGAAGATCGAGTCGTGTTGCAGGATATCTTGCCGGGCGAAGGGCCAGACATATTGGCGCAGGAAAAACTGATCGGCGAAATGGGCGTTTTTCACAGGCTTGGCAAGAAATGCCTCGACCATCTGTGTCATGGATGGCAGCGCGCCTTTCACGACGCCCCAAAGACCGGCCAGCAGCAATTCTGTGTGGCTGCCGATGTCGCGCATGGCGTGGAAGGCGTGGCCGCTTGCGATCCAGTCGCGCACGGCGCCGGCCTCGCGCTGCGAGATCACGCTGTCTGCATCGCGAAAGATCACCCGCCGGACATCGGGCGCGTCATAGGCCGCGAAGCGCCACATCGGGCCGGGCCAGGTTTTCATCTCGGGGGGGGGCGCGATCACCTCGGCGCCGTTGTCCTGCAGCCGGGTGACGATCTGATCGGGGACCGTGTCATCGACATAGAAGCGGCACAGCCAGCCGGGATAGATTTCGGGCTGGTCGATGCAGTTCAGCACCGCCGTTTCGCAGTATTTCGACGACCCGCCAAACAGCGAGAAGGCAATCACGTCCTTGTCGGCGGTCGCAGGACAGGCAGACAGGGGCAGGGAGGGCGGCTCTTGTTTGGCGATCATCTGGTCGCGCAGGGTCAGGGCCCGGCGGCCCGCCTGCGCCGCCTGGGGCCATTCGCGCAAGGCGCCATGGGCATGGGCCAGAGTGTCGAGGCTGCCAATATGGTTGGGGTCAAGGGACAGAGCGCGCGTCGCATAGGTGATCGCGTCGCGCCAAAGCTCGAGTTTGATGGCGGCAACGCCGGCATCCGCGAAGACAACGGGACGCTTCACACCTTGCGCGATCATGGATCGGGAGAGTGCCAGCGCCTTGTCGAAATGTCCTGCGCGAAAATGTTGCAGGAAAAGGGCGCCCTTGGCCTCGAGCTCTTTGGCGGACACCTTGGTTTTGGTCTTTTTCCTGGGCCGTGCCATGGCTGTACTGATACCCTTTGAGCAACACGCCCATACGATTTACATCCCCGGTCCCAAAGCGCGGGATCTTGCCGGGATAGTGTCGCAGCCGTCGGGGCCGATCAAGCCCCGACCGACCACGCCTTGCCCCGGCGTTATGCCAGCTTGACCAGCGCGTGACGTTTCTTGCCGGCGCTGAGTTTGATGGGGGAGGCCAGTGCTGCCGCGTCGATCATCAGCCCCGAATCCGTGAGCGGCGCGTCGTCGATCCGCGCGCCCTGTTCGGCGATCAGCCGTTTGGCGTCCTTGCCGGATTTGGCCAGCCCGGTGCGCACGAAAAGCTGCACGATGGACATACCCTCGGCCAGCTCATCTAGGCTGAGTTCGAGGGTGGGCAGATCATCACCGACACCGCCTTTTTCGAACACTTCGCGGGCGGTCGCCTCGGCGGTGCGGGCGGCGTCGGCGCCGTGCAGAAGGGTCGTCACCTCGTTGGCGAGGATGATCTTGGCGGCGTTGATTTCGGAGCCCGCGAGCGTGCCGAGACGATTGCATTCCTCGACGGGCAGTTCGGTGTAAAGCTTGAGGAACCGGCCCACATCGGCATCCAGCGTGTTGCGCCAGAATTGCCAGAATTCGTAAGGCGAGAGCATGTCTGCATTGAGCCAGACCGCGCCGCCCGCCGATTTGCCCATCTTGCGCCCGTCGGCGGTGGTCAGAAGCGGCGAGGTGAGGCCATACACCTCGTGCGCCACGACGCGGCGGGTGAGGTCGATCCCGTTGACGATATTGCCCCACTGGTCCGAGCCGCCCATCTGCAGCGTGCAGCCATAGCGGCGGTTGAGTTCCAGAAAGTCATAGGCCTGCAGGATCATGTAGTTGAATTCGAGGAAGCTGAGCGATTGTTCGCGGTCGAGCCGGGATTTGACCGATTCGAAGCTGAGCATCCGGTTGACCGAGAAATACCGGCCGATATCGCGCAGGAACTCGATATATTTCAGACCGTCCAGCCATTCGGCATTGTTGAGCATCAAGGCACCGGGGGCGGTGTCGCCATAGTCGAGATAGCGCGCGAAGACCTGCTGCATCCCGCCGATATTCTCGGCGATCTGCGCCTCGTCCAGAAGCGGGCGTTCATCCGAGCGGAACGAGGGGTCGCCCACCTTGGTGGTGCCGCCGCCCATCAGGGTGATCGGGCGATGGCCGGTTTTCTGCAGCCAGCGCAGCATCATGATGTTCAGCAAATGGCCGACATGCAGCGATTTGGCCGTGGCGTCATAGCCGATATAGGCCGTCACCGTGCCCGATGTCAGGCTGTCATCCAGCGCCTGCAGATCGGTGCAGTCCGCGAGAAAGCCGCGCTCGATCATCACGCGCAGGAAATCGGACTTGGGGTGGTAGGTCATATCGCTTGTCCCGGTCTTGATTGCGCGGCATGTATAGGCACGCAGAACGCGAAGGGAAAGGCCATGTTGCAGGCCAAATTGCCAGCCGGGCGCATCCGGGCGTTGGGGGCCATGTCGGGCACGTCGCTGGATGGGGTGGATGCCGCCGTGGTCGAGACCGATGGCACACGCATCTTCGGCTTCGGGCCAAGCCGCTACAGGCCCTATACGCAAGCCGAGCGGGCGGTGCTTGCGCGCGCGCTCGGGCGGTGGCCGGGTGAGGATCTGGGCGAGGCGCTGGAGGTGGTGCAGACAGCCCATCTGGAGGCGCTGAGCGGGTTCGAGGATATCGATCTGGTGGGGTTTCACGGCCAGACGCTGGCGCATGAGCCGCAGGGGCGCGGGACGCATCAGCTGGGCGATGGCGATGCGCTGGCGCAGGGCTTGGGCCTGCCGGTGGTGTGGGATTTCCGAAGCGCCGATATCCGGCTGGGGGGCGAGGGGGCGCCGCTGGCGCCGTTCTATCATTTCGCCTGTGCGCAATGGATGGGGGCGGAGGCGCCGCTGGCGTTCCTGAATCTCGGCGGGGTGGGGAACCTCACCTGGGTCGATCCGCGCAAGGGGCGGCCCGACGAAGAGGGCGCGCTGCTGGCGTTCGACACCGGGCCGGCCAATGCGCCGATCAACGATGTGATGCAGGCGCGGCGCGGTGAGGCCTTCGATCGCGATGGGGCGCTGGCGCGACAGGGGCGGGTGGCGCAGGGGGCGCTGGAAGTGTTTCTGGAGGACGGTTTTTTCCTCAGGATGCCGCCCAAGTCGTTGGACCGGGATGCATTTGCCGACATGATCGGGCTGGTGACGGAATTGGACGATGCCGATGCGGTGGCGACGCTCACGGCGATGAGCGCCACGGCGGTGCTGCGCGGGATGGAGCATTGCCCCGAGCCGCCCGAGCGGTTGCTGGTGACGGGGGGCGGGCGGCATAATCCGGTGATGATGGAGATGCTGCGTGCGGCGCTCGATTGCCCGGTGGAGCCGGTCGAGGCGGCGGGGCTTGACGGTGACATGCTGGAAGCGCAGGCTTTTGCGCATCTGGCGGTACGGGTGGCCCGCGGGCTGCCCACCTCGTGCCCCGGCACGACCGGGGTCAGGGCGAGTGTGGCAGGCGGCACGTTGAGCCGACCCCAACGGCAGGAGACGGGATGATGGATTATGCGCTGGATGCGGGCGCGGGCGCGGGGCTTCGGCTTGGGCTGATCGTGCTGAGCACCGATGAGACGCTGGAATACGAGGCGCGCGCGCTTCTGGCGGGCCGAGCGGCGAACCTGCTGCACACGCGCATCCCGGCACAGCCCGATGTGACGCCCGAACAGTTGCGCAGGATGGAGGTGGCCTTGCCTGCGGCGGCGGGGCTGCTGCCGCAGGGCTTGCAGGCGGTGGGCTATGGCTGCACCTCGGCGTCGACGGTGATCGGGCCGCAGGCGGTCGAGGCGGCCATCCGAGGGGTGCATCCGGGCGTTGCGGTCAGCAACCCGATCAGCGCGGTGCTGGCGGCGCTGGAGGCTGTGGGCGCGCGGCGGATCGCGCTGGTCACGCCCTATGTCCAGAGTGTGACCGCCGAAATGCGCGCCTATCTGGGCCGTCAGGGCATCGAGGTGCTGAGCGAGGTCAGCTTTGGCCAGAAAGACGACTGGACCGTGGCGCGGATATCCGAGGCCAGCACCCGCGCCGCCATGCTCGAGGCGGGGCGCGCACCGGGGGTGGAGGCGGTGTTCGCCAGTTGCACCAACCTGCGCACTTTCGGGGTGATCGACGAGGTCGAGGCCGAACTGGGCGTTCCGGTCATCAGCTCGAACCAGGCGCTCTTGTGGCACATGCTGCGCTGCGCGGGTGTCGAGGCGCGGGGCTGGGGACCGGGGCGGCTTTTTGACCAAAGAGAGGCACTATGCGAGACGACGATCTGAAGCCCGCCACCATCGCAGCACAGGCGGCGGGCGCCATGAATGCCGCCGATGGCGGTGTCGTGCCCGGCATCAGCATGGCCACCACCTATGGGCGCGGGCCGGACAATGCGCTTCTGGTGCCCGGCAATGTCTATGCGCGCGATCACAGCGCCACGATCCGGCAGGCCGAAGAAGTTCTGCGTCAATTGGAAGGGGCGGCGGCGAGCCTTCTCTTTCCGTCGGGCATGGCGGCGATTGCGGCGCTCTTTCGCACGGTGCCGGGCGGCGGGCGCGTCGTGGTGCAGTCGGGCATCTATTGGGGGGCAACGGTCTGGGTCAGGGCGTTCTGCGCGCGGCGCGGCATCACGCTGGACGAGGTGGACGCGGCGGATGGCGCGGCGCTGGAAGCGGCCTGTGCCACGCGCGCCGATCTGGTCTGGATCGAGGTGCCGTCGAATCCGTGGTTGAAGGTGGTGGATATCGCGAGGGCCGCCGATCTGGCGCATGGCGCGGGCGCGCTTTTGGCGGTGGATGGCACGGCGGCGACACCGGTTCTGACCCGGGCGCTGGAACTGGGGGCCGATATCTCGATGCATTCGGGCACCAAGGCGATCAACGGGCATACCGATGTGGTGGCGGGGGTGCTGTCGTGCCGCGATTCGGGTCTGCCTGTCTGGGCGATGATCGAGGCCGACCGCCATGATGCGGGGGCGATTCTCGGCCCGTTCGAGGCGTGGCTTCTGATGCGGGGGATGCGCACGCTGCCTTTGCGGATGGAGCGGATGTGCGCCAACGCGCTTGCCATCGCCCGGCATCTGGACGCGCATGACAGGATCGAGGCGGTGCTGTATCCGGGCCTCCCCGCCCATCCCGGCCATGAGATCGCAGCGCGCCAGATGTGCGGCGGGTCAGGGTATCTCATGTCGGTGCTGGTCAGGGGCGGGCGCGACGCCGCGCTGGCTGTCAACGGGCGGCTTGAGCTTTTCCATCGCGCCACATCGCTTGGCGGGGTCGAAAGCCTTGTCGAGCATCGCGCCACCATCGAGCCGCATACCGGCATTCCCGAAAACCTGCTCAGGCTGTCCATCGGCATCGAGGATGCGGGCGATCTGATCGCCGATCTGGACCGGGCGCTGGCGGGCTGAGACCTGCTCCGGAGGTGCCTTTGTGGGCGCGTGCCGTCTTGCGCCCCCGCGCAAGGGTTGCTATCTGCCGAATGGATAAATCCGATCAAATTGATCGGGAAGACATGAGGCCAAGGTGCAGTCAGCAACTCCGCGTCTGGAAATCAAGAATCTCGTGCGGCTTTACGATGGGCGGCGGGTGGTCGATGACGTGTCGCTCAAGGTGTTGCCGGGGCAGGTGACGTGCCTCTTGGGGCCGTCGGGCTGCGGCAAGTCCACCACCTTGCGGATGATCGCCGGGGTCGAGATGCAGGACGAGGGCGAGATCTGGGTGGATGGCGCGCTGGTCTGCGACCGCAAGTTCCGCGTGCCGCCCGAACGGCGCCATATCGGGCTGATGTTTCAGGATTTCGCGCTGTTTCCGCATCTGACGGTGGGGGCCAATGTGGCGTTCGGCCTGTCGGGCGACAAGGCCGAGATGGGCGCCCGCGTCGATCAGCTTCTGACCCGGGTGGGGCTTGGGAGCTATGGCGACAAATACCCCCACGAGCTGTCGGGCGGTGAACAGCAGCGCGTGGCGCTGGCCCGTGCGCTTGCGCCGCGCCCGTCGATCATGCTGATGGACGAGCCGTTTTCGGGGCTGGACAACCGGCTGCGCGACGGCATCCGCGACGAGACGCTGGATATCCTGCGCGAACAGGAAACCGCCGTGCTGCTGGTCACCCACGAGCCCGAAGAGGCGATGCGCATGGCCGACGAGATCGCGCTGATGCGCAATGGCCGGATCGTGCAGCAAGGCGCGCCCTATAATATCTACAACGCGCCGGTGGATCGCGACGCGGTGGCATTCTTCAGCGATATCAATATCATACGCGGCCGGGTTCAGGGATCTCTGGTGCAGACCGCCTTTGGCCAGTTCCTTGCGCCGGGGGTGCATGAGGGCAACGAGGTCGAGATCGTGATCCGCCCCCAGCACATCAAGATCGACTTCGACCGCGCCGGGCGCGGCCCCGATCCCACGATCGAAATGGGAACCGCGGCGCGCGGCATCGTGCAGCGCGCCCGCTTCATGGGCAGCGAAAGCCTTGTGGAATTCCGCATGGATCACGACGGCTCGATCCTGCGCGCCACGGTGCCGAACGTGTTTCTGCCCGGTCCCGGCAAGCCCCTGTGGCTGATGATCCGGCGCGACCGCTGCTTTGTGTTTCCGGTGGGCAAGCGCCCCTGATCGCGCCGCCAGAGTGGTTTTTTGCCGATTTGTTGGCCGCCGGGCTTTTTTCGTCCTTCCAAGTGCCGCCGTGAAGGCTTAGATACGGTTGACGAAATTCCCGGGGACGCGCAGAAACGAACCCCGACATTGGGAGATTGAGACATGCTGAACAATATCGGCCTTCCGGGCCTTCTTCTGATCGCCGTCGTCGTGCTGGTGCTTTTCGGGCGCGGCAAGATCTCGTCGCTGATGGGCGAAGTGGGCAAGGGCATCACCTCGTTCAAGAAGGGCGTGGCTGAGGGCACCAAGGAGCTCGAGGATGGCAAGGACGACGCCTCGGAAACCGCCAAGGACGTCACGCCCAAAGACGAAAAAGACAAGGTCTGATCCTTAGATGTTCGACCTGGGCTGGACCGAGCTGCTGGTGATCGGCATTGTCGCGCTGATCGTCGTCGGCCCCAAGGACCTTCCGGGCATGTTCCGGACGGTGGGAAATTTCGTGGGCAAGGCCAAGGGGATGGCCCGCGATTTCAGCAAGGCCATGAACGACGCCGCCGATGAGGCCGGGGTGCGGGATGTGTCGAACACCTTCAAGAAAGCGTCCAACCCCATTGGCAGCGCGATGGACGAGGTCAAGAGAACGGCCAAGGAAGCGACCGACAGCTTCACGCAGGACACGATGGCCGGTCCCAAGAAAAGCCGCCTGAGCGAAGAGCGTCAGGCCCAGGCCGACAAGATCCGCCAGAAATCCGCCGAGGCCGCCGAGGCGCGTCTCGCCAAGGAAGCGCAGGCCCGGGCCGATGCCGAGGCCGCTGCCGCCCGTGACGCCGCGCCTGCCAAGGCCGCAAAGACTGCAAAGACCACCAAGAGCACCAAGGCCGCCAAGGATCAGCCCGCCGGCTCATCCTCCGAGGACAAGGCATGAGCCCCAGCGACGACATCGAAGACAGCTCCGCCCCGCTGATCGAACACCTGGCCGAGTTGCGCAACCGCCTGATCAAATCGGTGGTGGCCTTCCTGATAGGCATGATCATCTGCTTCACGGTGGCCACGCCGATCTTCAACTTCCTGACCGATCCGCTTTGCTCGGTTCTGGCCAGCCGCGGTCAGGATTGCGACCTGATCTTCATAAGCCCGCAGGAAGGCTTCTTCGTCGCGATCAAGGTGTCGCTTCTGGGCGGCTTCATCCTGGCCTTTCCGTTCATCGCCAACCAGATGTGGCGTTTCGTGGCACCGGGGCTCTACAAATCCGAAAAAGGTGCGTTTCTGCCTTTCCTGATCGCCTCGCCCTTCATGTTCTTTCTGGGCGCGGCCTTTGCCTTCTATGTCGTGACGCCGCTGGCGTATGAATTCTTCCTGGGCTTCCAGCAATTCGGCGCAAGCGGCGAGGCGTTGCCGGGCGATCCGCAGACCGCCGCGCCGCTCAGCGTGGTGTTCCAGGGCTCGGCTCAGGAATATCTCAACCTCACGATCAAGTTCATCGTGGCCTTCGGGCTGTGCTTCCAGCTGCCGGTGCTCTTGACGCTGATGGGCAAGGCCGGGCTGGTCAGCGCCGAAGGCTTGGGCAATGTGCGCAAATACGCGGTGGTGGGCATCCTGCTGCTGGCCGCGCTGGTGACACCGCCTGACGTGATCACCCAGATCATCCTCTTCGTGGTGGTCTACGGGCTTTACGAGATCTCGATCTTCCTCGTGCGCCGGGTCGAGGCCAAGCGCGAAGCACGGCTGCGCGCCGAAGGGCTGTGGTTCGACGAGGACGAGGACGAAGAGGATGCCTCGGACGAGACGCGCAGCGACCGCCCCGATGCCGCCCGCGATCCTTACGGCGAAGAGGCGTTCGACGACGATCCGCTGCTCGAGGCCTTCGACCGCGACGCGGACGGCAAGGACACGGACGCCAAGGACACGGACGCCAAGGACACGGACGCCAAGGACACCGACGGAAAAGACGAGGACAAACCCAAGTGAGCGATCCGCTGGACCGTATTGCGGCGGCGCTGGAGCGTATGGCGCCCGCGCCGCTGAGCGCCCCCGATTTCGATGCCGCCGACGCCTTCGTGTGGCATGTGGAGCCGGACCGGCTCGAACCGGTGCCGCATGTCGCCCGCGTCGAGATGGACCTGCTGGTGGGCATCGACCGGTCTCGGGACACGCTGCTGGCCAATACCCGTCATTTCGCGCGCGGCCTGCCGGCCAATAATGCGCTTTTGTGGGGCGCGCGCGGCATGGGCAAATCGAGCCTCGTCAAGGCCGTGCATGCCGCCGTGCGGGCCGAAGGCCATCCTCTGAAAATCGTCGAATTGCAGCGCGAAGACCTGCCCACGGTCAGCCGCCTGCTCAACCACCTGCGCTCGAGCCGCGCGCGCTTCATCCTGTTTTGCGATGACCTCTCGTTCAGCCATGACGACCAGCATTACAAATCGCTCAAGGCGGTTCTGGATGGCGGCATCGAAGGCCGGCCCGACAATGTGGTGTTCTACGCCACCTCGAACCGGCGTCACCTGATGCCGCGCGACATGATCGAGAACGAACGCTCGTCGGCGATCAACCCCTCCGAGGCGGCCGAGGAAAAGATCTCGCTCTCCGACCGCTTCGGCCTGTGGTTGGGCTTCCACCCCTGCGGTCAGGACGAATATCTGGAAATGATCCGCGGCTATTGCGACGCCTACGGGATCGAGATCGACGACGCCACCCTGCGCGCCGAGGCGATCGAATGGCAGGCCACGCGCGGTGCGCGCTCGGGGCGCGTCGCCTGGCAATATTTCACCGATCTTGCAGGCCGGCGCGGCGTCGCTCTCTGACGGGGGCTGCGGCTTCTTCTGGCCGAAAATATCCCGGGGGTTTGGGGGCTGGCCCCCAATCCGCCACCTGCCACCCGCGCCCAGCCCTGATTATCAGGCCCTGATGATCAGCCCAGGTAATCCGTGGGATCCACGCTGTCGAACCCGTCGCGCACCTCGAAATGCAGTGCCGCGGTGCCGTCTCTGCGGATCTCGGCCAGTTTCTGGCCGCGGCTGACCTGATCGCCCTTTTTCACCACGACCCCGCTGATATTGGAATAGACCGTCAGCAGGTTGTCGGGATGCTTGACCACGATGATCGGAATGCCGTTGGTGTCTTCGGTGATCGCGGCCACGACGCCGCTGGCGGCGGCGCCCACGGGGGTTCCGGGGCTGGCGGCGATGCTGATGCCGTCATATTCATCCTTGACGTAATCACGGATGATGTCGCCGCGCACCGGAAAACTCATCCGGGCGGAGCTGGCGCTGGCGGTCTGGCTGGCGCCGAGATCGGGGGCCTTGTTCTCGACGGGCTGTGCGACGGGCACGGTGGTTTCGCGCGGCAGCGGGCGCGAGGCCGAGGGCGGCTCGGGCGTGGGCGAGCCTGCGCCGGGAGGCGGGGGCGCTGCATCCGCCTCGCTCGCGCGGCTTTCGCGCAGCGTCACCGGGATCAGCAGATATTGCCCTTCGCGCACCGAGAAATCGGGGCCAAGCCCGTTCCAGTCCGCAAGGCTGCGCACCGACACGTCATAAAGCCGCGCGATGGTATAGGCGGTCTCGCCGCGTTCGACCTTGTGGCGCACCGGCTCGACCCCGCCGGGGCCGGAAGAGGCGGCAGGCTCGAGCGCGGTGGTCTGCACCGATGCGGGGTCCGAGGCGGAATTGATCGCGTCGCCTGCAAGCGTCGCGATGTCCACCTCTGCGCCGGGGGTTTCGGCCACGCGGCTAGGCAGGGCGATGATCTCGCCATCGCGCAGCGTGTCGCCGGTCTGGATGCCGTTGAACCGCGCCAGCGCCTGCGGATCGGCGCCGATGCGTGTGGCGAGGCTGGCCAGCGTGTCGCCGCGGCGTGCCACCGCCACCTGATAGCCGGGATAGGAAATGATCCCGCGCGCATCCGGTTGCGGGCGCGCTGCGGTCGCGTTGACGGCGGCCTGCGCCGTGCTGGGCGCATTGCCGAAATTGCCGCGAAGGTCGAAATCCAGCGGTTGATCGCTGCAGGCGGCCAGAGCCAGAAACGCGGTGCCCGCCAGAAATGGCGCAGAGCGGAGGGATTTGGTCATCTCGATCAGGTCCTCGGTATGCGCCCCTGTTGTCCGGGGCTGCGTCATGAAACTCGTGTCGTCGTCAATTGTCGCGCCCCAGCCCTTCGACCAACGGCACGAAACGCACCGGGCGCAGTTCGTCATAGTCGAAGCCGTTCTCGTGCCGGGTGACGCGGATCAGGCTTTGCACCGTGTCGGACTGTCCGACCGGCAACACCATGATACCGCCGATTTTCAATTGCGCCAAGAGCGGGCCGGGCGGATCCTCGGCGGCGGCGGTGACCAGAATGCGGTCGAACGGCGCCTGATCGGGCAGACCGAAGCTGCCATCGCCCGTGACGGCGGTGATATTGGTGAGGTCGAGCTCGCGGAAGATCTCGGAGGCCTCGGCCACCAGCCGCTTGTGGCGGTCCACGGTATAGACCCGCCGCGCCAATTGGCTGAGGATCGCCGCCTGATAGCCCGAGCCGGTGCCCACCTCGAGCACCTTGTCGCGTGCGCTGATCTTGAGGGCCTGGGTCATCAGCCCGACGACCGAAGGCTGGCTGATCGTCTGCCCGCAGGCGATGGGCAGCGGCATGTCCTCATAGGCGCGATGGGCGAAATAGCCGCGGATGAACGGGCCGCGGTCGATCTTTTCCATCGCGTTGAGCACACGCATATCCGTCACGCCCTTGGAGCGCAGCGCGAAGAGGAACTGCATCTTGCGTTCGGCGATATCGGTGGCGTCCTCGGTCATTCGATGGCTTTGAGCGCCTCCAATGCGTCATGGGCGGTGAGGTCCGCGCGCATCGGCGTGACCGAGATATACCCCTTGAGGTTCAGATCGGCATCGGTGCCGGGGCTGGTGGGCTGCTGCTGCGGCGCGCCGGTGACCCACAAGAAGCGCCGCCCCGAGGGCGAATGCACCGGCTGCACGCCAAAGCCCATGTCCCGCCGGAAGCCTTGCGGACAGGCGCGCAGGCCCTTCACATCGGCGGCGGCGACGGGCGGGAAATTGATGTTGTAGAAAATGCCATAATCATCGTCGGTCCAGACGCCGCGCTCCAGCAGGGCGCGCATCGTCGAAAGCCCATGCACCCGTGAGGCTTCGAACGGGTCGGGGGCGTCCTTGATGGCAGGGCCGTAATACTGGCTCAGCGCCACGGCGCGCACGCCTTGGAGGGCCGCTTCCATGGCACCGCCGATCGTGCCGGAATAGAGCGCGTTCTCGGCCGAGTTGTTGCCGCGATTGACGCCCGAGAGCACCAGATCGGGGCGCTTGTCGGCCATCACGTCATGCAGGGCCGCCAGCACGCAGTCGGCGGGGCTGCCTTCGGCGGCGAAGCGGCGCTCGTCCATCTGCGAGATCATCATCGGACGGGTATAGGAAATCGCATGGCCGACACCCGATTGCTCGAAGGCGGGCGCGACGGTCCAGACCTCGCCATCGGGTCCGGCAAGTTCGGTCGCGATCTCTTCGAGCACCTTCAGGCCGGGTGCGTTGATACCGTCGTCATTGGTGATGAGAATGCGCAAAAGCTCTGCCCCTTGTTGCCCTGTCGGACCCTGTGTATCCGGGGGCCTTGCCTGCGGCAAGCGTTTGCGAAAGTCGCGTCGGGCAGGTGTGTCAGCCGCGCAGCGCAGCCAGCAGGCGATGCGCCTCATCGGTGGCCGAGGCCAGCGGCGCGCGATCCTCGCCGGGGAAGAAGCGGGCGCGCACGGCGGTGGACATCGGCGCGGGCTGGAGCACATGCACCTGCGGTCCGGTGCGCACCGTTTCGGCGGCCCAACTGCGCGCGAGCGCGATCTGCGCGGCCTTGGTGGCGCCGTAAGGGCCGAAGAATTTCTGCCCGGCGCGGTCATCCTCGAAGAACACGGCCTGCCCGGTGGTGCCCAGAAGCGGCGCGATGAAGGGAATGAGCTGGCCCGTGGCGGTCACGTTGACATCGACCGATTTCGCCCAGTCCTTTTCGTCGAGATGCGCGGCTGGCATCATCGGCGAGGCGTAAACCGCCGTATGCACCCAAAGCGCAAGGCCGCCCCAACGGTCATGGATCGAGCGGCAGAGCTGGCGCATGGCATCGGTCTTGGTGATATCCATCGGCGCGAGGGTGGCCGAGCCGCCCTTGGCCTGAATGCGGTCATCCAGCTCTTCGAGCGCACCGGTGGTGCGCCCGACGGCGACGATGTGGTAGCTGTCGGCCAACGCCTCGGCCATGGCAAAACCAAGGCCGCGCGACGCGCCGGTGATAAGGGCGATCTGCTCTGTCATGGCACGGGGTTTGTCACAAATCGGCCCGAGGTCAAGCGCAAACCGGGAACCGGGGCGGCAAAGGGCGGCATCGGCTTATTCCGCGGCCTTCAACTCGAACCCGTTCTTGATCTGGTCCGATGGGGCCACGGGGTAATCCCCCGAGAAACAGGCATCGCAATATTGCGGGCAGGCCTTGTTGCGTCCCGAAGCCTCGCCCACGGCGCGGTACAGCCCGTCGAGCGAGATGAACTTGAGGCTGTCCACGGCCAGATGCTCGCGCATCTCGTCCTCGGACATGGTGGCGGCCAGAAGCTTTTCGCGCTGTGGCGTGTCCACGCCGTAAAAACAGGGCCACGCGGTCGGCGGCGAGGCGATGCGGAAATGCACCTCGGCGGCGCCGGCATCGAGGATCATCTCCTTGATCTTGCGGCTGGTGGTGCCGCGCACCACGCTGTCATCCACGAGGATCACGCGCTTTCCCTGGATCAGGGCGCGGTTCACGTTGAGCTTGAGCCGCACACCCATGTTGCGGATCTGCTCGGTGGGTTCGATGAAGGTCCGGCCCATATACTGGTTGCGGATGATCCCCATCGCATAGGGAATGCCCGATTGCTGGCTGAAGCCGATGGCGGCGGGCGTGCCGCTGTCGGGAACGGGACAGACCAGATCGGCGTCCACCGGGCTTTCCTTGGCCAGTTCCACACCGATCTGGCGGCGCGTCTCATAGACCGAGCGCCCGCCGATGATCGAATCGGGACGCGAGAAATACACATGCTCGAAAATGCAGAAGCGCGATTTCTGCGGCCGGAAGGGGAAGCGGCTGTCGACGCCACTATCCGAGATCACGACCATTTCGCCGGGCTCGATCTCGCGGACGAACTTGGCCCCGATGATGTCGAGCGCGCAGGTTTCCGACGACAGCACCCAGCCATCGCCCAACTGACCCAGCACCAGCGGGCGCACGCCCAGAGGATCGCGCACCCCGATCAGCTTGGTGCGTGTCATCGCCACGACCGAGAACGCGCCTTCGACCCGGCGCAGCGCATCTTCCATGCGTTCCGGGATGGTGCGCTGCAGCGAGCGGGCCATCAGGTGGATGATGCATTCGCTGTCCGAGCTGGACTGGAAGATCGACCCGCGCTCGATCAATTCGCGGCGCAGGGCTTCGGCATTGGTGATGTTGCCGTTATGCGCGATCGCCGCACCGCCCATGGCAAACTCGCCGAAGAAGGGCTGTACGTCGCGGATCTGCGTCTGGCCCTTGGAGCCGGCGGTGGAATAGCGCACATGCCCGATGGCCAGCGGGCCGGGCAGGGTTTCCATCAGCGATTGCTTGGTGAAATTGTCGCGCACATAGCCGAACCGCCGGGCCGAATTGAACCCGTGGTCGGGATGGTAACAGACGATCCCGCCTGCTTCCTGTCCGCGATGTTGCAAGGCATGCAGCCCGAGGGCCACGAAGTTCGATGCGTCGGTCAACCCGATCACACCGTAAATTCCGCACTCTTCCTTCAGCTTGTCATCGTCGAAAGGATGGGCGGGTGGCATGTGCTTGGACAAGGTGCAGCTCCGAATCCCGATCACGCGGTCGCCCCCTAGATAAGGGCTGCGACCGCACTTGTCACGAAACTATCACATCATCTTTCGATTGGATCCGCGATCATCCGGCCTGCGCTTTGGTTAAAGCGTTCCGCCTTTAACCTGAGGCATCAGCGACAGGCGGAACGCGCGCAACGATTGAAGGGAGCACTGCATGTCGCGAAACTCTGTGAGCCGGGTTTTTCGCGAAACGCTTTTACGTAGCGTTAAGCGGGGGATCAGAAGCGCGACAGGATCACACCCGCGCCCACCAGACCAGCCGCCAGCACACGGGTGAGGGAAATATCGCGGGCCACCAGCCCGAAAAGCCCCATATGGTCGATCACCAGAGCCGCCACGATCTGACCGAGGATCAGAACCGCCGTCAGGGTCAGCACCCCCAGCACCGGCACCGACCAGAGCGTCGCCCAAACCAGAAACGCCCCGAGGATACCGCCGGTCAGCAAGACGAGCGGGGCTTGCAGCGCATGGGCGAGCCGCGCGCCGTCGCCATAGATCACCGTGATCGCCAGCAACAGAACAAAGCCCACGCCGAAGGAAATCGTGGCCGCGCCAAGCGTGCTGCCGATCTGGCGTCCAAGGGCGGCATTGATCGGCGATTGCAGCGCGATCGCCGCCCCGGCGACCGCGACGAGGATCATGGCAAGGGCAGGGGTCTGGGGCATGATCTGTCCTGTGGGTCTTGCCGCGCCGGGCCGCGTTACTCGGTCGGGGCGGGGGCGGTTGTCGAGGTGTCCGTGGCGGGGGCCGGTGTTGCGGGGGCGTCGCAGGCGCCCACAAGCTCTTCGTATTGCAGGGTGATCCAGCCAAGCGCGCGTTCGGGATTGCCGTCCTCGATCTTGCCGGTCATCTGGCTGAACACCCGCGCCGAGCGGCTGTCATCGACGATCGCGATACTTTGGCTCGTGACGACGGTTTCATAGACGAAATAGGCGATGGCCACCAGCAGCACGCCGCGCACCACGCCGAAGAGAAAGCCAAGCCCCTGATCCAGCCCGCCAAGCGCCGAGCGTTGCACGAGCGACGAAAACACCGGCGTGATGAGCGAGGCCGCGATGAGGGCCACGGCAAACACCACCGCGAACGCCCCGATCATCGACAATTCGCAGCTGTCGGCGATGAAATCGCCCACCACAGGCACTTCCTTGACCAGCGGTTCGACCTGCGGGGCGAACATGAAGGCCAGAATGCCCGCGACGATCCAGCCTGCGATGGCCAGCGACTCGCGGACAATGCCGCGCGAATAGGCCAGCAAAGCCGACAAGACGATGACCAGCGCCACGACGCCGTCGATGATGGTGAAACCGTCCATGTATCTTCCGTCCTGTCTTTTGCGGCACTTACCCTGCGCCGAATACCTCACCCACGAAGGCGGTCAGATCACCCATGCGGGTAAGCGCAAGTCCGCCACTGCCGCCGGGTTTTCCCCCGGATGGCAGGATTGCAGACGTGAAACCAAGTTTTCGCGCTTCTTTCAACCTGTTTTCCATCTGACCCACCGGGCGCAGCGCGCCCGAGAGGCTGATTTCACCGAAAATCACCGTTTCTGCGGGCAGGCTGGTATCCTCGCGTGCGCTCAGCAGGGCGGCGGCGACGGCCAGATCGGCGGCGGGTTCGGAAATCTTGATGCCACCCGCGACGTTGAGATAGACATCGAGGCCCGCAAAGGGGATGCCGCAGCGCGCCTCGAGCACGGCGAGGATCATCGCCAGCCGCCCGCCATCCCAGCCCACGACCGCGCGGCGGGGTTGCGAATGCGGGGTGGGGGCCACCAGCGCCTGCATCTCGACCAGCACGGGGCGGGTGCCCTCGATCCCGGCAAAGACCACCGAGCCGGGGGCCGGATCGCCGCGCCCCGACAGGAACAGCTCGGAGGGGTTGGCCACCTCGGCCAGCCCGCCACCCGTCATCTCGAACACCCCGATCTCGTCGGCGGGGCCGAAGCGGTTCTTGACGCTGCGCAGGATGCGGAACTGGTGGCCGCGTTCGCCTTCGAAATAGAGCACCGTGTCGACCATATGCTCGACCACGCGGGGGCCTGCGATCTGGCCTTCCTTTGTGACATGGCCCACCAGCACCACCGACGCGCCCTTGCGCTTGGCGAAGCTGGTCAGCTCATGGGCCGCCGCGCGCACCTGAGACACGCTGCCGGGGGCGCTGTCGACGTGATCGGCCCAGACCGTCTGGATCGAGTCGATGATCACGAGGTCCGGCGCCTCGGCCTCGAGCGTGGTCAGGATGTCGCGCAACGAGGTGGCCGCGGCCAGCTTGACCGGCGCCTCGGCCAGACCCAGCCGCCCCGCCCGCATCCGCACCTGGGCGCTGGCCTCTTCGCCCGAGACATAGATCGTCTTGAGCCCTGCCTGCGCAAAGCGCGCGGCGGCCTGCAAGAGCAGCGTGGATTTGCCGATGCCGGGATCGCCGCCCACAAGGATCGCACTGGCCGGCACCAGCCCGCCCCCCAGAACGCGGTCCAGCTCTCCCAGCCCCGAGACGGTGCGGGGTGGCGGCGCCTCTTCCGACGAAAGATCGCTCAGGGTGATCGGCGTGCCGCGCTTGGCGCCAAGCGACTTCGAGGCCGGGCCGGTGGACAGCGGCGCCTCTTCCGCGATGCAGTTCCATTCGCCGCAGGCATCGCAGCGCCCCGACCACTTGGAAAAGGACGCGCCGCAAGCCGTGCAGGAAAAGGAGGTTGTTTTCGCCATGGATCCGTCATGCCCCAAGGGGCAGGGGCCGTCAAACCCCTATTGCAGCGGCTATTCGGCGGCCTTCTTGGCGATATCCACGATCCTGCCATCGGGACCCACGGTATCCTCGAGCCCCATTTCGGGCAGGATGGCATGCAGCTCGTCGCGCAGGCGGGTCAACTGGCTGACCGCGACGCTTTCCTCCAGCTCGACCTGATGCGCCCAGTGCTTCAATTCGCGGCAGGTCTGTTTGGCCTGCTCGAGCCTTGCATTGAACGCCTCGACCTCTTGCTGGCGTTGGGTCAGGAAGGCGCGGGCGCGCGCCACGCGGTCGTCGGAATAGACCTCGGCCAGCTCGCGGCTGATATGCGACATCTGGGCCGCCACCTCGAGCAGGGCGGGTTCCAGCGCGCCCAGATCTGGATGATCGCGCAGATAGGCGAGCCGTTCGCGCACGGCGTCGAACTCGGAGCTGAGCTGAAACAGTCCTTCGCGGTCGGCGGCATGGGCCATGGCATAGGCGCGGGCCACATCGCGCATCCCGATCTCGAATCGCCGGTGCGAGCTTTCCAGCCGCAGGATGCGCCAGTTGGAGGGCAGGTAGACACAGAGCAGCACCGCCAGCCCGGTGACGGCGATCTGCGCCACGCGCCCGGCCTGATCGTAAGGCGTGCCGCCGATATGGACGGTGAATTCCAGCCAGGGCGCATGGCCCAATGCGGCCAGAACTGTGAGCGTTGCAAGTGTCAGCGCAGCGATGACAAACACGACCATCGCAAGCCGCTGCAGCAGGGTCTGAGTCAAAATGAAAAACGTATGCAACCGATCAAACATGACCTTTCCCCCCAGAAAGACATGCTTTTATCTATAAGCGGGTTTTTGCTGAATGTCGTCAACTTTCGGGCGAGCCTGCGGCTGAACAGGCGGGAATGACGCAGATGTTGCGCTTGCGCCGCGCCCCGCGCGCGACAGCCCGTGTCAGGTGACCCGCGTCGCGCCCGGCCTGTCTGTCCGCCAGCCGATGATGAGCGAGGCGATGACGCAGCCCGAAAAGAGATAAAGCCCCCAGGCCGTCTCGATCCGGGCCAGCCCGATGCCCTTGACCACGGTGATATAGAGCGCGATCAGGAAGATATCCGCCATCGCCAGCTTGCCCATGACCTGCAGCGCCGCCAGCCCCCGGCGCGGCATGCGCCCGAAATGCACGAGCGCCAGACCCAGCGTCTTGACGTAAGGCGCCACCAGCGCAAAGAGCGTGACCACAGCCGCCAGCGCCATATCGGTCTGCCACAGGCTGCGCAGGCCCGACAGGACACTGATTTCCGACAGGCCGAACAGCGGCAGGTCCAGCCCCGCGCGCATCAGGGGGGCGGCCCATGCCACGGGATAGGCGATCAGCAGGGCAAGATTGACGGCTTTGAGCATGAGTCCGGCGCGGGGCTCGGCGCTCACCGGACCGCCGCGATCGGGCCGGTGGCGCGGCCGTGGATGAACTGATCCAGATAGGGATCGCCGCTGTCGTCCATCTCGGATACCGGGCCGGTCCATTTGATCACCCCGTCATGCAGCATCGCCACATTGTCGGCGATGGCCCGCACCGAGGTCATGTCATGGGTGATGGTCATGGCGGTGGCGCCCATCTCGGTCACGATCTCGCGAATGAGGTCGTTGATGACGCCGGACATGATCGGGTCGAGCCCGGTGGTCGGCTCGTCGAAGAAGATGATCTCGGGCTCGGCGCAGATCGCGCGGGCCAGCCCCACGCGCTTTTGCATGCCCCCCGACAGCTCGGCCGGGAACTTGTCGGCCTGTTCGGGCGTCAGCCCCACGCGGCGCAGTTTCTCGATGGCGATCTCGCGGGCCTCGGCCCGTGGCCGCTTGAGCGAGCCGCGCAGCAGGCGGAAGGCCACGTTTTGCCAGACAGGCAGCGAATCGAACAGCGCGCCGCCTTGGAACAGCATCCCGAAGCGCGCAAGGAACGCATCGCGGTCGGCGCGTGTCACGTCCTGACCATCCAGAAGGATCTGCCCGCTGTCATGCCGGATCAGGCCGAGCACGCATTTCAGCGCCACGGATTTGCCGGTGCCCGAGCCGCCGATGATGACCATGGACGTGCCCGACGGAATGGTCAGGTCGACCCCCCGCAACACCTGGTTGGACCCGAAGGCCTTGTGAACGTCCCTAAGCTCGATCATGCGGAAAAGAACAGCTCCGTCAGGATATAGTTGGATGCCAGGATCAGCACCGAGGCCGCGACCACCGCCGCCTTGGTGGCGCGCCCCACGCCTTGGGCGCCGCGGCCCGAATTCATGCCGTAATAGCAGCCCATCAGCGCCACGATGAAGCCGAAGACGGCGCCCTTGATCATGCCCGACACGACATCCCATGTCTCGAGAAAATCCATCGTGTTGTGCAGATAGGTGCCGGCCCCGAAATCGAGCCGCCCCACGCCCACCAGAAACCCGCCCATGATCCCGATCACATCGCCCACACCCACCAGCAGCGGCACCGCCAGGGTGGCGGCCAGAACGCGCGGCAGCGTGAGGTATTTCATCGGGTTGGTCGAGAGCGTGGTGAGCGCATCGATCTGTTCGGTGACTTTCATCGTGCCGATCTCGGCGGCGATGGACGAGGCCACGCGCGCCGCCACCATCAGCCCGCCGAGGACCGGGCCAAGCTCGCGCGTGAGGCCGATCGCCACGATCGAGGGCACCACCGTTTCGGCGTTGAACCGGGCGCCGCCCGCATAGATCTGCAGCGCCAGCGCGCCGCCGGTGAACAGTGCGGTCATGCCCACCACGGGCAGCGACAGCCAGCCGATCTGCACCAGCGCATGGCCGAATTCACGCGCATAAAAGGGCGGGCGCATCAGATGCGTCACCGTCTCAAGCGCAAAGAGCGTGACACGCCCCACAGCGGCCAGCATCGCCAGCACCTGCGCGCCCAGGCGCCCCAGAAGCGAGAGGATCAGCCTCATGCGCCGCCCACATAGCGCCGCGCATAGCGCGCGCCCAGAGAGGTCAGGATTTCATAGCCGATGGTGCCGGCATTGTCGGCCAGATCATCCACCGTTTGCGTCGGCCCCAGAAGCTGCAGGTGCTCGGGATCATGGCCCAGATCGGTGATGTCCACGCCGATCAGGTCCATCGAGATACGCCCCGCAATCGGGCAGGGCACGCCATCGGCCAGCACATGGCTGCGCGGCCCCATGGCGCGGATGATCCCGTCGGCATAGCCCGCGCCGATCGTGGCGATACGGGTGGGGCGCGTGGCGGTGAAGCTGTTGGCATAGCCCACGGTTTCCCCGGGCGTCAGATCGCGGCACTGGATCACCGGGATATCCAGCGTAACCACCGCGCGCGCGCCCTCGAAGGGGCGGCCACCATAAAGCCCGATGCCGGGGCGCGTCAGATCGAAATGATACTCCGGCCCCATCAATATCCCGCCCGTATTGGCCAGGCACAAAGGGGCCGTGACGCCCTCGGTCATCTCGCGGAATGCCTGCAATTGCTGGAGGTTCATCGGATGATCCGGCTCGTCGGCGCAGGCCAGATGGCTCATCACGAGGGTGGGGGACTGGTCAAGCGCCACATCGCGCACCGCCGCCCATTCCGAAGGCTCCATGCCGAGACGGTTCATCCCGCTGTCGAGCTGCACCCCGAACGGATGGCCCGGCAGCGCCTCGGCGTGGCGGATCATCTGATCGACCGAATTGAGCATCGGCACCAGCCCCGCGCCGCCGATCAGCTCGGCATCGCCCGCCATATGCCCGGAAAACACGTTGATCGCCACATCCGGCCCCAGCACCTTGCGCAGGGCGGCGCCTTCCTCGGCCACGGCCACGAAGAAACTCCGCGCGCCCGCCGCGGCCAGAACAGGGGCCACGCGGCCGGCGTCCAGCCCATAGGCGTCAGCCTTGACCACCGCCGCGGTCTGCGATGTGCCAAGCGCGTCAAGCGCGCGCCAGTTGGCGCGGATCGCGTCGAGATCGATCGTGAGGAGTGCTGTGCTCATGCTACCGGGTTTTGACACAGGACGAGGCGGGGTCAAGTGGCAAAGGGGCCACGGGTCGGGCAGGTGCGGCGCGACCCTGGCGGGACGGGCAGGGGGCCAGCCCCCGTCGTTGAAATCCGGATAGGGGATTTCAACGACTCCCCCGGGATATTTCAGGCCAGAAGAAAGCGCCGTGACGATCAGAATTCGCTGTCGCCGCCCTGCTGCCAGGGTTTGACCAGGTTGCCGAAGCGCGTGAACTGGCCCTCGAAGCTGAGCTCGACCGAGCCGATCGGGCCGTGACGCTGCTTGCCGATGATGACCTCGGCCTTGCCATGCAGCCGCTCCATGCGCTCCTGCCAGGCGGCGATTTCATCGAGCCGGTCATCCGAGGGTTTTTCGCGTTCGGCGTAATATTCCTCGCGGAAGACGAACATCACCACATCCGCATCCTGTTCGATCGAGCCGGATTCGCGCAGGTCGCTGAGCTGGGGGCGCTTGTCCTCGCGCGATTCGACCTGGCGCGACAGCTGGCTGAGGGCGATCACGGGGATGTCGAGCTCCTTGGCGATGGCCTTGAGACCCTGGGTGATCTCGCTCACCTCGTTGACGCGGCTGTCCTTGGCCGAGGCCGGGCGCACCAGCTGCAGGTAGTCCACCATCAGCACATCGAGCCCGTGGGTGCGCTTGAGGCGGCGGGCGCGGGCGGCCAGCTGGCTGATCGGCAGGGCGGCGGTGTCGTCGATATAGAGCGGGCAGGATTCCAGCGATTTGGCGGCATCGACGAAGCGGCGGAATTCCTGTTCGGTCATGTCGCCGCGGCGGATCTGTTCGGAGGGCACCTCGGCGGCCTCGGAGAGGATCCGGGCGGCCAGCTGTTCGGCGCTCATCTCGAGGCTGTAAAAGCCCACCACGCCGCCTTCGATCGTGCCTTCGGTGCCGTCGGGACGGATGCCGCGCTTGTAGGCCTTGGCGATGTTGAAGGCGATGTTGGTGGCCAGCGAGGTCTTGCCCATCGAGGGACGCCCGGCGAGAATCAGCAGGTCGGATTTGTGCAGACCGCCCAGCTTGCGGTCCATGTCGATCAGCCCGGTCGAGATGCCCGCCAGCCCGCCATCGCGCTGATAGGCGGCGTTGGCAACATTAACAGCGTCGGTTACCGCCTTGAGAAAGCTTTGAAATCCGCTTTCGGTCTGACCCTGTTCCGACAGCTGGTAGAGCTTCTGTTCGGCCTCGACAATCTGGTCGCGCGGTTCGCTTTCGACATCGGCGCGCGCCGCCTTGCCGGCGATTTCCTGGCCCAAAGCGATCAATTCGCGGCGCACCGCCATGTCATGGATCATCTGCGCGTAGTCGCGCACCGCAAAGGCGCTGATCGCGGCGCCCGCAAGGCGCGCGAGATAAGCCGGGCCGCCCAGTTCCTTGAGCCCTTCGTCATCCTCGAGAAAGGCGCGCAGCGTCACCGGAGAGGCCAGATTGCCCTTGGAGATCCGCGCCACCGCGGTCTCGTAGATGCGCTGATGCACGGGATCGTAGAAATGCTGCGGCTTGATGATCGAGGCAACGCGGTCATAGACCTCGTTATTGGTCAGCAGCGCGCCCAGCAATTGCTGTTCGGCCTCGATCGAATGCGGCATCGTCTCCGCGTCGTCGATCCGGGCGCCTGTGGCGTTGAACCGTGTGACCTCGTTCATGCTCTCCCCCGATTTTGCTGTCCGACGGTCATAAACCCGGTGCGGGCGTGCCGGCAACGTGGAACAAAGCTGTGGATAGCTTGTGGATATCCTGGTGACGCATCATATTGCCGTGTCAGGGGGCTTGGCGTCAATATGTTGTGTGGCGCAGCCAGCGGATCGGCGCCAGCGTGACAGATAGGACGCAGCCGGGCGTTTTTTGCGCCCCGACGCGCGGTCAGCGGCGCATCGCCGCCGCGTGACCTGAGCCGATTCGCCTCAGCGGCGCGCCTCCTGCCAGGCGCGCGGATCGCCCAGGAACGCCTCGACCGCCGACAGGGTCGCCGCATCGAACGCGCCTTGCGCGCGCGCTTCGGCCAGCACATCCCACCATGTGCACAGGTGGTGCAGCGCCACGCCATGATCGGCAAGGGTCTTTTCGGTGTCGGGGAAGATCCCGTAATAGAAGATCACCGCCGTATGCCCGCAGCTTGCACCGGTCTCGCGGATCGCATCCACGAAGCTCAGTTTCGAGCCCCCATCGGTGGTCAGATCCTCGACCAGAAGCACCCGGTCGCCTTCGGTCATCACGCCCTCGATCCGGGCGTTGCGCCCATACCCTTTGGGCTTCTTGCGCACATAGCTCATCGGCAGCGCCATGCGCTCGGCCACCAGCGCGGCAAAGGGAATGCCCGCCGTCTCGCCGCCGGCGATATTGTCGAACGCCTCGAGCCCCGCATCGCGCATCACCGTGACGGTCAGGAAATCCATCAGCGTGGCACGGATGCGCGGATAGGAGATCAGCTTGCGGCAATCGATATAGGTGGGCGAGGGCAGCCCCGAGGCCAGCGTGAACGGCTCGTCGGCGTTGAAATGCACCGCGCCGATTTCCAGCAGCATGCGGGCGGTCAGGCGGGCGATCTCTTCGCGCGGGGGGTAGGCGGTGGGGATCATGCGGGATCTGCTCCTGTTGTCTGCGTCAGTGTCGGGGGCCGTACCCGTGTCTGTATCTGTGTCTGTGCGATGGTTCGCGGCTCAGTCGGCGACCGACCAATGGACGGGAAATCCGGGGTCGAACACCGTGACCGGGCCATCGCCCGTCTCGATCCGCGCCGGAAACGGCGTGGGCGTGGCGGATTTCACCAGCGTGATCGTATCGCTGTTCACCGGCAGGCCGTAAAAGCCCGGCCCATGCCGCGAGGCGAAGCCCTCCAGCCGGTCAAGCGCGCCTTCTTCCTCGAAGACATGCGCCAGAAGCGCCATAGTGTTAGAGGCGGTGAAACAGCCCGCGCAGCCACAGGCGCTTTCTTTCGCGTCATCGGTATGGGGCGCGCTGTCGGTCCCCAGAAAGAACCGCGCATCGCCCGATGTGGCGGCCTCCCGCAGCGCCAGCCGATGCACTTCGCGCTTGGCCACCGGCAGGCAATAGTAATGCGGCTTGATCCCGCCCACGAGGATATGGTTGCGATTGATGATCAGGTGATGCGTGGTGATCGTTGCGCCCAGATCGCACTCCTGCGAACGGACATAGTCGACGCCGTCCCGGGTGGTGATATGCTCCATGATCACGCGCAGACCGGGCGTGGCGCGGCGCAGCGGATCGAGCACGCGGTCGATGAACACCGCCTCGCGATCGAAGATGTCGACCGCAGGATCGGTCACTTCGCCATGCACGCACAAGGGGCAGCCGGCCTCGGCCATGGCCTCGAGCACACCGCGCACCTTGTCGAAATCGCGCACGCCGCTGGTCGAATTGGTGGTGGCCCCGGCGGGATAGAGCTTGACCGCCGTGATCAGCCCTTCGGCATGGGCGCTTACCAGATCGGCGGGATCGGTCTCTTCGGTGAGGTAAAGCGTCATCAGCGGCGTGAAACCCGCCCCCTCGGGCAGGGCCGCAAGGATCCGGTCGCGATAGGCGCGCGCATCGGCGGCGGTCACCACCGGAGGCACCAGATTGGGCATCACGATGGCGCGCGCGAAATGCCGGGTGGTTTCAGGCAGCACGGCGCGCAGCATCGCGCCATCGCGCAGATGCAGGTGCCAGTCATCGGGGCGGGTCAGGGTCAGGGTCTCGCTCATGAGCCGAGGCTTTACACAATCGCGCGGCGCACCGCCAGAGTGCGAATGCGTGACCTGCGCGCGCCCGGCCTTGTGGCGTCAGTCGATCTCGCGCGGCGGCATCGGCAGGCCCCGGGTTTCGGCCGCGGCAAAGGCGTTGCGCATCGCGCGGCGGAATCTCGGCCCCGGTATTTCGCGCATCACCGCCTGGCTCCAGAGCGCAATCAGGTAAAGCCGGTTCTCGCGCTCGAGCCGCGCCAGCACCCGCTTGAGATAGGGCAGATATCCGCGCCGCGCCCGAAACAGCCGCGCCAGGCTCAGCCGGTTCAGCTTGCCGGAACTGGCCTGCGCCAGAATGCGCAAGAGCACATCCATCTCCCAAAGCGCCTGCTCGAGATTGGAGCCCAGGAAACGCACCCGGAACTGCGTGACATTGGCGCGGGTGAACAGTGCCGCATGCATCGCATCAAGCGCGATCTCGGGATCATAGATAACAAAGGCCTGTTCGGCCGCATCCAGCATGTCGGGCGCATATCCATAGCGATCATCAAAGGCCACCCGGCGCATCTCGGCATAGCGGTCGTCCCATTCCGAAATGCGCGGATCAAGCGTGGCCTGCGGGCGCAGCGCCACCACCTTGGCGCCGGGGGCGGCCACCGAAAACGCCGCCGCCGCATAGCCGCAGGCCCCCTCGCCGTAAAAGATCACCGTCTCGAACTCGTCGAAAAACCCGTCATCCACCAGCCGGTCGAAATAGCCATAGACCGTCCGGTCCCGGAACCAGGTCTCGCCATCGCTGAGCAGGCACAGATGCGACCAGCCCAGCGCCCGCACCATGCTCCAGCCCATCGGGTGCTCGCTGCGCGACAGGCCCGCCAATGACTGGCGGCTCTCGAAACTGACCAGCAGGGTGGGTTTCTGCTCAAGGAAAATCGCCGCATGGCGCTGCCCGAGGCGCTCCACATAGCCATCCTCGCCCACCATATCCTCCGCCGCCTCCAGCCAGGGCGACCACTCGAGCCCGGTCAAGGCGGTGTCGAAGGCGTTCGGGCTGTCCTGCATCGGGTCTGATCCTCAAGGGCGCTGGCCGCTGACAACGGCTCTGTTGCCGTCGGGATAGGCTGCAATCTGGGCGAAAGTTTGGAAATTCCAAGGGCTTTGTGGCGTGTCTTTGACCCTTGCCCAAGTGCGGCACCTTGACGTGTCCCCGCCCGCCATGCACTTCATGGCGAAAGTGCATGGGACGGGCGGAGGCGCAGATGAACACACCGGGATCGATCGACGAGGTGCAGGCGATGCTGACCGGTCAGGGCTATGTCTGCGACCGTGCGCTCGGCACGGTGGTGTTCCTGGCGCTCACCCTTGGCCGGCCGCTCTTTCTGGAAGGCGAGGCCGGGGTCGGCAAGACCGAGATCGCCAAGGCCATCGCCGCAGGTCTCGGCCGGCGCCTCATTCGCCTGCAATGCTACGAGGGTCTCGATTCCGCCAGTGCGGTCTATGAATGGAACTTCGCCGAACAGATGATTGCCATCCGTACCGCCGAGGCGATGGGGTTCGAGGGGGCGGGCGCCGACCGCATCGCCCTCAAGGACGAGCTTTTCACCGAAGACTATCTCATCGAACGCCCGCTCCTGCAGGCCATGCGGCCTCAGGATGGCGGCCCGCCGGTGCTGCTCATCGACGAGCTCGACCGCACCGACGAGCCGTTCGAGGCGTTCCTGCTCGAGGCGCTTTCGGATTTTCAGGTCACCATCCCCGAACTGGGCACCATCGCGGCACCCGCCCCGCCGATCGTGATCCTGACCTCCAACCGCACCCGCGAAGTGCATGACGCGCTCAAGCGCCGCTGCCTTTATCACTGGGTCGACTACCCGTCCTTCGACCGCGAGATCGAGATCCTTCAGGCCCGCGCGCCGGAAGCCGCCGAAAGCCTCAGCCGCGAGGTGGTGGCCTTCGTGCAGCGTTTGCGCACCGAGGATCTGTTCAAGAAACCCGGCGTCGCGGAAACCATCGACTGGGCCAAATGCCTGCTCGCGCTCGACGTGATCTCGCTCAGCCCCGAGGTGATCGCCGACACGCTCGGCGCGATCCTGAAATACCAGGACGACATCCAGAAACTCCAGGGTTCCGAAGCCAAGCGCCTGCTGGACGAAGCTCGCGCCAGCCTTGGTCCCGCATGAGGTTTCTTCTGGCCCCAAATATCCCGGGGGTTCGGGGGCTGGCCCCCGATCCGTGGCATGCCTGAATATCCCGCGCTCGATCTGCCGGACAATCCCCGGCTGACGCATAACATCGTCCATTTCACCCGGGCGCTGCGCAAGGCCGGGCTGCCGGTGGGGACGGGGCGGGTGATCGATGCGATCCGCGCGGTCGAGGCGGCGGGCTTCACCTCGAAGACCGATTTCTTCTACACCCTGCGTGCCTGCCTCGTCACGCGGCCCGAACATCGCGCGGTGTTTGCGCAGATCTTCCGCCTTTATTGGCGCGACCCGCGCTACATGGAACATATGATGGCGATGATGCTGCCGGCCATTCGCGGCGTGCAGGAGGATCGCACGGCCCAGGCCGCCGAGAAACGCGCCGCCGAAGCCCTGCTCGACGGGATCGAGCCCGAGATGCCCGCGTCAGAGGACAATGAGGACGACGAGGACACCGTGATCGAGATCGACGCCTCGGCCACGATGTCCGCCGAGGAACGGCTGCGCAGGCTCGATTTCGAACAGATGTCCACCGCCGAGGTGGCCGCCGCCAAGCGCATGCTGGCCCGTCTCAGCCTGCCGGTCAAACCGCTGGCCTCGCGGCGCGGGATGGCCCATGCGCAAGGCACCCGCATCGACGCGCGCCGCACTTTGCGCGCTGCCATGCGCCGCGGCGGCGAGCTGGACCGCATCCACCGGCTCAAGCCGCGTCCGCGCTATCCCAACTTGGTGGTGATTTGCGATATTTCAGGTTCCATGAGCCAATACAGCCGCATGGTTTTGCATTTTCTCCATGCCGTCGCCAATGAAAAGGGGCAGGGCTGGGCCAGGGTCCATGCCTTCACCTTCGGCACGCGGCTCACCAACATCACCCGGCATCTGGCCACCCGCGATGTCGATGCGGCGCTCGCGGCGGCGGGCCAGGAGGCACAGGACTGGGAAGGCGGCACGCGGATCGGCGACTGTCTGCACGCCTTCAACCGCGACTGGTCGCGCCGGGTCATGGGGCAGGGGGCGGTGGTGCTGCTCATCACCGACGGGCTGGATCGCGGCGCCCCCGAGGCGCTGGACAAGGAAATGGAGCGCCTGCATCTGAGCGCCCGGCGGCTGATCTGGCTCAATCCTTTGCTCCGCTGGGAAGGCTTCGCGCCGCGGGCCAGCGGCATCCGTGCGATGCTGCCGCATGTGGATTCGTTCCGCGCGGGCCATTCCATCGCCACGCTCGAAGAGCTGGCCGCCGCCATATCGCGGCCCGATGACGCGGGCGAAAAGGCCCGCCTCATGGCGCAGCTCTCCGATTGATCCTGCCCACCTGAACTTGCCCAGCTGACGCGTCGCTCAATCTGTCCGCGTCCGTATCCGGTACAGGCCCGCAGCGCTGCGCGCCGATGCACGCCGATACGCGGGCATTGACATGGATCATTGCATACATTCAATTTCTGATATATTCGTAAACCAGAATGTGACAACGGTCACGCCATGACGAAAGGAACTCCCATGGTTCTGAACTGGAAATCCGGCGGTGTCCTGCTGGGGCTGGTGTTCTTCGCCGCGGTCCTGCTGGTCAAGCCGATCGGCGTCTCGACGCAATTCGTGATCCTCGATGCGATCATCGCGGACGCGGCCAATCCCGGTCTCATCACCGCCACCGACGAGGGCTTTACCTCGACCAATGCCTATCTCGCCAAATCCGGCGGCGTCTATGCCAAGAACGCGATGAACCCGCTCAATTACAGCTTCGTCTTCGTGCTGGCCATGGCGCTCGGGGCATTCGCCTCGGCGATGGCGCGCGGCGGGGTGGGGCGCGAGGAACGCCGCCTGCCCGCGATCTGGTATGCCAATTACGGTGACACGCCCTGGAAACGCTATGGCATGGCCTTTCTGGGCGGCTTCATCGTGCTCTACGGCGCGCGTCTGGCGGGGGGCTGCACCTCGGGGCACATGATGTCCGGCATGATGCAGACCGCCGTCTCCGGCTATGTCTTCGCCGCCGGCGCCTTTGCGGCTGCGGTGCCCGTCGCCATCATGATGTATCAAAGAGAGGGCTGAGCCATGACATCCATTCTGCTCGCACTTGTGATCGGCGCCGCGTTCGGCGCGGTGCTTGACCGGATCGGCGCCACCAATCCCAACTGGATCGGCAAGATGCTGTCCCTGACCAATCTGCACCTGATGAAGACCATCCTTTTGGCGATCGGCACCGCCTCGGTGCTGATGTTCGCAGGCCAGATGGCGGGGCTTGTCGATGTCGGCCACATGAGCGTCAAGACCGCTTATGCGGGCGTGTTCATCGGCGGGCTGATGCTGGGCGTGGGCTGGGCCGCGTCGGGCTATTGCCCCGGCACTGGCGTCTGTGCCGCGGCCACCGGGCGCAAGGACGCGTGGTTCTTCATCGCGGGCGGCCTCTTGGGCGCTGCGGCCTATATGGTCAGCTACCCGATGTGGAAGGCGGCGGGCCTTCTGGAGGGTGACAAGTTGACACTTGGTGCGATTCCCGGCGCGGATTACCCTGCCTTGACGACCATTTCCGGCGATATTGTCGGGATCGTGATGGGGGCGATGTTCATCGCCGTGGCCTTTGTCCTGCCCGAGCGTCTGCGCGGCGCGGGACAGGCGGTCGCGCCAGCCGAGTGACCCCCAAGGCTTGAGCGCGCGCCCGATGGGCCGCCCTCCCATCCCGGGGGGCGGCCTTTTTCGTTTGTGCCCCACAAGCGCGCATCCCATAGTGCGCCCCAAGGAGGCCCGCGATGACGACCGACCAGAGGACGACCGACAGATTTGACGACATCCCCGAAACCGCCCTCGCGTGGCACCGCGCGGGCAAGGGCGCGGCGCTGGCCACGGTGGTCGAGACATGGGGCAGCGCTCCGCGCCGCGTGGGCAGTCAGCTGGCCATCTCGGGCGCGGGCGAGATCGCAGGCTCGGTCTCGGGCGGCTGCGTCGAAGGCGCCGTGGTGGCCGAGGCTCTGGACGCAATCGAGGCGGGCAAGCCCGTCATGCTGGAATACGGTGTCAGCGACGGCGACGCCTTTGCCGTGGGACTGGCCTGTGGCGGCACAATCCGGGTGCTGGTGGAGCCCATTGGCCCTGTGATGCCGGTGGCACTGCTGGAAGATCTGGTGCTGGCCCGCCAATCCCGTGTGCCGGTGGCCTATGTCACGGGGCTGACCGCCGAGCGGCGGCTCGAAAGGGACGGCCATGCCGAGCGCTTCCGCATGGACCGGTCGGGCTTCGAGGAGGATGGCGCGACCTTCGTGGCCATTCACAACCCGCCCTTGCGCCTGATCATCGTGGGGGCGGTGCATATCGCGCAGGCGCTGGTGCCGATGGCGCGGATCGCGGGCTTCGATCCGCTGCTGATCGATCCGCGCGAAAGTTTCGGCAATGCGGCGCGCTTTCCCGGCGAGACGATCCTCAACGACTGGCCCGACGAGGGCGTGCAGGCCTTCGGTCTCGATGCCCGCACGGCGCTTGTGCTGCTGACCCATGACCCCAAACTTGACGATCCCGCCCTGCAACAGGCGCTTGCATCGGACGTGTTCTATATCGGCGCGCTCGGCTCCACCCGGACCCATGCCAAGCGGGTCGAGCGGTTCCGCGCGGCGGGCTATGACGAGGCCCGGATCGCCCGCATTCATGGCCCCGTGGGGCTTGATATCGGCGCCGCCAGCCCCTCCGAGATCGCCGTCAGCATCCTTGCGCAGATCATCGCGGTGCTGAGGCGCGGGGCATGAAATTCGGCCCCGTCCCCCTGACCGAGGCCGAGGGCGCGATCCTCGCCCATTCGCTCCAACTGCCGTCGGGGCGGCTGCGCAAGGGCGTGGTGCTGCAAGCGGCGCATCTGGACGATCTGCGCGCGGCAGACATCCATGAGGTGACCGTCGCCCGCCTTGGCCCCGACGACATTCACGAGGATGCCGCCGCCGAAACGCTGGCCTCGGCGCTGCTCGACCGCGCCGCGAACATCCACCTGACCCAGCCCTTTACCGGTCGCGTGAACCTGATCGCCGACGCCCCGGGCGTGGTTCTGATCGACGCGGACAGGATCGATGCCGCAAATGCCGTGGACCCGATGATCACCGTGGCCACGGTGCCCCCCCATCACCAGCTGCGGGCAGGCGGCATGGTGGCGACGGTCAAGATCATCTCCTACGGGGTGGAGGGCGCGGCGCTGGCGCGGGCCGCCGATCTGGCGCGGGGCGCGATTCGGCTGGCGGTGCCGGTCCATGCCGATGCCAGCCTGATCCTGACCGAAATTCCCGGCGGGCCGGGCGACAAGGGCGTGGAGGCGGTGGAAAACCGCCTGACCGGGCTGGGCATGCGGCTCTCCGAGACCTTGCGCTGTGCACATGACGAGGCAGCCCTGGCCCAAGCCATTTCCCGCGCCACCGGCGAGATCGTGCTGATCCTCACCGCCTCGGCCACCTCCGACCCGCAAGACACTGCCCCTGAAGCGCTGCGCAGGGCAGGCGGGCAGGTGACCCGCTTCGGCCTGCCGGTCGATCCCGGAAACCTGCTGTTTCTGGGCAGCATCGACAGCCGTCCGGTGATCGGGCTTCCGGGCAGCGCGCGCTCTCCGGTGCTGCATGGCGCCGACTGGGTTCTGGCGCGTGTGGCCTGCGGTCTGCCGGTGGACAGCGCGGTGATCGCGCGCATGGGCGTGGGCGGTCTGCTCAAGGAAATCCCGACCCGGCCCCAGCCACGCCGCGCCCGTGGCACCCCGCCGGACAAGCCCGGCGACGATAGTTGAAAAATTGGGTTCTCAACTGCGCGGACAAGTGCTTAACTCACCTCAGCTAACGAATGACTAGCCAAATGGGAGGACTCTATGCCACAGGTCAGCATGACCGTGAACGGCAAGCCCGCGACCGGCCAAATCGAAGGCCGCACGCTGCTTGTCGACTTCATCCGCGAGACACTCAACCTGACCGGAACGCATGTCGGCTGCGACACCAGCCAATGCGGCGCCTGCGTTGTGCATGTGAACGGCAAGGCCGTGAAATCCTGCACGATGTTCGCAGCCGAAGCCGAAGGCGCCGATGTGCTCACCATCGAAGGGGTCGCTGCTCCCGATGGCACGCTCGATACCGTGCAGCAGGCCTTCCATGAGCATCACGGCCTGCAATGCGGCTTCTGCACGCCGGGCATGGTGATGTCGGCCAAGGCCCTTCTGGCCGAAAACCCGACCCCGACCGAGGCCGAGATTCGCGACTATCTCGAAGGCAATATCTGCCGCTGCACCGGCTATCACAACATCGTGAAAGCAATCATGGCCGCGTCCGGGCAGGATGTGAGCAAGATCGCCGCCGAATAACGAACAAACGCTCGGCGGGCGCACCGCCGCGACCCACCAACAGGGAGGACACCTCATGCCCAAGGACGGAGGCATCGGCGCCAGCACAAAGCGCCGCGAGGACGCCCGGTTCCTGACCGGAATCGGCAACTACACCGACGACATCAACCTGCGCGGACAGGCCTATGTGCATTTCCTGCGCTCTGACCTGGCCCATGGCCGGATCAACGACATCGACACCAGCGCCGCCGAGGCGATGCCCGGCGTCGTGCGGATCTTCACCGGCAAGGATTTCGAAACCGCCGGCAGCATCCCCTGCGGCTGGCAGGTCACCGACCGCTTCGGCAATCCCATGAAAGAGCCCCGCCACCCGGTTCTGGCCGAAGGCAAGGTGCGCCATGTGGGCGACCCGATCTGCGCCATCGTGGCCGAAACCCGCGAACAGGCCCGTGACGCGGCCGAGGCGATCGTGCTCGACATCGAAGAACTGCCCGCCGTGATCGACATGAAGGCGGCACTGGCCGAAGGCAGCACCAAGGTGCATGACGAGCTGGACGACAACCTGTGTTTCGACTGGGGCTTCGTCGAGGAAAACAAGGAAGCCGTCGACGAGGCGATCCGTAACGCGGCGCATGTCACCACGGTCGAGCTGATCAACAACCGTCTCGTGCCCAACGCGATGGAACCGCGCGTGGCCGTCGGCGACTACAACCGCGGCACCGGCGAGCATACGCTTTACACGACCTCGCAGAACCCGCATGTGATCCGGCTTCTGATGGGCGCTTTCGTTCTGGGCATCCCCGAACACAAGCTGCGCGTGGTGGCCCCCGATGTAGGCGGCGGCTTCGGCTCGAAGATCTACCATTACGCCGAAGAGGCGTTCTGCACCTATGCCGCAAAGGAACTCAACCGTCCCGTCAAATGGACCTGCACCCGCTCCGAGGCGTTTCTGAGCGACGCGCAAGCCCGTGACCACGTGACCAAGATCGAACTGGCGCTGGATGCGGACAACAATTTCACCGCCGTGCGCACCATGACCTATGCCAATATGGGCGCGTATCTGTCGACCTTCGCGCCCTCGATCCCCACTTGGCTGCATGGCACGCTGATGGCCGGCAACTACAAGACGCCGCTGGTCTATGTGAACGTCAAGGCGGTGTTCACCAACACCGTGCCGGTCGATGCCTATCGCGGCGCCGGCCGCCCCGAGGCGACCTATCAGCTCGAACGTGCCATCGACAAGGCGGCGCGCGAATTGGGTGTCGATCCGATCGCGCTGCGCCGGCAGAACTTCATCACCGAATTCCCCTATGCGACGCCCGTCGCCGTGGAATACGATTCGGGTGATTTCCACCGGCTGATGGACAAACTTGAATCGCGCGCCGATTTCGCCGGGTTCGCCGCCCGCCGCGCGGAAAGCGAAAAGAACGGCAAGCTGCGTGGGCTCGGCATCAACTGCTTCATCGAGGCCTGTGGCATCGCGCCCTCGAACCTCGTGGGGCAGCTTGGCGCGCGGGCGGGTCTTTACGAATCCGCCACCGTTCGGGTCAACGCCACCGGCGGCATCACCGTGATGACCGGCAGCCACAGCCACGGGCAGGGCCACGAAACCGTGTTCCCGCAGGTGGTGGCCGACATGCTGGGCATCGACGCCTCGATGGTCGAGATCGAACATGGCGACACCGCCAACACTCCGATGGGCATGGGCACCTATGGCTCTCGCTCGATCGCGGTGGGCGGCTCGGCCATGGTGCGTGCGACCGAAAAGATCATCGCCAAGACCAAGAAGATCGCCTCTCACCTGCTCGAAGCCTCCGAGGCGGATATCGAGCTGAAGGATGGCCAGTTCACCGTCGCGGGCACCGACAAGTCGGTGGCCTGGGGGGATGTGACGCTGGCGGCATACGTCCCGCACAACTATCCGCTCGAGGATCTGGAACCGGGGCTCGAGGAAACCGCCTTCTACGATCCCAACAACTTCACCTATCCCGCCGGCGCCTATGCCTGCGAGGTCGAGGTGGATCCCGAAACCGGCAAGGTCACCATCGCCCGCTTCACCACGGCGGATGATTTCGGC
Source organism: Roseovarius litoreus (assembly GCF_900142765.1). Taxonomy (GTDB): domain Bacteria; phylum Pseudomonadota; class Alphaproteobacteria; order Rhodobacterales; family Rhodobacteraceae; genus Roseovarius; species Roseovarius litoreus. The sequence goes on from NZ_FRCB01000007.1 coordinate 170,743, forward strand.
AATGTCATCAACCCGATGATCGTCGACGGTCAGGTGCATGGCGGCCTGACCCAAGGGATCGGCCAGGCGCTTCTGGAAAACTGCACCTATGACGAGAACGGACAGCTTCTGTCGGCCAGCTACATGGATTACGCCATGCCGCGCGCCGATGACGTGCCGTTCTTCTCGATCGACCATTCCAACGGCACGCCCTGTACCCATAACCCGCTCGGGGTGAAAGGCTGCGGCGAGGCGGGGGCCATCGGCTCCACGCCCACGGTGGTCAATGCTGTGGTCGACGCCCTGCAATCGGGCGGCATCAAGGTGGACCACGTCGACATGCCCGTCTCGCCCTCCCGGGTGTGGCAGGCGATCCAGGCAGCAGGTTGAGGAGGACCAGACCATGTATGCATTCGACATCGAACGCCCCACGACAGTGGCCGACGCGGTCAAGCTGCTCGTCGCCTCCGAGGAAAATCAGCCCCTGTCCGGCGGACAGACGCTGATTCCCACCCTCAAGCAGCGCCTCGCCAGCCCCGAGACCCTCATCAGCCTGACCGGCATCGATGAGATCAAGGGCATCTGCGAGGATGATTCCGGCCGCATCTGCATCGGTGCGGCCACCACCCATGCCGAAGTGGCCTCCGGCGCGGGCAAATACCCCGCGCTGGCGGCGCTGGCCTCGCATATCGGCGACCCGGCGGTGCGCAACCGTGGCACGATCGGCGGCAGCCTTGCCAATAACGACCCCTCGGCCTGCTATCCGGCCGCGGCCCTCGGCTCGGGTGCCGTGATCGTGACCAACAGCCGCGACATCGCCGCCGACGATTATTTCCAGGGGATGTTCACCACCGCGCTCGAACCGGGCGAGATCATCACCGAGGTGAAATTCCCGGTGCCGCAAAAAGCCGCCTACATGAAGTTCGAGCAACCCGCCTCGCGCTTCGCCCTCGTGGGCGTGTTCGTCGCGCAATACGAAGGCGGCGTGCGCGTCGCGGTGACCGGCGCCTCCGAAGAGGGCGTGTTCCGCTGGTCCGAGGCCGAGGCGGCACTGTCCTCGGACTTCTCCGCCAGCGCGCTCGAAGGTCTGTCCCTGCCGGGCGACGGCATGATCTCGGACATGCACGGATCGGGCGACTACCGCGCGCATCTCGTGGCGGTGATGACCCGCCGCGCCGTGACCGCTGCGGGCTGACGCTGCAGCGCTCGACCCTAATGCCCCCGCCATCCTTGCGATGGCGGGGGTTTTTCTTGGCCCGGTGCCGCGCGTTCCTCGCACCCGACAGGGCAGGGGCTTTACGCGCCCCCGTTCCGCCTCTATCCCGCGTCGCATGACCGCCTGTCGTTTCGCATATCGCGCATGAGCGCCCGCATGACCTGTCTCGGGCCTTGCCGCCCGTATCAGGCGGCCCGCCGGTCATGATCGCGCTCTCGGGTCTGTTCCTCGCGGCCTTCGCCGCCGCCACGATCTTTCCGTTCCAGTCCGAAGCGGTGCTCGCCGGTCTTCTCGTGGCTGCCACCCATCCCGCCACCCTGCTGATCGCGGTCGCCACCTTGGGCAATGTGCTGGGCAGCGTCGTCAACTGGGTCCTGGGGCGCTATCTGCTGGTCTTTCGCGACAGGCGCTGGTTCCCCGCCTCCGCCTCACAGCTCGACCGCGCCCAGGCCTGGTACGGTCGCTACGGGCGCTGGTCGCTTCTGGGCAGCTGGCTTCCGGTCATCGGCGATCCGCTCACCGTGGTCGCAGGGCTGATGCGCGAGCCGCTCCCGTCCTTCCTTTTGCTGGTCACGATCGCCAAGGGCGCGCGCTACATCCTTCTGGCCGCCGCGACCCTCGCCTGGCTCTGAGCGCCGGCTTCATCCAAAACGTCACCGCCCCCCGGACCTTCATGTTTCTTCTGGCTCCAAATATCCCGGGGGAGTCGTTGAAATCCCATGGGATTTCAACGGCGGGGGCTGGCCCCCATACCCCCGGAAGCCGCGCGCGCTCAGCCCGACAGCTTGCGCAGCCGCTTGAAGAGGCTCGATGTATCCCACCGGCCGCCGCCCATGTTCTGGACATCCTTGTAGAACTGATCGACCAGAGCGGTCACCGGCAAGGAGGCGCCGATCTCGTCGCCCGTCGACAGGCAGATATTCAGGTCCTTGCGCATCCAGTCCACCGCGAAGCCATGCTCGAACTTGTCGTCCAGCATCGTCTCGTAGCGGTTCGACATCTGCCAGCTTCCGGCGGCCCCCTGGCTGATCACCTCGACCACCGCGCGCCCGTCAAGCCCCGCCTCTTCGGCGAAATGCAGCGCCTCGCTCAGACCCTGCACCAGCCCGGCGATGGCGATCTGGTTGCACATCTTGGTCATTTGTCCCGCGCCGCTCTCGCCGATCCGGCGGCACAGCTTGGCATAGGTGGTCATCACCGGCTCGGCGGCGTCATAGGCGTCCTGATCGCCGCCGCACATGATCGACAGCTGGCCGTTCTCGGCCCCCGCCTGACCACCCGAAATGGGCGCATCGACGTAATTCAGCCCGGCCTCTTTCGCCAGCGCGTAAAGCTCCTGCGTGACCTTGGCCGAGACCGTCGTGTGATCGACGAAAACCGCCCCTTCGCCCATCCCGGCAAAGGCGCCATCCGGCCCGGTGCACACGCTGCGCAGATCGTCGTCATTGCCCACACAGGCCATCACGAAAGCCGCCCCTTCGGCGGCCTCGCGCGGTGTGGCCGCGTGGCGCCCGCCATGTTCGGCGGCCCATTTTTCCGCTTTCGCCGCGGTCCGGTTGTAGACGCAGACGTCATGTCCCGCCGCCTGCAGATGCCCCGCCATCGGGTAGCCCATCACGCCAAGGCCAAGGAATGCCAGTTTCGTCATCATCGTCTCCCTTCCCATTGTCTCGGGGGGGATTTCTGACTATCCCATGGCGGAATGCAAGGGAAAACCGGGTGCGTGCATGGCGTCGATCTTCAAATGGCTTCTCAGGCTGACCGGCGGGGCCATCCTGCTGGTGCTGGTGGCCGTGCTGGGCCTGTACTACCTTTTGTCGCGCTCGCTGCCCGATTACGACAAGTCCCTCACCGTCGAGGGCCTCTCCGCCCCGGTCGAGATCGTGCGCGATCACGCCAATGTGCCGCATATCTTCGGGCAGGCCGACGCCGACACGTTCTTCGGCCTGGGCTATGCCCATGCGCAGGACCGGCTGTGGCAGATGGTGATGCTGCGCCGCACCGCGCAAGGCCGCCTCTCCGAGGTATTCGGCCCCCGCACGCTCGAGATCGACAAGGTCATGCGCCGCTTCGATCTGCATGATCTGGCCCGCAGCTCGGTGGCCGCCCAAACCCCCGAGACCCTCCGCGCGCTCGAGGCCTATGCCGCGGGCGTCAACGCCCGCCTCGCCGAGATCAACGCCGACGCGCTTGGCCGGGGCGCGCCCGAGATGTTCCTCTTCAACGCGCCCATGGCGCCGTGGCAACCGGCGGATTCGCTGGCCATTCTCAAGCTGATGGCGGTGCAACTCTCCTCGCATCTCGAACATGAGGTGCTGCGCGCGCGCACCTCCCTCGCGCTCGAGGAGGCCACGAGGATCGACGATATCCTGCCGCTCGCCCCCGGCAGCGGTCTGGCGGCCCTTCCCGATTACGCAAGCCTGATGCCCGGCGCCGAGACGCTGCGCCATGCCGCGCTGGCGGAGCGTCCGCGCGATCCGCTCTCGCCCTTCAATCCGCGGGCCTTTGCAGGGGCCTCGAACGCCTGGGCCGCGGCACCGGCGCGCTCGGCAAGCTCGGGGACGCTTCTGGCCAATGATCCTCACTTGGGCTTTTCCGCGCCGGCGATCTGGTATCTCGCGCGGCTCGAACTCGAACGCGGTGGCGTGATCGGCGGCACGATCCCCGGCATGCCCGCCATCCTGAGCGGGCGCAGCAACGATCTGGGTTGGGGGCTGACCTCGTCCTATCTCGACGATCAGGATGTGCATATCGAACGGCTCAACCCCGAAAATCCCGGGGAATACCTGACGCCCGAAGGCTACAAACCCTTCCGCACCGCGCGCTCGATCATCCGCATCAAGGATGCCGAGCCCGTCACCCTGACCCTGCGCTGGACCGACAATGGCCCGGTGCTGCCCGGCTCGCACGCCGATCTGGGCACGGTCACGCCGGCGGGTCATGTGGCCTCGCTGTCCTGGACGGCACTCGATCCCGCCGACACCACGATGAGCGCGGCGATTGCCCTGATGGGGGCCGCCTCGGTCACCGAGGCGCTGGCCGCAGGCGAGCTTTACATCGCGCCGTCGCAAAACGTCCTTCTGGTGGACAACGACACGATCGCCATGAAAACCCTTGGCGCCATGCCGCGCCGCAACGCCCAACATGAAAGCCAGGGGCGCATGCCCTCTCGGGGCTGGGTGCGGCAGAACCGCTGGCAGGGGATCAGCCCCTATTCGGCCAATCCCGAATTTATCGCGCCTGCAGGCGGTGTGCTGGGCAACACCAACAACAAGACCGTGGACCGGCCCTTTCCGTTGCATGTGAGCTTCGTCTGGGGCGACACGCAGCGCATCCACCGCTGGCAACGCCTGATGCAAAGCCGCGAGGTGCATACCCGCGACAGCTTCATCGAGGCGCAGCTCGACACCGTCAGCTTCACCGCGCGGTCGCTTCTGCCGTTGATCGGTGCAAACCTGTGGTTCACCGGCGAAGCCGCGCCCGACGGCACCCCCGAACGCCAGCGCCAGCGCGCGCTCGATCTTCTGTCCGACTGGAACGGCGAGATGAACGAACATCTGCCCGAGCCGCTGATCTATGCCGCCTGGATGCGCGCGCTTCAGGATCGGCTGATCCGTGACGATCTGGGGCCGCTGTCGCGCGAATTCGCCCATCCCGACCCGGTGTTCATCGAACGGGTCTACCGCGATATCGACGGTGCCTCGGCCTGGTGCGATGTCCGGCAATCCTCGCCGGTGGAAACCTGCACCGATATCGCGCGGATGGCGCTGGATGATGCGCTGGTCTGGATCAACGAACGGTATGGCACGGCGCTCGAAAGCCTGCGATGGGGCGACGCGCATCAGGCGACGCATGATCACCCGGTTCTGGGCGACGTTCCGGTGCTGCGCTATTTCGTCAATATCCGTCAATCCACCTCGGGCGGCGACAACACCCTGCAACGCGGGCGGACCCGTGGCGCTGGCCCCGAGCCGTTCCAGAACGTGCATGGCGCGGGCTATCGCGGGGTCTATGATTTCGCCGATCCCGACAGCAGCGTGTTCATCATCTCGACCGGGCAATCGGGACATTTCCTGTCCCGTCACTATGACGATCTGGCACAGCTCTGGCGGCGGGGCGAATATATCCCGATGTCTCTGGACCCGGAACTGGCGCGCGCGGCGGCGGTGGGCATCACCCTGCTCGAGCCGGCCGTGCCGCAATAAGGCCGTGAACGGGCAGGGGCGTCAGGCGCGCGGCCCGGCTCAGACCGGCCTCGCCGGTGCCAGATGCCGGCCGAACCAGCCGGTCGCATGCGCCACCACTTGATCCAGCGCGCCGGGTTCCTCGAAAAGATGCGTCGCACCCGGCACCACCTGGATCATTGTTTCGCAAGTCAGCGACCGTGCCGCATGACGGTTCAGGATCAACACCGTGCCGTCCAGCTCGCCGACGATCAGCAGGGTCGGCGCCAGAACGCGGGGCAGCGCGTCTTTCGCCAGATCCGGGCGCCCGCCGCGTGAGACCACCGCCTGCACGACGCTCGGGTGATCGGCCGCCGCCTGCAAGGCCGCCGCCGCCCCCGTGCTTGCCCCGAAGAGACCGCAGGGCAGATCGCGCACGCGGGTCTCGAAGGTGCACCAGTTCAGCGCGGCCCCCACGCGATTGGCCAGCAACGCGATGTCGAAAACATTGCGTTTGTCCAACGCCTCCTCTTCGGTCAGCAGATCGAACAGCAATGTGGCCAGCCCTGCGGCGTTCAACCGATCCGCCACGTATTGGTTGCGCGGACTCATCCGGCTGCTGCCGCTGCCATGAGCGAAGATCACCAATCCCTTTGGGGCCTCCGGCACGTCCAACGTGCCTGGAAGAGCCAAGGCACCCTTCGCCACCGTGATAAAAGTCTCAATATGTGCGCTATTTCCCATTCTATCGATCATAGCCGATCTGGAATGTTAGCGCCTTGACATGAAACAAAGTAGCCACCGCTGCGCGGCCTGTGCTTCGGCGCGGGACTGATCCTCCGGTAGGCATCACCCGTCCGTCTCGGGGCGTCGGGCGACCAGATCGATCAGGGCCGACCGTCCGCAATGTCCACGACCCTCGCTGATCTCCCGCTCATATGCGCGGCACTCCAATATCTTCCAGTCCCCAAACGCCTCGCGCAGCAGGTCTTCGGTATACATGTTCTCCGCATGGGGTGGCCCGCCGGTGCCAAGCGCGATCTGCTCGGGCGTGTAGCCATGCAGCAGAATCACCCCTCCTGGCTTGACGCTGCGCCGCATGCCCTCGAACAGCCGGGCGCGCTCATCGGGTCCGACGAACTGGATGAAGATACCGGCCACAAGATCGAATGTCTCGGGCCAGTCATGCGCCAGCACGTCGGTTTCGCGAAAGCTCACCGTCACGCCCTTCTCGGCGGCAAGCGCCCGGGCCTTGGCGATGGCCGAGGGCGCGAACTCCAGTGCCGTCACCTCCAGACCGCGCTCTGCCATGAAGACCGAGTTGCGCCCCTCGCCATCCGCCACGGCCAGAGCCGTGGCGCCCGGCTTTAGCAGATCGGCGTGATCGGTCAGAAACGCCGCAGGCTCGCGACCGAACAGATAATCCGTCGTGGCGTAGCGCTCTTCCCACATATGCGCGTCCTTTCGTCTGCGAGGCGGTGTCGGTTCTTCGTGTCAGCTGGCCGCTACCGGTCATCCGTGCCGGCATATGAAAACCCGCCGGCACCGGGGGCGCAAGCGGGTGATTTTCGCGTGGATGTGTACGGAAGGGACACAATTTGCGGATCAGGGGCCGTGTTCCGTCCCAATCGCGTGTAGGATTCGTACGAATCCTACACAGGCAAGGGCGTGCCGATTACCGCGATTGGGGACCGATCACCATGATCATCTGGCGGCCTTCCATCTTCGGCATGTTCTCGACCTTGCCGACATCCTTGACATCCTCGGCCACCCGCTCCAGCAGGTCGCGGCCCAGATCCTGGTGCGCCATCTCGCGGCCGCGGAACCTCAGCGTGACCTTGACCTTGTCGCCATTTTGCAGGAATCTCATGACGTTACGCATCTTGACATCATAGTCATGCGTGTCGGTGTTGGGTCTGAACTTGACCTCTTTCACCTCGATGATCTTCTGCTTCTTGCGCGCCTCGGCCTCGCGTTTCTGCTGTTCGTACTTGAACTTGCCGAAGTCCATGATCTTGCAGACAGGCGGCTCTGCATTGGGCGAGATCTCGACCAGATCCAACCCCGCCTCCTCGGCCATCTCCATCGCCCGCTCCGGCGTCACGACGCCAACGTTCTCTCCGTCCGCTCCGATCAGACGGATTTCCGGGCAGCGGATCTTTTCGTTTATGCGGGGGCCTGTTTCGCGCGTCGGGGGCGCGTTGTGGGGTCTGCGGGCTATGGCTTTGTTCCTTTGGTTGTTGGGGTAATTTGATGCGCGAAAGTAACCGCGCCATCACGGCGTTTCAAGCGGCAAAATCGGCTGATCCAAGCCTAAATAAGCAAGATTGCCTCTTGCGGCTTTTCATTTGGGTCGACATCTGAAAGCAAGGACACGAAGGTCGCAAGCTGTTGGTCGGCCCATATTTCGAGGGGAAGAGAGTGATGAGAAACCTTGTTTGGATATTGGTGGCCGTTGCCGTGCTGGTGGGGGGCTACATGTTGTTCACCGGCAAATCGGTCGATGAGATCGCCGAGGCGGTCACCGGCGTCGTCGAGCAGCCGGAACCCCTGCAAGACGCCGCTGACACTCTCGGCACCGCCGCAGACACCGCCGCCGAAGAGACCGGGCAGGCCGTGGACGCAGCCCAGGATGCCGCAAGCGAAGCCGTTGACGCCGCTCAGGACGCCGCATCCTCTGCGGCAGACGCGGCCACCTCTGCAGTGGAAGGGGCCGTAGAGGCCGCACAGGACACGGTCGACGCAGCGCAGCAGGCGGTCGAAGAAGCGGTCACCGCCGCCGATGCCGCAACCGAAAGCACCTCGTCGGATGCTGCTCAAGCTACTGAAACAGCTGAGGAAACTGCACCTGCCGCGACCGAAAGCCCGGCTGATGCCGCGCCCGAGGCGACCCCGAGCACAGATAGCGCGACGGACGCCGCGACGGACGCAGCTGCCCAGACAGAACCCGAGACACCGGCAGACACCGCAACCGATAGCGCCGCGCAAACGCCCGAGGCCCTGACCGTCGACGGCTTCGACTTCGACAAGGTTGCGCAGATGATCGACGAGTCCCAGTTGGGCGACATGCAGAAAACCTTGCTGAAAGGCACTCTGGATCAGGCGCGCAACAATCCCGATCTTCTCAACCAGGCGCTCTCCTCGGTCCGCGAGGCGCTTGGTCTGTAACCCCGCGCGTCAAGCCGTGGAACGTAAAACCCGCGCCGTTGGGCGCGGGTTTTTTTATCTGCTTACTGGATCTGGCAGGGCCTCACCGCCCTGTCATCAGTCCAGAAACGCCTTTTCGACAACATATTCCTTGGGATCAGAATTGGCCCCCTCGCGCAGGCCGTAGCTTTCGAGCATTTCCTTGATTTCAAGGTTGAACGCCAGATTGCCACAAACCATCGCCCGATCCGTTTCAGGCGCAAGCGGCGCCACGCCGAGATCCGCGAACACCTCGCCCGAGCGCATCAGATCCGTGATGCGCCCCATTTTGGGGCTGTCTTCGCGTGTTGTGGTCGGATAGTAGCGCAGCTTTTCATGGAAACCTTCGCCGATCAGCTCTTCGAGCATTTCGTCGCTGCGAATGCTGTCGATCAGGTCGCGGCCATACGCCAACTCTCCCACTTCGCGGCATGTGTGGGTGATGATCACCTCATCGTAATCGGTATAGGTCTGCGGGTCGCGCAGAAGCGACGCGAAGGGCGCAAAGCCGGTGCCGGTGGCGAAGAACCAGATCCGTTTGCCCGGCAGCAACGCATCATGCACCAGCGTGCCCACGGGTTTGGGACGCAGGATGATCTCGTCGCCCGGCTGGATATGCTGAAGCCGCGATGTAAGCGGGCCGTCCTGCACCTTGATCGAATAGAATTCCAATTCGTCGTCCCAACTGGGCGAGGCGATGGAATAGGCGCGCAGAAGCGGCTTTTCCTTGCCGGTCTTCTCGTCCGTCTGCATCAGGCCGATCATCACGAACTCGCCCGAGCGGAACCTGAGCGACGCGGGCCGCGTCACCCGGAAGGAAAACAGGCGATCCGTCCAATGCGTGACTTGGGTGACTTTCTGCGCGTCGGGCAGGGTGGGGGTCTTGACGGCCTTGGCGGGTGCTTCGGTCACTTTGCTGATCTCGTTCATTGCCTCGTCTGCCGGTTCGTTAAACCGACACCTCTAAGTAATCTTTGATTCAGGTCAGGTACAGGGCGGTTTATCCGCGCAGGCGCGCCTGATAGTCATGCGCCTGCCAATCTGCGCGGAAAAGCCAATGATCTTCGGGCTGGCGCGCGGCCAGATCCTCCGAGATCTCGATCTCGTCGAACCCGGCACGCCGCGCCATAGCGTATTGATCGGCGATTACGTGACCCCGTGCGCGCAGACGGCCCTTGTAGCCCATCAGGCGCAGGTGCCGCGCGATGGTGAAGCCGCGCCCATCCGAAAAACTGGGAAAGTCCACGCGAATGAGCCTGATGCCGGGCAGGCGGCCTGCAAGCTCCTGTGGATCGGCGCTCGAGGGCAAGTCGATGCCATGATCCGTGCGCGCGTCTTCCAGTGCGGATATCGGGGCTGTCCAGTCGTCGGGGCCAAACCCTTTGTCGGTGACGATGATACTCATGCCGTCTCTCCTTGGCGGATAATCCGCCCGTTTTCGAAATGAATGCCGCATTCGGTCTTGTCGTGACCGCGCCAGCGGCCTGATCTTGGGTCTTCATGATCCGCCACGCGGGTGGTGCAGACCTGGCAGCCGATGGACGGATAGCCGCGCGCCACCAAGGGATGCCGAGGCAGACGGTTTTCGTCCATGTAGGTGCGGATATCCTCGGGGGTCCAATGGGCCAGCGGGTTGACCTTGATGCGCCCTGTGCCCGGCTCGGCCTCGAAGAAGTCCAGCGCGGCGCGGCTCGGCCCCTGGTAACGCTTGCGCCCGGTGATCCAGCCATCGAAGCCTTCCAGCGCGCGCGCCAGTGGCCTTGTCTTGCGCAGGTCACAGCAGGCGTCGGGGTTCGAGCGGTGCAGCACGCGGGCGGGATCCTCGCTTTGCAGATCGGCCTTGTTCGCCCGCACGATGCGCAGATCGCGCAGATCCAGCCGCTCGGCCAATTCGTGCTGATAGACCAGCGTTTCGGCAAACAGCATGCCGGTATCGACGAAGATCACCGGGGTGTCGCGCCTCAGGACGGCGATCATATGCAGCAGCACCACCGACTCCGCGCCGAAGCTTGACACAAGCGCCAGCCGCCCGGCATCCGCATCGCTGAGCGCATGCGCCAGAACGTCACTGGCCGCATGATGCCGGTAGCGCGCATTCAGGGCCTGCACACGCGAGGTCGGATCACTGCGCTGCATAGGCATTGGCCCCTGCGTTGTCATAAAGCGCGGTCTTGAACGGCTCCATTCCGATGCGGCGATAGGTCTGCAGAAACGTCTCGTCCGGGCTATCGCGGTAGTCGAGATAGGTTCGCACGATCCTTTCGATCGCCGGGAGGATTTCATCGGCCGAGAAACCGGGACCGGTCCGGTCACCCAAGCTCGCTGTCTCGGTGTGATCGCCGCCAAGCGTGATCTGGTAATTCTCCACCCCGGCCCGGTCGAGTCCAAGGATCCCGATATGGCCGACATGATGGTGCCCGCAGGCATTGATGCAGCCGGAAATCTTGATCTTCAACTCGCCGATTTCATGCTCGAGCTTCAAGTCGTCGAAGCGCCGGGCGATATCCTGGGCGATCGGGATCGAACGGGCCGTGGCCAGCGCGCAATAATCCATGCCGGGGCAGGCGATGATATCCGAAATCAGTCCGATATTGGCAGTGGCCAGCCCGTGCTTTTTCAGCGCGGCATGGACTGTCGGCAGATCGGATTTGTGCACATGCGGCAGGATGACGTTCTGTTCGTGGCTGATGCGCAACTCGTCATGGCCATAGCGTTCGGCCAGATCGGCCATGACGCGCATCTGCTCGGCGGTTGCGTCGCCCGGCGTGGCGCCATGCGCCTTGAGGCTGATTTGCACGATGGCATAGCCCGGCGCGCGATGTGCCGCGAGGTTTGTATCGGCCCAGGACCGGAAGATCGGATCGGTCCTGTAGCTTGTGTCGAAGACCGCCGTGCTGTCGGTGCGAAAGGCGGGCGGGGCGAAAGCGCTTTTGATCTGCTCGAAAAGCGCCAGATCGACGCCCGTGAATGTGGGCCGGATCAGGTTGAAACGGTCCTCCACGCGGGCGCGGATATCGTCGATCCCATGTTCGTGCACGGTGATCTTGATGCGCGATTTATACTTGTTGTCGCGCCGACCGAGCAGGTTCCAGACGCTGACCACCGCCTCCAGATAGGGCAGGAGATCATCCTGCGTCACGAAATCATTGAGGACCTTGCCGATCATCGGTGTGCGCCCAAGCCCACCGCCCACGATCACACGATAGCCGGTTTGCCCGTCGCGGCGGACGATCTGCAGGCCGATATCATGCGCGCGCGTCACCGCGCGGTCGGCGGCGGCCCCGGTGACGGCGATCTTGAACTTGCGCGGCAGGAACTGGAACTCGGGGTGATCGGTGGACCATTGCCGGATCAGCTCGGCCACCGGGCGGGGATCGGCGATCTCATCCGCTGCGGCGCCGGCGAAATGGTCGGCGGTCACGTTGCGGATGGTGTTGCCGCTGGTCTGGATGGCGTGCATGCCCACCTCGGCCAGCGCATCCAGCATGTCGGGCACGTCGCGCAATTTGGGCCAGTTGTACTGGATGTTCTGGCGCGTGGTGAAGTGGCCATAGCCTTTGTCCCACCGCAAGGCGAGATAGGCCAGCTGGCGCATCTGACGGCTGTTGAGCGTGCCATAGGGGATCGCCACGCGCAGCATGTAGGCGTGCAGTTGCAGATAAAGCCCATTCATCAGGCGCAGCGGTTTGAATTCATCCTCGGTCAAGGCGCCGCTCAGGCGGCGCTCGACCTGCTGGCGGAACTGGCGGTTGCGCTCGGCCACGAAGGCCGCGTCGAATTCGGTATAGTCATACATCGGTCAACTCCGCTTGTTTGCCGTGGCGGTAATTGGAGGGGCCGGTACGCCGGAACGCCTCGCGGAAATGAACGGGTTCGGGGCCGTTGGCACCTGCTTTTGCCTCGGCAAGATAGACACCCACGACAGTCTCGGTTTGCGCCTGTGCCATCAGAAGCCGTAACTGGGATTCGGCCTCGTCCGTGATCAACTCGGCTTCGGACATGTGCCGGGTCCATTGGTCATCCCGGGTGAGGTAAACGACATCGCCTTCGATCAGCGCGTTGGCGGTGACGACTTTGGGGGTGAAATCGCGGGGCATGTCAGGCAAGCTCCTGTTCTAAAGCGGAAAGTTCGACTTGGGTGGCCCGAGGGGCCAGCCCGTAGAATGTCAGCGCAGGCCCGGTGACGGCAGCCTCGTTCAGATCCTGCGGCAGCCGGTCAAGCGTGGTGCCGAGGATGCGCTGATCGGGCCGCGAGGCGTTCTCGACCACCGTGACCGGCGTGTTCCGATCGGCGCCATGCATGATCAGCCGCCCTTGAATGAAGCGTGCAGATTTCTTGCCCATGTAGATTGCGGCAACCTCTCCGGGGCGGGCCAATGCGGACCAGTCGTGATCGGCGAAGCCGGCCATGTCATGGCCGGTCAGGAACCGAACGGAGGCATTGCGCCGCCGTTGCGTCAGGCTTTGACCGATAGCGGCAACGCTGGCCGAGGCGGCGGTGACTCCGGGAACGATATGCCAGCCGATGCCGGCTGCATCCACGGCGTCGATTTCCTCATCAAGACGGCCGAAAACGGTAGGGTCTCCGCCCTTCAGGCGCACGACCTGCGCGCCTTGGGCCGCGTGCTCCGTGATCAGCCGGTTGATGTCGTCCTGCGTCATCGAGGGGCCGAACCCCTCTTTGCCGGCGTCGATCAGCGTGGCTTCGCGGCGGGCAAGCTCAAGGATCTCCGGCGTGACGAGCCGGTCATGAATGACCACATCCGCCGTATCGAGCGCCTTGCGCGCCTTGAGGGTCAGAAGCTCGGGATCGCCTGGACCGGCGCCCACGAAAGCCACATGGCCGGGGCGTTCCGCCGCGCTGTGATGGCGGCGCAAAAGCCCGTCCAGCATGGTCTGCACCGCGTCTTCCCCGCCGCGATCCATGGCGCGTGGTCCTGCGGTGAAGTAGTAATCCGCCCAGAAATCACGCCGTGCCCGGCCCATCGGCAGAGTTTCGGCCATCCTGCGAAACGCCTTGCCGATCCGCGCCAGCGGGCCAAGGGTCGCGGGCAGGCGGGCTTCCAGATCGGCCTTGATGGCACGCGCCAGAACGGGGGCTGCGCCTTCGGTGCCGATCGCCACGGTCACCGGGTCGCGGTCGACGATGGCGGGGGTGATGAACTGGCTGTCAGCGAGGTTGTCGACGATGTTGGTCAGCGCCCCGTCCGCGCGGGCGATGGCGCTGGTGCGGGCGTCTTCGGCCTCGTCTTCGTCGGCGGCGTAGAACAGCACCGCGCAGAGCGCGTCACCGGGCTCCATCGCGCGACGGTGCAGGGTCAGACGGCCTTCGGCGGCCCAGCCTGTGATCTCGGGGGCGGGGCTGGGCGCGAAGACGGTCAGATGGGCTTCGGTCTTGAGCAGCAGGCGGAGCTTTGCAAGCGCGGCATCGCCGCCACCCGACAGGACGATCCGGCGACCTTCGACCGCGAGGAAAACAGGAAAATGTTTCATGGGATGTCCCCGGTGAACTGTTTGACTTCTCCCGCAATATAGAAAATATTCCCATATAAGCGCCATAGCTCGGCAGAATTAAGAACATATGTTCCAAATAATGTGGGCCTTGCTGGGGCTGTTCCAAGAAAAAGGGAAATGTGAAATGAGTGTTCGCCTAGATGATCTGGATCGGAAAATACTTGTGCAGCTGCAGCAGGACGGCGGGCAGTCATTGGACGATATCGCCAAGATCGTCGGCAGCTCCAAGACGCCGGTCTGGAACCGGATTCGCAAGATGCGCGAGGCGGGCATCATCAAGCAGCAGACCTTTCTGCTGGATGCCGAAGCCCTTGGTTTTGAAGCATGTTTCTTTGTTCTGATCCGAACTTCGGAGCATGATACGGCATGGCAGGCCAAGTTCCTACAGGCCTTGCGGGACCGGCCCGAAGTGCAGGAGGCGCATCGGCTGGCGGGGGATATCGACTATATCCTGAAGGTCCGGGTGGCCAATGCGCGGGCTTATGACACGTTCTATCAGGCGCTGATTTCAGAGGTGAAGGTGCATAACGTTACCGCACTCTTGTCGATGGAAGAGATCAAATCGACCACGATGCTGCCATTGTGACAGCTTAAACAGTGCTCTCCAACGCATTGATAATAGGCGTGAAATCCGCCTCACGCAGGCTCGCGCCGCCGACAAGGGCGCCGTCCACATTCGGCACGGCGAAGATCTCGGCGGCGTTGGTCGGCTTGACGGAGCCACCATAGAGAATGCGCATCTCAGCCATGGCGGAGCCGAAGCGAGACGTCAGGTTTTCCCTAATGAAATCATGAACTTCGCCAATCTGCTCCAAGGTCGGGATCTTGCCGGTTCCGATGGCCCAGACGGGTTCATAGGCGATCACGGTGTTGGCGCTGGTGGCGCTGTCCGGGACCGAGCCTGACACTTGCGCGCCGATCACCTGCAGCGTTTGTCCGGTATCGCGCTCCACCAGGGTTTCGCCGATGCAGATGATCGCAGTCAGGCCGCTGGCATGGGCCTTGGACGCCTTGGCACGAACCAAGTCGTTGGTTTCCTTGTAGGTTTCGCGGCGTTCCGAATGCCCGACAATAACGGCGGTGGCGCCCGTGTCGGCGATCATCGGCGCCGAGATGTCACCGGTATGGGCGCCGGAGGCGGCGCTGTGGCAGTCTTGCGCCCCTATATCTGGTGCATGTCCTGTCACCATCTGGCTGGCCTGAAACAGCAAGGTCGCAGGCGGGCAGATCAGGATATCGACGCCGGGGGCGGGATGCGCGTTGACGATGGCTTGCAATTCGGCAAGCGCCGCGCTGGTTCCGTTCATCTTCCAATTTCCGGCAACCAGTTTGCGCATGCCCGAACACCCGTTCTTTTATTCTTGATTATACAGTGACTTGGAACGCGACGTTCACATGCCTTCGAACTTGATGGATTCGCCGCATCCACAGGCTTCGGTCACGTTGGGATTGTTGAACACGAACCCGGATTCCAGAAGCGATGTCTTGTAGTCGATCTCGGTGCCGAAAAGAAACATCTGCGCCATTGGCGCGATCATCACGCGCGCGCCATTCTGCTCGACCACCTCATCATGGGGATCAACCTCGGTGACATACTCCATCGTGTATTCCATGCCGGCGCAGCCGCCCTTCTTGACCCCGATGCGCAAGCCCTGATGTCCGTCACGGTCCATCAGTTTGGCGATCTGGGAGGCGGCTTCAGCCGTCATGCTGACGGCCTGTTTTCCGGGAATTCCAAACATGAGAAGTTCCTTTCAGCCGATTGATTTCATTACATGAAACCGAGTTCAAGTCGGGCTTCGTCGCTCATCATGTCCATGCCCCAGGGCGGATCCCAGACAAGCTCTACATCGACCTGTTTGACACCGGCGACCGGCTCGATCGCTTCGGCGACCCAACCGGGCATCTCACCGGCGACAGGACAGCCCGGAGCAGTGAGGGTCATGATGACGCGCACGGCATTCTCGGCGTCGATCTCGATCGTGTAGATCAGACCCAGATCGTAGATATTCACTGGAATTTCAGGGTCATAGACGGTCCTGCACGCTTCGACCAACTGGTCGTAAAGCGGGTGATCCGTGCTTGACGGGGCGATAAGGGGCGCGCCTTCAAGAGGTTCGGGGCTGTGGGTCATGTCCTGCGTCCTGCGGTGTTCCTGATTAAACATATAAGATTTATGATCGGATACGTCCAGAGGGGGTGTTGTGTAGGGTTCGTACGAAGCCTACGCGCCTTTGGGACCAAACGGCCCGCTGATGGCGCGGGTTGTGTCCCATCCGTACACATCGCCCTTCAAACGGGTCAATCGGGCGTCACTCGGCCTCGGAACTGCCGGCGCGGCGGCGGCGGATCGGGACGGGGCGAACGCGGGATTCGATCTGGTCATAGAGCAGGCCGACGATGTTCTTGCCGGTCGACTGCTCGATTCCCTCGAAGCCGGGAGAGGAATTCACCTCGAGCACCTTCGGTCCGGTTTCCGAGCGCAGGAGATCGACGCCCGCAAGGTTCAGATCAAAGGCCCGAGCCGCGCGGATCGCGGTTTCGCGTTCCTGCTTGGTGATGCGCACCGACTTGGCCGAGCCGCCGCGATGCAGGTTCGAGCGGAAATCGCCATCCGCGCCGGTCCGCTTCATCGAGGCGACCACCTTGCCGCCGATCACGAGACAGCGGATATCCTCGCCCGCGGATTCCTTGACGAAATCCTGCACGAGGAAATTGGCCCGCAGACCCCGAAAGGCGTCGATCACCGATTCCGCGGCCTTGCGGGTCTCGGCGAGCACCACGCCCTTGCCCTGGCTTGATTCCAGCAGCTTGACGATCAGCGGTGCCGTGCCGACCAGCCCGATCAGGTTGCTGGTGTCCTTGGGCGAGGCGGCGAAGGCGGTGTTCGGCATCCCGATCTTGGCGCGCGCCATCAGCTGATGGGCATAGAGCTTGTCGCGGCTGGCGGTGATTCCCGCCGATGGGTTCACGCAATAGGTGCCGATGGTTTCGAACTGGCGGATGATGGCGGTGCCATAGGGGGTGATCGACGCGCCGATCCGGGGAATGATCGCGTCATAGCGCGGCAGGCGCTTGCCGTCGTAATGCACCTCGGGGGCCATGGCATTGATCGCCATGTAGCAGCGCGTGGTATTGATGACCTCGACCGAATGGCCGCGTTTCTCGCCTTCCTCGACCAGACGGCGGTTGGAATAGTTGTCTTCACGCGAGAGTACGCAGATGCGCAGGGCGCGGGCCGGGGCGGCCTGTCGCATCTCGGCGGTGTGGTAGACATCATAGCTCAGTTCGGGCTGCATGAACCGGTCGGTCGCGACGATCGTGATATGATCCTTGAGCGCCTGACGGCCCAGAAGCATCCGGGAATTCATCGTGGAGCGGTTGGTCAGGGTGATTTCGATCGGCCAGGTGTCGCCGTTCACGGCGAGGTTGGATTCGATCACGTAGCGCAGCTCCTTTTCGCCGTTCGAAGAGGTCACCTCGCGGCGGTCTACGATCGGGGCGGAGCAGGGGATCACCAGATCGTCACGCCCGGGGATGGGATGCACGGTGAAGCGGACCTTGGGCTTGGCGGAGGAGCCGAAGGTTTCGATGTCGAAGGCATGCAGCGCGGACGTGCGCGCGCCGGTATCGACCTTGGCCCGGATCGCCGGAACGCCGAGGCCCGGCAGCGCCACCCACTCCTCCCAGCCGAAATTCAGTTGCCGGGTTTCGTCGGGGGTATCGGTCATGTGGTTCCTTTTGCGCACGCTGCAGGGTGATGTGACTGACGACCATATCCTGATTAATGTGACGATGCCAAGACACCCCGGCGCGCGCAGCGGGGGGATGTCGGAGGGTTTTGCATGTGGCGGCGAACCGCTTTATGAGGCGCGCAAAGACAGATGCGAGGGCACCCGGTGACTTTCAGGTTTCGACTTCAGGCGACGGACGGGATGGCAAGGACCGGGGTGATCGACACGCCGCGTGGCGAGGTGCGCACGCCGGCCTTCATGCCGGTGGGAACGGCGGCCACGGTCAAGGCGATGCTGCCGGGATCGGTGCGCGAGACGGGGGCGGATATCGTCTTGGGCAACACCTATCACCTGATGCTGAGGCCAACCGCCGAGCGGATCGCGGGTTTGGGCGGCTTGCATCGCTTCATGAACTGGGAGCGGCCGATCCTGACGGATTCGGGGGGCTTTCAGGTGATGAGCCTTGCAGGGCTGCGCAAGCTGACCGAAGAGGGGGTGACTTTCAAAAGCCATATCGACGGATCACGGCACGAATTGACGCCCGAACGCTCGATGGAGATCCAGCGGCTTCTGGGCAGCGATATCGTGATGTGTTTCGATGAATGCCCGGCACTGCCCGCCAGCGATGACGAGGTGGCGCGCGCGATGCGGCTGAGCATGCGGTGGGCGGAACGCTCAAAGGACGCGTTCGGCGACAGGCCGGGGCACGCGCTTTTCGGGATCATGCAGGGCGGTGTGACACAGGAGCTGCGCGAGGAATCGGCGCGCGCGCTGGTGGATATCGGTTTTGACGGCTACGCGGTGGGCGGTCTGGCCGTCGGCGAGGGGCAGGAGGCGATGTTCGGCGTGCTGGATTATGCGCCCGGCTATCTGCCGACCGACAAGCCGCGCTACCTTATGGGGGTGGGCAAGCCGGATGACATCGTGGGCGCGGTCAAGCGCGGCATCGACATGATGGATTGCGTGCTGCCGTCACGCTCGGGGCGGACCGGGCAGGTGTTCACGCGGCACGGGGTGCTTAACATCAAGAACGCGCGCCATCAGGACGATCCGCGCCCGCTGGATGATCAATGCAGCTGTCCGGCCTGCCGGGGCTATAGCCGGGCCTATCTGCATCACGTGTTCCGCAGTCAGGAGATCATCAGCTCGATGCTGCTGACATGGCACAACCTGCATTATTATCAGCAGATCATGGCCGGGATGCGCGGGGCCATCGCCGAGGGGCGCTTTGCCGACTGGGAAGCGGCGTTCCACAAAGAGCGAGAGGCCGGCGATATCGCGCCGCTCTGAGGCAGTCGGCACGCGGTTTGCACCGGCGAAGGGCAAAAACCAAACGCGCGCAGCAGGTTGCGCCCATTTGCGGGAAATGCCATTAAAACAGCCCTTGTGAAGCCCCGGCCAGAGGGGCAAACTGGGTCAACTCGGTTGAAACCGGGGCGGGGCCGCCCCAGATATATCCGCAGGAAACGTGGAGACGGGTGTGGCTGCCTGATGCAGGGGCCTGAACCGTCTGCCAAGATTAAGGAAACGAGCATGCAAGAGCCTCTCAATTCATCCTATCCGGTGCTGCCGCTGCGCGATATCGTGGTTTTCCCCCACATGATCGTGCCGCTGTTCGTCGGCCGTGAAAAATCGGTCCGCGCGCTGGAAGAGGTGATGCAGGACGACAAACAGATCCTGCTGTCGAGCCAGATCGACGCCAGTATCGACGACCCGACCGAAGACGGGATTTACCGCTCTGGCGTTCTGGCCAATGTGCTGCAACTGCTGAAACTGCCCGATGGCACCGTCAAGGTGCTGGTCGAAGGTGTCGCGCGGGTGCAGATCACCGATTATCTGGAGAACGAGAATTTCTTCGAGGCGCGCGCCGAATATCTCAGCGAGATGCCGGGCGATCCGGCCACGATCGAGGCGCTTTTGCGCACGGTCAGCGACGAATTCGAGCGCTATGCCAAGGTCAAGAAGAACATCCCCGAAGAAGCGTTGGCCGCCGTCAGCGAAACCGCGGAACCCGCGAAGCTGGCCGATCTGGTGGCAGGCCATCTGGGGATCGACGTCGCGCAAAAGCAGGAGCTTCTGGAGACGCTGTCGATCAGCGAGCGTCTGGAAAAGGTTTACGGCCTGATGCAGGGCGAAATGAGCGTTCTGCAGGTCGAGAAGAAGATCAAGACGCGCGTGAAATCCCAGATGGAGCGCACGCAGCGCGAATATTACCTGAATGAGCAGATGAAGGCCATTCAGAAGGAATTGGGCGATGGCGAAGAGGGCGAAGGCGAGATTGCCGAGCTCGAAGAGCGCATCTCCAAGACCAAGCTCAGCAAGGAAGCGCGCGACAAGGCCGAGGGCGAGCTGAAAAAGCTCAAGAACATGAGCCCGATGAGCGCCGAGGCGACGGTGGTGCGCAACTATCTGGACTGGATGCTGTCGATCCCGTGGGGTGTGAAATCCCGCGTGAAGAAGGATCTGGGCCGCGCGGAAAAGATCCTCGACACCGACCATTACGGGCTTGAGAAGGTCAAGGAGCGGATCGTCGAGTATCTGGCGGTGCAGCAACGCTCGAAAAAGCTGAAAGGCCCGATCCTGTGCCTTGTCGGCCCGCCGGGTGTGGGCAAGACATCGCTTGGGGAATCGGTCGCCAAGGCCACGGGGCGCGAGTTCATCCGCATTTCGCTTGGCGGGGTGCGCGACGAATCCGAGATTCGCGGCCATCGCCGGACCTATATCGGGTCGATGCCCGGCAAGATCATCCAGGCGCTGAAAAAGGCCAAGACGACCAATCCGCTGATCCTGCTCGATGAGATCGACAAGATGGGTCAGGATTTCCGTGGCGATCCCGCCAGTGCGATGCTCGAGGTTCTGGACCCCGAACAGAACAGCAGCTTCGTGGACCACTATCTTGAGGTGGAATACGATCTGTCGAACGTGATGTTCCTGACCACGGCCAACAGCTACAACATGCCGGGGCCGCTTCTGGACCGGATGGAGATCATCCCGCTCGCTGGTTACACCGAGGACGAAAAGCGCGAGATCGCCAAGCAGCATCTCATCGCCAAGCAGATCAAGAACCACGGTCTGCGCAAGGGTGAGTTCGAGCTGGCCGATGATGCGCTGACCGATATCATCCGGCACTACACCCGCGAGGCCGGTGTGCGGAACCTCGAGCGCGAAATCGCCAAGGTGGCGCGCAAGGCGGTGACGCAGATCATCAAGGGTGAAACCAAGTCGGTGAAGGTCACGTCGGAGAATATCGACGACTTCCTTGGTGTGCGAAAGTTCAAGTATGGTCTGGCCGAAGAGAAGGATCAGGTCGGTGTCGTGACCGGGCTGGCCTATACGTCGGTCGGCGGCGAGCTTTTGAACATCGAAGCGGTGCGCCTGCCGGGCAAGGGCCGGATGAAGACCACCGGCACGCTTGGCGATGTGATGAAGGAATCGATCGATGCGGCCAGTTCCTATGTCCGGTCGATCGCGCCCGAAATCGGCGTGAAGCCGCCGCGCTTCGAGAAGTGGGATATCCACGTGCACGTCCCCGAAGGCGCGACGCCCAAGGATGGCCCGTCGGCGGGTCTGGCGATGGTGACGTCGATCGTGTCGGTGCTGACCGGTATTCCGGTGCGCAAGGACATCGCCATGACCGGCGAGGTCACGCTGCGCGGCAATGCGCTGGCGATCGGCGGGCTGAAGGAAAAGCTTCTGGCGGCCCTGCGTGGCGGGATCAAGACGGTGCTCATTCCGCGTGAGAACGAGAAGGACCTGACCGAGATCCCGGACAATGTGAAAGAGGGGTTGGATATCATCCCCGTCGATCACGTGCGCGATGTGCTGAAACTGGCGCTGGTGCGTCAGCCCGAGCCGGTGGAATGGGATGAGGAGGCCGAAGAGGCCGCCGCAGCCGAAGCCGCGCTGAAGGGTGAGGACACGGCCAAGAGCGCCACGGCCCATTAAGCCAGCCGGTCTGCGTTGAGACTTGTAAAGGCCCTGTCGGACGATCCGGCAGGGCCTTTCGCTTGCGTGGGTGCACAATGGCCAGGTGACTGTGGCCAAGTGACTATGGCCAGCTGCGGGCGGGCAGGGCAGGGACAGCGCGGGGCGCCGTCTGCGTCCAAAGCGTTGTGCCTTTACCCTGATGCATCAGCCAAAGGCGGAATACGTGCAACGATGGAACGGCATGTCGCGAAAATCCGTGAGCCGGGTTTTCGCGAAACGCTTTAAAGTCCGCCCTTGCCGGCGATGATCAGGATGACGGCGAGGGCGGCAATGAGCCCGCCCACCTTGTCGGAATCGGCCGCGGCCTCTGCGGCGACGACTTCGGGTGCGACGACCGGGTCAGAAAGCCCGCCCGCCAGAGCCGCACCGCTGAAGGCGGCAACAAAGATGATGCTGGTAAGTGTGGTTTTCATAACGAGCCCCCGATCTATATCTTGTGGCAAATACTATGGTGAGCGTGAATGCTGCGTCAACAGACAGCTAGCTTAAGATAAACAATCAGGGTATCGTCGCAACGAATGAGTAACAATTGAGGCCCGATATGGCGACGCAGCAGAAAACATCCGCTAAAACAGGCAGTGGCGGCACAGGTACCGGAAGCGCGACAACCGGTAGCGCGACAACCGGCAAGCCCGACACAAAGGCAGCCGAGCCCAAGAAGCCCGCCGAGGCGGCACGTCCCGCGCCTTCCGCAGCACCGGCCGCGCAGACGGCCGAACCCGCATCCCCCAAGCCCAGCCTGAGCGTCGTGTCGGAAACCAAGCCGAAAGTCGCCGGGGACGAGGTCAAGAAAAAGGAACTGATCGACCTTGTGGTCGAGCGGTCGGGGCTGAAGAAAAAGGACGCCAAACCGGCTGTGGACGCGGTGATCGACGTGCTGGCCGAGTTGATCGGCGAGGGGCGCGATCTCAACCTGCCGCCGCTGGGCAAGATCAAGCATCAGCGCCTCCGCGAAACCGCGAACGCGCGCATTATCGTGCTCAAGCTGCGTCAGGGAAAATCCGATGCATCGGGACAGGATAAAGCGAAAGAGAGTGTTGCAGAGGACGACGACTGACGCTAAACACCGCGCCAACGGGTGATTAGCTCAGTGGTAGAGCGCTTCGTTCACATCGAAGATGTCAGGAGTTCGAATCTCTTATCACCCACCATTTCCCCTATGACGGCAGGCCGATGTCCTGCGACACCGGCCATGCTCTGACACGAGAGCGGTGCCTGATCTGCGCGCTGTCATAGGTGCGGCCCCGCTGACGGCTTGGGCTGCGTGATCTGTTCCCTCTTTTGATCGGCGCAAGCCGTCACTTTCGGGTTTTGCCCTCTATCGAAGGGTGAAAACCGCGCGCGTCCTCGTCAAATGTCTCCAGATCGCGAGCGGCGTAGCGATATTTCAAGCTGCATGTCTTTGGCGCACACGAGGCGCGGCACGCGCCATGCTAGGGACACCTCCATCCGAGAGGCCGGTGATGGATCGGCCTGTTGCGGCACTTGCGCCCCGGCCAATCATGGCAGAGGGCGCGCCCGGATTGGCCCCTGTCGCGGCATGACATTGCGATCGGGACCATGGATTTCGCCGGGCGAATGGGGGTCTTTCCATGGGTCTTGCGATGCCATGCCGTCTGTCAAAACGCCTGTCCGGCATCTGCGCGCTGTTGCTGGCGGCACTGCCTGTTGCGGCTTCTGCCGGGACCACGGCGAACGCCTATCTTGAAGCCACATTGCAGATGGACCCGCCCAATGCGGCGCGGGAGCTTTGCGCGCGCTATGACTGGGCCTGCACGGACCGAAGGGCTGGCGCGGGGCCGTCCGAGGCGGAGCAACTTGCGCTGATCGCCATGGTCAACCGCGAGGTGAACCGCGCCGTGCGGGCCGTGTCCGACCGCCAGCAATATGGGCGATCGGATCATTGGTCCTTGCCGACGAAAGCGGGCGGGGATTGCGAGGATTACGCGCTCTTGAAGAAAAAAGAGCTGATCCGGCACGGGCTTGACCCCAAGACCCTGTTGCTTGCGACGGTGCTTGACCGGCGCCGCATACCGCATGCGGTTCTGATCTACAGATCGTCCAAGGGGGATTTCCTGCTGGATAACCTGACCGATGATGTCATCGATTGGCGCGCTTCCGCGTATATTTTCCTCAGGATGCAGAACCCCCAGGATCCGCGCCGTTGGGTCGGTGGGTTTCGTCCGCGCTGAGACCGGTCCTGCCTGCCCGCACGACCGCATTACCACCGCATATGATCCTTGCAGAGCTGCTTGTAGTTCAGAATCAAAATACCTGTGGTGTCCCGCGTTTCGCTCGCAAAGGTCCGTATGCAGTTCTCGTAGGGCGAAGCGACGAGGTAGAGGCCGATCGCCAGCGTGGCCACAAGCAACAGCAGCAGTATCTTTTCGGTCATGCCGTGCCATGCCCCTTGCAGGGCGTCACGACGCGGGCCTGAGGCCCGAACGGCGGTTCGCACAGCTTTGGTGTGGCGGGGGCCGTCGGGATCGCGACGTAAGGTGATATGCGCGGCACAGCGTAAGGTCGTGTCATAGTGACGTTACGTTAGGCTGTTCTCGTCGTTTCTGTGGCTGCGAAATGGATAGAAGGCGGTTCCAAGGGCAGTCGGCGGACCCTTTGGACGCAGCAGGCTGTCGGCGAGGAATGCGCTATCAGTTGGCGCGATTTCCGGCGCTGGCGAGAGCGGCGCCGCGTGAACCGAGACTGAAGGGTTTGCCTTTCGTGCGGAGCGCATATGCGCGCGCGGCGCACGGCGCGTGCATCCCGTTGGAGCGTCCGATTGCCGGGTTCTGCCTCTTGCGCGGGGGGGCGCACTTGGCTAAGAGGCTTCGGCGCGGGTCGTTAGCTCAGTTGGTAGAGCGCTTCGTTTACACCGAAGATGTCGGGGGTTCGAGTCCCTCACGACCCACCATGATCCCCAATCTCCGGTTTTGCCTGCTCAGTTGCCCCGCGCGCGATGTGGCGGGTCTGGGCATGGGTCGGCGCGGCGGTCCGGGTGATGCCGCGCCGGGTAACAAGACTTAAAGAATCGGTGACATCTGCTGCCAGCGTTCGAACCAGTCGGGGCCTTCGAGGGCCAGGATCATGAGGGCCGGCAGAACCACCAGGAAACCGGTGATGATCAGCATGGCGCTGAACAGTCCCTTGAACATCGCGCATCTCCTTTGTTGTTGGACCATGCGGAAATAGGCCCGCGCAGGCACCAAGCAAGAGCGCCGCTGCTGCCTGCGCCGCAGCGCCGCACCCCCGGGATTTGGGCCGTGTCGTGCAAGGCCATAAGGGCAGGTGGCGCGGATCGTGAATTTTCCGAAACGGGCGCTTGACGCCACGCGGCGCTGCCCCTAAGAAGCGCATCACGCCTGAGCGATCGGGCGGGCAGCGAGCGGTTGTAGCTCAGTTGGTTAGAGTACCGGCCTGTCACGCCGGGGGTCGCGGGTTCGAGCCCCGTCAACCGCGCCACCGCTGTCCAGATGATCGACCAAGACGTGATTGCGCGGTTGTAGCTCAGTTGGTTAGAGTACCGGCCTGTCACGCCGGGGGTCGCGGGTTCGAGCCCCGTCAACCGCGCCACTTCTTCCCCTTACCTCACGCCGGAGCGATGCCATGTTGCGGATACTGGATCAGCTGCCGTTTTGGGTCGTGCTGGTGCTCTGCGCCACGCTTGGGCTGGCGCCGTTCAGCCCCGAGCCGCATCTTTGGGAAAAGCTCAAGATGTTGGCGGCGGGCGATCTGGTGCGCGTCATCGACTGGTTCGATCTGGGGTTGCACGGGCTGCCCTGGCTGCTGTTGGCCGCCAAGGGGCTGCGGGCGCTCAGTCGAAAAACGCGCTGAGCGCGGCAAGCGTCGCCTTGGGGGCGGTGTCAGGGAAGAAATGCCCGCCCGGGATGGCTTGGGCGCGCGCATCGAGCGCCTTGGGCTCCCATGTCGCGGCCACGTCATACTGGCGGGCCATCGCCCCATCCGCCCCGTAGAGCACGAGAAACGGACAGGCGACGCGCTGGTTGAGATCGCGGGCATCGTCGGTGACATCATGATCGAGTGCTGCGCGATAATCGTTGCACATGCCACGGATCGTGTCCGGGTCACGCCAAGCCGCGCGGTAAGCCGCAAGCTGGCCCGCATCGAAATCCTCGAGCCGCGCGCCGCCCCATCCCAAAAGGCACGACTGGAAATAGGCGTCGGGGTCGTGCCCGATCAGGGTTTCGGGAAAGGGGGCGGGCTGTGCGAGGAAAAACCAGTGGTAATAGGCCCGCGCCACCGCGAGCTTGAGATCGCTCAGCAGCGTGTGGGTCGGCACGATATCCATCACGCATAGCCGCGTCAGCCGGTGCGGCGCATCGAGCGCCAGCCTGTGCGCCACGCGCCCGCCGCGATCATGCCCCGCGAGCGCGAAGCGCGCATGGCCCAGCTGATCCATCAGCGCGCAGATATCCCGCGCCATCTGTCGAAAGCTGTAATCGGCCACGTCCGGCGGCTTGGACGAGGCGCCATAGCCGCGCAGATCGGGGCAGATCACCCGATGCGTCCGGGCCATTCCCGGCGCGATATGCGCCCACATCGCACGGGTCTGCGGAAAACCGTGCAAAAGCACCAGCGGCGGGCCATCCCCGCCGCTGCTATAGGCGATGGTCACACCGTTCACCCGTGCGGTGTGATCGGTGAAGCCGGGGATCACGCTCATGCAGCGCCTTTGCGCGACAGGGCGTCAAGGATCCGCGCCCAGCTTCGGATGCCCTTGTGGAAGCTTTCCAGATCGTATTTCTCGTTCGGGGAATGGATCGCGTCGTCATCCTTGCCAAAGCCGATCAGCATGGCGTTCATGCCCAGGATCGAGCCGAAATGCCCCGCGATCGGGATCGACCCACCGCACCCCACATAGGCCGCAGGCTCGGGCCATTCCTCGGACAGGGCCTGTCGCGCGGCCTCGAAGGCGGGGTCGGAGGTTTCCATGACCGAGGCCGCTGATCCGCCATGGGGTTTGAACTCGATCCTGCAATCCTGGGGCAGGCGGGCGCGCACGAAGGCGCGGAAGGCGTCGCGGATGCGGTCGGGGTCCTGCCCCTCGACCAGCCGGAAGCTGATCTTGGCATGGGCCTTGGCGGGCAGCACCGTCTTGAAGCCATCGCCCGTATAACCGCCCCAGATGCCGTTGACCTCGGCGGTGGGGCGCGACCAGATCATCTCGAGCGGGGTACGATCCGCTTCGCCTGCAGGCTGCGACAGGCCGACTGACCCCAGAAACCCCTGCCAGTCGAAACCCAGGGCCTCCCATTGGGCGCGCATCTCGGGTGAGAGATCGGGGATGCCGTCATAAAAGCCGGGGATCGTGACGCGGCCCTCGTCATCGTGGATATCGGCGAGGATCTTCGACAGGGCGCGGATCGGGTTCATCGCCAGCCCGCCGAAAAAGCCCGAATGCAGGTCCATGTCGGGGCCTTGTACGGTGATCTGCTCGCCGACCATGCCGCGCAGCATGGTGACGATGGCAGGCGTGCGCGACTGGAAGAGGCCGGTGTCGCAGATCAGCGCGATATCGGCGCGCAGCTCGTCGGCGTTTTCCGTCATGAAAGGCACCAATGAGGGCGACCCTGATTCTTCCTCGCCCTCGAAGAAGAAGGTGATCGCGCAGGGCAGGGCGCCGTTCACCTCGCGCCAGGCGCGGCAGGCCTCGACGAAGGTCATCAGCTGGCCCTTGTCGTCCGAACTGCCCCGGCCCCGGATCACGCGGCCCTTGGGCGTCTCTTCGACGCAGGGCGCGAAGGGGTCGCTGTCCCACAGCTCCAGCGGATCGACGGGCTGCACGTCGTAATGACCATAAAACAGCAGGTGCGGGCCGTCGCCCGCGACATGGCCCACTACCATCGGATGACCGAGGGTGATGCGCTTCTCTGCCTTTATTCCAAGGGATTTGAGGTCCTCCACCAGCCAATCGGCGGCCTCGGAGCAGGGCTGTTTGTAGGCCGGATCGGTCGAGATCGAGGGAATGCGCAACAGCTCGAGCAGCCGGTCGGTGGCGGCGGGCAACTGGTCGTCAATGCGGGCCAGAACGGCGTCCAGTGACATGGTCAATCCTTGTGTAACTGCTATGTGCTAGCAAGGGTAACAGGCCCGAGTCTGCTGTCCAGCGCGATTGATCCAGGTCAAGGACCGGCGCGCGGCAATTTGTAACCTGTTGCGTGCAAGGTGCTGGTTCTATATGCATCACCGTTAATGAATATGTCGCACCATGTGCGCCATCCGCAGAGACCGAATGGTCAGGCGGAAGCTACGAAGGAGGGGACGCCAGTGGATTACACGGCGAAGCTGGACGACGCGATCGATCGTCTGCATCAGGAAGGCCGCTACCGGACCTTCATCGACATCGAACGCCGCAATGGCCAGTTTCCGCATGCCACATGGCGCCGTCCCGACGGCACCGAGCAGCCGATCACCGTCTGGTGCGGCAACGACTATCT
>NZ_FRCB01000008.1 GCF_900142765.1 Roseovarius litoreus
GCCCCGAATGACTGGCAGGTGGGCCAGACCGGCAAGGTGGTGGCGCCCGAGCTTTACATCGCCGTCGGCATCTCGGGCGCGATTCAGCACCTCGCAGGCATGAAGGACTCCAAGATCATCGTCGCGATCAACAAGGACGAAGAGGCCCCGATCTTCCAGGTTGCCGATTACGGCCTTGTGGCCGATCTCTTCGCGGCGGTGCCGGAACTGACCGAAAAGCTCGGCTGATCCGTCCTTCTCCGAATGAACCACTCCCAAAGGCCCGCCGCTCCGGTGGGCCTTTGTTATTGAGCCCTTATCGCGCCACGACGTGCTGCGCATCTGTGCTCTCGCCCATGTCCAGCACCTCGCGCAAGACCGGCAGAAGCCCAAGCGCCGCCTCCTCATGGGCCGCCGGCCCCGGCAGACAGCGCGCGGCCTCGGCCTCCTCCGGGGTGAAAATCATCCCGCGGGTGCCCATCTTCTGCGCGGCTGCACTTGTCGTCACCTCGACAAACCGCGCCGCATGCGGCGCCACCCCATCCAGCATCGCGCGCGTCACGAAGGCCGGATCATACGTCACATCAGGCCGCTGCGCGCCGCGCTCGGGCAGGCGGGCCGCGAACCACAGCAGGATGACCGGCGGGCCGATCCGGTGGACAAGGTCGATCATCCTCTCGACCCAGGCCGTGCGCAGCTCGTCGCGCACCAGATCGAAGCGTTCCGGCGCCATGCCTTGCAGGCTTTTCAACAAATGCCGCGTGAACGCGTATTCGGTGAAATCCACATCCGGAAACAGGCTTTGCATCGGCCGCATGGCCCTCAGAAACCGGTCATTCCGGCGCGGATGCACCCGGTAGAACCTGTTGGACAGGTTCAGCGCCCCCGGCACCTGCAGCACCACCGCACGCGCGCGCGCCACATGCCGCTCCAGCCCCGGATCGCCCAGCATCACATCCGGCCCGGCATTGGGCCAGCCGAAATTCACACAAGCCATGCCCAGCGCGTCCTCCACCAACGCGGGAAACGGTCGCCGGATGAACCGGCCATAGGTTTCCGATCCGCCCAGAAAGGCGACATAGTCTGTCGCAAGGCATTGCCGTGGCCCCCGGAACACCAGGTTCGATCCGGCATAACCGCACGGCTCATAATCAAGGGGCGCTGGCCCCTTCGCTGTGTCGTGATTCATCTTTTCCCACCGATTCCAACTCACCCGGGGCCAGGATGACGCCACCGCGTTGACAAACTGCTAACGCGCCAATTCGCCGGGAATTTTAGCGATCAGCAGCCCTTGCGGCTTGCGCCCCTGCGGGCCTATTGTGGCGGCGTGGACAGGAAAGGTGCGACAATGGAGATCCGGAAAATCGGCGTGGTCGGCGCAGGCCAGATGGGCAACGGCATTGCGCATGTCATGTCCCTCGCCGGGTTCGAGGTGATGCTCAACGACATCAGCCAGGACATGCTGGACAAGGCCATCGCGACCATGACCCGCAACATGGAACGCCAGGTCAGCCGCGGCAAGATAACCCAGGACGCGATGGACAGCGCCCTGGCGCGCATCACGCCCACCCTCACGCTCACCGACCTCGGCGCCACGGATCTGGTGATCGAAGCCGCGACCGAGCGTGAAACCGTCAAGCAGGCGATTTTCGATGAATTGCTGCCGCATCTTCAGCCGCATACGATCCTGACCTCGAACACCTCGTCGATCTCGATCACCCGGCTGGCCAGCCGCACCGACCGGCCCGAGAAATTCATGGGGTTTCACTTCATGAACCCGGTGCCGGTCATGCAACTGGTCGAGCTCATTCGCGGCATCGCCACAGACAAGCCGACCTATGATGCCTGCCTGGCTGTGGTCGAGAAACTGGGCAAGACCGCCGCCTCGGCCGAGGATTTTCCTGCCTTCATCGTCAACCGGATCCTGATGCCGATGATCAACGAGGCGGTGTATACGCTCTATGAAGGCGTCGGAAACGTGCAGTCGATCGACCAGTCCATGAAGCTGGGGGCCAATCATCCGATGGGGCCGCTGGAACTCGCGGATTTCATCGGCCTGGACACCTGTCTGGCGATCATGAACGTGCTGCATGACGGGCTGGCGGATACCAAGTATCGCCCCTGCCCGCTGCTGACGAAATATGTCGAAGCCGGTTGGCTGGGCCGCAAGACGGGACGGGGCTTTTATGATTATCGCGGCGAGGTGCCGGTCCCGACGCGGTGAGCCGCGACGCGGATCGGGCAAGCGCCACAGTCCGCTTCAGCGCCCCGGACTGACACATGGATCAGGCGCCGCGTTTCGACGGCAGCCTTGCATGATTTTTCACGAAAAATTCACTTCTGCCCGTCATGAATTTTCGCAGAAAATTCTTCCCCCGCGAGCGCAGGAAATGTCCCCCGAAGACCCCGACACCGCAGGTCCCAAATTTTCGCAGAAAATTTGCGCCCTCAGCGCTCGGTCACATCATTGCCAAGCGCCAGCGTATGCTCGCGCAGCCACGCCATGAAGCCGCGCGGATCACTGTCGAGCATCTTCATCCGCTCCGCACTGATCGGCGCGCCGACCACCGGGCGCTGCGGCTTGTTGCAGCTGTGCACGACCTCGTGCAAGAGCAAGCCCTGCCGCAAGGTCGCCGATATCCGGTTGGCCATCTGGTACCAGCGCGAATTGGCCCCCGGAAAATAGATCGGCACCACCGTCGCACCAGAACGCCGGATCATCTGCGCCGTGAACACGTTCCATTCCCGCTCGATCACCGGTCCGAACATCGTGTCGCTTGATGCCACCACACCCGACGGGAAAACGCTGATCAGCCCGCCCTCCTTGAGATGCGCCATCGCCTTGGCGCGCATCTCCACGCTCTTGCGCTGCGCATCGGGCTCATGCGGAAACGGCACCGCGATCATGTACGAGGCCGCCACCTCGTCGATCCCGGTCAAAAGCGCCCGCGTCAGGATCTTGTAATCCGTGCGACGCCGCCCGATCAGATCGGCAAGGATCATCCCATCCACCAGCCCGTGCGGATGGTTGGCCACCGCCACCACCGGCCCCTCACTGGGAATATTCATCAGCTCGGCGTCAGGCGTCAGAAGGTCGATCCCCATCGTATCCAGCGCCGCGCGCCAAAAGGGCTGGCCCGTGGGCGCGCCGCGTCTTTCGAATTCGCGGATCATCTTGAGGATCGTCAGTTTTCCGGTAAACCATTCGATCGCCCGTATGGTCAACGCCGTCCCGGGCTTGTCGAACGAATTGGCATAGGTGAGGCTCCGACGGTCATACTTCGTGAAGTTTACCGTCTCGTCATCCTGCCCCGGCGCATGGTCCTCAACGTGTTCTACCACGTGGCGTCGTCCCGTCCCGTCGCGCATATCTGCGCTGTTGGTTCACATATCCTCGCCGAACCGGTTCGCCACAAGCGCCTGCACCGCATCGGCCAGCGCCTCGGCATCCGGTCCCGAGGTTTGCACGTCAATAGTGGTTCCTTTCGACGCTGCCAACATCAAAAGCCCCATTATGCTGTCTCCGCCCGCCGTCTGCCCGTCCATCGACACCTCGGCGCGCGCGTCGAATCCCTCGACCACTTCCACCAGCCGTGCCGCGGCGCGCGCATGCAGGCCCTTTTCATTGATGATCTCCAGATGACGCGTGATCGTGTCGGCCATATGTCTTCTACCCGTCTGCCTTTTCACTCGACCCGGCATGGCTGTCTATGTATTTGCGCCCCGCGTCAAGCGCGGATCGCGCGGCCTCGTGCACCGGCATGTTCCGGCTCTTGGCCAGCTTGATGAGCATCGGCAAGTTGGCCCCATAGAGAATCCGCCTGTCCGCGGGCTGGCACGCCTTGAGCGACAGGTTCGATGGAGAGCCGCCGAACAGATCGGTCACGATCAAGACACCGTCTCCGCGATCCACCGCATCGGCGGCGGCGCAGATTTCGGCCTGTTTCTCGGCGCGGTTGCTGTCATCCTCCATCGTGATGGCCACAATGCCGGTCTGTGCGCCCACCACATGCTCGATGGCCCGCAGATATTCCCGGGCCAGGCCGCCATGCGCCACGATCACGATACCGATCAACGCAGTCTCTCTCCCTGTTGGTCGTCCGCATCACCCATGTGTTGCGCGCCGATGCGCGGCGCCTCGGTCGCCCCTCGCCGTTCCAGTTCGCGATGCCTTATTGACACCGGCCAGCCCCCCTTCGCAAGGGCCGCCGCCAAAGTTTCTGCCATGGCCACGCTGCGATGCTGGCCGCCCGTGCAGCCGAACCCGATCGCAAGATAGGCCTTGCCCTCCGCCTCATAGGCCGGCAGCAGAAGCTGTACCAGATCCACCACCTTGTCGCGAAACGCCGCGAAACGCGGGTCCTGCGCCACGTAGCCCGACACCCGCATGTCCCGCCCGTCGAGCGTGCGCAGCGCCTCGTCCCAATAGGGATTGCGCAGGAACCGGCAATCCAGAACCATGTCGAGCCCCCGCGGCACGCCGCGCTTGTAGGAAAACGAGTGCACCGACACCGCCAGCCGGCTTTGCCCTTGCGGCGCGAACCATTGCTCCAACTCCGCCCGCAGATCATGCGGCGACAGCTCGGACGTATCGATCAGGATATCGGCCCTGGCGCGGATCGGCTTGAGAAGATCGAATTCCCGCGCGATCCCCACACCGGGGCTTTCGGCAGGTGCCAGCGGATGCCGGCGGCGCGTTTCCGAAAACCGGCGCAACAGAACCTCGGCGTCGCAATCCACGTACAAAAGCTGCACCGGCGCGCCGCCCGGCGCCTCCATGCGGTCCACCGCCTCGATCAGCGCCGTCGTCGAAAAATCACGGTTGCGCGCGTCGATGCCAAGCGCCAACGGCTTCTCGACCCCGGCGCCCGGCACAAGCCTCGGCAAGAGAGACAGCGGCAGATTGTCGATCGCCTCATATCCCATATCCTCCAGCGCGCGGATCGCAGTGCTTCGGCCCGCCCCCGAAGGACCGGTCACCAGCACCAGCCGGGAAGCTATGGGGTCTGCCGTCTCGGGCATCTGCGCGTGGTCCGTCAGTCGCTGCGTCCGTGTCGTAGATAAGTCATGATCGCCGCGGGAAAATGGGCGCAGGTGTTTTTTCTTGTCACGGGCAAGCTCACACCCAGCAGATCCTCGCGCCGCGGCGGCGGCAGACGCGCCTCTTCCTCACGGTCCATGTCCACGATCAGCACCACATACGCCGGTCCTTTTGCCGGACAGTTGAGCAGCCCCATGCCCCGCGCCTCGATCCGTCCCCGGATCGCTCGGGGCGCATCGGCACTCACCTGCGCGCCATCGCGCCGGATCAGCGTGCGGTCATCGGCCACAAGATCGGCGCCGAGCGCAATCAGCTGCAGCGCCAGACCCGATTTGCCGCTGCCCGACGCCCCCCGGATCAACACCGCGCGGCCGTTCACGGCCACCGTGCTGGCATGCAGGCATGTAGCGTCGTCTTCCTCCGCTGTGGGCTCACTGGGATGCGCGTCGCCGCCCTGCCCCGATGTCATGGATCAGACCGGCAGGCCCACGACAAAGCGTGCGCCCAGCGGATCCGACGTCGGATCGGCATCGGTCGGGCGGATGTTCTCGGCCCAGATCACCCCGTCATGCGCCTCGACGATCTGCTTCGAGATCGACAGGCCAAGCCCCGAATTGTTGCCGAAATCATTTTCCGCGCGTTGCGAATAGAAGCGTTTGAAAATCTTCGTCAGCGCCTGATCCGGAATGCCGGGGCCGGTATCCTCGACCACCACCAGAACCCGGTTGTCGCGCTTGCGCACCCACAGCCGGATCGCGTCCCCATCCTCGCAAAAGCTGATCGCGTTGGTGATCAGATTGACGAAAACCTGCGCCAGCCGCCCCTCCAGACCGACGAAGACAATCGGCTCGTTGGGGAAATCGGTGATGAACTCGACCCCCTTCTTCTCGGCCTCTTCGCCAAGATAATCGCCCAGATTGCGCAGCATCGCCAAAAGGTCGAACGGCTCTTGCTCTTCCTTGACCAGCTCGCTGTCCAGCCGCGAGGCGTTCGAAATGTCGCTCACCAGCCGGTCGAGGCGGCGCACGTCATGTTCGATCACCTCCAGCAGCTTTTCGCGCTGATCCGGGCGCTTGGCCACCCGCATCGTGCCCACCGCCGAGCGCAGGCTGGCCAGCGGGTTCTTGATCTCATGCGCCACGTCGGCGGCGAATTGTTCGTTGCTGTCGATCCGGTGATAGAGTGCCGCGACCATGCCGCGCAGCGCCCCCGACAGGCGCCCGATCTCGTCGGGCCGCGCGGTCAGATCGGGGATGCGGATGCGCCCGCCGCCCTTGCCTCTGTTGCGGTCCCCGCCGATTTCCGCGGCGGCGGCCAGATCCGACAGCGGGTTCGCGATCGTCGAGGCCAGGATCAGGCTCAGCCCCACAGACACCGCCGTCGCGATCAGGAACATGCGCAGCACCCATTCATGCTCGGCGCGCACCAGTTGATCGATCTCGCCGCTGGCATTGACCATCGCCACCGCGCCCACCGCCTCACCGTTCCGGATGATCGGAGTGGCCGCGGCAAAAACGGTGCGCCCGCCGACGTCGCTCGACAGCGATTGCGGCGCGCCCTGCAGCGTCGGGCCGACCAGCGCGCTCACGGTTTCGAGCAGGGTGGTCTCGGGCGTGTCGGTCAGCACGGCATCGAATGGCGCCGACACCAGCCCCCAGACGCGGCTCAGCAGATCGGTGATGAACGTGCGTTGCTGGCTGCCCCCCGAGAGCGCCGGCGCCCGGTCCCCCTCGCCGCGACCGGCCAGCGCGCCGGTGCTGTCGAACACAAAGACCTCGACGCCGCGCTGAATATCCAGCCCTTCGATCGTGCCGATCACATCGATCCCGTCGCCGGTCATCAGGTTGACCGGGGCGGTGCTGGGCAGTTGCGCCTCGAACACATCGGCGACAAGCTCGACCTCGCTCACCATGCTGCCCGCGCGCTGCAGCGCCAGACTGTCGCGCGATGAGTTCAGGAACAGCACCCCCGCCAGCAGCAAACTCAGCGCGACCAGGTTGAAGGTGATGATCTTGCGTGTCAGCGACGACTCGCGCAGCGAGATGAAGCCCCGCCTTTCGCGCCGTGTCCTTACCTCTTCATCGCCCACGCTGTCGGGGGCGACGAAATCATCGCCCAGGACGACGTCATCATCCCGCCTTGGCGCCCCTCGGTCGCGCATGTCGATGCCTTCGGCCAGTGCCATTATTCCTCGTTGTACCGGTATCCGATACCATAAAGCGTTTCGATCGCCGAGAAGTCAGGGTCGACCATCCGCAATTTCTTCCGCAGCCGCTTGATGTGACTGTCGATGGTGCGGTCATCCACATAGACCTGGTCGTCATAGGCGACATCCATCAGCTGATCGCGGCTTTTGACAAACCCCGGACGCTGCGCCAGCGCCTGCAGCAACAGGAATTCCGTGACGGTCAGCGACACATCCTGGCCCTTCCAGCTGACCGCGTGGCGCAGCGGGTCCATCTGCAGATGTCCGCGCTCGATCACCTTGGTTTCCTCGGTGTCGCCGACGATCTTGCCATCCATCGCGTCCTGACGGCGCAGCAGCGCGCGGATCCGCTCGACCAGAAGGCGCTGGCTGAACGGCTTCTTGACATAGTCGTCAGCCCCCATGCGCAGGCCGAGAACCTCGTCGATCTCATCATCCTTGGAGGTCAGGAAGATCACCGGCATCGACGTCTTCTGACGCAGCCGCTGCAGCAGATCCATCCCGTCCATGCGGGGCATCTTGATATCCAGAACGGCCATGTCCGGCAGCTTCTTGCTGAAGGCATCGAACGCCTGTTGGCCGTCATTATACGTCTCCACCTCGAAACCTTCCGCTTCGAGCGTCATCGAGACCGAAGTCAGAATGTTGCGATCATCGTCCACGAGGGCGATCTTTGACATGTGATTGGTCCTTGTACTGCTCTGCTTGTTGTATTTTTTTCAACAATATGAGCCGTTTTGCCCTTTACGATCAATCCTAAACTGCGAATCGCCCCCTTTCCGCGCTCTCATTCGTGCAAAAAAATCCTGCTAATGGCTAAATTGACTCACTTTCGCCACGGTTGCCGGGTATTGTCCTCCTTTTGTTAGCGCCAACGTCGATCTGGTTGCGCTAACTTTCGCGTGGTTGCGCTAACGGCTTGAAACCGTCCTGTTCTTTCATGGAAACGTCATGTTAAGAGGCGCGCGGGGGCCGGTACACACCGACACACCGGCGCCGGTCCCGGCGCCACGACAGTTTCGCCGCCCTGCGGGCGGTCATCACGAACAGGAGCGTGAAAGACATGACATCTGGACGGGTCAACCCGCAATTCCGGCTCGAGGATCAGGGCATCACGGGGCTGGGCAATGTCTATTACAACCTCATCGAACCGGCGCTGATCGAAGCGGCCCTCAAGAAGGGCGAGGGCACGCTGGGTCGTGGCGGCGCGTTTCTGGTCACCACCGGCAAGTTCACCGGCCGCTCGCCCAAGGACAAGCATGTCGTCAAGACCGACAGCGTGGCCGACACGATCTGGTGGGAGAACAACGCCGCCATGTCGCCCGAAGGGTTCGATACGCTTTACGCCGATATGATCGCCCATATGCAGGGGGGCGACTATTATGTGCAGGATCTTGTCGGCGGTGCCGATCCGGCCCATGCGATCAATGTGCGCATGGTGACCGAACTGGCCTGGCACGGCCTTTTCATCCGTCACCTGCTGCGCCGCCCCGAGCGTGACGCGCTGGATCGCTTCACCGCCGATTTCACCGTCATCAACTGCCCCAGCTTCCGGGCCGATCCGGCCCGGCACGGGTGCCGCTCGGAAACCGTCATCGCGATGAATTTCGACCGCAAGATGATCCTGATCGGCGGCACCGAATATGCCGGGGAGAACAAGAAATCCGTGTTCACCCTGCTCAACTACCTGCTGCCCGAGAAGGGCATCATGCCGATGCACTGCTCGGCCAACCATGCCGATGGCAACCCGGTCGACACGGCCGTTTTCTTCGGTCTCAGCGGCACCGGCAAGACCACGCTCTCGGCCGATCCGGCGCGCACGCTCATCGGCGATGACGAACATGGCTGGTCCGATCGCGGCACCTTCAATTTCGAAGGCGGCTGCTATGCCAAGACCATCAACCTCAACCCCGAGGCCGAGCCCGAGATCTACGCCACCACGTCGAAATTCGGCACGGTGATCGAGAACATGGTGTTCGATCCCGAAACCCTCGAGCTTGATTTCGACGACGATTCGCTCACCGCCAACATGCGCTGCGCCTATCCTCTGGACTATATCTCGAACGCGTCGGACACGGCGCTTGGCGGGCATCCCAAGAACGTCATCATGCTGACCTGCGATGCCTTCGGCGTGCTGCCGCCCATCGCGCGTCTGACCCCGGCGCAGGCCATGTATCACTTCCTGTCCGGCTTCACCTCCAAGGTGG
This sequence comes from Roseovarius litoreus, assembly GCF_900142765.1. Lineage (GTDB taxonomy): Bacteria > Pseudomonadota > Alphaproteobacteria > Rhodobacterales > Rhodobacteraceae > Roseovarius > Roseovarius litoreus. The sequence goes on from NZ_FRCB01000008.1 coordinate 9,434, forward strand.
CCGGCACCGAACGTGGCGTGACCGAGCCCGAGCCGACCTTTTCCACCTGTTTCGGCGCGCCCTTCATGCCGCGCCGCCCCGAGGTCTATGGCAACCTGTTGCGCGACAAGATCGCCAAGCACGGCGCGACCTGCTGGCTGGTGAATACCGGCTGGACAGGCGGCGCCTATGGCACCGGATCGCGCATGCCGATCAAGGCCACCCGCGCCCTGCTGACCGCAGCCCTTGACGGGTCGCTGAACAAGGTCGAGTTCCGCAAGGACGAAAACTTCGGCTTCGACGTTCCCGTCGCAGCGCCCGGTGTGGCCGAGGTCCTGCTCGATCCGCGCCGCACATGGGACGATCCGGCCTCTTACGATCGGCAGGCCGCCAAGCTGGTGCAGATGTTCGCGGATAATTTCGAACAATATGTGCCATATATCGACGAAGACGTGAAAGCAGCCGCGCTCGGCTGACCGGTATCGGCCCGGCCCCGCGGCGCGCATGCCTAGCGCGTCATGCAGGGCCGGGGCCATCCGCGCACCGCATCATCTTACAGATCCCGTTGTGAACCATCCGAATGTCTCCTGAGCTGCGCCACCGGATTCGGTGACATGGACAGAGCTTGACCGCAAATCGTTGAAAACGGGTTAAAGCCCGGATTGCGTACGGGATGGACACAAAATCCGGCCAAAACCCGGATCTTCGTCCCAAACCCGCGTCGGTTTGGTACGGTCCGTACGAAACCCGCTCACATCGCCATGCTCGGCGCCCCCAAACTACCGAAACCCCGGCGATCGCGCCCATCGTCGCCTCGCCCCGGCGCCCCGCACCCCTTGCCACAGCCTCGCAACCAGCGTCGTCACGATCTACCCCCTCAGCGCGGCATCAGGCGAAGCCATTGATCGCAAATCGGAAATCAGGTCCATCGGCATGGCAAACCCGACAACGCCCTTGACCAGCCCGGCCAACAGACCCACCATCACGGGCAAGATCCCGCCGCCACTCCCGAATTCGAGGATCACACTCTGTACCGTTTCCTGTGCACGTGTCGTTAGCTTCGCACCCGCAAAATTCAAGGCGCAATTTTCGATCAAAAACGCCGCAGTTTGGGTATAATAGTTGCGCTGCAGTTGCAAAATGGCTAGGACGGTCGCCAACTGGAAAAGGATTGATTCATGGCACATGATGGACAAGACGTTGCAATGGCAAACCCGATCATTCTGACCGATCTTCTGAGCCTCACCGGCGCGGCCGTGTCCCCGGCCGAGGCGGTGCTGGAAAAGGCCCGCGCGCGGATGCGCGATCTGGTCACGGTCAATGGCCGGGTCTCGGGCGGCGCGGTCGAGGCGCATCAGTTCGCGGCCCACGGCCTTGCGTGGCTTGCCACCTATGTCGAGTCGCTGCGCCAGATGCAGAACTGGGCCAATCGCCTGACCGAAATGGGAAAATTCGGCGAGGTCGAACAGCTGATCCAGCAGATCGCCTTCGGCGAGTACCTCTCGCAGCTGCGCGGCGGCATCCAGATGAACCAGGGCGAAATGGTCCGTCTGCACGATCTGGACCTGACCGACAGCGACATCGCCTTGCTCGACACCCCCGAGATCCAGACCCTGTGCCGCGCCGGCAACACGCAGGCCGCGCGCACCCGTCTCGTCGAGCTCATGCAGGAACGCAGCGCCGAGCTGACCGTGGGCCATTCCGGGCTTGATGACGAGCTTGAGATGATCCGCGAACAATTCCGCCGCTTCTCGGTCGACAAGGTCGAACCCCATGCCCATGAATGGCACCTCAAGGACGAACTGATCCCGATGGAAATCATCGAGGAACTGGCCGAAATGGGCGTGTTCGGCCTGACCATCCCCGAAGAATACGGCGGCTTCGGTCTCAGCAAGGCGTCCATGTGCGTCGTCTCCGAAGAACTCAGCCGGGGCTATATCGGCGTCGGCTCTCTCGGCACCCGCTCCGAGATCGCGGCCGAGCTGATCATCGCCGGCGGCACCGAGGAGCAGAAACAGAAATGGTTGCCGCGCCTTGCCAGCGCCGAAACCCTGCCGACGGCTGTCTTTACCGAACCCAACACCGGCTCGGATCTCGGAAGCCTGCGCACCCGCGCGGTCAAGGATGAAAACGGAGATTGGAAGATCACCGGCAACAAGACATGGATCACGCATGCCGCGCGCACCCATGTCATGACCCTGCTGGCGCGCACCATTCCGGACACCACCGATCATCGCGGCCTGTCGATGTTTTTGGCCGAAAAGACCCCCGGCACCGACGAGGCGCCCTTCCCCACCGAAGGCATGACCGGCGGCGAGATCGAGGTTCTGGGCTATCGCGGCATGAAGGAATACGAGCTTGCCTTCGACAACTTCCACGTCAAGGGCGAGAACCTTCTGGGCGGCGAAGAGGGCAAGGGCTTCAAGCAACTGATGGAGACCTTCGAATCCGCCCGCATTCAGACCGCCGCGCGCGCCATCGGCGTTGCGCAATCGGCGCTTGATGTCGGCATGCGCTATGCCATCGACCGCAAGCAATTCGGCAAATCGCTGATCGCCTTCCCGCGCGTGTCGGGCAAGCTGGCGATGATGGCCGTGGAAATCATGGTCGCCCGGCAGCTGACCTATTTCAGCGCATGGGAAAAGGACAATGGCAACCGCTGCGATCTCGAAGCCGGCATGGCCAAGCTGCTTGGCGCGCGCGTCGCGTGGTCGGCCGCCGATAACGGCCTGCAGATCCATGGCGGCAACGGCTTTGCGCTGGAATACGGCATCAGCCGCATCCTCTGCGATGCCCGCATCCTCAACATCTTCGAAGGGGCCGCCGAAATTCAGGCGCAGGTCATCGCCCGCCGCCTTCTGGGCTAAGCCCACGTCAAGTCAACAGCCGCGCCACTCCACGGCTAAGCCGCCCGAATTACCGGGCGGCTTTTTTCGTGTCAGACCTGTGCGATCAGAAGCTGAGAACCGTCGTGTTCTCCGCCATCAGCGCCGCCGCCATCGCGGGGGGTTGCGCCGCCGTGATCCCGTCCAGCAGCGCCGATGCATCCACGCCCTTGTTGGGCAGGTAGATCGCGCAGACCTCGACCTTGGTGCCGGTCTTGTCCATGATCATCCGCATGAGACCCTGCGGGCTCATGTCTTTCGGCTTTTGCGGCGCGGTGGCGCTGGCCGGGGCCTCTTTCAACGCCAGATCCCCCGCCGGACCACACAGCAGGATCTGCGCCTTGGCCCCCTGCTGCACCGATTGCATGGTCAGCACCATCGACATGAGCTGCGTTTGCGGATCGGCCGAGGTCACCACCGTGACCAGGTTTCTCGCCTCCTCCGCCTGAGCGGGCAGGCTGGTGAGTGTTGCCGCCGCAAGGGCGAGGGCTGTCAGTGTCTTGCGCATTGGAAAACCTCTTTCATACAGGGTGTTTGGACGTTCGCGCGTCATTCGGGTTGAAACACGGCACCGGAACTGACCGCCCGAAAGGTGCGGATCAGCAAGGCGCCAAGGGTCACGGTCAAAGCCAGAAGCAGGCCCAGACCGATCAGATGATGGGCGGTAGAGCCCGTGACTTGGGCATAGTGCAGGCTGGCGATGGTCAGCGCCGCCACCGGAAAGCTGAGCGCCCAGAAGGACATCGCAAAAGGCAGCCGCAGGATGCGCGGCAGTTGCACCGCGACGATCAGGCCAAAGAAATATCCGCCATTCAGCAGGATATGCGCCAGATGATCGATCCCACCGGTCAGCTTGACCCAGGCCAGGAACCCGGCCGCAGGCGGCGCGATCAGGATCACCAGCGTCGGCTGCAATCGCTCGGGCAGCGGGTCGTGGAACACCAGCCGGTTCATCACCAGCGTCAGCAGGATCAGCCAGAAGATCAGACCGACCGACATGAAAAACCAGCTCAGCTCGATATAACCCAGATCGACCCCGGCGATCGGCACGATCACATTGCCCACCGCAGGAATGAACCACGCGGGCGACAGATGCCCATGCAGGAAGGCCCGCGATCCGATCCAGCCCGACACCACGGCAACCGCCAGAACACCCTGCAACGCCGCACCAAGCAGCCACATCGCCCGCGCCACAGGCTCGGACCACGGCAGCGTCGCCGCCGCCAGCAACAAAAGCCCGATGGAAATCGCCGGGAAAAACGCCAGCTTCACGGGATGATCCCATTCCGCCCGGACCGCTGCGGGATGCCTCAGCGCCTTGGCGCCATAGCCCGCCGCGATCACCCCGAACAAGGCCAGCGTAAGACCATAGACCGCCGCCGACAGCGCCGATGTCAGGCCCAGTGCCTGCTCCCCGGCGCGCAGCGCCAGGGTCAGCCCGGCCATGCCCATCACGATGGTGAACAGGGTGACGGGATAATGCTCAAGCCAGCGATGGGTCGGGTCGGTCATTGCAGGGCGCTCCAAATATATATTCTATATTCAGCATATGATGACGCCCGCCGCGTTGATCCAGATCAAGCCTGCCGCAACTCTCTGCATGTCGAAGCGATAAAAAAGTCCGGCCCGGCATGACACCCGCACAGGCCACATGCCATCACGCGCGCCGCAACGCCGCCGCAGCACGGAGCACCGAAAGGATCAGCTAAAGCCCGCAGCACGGCCCCAACACTGCCCACCTCACTCGGCCTCGCCTATAGTGACGCGCACCGGCTCCAGCCCCTCGATCTCGCCCACAAGGACACTGCCGGGCTGCACCGGGCCAACACCCGCCGGCGTGCCCGTATAGATCAGGTCACCGGGCAGCAGGTGATAATAGCCCGACAGATGCGCAATCAGCTCGGGCACTGACCACACCATGTCGCCCAAGCTGGCGTCCTGCACGATCTCGCCATCCTGGCGCAGCGTGATGCGCTGCTGGCCGATCTCTCCGAAGGCATCAGCCGGCGTCAATGCCGCCATCAGCGCCGAATTCTCGAAATCCTTGCCCAGATCCCAGGGGCGGCGCTTGTCCTTCGCGGCCCCCTGCAGATCGCGCCGCGTCAGGTCGATCCCACAGCCATAGCCCCAGACCGCCTGCATCGCGTCGGCCTTGGTCACCCGGAAGGCCGGCGCACCGATCGCCACCACGAACTCCATCTCGTAATGGCAGTCCTGCGTGCCCGGCGGATAGGGAATCGTCGCCCCCGAAAGGCACAGCGCATGGGCCGACTTGGTGAAATAGAACGGCGCCTCGCGATCCACCTCATTGCCCATCTCGGCGGCATGGGCGGCATAATTCCGCCCCACGCAAAAGATCCGCCGCAGCGGAAACTGACGGCTGTCACCGGCCACCGGAATGGCCAGACCTTCGGGCGGGGCAAAAAGCATGTCCTGTGTCATGCCGCCTTTATGCGAAGCCTTCCCGGCCATGTCAAAGCCGAGTTTTCAAACGCCTCAGTCCAGCAGAACCTGAACACCCGGATCGTCGATCAGATGCTGGATCGGCGCCAGATCGGCAATCGGATTGCCCCGCAGGTTCAACCCCTTCAACCCCGTCAACTTGGCAAGCGCGCTGACATCCGTGATCGCATTGTCGCTCAGGTTGAGTGACGTCAACTTTGTCAAACCCGCCAGCGCATCGACCGCTGCGATCCCGTTTCCGGACAGGTTCAGAAAACTCAGGTCCTTGAAGCCCCCGAGGATCGAGATATCGGTGATCCGATTGCCCTGCAGATTGAGGTTCTTGAGATGCGACATCTTCTCCAACCCCGAGATATCCGTCAGCCCGGCATCCTTGATCATCAGCGCCTCGCCACGCTGCTTTTCGAACGCAGCGCGCAGCGCCTCCTTGGCAAGCGGGTTGTCCTTGATCAACTGCGCTTCGATCTCTTTTGCCCTGCGCTCTCGAGTGTCGGCCATGAGATTCTGGATCATCACCTGATTTGCGCAACTCATGTAATATTTGCCCATGGCCTTGTATCGCTTCTGGATCATGTCATCGTTTGACGACTTGAACCTTGGCTGTTCGCACCTTGCTTGGTTAAACAAGGATTTAAACCCGGTCGTCCCCGCCCCCTTGCACCCGGCGATGGTATAGCCATCGCGCGCCTGAGTGCGCTTGTCTTTGAGCTGTGTTGTCTTGAGAATGAGATCGTTCAGGACGTAAGTTACCATCTCTTGTTGTTTCTTGCGGCTTTCCTCATCCCAGCCTTCGATCTCCTGCCCCAAGTCCACGGCATTCCCGAAATAGGATGATGTGGTGGATCGTGAGACATAGTTATTGACGACCATCTCGGTTTTGACATCAATCCTGAATTGACACCATTCCAGCCCTTTTGGGCGCTTATGCGGCATGCTGACCGTCGTCTCCCACAACTCGTAATTGCCTTTGCCCAAATCCTTCTTGTGTTTTGACGTCCACAAATCGGCGAAGGCCTCATAGGCCTCTCTGACAATTTCTTCCCCCTTCGCATTCAGCTCGAAGCGGTGCTCCGGCTTCAACGGGGGCAAGGGATCACCGCGCAGGTTTTTCGTGCCTGCAAGGCTCGCGGCGTGCTCTTTTTCCAACCTCTCCTTGTCAAAAAATCCCACGCTCTGGGTCAGGGTCGAGCAATAGATATCCCTTGGCATGCCCCGGACGTTTCGGATAAGATCGGATTTGACGCGCGCATCGAATTCGCGTTGGTCGATCGTGCCGATGGTGATGGTATACCAGCCATTTCGCATCAGGATCGCTTGCCTGCCCGAGCGGAAACTCTCGCTCCACCCATCCATGGCCTTGAAAAAACTCAGCACCTCGCCCGGTGTCTGGCGCGCAGCCACCGTGATCATGCATTTCCCGCCCTTCAGCGCCAGAACGCTGTCGGGCAAAGCGGGCTTGGATGTGGTCTTGGATGGTTTGGGTGTCGTCTTGGACGGCTTGGGCGCTGTCTGCGAAGGCTTCGCCGTCTGATTGGCGATGCTCACACCGTTGCACCGATCCCTCAGCGCATTGTGATAGATATAACCCGACCGCTGTCTGGTCTGTCCCGCCGGGACATATGACACCTCGTAATAGATATAGCCGTCCTTGTTGGTTACCACCCGGTTCACCGCAACCCGCACGCCGTTCTTCAGGCTGTCGATAACGCGAAAATCCTGTGCGCCCGGACCATTGCGCACATTGGTCACATCGCTCTTGGGATTGCAGACAAACGCCCTGTCGGCGGCCTTGAACCTCACATCGGCGGGATTATCCGGCACCGACAGAAGCGGCATGTAAACCCAGCCTTCGCCTTTCGTGGCATGCCGCACCCGCGCCCAGTTTCCCGAAATGCGCAGCACCCGGACAGAATCGCCATTCTTGAGCACATGAAGGATCCGGTCCTTGGTCGACGGTCCCGTGCGCATGTTCAACTCGCCATCACTGCTGTTGACCTTGGCGATGTCATTGACCTGTTGCGCCAGCGCGGGCGTGGTCGGAAGGGCAAGCGCCACGAGGCACATTACGACAAGGCTGAAAAGACAGCAGACGACTTTGTTTGGCATGGGCACTCACAACGAAAACACTTGTTCACGCGGCCAGCTTTACAGGGCCGCGGTGTTCGGTCAATTTTTATCGGTCACGGTGCCGCCGCCTGCATCACCCCGCGTCAAGGCGTCATCCCACATCTTGGGGCGTTGCGTGGCGCGCGGCGCATTAACCCATGGCCCAAACCGACCCCGCACCGACGCGATACCGACGTTATACCGACGCGATACCGATGCGGGTTTTCCTTGAAAACAAGGCCGTTAACCTTCGAATCAGGCGACGCGCGATCCCCGCGACCAAACCCCGCGCAGCGCCGGCACCCCGCCGCGCATCGCGAAGCGGATCACATCCGCCCTCTTGCCCGGCTCCAGCACCCCCCGATCCTCCAGCCCCACACTGCGCGCAGGATTGGCCGTGACCGTCGCCAGCCCCCGGGCCATATCCCCCCAGATCTCGCCAAGCTGGACCGCCGCCAGAAGCAGCGCCGAGGGCACGTAATCCGACGACAGGATATCCAGATGCCCCGCCCTTGCCAGATCATGCGCGGCCACATTGCCCGAATGCGAGCCCCCTCGGATCAGGTTGGGCGCACCCATTATGATAGCAATATCATGCACATGGCAGGCGCGCGCGGCCTCGAGCGTGGTGGGAAATTCGGCCACCCGGATGCCGTGACCCGCCGACACCCGCACCTGCTCCTCGGTGGTGTCGTCATGGCTCGCCAGCACCGCGCCATAGCGTTTCGCCTCGGCCACCGCCGCCGCCTCGTGCCGGTCCCCATGCAGCGCGCGCAGCTCCTGCAACTGCGCGACATGGGCGCGGAATTCCTCGTCATTCAATGACAGCTTGCCCTTCACATAGGCTTCCAGCTTGCTGATGTCCCGGAACTGGCGCTGACCGGGGGTATGGTCCATCAGGCTGACGATGCCCACGCGGTCCGCCTCTCCGAACTCGGCCATCTCCTCTTCCAGGGTCTCGGAACAGACCTCGGCCCGAAGATGCAGAAAGTGGCTTATTTTCAAGGCATTATCAGCCCTCAACGCCAGCAGCTCAGTGGCCAGACCGCGCGCATATTTGATATATCTGCCCCGCCCGCTCGGGATCGATCCCACCCGCATCGCATCGAACACGGTGGTGATCCCGGTGCCCGCCAACTCGGCATCATGGGCCAGGATCGCGGCATTATGCGGCCAGTCGACCTTGGGGCGCGGCTGGATATGCCGCTCAAGATTGTCGGTATGCAACTCGATCAGCCCCGGCGCCACGACATCCCCCTCGCAATCCAGCGCGCCCTTGGGCAGCGCCGCGCCCGTGCCGATATCCGCGATCACCCCGTCGCGCAGAACGACATGGCCCGTCACGGTCCGGTCGGGCAGGACAAGGGTGGCATTGGCGAGGATGGTGTCTTGTGTCATGTGGTCGTTACGCTTTGCTGACAAGTGAAGCCAAAAGAAACGGGAAAGTCATGGATTACAGGCGATACGCGATCTACTACACCCCCGCGCCGGGGCCACTGAGTCAGGTGTGCTCGGCCTGGCTGGGATGGGACATGGCCACCGGAAACGAGCTGGCGCACCCGGATGTCGCGGGCCTGCCCCTGCCGGTCGCACAGATCACCGAAACACCAAGGAAATATGGGCTTCACGCCACCATGAAGCCGCCCTTCCGGCTGGCTCAGGGGGCAACGCCAGCCATGCTGGACGACGCGCTGGCCAGCTTCTGCGCGCAGCGCCCCGCCGTAACGATGGACGGGCTGGAACTGGCGCGGCTTGGCCGCTTTCTGGCGCTGCGGCCCTTGGGGGACGAAGGCCCGCTCAACGCTCTGGCCGCCGACATTGTGCGCGGCTTCGATGCCTTCCGCGCGCCCCTCTCCGAGGCCGAGATGGCCCGCCGCCGCGAGGCCGGCCTGACCCCCGAACAGGATGCCCTCTTGCGGGCCTGGGGCTATCCTTACGTGATGGACCAATTCCGCTTTCATATCACCCTGACCGGCAAATTGCCCGTCGCACAAGCCCGCCAGACCGCCCGGGCGCTTGCCCCTGTCCTCACGCCGCTTCTGCCCGCGCCCTTCGTGATCGACGCGCTCAGCCTCGCGGGCGAGGATGCCGAAGGCCGGTTCCATCTGATCTCGCGTCATGCCTTCACCGGGTAAAGCTGGTCCTCGATCATCTCAAGCGTTTGCTCCAGCGGCCCGGCATTTGCCACGTCGATGACCCGCTCCAATCCGTCCGGCAAGGCAAACTCCGACCGCGCCAGCCGCACCTCGATCTGCTGCGCGCTTTCGCGCCCTCGTGCTGCCAACCGCTCCGCCAGCACGCTGCGCGGGGCAGTCAGATGCAAGGTGACGAAGCCCGCGAACCGTGTCTGCGCCTGACGCAGCACCGACCGCGACAGGTTTACCAACAGGTCCTCGCCCACAGCCAGCCGCCCCTCGATCTCGCGCGGGATGCCATAGCGCAAACCATGCGCGGCCCAATGCAGGCAGAACGCCTCGTCCTGGCAGAGCGCCTCGAAACGGTCCGCGGTGACACCTTCGAACACCTCGCCGCCCGCATCCTCGGGCCGGGTGATGACCCGCCGCACAAGGCCAAGAGCGGGGCAGCGCTCCGCCAATGCCGTCATCACCGTGTCCTTGCCGACACCCGACGGGCCGACCACACCGATCAGCCGCCCTGTCATCATGCAGCCTTCGGCGTAAAGACGGACACATCGATTTCCCGGTCACAAACGCGGGCGCGCGCCTCGACATCGTGGAAAATTCCGACAATCGCAGCACCCCGCGCCTTGGCCTCTTCGATCAGGCATAGCACCGTCTCGCGGTTGGCGGCATCAAGGCTGGCCGTCGGCTCGTCCAGCAAAAGCGCGGGATAGGCATGGGCAAAACCGCGCGCGATGTTCACCCGCTGCTGCTCGCCGCCCGAAAAGGTCGTGGGGCTGAGCGACCACAGCCGCTCGGGAATGTTCAACCGGGCCAGCAGATCGCGGGCGCGGTCCATCGCCTCCTCGCGCGGGCGGCCAAGCGCCAGAAGCGGCTCTGCCACCACGTCGATGGTCGGAACGCGCGGGACCACGCGCAGGAACTGGCTGACATAGCCAAGGGTCTCGCGGCGCAGCGCAAGTATCTCGCGCGGCTCGGCGCGCGCCACATCGACACCGCCCACCATGATCCGGCCCGACGCAGCCAGGTAATTGCCATAGATCATCCGCATGAGCGTGGACTTGCCCGCCCCCGAACTGCCGGTCAGCGCCACGCATTCGCCCGGCGCCACGCTCAGGCTGGCACCCTCCATCACCGGGATCACGGCGCCGCCCTGATTGTGCAACGTGAACTGCTTTGAGACGGTTTCGATCTCGATCATCGCCTGTTCTTCCTTTCGACCCTTTTACCGGGACAGCCTGCCTGTCTCAGACTTGCAGCACGCTGGAGACCAGCAATTGTGTATACCCATGCTGAGGATCATCCAGCACCTGATCGGTCAGGCCGGTTTCCACCACATGCCCGTCTTTCATCACCATCAGCCGGTCGGCCAGCAGCCGCACCACCGCCAGATCATGGGTCACGATGATCGCCGAGAGACCCATTTCGCGCACCAGTCCCCGCAACAGATCGAGCAACCGCGCCTGCACCGACACATCCAGCCCGCCGGTCGGCTCGTCCATGAAGACCAGCCTTGGCCCGGTGACCAGATTGCGGGCGATCTGCAACCGCTGCTGCATGCCGCCCGAAAAGGCCGTGGGCCGGTCATCCACCCGATCCGCCGGGATCTCGACCCGGCCCAGCCAATCGACCGCCTGATCGCGGATGTCGCCATAATGCCGCGCACCCACGGCCATCAGCCGCTCGCCCACATTGCCGCCCGCACTCACCCCCATGCGCAGCCCGTCGCGCGCATGCTGATGCACAAAGGCCCAATCCGTGCGCGACAGCATCCGGCGTTCAGGCTCGGACATCTTGAGCGTATCGCGCGGGCCATCGGTGCGGGTGTCGAACAGAACCTCGCCGGCATCAGGAGCTAACTGACCGGCGAGGCAGCCGAGAAGCGTGGATTTACCCGATCCGCTCTCCCCGACAATGCCCATGACCTCTCCGGGATAGAGATCGAAACTCACGTCGCGGCAGCCGATCCTTGTGCCGTAAAATCGGGTGATATCGCGCACTTGCAAAAGCGGTTGGGGGCTCATGCTCGGGCCTCCGTCATCATCGGCGCGTCCTGCGCCTGCGTCCCCACATGGCCCGCCTCGCGGCGACCCCGGCAATAATCCGTGTCAGAGCACACGAAGATGCGCCCTCCCTGATCGTCGGTGATGACCTCATCGAGATAGCTGTCTCCAGCGCCACACAGATCGCAGGCATGATCGGCCTTGCTGGCCTCGAACGGGTAGTCCTCGAAATCCAGACTGACAACGCGTGTATAGGGCGGCAGCGCATAGATCCGCTGTTCGCGCCCTGCGCCGAACAGCTGGATCGCCGGGCAATCCGACAGTTTGGGGTTGTCGAATTTCGGGATCGGCGACGGGTCCATCACATAGCGCCCCTCCACCTTGACCGGATAGGCATAGGAGGTGGCGATCGCGCCGTGCTGGCTGATATCCTCGTATAGTTTCACATGCATGAGGCCATATTCCTCGAGGCTGTGCATCTTGCGGGTCTCGGTCTCGCGCGGCTCCAGAAAGCGTAGCGGCTCGGGGATCGGTACCTGGTAGACAAGGATCTGATCCTCGCTCAGTGGCGTCTCGGGGATGCGGTGGCGGGTCTGGATCACGCTGGCCTCGGCGGTGTGTTCGGTCGTCTCGACACCGGCGGTGCGCTCAAAGAACTTGCGGATCGACACCGCGTTGGTGGTGTCGTCGGCCCCCTGGTCGATCACCTTGAAGCGGTCCTCGGGGACCAGCGTTGCCGCGCTGACCTGCACGCCGCCGGTGCCCCAGCCATAGGGCATCGGCATTTCGCGGCTGGCAAAGGGCACCTGATAGCCCGGCACCGCCAATCCCTTGAGGATGGCGCGGCGGATCATCCGCTTGGTCTGTTCATCCAGATAGGCGAAGTTGTACTCGGTCATTCCGCAGCCTCCTGCACGGGGGCCGCGCCCGCGCCGTCCTGCGCCTCGCGGCGCAGCTTTCGCACCAGTTCCAGCTCGGACTGGAAATCCACGTAATGCGGCAGCTTGATATGCTCGAGAAACCCGGTCGCCTGAATGTTGTCGCAATGCATCAGCACGAATTCCTCGTCCTGCGCCGGCGCGCCCTGATTGTCCTCGCCCAGTTCCTTCCAGCGCAGCGCGCGATCCACCAACGCCATGGAAATCGCCTTGCGCTCGGTCTGGCCAAAGACCAGCCCATAGCCACGGGTGAATTGCGGCGGCTCGGTTTTCGATCCCTTGAACTGATTGACCGTCTCGCATTCGGTCAGGGTGATTTCGCCGATCTCGATGGCGAAGCCCAGCTCGGGGATATCCATCTCGACCGCCACAGCCCCGATCCGCAACTCGCCCACGAAAGCATGGTTGCGGGCATAACCGCGCTGCGTGGAATAGGCGAGGCTGAGGACAAACCCCTCATCCCCCCGCGACAGCGCCTGCAAGCGCAAGGGCCGCTCGGCGGGCAGCTCCATCGGCTCGCGCGTCAGGTCGGGCGGGGTGTCGTCACTGGCGGCTTCGGTCTGGATCAGCCCTTCACGGTTCAGAAACCCGGTGATATGCGGCACGGGTCCATCCTGCGGTGCGGCGCTTGGCGCCTCGGGGGCGGCACCTTCTGCGGCCAGCTTGAAATCCAGCAAGCGATGCGTGTAGTCGAAGGTCGGCCCCAGAACCTGTCCGCCGGGCGCATCCTTGAACGTAGCCGAGATACGCCGGTCACAGGCCATCTGCGCGGTATCGACCGGCCTTGATGCACCGAAACGGGGCAAGGTGGTGCGATAGGCCCGAATGAGGAAAATCGCCTCGATCAGATCGCCGCGCGCCTGCTTGATCGCCAGCGCCGCCAGATCGGGATCGTAAAGCGACCCCTCGACCATCACCCGGTTCACGGCAAGGCTCAGTTGCTCGCGGATCTGCGCCACCGACAATTCCGCCACCGACAGATCGCCGCGCCGCTCCTCGGCCAGCCAGGCATGGGCGTTGTCGATCGCCCGCTCGCCACCTTTGACCGCCACATACATCAGATGTCCTCCACACAGGTGCTGCGCGGCAGGGCCGCCACTTGATCACCACAGGTCAGAAAGAAATCGAGGCCCAGGGGAAACTGCGCCGCGTTGCGCCGGAACGCCGCCGTCTCGGGCAGCGAGAGATGCGCGCTCTCCTTTATGCCGGGGCCGGTCAACCGGGCGCCCTGCGCCGCAAGCGCCGGCATCTCGACGATCAGGGTGGCGGCGCGGTCGGGATAGTCCGAAGTGCCGACCCGGTAGGCATCAAGCGGCTGCAGCGCGTCCCAATCACCAATGGCGAACATCGCATCCTCCGCCCCGACCAGCGGTGCGCCGGTGTGAAACGTGATCCAGTCGCGCAAGGCCGCGGCATCATGCGCCCCGGCCAGATGCACCGGCGTTTCCGGATCGCACAGCGTCAGGATCAGTGCACCAGCCGCCCGCGACAGCGGCGCGGGCGGTGCGGCACCTGCCAGCCGCTCGATCCGGCCAGGCCGGGCCATTGCGGACATCGCCGCACGAAACGCGCGCGCGGCATCGATCGGGCCATCGGCGAATCCGCCATCCAGTGCCTCGGCCTGCATCAGTCTTCTCCTCGTGCCATCGTGAAGAAATCCACCTTGGTCGCCGCGGCCTTGGCCGCACGCGCCGCGCGGGCTGCCTGCTGCGCCTCATCCAACGGCGCCAGAACCGCCTCGCGCACGAATGCCGCCTGCCCCGTCTGCATCAGCGCATCGATCAGGGCCGCTTGTGTCGCGTGCGCCTTGTCGCGCCCCTGGACATAGGCATGCCCCACCTCGCCCCCGCTCAGTTTCACCGAACAGCGCGTCACCGTCATCTCGCCCAGATTGAAGGGCGCGCCGGTCGCGCCGGCCCGTCCGCGCACCATGACGCCACCGGCTTCGGGGGAGCGCAGATAGCCATAGTCCGGCACCAACCCAAGCGCCGACCACAGCCTGTCCAGCTCGGCTGCAGGCGCCTTGGCCAGCAGGCTCATCCAGTGCTGTCTCTTTTCGATCTCGGTCATCTAGACACCTTGCGGATTTGTCTATTATTCTATACAACTAGACAAATCATTACGCCGACACGCCGAGTCGCGCAATCCCCGAAGCGTGAAGTTTTCGTGACATGACCCAGACCACCACTCGCACCCCGATCTGGAAATCCATCCATGCCGCCCTGAGCGCCGACATCGCCGCATCCCGCTATGCGCCGGGCGACAAGCTCCCGACCGAAGCGGCGCTGTCCACCCGGTTCGGCGTCAACCGGCACACCGTGCGCCGAGCGCTGGCGCAACTGGCCGAGGACGGTATGATCCATACCCGCCGGGGCGCAGGCGTCTTTGTCACCCATAAGCCCACCGATTACCCAATCGGCAGGCGCGTTCGCTTTCACCAGAACCTGCGCGCGGCAGGGCGCATGCCGGCCAAGACAGTCCTTGGTCTGGAAACCCGCGCCGCCGATCAGCGCGAAGCCGAAGCCCTGAACCTGGAACCCGGCGCCGCCGTGCATGTCTATGACGGGCTGTCGCTATCAGATGGGGCGCCGGTCGCCCTTTTCCGCAGCGTCTTTCCCGCCGAGCGTTTTCCCGATCTGCCCGAAGCCTTGGCCCGGCTTCATTCGGTCACCGAGGCTCTGCGCGCACAGGGCGTCGCCGATTACACACGGGCCTGGACGCGCCTGACCGCGAAACTCGCCAATCCGACACAGGCGCTGCACCTTCGGATCACCGAGGGCGCACCGATCCTGCGCTCGGTCTCGCTGAATGTCGATCCGGACAAGCAACCGGTGGAATATGGGCGCACCTGGTTCGCCGGCGACAGAGTCACCCTCACCCACTCCGATTCATGAGGGAGTCCAAGGGTTTGTCATGCGGGCGATACAATCCTGCGCTAGATTTGCGAAAACGGCAGACAAGAGCAGTCCGATGTCCATGCAATGGCCCGATATTCGCCTGACCGGCGCGACCGTCCTGCGTGACGGCGAACTTCAGACGCGCTCTGTCGCGATCGAATCCGGTTGCATCGGCAGAGGCCCTTTCCCCGAGGTCGATCTGACCGGCTATTATATCCTCCCGGGCATCATAGACCTGCATGGCGACGCGTTCGAGCGACACACCGCCCCGCGCCCCACCGCACCATTCTCCATTGAGCAGGGGCTGATCGGCACCGACCGGGACGCTGCCGCCAATGGCGTGACAACCGCGTGGCTTGCGCAAAGCTGGTCCTGGGAAGGCGGACGGCGCAGCCCAGATCACGCCGAGGCGATGCTCGAGGCCCACGCCGTTTACCGCGCCCGGATGAAGACCGATCTTCGGGTGCAGATCCGCTGCGAGACCCATACCGTCGACACTGCCGACCGTCTGATCGCCGCCGTCAAACGGCACGGCGTGGGCTACGTGGTCTTCAACAACCACCTGGAAGAGGCCGTCACCCTGTCACACAGCCGCCCAGAGGTTCTGGCAGGTTGGGCCAAAGAGGCAGGCCGTAGCCCGCAAGAGCACCTCGCCGTTGTTGAAGAGGCGCGCAAACAGGGCCGCGCGGTGCCGCGCTATCTGTGTCGTCTGGCCGAAACCTTCGATGCTTTGGGCGTGCGCTACGGCAGCCATGATGATCCCGACGGCGAAACCCGGGAGACCTTTGCGATGATCGGCGCCCGGATCTGCGAATTCCCCATCTCGCGCTCCGCCGCACGGCTGGCCAAGGCAGTCAACGATCCGGTGATCATGGGCGCGCCCAACGTGGTGCGCGGCGGATCGCAGGCGGGCAACATCTCGGCCGCTGACCTGATCGCATCGGGCCATTGCGATGCGCTTGTCTCGGACTACTACTACCCCGCGCTGGCACAGGCGGCATTCCATCTGGCCGATCACGGCATTCTCGATCTGGCCTCGGCCTGGGCGATGATCTCTGCGACGCCTGCCCACATCATGGGTTTGCCCGACCGGGGCGTGATCGACTACGGACGCAGGGCGGATCTGACGGTCGTGAATGCAGACACCCGCGAGATCGAGGCCACGCTCGTCGCAGGCCGCATCACCCATCTGACCGGCGAGGCTGCACATCGCTTCCTGTCCATCGGCAACCGTATGGCTCTTGCCGCAGAGTGACCCTGACCCCGATCCTTTCGCGACAATCCGGCGGCGGCCCCGGACAGGGGTGCTTTTTTACAATGTCGTCAACCGCCGTACTTTTCCAGAAAAGCCTCGGCGGAAAGCGCCCGGAAATCCCCGAGTGCCACGCGCAGCCGATCGTGGCTCCAGTCCCACCAGCCAAGGGCGATCAACCGTTCGGCCAATGCAGCGGGCTGGCGAGGCCGCACCGGCTTCGCAGGCACACCCGCAACGATCGTATAAGGCGCCACATCCTTCGTAACGATCGCCCCCGAGGCGACAATCGCGCCATGTCCAATGCTCAGGCCCGGCTTGATCTGCGCATCATGCCCGATCCATGTATCATGCCCGATATGGGCGCGCCGTGACCGGCGATGCTCGAACCATGCAGCATCGTCCTCGGCATCGTCCCAGTAACTGGCAGATCGATACATGAAATGATGCAGGCTCGCCCGGTCCAACGGATGATCCGTGGCGCCGATCCTCACGAAACTGGCGATATTGCTGAACCGACCCACATCGGCATTGGCGATGTCGCAAAACCTGTCACAATAGGAATAATCCCCGATCACCGAATGCGCCACGCGGCTGCCGCGCCCGATCTCGGTATAGGACCCCAGATCGCTTTCGGTTATCTCGCACTCGGGATGGATCAGCGGCGCCTCCGCGTTCAGTCTTTTCATTCTCTTCTACCCTTGCCGGTCCGTGCGCTCGGCGCCGTCCCGTGTCTCGCCATGCGGCTCAGACGCCGCTATCGTCGGATCGGATCAGCTTGCGCCGCAGCCAGCCCGATACCGTGTCCATGAAGATCACCATGATGATGATCAGCATGATGTAATAGCTCACCTCTTCCCAGTCCTTCTGAGTGATGATCGCTTGGGTCAGCAACAGGCCGATGCCGCCTCCAGTGATCGCGCCGATCACCGTGGCGCTACGCGTGTTGGATTCGAGGTAATACAGAACCTGGCTCAACAGCACCGGCGTGATCTGCGGGATCACCCCGAACCGGTAGCGTTGCAGCGGCTTCGCCCCGGTCGAGGTGACACCCTCGATCTGCTTGTCGTCGACATTTTCCAGCGCCTCAGAGAATATCTTGCCGAAGCTGCCGGTATCGGTGATCAGGATCGCGAGCGCGCCGGTCATCGGGCCGGGACCGAAGGCGCGCGACAGGATGATCGTCCAGATCAGCCCATCCACCCCGCGTACAAAATCGAACACCCGCCGGATCGCGAAGCGCAGACTTGCCAGACGATTGAAATTACGCGCCGCGATGAATGCCATCGGCAGCGCCACGATCGCAGCCCCCATCGTGCCGAGAAAAGCCATCAGGATGGTCTCGAAGATCGCCCAGATCACATCCTTGTGCCGCCACATGCTGTTGTTCCAGACCTCACTGAGCATGGCGGCAAAGTTGCTCTGACCCTCGATCACCTGCTCGCCCGATACCGCCAACGTCACCAGTTCGGCAAAGGACTTGCCATAGAACGGGCTGTCGAGCGTGAACCAGAAGAGCTCCCAGCCATAGGAATAGACATAGACCTCGGTGCGGGCGCGGGTCACGGTCGCGCGGCCACCCTCGCCCGTGATGTTGACACGGGCATTGCTGGCGCTGATCCAGTCGGGGATGGTCCCGTCCGGTGTCTCAAGCGAAATATCCCGCCCCTCGACCGTCACGGTCACCGTGCCGTAATCGGGCAAGCTATAGCGCAGGGTCGAGCCTTCGATCTCGGCCACCTCGCCCGCATCCAGCGTGATCTTGACGGCATCTTCGCCCGTGGACGTGACAAACCCGGGCATCATGCCGTCGGGATAGGTGCCCTTGTTCTCGCCCTCGATCGCAAAGCTCACACCGCCATTGCGATTGTCGTGGGTGATATGGGTCTTGTAGCTATAGCTATCGGCCACAAGGATTTTCGCGTTGTCCATGCGGGCACGGTCCACCAGCCCGGCAATGTCGAAGGCGAAGAAAAGATAGACGAAATAGGCTAGGATCACGGCAGGCACCGCAAAGCCCGCAATCTGCTTGCGTCGGAACCGCGCCACCGCATCCTGTGCAGGATTGCCGCCCGTCACCATTTCTGCCGTTGCACTCATGGGTCAGACCTTTCCGACAAGTTTGTTGCGGTAATGGCTCGACAGCTGGTCGAAAAGCACGATCGTCAGGAACAGCAGGATGAAGATCGCCGCCACCTCGTCGTAGCGGCCCTGCCCCCAGCTGAAGGCGTTCTTGAGATCATAACCGATCCCGCCTGACCCCACGAAACCAAGGATCGCCGAGGCCCGGATATTGATCTCGAAGCGCAGCAGCGCATAGCTCAGCCAGTTGGGCGCCACCTGTGGCACCACGCCCAGAATCATCCTTTGGGTCCAGTTCGCCCCAACCGATTCCAGCCCCTCCAGCGGCTTCAGGCTGGCATTCTCGTTGACCTCGGAAAAGAGCTTGCCCAAGGCACCGGCCGTATGCAGCGCGATGGCGATCATCGCCGGCACCGGCCCGCCACCCAAGATGAAGATCAACACCAGCGCAATCACGATCTCGGGCACCGCGCGCAGGATATCCATCAACCGGCGGAAAGGACCGACCAGCGTCGGAAACCGCGCCAGCCCGCGTGTCGACAACAGCGAAAGCACCACCGCCAGCAGCCCACCAATCAGGGTCGAGGCCGCGGCGATATTCACCGTCTCGATCAGCGACGGGAAAAATTTCACCATCAGCGCCGGGATCAGCGTCACCTTCTCGCGCGCTTCCGCGAGCACTTCGCCGGGAAACGCGAAGATGTTCAGGATCCCGTCCCAGAACCCGCCCGCATTGCGGCTATCGGCCAGCATGAACCCCGATGTCATCAGCGCAATGAAGATCACCAGCATGATCCCGCCATACATGCGCTTGGTACGCGTCATGGCCAGATAGGCGTCTTGAATTGCGGAGGTGTCCGGCGCTGCACTGTTCCGGGCCAGCGAGGTATCGGCCATGCGGCTTTGCTCCTTGACGAGATGACGGGGCGGGAAAACGAAAAAAGAACGAGCCGGCCCCGTGAGGGACCGGCCGATGTATCCGCCTTGCGGCTTACATCTTGGACTTGCGCGCCTCGATGATCGAGAGATACGCATCATGGTTGATCGGCATCACGCCAAGCGAGTCACCGGCCATGAAGTTGTAGGCGCATTCGGGGTCCAGTGCCTTGAGCGAGCCGGTCATCGCGACCATGTCCAGCTTGACGCGCTCGGGCAGATCCTTGCGCAGAACGATCGGGCCTTCCGGGATCGGCTTCGAGCGCCAGATTTCTACCAGCTCGTTCATGTCGACAAGACCCGCATCCGATGCCTTGCGCAGCGCACCCGAGTTATAGCCGTCTTCCCATTCGCCGATACCGTCGGCCCATGTGACACCGCCATCTACATCGCCATTGCTCACGGCAACGATGGTCTGCTCGTGACCGCCGGTAAAGACGACCTCGCCGAAATAGGCGCCGTTCTCCATCGTCGCGCCGGTCAGCGCCGGGATCTCGATCGACGGGATCAGGTAACCCGAGGTCGAGTTCGGGTCGCCAAAGCCGAATTTCTTGCCCTGCATATCCTCGAGCGACGCGATGCCGCTGTCCTTGCGGGCAAAACCGATCGAGTGATAGCCATACGAGCCATCGGTATTGACCTTCACCAGAACCGGCTCGACCGCTTCGGGGTCGGTCAGATAGGTCTTGGCATAGGCCGATGCGCCCAGCCACGCCATGTCGATCGTGCCGCCCAGCAGACCCTGGATCACGCCGTCGTAATCGGCCGGCGTGAACAGCTTGACCGGCACGCCCAGAAGTTCCTCGGCCTTGGCGCGGAAGCACTCGTTCGATGTCATGCGGTCCTGGGCGTTTTCACCACCGAGAATGCCGATGCGGAATTCGGTGATATCCTGAGCCATGACCGGGGCGGTCAGGGCGGTCGTGGCCACGATGGCAGCAAGCAGTTTCTTCATGATATCCTCTTTCGGGTTTCGGTCTTGAAGCTGTTTCAGAGAAAGCTCTGCCGCATGCCGCGGCAGGGCGGGTAACGTCAGATCGCGGCCTCGGCCGTACGCATCGCGCGAACGCCCGCTCGCTCGAGCGTCTCGATCGAGGTCGAGGTGCTGGTCTCGGAAAACCCGGCATCGGCGCCGTAAATGTCGCGCGCGGCACCCGTGGTCAGTTGCTCGGGCGTGCCGTCGAAAACGATCCGGCCATGCAGCATCCCGATCACCCGGTCGCAATAGCGCCGTGCGGTATCGAGCGTGTGCAGATTGGCGATGACCGTGCGGCCATCCTCTTCGTGGATGCGGCGCAGGTCGTCCATCACCAGCTGGGCATTCATCGGGTCAAGGCTGGCGATCGGCTCGTCGGCCAGAACGATCCTGGGGTCCTGCATCAGCGCACGGGCAATAGCGACGCGCTGCTGCTGGCCGCCCGACAACGCCTCGGCGCGCTTGGGCGCGTGTTCCGCGATGCCCAGACGATCCAGGATCTCGATGGCGCGGCAGATATCCGCCTGCGGATAGAGGTTGAACATGGTCGCCAGCGTCGAGCGGCGATTGAGCGTGCCATGCAGCACGTTCGACACCACATCCATCCGCGGCACGAGGTTGAACTGCTGAAAGATCATCGCGCAGTCGGATTGCCAGGCGCGCTTGGCATCGCCCTTCAGCGCTGTCACGTCGCGCCCTTCGAACTCGATCTTGCCCTCGGTCGCGTCCGTCAGCCGGTTCACCATCCGCAACAGCGTCGATTTCCCGGCGCCCGAGCGGCCAATGATGCCGATCATCATCGGCTTTTCGACCGTGAACGATACGGCGTCGACAGCCGTGTTCGGACCGAACTTTCTTGTCAGTTTGGTAATCTTCAGCACTAGGCATCCCCCAAAACGATCGAGACATGGCCTAGGCCGGATTCTCGAAAGCCTCGTGACACTCCGGTGAAGCTTTTGTAACAGGCGACCGGTCTTGCCAGAAACAGGGCCTGAACCTATCCTTGGCGACGACAAAGAAGACGCGCAGACTGGCGCGCGCTTGGACCGGCTGGACACCGGACTGCAACAAGGCCCGGAAAATCGCCCGCTGCCACAACAGGCGCAGGCAGGACAATGATCAAACACAAAACAATCCCGACGTTACCGCCGGGATTGTTCCGTTTCTGAAAACAGGACAGCCCCCAGGCCCGTTTCCGGAGACCGGCACACCCCCGATGGGTGCGCGCCGGTCGGCTGCATGTCTTAGCTCAGCAACAGCTTGGCTTCGTGCTTCTTCAGGGACCGGCGTGCCGCCTGATAGGCTTTGAGCCCATCGGCCTCCCGCAGTTCGGGGAACAGCTCGTAGATCTCGTCGCGCTGCGCCTGCCCCATACCGTCCATGGTCTGCTCGCCCGGCTGGAAGCTTTCGGTCCACGCCCCATCCGACAGCACGACCTCGTGCTGATCGAACATGAAGTGAATATAGCTCACCGAGCTCGCATCCACCGAATCGACCCCTTCGAGACCCGTCAGATGCTTGGCCGCGGCCAGCACTTCACGATCCTCGAAATAGAGCGCCGTGCGTTCGTTGTTGATCAGAACCCTATGGTTGGGGCTGACCACCATGTCCCGCTCGGGCAAACCGTATCCAAGCGATCCTGCGCGGATCAGAACCGGCTTGAGATGCGGGGCCTGCAGCAGCTCGCGCCCCTGCAGATCTCGGCGCCCGATCCAGCGGATCTCCTGGATGCCGTTGTCGCGGGTGATGATCCGGTCGCCAACCTGCAGATCCTGCACCAGCCGCTCGCCTCTCGGGGTCGCGATCACCGTGCCCGGCGTGAAGCAGGGAATGATGTTCTCGATTTCCGAGAAGTTGACGGTGACAAGGTCGCCATTGTCGTTCGTATAGGTCGCCGTACCGCTTTCGCTCCGGCCAGTGACCGGATCGAAGGTCGGATCGGCCGTGTCGAAGACGAGGGTCACCGGACCATTGCCGCTCAGATCAAGCGTATCGCCAATGGTCTCGTCATTCTCGCCACCAGTGACGGTGATCGGATCGGCGCCGGTCAGTGTCCGGTCGACGGTGAACACATCGTCACCATCCCCACCTGTCGCAGCATCGCCCGCACCGACCTCCAGCGCGTCATCTCCCAGACCACCGTCGAGAACATCTGCACCCTCGCCGCCGGCCAGCGTATCTTCGCCCGCGCCGCCCAACAGGCTGTCGTCACCTTCACCACCGGTCAGGGCGTCGTTGTCGTCGCCACCATCGAGCGTGTCGTTGCCAGCACCGCCATCCAGCACGTCATCGCCGGCATCGCCGAGGACGCTGTCATTACCAGCCCCCGCCGTGACCGAGTCGTCGCCCGCACCGGCTTCGATATCCACCGGGCCGGTCGCGGTACTGGCGTCCAGCGTATCGTTGCCCGCGCCGGTAATGACCTGTTCGATCTCCGAGAAGGACACATCCGGGAACACATCCCCATCGATACCGTTCACAATCCCCGTTTCAGGGTTCGTCCCGAAGACAACGTCCAGCGGTCCGGTCGCATCCGACAGATCGAGGATGTCGCCCGCATCGCCATTCTCAGGCCCGCCCGGCGTGCCATCGGTACCATCCGTGCCGCCATCGATCGTGATCTGCGTATTCGGGTTGGTATCCGTCGGATCCAGCGTGAACACGTCGTCGCCGGCACCACCCGTGGCCTCATCGCCGCCGCCGACTGCGATATCATCGTCGCCCGCGCCGCCATCCAGCGTGTCATTGCCTTCGCCACCCGCCAGAGTATC
This sequence comes from Roseovarius litoreus, assembly GCF_900142765.1. Lineage (GTDB taxonomy): Bacteria > Pseudomonadota > Alphaproteobacteria > Rhodobacterales > Rhodobacteraceae > Roseovarius > Roseovarius litoreus. The sequence continues at coordinate 32,863 of NZ_FRCB01000008.1, forward strand.
CGCGCCGTCACCGCCCAACAGGCTGTCGTCACCGGCACCACCCGTCAGGGCATCGTTATCGGCACCGCCATCCAGCGTGTCGTTACCGGCACCGCCATCCAGAACGTCGTCGCCGGCATCGCCGAGGACGCTGTCATTGCCAGCCCCCGCCGTGACCGAGTCATCGCCCGCACCGGCTTCGATATCCACCGGGCCGGTCGCAGCAGTCGCATCCAGCGTATCGTTGCCCGCACCGGTAATGACCTGTTCGATCTCGCTGAAGGCCAGATCCGGGAACACGTCGCCATCAAGCCCATCAACGGCACCCGATTCCGGGTTGGCATCAAAGACCACCTCAAGCGGACCGGTCTCAGAGGACAGGTCAAGGATATCGCCCGCGTCACCATTCTCCGGACCGCCCGGCGCACCATCGGTACCATCCGAACCACCATCGATCGTCGCCTGTATATTGGGCTCCGGATCGGTCGGATCGAGCGTGAATACATCGTCGCCCGTGCCGCCCGTGGCCAGATCGCGGCCGCCGACCGCGATATCGTCATCGCCATCGCCGCCAAGAAGCGTATCCGCACCTTCTCCACCAACCAGCGTATCCGCGCCTGCATCGCCCAGCAGGGTATCGTTGCCCGCGCCGCCCGTCAGCGAGTCGTTGCCGTCACCGCCCTCAAGCGTGTCGACGCCATCGCCACCATCAAGAACATCGTCCCCGGCACCGCCAAGAACACTGTCATCGCCCAGACCGGCTTCGACCGTGTCATTACCCGCGCCCGCGTCGATCACATCGTTGTCGCCATCGGCGCCGTCGATCTGATCGCCCTGCGCATCGGCAAAGCCTACCGGCAGGGAATCGTCACCCGCCGTGCCGTCCACAACCCCATCGGCCAGCGGATCGAAGATCACCGTCTCGATCTCGCTGAAGTTGAGGGTGACCGGATCGCCAGCGTCATTGTTGAACACAACCGTGCCGCTTTCGCTGACACCGGTCACCGGATCGAAGGTCGGATCGGTGTTGTCATAGGTGACCGAGACCACATCCAGACCGGTCAGGTCCAGCACATCGCCGTCACCGCCATTGGTCGGATCGGTCAGATCCTCGCCGGTCTCGCCGCCGACCACAGTGATCGGGCCCGCGCCCGTCAGCATCGGGTTTACGGTGAACACATCGTCGCCATCGCCGCCCGTCGCGGTATCGCCCGCGCCGACAACAAGGTCGTCATCGCCCAGACCGCCGTCGAGAACATCCGCGCCTTCGCCGCCAGCCAGCGTGTCGCTGCCCGCACCGCCCAAAAGGCTGTCGTCACCTTCACCACCAGCCAGCGCGTCGTTGCCCGCATCGCCCACCAGGCTGTCATCGCCCGCTTCGCCGCTGATGACGTCGTTGCCGTCATCGCCGCGCAGCGTGTCGTTGCCGTCACCGCCGAGCAACTGGTCGTCGCCGGCACCGCCGGAGACCAGGTCGCTTTCCGTGCCGCCGCGCAGATCATCGTTGCCGTCGCCGCCGAGGATCGTGTCGTTGCCCGCGCCGCCGTCGACGAAATCATTGCCGATGCCGCCGTCGATGCTGTCGTTGCCTTCGTTGCCGCGCAGGTTGTCCACGCCGTCGCCGCCAAGGACCGTGTCATCGCCCAAGCCGGCGTCGACGAAATCGTTGCCCGTGCCGCCATCGACAACATCGTTGCCGCCGCCTGTGCGGATATCGTCATTGCCGCCATTGCCAAAGACCGTATCCGCGCCCTCGGTGATGACATCGCCCTGCTCATCGGCATAGCCCACAGGCATGAACTCGCCCGTCTCGGCCCCGTCCACGACCCCATCGGGATCGCTGAGGATCGTCTCGATCCCCTCGAAGGTCAGCGTCGAGCCGTCAGCGAACGTGACCGTGCCGCGTGTCGCATCAGGGTCATTCGGATCGGCTTCCTCGGTGATCGTGACCGGACCCGCACCGCGCAGGTCGAGCACATCGTTGTCGGTCGTGCCTTCCGCGCCGCCGAAGATCGTATCGCCCGCGCCCTCGGCCGCGCTGCCGACGGTGATCGTGTCATTGCCCGCTTCGCCGCGCAGGCTATCGACGCCCGCGCCACCATCCAGCAGGTCGTCGCCGGCACCGCCGCGCAAGTCGTCGACACCGTCGCCGCCAAAGAGCTCGTCATCGCCCGCATCGCTGCCGATGAAGTCATTGCCGGTGCCGCCGAGGATCGTGTCGTTGCCGTCGCCGCCGCGCAGGTTGTCGTTGCCGTCGCCGCCGGAGATGCTGTCATCGCCCGCATCGCCAGCAACGAAGTCGACGCCGATACCGCCATCGATGGTGTCATTCCCCTCGCCACCGCGAAGGTTGTCATTGCCCGTGCCGCCAAAGATCTCGTCTGCGCCTGTCCCGCCCTCGACGAAATCAGCGCCCGCTTCGCCCCTGATGACGTCGTTGCCGACATCGCCGCGCAGCGTGTCGTTGCCGTCACCGCCGAGCAACTGGTCATCGCCGGCACCGCCGGACACCAGGTCGCTTTCCGTGCCGCCGCGCAGATCATCGTTGCCGTCGCCGCCGAGGATCGTGTCGTTGCCCGCGCCGCCGTCGACGAAATCATTGCCGATGCCGCCGTCGATGCTGTCGTTGCCTTCGTTGCCGCGCAGGTTGTCCACGCCGTCGCCGCCAAGGACCGTGTCATCGCCCAAGCCGGCGTCGACGAAATCGTTGCCCGTGCCGCCATCGACAACATCGTTGCCGCCGCCTGTGCGGATATCGTCATTGCCGCCATTGCCAAAGACCGTGTCCGCGCCTTCGGTGATGAGATCGCCCTGCTCATCCACATAGCCCACAGGCATGAACTCGCCCGTCTCGGCCCCGTCCACGACCCCATCGGGATCGCTGAGGATCGTCTCGATCCCCTCGAAGGTCAGCGTCGAGCCGTCAGCGAACGTGACCGTGCCGCGTGTCGCATCAGGGTCATTCGGATCGGCTTCCTCGGTGATCGTGACCGGGCCCGCGCCGCGCAGGTCGAGCACGTCGTTGTCGGTCGTGCCACCGGCACCGCCGAAGATCGTATCGCCCGCGCCCTCGGCCGCGCTGGCAACCGTGATCGTGTCATTGCCCGCGCCACTGATGATCTGGTCCGAACCTGTGCCACCGCTCAGGACGTCATTGCCATCACCGCCGCGCAGGTCGTCATTGCCCGCGCCGCCGAGGATGGAGTCGTCGCCGATGCCAGCGTCGATGAATTCGTCGCCGGCACCGCCATCGATCGTGTCGTTGCCTTCGTTGCCGCGCAGGTTGTCGTCGCCGTCGCCGCCGGAGATGCTGTCATCCCCTGCGTTGCCTTCGACGAAGTCATTGCCTGCATCACCGAAGATCGTGTCGTTGTCGTTGCCACCGCGAAGGTCATCGGTGCCCAGGCCGCCGATCAGCGTGTCCTCGCCGTCGCCGCCGCGCAGCGCGTCGTTGCCGTCGCCGCCGAAAACACTGTCGTTGCCCAGACCGCCATCGACGAAATCCGCTTCCGTTCCGCCACGCAGGTCGTCATTGCCGTCGCCGCCGAAGATGGTGTCGTTGCCCGCGCCGCCGTCGATGAACTCGTTGCCCACACCACCGTCGATGCTGTCATTGCCGGCGCCGCCACGCAGATCGTCATTGCCTTCGCCGCCGAGGACGGTGTCGTCGCCGGTCCCGGCATCGATGAAGTCACCGCCCGTGCCGCCATCGACAACATCGTTGCCGCCGCCTGCGCGAATATCGTCATTGCCGCCATTGCCGAAGATCGTGTCGGCGCCGTCTGTGATAACGTCGCCCTGCTCATCCACATAGCCCACAGGCATGAACTCGCCTGTTTCGGCCCCGTCCACGACCCCATCAGGATCGGTGATGATCGTCTCGATCCCCTCGAAACTCAGGGTCGAACCATCGCTGAACGTGACCGTGCCGCGGGTCGCGCCGTCATCGTTGGGATCGGCTTCTTCCGTTATGGTCACCGGGCCTGCGCCACGCAGGTCAAGCACGTCGTTATCCGTCGTACCGCCCTGGCCACCAAACACCTGGTCGCCCGCGCCTTCGGCCGGGCTGCCGACGGTGATCGTGTCATTGCCCAGATCACCCGACAGGATATCCGCCCCCGTCCCGCCACTCAGCAGGTCATTGCCATCCTGGCCGCCAATGAAGTCGGCACCGTCACCACCAAAGAGCTGGTCGTCGCCGGAGCCGCCAAGCATGTCGTCATTGCCCGCACCGCCGATCAGCTGGTCATTGCCGTCCAGACCACGCAGGACGTCATTTCCGTCACCACCGCGCAGGTCATCATTGCCAGCGCCACCATCCAGAAAGTCGTTCCCGATGCCACCGTCAAGGAAATCGTCGCCGTCACCGCCAAACAGGAAATCGTCACCCGCATCACCACGCAGGTCGTCATTGCCCTCATCGCCATTGAGGTTGTCGTTGCCCGCGCCACCATCGATGAAGTCATTCTCGGTGCCGCCCGAGACGAAGTCATCGCCGCCACCGGCACGGATATCGTCATCGCCGCCATTGCCGAAGATGACGTCATTGCCTTCGGTGATCAGGTCGCCCTGGCTGTCGAAATAGCCAACGGGCATGAATTCGCCGGTCTCGGCCCCGCCGACGATACCATCCGCGGGTGATCCTCCGTAAAAACCGTAGCTGACGTCAACGTTTTCCTCGACCTCGTTGGTGGACAGGAAGTAGAAGGCCGAGTCGCCATCCGGGAAAATGTCGCTGTCAAACGCGTATTCATCGCCCTCTTGGAAACCATCCGCACTGCCGGAATCGCCGACCGCGTTTTGCCGCGCCAGTGTAGCTCCGTTAACGCTCGTGGGGACCCTGATGCCATAATTCCCTGACGCAAGACCATCAAAGAAATAGAAACCATTTGCATCCGTGACCGTGGTTTGAATCACCGTGCCAAAGTTGCCTGGGACAATCAGTTGAACCGTGATACCAGCCAATCCGGGGTCTAGGGCATTGGGATCAGTTTGACGTGACCCCTGGAGCTCGAGATTGTCGAGGCCTTGGTCGAGTGTAACGCGTCCTTGAATTCTGGCCATGATTAAAACTCCTTACCAATAAATGCGGATGCGGCACAAACTGCCGTCGATCCTGGGCGCTTGAACGCCTTGTTTTCAGCATAGCGGGAATTCGAGACCAAGGGCCGGGCGATGGCGTCAGGCCGGGACGCGCCGATGCCAAGACGTGCAGCACCGACCGGTACGCCCATGGCGCCAGCTGAAACCTCATTGGAATGTCGGGATGGATTGTCTTGGCTGCCGCTCACGGCACGCCTCACGACGTCATTCACACACAGACTCAACTCTCGCACTCCAACAACAGCGGCACCAACACCACACACACAACTTCGGAGGAATCAGACACACAATCAGACGCAACCGAATCTCATTCCACGATTGAACATGCCGCTAGGCACGGCGCACATAACGGGTTGTTACACACCGAAAAAGCGCGTTACCTAGACGTCTTGCCAGACGTGGAACAGCTCAAGGTCGCCCCCTTGACCGCAGACTTCGCCCCCCAGTTGGGCAGATTTGTTTTACTAAGTCCGGTCGCCGAAACAAAGGGAAATCTGTCTAAAAACCGGCAACATATTGTCAAGTGACCGCAAAAAAGCCTATTCCAGAATGGTTCCCGGTAACCTTCCCCAAGGGCACTGTCGACCATCCGTCAACAGAGCCCACGAGCGAAACCCCCGTAAACAAAGCGTTTACAAAAATTCAGCGAAAATTCACCTACAACCAAAGCGCGAATTCGTTTCTTTTTTCGAAACATTAACCTTGTTTGCAGATTCCACGGCAAACCCCCACCAAACTCGCATCCTGCGGACAAGCTGGGTTTTTGACCGGTAATCAATCCATCCGAACCCGACCGGATCGGACACGATCTGGAGACAAGCGCCCCGCCCGAATCGGGCGGTCCGCCAAATTTCTGCCATCAATACCAGCCGAAAAGACGTCGCATATGATCCAGATCATGCAGCGCCGAAGCGCCCGTGCCTCCAAAGGTTGGAACCGGCAAGGGCAGATGGACAAGGAATGGGCGGCGCCAAAACCGCAAGTGCTGCATGACGCTCCGTGCCTCGAGGTCAGGGGGCCAAACGCCTATACATCCAAGGGCTGCTCAATCTGGGCCGGGGTCACCGCGCGGTCCAGCGGGCCGTTCAGTCCCCCAAGCGTCTTGCGGCCGTGCGCAGCCCGTTCCATGGCGACGACACAGCCTGCTTCAATCGCCGGACCGTAGCCGCAAAAAAGAAAGGCCCCGGCAGGTCCGGGGCCTTTGATGTCGTGGAAGCCGGATCAGTGACAGGCCGGGCGCGTACCGGGCAGCAGGACCTTGTCGATCACGTGGATCACACCATTGTCGGCTTGGATGTTCGCAATCACCACATTGGCGCTGGTCCCGGTGCCGTCAGCGATGGACACACCCGAGGCATCCCTTGTGATGCACAGGCGCTCTGACGCAAGGACCGGCTTGAAGAAGTTCGAGCCGTGCGGGATCATCTCGGCGGTCAGTTTGCGATCATCGACATGATAGAGCAGAACATTTGTCAGCTGGCCCTTGTTCTCGGGCTGGAGCAGCGTTTCCACTGTGCCTTCGGGCAGCGCGGCAAAAGCGTCATTGACTGGCGCATAAACGGTGAAAGGGCCGGGGCCCTGAAGGGTTTCGACCAGACCTGCGGCGCTGACGGCTGCCACGAGGGTCGAGAAACGCTCGTCACCCGAGGCAATCTCTACGATATTGGCTGCGTTTGCGGCGGTGCCGAGGCTGAGGGCGGTTGCGGCCACTGCGGCGAAGCTACGAATTGATGTCATGTTTCCGTCTACCTTTTACTGTGTCCATGCCGATCGACATGTTGCAAAGGGGTACGCAGGCGGCGCCTCTTGCAGATGCGCGCATCACGGCCCTGTGACAAAATGTCATCTAAAATCTGCTAAAGACCCCGAAAAGCGGGCTTTTGTAACAATTTTTATCTACAAATGTTTCAGATCAGCCCCCAAACCTGCCAGCCTGACGCCATGGCTTCGCACTACGACATGCCGCCCAGCATGGGCCACCTTGCCGCCGTGATTGCTCATGCCGCGCGGACCGGGGCCAACACTTAGCGACGCTCGGGGCTATATTCTCCAGACCCCAAGCAACCAAAGGTGCCGATCATCACCGGCTTTTGCGAACATGAACGACGAAGGCTCGACAGCCGCATCCCGGCCGAAGCTTTTTGTCAGTTAGGCAATCTCCAGCAGCAGACATTCCCCAAAGCGATCGGTCTTGCCGGAAACAGGGCCGCGACCTATCCTTGCCCCATGACGCAAAAGACCCGCAGACTCGCGCGCTTGGACTGGCTGGAAACCGGACTGCAGGCGCTGGCCGAAACCGGCCCATCGGCCCTCAAGGCCGAAGCTCTGGCGCGTCGGCTCAAGACCACCAAAGGCTCGTTCTACTGGCATTTTGACGATATTCCCGCCTATCACGCCGCCCTTCTGGACCTCTGGGAAACCCGCGCGACCGCCGCGCTGGATATCGCCCTCGCCCGCGGCGCCACCGCGACCAGCAAGCTGCGCGCCACGGCACAGATGGTCGCCGAATGTGCAGAAGACATGACCGCCGAGCCCGCGATCCGGGCCTGGGCGCGCGATCACGCCGGCGCGCGGGCCACCCTGGGCCGTGTCGATGCGCAGCGGCTTGATCTGATCAAAGGGCTTCTGTCCGATATCGGGATCGCCAATCCCGAAATGGCGCGGATCATCTACGCCACCGGCATCGGCATCGCGGACCTCACCGAGGATCACCCCGGCCGCAACGCCGCCGCCATCGGCTCGCTCGTTGATCTGGTGCTTGCGCTGCGCTGATCGCTACCCCTCCAGCCGTGCTCGGAACCGATCGACGAAGCGCTGCCGCGCCGCGGGCAGCGGCTTGTTGCCAAGCTCCGGCGCCAGATGGTTCTGCAGGAAATGCCCGGTCACCTGAAACCCTTCGGCCACCTCGGCATCCGGCGCAGGCCCCGCTCCCAGCAGACAGGCCGGCAAGGGCAGCAGCCGGTCCGCCCATTCGCCCGCCCCCGCCCTCGAGACCGCCCGTCCGCTGCGCGGCGACACATAGCTCAGATCATTGGCCTGCGGCCCCATCACCGCGCACCCGCTCAGGTCGAGCCCGAAACCCATCTCGTCCAGCAGCGCCATCTCCCAGTTGAGATAGGCCAGCGGCCACACATCCCCCTGCCCCAGCAGATCCAGCAGCGCCTCGGTCCTGCGATACAGCCGCCCATGCGCCTCGCGGTCCGGCAGGCAGAACAGCAACAGCGCCGTCACCGCGTTCAGCCCCGCCAGCGACAGCCGGTCGCCCATCGACGCCGCCGCGCGCGATCTGACCGGCTCGACCGTGAAGGTGCCGATATGATCCTCAAGCCTTGCGCGCCATCTCAGGTCAAGCTGCGCCCCCGGTTGCAGCACCGGCGCCAGCTTGCGCGACGTGCCACCGCGCACAACACCTGCGTGCCGCCCGTGTTCGGGCGTGAAGACCTCGATGATGACCGAGGTTTCGCCATGCGTCCGCGTGGACAGCAATATGCCCTGATCGCGCCATTCCATGTCCGCTGCTGCGCCCGCTCCTGCCTGTGCCAGGCGCCATACGACACCAGAAGCCGCCCCTTGCCAAGTCCCGGCCCCGCGGCCAAGGGACAAGGCCGGCTCACCGCACCGACACGACCGTGCAATCGGCGGTGTTCAGCACCTTTTGCGCCACGCTGCCCAACCATGCGCGCTTGAGCCGCCCCAGTCCCCGATGGCCGATCACGATCATGTCGGCCCCGGCCTCCTTGGCCATGTCCAGAATGGCATCCGCCGTATCCCCCTGTGACGACATGGTCTTGACCTTCGTCGCTCCCATATTCGCCGCCTGATCGGCGGCAAGGCGCAGGATCTCGTCGCCCACAAGCGTGACCAGCCGCACGGACTCCTCCCCCGGTCTGGTCTCGGCGAACAGGCCCAGCATCGTATCGGGCACATTGGGAAAATCCACGCCCGCCTTGGCGCGCACCTCCTCGATCATATGCTCGACATGGGCCATGCGCTGCAATTCTTCCGAAGGCCGACCGAAATGCAGCACATGCCCGATTGTCAGATCCAGATCATACCGCGCCGCCAGATCGGCGGCCAGATCGACCGCCTTCGCGGCCGTGTCCGACCCGTCGGTCGCTACGAAAATATGAGTTTTCATGGGTCTGTCTCCCTGTCAGGTCTCGGCCCGCAGCATAGACATCACCCCCCACCCTTCGCGTTGACGCGCATCAACGCCGCTCAGTCGGCAAGACCCTCTTCATCCAGCAGATGCCGGCCCTCCCGATCCTCGACCTCGATCACCCACAGATCGGGATCGAACCCGCGCTGCCGCGCAATCGCGGCGTCCACCGCGCTTTCCTCGCCCTCGGCCAGCACCAGCCATTGCCGCGCACCGCTCATCACATCGAACGACCGCTGATAGGCAGCGGCCCGCCCGTCCAATGTGTTCAGCTTGACCAGAACGGCGCCTGCGGTGTCATCGCCATGCGCCGTGACAAAGGCCGGGATATCGCGCAGCCGCAACCGCGTTAGATAAGCCTGAACCCAGAACTCCGCCGTCAGTCGCGTCACGCGTTGCCGTCCCGGAAATCCAGCCCCATCTCGGAATAGCGTTCCGCCTCGTCCAGCCAGTTGGGCCGCACCTTGATCTGGCAGAACAGATGCACGCGCCGGCCAAGGAACTCTTCCAGCTCCTCTCGCGCGGCCTTGCTCACGGCCTTGATCGTCTCGCCACCCTTGCCAAGGATGATGCCCTTGTGACCGTCACGCATCACATAGATGATCTGGTCGATCCGCGCCGAGCCGTCCTCGCGCTCTTCCCAGGCTTCGGTCTCGACCGTCAGCTGATAGGGCAATTCCTGATGTAGCCGCAGGGTCAGCTTTTCGCGGGTGATCTCGGCCGCGATCATGCGCATCGGCAGATCGGCGATCTGATCCTCCGGATAGAGCCACGGCCCCTCGGGCACCTGTTCGGCCAGCCATTTGCGCAGATCCTCGACACCGTGACCGCGTTCCGCCGAGATCATGAAGGTCTTGGCAAAGCTGAACCGCGCATTCAGATCCTGTGTCAGCCCAAGCAGCGCCTCGGATTTCACCCGGTCGATCTTGTTGATGGCCAGTGCAACGGTGCGCCCCTTGCCGACATCCTCCAGCCGTTCGAGAATGCGTTCGACACCTTCGGTGATCCCGCGATGCGCCTCGATCAGCAGCACGATCACATCCGCATCCGCAGCCCCGCCCCATGCGGCGGCGACCATCGCCCGGTCCAGCCTCCGGCGCGGCTGGAACAGACCGGGCGTGTCGACGAAAACCAACTGGCTCTCACCCTCCATCGCCACCCCCCGGATACGGGCGCGGGTGGTCTGCACCTTGTGGGTCACGATACTGACCTTCGCTCCCACCATCCGGTTCAGCAGCGTGGATTTGCCCGCATTGGGCTCTCCGATCAGGGCAATGAATCCGGCGCGTGTGGTCATCAGGGGGTCCGCTACTATGGTTTTCCCGGGAGATACCGGAATTCGTCCCCCCGCACCAGCCAGATCGCCGTTCCGCACAAGAAGCCCAAAAATCGCCCATTTTGTCTGCCTAACCTGTGCTTTTCCGCCGCTGCATTTCAGGACATCTGCATGAGCCTTTTTCGTTTCGTATTCCGCTCCTTGTTCACACGCACCCCACCGCCGCCTCCATTCTCCACTCCACAGACGCGGCGCGTTCGGTATCAATCCCGGTCCTTTACCGTCATTGAAGGAAGTGTCGCGCCCCCTCGTCCAGCGCCCAAACCTCCGGAAATCATCAAAAGCACATGCTACGTGATCGACGGCGACACCATCGTTCTGGGCAAGCTGCGCATCCGCATCGCCGGGATCGACGCTCCGGAACTCGACCATCCTTGGGGGCAGAAATCGAAATGGGCCATGGTGCAGTTGTGCAAGGGTCAGGTCATCACTGCGCATGTCACCGAAGAGCTGTCCTATGACCGCATCGTCGCCACCTGCTATCTGCCCGATGGGCGCGATCTGGCGGCGGAACTTGTCAAGCAGGGGCTGGCGATCGACTGGCCGAAATATTCCGGCGGCAAGTATCGCCACCTCGAACCCGAGGGGATCCGCCGCAAACTCTGGCGTGCCGCTGCCCGTCAGAACGGCAGGATGCCTCCATCCTGATCGGGCCACACTGCCCCGACGGTCTCAGCCCTGCTTGAGCCGCGCCAGCAGCGCCTTGGCCGCCGCCTGTTCGGCCTGCCGCTTCGATCCGGCGCTGGCCGTCTCGACCTCGCCGTTCTGAAGCCGGGCCTCGATGGTGAATTGCGGCGCGTGATCCGGGCCAGAACGGGCCGTCTCCACATAGGCCGGCGGCGTCTGGCCGCGCGCCTGCGCCCATTCCTGGAGCGCGGTCTTGGCGTCGCGGGCGTCTTCCTTGACGCTGTCGATCCGCTTGCCCCACAGCCGCAGCACCACGGCCTTGGCCACGTCGAAGCCCGCATCGCGATAGACCGCGGCGATCACCGCCTCCATCGCATCGCCCAGCAACGCCTGCTTGCGCCGTCCGCCCGACAGCATCTCGGACCGCCCCAGCTTGAGCACATCGCCAAGCGCGATCTCGCGGGCCACATCGGCACAGGCCTCCTTGCGCACCAGCGCGTTGAAGCGCGGCGCCAGCAGCCCCTCTTCCGCCGAGCGGTCCCGCTCCAGCAGCGCCTCGGCCATCACCAGCCCCAGCACCCGGTCGCCCAGGAACTCAAGCCGCTGATTGTCGTCGCGCGTGGGCGAGGCCATCGAGGAATGCGTCACCGCCCGAACCAGCAGCGCAGGCTGCTCGAAGCGGTGTCCCAACCGCTCCTCGAACGCCTTCAACTCCGCCGACAGCTTCATTCTTTCGTCAGTCCAGTTTCTCGAAAAAGCGATCGCTGCGCCATGTCCAGAAGAACAGCATCGAACTGCCCGCCGACGAGAACATCACCCGCCCCGCGCGCCCGATCAGGTTTTCATAGGGCACGAACCCAACGCCGCCCACCGCCTGCGGAAAACGCGAATCGGTCGAATTGTCCCGGTTGTCGCCCATGAAGAAGTAATGCCCCTCGGGCACCGTGAAGACACCCGTATCATCCGACCGCTGGTTGCCGATATTCAGGATGTGATGCGACGCGCCATTCGGCAGCGTCTCGAGGAACCGTGACTTGCGGCAGATCGCCCCCTCGCCCACGACCCCATTCTCGCAACGCGGCCGGATGCGCACCGGGCCTTGCGGCTCGAACACCTCTTCGAACGTGCCCGCCGGCTCCACCTCCACGGGCTCCCCGTTCAGGTAAAGCCGCCCGCCGCGCATCTGCACGGTATCACCGGGCAGACCCACCAGCCGCTTGATGAAATCGGTGCCCTGCACCGGATGCCGAAAGACGATGATATCGCCGCGCTCGGGCTCGCTGCCCAGAAAGCGGGTGTTGTCGCCATCCAGAAACCCGCAGACATCCCGCGCGTCGATATCCAGCCCAAGGCTCGCGATCCGGATCGTCGGGCACGAGGCATAGGAATAGCCATAGGCCATCTTGTTGACGAACAGGAAATCCCCGATCAGCAACGTGTCCTTCATCGACCCGGACGGGATCCAGAACGGCTGGAAAAAGATCGTGCGGAAGATCCCCGCGATCACAAGCGCCCAGAACACCGTCTTGACGGTTTCCCAGATCGAGCTTGATGTCTTGCCTTCGGCGGCCATGTGGCGTCCTCCGCTATCTCTTCGCGCTACATGCGGGGACGGGGCCGGGGTGTCAAGCCAGCAGGCCGTGGCGCGCCGCACGCCACCTCCTCAGGCCGCAGGCGGCATGTCGATGCTGATGCCGCGTTTCGCGGCACTCTCCTGCACCGCCTGCCGCAGGCGCGCACTGCGCCGCAAGAGCCGCCGGAACCGCGCCTCGTCCAGCACCAGAAGCGCCGAGGGCGTGATCGCCCGCGCCTCCGCGCGCCGGGCCATCCGCTTGAGCACCGACAATTCCCCGAACATCTCGCCGCGCCCAAGACGCCAAGTCTGCCCCGCCGCCTCAAGCTCGACCGCGCCCGACGCGATGAAGAACACGCTGCGCGCCGGGCTGTCCTTGCGCATCAGCACGTCACCCACATTGGCATAGCGCGTGCGCAGCGCCCGGCTCAGCCGCCGGATCGCCGCCTCGTCCAGACCCGCAAACAGCGGAAACTGAGCCACCAGTTCGCGCCGCTGCAGCGCGATATCGAGCCGGGGGCGCTCTTCGGCGCGCGCGCGCCGCTCGGCCACCTCCTGCATCAGCGCGGTATGCACCTCCGCGCCGATCAAGCCGTCCTCGCGCATGGCGGTATATTCGCGCTCTTCCAGCCGCAGCGCCGTACGGCGGATGAAACGACGCTCCAGCTTTTCGGCATAGCCGGGATATTGCAGCCTCAGCCCCTCCAGCGCGGTCTCGACAAGCTCGACCCGCCGCGCCAGCAACTCGCGCAGAAGATCGGCCACCCGCCGCCCGTGGATGCGCCGGATCCGCCCATCGATGAACCCGTCCAGATCGCGCAGGCTCAACCGCTGCGTCAGCAACAGCTCGAACCGGTCCGCCGTCAGCCGGGCAAGCGGCACCGACACGCCCAGCCGGTTATGCAGCAGCAACGCCGTCCGGAACGCCGTGCCATAGGCCACGCTGCGCCGGGCGGCGCGCTGATACCCGCTGCGCCCGCCCGATCTGGCCCCCTCGATCAGCCGGTCGGCATCCGACAACACCTGATCGGCCATCCGCGCCGAGATCGTCCTCTCGCGCACCCGCACGATGATCGTATCCCGCTCATGCCCCGCCAGCGCGATAAGACCAAGCGTGATCCGGTCGCGATCCAGAATATCGGCGCTCTCCTCGGCGGTCTTGACCGCCGCATCCAGCCGCTCGCCAAAGCGCTTGGCCTCTGCGCGCACGATCTCATGGCCCAGATCGTAATTCCCGGTGGTGCGCGCCACATCCTCGCGCACCGTCTGCAGCGCAACCGCCACCACCTGCCGCGACAGCGCCTCGTCGATCGCCGACAGCCGGTCCAGCCCCAGCTTCGAGATGACCAGCCGCAGCGTCGTGCCCTGCACCAGCAGCGTGAACAGCGTATAGCCCGTGGCCAGAATGCCTACCACGCGCTGAATCCCGTCCGGCACCCGGAAACTTTCGGTCACCGCCAGCGCCAGCGCCAGCGTCACCGCCCCGCGCAGCCCGCCCCACAGGATCGCCGCGCGATAGGGCCGCTCCACCACCGGCGACACGCGCAGCCGCGACAACAGCGGCAACAACCCGAACAGGATCACCGCCCGCGCCGCCGTCGCCGCCAGAATGACCACGCCCACCAGCGCGAAATCGCTCAGCCGCACCTCCTCCAGAAGGCGCGGGATCAGCAGTGCGGCCAGAATGAAGATCAGCGCCCCGGCCCAATGCGCCAGCAGGCCCCACACCTCGCGCATATTGGCCCAGGCCTGCGGCGGCAACCGCCCCGGCGCCGTCAGGTTCAGCGTGATGCCCGCCGTCACCACCGCGATCACACCCGACGCGCCGACGCTCTGTTCCGCCCCGATATAGGCAAGATACGGCAGCGCCACCGAAATCGAGATCTGCGCCAGCTCATAACGCCCGAACGCCGCCATCATCCAGACCGCGATCCGCGCCGTGACCCACCCGGTCAGCACGCCTCCCGCCACCAGCACCGGGAACTGCGCCAGCGCATCACTCAGTTTCGGGTCCGGCACGCCCAGCATCACGAACCCCATGAACAGCCCGAACAGCGCAATCGCGGCGGCATCGTTCAGCAGGCTCTCACCCTCGATGATCCGGGCAAGCCGGCGCGGCGCCGACACCGACCGAAAGATCGACACCACCGCCGACGGGTCCGTGGTCGACACGATCGCCCCGATCAGCAGGCACGCCGCCAGCGGCAGCGCGCTGGTCCATGACAGCGCATAGCCCACCGTCACCGTGGCCACGACCACCGCCACCACCGACAGCACAAGGATCGGCACCCAGTCATCCAGCATCCGCCGCAGGTTCATGCCAAACGTCGCCTGAAACAGCAGCGTCGGCAGAAAGACATAAAGGAACACGTTCGAGCGGATCGGTAGGCCAAGGATCGCCTCGGCCACCGGGTTGAGCGCATCGGTCAACTCGGTGCGCAGGAAAAAGATCGCGCCCACGCCGATCAGCGTGCCAAGCACCGCCAAAATCACGCTATAGGGCAGCCGCAGCCGCGCCGCCAAAGGCTCGGCCACGCCGATCACCACGAAAAGCGCGGCAATGACCGTGGTGATCAGAACGATATCCATAGTCTTCAACCTAAAGCGTTTCGCGAAAAACCTGAATCACCGATTTTCGCGAAACGCGGTGCTCGGTTCATTCGTTGCGCCCACTCCGCCGGTTACTGATGCCTCAGGGTAAAGGCGGATCGCTTTAGGCCAAAGCCCGGGGCTTTGGAATCACCTCCGCTTGGGGCATGGCCGATTCACGCCGGAGCGGCGCAGGCCTGCCCGGTGTTCGCGCGCCCCGCCCACTGCGCCGGCATCCCGCAGACCGGCACGGGGCAACGCACGCCCTGTTAAGGTCCGGCTGTCAGCACGATCAGGCGCTTGCACACCGACGCGATACCGACGTGATACCGACGCAATACCGAACGGCATAATGTCATCATATCAACGCGTTAACCCTGATTCGCCTCGATGGGCCGTGCCTCGATCACCACAAAGGCCTGCGCCCACGGGTGGTCGTCGGTCAGGGTCACATGGATGATCGCCTCATGCCCCGGCGGCGTCATCGCCTCCAGCCGCTCCGCCGCCCAGCCCGTCAGGTGCATCCTCGGCTGGCCGGTGCCAAGGTTGCTCACGGCCATGTCCTTCCATGCGATCCCCATCCGCAGCCCCGTACCAAGCGCCTTGGAACAGGCCTCTTTCGCGGCCCACCGCTTGGCATAGGTGCCCGCCACATCCTGCCGCCGCTCGGCCTTTTGCTGCTCGATCTCGGTGAACACGCGGTTGCGGAACCGGTCCCCGAACCGCTCCAGCGTGCCGGCGATACGGTCGATATTGGCCAGGTCCGTGCCGATCCCGAGGATCATCGCGCCTCTCCCATCACGCTGAAAACAAGGGGAAACTTACCCCCAAAGCCCAGGCCAGCGCCAGCCCCAGCCCAAGCCCCGCCGCCATCGGCCCCGACCTTTGGGCCACCGCCCGGCCCATCACACCGAAGCTCAGGAAGAACAGCACGATCACCGGCGCGATCATCAGCAGGAAGAACAGCCCCCCGAAATCCAGCGCCACCGCAATCCCGAGCGAGGCCAGAAACCCGACCCTTGCCAGCACCCTCCGCCACAGCCCCGCACCATGCGCAAGCCAGCTGTCCGCCAGCATGAAAGGCACCGCCCCCAGACACAGCGCCGCGATGATCGCCAGCCGCTCCGGCGTCGGCCAGAAATTCGCGCCATAGCGATCCAGCGCAAGGCCGAACACCCCAAGCGTCCAGACCACCAGCAGCCCCGCCGCCAGCGGCGCGGGCCAACCCGGACGCCCCCTCAACCAGCCCAGCACCGCCATCTGCAGCACGCCATAGATCATCAGATGCAGCGCCAGGTAATCCGCCACAAGCACCGGCAGAACCTTCGTTTCCACCTGCGTCGCCAGAAGCGGCGCCGCCAGCGCCGGCAGCCCTATGGCCACCGCCAAACCCCTTGCAGACAAGGGCATATCGAGGGTTTCGCGCCGGGGCAGCAGCCGGGCGACCGGGCCGAAAAGCGCCGTGATCGCCGTCAGCAAGCCGATCAGCGCCCAGCCGGTCGGCGGCACGTTTGTGCCCTGATCCCGGCCATGAAACCCGTTCAGCCAATCGAGCGCCGCGCGCTGTGCTGCACGCGAATGCAGGATCGCCACATGCTCCACCATCGGCGCCTGCAAGGCCATCCGGCGCAGCCCATCGCGGCCCACCACCTCGCCAAAGCCCGCCTCGGGATCGATCTGTCGCACCTGCTCCAGCGCGAACTCCGACAGCCGCGCCTCCCATGCGCCCGCGATCATCAGCAGGTCTTTCGGCTCTGTTGCGGTGATCGCCTGTGAAAACGGCGAGAGCAGGATCAGCGGCCCGACCCCCTCGGTCTCGGCCGCGACGCGCACCAGAACATCCGTCGCCATCGAATGGCCCAGCAAGGCCACCGCCGCGCCATCGCCCCGCGCCCGTGCCATCGCAATGACCTCTGCGGTCTGATCGACCAGCAGCCGGGTCGTTCCTTCGACGCTGGTGACATCCCCGCCCATCGGCACCTTGTGGCGGCCATGGCCAAGGAAATCGAACGCATGCACGTCATAGCCCGCCCGCGCCAGCGTCAGCCCATAGGCCTGCATCATCTGGCGTGACCCGGCAAAGCCATGCGCGATCACCACCGGCGGCCCACCGCTGCCATCGCTCATCCGTGTCACCGGCGTATCGCCCAGTCTCAGATCTTCGATCACCACGCCCTGACGCGCGCCCTCGAGCACCCACAGCGACCACGCCGCCAGCAGCAGCGCAAAAAGTCCGACACTCAGATCGCGGCGACGCATGTCACCTGATCCCGCAACACGCGCCCGCGGCTCATGCCGCGCGCGCCTCGTCCATCAAGCGGCGCATCTCGGCGATGGCGGGACCAAGCCCCAGGAAGATCGCCTCGGCAATCAGAAAATGTCCGATATTCAACTCGATCACCTGCGGGATCGCCGCGATCGGCTTGACCGTCTCGAAGGTCAGCCCGTGGCCCGCATGCACCTCGAGCCCCAGCGAATGCGCCAGTGCAGCACCTTCGCACAGCGCGGCCAGTTCGGCATCGCGCTCCTCGAATTTGCCCTCGTAATGCAGATCGCAATAGGCGCCGGTATGAAGTTCCACCACCGCCGCACCGACCCGCGCCGCCGCCTCGATCTGGCGTGGCTCATGCCCGATAAATAGCGACACCCGGCACCCCGCATCGCTGAGCGGCGCGATGAAGCCGGCAAGCGCGTTGTCGTCCCGAGCCACATCCAGCCCGCCCTCGGTGGTCCGTTCCTCGCGCTTTTCGGGCACGATGCAGACCGCATGCGGCTTGTGGCGCAGGGCAATCGCCTGCATTTCCGCCGTCGCCGCCATTTCGAAATTCAAGGGCCGCTCCAACGCCGCCATCAGCCGTTCGATATCGGCATCCGCGATATGGCGGCGATCCTCGCGCAGATGCGCGGTGATGCCGTCGGCACCCGCCTCTTCGGCCAGTTTCGCCGCGCGCACCGGATCGGGATAGGCGCTGCCGCGCGCATTGCGCACCGTCGCCACGTGGTCGATATTCACTCCAAGCCGCAGCTTGCCTTCGGATGTCATGCTGAACGCCCTTCCATGATGCACCGCCGTCTTGAACAGGAACCTAGAGCGTTTCGCGGAAAACCTGAATCACAGATTTTCGCGAAATGCAGTGTTTCTTTCATTCGTTGCTCGCGTTCCGCCCTTGGCTGATGCCTCAGGTCAAGGGCGGAACGCTTTAGTCCTGTTTCTTCTTGGCGTCAGCCTTTTGCGCGGCTTTTTCGCGGATCGCGGCCCATTTCGCCTTGAGCACACCCTTCCGCCGGTTCTGATAGGCCTGAATGACCGGCAGGCTGATGTAATAGCCGATCATCCCGGCGATCAGTCCGGGGATGATGCTGCCCACCATGTAGGGAAAGAACACCTCGTCATAAAAGACCAGCAGATGGCTCCAGTCCGCGCGCTCATCGGTGAAGATCGCCCAGATGTTGTGCTTGAGATCGCGCCCGGCATCCACGAACTTGCCCCCGAGCGAGCGATGCACCTCATCACCAAGCGCATGGCCCTGCCCGGTCAGGAAATACCCCGTCTGCAACGAGATCGCCATGATCGGCACGAAGGTCAGCGGATTGCCCACGAAGGTCGACAAGAGCGAGGCGATGATATTGCCCCGCATGATCCACGCGACCGTCGCCGCCAGGAAGAAATGCAGCCCGAAAAACGGTGTGAACGTCACGAAGATACCGGCAAAGATGCCCCTCGCGATACGGTGCGGCGGATCAGGCAGACGGCGCACACGATGTTTGACATAGGTGAACGCACGCCCCCAGCCGCCGCGCGGCCAGAAGAAGTCTGCGACGGCCTGCCAGATCGGTCGTCTGTCTCGGCGTTTGAAGACCACCTCTGCGGCTCCTAGCGTTCTGTCTGCGTCGTGGCTCCGGATAGCCTCGGATCGCGATGCCGCTCAACCGAAGCGACATCGCTTTCAGCGTCGAGAACATTGATGACACCATGCAGATGTTCCGCATCGCGCAACTCGACATCGACAAGCAACCGGTAGAAGTCCGGCTTTCGGTCCACGAACGTCAAGTCCGAGATATTGGCCTTCTGCTCTCCGATCAATGTGCAAATACGTCCCAAGACCCCCGCATCGTTCGACAAGGTGATATCAAGGGTCACATCATAGGCAGCGGGATGCGTGCCGGAATGCCAATGCAGGTCCAGCCAGCGTTCGGGCTGGTCGTCCAGCGCGGAAAGTGATTCGCAGTCGATCGCGTGCACCACGACCCCGCGCCCGCGATAGGTGATGCCGACGATCCGCTCTCCGGGAAGCGGCTGACAGCAGCGCGCGCGCTCAAAGCTCTGGTCCGGAGACAGGCCGATCACCGCGCGCTCGCGCCCCACCTCTTCACCGGGATCGGGGACCAGATCGGGATAGACCGCATTCAGCACCTGATGCGCGGTCAGCTCGGCGCTGCCCAAGCGCGCCAGAACCTCGTCGCGGTTTTTCAGACGCAGGGTCTTGGCCGCCGTCTCGAGCGCCTTGTCCGTGGCTTTCTTGCCGACATGCTCGAAGGCCGAACGCGCCAGCTCGCGGCCCAGCTTGATAAAGCGGTCGCGGTCCTGCTCGCGCAGCGCCCGGCGAATGGCCGCGCGCGCCTTGCCGGTGGTGGCGATGTCCAGCCATGTGGCCTGCGGGGTCTGGCCATCGGCGGTGATGACCTCGACGGACTGGCCGTTCTTGACCCGCGTCCAGAGCGGCACGCGCATCCCGTCGACCTTGGCGCCCACGGTGGCATTGCCGATCCTCGTATGGATCGCATAGGCGAAATCGATCGGCGTCGCACCACGCGGAAGCTTGACCACATCGCCCTTGGGCGTGAAGCAGAACACCTTGTCGGCATACATCTCCAGCTTGACCGCCTCGAGGAAATCCTCGTGATCCTCCTCGGCGTCGAACTGCTCGGTCAGGCTGGAAATCCAGCGGGCGGGGTCCACGGCAAAGGGGTTCTCGACCCGCACACCGTCACGATAGGACCAATGCGCCGCCACGCCGGCCTCGGCCACGTCATGCATCTGGCGGGTGCGGATCTGCACCTCCACGCGCTTGCCGTCGCGTCCCGAAACGGTCGTGTGAATCGACCGGTACCCGTTCGATTTGGGCTGGCTGATGTAATCCTTGAATCGTCCCGGCACCGCCCGCCAGCGGCGGTGGATCGCGCCCAGAACCGCATAGCAATCCTCTTCGCTGCGCGTGATGATCCGGAACCCGTAGATGTCGCTCAGCCGCGAGAACCCCATCTCCTTTTCCTGCATCTTGCGCCAGATCGAATAGGGTTTCTTGGCCCGGCCAAACACCTCGGCTTCGATATTGGCCTTGCGCAGCTCCAGCCGCATGTCGCCGGTGATGCGTTCCACCACATCGCCGGTTTCCTTCTGCAAGGTGATGAACCGCCGGATGATCGAGGCCCGTGCATCCGGGTTCAGCACGCGAAACGCCAGATCCTCCAGCTCTTCGCGCATCCACTGCATACCCATGCGCCCCGCCAGCGGCGCGAAGATATCCATCGTCTCGCGGGCCTTCTGGGCCTGCTTTTCCGGGCGCATCGCCTTGATCGTGCGCATGTTGTGCAGACGGTCCGCCAGCTTGACGAGGATCACCCGCAGATCCTTGGACATCGCCATGAACAGCTTGCGGAAATTCTCGGCCTGTTTGGTTTCCGAACTGCTCAGTTGCAGATTGGTCAGCTTTGTGACGCCATCCACCAGATCCGCGACTTCGCCCCCGAACCTCTCCGCCACCTCGTTATACGACGCGCGGGTATCCTCGATCGTGTCGTGCAAAAGCGCCGTGATGATGGTCGCATCGTCCAGCCGCTGTTCGGCCAGAATGGCAGCTACGGCGACGGGATGCGTGAAATACGGCTCGCCGGAATGGCGAAACTGGCCCTCATGCATCGCACGGCCGTAATCATAGGCCGCGCGGATCAGCGCCTCATCGGTCTTGGGGTTGTAGGTGCGGACAAGCGCGACAAGGTCATCAACCGAAATCATGCCGCCCGCAGCTCCGGGTTCGCCAGCAGGGTCAGCCCTGGCCTTGCGCTTCCATCAGGGCGCGCAACAGCTTTTCCTCGGACATGTCGTCATCCGCCGAAGCGCGGTCAGGCTCGCCACCACCCATCAGAAGGGCCATCGAATCCTCTTCGGGCTCGTCAACCTCGATCTGGGTCTGGTTGGATTCGATCAGGCGCTCGCGCAGCTCATCCGCCGACTGGGTTTCTTCGGCGATCTCGCGCAGGGCGACGACCGGGTTCTTGTCGTTGTCGCGATCCACGGTGATCGGGGCGCCCGCCGAGATCTCACGCGCACGGTGCGCGGCCAGCATCACAAGTTCGAATCGGTTCGGAACCTTGTCGACGCAATCTTCGGTTGTAACTCGGGCCATTGGACCTCCGGAAAGTCATCTGAGTCATCTTGCAAGAAGCGCACATCTAAAGCCTTGGACAGGGATTTACAAGCCAAGAATCAGTTTGATGATCGGGGCCGACAGACACCCGAACCGGGGGCAGGACAGATCCCCTCCGCTCGTGCTCCAGCCGCTTGCATTCGGCCCGATCCATGCGGCTCAGCGCGGCGGCAATGTCTCCGGCGCTCTCGGACAGGGCGCGGTCCCATAACCGGCCCACGGATCGCGGCGACCATGGCAGAACAGCGTTCCGCAGCCAGTCACGGGCCGGCGGCGGCAGGCGGTCGAACTCAGCCATCGGGTTGGTGCCCCGCCGCCGCTGGACAAGGCTCGATCTTATGTTGCGCCCCATCTCAGCAGGGCCTTTCTACAGCAACGACGCAAGCCGGCGCTCCGGATATCATCCCCTTGCCCCGCATGGCTCAGCCCACCTTCGACCCGATCAGATCGGCACCAACTCCACGCAACAAAACGGCCTCGGTATCCGCCTCGGACCTGTCATTCACGATCACCGCCACCCGGCGCCCCTTGCGACTGCCAAGGGCCGAATTCATGGGCGTCGTCCTCCCTGCCTTCGGAAAACCGGACAGGACATTGGCGGGAGAGCGGGTTTCCGTGGCGGTGCGCATGTAGCCTCTCCAATTCAAATACTGCTTTGTAATGTTATACCATTACATTTACCGGGTGCAATACCCCACCCCAACACCGCGCCCCGCGTCACATGGGCACCACGCCCTCAAGCTCTTCCTCGGGCAGCGCCGCCAACATCTCGGCCACGGTTTGGCCCAGCACCGGATGCCGCCACTCCGGCGCCACATCGGCCAGCGGCACAAGGACAAAGCCCCGGTCCTGCACCCTCGGATGCGGCAGGATCAGGCAACCGGGCGCGCGCGCGCCCTGCTCATCGGGCGCCATATCGCGCCATGCGCGGTGGGTGTCGTGGTCCGGCAGCACCGCATCGCCCATCGCGATCAGATCGATGTCCAGCGTCCGCTCCCCCCAACGCGTCAGCCTTTCGCGTCCGAACTCCGCCTCGACCTCATGCAAGAGCGCCAGCACCTCTTCGGGGCCTCCCGCACAGTCCAGCACAGCCGCCGCATTCACGAAATCCGGCCCCGCTCCGGGGGGAAAGCATGGCGTCACATAAAGCCGGCTGACCGCGCGAATCCGACAGCCGCGCTCGTCCAGCCGGTCCAGCGCCAATCGCAGCGTCTCGGCCGGCTGGCCCCGTTCGGACGGCATATTTCCGCCCAACGCAATCAGGGCGTTTCCACTTTCATTCATGCCATACTATCCTTTCGAACACCCTAAATAGTATTGCGTTTCTTGCCGTTTATCATAGTTATACTCGTCAACTTCGGTCGATACCCACCACTCACACCACCATTTGTTCCTTCGACCGGGGTTTATACAATTCGGAAGGACTGTTGTATGTTTTACAAGGACGAACGGCTTGCGCTGTTCATCGATGGATCAAATCTTTATGCAGCTGCGCGCGCTTTGGGTTTTGACATCGATTATAAGCTCCTGCGTGCCGAGTTCATGCGCCGTGGTAAGCTGCTGCGCGCATTTTACTACACCGCCATGCTCGAGAATGATGAGTATTCTCCTATCCGACCCCTGGTTGACTGGCTGAATTACAATGGATTTTCCATGGTGACCAAGCCGGCCAAGGAATACACGGACAGTCAGGGACGCCGTAAGGTCAAGGGAAACATGGATATCGAACTGACCGTGGACGCAATGGAACTCGCGCCGCGTGTGGATCATATCGTGCTGTTTTCCGGCGATGGCGATTTCCGGCCTCTGGTGGAAAGCCTCCAGCGTCAGGGCGTGCGCGTCTCCGTGGTGTCCACGATCCGCAGCCAGCCACCGATGATCTCCGACGAGTTGCGCCGTCAGGCGGACAACTTCATCGAACTGGATGATCTCAAGGACGTGATCGGCCGCCCTCCCCGCGATACTCATACCAGCCGCGAAGACAGCTTCCAGGAAGAGGGCTGACGCGCCCTCTCCTTTGCTGGATCGTCGCAGCCGTCTGACCCGGACCCGCGTTGTGCAACATCATTCAGGCGCAGCATCCGGCTGTCTGCGCCTGACCCCGCTTGGCGAGCGCCAATGCGGCCCCAATGGCATGTCCGGCGCGCATTGCCGCGCAAGCGGCACTGGACGGCGCGCGATCTTGGCCTTAGGTCTGGACCCGACAGGAGGTCCAAGATGACGAAACCCCCTCTTACGCTTTACCTTGCCGCGCCGCGCGGCTTTTGCGCCGGCGTCGACCGCGCCATCAAGATTGTGGAGCTTGCCCTCCAGAAATGGGGCGCGCCGGTCTATGTGCGGCATGAAATCGTGCACAACAAATTCGTCGTCGATGACCTCCGCGCCAAAGGAGCGGTCTTCGTCGAAGAGCTCGACGACTGCCCCGATGATCGCCCGGTGATCTTTTCGGCTCATGGCGTGCCCAAGGCTGTCCCCGCCGAAGCCGCCCGCCGCGAGATGCTCTTTGTCGACGCCACCTGCCCGCTTGTCTCCAAGGTGCATATCGAGGCCGAGCGCCACCACGAAAACGGCCTGCAGATCGTCATGATCGGCCATGCCGGCCACCCCGAGACGATCGGCACGATGGGGCAGTTGCCCGAGGGCGAGGTGCTGCTGGTCGAAACCGTCGCGGATGTCGCCTTGCTCGACGTGCGCGATCCCGAACGTCTGGCGTTCGTGACGCAAACCACCCTGTCGGTCGATGACACCGCCGATATCGTCGCCGCCCTTCAGGCGCGCTTTCCGGCGATCAAAGGCCCGCACAAGGAAGATATCTGCTACGCCACCACCAACCGTCAGGAAGCGGTCAAGGCGATGGCGCCCCGCGCCGATGCGATGCTGGTCGTGGGCGCGCCCAACTCGTCCAACTCCAAACGGCTGGTCGAGGTCGGCGCCCGCGCCGGCTGCGCCTATTCCCAGCTTGTGCAGCGCGCCACCGATATCGACTGGCGCGCTCTCGACGGAATCCGCTCCATCGGCATCACCGCCGGAGCCTCGGCCCCCGAGATCCTCGTGGACGAAGTGATCGACGCGCTCAAGGCGCGCTACGATGTGACCATCGAAACCATCGAGACGGCAAAAGAAAACGTCGAATTCAAGGTGCCCCGCGTGATGCGCGAACCCGCAGGCGCCTGACCCTCCGGGTTCCGCGCGCCGCTCTGTATCTTTCCACCCCGCGCCATGCCATCATGCCCGCGCACCCTGTGGCGGCAAAAGGATCAGGCCAATGGATCGACGCATGGACGAGGTATTCGGCACCGAGCCGCAACAAGCCCTTTTGCGCCGTGGTCGCGCCTTTCACGATCTGACACGCCACGACACCCGCTATACCTATTACGGGCGCACTGTCGGGCTGGCCTCTGCGCAGGACGGCGATATCGACGAACTTCACGATCTCACGGTGCTGCAGGGCAACAGCCATTACGCCACGGTCAGCGATGACGCCCTGCCGGCTCTGCGCGACAACGCTCTCGCCCGGGGCCTGTCGGTCGCGCATTATGCTCGCTGGACCGGCGGCGCCGAAGCATTCGATGCCGCCCGCGCCATACTGGATCGGCACCGCTTGCCCAAAGGTCTGACACCCGTCACCATCACCCCGGACAGCCCGCCCGAGACGGTGCTCAAACTGGCACAGGTGTCGCTGGCCTGCGGCGTGCTGCCCCCCTCCGGCGCGGTGCTGCGCGGGCTGATCAAACCGGCTGTGGCGATTGTCGCCCTCGATGAGCGCGGCCAGCCCGCCGCCTGTGCCGCCGCTGCGGGCTTTCTGCATCCCGATCACCCCGATGGCGCCAGCACCTGCTGGTGGGGGATGCTGGCCACCCGCCCCGAACGGCGCGGCCAGCGGCTCGCGCTCATTCTCGGGGCGATGGCCATGCTCGACATGACCGCGCGCCACGGCTTCACGCATGTCTTTACCGGGGTCGAGCCGGGCAACACCCCCTCCGAGGCGATCTGCACCCGCATGGGCCTTGCACGCGATGGCACCAGCGTTTTCGGCGTCGCCGATGCGCGGCAACTTCCCGGCGGTCGCATGACGCGATGACCGCGCGCCCGGTCGCGCGCGAAACCGGCCCGTGGCCTCTTGCCTCGGACGGGCGGTCGCGCCATGGTGCCGCCCATGATGATGCCCCGTGTCCCCCTGATCCTCGGCCTTGCCGGCCTTTTGCCCTTCGTCTGGGGCGCGCTCACCGTTCTGTCGCCCGATCTGGCGGCTTGGACCGTGCGCAGCATCGGCGCGCGCTTTGCCGGGCCCTATGTCATGCTGTTCTATGGCGCGGTGATCCTCAGCTTCATGTCCGGCGTGCTCTGGGGATTTGCCACGCAACTCAAGGGCGCCCAGGCCGGCACCGGCTATGCTCTGTCGGTGATCCCGGCGCTGTGGGCCTTTTTCATGACAGGCGGCGGCCCGACCGGCGCGGGCGTCTCGCTCATGGTGGGGTTCATCGGCATTCTCGGGCTGGACTGGCTGTTCTGGAAACATGGCGCGGCACCGGAATGGTGGATGTCGCTGCGCCTGCTGCTCACCGCCATCGTGGTGACCTGCCTTGCCATCGGGGTCTTCGCCTGACTGACCCCGTCCCCGCCTTGACAGCCCCCTCACACGCCACCACAGGACCTCCATGACCGATCTCGCGCTTTATTCCATGCCCTCCTCGGGCAACAGCTACAAGGTGCGGCTTCTGCTGGCCTTGCTTGAGCACCCCTATCGCCACATCCCCTGCGAGGCCAACTCGCCCGCACTGGCGCAGGCCAAGGCCGATGGCCACCTGCCGCTTGGCAAGCTGCCCGCGCTGCACCTGCCCGATGGCACGATCCTGTCCGAATCCGGCGCGATCCTGTGGTATCTCGGTCAGGGCACGCCCTGGGTGCCCGAGACGCCACTGGCCCAGGCGCAGATGCTCGCCTGGATGTTCTTCGAACAGAACCGCCATGAGCCGGTGATCGCCGTACGCGCCTCGCTCAACTGCTACCCGCATCTCGCCGATCAGGCCACGCCCGAGGTGATGGCCCGCCTCGCCGACGAGGGCCATGCGATCCTCTCCGTCATGGAAAATGCGCTCGCCCACAGCCCATGGTTCGCCGGAGACGCGCCCACGCTGGCCGATATCGCGCTTTACGGCTACACCCATACCGCAGGCTCGCGCGGCGGCTTCGACATGGTCCGCTTTCCACGCCTTGCGGCTTGGTGCGCCCGCATCGCCGCCCTGCCCGGATATCGGGGGCTCGACGCGGATGCCTGATCTTTTCGCCTATACCGATGGCGCCTGCTCGGGCAATCCCGGTCCCGGCGGCTGGGGCGTGCTGCTGCAGGCGGTCGAGGGGGACACCATCCTCAAAGAACGTGAACTGAGCGGCGGCGAGGCCGAGACCACCAACAACCGGATGGAACTTCTGGCCGCCATCAACGCGCTCGAAACACTGGCCAAGCCCAGCAAGATCACCATCGTCACCGACAGCGCCTATGTGAAGAACGGCGTGACCGGCTGGATCCATGGCTGGAAGCGCAACGGCTGGAAGACCGCCGCCCGCAAACCCGTCAAGAATGTCGAGCTCTGGCAACGGCTGGACGAGGCGCAGGCCCGCCATGACGTGACCTGGGAATGGGTCAAGGGCCATGCGGGCCACCCCGAGAACGAACGTGCCGACGAATTGGCCCGCGCCGGCATGGCGCCCTTCAAACCCTCGGCCTGATCCGCGCACAATGCGGGGCTTTCCCGGATGCGTCGCGCGGCGGGCGGTCACGCCCGACAAGCCGCCCCCGCCGCCCCAGACCCCTCAGCGCCGCTTGCGCCAATGCGTCGGCACGATGATCAACGCCCCGATCGACGACAGGATCGCATCCACCCCCGGCGTGCCGATGCGGATCCCGAACATGATCCGCAGGAAGTAAAACAGGAACGCCCCGCCCACGCAGATGATGATCGACTGCAGATAGCCGTTTTTCGTGAACCCGGACTTTTCGGACGCATATCCGACAATCCCGGCGATCACCACCGTGCCGATCAGCGTGGGAAACATCGCACCTCTCCCTCTTTACAGCATCTCGCCCGGGGCCAGCGGCAGCCCGCGCAGAAACGTCTCGGCATCCTGTGCGCCCCGGCCCGCCCGTTGCAAGCGCAAAAGCCG
Source organism: Roseovarius litoreus (assembly GCF_900142765.1). Taxonomy (GTDB): domain Bacteria; phylum Pseudomonadota; class Alphaproteobacteria; order Rhodobacterales; family Rhodobacteraceae; genus Roseovarius; species Roseovarius litoreus. The sequence goes on from NZ_FRCB01000008.1 coordinate 60,822, forward strand.
CACCGCCCCCTCGCCGCAGGCCACGCGCAGCGCGCCCCCGCCTGCCGCTTCGAGCACCTCTCCGGGGCGGCCCGCCCCCTCGGCCAACTCCGAGGCCAGCAGCTTGATCCGCTCGCCCCGGTGTTCGCACCAGGCGCCGGGAAAGGGCGACAGCCCCCGGATCAGCCGATCCACCTGCCTGCTGGGGCGGCTCCAGTCCACACGCGCCTCGGACTTGTCGATCTTGGCCGCATAGGTCACGCCCTCGTCGGGCTGCGGCTCGGGCGTCAGGTCATCCAGCCGCGCCAGCGCCTCGATGATCGCCTCCGCCCCCATCCGCGACAGCCGGTCATGCAATGCGCCCGTGGTTTCGGTCTGGCCGATCTCCGTCTCGCGCCGCAGCAGCACCGGTCCGGTGTCCAGCCCCGCCTCCATCTGCATGATGCACACGCCCGTGCGCGCGTCCCCCGCCATGATCGCCCGGTGAATGGGCGCAGCACCCCGCCAGCGCGGCAAAAGGCTGGCATGGATGTTCAGACAGCCCCGCTTCGGTGCATCCAGAATGGCTTGCGGCAGGATCAGCCCATAGGCCACCACCACCGCCACATCCGCCCCAAGCGCCGCGAAATCGGCCTGTTCGTCCGCACCCTTCAGACTGACCGGATGGCGCACCTCGAGCCCCATCTCCTCGGCGCGGGCCTGCACCGGCGTCGGCCTGTCCTTCTTGCCGCGCCCGGCGGGCCTTGGCGGCTGGCAATAGACCGCCGCCACCTCGTGGCCTGCGGCGACAAGCGCCTCCAGCACCGGCACCGAGAAATCGGGCGTTCCCATGAAAATCACGCGCATCGCCCTAGCCCGCCAGCTTTCTGGCCTTGCGCAACAACATGTCGCGCTTCACCTTGCTCAGCCGGTCCACGAAAAGCCGACCCTCCAGATGGTCGATCTGATGCTGCACGCTGGTGGCCCACAGACCCACGAAATCGCGCTCTTCCATCTCGCCTTGCGTATTCAGGAAGCGCACCGTCACGGCGCGCGGCCGCTTGATCGCCGCCGACACGCCGGGCAGGTTCGGGCTGGCCTCTTCATGGCTGCGCAGCTCGATGCTGGAATGCAGGATTTCGGGATTGGCCATGCGCACCGCCTGCCCGCGCTTCTCGCTGGCATCGACCACCGCCAGCCGCAGCATCACGCCGATCTGCGGCGCGGCAAGACCCACGCCCGGCATCGCTTCCATCGTGTCGATCATGTCGCCCCAGATCGCGCGGATCTCATCGGTGATCGCCTCGACCGGGGCGGCCGGGCTGCGCAACCGCTTGTCCGGCCATGGCAGGCAGCGCCGCACCGCCATGCCGTCAGGCCCTCGCCTTGGCCTGTTCGCGCTTCAGTTTCTGCATACGGCGCGTGATCATCTGGCGCTTCATCGGCCCCAGATAATCAATGAACAGCTTGCCGTTCAGATGGTCGATCTCATGCTGCACGCAGGTGGCCCAGAGCCCGTCGAATGTCTCGGTCTGCTCGTTGCCGTCCCGGTCGATCCAGCGCACATCCACCGCCTCGGGGCGCTTGACCTCGGCATATTCCTCGGGGATCGACAGACAGCCTTCCTCATAGACATTCATCACGTCCGACGAGGCCACGATCTCGGGATTGAACATCACCAGAGGGCGCGGCGTCTCGTTCTCGCCCTTGACGCAATCCATCACGATCAGCCGGTCGAGCACCCCGATCTGCGGCGCCGCCAGCCCGATGCCCGGCGCGTCATACATGGTTTCCAGCATGTCATCAGCCAGAACGCGCAATTCGTCCGACAGATCGCCAAGGGGCGCGCAGACTTTCTTGAGACGCGGGTCAGGATGGATCAGGATAGGCCGTTTCATGCGGGAGGATTTAGGTCATGCCCGCACAGCGCGCAATGGGCCAATGATCCGCCCCGCCATGGCATCGATCATTTTACAAGAAATATATTCCATATATATTTATATAAATAGGACATATTTCCATATTTAATCACCATTACAGAACATACTTTCATATCAAAAGATTATTTGGAATATTATCCGCCAGAAGATCACCCCTACACCCTGTCACCCGAACATTATAGCCTGCCCGCGTCACCAACAAGGAGCCCCCCATGGATTTCGACCGCATCATCGACCGCTTCGGCACCCATTCCCAGAAATGGGACATGATGGAAAAAACCTATGGCGTGCCGGCCAGCGATGGGCTCGCGATGTGGGTCGCCGACATGGATTTCCAGCCGCCGCGCTGCGTGTCAGATGCGCTTCAGGGCATGGTCGATCATGGCATCTATGGCTATTACGGCGATGATCGCAGCTATCTGAACGCCATCCGCTGGTGGATGCAGGAGCGCCATGGCTGGCGTGTCGAACCCGAATGGGTGTTCACCACCCACGGCCTCGTGAACGGCACCGCCATGTGCGTCGATGCCTTCACTGATCCCGGCGATGGCGTGGTGATCTTCACGCCGGTCTATCATGCCTTCGCCCGCGTCATCAAAGCCGCCGGGCGCCGGGTCGTCGAATGTCCGCTGCGCCACGAGAACGGTCTCTACCGGATGGATTTCGACGCCTATGATGCCGCGATGGACGGCTCGGAAAAGATGCTGATCCTGTGCTCGCCGCATAACCCGGGTGGCCGCGTCTGGACCCGCGAGGAATTGCAGGACGTCGCCGATTTCGCCCGCCGTCATGACCTCGTGCTGGTGTCGGACGAAATTCACCACGATCTGGTGATGCCCGGCCATACCCATATCCCGATGGCCAATATCGACGAGCGCATCGCCGACCGGCTGGTGATGATGACCGCCACCACCAAGACCTTCAACATCGCGGGCGCCCATTCCGGCAACGTGATCATCGCCGACGAAACCCTGCGCGCCCGCTTTGCCGCGCGCATGTCGGCGCTCGGCCTGTCGCCCAATTCCTTCGGGCTGGTCATGGCCGAGGCCGCCTATTCCCCCGAGGGCGCAGAATGGGTCGATGCTCTGGTCCGCTATCTCGATGGCAACCGCCGCCTGTTCGACGCGGGCGTGAACGCCATCCCGGGCCTCGCCTCCATGCCGCTCGAAGCCACCTATCTCGCATGGGTCGACTTCTCCGGCACCGGCATGGACAAGGGCGAATTCACCGCCCGTGTCGAACGCGACGCGCGCATCGCGGTCAATCACGGCCCCAGCTTCGGCCAGGGCGGCGAGGCGTTTTTGCGCTTCAACCTCGCCACCCCGCGCACCCGCGTGGAAGAGGCCGTCGCCCGCCTGCAGGACGCCTTCGCCGACCTGCAGTGATCCACTCCGGCGCGTCGCACCACCCCCGTCACAAAGGCCAGGCGCCCCTCAAGGCGCTTGCCCCCCGCTGCGAACGGGTTACCTTTTGGCCTGCCATCAGCCCCGGAGCGCCCCGATGATCCGTCTTGCCACAGCCCTCGCCGCCCTTGCCCTTCTCACCGCCTGCTCGGGCCGGCCTTCGCTGGACGATCCCGCCCTCAGCGATGCCGATTTCGAGCTGCAGGAGTTCTTCGAAGGAAAGACCGTGGCCCACGGCCAGTTTCAGGACCGTTTCGGCACCGTGCGCCGCCGCTTCGAGGTGGCCATCGACGGCACATGGGACGGCGAGACCCTCACCCTGGTCGAGGATTTCGCCTATGCCGACGGCACCACCGAGCAGCGCATCTGGACCCTTCGCCAGACCGGCCCCGAAACATGGGAAGGCACCGCCCCCGGCGTGATCGGCACCGCCACCGGCACCGAGAAAGGCGACGTGTTCAACTGGGCCTACACGATCGACCTGCCCGTGCCCGACGGCACCCTGCGCGTCAGCTTCGACGACTGGATGTGGCAACTCTCCGACGACCGGGTGCTCAACATCGCCTATATGCGCAAGGCGGGCATCACCATCGGCAAGGTGATCATCACTTTCGAGAAACTCTGAGCAGGGCGCTGCACGCCCCTCAGTCATGCCCCTCAGTCGCGCCCGATCAAAGCCACCGGCGCATCCGGGTCACGCTCGAAATCCACCGGCTGCCGGTCGCTGGCCTCGGTCATGCGCTTCAACTCGAACCGGATCTCGCCGCCCTCTTCCTCTGACGCAACGATCAGGCAACGCGACAAGTGCTTCGGCCCGTCATAGAGATCGACCAGCCCCCGCAAATGCGGCGCCACATCCGAATCAAGCGAGAACCCGCCCTCCCACGCATTCAGCACGGGGTAGGTGTCTTCACCGGTCTGCACCCGCAGCCGATGGCTTTTTTTCAAGGCTTTTTTGCGCGCGGCATCAAGACCCGCCTGCACGTCGGGGGGTAAATAGGTCGTCATTGCAAATGCCTTTCTTGCCTTCCAGCCCCCAGACTGTGCCAGCAAACCATGACGGTCACGTTAAAATTCACCGCCCCGCGCAAATCATGCGCGCAGTGTGGCCTTCGGGCGCAGCACATGCGGCTGTGCCGGATCGTAGAGCGCACTGTCCTTGAAATCCGCGATCTCTCCCAGAACCGGCCCCACAAGGATCAACGCGGTTCGGGTGATCTTCTCGGTCCTCACCTTCTCGCGGATATCGGCCAGCGTGCCGCGAATGAACATCTGGTCGGGCCAGCCCACACGATACGCCACCACCACCGGACACTCGGCGCCGTAATGCGGCGTCAGCACCCGTTCGATCTCGCGCAGGGCGCGCACCCCCAGATGGATCGCCAGCGTCGTGCGCGTGCGCGCGAAATTCTCCAGCGTCTCGCCATCCGGCATCGAGGTGGATTTCATCGACACCCGCGTGAGGATGATCGACTGCGCCACCTCCGGCACGGTCAACTCCTGCCCCAACGCGGCGGCAGCGGCGGCATAGGCCGGCACGCCCGGAATGATCTGGTAATCGATCCCGTCGGCGCGCAGCCGCCGGATCTGCTCGGCAATGGCGCCATAAAGCGACGGATCGCCCGAATGCACCCGCGCCACGTCCTGCCCCTTCGCGTGGGCGTCGCGGATCACCGCGTGCGTGTCATCCAGCGTCATCGGCGCGGTGTCCATCACCAGCGCGCCCTTGGGCGCGCAGGCCACCACCTCGGCCGGCACCAGCGATCCGGCATAAAGGCAGACGGGGCATTCCCCGATCACCCGCTCGGCCTTTTTGGTCAGAAGTTCCGGATCGCCCGGTCCCGCCCCGATGAAATAAACGGTCATTCGCTCAATAGCCCTTTCAGCTGATCGTTCTGATAATAGCAGACACAGACCTGCCCACCGCCGCCGTGATCGCCCATAAACACGCCATCCGCATCCGAGATATAGGCGCAGATCGCCATATACTCGCGCGCGCGCTCTTCCTCCGTCGGTCCGCCGCGCGTCAACAGCTCCTCGATCTCCTGCCGCTCGCCGAATTGCTGCACCGCCCAGGCCGCCTGCTGCATCGGCTCGGGCACCTCCGGATGCCCCCAGCCCCACATCCAGCTTCCGTCATCCGACCATGTGCCGATGATCTGCGCCTCGACCGACAGATCCGGCGCATCCTCGAAACTCAGCACAAGACGCCCCTTCTCGAGGTTCAGCCGAAAGCCCGTGACCGCGTCCAGCCGCTGCGCCAGTGCGCCCCCCGCCATCCGCGTGCCCAGGAAGAACCTGGCGTTGACCGCCATCTGCCGAAAGGTCTCGGGCAGTTGGGTCGCGCCCTGATCGGCCATGCGCCCCGCAAATTCCAGAAGGATCGGATTCATGCCGCGCCACCTGTCCTGCGCGGCTCGGCCAGGTCCCCGTCGATCTTGCGCGCATAGCCGCGCGGCGTGAACATGCGCGGCCCCTCTCCCAGATGGGCCAGCCGCGAATTGCTCGATCCCACCAGAACCACCGTCAGCATATCCACCTCATCGACCTGCAGCTCGTCCAGCCGGCGGTAGCGCACATGCTCCTCGGGACGCCCCAGCGACGAGGCCAGCATCACCGGCGTCTCCGCCGGACGATGCCTGAGCAGGATATCCCGCGCCTCCGCCAGCAGGGTGCGCCGGGTCTTGGACACCGGGTTGTAGAAGGCGATCACGAAATCGCCCTCGGCGGCGGCGTGCAACCGGCGCAGGATATCCTCGCGCGGAGTCAGCAGATCGGACAGCGAAATGGTGCAGAAATCATGCCCCAAAGGCGCCCCCGCCCGTGCCGCCGCCCCCTGCAGCGCCGACACGCCCGGCGAGCAGACAACCTCGACCCGATGTGCCGCATCGCTCACGCCGTGATCGTCCTTGCCCCGGTCCAGAAGTTCGAAGACAAGCGCGCCCATCGCATAGATCCCCGCATCCCCCGAACAGACCAGCGCCACGTTACGGCCCTCCGCCGCGCGCTCCAGCGCGTGACGGCAGCGCGCCTCCTCTCCACCAAGCGGGAAATCATGACGCGGCTTGCCAGCGGCAAGCGGCCCCAGCAGATCGATGTAAAGCCCATAGCCCACCAGCTCATCGGCCTCGGCGATCAACCGGCTGACCTCCGGCGTGCGCCATGCCGCCTGCCCCGGCCCTATGCCGACGACACTCAAGCGCCCCCTCGCGCGCCCCGGCAGTTCGGTGACAGGCTCAGCCGTGCGTCCCACGGCGCAGGTCGCATTGGCCGTCTTGCGCTTCTCCACCGCCAGAGCGGCGCCCGCGGCCAGCACCGCGCCTTCCGCCACCCCGTGACAGCCGACTTCCGCGAAAACCACCTCCGACGGATTGGCCAGCCGATCCGCCTGCGCCTCGAGCTCGGCCGCGCTGAACAACCTGAGCGGCACATCAAGCCGCCGCGCCACCTCGTTCATCGCCGGCTCATCGGCCTTGAGGTCAATCGACGCGACACAGGCCACGGCCCCAGTTGCGATCCCGGCCTCCTCCAGCGTGGCGCAGACCAGCGCCCACATCTCGTCCGGATCGCAATTGCGTGCGCATCCCAGCCCCAGCACGATCCGCTGCGGATGATAGACCAGCCGCTTGTCGCCCGGCCGCGCAGGGGCCTCGCTGACGACCAGCTCCACCGCGCCGCCCGCCTCGCGCCCAAGGCCGAAAATATCCTCACCCTCGACGCTCAGCCCCTCTCCCGCCAGCATCGCCGCCATCGCCGATTTCGCATCCTGCGGATTGGCCAGCCGGTAGCCATCGGGCGGCGCATCCAGCGCCACGCCCATCGCCACATCCCCCGCCGTGGTCACCGCCGCCACCGCATCCAGCCCCCGGGCGATCTCCGCCGCCAGCCGGTTGGCCCCGCGATGCCCCCCCAGAAGCGGCACCACCACCGCGCCGTCATCGCTCACCGACACCACCGGCGGCTCGCCGCGCTTGTCCGACAGCAAGGGCGCCACGGCCCGGATCAGGATGCCACTGGCACAGACGCCAACGACCGGCACACCGGCCGCAAAAAGATCGCGTGCATGATCGAGCGCATTGGGGAAAAACGCATCCGCCCGCTCGACGCGCCCTTCGCGCCCATGCACCTTTGCCCCGATCAGGCGGGCAACGCGATGCGCCACCTCCTCGCCCGACCGGCTCAGCGCCAGAACGACAGGTTTCACAGCCATGGATCGGCCCCCTTGGTCAGCAATATCATGGAAAAATAGGGCGCCACCTGCGGCGCCTCGGCCAGCGGGCACACCACCTCCTCGGGCAGGCTCGCGCGCTCCACATAGACCGCGCGCCCCGTCAGACCCAGCTCCTCGATCACACCCCGGATCTTGGCCAGATGCCGGCCCACCTTCATGATGACGACGCTTTCCGCCCCATCGATCCGCGCCCGCAACTCGGCCTCCGGCAGCGGCCCCGGCAACACGGTCAGCCGCTCGTTGCGCGCCGCCAGCGGCATCCCCGCCCTTGCCGCACAGGTGGTCACCGATGTCACCCCCGGCACAACCTCCACCCGATAACGCGTCGAAAGCCGGGCAAAAAGATACATGAACGAGCCATAAAAGAACGGATCGCCCTCACACAGGCAGACCACATCCTGCCCCTGCTCCAGCGCGTCCGCGATCTCGGCCGCCCCCTTGTCATAGGCCGCCTGCGCCGGCGCCCGCTCCGGCGTCATCGGGACATCCATCACGATTTCCCGGGCACCCTCCGGAATGATACCGGCCGCGATCGACCGCGCGAAACTGGCGCCCCCGGCCAGACTGGGATAGGCCAGCACCTCGGCCCCCGCGATCAGCCTGTGCGCCCTCAGCGTCATCAGCTCCGGATCGCCCGGCCCAAGCCCCACGCCGTAAAGAACGCCGCTCATCGCCCGGACCCCGCTTTCATCGATCCCCAAATACTCCCGCCGGAGGCTCCCGTCCCCCGCCACAGACCCCGGCCCCGGCTCATCGCTTCACAAGGCTCCACTGGGTGACCGGCATCAGCGGCCGCCAGCCGGTGAGCCCCCCCACCGGTTCGGCGCGGTTGACCATCAGCTTGACCAGCTGCCCGCCATGCGCCTTGTGCAACTCGAGCAGCAAGGCCTCGCTTTCCAGTGTCACGGCATTGCAGACCAGCCGCCCCAGCGGGCGCAGCGCCTGCCATGCCGCCTCGAAGGTCTGGCGGCTCAAGCCGCCTCCGATGAAGACCGCATCCGGCGCGGGAAGACCCTCCAGCGCCTCCGGCACGCGCCCATCGATCAGCTCCAGCCTCGGCGCGCCCAGCGCCAGCGCATTGGCCGCCGCCATCTCGCGGCGGTCGGCGCGCGGCTCTATGCCGATCGCACGGGCATAGCGCGCCGCGCGCATCCATTCCACCGCGACCGAGCCGCAGCCCGTGCCGATATCCCACAAGAGCGCGCCGCGCATCGGCATCAGCTTGGCCAGCGTGGCCGCGCGCACCTCCTGCTTGGTCATCGTGCCGTCATGCCGGAAAAGATCATCCGACAGGCCCGGAACCCGGGGCAGAAGGGCGGCATCGGGGGCCGCCACACAATGCACAGCCAGCGTGTTGAAGGCCGGCACCTGATGGTCCCATGTCTCGGCCCGCCCGTCAAAGCGGGCCTCCTCCGCGCCGCCCATATTGGCGAGCACCGTCATCGCCGACTGGCCGAAACCGCGCTCGGTCAGAAAAGCCGCGATCTGCCCCGGCGTCTCCGAGCCGGTGGTCAGGATCAAGAGCCGCGCATCGGGCTGGATGAAGGCGATCATCTGCTGCACGGGACGGCCATGCACGGTCAGCGTCTCGACATCCGCAAGGCTCCAGCCCATGCGCGCCGCCGCCAGCTGAAAGGCCGACAGTTGCGGGTGATAGGTGATCTCGGTCGGATCGATCGCGCGCCCGATCCGGGCGCCCACCGAGAACCACAGCGGATCCCCCGTGGCCAGCACCACCACGCGCCGCCCGCGCAGCGCCTCGAGCGTGTCGATCAGCGCATCGAAGGGCGAGGGCCAGGCGATGCGCTCGGCACTCACACTGTCCGACAACTGGTGATGACGGTCTCCGCCGATGATGACCTCCGCCGCCTCGACCACGGCGCGCGTCGCAGGCAAAAGCCCCGCCATGCCATCCTCGCCGATGCCCACGATATGCAGCCAGGGATCCATCATCAGCGCCATACTCGAAAATTCGCAGAATTTTCGACCCATGATTTTTCTGCGAAAAATCTCACACTCTCTCCTCCGGAAGGCCCGCCGCCAGCGCATTGACCGCAGCCGAGGCGATGGCAGATCCGCCCCGCCGTCCTCTCAGCGCCACGAACTCGCAGCCGCGCGGGCGCTCGGCCAGCTCCGCCTTGCTTTCGGCAGCGCCCACGAAACCCACCGGAAACCCCAGGATCACCGCCGGTTTCGGCGCGCCCTCATCCAGAAGCTCCAGCAGGTGAAACAGCGCCGTGGGCGCATTGCCGATCGCCACCACAGCACCCTCCAGCCGGTCGGCCCACAGCTCGACAGCCGCCGCCGACCGGGTGTTGCCGATGCCAGCGGCAATGCCCGGCACGCGCGGATCGTTCAGCGTGACGACCACCTCGTTATCCGCCGGCAGGCTGCGCCGGATGATGCCCGCGCCCACCATCTCGCAATCGCACAGCACCGGCGCGCCCGCGCGCAGCGCGGATTGTCCGGCCTCCCAGGCGTGATCGGAAAACGCCAGCCTGTCGGCCACCTCGATCATCCCGCAGGCATGGATCACGCGGATCGCCAAGGCCTCGAGGCCCGGACCGAACCGCTGGAGCCGCGCCTCGCGGCGCACGGTGGCAAAGCTTTCGGCATAGATCGCCGAGGGGTTCTTTTCATAGGGGCGCAATGGGCAGCCTTCGGTCTTGGGATCACCGCCGGATGCCTCCGGCGGGAGTATTTCAGGAACGGTGAACCCTGTCAGGCCCGGGTCTTCCGCGCGCTTTCCGGCCCCAGCGGATGATCGGCATGGGGGTATTGCGGATGGTGATGATGATGGTGGTGATGGTGATCGTGGCCATGATCATCGTGGTGGTGGTGATGATCGTGGCCGTGATCGTGGTGGTGGTGATGATGCCCTTGCGCCTCGAGACGGCAAAGACCGGTGCAGAACGTGTCGCACAGGGTGCAATCGGCGACGTTCGAGCCGGGGGCGCTGGCGCCCTGGCCTTCCACATGGTGATGGTGGCTTTCCTGCACGGCGCCCACCTCGGCCTCGAAGCCCAGCACGGCGGTGCGGTATTTGCACATCACGCAGGTGGGCGGCGGCACGTCGCTGAAGGCCGCATGTCCCGCACCGCGCGCCTGCGCGAAGGCGGCGCGTTGGTCCGGGGTGATCTCGCGGATCTCTTCGCCCTCGATGGCGAGGATCTGGGTGCGATACTGGCAGGTGCCGCAATTGGGCGGCGGATTGGCGCCGGCCTGTTCGGTGACGCGCTCGGCGAAGGTTTCCAGCACCTTCGGGTGATCGCCGAGATAGCCTGCCTTGACGAACTGGATCTCCGGGTGTTCGGCGGCCACCCGGTCGGTGAAGCCGTAGATCCGGTCGATCAGGATGCCCGAGAAGAGGAAATAGGGAAACACGATCACCCGCTTGTAGCCAAGCCGCGTGACATGCTGCAGGCAGGGTTCCACCAGCGGGAAGGTCACGCCGGAATAGCCCACCTCGCACCAGCCGAAGCCGATGCCTTCCTGCAGCAGCCGGGCGATCTTGGCCACGTTGCTGTTGGCGTCCGGGTCCGAGGCGCCACGCCCGATCACCACAAGGCAGGTGTCGTGCAGATCGACCGGCCCCAGCTCGGCTTCGGCCCGCGCCAGCGCGTCGCGGATGCGCGCACCGGCGGCGGCGACCATCTTGGGATCGACGCCCAGTTCGCGCCCGTAGCGGATGTCGATGCCATGGCGCTCGGCATAGCTGTTGAGCACCGTGGGAATGTCGTTCTTGGAATGCATGGCGGCAAACAGCATCCCCGGCACCGCCAGGATCCGGTCGCAGCCTTTCTCGCGCAGCTTGTCCAGACCGTCGCGGATCACCGGGTTTGCGAATTCCAGGTAGCCGTATTCCATCTCCCAGCCATCGGGCAGATAGGCCGGCAGCTTTTCCGCCAGCGTCGCGAACTCATCCACCGCCGACTGGCTGCGCGACCCATGCCCGCAGATCATCACCCCGGTCTTGCTGCCCATGCTCAGGCCTCCTGCGCGTCGTCTTCGGGGGCATCCTCGGCCGCATCCTCCTCGGCTTCGGCATCCTTGCGCCCCTTGAGGGCACCCCAAAGGCCGATGGCGATGGCAGCGCCGATCGCCGCGGCCCCCAGCCAATGGCCATGTCCCGCCACCTCGGCCAGATGGCCGGGATGGGCCTGCGCGCCGGTGGCGGCGAGCAATGCGAAGGCAAGCGTTGCAAATCTCATGGGCGGTCCCCTTTTTTGTCGCTGATCCGCGTCGCGCCGGGAAAGGAGTCGCGCCGCGCGGTGTCGCGCGGCAGACGATCACAGGCTGATGGACCCCCGGTATGGGTCGGCCCCCTCTGCACATCTTTCCGGCCCGGTCACGGGCATCGTCCCGCCCTCTATAGAAGCTGCGCCCCCCTGGCGCAAACAGAGAAACGCCACAAGGCGGGCGGTGCGCGACATGTGCGGACCTGCACGGGGCCTGCGCGCCACACAGGCTACCCGGGCCGCATCGCGCGGCCTAGATCGGTGTCGAGCAACAGGAGGCACATTCATGGGACAGCTGATCGACGGCCAATGGCACGACCAATGGTATGACACCGCCAGAACGGGCGGCGCATTCGTCCGCGACACCGCGAAATTGCGCAACTGGATCACCCCGGATGGCCAGCCCGGCCCCTCGGGCGAGGGCGGTTTTGCTGCCGAAAGCGGGCGCTATCACCTGTATGTGTCGCTGGCCTGCCCCTGGGCGCATCGCACGCTGATCTTGCGCAGTCTCAAAGGTCTGGAGGATCATGTCGGCGTCTCGGTCGTGCATCCCGACATGGGGTCCGAAGGCTGGGAATTCCGCAGCGATTACCCCGGCGCCACCGGCGACCTCCTGCATGGGCTGAGCTACGCGCGCGATCTCTACACAAGGGCCGATCCGGGCATTTCGGGCCGGGTCACGGTGCCGATCCTGTGGGACACGGCCCGCGACACGATCGTGTCGAACGAATCGGCCGAGATCATCCGCATGTTCAACTCCGCCTTCGACGGGCTCACCGGCAATACCGACGATTACTGGCCCGAGGATCTGCGCAGCGCGATCGAGCCGGTGAACGCGCGGATCTACGACACGCTCAACAATGGCGTCTACCGTGCCGGCTTCGCCACGACACAGGCCGCCCATGACGCGGCGGTCGGCCCGCTTTTCGACACGCTCGACTGGCTGGAGGATCGGCTGGCGCAGAACCGCTACCTGATGGGCGCGCGCCTGACCGAGGCGGACTGGCGGCTCTTCACCACGCTGATCCGGTTCGACAAGGTCTATCACACCCATTTCAAGTGCAACCGCGCGCGGATCGTGGATTATCCCAATATCTGGGCCTATCTGCGCGAGCTCTACCAATGGCCCGGCGTGGCCGGAACAGTGGATTTCGACCATATCACGCGGCACTATTATTACAGCCACGACATGATCAACCCGCACCGGATCATCCCGCAAGGGCCTGAGCTGGATCTGGGCGCGCCGCACGGGCGGGGGTGAACCGGCCCGGGCCGCGCCAAGACTCCCTGGCTTGGCCAGGCCCACCAAGACGCCGCGACATGCGGCTCAGGACGCCGGGCAGCGCCGGGGCGCGTGCCGGGCCGAGTCGGGGTGGGCGCCGGGCCGGGGGACACCGGGCCGAGTCGGGGGGCGACAGGCCGCGCCGGGGGACGCCGGGCCGAGTCGGAGCGAGGCAGCGTCCGCGCAGGCCGCCTGATCGCCTCAGGGCCACCGCAGCAAATCAACCAAAGCTCACCGCAGCACACCGACCACAGCTCACCGCGACACCGCGCAAACGGACCCTGACGCTCATCGCACCGGCGCCGCTTTCACCATGTCCGGCGCATTGCCCTCAGCACCGCCACCATGCCCAGTGCATTTGCTTCAGCGCCGCGCCAGCACACCGCGACACCGCGCAAACAGACCCGGACGCTCATCGCACCGGCGCCGCTTTCACCATGCCCGGCGCATTGCCCTCAGCACCGCCACCATGCCCAGTGCATTTGCTTCAGCGCCGCGCCAGCACACCGCGACACCGCGCAAACAGACCCGGACGCTCACCGCCACGGCGCCGCTTTCACCATGCCCAGCGCATGACCCTCAGCACCACCACCACGCCCAGCGCAGTGACTTCACCGTCGCGCCAGCTTGCCGAACTCGCTGTCCAGCAGCGCCCGCATCTTCTTGGAGCCGCCACGCAATGCCGCCGCCACATCGGCATCGCCATGGCTCACCGTCTGGGGCTGCATCCCCTCGGGCCGCGCTTCGATGGTGCAGCGGATGTCATCCGCGCCGCCCTTGGCGCCATTGGTATCGACAAGATGCACCTCCAGCCGCGTCAACCGCCCGGTCAGATGGCCCAGCGCCGATGTCACGATCTCTTCCGCCACATCTTCAAGACGTTCGTCACCGCGAATGTTCGAATCCGTATTGAGCTGAAATTGCATCGCTCTCGTGCCTCCTGTCCATGTGTTCAGCGGGGTCCATATGGCCCACCCAACCTATCTGCGTATCGCACCTCTCTTGTTCAAGCGCCCTGCGGCGCCATGGCCTTGGCTCAAGCGCCCGTCGACGCCGGGGACATGTCACCGCGACTCGTCCCCTGCGATCATTTCACACGATAAGTCTTGCGATACGGTTAATCGGGGGCGCGGCCATAATCCGCATCGCTCACATGCTCCAGCCAGTCGGCCACGTGCCCATCGTCATCGGCCTCCTGAATGGCCAGATGGCACATCATCGTCTCGGGCGCGGCCCCGTGCCAGTGTTCCTCTCCCGGGGGAATCCAGACCGTGTCGCCGGGCCGGATCACCTGTGGCGCGCCGTCGCGCAGCGCCACCAGCCCCACGCCCGACACCACATGCAGCGTCTGGCCCAGGGGATGCGTGTGCCATGCCGTGCGCGCGCCCGGCTCGAAGGTCACCCGCAGCGCACGCACTCGCGCAGGCTCCTGCGCCTCGACGATCAGTTCCTGCCAGACGCGCCCGGTGAAGTAATCGGGATTGGCCAGCTTGTGGGGCTTGTGCCCGGCCCGTGTGATTTCCATTGTCCTCAATCCTCCCTCTGGATCGTGGTCACCCTACGCTCCCTTCCGCGCGCGGCAACCCCCGATCACATGGCCGTCCGCGGTCTGCGCAAGGCGATTTGTGTACGGGATGGACACAAATTCCGCAGCACCGCGTGGTTTCCGTACCAAACGCGCGTAAGTTCGGTACGAACCCTACACAAGTCACCGCCTGCGAGATTACGTGCCGGCTGCCTGGTTCGAATCCCTTGACGCCCCCCGCGTTTGGCCATAAAGAACCCTCGATGAATTCGGGGCGCTGCCGCTGGCGGTGCCCGTTTGTATTGAGCAGGGGCCGACCGCCCCCTTGACCCAAGACGAGGAAACACCATGTCGCGCCGCTGCGAACTGACCGGAAAAGGCCCCATGTCTGGCTTCAACTCGAGCCACGCAAACAACAAGACCAAGCGTCGCTACCTGCCGAACCTGCAGGATGTGACCCTGCAGTCGGAAATCCTGAACCGTGGCATCAAGCTCCGGATCAGCGCCGCGGCCCTGCGCAGTGTCGATCACCGCGGTGGCCTCGATGCCTTCCTCGCCAAGGCGAAGGACGAGGAACTTTCGGCCAACGCGCTGAAACTGAAGAAAGAAATCTCCAAGGCGCAGGCTGCTGCCGCCTGAGACGGACGGTTCTTCATGAAGATTTTTCGCGGCCCCTCTGATCCAGTGGGGCCGTTTCTTTTTGTCGCTTTCACACCGGTCCGCAGCACGGCTATAGTCCGCATCGCATGACACAGGTCCGCACATATCTCGCCCTCGCCCTGGCCTTTGTTCTGACCCTCACGGCGCAGAGCATGGCCCTCGCGCGGAACGCGCCCGACCCCGCGGGTCAGATGGTGCTGTGCACCGGCACAGGGCCTGTCACGGTTCTGGTCGATGCGCAGGGTCAACCCACGGGTGCTGTGCATATCTGTCCCGAATGTGCCCTGTCGCTTTTTCAGGTGATCTCCACCGACACGGCAGACCTGCTGCGCCCGACCACGTGGACACCCGCGCAAACCCTTGATTTACCTTTGGAAATATTCGACCTGGCACGCCTGCCCGCACGGGCGCGCGGACCACCCGTGCACTCCTGATCCTGTCGTCTTTCCAAAAACCTCTCAAGATCAGGAGACACCCATGTCTTTCAAATCCACCGTTCTCGCGGCCCTTGCCGCTTCCGCCTTCGCCCTGCCCGCCTTTGCTCAGGACATCATGATCAACGACGCCTATGCGCGATCCTCCGCAGCCATGGCGACCTCGGGAGCTGCCTTCATGACGATCATGAATCACGGCGGCTCCGACGACCGACTGATCGGCGCGGCCTCGCCCGCCGCCAAGCAGGTCGAGCTGCACACGCATACGCAGGATGCTCAGGGCGTGATGCGAATGATCCATGTCACCGAAGGGTTTCCCCTCGCAGCGGGCGAGACACTGATGCTCGAGCGTGGCGGCAACCATGTGATGTTCATGGGCCTCACCTCCCCGTTCGAGCAGGGCGACATGATTCCGCTCACCCTGACCTTCGAACAGGCCGGCGATATCGAGATCGAGGTTCCCGTCGATCTCGAACGCAAGCCTGCACACGGGATGGGCCATCAGCACGGAAAATCCGAGTAACGTCTTGCAAACAAAGGAAAGGCGGCGCAATGCGCCCGCCTTTCCTCGCCATCAGCGATACAGAATCCCGTCCACCCATTCCGGCACGATCACCGAGGCAACCCCCTGCCTCACCTCCGTGAAGTCGCGGACATTGGCAGACGCCTCGAGATTCAGTTCTATCGTATGCGCCCCTGCGCGGCCGGCGTGCTGACCGAAGGCCGCCGCCGGATAGACCTGCCCCGACGTGCCGATCGCCGCGAAAATATCCGCCTCTTCCAGATGCGCCCAGATGTCTTCCATGTGATAGGACATCTCGCCGAACCATACGATATCGGGCCTTGCGGCCTGCGCATGGCAGCGCGGGCAGGTGTCATGCGGAAACATCTCGAGCGGCGCGGGCCAGCGATGATCGCAAGCCGCGCACAAGGCGCCCGACAACGCGCCATGCATGTGCAGGACGTTGCGACTGCCCGCCGCTTCGTGCAGACCGTCCACGTTCTGCGTCACGACCAGCACATCGCCGCCATACTCAGCCTCGAGCCGGGCCAAGGCATGATGCGCCGCGTTTGGAGCAGCCCCCGCCGCCTGTACCCGGCGGGCGTTATAGAAGCGATGAACCAGCGCCGGATCGCGGGCGAAGCCTTCGGGCGTGGCCACATCCTCCAGCCGGTGCTGTGCCCAAAGACCGCCTTCGTCCCGAAAGGTCCCAAGCCCGCTTTCGGCGGAAATGCCCGCGCCGGTCAGAATAACGATCTTGTCCATGTGGCCTCCTTTTGATGTCTCTTGATGACTCAAAAAGCCTCGTTTGGCCAAGGGGATCCCGGTCATCCGGCTTGGCGAGAAGCGCTTTTGCCCAACGAGGCGCCGGCGGGACCGTGCCAAAGGGGGCCCTGCCCCCGCCGATCAAATCCCGGGGGGATTTGATCGACTCCCCCGGGATATTTGGGGCCAGAAGAAGCCGCGCCATTTTTCGGAAATGCCGAAGCCGAGTTTCGGCCACCGGAAAAACCGGTGCGGGCCGGCAGCAAAGCGCTTGCCGCGATGTCACCTTGCGCTTCATGCAGGAGACGACAAGGAGAGTGTTCATGCCCCTCGATCATATCAAGTCAGCGCCCGGACAGCCGCCCCAGGCCGCCGCGGATATCGTGGATACCGTGCAGATCATGCTCGCGCGCCTGCGCGCAGGAGGTGCACAGGTGGCCCTGGAATATGCCCGTACCCTCGACGGCTGGGAGGGGAGCATCGCTGTGCCCTCCGCAAGCATTGCCGAGGCGATAGACCGGGTGCCGCAGGATCTGAAGGATGACATCGCCTGGGCGCATGACAATATCAGCCGCTTTGCCGCAGCGCAGCGCGCCACCGCACAGGACATGGAGATCGAGCTGCGCCCCGGTCTGATCGCGGGACAGCGTCAGATCCCGCTGTCGGCGGCGGGCTGCTATGTGCCGGGCGGACGCTACACGCATATCGCCAGCGCGCTGATGTCCATCGCCACGGCGCGCGAGGCCGGGGTGGCCGATATCACCGCCTGCTCGCCACCCAATGGCGCGGAGGGCATTCCCGCTCCGATGCTCTATGCGATGCATCTGGCCGGAGCCACGCGCGTCCTGTGCATCGGCGGGGTGCAGGGGGTGGCGGCGATGGCCTTCGGGCTCTTCGGCGCGCCGCCTGCGGATATTCTGGTCGGACCGGGCAATGCCTTTGTGGCAGAAGCCAAGCGGCAATTGTTCGGGCCCATCGGGATCGACATGTTCGCCGGCCCCACTGACAGCCTTGTGTTGGCCGATGACAGTGCAGACCCCGAAACTGTCGCCGTCGATCTGATCGGGCAGGCCGAACATGGCGCGACGAGCCCCGTCTGGCTGGCCACCACATCAAGGGATCTGGCCGAGAGCGTTCTTGCCCGCATCCCCCGGGTGATCGCCGCCCTTCCCGAGCCGAACCGCAGCGCCGCCGAGGCGGCATGGCGCGATCTGGGTGAGATCGTGCTGTGCAATGACCGCGAGGAGATGGCGCGTTTCGCCGATGACAAGGCGCCCGAACATCTCCATGTGCAGGCGCTCGATCTTGCATGGTGGCGCGAGAGATTGCGGGCTTATGGCTCGCTCTTTCTTGGCGCGGAAACCACCGTGGCCTTCGGCGACAAGGCGGCGGGGCCGAACCATGTGCTGCCCACCTCGGGCGCGGCGCGCTATACCGGGGGGCTGAGCGTGCACAAGTTTCTCAAGACCGTCACCTGGCAACAGGTGGATGCGCGTGCCCTGCCCGATCTTGCCCGCGTCAGCGCACGGATCAGCCGCGAGGAACGGATGGAAGGCCATGCCCGGTCCGCCGACATTCGGCTGGACAAGCTCGCCGCAGACCGCAAGATACAGGTCCGCGCCGGGGGCTGAAAGCCGCCGGCAAAACACGCGCCAGGAAGGATTGCCGGATTATGAAAACCGTGGGCATTTTGGGCGGCATGGGGCCAGAGGCCACCATTCTTCTCATGCAAAAGGTGCTGGATGCCGTCCCTGCAAAGGACGATGCGGATCATATTCCGCTGATCGTGCATCAGAACCCCCAGGTGCCAAGCCGCATCAAGGCGCTGATCGAGGGCACGGGCGAGGATCCCGGGCCGGTCCTGGCAAAGATGGCCCGCGATCTCGAGGCCGCAGGGGCGGCGGCTCTGGCGATGCCGTGCAACACCGCGCATCACTATGCCAAGGCGGTCGAAGAGGCCAGTGATCTGCCGTTTCTCGACATGCTGGAGCTGACGGCGGCGGAGCTGGCGCGCGCCGGTGCAAGGCGTGTGGGCCTGCTCGCATCTCCCGCGACCCGGTTGACGGGGGTGTTCGAAGCGCCCTTTGCGGCGCAAGGTCTCGAGCCGGTGACCCTGCCCGATGACAGCGGGTTGCTGGCCATCATCCGGGCCGTGAAGGCGGGAGAGGATCCCGAAGGTCTGGCGCCGCGGCTTGCAGAGCAAGCCAATGCGCTTGTCGCCGAAGGGGCAGATCATCTGCTGGTCGCCTGCACCGAGTTGTCCCTGCTGACCGATGCGCTGCCCGGTGGCACATCATGGACCGACAGTCTGGATTGCCTCGTGGGTGGTATCGTGGCCTTTGCGAAGGGCTAGGTCTGTTCCTGCAGGCCGAGCAGCAGGTCCTGTGCCGCCACGGTGGGAGTGATTGCGCCTTGGGCCACGCGGCTGGCATAGTCCTGCATCATGGCGCGCGCCTGTGGCGTGTCGAGCTGCGCCAGAAGCCCGTTGCGCACCTCCTGCTCGAACCAGTAGCGCGCCTGATCCTCGCGGCGGGCATCGAAAAATCCGTTATCTCGCCGCCAGCCGATCAATGAGGTCATCTCGGACCACGCGGTTTGCAGCCCCTCCTGCTGCATGGCCGACACCATCATCGCCTTGGGAAAGCCTTCGGGATCCTGAGGCCGCTTGCGCAGCAGACGCAATGCTCCGGCGTAATCGCTGCAGGTGCGTGTCGCCGCCGGTTTGAGATCGCCATCGGCCTTGTTCACAAGGATGATGTCGGCGATTTCCATGATGCCGCGCTTGACGCCCTGCAATTCATCCCCGCCTGCCGGGGCCAGCAGCAGTACGAACACGTCCGATATTTCCGCAACCACGGTTTCCGACTGCCCCACGCCCACGGTCTCGATCAGGACCACGTCGAAGCCTGCGGCTTCGCACAGGCTGACGGCTTCGCGCGTCCGGCGGGCCACACCGCCCAGATGCGAGCGCGACGGAGAGGGGCGGATGAACGCATTCGGATCGCGGCTGAGTTCCTCCATCCGCGTCTTGTCGCCAAGGATCGAGCCTCCAGAGCGCGCGCTGGACGGATCCACCGCAAGCACCGCCACTTTCAGTCCCTGCCCCGTCAGCATCTTGCCAAAACTTTCGATGAAAGTGGATTTGCCCACGCCGGGCGTTCCTGACAGCCCGATACGGATCGCCTGACGGTTCGCGGTTTTCAAATATTCGATCAGTTGCACAGCCTGTTCGCGATGATCGGCACGCGAGCTTTCGATCAGGGTGATGGCGCGCGACAAGGCGCGACGGTCGCCAGAGGTGATCGCCTGGCTGAAAGTTTCGATATCCATCGCGGCGGCGGGTCCGTTCTTTTGCATACTGCCTGCCTTCATGCCTTGGCGTGACCCGCATTGTCCAGAGTGGGCGACCAGAGGCGGCTATGGAAAAGTGATCGGACTTGGTCGATAAGGCGGATCATGTCGACGCAATTGCCCATCCATGACGCCATCGCCCCGCTGATCGCGGCGCTACGCGAGCACGGCGGCGCGGTGCTGCAGGCTCCGCCCGGTGCCGGCAAGACCACCATTGTGCCGCTCGAGATGCTGGCGGCGGGCCTGACCGAAGGGCGCATCCTGATGTTGGAGCCGCGCCGCCTTGCCGCGCGCGCCGCAGCCGAACGCATGGCACAAAGCCTTGGCGAGGCACCGGGTCAAACGGTCGGATACCGCATGCGCGGCGAGGCCAAGCTGTCAGGCGTCACGCGCATCGAAGTCGTGACCGAAGGCATCCTGACCCGTATGCTGCAAACAGACCCGGAGCTTTCCGGCGTCGGCGCCGTCATTTTCGATGAGTTTCACGAACGGTCGCTGAATGCCGATCTGGGCCTGGCCCTGTGCATCGAGATCCGCGAGGCGCTGCGCCCGGATCTGATCCTGCTGGCGATGTCAGCCACGCTGGACGCCGCCCCGGTGGCCGAGCTCATGGGCGGTGTGCCGGTGATCACCTCGGAAGGGCGCAGTTTTCCCGTCGAGATCCGCTGGCTGGATCGCCCGATACCGAAAGAGCGGCGCTTCGAGGATATGGCGGCCGAGCTGGTGCTGCGGGCCGTGGCAGAAACGCAAGGCGGCATGCTGGTCTTTTTGCCCGGCGAAGCCGAGATCCGGCGCGTCGAGGCATTGATCGCGGATCGTCTGCCGCCTTGCTGCCATGTGCGGCCCTTGTTCGGCGCCATGGACTTTGCCAAGCAGCGCAGCGCGATTGCCCCGGTCATGGACGGGCGCAAGATCGTACTGGCCACCGCGATCGCTGAGACGTCGTTGACCATCGAAGATATCCGTGTGGTGATCGATTGCGGACGGGCGCGGCGGGCGCGGTTCGATCCCGCCAGCGGCATGTCCCGGCTGGTGACGGACCCGGTGACGCGCGCCGAGGCGACACAGCGTGCAGGCCGCGCTGGACGGGTGAGCGAAGGGCTGTGCTACCGGATGTGGACCAAGGGCGAGGAAGGCGCGCTGCCCGCCTATCCGCCGGCCGAGATCGAAGAGGCGGATCTTTCAGGACTTGCGCTGGAACTAGCCGTCTGGGGCGCCGCGCCGGGGGATCTGGCCTTTCTGACACCGCCCAATCCGGGCGCCTATGCCGAGGCCCAGGCGCTTTTGCGGATGCTGGGCGCACTGGATGACGACAACCGGATCACACCGCATGGCAAGGTGATTGCCGCACTTCCACTGCATCCGAGGCTGGCCCATGTGATGGCGCTGGCGGGCGCGCAAGGCGCAACGCTTGCGGCGCTCTTGTCGGACCGTGACCCCCTGCCACGCAAGGCGCCGGTCGATCTGCACTTGCGGCTGATGGCGGCGCGCGATCCGCGCGACTATGCGCAGCGGCACGCGCATATTGCCAATCGCGGCGTGTTGGAACGGATACGAACCGAAGCCAAGCGCCTTACCCGGCAGGTCGGCAAGACTGCCGAAACCCCATTCAGCGATGCCGAAATGGCCGCGCTGGCCTATCCGGACCGGGTGGGGATGCGGCGCAAGGGGGATGCACCACGTTACATCCTGTCAGGCGGCAAGGGCGCGGTTCTTCCAGAAGGCGATGATCTGTCAGCCGCACGATTGATCGTGGCGACAGATCTGGACGGCAACCCCCGAGAGGCCCGCATCCGGCAGGCGATCCGGATAACCGAGGCCGAAATTCGGGGGCTTTTCGCGGATCAGATCGACTGGCATGACCTTTGCGTGTGGGATCGACGCGAGCGCCGGGTGGTCGCGCGCCAGCAGGAACGCTTCGGCGCGCTGGTTCTGGATGACCGTGTCTGGAAAACCGCCCCTGCCGATGTCATGGCGCGCGCCATGCTGGACGGGGTACGCGATCTTGGGCTGATCTGGAGCGATGCCGCAAGACGCTTTGCCGCGCGGGTCGAATTGCTGCGCCGCGCAGGCGAGGATTTGCCTGCCATGACCGAAACCGCGCTGCTGGAGCAGTTGGAGGACTGGTTGCTGCCCTATCTGGCAGAGGTCAGGACTGCACAGGACTGGAAACGCTTCGACATGCTGGATGCGCTGCGCGCGCGGCTGGATTTCGAGCAGATGCAGCGTCTCGATCAGGGCGCGCCAGCGCATTTTACAACGCCACTGGGTCGGAAGATACCGATCGATTATTCCGGCGATGCCCCTGAGATCCAGTTGCGCCTGCAAGAGATGTTCGGCCAAACGACCCATCCCCGTGTCGGCAGCACACCGTTGCGGGTCACCCTTCTGTCGCCGGCGGGCAGGCCCGTGCAGACCACGACGGATATTCCGGGATTCTGGGCAAACAGTTATGCCGATGTGCGCAAGGATATGCGCGGGCGGTACCCCAAACACCCATGGCCAGAAGACCCCACCAAGGCGGACCCCACCTTGCGCGCCAATCGCCGAAATCCGACGTGAATTGTAATTTCACGTTTAACGCGTATATTGAGTTCATAAAAACAATGAAAATCGAGCGGGTACGGTACTCTCATGATTGAAGGTCTGAAAAAAGCGTGGTCTGGCGTCCTCCAGCCGTTTTTCCGTTTGCCGGAGGAAGAACAATCGGCGGCGCTATGCTGCCGAACAGGTGCTGATGGAACCGAGGTTTTGTTGATCACCAGCCGCGATACCGGCCGCTGGATCCTGCCCAAGGGTTGGCTGGAGAAAGACATGTCGCCCGCACAATCCGCACAGAAGGAAGCCTGGGAGGAGGCCGGGGTAAAATCCGGCGTCCTGCATGAGACCGGTCTGGGCAAGTTCTGTTATGAGAAATCTGCCGAGGACGGGTGCGATCTTCTGGTCGAGGTAGAGGTTTTTCGCCTTGATGTGACGGAAATGGCCGATGACTTTCCCGAAGCGCATGAACGCGAGCGCGGATGGTTCCGGCCCTCGGACGCGGCCGAGGCCGTGCAAGAGCCGGAGTTGAAAAAAATCCTGCTAAGGCTGTAACCGCAGGACAGCATCCGGTCCGGGTTCATACCCGGGCAGACGCGCAGAACGCGACGATCACCGGTCGAGACACCAACGCATGATAGCTTTCTGGGCATGAAGGCGGTTCTCGGCCTCATCCCAGATCACCGAGTGCGGTCCATCCATGACCTGACTGGTGACCTCTTCCTCGCGATGGGCCGGCAGGCAATGCATGAACAAGGCATCCGGCTTGGCATGGGCCATAAGCTCTTCGTTCACCTGATAGGGCCGCAGCATGTTGTGACGCCGCTCCTTGGTGGATTGGCTGTCATGCATACTGACCCATGTATCGGTGACCACCAGATCGGCACCGCTGACCGCCTTGACCGGATCCCGCTCGATCTGGATGGTGCTGCCTTTCTGACGGGCGAAGCCGACGAACGCGTCTTCGGGATCGAGTTGCGCGGGGCCGGTGAAGGTGACGTCGAAACCGAACTGGCCCGCCGCATGCAGAAGCGAGGCGCAGACATTGTTGCCATCCCCGGACCAGACCACCTTGCGGCCTGCAATTGGCCCGCGATGCTCTTCGTACGTCATGATATCGGCCATGATCTGACAGGGATGCGTCCGGTTGGTCAGACCGTTGATGACCGGCACATCCGCATAATCGGCCATCTCCAGCAGGACGGATTCATCGAATGTACGGATCATGATGAGGTCGACATAGCGGCTCAGCACACGGGCTGTATCTGCGATGGTTTCACCATGGCCAAGCTGCATGTCCGTGCCCGAAAGAACCATGGTCTGACCACCCATCTGGCGCACACCGACATCAAAGCTGGTCCGCGTCCGGGTTGAGGGCTTTTCGAAGATCAGCGCCACCATATGCCCGGCCAGAGGCAATTCATCATCAGTCGCACCGCGCGGACGGTCCTTGCGGGCATCCTTCATCGCTTTCGCACTGTCGATGATGTGCCGCAGCGCCTCAGGATCGGTTTTGTGAATATCGAGAAAATTTTCCATTTTGAGCCCTTGGCTGAGGGGAAGGCTGCGTGAGTGTCGACATGGACTGCAGTCGGAGTGGAACCCTGATCCCCGGAATGATGAAAAACGTCCGGTGGTCAGGACGCGATTGCGGTTTCGATCGCCACGGCGCTCGCCTGCAAGCGGGACAGCGCTTCGGAAATCTCCTCATCGCTCAGATTGAGGGGCGGCAAAAGCCGGACGACATTATCGGCAGCCGGCACGGTGATGACCCCGGCGTCATAGCCTGCCGTGACCACATCCATATTGGCGACCTTGCATTTCAGCCCGATCATGAGACCCACACCGCGCACGCCTTCGAAGACGTCCGGGTGACTGGCAACCAGCCCTTCGAGACCCTGGCGCAATTTGCAGGCCTTGGCGTTGACCGCATTCAGGAAGTCGGGCGCAGCCACGATATCCATCACCTTGGTCCCCACTGCACAAGCCAGAGGGTTGCCGCCATAGGTGGATCCATGCGTGCCCGCCGTCATGCCGCCGGCCGCGTCTTGGGTGGCGAGCACCGCACCAAGCGGAACCCCCCCGCCGATCCCCTTGGCGACCATCATGATGTCCGGCTCGACACCCGCCCATTCATGCGCAAAGAGCTTGCCGGTACGACCCATGCCGCACTGAACCTCGTCGAAAATCAGCAGGATACCCTTTTCGTCGCACAGATCGCGCAACCCCTTGAGGCACTGATCCGGCACCGGGCGGATCCCGCCCTCGCCCTGAACCGGCTCGATCAGGATGGCGGCGGTGGTGTCGGTGATTGCGGCATGAAGCCCGTCGTGATCACCCCAAGCAACCTGAGTGAATCCGGGCAGAAGAGGCCCGAACCCCTTGACCATCTTCTCGGAGCCTGCCGCGGCAATCGCGGCATGAGACCGGCCGTGGAACGCGCCTTCGAAGGCGACGATACCGATCCGGTCGGGCTGACCCTTCTCATAGAAATACTTGCGGGCCATTTTCACGGCCAATTCGCAGGACTCGGTGCCGGAGTTTGTGAAAAACACAGTATCCGCAAAAGTCGCATCCACCAGCTTGTCCGCGAGGGCCTGCTGCTGCGGAATATTGTAGAGGTTCGAGGTATGCCACAATTTGCCAGCCTGCTCGGTCAGCGCTGCAATCAGCGCCGGATGCGCATGGCCAAGGGCGTTCACCGCGATACCGGCTCCCATATCCAGAAATCGGCGCCCATCCGCCTCGACCAGCCAGCTGCCTTCGCCCTTGACGAAAGTCAGCGGAGCCCGGTTGTATGTCGGCAGAACGGACGGAAACATGTGCGTATCCTTTATTAAGAAGCCCTTTGAGTGCCTTAGAGGCGCAGGCGAGTCAATGTTTCAGGAAGGGGAACGGCGCCGAGCGCCAAATATCGCAAACAGGAGCGTCAGACGCGTCAGCGTCCTCGTCGGGTCGTGCGATATGTGAAGCATGCGATCATGCAGCGCGTGTAGCGCGTTCTTTCCCCGACGTGAAGCAAAAATGCACAAGCGGCGCCGCCCGTCCGCATAACGAGCGGCGGCGGTGGTCCCGATGTCAGCCCGAGGTCACGCGTTCAAGATGCGTGCGCAATTGTTCGGCCTCGTAGCGGGCTTCTCGCAGACCATCCATCGTCGCGGCCAGTTCGGCCTCGGATTGAGCAAGCTGATTGGTCAACTCGGCCTCACGCTGCTGCAGGTAGGTGATCGCCTGATCGCGGGTTTCCTCGGCTTCGTGCAACTCCTGCGCAAGGCGCTCCAGCTCACCGACATCGGACTGATTCACACGGATGAAGCGATGCACCAGCCAATTGGCGAACCATCCCATACAAAATGCCACGAACAGAATGATCGCGGTGGCAATGATAAACTCAGTTCTGTTCATCCGCTGGTTCTTCCTGCTCTGCGCTTGTCGCTCCGCTTTCTTCTTCGCCCGGTTCTTCGAGGCTTTCAAGCGTCGTCGCAACTTCTTCGACAGGTTGCGGGCGCAACAGCCGGAATTCGATCCTTCGATTGGCTTCCCGGCCCTCTTCGGTATCATTGTCGGCGATGGGCTGGCTTTCACCATATCCCTTGGCCGTGAAAGACGATGTAAGCACCCGGCGCGCACGCAATTCGTTCAGGACCGCCTGCGCCCGCTCCTGGCTCAACCGCTCGTTCATCTCTTCGCGGCCCTGACTGTCGGTGTGACCGCCGATCTCGATGCGGATGTCACCGCATTCGCGCAAGATCTCGGCGATGTCGTCCATGATCGCGGCGCCATTGCCATCGATGGTCGAAGAGCCCGGCTCGAAGTTGATCTTGCGCCCGGACTGCACGGAGGCGATCTTCGCCTCGCATTCTTCAGGCGTCGGGATGCTGGCGATCGGGTCCAGCTCTTCTCTGTAGGTGACGTTGATCGAAAACTGCGAACCCTCGCCCAGCTTGTCGGCCAGGAACCCTGAAATCGTCGCGGACGCGTCTGCCTGGCCTGTATCGCCCGTGACCGTCAACTCGTCCGGGGTCACGGTGACCGCCCCGTTCGACAGATAGGTCAGCGCCTCGAGCCCCGTCAGCGTGCGCAGGGACCAGTCACGAGGCAACCCTTCGGCCACACGCGCGGTCATGTGGACGGACCGTGACGAAAACCGGGCCTTGGCGAAACTGTCGAGGGTCTGGCGCGCCAATTCGCTGCCCACGCGCCCACGCAACTGCACCAGACCTTCAGGCGACAAGGTGGCCACGAATTCGGGCTGTGCCGCGTCGGATTTATTTTCGGGTTCCAAAAGGACCGCGTGCAGCGCGAAAACATCGGGCAACGAGCTTTCAAGCTTGCCCACCACATCATCAAAGACGTTTTGCGGCGTGCCCTGCTGCACCAGAAGTGAAATATCCGCATCCGAAAAGGTCAGGCTACCGCCCCCAAGTTCGGCAAGTGCCGCGATCGACTGCTCGACGGCCTCACCCCATTTCGGCGAAGGCACGCCCAATCCGATGGTGCAATCAGCCTTGGTGTCGAGTCCGGCCCGTCCAGCCGCACTGAGAATGCGGGCACGCGTCTCTTCGGTGTCGGCGGAACAGGCGTCGAATTTCGCGACCCCGTTCTCGATCAGAAACCGCAGATTGAAGGGGGTGATGACCGGGCGCGGCGCAGAGATGTCCAGCGACAGCCTCACATCGTCAGGCGCCGCTCGGGCAAGTTCGGTTTCCAGTCTGCGCTTGTCGGCGGGACTGTCGACCATGGCTTTCACGACCACGCGCGTTGAATCGACCGAAATTTTCGTGCGCGGCAACAGGCTGAGCGAGTCGACGGCAAAATCGAGTGCGTCCTCCCATGTCTCGGGCTCAGGATAATCGGCGGATTCAAGAAGATCCTTTGCTGGCGCGCCGTCCGTGGCCTTGGCGATTGCCGCCATCAACGCTTCGCGATCCGTCGAAGCGGGCAAAAGGCCGATCAGGGAAAGACCGCTGTCATTGCGCAAAATCTCGATCGAAAAGCGCGGCGGCGTCATGATCTTTGCGTCCTCGACAAGCATCTGGTCTATGACGCGGGCCGCATCCACGACCGTACCCGCGACCGAAAGCGCCTTGAACCGAGCGACTTCGGACGGGGCGGTGCCGGCCAGAAAGACCTGCAGCCCGTCCGCGTCCACCTCGGCCCAGGACAGGCCGTTTTGCTCCAGCGTGTTCCTGACGGACAAACGTGAATTGTCCTCGATGATGCGCACGGCAAAACTGGCCATCAGCACGCAAAACACAGCCGCTGCCAGAAAGGTGCCGACTATGGTGAAGATCGAAGACAGGCGCATGGCGTTCAGGCCCGCAAGTTATTGCTCTGGCCGTGTTTAGGCCGTGCAGGCGGGATGTTCAATCACAGCAACAGGGCAATGGCGAAAAACGGCAAAGGCAACAGCCCCGCATCCCGGTTCGACCGGAACAGTCCGAGCAGTCTCTCGTTGTCGTTCAGGTCCAGTTTTCGCAGCTGCCATTGCATATGCCAGCCCATTGCCCACGGACCCAGAAGCGCAACCAGCAGGGCCGGCGAACTCCCGCCGATGGCCGCGACAATCACCGCCAGAGACTGCAATGCAACCGTCAGGACAAGGAACATGGCCAGCCATCTGGGTGTCCGGTCTCCGAACAGGCGTGCGGTCGATTTGACACCGATCAGGGCGTCATCTTCCTTGTCCTGATGCGCATAGATCGTATCGTAGAACAGCGTCCAGGAAATACCCGCCAGATAAAGAAGAACCGCCGGCCATTCGAGCTGTCCGGCATGCGCGGTCCAGGCCAGCAGCGCCCCCCAGTTGAACGCCAGGCCCAGAAACACCTGAGGCCACCAGGTGAACCGCTTGGCAAAAGGGTAGATGGCCACCGGCACGAGCGCCAGAATACCAAGCGCGATTGCAGCCGCGTTGAACGTCAGCAAGATGCAGAACGCCACGAGCGCCTGTGCAACCAGCCAGACAAGCGCACCCGTCACGCTCACCTGACCCGAGGGGATGGGGCGCGATGCGGTGCGGGCTACGCTGCCATCAATATCGCGATCGGTGATGTCGTTCCATGTGCAGCCCGCCCCTCGCATCAACCACGCCCCGATGCCGCAGCCCGCAAAGATCCACAGATCATGCCAATGGGCGCGCCCGTCATGGAGCATCGCCAGCAACAACCCCCACCAACAAGGGAGCAACAGCAGCCATGTGCCGATAGGCCGATCCGCGCGCGCCAATCGCAGATAGGGCCGCGTGGCCGCTGGTGCGAACCGATCAACCCAGTTGCCCTTGACCGCATCGGCCACCATGCCTGCGGCCTCTGGCGTCTGGTTCTTGCCGGTCATATGGTGCCCCCATGGCAGATGCGAAGATCAGGCTTTATGTAGAGCACCCCTTGGGGGAAGGGCAAACGGTTCCTCTGAGCCGCGATCAGGCACATTACCTGTTCGGGGTGATGCGGCGCGGCGCGGGCGATGCGCTTCTGGGGTTCAACGGGCGTGACGGCGAATGGCTTGTCACCGTGCAGGAGGCCTCGAAAAAGGGGGGGGTTCTGCGGGTCGAAAAGCAGACGGCCCCGCAGCGAAACCCGCCCGATCTGTGGGTGCTATTCGCTCCGATCAAGAAGGCGCGCACCGATTTCATCGTCGAGAAAGCCGCCGAAATGGGGGCCGCGCGCATCCTGCCTGTGCAGACGGATTTCACCAATTCCGAGCGTATCCGGCAGGACCGTCTGCAGGCCCATGCCATCGAGGCCGCCGAGCAATGCGGCGGCACCTATGTGCCCGAGGTCACCGATCTGCAAAAGCTCGACCGGTTGCTGCAGGACTGGCCCGAGAGGCGGCAATTGATGTTCTGTGACGAGGCATTGGCCGGAGCGGCACAGAATCTCGGGGCTGTGGGTGGCCCGGCATGGGCGATCCTGATCGGCCCGGAGGGCGGATTTTCCGAGGCAGAGCGCGCCCGCCTGCACGCCCTGCCTTTCGCGCATCCGGTCAGTCTTGGCCCGCGCATCCTGCGGGCGGATACTGCGGCGGTAGCGGCGATGACGGTCTGGCAGATGACCCTGGGGGATTGGAGATGAGCTTTGTGCGCCCTGAGGCCACGGCGGCGCTGTGGCGGTGGCGCGAGGTGCTGGCCGGGGGCGCAGTTCTGGCTGTCGGCCTCTGGTGGGCCTTCGGGGCGGTCGGATTGTTGCACTGGCTGGGCTATGTGATCGCCGCAGCAGGCGCGGTTCT
The DNA here is from genome assembly GCF_900142765.1 of Roseovarius litoreus. GTDB lineage: Bacteria > Pseudomonadota > Alphaproteobacteria > Rhodobacterales > Rhodobacteraceae > Roseovarius > Roseovarius litoreus. Next base: position 90,876 of record NZ_FRCB01000008.1, read on the forward strand.
GGTTGCCGCGGGGGTGCAGCGCGGACGCTTTCGCTCTGGTCAGGATGGTCCGGGTATCGTCAATGTGGTCGAGGGTCAGATCGCCTATTTCGGTCCGTTGACCGGCGGTATGGTGGCTTTGGGCGAGCTGTCGCAAGTGTCGCTCGATCCCACTGGGAGACCGCCGCACTGGATCTTGAGCCAACCCGGCCAACCCGATCTTGCGATCCCCCTGACGGCCAGCGGCGCAGATGCGCTGTTCGATGCATTTGCAACATTGCCGGGCATCCGGACCGAGCATATGCTGGCTCAGATGAAACGGCATGGAAATAGCCCGGTGGTCATCTGGCAAAAATCATACCCCCGGCTACATTGACACCCCGTGCGAATGCCGCCACTTGTGGCAGCCAGCAAGACGCGACAAGGCAGGAGAAACGGTCATGTCCATACCCCAGTCCGGTGGCGGGCCGATCGAGCGGCATGAACAACTGGCCGAATATCTGGCAAGCGGCTGCAAACCGCGCGATGAATGGCGCATCGGCACCGAGCACGAGAAGTTCGGGTATTGCAAGGACACGCTCAAGCCGATCCCCTACGAAGGGGAACGCAGCGTCTTGGCCGTGCTTGAAGGACTGCGCGACCTTCACGGCTGGGCCCCGCTTGAAGAAGGTGGAAAGCTGATCGGTCTTGCCAAGGATGGCGCGAATGTCAGCCTTGAACCCGGCGGGCAGCTGGAACTTTCGGGCGCGCCGCTGGAAACGATCCACGAAACCTGCGACGAGGTGAACGCCCATCTGAGGGACGTCAAGGACATCGCAGACAAGGTGGGCGTGGGCTTTATCGGACTGGGGGCCGCGCCGATCTGGAGCCACGAGGACATGCCGCGCATGCCCAAGGGCCGTTACAAGCTGATGACCGACTACATGGACCGTGTCGGCACCATGGGCAAATCCATGATGTACCGGACCTGCACCGTGCAGGTGAACCTTGATTTCGGCTCTGAAGCGGACATGGTGCGCAAGCTGCGCGTGGCGCTGGCGTTGCAGCCGGTGGCGACGGCCCTTTTCGCCAATTCACCGTTTTTCGATGGCAAGCCGACGGGTCTGAAATCATGGCGCGCGCGGGTTTGGCGGGATCTGGATGCGGCCCGGACAGGGATGCTGCCCTTCGTCTTCGACGAGGGATTCGGCTTTGAGGCATGGGCCGACTATGCCCTTGATGTACCTATGTATTTTGTCTATCGCGACGGGAAATACATTGACGCTTTGGGGCAGTCTTTCCGGGATTTCCTGAAGGGGGAGCTGCCGGCGCTGCCGGGGGAAAAGCCGACGCTGTCGGACTGGGCGGATCATTTGACCACGATCTTCCCCGAAGCGCGCATCAAGAAATACCTTGAAATGCGCGGGGCCGATGGCGGGCCATGGCGCAGGCTTTGCGCGCTGCCGGCGTTCTGGGTGGGGCTGATGTATGACCAGTCGTCGCTGGATGCGGCATGGGATATCGTCAAGGACTGGGACGCGGAAACCCGCGAGGCGCTGCGCGTAGCGGCGAGCGAAAAAGCGTTGCAGGCCAATGTGATGGGCATTTCCATGCATGATCTGGCACGCGAGGTTCTGGACCTTTCGGAAGCGGGACTGAAGGCGCGGGCGCGGGCCGGGGCCAATGGGATGATCCCGGACGAGACCCATTTCCTCAACGCGCTGAAGGAAAGCGTGGAGAACGGAAAAGTTCCCGCCGACGAGCTTCTGGAGCATTACGAAGGCGACTGGAACGGCGATCTGAGCCGGATTTACGCGCAGTATTCCTACTGATCCCGGACACCCGAAAAACAGCGAAAAACTGCATCGGTATCACGTCAGTATAACGTCAGTATTGCGTCGGTGCAGGGTCGGAGCAACCGGAAGGCCGGAAGAGCGCGGTCAGACCGGGGTCACCCAAACCAACCCCAGGATCACTTCTGCCCGATCCGAGGCTCGGTTCCAGCCTTGATCCGGGCGATATTGTCGCGGTGGCGCCAATAGATCATCAGGGTCAGGATCACGCAGAGCAGGAACGCATCGGGCCGTCCCAGCACGAAGGCCCAGATCGACGACAGCGCCGCCGCAGTGATCGCGGCAAAGGACGACATCCGCTTGAGCGCGGCGGCGACCAGCCATGTCAGGCAGCACGCCACACCGACCGGCCAAGCCAGCGCCAGCAGAAGGCCAAGGAACGTCGCCACCCCCTTGCCGCCCTTGAACTTGAGCCAGACCGGATAGCAATGGCCGAAAAATGCCATCACCCCGGCCAGTTGCGCGGCGTCCTCGCCGGTCAGGTAGCGCGCCAGCAGGGCCGCCAATGCCCCCTTGCCGCCATCCAGCAGCAGCGTCGCCGCCGCCGCCCCCTTGGAGCCGGTGCGAAGGACATTCGTGGCGCCGATATTGCCCGATCCGATCTCGCGCAGATTGCCGAGATTCATCGCGCGCGTCAGCAGCAGTCCGAAGGGGATCGACCCCAGAAGATAGCCGATGACGGCCCAGACGATCAGCAGGGTGGATCCGGTTTCGATGGGTGGCATCAGGCGGCCTCGTAGACGCAGGTTCCGGCGACATAGGTCAAGCGCACCTTACCCTGAAGGCGCTGACCGTCAAACGGCGTGTTCTTGGACTTGGAGTGCAAGCTGTTGCGATCCATCACGAAGGGCTTGTCGGGATCGAAGACCAGCAGATCGGCGGGCGCGCCCGGCGCAAGCCGACCCGAGGCCAGCCCCAGCCGTTGCGCGGGATTGAACGCCATCGCCCGGAACAGCGTGGGCAGGTCCAGATCGCCGGAATGATAGAGCCTGAGCGCGGCGGGCAGCAGGGTTTCCAGGGCGACGGCGCCGGATGCGGCCTCTTCGAAGGGCAGGCGCTTGGATTCCACATCCTGCGGCGTGTGCATCGAGCAGATGACATCGATCAGCCCCGAGCGCACGGCTTCGATCACCGCTTGCCTGTCATCCTCGGAGCGCAGCGGCGGCTTGACCTTGAAGAAGGTACGATAATCGGCCACGTCCAGTTCGTTCAAGGTCAGATGGTGGATCGAGGTGCCTGCGGTGATGTCCAGCCCGTTGCGCTTGGCACGCTCCAGCGCGGGCAGCGCGCGGGCGGTGGTGATCTGATCGGCGTGATAGCGCGCGCCGGTCATTTCCAGCAGAGCGATATCGCGATCGAGCCCCATACGTTCGGCCATGGGCGAGACCGATGGCAGCCCGCGCAGCGAGGCGAATTTGCCCGAGGTGGCCGAGGCCCCGGCGCTGAGGCCCGGTTCCTGAGGATGGGCGATGATCAGCGCGCCAAGGCCACGGGCATAGGTCAGCGCGCGCTGGAACACCTTGGTATTGGTGATGACATGGTCGCAATCGGTGAAGGCCACGGCGCCGGCATCCAGAAGGAACCCGATCTCGGTCATCTCGCGGCCTTCGCGGCCCTTGGTCAACGCCGCCATGGGGCGGACATTCACGGGGCCGGCGGCATTGGCGCGGCGCGCGACGAATTCCAGCGTCTCGGGGGTGTCGATGGCGGGCAAGGTGTCGGGACGGGTGATCATGGTGGTGACCCCGCCCGCCGCCGCCGCAAGCCCGGCCGAGCGATAGGATTCCTTGTGCCGTTCGCCCGGCTCGCAGACCTTGACGCCGATATCCACGATGCCCGGGGCAAGACAATGGCCGCCGCAATCGATCACCGCGTCAGCGGCGGGTGCCGCATCTTCGGTGCCGAGCGCCTTGATCGTGGTGCCCTCGATCAGCAGCCAGCCGGGCGCGTCGGTGCCTTTTTCGGGGTCGATCAGGCGGGCATTCGTGAAAAGCGTGGTGCGGCTCATGGGCGGGCTCCGGTCATGGCGGTCTGGATACGCTGACGGGTGGCGTCGCGGTCGGGTTGATACTTGAGAAGATGCTTGTCGCCGGACCGGGTGACGATCTGCACCGCCGACCCCAGGGTGCGGACGCGGGCGATATCGGCCAGCAGAACGGCGCGGGTTTGCGGCCCCAGCAGGCGTCTGTCGGTCAGATCCCATCGGGCCTGCATCTCGTCGGAGGCGACGTAGAAGGCGCGCACGGCAACGGCGGCCAGCCCGCCCACGGCCCCGGTCCAGACATGCGGATTGCCCATGACCCAGAGGATCGCCATGCCGATCGCCATCGCCGCGGCGGCAAGCCAAGCGTGATCACGCCAATAGGTGGCCCGGTCGGGATGGAAGCTGTGCAGCACCATTTCGCCCTCGGCCAAGGGTGTGGTCGGGGTCATGGAGTGCATCAGGCCATCCATCAGGACGCCACCCAGACGACCAGCGCCACCAAAAGGAACAGGACCAGCAGCGCGATGGAGGCCACGCGCCCGGACATCGCCGCGTCACTGGGAGGGGGCTTGCCGCCGGTGACGCCGCGCGCCGCCTGCGAGGGCAGCGGATCGAAGGAGACCGGTGGACGGTCTTCGGTGAAGGTGGCGACAAGGTGCAGCGGCGCACGGGGCGAGAGCGTCTGTTCCTCACCGCCGAAGGCGCGGGAGGTGACGATCAGCACATGGCCGGACAGGGCCGCGAGCCGCCCGCGCATGTCGCGCAGATCATCCGAGGAAATACCATGCCCTTCGGCGAGATAGCCCGCAAGGCCCAGCTCATCGAGATCCTCGACCGCGATGAGATCGACATGGGCGGGATCGAGCGTGCCGGCGCCAAGTGCATCCTGCAGCGGCCATGTGCCGTTGCGACGGTTGAAGGCCTTGATCTGCTCGGCGGGCAGATCGACATCGAAGACACGCACGACGCCATGTTCGGTGGGTTTGATTTGGATGCTGTCGGTCATGCCATCACCGCCTTGGGGCGCGCGCGCAGGTTGCGGGCCAGAAGGTCCATCGCGGCCATGCGGACCGCGACGCCCATTTCCACCTGTTCCTGAATGACGCTGCGGTTGATGTCGTCGGCGATCTCGCCGTCGATCTCGACGCCGCGATTCATCGGACCGGGATGCATGACGATGGCATCGGGTTTGGCATAGGCCAGCTTTTCGGCATCCAGACCGTAGCGGAAATAGTATTCACGCTCGGAGGGGATGAAGCCGCCGTCCATGCGTTCGCGTTGCAGGCGCAGCATCATGACGACATCCACATCTTGCAGGCCCTGCTTCATGTCGTCGAACACCTCGACCCCGAAATCGCGGATGCCCGAGGGCATGAGCGTGGGCGGGCCGATCAGGCGGATGCGGTTCTCCATCTTGCCCAGAAGCAGCAGGTTCGAGCGCGCCACCCGGCTATGGGCGATGTCACCGCAGATCGCGATGTTGAGACGGTGAAGGCGGCCCTTGGCACGGCGGATGGTGAGCGCGTCCAGCAGGGCCTGGGTAGGGTGTTCGTGACGGCCGTCGCCTGCGTTGAGCACGGCGCAGTTCACCTTCTGCGACAAGAGATCCACGGCACCCGATTGGGGATGGCGCACGACCAGCAGATCGGGGTGCATGGCGTTGAGCGTCATCGCCGTGTCGATCAGCGTTTCACCTTTCTTGATCGAGCTGGCCTGCATCGCCATGTTCATCACGTCCGCGCCAAGCCGCTTGCCCGCGAGTTCGAAACTCGCCTGCGTGCGGGTGGAGTTTTCGAAGAACATGTTGATCTGGGTGAGCCCGGCCAGGGCGTCGGCATGTTTCACGTCCCGACGGTTGAGATCCACGTATTGATCGGCGAGGTCCAGAATCGTGGTGATCTCGGGCGGGGCAAGGGGCTCGATCCCCAGAAGGTGGGAGTGTGAAAAGGTCATCCGCCGCTCCGTTCCGTGATCCTGCCCGCTTATAGAAAGCGGCGCGCGGAGGGGCAAGGGATCGCTTTGTCGCCTTTCCACCGGCGCGACGGGGCGGTAGCTTGGCAGGGCAATGGAATCGACATTTGATCCTCATGCCGCGAAGGCGCTTCTGGACTGGCAGATCGAGCTTGGGGCGACCGAGGCGATCGGAGATCTGCCGGTCAATCGCTATGAGCTGCCCGACACGCCACCTGCCGCCGCGGCGGCCACCAAGCCGCGTGCGGCACAGGCCGTTGCGGCATCGGTGGCGCCCGCCCCTGCCCCCGCCGCCGATCCGCTGGCCGAGGCGCGCGCTGCCGCCGGGGCGGCGGAGACGCTTGATGCGCTGCGAGAGGCTCTGGCAGGCTACGAGCATTGCGATCTGAAGCGCGGCGCGCGCAACCTGGTGTTCGCGGATGGCCAGCCATCGGCGCGGGTGATGATCATCGGCGAAGCGCCGGGCCGCGACGAGGATCTTCAGGGCCGGCCTTTCGTGGGGCGCGCGGGGCAATTGCTGGACCGGATGCTGGAGGCGATCGACATGAGCCGCACCGCGCCCGAGGCCGGACAGGCCGTCTATATCACCAACGTGATGCCGTGGCGCCCACCGCAGAATCGCGATCCCAAGCCCGAAGAGATCGCCATGATGCTGCCTTTCGTGCAGCGCCATGTCGATCTGGTGGATCCCGAGATCGTCGTTCTGATGGGCAATATCAGCTGTCAGGCGGGTCTGGGCCGTCAAGGCATCACGCGGCTGCGCGGGCAATGGACCGAAAGCTATGGCAGGCCGACCCTGCCGATGGTCCATCCCGCCTATCTGCTGCGCAACCCGCATGCCAAGCGCGAGGCCTGGGCCGATCTGCTGGAGTTGCAGGCGCGGCTGCGGGGCGGGGCATGAAGATCCTTGCCTTTTCCGACCTGCACCAGTCGGCCCGCCATGCCGAGGCGCTGACCCAAGCGGCGCGGCAGGCCGATCTGGTGATCGGGGCGGGGGATTTCTGCAACGGGCGGCGCGGGCTGGATCAGGCCATGGCGCTGCTGGATGGGATCGCGGCGCCGATGGTGGTGGTGCCGGGCAATGCGGAAAGCGCCGAAGAGCTGCGGGACGCCGCGCGCGACGGGATCACCGTTCTGCATGGGCAGGGTCACGAGATCGGAGGGCTGCGCCTGTTCGGTCTGGGATATGGCGTGCCGGTTACGCCGTTCGGCGCATGGTCCTGCGATCTGACCGAAGAGGATGCAGACAGATTGCTGGGCACCTGCACCGGCGCGGATATCCTTGTCACCCATTCCCCACCCAAGGGGCTTGCCGATGTCACATCGCAGGGGGTTTCCGTCGGCTCCACCGCGATCCGCGACGCGATAGAGCGCCTGCAGCCGACACTGGCGGTCTGCGGGCATATTCACGACAGCTGGGGCCAGAGCGGCATGATCGGCAAGACCCGCGTGGTCAATCTGGGCCCCACGGTCAACTGGTTCGAGGTCGGGGCATGATGGACCCGCTTGTGCTGCTGGCGTTCATCCCTGCGGCTCTGGCGCTGAACCTTACGCCGGGGGCGGACATGATGTTCTGTCTTGGGCTTGGCCTACGGTCGGGGGGCAAGGCCGCGCTGGCGGCCGCTGCAGGTATTTCGGCGGGTGGTCTAGTGCATGTCACGCTGGCGGGTCTGGGCCTGGGCGCGGCGGTGGCGGCGCTGCCATGGCTGTTCGACGCGATCCGATGGGTCGGCGTGGCCTATCTTCTGTGGCTGGCGGCGGGCGCGCTGCGGCGCGGGCCGGCGCGGGATGTCACGCCGTTGGCGATGCCTGCGGCGCGGGCCTTTCGGGAGGGGCTGATCGTCAACCTGCTCAATCCCAAGGTGATCCTGTTCGTGCTGGCCTTCGTGCCGCAATTCGTCAATCCGGCGCAAGGATCGGTTCTCGGGCAGTTTCTGATTTGCGGGCTGGTTCTGGCGGTGGGGGGCTTTGTCATCAACGGCGCTGTCGGCCTGTTGGCCGGGGGCCTTGGGCAGCGACTGGCCACCTCGGCCCGGTTTACACGCGGGCTTGGCTATGCGAGTGCGCTGATATTCGCGGGGCTAGCCGTGCGGCTTGCCCTTCTTCAGAGGAGTTGACCCGAATGGGCCGTATCGACGAAACAAAGGATTTCATCCCGGTTCGGATTGCCGTGTTGACCGTGAGCGACAGCCGCGACATCTCGGAGGATCGTTCCGGCGAGGTGCTGGTGAACCGGATCGAGGCGGCGGGCCATGTGCTTGCCGACCGGATGATCGTGCGCGACGAGCGCGACCAGATCGCCGATCAGCTGCGCGAATGGATCGCGTCGGATCAGGTGGATGTGGTGATTTCGACGGGCGGTACCGGATTGACCGGTCGGGATGTCACCGTCGAGGCGCATCGCGATGTCTATGAAAAGGAGATCGACGCCTTCGGGACGGTATTCACCATGATCTCGTTCCAGAAGATCGGCACGAGTGCCGTGCAGTCGCGCGCCACGGGCGGTGTTGCGAACGGCACCTATCTTTTCGCCCTGCCCGGCAGTCCCGGCGCCTGCAAGGATGCCTGGGACGAGATCCTGAGCCTGCAGCTGGATTACCGCCACCGGCCCTGCAATTTCGTGGAGATCCTGCCCCGGCTGGATGAGCACAAGCGGCGCAAGTGACCGGGGTCACTTCGACGGGCAGCCTTGGATATCGACGGCCTGGTTGTCACCGATCACCGTGATCCGCAGGCCCGAGCGATCCAGGGCGAAGGCGCCGCCTTCGACGTGATACATCTCGGTTTCGGCGGAGAGAGTTCCGTTGTGGCGCGTGGTGGCGGCTTGCGCCACCCAGATCGCGGGGTTCGATGTCTCGATCACGGCGATTTCCTCGCCGCCGGTATGGGGCAGTTTCACGTCGGCACGCAGGCGAAGCCCGCCTTCGACGGGGCTGACGCTGCAGCGGACCGATGTCACCCCGGCCTCCTGCGCGGAATAGGGGCGCGCGGCCAGCGCCGAGACGATCCGCGGATCGCGCTGCGTCGCCTTGGGCAGATCCTGCGACAGGATCAGCGTGACCGGAACGCAGATATCCTTGCAGACGCCCAGTTCGATCTTGCCGGCGAGCGTGATCGGTTGGCCCGCGCGAGCCGGTGTCAGGGTCAGCGGCCAGATGACGGTGTCGGAATACCCGATGGTGCGCAGCCCGCCTTGATCGATGGATCGAGGGGTGGGCCAGGTGATCTGCACGGCAGCGAGGTTTTCGGAGCCTGCCCAGTCGAAGCGCGGAGGAATGCCCGCATCACCCGGCGCACGCCAGTAGGTTTTCCAGCCATCCAGCATCGACAATTGCAATGCGGCGACATGGCTGCCATCGTCCTGACGCCAGCCGGTCAGGATACGGGCTTCGATCATGGAACTGTCGGCACGGGCCATCGGGGCCAGCGAGACAGGGCCGCAAAGCAGGGCGAGAAGGACAAGGATGCGCGTTATCATGACCTTTCAAATGGGGTATCCGGCAGGAAATGCCAACTCACTTTCCAGCGAGAATTGTCACAATCAAGGCACTGGACTGCTTGAACTGAGTGGCTGAGCGCCCCATTCTTGAAACATGGCTAATGGAGAACGGGATTGACCTCGGATATCGATCTGACCGGAAAACTGCTGATCGCCATGCCCGGCATGGGGGATCCCCGCTTCGAACATTCGGTGATCTTCATGTGCGCGCATTCCGGAGAGGGCGCGATGGGGATCATCATAAACAAGCCGACCGTGGATCTGAAGCTGCGGGATCTTCTGGAACAGCTGTCGATCACGCCGGGACAGGACATGCGCAACGTGGTGGTGCACTTCGGCGGCCCGGTGGAGCATGGACGGGGCTTCGTTCTGCATGATTACGGGTATCATTCGTCGATTTCCACGCTGGATGTGAACCAGGATTTCGCCATGACCGCGACGCTGGATATCCTTGAGGATCTGGCGGATGGGCGCGGGCCGCGGCATGTGGTGATGGCGCTTGGCTATGCCGGATGGGGGCCGGGACAGCTTGAGTCCGAGATCGCCCAGAATGGCTGGCTGACCTGCGAGGCCGGCAAGGAGATCGTGTTCGACACGCCCGATGCCGAGAAGTGGGAAGCCGCGCTGAAATCGCTTGGCGTGGACGCGCTGGCGCTGTCGGCCAGTGCGGGACGGGCGTGACGCCCGATCAGCCGAAGGTGTGACGGCGGCGCACGGTATCGGGACGGCCCGGAAGGGACAGGCCCGCATCCTCGCGCGGCATCCGAGACACCACTTTTCCCTTGGAGATCACCGCAAGACGCGCGGGGCGCAGGCGCAAGGCCTCGATCGGATTGCCGGCATCGAGCACCACCAGTGACGCGGTCTTGCCCGGCGCGATACCATAGCCATCAAGGCCCATGATGCGGGCGTTCTGGGTGGTGACCATGTCGAAACTGCGCGCCATCTCTTCGGGGCTGGTCATCTGCGCCACGTGCATCCCCATGAAGGCCACGTCGAGCATGTCGGCGGTGCCGAGCGAATACCACGGGTCGAGCACGCAATCCTGCCCCCAGCCAACGGTGATGCCATGGGCCTGCATTTCCCTCACGCGGGTCAGACCACGGCGCTTGGGATAGGTATCGTGTCGTCCCTGAAGGACGATATTGATCAGCGGGTTTGAGATCGCTGCGACCTGCGCCTCGGCCATCAGGGGCAGAAGTTTCGAGACGTAATAATTGTCCATCGAATGCATCGAGGTCAGGTGAGAGCCTGCGACCCGGCCCTGAAGGCCAAGGCGCTGCGTCTCGAAGACCAGTGCTTCGATATGCCGACTGAGAGGGTCGTCGGATTCGTCGCAATGGATGTCGACCATCAGCCCGCGCGCGGCGGCGATTTCGCAGAGCTCGCGCAGCGAGGCGGCGCCATCGGCCATCGTCCGTTCGAAATGCGGGATGCCGCCGACCACATCGAGGCCCATGTCGAGCGCGCGGATCGTGTTGTCGCGCGCGGTGGGGTCGCGGTAGAGGCCATCCTGCGGGAAGGCCACCAGTTGCAAATCCAGGTAGGGGCGGACACGTTCACGCACTTCGAGCATCGCCTCGACCCCGATAAGGCGGTCATCGCAGGTATCGACATGGCTGCGGATCGCCAGAAGCCCCTGGCTGACGGCCCAATCGCAATAGGCCAGAGCGCGCTCGATCATCTCGTCCTGGGTGACGATCTGCTTGAGTTCACCCCAGAGCCCGATGCCTTCGAGCAAGGTGCCCGAGGCGTTGATCCGCGGCAGGCCATAGGACAGGGTCGCATCAAGGTGAAAATGGGGATCGACGAAAGGCGGTGCGACCAGATCGCCCGCAGCGTCGATCACCAAGCCCGCTTCGGCGCCCGACAGATCCTCGACCGCGGCGATGGTGTCGCCGGTGATACCGATATCGGCGATGCGGCCATCGGCCAGCGTGCCGCCCTGAACGATCAGATCGAACATCAGCGTTCTCCCTTGTTGAACGGCACCATCAGCGCGGCGGGCACCTCGGCCCGGCGCGACATGACGATAAGCGCCAGTATGGACAGGAAATAGGGCATCATCAGGAACACCTGATAGGGAATGTCGGCCCCAAGCGGCGTCTGCTGGATGCGGATCTGCAGCGCGTCGAAGGCCGCGAACAGGATCGCGCCCAGAAGCGCCTTGCCCGGCCGCCATGCCCCGAACACCACGAGGGCGATGCAGATCCAGCCGCGCCCGTTGACCATCTCGAAGAAGAAGCTGTCAAAGGCCGACATGGTCAGGAACGCACCCCCCACCGCCATGAAGCCGCTGCCGACGATCACCGCACCCATGCGGATGCCGGTGACCGAAAGCCCCTGAGCGGCCACGGCCGAGGGGTTTTCCCCCGCGGCCCGCAAGGCAAGGCCAAGCGGCGTGCGGTAGAGCACGAACGCCACCACGCCGACCAGAATGAACGCGAGATAAGTCAGCGGCGTCTGGGAAAACAGCGCCGGGCCGATCAGCGGCAGATCCGACAGCAGCGGGATTTCATAAGGCTGGAACGCGTCGATCTTGGGCGGGCTGGTCACTTCGGGCAGTGCAAGGCGATAGGCGTAATAGGTCAGCGACGTGGCCAACAGCGTGACGCCAAGCCCGACCACATGCTGCGACAGTCCGAACGGGACGGTCAGCAGGCTGTGCACCAGCCCAAAGAGCATGCCCACCGCCATGGCCACGGCCACGCCCATCCATAGCCCGGTGCCGGAATAGACCGCCATCCAGCCCGCGAAGGCACCGGCGACCATGATCCCCTCGATCCCGAGATTGAGCACGCCCGCGCGTTCGCAGATCAGCTCGCCCAGAGTGGCGAAGATCAGCGGGCTGGCGATGCGGATGGCCGCTGTCCAGAAACTGGCGGAGAGAAGGATTTCGAGGATGTCCATGGCCTATTCCCTCACCACGCGGAACCGGGTCAGCAGGATCGCCAGCACCATCAGCAAAAGTGCCGTGGCCAGCATGATATCGGCCAGATAGCTGGGAACGCCCACGGCGCGGCTCATGCTGTCGGCACCGACGAAGATGCCCGCAACGAACAGGGCCGCCGCGATCACCCCAAGCGGATTGAGCAGCGCCAGCATGGCAACGATGATGCCGGTGTAGCCAAAGCCGGGGCTGAGATCGAGGGTCAGGTTGCCCTTGAGGCCCGCCACCTCGGAGAAGCCCGCAAGCGCCGCCAGCCCCCCCGCCAGAAGCGCCGTCTTGACGAGCACGAGGTTGACCGGGATGCCCGCGAACCCCGCCGCCTCGCGGTTGAGACCGACCGCGCGCATCTCGTAGCCGAGCGTGGTGCGGCGCTGGATCACCCAGACCACCACCGCCGCGATCAGAGCCAATGCGAAGCCCCAATGCAGGCGCAACCCTTCGACGATGCGCGGCAGGCGCGCCTCGGCGATCAGGCGTTCGGATTTCGGCCAGCCCATGCCCATCGGATCCTTGAGCGGCCCTTCCAGAAGCATCGAGACGAACAGGAGGAAAATGAAGTTGAACAGAAGTGTGGTGACGACCTCATCGACACCGAAGCGCACCTTGAGCAGCGCCGGGACCAAGAGCACCAGTGCCCCCGCCAGCATCGACGCAATGGCCAGCGTTGGAATGAGGGCAAAAGCCCCCCATTGCAGCATCCCCGTACCAAGGATCACGGTAATGAGCGCGCCGGCGTAAAGCTGCGCCTCGGCGCCGATGTTCCAAAGACGGGCGCGGAAGGCGACAGCGACCGACAGGCCGGTGAAGATGAGCGGCGTTGCCCGGTTGAGCGTTTCCAGAAGCGCGAATTTCGAGCCGAATGCGCCCTTGATGATAAGCCCCAGCACGGAAAACGGGTTGGCCCCTGCGGCCATGGCCAGAAGCGAGGCGATCACCACGGTCGAGCCGATGGCGATGGCGGGCGGCACCGTGGTGCGTAGAAACGAAGGGTTGGCGACAGGTTCAAGACGCATGGGCCGTCTCCGCTTCGTCGAAGCCCTGCCCGGCCATCCAGACACCCAGTTCGGCGGGTGTCATGCTGCCGCGCGCGAAACCGGGCGACAGGCGGCCTTCGGACATGACATGGATCACATCCGACAGGGCCATGATCTCGTCGAGATCCTCGGAGATCAGGAGCACCGCAGCCCCACGGTCGCGCGCGGCCAGAAGTTGCGAATGCACGTAGTTCACAGCACCGATATCCAGACCGCGAACCGGCTGATTGGCGAGAATGATCGAGGGCGCCTTTTCAAGCACACGGCCAAGGATCAGTTTCTGCATGTTGCCGCCCGAGAGCAGACGGATACGCGTGCCGGGACCGGGGCAGCGCACGTCGTAGGTGTCGATGATCTGGCGGGTGAACGCCTCGGCCACGCCCCAGCTCATCCAGCCCGCTCGGCTGTAGGGCGGATCGGCATAGGATTCGAGAATGGCGTTTTCGGTCAGGTCGAACTCGGCGATGGTGCCGGTCTTGTGACGGTCTTCGGGGATGCGGGCGATGCCCGACTGCACCGCCTTGCGCGGGGTCCAGTCCTGCATTTCGGCGTCGTTGAGGTCGAGCCGGCCCGTAGCGGGTCGGATCAGCCCGCCGATCAGATCGGCCAGCGCCGCCTGTCCGTTGCCAGACACGCCCGCAAGCCCCACGATCTGACCGGAATGGAGTGCGAGCGACACGCGGTTGAGACCCGGCGCGCTGCCCCGGTCCGGCGTGGTGACATCCTGCAGGCGCATGAGCACGGCGCCGGGCCGGCCCTGTTCGACCTTGGGCGCGGCCACTTCGGAGCCGACCATGAGGGCGGCGAGTTTCGCCTTGTCGACCTCGGCGATGGGGCGTTCGGCGACAAGGCGACCGTGGCGCAGGATCAGCACGCGGTCGGAAATCGCCATCACCTCATGCAGCTTGTGCGAGATGAAGACGACCGACAGGCCCAGTTTCACGGCCTTGCGCAAGGTCGCGAACAGATCGTCGATTTCCTGTGGGGTCAGAACGGCGGTGGGCTCGTCGAGGATCAGGATACGGGCATCGCGGTAAAGCGCCTTGAGGATTTCGACCCGCTGGCGTTCGCCGACCGTGAGGCTGCCGACCCGGGCATCGGGATGCACCTGAAGCCCGAAATCCGCTGCAAGCCGGGCCAGCTTGTCGCGGGCGGCGCCACGATCCAGCCGGGGGGCGAAAAGCGGTTGCGTGCCGAGGGTCACGTTTTCCAGAACGGTCATGTTGTCGGCGAGGGTGAAATGCTGGTGCACCATGCCCACGCCTGCATCCAGCGCCGCGCGGGGGTTGCCCGGCGGAAGGGTCTGGCCGAACACCTCGACCGTGCCTTCATCGGCCGTGTATTGACCGAAGAGGATGTTCATCAGCGTGGTCTTGCCGGCGCCGTTCTCGCCCAGAAGGGCGATCACCTCGCCTTGATGCAGCGACAAGCTGATCGCGTCGTTCGCGACCAGCTTGCCAAAACGCTTGGTTATGCCGTCAAGGCGCAGGACGACCCGCGCCGCCTCTGGGCGCAGCATTCAGGACGACTTGGGTTCTTCGTCGTTGATCTCGACCACATAGGCGCCCGACATGATCTCATCGGTGCGCTGCTTGACCAGATCCATCGCCGCCTGTGGCACCTTGCCTTCGAACGTGCCGAGCGGCGCGATCGAGCAGCCGCCTTCCTGCATGAAGGAATAAACGCCATAGTCAGCGGCCTTGAAGGTGCCCGCCTGCACTTCGGCGATGGCCTTGTCGAGCGTCGGCTCGAAATGCCAGATCGCCGAGGCGACGACCGTATCGGGATAGTCGGCCTGCGTGTCGATCACGTTGCCGATGGCCAGAATGCCCTTTTCCTGCGCGGCGTCCGAGACGCCGAAGCGTTCGGCATAGAGCATGTCCGCGCCGTTTTCGATCATGGCGAAGGCGGTTTCCTTGGCCTTGGGCGGGTCGAACCAGCTGCCGATGAAGCTGACCTGGAAGGAGATGTCGGGGTTCATTTCACGGGCGCCGGCCATGAAGGCATGCATCAGGCGGTTGACCTCGGGGATGGGGAAGCCGCCCACCATGCCGATATTCGCGGTTTCGGTCATGGAGCCTGCGATGATGCCGGTCAGATAGGACGCGTCCTGAATGTAGTTGTCGAAGACGGCGAAGTTGGGCAGCGCATCATCCTGCTTGAAGCTGGAGCCCATGAGGAAGGCGATGTCGGGATATTCGGCCGCGACCTCGCGCGCCTCCTGTTCGACGGCGAACACTTCGCCGATGATGAGCTGGTATCCCTGTTCGGCATATTCGCGCATCACGCGGGCATAGTCGGTATTCGAGACATTCTCGGAGAAGACATAGGCGATATCGCCACGATCCTGTGCGATCCCGGCGGCCTTGTGGATGCGGCTGACCCATTGCTGCTCGACCGGGACGGTGTAGATGCCCGCCACCTTGAGCGGTTCAGCAGCGCGCAGACCGCCCGGAGCGCCCGCCGCCACGACAAGCGCCGTGCCCGCGGTGGTGCCGAGAAAGCGCCGGCGAGTGATGCCGGATGCGGCATTGGTGAGTGATGTCTTCATGACCTTTTTCCCCTGTTGGACGAGGCGCGCCTCGATGTTTGACCAAATGGTAAAGACAATTCGCGTATCTGCCAATAAAAGGTTTCATGCGGGCGAGTGTCCAGCGCAAATAGACTGTTTTTCCGGCAGACTTGCCCGACATGCGCAGGAATTGTGCACAGTGCGACAAGGCAGGTTGCGCAAGATCGATGCTGCGCGGTCACTCGCCTGCCAGGTGCCGATAGCGTGATTGCAGGCTATACATCCACGGTCTGAAAGGATAACGCGGGGGTTTAGCCGTCCGGGGCCGTCCTTCGGACGCCTGTGGCCCTCCTCGCATCCGAAAAGTGAACCGCCTTTGAAACAAGCTCTTGCAAACGCTCTGGACGCCCAGGGATATACCTCGCTCACCGCCGTGCAGGAGGCCGTGAGCGCCCCGGAACTGGCGGGCAAGGATCTTCTGGTCTCGGCGCAGACCGGATCGGGCAAGACGCTTGGATTCGGGCTTGCCATCGCGCCGGGCCTGTTCGGCGAGGCCGAGAGTTTCGGGCCAGCCGCGGCACCCCTGGCCCTGGTGATCGCGCCGACGCGCGAACTGGCCCTGCAGGTCAAGCGCGAGCTGGCGTGGCTCTTCGGGCAGGCCAATGCTGTTCTGGCCTCGACCGTGGGGGGCATGGACATGCGCGACGAGCGCCGGGCGCTGGAGCGCGGCGCGCATATCGTTGTCGCCACGCCGGGCCGTCTGCGCGATCACATCATGCGGGGCAGCATTGATCTGAGCGCCTTGAAGGCGGTGGTTCTGGATGAAGCCGACGAGATGCTGGATCTCGGGTTTCGCGAAGATCTGGAATTCATTCTCGAGCAGGCGCCGACCGAGCGTCAGACATTGCTGTTCTCGGCCACGGTGCCAGCGGCGATCGCGAAGCTGGCCAGCAATTATCAAAAGGACGCGATCCGGATTTCCACCGCCTCGGGCACCACGCAGCATGCCGATATCGAGTATCGCGCGCTGAACGTGTCGGCGCGGGATGCCGAGAATGCGATCATCAACGTGTTGCGCTATTACGAGGCGCCTAACGCCATCGTGTTCTGCAATACCCGCGCGATGGTCAACCGGCTGACCACCCGGCTGTCGAACCGCAACTTTTCGGTCGTGGCCCTGTCGGGCGAGCTGTCACAGAGCGAACGGACCCATGCGCTGCAAGCGATGCGCGACGGGCGGGCCCGGGTCTGTGTGGCCACGGATGTCGCCGCACGCGGGATCGATCTGCCGAATCTCGAACTGGTGATCCATGCCGAATTGCCCACCAATCAGGACACGCTGCTGCACCGCTCGGGCCGCACGGGCCGCGCAGGGCGCAAAGGGGTCAGCGCGCTGATCGTGCCGCCCGCCGCGCGCAAGAAGGCGCAGCGGCTTCTGGGCTGGGCCAAGGTGAAAGCGGAATGGGCCGATGCGCCCTCGGCCGATGAGGTCACCGCGAGGGATGACGAGCGTATGTTGGCCGGCACCGAGTGGGATGCGGAGATCGAGGATTCGAACCGCGCGACGGTCGCCAAGCTGACCGAAAGATTTTCGGCCGAGCAACTGGCGGCGGCATTCGTGCGGCTGTTCCGCGAAAGGCATTCGGCGCCCGAAGAGCTATCGGATGTCTCTGCAGCGCCCGAGCCGCGCGCGGCCTTCGGGCCAAGCGTCTGGTTCTCGGTCGAGGGGGGGCGCGCCGCAGGAGCCGAGCCGCGCAGGCTCTTGCCGATGCTGTGCAAGATCGGAGCCCTGTCGCGCGAGGATATCGGCGCCATTCGCATTCAGAACGATGTGTCGCTGGTCGAAATTCGGCAAAGTGCTGTGCAGGGGTTCCTGGCAAATGTCGGACCCGCGATGACTCTGGAGGGCGGTGCGAAGCTGACCCGGCTGGACAGCGCGCCCGCATCCGACCGCGGACCGCGCGCCGAGAGGCCCGCCAGCCCCAAGGGCAAGCCCGCCACACGGCCCACGCCCCCGGCGGATACGCGGCAGGACAAGCCCGCCGCGCCCGGTACGACGACGCCTGTGGATTGGAACGACGATCCCAAGCCGCGCGCCAAGAAGCCCAAGCCGGGGACAAAGCCCAAGCCCAAGCGCGATGACACACGCAAGGCCGAAGACCGCCCGGCCCGGCTTGGGGTAACGGGCCTGACCAAACGCAAGCCCAGAACCGGCGCCGGGACCGCAAGCGGCGATGCACCAGCGCGCGGACCGAAACCGCCTGCCGGGAAACCAAGCAGCAAGAAAAACCGCGCCAGGCAAGCGGCCAAGGCCGCTGCCGGTGCCGCCACGGCCAAGCCGCGCAAGCCACGCACGAAATCCTGACCCCTTCGCGCAGATGCGATGGTGATCGTTACGCCAAGGCTCTGAAATGGTCTGATCCAAAACGGAAAAAGCGCCCCTGACGGGGCGCTTTGACTGTCTGCACAAGAACTGGTCACATGGCGAAGCCCATACGGTCCAGCTCTTCTTCCTCCTCGCGGAGCTCTTCACGCATGCGCATTTCTTCGAAGGCTCGTTCTTCGACCTCACGGTCAGTCGACATTTCGACACCGAAGAAAATCTGCTCGAAGTTTTCGAAGGACACCTCTCCGATCTGACCTTCCTCGTCACCGCCCTCGATCAGATAGTTACCGACAGGCGATCCTCCGACTGCCCCGCCCAGGATATCCGACAGCAAGAGACCGACTTCCGGCCCAAAGGCAACGGGAGGCGCAGCGTCAGGGAAGAACTGACCGAAGGCATTATCGGAAATGCCCTGAAGCTGGGTGGCGATGTCGTCTTCCGAGATGGCATTCTCGAAGGCGATGCCGTCAAACCCGGTTTCATCTTCACCGGCAACGAACGTCTCGACGCTGAACACCTCGTCCAACTCGCCGGATGTGACGTTCTGCACCTGACCGGTCCCGTCCTCACCGACGAAGACAAAGACATTGCCCGTGTCTTGGGAAACATAGCTGTCGTTGCCTTCATTGCCGAAGTAGACATCGTTGCCAGCGTTATCGAGGAACGTGTCATCCCCGGCACCGCCATCGACGAAATCGTTGCCTGCGCCCGCGTCGATCGTGTCGTTCAGACCATCGGTGCCATCAATCTGGTCGCCGTCTTCATCGACGAAGTCCGACAGCAGCACATCGTCTCCCGCCGTTCCATCGACCACCGGCGCATCCGGCACTTCTTCCACTTCGACGGTAACCTCGCCGGTATCGGTGTTCCCGAACCCGTCCGAGATCTCGTAGGTGATGATGTCGGTCCCGAAGAAACCGGGATCGGGGGTGTATTCGAGGCTGTTGTCGTCGTTGACGGTCACCGTCCCGTTCTCGGCGCTTGCCTGCGTTACGGTCAGCGAGTCCTCTTCGGGGTCGATATCGTTCGACAGCACGTCGATCGTGACCGATCCATCCTCGAGCGCGACGGCGGCATCATCGACGGCGACAGGTGCGGCGTTTACCTCACCATCGCTCAGGATCGTCTCAATCCCTTCGAAGGTCAGGGTGCTGCCATCGGCGAAAGTGACGGTGCCCTTGGTGGCGCCCTCGTCATTCTCGTCGATCTGCTGATCGATGGTGACCTTGCCTGCGCCACGCAGATCGAGCGTGTCGTTGTCCAACGCGCCCTCGGCGCCGCCGAAGATCATGTCGCCCGCGCCATCGGTGGTGGGGTCTTCGTTGTCCACGAACGGGTTGTCGAAGGTGATCAGGTCATCGCCCGCGCCGCCTTCGATCCTGTCGGCATCTGCACCGCCCACAAGCGTGTCGTGGCCGTCGCCGCCAAGCAAGGTGTCGTTGCCGTCGTCGCCATAGAACTGGTCATTGCCGCCGCCGACAAACCCTTCGAGCGCATCGCTGACAATGTCATCACCCGCGCCGCCGCCGATGAAGTCGTCACCGGTGTCGCCATAGAGCGAGTCGTTGCCATCCTCGCCGAGGATATCGTCATTGCCCGAGCCGCCGGCCACGAAGTCATCGCCCGCACGGCCCCGCAACGCGTCGTCGCCCTCCTCGCCCATGATGTTGTCATTGCCGGCGCCCGCGTCGATGTAATCATCGTCTTCGCGGCCACGCACCACGTCATCGCCGTCGCCCGCAAGGATGAAGTCATTGCCGGTGCCGCCGAAGATGTTGTCGTTGCCGGTGCCGCCATCGATGAAATCATCACCGCCACCCGAGCGGATATCGTCGTTGCCGCCATTGCCGAAGATGCGATCATCCCCTTCGGTGATCACGTCGCCCTGCGCATCCGCATAGCCCACGGGCATGAACTCACCCGTTTCGGCCCCGTCGACCGTGCCATCGCCATCGCTCAGGATCGTCTCAATCCCTTCGAAGGTCAGGGTGCTGCCATCGGCGAAAGTGACGGTGCCCTTGGTGGCGCCCTCGTCATTCTCGTCGATCTGCTGATCGATGGTGACCTTGCCTGCGCCACGCAGATCGAGCGTGTCGTTGTCCAACGCGCCCTCGGCGCCGCCGAAGATCATGTCGCCCGCGCCATCGGTGGTGGGGTCTTCGTTGTCCACGAACGGGTTGTCGAAGGTGATCAGGTCATCGCCCGCGCCGCCTTCGATCCTGTCGGCATCTGCACCGCCCACAAGCGTGTCGTGGCCGTCGCCGCCAAGCAAGGTGTCGTTGCCGTCGTCGCCATAGAACTGGTCATTGCCGCCGCCGACAAACCCTTCGAGCGCATCGCTGACAATGTCATCACCCGCGCCGCCGCCGATGAAGTCGTCACCGGTGTCGCCATAGAGCGAGTCGTTGCCATCCTCGCCGAGGATATCGTCATTGCCCGAGCCGCCGGCCACGAAGTCATCGCCCGCACGGCCCCGCAACGCGTCGTCGCCCTCCTCGCCCATGATGTTGTCATTGCCGGCGCCCGCGTCGATGTAATCATCGTCTTCGCGGCCACGCACCACGTCATCGCCGTCGCCCGCAAGGATGAAGTCATTGCCGGTGCCGCCGAAGATGTTGTCGTTGCCGGTGCCGCCATCGATGAAATCATCACCGCCACCCGAGCGGATATCGTCGTTGCCGCCATTGCCGAAGATGCGATCATCCCCTTCGGTGATCACGTCGCCCTGCGCATCCGCATAGCCCACGGGCATGAACTCACCCGTTTCGGCCCCGTCGACCGTGCCATCGCCATCGCTCAGGATCGTCTCGATCCCTTCGAAGGTCAGGGTGCTGCCATCGGCGAAAGTGACGGTGCCCTTGGTGGCACCCTCGTCATTCTCGTCGATCTGCTGATCGATGGTGACCTTGCCCGCGCCACGCAGATCGAGCGTGTCGTTGTCCAACGCGCCCTCGGCGCCGCCGAAGATCATGTCTCCCGCACCATCGGTGGTGGGGTCTTCGTTGTCCACGAACGGGTTGTCGAAGGTGATCAGGTCATCGCCCGCGCCGCCTTCGATCAGGTCGGCACCGGCACCGCCGACAAGTGTATCATGGCCAGCGCCACCCTTCATGACGTCCGCGCCGTCATCGCCCGCTACAAAATCGTTACCGTCTCCGCCATTCATGTGGTCATCGCCATCCTGGCCACCCATGAAGTCGTCGCCCGTGCCGCCGTCCATGAGGTCGTCGCCAGAGCCGCCGAGCATGTCGTCATTGCCGTCTTCGCCAAAAAGCCGGTCGTCGCCAGCGCCCGCACGCAGCGCGTCAGCATCCGCACCGCCCATCAGTTGGTCGTTGCCGTCACCCCCGACAAGGAAGTCCTTTCCCGTGCCGCCGCGCAGATCATCCGCGCCATCACCGCCGAACAGACGATCATCGCCCGCATCTCCGGAGATAAAATCGTTGCCGGTTCCACCCTCGATCTGGTCGTTGTCGTTGCCGCCACGGAGGTTGTCATTTCCTTCGCCACCAAGGATCGTGTCATGACCCGCGTTGCCTTCGATATATTCGTCACCGACACCGCCATCGATGAAGTCATTGCCATCGCCACCGCGCAGGTTGTCATTGCCCTCCCCGCCGAGGATCGTGTCGTTCCCCGCGTTGCCTTCGATGTAATCGTTACCGACGCCGCCATCGACAAAGTCATTTCCGTCACCGGCTCGAATGTTGTCGTTGCCGCCGTTGCCAAGAATGTGGTCATCCCCATTGGTGATCATGTCACCTTGAGCGTCGGCATAATGCAGCGGCATGAACTCGCCCGTGTCGGCCCCGTCGACCACACCATCCGGCAGCGACTGAAACTGGTAGCCAGCGTCGACCTCGGTTTTGCTTTCGCCCGCCTGCAGGTGGATCGGATCGGTCAGACCGGAATCAACATTTGCATCGCTGTCCTCTCTGAAGCCACCGATGTCTTTGTCAGCCAATGTCAAATCATTGATCCGGCTGGGGAACTGCACGAAGTAGTCCCCACTTGCCAGATGCGTGAACGAATAGAACCCGTTATGATCGGTATGGGTTGCTTGGATGACATTACCATGTGCATCGAGCAGCTGAACGAGCTGTCCGTCCAGCCCGGCTTCGAAGCCGCCCGAGGCTGAGAACTCGGTATTGTCTGCATTGCTGTCTGAGAAGACTCGACCGCCGATAACGGCAGTCTTGGGATCGAAAAAGGTCAACTTACACACTCCTACACAGGCGGTACCACCACCGCACTCATACCAATCCGGTTGCACCTGACCTGATGCGACCGAACACGAATTCCGCTGCCAAACTCCGGCAAACGGACACAGAACCGCGGCTGACTGATCGTCAGAGGGCAGGCATCGTCTTGTGCGCCTTTTCAGACGCAAAACACCTCATGGTCCCTCCGAACCACTGCCATGCCATCCAGCCGGGCTTTTTGGGGCTGATTTTCAGCTGGGTTCGTTGATCCGGGAAAATTCGTGACAAATTTGGGTGGAAAGATGGCGAAAAAGGGATCGGGGGATTGGGGCTTTTGGCGCGCTCGGCTAACAAGATCGACGGGAGGTGGAGCACTACCCTTGGTTGCGCGAAATAATTGGCTATATATATGTTTTATAACGTTTTTTTACGTATTCGGGGGCTGCATTTAGCGGCGGCGCAAGGGGTCGGTCCGGATTATTTCCATATCAAGGACGCACGGTTTCCGGGGCGATTTCAAGGGTTTTTCGGCTGCGCACCCAGACCCGGGCACCGCCAAATACTCGCCTGAATTGTGTAAGATTTGTACAAAATTGTCGCCAGGTTGTACCAATCAATCCACGAAAGCACGCTCGACCACATAGGTTCCGGGCACGCTGTTGGAGCCTTCTTCCAGACCGACCGCCTCGCAAAGGGATTTGCCGTCGCGCAGCATCTCCATCGAGCCGCAGATCATCACCCGGTCCTTCGCCGGATCGAGCGCTGGCAAGTCGAGGTCGTCGAACACACGGCCCGATGTGATCGCATCGGTCACCCGGAGACGGCGGGGGTGGTCTTCGCGGGTGACGCAGGTGTAGTGCCGCAACCGGTCGGCGGCCAGTTCGCCCACCAGCGGATCGTCTTGCGTGGCGGCCACCAGCTGTTCGCCATAGGTCAGCTCGGCCTGCTGGCGGCACCCATGCATCAGAACGACCGTTTCGAATTTCTCATAGGTTTCCGGATCACGGACCAGGCTGGCGAACGGTGCGATGCCGGTGCCGGTCGAGAGCATGTAGAGCCTGCGCCCGGGCAAAAGCGCATCGAGAACGAGCGTGCCTGTGGGTTTCTTGCGCATCAGAACTGTATCGCCCGGTGTGATCCGTTGCAGATGTTCGGTCAGCGGACCGTCCGGCACCTTGATCGAATAGAATTCCAGGCTGTCATCCCAGGCGGGCGACGCGATGGAATAGGCGCGAAAGACCGGGCGTTCGGCATTCGGCAGACCGATCATCACGAATTCGCCCGAACGAAACCGAAAGCTGGTCGGACGCGTCATGCGAAAGCGAAACAGACGGTCGGTGTAATGTTCGACCTCGGTCACGGTTTCGGCGAAGCAATTGGCGGGAACAGGCGGCATGGGGGCGGTTGCGGAGTGAACTGTCATCGGGGCGTCCTTTGAAACTCGGTCCACAAAGGGTAGCAATTTTTTGTTTGTATGCGAACAACTTTTCGACGGGAAAAACGCTTTCCCAATGGGCCGCTTCAGCACGGTCGCAAATGCCGAAAAATTCAGCCGATCTTGCGCAGAAGCCGCTGGAGGGTTGTCTGTTCGCTGCGTGTCAGGGGGGCAAGGGTCAGGCGGGTGATCTCGGTGGCCAGGGGCAGGACCCGATCATGCACGCGCCACCCTTCGGGGGTGAGGCGCAGCATGTGCAGACGGTGATCTTCCTCGGAGGGGAACTTTTCGATCAGGCCGCGCTGCGTCAGACGACGCACGACACCGTTGATGGTCGAGTTGTCCATGGCCGTCTGCCGCCCGAGAGAGTTTTGCGACGACGGCTCAACCTCGGCCAGCTTGACCAGTGCTGCGAATTGCTGAGCGGTGAGCCCTTCGCCCATATGTGCGGTGAAGATGCTGAGGTGACGCTGTTGCGCCTTGCGCAAAAGAAACCCCGCCTGCGTGTCCAGCACATAGCGACGGCGCACACGTTTCGTGGTTGCGTCGTCGTCATGGACCTCGTTTGAAGGCTCGCTCCGGGTCAAAATGCGGGTCCTTTCAGGTCAGCGTAACCCGTCTTTGCCGATCGCCTCGGCAGCTGTCAACCCGCCAACCCGGGGCAAGGGACGCCCGCTATCGGTGACGGCAACGGCGACCATGATCTCGTTCGCGCGCGGCGCATCGTTCAAACGCACCTCGATCCCATCGAAATGGCTGCGCACATAGGCCGCGTCCTTGTGGCCAAGCGGCACGTCAAGCGGCTGGCCGGGACCCCCCATCTTTTTCGATGATGGCACAAGCGCCGCCCCCTTTTCGACCGCGGCCCGAAGGGGCGCGCCCAGCTTTGGATGCAGGATCGCGGCGGCATGTTCCAACTCGCCGTTTTCGCCGACCATCGCGGCCTTGCCATAGCTTTCGGCCTCGGCTGGCGTGATCCCCAAAGCCTCGACGCAGCGCCGGCCCAGAAGGTCACCAAGTTCGGCGCCGATATCCATCAGGATCTCGAGATCCGCCTCGAAGCGGCCCGCAAAGGGGTTTTCGATGACCGCCACCGCGGCGGCGCGGCGCGTCGGCGGCGCGATGGTCTGGCCCATTTCAATGTGGGTTTCGTCAAGAAAGACAGCAATCTTGCGGATTTTCGCCTGCATTTTCGTGCTCCTTCAGATGACCGGCACGCGGGCCGAAGGCGGGGTCGAGCGCGAGCGCCCGGTGCGCATCTTGCCGTCGATCATGACGGCGGCGATGCCGGGGATGTTGCCCATGGCCATAGCACCCAGAACGTCGTCACCCGGCGAGCCGCCGGGCCGGTCCATGAAGACCAGATCCGCCGGGCGACCAGGCGCGAGGATGCCCTGGCTCAGTCCGCGCCGATGGGCCACGTTGCCGCTGCCGCAGCACCACGCAAGCTCGGCCGGCAGGCCCCCGAAGCTGGCCAGAAGGGTTGCCATGCGCAACATGCCGTTGGGCTGGACACCCGATCCGGCGGGCGCATCGGTGCCGATCAGGAAATCGGCGAGCCGGTCATTCGCCATCGCCCCTTCGAGCGCGACGATGGCGGATTTCTCGTTGCCATTGTGCACCGCCTCGAGCGCGCCGGTGGCATGGCGGCACAACTCGCGGATATCGTCATGCGGGATGGAGGTGGGACCGCCATTGATGTGGCTCACGATATCGGGCTGCGCCTCGAGCACATCTGCCGCGCCGACCAGATGCGAGCCGGCAATCGACGGCCCGCCGGTATGCATGATCGTCTCGATGCCCAACTCACGGCACCATGCGGTGACGCGGGCGGCGTCCGGCCCCTTGGCGACGGTGCCAAGGCCGATCTCGCCGATATGGCGGATACCGGCATCTTTCAGGGCGACATAGAAGTCGCGGTCAAAGTCCAGTTCGGGCACTGGGGCGCCCGCGATGACCTTGGCGCCAACGGCGCGGAAATTGGTGAAACAGCGCTGTGCGACCATCGCCAGCGCCTTGACGCCTTCGGCATCCTTGGGGCGGCCCGGCAGGTGCACTTCGCCTGCAGAAATGAAGGTGGTGACGCCGCCGTTCACGTTCATCTCGATCCAGCCGGTCTGGTTCTGGCGGGGGGTCCAGTCGCCGAAGACCGGGTGGCAATGGCCGTCGATCAACCCCGGAGCCACGGCGCACCCGGCGGCGTCGATCTCGTGATCGGCGGGTTCGGCGGTGAAGCCCGCGATCACACCATCCTCGATCAGAAGGCAGTCGCTATCGGCCAGAGGGGCGTTCAGATCGCCGGTGAGCAAGCGGCCGATATTGCGGATCAGGCAGCGGCCCGTGGCCGGAGTGTCCTTGGTTTCAACAGCCATTCAAAATCCCCGATCTTGTTTGTATGGAAACGATACTGCGCAGCTTTTGAGCTGACAAGCCCGTTGGGAGGCGCGGCTAGAGCAGGGCAAGGCTGAACCATGGGACCAGTGCGAGAACCAACAGCGCAAGGCAGGCCGCCAGAAAGAAGGGCGCGGTCACCCAGAACACCCGAAGCGGGCTGACATTGCTGACCTGGGCTGCCACGTAAAGGCCGATGCCTACCGGTGGCGACAGCAACCCGAGGATCAGGTTGATCGAGACGACGACCCCGAAATGCAAAGGGTGGATGCCGTAGACATCCGTCGCGATCGGCAGCAGGATCGGCACCACCATGATGAGCCCCGGAATGCCGTCGATCACCGTGCCCACCACCAGCAGCGCCACAAGCACCAGCAGCATGAAGGCCATGGGCGTTGTGGCAACGGACTGAATCCAGGCCGCGGCGGTCTGCGGCACCTGCCCGAAGATCAGCACCCAGGAGAACACCCCCGCCGCCGCCACGAGAAACAGCACCAGCGCGCTGTTGATCCCGGTGCGGATCAGGATCAGGGGGAAATCACGCAGCCGGAGCGAGCGGGTATAAAAGAGGCCGATCAGCACGGCGAGGACAGCGCCGACGGCGGCGGCCTCGGTCGGAGAGCCGAAGCCGCCCAAGATGGTGCCGATGATCACCAGAGGAATGGCCAGCATCGGCAAGGCATTGCGCAGCGCGGCGAAGCGCGCGGGCCATGTCTGTCGCGTGCCGACCGGATAGGCGTGTTTGCGGCCCAGAAGGGCCACGACCAGAATAAAGAGGCCGGTGAGCATCAGGCCCGGCAGGATGCCCGCCACCAGCATGTCACGCACGGCCACCTGCGCCAGCACGGCATAGACCACGAAGACGATCGAGGGCGGGATGATCGGCCCCAGAAGCCCGCCATAGGCCGTGAGGCCGGCGGCGAAGGCGCGATCATAGCCTGCGCGCTGCATCTCGGGGACCATCACCTGGCTCATCATGGCGATCTGTGCCGTGGCGGACCCAAGGATCGACGCCACCATCATGTTGGCCAGAAGGTTGATATAGGCCAGCCCACCCTTGAGCGCCCCGACAAAGGCCGCCGCCAGCTGGACCAGCCGCTGCGTGATGCCCGCCCCGTTCATCAGCTCGCCCACCAGAATGAAGAGCGGGATGGCCAGAAGGCTGAAATTGTCGAGCGACGTGAACAGCTTGAGCGGATAGCTTTGCAGGAGAATGAGGTTGTTCGTGTCGTAGATGAAAACCAGTGCCGCCACGCACAGGATCAATCCGATCGGCAAGCCGATCACCAGAAGCAGCAGGAAAGCGACCAGCGTCATCGGGACGTCTCCGGGAGGGGAACATCGTCCTCGGACGGATCGAGTTCACGGGCGAGATTGCGTTGCGGGATCAGGCCCAGATCCTCGGCCAGATTGGTGAGCGCGTGAACGGTCAGCGTCAGAGCGAACCACGGCATCACGAGATAGAACCAGAACACCGGCCAGACCAGCACGGGTGTTTTGCCGGAATAGATGAAGTTGAAGGTCGTGCCTTCGAATGTCGAGATGTCGAAACCGGCGGCAACAAGTCCAGGCGGATTGAACCATATCCAGTTGAGCCAGATGAGGATAATGCCGAAGACGGACGCCAGCACCGAGACGGACACCCGAAGCGCGCGCACGCCGAGCGGGCCAACCGCCTCATGCAGCAGGCGGACGGCCGGATCGATGCGAGCCCGCAGCATCAACGAGGCCCCCACGAAGCCGGACCATGCCATCGCCAGCACGGCCAGCTCATCCGCCCATGCCAGAGTGATCTCGAAAAGGCGGAACCCCACGTTCAAGAGAACAAGAGAGATGACCGCAAAGACAAGCAGCATCAACAGAATGCGCTCGATCCGGACAATGCCATCGGACAGGGCGCGCAACAGGCGTATCAGCGGCATGCGGTTCTTCCTTGGGTCTCGGGGTATTTGCGGTGGCGCGGCATGACCGGCCGCACCACCCGGGTTTTACCAGATCAGAACGAGGCGACCAGCTCGCGCAGGCGGGCGACATAGGAGGTCTTGGCCCCCCATTCGGCATCCCAACGCTCGACGATATCGCCAAAGAAGTCCTGACCCACATCCTCGGTGATCTGGATGCCCGACACTTCACGCAGGCTGGCCAGCTTTTTATCTTCTTCCGCCACGAAACGGTCGATGGTGCGGTCGCAATGCATCTGCGTCACCTCGCTGATCAGGGCGCGATCCTCTTCGGAGAGCGTTGCCCAGACCGGCGCCGAAATCAGGGCCACCATGCCGAACATATGGTGGTTGGTCTCGAGGATATGCGGCGCATGTTCGTAGTAGCGGAAGTTGATGATGGATTCGTAATCCATGTCCAGCCCGTCGATCTGACCATTGGCGAGCGAGTCGTAGATCGCCGGAAGCGGCATCGGCGCGGGCGCGGCGCCGAACATCTCGAAGAAGGTGCTGATCGCCGGGGCGGGCGTGATCCGGATCCGCTTGCCGGCAAGATCGGCGGCGGAGTCGATATTCTCGCGCATAACCATCTGGCGCATCCCGATCATCGCATAGCAGACGCCGACCGTGCCGGTGGCTGCGGGCAGCGTGTCGAGGATCTCGCGCGCCTCGTCCGAGCGCAGGACACGCGCGGCATCTTCGATATTATCCACGAGGAAGGGGGCGTGCAGCGCGGCCATGTCCGGCACGCGGAAGGTCAGCTCGGCGGTGGTGAGCCACGCCATGTCGAGCGCCCCGGTTTGCAATTGCTGCAGCATGGCGGATTCGTTGCCCAGCTGGCCCGAGGGGAAGGCGGTGATCGAAAAACGCCCATCCGACCGCTCCTTGAGCGTTTCGGACATCGCGTCCACCTCCTTGTTCCAGACATGCACCGGGGGCGTGATCAGCCCCAGACGGAATTCACGCTCTTGTGCCATGGCCGGCAAGGCCAGCCCAAGCGCCACAACTGTTGCCATCATCGGCTTCAAAAACATTCTCGATCTCCCTATCGGTTACTTGTTCAAGCCCGGAGTTTTCGTCTCCGGGTCGGTATGGCGGCGCGGTCCGCGCCAGCATTCTATCGCAATCCATCCCTTCCCTCTATGTCGGCGGCGGCAAGGCCTCCGACACGCGCATGTATGCGAGGCCCGGTCGTCATGACCAGTATCAAGGCCAGTTCAGCAGCACGAGGCGCATCGGTCAGCCCGACTTCCATTGCGTCGAAATGACTGCGCACATAAGAGGCGTTCACATGGGTGATCGGCACATCAAGCCGGGTGCCCGGCCCGCCCACCTTCTTGGTGGAGGGCACGATCGCCATCGCATCGCCCAGGACTTCGCGCATCGCCCATCCCCCCGGCACATGCCAAAGCGCGCCATGCTCCAACTCGCCCGCGGCGCCGACGATGGCGCCCTTGCCATAGCCCTGCACCTGCGCGGGATCGCCGCCAAGGGCGTCGAGCATCCGGCGGGCCATCGCCTCGCCCAAGGGTTTGAGCGTGTCCATGAAGGGCGCGATGTCGGGCTCGTAGCGACCGGCGAAGGGGTTTTCGATGACCGACACCATGGCGACCCGGCGCAGAGGCACAGACGCGGGAGGGCCGAATTCGTGAAAGATCTCTTCGGTCAGGAGCGCCTGTTTGCGCAAGGTGAGATCAGGCATGTGCAAGCGCCTCCCTGTTAGGCTGTGAAATAGTCGCGAATAGCGGCAGATCGCCGACAACACGCGCGGTGCCCTGAAGAACGATGAGCGCGCCGCCGATCAGGCCGCGCGCCAGCATCGAGCGGGCCGCCGTCTCTCCCGCGTCGAGGGCGGCCGAAATCCGGTCAGGCGAGAGCGGGGCGACATGCTGCGTCACAAGCCGCGCCCCCAGATCGCTGTCGGGCGACAGAACATGCGCCGGAGCACGGGTCACGGCCGCATCGCCGGGCAGATCAACGGCATTGGCGATGAGCGTTGCCGCCGCATCGGCGGATTCCGCATCACGGGCGAGCACGGTGACACTGTCGGCGATGCCCATCGAATGGCTGCGCCCCCGCGCGCCGCTGGTGGCCACCCCGCGCCATGGGGTTTGAGGCCCGATCATGATCCGCCCCGGTGACGCGGGTGCTGAGGGATCCACCACGACGCCAAGCCTGTAAGGAGCTGCCCCTTGCGCCAGAAAGAGTGCGATATCGCCCCCGTTATTGACATAGGCGCGCACTAGCCCCGGAACGTCGGTCATCGCCGCAAGAATGGCCGAAGCCCCGGCCCCGGCCACAGCCGCCATGGGCGTGACGAAAGTGGGCAGATGGGCGCGCGCGGCACGCGCCATGGCGCGCGCCACCCGGCCTTGCAAAGGGCACTCGGGCAAGGGCCTGACGGGTTGGCGCAAAAGCGGCAGTTCGGACACAAGCTCGGACAGGAGGCTGTCGAAGCGGGTGATGGCCTGGCCATAGGCGGTCCGGACTGAGGATGCCGGGCCGTCTGCTTGCACGATCATGTCGATCGGCCCGTGCTGCAGATGCAGCCGCCC
Organism: Roseovarius litoreus; assembly: GCF_900142765.1. Taxonomy (GTDB): domain Bacteria; phylum Pseudomonadota; class Alphaproteobacteria; order Rhodobacterales; family Rhodobacteraceae; genus Roseovarius; species Roseovarius litoreus. The sequence goes on from NZ_FRCB01000008.1 coordinate 121,546, forward strand.
GTCGGCAAGGTGCCGGTGGAAAGGGCCTGCGCCGGTCATTCGGTGGTCCAGCCGAAGCGGTGAGGCAGCACCGGCCAGCGTGCGGGATCGCTTGCGCGGCCAAGATGGCGCAGCCCGCCCTGCGCCACCCCGGTCACGTCATCCAGCGCACGGACCGACTCCATATGGCCGCCAAGGGCCGCGTAATCAGACAGGCGCAGGGTGAATTCGATCGGAGCGACAAGTGCGGGGGTGGGTACGTAGCCGAAGGAGTTTTCCGGCATCTGCATCACGTCGACCATGTAGGTGATCCCGCCACCCGGCCAGATATAGACCTCGGCACCGCCGGAGGTGACATGGGTGAGGGTCTCGCGCACCGAGCGGGTCAGCTTGACCGGGTTTTCCGTGACCCCGGCCCGGAGCGATCCGCCCGCGCCACCGATGAACACCACCGAACAGAGCGCGGGTTCGCAATTTTCCTGCACACGGGCCACCGAGGCTGCGACAGGATCGGGCATCGGTATGGGAACGGGCTGCAGATCGGCGTCGAGCTCGTAATAGGCGGCGTGATCGCCTGTGGTCGAGACCATCAGCATCCGCAGTCCCGGCCATGCGGTCTTGGCGTCGAAGCGGTCGATGATCGACAGGGGATCGACGATGTCGGTGCCGCCCCAGCCCTGCCCCGGTTCGGCGACGCGGAAATAGCGGCCCGGGGTGCTTTTGTGGCCCTTGATGCGAATACCCGTGGGCGGCACGTCGAGAAGCTTGCCGGCCTGATGCTCGGAGAGAACCCCGGTGATATGGTCGTCCACGACAACCACCTCGTCGAGATGGCGGAACCATTGCTGGGCGAACATCCCGATGGCCGCCGATCCGCAACCGACGCGCATCCGCTCTTCGCGCTCGCCGTCGATCACGGGCGGCTTGCCGGCCTCGACCACGAGGCTGACACCGTCATCCACGGTCAGTTCCACCGCCTGACGGTTGCACAGGTGAAGCAACGCCTCGCAGGTGGCGCGGCCCTCTTTCTTGCTGCCTCCGGTGAGGTGATGCACCCCCCCGAGGCTCATCATCTGGCTGCCGTATTCCGCCGTGCTGACATGGCCCACCACTTCGCCGTTATAGCGCACCGAGGCGGTTTCGGGTCCAAGATGGCGGTCGGTGTCGATCTTGAGCTTGACGCCGCAATAGGAAAAAATGCCTTCGGTGACCACGGTCACCATGTCGATGCCATCCATCTGGCTCGAGACGATGAAGGGTGCGGGCTTGTAATCGGGATAGGTGGTGCCTGCGCCCACAGCGGTCACGAAACGGTCCGAGGTGTTGACGATCTCGCCGCCCCAGTCGCGGCCGTTATCAAGAAAGCTGACCAGCTCACCACCATCGGAGGCCATGCGATCAAGGATCACCAGAGGATCGACGCGGGTCAGAATCCCATCGACATTGGCGTAGCGATCACAGGCGCCGGCCCGCCCTTCGGCGATGTAGCACAGGACAGGACAGGCATCGCAGCGGATCTTTTCGGGCTTCTCGCGGCGCGGACGGCCCGAGACGGGCGGGGGTGCGGGCGTGTCACTCATGCTGCCCTCATCTTCTGGCGGACTGCAGGGCGCGCAGCACCTTGTCAGGTGTCGCCGGCATATCGCGGACCACGGCGCCGGTCGCGTCGCGCAGTGCGTTCAGGATCGCGGGCGCGGTGGGAATCAGCACCTGCTCGCCGATCCCCTTGGCGCCGAACGGGCCATGCGCGTCCGGGTCCTCGATCAGGATCGATTCCACTCGGGGCACATCGCCCACGGTCGGGATCAGGTAATCATGCAGGTTCTCGGTGCGCCCGGGAATGAACTCTTCCATCAGGGCAAGCCCGATCCCCTGGGCCGATCCGCCCTCGATCTGGCCTTCGAGAAGCGTCGGGTTGATCGCGCGGCCCACGTCATGCGCGCAGACCAGATCGCGGACGCGGATGGTGCCCAGTTCGATATCGACGTCGATTTCCGCAAGATGCGCGCCCCAGCCATAGGCGGCATAGGGTTCGCCCTGTCCGTTTTCATCAAGCGGCGAGGTGGGCGGATCGAAGGTTTCCTCGGCCATCAGCACATAGCCGAAGGCGTTTTCCTGACCCGCCAGCGTCGCCAGATCGAAGGCCGCAGAACCGGCGGAAATCACGCTGCCGGCAAGCTGCAATTGCGCGTCATCGCCCGCATTGAGCCTGCGCAAGAGCTGCGCCCTGAGCGCCGCCCCGGCCCTGAGCGATGCCGCCCCCGAAACGAAAGTCTGCCGCGAAGCGGATGTCTTGCCCGCATCGGGCGTCAGATCGGTATCGGCGCCCACCAGCGTGAAGGCCGAGACCGGCAGGCCAAGCGCCTCGGCACAGATCTGGGTGATGACCGTGTTGGCCCCCTGCCCGATATCCATTGCGCCCTGATGCAGAACCAGTGTGCCATCGGCCTTGATGCCAACGCGGATCGTGGACGGATTGGGCAGCGAGGTGTTGCCGCAGCCATACCACATGCCCGCAACACCGACACCGCGCCGCAGCGCGCCGCCTTCGGCACTTTGCGCCGCATTGAACGCAGCCGCCGCCGCGCGCCTTTCGGCCCATGCAGGGCGCAGAGCTTCGAGACAGGCGCGGATCCCGACACCTTGGGAAAAGACCTGTCCGGTCACCGTAGGTTGACCTGTCTGCAAGGCGTTCCGGATGCGAAACTCGAGCCGGTCATGGCCCAGCGCATCGGCAAGCTCGTCAAAAAGCGCCTCTTGCGCGATGGAGCCTTGCGGGACACCGAAGCCGCGGAAGGCACCCGCCGGCGCGCAATGGCTGTGAATGGCTGCGGCGCGCGCCTCGTAGGCGGGCAGAAAATAGGGGCCGGATGCATGGACCGGCACCCGGTTCGCCACGGTCGGCCCCCAGGACGCATAGGCGCCCGTGTTGAAACTTGCCGCAACCGTCATGCCCAGCAACCGGCCTTCGGCATCGGCGCCGATGCGCGCGGTGATCTGCGACGGGTGCCTTTTGGTGGTCGTCATCATCGAGTCCCGGCGGCTATAGACCATGCCGCAGGGTGCGCCCGTGACCCAGGCCGCCAGCGCGAGATAGGGCTGAAGTGAAAGATCCAGCTTGGCCCCGAAGCCCCCGCCGACCGAAGAAGGCAGGATGCGGATCGCCTCGCGCGGCAGGTCCATGATGAGCGCCAGATCCTCGAGGTCCATATGCGGCGCCTGCGTGCAGGCCCAAACCTCGATCCGGTTTCCGACGCGGCGGGCATAGCCTGCTTCGGGTTCGATATAGGCGTGTTCGATGAAGCCGGTGGTAAAGGTGGCCTCGACCACCGCCGCCGCTTCCTTGAGGGCGTCTTCGGGCGCACCGCGCCGCACGAAGCCTTCGGTCAGCAGGTTGCCGGGCCGCCCCTCATGCAGCACCGGCGCCCCTTCGGCGCGGGCCGAGGGAATATCGAGCACGGCAGGCCGTTCCTCCCATGTCACGGGGAAGTGACACAGATCGAGACGCTCGACCACATCGTGCGGGCCGATGATGGCGGCGACCGGCTCTCCCTTGAAGCGCGCGACATGCTCGGCGAAGACGGGCTGATCGGCGAAGGGCGGAATGACGCCGTGGCAGTTGCGACCGGGAATATCCGCTGCGGTCAGGACTGCGTGCAGATCCGGGTGGGCCGCGCGCCAAGCCGCGATATCGCCGAAGGAGAAGCCCGCATGGTGATGCGGGCTGCGCACCAGACGCACCGCCAGCGTCCCCTCGGGCCAGCCATCCGCCCCGAAAAGATCGGTCCCGAGAACCTTGGGCAATCCATCGAGCCGCTCGATCCGCGCGCCCACGGCCCCATCGGGCGGGGTGACATCCGCGCCGCCGCAATCCATGACGGCGGAAACGATCTTGCTGTAACCGGTGCAGCGACACAGGACGCCCGACAGCGCCTCTTCGACCTCTGGCCGGGTCGGTTGCGGCACACGACGCAGCAAGCCTTCGGCCGCCATAAGCATCCCCGGCGTACAGATGCCGCATTGTGCCGCGCCGTGGCGCTGAAACGCGCGCTGCAGTTTGCCCGGCACACCGCTGGACGGGGCAAGCGCCTTGACCGTCTCGACCACGCGACCCTCGGCGCGAGCGGCAGGCATGAGGCAGGCACAGATCGGCGCACCATCCAACAGCACCGTACAGGCGCCGCAATCGCCCGCATCGCACCCCACCTTGATCTCTTCGCAGTCAAAGGTATCGCGCAAGGCCGCACTCAGCCGTGCCGCGGGGGCAACGACGCCCTCGCGCGGCGCGCCGTTGAGGGTCAGGGACAGGGTAATCCGATTGTCCGTGTCAGCGACGGGCGTCGCGGGGGCGATCCTGTTCATCGGCGCTCTCCTGTCTCAGGGGTCCATGCAGCGCGCAAGCGCCCTGCGCACAAGCACCGGCACAACCGCTTCGCGATAGGCCGCCTCGCCCCGCACATCGGTGATTGGGGTCAGGCCTTCGATCAATTCGGGGCGCACCGCGCTTGTCAAATCCTTGGCGCGCGTGCCCACCAGCGCCGCTTCGAGCGCCCGCAGCCGTTGCGCCACCGGCGCACAGGAGCCGACCGCGATCGCTGCGCGGGCGATACGGCTGGACGCGTCGAGCTGCACATAGGCGGCGACCATTGCGATCGAGATGACGAGGTATTTGCGCGTGCCGAGCTTCACGAAAGCGGAGCGCCCGGGCAATGCGGGCAGATGCAGGGCCGTGACGATCTCACCCTTGTTGAGGTCAACGCGGCGCACTCCGGTCACGAAAGCCTCGAGCCGCAGGCGCCTTTGACCTTCGGGACCTGCGATTTCGACCTCGGCCCCCAGAGCCATGAGCGCCACGGTGCCATCCGCGGCAGGTGAGGCATTGCACAGATTGCCGACCACCGTCGCGGCATTCTGGATCTGCGGCGAGCCGACTTCGCGACCGGCCTCTTGCAAAGCCAAAAAGGCCGGGCCCAGATCCGCCGCCTGCAAATCCGACCAGGTGGCCAATGCGCCGATGCGCAGACCGCCTTGGGGGCGGGTGATGTCGCGAAGCGCAGACAGTCCGGTAATATCCAGCAGGTTGGCATGCTGAACGTCTTCGGCCAGGGAAGGGTAGATATCGGTCCCGCCCGCAACGATCCTGAGCTCGGGATTTGCCTGCAGGGCGGCCAGCGCCTCGGGCAGCGTTTGAGGACGAAGATACTGCGTCAAGGACACTTCTCCCATTCTGGCCGGGGCAGGATTCGGCGCCTTTCGGGGCGCGCCTGCCACCTCAACCCTGATCAAATCTTACAGAGCCTCGGGATTCCGACAAGATATTTTTCGATCCCATACCAACAATATATTCATCGACTTTTGATCTGATGATATTTTGAGCGGTAGATATGGCCCTTTTTGAAAGTGTTTTTGGCCTAAAAAGAGAAGGAATGCGGGACAGCCCAAGCGACTGATGCTGATTTATCTTGTATGTTTACATACATGTTTGACAGGTTATTTCAGGGTGCGGATTTTGCACTCCGGTGATCCTTAAAAGGAACGGCGGTTTGCAAACATGGATGGCGGCAAAGTCTTATTATAAGGTCAACGCCGCAGATTGGCCGCCCCCCTGCGCCAGACCCCTATCCAGGGCTGCAACCGATGCACTGTCAGCGCCATGGCGGCGATCAACACCGCGCATATCAGGATCTTGGAAACGGTCCCCATCGTGCCCTCGATCAGGATCGCATGGGCCACGCTGCCGACGACCACAACCGAAGCCCATGTGACATGGGCAAGGCGCCATAGCTGTGGGCGCAGGCGCAGTTTCTTGCGAAACCCGGCCAAGAGCGCTGCCGCGATCAAGGCCCACATCGCGATGACACCGAACACCGAGAACGCCGTCGGCGCCGTGAATGTCAGCGCGTCGATCATGTCCGGAGGGCTTGTGATCCAAAGGCCCACGACATGCACGGCGATGGCGAGCAACAGCGCCACGCCGGTCCAGCGATGCACCCTGCGCCCGACGGACATGGGCAGACCGGGAAGAAGCCCGGAGGCCAACAATGGCTGCAAAAGCAGAATCGACAATGCGATCACGCCGGCGAAGCCCGCCACGACATACGTGGCGCTTCGGTATTGCAGAAATTCGCTGCCCGTCGCGACGATCACGGGCACGACCATCACGCCGGCAAGCAGGCTCCAGACCAGAAGCGCCCTGAGGACAGTCACGATCAGGCAGGTTTCAGCACGAAATGTGCGCTGAGGCTGGTATCGCGAGGGCTTGCCATCACAGGGCGAAGAAACACCGTCTCGAACGTGCCGCTGTCATAGGCAAGATGCGCGTGAGGTTGTCCGAATGCCGGCACGATCTGCGGCATCTCGAGCTGAAATTCGCCGTCCGCGTTGGTCAGCGTTGCGCCATGACTGTGCGGGTCACGCTCGAACCCTTCGGTGGTATGAGCCCAGATCTGGATACGAATACCCTCGAGCGGCGCGCCATCACCCGCACGGTGCACGGTGCCGGACATCAGGAAGCCCCCGCCACCGATCCGTTCGACGATGGGCGCTCCGGGCAAGTAATTGTTCGATCCGCCGCGCATTGATTCCGTTGGAGCAAGACCCTGCGCCCAAACGGGCGACATCAGGCCGGTGCCGGTTGCCATCAGTGTCGCGGCCCCTGTCTTCATGAGGGTCCGGCGGCCAATCCTGTCTTTGGTCATGGGTAAGCCTCTTTGGTTTGAACAGGTTCATCCACTGCATGATAGTGCAAATCTGCGGTTCGGCATCATGGCTTGTCGGCCACCCACAAGGTTGTGAAGAGATCAAAAACCGGTGGTCACGATGTCGCCAGACGGCTTTCCAGAAGTTCGCCGCGTTCCTCGAGCAGGGGATAGGCGACCATCGCAAAGCTGGTGTTGAGCATCTTCAGAGAGCGCAACAGATCGAGGTGAATGGCACTGGTCTCAAAGGTCTCGGTCAGGCCTTCGCGGAGCCGTTGCAGATGAGCGCGCTGGAGTCGTTGCTCGAGATCGCGCACCCGTTCTTTCTGCTCGACGAGCTCTCGGGCCAGACCGACATCCTCGGACATCAGCACGGAAATCGCATGCTGCGCATTGCGCAGCACCACGTCATGAAAATCGGTCAGTTCGCGCCATCCATCCGCTGAAAATTGCAGATCCTCGATGTCTTTGGACCGCGCAAGTTCGACCATCTTACGCGCAACGACATCCGCGCCGGCCTCGAGATTGACCGCGATCGTCGAAAGGTCGAAGGCACGGTTTCCGGTGACATCATCCTTGCTGCGAACACGTGACAGATAGGTTCGGATATCAAGCGACATGCGGCTGACATTCTGAAATTCGGCGCGGTATCCCTTGGCGGTCGTCTCATCATAGGTCTCGAAGAGCCGCAGGGCGTCACGCAGCATGATCTCGCATCGGTGGCCCATCTCGACAAGTTCGCGTTGGGCGCAGCCGAAAGCCCGCACCGGCTGGTTCAATACCGACATATCAAGGGCTGAACGCCATTCGCCGGGCGACGGGTTTTGGGCGGGCTCGCGCACGAGTGTTGTCGCGACCCGCATCAGCGGACCGACAAACGGAAGGCTGATCAGGAGCAGCGCCAGATTGAAGAGCAGATGAAGGTACAAGGAAAGTTGACCCGCATCCGCGCCCTGCAGTCCGGTTGCCGCGTCGAATTTGACCAGCAGGGCCAAAGCCGCCGCGGCACCGCCACCGCGCAGAAACAGATTGCACCAAACCACCCTTCGGACGGCGCTGTTGGCCTTCAGAGTGAGCACGAATGCAACCACCGATCCCCCCAGATTGGCGCCGAGCACCATGGCCAGAGCCGCCTCGAGCGGCAAAAGCCCTTGCGTGGCCAAAGTGGCGAAAAGAAGCACCGCCGCGACGCTTGAATGCACAAGCCAGGCGAACAGGGCCGCAAGCAGGAATGCGACCGTCACATCTTTGGCAAGATAGAGCATCAGGGTCTCGGCGCCTGCGAGATCGGTCAGCGGCAAGCTGGCATCACGGATCAGCTCGAGCGACAGGAAGATCAGCGACAGCCCGATCAGAATACGGCCGATCTGGCGGATGCGGCGCGCCGAGCTGCGCAGGAAAATCATCACCCCGGCCAGCAGCAGAAGCGGTGTCACGATCGCGATCCGGGAATTGAGCATCAGCGCCACGAGCGACGAGCCAAGATCCGCGCCAAGCATGATCGACAGACCCGCGACGCTTCCCATGGCGCCGGTGGACACGAAGCCGGCCATGAGAACCGCGACAGCCGTGGAACTTTGCATCAGCACGGCGGTCGACGCCCCTGACATCGCGGCGGCAAACCGGTTGGACGTGGATCGGCGCAGCCAGAGACGCAATTGCCCGCCGAAGGCACGTTCGAACCCGGTTCGGACAAGGCGCACCGCCCATATCAAAAGCGCCGCAGCGGCGGCCATGTTGATGATGAACAGGACGGGTGTACTCGCCATTATGTCTCCGGGTTCTGGCCTCGTGTGCCTTGTTTTCGGATCGTCTCAGAACTTGAACGGGCCGGTGCCATGATCAAGCGGCACTGCGGTCCAGACCCAGTCAGGGCCGATGTCGATCACCGCACAGCCTGTGGGCCCCGTCATGAAGCCGATGGGGGCGTCCTCGCGGCGGTCGAGCGCGAAGGCGCTGCAGGTCGATGGCGCGGTGACGACCGTGTGCGGACCAAGCGCGCCGTGATGGACGCCATGCACATGGCCGGCCACGATCCGCACCGGCGCGGTGCGCCGTTCAAGGACCGCCGCAAGCTCATCGGAATTTTCCAGCCCGATCGCATCCATGAAGCGAATGCCTGTGCGCAAGGGCGGATGATGCAGCGCCACCAGAACAGGGCCGTCATCCGATGCATCGAGCGCGTTGGCCAGCACCGAAAAACTTTCGGGGCGCAGCCGTCCGCCGCCCTGCCCTTCGACCAGCGTATCGAGACCGATGACCGTGGTACCGTCCATGTCGACACGCCAGTCGATCAGGCCGGTGGGCGGCATCGTCGGCAAGTCGCCAAAGGCACGGCGCAAGGTTTCCCTGCAATCATGGTTGCCGGGCACGACAAGCAGCGGAAGGCCCAGCCTGTCCAGCTCGGAGCGCGCCAGATCGTAGCTTGCGGAACTGCCGTCATCGCTGATGTCACCGGTCACCAGCACCGCCTCGATCGGGCCCATGGCGTCGAGCCGAGCGCTGATCGTATCGATCGCACGGCGCAGCAGACCCGGTGTGTCAAGCCGCCCGGACGCCAGAGCACCGGGGGCGACGATATGCAGGTCCGATATTTGCAGGAGACGCGCCATCGCTATTTGATCCCCGCGCGCAGGAACGCCTGTACGAATTGCCGCTGGAAGACGAGGAACGCGATCAGAAGGGGGGCTACAGACATGATCGTTGCCGCCGAGATCACGCTGATATCCACGCCGTTCTCGGGTGCTGCGAAGATCGACAGACCGACGGTCAGCGGCCGTGTATCGGGCGAGTTGGTCACGATCAGCGGCCAGAGGAAATTGTTCCAATGGGTCGACACGGACACAAGGGCATAGGCGAGGTAGGTGGGTCGCGCCAAGGGCACATAGACCCGCCACAGGATACCGAACCAGCCGCAGCCTTCGACACGGGCAGCCTCGTGCAGCTCGATCGGGACGCCCTTGAAGGCCTGCCGCATCAGGAAGATACCGAAGGCGGACGCCATGTAGGGCATGCCGACGCCCAGGATCGTATCGAACATGCCAAGCCGCGAGACCATGACGTAATTCTCGACGATCAGAACCTCGGGCAGAATGAACAGTTGCATGAGCACGAGAATGAACACGATATCCCGGCCCGGGAAGCGCACCTGCGCGAAGGCGAAACCGGCAAGGGTCGTGACGAAGAACTGCCCGATCAGGATGACGGTCACCAACAAGAAGGTATTGAGGAAATACCGCAGCCACGGCGCCCCGTCCCATGCCGTCCGGAAATTGTCGAGCGTCCAGGGCGCCGCAAGGTTGAAATTCACCGCGTCCGACGTGGTGTGAAACGCCGCCCAGAATGCGAACACCAGGGGCGAAATCCAGATCACGGCCAGCAACAGGGCGCCAAAACTCTCGATATGTCGTGACAGGCCGCTCATTGGTAATGTGTCCGTTTGTCGAGAATGGTGAATTTGATACCTGCGACGACGCCGAGCACCACCAGGACCATGATCGTCATGGCCGCGGCCTGAGGCGCATCGAAGAAGGCAAAGGCCATCTCCCAGATATAATAGAGGATCAGCTTGGACGCATCGTTCGGGCCACCCTTGGTCAGGATGAACAGATGGTCGATCAGCTTCACGGAATTGATCAACGCATTCACCATGATGAACAAGGTTGTCGGCATCAACAGCGGCAGCACGATCCTGCGCGTATAGGTAAATCGGCTGGCGCCTTCGATATCGGCGGCTTCCTTGAGGTCTTCGGGAATGGTCTGCAGGGCCGCGAGATAGAAGATCATGAAAAAGCCGGCTTCTTTCCAGATCGTCACGATGATCACGGCCCAAAGCGCCGTTTCGGGCTGGCCCAGCCAATTGACCGTCGGCAGACCGAACAAGGACCCGATCTGATCCAGAACGCCAAGCCCCGGCGTGTAGAAAAACAGCCAAAGGTTCGCCGCGGCGATCATCGGCAGAACCGTCGGCGTGAAATAGGCGGTTCGCACGAAACTGCGCGCCGGGATCTTGGAATTGGCCCACAGCGCCATGCCAAGCGCGATGGCGATGGACAGCGGGATCGTCGCACCGGCGTAGATGAGATTGTTCGTGACCACCTTCCAGAATGTCGGGTCGGCAAAAAGGTCGGTGTAATTCTCGGTTCCGACGAATTCGCTTGGGCGGCGGCGCGTTCCACGGCTGAACACGCTTGTCCAGAGGGTGGCAAGGGACGGATAGAAGGCGAAAGCCGTGAGAAGGATCATGGCGGGCGACAGCAACAGCCAGCCGTAAATGGCCTGTCTGCGGCGTTCGATATTCACGTGCTTAGCCATGCAACCCGGCCTTTCGCCCTGACGGGAACGGGCGCCAGGCCGTAACCTGGCGCCCGATGAAGATTAACGGTAGTCCTTGAGAAGACGCTCGGCGGCGGCCTGCGCTTCGGCCAGGGCGTCAGCTGGCGACTTGGCATCCGTCAGCGCCGCCTGGATTGCATTGTTCAGCCCATCGCGGACCCGCGCCGTCTCGAAGGTCGAGAATTCGGCAACGGCGTTTTCAAGCTGATTGCGCGCGACCAGAGCGGGCGGGAATTCCACCGTATAGGCTTTGAGGGCTTCCGTTTCGTAAGCCGCGGGCGACACGCCCATATAGCCCGTCGCGATCGACCATTCCGCGGCCTGCTCGGGCGCGGTCATGAACTCGATCAGTTTGAGGGCGGCGGCGCGTTCTTCGTCTGTCGTGTCCTGGAAGACGTAGAAGTTTCCACCGCCGGTCGGCGATCCGGGACGCACATTTGCCGGAAGTTCGGCCACGCCGAAATCAAAGCTTGCGCCGTTCTTGACTGCGGTCAGGTTGCCCGTGGAGTGCCACATCATGGCAGTCTGACCTTCGAGGAAAGCCTGACGCAGGGTGCCCCACTCGACCGTACCGGTCGGCATGATGCCATGTTCGGTCGACAGGGACTTCCAGAACTCCAGCGTCTCGACAACGGCAGGATCGTCGAAATAGGTTTCAAGGCCATCCCCGGACATCAGCTCCTTGCCGTTCTGAATGGCAAGGGCCTGGAACATCCAATAGGGGTAGCCCGTGGACGGGATCATCAGGCCATATGTGTCACCCTTGGTCAGTGCCTTGCCCATGCTGACCAGTTCATCCCAGCTTGCGGGCGGGGCTTCGGGGTCAAGGCCTGCCTCGCGGAACATGTCCTTGTTGTAGTAGGCGACGATCGTCGAACGCTGGAACGGGATACCCCATGTTTTGCCTTCGATCCGGCTATTGGCCATCAAGGCGGGGTAGAAGCTGTCGAGCCATGCCGTATCGACACCTTCGATGTCCTCGAAGGCGACAATCGTTTCCTGTTCGATCAGATCATAGGCGTCGATCGAGAACATGACCGCCAATTGCGCAGGCTCGCCCGAGGCGATGGCCGAAAGGGCGCGCACGCGGGTGTCGTCGTAATTGCCCGAATAGATCGCGTTGACCTTGATATCGGGGTTTGCCTCTTCGAATTTGGCGACGATGCCATCGACGACTTCGGTCAGCGCGCCGCCGACGGCGATGGGGTAATACATCGTCAGTTCGGTTTCGGCAGCAACCGGAGCGGCAATCATGGTTGCCATGGCAGTGGACAGTCCGATCTTCCTGATAGTGTTCATGATGGTCTCCCTTGGATTGAACACGTGCGGGTGCGCCGGCCGTCAGGCCGACACGCGTTTTAGGTGGTTTGTTCGATTTCCGTCTGCGTCGAAGAAATGCAGATCCTCGTCGGCAAAATCTATTTCCAGCTCCTCTCCAGTTGGAATGGTCTGCAGCCCCGGCATCGAAATGGTCAGTCCCTTGGCCGCGGGATGCGTCAGCCCCACGAATGTCTCGGATCCGAGGAACTCGCATTCTGAAACGAGGCATTTCAGCCGGCCCTGGCCCGCCTTGGCCAGGCGCAGACTTTCAGCGCGCAGGCCGATTTTGGCGGCGCCTTCAAAGCCGGGCAGAGCCGAGCCTTCGACAAGCGCCATTGGCGGGGACCCGACGAATTCGGCGACAAAGGTGTTGGCGGAGCGGTAATACAAGCTCTCCGGTGCGCCGACTTGCTGAATGCGTCCGTCCTTCATCAGGACCACGATATCGGCCATGCTCATGGCCTCGGTCTGATCGTGGGTGACGTAGATCACGGTGATCCCCAGATCGACCTGCAGTTTCTTGATGTCCTTGCGCACCGAGGCGCGCAGCTTTGCATCGAGGTTCGACAGCGGCTCATCCATCAGGCAGAGCGGCTGGTTCGCCACGATCGCGCGGGCCAGTGCGACGCGCTGACGCTGGCCACCCGACAGCTCGCCGGGCTTGCGCGCCTCATAGCCGAGCAAGCCGGTAATCTCGAGCGCGCGACGGAGCTTTTCGCGCCGTTCCGCCGCTGCGACCTTGCGGACCTTGAGGCCGAAGATCACGTTTTCGGCGACACTGAGATGCGGGAAAAGCGCATAGGACTGGAACACCATGGACAGGTTACGCTCGGAGGGCGCGGCCGTGGTCACGTCCTTCCCGTCGATGATGATCCGCCCCTCATCCGCGAGCTCCAACCCCGACAGCAACCGAAGGGTCGTGGACTTGCCACAGCCTGACGGCCCGAGAAGCGCAACGAAAGACCCGCGCGGAATGGAAAGGGAAATGTCCTCGACACCAAGCTGGCCGTTCCAGCGCTTGGCCACGCCATCCAGTTGAACGAATGCGTCTTCCATCATTCGGCCTCCTCTGCAAATACGATCCGCTCGCCCAGAGGCTCGATCAGATGGTGAAACTGGTCAGACGGCGGGCGGTCACAGATGATGGTGTCCAACTCCGAAAGACTGCCGCCGACGGATGGGGCAAGCCGTCCGAACTTGCTGCGGTCAATCACGAGGATGGATTTTTGCGCGTTGCGCCACATCTGATAGGTGGCGCGGACCTCGGCCTGGTGAAACTCCAGAAGCCTGCCATCAAGGTCGATGCCCGCGGTGCCGAAAATCGCGAACTCGGCCCGATAGCGGCTGAAGAACTCCACGACCTCCTCTCCGACGAAATCACGGTCAGGAAGACGGATTTCACCACCAGGCACAATGATGCGGTTTGATATCTCTTCGCTGAGCGCCATCGCCACGCTCAGGTTGTTGGTGATGACCGCCAGTTCCTTCTTGCGGTGCAGCGCACGCGCGACGCTGAGGGCCGTTGAGCCGATCGAGATAAAGATGGTGGAGCCATCAGGGATCAGCGCAGCGGCACTGCTGGCGATGGCGCGCTTGCCGACAAGATTGGTGCCCGCGCGCTGATCGAAAGGGGTATTCCCCCGACCCTCTGCCAGCTCGATGCGCCCATGCGAGCGCTGCAGGGCCTGCCCGTCGCAGAGCGTATCAAGGTCACGCCGGATCGTCTGCATGGACACGCCGAACATCTCGGCCAGCGCACCAACGCTCATGCCGCCCTGCTCTTGCACGACCTGCTGTATCAAATCGCGTCGCCGGATTTTCTTCGACGCCATGACCGACTCCCCCCGTTTTGATTGATTGTTGGCGAATAAAAACGACAAAGCAACATTTTTTTGGATTGACCCACTGCTGCCCAGACACGCCATAAATCCAAAATGCCCTATTTTATTGCACTGACCCCTGCGAGTCGTGAGATACATTATGGATGTAACAACAATATTAAATGTAGCTTTGTGGTTTTCACTTTTATTTTCCGGAAGGCGTTGTAAGTTTGAAAAGGTCAGGGCAGGCACCTGCAAACGTCGCGTCGCGATCTTTCGACGCTTGAAGGGGATGCGCCACTCATATGGATAATGTCGCCACCATATTCGATCGCTACGAAGCCGTTCGACACCGCCTGCCGTCTGCCGAGTTTTCCCCGGGAACGACGGCGATCACCTCCTTGCGTGACATCGCCGACCAGGCGGACGCCTTCATTTTCGATGCCTATGGGGTGCTCAATATCGGGGAAAGCGCCATTCCGGGCGCGTCGGACCGTCTGGCCGATCTGCGAAAGTCCGGGCACCAGATTCGCATTCTGTCCAATGCGGCAAGCTACAATCACGAAGGGGCGCTGACCAAATTCCAGAAACTGGCGATGCATGTGCGAAGCGACGAGATCGTCACGAGCCGCGATGCCGCTTTGGCAGGGCTCGAGACCGGGCTATGGGGCTGCATCGCCGCGCCACAGGATGATCTGTCGGACATCCCCGTGCCGACCCGCCGCTTGGTGGATGAGCCTGCCTGCTATGATCTGGTGGACGGGTTTCTGTTCCTGTCAACCGAAGCATGGTCGGTGGGCAGACAGGAAACCCTGGAAGCATCGCTGCGCAAGACCCCAAGGCCACTCATCATCGCGAATGCCGACCTTGTTGCACCGCGTGAACATGGTTTTTCCCTCGAACCCGGCTATTTCGGGCACCTGCTTGCGGATCAGGGCTTCGACGACATCCGGTTCTTCGGGAAGCCCTATTCTCAAGTCTATGACATGATCGAAGCCTCTCTGCCCGGAATTGCACCGGATCGTATCGTGATGTGTGGCGACACCCTGCATACCGACATTCTGGGTGCGGCGGCCCGCGGATGGAAAACCGTTCTTGTGGAGATGGACGGGCTGTTTTCAGGTCATGACACCAGCACCTATTGCAACCGGGCGCGGATATATCCGACCTGGACACTGTCGCGAATTTGAAGCCGATCGACCGATCACATTGGTGGATTGACGGCTGAGCTGAGGTGGATCGTGCAACAGGTTAATGGCGCGCGTGTCGGCAACGGGTCACACCTCGTGACAATCCAGAGAAATGCAGTTTAAGTGACGGCCGCTGTCTGACCCTGACTGACAAGGAATAGATCGAATGAGCAAACTCTTCTCGCCGTGGATGCTTGGGCCGATGAAGCTTGAGAACCGGATCGTCATTGCGCCGATGTGTCAATACTCCGCCGTCGACGGGAATGCTCAGGATTGGCATATCATCCATCTGGGCAACCTGGCCCTGTCGGGCGCCGGAGTGCTTGTGATCGAGGCAACGGCCGTCTCACCCGAAGGGCGGATCACACCAAGCGATTTGGGCCTGTATTCCGACGAGAACGAAACCGCGCTGAAACGCGTGATGGACGCGGTCACAAAGCACGCGATCTCGCCCATGGTCATACAGCTTGCCCATGCCGGGCGTAAGGCCTCAAGCCAGACGCCGTGGCAGGGCGGCGCACAGATCCGCCCGGATGAGCCCGGTGGCTGGAAAACGGTCGCCCCCTCTGCCTTGCCGCATGCATCAGGAGAGGACGTGCCAGTGGCGCTCGACGAAGCGGGTCTGGAGAAGGTTCAGAAAGATTTCGCCGCGTCTGCCCGCCGCGCAGTGGCCCTCGGTTTTCGCGGTATCGAAGTGCATATGGCGCATGGATACCTGCTGCATCAGTTCCTGTCTCCGATCGCAAACGAACGCACGGATGCCTATGGCGGAAGCCTTGAAAACCGGATGCGCTTTCCGTTGGAGATTTTTGATGCGGTCAAGGCCGCCGTCCCGGAGGATATCCCGGTCTGGGTTCGCGTGTCCGCAACGGACTGGGTCCCGGGTGGCTGGGACATAGAGGACACAGTTGCTCTGGCCCACCGCATGAAGGAGCGCGGCTGCGCGGCAATTCACGTCTCTTCAGGAGGCGTGTCTCCTAAACAGCAGATCCCGCTGTCCGACGGCTATCAGGTCCCCTTCGCCGCGAAAGTGAAAGAGGCCGTGGGATTACCGACCATAGCCGTGGGCCTCATCACCGACCCGGCCCATGCAGAAGCGATCCTGGAGAAAGGCGAGGCTGATGCCATCGCTCTTGCGCGAGGTATGCTCTATGATCCCCGCTGGCCGTGGCACGCCGCAGCGCAACTCGGGGCGGAGATCGAGGCCGCGCCGCAATACTGGCGGTCTCAGCCGCGCCAGTATAAGGCGCTCTTCAAGAATGCAACGGTGGGTCAGAGGTAGGGACCAGCCACTGAACTTTCCTCCGTTTCGGACCGGAGTACCTTTGGCTTGATATGCCGATTGGCGTGGGTGGCGCGGCGGCCCCTTCGGATCGCGCGGCGCGTCTCTCGATTGCGATAGAGGTGTGCGGTGGCGGTTCCGACTTGGGGCTTTGCTTTCGTGACGTTTATGCTTTCCTGCGTCGCTTGCTTAGCGCGAACCGGTAGACCTGTGGGAGATCACAACAGGCCACATCTACGGCTATGCCTCAAACAAGCGACGCCCAAGGCATTCGATCGCTGGACCTCAATTGAACATGGCGCGGGCCATGGCGGCGCCTTCCACAAGCGCGGCCAGTTTTGCCTGTGACAGCTCTTGTGTCAGGTACTTCATACCGCAATCCGGTGCCGCCACGATATTCGCAGCAGGAATCACGGACGCTGCCGCAACCAATGTGTCTCGCACCTCTTCCGGCGTCTCGGCGGTGTCTCTGCCAAGGTCAAGCGCCCCGATCAGAAACCCTTTCTTCATGCCGGCGATCAGGGACAGGTCCAGCCGTGGCTGCGATACTTCGATCGAAAGCTCGTCAGCCGCGCAATCGTCAAGCTCGCGAAGGAAGGAATAGCCCTGAGGTTTCGTCTGATCCATGATGTAGGCATAGCCGAAACACATATGGACCACCGTTCTCCCGGCCGCCCCTTCAAGCGCCTTGTTGATGGCCTTGATGGCAAATAGGCGGGCAGATTCCGGCTCCGCCTGCATATAGGGTTCATCAAGCTGAACGATATCGACCCCGCTTGCGAAGATATCTGCGATCTCGTCCCGCAAGACATCGGCATAGGCAAGCGCCAACGCTTCCTCGTCAGGGTAGTATTCATTTAACGCCTGCATCGCCATCGTGAATGGACCGGGCAAGGTCATTTTCGTCAGGCGTCGGGTGCAGCGGCGCAGGAAAGCGGCCTCGCGGGCCATCACCTGCTCGCGCCGCTGGATCGGACCAACGACACGCGGCACCACCATCGGGCGTCCGCTACGACCCGTCTTGGTGCCCGGATTATCGAGGTCGAGGCCATCCAGTGAGGTCGCGAAATGGTTCGAGTAACTCTCGCGGCGCACCTCGCCATCGGTTATGATATCAAGCCCGACCTCTTCCTGATCGAGAACAGCCAGACGCGTTGCCGCATCTTGCGCCTCGGCCAGATCAGCCTCGGCCACCTTCCAAAGCGAAAGGTCGCGCACACGCGGCGGCCCCTTGGAGCGCAGCTTCGCGCGATCGATCAGCCAGTCCGGCTGCGGGTAGCTGCCAACAAGGCTCGTCGGGAAGAGTTTGTCGTACATGAAGGCCATCCTATTGCTTCAAAATTGGCTCAGGTCGCAGTGTCGTTTCACGCGAAGGTGCTGATTTTTTCTGTCGCCTCACGCACGATCCCGTTCTCGATCGGCAGGCAGCTTTTGGGGAAATCCTGAACGAACTCCACGCCCATGGACTGCGCCTCATCACAGAACCTTGCCAGGACGTCGATCTGAGGGGCGATGAACCGGTCGTGCAGTACAAGAACCGTCCAGTCGTCACGCGCAAGATCGGCAAGTGCAGGCTCTATCCAGTGCCTGTGCGGCGGCTGCCAGTCTCCGGGCGCCGACGTCCAGGTGACGACGGTAAAGCCATTCTGTGCAAGATATTCGACCGCCTCGGGACACAAGAGATGCGTTCCCAAAGCACCTCCCCCATTCGGCCGGAAAAATTTGCGCGGATGCGCCAGCGTTCCAAGCTTCTGCTGTGCCAGGCCAATCTCATCGGCAAATCGCCTTGCGCCATCCTCGCCACCAAGCGGGGCACCATGCGTAAGGGTATGGTTGCCGATCCAATGCCCCTCGGACATGGCCCGTTCGGCAAGGGCTCGCGCGTTTGGATCGTCAAGACGCGCGCCCACCATAAAGAATGTCGCAAAAAACTTTCGCTCGGCCAGAAAGGTCAGAACCTTCTCGGTCGCGCCCGGCCATGGCCCGTTATCAAAGGTGAGGGTCACTCGCTTTGGCATCAGTCGGCCGCCTCGTCGGCATCCTGCAACGCCTGACGCAACAGCTTGCCGGTGCGATTGTAGTGGGTCATCAGCTTTTCGACGGCCAGATCCGCATCCCGAGCCAGCGCCGCCTCTGCGATGCCTTCATGCTCGTCGGTTACACTTCGCGGGGCGGTGCCGCCATATCGCGAAAGGTGTCGGTAGCGACTGTTTTCATCAAAGAACTGACTGCACAAACGAAGCAATGTCTCTGAGCCGGACCCCGCATTGAGCGCAAGGTGAAACTCGCGGTGATATGCCTCCCATGCCGGATCGTAGGTCTCCGAAGGCGCGATGGACTGCAGTCTGTACAGGGCAACGACGATACCCTCTTCCCATTCAGGGCCACCGCGTTCGATGGAAAGGCGCAATGCGCGTTCTTCGACAAAGGATCGCACATGAAGCAGCTCGTCAAACTCGCGTCCACTGATGCCGGCCACACGGAACCCGCGCTGATCCTCGCGCACGACAAGGCCATCGGATACCAAGGAACTCAACGCTTCACGAATAGGCGTCGCCCCAACCCCGATCTCCCGGGAGAGATGTTCGATCTTGAGTTTCGTCCCCGGCTTCAGTTTGCCGCTGATGACGGCATCCCGGATGCGCATATGCGTCTCGCTGGTACGTGAGCGGAACGCACGGGGATTTTCCGAAACCTTTTGATCCAATCGCATGTCACCCTCGATTTTCGTTTTGGCCCGGCTGCGTGTCAGCGCAGCTGGACGTCCTTATGCACTGAGCCGTTCTGCCATAACAGGATTGCTGATCGTTCCGATCCCTTCAATCTCTACCTCAACGGTGTCGCCATCGCGCATCCAAACCTGAGGGCGACGCGCATGGCCGACGCCGCTTGGTGTCCCCATGGCGATCAGATCGCCAGGTTCCAAGGTCATGATCTGCGACAGGATCTCGATGGTCCGGAATGCGCTGAAGATCATTTGATCGGTATTCGAATCCTGCATGATCTTGCCGTTGAGCCGCGTCTGTATCCGCAAACCGCTCGCTTCCTGTGGCAACTCGTCCGCCGTGACGATGCAGGGGCCAAGCGCGCCGGTGCCGTCAAAATTCTTGCCCGCTGTCCACTGTGCGGTCAGCCGCTGATACTCTCGGATGCTGCCATCGTTGAACGCCGTGTAGCCAAAAATCACCGAACCTGCATCAGCGGCGGCCACATGTCGGCAACGGCGGCCAACGACGATGACCAGCTCCGCTTCATAATCCAATTGCTCGGAACATTCCGGCAAGATCATCGGATCTTTCGGCCCGATCATCGAGCTCGGCGCGCGCAGGAACAATGCAGGGTAATCCGGGACGGCATGCCCGCCTTCCTTGGCGTGATCCGCATAGTTCAGACCAAGACAGATGATCTTGCCAGGATTGGGAAGCGGCGAAAGCAGCCGGCAATCTTCCAGAGAGACGCGCTCGACGCCCGGGTCCGACAAACGCTTGCCCAGCGCCTCATGCACGGCAGGCTCCGCGCCGATGAGGTCCAGCATCGTTTCCGGGGCTTTTGAAGAAAGGCTCGCGATATCAACGACATCCGCACCGACAATAGCGCCCAGCCGAACGCGTCCATCTGTTTCATACCTTGCGTAGCGCATCTTCCCTCGCTTGCATGTCTTCGATCAAAAGCAATCATCAGCTTGTCGGGACTATTATCGATAAAAATTACTTTCTCAATACATTTTCAAAAATATCGATTTTAATTGACTCACGAACGGGCGCTCGTAGAATTCCACCTGCAGCAGTGACGACCTGTCGCACTGCAGGACGAAACAAGGTGCACGCACCGTGCGCCGATTGCGGAGCGCGCAGAAAAAAGCGCGAGGGAGGAACTACAATGACAACTATTCGCAACATGATGGCGGTTTCGGTTGCCGCCATGCTTGGCTTGGCGGGAAGCGTTTCGGCGCAGTCGTTTCCCGACAAGCCCATAACCATGATCGTCCCATTTGCCGCCGGGACATCCACGGACACCGTAAGCCGGCTCATCGCCGAGCGCATGTCCGAGGACCTTGGCCAGACCGTCGTCGTCGAGAACCGCGCCGGCGCCGGCGGCAGCGTCGGAACGCAGGACGTGGTGTCCTCCGACGCGGACGGCTACACCATCGCCATGGGCACCGTTGGCACATTGGCAATCAACAAGTCGATTTTCCCTGAACTGCCATACGACCCCGAAAGTGACGTGACGCCGATTGCGTTTGTAGGCTACACGCCAACCCTTCTGGTGGTCAGTGCAGAGTCCAGTTTCCAGACGCTCAATGATCTGGTCGAGGCCGCCAGATCAGAAGACGGCGTGACTTTCGCCTCGACCGGCAACGGCACCTCGACCCACCTTGCCGGCGAATTATTGAAAACCCTAAGCGACACCAACATGATCCACGTCCCCTTCGGCTCGGGTGCCGTCGGCCTGGCCGCCGTCATGTCGGGCGAGGTGGATTTCATGTTCAATCATCCAGTCTCCGCCAAGCAAAACGTGGATGCAGGAAAACTCCGGGCGCTTGGCGTCAGTGGAGCCGCGGGGTCCGAAGTGGCCCCCGAAGTGCCGCCGATCAATGACAGCTACGAAGGGTTCGATCTTATTGCATGGTGGTTGATGCATGGTCCCGCGGACATGCCCGCAGATGTTACGGAAAAACTCAACATGGCCGTGACGAACGCGCTCGCGTCCGATGCGGTGAGCGAGCATTTCGTCAAAAGCGGCATCTCGAAGGGCGAGATTCCTTTCGCGGAGTTGGAAGGCTTCATTTCGTCGGAAGTGAATAAATGGGGTGACATAGCCAACGCCGCCAACGCGCAAGCGAACTGATATCCAGTTTGACACCGTTGCCGGATGTGACGCTTATCAGGCGTCGCATCCGGCTTCTTGCACTGATCCGCCACGGAAGGCTTGCAGCATGTTGCGTCATCGGAATTTCGCCCATGATCTCTTTTGCCTGACGATCATAGGGTTTGGGTTTTTCGTCATCTATGGCGGCCTTGAACTTTCGATCGGCACGATGCGCCGCATCGGTCCCGGATTTTTTCCGCTCGGGCTTGGGGCGATCATGGCGATTTTGGGGGTCGGCCTGCTTTTTGAACGCCAGGACGAAAACCGGGATGATACGCGCAATCCGCGGGGTCTGATATTTATCTCGCTTGCTCTCGCTGCATTCGCCGGTCTGCTGGAAACTCTGGGGCTCTTTCCTGCAACGGCGGCCATGGTTCTGCTGGTCGTGGCTGCGGAACCGGAACGCGTAAGTCTGCCAACGGTCATAGGACTGATCGCGGGGCTTTGGGCCGTAGGATATCTGCTGTTCGTGGTGGTGCTCAGGCTTCCGCTGCAACCCTTGGCACCTGAAATCTGGACGATGATGTAGCCAATGGATCTTTTCTCGAATATCGCGCTCGGTTTTCAAACAGCCTTTACGGCGGAGGCCCTGTTTTACTGTTTTCTGGGGTGCTGCATAGGAACGTTTGTGGGCGCGCTTCCGGGCATTGGACCGATGGTGACCATCTCGGTTGCGCTGCCGCTGACCTTTGGTCTCGATCCGACCGTCGCTCTGATAATGCTGGCCGGTATTTTCTACGGTGCGCAATACGGAGGGTCCATCTCCTCCATTCTTCTGAACTTGCCCGGCACGGCGTCGACAGCCGTGACTGCGCTTGATGGATACCCGTTAGCCCAATCCGGCAGGGCGGGCTTTGCTCTGTTCATCAACGCTATCGCCTCCTTTTGCGGCAGCACCTTGTCCATCATCGTGGTGATGGCATTCGCCCCGGCGATCGCTGAAATCGCCCTGCGGTTCAACTCCACGGAATACTTCGCCGTAATGGTGCTCGGACTTGTCGCGGCCTGCACGATCGGGGGCGGATCGCCGCTCAAGTCGCTGGTGATGGTGGTGTTTGGCCTCATCCTCGGAATTGTCGGCATGGACATCAATTCCGGGGCCATGCGCTATACTTTCGGCTTTCTCGAATTGACGGATGGGATCAGCCTGATTTCGGTCGCGATGGGTCTGTTCGGTGTCGCCGAGATTGTAAGGAAAATGGCCGGACCCTCCACGCACGCGTCCAAAACGATGATCCAGGACCTGTCGCTCGCATCGATGTTGCCAAATCGGGAGGATCTGTCTCGCCTTTGGCTGCCCATTCTGCGCGGAACGTCCATCGGCTCGATGATCGGCGCTCTGCCCGGTGCGGGACCGACGGTGGCTTCCTTCATGGCCTACGCCGCGGAAAAGAAGGCAAGCCGCGACCCCGGTCGCTTTGGAAAAGGCGCACCCGAAGGAGTGGCGGCGCCCGAAGCTGCCAACAATGCCGCCGTTCAAGCGGCCTTCATCCCGACATTGAGCCTCGGGATCCCGGGCGACGTTGTTATGGCGATCCTGCTCGGCGCCATGATCATGCACGGCGTCATTCCCGGCCCACAGTTCATCGCGAACGAACCGGCGATGTTCTGGGGTCTGCTGGTCAGCTTCTGGATCGGTAATCTTATCCTGCTGTTCCTGAATCTGCCCCTGATCGGCCTGCTTGTCAGGATCATCACGGTGCCGTCCCGCATTCTGCACCCTGTCGTGATCTTTTTCATCTGCCTTGGATCCTACAGTGTCTCGAACAACATTTTTGATGTCTTCGTGACACTTGTTTTCGGAGTGCTTGGATATGTGCTGGTCCGCCGCGGGTTTCATCCGGCGCCGGTTCTGCTTGGCTTCATCTTGGGTCCGATGATGGAAGAAAACCTGCGCCGGTCGCTTGTCATCGCGCGCGGCGATCCATCGGTCTTTCTCGAACGCCCGGCAAGCGCGGTGATGCTTGGACTGGCATTTCTGTTGATCGTGATGCCGCTCAGAAAGCCCGCACTCCGCTTTCTAAGCCGTGTTCGACGGTAATATCAGATCGGCCCGGCCTTCCAACCTCAGGCCGATCACAAACCCGCGCCAGCGAAGCGCATTCATATCGCTTCAGTCAAAAAGGACAGTCTTGTCATGCATTATGGAAGCGATCGCTCGGACATGCTCCCATTCAATCCGTTCAAGGCGATCATCGCCCCCAGACCCATCGGTTGGATTGGAACCCTGAATGCCGATGGTGTCGCGAATCTCGCGCCCTATTCGTTCTTCAATGGTGTCGGCTCCGGGCCGGACATGGTGATGTTTGCAAGCGAGGGCGCAAAACACTCCTACATCAATGCACGCGATACAGGCGAATTCACCTTCTCGCTTGTCACTGCAGATCTTGTCGATGCGATGAATATATCATCGGAAAACGTGCCGGATGGCATCAGTGAGTTCGATCTTGCAGGTCTTGAAAAGGGCGAGCCTGTTGTCATACGGGCGCCCTTTGTCGCCGCCAGTCCCGCGGCCATGGAATGCGTCACCATAGATGCGTTTCAAATAAAGGATCGACATGGGGTGCTTTTGGATCGCTATGTTGTCATCGGCGAGGTGGTGCGCACACATATCAAGGATGAGTTCCTGCAAGACGGCATTTTCGACACCAGTGCAGCCACGCCAGTCGCTCGGCTCGGTTACCGCGAATATTCCAAAATTACGGAGTCTTGGACCTTGCGCCGACCCGATGACCCTGTCGGGAGCAGCACATGAAGGCCGACCGCCCCCCTTTGACAATGCCTTCCGGCATGTTGACATCATAAGTTCTGCGCCTCTTTATTCCTATGGAGTGATTATCTCCATCAATCGGGCTTTCTGGACATGGACTGGAAGAGGGGTCGGAGAGCCTGCGCATGGCTCTCATTGGTCGTGGGACTAACCGCATGCAGTCCGCGTGCCGACCTTGTGCCTGACGTCTACGAGGCCGATCTCGGCCGCAATGTGCCGATATTTGTTGGCACAACACGCCAACGCGATGCAGACGGGCTGTGGTCATCATCTCAACCCGGGCCGCTTAACTACGCAGCCATCGACGTCAACGTGCCGCCAGATCGCGAACCGGGAATAGTGAGTCTGTCGCGCGGGAAACCGGACCCAAGGACAGATTTCCTTACAGGTAAAATCAAAGCGTACTCAGACCGTGATGCATTCCGGGCGGCCGCGCGTCAGATGCTTGGCAACGGGCGAGGCCGTGAGGAGATTATCGTTACGATCCACGGGTTTAACAATACCATGGGCGATAGCGTATTCCGGACGGCACAGATGGCGGCTGATTACGGCATGGATGGGCCGGTTTTCCACTATGCCTGGCCATCACGTGGTGCACCCCTCGGCTATGCCGCCGACAGAGATGCCGCCCTGCTCGCCCGCGGGGGACTGGAACAGATGCTTGATGATCTACGTCGCGCTGGCGCCAGAGACATCATGCTTGTGGCTCATTCCATGGGTTCACAGCTCACAATGGAGGTCTTGCGCCAGATGGCACTCAGGCGCAATACAGCAACTCTGTCCACGATCGGCGGTGTCGTTCTTTTTTCTCCGGATATTGACCCGGCACTCTTCCGAGCACAGGCCGAGGACATCGGACGCCTTCCCGATCCGTTTGTCATCTTCGTGTCGCGTCGAGATCCAGCGCTAAGGCTGTCCGCACGTTTGACTGGTCACGAAAACAGGCTGGGGACTATTGCCACGATCGAAGAGGTGGCTGGCCTTGATGTCACGATAATCGATCTTTCGGAGGCAAGAGATGCTGCATCTCGACACCTCGCGGCTGCGACTTCACCCACAATGCTCGCCTTCCTGCGCCGCACCGAAGCCATACGGCGCGACATCGAAAATGCTGCGTCGGGACAGGTAGGTTTGCTTTCAGGGGCTGTCCTGATTGCCGAAGAAGCTTCGGCAGTCATGATCGCCCCCCTGATGGTGCTTGGCGGGGAGTCGCAATGAGGCCAGGGGCAATCCGGTTCTTCCAACAGAACCGGACCAGAGCTTGCGACCGTCTCCCAAGCCGCCCTTCTGCTCGGCTCCCTGAGAACTGAATCGTTTGAAGCTGGAGTTTTCCGCAAGGTTTCCCCGGCCGTGAGGGGAGCGGACGCGCAAGAAAGCATCGAACTCCACGAAACCGACATAGACGGCCCTTCCTGCCAGTACCAGGATCCAGATGACGAACCGGGCTGTGCGAAGCGAATTCAGCTACATCATTCTCTTTTCTTGACAGCCGCAATTAATGGACCGGCAATATGGATCAAGGACAAAGCTGGCCGTCATGGTGCAGGGTACGAGCGTCCGTGTTCATTTTTTAACGGCCCGCAGCAACGATTGATACGTTACGCATTTTTGCGGGAGATTTGATTTGACGATAATGAATGTGCGAGGGTCGCGGCGCCGTAGGCGATCCGATCAGACCGAAAGAAACGCAGCTGCCTTCGAGGCGCGTTACCTGGATTACCAATACATTTTCGTCGAGTTTCTGCTCGACCATCTGATCGATGTCGGTCGAGCCTTCAAGGGCGACTTCCAGGCGATGCTGGTGCTCGCCGTCATTGGCCAGACGCGGCTCCATGCCATACGAACTGCTGCAGAGAATGGTTATGGTTTACAATTTATTGCGCCCGAAAACGAAAGCAGCAACGCGTCCCGGATTTCCGATCTGACCGGCATTCCGCGCCAGACCGTGCGGCGCAAACTGGCCAGCCTGGCCCAGCTCGGTTGGATCCAACGCAATGCGGACGGTTCCTACCGGCTGGTGTCGTCCGGTGGTGAGACGCTGGCACGGCGCGACCTTTCCGAAACGGACCGGCGCGCGATAAATCGGGTGGCGCAATTGTTCACCGATCTCGAACGTCTGATCGAAGACCACGAAACACTGATCACGAAGCGCCAATAGGCACCTCTACAGCCACCTCGTCGCTCGGGTGCTCAGAATGAGCACCGAGTTGGTTAACTTTGCAGGCATTGCGCCATATTTTTCTCCTGAAACGCGAGTGGAGGCGCACATGTTCGATCCAAAGAGTTTTCAGCTTGACGGTCAGGTGGCGCTTGTCACCGGGGCCGGTGCCGGTATTGGCAGAGGCATTGCCGAGATGTTCGCCGGTGCGGGAGCATCCGTTGTCGTGAGCGATCTCAAGCAGGAGACGGCCGACGAAGTGGCAAAGGGCATCGTCGATGCAGGTGGCAAGGCGATCGGCCTGGCCTGCAACGTGACGAAGGAAGAAGACCTGCAAGCGGCGGTGCAGGCGGCGATCGACAATTTCGGCAGCCTGACGATCCTCGTGAACAACGCCGGCGGCGGCGGACCCAAACCCTTCGACATGCCGATGGAGGATTTCCGTTGGGCCTATGAGATCAACGTCTTCGCGCCGTTCCGACTGACCCAGCTCGCCGTGCCCCACATGGAGAAGGCCGGCGGCGGTGCGGTGCTCAACATCTCGTCGATGTCGGCCGAGAACAAGAACGTGCGGATGGCGTCCTACTCCTCCTCCAAGGCCGCGATCAGCCATCTGACCCGGAACATCGCCCACGACCTCGGGCTGAAGAATATCCGCGTCAACGGCATTGCGCCAGGCGCGATCCGGACGGCTGCGCTGGCCACCGTGCTCACCCCCGAGGTCGAGCAGGCGATGCTTAAGCATACGCCGATCAAACGCCTTGGCGAGCCCGAGGACATCGCCGGCGCCGCGCTCTATCTCTGTTCGCCTGCGGCGGAATGGGTCAGCGGACAGATCCTGACCGTCTCGGGCGGCGGGGTGCAGGAACTCGACTGACGTCGGGCTCGTCGCAAGACAGAAGTCAAAGCCGGGCCTTACCGGACCATCCAAACCACAGGGAGATACCCATGAGTTTCGACGCATTCGCAGATTTCCGCATGGACGGCCACAATGTCATCATTACCGGCGGCGCGCAGAACATCGGTGCGCAAATCGCCAAGACGCTTTCAGCCGCCGGCGCGAAGGTCATGATCTGTGACCTGCAAGCCGAGAAGTCCGCCGACACGGCGTCGGACATCGCCAAGGAAACCGGCAACGAAGTCCTCGGTATGGGCTGCGACGTGACCAAGGACGAGGACATCCAAGCCGTCGTGGACGCCACCGTGAAGGCTTTCGGCGGCGTCTCCACCCTCGTGAACAACGTGGGCTGGGGCGGGCGCCAGCCCGATCCGGCCGCGATCCCAAGGGAAGAGTTCCTGAAGTCCTACGATCTGAACACGGTCAGCGCCTACCGGATGAGCATGGCCTGCCTGCCCTATCTGGAAAAATGCGAGAACGCCACGATCACCAATTCGGGCTCGTTTTCCTCGGCCGTGCCAGCCGCCGATATCCTGCCCTATGGGACGGCGAAGGCTGCATTGAACCAGATGATGGTCTCGCTGGCGCATATGCTGGCGGCCAAGGTGCGCGTCAACTCGGTCCTGATCGGGACGGTCATCACCCCCGGTTATGCCGATGCCGGCGTCACTCCCGAGATGCAGGAGAAGCTGGCGCATCCCGACAACCTGACCGGACGGGCAGGCAAGATGGAAGACATCGCGAATGCGATGCTCTATCTCACCTCACCGGCATCCAGCTGGGTCAGCGGCCAGATCATCAACGTCCACGGCGGCGGCCACGTCGTTCGGCTTTTCGGATAAGGGCATGAGTGCCCGCGCCACTGCTTTTTTCAGCGCAGCGGCGTGCGTCGCCCTCGCGGTTGGCGCGGGCGGCCCGGCCACCGCTCAGGAGACTGGTGGACAGTTCGGCGCCTCCGTCCTGCCCCTTGGCGGGGCGGCCATGGGTCAGAGCATCACCCACGTCACTGTGGAACTCGCCGCATCCAGCGGTGAGCAGGCGCGTGACGATGCCGCGCTCGCAGCCGCGCGCGCCGCAGTCGCGCCACTTGTCGGCAGCACCTACGCGCCGGTTCTCTTCGACGCCGCGTTGGCCGATCTTGTCGCCGAGGGCACAGTGCGCGCGGCGCGCCATCGGACCGTTTTCGACGGGGCCAGCAGCGGTCTGGGCGTCATCGTCTCCCTTGACGTTGCAACCGACCCGCAGAGCGCTGCTTCGACCGCCCAGCCTGCCACATTCCCGGATATCATTCGAAATGACCGGACGCGGTTGAGCTTCATTCTCGGTGGCGGTGTCGGAGCCTATTCCGACAACAATCCCTGGTTCGGCGTGCCCGGCGTTTTCAACGCCGGCAGCCCGATTGCAGGCAACTTGCCCGGCGGCGGGACCACCTGGGCCGAGAGCTACCTCGAAGTCGGCATTGGTGGTGCGACCCGGCTGGGCGACAGCGATCTGTACGTTTTCGGGGCCGTGAGCGGGCTCTACAGTTTTTCCTTTGGCCAGGACATCTTTCGCGACGACACGCGCGACTTCCTGCACCCGGCCAAAGGCTATGTCGGCCTGCTTTATGCCGACCCGGATACCGATAACCGGCTAAAGCTGTCTTTCGGGCGCCAGGCATGGACTCTGAACAACGGCTTTCTCATTTCGATGATCTCAGGATCGTCGAACGCGGGCGAACGCGGTGCGACCTATCTGGGTCCGCGCAACGACACCGACTTCAGCGCCATCGCTACAGGCGAATTCGGACAGTCGCGCTTTTCGCTGTTCTACATCGATCCAGACGAGTTGGAGGACCTCGAGTCCAACACGACATTCGCAGGCGCGAATTTCGGTTGGCAATTCACCGACGCCTTCTCGGCGGATGTCAGCTATATCACCATCCTGACGTCGGATTCGACCTACCGGACGCCTTCGGGGCTGGCGCTGGCGCGCAAGGGGACCAATACGTACGGTCTGCATGCCCTCTGGAGGCCGACCACGCCCGATCATTTCTGGGTCGAGGGCGAGGCCTACCATCAGACGAACCCCGACTTCGACATGTCAGCGCAGGCCTTTTACGGTACCGTTGGCCACGTCTGGGGCAGCCTGCCCTGGAGCCCCAGCATCTCTTACCGCTATGCCAGCTTTTCGGGCGACGACCCCAACACCGGCACCTTCGAGCGGTTCGACGGGCTGATGACCAATGGCTTCGGCAACTGGCTGCAGGGGATGAATTTCGGCAAGGTGTACCGCAACGCCAACCTCAACACGCACCGCATCCAACTCAATCTGGTGCCTCGCCCGGGCATGAACCTGACTTTCTCGTGGCACAATCTCCGCGCCGACGAGTTGAACAACCTGGGCGCCAACCGGGCGCTGTCACGGCTGTCGTCATCGGACATCGGAAACGAATACACTGCGACACTTCGCTGGGGGATCAACCAAAACCAGTATCTGCAACTGGTGGCCTCGCATGCTGTGCCGGGCAAGGCATTGCGCGACATCCAGGCAGACGAGCCATGGACCACTTTACAGGCCAGCCTCTATTTCAGCTTCTGACATCCACATTTCTGTCTGGCTGGCGCAACCGATTCAAAAGGGTGAGACGACATGACCGAAACGACCCAAGCGACGCTGACACAGCCTGAGATCCTGAAAGGCGCCGTGATCGGCGGCGTGATCAATGCCGTGATCAACGGCGCAATCCAGTTCTTTCTGCTGCGCGGATCCGGGCCGATGCCGCTCACCGTGGACTCCATAGGCACGGAGACGCACACCGTGCTCGGATCCTCCGTGCCGCTGGCCGTATCGCTGGCGATGATCCTGACGGCAGTGGCTCACACGACGGTTAAAGTCCCGAAAAAGCCCTTCGTGCCGACCACGCTTTGGCTCGTGATCAAGCATGGGCTCTTTGCCTTCGGTTCGGTTGTGGCGCTGGCAGTGGTCTGGCAGCGGGTGATGGGCACCGTCGAGGTCGGGCTCGGCACCGCGGTATTGATCCTCGGCACCGTGGCCGGGCTCGTGGCGGCCATCGTCAACTACATGACCATTTCCGCGATCGTGGAAAAACCCGCATGACCGATGTTCCCTGGGGTCAGCTCTTCGGTCTTCTGTTCATGACAATGGGGCCTATCCGCGCCATCGCGATTTTCTCCCGCGTCGGCGAGGATGACTCCCAGCCCGAGGTCAAGGCGCTCGCCAATCGGTCCGCATTGCTTGTCGTCGGAGCCTTTCTTGTAGCGATCCTGATGGGCACCGGAGCGCTCGGCGCTTGGGGGGTCAGCTTTCCCGTGCTGATCGGTGCGGGCGGCGTGGCCCTTTTCGCCCTGTCCCTGCAGGTACTTTTGGTGCCACCGGCACAGGGCGGCCAGATTGACGCGACGAAGGTACATGCAGCGGCCGTGGCATTCCCCGGCCTCTTCCCGCCGATCGCTGTCGTGGTCGCCCTGATATTTGCGGTGGCTTTCCCGGGCGTCGAGACTCATGCAGCGATTATCGGAATGGGCCTTGGAATTATTGCTCTGAATTGGTTCCTGATGCGGCGCTCCAAGTCGATCCTGCGCGCCATCGGGCCCGTGCCTCTGCAGCTTTTCGGCGCTGTTTTCGGCGTCCTTCAACTCGCGCTCGCACTCCAGTTCATCCATGATGCCGTGGCGATGCTGTAGTTCTGGATCGGGAGGCGGGAAAACAAGACCTCGAAGCTGAGATATCGATCAATCATGCTGAGGATCCGCAGACAGAGATCTTCTGCGCGACCTGAGTGATCAGATAGCCGTGCTCCCGCCAGAGGGCGCCGACAAGGATGTATTGAGAGGCATCGAAGACGAACGTGCCGGTGTTATGACGGCGTCGGACAAAAGCAAAAGGCCGCCGAGCTTACGCCAGGCGACCTTTTGCAAAACTGGTTGCGGGAGCAGGATTTGGCTTATGCCGAACCAGCGCTGCTTTTCCACATAAAAAGGTCACTTAAGATCAGATCTTTGGCTTACGTAAGCTTCCATCCAATCGACTGCGAGTAGAACAGATCAACCATAAAACACTTCATTAAGCGCCTTGTTTAAATCATCTACCGAAATGGGCTTCATCAGCCAGATGTCTTCGGGACTGATACGAGCGCCCTCGATAGCGGCCGCCTCCACGTAGCCGTAGATTAGAATAACTTTCAGATCAGGCAAGTGACGCCTAGCTCATGCAGCGATCTCTGAGCCGTCGTAACGGCCGGGCATGACGATATCGGTGATCAAAAGATCGTATTTCCCGCCACCATCGAGTATACGATCAGCTTGGTCCCCATTGACGGCAGTCTCCACTCTGAGGCCCAGCCGCTCAAAGCGCTTTTGAATAAATCGTCGCACATCCTCCATGTCTTAGACAATAGGACCGGGAATCATCGTGATCTGGCCCTTTTCAATTTTGCCATCTACAGCAAGCTGCGCGTCTGCGATCTGGTGAAAATGAAGGGGGTTGAGGTTCTCATCGCCTTCGGCGAGATGCGTTGGCAATAGCGCGATCCCGAGACCTGAACGCGTGGCATGATGAGCCGTGAGACGTGCGTTCAACTTGAAGCCGATGCAGTCCTTCATCGCGCTTTCACCCAAGATGGATTGATCGACCCTGCCGACATTGCCAGCATGGCCGTTTATCTTGCCTCCGATGTCGCGCGGTCCGTCGTGGGGCAGTTCATCGACGTGGATGGCGATGGCCTCCTGATGGTCTGACTGAGCCGCCTTCCCTTACGGCAGAAAGGGAGGCGGTTGCTTCAGGCCGGGATCAGCCGCAGCGGCAACTTACGCAACGTGCGCAGCGTGTTGTTGACCTTGTAGTCAAAGTCTCCCGCCAGTTCGATCCGTTCCACCCGCGACAGGATCGCGCCGAGGATGCACTCAGCTTCCATACGCGCGGTGTTCTGCCCTACGCAATTATGCGGACCCTGCCCGAAGGCCACGTGAATACCCGCCGTGGAACGCTCCACGTCGAAGGCCCCGGGGTTCGGAAACTTCCGCGGATCGCGATTGGCGCAACCTATGAGGCAGCCCACCTTGGTGCGCGGCTTGAGGCTGTATCCAGCGAAGTCCTGTGCCTCGGTTGTTGTCCGGCAAATGAGCTGGATGGGCGCCTCCACCCGGATTGCCTCCTCGAAAGCGCCTTTGACGAGACTCGGGTTCTGTTTCAGCTTCGCCCATTGATCGGGGTTTTGGGCGAGCATGAGCAGCGTATGGCCGATGCCGCTGATGGTGGAATCGACACCCGCGCGGAAGAAGGAGCGCACGTGGAACCCCGCCGTGCCCTGTTCGAACTCGCCTGCATCCTCGGCCTCGTAGATCATGCGGGCAAAGCCGCCGGGCTTGGTAGCCTGGCGCTGGAAATAGGACTCGTATCTCGCCACGTGCTCACCCGCCGCCTCGATTGACCGTTTGGTGATCTCATTGTTGGGACCGAGCTGGTTCATGTTGACCTCGCCTAGCACGGTGAAGGCTTCGCGCGGGGCTGAAACGCCCACCGCATCGGGGAAGACTTTCAGCACGTAAGCCTCCGCAATATCGCGCACACCTTCAACCACACCCGCGGCGACAAGCCTGTCAGCCAGCGCCTCAGCCTCGGCTTTGAAGCTTTCGCGCCAGCCCCTTAGCACCTTGGGTGACATCACCTTGGTGAGCGCGCGCCGCCGCGTCGTGTGCACCGGCGGATCGACCTCCGTTATCGGGCTCGGCGGACGCCAAGCCCCAGGGTCGCGAATGTCGGAGAGACCGATGCCGCCCTCGGAGGTGAACCGGGCGTGATCAGAAAGCACCCTATACGCTTCCTCGTGCCGTGTGATGGCGTAATAGCCGTACTTCTCGATCCAGACGACGCCACCCAATTCGCGCAGCTCGTCCTGCAACGCATGCGGGTTGCGCAGCACCTGTTCGTCAAACGGATCTCCCACGAAAACGGGGGGATCGGGCAATTTCGTTTGCATGTCGGTCATCTTCGGCCTCCTAATACTGGTCGCTTATACCGTTTTTGGCAGCGATCTCACGCGCAAGCCGGACCTCCGGCAACTGCCGGCAGCCCTTTTCGCGGATTCTGCCGGAAGCCTAGAGATTTTTCCACGCGCCTTCTGTCCCTTTTATGGGGGAATGTTTGCCAGATCGCGCGAGCGCAGGTTAGTCTCATTCCTCGAAGGACACCTTAGCCCTATTTGCATCACGCAAAGCAGACACTCCGATTGCCAGGATATCAATGGACATGCGCGGCGAGGTTAAACACGCCGACGAAATCACCCCCAAGGACACAAACCAGACCGTGGCTCTGGATTTCATGACGTCCTTAATGCGGCAGGACATAAAAGCCTTTACGGACCTGTGGACCGATAACGCTATCTAGGACAACCCGTTCGAAAACCTCATGGACGTGCACGACATCGACGAGGTCTGGGAATGCAAGGAGAAGGTGCTCGAAGATTACAACGAGTCTATCCCTGTACGCCCGACCATTTATTTGAAATGCAGGCCCTAAATCGGACCCTCGATCCGGATATGATGATAGTGGAGGCGCGCGGCTGCTCGAAGGCGGCGGCCACAGGGAAGCTCCATGACAAGCCTTACGTCTTGGTCTTCTACATGCCCGATGGAAAGATCGCGGTCGAGCGCGGGTACTTCAACCCGATGGTGACCCAACAAACCTTCGAAGACGACTGATCTTTCCAAAGGGCAGGCCCGAAGCGGCTTGCACCGCGCCACGGAACATCGCAGGGTATCCCACGATTAGCAAAGGACACCCGAATATGCGGGTTCCGGGGAGACCTGCGATGGAAAAAGTCGGCGAAAACTCGGACGCGGTCAAACCCTCCACCCATCCTAAGGCTGCGCTTATCCTTCATGATTTCGTACCGTTCCTGCTGAACGAGGCGGCGGAAACGGTCGCGAAGCGCTTTTCGAGCTTCTACGTCGACCGCTACAGCATGACCCGCTCGCAATGGCGCGTGATGGCCAATCTCGGCCGGTTTGGCAAGCTGACGGCAACAGAGATAAGCCATCACGGCCGCCTTGAAAAATCCGTGGTGTCGCGGGCGGTCTTCGCCATGGAAAAGCGCGGCTGGCTCACACGCCACGCCAAGGCGGGTGACCGGCGGGTGGAACTTCTGAGCCTCACTGGCGACGGGCAGGAAATCTACATGGTGCTCGTCCACGAGGCCAAGGCCTTTGATGACGAGCTGCGTAGTTTCATCGAAACTGCGCAAGTCGAAGGCTTCGTAGCCGTGCTGCGCCGCCTGAATGACGAGGCGGAGCTGCCAGCGCCACCCCGCACGGAAACTGGCAATTCCTAACCTATTGCGCCCCGATCAGGCCTCTATTGCGGGCTGCACCAACCCTTCCGCCGAACCCAGCCCGATATATCGCTCACCATCGGCGCAATAGCCCCGGATGGTCACAAGATCGCCATCCTCAAGGAAAGTCCGGGGCTCGCCATTGGGCAGCGTGAAAGGCGCCTTCCCGGCGCGCGACTTCTCCAGCAGGCAAGCGAGGCTGTTTTCAGTTGGGCCAGAAAGCGTGCCGCTGCCAAGCAGATCGCCCGGCAAGATCGGGCAGCCATTCGATGTCTGGTGCACGACAAGTTGCCAGATCGTCCAGTAGGCATCTTTGAGCGTCGAGGTGCTCAGCACTGTGGGCGCCTCGCCCGCCGCGCGCATCTGCGCTGTCTGCAGAGTCACTTCCAGCTTCACGTCGATCTGCCCACGCGAGCGCAGATCTGCGCGGTTCAGGTGCGGCAGAAGCGCCGGTTCGCCCTCGGGGCGCGTAAAGGGCGCGCGGAAGGGCTGGAGCGCGTCGAGGCTCACCACCCAGGGCGAGAGCGTTGTGCGAAAGCTTTTGGAAAGAAACGGCCCAAGAGGCTGGTATTCCCAGCGCTGGATGTCTCGCGCCGTCCAGTCGTTGAGCACGCATAGGCCAAAGACGCTGTCTTCCACCTCCTCCATCGAAACCCGCGTGACGCCCTCCTTGGGAGCCGCGAGGAAGATGCCAAGCTCGGCCTCGTAATCCAGCATCCGGCATGGTGCGAAGACAGGCTCTGCCGCGTCGAACTTGAGTTGGCCTGACGGCCGCACCAAGGGCGCGCCGCTCACCGCGACAGCCGAGGCACGGGCATCGTAGGCCACAGGGATGTAACGGAAATTAGGCAGTATCGGATTGTTGGGACGGAACTGTGCGCCGACATTGGTGGCGTGATAAAGCGAGGAGTAGAAATCCGAGAAATCGCCCACGTGGGCGGGCATCGCGTATTCGGCCTCAGCCTGTGGCACGAGGCAAGGCTCCAGAACCGCTGCCTCGCTTGCCCCCTCGCGGAGCGCCTCCGAGAGCGCCGCACGCAAGGCACGCCGCTGCGATACATCGAGCGCCATCACGTCATTTAGGAGTGGCTGGCCCAGCGCCGCCCTGCTTTCGGCATCGAGACCGGCGAAGGCCCCGGCGGCCAGGCCCGCCTGCATGTCGAGGATCATCTCACCGATCGCCACGCCGACGCGAAACGCATCGCCACTCCCCGCGCGGCGGAAGATGCCGTAGGGCAGGTTCTGGATCGGGAAATCGCAGCGCTCGGCATTGGCGCTTTCGACCCAACTCGCAAGGTTCAAATCGGTTGTCTGGTCTGGTTTCTGGCTCATAATCTATCCTCTCTGGTTGTCTGAAAACCAAAGCGCAGGGCCTCGGTGGATACGGCAATTGGTCAGAACATGGAGCCGGGCGAAACTACTGGAAATCCCATGCGAGGGGGACTAGGGACTGTTGAGTTTAGGATTCCTATTTGGTTTGCTTTCTGGTTGAGGGTTGCAAACAGGGGAGAGCAGCCTTGATCCGGCGTGCCTTGACCGACGCCCATTGGGCGATCATCGAACCCTTCTGCCTTGAAAAGCACACTGATCCTGATCAGACTGGAGGCGCTCCGCGGTTGTTCATGGAAGCGATCTTGTGGATTGTGCGGACAGGCACACAGTGGCGTGAATTGCCTGCCGAGTATGGGCATCCGCCGGCGCGGACCGCGAGTTCAGCCGATGAAAAGCCCGCCATTCACGTCGATCGTAGCGCCTGTCACGTATCCGGCGTCGATGGAGGCAAGGTAGGCGGCGGCGGCGGCCACTTCCTCGGGTCCGCCCACACGCCTTAGAGGAATGGCGTCAAGCATCCGATACTTGGTGCCCCCCTCCGCGTCGCCTGTGGCCTTGGCAAGCATGGGCGTGTCGATGGCTCCCGGCGAGATGCAATTGACCGTGATCCCTGCCTCCGCCAGATCCCGCGCAGCGGTGCGCACAAGCCCCAGAACAGACCCCTTCGATGCGGAATAGGCGGTGCCGGATTGCAGCCCGCCGGTCTGTGCCACGACCGAGGTAACCGCGATGACGCGCCCGTGCTCAACGGGCCGCTCGGCCCTGCAGCGCGCATATTCGCGCAGGCAAAGGAAGGTGCCCAGCGCATTGATCCGGTTGACCTTCTCCCACTCCTCTACTGTCGTATCGATGAGCCGGACACCAGAGGCCATCCCCCCTCTCCCCAGCGTGCCCGCGAAATGAGCGAGCACATCCACGAGGGCGATCTCCGCCTCAATCCGCGCGAAAGTGCCGGCAACCTCCGCCTCGTCGCTTACATCGAGCCGAAGCCCCACGTGCCCATGCCCATCGAGGGATTGCGCAACGCCCTCGCAAGCCCTCTCATCGAGGTCGCTCACCACCACACGCATCCCATCTGCGGCGAGCCGTCGTGCCGTTGCCAGACCCAAGCCGCTGGCCGCACCCGTCACAAGTGCCAATCGCATTGCTTTTCCTTTCACGTTCCGGCAGGCTCTCGGCCCGCCGAGGCTCTCAGCGGTTCAACTCGTCGCGCAGGGCACGCTTGAGAACCTTCCCATAGTTGTTCTTCGGCAACTCATTGCGGAACTCATATCTCTTTGGACGCTTGAACCGGGCAATCCGCGCGTTGCACAACGCATCGAGATCTGCGGCACGGGGCATCTCGCCGTCTCGCACAACCAGTACTGCCACCACGATCTCACCCCATTCGTCGTCCCTGACGCCCACGACGCAAGCCTCCTCCACCTGCGGATGTGTCAGCAGCACTTCCTCCACCTCTCGCGGATAGACATTGGTGCCACCTGTCACGATCATGTCCTTGGAGCGGTCACGCAAGGTCAAAAGCCCGTCTTCGTCTAACGCGCCCATGTCGCCCGTCCAGAGCCAGCCGTTGCGTAGGCTCTCGGCCGTGGCGGCCTCGTTTTGCCAGTAGCCCGCCATCACGACATCGCTGCGGCAAATCACCTCCCCCACCTCGCCGCTGGGCACCGCCTTGCCAGACGCGTCGACCACCGCCACCTCAACACCGCTGCGCGCATAGCCTACGGAGCCTAGCACACGGTCTGGCGCGTCCTTGTAGTCCCCTCGCCGCAGGCCGGTGATGGTCATCGGCGTCTCGCCCAGCCCATAGATCTGAACGAAGACCGGCCCCAGAACCGCGATGGACCGCTTGATTTCCTCCAGATACATCGGCCCGCCGCCATAAATTACAGTCTTGAGGTTCGCAGGCCTAGGCGCACCAGCCTCCACTGCGCGGCGGAGCCGCTGGACCATAGTGGGCGCGAAGAAGACAGAACACGCGGGGTGCACCCCGCAAAGATCCAGAAACTCGCCCGGCTCGAACCCGCCAGATGCCGGGATTACCTGCCGCGCGCCGCGCGCTACATAGGCAGGTATGTAGAGGCCCGAGCCGTGAGACATGGGGGCGGGATGCAAAAGGCTAGTGCCTGGGTCCGGGTCGTCCATATCGGCGAGATGGGCAAGTGTGAGCGCCATCAGATTGCGATGGCTCAGCATCGCGCCCTTCGGCCTCCCGGTGGTACCGGAAGTAAAGAAGAGCCAGGCAAGCGTGGTTGGGTCCGATGGCATCTCGCCTTCCCATTCCGCGCCGAAGAGCGCCTCGTATGCTGCGCTGCCGATCTGGATGACATCCGCCGTCACGCCGCCTTCGATGGCGAGGAGGCCCGGGGCGAGCTTTCGCGAGACAAAGAGCGCGCGCGACCCGGAGTCTTGCAGAATCGGCGCCACCTCCTGCGCGTTGAGCTTGCCATTGATCGGCGCCACTGCCATCCCGGCGGCCCATATACCGAAGAGCAATTCCACGTAATCCGGGCAGTTCTCGCTGAAGATCGCGATCCGGTCGCCGGGCTCGAAGCGGGCGCGCAGGCCAGCAGCGAGCCGGAGCGCGCGGCTGCGCAGTCCAGCATAGCTGCGCACTTGCTCGGTGCCGAGAAAGACAGCGCCTGCGTCCGGGTGGCGCCGGGCTGTCTTGTCTAGAAGAGAGAAGAGGGTCATCTGGGTAATGCTTCGTGTGGTTTCTGGGAATGGGCCGCGCGCGTGCCGGCCCGGTCTTCATCATGTAGAGCCGGGCCGCGTGCCGCTTCCCGCCGCCGAAAACGAGGCGAACTCGAGGAAGTAAATGGCGGCGGAGTGCGACCTGCTTGCACCGGCTTCTCCAGCGGCTTTTCCGTCTGTGCGCAAGCTCGTGGCTCCGTCAATCAAAGAGCAGGCCCGGCAGGAAGAGGGCAAGCGTCGGGAAGGCAACGATGATTGCCACGCGGCAGAGATCGGCAACGATGAAGGGAATGACGCCCTTCATAATCGTCAGGATCGGCACTTCCGGCGCCACCGAGCGCATCACGAAGAGGTTCACGCCAATGGGCGGGGTAATTAGGCCCAGCTCGCACAGGATTACTAGAAGGATGCCGAACCAGACAGGATCGTAGCCCAGCCCGATCACCACTGGAAAGAGCAGCGGCACCGTGAGCAGGATCATCGATAGCGACTCCATCAGCATACCGAGCACGATGTAGATCGCGCAGATCATCAGTATCACCGAGAAGGGCGCGAGACCCGAATTAGTCACAAGATCAAGCAGCCCCTTGTGCGCGCCTGAGTAGTTCAGGAACTCGGTGAAGAGGCCCGCTCCGATCACCAGCACGATCAGAATGGCGGTTGTCCGCGTTGTGTCGAGCAGGATCTCGTAGAGCCTCTTGAGGGTCAGCTTGCGGCGCGCAACGGCAATAACGAAGGCACCGAAGGCACCGAACCCGGCGGCTTCCGTTGCTGTGAAGAAGCCCGAATAGATGCCGCCGATGACGCCCATGAAGAGCAGCGTTGCCGCCCAAATGCCGCGCAGGCTGTTGAGCCGTTCGGCCCAAGAGGCCTTTTCGGCGGGCGGTGCGTAATCGGGACGGCGGAAGACGGCCCAGCGCACTGCGAACAGATAGAGCAAGATGCCAACCAGGCCTGGCAGGAAGCCCGCCGCGTAGAGCTTGCCAATATGGG
The DNA here is from genome assembly GCF_900142765.1 of Roseovarius litoreus. Classification (GTDB taxonomy): domain Bacteria; phylum Pseudomonadota; class Alphaproteobacteria; order Rhodobacterales; family Rhodobacteraceae; genus Roseovarius; species Roseovarius litoreus. The sequence continues at coordinate 161,214 of NZ_FRCB01000008.1, forward strand.
TTTCGGTGATGACCCCGTAAATCACTAGCAAAATGCTCGGCGGAATGAGAATGCCCAGCGTTGCGCCCGCGGCAATGGAGGCGGTGGAGAGGCCGTCGTGATAGCCGTAATGGCGCATCGAGGGCAGCGCGACCTTGCCCATGGTCACCACAGTGGCCACGCTCGAGCCGCAGATCGAGGCGAAGCCGCCACTGGCGAGCACTGTCGACATGGCCAGTCCGCCGCGCCGGGCGCCTAGGAAAGATTGGGCCGACCGGTAGATTTCCTTCGACACCCCTGTGCCCGCAACAAGGTTGCCCATGAGCACGAAGAGCGGCAAGACGGCGAATTCGTAGACCATGATGCTGTCGCGCGTTGTCATCGCGGCCATGGTGCCTGCAGATTTCCAGCCTACTAGGTAGCCGAAGCCCACCATGCCCACGACGCCCATCGCCAGTGCGATCGGGATGCGCAGGAAGATCAGCAGGAAGGTGCAAGCGAAACCGATTAGAGCGATTGTCATGTCTCAGCCCTCGCCCTTCCGGCCCACGACGGGTTTCGCCTGCTCTGCTTCGGGCTCGTCATCGGACTGGGTGAGAAGCTCGGCTGTTTTCATCTCCGCCGAAACCGGCGTAGTGGCGTGACGCAAAAGCGAGGCCGCGAAAGTGAGTGCCGTGGCACCGGCGAGGATCGACATACCGTAGAAGATCGGCTCGAGAGGGATGTAGAGCGAGACGGTGGCGTCGTTGAAGCGCCCTGCCCGTTCGCCCAAGCCCCAGAGCCGCCAGCCGATCACCCCGAAGAGCACCGCCCCGATCACCGACGTAAGGATCTGTTGCACGACACTAAGCAAGCGGCTCTTGAGCATGTCGACGAGGTCAACCGCGATATGGTCCTGCCGCCACGACACGCTGGGTAGCATCAGAAGCACCATCGTGGCCAGGAAGATCTGCGTAAGCTCCGGCGCGCCCGGCAACGGACGATTGAGAAAATTCCGGCCGATCACGTCTACGAAGGTGATGATCATCAGCGCGAAGAGCAAAACCGACGCAAGGTTGCCGGCGGCGTGTTCCAATCGTCTGAACAAGGTCTTTCTCCAGTCTTTCTCGAGTGTGTTGTTCGGCAAAGCGCGTGTCATGGCGCGCCCCCTCACAGGGCGCGGCGCTGCGCATGCGTGAGGATGCAAAGTTTTCTCCGCATCCTCTTTTGATGGTGCCGTTACGATTCTTCTTCGATCCGGCGAAGCTCTTCGTAATAGTGCTGCAGGACTTCCTCGGGGTTCTCAAGGCCAGCCGCCCTCGCGCGCTGGTACCAGTCATCTGTGATCGGCGTGAGAATCTCACCAAATTGGGCCTCCACTTCGGGCGTGGCATAGGTGATCGTGTACCCGTTCTCCTTGAAGATTTCGATCGCCTTAAGGTCGTCCGCCGCGTGGGTTTTGCTGAACCTGTCGGCTAGCACTTCGCCCGAGATGGCCATGATCGCTTCCTGGTCGGCGGGCGAAATTTCAGCCCACTTGTCCTCGTTGATCCCGATGATCTGACCCGCGTTGGCCAGCCCGCCCGTAAGGATGAACACATGATCGTGTACATCAACACCGTTGAAGTTCGTCACGGTGTTGAGCAGGGTCGTTTGCCCATCGATCGTACCGGCCGCCAGCATCTCGCGCACTTCGGCGGAAGACTTGTGGATCGGCACGACGCCCAGCAGCTCATAGGCGGCAGTCAGCGTGGCGCCTGTGGTGCGCATCTTCAAGCCACGCATGTCCTCCGGGTTCTCGATTTTGACACCCTTGGTCGCCGGCTGGAGCGGGGTCTGAACATGTGCGGTAAGTTCAACTACGCCTGGGAAGACATCCATCTTGCCCTTGATGAACTTCTCGTATGTCCGATAGTATGCCAAACTGAAGTTCTCGGGTTTGCCTGGCGCGCCTGCGAGTTCTGCGAACTCCATCGGAACAAATCGTCCGGGTGTGTAGACAAGCGAAATGTATGCCATATCCGCGAGGCCTTCGGCCACCACATCATATTGGCCGACCACCGAGCCCACCGTTTTCGGCAGAACCTCAACAACAACGCGGCCCTCGGTTACCCTCTCAATTTCTGCAAACCAAGGCTCGATGACCTGATCATAGGGCGGATAGCCGGGCGGCAGCCACTTCGAATAGCGGATAGTGACATCCGCGGCGCATACCGCCGTTGTGCCTACAACCAGCGCCACAGCGGCTGCGAAACTTTTTCTTGCAAGTGAATTCATATCCTTCTCCCTCTTACAGTTCATTCGATGTTCGTCGGAAACTCGCTTGCAAATGGTGCCACCTCGCCTTTGTCTCGTAAGTCCCCGGGCCGAGGGACACGCATTTGTTTCAGGTGCTTGTAGTTTGTGGCACACTCTAAATTTTCGAAAGATTTTCTGCTAGGATCGAAGGAAGACCAATCGAAAGGCGCCGGCCACGTGATACGGCACTAAACCCAAAACAGACAATTGCCGAAATCAACGGGCGTCCTGTGAGATTTTATTTGTTTCTGAAGGGTCGAGGGCCAAAAGATCACGTACATCAACTTATATCGATGATTGGCCTTGATCCAATGCAGTATACCGATCGTGCTAAGTCAAAGTTGTCCTGCGGTCAGAAACAACGCGTAGGAATAGCCCGTGCGCTCGCAGCCAAAACTGACCTGTCGATCTGCGACGAGATGACAAGTGCTCTAGATCAAATTGTCGCTTGAGGCATTCTGAAACTGCTGGTTAAGCTGCAAAGCCACCTGAGCTTGACGTATATGTTTATCACGCATGGTATCGCAACAGAGAAGGCGATAGCCGACAGTGTTGTTTTGACGCTGTACGGAAAGAACGCTGGACAAAACTAGAAGTCGCAGTTTTTCAAAGCAATACACCAGCCCACACAAACCTTCTTTTGTCGTCGGTTCTTCAGATGGACCCGGCTTGGCTTAACGGCGTGTTGGAAGGACGCTCTGGTATCAGGATGTATTGATTTCCTATGCGCTGCGTGATTCAAGGCTCCGAAGCCGGAGCAAAAACATGAGCTGGCTGACCGCAAACCCATCGCCGAACGCAAAGCCGATGACATTTCTACTTGGCTGAAACATACTTCGCAGAAGCGTTCGAGCACGCAAAGATTGCCAAGGCAGTAATCACGGCGGCTGCGAAGCACGAGAAGTTCGGGTTGCCCCTAAAGGAAGCTCGACAGGCGCTTGCCCGGTTGCTGTTTTCGTCTCCGTATGAGCAGGCGCGAGATTTTGATAGGGAGCGGTGACTACTTCACGCCTTATCGCTGGACCAGCGGTCCGTTTTAGAAAGACCTCGGGTAGCAACTTACTCCCCTTAAAAAGAAGTGGCGCCAATTCGGCATCGCAGTCTGCCGATCGTGCCTGATCCGCAGGGAGAATTTATTCGGTTCAAGATACCGCGGCACTTAAGCATCCGACTGAAAAGCTGAATCGCGAGGGCTTCCCATAGCTGCTGATCTGCGATTCATCCTGTTTGGGAGGATTGATCATGTCAGCACCTTTGCCGGCTGCGCTGCGGGCGCGATTTCAGACGTTGATTGAGGAAGGGTTAAGCGGGCGCGCGGCTGCGTTGCGTTTGAAGCTTTCGCCTGCCACCGGGGCACGTTGGGGTCTTGCGATCCGGCGCACTGGGCAGGCAAGGGCCGCGCCTCAAGGTCGGCCTCGCGGTAGGGGCAAGCTTGATCCACATCGCTCCTTTCTGATCGGACTGATTGATCAGGACGGCGACATGACCATGCCCGAACTAGCCGGTGCGCTGGCAGATGCGACCGGCGTTCAGGCGCACCCGGATGCGATTGGCCGGTTCTTACGCAAGCTCGGATTTACGTATAAAAAAGACGTTGGTCGCGACCGAGCGACGCCGCGCAAGGGTAAGAAAGCAACGCGACGATTGGATCAAGCACCGCCTGCCAGCCGTCCCGGCCAGACCGGACCACGTTGTCTTTATTGACGAAACCTCAGTCAAAACCAACCTGAGCCGCCAACGAGGCTGGTCACAGCGGGGTGAACGACTGGTCATGGATGCGCCCTTCGGATCATGGGGGACACAGACCTTCATCGCGGGTCTTGGCGCGGGGCACTGATCGCTCCGTGGGTCATCAAAGGTGCGATGGATGGCGAAGCCTTCGCCGCTTATGTCTCACAAGTCCTCGCCCCTGTACTGGAGCCGGGCACCGTCGTCATCCTGGACAACCTCGCCACACACAAGAATGCCGCTGCCGCCAAAGCCATGCGCAAAGCCGGATGCTGGTTCTTGTTCTTGCCGCCATACAGCCCCGATCTGAACCCGATCGAGATGGCGTTCTCGAAACTTAAAGCACACCTGCGCAGGATCGGTGCTCGAACCTTCACCGACATGTTCGCTGCCCTCGCGGAAATCTGCGATCTCTTCTCCCCGGAGGAGTGCTGGAACTACTTCAAGGCTGCCGGATATGTCTCAGGTTAAAAGCCGGATGCTTTAGTTTGTGGCGCTGCGGCTGTTACGAGGAGATCCCGGAGGTCTGTGTTGGGATCCTGGACAAGCCGGGGATCGACCGTTTGGCCTGCCTCGATGATGCGCTTAGCGGCCATATAGGCACGCGGGTCGTTCACGGCGTCGACGGCCAGAAGCTGATCGCCTTTGTAGTACCAAATGGAGGTTGAAATGCATTTACCGGATCGCTCAACCACACGGTCGTATCCCGAGTTCAGCCCGGCGATTTGAAGCTTGACGTCATACTGGTCTGACCAGAACCAAGGCTTGGCGATATAAGGAAGACCGGCGCCAAGCATGTTCACCGCGACACATTCAGCGTGATCGATTGCATGTCCGACGCTTTCAAGCCGGATCTGCATGTCTTTGTAAGGAAACGAAGCGCAGTCACCGGCGGCCCAGATCGCCCGATCGGACGTTCGACCCAGTTCATCCGTCCATATGCCGTTGTCGATCGCAATACCGGCCCTTTCGGCGAGGCCGGTGGCCGGTGACACACCCACCCCGACAAGCACGAAGTCAGTCTCGAGCTCCCGTCCATCGTTCAGGACTGCGCCCTTAACTGTGCCGCTACCAAGAAGGCGGTCCAGACTGGTGCCTTCAAGCAGTCGAACACCATAGGACTTGTGAAGTGTGCGGAAGTAATTCGAGGTTTCCGGCGCGGCGACCCGCTGCAGGATACGCGGCGCCGCCTCCACAAGCGTCACCTCAAGCCCGAGGCTCGCTGCGACCGCGGCCGCTTCAAGCCCGATGTATCCGCCTCCGACGATCAGAAGCCTGCGGCCCGCGACGAATTCGGCCGCCATCGCATCGATATCGGCAAGGCCGCGCATCACGTAGACGCCTCGGAGACTGCCCCCGATCAGTGCCGGCAGACGCCTCGGAACGGAGCCGGTCGTCAGTGCAAGCTGGCTGTAGGCGAGAGTTGCACCTCCAACCTTGAGGAGCCTCGCAGCCGGATCGATCTCGGTCACCCGGTCGCCAAGGCGAAGATCAATATCCTGGCTGGCGTAGAAGCTCTCCGGCCTGAGAAAAAGGCGCTCGCGTTCCATGTCACCCTTGAGATAGGCCTTTGACAACGGCGGTCGTTGATAGGGGGGGACGCGCTCGCCGCAGATAAGTGTAAGCCGACCACTATAGCCGGCCTCTCTAAGCTTCGCCACGAGCGCGGCGCCCGCTTGACCTCCACCGATCACGACAATGCCAGTCATTGCAGGTTCCGCTCCTTTGTTACTTCTCGCAGTCTGTTTTAAAAGGTAAAGTCGGGAGACGGTCGGCGCCGTTTGGCGCCCATCAGATCTGTTTTTCCGGAATTTGCACGATGAGCCCGTCGAGCTCCTCAGTGACCTTGATCTGGCAGGTTAGACGGGATCGTACCGGATCGACCTTATAAGCGAAGTCGAGCATGTCCTCTTCCATAATCTCTTTCGCAGGCAGCCGGTCGACCCAAGCAGGATCGACATATACATGACAGGTCGAGCAGGCGCAGGCACCCCCGCAATCGGCCACGATGCCGGGAATGCTGTTGTCCCGCGCTCCCTCCATTACCGTAAGGCCCTCGGTGACATCGACAACATGCTGCCTGCCGCCATATTCGATATAGGTGATCTTCGACATTGTGCCTCCTCAGAGCTTTTTGGTCAGTTCTGGCACTGCCATGAATAGGTCGGCGCCTCTTCGTCTTTGTATATCGCGACCATGATTTTGCTATCCTTCATACCTGCAAGGTGCTGGATCGCTCCCGAATAGCGGATAGTGACATCCGCGGCGCTTACCGCCGTTGTGCCTACAGCCAGCGCCACAGCGGCTGCGAAGCCTTTTCTTGCAAGTGAACTCATGTCCTTCCCCCTCTTAAAGTTCATTCGATATTTGTTGGAAACTCGCTTTCAAATGGTGCCACCTCGCCCTTGGCCCGTAAGTCCCCGGGTCGAGGGACACGCAGTTGTTTCATGTCAATGAGCGTTCACAACTGACCCGCTTTCAGCATTTAAAATTGACCAACCTATGCGGTGCAAAGCCCCCAGGCGGACGCCTTCATATAGCGAGTCCCTCTGGGTGCTTTGCTGTTGTGACGTTCATGTTGTTCTGCGTAGCTTGCTTTGCGCGAACCGGTATGACGTATTGCCGGTTTCGATAATGGTGCAATGATGTGTGGCGCAATCCAGAAGCGCGGTTGTCATCTTGGCACCGTAGAAGACCGAGACCCACTCGCGGAACTCCAGATTGGTGGTGATAATGACGCTGGTCTTCTCTTAGAGCTTACTGACCAGATGGATCAGCAATGCTCCGACGGACTTTGGGAACGTGATGTAGCCCAGCTCGTCGATGATGACGCAGTCCAAGGCCGAGAGCGATCGGATGATCTTCCCGGTAGTGCCCTCGGCCTGTTCCTTGATCAGAGCGTTGATCAGATCGACGGTGTTTAAGAAGCGCGCCTTCTTACCGCTGTTGAGCAAAGTGGTTCCCAAAGCGATGGCGATATGGGTTTTGCCGGTGCCGGTCTCCCCCACCAGAATGAGGTTTTGCGCTTCCTCGGTAAACTGGCCTGAATGAAACGGCTCGATCGGGGTCTGGGTGACCGTGGCGGCGGTGTAATCGAAGGTGGCGAAGTCCTGGTGATGGGCGAACTTCGCAATCCTCATTTGATACTGGATGGATCACACCCGGCGCTCTACAGTCTCAGCGTAGACCAGTTGCTTTATCGTAGTGGCCAGACTTGGTGGCTTGCGCGCGGACAACAGATCACGGGCGTAAGCTGCCATTCCTTGCGGCCTTAGAGCGGTCAGTTGGTCCATCAGGGCATTCATGCAGCAGCCTCCTGGGCAGAGCACAACTTCTCATAGCTTTTGCAATCAGCTTCGGGCCGCAAGGTTAGCTGCGGATAAGCGTAAGCGTCGTTGAGAGGCTTGATGATCGGCTCCACCAACTGGTTAATCAGGTTGATAAGGGCGGGCAGGCGCAGGGTGTTTTGTTCCACCGCTAGTTCGCAGGCTATCTCGACCACCTCGATCCCGTGATCTTGGGCCAGCAGAAGCAATTCGACGAACTGCCGCTCCCCACCTTCGCCGGTCATGTAATGCTCCGTGGTCCGATGCATGGCCTCAGGCAGTTGCCCGTCCACAAAAAGGGGGCGCCGTCGCTTAGCGCGCCAGGTTTGAGATCCAGCAGCAGCACGTAATGCCACGATTCAAAATAGCTGAGTTTGCGGGTGAAGCGACACTTGTGCTCGGCGATCACATCTTGGCCCGACACCAACACGATCCGGCCGGCATACGACCCCCTAAATGGCCTACCTTAGACGGAAAATTCTCATTCTAACTGGTCCAATGTTCTAGGAGGGTATCAATACCGATGTTTTGCGCGTGCCTCTAGAGCCACGACCCGCGTGGCGCAACGACCATCAGGCCACACCCTGCTTGGCGCTGTCGCCCACCCGGCCGATCCCGCGATTGCTCCATTTGGTCAGATACCACACGAGCAATTCGCGCTGGCTGGCAATGCGCAGGCGCGCATAGGCGCGCTTGCGGTAGGTCATCACGCTCTCCTTGCCGATCCCGAGGTCCAGCGCGATCCCGCAGGTCGACAGCCCGTAGAGAATGCGTGCGCATACCTCGCCCTCCCGCTTTGACAGGCTGCCATCGCCCGAGACGCAACCTTCAATCTTGTCGAGGCAGGACAGCGCCGGAACAAGATCTGGCTTTTCGAGTGTGAGGGCCGCGTGCCGCGACATGGCCGCGACGAGAAATTCTGTCGCATCCTTCAGCCATTGGAGCGCAGGGGGGCTGATCGGGTCGTTGCCTGGCCCTCGCAGGATGCAGATGCTGAACACGTCTTTGTTTCGGCGCGCCGAAAACAGAGCCCCTTCGCAGGGCCGCTGGCCAACCGTGCCCTCACCCGGCCCATCGAGATTGACTGTTCGGAAGGTTTCGGTACTCACTGCCTCCTGTGCCGACATGGAGCTGCGGTTGACGACATAGCGCACATGGTTGCGAACACGTTCCTCCTGGCCGGCGGGAAGCGCGCCCTCCGCGCCGAGTTCAACCAGCTCGCAGCCGCTCTTGCGGTAGAGCGAGCAGTAATCCACCCCAACACTTGCCGACATGATGGCGAAAATCTTCGATGGGAATTCCGGCTCTCCGATGGCGCTCACGATGCTTGCCAGTTCAACGGGTGCGAAAGAGCCATGGCTGACTCCATAGTTGCTCGACATGCAAGAAGACTGCACTGCGTTCATGAATTCCTCCCTAAAAAACGGACGCTACGGTCGTTTCGAACCTCAAATTAGTTACATTTTGTAAATTATTCAAATAGTAAACGTTGCTTGAAATATTAAAATTTTTTTGTTTATATTCATAACTTTATGTTTTGAATACATGAGAAACGTGCAATGCACTTCGTCTTCTTGACTTGAATCAAGGACTGCGCCGGTGATCGATTGATTCGCTTGACCGAGCCGGGTCTCTTGCCCCCTTGGGTCCTGCCTGCGCGCAACCATGAGCGGGGATAATAATTGATCCCGGATTTGCCCAGCTTTCCGTGGATTTCTGGCCACTCTTGTGGCGTGCCTATGCGGCATCCCTGCGTGCGACCGGTCCGCATGAGCGCCGGTCTACTTGCCGACACCACGAAATCCGGGTGCGACGACCGAGAAACTACGGGCAGCGCCGCCCTCCTAAAGGAAACAATGCATGATAGGCGCAGATGAGATGACACCGAAGGATGAGCACGAAGTGGTTGTGCTGAGATGGTTCACCAGCCTGATGAGACAGGATCTCGACGCCTTCGCGGACCTACTGGCCGAGGATGCGGTTCAGGAGATGCCCTTCGGCAAACTGCTCGAAGTCGCGGGGTCCGATACTGAGTGGGCGGGCAAGGACGGGATCATATCCTATTTCCGTAAGGCTATTCCCGGTCGGCGCATCCACATCTTCATCATCAAGGAATTCCATCGAACGGCGGACCCGGAGGTGATCATCGTCGAGGCGCATTGCCGCTTGGATGTTGTGGCTGTAGGCAAAGTCTGCGACAAAAATTACGTTATGCTCGACAAGCTGCGCGATGGGAAGAGCGCCGTGTTCCGGGAAGATTATATCCCGAGAGTGCTGAGCGAGGTGTTCGGCAGAAATTCCTGAGGCGCCGGCGGTGCAGGCAGCCGCGCCACTCCGCTCAGGTCAACCTTCCCGCAGCAGCGGCGGCAGCCCGGGCCTCGCCCGGCAGGGCTCGATGGGAGCGAGCGGCAACCGCGCGAGCCGCGCAACAGGGCCTCCCCGCAATTGTGCCGCACTGTCCAGAAGCGCCCCGCCGGCACGCCGCGCCGCCGCATCTGGATAGCGCAGGATGAGCGCGAGGCTCGGCATCTCGAGGCCGCTCGTCACGCTGAAATTGCCCAGCACCTGCCCTCCAACCTCTGCCAGCGCGGGGCTCAGATGCTCAGACACTAGCGCCACCGCCTCGGGCACCGTGCCCGGGACAAGGCTGAGACGGACCAGCTCGTCGGCAGGTGCATCGCTTCGAACGTCCTCGCCCGGCCTGATCTCCACAAATGGCACGCCCATCGCGATCTCGACCCGCTCCACCAGTTCCGAGCCTGCATTGGTCCGGCTCCGGGTCTCGTGCCAGTCGGGGTCGGCGTAGAAACCTGTCCAGCAAGCTGCAGCGCTCTCGTGGCTGTCATGAGCCATGATATAGGCGATCCGCGGCAGGCCCTCACCTGCTTCCACGAACCACGCCCCGGCGATGGGCACACCGTTGCCTTTGAAAATGCGCGTTAGATCTTGGACCATCCGCGCGCGCATGTCTTCCCCGCGTCCCTGGGCGACGTTGTAGAATCTCATCTCGAAATGCATGGGGCGAGCCTCCATTCTGTAAACTTGCCTAGAAATGTCAGCCTGGGCAATCGGGCTGACGCAACGGGTGCGCTTTCTGGAAAGCCGGATGCGCCATGGCCACCTCGTGCCGCGCAACGACGCGCGGGAACTTCCCAAGCGGGCAGTCGAACCGCTCCGCGTTGAACATGTGCCCGGCGAGACAGATATCTGCGAGAGAGGGCACATCACCGAAGCAGAAGGCGCCCGGCCCTGCCTTGTGCAGCATCGCCTCGCAAGCGGCCAGCCCTTCAGCCATCCAGTGGCGATACCAGGTCATCCGCGCCCCAGAGGCGATGCCCAACTCTCCCTCCAAGTATTTCAGGACACGCAGGTTGTTAAGCGGATGGGTGTCGACGGCAATGACATTGCAGAAGGCGCGCACCCGGGCGCGCTCGGGCACTCCTTGAGGCAGCAATGCGAGTCCATCCGGAAAAGCTTCGTCGATATATTCCATGATCGCCATGGATTGCGAGAGTGTCAGGTCCCCGTCCCTGTAGATCGGCACCAGCCCCTGCGGGTTGAGTTCGCGGAAGGCCGCTTCGCGGTGCTCTCCCGTCAGGAGGTTTACCGGCGCGATCGTGTAATTCACGCCCTTCAGGTTGAGGGCTATCCGCACACGGTAAGCCGCGGTGGAACGGTAGTAACTGAAGAGAACCGGCACCGGGTCTGTCATCCTTCTTGCACCTCGCTCTGATCGATTCATCGCGCGATCCGGAGGGACATGGCCCACCTGCCGCACGCCCATGCTAGCCCCGACCTGGCCCGACGGGCTGCCCCCTCGTACGGTGACAGGGGCGCACGGCAAGAGGTCAGTGCCGCCTGAAAGGCAGCAACGGCCAAAACGCGAAAAACTCAGCTTGCGCGCCGTCAAGTCTCAGGCGCTCTCGAATTCCTTCTCTTGAAACCAGGAGGCATGAAAGGCCGGGCTCCGGCAGGGTGAGCAGCTCAAGCCGCGTCTCCTCGCACCCGCCATAACGGTGCATACGCACAGCGCGAACGGTCTGGCTTGCGATGGCCTCACCTGCGCCAAAAAGCGGGGCCACCCGTTTCCAAAGCGGCCCCAGTTAAGCTCTTCGCAGGTCCGCATCACGGCTTGCTTGGATCGAAGAACTTAGGGAGGTCCTTGCCGTATCGCTTATAGTCGTCCTGGATGAGACCGACCTCGAGCGCATATTTCGTGACGTTCTGCATGAAACGCGTTTCGAAGAGGAAGGCCATTGTTCCTTCGATCTTGTGAGGCTTCATTTCTTCGTTGCTGCCGCGTAGGAAAGCGTCCTTGTCGGGCCCGTGGGGGAGCATCGTGTTGTGAAGGGAAGCGCCGCCAGGTTGGAAGCCGCCGCCCGTCTTCGCATCGTAGACACCGTAGACGAGCCCCATGAATTCGCTCATCACGTTGAGATGATACCAAGGCGGGCGGAAGGTATCTTCCCCAACCAGCCAGCGGTCGGAGAAGATCACGAAGTCGATGTTGGCGGTGCCCGGTGTCTCGGAAGGCGAGGTCAAAACGGTGAAGATCGACGGGTCGGCATGGTCAAACAGCACCGGCCCCACGGGCGAATAGCGGCGCAGATCGTATTTGTACGGGTAGTAATTGCCGTGCCATGCGACAACATCGAGCGGTGAATGCTTGAACTCCGCCGACCAGAGTTGCCCACCCCACTTGACGGTCATCCGAGAGGGGGTGTCCACATCCTCATATGCCGCAACTGGCGTGAGGAAGTCGCGCGGGTTCGACATGCAATTCGCGCCGATAGGCCCGCGCTCGGGTATAGTCAGCGCCCCACCATAGTTCTCGCAGATATAACCGCGCGCCACGCCCTCGGGCAACTCGACACGCATCTTGATTCCGCGCGGGATCACCGCGATCTCGCCCGGCTCGATGTCGATCACACCATATTCGGTGGCGATGCGCAGACAGTTCATCTCGGGCACTATCAGCATCTCGCCATCGCAATTAGCGAGGTATTCGTCCTGCATCGAGCGGGTAGCCACGTAGATATGCGTTCCCATCCCGGTCTGCGCGGCAGCATCACCGGAGGTGGCCATCGTGTGAATGCCTTCGACGAAATTGAGCTTCTTGTCGGGCACCGGCGTGGGATCCCAGCGCAGCGGGCCGATAGGCACGTCAACTTCCTTGCAAGGCGCTGTGCGCCAGAGGCCGTTATCGGCCTTTTTGAAGTGCTGCCAATGGGCGATCGTGGGGCGGATGCGATAGAGCCAGGAACGTTCGTTTGTCACACGCGGCGCGGTGAAGGGCGAGCCACTCATCTGCTCGGCATAGAGGCCATAGGCGCATTTCTGCGGCGAATTCCGCCCGATCGGCAACGCCCCGGGAAGCGCCTCCGTCTCGAAGCCGTTTCCGAAGCCGGACATGTATCCATCGACAGCGTAGGTATTAGCGCTCGTGCGCGACGACCCACTAGGTTTTTGGACATTCATTGCAGTCTCCTAAAGCCAGTTCAGTTTCTAGTTTATTGCATTTGCTAACTGTTGCACAAACAACAGTCAACCCATACCTCGACGGATTCTCGTTGCGCCTGCGTGCAACGCCACTTTTGGTCTCAACCTGCCTCTCCACCGTTCCGTTTTACGGCACACAGGGAGACGCAGGCACGCGCGTGAGTGTTATCCTTCCCCGATGGCATATCGGCGCTTGAGGTCTTGATCTATTTTTGGGCTTCAGACTGCACGCCGCCTCTGGTGTGGTAAGTCCCACTTGGCGGGGACCCAAGCCATTTGAACAAGCCGCGCACGGTCTCGCGCGCCTCTGTCACGGTATCTGGCGAGCCGGATGCGCTGCCATGGCGCACTTGCACGGGCCGCTTCTGCACATCTGCCCCCAAATCGGTTACATCGGCGGTGTGTCTTTTGTTAGAGTGTGTTACCCGGACGCATCCAGTGGAAGACATCGAGGTTGGAATGGAGAGCATGCGAAAACCCGAAGGCGGACAGGAAACGTCTCTTGACCTGATCGAGCAGCACATACTGCCCGGCGAGCTCAACTACATGCCGGATACCCGGCTTCCGCACTTCTTTTCGGTGCTCGCGAATCATGCCAGCCGCAAGCTCCATTCGATGTATAATGAACAGTTCGGCCTCTCCGTTATGGGCTGGCGAATCATGGCGGTGATCGGCAACCACGCGCCCATTTCGGCCAAGGCGATGTGCGAGATGATGGCGACCGACGCGGTGACCCTCAGCCGCGGGATCGACCAGCTCTATGGAAAGGGGCTCGTACGCCGCAAGACCGACCCGGCCGACAGGCGCCGCCAACTCATCAGCCTGAGCAAGAAAGGCATCGAGGTTTTTGAACGGATCGTGCCGCTCTATTACGCCGTCGAGCAGGCGATGATGTCGGCGCTCGATGAGACCGACCAGGCCCATATCCGCAGGATCATGCCCAAGATCGTGGCGCATTCCGCGAATGTGCTGAGTTCCGAGACTAGTTGGGAAGTGGTGCTCCAACGTTACGGATACCGCGCCGAGGGAGAAGACATACAAAGTTTCGAATAACCTCGCGGTCCCAAGGCAAGGTTACAGACGCACACGGATGCCGGGCCTAGCCTTGGTCCAACCGGGAAGCGCGGGTGGGCGTTTTCCAGCATCGCAATTGGCCAAGGCAACCGGAATATGAACGAACACCAGATCCTTAAGGGGTTTGCGGCGGCAGCGCATGGCCCAAACTCGCAAATGCTGGACCCCGACGCCGAAAAGCTTCGGCACAGGCGGATCGAGAAGGGCGTGGTTCGCATGCAAAACCTCTCTTTCAAAGAGGCGCGTGTCTGTTCCGCCGGTCTCGATGACAGCGCGACGGTGATCCGCAGGGCGGCGGCGCATGGTGCAACGCTCAATCTCGACACCGACAAGCTGATCTTCTCGGGCGACAGTTCTGGTGCCACATTCGCAGCCATGCTGGCGATCATGGCGCGCGCTGGCGCGCTGCCAAGATCCTGCACCCAGGTTCTGCTCCACCCGCCCGTTGATGGCACTTGGACCTCTCCAAGCTACAGTTTCGACATGCCCCGATTGATCCTCTTCGGTCACGGCATGCGGTTTTTTTCTGAAACGCCCACCTCGATTGCCAGAACCCGCGCGACTGGCGAGCCGTGCCATGGTTCGCCGAAGACCTCTGAGGCGTGGAACCATTCATCTTGCTCTCCACCGGCGCGGACCCGGAGGAAAACGCATGCCTCGCCTATGTCCCGCGCCTGCAGGATGCCAATGTCTCGGTGTTTCATCTGCATTTCACGGGGCAACCACAAGGTTTTAAGTCGGCAAGCCGCTGACCGAGCGCCTGCAGTCCACCTTCGCCAACCTGGGCGCAATGACGCGGGGCTACCTTGTCGATAGACACGTAAGCCGCAGCCACTGCACAATTTCCTCTCGAACCGATCGGAGACACGACCATGAACACCGCACGCATAGTAGGATGGCATCACACGAAGTTCGGCAAGAGCGAGGCGCCCGACACCAAGGCGCTCATGGCCGAGGCGGCACTGCCAGCGCTTCAGCACGCCGGCATTGCGCCCTCAGAAGTCGACGGCATTTTCGTGGGCGTGATGAACAATGGCTTCTCGAAACAGGATTTCCAGGGCGCGCTCGTGGGCCTGAGCGACGGCACTCTGAGCCAAGTGCCCGCCGTCCGGCTGGAGAATGCCTGCGCGACCGGCTCGGCTGCGCTTTACGCCGCAATGGACTTCATCGCCTCTGGCCGCGGGCGCGTGGCGCTCGTGGTGGGGGCAGAGAAGATGACCGCCACACCCACGGCAGATGTGGGCGACATCCTTCTTGGGGCCTGCTACCGCAAGGACGAGGGCGATGTTGAGGGTGGCTTTTCTGGGATTTTCGGGCGGATAGCCACGGCATATTTCCAACGCTACGGCGACCGCTCCGAAGAGCTTGCCATGATCGCCGCGAAGAACCACGCCAATGGCGTGTACAATCCCTATGCCCACATGCAGAAGGATTTCGGCTTCGAGTTCTGCAGCACGCTGAGCGAGCGCAACCCACTGGTTGCGGGCCCGCTCAAGCGCACCGACTGCTCGCTAATCTCCGATGGCGCGGCGGCCATCGTGTTGGCCGATGAGGAGACCGCGAGGTCGCTCGCCCGCTCGATTCGCTTCCTGGCACGGCGGCATGAAAACGAGGTGATGGCGGTGGCCCGGCGCGATGTGCTGGCTTTCGATGGTTGCCGACGCGTTTGGGCCGGGGCGCTCGACGAGGCCGGACTGACGCTCGACGATCTCTCGCTTGTCGAGACGCATGACTGCTTCACCATCGCCGAGCTGATAGAATACGAGGCCATGGGCCTCGCAGAACCAGGGAAAGGGCATCACGTAGTGCGCGAAGGCATAACCCAAAAGGACGGACGGCTGCCGATCAACCCCTCGGGCGGTCTGAAAGCAAAGGGCCACCCGATTGGCGCTACGGGCGTTTCGATGCACGTGATGGCAGCGATGCAACTAGATCAATCCGCGGGCGATATGCAGATCATCGGCGCCGAGATTGCCGGTGTCTTCAACATGGGCGGTACGGCAGTTGCCAATTACTGTTCGATCCTCGCCAAGGAAAAATAGCAGAAAAGCGTGAAGGTATTTCAGGATATAGAAAGCCCTATTTGACGAAATCTCACCGGCGAACTGTGGGGTTTGCGGTTAGTTGCTTTTTCAACATATTTGCGGGTGTTTGCATCAATCCCTACCCCAGTCAGATGCCGTTTTGAAAAGTATCTCTTGCTCGGCCAGCCGCTTGTAGATCGCCTCCTCACGAAATGCAGCAATCTCAAGCTACCTGAGATCGATCCTACGCCCGCCAATAGCCGCCAGAATGGGTTGGTTTTAGTGTATCGTGAAAATCGCAACAGACTTGACGTACCACGCCACAACAACAATTCTGCAATTATCGGATACTTCATGAAATATAGTTTTATCTCGTTAGGTCTTCTTTTGTTGGGATGTGCGCCATCCACAACCCCGGATGTGTCCCGTGAAGCAGGAAAAGCAGTTTTTTCCGATAACTGCTCTATTTGCCACGGCACCGACGCAAACGGGGCTGGACCTTGGGCTGCAAGTTTGGAGACACCACCTGTTGATCTCACGAAGATCGCAGACCGTCGCGATGGTGTCTGGCCCATGCTTGAAGTCATGTCGATCATTGATGGCTATTCAAAGCGGACTGAGTTGCGTGAAGATATGCCGATCTTAGTTGGACTAGTTGAGGGGCCTAAGGTGGGCTTTGATACCGGCAACGGGCTGGTTACTCCCACACCTGCGCGTCTCATAGCTGTTGCGAACTATCTTGAAAGCATACAGTCCCCACAGCCCACAAGTTTGGTTCCCTGAGCCACAACAATACGGTTGGACTGCGCCGACTGGTTTGACCTCAGCATCGGCCCACAGCCGACCTTGGCCACCGCCTTTTTCCGCTGCGGTGCGGCCCATAAGACCTGCCATTAGCTGCGAGTGCGAGAAAAACCTAATCTTGGCCTTGAATTGGGGGCCGTATTGTTGGTCCGTAAAACGATCATGGGATCATGCCGGAAACTGAGTCGAGAAATACTCCAGTAGGAGTCGAAGGCGTAGGCCAAAACAGACCCTCTCGACCGGACTTGGGGATCGGCGGGCGGTACCTTTCGAGTATCAAGGAAACCGAAAGGCCAAACCCATGCTATCTCATCACGCCGAAAGACGTTGCCAGCAGAGGGGCGTATCTCACGCCTTGCTCAAAACCATTCTCGGCGAAGCCGATACCGAAGCCGCGATCGGTGACAATTGCCGCTTGCACCGGGTCAGCAGCCGTACAGTAAGGCACGGGGGCTGGACGAACGTGTCGCACCTTTCACTGTGGTCCTGAGCGACGACAGCCAGAAAATCGTCACCGTCTTGCCGATGTACCGCCGCGGATGCGGCGGATACTCGCGCCGCACCTGATGAGGGAGTTTGTGATGGGCAACATCGAGCACGTTCGGGAACAGATCTACCGTGGCGACCGGCAACGGCTGGGAGAGCTGCGTGCGCTGGCACGCCAGGGTTACAAGCTGAAGCCGCCGTCGCACCTCCACGCGGCGCTCGCTGCGACGCGTGCCTATCAGGCGACGCGGGGCAAGGTCGCCGGTGGCCGGGACGCCTTCTGCGAGCGCGCGCTGGAACTTCTCGACCTCTCTGGTCGGAAGCCCGAAACGTTCAATATCTCGAAGCAAACCCTCGCCAAGAACCTGAACGCAATCACTCCTGAAGTCCGCGCTCGCTATGCCGGCAAGCCCTTGCCGCATAAGGATCTTGCGCATTACCTTTCCGTGATCCGCACCGCCGCTGAGATCGACGGTGCCGATATCGAGGCTGCAGAGATCACTTTCCTGAAGGAGCTCTCGATATGGCAAACGGCAGCTCGTATAGATGCAGCAGACGAGACATGGATGGCTATCGAGAACCTGTGTGGTCTTCTTCGTGACTTGGGAACTAAAGTCGCTTCACAAGCCGACCTGGCGCGCGCATTTCTTCGTCAGGACAAGCTCAGTTTACGCTGGGAGGCCCTCCATGAACGGCTCGCTCTTGATCGGTGCGGTCAGATCAATATGGGACTGAGCCCCGTCCACCCGCAGGTCGAGATTGGCGTCCATTTCGATGAGCAGCGTCCTCTTCCGTCGGTTCCCCTGGTCCGGGTGCCGGTAGGCTGGGGAAATGTCGAGCTCGAGATCGAAATGGGCAGCGCCTGCGTCTCGAAGAAACCGGGTATGGATCGTCCGGCCGGTCGGTGGGAATCGCTCAAGGCGCGCCTGATCCAATTCCGCGAGGTTCGGCTTGCCCTTGCATTTATAAATGATCGCGAGGTCGGGCCGGTCCTGATGAGCCGGGGAGCCGTCGGAGCGAACTTCGATCGGCCGACATCGGGAACTTCGATGATCTGGGGAACATGCCACTGGCAAGACACTCTGGCCGTCCATCAGGAAGTCTTCTGCGACGGAGGATGGCGGCGTGTTCGCTTGCCTGTCGTTCGCTCCGATGATCATGAGGATTTTGGCTTGGACCACGTGGCGCCCGGAGAGGCCGGCGACTGGGACTGGGAATTTGACCCCATCGGCCATCCAGGTTCTGTCACTATGAAGGGTGCTGATTATGTCAGCTTTACACGCCTCACTCCGGATCACCTTCATCACTGGCTGGTGACACCACATCCCCTCGACGGGATGGATGTAGTCTGTCCCTGGAGCCTGACCGACGCTACTCATGTCGAGCGCGAATATCCGGTCTGGCTCACCGCGGGTGGCGATTTCGAGACCTACTGGAATGACGTCCCTGTGGAAGCGTTGACCTGCCCGAACGATACACCCGCGCGGATCATTGAGACCAACCTCCACAATGGCCGTCTTGAGACAGCGCTGCGCGAAGCAGCATCTCACGTCGTCGACCAAACCCACCTTGTCATAGAACAAAACCGCTTGGCCGCGCAGGATGCCCAATCGGCGCTGAGAGCACGTTGGGCGGAACGGAAACCGGACATGACATCTCCATGAGGCAGATTCGGGTTGGCGAGCCTGCACCATCCCGACCCGGCGCACAGAGAGCTGACATCGCAGTAAGCGAACCCAATTCCACACAGCCGAACAGGTTTCCTAAAGATGAACAAGATCCCAAGACGTATCCGTGAAGCCGATATCGACGCTTTGATCGAACGCCTGCTAAGTCGGGGCGGTCCGTTGGCAGAGCGCTTCCTTTCTGCGATCCTTCCTCCCGACTTGTGCGCCCCGATCCGAACTATCGCGCGCCAAACAAGCCATCGCGGGAGCAAGGGCACGATCGACCTCGAGATCGTTCTCGAAAATGATCTCCACCTCCTCGTCGAGAACAAGCTCGATGCCGGCTGGAGCATCACCAGCGAGGGCGATCCGCAGCCGGAGCGTTACCGCCGATCCGTCGAAGCTCTTCTCAGCCGTGGGGTTCTCGCCTTCGATGTACTCGTCGCACCAATGGTCTATCTTTCCGGTTCGCGCCATGCCGCGTCGTTCCAAGGCCAGGTAGCATACGAGACGCTCGCCGAAGGCCTCGGAGGCGCGGAAGAACAGCTCCTGACAGCGGCGATCGTGCAAGCGGAAAGACCCTATGAGCCGGTTCCAAATGCGCTCTCAGGGCGGTTCTTCGCCCAATTCGAGCAAGTGGTGCAAAGCGAATTTCCACGGCTTGTCCTGAAGCGCAATCCAAATGGCGGCGACACCCGTCCTACGGCATCGCGTACGTTCTACTTTGAGGCAAAGAAAATGCTTCGCGAGCGCCCCGAGGTGCCGCTGCCGCGGATCTCCCTGCAGGCGTGGGATTCGAACGCGCCCTCAGCTTCGGCAAAGTTTATGATAGGCGGTTGGGGAAGGCTCGCTGGATGCGCACCCGCCCCCGATAGCGTGACCGCGATCGGCGCCTATCTACGTCCTGCCGGGCGATCCCTGGGCATTGTGATTGATACACCCCGGCTCGACACTCAAGCGCCGTTCGAAGCTCAGCGCGAGGCCGTACGAGAAGGTCTGCAGGCGCTCGAGCGTCTGCAGACGTGGTGGAATGACACAGGTGCCGACATGGCCCGCTGGCATATGCAGGCACGGGAGTGCAATTCGTGATGATCGACAGACTGATAGAGGGACTGCCCGATCTTGGCAGGGCTCAACTTGCCAGAATGCGGATCAAGGGCATGCAGCGGCGCGATGTGTCGCCGGGGGACAAGGAAATCCACCGTTTCATCAAAGCGATCGACAGTGAGTTCCTTCGCAGAAAGGCCCCGCCGCATAACGGCTAGACAAACGGCGTCCAAGGCGATCCGCGCTACCTGATGCACGAAGGCCAGAAGGTCGGGGTCGTGCAGCGTATGGAGACGCACCGTCACTCGAATGGCGACGTTTACTTTGCAGAGATCTTGGGTCAACTCCTGCCGGAGACATTCCGTCGCGCCGATGATGCTCGTCTGGCAGTCGAGAGGGCATTCGCCGGGCATCTTCAGAAGATTTCTGATCAACCTGATTGAGGCAAACGGCTCATGTGGTCTTTCATCATTGTCTTCGTCCTCGTCATCGTCGGGATGGCGCTATTGACTCATCCGGGCGTCGACCGAGTTCTAAGCGCGCCTATGCCATGGTCGGCTTCAGACTTCCCGCCCCTCGCACTCGAGGCCATGGCCCTGACACTTCCGGCCCAGAGCTGACATCCAGCGCCACCCTTTGATGCTGCAGCTGCAAGCCGCATTGCCGCCATTCATGCTCTCAGCCGTAACGTGACCAAGGCCGAGTTCGCGCCGGATGCCGTTTGGGCGCCTACGCGGCGTCAGCAAAGCCTTCGGGCCGGAAGCGAACCATGGCTTCAGGGCCGCGAGGGTCCAGTTCGTAGAGTGATGGTCGCGCAGCCAGATAGGCGCGCCAGGTACGCTCGGGGTATGTGCTGATCCGAAACCCATGTTGAGTGTGCATCTTCGGACCGAGTTCAGCGATGTGCATGCCCATGCCCTTCTTGCTGTGCACCGCAATCATGGCCCGGATCTTCTGGTCAAGCGCCGTTACAGTCGTCGGCGGCTCGGGCACAAGACGCACGGGCAGCGGCGTGCCGATTTCTACAAAATCGCTACAACACGCGCGAAAGGTGCTGGGCGCCTTTGCTTCACCGATCCCGATGACCTTTGCTCCGTGCTCACGCAATCTGGTTGCAAGATGGGTAAAATCACCGTCAGAACTTGCGATTACGAAACAGCGCATGTTTTTGGACAGCAGCAATTCCAGCGCATCCAGTGCAAGAAGAATGTCGGTGGCGTTCTTACCCGTTCCCGAATGCAGCATTCGGTAGCCAATCGCACCATGCCAGTCAGAGGGACGCTGTGCATCGGCATAGACCCTAACCAGGGTTGGCTCCCCATGCTGAGAGGCGACGGAAAGAATTTTTCCTGCGTGCTTACAGCTGATGTTGTCACCATCGACAAGCACTGACACAGGCTGCGCCATCGAAATCTCCAAGCCATGGATATATAAGGTTATTGCAAGAGAAATGCGCCGAAAATTTGGCATCTTTCGAAGTGCGCGACGTTACGTTCGCCTCTGGAGCATGGGGGGCTTCGCGACCAGCCCAAACCAGACATTCAAGCTATGTGCCGCGATCGGCCACTTCCCGCCCTGAATTTGGGACCGTCGAGAACGGCCCAGAGCTGCCTTGCGGCGCCGCAGAGAAAGCCCTTCGAAGCTCTGAACGACCAGGTGTCGTGACCGGCCCATTGCCGCTGTTGACGGAACTGTTCGAGCGGAACATGTTTGGCACAGCCATAACAGAAAGGTTTCCCCAAAATGCGTTTTTTGATCCTGCTTTTGTCATTTGTGGCCTCGCCGCTGCTGGCGCAAAGCCTGTCCTCCGATTATGATCCCATCGGCACGATGGAGATGGTGATTGATGGTACGCCCAGAACCTTTCACATCGCCACGATCCCAGCCAAGGAGCGCTCTTTCGCTGAAATCAAGGAATATGCAGGCCAGAAGATGCTGACGATCACCGGGGTCAGCGTGAATGACAAGGGCGGCTACGC
>NZ_FRCB01000009.1 GCF_900142765.1 Roseovarius litoreus
TTCTGGCGTCTCTCGTTTCCCAGCCATTCTCTGGTCCTCCAAATTGCAGGATAATCCTATCCCGGTTGGTGGACCACTTCACTGGGGGCAGCTCACTCGGAAATGACCCTGCCTCAGAACGGCAATGGCGCCACCAATCAGCGCCCGGCAGAGTCCCGGCAGTCGCGTGGCGAAACCGGCGTGTCCCAAGACACGGCAGCCGCATCGGGATCAGGCTCTGACACCGCCCGGCAAATGGCCAATGAGGCCAAGTTCGACAAGGTGCAGGATCTTCTCAAGGGTCATTCCGGCGAAAGTGCGGTGTCGCCTGAAATTCTGCGGCACGTGCTGACCCGGGTGACCGACGAAGGCCTCGTGATCGAGCTTTTCGATCTCGAGGATGCGAGACTGTTCATGCCCGAAAGCCCGGCGCCCACCCCTCTCTTGCGCCAATTGGCGCAGCTGGTGGTGACGGCCGCGCAACTTGTCGAAAACGAGATCGCAATCGAGGGTCATACCCGCGCAAGGCCAGTGGTGGTGCAGGTGAATCCGGTCTGGACATTGTCCATGGCCCGCGCCGACGCGATGCGCAACCTCATGCAGGACGCCGGAATACGTTCCGACCGCATGAGCCGCGTCACCGGCCATGCCGACCGCGAGCCGGTTCTGTCCGACAAAATGGCTCTTCGCAACAACAGGTTGGAGGTGATCCTGCTGCGATCCGACGACTGACGCTCGTAAATCGCTTCGCTTCCTGTCGACCCTCACGGGAGGCTCGAAAGGTTTTCGAGCGGATTTTATCTGTTCACCTGCCATTAAATGGATCTGCGCCATGCTGCATCGCGAAACCTCTAGATGCAGCAGAAAGGCGTATCCATGACGATTTCCTCTTCCCTCAATGCCGGTGTTGCGGGGCTGGCCTCCAATGCAACGCGACTGGCCGCCATCTCCGACAACATCTCGAACTCGGCCACCTATGGTTACAAACGTGTGGAAACCGATTTCCAGTCGCTCGTGATCTCTTCGAACGGTGGCAGCTATTCCGCTGGCGGCGTCCGCTCCATCACGCAGCGACTGATCGATGAAAGCGGATCCTTGGTCTCGACCTCGAATCCAACCGATCTTGCCGTGCGTGGGCGCGGCATGTTGCCGGTGGCGTCGATCAGTCAGATCGATGCAGGCAACGGTGAACCGCAAATGTTGCTGACCACAACCGGCTCGTTCCGCACCGACGCTCAGGGGCGTCTGATGACCGGGACAGGCCTTGTGCTGTTAGGATGGCCTGCGGGCCCTGACGGGACCGTGCCGGAATTCCCCCGTGACACCAGCGATGGGCTGGAACCCGTCCGCATCAACGTCAATCAGCTGACGGGTGAACCGACCACCGAAATCAATCTGGGCGTCAACCTCCCCGCCACCGAGACCGAGGCGGGATCGACTGGCGACAGTCGCCAGCTCTCGGTCGAATATTTCGACAATCTCGGCAAATCCGAGAATATCCTCGTTGAATTCAGCCCCTCTGTACCGGCCACCGGATCGTCCAACACCTGGACCGTGACGATGCGTGATTCCGCTCAGGCGGGCACCGTGATCGGCGAATACACACTGCAATTCGATGATGCCCGCGCCTCGGGTGGCACCCTTCAATCGGTGACGACCGTTTCGGGCGGCACCTACAACAACACGACAGGCAGCGTGATCGTCAACGTCGCGGGCGGTCCGATGGAAATCCGCATTGGCCAGCTCGGCACCTCTACGGGAATCACGCAACTATCCAACAGTTTTGCGCCCCTCTCGATCTCCAAGGATGGCTCGCCGGTTGGCAACATGGTCTCGGTCAACGTGGATCCGAACGGCTTTGTTCATGCCTCCTTCGATACCGGAATTACGAAGATCATCTATCAGGTGCCGCTGGTCGATTTGCCGAATCCCAATGGCATGGTCTCACTCGACAAGCAGACCTTCATGCCTTCGCCAAATAGCGGCTCGTTTTTCCTGTGGAACGCCGGTGACGGCCCGACCGGGGACGTGGTGGCCTTCGCCCGTGAGGAATCCGCCACCGATGTCGCGGGCGAGTTGACCGACATGATTCAAACCCAGCGCGCCTATTCGTCGAACGCCAAGGTCATTCAGACCGTCGAATTGTCCTTGGCCTGGCCAATTTCCTTGCCGGTCGAGATCATGTTCTGGGTCTTCGCCAGGTTCTTGTTGACGGATTGCAGCGTTTGCAGCGCGACCATGGCGCTGTTGTTGGTCAAAATACTGGACATAGCTTGTTCCTTTAGCCTGTGGTGCTTTGCACCAGTTTGCGTCCCGCCCCCGTGGGAGACGGCTATGGCGTCTTTCTGACGTATGCGGCTGCCGGGTCACCCCCCGAGGCCGCGCCAACCGCTTCCGGCTGCACGATCACCATCGCCGCCAATTGCTAAGGGAGTGCTAAATCCGCCTGTCCATATGGCCTGCATTTGAGACAACTTGCTCAGGCTCGTTTTTCGATCTTGCGCACCACCGCGCCATCGATCGTCTGTCTTTTCCCGCGTTGGTCATAGGTCTCCAGTGACTGTCGCACTTGCCGCATCGCGGCCATCCGTGCGGCGACCTTTCTGATCCCTTCCAGCGCTCCGTCCAGAAGCTCCTGATTACGCATCAGCTTTCTGTGAACTGACTCAAGCTCGGGTCTGCGTTCCAGATCGAGCGCATTGAACCTGTCGATCAGCTTTTGCTTGTCCTCGAGAAGCGAACCGATCGTTTCCAGATTGCCGGAAAGAAGACTGCTCCGTTCACTCTCCAGAAGATCGTCCAGCCGATCGATCAGCCCCTGCATGTCATTCGCCGTCATTCTGGGCCTCCATCATTGCGCGATAGAACGCCTCAGTCAGACCGATTCCCCCGCTTTTCACCATTTGGTCCGCGATGGCCTGTCTGTGGAAAGAGGCGAAATGATCCTCCGTCTGTTCGCCCGACAGGCTGTTTTTCTGTGCGCCCAATCCGGTCGATTTGAGCATTTCCGCCAGAAATGTCGCTTCCAGTTTCTGGGCGGCGTCCAGCGCCCTGGCCTTTTTTTCCGCGCCGGAAGGTCGGGCCATTGACGGGGGAATCGATAAAAGATCAGTCACTGTTTCACCTCAAATTGACGATATTGATGATCATTTCACCTCAATCTGGTAAAGATCCGGTAACCAGCAGCTGTCATGCTCCGGACACACTGTGGAAGAAATCCCGGAGATCATGATGATTCTGCCTGATACCGTGTCCATACCGGCTGCTGCGCCACGACCGCCCCAAGATCCCGCGAAGATCGCGCTTTCGTCCGACGCCGCGGCACATGCCAGTTTTCAGGTCGTTTTCTCGGAATTGTCCGGCGCCATGACCGAGGATGTTTTGGTTGATGCAGCACCAGCTGACGACATCGCCCCGCCGGTCGCGGATGCGTCCACGCCGCCCGAACCGGACATCCCCGAAACCCTGATAGAGCCGGATACCGAAGTGTCCTTGGCTGTCGATCCAGCGGATGACGCGCCTTTGCTCGGGGATCCCGTCCCGCCACGTGATCCCGGAACAGTCCCGAATGACCCGCCAGCGAAGGTCTGGTCTCGTGACGCGCAAAGGCCTGTGCTCGCGGCTGATCCACAGATCTGGCCGATCGGCTCCAATCAACCCGCCCCAACGCTCCCGACCATGGCAGATAGGTCCGGCCAATCTGCGGTGTCGGTCTCAGATCCGGCTGACGGATCAGTCTCCAATTCACCTGCTCCGTTGGTTCCCACGCCGGCTGCCCCGTTGGCGCCAAATACGGCTGGTCCCGTGGCGCCCGATCCAGTGGCCTCGTTTGTCCCTGATCCGACAGGCCCACCAGCCTCCGATCCTGCGCCCGACACGGATGACGGTGGCGATCCTCGCGTTCCGGATCGGGCATCGACCCAAGCCACCCTCTCGCCACCTGCCAGACCGCTTCGACCCGAGCAGCCCGCGCCCTTCACGGCGGAACCGGCTCGTGTGATTGCGCCACCCGCTCAGGGACCCGGCCCTGATGCCGCCGCCGTCTCCCTGACCTCGCCGACCTTGACGCCTCCTCCAGCGCTCAACACGACCGAGGCCCGGTTTGCCATGCCTCCGGCTCCGCACGCTCCCCTGCCTGAACCGCCCGCTACATCGCTGCCGCTCGGGGCGATCATCGGCCCTTCCGTCGCGCGCCGACCTTCAGAGCAACACCTGGCTTCAGGGGTGCCAACCGCGACCCTTGCGCAACCCTTACAGCCCTTCTCGCCAATTCTGGCGCCGAAGCCCGATCCGGGCGCAATCGCGCCAAGGGAACGTCTCGCGCCCAACGACCTGGTCCAAACCGCTCAGGCGCCTGTCACCCCTCAGATCGCCTTGCCGACACCTCAGCCGCTTGCCAACCAAGCCGTGCAACCGTTCGTCGCACAGCACGTTCAATCGCTGCCGCAGCCACTCGTTGACGGTTGGAGCGATCCTCAGACATTTGTCTCTGATCCGGCCCAAAATGCCGAAATTCGTACCTTATCCGACCTGCCCAACGCGGCCCGCAGCTTCCATGACATCCTCCATCGCCCCGAACTGCCCCGTCAGGTTCTCACGCAACTCGTTGCCGCCATTCAGCGCGCGCCGGGCGAGAAAAATCTGGACCTCACGCTGAACCCCGTCGAACTCGGCCGCGTGCGTATCAGCCTGGCGCCCGGGGATGCCGGGATCATCGTGACCATCATCGCGGAAAGGCCGGAAACCCTCGATCTCATGCGCCGCCATGCCGACACGCTGGCTCAGGATTTCCTCGGAATGGGGTATGGACGGGCCGAATTCAACTTTGGTCAGACGCCGCAGCGCTCCGGACAGCGGGGTGACCCCGGGACCGACACGGTCGACCGCGAAGCCACCGCGCCCGAGCCTCTGGCTCACAGCGTCGCATCTGCCCGCATCTCGAACGACCGCGTCGATATCAGACTCTAAAGCGTTCCGCCTTTAACCTGCGACAGCAGCCAAAGGCGGAACGCGTGCAACGACTGAATGAAGCCCTGCATTTCGCGAAAATCCGTGAGTCAGGTTTTTCGCGAAACGCTTTAGAAAGGCCAGACATGGAACCGATCACAGCACCCATCACCCGACCTGCATCTCAGGGGCCGGGCTCTTCGATACCCTCTGCCGGCGCGAATACCGCCACCGAGGCACCTCCCAAACCCGCGCTCAGCTCGGATTTCGAGACATTCTTGAAAATGCTGACCGCTCAGATGCGCAATCAGGACCCTCTCAATCCGGTCGAATCCGCTGATTTTGCGGTGCAGCTCGCCACCTTTTCCACCGTGGAACAGCAGGTTCGCACCAATGATCTGCTGGAAACACTCGGTGACCGGATGGGGGCCATGGGCATGTCGCAACTGTCCGGCTGGGTCGGGATGGAGGCGCGCGCCATCGCCCCTGTCCAGCTCGATGGCGCTCCCGTTGCGCTGACAGTGCCGCCTGTGCCGCTCGCGGATGCTGCGCAGATCGTCGCCCGAGACGGCACCGGCACCATCGTTCAGCGCAGCGACGTGTCAATCGAGGGTGGAACCCTGCAATGGGCAGGTGTCGGACCGAATGGCGCGCCGCTGCCCTCAGGGCGCTATGATCTTGCGGTCGAATCCTTTTCCAATGGCGAAAGCCTTGGGGAAACCCCGGTGCAGGTGCATGGCCGTATCGTCGAGGCCCGCAATGACGCAGGCGCAATCACCCTTGTGCTCGCCGGTGGACAGGAGGTTGCCGCCGAAAGCATTCTTGGCCTGCGCCATCCCGATCCCTGACCCTCCCTTGCCCCCGGCGGCCTGCTGCTCTAGCGTCCGGTGCTCCGATGCTCGATTGCGGATGCCGCTTTGAAAATGACACGAACCGGGATATTTCCACCGGAAACGCTCGCCACGGAACTGGCGCATCACGGCGTCCTGACGCCCGAGGATGACTGGACACCACTGTCTGACCGCCGTGGGATACGCCTGTGGCGGGTGGATCGCGACAGCGCGCCTCCCCTGACGGTCAAGCTCTACGCCGTCTCGGAACCTGACCCGCTCTTTGCCGACGATCCGGCACGCGACGCCGAGATCCTTGGGTATCTGGCCGCGCGCCAATTGGCGCCGCGCCTTGTGTTCCAGTGCTCCACACCTTTGGGCATCTGCCTCGTGCACGAGGATGTGCCCGGCGCACCTCAGCGGCGCGGTACATTCCTCGTGGCTCGCGCGCTGCACAAATTGCACGGCAACTTACAGCCCCCCGGTCTGCGCCAGGCCCCGGATGGCAGCGTCGAACTGGCCGAACAGACTGCTGCTATCCTGTCGGATTGCGCGTCGCCCGCAGCAACGGCTGCCCGCAATCTGGCGCCTCAAGGCAATGTGCCGCCCTTGCAGCGCCCGGTTCTTCTGCATGGCGATCCGGTGCCCGACGCCATGATCGTTACCGAAACCGGCTTTCGTTGGGCCGGCCTTGGGTGTGCCGCGTCGGGCGATCCATGCACGGACCTCGCCCTGTTCCTGTCCCCTGCCATGCAGGTGTTGCGCGGTGCCGCACCGCTTGGCCGGGCCGAACGTGCCGCCTTTCTGGCGAGCTATCCCTGCCAGCAGACCGTTGCGCGCTACAGGGCCTTGGCGCCTTGGTATCACTGGCGCATGCTGGCCTATTGCCTGTGGCGGCATGAACGCGGCGATGCCTTGGCGCGCCATGCCGTTCGCGCCGAAGAAACCGGTCTGAAACAGTCTCAAATCGCGTGACTCGCATCACCGCGCCATCGGCGCGGTCCCCTCTGCTCGACACGAAAAAGCGAAACGCCGATCGTCAGATCAGCCAGAACGCGGCAAAGCTTGCCGCTATTCCCGCCACAGCACCGCCTGCCGCCCACAAGGCCGGCACAAGACGGCTGGGCGCCGGCGGTGACGTGTTCGGCGCCGAGCTTCGGATCAGCGCGTTTTCCACGATTCCCGGAAGGCGTGGGCCATAGCGCACCAGAACCTCGAGCGTCTTTTGCAGATCCCGTGCCGCCGCGCGCGGTCCGATATTCTTGCGGATGTAATCCTCGACAACCGGGCGGGCGACCTGCCAGATGTTGATCTGCGGGCTCAGCGACCGGGCGACGCCCTCGACCACCACCATCGTGCGTTGCAGCAAAATCAGCTCGGTGCGGGTTTCCATCCCGAACCGCTCGGTCACTTCGAACAGGTAACTCAGCAGCTTGCCCATCGAAATCTTGCTGGCATCCATGCCGAAGATCGGCTCGCCCACCGCGCGCAGCGCCCGTGCAAAAGCATCCACATCCCGGTCCGCGGGCACATAACCGGCTTCGAAATGCACTTCCGCCACGCGTCGATAATCGCGCTTGATGAAGCCATAGAGGATCTCGGCATAGACCTTGCGGGTATATTCGTCGATATGGCCCATGATACCGAAATCATAGGCGATGATATCTCCCGAGGCCGCCACCTTCAGGTTGCCCTGATGCATATCCGCGTGGAAATACCCGTCGCGCAGCGCATGGCTGAGGAACAGTTGCAGCACCCGCTCCCCAAGCTCCGCGCGGTCATGTCCTGCCGCATCCAGCGCCGCATTGTCGCCCAGGGGCAGGCCGTCGGCCCAGGTCATCGTCATCACGCGGCGGCCTGACAGAGGCCATTTGATCGCCGGTAGATCAAAGCCCGCATCATTGGCCGTATTGGCCGCGAATTCCCCCGCTGATGCGGCTTCAAGCCGCAAATCCAGCTCACCCATCACCACGCCTTCGAAATGGGCGATCACATCGGTCGGACGCAGCCGCCGTGATCCCGGCGACAGGAACTCGATCGTGCGCGCGGCGAAATAAAAGGCGTCGATATCCCGGCGAAACGCCCGTTCGATCCCCGGCCGCAGCACCTTGACCGCGACGACCTCGTCCGTTGCGCGCAACGTGGCGCGATGCACCTGCGCGATCGAGGCCGCAGCCACCGGCTCGCTGAAATCGGCGAACACCGTCTCCACAGGCTGACCCAGCTGCTCGGCCACCTGCCGTTTCGCTTCCGCCACCGAGAAGGGTGGCAGCTTGTCCTGCAAGACGCGCAACTGCGTCGCCAGCTCCTCACCCACCAGATCGGGTCGCGTCGACAGGATCTGCCCGAACTTGATATAGGCCGGCCCCAGGGCCGTGAGCGCCCGTGTCGCGGGCGGCACCGACGAATCACCGCGATACCCCAGCCACTGAAACGGCCAGGCCAGCACCCGCATCGTCACGCGCACCAAAGGCGGGGCGTCGAATGCGGCCATCACCTGGGCCATGGCGCCCGTGCGCTCCAGCGTGGCGCCGGTCACGATCAGCCGCAGGATATTGTGCGGACCCCTCATTCAGATCTTCCAGCCGGAATGCAGACAGGCGATGCCAAGGCTCAGATTGCGGTATTTCGCGTTTTCGAACCCCGCCGCCCGGACCATCTCCAGAAATGTCTCCTGATCCGGAAACTTGCGGATCGATTCGACCAGATACTGATAGCTGTCCTTGTCCCCGGCGATCATCTGCCCCATGCGCGGGATGATGTTGAAGGAATACAGGTCATAGGCCCATTGCATCAGGTCATTGGGAATCTGGCTGAACTCCAGCACCATCAGCCGCCCGCCGGGTCTGAGCACGCGAAATGCCTCGTTCAGTGCCTCTTGCGGGCGGGTCACGTTCCTTATGCCGAAGCTGATCGTGTAGACGTCGAAGCTGTTGTCCGCGAAGGGCAGGGCCATCGCGTCGCCCACCATCCAGTCAAGCTGGTCCTGCATCTGCGCGGCCTCGGCCCGTTTGCGGCCCTCCACCAGCATCGGCTCCGTCAGATCGAGCACCGTCGCATGGCCCGACCCGGCCCGCTTGAGAAACCGAAAGCTGATATCGCCGGTGCCGCCCGCCACATCCAGCAGTCGCTGACCGGCCCTCGGGGCCAGCCAGTCCATCATTGCATCCTTCCAAAGGCGGTGGATGCCAAAGGACATCGCATCGTTCATCACATCGTATTTCGACGCAACCGAGCCGAAAACGCCCCGCACGCGGCCCGCCTTCTCGCTTTCGGGCACATCCTGGAATCCGAAATGGGTGGTTTTCTCGCTCATTGTCGCGTCCGGGCCTTGCCGTTCATTCGTCACGACCTTCTTATAGGGCGCCCGGGGGTGGATACAATGCGCCCCTTTCGCAGAAGGTCCGCAGCATGCCCGAATTGCCAGAGGTCGAGACAGTCCGCCGCGGGCTTACCCCCGCGATGGAAGGCGCGGTCATCGCCCGCGCCGATGTGAACCGCCCCGATCTGCGCTGGCCGCTGCCCGTGGACATGGCCACGCGCCTGAGCGGAAAGACCGTTCTGTCGCTGCGCAGGCGGTCGAAATACATCCTCGCCGACCTGTCCTCGGGCGAAACGCTGCTCATTCATCTGGGCATGTCGGGCCGGATGACCGTTTCGGGCGATCCTCTGGGTGCGTTCCACCACGATCACCCCGCCCCCGCCAAACACGATCACGTCGTCTTCCACATGGCCAATGGCGCGCGCATCACCTTCAACGATCCCCGGCGCTTCGGGGCGATGGACCTGATCTCCACGCCCAAGGCCGACACCCATCCGCTGCTGGCCAAGCTGGGGCCGGAACCCTTGGGCAACCAGTTCGATGAAAGCTATCTGGCCGATGCCCTCTCTGGCCGCAACACGCCGATCAAATCCGCCCTTCTCGATCAGCGAATCGTTGCGGGCCTCGGCAATATCTATGTCTGCGAGGCGCTCTATCGGGCGCGGATTTCCCCAAAACGCCGCGCGCGCAACCTGTCTCGGGCGCGCGCCGCCGCACTGGTTCCGATCATCCGCGACGTGCTGCGCGACGCGATCGAAGCAGGTGGTTCCTCGCTGCGTGATTTCCGTCAGGCCGACGGCGAACTCGGTTATTTTCAACACAGTTTCGACGTCTACGACCGTGAGGGCGACCCCTGCCGCACCCCCGGCTGCACCGGCACCATCACCCGCATCGTGCAATCCGGCCGATCCAGCTTCTATTGCACTTTATGCCAAAGATGAGGTTGATCCGCGCGCGAACGGTGGTAAGGAATCCGTCCTGACAGAAACAAGCGAAAGCAGATTTCATGGCCTATGAGACGATCATCGTCGAAATAGAAGACCACGTCGCCCTCATCAAACTCAACCGCCCCGACGCCCTGAACGCGCTCAATGCCCAGCTGATGACCGAGCTGTGCACGGCCCTGAAGGACGCGCAGGCGAATGACAAGGTGCGCTGCATCATCCTGACCGGGTCGGACAAGGCCTTTGCCGCCGGCGCCGATATCAAGATGATGAGCGAGAAGACCTTCGTCGATGTGTTTTCCGAAGACCTGTTCGGTCCGGAAAGCGATGCGATCATGCGCGTGCGCAAACCCATCATTGCGGCGGTTTCGGGCTATGCGCTCGGCGGCGGCTGCGAGCTGGCGATGATGTGCGATTTCATCATCGCGTCCGACACCGCGAAATTCGGCCAGCCCGAGATCAATCTCGGCGTCATGGCGGGCCTTGGCGGAAGCCAGCGCCTGACCCGCTTCATCGGCAAGTCCAAGGCGATGGACATGAACCTGACGGGCCGTTTCATGGATGCCGAAGAGGCCGAGCGTTCCGGGCTGGTCAGCCGCGTCGTGCCGGTCAAGAAGCTGATGGAAGAGGCGCGCAGCGCCGCCGACAAGATCGCCGAGAAATCCATGGTCACCGTGATGGCGGTCAAGGAATCGGTGAACCGCTCCTACGAGACGACCCTGCGCGAGGGTCTCCTGTTCGAGCGTCGCGTCTTTCACTCGCTCTTCGCAACCGAGGATCAGGCCGAAGGCATGGCCGCTTTCATCGAAAAGCGCGAGCCGCAATTCCGCGATAAATGACACCAACCGGGCAGGGCCGTTCGCGCGGCCTTGCCCGGGCGCCCGATCCTGGCCCAATGCCGCGACGCCGCCCGCCGGTTTCAAACTGGCTCCGCTCAGTTTCGACTTTGCAATCTTGTCGAACTTGGCTATAGGCCTGCGTCATACATGCGCGTGCGGCCCGCTCTGGCCAGAATCACCTCCGGTCGATATGTCGCCCGTTCGGGTTGCCTCCGCGCTATAGAGACAATGAAAACCTGACAGAGGTCCGATTCAAAATGGCAAATACGCCCCAGTCCAAAAAACGCGCCCGTCAGAGCGAAACCCGCCTGACCGTTAACAAAGCACGCCGTTCGCGCATCCGCACTTTCCTCCGCAAGGTCGAAGAAGCGATCGCTTCGGGCGACAAGGAAGCCGCCCAGGCCGCCCTGCGCGCTGCTCAGCCCGAACTGATGCGTGGTGTGACCAAGGGTGTGTTCCACAAGAACACCGCGTCGCGTAAAATGTCGCGTCTTTCTGCCCGCGTGAAGTCGCTCGGCTAAGGCGCAGCGCGCCACATCGCTAAATCATTGATACAAAAGGCGCCGGTCAATCCGGCGCTTTTTTGCGTTTGTGGCTTTCGTGAACAGCCCGGAGATTCTTTTCGCCCAAACCTTCTGTCAAGCGCGAAGTTCAGTTGCCCGCGCGCCTTCGGGCTTGGTAGTTTCCCTGAGCGATTCAAGCTTGGGGGGACAAGCGGCGCAGCGGTTCGGGGACACATGGGGTATGTCCTCCGAGTGTTAGGTGTAAGCCTGCGTCATGTCCGGCAAGTCTATGCGCAACACATGCTGAAAACGCGGTATGGGACTGTCCCGCGAAATTCGGCTGGTTGCGTCCATTGGAATATACGGGTCCGGTCAGGGCCGCTCTTCTGCTGCAGTTGTTGCAGCGGGCAGGGTGGTGTTTTGCCTGATCCCCCTCTCGGGTCGCGAGCCATTATGGCGTATAAGAAATGTCGCGATTTTGAGACGGGGGAAAAATGACGCAGGAACAATGGGGCCAATTAAAGCAGGACCTTCTGAAATCGATTGGTAAAAACAACTATACCAACTGGATCGAGCCTCTTGAGCTTGCGGATGTCAACGAAGGCGTCG
Source organism: Roseovarius litoreus (assembly GCF_900142765.1). Taxonomy (GTDB): domain Bacteria; phylum Pseudomonadota; class Alphaproteobacteria; order Rhodobacterales; family Rhodobacteraceae; genus Roseovarius; species Roseovarius litoreus. The sequence continues at coordinate 11,974 of NZ_FRCB01000009.1, forward strand.
CCACCTTCAGCGTCCCGACCAGCTTTCTGGGCAATTACGTGTCCCAGAATTTCGGAGATCTCATTCTCTACAAGATGAACACGTTCGCGCCCGAAATCCGCCGGGTGCAGTTCCGTGTCGCCGCCAATTCCGCGGCGCGTCCCGTGATGGCGTCCCCTGCAGGCGCGCGCCCGGACCCTGACGGCGCTGCAGATGGTTCCGCCTCTGTCGCCCGGTCCGGCGTGACGACCGATGCCGGTCAGCCGCAATCCGCCTCGGATATCCGCCTCAACACAGCACCACTCGACGAAAGATTCACTTTCGACAGTTTCGTGGTCGGCAAACCCAACGAGCTGGCCCATGCCGCCGCGCGCCGTGTCGCCGAAGGTGGCCCGGTCACCTTCAACCCGCTCTTTCTTTATGGTGGCGTCGGCCTCGGCAAGACGCACCTGATGCATGCCATTGCCTGGGAGTTGAAACAGCGCAGCCCCGAGCTGACGGTGCTTTACCTCTCGGCCGAGCAGTTCATGTACCGCTTCGTGCAGGCGCTTCGCGACCGCAAGATGATGGATTTCAAGGAATTGTTCCGCTCGGTCGATGTGCTCATGGTCGATGACGTGCAGTTCATCGCCGGCAAGGAAAGCACGCAGGAAGAGTTTTTTCACACCTTCAATGCGCTCGTGGACCAGAACAAGCAGATCGTGATTTCCGGTGACCGCGCCCCCGGCGAGATCGCCAATCTCGAGGATCGCATCAAGTCGCGCCTGCAATGCGGTCTGGTGGTCGATCTTCACCCCACCGATTACGAATTGCGCCTCGGCATCCTGCAGTCCAAATCCGAGCATTACGCCCGCCAATATCCCGATCTCAAGCTGTCCAACGGCGTGCTTGAATTCCTCGCTCACCGGATCAGCACCAATGTCCGCGTTCTCGAAGGGGCCCTGACCCGGCTGTTCGCCTTCGCCTCGCTTGTCGGTCACGAGATCACCCTCGAACTGACGCAGGATTGCCTTGCCGACATCCTGCGCGCCTCCGAACGCAAGGTCAGCGTCGAGGAAATCCAGCGTCAGGTGGCCGACCACTACAACATCCGCCTCAGCGAGATGATCGGCCCCAAACGCCTGCGCGCCTTCGCCCGGCCCCGTCAGGTGGCGATGTACCTGTGCAAGCAGATGACCAGCCGGTCGCTGCCGGAAATCGGCCGGCGCTTCGGCGGCCGCGACCACACCACCGTCATGCATGGCGTCAAGCGCATCGAAGAGTTGCAGATGCAGGACGCGCAGATCGCCGAAGACCTCGAAATTCTGCGCCGCACGCTCGAAGGCTAGGCATCCGCGCCCCTTTGGCAACACCGGCCCCGCCCCTGCGCGGGGCCGTACTTGACCCGTGCCCCATTAACACCGAAAACGTCAACAAAAGGCTTGAGCCGTAAGGGGATTTTGCTAACGTGCCCCTCCCGGTGCGACGCCGGTATCCTATGCAGGGAGCGAGTGGATGAAATTCAGCATTGAACGCGGCACGCTGCTCAAGGCCGTAGCGCAGGCGCAATCCGTCGTCGAGCGGCGCAACACCATTCCGATCCTTGCCAACGTCCTCATCGAAGCCGAGGGCGACACCGTGCAGTTCCGCGCCACCGATCTCGATATCGAGGTGGTCGACAAGGCCCCCGCCAAGGTCGAACGCGCCGGCGCCACCACCGTCAACGCCGTCATGCTCCACGAGATCGTTCGCAAGCTGCCCGATGGCGCGCTGGTCACCCTGACCGATGACAGCGCCACGGGCCGCCTGACCGTCGAGGCGGGGCGCTCGAACTTCAACCTCGCCACTCTCCCGAAAGAGGATTTCCCGGTGATGGCGTCGTCGGAATATGCCAGCAATTTCAGTGCCCCCGCGCCTGTGCTGCGTCGGCTTTTCGACAAGTCGAAATTCGCCATTTCCACCGAAGAGACCCGCTATTACCTCAACGGTGTCTACATGCATGTCGCCGATGCCGATGGCGGCAAGGTGCTGCGCTGCGTGGCCACCGATGGTCACCGTCTTGCGCGCATCGACGCCGATCTGCCCATGGGCGCCGAGGATATGCCCGGCGTGATCGTGCCCCGCAAAACCGTGGGCGAGCTGCGCAAGCTTCTGGAAGATGACGACATGAAGATCGCCGTCTCGGTCTCGGAAACCAAGGTGCGCTTCGCGACCCCCGACATCACCCTGACCTCCAAGGTGATCGACGGCACGTTCCCCGACTACACCCGCGTCATTCCCCAGGGCAACACCCGCAAGATGGAAGTGGACGCCGCCGAATTCGCCAAGGCCGTCGACCGTGTGGCCACCGTCAGCTCCGAACGCTCCCGTGCCGTGAAACTGACCCTGGACGAAGACCGCCTCATCCTGTCGGTCAACGCCCCCGACAGCGGCGCCGCCGAGGAAGAGCTTGCCGTGGCATACGGCGACGAACGGCTGGAAATCGGCTTCAACGCCAAATACCTGCTGGAAATCGCAAGCCAGGTGGATCGCGAAAACGCCGTGTTCATGTTCAACTCGTCGGGCGACCCCACCCTGATGCGCGAAGGCAACGATACCAGCGCGGTCTATGTCGTCATGCCGATGCGGGTTTAACACTGGCTGTCATGCTTCAGAATAACGGGACGGCAAGCCATGCTTTGCCGTCCCTTTTTCTTGTTCTCTGGACGTAATCGGGCCGATGGGATCTCTCCACATCTCCACACTGACGCTCTCGCATTTCCGCTCGCACAAGGGCGCAAGGCTGGATGTCGATGCGCGCCCCGTGGCGATTTACGGCCCCAACGGCGCGGGCAAGACCAACATTATCGAAGCGGTGTCGCTGTTTTCTCCGGGTCGCGGCCTTCGTCGGGCGGCCGCGCAGGATATGGCCCGCCGCCCCGAGGCGCTTGGCTGGAAGGTGACCGGTATCCTGCACTCTCTGCATCAGCTGCACGAGGTCGAGCTGTGGTCCGAGGAAGGTGCCGCCCGTCAGACCCGGATCGATGGCAAGCCCGCTGCGCAAACCGCCCTTGGCCGGATCGCGCGCGTGCTGTGGCTGGTGCCCAGCATGGACCGGCTCTGGATCGAAGGCACCGAAGGCCGCCGCCGCTTTCTCGACCGCATGACGCTCAGTTTCCGGCCCGATCACGCCGATATCTCGCTGACCTATGAAAAAGCCATGCGCGAACGCAACCGCCTGCTCAAGGATCAGGTGCGCGATGCGCATTGGTATGTGGCTCTGGAACGGCAATTGGCCGAAACCGGCGCTGCGATCCACGCCAATCGCCTGTATGCCCTCGATCAGTTGCGCGAGGCTCAGGCGGAGGCTGAAACAGCTTTTCCCGCCGCCGACCTCGATCTGATCTCGACCGAGGCCGACATGCCGGACACCCCCGCCGATCTGGCCGAGGCGCTCGCCGAAAGCCGGTTTCGCGATCTGGCCGCAGGCCGCACCCTGATCGGGCCGCATCGCGCCGATCTTTACGGGGTCTATGCCGCCAAGGGCGTGCCCGCCCGCGATTGTTCCACCGGCGAGCAAAAGGCCCTTCTGGTCTCGCTGATCCTCGCCAATGCCCGGGCGCTCGCCCGAGATTTCGGAGCACCGCCGCTCTTGCTGCTCGATGAGGTGGCAGCCCATCTTGACGCCGGACGCCGCGCGGCGCTCTATGACGAAATCTGCGCGCTTGGCGCTCAGGCATGGATGACGGGCACCGGGCCAGAGCTGTTCTCGGACCTGGGCGACCGCGCGCAATATATCGAAGTGACCGAAACCGATGGCATCAGCCGGATCGACGAAAGGCCCACCCCGTGACATCACCTGTCCTGCCCCCTCAGCGCGTGACGCTCATCGCCCTTGGTGTCGATGACCTTGAGCCGGCGCGCTGGTATCACTCGGCGCTTGGCTGGACGGCCCCTGCATGACCCTGACCCTGTCCGATCTGGCACTCTATGCCGGTGCGCTGCTGATCCTCTTCCTGACGCCGGGTCCGGTGTGGCTGGCGATGCTGGCGCGGTCGATGTCGGGGGGCTTTCATGCTGCGTGGCCCTTGGCGCTTGGCGTCGTGGTGGGCGATATGCTCTGGCCGTTTCTGGCCATTCTCGGCGTGACATGGATCGTGTCGGTGTTTTCCGGCTTCATGATCGCGCTGCAGGTTCTTGCGGTCCTTATGTTCGTTGGCATGGGGGCGCTTTTGATCCGCAATGCCGACCGCTCCATCGCCGCCGACAGCCGCCTGACCCGCCCCGGCAAATGGGCGGGGTTCATGGCCGGTCTGGCGGCGATCCTCGGCAATCCCAAGGCGATCCTGTTCTACATGGGTGTCTTGCCGGGCTTCTTCGATCTTCAGAGCATCACGCCCCCCGACATCGCCGCGATCGTGTTCTTGTCCTTCGCCGTGCCGCTCGTGGGCAACCTGTCGCTGGCACTGTTCGTGGACCGCATCCGCCGGGTGATGAGCTCCCCCGCCGCGATCCGTCGCACGAACGTCATTTCCGGCTGGCTTCTGATCGGCGTCGGCGTCCTCATCGTCTTCACCTGACCCGCTTTTCGCACGCGCGGCACCGACACGATACCGACGTCATACCGACGTGATACCGATGCGGTTTTTCGCCCCTCTTCCAAGGACCCGAATTGTCGCCCATAACCACAAAATATTGGGGTAAACGCGTGACATCCCCCCTATAAAATCGTATAAAATCATAAAAGTACGAAGGATGACACGGATGGCCGAAGCAGTACCGTCGCCTGACGAATATGGCGCCGATTCCATCAAGGTTCTCAAGGGGTTGGAGGCCGTCCGCAAACGCCCCGGCATGTATATCGGCGACACCGACGACGGCTCCGGCCTCCACCACATGGTCTACGAAGTCGTCGACAACGGCATCGACGAAGCCCTCGCCGGCCACGCCGATGCGGTCAATGTCACGATCCACGCGGATTCCAGCATTTCCGTCAGCGACAACGGCCGCGGAATCCCTGTCGAAATCCACGAAGAAGAAGGCGTTTCCGCAGCCGAGGTCATCATGACCCAGCTTCACGCCGGGGGCAAATTCGACCAGAATTCCTACAAGGTGTCTGGCGGTCTGCATGGCGTCGGTGTCTCGGTCGTCAACGCCCTGTCCGAATGGCTGGAATTGCGCGTTTGGCGCAATGGCAAGGAACATTACGCCCGCTTCGAACGCGGCGATACGGTCGAACATCTGCGGGTTGTTGGTGACGCCAATGGCCGCAAAGGGACCGAGGTTCGGTTCCTTGCGTCGACCGAGACATTCTCGAACCTCGAATACAGCTTTGATACGCTGGAAAAGCGCCTGCGGGAATTGGCCTTCCTGAACTCCGGTGTGCGCATCATCCTGCGTGATGACCGCCCCGCCGAACCTCTGGTGACTGAGCTGCACTATGACGGCGGCGTTCAGGAATTCGTCAAATATCTCGACCGGCACAAAACCTCGATGATCGCAGAACCGATCTCGATCAACGGGGAAAAGGACGGTGTCGGTGTCGAGGTGGCGATGTGGTGGAACGACAGCTATCACGAAACGGTTCTGCCCTTTACCAACAACATTCCGCAGCGTGATGGCGGCACCCATATGGCCGGATTTCGCGGGGCATTGACCCGGACGATCCAGAAATACGCGCAGGAAAGTGGCATCGCGAAGCGCGAAAAAGTCACCTTCACCGGGGATGATGCCCGCGAAGGGCTGACCTGTGTGCTGTCGGTCAAGGTGCCCGATCCGAAATTTTCAAGCCAGACAAAAGACAAGCTGGTCAGTTCCGAAGTGCGACCGGCGGTCGAAGGACTGGTTTACGAAAAGCTGACCGAGTGGTTTGAAGAAAACCCCAACGAAGCCAAGCAGATCGTCGGCAAGATCATCGAGGCTGCGATGGCCCGCGAAGCGGCCCGCAAGGCCCGCGACCTGACCCGTCGCAAGACGGCGATGGACGTGAATTACCTTGCCGGGAAACTCAAGGATTGTTCCGAAAAAGACCCTTCGAAAACCGAATTGTTCCTTGTCGAGGGCGACAGCGCCGGCGGCTCGGCCCAGACTGGCCGGGATCGCTCGACACAGGCTGTTCTTCCCCTGCGCGGCAAGATCCTGAACGTGGAACGCGCGCGATTTGACCGGATGCTGGGCAGTCAGGAGATTGGCAATCTTGTCGTGGCTCTGGGAACCGGCATTGGCCGGGACGAGTTCGATATTTCCAAACTGCGCTACCACAAGATCGTCATCATGACCGATGCTGACGTGGATGGTGCGCATATCCGAACGCTCTTGCTGACGTTTTTCTATCGCCAGATGCCGGAACTTATTGAAAACGGGTATCTCTATATCGCGCAACCACCCCTCTACAAGGTGATGCGCGGCAAGTCCGAAGTGTATCTCAAGGATGAACCCGCGCTTGAGGATTACCTGATTCAGCAGGGCACGGATGATGCGATGCTGCGCCTTGGCTCGGGTGAGGAAATCGTCGGGCAGGATCTGGTTCGGATCGTTGAGGAAGCCCGTCAGACCAAGCGTATTCTTGAAGCGTTTCCAACCCATTACCCTCGCCACATCCTTGAGCAGGCCTCCATCGCCGAGGCCTTCATGCCCGGACGTGCCGATGCCGATTTGCAAGGGGTGGCCGATGCGATTGCGAAACGGCTGGATTTGATCGCGCTGGAATATGAACGCGGCTGGCAAGGCCGCGTGACGCAGGATAATGGCATCCGCCTGACCCGCAGCCTGCGCGGTGTCGAGGAAATTCGCACGCTCGATGGCCCCATCCTCAGGGGCGGCGAGGCGCGCAGACTGGGCCAGTTGACCGCATCACTGCGCGAAATCTATGAGTTTCCGGCCAAGCTGGTTCGCAAGGATCGCGAACAGGCGATTTACGGGCCTCTGGACCTGCTGGATGCGATCCTGAAAGAAGGTGAAAAAGGCCTGACCTTGCAACGGTACAAGGGTTTGGGCGAAATGAACCCTGGTCAGCTGTGGGAAACCACGCTGGACCCGGACGCCCGCACGCTGCTGCAGGTGAAGATCGACGATGTCGCAGAGGCGGATGATCTGTTCACCAAGCTGATGGGCGACGTGGTGGAGCCGAGACGCGAGTTCATTCAGCAAAACGCGCTGAATGTCGAAAACCTAGATTTCTGACACCTCGTCCTGACATAGCGGCACCGATGCAAACGGATGTAACCGGGCCGGGCCTTGCAAGATGCAGGCCCGGCCCGGTTGATTTCGGCGCCAGGGGTCAAGCAACCGAAAGCCGTTCGACCTCTTTGATCAGCGGTATCCAGGACCCGCTGTCATAACGCCACGCGATCTGGCCCTGATCGTTCATTGCACTCAGCGCCAGCCAGCCATTGTCGAACAGCGCCCTGACATCGGGGTTACGGTCCAGTACTGCGGAAATTGCCTCGGTCGGGGCTTCCAGCACCACGTGAAGCCGCAAGGGTTCGTGCCGCAAGCTGTCCCCATCATGCACGGACTGCCACGGCAGACCGGCACGCAGCAGGCCGCCATTACCCTCGACCACACCGATACCGCCGGTGACATTGTGGATCAGCTTGTTGCCCGCCCCAAAGGCCTCGGGTGCGACCGATGAGCCGTAATACTGAAGCGAGATCCAGCTGGCCACGACCACAGGCGCGGTCAGGATCAGTTCCAGCGTGCCGAACCCCTTGTCCGCATGCCAATCGTAACTGTGCAGGAAGCTGCGCCCCCCAAGGTCCCGCCCGACACTGCGATGCCGCGGTGCCGCGATGAACGCGCTACATCCGGCAAGCCCCCATTCGGGACGCAGATCCGACCAGTCGCCGCCCCGCAGCGCCAGTTGCTCGGCATCATTCGCCCGGGGCAGAACCACGGAGCGTTCCAGCCGCGCAATCGCGCCGGCCTTGGCCAGCACCGCTTCGAGGCGCTCGATATCCTTGCCGTGCTCGGGCATGGCCTGATCATGAAACAAGGTGACATGATCGGACACCGTATCATGCAGGCCGGCCACAAAGACGGTATCCTCGGGGATCTCGATCCCCTTGCTGACCAGACCATCGCGCACGACCGGATCATTCAAAAGCGCCGCCAAAAGCCTTGCGTTCACATCGCCTGCATGTCCTCCGCAAGCGCCGCATTGCAAGGCGCTGGCATGTGGTGCGTTCGTGACCGACGAGCCGTGTCCGGCAATCAAAACCACCCGTGCAAAGCCTTCGGTCAACGACATCGCCCTTAGCACCTGTTCTCCGGCGGCGATCCGCGCCTCGTCAGGCAGATCCACACTCGGCGCATCGCCATAGCTGACCGCCTTCACATGAGAGCGGGAATCCTTGACGAGCTTTGCCACATAAAGCGGGCCGGCCGCTTCGACGAAGGCGAAAGCCGACACTGCCGCCATCTTGAAGCGGCCCCAGGCGCGAACGGCCCGCCGATGAAGCCTTTCGGCCCAGTCCGCATCAGGATCACCGGAAGATACAGATGCCAAACCGGGATTCAGAAGAACAGGCGCCCGCATTTCGACGATGTCAGAGGCCTTTGCCCGATGCGCGACCGGCAGCCCAAAGAACCCTGCAAAACCGATGGTTTCGACCTCTGGATCGGATTGTTCCAACGCGCGCCGGAACACCTCGGAGCGGACATCGATGCAGAAGGCCGCCTGAATTGCGGGCCGTTCTTCGGTAGCGTCCGGGCTTGGGGTTGCACTGAGTGTCGCGGCCAGCGCCTCTTCCGAGGCTCTGTCGGCAGCATCTTGAAGGGCTGCGTCAAGGATGTGATCCTTGCTCGGCGCCAAGTCTTCGGCATAAGCCGAAAGGGCCTTGTGCCACTCGGCCTTGACCTTGTCGCCATGGACCTCAAGCAAGGCCGCGTCCCAGACCAGCCGCACCGCCAGCAGATCAAAGCAACTGTCATTGCGTGTGCCGTCCCGCTCCGCAAGCCAGCCTTTGCTGCGGGCAAGCTGTGCCCAGCCACCCAGGGTCATCAGCAGCCGATGGAAATAGAGCGGTGCGGATTGCGGCGCGAGGTCCAGTTTCTCGCAGGCCATGGCAAGCGCCATCCGCGGATCATCGGGCATGGAAGCCACATGCGCCGCAAACCCAGGCAGCCCGGCGATACCCGTGCTGAGATCACGGCTGGCAAAGGCGCGCCATGATGCGAACACCCCGCCCTTGGGTGCAGGCCAAAGCGCCTGACCTTCATCGAAATGCACCGCCGCCCAAAGGCTGATCCTGTCCGCAACGAAACCGGGCCATTCAATGCCTGTCTCTTGCGCGACAAGATCCGCAACCGTAGGAAGCGCGGTTTCGATCGGCGTGGCCCGCTTGGCGGCGTCCCGCAGATCGGCCACCGTCACGCCTGCGCTCGATGCCGCAGCCGCAAGATGACCCTCCTTGATCCGGTCGTCCGCGATCCGCGCGGCATAGTCGCTGCGCTCGGGGAAAATGCGAATCCCGGCCGTTTTCGATAACCGCGCGGCCGTCAGCGCCCGCGACTCGTGCAGCTGTCCGAGGAATGGGTTCACAGCGACCGTGGCATCCAGAGGAAAGGCCGGGGGAATCTGAGCGATTGCGCCTTTTGCAGCGTTGAACAACTCAAGCGTGGCACCCGGAAAGTTGAGATACTGAAACGTCATGGTTTATCCTTTCTTCGGAGCCCAACGTCCGGTCATCCGGTCGCTGAGTGCATTGAGATAAAGACCGTTCATCAGGTGAACCCGCATACCCGTTGCGGCGGGATGTCCTGCCCAAAGCGGGAAGGTGGCCTGTGCGATGGCGGCAAGGCCAAAGCTTGCAACTGCCAGAACGATCACTGCCCAGATCAGCCCGTCCGGCACTGGCGGCGGTGGAAGCGTTCCTGCAGACAGGGCCGTCGAGCCAGCCTGAAAGCCGAAATAGGCCAGTGTCGCAAAGCCCGACATCACGGCTGTGCGCCAGGTCAGCGCCCGAGGTGCTGCATCCGCAAGCCCCTGCGCAATCAGATACGCCACGCCGAAGATGAGGATCGCACCAAGCGCGATGGCCTGTGGCGGTTTTTCCCACATCACGAATCCTGCACCGATACACAGGAAGATCGCCAGCGAGATCGCGAAAGCCTTGGTCACGGCCTTGAGCCCGGGAACAGCGACCGGTCCGGGCCTGCGGATCGACGCGACCTGCTCGACAGCACCTCCTGACGCCAGGAAGGCATGGGCCTTGTAAAGCGAATGCGCCACGATATGCAGCAGCGCCAGCGGAAACAGGGCGAGGCCGATCTGCAACACCATAAACCCCATCTGCGCACAGGTGGACCATGCCAGCGCCGTCTTGACCGAGGGTTGCGTCAGCGCAACCGCAGCACCGACCAGGGCGCTGAAGCCGCCAATCAGGGCCAGAAGCGCAAGAACACCCGGAGCCGTCAGAAGGACATCGGCAAATCGGATCAAGAGGAAGCCGCCGGCATTGACGACACCGGCATGAAGCAGGGCTGATACCGGCGTGGGGGCTTCCATGACCTCGGTCAGCCAACCATGTGTCGGGATAAGCGCCGATTTGAACACAGCCGCAACCGACAACAGCACCGCCGCCAGCCAGACGGTACCGGGCACGCTGCCAGACCGGGCGGCTTCGGTGATCGTGGCGATATCGGCGGTACCAAACCCCTGGATCAATATGCCTGCAGCAGCCAGCAAAGCGCCGCTTCCGATGAGGCCGCAAACGGTTTTCTTCCTTGCGGCGCGCTGCGCCTGTTTGCGGTCAGGATAGAACAGCAGCAACCGGTGCAGGCCCACGCCCACGGCCACCCATGCAACGACCAGTTGGACAAGGTTGCCCGAAGTCACCAGCAGCAGAACGCAGGCCAGGGTGACGGACATGCCGATCATGAAGCGCCCGTGCCGCGCCTCGCCGTCAAGGGCCGTGCGCGAGAACCGAAGCACCACCCAGCCGACAAACGCAACCGTCAGCGCCATACTGACGCTCACGATATCCGTGCGTACCGAAAGCCCGGCGCCGCCGACCCCTATGACAGGGCTTGTGCCCGGGCCATTTGCCCAAAGCATGAAGCCTGTCGCCACACCAACACCAACAGCGACCAGCGCCGCCCATTCGGGCAGGCGAAGGGACCAATGCGCACGCGGAGCGGGCCTGAGATACAGCGCGAGTGCGGCCATCAAAAGGGCGAGCGGGGCAAGAAAGGGAAGCAGCGACATGAAAACCTCCGAAATGATTTCAGCCGGTTTAGCTGCGTTGCGGCATAAGTAAAAATACATTGTAAAGCTAATATCGTTCTATAAAATGGAACTATGGCGGATTTGAATTATCATCACCTGAGGTATTTCCGGGCCGTGGCGCATGACGGCAACCTGACCCGTACCGCCGAACGTCTGAACCTGTCGCAATCCGCGCTGTCGACCCAGATCAAGCAGCTCGAAGCGCGCATGGGGCACAAGCTGTTCGAGCGGCAAGGGCGGGGGCTCGCCCTGACCGAAGCGGGGCGGATCGCGCTGGATCATGCCGACAGGATTTTCACGGCGGGTGACGAGCTTATGGCCACCCTGAACCGAACCGGCGCTGCGCGCCAGCCTATCCGGATCGGCGCCCTTTCGACACTTTCGAGAAACTTCCAGCTGGAATTTCTGCGCCCCATCATAGGGCGGGATGATCTTGATATCATTCTGCGATCCGGTGGCGCGACGGTCCTTCTCGAAGCGCTGCAATCGCTGACTTTGGATGTGGTGTTGACCACCGAACCGCCGGGACGCGACGCTTTTTCCGGATTCACCTCGCACCGCATTTCAGAACAGCGCGTGGGGGTCTACGGAACGGCCCGACGGATGCACCATACGTCTCTGGGATCCCTCTTGGCCTCCGAGCCGGTGATCCTTCCCACGGAAAGTTCGATCAGGACCGGATTTGACAGCCTCACCGCGCGTTTGGGTGTGACCGCGCAAATCGCCGCCGAGGTGGATGATATGGCTATGGTCCGCCTTCTGGCCCGAGAGGATGCGGGACTTGCCATCACGCCTGCGGTGGTCTTGGCCGATGAGATCGCCAACGGTCTGCTGCAAGCCGCCCCGTTCGATCTGGATATCGTCGAAAGTTTCTATGCCGTGACGGTCAATCGCAGCTTTCCCAACCCGGTGGTGAAAGACCTGATCGGGCGCTGATGCGCGTCAGGGGATCACCACGATATTGCCGACATGTCGCTTTTCCTCGAACGCGACCTGGGCCTTGACCAGATCGCGTAGAGCATAGGTTTCGGCCAGAAGCGGTTTGATCTCACCGCGTTCGATGTATGTGACCACATCTGCAAAAATATTGGCGGGTATGACAGTCGATCCAAGAAGCGTCAGATCCCGTAGATAGACCTGGCGCAAGTCCAAAGTCACGTCCGGCCCGGCGATCGCCCCCGAGCAGACATAGCGCCCGCCGCGTTCCAGCACGCCGATCAACTGGGGCCACAAGGAACCGGCGACCACATCGGCGATTACCGTTACGGCTTCGTTCCCAAGCGCCAAGCGCAGGTCGTCGGGCGCGCGGGGCAGGATCAGGTCGGGCTCCAGAACGCCGAGCTCCGCGTGTTTTTCTTCGGATGCAAGCGCGATCACTCGCGCTCCGCGTCTCTTGCTCAACTGCACCAAAGCGCTGCCAACCCCGCCCGAGGCCCCCGGCACCAGAACCGTATCCGCAGCACTCACATCGGCCCGCGCCAACATGGCCTCGGCGGTGGTATAGCTGCACTGGAACGTGGCCAGTTCCGCGTCACTCAGCGGGCTGTCCACGATCATCATGTTGCGGGGATCGACCCGTGCATACTCGGCGAACCCGCCGTCACACTCGCTGCCGAAATACACCGTGCGGTTCATGTCCTCGGGCGCTTTCCAATCGCGCTGCCAGCCGTCGATCATGACCCTTTTGCCGATGAGGCTGGGGTCCGTCCTGTCGCCAACCGCCGCGATTGTGCCGACGGCATCAGCCCCTTGGATCAAAGGGAACCGGATCGGGCGGCCCGACCAGCCGGTCTTTCCATACCACCCGCTGCGGGTATTCACATCGGTCGCATTGAGGCCACAGGCACCGATCTTGACAACCACCTCGCGTGGACCGGGCAAGGGTGTGGGCCAGTCCTCGTGCCACTCGTATCTGTCCGGTCCGCCATGTCCTGTAAGGACCATGGCTTTCATCGTCGCTGGCAGAAGCATCCCGCGATATTCCCTTGTCCTCGTGTCATGTCGTCGTTTGTCCACGATCAACAGCCATGCCGCGAAGTATAGGGATCCGGGAGCGCCTGAAAACAGGGGCATGCGCCAAATCGGCGCCGAACTGCGTCAGACCGGGCCGTAAGGCCCGGACTGTCAGTTGATTGACGAGGTCACGCCAGCCGGTTGGCCCACAACCACAAATGTCAGGCGCGACGGGTCCAGAAGTTCTTGGGCGACCCGGTTCACGTCTTCCAGCGTGACCGCGTTCACCATGTCGTTCCGGTTGGCGATGTAATCCGTGGACAGGCCCTGCATCTGCATGTTCACGGCAATCCGCGCGATCGGGGCATTGCCATCGAACCGCAAAGGATAGGCGCCTGTCAGGAAGGTTTTCGCGTTTTCCAATTCTTCGGCGGTAACCCCGGTATCGCGCATCCGTGCCCATTCCGAACGGATCACGTCGATCGTCTCGGCGATCCGATCATTGGCGGATGCAACGCCACCCATCCACAACTCGGCGCTGTCGCGATCCATGAGGTAGGACGAAATCCCATAAGTCAGGCCGCGTTTCTCGCGCACTTCATGCATCAAACGGCTTTCAAACGAGCCTCCACCAAGAATGTGGTTGAGCACAAAAGCGGGAAAGAAATCGGGATGTTCCTGATCTATACCGGGTTGCGCGAAAACGGCGACCGCCTGAGGCGTCTCGAATTCGACAACCTGAATGCCGCCGGGCAGGTTGAGGTCGGCAACCCCCGGCAACGGCGCGCCCTCGGCCGGCAGATCGAGAAGCAGACCGTCGAGCAAGGCAACAAGCTCGTCGCGGGTGATGTCACCAACCGCGCTGACGTAAAGACGGTCGCGGGTCATGGATGCCTGATGGGCGGCAACGATATCCTCACGGGTCAGGCTGGCCACGCTTTCCAACGTCCCGGAAAGCGAACTGCCATAGGGATGGTCGCCAAAAACAAGCGCATCAAATGCCGTGCTGGCGATGTCCTGAGGGTCTTTTTCGCTCGACCTGATGCCGGAATTCACCTGCTCGCGGACACGGTCGATGGCGTCCTGATCGAACCGCGGATCCACAAGGCTTTTGCGTAGGAGGGCAACGGCCTGATCCCGATTTTCGGTCAGAAATCGCGCCGAAACGCTCAAGGTGTCGTCCGAAACGTCATACCTGAAGGACGCGGCAAGCGCCTCGGTCGCGCGGGCAAAGGCGCGGGAATCCATGTCTCCTGCGCCTTCCTCCAGAAGACCGACCATGAGATTTGTAACACCGCGCTTGCCTTCGGGGTCCAGTGACGCGCCGCCTCTGAACCGCAATTCAAGCGCGACAAAGGGAATGGAATGATCCTCGACCAGCCAAGCGTCGATGCCGCCCGGGGTCGTCACTTCCTCGATCTCGATGGTCGCCCATGCGGGCATGGCTGCGAAAAAAGCGGCGAAGGCAAAAACAAAACGCATCATTGGGTCACCTCGGGTGCTTTCAGCCATCCGGTTACCGACTTGTCACGGTCGAACACCTCGCGTGCTGCCTCGACGATCTGCTCGGGGGTCACCGCCTGCAGGATATCCGGCCAAGCCTGGACATCCTCGACGGTCAGTCCTTGGGTCAGTGCGCGACCATAGCGATTGGCCAGCTGGCCGACATCGTCACGTGCATATATCTGCGAGGCGCGGACCTGCATCTTGATCCGCTCCAGCTGTTCGGGATCGACGCCGGTTTCGAGGAAGCTGACGATCACTTCGTCCATCGCATCCTCGGCCTGCTGCAAGGTCACACCCGGAGCCGGGACCACGACCATCGTGAAGGTCGTGTCATCCAATGACGTGCCCCAGTAATATGCCGCGGTATTGACCGCCCGCTGCGTTTCGAACTGCAGCTTTTCCGCCATCAGCGACGTCGTTCCGCCCCCGAGGATTTCTGCAAGAAGCGTGAGCGCCGCCGCTTTTTCCTGCTCACCGCTGTCTCGTTCAGGCGCAAGATAGGATCGGGTGACATAGGGTTGCGCCACGCGCGGATCTTCGAAGATCATCCGCCGCTCGGCCATTTGCCTTGGCTCCTGCGGGCGGCTTCGCTCGGGCAGGTCGGGATTTGCAGGGATCTTGCCGTAATGCGTTTCGGCGAGCGCACGCACCTCGTCGGGCTCCACGTCGCCGGCGACGATCAGGACCGCATTGTTCGGTGCGTAATAGGTCTTGTAGAAACCCAGAGCATCCTCCATCCCAAGATTGGACATCTCGTGCTGCCATCCGATGATCGGATCGCCATAGGGATGGTTGAGATACTGCAACGCGCTTTTCTGCTCGCGGAACAGACTGGCGGGATTGTTTTCGACCCTCTGGTTGCGCTCTTCGATGATGACGTTCAATTCCGTCGCGATGTCTTCTTCGGTCAGACGCAGGTTGACCATGCGGTCGCTTTCCATCTGCATCATCAGCCCAAGCCGATCAGAGGCGACGCGCTGAAAATATGCGGTGTAGTCATAGCTGGTGAACGCGTTATCCGAGCCGCCGTTCTTTGCCACAGTCGCCGAAAACTCGCCCGGCTCCAGCGTATCCGTGCCCTTGAACAGCAGGTGTTCGAGATAATGCGCGATGCCCGATGATCCGGGCGGCTCATCCGAAGAGCCGGCACGATACCAGACCATATGCACGACGACCGGCGCGCGATGGTCTTCGATCACAACCACATCCATTCCGTTATCCAGCGTGAAGGAGGTGACCTGATCCGCGGCTGCCACCGGGAGTGCGGCCGCAACCATAAGGCTCAAACTGGCAATCAACTGGCGCATCGAGCGTCTCCGTTTCCCTGCAGGTGTCGTGCAGTAGATACGGTGCCGCGACGGCGAATCAAGCGTCTTGACGCGGATGTGAGCGGCTGCGTCAGTCTTCTTTCGGCGGCGCGCTCGGTGTATCTATGCCGCTGCGGCGTAGGCGTTCTTCTTCGGCGTGGGAATCCAGCCACTGATCCTTGTAGGCGTCGGCGTAATTGTCACGGGGGCCGAAGCGCAGAACGTTGACGCGCCCATAGCTGCGCCGGATATCGGCATCTTCCGCCGCCAGCGTTTCACGAATGGCCGGTTGTGTCCCGTTGCGCGAGGCATAGCGCAGCAATCCGGCATCTGACGCTGCAGGCGTGGTGACAGCCAATGCCGCCGGGTTTCCGCCAAGTGCGGCCACGCCGTCAGCCTTGGGATCCTGGTCGGTCAGGTTCCGTGCTCCCGGGGTCGGCGCAGGCAGCTCCGAATAGCTTTCGGGTGTCTGAAGGGGTTTCGAGGGCAAGATCGAAAACTCGTCCGGCCCGTCCCCGGTGTTCGTGAGGCGGGTCAGCGTCACGTCTTCGCCGCGGTTGCCGCAGGCGGTCAACAGACCCAGTGTGACGATCATTACAGTGCAGCGCGGCAAGATCATTGCCAGTCTCCTTGGATGTCGCCGACAGATGTATCGTATCCTGAGCCCGAGGTCACGCGGCGTTTTTCTCGGGCGGCGTGAACAGAACCAGCCCGATCGCACCGGCAAAAACCGAAATGTCGGCCACATTGAAAGCATAGGGATTGTTGAGCCCGCAGCAGGACATGTTCAGGAAATCGGCAACCGCACCATAGATGATCCTGTCGATCACATTCCCGATCGCGCCGCCCACGAGCAGTCCGGCCGAAATCGCCTGCCAGCGACCACCGGGCTCTCGATGGACCCACCACAGGACTCCGCCTGAAATGAACAGCGCCACTAGGATCAGCGCCCAACGGGTTGTCGGACTATCCTGCGACAGCAGACCGAAATTGATCCCGTAATTCCACGCCATGCGCAAATTCAGGTAGGGCGGAAACACGTCGATCGCACCAAGGCGCGCAAGGTCGAGACCATGCACGATCCAATACTTGGTCACCTGATCCAGGATGAAGATGAAGATCGCAACCCAGAACACCAAACGCATAACCTGTCCCCTTAATGCCGGAAATGGCGCATGCCGGTCATGACCATGGCAAGCCCGGCCTCGTCGGCGGCGGCGATCACCTCATCGTCGCGCATCGAGCCACCGGGCTGGATCACTGCTGTGGCGCCGGCTTCGGCAGCGGTCAGAAGGCCGTCGGCAAACGGGAAGAACGCGTCGGAGGCCACGACGCTGCCTTGGGTCAACGGGGCGTCGAGGCCCAGTGTCGCGGCCATGTCCTCGGCCTTGCGGGCGGCGATCCGGCAACTGTCCACACGGCTCATCTGTCCGGCGCCGACGCCGACGGTGGCCCCGTCACGGACATAGACGATGGCGTTGGATTTCACATGCTTGGCGACGCGCCAGGCAAACAGCATGTCGGCCATTTCGCGATCCGTCGGCGCGCGTTTGGTCACGACCTTCAGATCGCTTTCCTGCAAGCGGCCATTGTCCTTGTCCTGCACCAGATATCCACCCGAGACCTGCCGTAGCATCAGACCCGCCTCGGCGGGATTGGCCAGACCCGGCGTCGTCAGAAGGCGCAGGTTCTTCTTGCTGGCAAAGACGTCCCGAGCCTCCTGATGGGCGCCGGGCGCGATCACCACCTCGGTGAAGATCTGGCAGATTTCCTCGGCGGTTTCACGATCCAGCGTCATGTTCAGCGCGATGATCCCGCCGAAAGCCGAGGTGCGATCGCAGTCGAAGGCGCGGGCATAGGCCTCTTTCAACGTCGCGCCACGGGCCACGCCGCAGGGATTGGCGTGCTTGATGATCGCGCAGGCCGGACCGTCCTTGGGAAGAAACTCGCTTACCAGCTCGAAGGCGGCATCGGTGTCGTTGATGTTGTTGTAGCTCAGTTCCTTGCCCTGATGCTGGGTGGCGGTGGCGACGCCGGGGCGATTGCTGCCATCCACGTAGAAGGCAGCGCGCTGATGCGGGTTTTCGCCATAGCGCAGGGTTTGTGCCAGCTTGCCCGCGACGGCGCGACGGCGCGGCGCTTGCTCGTCCAATGCATCCGCCATCCAGGTGGAGACCGCCGCATCATAGGCCCCGGTGCGCGCATATGCAGTGAGCGCAAGGCGCTGTCGGAACGCATAGCTTGTCTGTCCGTCATTGGCGGCAAGTTCGTCGAGAAGTGGTTGATAATCCTCGACATCCACGATGACATTGACGAATGCGTGGTTCTTGGCCGCGGCACGGATCATCGCGGGACCGCCGATGTCGATATTCTCGATGCAGGTGGCATAATCGGCGCCCTTGGCCACGGTCTCTTCGAACGGGTAGAGATTGACCACCAACAGATCGATGGGCTGGATGCCATGTGCGGTCATCGCGGCCATGTGCTGATCGTTGTCGCGCAGGGCCAGAAGCCCGCCATGCACGCCGGGATGCAGGGTCTTTACACGCCCGTCCATCATCTCGGGGAAGCCGGTGACATCCGCCACATCCCGAACGGTCAGACCGGCCTCGCGCAGGGTCTTGGCGCTGCCGCCGGTGGACAAAAGTTCAACCCCCCGATCGGCAAGGGCCTGTCCCAGTTCGACCAGTCCGGTCTTGTCGGAAACGGAAAGAAGGGCTCGGCGCACGGGTGCGAGATCGGTCATGGGCAGCGGATCCTCGGGTCTGTCTGTGTCAGTCTAGGGTCGGTTCAATCGATGTCGGTCACCGGCTCGAGCGTGTCTTGTGCCAGGTCGCGGATGCCGATCGGCGTCTCCTGCGCCTTGGCGAGTGACCATCTTGTGCGCGTCGCATACTCCATCACGCGACCGGATAGAACGATTTGTTTGGTCGCACGCGGCTTGAGGCGGTTTTTTTCAAGATAAACACTGGGTTCAAGCGAAAGTTTCACTGTTCCATCGGACCGGAACACCCAGATCTCACCGCTTTTGAGGGCCATGGACACGGCGGCCCCTCCCATGTCGAGGCTGGCATCCACATCGGGGTGCAGGTGGAACCGGATCTCGAACGTGACGCCCTGTAGCGTCACCGCATCCATTGCCTTGTCGAAACGGCGGCGGTCGGTTTCGTTGAGCGTCAGCAACATGTCCTCACCGGCCAAGCCGCGCCCGTCGAAGGTCAGATCGAGGCTGCGGGCATGGGTGAGGCCGTGACTGGCCGCATACCCGTCATGCCCACCCTCGAAGCGGATGCCATCCGAGGCGCGGCTGAGCTTGACCGGCACGTTTCGGGGGGCGTCGATCAGCAGGGCATGCCGTTCGGAGCCCTTGTTGAGCCGGGCGCTGGACCGGCCGGCAAGGACCAGGGTGGAGTGCGACGGTGTGGCGCGGCCCGCGCGGCGCCATTGCAGGCCGAAGCTGGCGCCGGAGCCGCAGTTCACGATCAGCGGGCGGCGGCCCGAGGTCAGCTCGAACGCAAGTGTCGAGGCATGGGCATTGCCCGAAGCCTTGCCCGAAGGAGGCGGCGCGGCGTCCACGATGATCGAGGTTCGACCGGCGCTGAGGCGAGCGTAACCCATTGATAAACCGTCAGGTTGCCGTGTCTTGACGCCGCTGTTGGCAAGCGCGTTGTCCAGCCGGCCCTCAAGCCCTTTGCCACCGCCATGAAACCGCGCCAGCCCGCCATCGGCATGGCGCAGGGTGCGCAGGGTGGGGGCGATGCGTTCGATGGCGGACCAATGCGCCTCGGACGGGGCGCGCCCCGATTCGGAGAGTGCGACCGAGGCCCATGTCAGCAGGGTGAAAACCTCGAGCAATTCCTCGGGGTTACGGGTGGGTAGGCCACCGGCGTCGTCGATCTGGCGGTCGCATTCGCGGGCCAGGGCCGCCACGGCGGGGGCGATATGGGTTTCCATTCCCTCAAGCGACAGTCCGGCATAGACAAGCCCGGTTAACGCTTCGAATCGAGGCAGGCCGGGGCGCGCCGCCTGCCAGCGGCGGCCAAGAAAAATTGTTTGTTGTGCCAAGGACTTGTAAAAGACCTGGGTGCGGTCGGCGGACTGACCGCTGAGCACGAAAAGCGCGTGATTGATCCAGCGGATCAGCCTGCGGCCCGCCAGATCCGGGGTCCAGCCGGGGCCGCGACCGGCGCCATAGCGCTCAATCCATGTCCAGAGCCAATCCTGAGCACAGGATCGGCAGCGCGGATCGGCGGCGGCGGCCAGATCATCGAGCCAGCCAAAGCCGTGCATCGCATCCGCAAAAGCCGCATCAGGCGGATCGAGATCCCAGATGTTTGTGTCGGGCTGCTGCAAAAGATGGCCGGAAAACAAGAAGTTGCCGGCGGCTAACTGCCTGCCGCGCGCATAGCTTCCGATGGTGCGGGGTTCGGGCTGTGACACGAAGGCGGTGATCGGGCGCGACCAAGTGGCGCGTCGGGCGGCGGCGCGGTTCATGAGGCGCGTCCAGCGCGCCGACAGGGTATCGGGTTGTAACATTTACCGTGCCTCTGCACGCTCTTGCTGGCGTTGTGGCGGAACTATAGCCGCCCAGACCCGCCAAGTCACCGACGGATTGCACGCGGCAGAGACAGCTGTGTACGAGTTGTACGAAACCGACACGCATTCAGGACCAAATTCGAGTCCAAGCCGCAGATTTGTGTCCATCCCGTACGCAAATCGGCCCAGGCCTGCCCGGATCGGACCCGGATCAGGACGCCGGAGCGGGCCGCAGACAGGCGATGTAGAAGCCGTCCATCCCGCCAAGCTCGGGCCAGTGATCGGGACGCAGGCGCAACCCGCCCTCGTCGGTGATCCATGCAGGGTCGATCCCCGGCAGGTGGGCTGTGGCGTCCCGGTCGACCGACAGGCCGGGATGACGACCGAGCGCCTCGTCAACCTGGCATTCACCTTCGTCCGGTAGAAGCGAGCAGGTGCAGAACACCAGCCGCCCACCCGGCTTGAGAAGGGACAGAGCATGATCCAGCATCGCCGCCTGCAGCGCGATCAGCGCGCCGAACTCGGACCCGTCCTTGGCGAAGGGCAGATCGGGATGGCGGCGGATCGTGCCGGTGGCCGAACAGGGCGCATCCAGCAGCACCGCGTCATAGGGGCCGCCCGCATGTTCGAGCGCGTCGCCGGTGATGCAATTGGCCGAATATCCACAGCGTTCAAGGTTCTCGCGCACACGGGCCATGCGTTTCTCGGACAGATCAAGCGCCGTCACATCGGCCCCGGCGGCGCAAAGCTGCAGGGTCTTGCCGCCCGGTGCGGCGCAGAGATCCAGCACCGCCTCGCGCGGTTGGGGGTCCAGCACCCGGACGGGCAAGGCGGCGGCGGCGTCCTGCACCCACCAGTCGCCCGACATGTAACCCGGCAGCGCCGAGACCTGCCCGGCGTCGGACAGGCGCACCGAGCCGGTGGGCAACAGCGTGCCCTGCAGGCGTTCGGCCAAGGCGGCGGCATCTTCGCGCGCGGTCAGATCGAGCGGCGCACCGGCGAATTGCGCCTGCTCCATCTGCGCCACGGCCCCGGCCCCCCATGCAGAAACCAGCGGTTCGCGTAGCCATCGCGGCAGGCGCGGCACCCGAAGATCGTTCCAAGTGCCCGGCCCGTCAGCGGCCATCTTGCGCAGCACCGCGTTGATCAACCCCTTGAGGTTGCCATAGCGGCGGTGAGAGCCGACGATGGCCACCAGATCGTTGACCACGCCATGCGCATCGCCGCCCATGCACAGCTCGACCGTGCCGAGACGCAGGATGTTGAACACATGCAGCGGCGGGGGTTTGCGCAAGTGACGCTTGAGCAGACGGTCGGCGCGCTCGATGCCGCGCAGCGTGTCGGTGGCAAGGCGCTGGGCGCGGGCGCGGTCAGCGGGATCGAGCCGGTCCAGCGCCCCGGAGGAGATGAGATCGGACATCAGCCGCCCTTCGCCCAGCACCTGATCGAGCAGATGGACCGCGCTGCGGCGGGCGGACGGTGCGGGCTGTGACATCTGGCATCCTTGGCTTGGGGCAAGGCTGGCATATATCAAGGGGCGAAGAGCAAAGGAACCCCGACGATGAGCGATGACATCTCCGATCTGCCGCCCGCCGCGCAACGCGCCCTGGCCGAGGCCGAGGAACGTCGGCGCAAGGCCGAAGCGCTTGATCTGCCCAAGGAACTTGGCGGGCGGCGCGAAGGGCTTGAGCCCGTGCGCTATGGCGACTGGGAGAAAAAGGGGCTCGCGATAGATTTCTGATCGCGGGCCGCTTGGCTATTGCAGACGAAGATCGGCGTAATCGCCGGTTCCCTGATCGGAAATGAAGCGCAGGGTCCGATCCTTGACCTGAACCGCCTGACAATTGTCGCCGATCTCGTAATCGCCCCAATAGATGTTGCGGCAGAAATAGCCCGAGCGCCAATCCCATGCGCCGGTCACGTTCCGACCGAAGGCGCGACCCTTGATCTGGCCATCATCGGTCACATCAAGCTGGATGCCGAAGCGCGTGAGCTTGCGCCCATCCACCAGCGAGACGAATGTCTTTTCATCCGATATTTGCGCAAAACCTTCAGCGGCAGCGGGCAGGGGTGCCGCGACGGTGAAGCTCAGAAAAGTGAGGGCATAGAGACGCATAATCCACGGTCCTTCACGCTAACAAACGAGTCGGTGATGGATACTATACGGGTCAGCGCCCCATGCGGATCAATTTTCGTTGAGCCCCAGCACATCCATCATGTCATATTCGCCGGGTTTACGCCCCTGACCCCAGAGGGCCGCCTTGAGAGCGCCGCGCGCGAACACCGCGCGGTCGGTGGCGATGTGGCGCAGGATCACACGCTCGCCGGTGGCTGCAAACATAACGTCATGTTCGCCCACGATATCTCCGCCCCGGATCGCGGAAAATCCGATATGGCCGCGCTGGCGCTTGCCGGTGATCCCGTCACGGCCCCGGTCCGAGACGTCGTCAAGCCGCACACCGCGCCCAAGGGCCGCCGCCTCACCGAGCATCAGGGCGGTGCCCGAGGGGGCATCGACTTTCTGGTTGTGATGCGCCTCGATCACCTCGATGTCGAAATCCTCGTCCAGGGCTGCTGCGACCTTGCGGGTGAGCTGCACCAGAAGGTTGACGCCAAGGCTCATGTTGCCGGCGCGGATGATGGTGGCGTGGCGCGCGGCGGCGCCGATGGCATGCAGATCGTCATCGCTGAAGCCGGTGGTGCCGATCACATGCACGCAGCGCGCCTGAGCCGCGATCCCGGCAAATTCCACGGTGGCGGCGGGGGCGGTGAAATCGATCACCGCATGGGCGCGGGCAAAGGCTTCGAGCGGATCGTCCGTCACGGCGAGATTGATCGGCGCGCCACCCATCGCCTCGCCCAGATCGCGTCCGATCCAGTCATGCCCCGTGCGTTCCAGCGCGCCCACCAGCCGCGCGCGCGGACTGTCGAGCACGGTGCGGATCAGCATCTGGCCCATGCGCCCCGAGGCGCCGGTGATCACAATGCCGGGCAGGTCTGTCATGTCGCGGTCTCCGGTTGGCAAACGGGTCTGGTGTCTGGTGGGTTGTGTAACGCGGGCCGGGGGCGGCGCACAATGGGGAACAGCGGGCGGCAAGGGCCGGACGCGCGCATTCGTCTTGGCAAAGGCCCGCAGAGCGATTAGATGCGCTGCATGGCAAAGAACAAGTCTCATGATGGTCAGGGCCCTTCTCAGCGCCAGCTTCGCGTGGGCGAGCTTGTGCGCCGGACGCTGTCGGACCTGCTGATGCGCGGCGATGTGCATGACCCCGAACTGAACCGCATGTCGGTGACCGTGGGCGAGGTGCGCGTGTCGCCCGATCTCAGGATCGCGACGGCCTATGTGCTGCCTCTGGGCGGTGACGGGCAGGAGCAGGCGATCGATCTGCTGGCGCGCAACCGGGGCGAATTGCGCCGGCTGATCGGCAAGAAGCTCGACCTGAAATATGTGCCCGATCTGCGGTTCCGCATCGACGAGACCTTCGACCGCATGGATGAGACCCGCCGCATGTTCGCCGATGAAAAGGTGCGACGGGATGTCGAAAGCTAGGGCGTTGCGCTGGGCCGCGGTGCTCTGTGCCTTGGCCGGGCCTGCGGCGGCGGTCGAGTGCGCAGCGGTCGAGCATCTGGGGCAATCCTTCACGGTCTGCACGGTGGATGCGGCATCGGCCGATCTGCGGCTGTTCCTGCGCGATCCGGAGACTGGGCGCCCGCTGGCCAGTTTCGGCAATGTCGAGGAACGGCTGGAGGCTGCGGGCGAGCGCCTGGTCTTTGCGATGAACGCGGGCATGTATCACAGCGATCGCCGACCCGTGGGTCATTACGTCGAGGATGGTGTGGCGCTGGCGCCGGTGATCTCGTCGGCGGGGCCGGGGAATTTCGGAATGCTGCCCAACGGGGTGTTCTGCATCGCGCAGGGCCGGGCCGATGTGGTGGAAACGCTGCGCTTCATCGAGGAGGCGCCCGCTTGCCGCCATGCCACCCAGTCGGGGCCGATGCTGGTGATCGACGGCGCGCTGCATCCGCGTTTCCTGCCCGATAGCGACAGCCGTCATGTGCGCAACGGGGTTGGAAGCTCGGGCGATGGGCGCGTGGTCTGGTTTGCGATCTCCGAGGCGCCGGTGACCTTCCACGACTTCGGCACGCTGTTTCGCGATGTGCTGGGGGCAAAGCAGGCGCTTTACTTCGATGGCAGCATCTCGCGGCTCTATGTTCCGGCGCTGAACCGCCATGACGGCGGCTTCCCGATGGGACCGATCGTGGGCGTGGTGGAGCCGCAGGGCTGATCGGGCACCTGCCGAATTGACAGCGCGCGGGCCTTGGGCTACGCCCGCGCCTCCACCCCGGATGAAGGACAGGACCATGGCACGCAAACGCAAGGGGCGCGATATTTCCGGCTGGCTGGTCGTGGACAAGCCCGCAGGGCTGACATCCACCGCCGTGGTCAACAAGGTGCGCTGGGCGCTGCAGGCGCAAAAGGCGGGGCATGCCGGCACGCTCGATCCCGAGGCGACCGGCGTTCTGGCCGTGGCGCTGGGCGAGGCCACCAAGACCGTGCCCTATATCACCGAGGCGCTGAAAGCCTATGAATTCACCGTGCGCCTGGGGCAGGCCACCAATACCGATGATGCCGAAGGCGAGGTGATCGCCCAGAGCGACGCGCGCCCCGATGACGCCACCATCAAGGAGGCGCTGCACGGCTTCGTCGGAGAGATCATGCAGGTGCCCCCGAAATATTCCGCCGTCAAGATCGACGGCCAGCGCGCCTATAAACTGGCCCGTGACGGCGAGACCTTCGAGGTCGAGGCCCGCCCCCTCTGGGTCGAGGAACTGGTGATGATCGAGCGCCCCGATGCCGATCACGTGGTTCTGGAAATGACCTGCGGCAAGGGTGGCTATGTGCGCGCGATCGCCCGTGATCTGGGCGCGGCGCTGGGCTGCTTCGGCCATGTCACAAGGCTGCGGCGCATCTGGTCTGGACCATTCCGCGCCGAGGACGGCCTGAGCCTCGACGAGATCGACAGGCTGGCCCGCACGCCCGAGCTTGACGCTTTTGTGCGCCCTCTCGAAGAGGGACTCGGCGAGTTGCCCGAACTGCACTGCACCGATGTGGGGCTGGCGCGGCTGAAGAACGGCAATCCCGGCATGGTGATCGCCTCGGATGTCGAGTATGGCGAGGAATGCTGGGCCTCTTATGACGGTCGGGCCGTCGCGGTAGGCCGCTACAAGGCGGGCGAGCTGCATCCCAGCCGCGTCTTCAACCAGTGACCGGGTCGGCCACCGGACCGGAGGGGCACGACCCAGGCGGCAAGGTGCGCCTCAAGTTGCCCGACGGGGTGACCGGCGGCGCGCGCTTTTCCGACTGCGGCCGCTACCGCCAGATGCTCAGCCGCGACTGGACACCGACGGATGCCGTGCCGCGCGCCGTGCTTTTCGTGGGCATGAACCCATCGGTCGCCGCGGCCGAGGTCTCGGACCCGACATGCCACCGCGAATTGATCTTCGCGCGCGACTGGGGCTTTACCCGCTATCTCAAGGGCAATGTGCTGGACTGGCGCGCCACCGCGCCGCGCGACCTGCCCGCCGATCCCGATCTCGCCTGCAGCCCGGCCAATATCCCGGCGCTGACCGAGATGGCGCAGGAGGCCGATCTGCTCGTCATGGCCTATGGCAAGCTGCACACCCGCTATCAGCCCGTGGTGCGCGCGGTGCTGGCGGCGATGTCGGGCACGGGCAAGCCCATCAAATGCCTCGGTCTGAACAAGGACGGATCGGCAAAGCACCCGCTTTATCTGCGCAAGGACACGCCGCTGATGGATTTCCCCATCCCGGCGTGAACGCATGTGTCCGACCGTGGATGCCTCCGGCGGGAGTATTTGTGGAACGATGAAAGACGCGCCGCGCGCGCGCTTCTTCTGGCCTCAAATATCCCGGGGGTTTGGGGGCTGGCCCCCAATCCGCACCGACGAAAAAGGGCGCCCCGGAAGGCGCCCTTGATCATTCATCGGCCAAAAGCTCAGTTCTCGCTGTCGATCGGCAGCGCCACGAAGCGCGGTTCGCCCGAGCGGCGGATCAGAAGCAGGATGGATTTGCGTCCCGCTTCGCGCGCCTCGCTGATGCGGTCCTCGAGATCGCTGATGCTGGCCACGTTTTGCTGACCGGCTTCGGTGATCAGGTCACCGGCCCGCACGCCTTTTTCATAGGCTTCCGACAGGTTGTCCACATCGGTCACGACAAGCCCGGTCACATCCGAGCCGAGATCGAGCTGGCCACGCAGCTCGTCATCGAGTGGGCTGATGGTGAGGCCCATCATTTCCTGCTCGGACGGCTCTTCTGGGGTGTCGGCGCCGGGTTGCGCCGTGGGTATCGCGCCTTCGGCGACCTCGCGGCGGCCGAGCGTGACCTTGAGCGTCTGGGTCTTGCCCTCGCGGAACACGGTGACGCGCACGGCTTTGCCGACCTCGGTATTGCCGACCTGCCGCACGAGGCCGCGGGTGTCGTCCACTTGCGTGCCGTCGAAGCTGAGGATCACGTCGCCGGCCTGCATGCCGGCTTCGGCGGCGGGGCCATCGGGCACGTCGGTGACGAGCGCGCCGCGCACCTCTTCGAGACCCATGGCTTCGGCGACATCCTCGGTCACGTCCTGGATGCGCACGCCGAGCCAGCCGCGGCGGGTTTCACCGTATTCCTTGAGCTGGTCGATCACCCGCGTCACCACGTTCGAGGCCATCGAGAAGCCGATCCCGATCGAGCCGCCGGTGGGCGACAGGATCGCGGTGTTCACGCCGATCACCTGCGCGTCCATGTTGAACAGCGGGCCGCCGGAATTGCCGCGGTTGATGGCCGCGTCGGTCTGGATGTAGTCGTCATAGGTGCCGCTGAGGGCGCGGTTGCGCGCCGACACGATGCCGGCACTGGCCGAGAAGCCCTGACCCAGGGGGTTGCCCATGGCCATCACCCAGTCGCCGACGCGGGCGGTGTCGCTGTCGCCGAAGGTGACGAAGGGCAGCGGCTGATCGGCTTTCACCTTGAGCAGGGCGATATCGGTCTTGGGGTCGGTGCCGATCACCTCGGCCACCAGTTCCTCGCCCGAGAAAAACTCGATGATGATCTCGTCGGCGGCTTCGATCACGTGGTTGTTGGTCACCACGAAGCCGTCTTCGGAGATCACGAAGCCCGAGCCGAGCGCCGAGCTGCGGCGCGGACGGTCGCCATCGCCGTTGCGATCGCGGAATTCACGGAAGAAATCCTCGAAGGGTGAGCCTTCGGGAACGATGGGGGAGGGGCCGGCGCCTTCGGCGACCACGGTCGAAGTGGTGATGTTGACCACTGCGGGGCTGACCCGGTCGGCCAGATCGGCGAAACTTTCGGGGCGCGCCAGCGCGACAAGCGCCTGAGCGACGATCAGCGCCATGGTCAGCGCTGTCAGCCAGAGCGCCCGGAGGGCGGAGGGGCTGACTTTGGGGATGGATACGGATTGGCCTTTCACAGCGGAGTCTCCTTGGCTTTGTCCGGAAGCGCGCGGAACCTTGCCCGCACGCCCTGTGGTCCTATGACCATCATTTAGGCACTGTCCGCGTAAACGCAAAGATCGCAACACGGTGTCACGGCCATGTGAAAGGCAAGTGAACGGGAAATCAAGCGCCAAGCGTCTTTGCGGCCCAGACCATCGCCACCCCGAGCGCGAGCGCGATCAGCCCCATCATGCGGCGCTGATCTTCGGAGAGGGTGGTCAGGGCCAGAAGCATCCGCTCCAAAAGCGAAGGGGCCAGCGCATAGACCAGCCCCTCCACGATCAGCACCAGCCCGAGGGCCAGAAGCAGCGTTTCGATCAATTCGTCACTCCGCTGGCGGCGTCACCGGAGCCCGATTGCGTTTCTTCTTCCATCCGCTGGCGTTCCGCCTCTGGCAGATCGGGAGAGATCTGCACTTCGGGGGCCATTTCGCGCAGGCGTTCGATGTCGATGCCGATGCTGTCCGTGGCCACCAGGCCGTCGGCGCGCACCGCATTGAACATCTCGGACAGGAAGTCGCTGTCGGGCGAGAAGACCAGTGTGGAATTGTCACCCTGCAAGGAGCGTTCCATTGCCGAAAGCGAGCGGTAGAAGGCGAAGAACTCGGGGCTGTCGCCGAAAGCTTCGGCGTAGATCCGGTTCCGTTCGGCATCGGCTTCACCGCGGGTGATCTCGGCTTCACGCTCGGCTTGCGAGACGGTTTCGACCACGGTCCGGTCGGCGGCGGCGCGGACGCGCTGCGCGGCTTCGTTACCACGGGCGATTTCGTCGGCGGCTTCGCGTTCACGTTCGGCGCGCATCCGGGCGAAGGTGGCGTCGAGGTTCTGCTGGGGCAGGTTGGTCTGCTTCAGCCGGACGTCGACGATTTCCAGCCCGAGGCTTTCGGCGCTGGTGCGGGCATTGGCGCGAATGCGCCGTGCCAGATCGCCCCGCTGCGGCGAGAGGATCGTGTCGGATGTCACCTGATCGGCACCCAGAACCTCGCGGATCTGCGCGTTGAGGATCGACGAGAGGCGATCCTCGGCGGTGCGGATGCCACCCACGCCCACGGCCTGCCGGAACTGGACCACATCGGTGATCCGGTAGCGCGCGAAGGCATCGACCACGAGACGGCGGTCATCCGAGGGCGTCACCTCGATCGTGTCGGTATCGAGCGACAGGATCCGGTCGTCGTATTTGACGACTTCCTGGATCAGCGGCAGCTTGAAGCCGAGACCCGGCTCTTCGACGACCTGCTTGATCTGACCGAATTGCAGGACCAGCGCCTTTTCGCGCTCGTCCACGATGAAGATCGAGGACATCAGGCCGACGCCGGCGATGGCCAGGATCGGCAGAAGCATTGCGGTTTTACGCATCAGTTCGAGCCCCCGTTGCTGGAGTTGGATGTGCCGCGACGCAAATCGTTGAGCGGCAGGTAGGGCACGACGCCTTGTCCGCCGCCGGCACCGCTGCTCTCGTCGATCAGGATCTTGTCAAGCTGACCGAGCGTGCGCTCGACGGTTTCGAGATAAAGCCGGCGCTGCGTGACTTCGGGTGCACGGTTGAATTCCTGGCTGACGGCCACGAAGCGGCTGGCTTCACCGATGGCTTCGTTGACGACGCGTGCGCGGTAGCCTTCGGCCTCTTCGATGATCCGGGCGCCTTCACCACGGGCTTCGGCCAGAACGCGGTTGGCATAGGCATCGGCCTGACGCTGCAGACGGTCGCGTTCCTGTTCGGCGGCCTGCACCTCGCGGAAGGAGTCGATCACTTCGCGCGGCGGATCGGCGGTATCGAGGTTGACCCGCACGATGTTGATGCCGCTGTCATAGGCGTCGAGCGTTTCCTGGATGTTCTGACGCGCGGTATCGGCGATCAGACCACGATCCCGGTTGAGGATCGGCGCCAGCGTTGTGGCGGCGATGATCTCGCGCATGACGGATTCGGACACCGCCTGCACGGTCAGTTGCGGGTCGCGCATGTTGAACAGAAGCTTGGCCGGATCGGAGATGTTCCAGACCACCTGGAAATCGATATCCACGATGTTCGCATCGGTCGTCAGCATCAGGCCATCATTGCCGCTGCGACCGCCGCCCACCTCTTCGGTCCGTTCGGAGGTGACGTTGACCACTTCATAGGTCATCACGGGCCAGGGCGCGAAATTCAGGCCGGGATTGCCGATCGAGGCATATTCGCCCAGAAACAGCTCCACGGACTGTTCTTCGGGTTTCACGGTATAGAAGCTGGCTGCGCCCCAGAGCACCACGGCGATCACGCCACCGAGCAGGATCGAACCCCGCCCGAAAGCCGGGCCGCCACCGCCGCCTGAGCCACCGGCGCCGCCGCCCGTGCCACCGCCGCGACCGCCCATCAGGACGCGCAGCTGATCCTGGCCCTTGCGAACCAGTTCGTCGATTTCCGGAATCTGCGGGCCGCCGCCTTCGGGGGGTCTGCGACCGCCCCTGTTGCCACCACGGTTGTCATCCCCGCCGCCGCCTGAATTGCCTCCGCCGCCCCATGGGCCGCCAGATTGTCCAGCCATGTGTTACCTTCCTTTACTGTCGTCCTCCCGGACGTTGTGTCTAACCTGTGCAGCGCGTGCGAAAAATCAAGCGCTGCGCACCGGATCCCGCATCGTCACGATTTCTTCGGCCATCGTGGGGTGTACCGCGACGGTCCGGTCGAAATCCTCTTTGGTTGCGCCCATTTTGACGGCGATCCCCGCCAGTTGGATCATTTCTCCCGCCCCGGGCGCGACGATATGACAGCCCAGAACCCGCCGGGTTTCCTGACTGACGATCAATTTCATCAGCACACGGTCCTCGCGTCCGGCAAAGGCCTGCTGCATCGGTTTGAACGAGGTGCAATAGATCTCGATCGGTTCCTGATCGCGGGCCTCTTCCTCGCTCAGGCCGATGGTGCCGAATTCGGGCTGGGTGAAGATCGCCGTCGGGATCAGCGCGTGATCCACCGGGGTGGGGTTGCCGTTGAACACCGTTTCCACAAAGGCCATGCCCTCGCGGATGGCCACCGGGGTCAGGTTCACGCGGTCGGTCACGTCGCCGATGGCATAGATCGACGGCACCGAGGTCTGGCTGTAGGCGTCCACCTCGATGGCGCCGTTGCGGCCCAGCTTCACGCCGGTACGTTCCAGCCCCAGTTCTGGGGTGTTGGGCGCGCGACCGGTGGCGAACATCACCTGATCGAACACGCGTTCGTCGCCATTGGTGGATTTGACGCGGAAGCCGTGGTCCAGCTTTTCCATCTCGATGATATTGGTGCCCAGATGCAGGCCCACGCCGTTGCGGATCATCTCTTCGGAAATCAGCCCGCGCGCCTCTTCGTCGAAGCCGCGCAGGATTTGCGCGCCACGGTAATATTGCGTCACCTCGACGCCGAGTCCGTTCAGGATGCAGGCGAATTCACAGGCGATATAGCCGCCGCCGACAATCAGGATGGAGCGCGGCAATTCATCGAGATGGAAAATCTCGTTGCTGGTGAGCGCATGTTCGGCACCGGGCAGATCGGGCAGCACCGGCCAGCCGCCGGTGGCGATCAGGATATGTTTCGCCGTCTTCGTTCCGCCCGAGGCCAGCTCGACCGTGTGGGCGTCGGCCACCGAGGCGCGGGTGTCGAAGGTCTCGACCCCGCTATTGGCCAGCAGGCGGCGATAGACCCCTTCGAGCCGGTCCAGTTCGGCATGCAGCTTGCCGCGAAACGCGGGCCAGTCGAAGCCGCCGGCATGGACGGTCCAGCCATAGGCCTGCGCATCGGCGATCTGACCGGGATATTCGCTGGCGAACACCATCAGCTTCTTGGGCACGCAGCCGCGCTGCACGCAGGTGCCGCCATAGCGGTCTTCCTCGGCCAGGGCCACCTTTGCGCCGCCCTGCGCCGCGACACGCGCCGCGCGCACGCCGCCCGAGCCGCCGCCGATCACGAAAAGGTCGTAGTCGAAAGTCATGGTCTGCCTTTTTGCGGTGTTGGGTTCAGTCCTGCAGATCGGAGAAGAGATTGTCGGATTCAAGAAAATCCAGACGATCCTCGGCCACCGTGCCTTCGTTGATGTCGCGGGTTTCCACCCGGCCATCTCCATAGCCCACGATCACGATATCACAGATGTCGATGAACAGCCCGTTTTCCACCACGCCGGGCATCTGGTTGAGCACCATGGCAAGCTGATTGGCCTTGCCGATCCGGCCCAGATGCAGATCGAGGATGTAATTCCCCTCGTCGGTGACGAAAGGCCGGTCGCCATTCATCCGCAGGGTCGCGTCGCGGCCCAGGACATCCATCGAGATCAGCATCTCTTCGACCAGCGATTTCGTGGTTTCCCAGCCGAAGGGGATCACCTCGATCGGCAGGGGGAAGGCGCCGAGGGTCTCGACCTCCTTGCCGGCATCGGCGATCACGATCATCTGGTCGCTGGCGGTGGCCACGATCTTTTCCTGCAAGAGCGCGCCGCCGCCGCCCTTGATCAGGTTGAGGCTGGCGTCGAATTCATCGGCGCCGTCGATGGTCAGGTCCAGCCAGCGCGCCTCGTCGAGGCTGATGACCTCGATGCCGACCTCGCGGGCAAGATCGGCGGTGCGGGTCGATGTGGGCACGCCCTTTATCTTCAGCCCGTCCTCGCGCACGAGCTCGCCCAGGCAGCGCACCATCCAGGCGGCGGTCGATCCTGTGCCCAGCCCGACGCGCATCCCGTCCTCGACATAGTCCACGGAACGTTTGGCGGCGACGAACTTGGCCTTGTCGATGGGCGACAATTCTCCGGTCATGGCAGTGCTCCCCACAGGTTTCGGGGTGTTTATAGGCAAGTTGCGCGCCGGGTGCGAGGGGCAATGACCACGATCTGACACCGGAAAACCGGGTGATCGGGGGGCAATCGCGTGCGAAACCCATCGGCGGGGCGTTCGAGGCGCCCCGCGCCGTCGCAGCAGCGTCACGGTCATGTCGGTTTCGGGCGGGCTGGGGGCGGGGCGCGCGCTAGGGTGCGGTCATGACACAGACCTACCGCTTGCATTACGCGCCCGACAACGCCTCGCTCATCATCCGGCTCGCGCTGGAAGAGCTGGGCGTGCCCTATGACACCGCGCTGGTCGACCGCGCCGCACGGGCGCAGCGCTCGCCCGATTACCTGCGGCTCAATCCGATGGGGCTGATCCCGGTTCTGGAAACGCCCGATGGCCCGATCTTCGAGACCGGCGCGATCCTGCTGTGGCTGGCTGACCGGCATGGCGCGCTGGGTCCCGGCCCGCAGGCTCCGGGGCGGGGGGCCGCGCTCAAATGGCTGTTCTTCGTGTCCAACACCCTGCATCCCGCCTTGCGCATGACGTTTTATCCCGACGCCTATACCGACGGCGACGCGGACGAACAGGCCCGGCTGCGCGCCCATGCGCAGGCCCGCATCAAAGGGCATCTGGACAAGCTGGATGTGGCGGCGGGCGATCATCCCGATCTCTTCGATGGCGACAGGCCGGGGATCATCGCGCTCTATCTGGGGCCGATCCTGCGCTGGATGGCGCTGTACCCGGAGGATCACACCGCGTGGTTCGATCTTTATGACTGGCCGCGCCTGCGGGCGCTGGCGCTTGGCCTCGAGCGCCGCGCCAGCACAGCCGCCGCCATCCGGGCCGAAGGGCTGGGGCCGCACCCATTCAGCGATCCGCAACCCGCCGATCCGCCCGAAGGCAGCGCCACCTGAGCGCGCGCGGTGCGGCTGAATTTCGGGCAGGGGCGTTAAAATCCGGGCCGTGCATGTCTACATGACAGGGATTGGCGCAGATTTGGATGCTTCGGTCGCTTTTGCGCGCGGCGCGGCCTACGCTTCGGGTCATAGAGAGATCGGCGACGCCCCAAAGGGCCGCCCGGCACATAGCGCAGGAAGGATCACATGTTTCTGTCCGTATTCGAGATGTTCAAGGTCGGGATCGGGCCGTCCTCGTCGCATACGATGGGGCCGATGGTGGCTGCCGCGCGCTTTCTGGACAAGATGCGCGCCGCCCCTTTCGAGGCGCATGGCCTGCGCGGGTCGCTGCATGGCTCGCTGGCTTTCACCGGCGTGGGACATGCCACCGACCGGGCCACGATCCTTGGGCTGGCGGGGTTCCGCCCCGACGATTACGACCACGACAAGGCCGAAGCCGTGCTTGAGCAGATCCGCGAGACGCATACGCTGCGCCCACCGGGGCTTCCGGAGCTGGCCTTTCATCCCAAGGATGATCTGATCTTCGATTTCGGCCCCAACCTGCCGGGCCATGCCAACGGGATGATCCTGATGGCGACAGACGCGCAGGGCGATGTGATCCTGCAGGAGACCTATTATTCCATCGGCGGCGGTTTCGTGATGACAGAGGGCGAGCTGGCCCAGGGCCGCAATACCGACGAAGGCGATCCCGTCCCCTATCCGTTCAAATCCGCCGCCGAGATGCTGGACATGGCGGACCGCTCGGGCAAGTCCATTGCCCAGATGAAGAAGGCCAACGAGATTTCGCGTGGCGGGCCGGAAAACCTGCGCTCGGGCGTGGCGCGGCTCTGGCAGGTGATGAATGACTGCATCGAACGCGGCATGCAGACCGATGGCGAGTTGCCCGGCGGGCTGCGGGTGCGCCGCCGCGCCAAGGGTATCCGGGACGCGCTGCTGGCCGAACGCGGCACCAACCTGCAGGCGCCGCACAAGATCAACGACTGGATCAGCCTGTATGCCATGGCGGTGAACGAGGAAAACGCCGCCGGCGGTCAGGTGGTGACCGCGCCCACCAATGGCGCGGCCGGAGTGGTGCCCGCCGTCATCAAATACTGGCTCGAGCATGTGCCCGGCGCCTCCGAGGCGCAGATCGAGGATTTCCTGCTGACCGCCGCGGCGATTGGCGGGCTGGTGAAATACAATGCCTCGATCTCGGGCGCCGAGGCTGGCTGTCAGGCCGAGGTGGGCAGCGCCGCGGCGATGGGGGCTGCCGGGCTGGCCGCCGTTCTGGGCGGCACGCCCGCGCAGATCGAGAACGCTGCCGAGATTGCGCTCGAGCATCACCTCGGCATGACATGCGATCCGGTCAAGGGGCTGGTGCAGGTGCCTTGCATCGAACGCAACGGGCTGGGCGCGATCAAGGCGGTGTCGGCGGCCTCGCTCGCGCTGCGCGGCGATGGCACACATCTGGTGCCGCTCGATGCCTGTATCGAAACCATGCGCCAGACCGGTGCCGACATGAGCGAGAAATACAAGGAAACCTCGCTTGGGGGGTTGGCCGTCAACGTGCCCAACTGCTGAAGGACCGCGCCCCGGTTTGACAGGCTGGCGTCACAGATCGGGCCAGACCGCGCGCGACGACAGCAGCGCATCGGCGGCGCGTTCCATCATCGTCTGGGGCAGGATCACCAGCATCTTGGGCGCGGTGATCGACAGATCCACCGCACCAAGCGCCCGGTTCGAGGTGCCGACCCGCCCGTCCGGGGCGAAGTTCAGCCCGCCTATCGGATATTCCAGCCCATCCGATATTCCCTCGACCGCGCCCATGGGAAACAGCGACACCGCGCATCCCTCGGGCAGGTCCAGCCGCAATTCGGGCGGCGCAAGGAACACCAGCTCTTCGGTGCCCAGCAGAAGGCAGCGCCGATGGGCAAAGCGCACAAGCGTGTTATAGGCAGCCAGTTGATGATCCAGCCGCGCGCCGGAAAATCCCACGCCGACGATCAGGGGGGCTGCGACATTGGCCATGCATTTGTCGAAATCGGTGCTGTCCTGATCCGGGATATGGTGCAGACTGCCGGGGGCAAGCTGCTGGCGCGCCCAGTCCGACAGCGAATCGAAATCGCCGATCACCGCCTCGGGCCGTGCCCCGTTCACCAGCGCCGCATCGGCCCCGCCATCCGCCGCGATGACCCTTGGCGCCACCGCGCGCGCGCGGTCGAGCATGGATTTGTCCACCTCTGCGCCACCGATCAGGGTCACTGGCTCTGTCGCATTGACAATCATCTCATTTTCCCCGGATTACCCCATTTTAAGGAAACGGATCACATTCTCACCATGAAATGATACGGTAAACTTCTAAGAATCGGGCCTCTTTGGTCTTGGGAAGGATGGTAAACACGAATGTCGCAGGCAAAGCAAAGCGAGCATTCTTATGGTTAGCGGAAGCAAGATATTAACAGTTTCGTATGGCACCTTCTCGTGCACCCTCGAGGGATTCGATGATTCCTTCGAGACGATGAAGGCCATAGCAGAGTATTTCCGCGATCTCGCGGCAGATGATCGGTATTTCGGGGCGGAACCTCCGACGCCGGATGCCGAGATGCTCGCGAGGATCGCCGAGCGTGAGATTTCACGCCGGGTCGACGCCTATCAGAGCGACGGCAGCATCGTGCTGCGCGCCTCGGATGCTGCGGCGCTGACCGGGTTTTCCGGGGTCCGTGCGGCGCCGAAGCCCGCGGCACCCGAACCAGCACCCGAACCAGCGCCAGAGATGACAGCGCCCGCCGCCCCTGATCCGCAGGTGCAGGCCGAGGAAAGCCCGGCCCCGGAGGCGCAAGTCGCTGAAAAGGCGGCGGACCATGCGCCCGAGCCGGTTGCTGCTACTGAACCTGAGGCCGCTGTGGCTGAGGCTCCGGTGGAAGAGCCTACGGTGGCTGAGACGCCAGCCAAGCCCGAAGAGGCCGAGGCGCCCGAAGCGCCCGCAGATGCGGTGCCGCCTGTCGAGACCGAGGAACCCGCCCGGGACGAGACAGCCGAGACCGCAGCCGCCAGCGCGCTCGAGGATAGCGCAGAGGAGGTCGCCCTTGCCGAGGGTGAGGCGACTGCCGAGGGTGACGAGATTGCCGAGGAGGCAGAGCTTTCGGACCGCGCCCCCGACGCCCTTGAAGAGCCTGAAACCGAGGCACAAAAGGCGGAAGCGCCCGAACCGCAGGCGCTGCCGGAAGCGGATATCGTCGCTCCCGCGCCGCAACAGGCCAGTGACGAAGGGGACGAGGGCGACAGCATCGCCGCCAAGCTGCGCCGCATCCGCTCGGTCGTTCTGCAATCCGAACGCACGGATACGGGCGATGAATATACCGAGGATCAGCACGCCGAGGTTACCTCTGATCCGCAGGCGTTCCTTGACTCGGCAACCGCCGATCTCAACGCGGCATTGGCCGAGGATGATCTGACCGAAACCGCCGCCGCGTCTGTGGCTGTGGATGTGCCGCAGGATGATCTGGACTCGATCCTTGCCCGCTTCCGCATGGAAGAGGCCGCAGCGGATGAGGCCGAGGCAGAAGAGGCTATCGAAGAAGCTGCCGAGGAAGATACCGCCGAAGAATATGCTGAGGCAGAAGAGCCTGAGGCAGAAGTGGCCGAGGCAGAGGAGCCTGCCGAAGACCACCCGGAACATGCTGAAATCATTGACGAAACGCTTGATGACGATGAGCAGCCCGAGGCCGAGTCCGCTGCTGCCCCTCTCGTTCTGTCGGAGGATAAGCTTGCGCAGCTGATGGAGGATGCGGCTTCCGCGTCCGACACCCCGCTGGAGCCGAGTGTCGCGGCGCGGCCGGTCATGGCCGAAGCGCCGCCTGATGGGGACGCGGCCAAGCCGGCCGCCGTGCGGGCGCGCGTCGTCAAGATCAAGCGCAGCAAGTATGAGGCCGCGATCGTCGATGGCTATATCGAGGAAGTCGAGTCCGACACGGACGAGCCCGACACCGGCGAACTCGACACCGACGAGGCCAATGCCAATGTCTTCAACGAGGACATCAACGACTCGACCCTCAGCCCCGAACAAGAGGCCGAGCTTCAGCGTGAACTGGCCGAGGTCGAAGCCGAGATGCGCCAGGGCGAGCGTTCGGATGACATCGACGACGCAGACGATGACCTGTCTTGGTTCACCGATGATACCGTCTACGAGATCACGGAACCCGCCACCGAGACGGCGACCGACAGCGAGGCCGATACTGACGCCGACGCAGAGCAGGCCGCTGCGGCACCGGAAATCAAAGGGCGCGACAAGCTTGCCGCCGGGGGCCCGCAGAACGATGTCAGCCGCATGTTCCAGGAGGCCGACAATCAGCGCGACGAGCCTGAATCGAACCGCCGCCGCAGCGTGATCCAGCATCTTCGCGCTGCCGTCGCTGCCACGCGCGCCGACAAAAAGGCCGGGATCGAGTCTGATCCGGGCCAGGATCAGTCGCCCTATCGGTCGGATCTGGCCGATGTCGTGCGTCCGCGCCGTCCCAACCTCGAGGGAGAGCGTGCGCGCACCCGCTCATCGCGCCCCGAGGAAACCCGCCCCGCGCCGCTCAAGCTGGTGGCCGAACAGCGGGTCGATGTGGAAACCCCGCGCGAAGCGATCATGCCGCGCCGGGTGTCGTCCAGCGACCTGCAGGCGGGGCAGATCGGGGATACCGGCTTTGCCGATTTCGTCGAACAGTCCGGCGCGTCCTCATTGCCCGAACTTCTGGAGGCGGCGGCGGCCTATCTATCGGATGTCGAAGGGCGCCCGCAATTCTCGCGCCCGATGCTGATGGGCAAGCTGCGCGAAGTGACCGGTAGCGACTTCTCGCGCGAGGACGGGTTGCGCAGTTTCGGCAAGCTGTTGCGCGACGGCAAGCTGCAAAAGCTCAAAGGCGGGCGGTTCGCGGTCACGGATGACACCGAATTCCGCACGCAAGAGGCTCGCAACGCAGGCTGACTGCCAACCCTGCGAACCCTGGGGGGCGCCCGGTCGGGATCATATCCGGCCGGGCGCTTTGCGTTTCGCACAGGTGTCAGGCGCCGTAAGGCAGCCAGACCGTCTTGATCCGCGTCGCCTGCTCCAGAAAGTCGGGCGCCTCGCCCTGTGGGCCGAGCCAGTCGCGCGCCTTGGCGTTGTTCACCCATGTCCGCTTGAGGCTGGCGGCGCTGTCGGTTTCGATCCGCCCCGACAGATCGGTCGAGGAAAAGCACCACAGCGCATCCAGATCGGCATGCAGCGCCAATGTCGGCGCCAGATCGGCATGACAGCCGGTCAAGACGTTCACCACACCGGGCGGTATGTCCGAGGTTTCAAGAAGCTGGACCACATCCAGCGCCGCCAGCGGAAACGCCTCGGACGCGACAAGCACCGCGCGGTTGCCCATCGCAAGGATCGGCCCCAACACAGACACCAGCCCCAGAAGCGGCGCCTCATCCGGGCAGATCGCGCCGATCACGCCCACCGGTTCGCGTAGCGCGAGCGTCATGCTCGGCTGTGGCACATCCAGAGCGCGTCCTGCGGACTTGTCCGCGCGCGCGGCCCATGTGAACAGCCGCGAAATCGCGGTCTCCACCTCGGCCATGCCTTGGTCTTCACCGGCCAAGTCATTGATCAGGTTGGCAAAATAAAAGGTCCGGGCCGAAAGGTTCTCGGCCATGAAGTACAGGATTTGTGCCCGGCTGTGCCCGCTGCTGCGGGACCATCCCGAAGCGCCCCGCGCCGCCTCGACCGCGTTGCGGATGTCCTTGCGCCCGGCGACCGGCGCATGACCCAGAAGCCTGCCCGTGCGATCATGCACCGCCCGGCTATAGCCGCCATCGGGCCGCACCTGCTTGCCCCCGATATAAAGCTTTCCGGTGCGGTCGATCAGCGGCTCCGCCGCTGTCGGCGCGTCTCCTGTGTCTTCGAATGGCTCGACCGGGCGCAAGGGCGCCCCAGAAACATTCGGTTGCGTATAGTCCCGAAGTCCCTCCCATCCGCCATCCCGGCCAAAGCCGCTTTCCCGCATGCCGCCAAAGGGTGCGGCGGCGTCGAACATATTGGCGCCATTCACCCAGACCACCCCCGCTTCGAGCCGCCGCGCCACCTCGAGCGCCCGCCCGATGCCTTCCGACCAGACCGACGCCGCCAGCCCGTAACGGGTGTTGTTGGCCATCTGCACAGCCTCATCCACCGTGCGGAACGTGGCCGAGACCAGAACCGGCCCAAAGATCTCTTCCTGCATCAAGGGGTCCGACGGGGCGAGGCCCGTGATCAGAGTGGGCGCGTGATAACACCCCTCCGGCACCGCGCCGGCGCTGAACGCCTCGCCGCGTGACCCGGCGATCATGCCGGCCACCCGGTCGCGTTGAACAGGGTGCACCATGGCGCCGATATCGGTGTTCTTGTCCATTGGATCGCCGACGCGCAGCTTTTCCATACGCTTGCGTATTTTATCATGCAGCCGATCTGCGATGCTCTCCTGCACCAGAAGGCGCGAGCCGGCACAGCAGACTTCGCCCTGATTGAACCAGATCGCATCCACCAGCCCTTCGACCGTCGAATCGAGATCGGCATCGTCGAACACCAGATAGGCGGACTTGCCCCCCAGCTCGAGCGTGAGGGCCTTGCCACTGCCCGCCGTCACTTCGCGGATGCGGCGGCCCGTGGCGGTCGATCCGGTAAAGGCGATCTTGTCGATGCCGGGATGCGCGGTCATCATCTCGCCCACCTCCGCGCCGCCGGTCACGATATTGACGACACCGGGCGGAAGCCCCGCCTGCTGGCAGATATCGGCGAAGAGAAGCGCTGTCAGCGAGGTCCATTCGGCGGGTTTCAGCACCACCGTGTTGCCTGCCGCAAGCGCCGGCGCCACCTTCCAGGCCAGCATGAGCAAAGGGAAATTCCAAGGGATGATCTGCCCGCAGACCCCGATTGGCGCGCGGTCCGGCATGTCCGATGCCATCAGCTGCGCCAGCCCCGCATGGTGATAGAAATGCCGCTGCGCCAGCGGGATATCGACGTCGCGCGCCTCGCGGATCGGCTTGCCATTGTCCAGCGTCTCGAGCACCGCGAAAAGCCGGGCGTGTTTCTGCAAGAGCCGCGCCAGTGCATAAAGATGCCGCGCCCGCCCATGCCCACCAAGCGCGGCCCAACCCGGCAAGGCGTGCCGCGCGGCCGCCACCGCCGCATCCACATCCTGTGCGGTGGCCACGGTCAGCGTGGCCAGAACCTCGCCTGTCGCGGGGTTCATGGACTCAAGCCCGTTGCCCGGTTCGGTAAAGCTGCCGTCGATGAACAAACCAAAGCGGTCGCCCTTGTCCACCAGCCAGGCCAGCGCCTCGGCAGCACTCTCGGGGGCGTTTGCATACGGCATCGTCTGGTATAGCTCTCTGACTGTCATGCGTGTCGTTCTCCCGGCCTTGCGCGGCGCTTTCCTCTAGGCCAGCCCATGCCGCCAGCCTGCCGAATAGGCGCCTGTCACATGATGCTCGAGCTGGCGCTCGATATCCCCCAACAGGGACGAGGCGCCAAAGCGGAACAGATCCGGCTCGAGCCACCGGTCGCCAAGCTCCTCCTTGACCATCACCAGCCAGTTGAGCGCATCCTTGGCCTTGGAAATGCCGCCCGCCGGTTTCATGCCCACCCATTGACCGGTGCGCTCGTGATAGTCCCGGATGCAGCGCAACATCACCAGCCCCACGGGCAGGGTGGCATTGACCGGCTCCTTGCCGGTGGACGTCTTGATGAAATCGGCCCCCGCCATCATCGCCACCAGCGAGGCGCGCGCGACCTGACCCAAATCGCCAAGCTCTCCGGTGGCAAGGATCCCTTTCATATGCGCCGGCCCACAGGCCTCGCGGAACCGGCGCAGCTCGTCATGCAGCGCGCCCCAATCGCCCTCCAGCACATGCCGGCGCGAAATGACGATGTCGATCTCCTGCGCCCCTGCGGCGACGCTCTGCTCGATTTCGGCCAGTCGCAGGTGCAACGGCGACAGCCCCGCCGGAAACCCGGTCGAGACCGCCGCGACCGGGATGCCCGAGCCTTCCAGCGCCTCCAGCGCCGGGCCGATCATCTCGTGATAGACACAGACCGCGCCCACCTGCAGCCGCTCCATGCCGATGGCCTGCAGCAGATCGGCGCGCACCGGCTGGCGGGCCTTGGCACATAGCCTGCGCACCCTTGCGGCGGTGTCATCCCCCGACAGCGTGGTCAGGTCCATGCAGGCCACCGCCTTGCACAGCCACGCGGCCTGATGCGCGCCCTTGACGCTGCGCCTTGTCGGCAGGGTGGCGGCTCGGCGCGCGACCGCAGCATTGTTGATCCGCACCGACCGCACCCAGCCCAGGTCCAGCGCGCAGCCCTCGTTTCGCGGCCCGATGGGTTTGGGCGCGAGACTGGCGTGATCCTGTCCGAGGGTCTTCATGGCTGATCCGGGAAAAACATGGCGACGCCGCCAGCGTTACACGGCGCCACGGGCTTGGCAAGCGGGCCTGATCGCGGTTCTGCAAATGAGAATAATTCTCAAGTGCATTGACAGACCCACACCCCCACCTCATATTCCCCTCCATGATCGCTAGGAGCATGACCGCCATGACGACCATGACACGCCGCCGGATGATCGGGGCTTCCGCCACGGCTCTGGCTTTTGCAGCACTGCCGGGACACGCCCGGACCGCACCGCTTTCCGTTGTCGCCACCACCGGCATGATCGCCGATGCCGCCCGCAACGTGGGCGGCGATCTGGTGACCGTGCAGGCCCTGATGGGGCCGGGCGTCGACCCCCATGCCTATCGCCAGACCCGCAGCGACATCGTGGCGCTCACCCGCGCCGATGCGGTGCTCTGGCATGGTCTCTATCTCGAAGCACAGCTCGAAGAGCTGCTGGTCGATCTGTCTTCTCGCGGCAAGGTCACCGCGGTGGGCGAAACCGTGCCTCAGGAGCTGCTGATCGCGCATGAGGACTATCAGGGCAAGTTCGACCCGCATGTCTGGATGGTGCCCGAGCTTTGGGCGCATGTGGTGACGGGTGTGCGCGACGCGCTGAGTGCCGCGGCCCCCGATCATGCCGCCGCCTTCGACGCGAACGCTCAGGACCATCTGGATCAGATCACCCGCCTCGGCAGCTATGCGCGCGAGGTGCTGATGACGGTGCCCGAACCCTCCCGCGTGCTGTTGAGCGCCCATGACGCGTTCGGCTATTTCGGCCGCGCCTATGGGTTCGAGGTGATCGGCATTCAGGGCATCTCGACCGAATCCGAGGCCGGCCTGAACCGCATCGGCACGCTTGTCGATCTGCTGGTCACCCGCGATATCCGTGCGGTCTTCGTCGAAACCTCTGTCTCCGACCGCAACATGCGCGCCCTGATCGAAGGGGCCGCCGCGCGCGGTCACGAGGTCGCCATCGGCGGCGAGCTGTTCTCGGACGCGATGGGACCGCCCGACACCTATGAAGGCACCTATATGGGCATGATCGACCACAACGCCACCACCATCGCCTCCGCGCTCGGCGGCACGGCCCCCGCCCGTGGCATGGACGGCAGACTGAGCGCGGGGCTCTAGGCAATGCAGCTTGAACTCGCCCGCCTCGACGGTCAGGCGCCGGGCGCCGCCACCGCGCCACAGGACAGCCCCCTGGCGATTCGCGGGCTGACCGTCTCCTATGGCGAAAAACCGGCGGTCTTCTCGGTCGATGCCACGTTCCGGCCCGGCTCGATGACGGCGATCATCGGCCCCAACGGCGCGGGCAAATCCACGCTCCTGAAATCCGCCCTCGGGATCGTGACGCCGCTTTCGGGTCAGGTGACCTCTTGGGGCCGCCCCCTGAACAGCCAGCGCCACCGCATCGCCTATGTGCCGCAACGCGCCAGCGTCGACTGGGATTTTCCCACCCGTGTGCTCGATGTGGTGCTGATGGGTCTCTACCGTGATCTGGGGCTTCTCGGCCGGGTCCGTACGCGGCATCTGGAAAAGGCCATGTCGTGCCTCTCGCGTGTCGGCATGGAAGGGTTTGCCGACCGCCAGATCGGCCAGCTTTCGGGTGGTCAGCAACAGCGGGTCTTCCTCGCCCGCGCCCTGGCCCAGGGCGCCGATCTCTACCTTCTCGACGAACCGCTCGCCGGTGTCGACGCGGCCACCGAGAAAGCCATCATCGCGGTTCTCAAGGAACTGCGTGCCTCCGGCTGCACGGTGATCGCCGTGCATCACGACCTGGCCACAGTGACCGACTATTTCGATCACGTGTTCCTCATCAACACCACCGCCATCGCTGCCGGCCCCGTGGCCGAGGCCTTCACCGCCGCCAACCTGCACCGCGCCTATGGCGGGCGGCTGGCGCAGACACCAGTCGGAACCGTCGCATGACCGGCGCAACCATCCCAAACCACGGCATTTGCCGTTTCTTCTGGCCGCAAATATCCCGGGGAGCGCGAGGGGCTGGCCCCTCGCTTCTCCGCCGCTCACCCCGACGCACGGAATGCTGATCGACGCTCTGACCCTGCAACTGGGCTACAATGCCAGCCTCGTGGCCATCGGCGCGGGCCTGCTCGGCATTGCCGCCGGCGCCACCGGCACGTTTCTGTTTCTCGGCAAGCGCGCCCTCGTGAGCGATGCGGTCAGCCATGCGACCCTGCCCGGCGTGGGGCTTGCCTTCATCCTCATGGTGGCCCTTGGCGGGGACGGGCGCAATCTGCCGGGGCTTCTCGCAGGCTCGGCCCTGTCGGCGGGCCTCGGGCTGTTATGCGTGAGCTGGCTCACCCGGCGCACCCGTCTCAGCGCGGACGCGGCCATCGGGGCGGTGCTGTCGGTGTTCTTCGGGGCGGGC
Source organism: Roseovarius litoreus (assembly GCF_900142765.1). Classification (GTDB taxonomy): domain Bacteria; phylum Pseudomonadota; class Alphaproteobacteria; order Rhodobacterales; family Rhodobacteraceae; genus Roseovarius; species Roseovarius litoreus. The sequence continues at coordinate 56,439 of NZ_FRCB01000009.1, forward strand.
GTGGTGCTGCTCACCGTGATCCAGACGATGAGCGGCGGGCGGCAGGCGGGGCTGGATTCCTTCCTGCTGGGCTCGACCGCGGGGATGCTACGCTCTGACGCGCTGATCATCGCCCTCGGCGGTGCGCTGGTGCTGGCCGCGGTGCTGGTGCTGCGCCGGCCCATGGCCCTTGTGGCCTTCGACGCCGAGTTCGCAGCGGCACAGGGCATGAATGTCAAACGGATCGATCTTGCGATGATGGGGCTTGCCATGGCGATCACCGTGGTGGGTCTCAAGATGGTCGGGCTCATCCTGATCGTGGCGCTGCTCATCATCCCGCCGGTGGCCGCGCGCTTCTGGTCCGAGAGGGTGGACCACGTGGTGCTGCTGGCCGGTGCGTTCGGCGGTCTGTCGGGCTATGTCGGTGCGGCGATCTCGGCCACGGCGCCTGCCCTGCCCACGGGTCCGATCATCGTGATCGTGGCCTTCGGGCTTTTTGCGCTCTCGCTGCTGGCCGCCCCCGGCCGGGGCGTTCTGGCCGCTTTGCTGCGCCATCGCCGCTTCCAGACGCGGGTGCATCTGCGCCAGGGGCTTCTGGCGCTGGCGCAGGGCCAGCCGATCTATGAACCCCTGACACTGCGCCTGATGCGGCGCGCGGGCTATGTCCGCGCCGATGGTGTCGCGACCGAGGCGGGGCGCGCAAAGGCCACCCGCGCCGCACTCGACGAGCGCCGCTGGCAGATGCTGCGCGGCGATCCCCGGCACGAGGCCGCCGCCGCCCGCTATGACGGGCTGACCCCGTTGGAACGAGTCCTCACCGCGGACCAGATCACCGAACTGGATCGTGGCCTTGGCCCCGAGGCGGCGCGCTGATGGGTGCGGAATTCGTCTCGCTCTCGCTGACGCCGATGCTGATCGGCATCTGTGCGGCCATTGCCTGCGCCCTGCCGGGCAATTTCCTGCTGCTGCGTGGGCAGGCCCTGATCGGCGATGCGATCAGCCATGTGGTCCTTCCGGGGATCGTGCTGGCCTTTCTGGTGACCGGCACGGTGGCGGCCTGGCCGATGATGCTGGGCGCGGGTGCCGCGGCCCTTGTCGCGGTGCTGCTGATCGAGGCGATCCGCCGCCTTGGCCGGATCGAGCCGGGTGCGGCGATGGGTGTCGTGTTCACCGCGATGTTCGCCGGTGGCGTGCTGCTTCTCGAGCAAAGCGATACGTCCCAGGTGCATCTCGATGTGCAGCACGCGCTTTACGGCAATCTGGAAAGCCTGATCTGGCTGGATGCGACCGGCTGGTCCTCGCTCACCGATCCCGAGGCGCTGCGCGCCCTGCCGCCGGAATTGCCACGGATCGTGCTGACGCTGGGCTTCGTCATTCTGTTCACCGCCATACTGTGGCGACCGCTGAAACTGTCGACCTTCGACGAGGGTTTCGCCCGCACGCTTGGCCTTCCGGTCCGGGCCTTGAGCCTCGGGCTGGTGATCGTCGCGGCCATCGCGGCGGTGGCGGCATTCGATGCGGTGGGATCGATCATCGTGATCGCGATGTTCATCTGTCCGCCCGCCGCCGCCCGGCTGATGACCGACCGGCTGGAAGCGCAGATCGGCTGGAGCGTGCTTTTCGCGGCCATGTCGGCGGTGCTGGGCTATGTGCTGGCAGGCTACGGCCCGCTTTGGCTCGGCGGGCAGCACGCCATCAGCGCGGCGGGCATGATCGCCACGCTGTCGGGTGTCATCCTCGGGCTGGCGGCGCTCTTCGGGCCGCATCGCCACCGTTCGGGCGCCCCGGCGGACGGCTGAGGCCGCGCGCGGCAGGTCGGCATTCCGCGCGCCTTTGGCAAGTGGCGGAGCGAGGGGCCAGCCCCTCGCGCTCCCCGGGATATTTTGGGCCAGAAGAAACGTCAGGCATCAAGGCCAAATGCCCCGGCCAGCGCCGCCAGCCCGTGCGCGACAAGCTCGGAGGGGGCATGGATCGTCGCGGGGACGCTTTCCGCGTCCAATGCGGCGGCGTGGCCGGTGGGATCATCCGGTGACGTCAGCACCGCCACCTGCTGACCCAGCCAATAGGGCCGTGCGGCAGCCAATTCCGCGCCAAGAAGATGCCCGGTCAGGGCATCGCGGCGGTTCGAGACCTGAGCGGCACGCAAATGGGCGGCCAGCCGTTCGGGCCGGCTGAGGCTGTCTTCGAGAGCGTCGCGCGCGGGCGGCACAGTGCCGCCAAGCGCCGAGACAAGCTGCTGTGTCAGGAAGCTTTGCGCGCTGATGGCCTCACCCGCGCTCAGATGCAGCCAATGGCTGATATCGCCGTCGATGGCGCAGATCACCCCGTCCCAGTCGCGATGCAGGCGCAGGAACCCGGCGATCCAAAGCCGCACCTGCGCACCGATGACATCCGCAGGACTATCCTGCACGAAGCCCGGCAGGCCATGGCCGCCCTGCGGCAGGATGGCGGCGGGCAGGCTGTCGGGCGGGCCGTCGCCGATATGGAGGATGCGGCCCGCGTCGAACGCCAGATGCGCGAGGGCCGCGGCCTCGTCGATGCCCTTGGCATGGCGCAGGTGGCGCGCGCCCTCCATCGCATGTGCGGTGACCCCGGCGCTGTCGCGGCAGATGGCGATCCAGGCGGTCATCGCAAGTGCTCAGCGCCGTTCGAGCTGCCGGACGAGACCCGCCATGTCATAGCCCGCAGCACGGGTGGCTTCCACGATCCGCGCGCCGCCCAACTCGTCGAATTTCGTCAGGCTCCAGAGCATCGTGCAGCGTGTGCCCGAGCGGCAATAGGCCAGGATCGGTCCCGGCATCTCGTCGAGAGCCGCGCGGAAGGCCTCGGCGGCGTCGGGTGTGACCATGCCCGATACGATCGGCACCCAGCGCATCTCGAGCCCGGCGGCCCGTGCCGCCTCGGCCACCTCGTCCTGCAGGGGCTGGCCGTAATCCTCGTGATCCGGGCGGTTGCACAGGATCGAACGAAAGCCGGCGGCCTTGATCTCGGGGATGTCTTCGGGCGCGATCTGCGGGCTGACCGCGAAGTCTTCGGTGATGCTGCGTATATCCATCGCGCGTCCTCTCTGGCTGGCGGTTCCATATGCGCCCAGATCGCACGAAATTTCAATGCTCCCGCGTCATTGACATTTACAGGGCTTGCGCCAAACCATGTTATGTCAATGACTTAAGGGAACGGTCATGAAAGACGCCTGGGAATTCTGGATCGATCGGGGCGGCACGTTCACCGATATCGTGGCGCTTGATCCACAGGGTCGCGTCCGAACGCACAAGCTCCTGTCGGAGAATCCCGATCGCTACCGCGATGCCGCCGTACAGGGGATGCGCGAGATCATGGGCGTCAAGGGGCCGTTTCCCAAGGGCGCCATCCGCGCGGTGAAGATGGGCACCACCGTGGCCACCAACGCCTTGCTCGAGCGCAAGGGGGAACGGGTCCTGCTGCTCATCACGAGGGGGTTCCGCGACCTTCTGAAGATCGGCTATCAGGCGCGGCCGCGGCTGTTCGACCTGCAGATCACCCGGCCCGATCTTCTGTATGAAGAGGTGGTCGAGATGGACGAGAGGCTGGATGCCGACGGCGCGGTGGTGCGGCCGCTTGATCTTGATGAGCTGCGCATCGCGCTGCACGCCGCATATGACAAGGGCATCCGCGCCGTGGCCATCGCCGGGCTGCACGCCTATCTCAACCCCGAGCATGAACGCCGCGCAGCCGATCTGGCCGCCGAGATCGGCTTCACCCAGATCACCGCCAGCCATCAGGTCAACCGGCTGGCCAAGCTGGTGGGGCGGGGCGATACGGCGGTGGTCGATGCCTATCTCTCGCCGATCCTGCGCCGCTATGTCGATCAGGTCGAGGACGCCCTCGATCTGGGTCGGGCCTGCGAGGCGCTCTTGTTCATGCAATCCTCGGGAGGGCTGACCGATGCGCGGCTCTTTCAGGGCAAGGATGCGATTCTCAGCGGTCCGGCAGGGGGCATCGTGGGCATGGTGCGCACGGGGCAGGCGGCGGGGCATGAGCGGCTGATCGGCTTCGACATGGGCGGCACCAGCACCGATGTCAGCCATTATGCCGGCGATTACGAGCGCAGCTTCGACACCGAGGTGGCGGGCGTGCGGATGCGCGCGCCGATGATGGATATTCACACTGTCGCGGCGGGTGGCGGCAGCATCTGCACATTCGAGGATGGCCGCTTTCAGGTTGGTCCCGAAAGTGCCGGCGCCGATCCCGGACCGGCCTGTTACCGGCGCGGCGGGCCTTTGACGGTGACCGATTGCAACGTCATGCTGGGCAAGCTGACACCGGCGCATTTTCCCGCCGTGTTCGGCCCGGATGGTGACGCGCCGCTCGATCTGGATGCGGTGCGCCGGCGCTTTGCCGAGCTGGCCGAAACCGTCACGTCAGAGACGGGCGAGGCGCCGCGCAGCCCCGAGGACATGGCCGAAGGCTTCCTGCGCATCGCCGTCGACAACATGGCCAACGCCATCAAGAAGATAAGCGTGCAGCGCGGCCATGACGTCACCGGCTATACGCTGCAATGTTTCGGCGGTGCGGGCGGGCAGCATGCCTGTCTCGTGGCCGATGCGCTGGGCATGCGCAAGGTGCTGATCCACCCCCATGCCGGGGTGCTGTCGGCCTATGGCATGGGCATGGCCGAGATCCGCGCCATGCGCGAGACCCAGATGGATGCCCCCCTGAGCCAGATCGACCGCGCCCGTGATCTTGCCGCCACCCTGGCGCGTCGCGCCCGTGGCGAGGTCGAGGCGCAGGGCGTCACCGATATCGACACCGAAATCCGCGCATATCTGCGCTATGACGGCTCGCATCAGGCGCTCGAGGTGCCTTTTGCCGATCGCTCCACCATGCAGGCCGCCTTCGAGGCGGCGCATCGCCGCCGCTTCGGCTTTCACAGCCCCGAACGCGCCATTTTCTTCGACATGCTCAGCGTCGAGGCCATCGGTCGCACCGGCCATGCGCCGATCGCCGATCGCCCGTCGGGCGAAGGCCGGCCCGAGGCCCATGTGCCGGTGCATCTTGACGGTGCGCGCCGCGATGTGCCGCTGTATCACCGCGACGCGCTCGATCCTTCCGCCACCATCACCGGCCCTGCGATCATCACCGAACCCACCGGCACCAACATGGTCGAACCCGGCTGGTCGGCGCGCATCGACCATATGGGCAATCTTCTGCTGGAACGCAGCGGGGCCATGTCCCGCGCGCAGGCCGCGGGCACCCGGGCCGATCCCGTGCTGCTCGAAGTGTTCAACAATCTCTTCATGTCGGTCGCCGATCAGATGGGCGCCACCCTGGCCAATACCTCGTGGTCGGTGAATATCCGCGAGCGGCTGGATTTTTCCTGTGCGATCTTCGATGCGGCGGGCGATCTGGTGGCCAATGCGCCGCATGTGCCGGTGCATCTGGGTTCCATGTCCGACAGCATCAAGACGGTGATGCGCCGCAATCCCGATCTGCGGCCCGGCGATGCCTTCATGCTCAATTCGCCCTATCATGGCGGCACGCATCTGCCGGATGTCACCGTGGTGACACCAGTTTTCGTCGATGGGTCGCCCGCCTTCTGGCTTGGCTCGCGCGGGCACCATGCCGATATCGGCGGGCGCACCCCCGGCAGTGCTCCGCCCGACAGCACCCGGATCGAGGAAGAAGGCGTTCTGATCGACAATTTCAAGCTGGTCGATCAGGGCCGCCTTCGCGAACTCGAGGCCGAGGCGATTTTGTCCTCGGGGCGCTGGCCCTGCCGCAACATCGCGCAGAACATGGCCGATCTCAAAGCCCAGATCGCCGCCAATGAAACCGGGCGGCAGGCCTTGCTCAAGGTGGTCGAGACCTACGGTCTGGACGTGGTGCAGGCCTATATGGGCCATGTGCAGGACAATGCCGAAGAAAGCGTGCGCCGGGTGATCGACCGCCTGCGCGATTGCAGCTTCAGCTATCCGATGGATCACGGCGCAAGGATCGAGGTGGCGATCACCGTCGATCACGCCGCCCGCGCCGCGCGGATCGATTTCACCGGCACCAGCCCGCAGCATTCGGGCAATTACAACGCGCCCAAATCCATCGCGCGGGCGGTCGTGCTCTATGTGTTCCGCACGCTCGTGGGGGCCGATATTCCGCTCAACGAAGGCTGCCTCAAGCCTTTGGAGATCGTGGTGCCCGAAGGGTCCATGCTGAACCCCGCCTATCCCGCCGCCGTGATTGCCGGCAACACCGAGGTCAGTCAGGCCACCTGCAATGCGCTTTATGGGGCGCTTGGCGTGATGGCCGCGTCTCAGGCGACGATGAACAATTTCATCTGGGGCAATGACATGTTCCAGAATTACGAGACGATTGCCGGCGGCACCGGGGCGGGGCCGGGCTTTGACGGGTGCGATGCGGTGCAAAGCCACATGACCAACACCCGCATGACCGATCCTGAAATCCTCGAAAAACGCTTTCCCGTCCGCCTTGAAGAGTTCGGCATCCGCACAGGCTCGGGTGGGGCAGGGCAATGGCGCGGCGGCGACGGGGTGCTGCGGCGTCTGCGCTTTCTGGCGCCGGTCACGGTCACGACGCTGTGCTCTCACCGGAAGGTGCCGCCCTTCGGCGGCGACGGTGGCGCGCCGGGGGCGACGGGGCGCAACTGGGTCGAATGGCCTGACGGCACCACCCGCGAGATGCAGGGCAATGACGAGATCGATCTGCCCGCCGGGGCCGCCTTCTGCATGGCCACTCCGGGGGGTGGCGGCTGGGGTGTGCCGCCTGACCCGGATCAATTGTCCTGATCAATGTGAACGGACCAGTTCAGATCGCCGTGATCTCGCCTCATGGTGGAAGGACTGACTCGTTTCGGCCGCTCTCTTCAGGAGATTTTCCCGTCATACGCCGCCTAAAAGGAAGAATGCACAGACGGGCTATGATACCGTCTGCAGTAGCCGTTATATCGCATGTTGGTCCTAACGGAGAGGATCTTAACGAGTCTCCGGACCTTTGGTCCGGTTGGTTTCCTACCCTGTGACCTCTCTGGGCTGGCTGGCGTCTTGATCCCCTCGATCGCCATAAGGCCAATCGAGGATCAACGTCGCGGCGCGCGAGTATGTGCGGGTCGCGATGAGGTATGGTGGTGTAATGCGAGATTGTAACGAGTGAATGGCCGGCGCATCGCGTCGGCCCTTTTCTGCGTGGTTTCCCGCTTGCATTGACCACGCCCATTGATGCCCGGCGCTCTCCTTCTTACGTCAATTGCACATTGATTGACGAAATAAAGGAGCGATCCCATGGACGAGAAACAAGCATATCAGCAGAAACTCGACGCCAAGCTCGACGAATGGAAAGCGGAAATAGACAAGTTGCGCGCCAAGGCCGAAGGGGCCAGCGCCGACGCCAAGCTGCGATATCACGACCAGATCGACGATCTGAAGAAACGCCGCGACGAGATGGAAAAGGAGCTGGAGAAGATCCAGAACGCCAACGCGGCCGCGTGGAACGATCTCAAGGCCGGCGCCGACAAGGCGTGGGAGGCGATGTCCGACGCTATGAAGGACGCCTGGCGCCGCTTCGGCTGAGGGCGCGCCGGGCAACCCGGCAATCCCGCAACCGGTCCGCACGATGACGGGATGGCGGGCCAATGGACCCGTCGTCCCTGTCGCGCAAGGCGTGCCGTGTCAGGCCGCCGCGAACCCCGCGTCCAGCGCGCTCAGGATGCGGTTCACCTCATCCTCGGTGATGGTCAGCGGCGGCGACATCAGGATGTTATGCGCCCCCAGCCGCACCATCGCCCCGGCCTCATAGGCCGTCTGGTGGATGCGCTTCATGGTGGCCGCGTCCATTGGCGTCTTGGCGTCCCGGTCGCTGACGATCTCGATCCCCGTCATCAACCCGTGCCCGCCGCGCACATCGCCGATGATGTCGTATTTTTCCGCCAACCGGCACACCCCGTCATAAAGCTGCGTGCCGCGCGCTGCCGCATTGGTCTTGGTGTCCAGCCTCAGCGTTTCGGACAGGCACGCCACCACCGCCGCCGCACCCACCGGATGCGCCGAATAGGTATAACCATGCCAGATCGCCCCCTCGGGTCCGGCATTCTCGAACACATCGGCCACTTTCTCGCTGAGCAGCGTGGCGCCCACCGGGAAATAGCCGCTGGTGATGCCCTTGGCACAGGTCATCATGTCGGGCTTGACGCCCCAATGCCGTGCGCCCGACCAGTCGCCGCTGCGCCCGAAACCGGTAATCACCTCGTCCGAGATCATCAGGATCCCGTATTTGTCGCAGATCTCGCGCATCAGCTTCATGAAGCTGGCATCCGGCACGATCACCCCGCCCGCGCCCTGGATCGGCTCCATGATGAAGGCCGCGATGGTGCTGGGATCCTGGAACTCGATCTCGTCCACCGCCGCCGCCGCGATCTTCTGCGCCAGAAGTTCGGGGTCGATCGCTCCGAACGGATTGCGATAGGTATAGGGGCTGGGCAGATGGAAACAGCCCGGCAAGAGCGGCTCATAGGTGATCCGGAACCGGTTGTTGCCATTCACGCTGGCGCCGCCGAAATGCGTCCCGTGATAGCCTTTCTTGAGGCTCAGGAACTTGGTCCGTGTCGGCTCTCCGCGCAGCCGGTGATACTGCCGCGACAGGCGCAGCGCGGTCTCCACGCTGTCCGACCCGCCGCTGGTGAAGAAGGCGCGCACCATGCCATCCTCGGCAAAGAACTCCTGCACCGCATAGGACGCCTCGATCGCGGGCGGGTTGCTGGTGCCGGCAAAGGCCGAGTAATAGGGCAGCTTCCACAGCTGGTCCGAGATCGCCTGCTTGATCGCGTCGTTCGAATAGCCAAGGTTGACGCACCACAGACCGCCCACCGCATCGACGACGCTATGCCCGTCGATATCGGTGATCTCGACGCCTTGGGCGCTCTTGATGATCTTGGGCGCGTTCTGATGCGCCTCCCCGGGATGACCCATCGGATGCCACAGGTGGCGGGCGTTCATCTCTCGCAGGAAATTGTCGTCTTTCATCGGAAGGCTCCCTCTGAGGCCTGAGTCGCGGATTTGATCAAACTGTTGCACCCGTGCGGCCCGCCTGTCCAGAGCCCGCGCCGCCCCTGCGTGCCGCCCCTGGCCCAAAGCGCCGGAAACTTCGCAAGTTTCCGCCCCGATGTCTTTTCAAGACATCGCCCCGCTCCCGGCTCGCCCCGAAGCGCATGATCCCTCGCGCCCGACGGCACAGCGGCCCTCAGACAGCCCCCGGGAATGCGCTTGGGTCACGCAAGCGCACCGACCGGGTAAAGCGATGACACCGCAACCATCAAGCGCCCAACGTCATCCCCCCGCTCAATCCCCTCACCCGGCGGAATAGCGGCCTTCAGGCCGCCCTCCATCGCCTGTCCGCCCTCCGGGCAGGCGATTGGCTGACGCAAGCGCACCGACCGAGTAAAGCGATGACACCGCAACCATCAAGCGCCTCTTTTCATCCCCCCGCTCAATCCCCTCACCCGGCGGAATATCGGCCTTCAGGCCGCCCGCAATCGCCTGTCCGCCCCCCGGGCAGGCGATTGGGCGATGCATGCGCGCCGACCGAGCAAAGCGATGACACCGCAACCATAAAGCGCCCCGATCCCCGGTCGCATCGCCCGCCCGCGGACAGGCGAGGGCGGTCTTGTGCGCCGACGTGGCGGGATTGCGTTGGGCTTCTGGTGTGCTTGAAGATCGGTCTGACCGGTGCTGCGCCTTGGGCCAAAGTCGGATGTCTGCTTTGGGCATCTGCGCAGGCCAATCCGGTCCGGGTCTCGACCCTGCGCGGCGGACTCTTACAGACTTCTGGAGCAATGAGTTGAACCGCCGCTGCTTCTGCCGCTTGCTCAACCGGCAAATTTACGATCCGATGGCTCATCACCCCGTTGCCTCTGGCACCGCCAATCACATCGATCATCATGAAAGGATCTGAAACCGTGGGTATCGTTTTCAATTTTGAAAACCCGAGCATCACCCTGACGCTAAACTCGGCTGTCGTCGCCGGATGGACGGGCAGAGACCAGGCGGCGGTGCAGCACCACATTGATGAGCTGTCCGAGCTTGGCATTGCGCCACCCAGCTCGGTGCCGCTGTACTATCGCGTCTCAACCGCGCTCTTGACCCAATCGGACAGGATCGAGGTTCTGGGCGAAGGCTCTTCGGGCGAGGTGGAACCCCTGTTGATCCGGGCGGGCGGCAAAACCTATTTCGGCCTCGCATCCGACCATACGGATCGCGATCTGGAGGCTTATTCCGTTGCCGCGTCCAAGCAGGCTTGTGCCAAACCTGTCTCATCCACTTTGTGGGACTTTGACGACATTGCCGGTCATCTCGATGATATCCGCTTGCGGTGCTGGATCGAAGAGAACGGGCAAGAGGTTCTGTATCAGGAGGGAACCCTGGCCGGCATTCGCCCGCTAGAAGAGCTGTGCGCTGGGGCCGGGTTTGCCGACGGGACAGCAATGCTGTGCGGCACCTTCCCCGCAATCGGAGGCGTGCGCCCCGCCCGGTCCTACCGGATGGAGGTGTCGGACCCGCACCGTGGCAAAACCATCGGCTTGTCCTACACGGTCGAGACGCTGCCGATTGTCGCCTGACGCGCCAAGGCGCATCACGGAACGCGTCAGTCGAAAACGCAGCCATGATTGAGGTTTTCACGCATTAATCGCTGCGCCAAAGTCCCGCGTGCCACCGAAACCTCGGCCAGATAGTCCGCCTTGCCAAGGGCATAGCTGCGGGCCTCTGCCACGGCCTGCGCGCTGGTGATCTCCACACAGCGCAGGCTTTGGCCTGCGCGATACTGTGCCAACCGGTCGATATCAGGCGAAATGACGGTGGCGATCTTGGGATAGCCGCCTGTGGTTTGATGGTCGGCCAGCAGCACCGTCGGCACGCCGTCGCCAGAGACCTGCACCGACCCGCGCACGATGGGTTCCGACGGGATCGAAAGCGCCCCGGCCAAGGGCAACTCCGGCCCTTTCAGGCGCATTCCCATCCGGTCATAGGCGTCGGAGACGGTAAAGCTGTCCGACAGAAACCGCGCCACGGTCTCTTTCGCGAAATGCTGATCTTGCGGACCGGTGACCACACGGATCGGCCCGGATGCCTGAAAGTCCGGCTTCCGGATGTCACCCAGACGATCCTCGCGCAGGGATGCGTCGGACAGGGTGATCGTTTGTCCCGTTTGCAAGGCCCCGCCGCCGAAACCGGATGTCGAATGCGTCGCCTGACGGCCCAACCACTCGGGCGCCATGATCCGACCCGCGACGGCAAGATAGGCCCAGCTTCCCGCCTTGCCTGCGGTGATCGACAAACGCTCGCCCTTTTGAACCGTCAGCACCGTCCAGGAGCGGGTCTTCTGACTGCCGAGCTGGACGGTAAAATCGCCACCCGCAATGGCCACTGTCACCGGCCCTTGGGTGCATTGGAGGATCAATCCGCCCAACGAGATTTCGATCCCCGTCTGCCCGCTTTCGTTGCCAAGCGCGGCATTGGCTGCGTCAAACGCCAGCCGGTCCATGGCCCCGGATGCAGGAACGCCGAACCGCATGTGCCCGGGTCGGCCCGCATCCTGCACTGTGACCAGCGGGCCTGCGAAGGCGACGGTGAACGCTGCCTCAGCCATCGGCGCCTGCCTTGTTCAGCTTTGCAAAGGTCGCGGCATCGATCCGTTCGAATGTCACCCGGTCCCCGACATCGAAGAGGAACGGATGATCGGCATCGCCTGTCAGGATCGCTGTGGGGGATCGACCGATGATCGACCAGCCCGTGGGCATTGTCAGCGTCGTGACAAGGCATTGCGGCCCGGCGATGATCACGCTGCCGGCGGGGACATCGCGCACAGGCGCGGGTTTGCGTGGGACCTGAATGGCCTTCGCGACGCCCGACAAGTACGCATATCCCGGTGCGAAACCGTACATCAGCACGCGAAAATCTCCGGCCAGATGGGCCTGTATCACCGACTCCGGCGCAAGGCCCGTTGCCGCGCTCACGGCCTCCAGATCGGGCGAAAACGGCGCGTCGTAACACACCTGCACTATGCGGGACGTTCCCGCAGACGGGGCCTCGATCGTCGCCCGCAGGCAGCCCTGAACATGGGTCTTGATGGCGTCATGATCCGTCACGATGGGGTCGAAGGACACCAGCAGGTTGACCATGGCAGGGACGGTTTCGATCATGCCCTCTGGCGGGGCTGCACCAAGCGCTGCATCCAGCGCCAGCACCGCGCCATGCGCGCTGTCCGAGATTTCGTCAGCGAAGGTCACAAGCAATGCGTGATCGGCGATGGCTTTGAACTCTGGGGCCATGTGATCCTCAGTTGCCCAGGAAAGACGCGATTTGAACGCCTTGCGCCATCAACCGGTCGCGGATTTCAAGGGCCATCGCCAAGGCACCCGGACTGTCGCCATGCACGCAGATCGACTGCGCCGCAAGCTCGATCGGGTCACCGTCGACCACGGGCATCCTCCCGGTTTCAAGGAACGACACCAGACGCGCCGCCGCCTCGCCGGCATCGTGGATCATGGCACCAGGCTGGTCGCGCGGCACCAGTTGGCCCGATGACAGATAGCCGCGATCTGCAAAGATCTCGGAATATACGCTCAAGCCTGCCGCGCGGGCCGCTTGTTCGGTCTGGGTGCCGGAGATCGCCAGAACCGCCATATTCGGGTCGATCCTGTGAACGGCAGCCATGATGGCATCGGCCACGGTGCGATCCCTTGCGGCAAGGTTCGCCAGCGCGCCATGCGGTTTGACATAGGCCACCGGCACGCCAACCAATGCGGCCACGCCCTGCAAGGCGCCGATCTGGGCCGCGCACATGCGCGTGATCTCATCCAAGGACATGGGGATCACCCGCCGTCCGAACCCGATCGGGTCAGCGTATCCCGGATGCGCACCCACGGACACGCCCTTGTCATGCGCCAGCGAAAGCGTGCGAAACATGGTTTCGGGATCACCGGCATGACCGCCACAGGCGATATTCGCAGAGGTGACGATGGACAGGATCTGCGCATCATCGCCCATATCCCAAGGGCCGAATCCTTCGCCCAAATCCGAATTCAGGTCGATGCGCATGGCCTAAGTCCTATTGCAAGGTGGTGGGCAGGAACAACGCGATGTTGGGGAACGCGATCAGCAAAAGCGCCATGGCCAGCATCGTCAGGCAGTAGGGGATTGCGCCCAGCATGACCTCGTTCAGGCTCCCTGACTTGCGCGCCCCTTGCACAACGTAAAGGTTCAGACCGACGGGCGGAGTGATCAGCGCCATTTCGATCAGCACGATCATCAGGATACCGAACCAGATCACATCATAGCCCTGCACAAGGACCATGGGCACGATGATCGGGATCGTCACCACCATGAGCGACAGGGTTTCGATGAAAAAGCCCAGCACGATATAAAGGACGACCACCACAAGGATGAAGCCCAAGGGCGACAGGCCCAGCCCTTCCATGAATGCCGTCAGCTCACGGCCCAATCCGGCCGATGCCAGCGTGAAATTCAGGAACGCCGCACCCATGACGATCAGCATGATCATCGAGGTGATCTTGATGGTCCCGGTCAGGCTTTTCTTCAGCATGTCCCATGACACGCCGCCAAAGGCGAAAGCGATCAGGAACGCGCCTGCAACGCCCACGGCGGCGGCCTCTGTCGGGGTGGCCCAGCCACGATAGATCGACCCCACGATCAGTCCGAACAGGATCAGGATCGGGATCAGATCGATCAGCGCCCGCAGCATCTGCGCAAACGGGAATGTCCGGCGTACCCCGCCCAGCTCCGGGCGAATGACACAGATGATCGCCGTGACCGCCATGAACGCCAAAGCCAGCGCGATACCGGGGATCAGACCCGCGAGAAACAGTTGCGGGATCGAAGACTGCGTCAGGAACCCATAGACAATCAGGTTGATCGACGGCGGGATCATGATCCCCAGCGTGCCGCCCGCCGCAATCGCGCCCGAAAAGAGCTTGGGATCATAGCCAAGCTTTTCGGCCTGTGGCATGGCCACGGTCGCCACCGTGGCTGCCGTGGCGACGGACGATCCCGAGGTTGCGGAAAACATCGTGGCGGTCGCCACATTGGCATGGACCAATCCACCGGGCAGCCAGCTGACCCAGCGATCAAGCGCGGCATAGGTGCGCGTGGCGACCCCGCTGCGCACAAGCACTTCTCCCAGCAGAACGAAAAACGGAATGGCGATCAGCGTCGCGGAATTGGACGACGACCAGACCATGTTGCCCAGACCGCGCGTCAATGGAAAACTCGAAAAGAAGGTATCAACCCCGAAGCCCAGCAGGAACAGGACGATGCCAACCGGAATGGACAGGGCCAGCAGCCCCAGAAGCCCGACAGAAACAAACCCGATCATTGCAGTGTCTCCTGCTCGGCAAAGGCGCCGACCATGGCTTCGCTGTCCTCGAAGCGGCGTTTGATGAGCAGGCTGAGCGCGGCGAGCGTTGTCAGGCATGACATGACCGCAAACCAGACCCAGCCTGCAAACCAGGGAAGCTGAACCCAGGCGAGCGGCGTCTCGAGCGGCGTATTGGCCCGCGATCCCATCGTCAGGGAACGTTCCAGAACCGGCCAGGCCTTGATCGCGATGGTGATGATCACACCGGACATCACGATCATCGAAAAAACATCCAGCAAGGCGCGCCCGAAACTTTGAAAGCGTGACCGCAGCAGGTCAATGCGGACATGCCCCAGCTCCAGCAGCGTGTAGGACATGCCCCACGAGGTCGCGAGCGCCATGGCGTAACCTGCGATTTCCTCGGTCCCGCCAAGGGACGCACCTGTTTGGCGCATGATGATATCGAGCAGCACAAAGGCCGCGCAGGCAAGCAAGCCAAAGCCAACGGCCAGCGCCACCCCCCTGTTGATCACCCGAAGGCCGTGAATCATCTTGCGTTCCATGGTCGGTACGTCCCCTGTCAGTCGCTCAAGGTCGCAAGACCTTACTCGATTGTCACGCCGACAACCTGGCCGACGCTGGCATTCCAGCGTTGTGCCCAGTCGCCGCCCGCGCGCTCTGCCCATTCCGGCAGAACCTCACTGGTGAGGATCTCGCGTGCACGGGCGAAATCGGCGTCACTGACCTCCACAAGGGTCATGGACCGTGCATCACCCGCCGGGCACTCGCCGTTGCCCGTCAGGCAGGCGATGTCGTTGACCAGGGCGTTCTGCGCGCTGTCCCATGCGGGATCTTCGAAGCCGCTGGCGATTTCGCTGGTGATCAGCGCCTGCATGTCGGCATCGAGGCTGTTCCATTTGTCCAGGTTGATCGCGGTGACCACCGAATCCCAGCCACCCAGCGGGATCGGCAACAGGTGCGTGGACACTTCCCACCAGCCCGCGCTGTAGCCCGAGCCTGCACCGGTGACCGCGCAATCGACGACGCCGTTCTGCAATGCGCCCGGAACTTCGGCGAAGGACACGTTCACGCCCTCGGCCCCCAGAGCCTCGAGCAGTTTGGCGGTCATACGGCCTGATGCGCGCACCTTGAGACCTTCGAGATCGGCAAGGCTCGCAATCTCATGGTTGCAGAACACCACCTGCGGCGGATAGGGCGCAATGGCCAGCACGTGGCTGTTGAAACGATCACGATAGATGTCCGAGACCATGGGGCGGGCCGCGTCAACCATGGCGCGCGCCTCATCGGCGGTCAGCGCCACAAGCGGCACATCAAGCCCTTCAAGCTCGGGCGCGTCGGCCACCGCATAGTCGGCCACGGTCATGGCGACATCGTAGACGCCCTGTCCCAGCAGCGGATAAATATCGCCCAGTCCAAGGCTCATCTGGTTGTGGGTCGTCAGCTCGACCGTGATGGCGCCACCCGACGCTTCGGGCAGGGTGGTGGACCAGAACGGCGTTTCGTACTCCTTGTGCAGCGGCAGGCCGGACCAGCTGCCCACAACGGACAGGTTTTCCGCATAAGCCGGCGCGGCCAGTGCCGCTGTTGCGGCGATAATCGGGATCATTTTTTTCATGGTCTTCGTCTCCTTGTTGGTTTTTTCGGTCTTTAGATGAGGATTGTTGTTTCGGCGTCTTCGGCCACATCGGCAATCAGCATGTGACCGGGTGAATGCGTGATGCAGATCGGCAGTGCCGCGTCCAGCAGCACATTCTGCGGGGTGACCCCACAAGCCCAATAGACGGGGATTTCGCCGTCCTTGATCTCGACCGCGTCGCCCCAATCAGGGGCGGAGAGATCGGAAATGCCGATGGTCGCGGGGTCGCCGACCGCGATGGGCGCGCCGTGGGCTTGCGGATAACGGCGGCTGATCTCGCGCGTGGCGTCAACCTGTTCGGCGGGGATCGGGCGCATGGTCACCACCATCTGCCCGCCAAACCGCCCCGCAGGCACCAGATCGATGTTGGATTTGAACATCGGCACGTTGCGGCCGGTTTCCAGATGGCGCACGGGAATACCATGACGCACCAGCGCATTTTCAAAGGTGAACGAACACCCCAGAGCCACCGTCACCAGATCGGCGGTCCAGACGTCCGAAATGTCGGTAACCTCCTCGCTCAACGTGCCGCCCCTGAACACGCGATACCGGGCGACATCCGTGCGAATGTCGATGTCGCGGCCCAGTGTGGGCAGCTTTGCGTCACCGCTGTCACCGACGCCCACAATGGGACAAGGCTTGGGATTGCGCAGACAAAACCGCAGGAAATCGAGCGCGTATTGCTCCGGCAGTATCGCAAGGTTGCATTGCAGCTTTCCAGCCGCCAACCCGGCCGTGTGGCCTGTATAGGCGCCGCTGCGGATCGCGGCACGGACATCTGCGGCAGAGGCGCCAATCAGATCGCTATGTGAAACTGCGGTTGTGGTCACGCTGGCCCCCCGATTATCCGTCTCAGCATCACATGGGGTTAGGCCCTCAATCAAATTATCATTTTATATCTGTAGTGATAGATTTTTTATATCTACTTCGGATGCGACCTGTCCCAGTCCACAGCCACCGCACGCGCCATTTCCGCACTTTTTTCAACAAGAAAACTGCGGGGCTCGGATAAATAGGACGCCGTGAACGACAGCGGCTTTGGCCGGAACCCCGGATCGAATTCCACGATCTGCCCGGAGGCAAGGAAATCATTCGCCAGCGCGCGGGGGTACGGCCCGACAGCGATTCCCGCCGCGATCATCTTCAGGCTCGCCGACAGCGAAGCCGAGGTGAAGACCCGCAATTTCGGCCCCACCCGGCGCGACAATTCCGACATCAGTTCGCGGTAGGGCCGTGTCTGGCTGGAGTATGAAATGACCGGGATCTGGGTGAGGTCGGTCTGCGTGTTGGCGGCGGCCCGGTACCAATGCAGATCAAAAGACGGCAAATCGACGTTCTCCACCGAAAATTCCGACACCGGCCCCATCAAAAGGGCAAGGTCCAGCTTCCGCTCCAGCAGCGCTGACCGCAGATTGAGAGAAATATCCACCGTGAGATCCACGTTCACCCGGGGGTAGTGTTCGCTGAGCGCCTTGAGGAAATCAGGCAACCACGCCTGCGCGATCGTCTCCGAGGCGCCGACGCGGAACAGGCCTTCGGTCTCGGACGGGTTTGCAACGCGCTGCTTGATCTCTTCCTCGACGAACAGCATCTGTTCGACATAGGACAACAGCAAGGTGCCCTGTTTGGTCAGGATCAACTCACCCATGCCGCGCTCGAACAAGGGCACCCGCAGCTCTTGTTCCAGTTTGGCGATGCGCGTGGAGATGGCGGGCTGCGACAGGTTCAACCGCTCCGCCGCGCGTCGAAACCCGCCGAGACGGGCCACCCAGAGGAATGTTTTGATCTGATCGAATGTCATGACCCATTCATAGAATGGATCACTTGGGCCGCAAAGCGATTAAGAAATACGTGCACATGCACCAGGCCCGATGTCCGCCGCGCCCCGCCATCGCCTGTCCGCCCCCCGGGCAGGCGATTGGGTGACGTCAGCGCGCCGATTGAGTGATGCGATGACAGGGCAGCCATTAAGCGCCCCGAAATACCGTTGCATCGCCAGCCCGCGGACAGGCGAGGGCGGTCTTGTGCTGTGACGTGGCGGGTTTGGGAGGGCGTAGCAGGTTTCTAGGCTATCGGTGCGAAACTCGACAGCCCGTCGGGATGATCATCGGCGCTGAGGTGTCATAGCCAAGAAATCACCCCACGCCTCACCCCACCAATATCCCGCTCACCTTCAGCGCCCGTTGCGCGCTGCCCTCGACCTTGAGCTTGCCGCCCATCACCGCCATCACCGGGTTCTGATCGCCCGACAGGATCGCCCGGAACACCGCGTCGCTGGCGATCAGCGCCACGTCGGCCTCATCGGCCGCGTCGCAGGCCCGCGCGCCGGTCTCGTCCAGCATCACCGCACCCTCGCCGGTAATCACCAGCTTCGCCGTGCCGCGCAGCGTGCCGGCCACCTTGGGTGTCAATGTCTCGATATAGCTCTGGATCAGGTCGCTCATGGCCTCGTCCCCCGTCTGAAACTCGCACAAGCGGTGCCCCGGATCAGCGGCCCCGGCAAGCGGAACCTTGGGTCACGCAGGGGCACCAAAAGGGCATTTGTGTACGGGATGGACACAAATTCGCAGGATCGACCCTCGGATCGTCCCAAACCCGCGTAGGTTTCGTACGAACCCTACGCAAAGCGCCTGCTCACCAGCGGCTCAGAGCGTCCTCATCCTCGTCGCGCGCCGCGACCCAGGCGGCGTCCTGCCCGGTGACTTCCTTTTTCCAGAACGGCGCCCGGGATTTCAGGAAATCCATAAGGAATTCAGCGCCTTGGAATGCATCGACCCGGTGCCGCGCCGAGGTGGCCACCATCATGATAAGATCATCGGGCCGCAGCCGTCCATAGCGATGAATCACCAGAATATCGCCAAGATTCCAGCGGCTTAGCGCCTCTTGTCCGATCTTTTCAATCGCCGCTTCGGTCATTCCGGGGTAATGCTCGATCTCCATCACGTCCAGATCGCCCCCATCCAGATCCCGAACGATCCCGGTAAACGTCACCACAGCCCCCATCCCCCTTTGCCGTTCGGCAAAGGCGCGGGCCTCGTCCCCAAGATCGAAAGCGGCCTCCTGAACACGGATGTCCATATCGCCTAACCCCCTGTCATTGGTGGGAAAAACGCCACTTCCCGGACCCCGGCCAGAGAGGCGTCGAAATCCGAAAGCTCCTGATCCACCGCCACCCGCAGCGCGCTCAGATCCTCGAACGCGGCGGCATAGCGCTCTTCGCGGGCGCGCAACTCCTCGACCAGATCGCGCACCGTGGCGGCCTGCGTCTCGATCCGGTCCTTGGGCCGCCCGATCCGTTCCCTGACCCACGCGAAATAGAGCACATCCATGATCTTAGTCCTTCAGGTAAGGCATTGATTTTCTTAGGTAATCATAGCCTGTCACCAATGTCAGCGCAGCCGCGATCCACAACAGCCACAGCCCCGCATGGCCCAGCAACACCGCGCCCGGCGTATCCGCACCGAAATAATGCTCGAACACGCCCTGCGCAAACAGCACCGCAATCGCCACCATCTGCGCCGTGGTCTTCCACTTGGCCAATTGCGTGACCTTGAGCGTTCCGGCCGTATCCCCCAGATACTCCCGCAGCCCGCTCACGAACACCTCGCGGAACAGGATAAAGGTCGCCGGCAACACCAGCCATGGCGACATGCTCGAATATCCCACGATCACCATCAGCGCGATCACCACCATCGCCTTGTCAGCAATGGGGTCTAGCATCGCTCCCAGCTTTGTCGTCTGTTTCCAAGCCCTTGCAAGATAACCGTCGAACCAGTCCGTGATCGCGGCGCTGATGAACAGCGTCAGCGCGAACCAGTCCGCCCAGGGACGATGGAAATACAGGAACATCACCGCCACGCCGGGAGCGGCCAGCAGCCTCAGAACGGTCAGCAGATTGGGCAGGTTCCACGTCATGCGTGAGGTTCTACCCGCAACGCGACCAAAGGGGAAGCGCCACGGGATCAGCCTTTTTCATGGAAGAAATCATAGACTTTCTGGGCCAGCCCCTCGGATACGCCCTCCACGGCCTTGAGGTCCGACAGATTGGCGCGACTCACCGCCTTGGCGCTGCCGAAATGCGCGAGCAAAGCGCGTTTGCGTGCAGCCCCCACACCGGGAATGTCGTCCAGCGGCGTGGCCCCCACCGCCTTGGCCCGTTTAGCCCGATGGGTGCCGATGGCAAAGCGATGCGCCTCGTCGCGCATCCGCTGGATGAAATACAAGACCGGGTCATTGCGCTGCAACGCCATCGGTCGCTTGCCGGTTCGGTGGAATTCTTCCTTGCCGTGGTCGCGATCCACCCCTTTGGCCACGCCGACCATGGGGATGTCCTCGACCCCCAGCTCGCGCATGATCTGAGCCACGGCACTGACTTGTCCCGCACCCCCATCAATCAACAGCAGATCGGGCCAATGGCCCTGATCGCGCTCGGGGTCTTCCTTGAGCAGGCGTTTGAACCGCCGCGTCAGCACCTCTTTCATCATCCCGAAATCGTCCCCCGGCGTCAGCTCATCGCCCCGGATGTTGAACTTGCGATAGCTGTTCTTCATGAAGCCGTCCGGCCCCGCCACGATCATCGCGCCCACCGCGTGCGCGCCCTGAATATGCGAGTTGTCATAGACCTCGACCCGCTTGGGAGGATCCGGCAGATCGAACGCCTCGGCCAGTCCCTTGAGCAGCTTGGCCTGTGTCGCCGTCTCGGCCATCTTGCGGGCAAGGCTTTCGCGGGCATTGCGCAGGGCGGCATCCACCAACTCGGCCTTTTCACCGCGCTGCGGGACCAGAAGCTCGACCTTGCGGCCCAGTTTGCCGCTCAGAGCCTCGGTCATCAGATCGGCATTTTCGATCGGGTGAGACAGGATCAACTGTCGTGCGGGGTCCTTGCTGTCATAGAACTGGCCGATGAACGCCTCGAGCACCTCGGCCTCTTCCACATCGGCCCCGACGCGCGGATAGAAATCACGGTTGCCCCAGTTCTGCCCGGCCCGGATGAAGAACACCTGAACGCAGGCCTGCCCCTTTTCCAGATGCAGCGCCAGGATATCCGCCTCGGTCACGGTGCGCGGGTTGATGCCCTGTGCGGTCTGGACCTGCGTCAGCGCCTTGATCCGGTCGCGCAGCGCCGCGGCGCGTTCGTATTCCATCGCCTCGGCAGCTTCGGCCATCTCGGCCTTCAGCTTTGTCTGGATCTCGGTGGAGCGGCCTGACAGGTAGCGTTCGGCATCCTTCACCGCCGCCGCATAATCGGCCTTGTCGATATAGCCGACACAGGGCGCGGTGCAGCGCTTGATCTGGTATTGCAGACAGGGGCGGGTGCGGCTTTCGAACTGCGTGTCGGTGCAATTGCGCAACTGAAACGCGCGCTGCAGATGCGACAGGGTCCGGTTCACCGCGCCGGCACTGGCAAAGGGGCCGTAGTAATGGCCTTTCTCCTTCTTGGCGCCACGGTGTTTCTTGATCATCGGAAAATCATGCCCGGTCACAAGGATGTTCGGAAAGCTCTTGTCGTCGCGCAAGAGCACGTTGTAGCGCGGCTTGAGCTGCTTGATGAGGTTTTGTTCCAGAAGCAGGGCTTCGGTCTCGGTCGAGGTGGTCAGGAACATCATCGACGCGGTCTCGCGGATCATCCTGTCGATGCGCGCTGTATGGCCCGATGGGCGGGCATAGTTCGACACCCGCGCCCGCAAATTGCGCGCCTTGCCGACATAGAGCACCCGCGCCTGCGCATCGAGCATGCGGTAGACCCCTGGAGACGAGTCGAGCGTCTTCAGGTAGGACTGGATGACGTCGTGGCCGGTCTTGGGCGCGATATCAGATGTCTGCTCGGGCATATGGCTCGGATATGATTCTCTTCTGTGGCTGCAATCTTATCGCGCTGCGGGCAAGAGGAAAGCTGTCCACGAAACCTGTGGATAACTGTGGGGGCAAGTTTGGGGGCAGGGAAATTTTCCTTTGTTCTAACATGCCTTCGTTGGATTGCACAAAAAATAGGCGATAAACCAAGGCATTGAAAACATTCAGAAAAAACTTTAACCAGTGACAAAATATTGAAAACATTAAAAATTTTGTAACAGGTTTTTGTCGGTCATCTTTGCGGTGCACAAGTCTGGCCGGAATATGTCACTCGACGCCCAACACATCCGGTGTCTGCCATCCCAGATGCTGCCCGCCATCAACGCAGAGCAATTGTCCGGTCACCGCCGGTGCATCGAGGAAATAGGCCAGCGCGGCGGTGATGTCGGCGGGGTTGGCGCCGCGTCCCAGAACGGTGGACTGACGCTGTCTCTGGAAATGCGTCTCGGTCTGTCGATGCCCCTGCAGGGTCGGACCGGGGCCTATGGCATTGACCCGGATATGGGGGGCAAGCGCCTGTGCTGCGGTCTGGGTGAAGGCCCAAAGACCCATCTTGGCCAGCGTATAGGTCATGAACTCGGGCGTCAGCTTGCGCACCCGTTGGTCGATCATGTTGATGACCAGCCCGCGCGCCACCGGCTCGCCCATCTCGCACTGGTCGGGCGCGGGCACCTGGGCCGCCATCGCCTGCGTGAGCACGAAGGGCGCGCGCAGATTGCTTTCCATATGCCGATCCCAGCTGTCGCGGGTGGCGCTCTGGATATTGTCATACTCGAAAATCGACGCGTTGTTGATCAGGCAGGTGATCGGCGCCCCGAGCCTGCTTGCGGCTTCCGGCAAAAGGCGCTGTATCTGCGCCTCGTCCAGCAGATCGGCCTGCACGGTCACGGCGTTTTGCCCTAGGCCCCGGATCTCGGCGGCGACGGCCTCGGCCTCATCGCGGCTCGAGGCGTAATGCACCGCCACATCATGCCCGCGCCGCGCCAGTTCCAGCGCCATCGCGCGCCCCAGCCGTTTTCCGGCCCCTGTCACCAATGCTGTCGTCATGCCGCGCCGCCTTTCTTCATGAGAGCACGATCACGACATAGGCCACATAAAGCCCCGTCAAGATCACACCCCACACGCGGCCGATATCCTGCTTGAAAAAGACGAACGGAACGATCAGCAGCGACGCCGCCAGCATCACCCACAGATCGAACCGCAGGAACTCTGGATCGACCGGGATCGGCCCGATCACCGCCGTGATCCCGATGATCGCCAGCAGATTGAACATGTTCGAGCCGATCACGTTCCCAAGCGCGACATCCGCCTGCTTGCGCAGCGCGGCCATGACCGTGGTGGCCAATTCGGGAAGCGACGTGCCAAGTGCGACCAGCGTCAGGCCGATGACCGTGTCGCTGACCCCATATTGCCGCGCGATGATCGAGGCATTGTCCACCAGCAGATCGGCGCCAAGCGGCAGGCCCACAAGCCCCAGCACCAGAAAGACGCTGATCTGCCACCAGGGCATGTCCGGGTCCGCACCCTCCACCTCCTCGATCCCGTCAGCCTCCGACAGGGCAAGGGCGGCATTGGCGCTGCGATGGCGGCCGGCTTCCAGAAAGGCATCGGTCAGAACGAAGGCCAGCGCCGCCAGCAGGATCAGCCCCGAGACCAGCGTGAATTCCCCGAGAAACGCCAGCCCGATGAACAGGACCGACGCCACCAGCATGAAGACATAGGTCTTGCGCGTGTCACACTCGCTTGTGTGCAGAACCGACAGGATGGCGGGCACCCCCAGAACCATCAGGATATTGGCCGTGTTCGACCCCACCACATTGCCAAGCGCCAGCCCCGGCTTGTCGTCCAGCACCGCGTTCACCGAAATCAGCAACTCCGGCGCCGAGGTGCCGAATGCCACGATGGTCAGGCTGACGATCAGGGCCGGAATCCCCACCCGGAGGCTCAGGTTGACCGCACCCTTGACCAGCGCATCACCGGCCAGAAGCAGGATCACCAGCCCCAAAACCGACAGTAACCAAGGCATCATTTGCTTTTGCCTTTCGTGCAGGGACAGGGCCCCTTGCCGATACGGAACCGCCCGCATTTCCGACATTTGGCCGAAGCCAGCTTTTGCTGACCCGGAAAGCGCAGTTTCCCGAACATCGCCAGAACACCCATGGCGACAAGGAACAATATGACGATCTTGACGATCACGTCAGAGGCCGAAACGCGCGTAGGACGCCCGCTCCTCGATGGCGGCGATGCCGTCCTGTGCGAGGCTCATGCCGAACCGCTGGAACAGGCCGCGTTTGCGCCCGTATTGCGCAAAGCGCACCTTGTCGCCGTAAAGCTCTTTCATCTTGGGGGCCACGTGCCCGATCCCGTCCACAAGACCCAGCTCCACCGCGCGCTGACCCAGCCAGAACTCGCCGGTGAACAGATCGTCATTCTGCGCCAGCCGGTCGCCCCGTCGCGAGGTGACCTGCGCCTCGAACACCTTGTGCATCTGCTCGAGGATATCCTTGAGACGGCTCACATCCTCGTCCTTCTGCGGCAGGAACGGATCAAGGAAGCTTTTCGATTTGCCCGATGTGTGCACCCGGCGTTCCACGCCCTGCCGTGCCAGCAGGACCGGCGCGCCGAACCCCGCCGAGATGACACCGATCGACCCCACGATCGAGGCCGGATCGACCCAGATGTGATCTGCCGCCGTCGCCAGCCAATAGCCGCCCGAAGCCGCCACATCCTCGACGAAGGCATGCACGGGGATGTCCTTTTCCTCGGCCAGCCGCCGGATGCGCGACGCGATCAGCGAGGATTGCACCGGCGATCCGCCGGGCGAATTGATCAACAGCGCGACCGCCTTTGGCTTGCCGCGCCGGAACGCCTTTTCGATCGACGGGGCCAAGGCCTCGTCGCTCAACTGTGCGCGGCTGCCGGCGCCGATCGTGCCGCTCAGCCGGATCACCGAGACCACCGGCCCACGGTTCAGGAAGGGGATACGCTCTTTCATGATGACCGATGTAGATTGCCCTCCTTGCACAAACAAGGCGACCGGACCGGCCATTTCGCGCGCTGACACAAAAACTGCGCCTTATCGGGCAAATAAGTCACGCCGCAGCCCGGCTCAGGACTTTATCCTGTAGCCGGTCTTGAAGATCAGCCAGACGATCAGCAGGCAAATCCCGGTAAACGCCGCAATTGCCAGCAGGCTCAGGCCCACAGGCACATCCGCCTGACCGAAGAACGACCAGCGGAACCCCGAGATCAGGTAGACCACCGGATTGAAGTAGCTCACCGTTTGCCATGCCTCGGGCAGCATCGAGATCGAATAGAACGATCCGCCCAAAAACACCAAGGGCGTGATGACCAGCAGCGGAATGATCTGCAATTGCTGAAAGTTCTCGGCCCAGATGCCGATGATGAACCCGAAGAGCGAGAAGGACAGGCAGGTGAGCACCAAAAACCCCAGCATCGCGGCGGGATGCAGCACGTCGATCTCCACGAAGAACCCCGAGGTGATCAGGATCACCACCCCGATCAACAGCGATTTGGTCGCCGCCGCCCCGACATATCCCAGCACGATCTCCAGAAAATTCACCGGCGCTGACAGAAGCTCATAGATCGTGCCGATGAACTTGGGAAAGTAGATCCCGAAACTGGCATTGCTGATCGCCTGCGTCATGACCGTCAGCATGATCAGCCCCGGCACAATGAACGCGCCATAACTCACCCCTTCGACCTGATCTATTCGGCTGCCGATGGCCGATCCGAACACCACGAAATAAAGCGTGGTCGAAATCACCGGCGACAGCAGGCTTTCCATCAGCGTGCGCATGAAGCGCTTCATCTCGTAGATATAGATCGCCCTGATCGCGCGAAGGTTCATGCCGCGTCCTCCTTGACCAGACCGACGAAGATCTCTTCGAGGCTCGATTGCGAGGTGTGCACGTCGCGCAGCGTCAGCCCCTCGGCGGCCAGCGCCTGCAACAGCCGGGTGATCCCGGTGCCGTCCTGCCCGCGCGTGTCATAGTGATAGCTCAGCGCGTCGCCCTCGGGCGAGAGTTCCAGATCATAATGCGCCAGCCCCTCTGGTACGGCATCTATCGGCGTTGACAGGTCGATGCGCAGCGTCTTGCGGCCCATGCGCCGCATCAGATCGATCTTGTCCTCGACCAGCAATATCTCGCCGCGGTTGATAACGGCGACCCGGTCGGCGATGGCCTCGGCCTCTTCGATGTAATGGGTGGTCAGGATGATCGTGACACCTTCCGCCTTCAGACCCTCGACGACGCGCCACATATCACGGCGCAGCTCGACATCCACACCGGCTGTCGGCTCATCCAGAAACAACACCTTGGGTTCGTGCACCAATGCCTTGGCGATCAGCACCCGCCGCTTCATGCCGCCCGACAATTCGCGCGTGCGGCTGTTGCGCTTGTCCCACAGCGAGAGCTGCCGCAACAGCTTTTCGATCAGCGCCTCGTCGCGCGACTTGCCGAAAAGACCGCGTGAAAAGCGCACCGTGTTGATGACCTTCTCGAACGGCTCGAGCGCCACCTCCTGCGGCACCAGCCCGATCATCGCGCGGGCCTTGCGATACTCGCTCACGATGTCATGCCCGCCGACGCGCGCGGTCCCGCCTGTCGGCGTGGTGATACCGCAGAGCGCCGAAATCAGTGTCGTCTTGCCCGCGCCATTCGGGCCAAGCAGGGCAAGTATCTCGCCCTCTTCGATCCCGAGCGACACGCCCCTGAGCGCCTCGAACCCGCCGTCATACGTTTTCTGCAGGCCCTCGACCTCGACTATGGATGCCATTGCGCACCTCCGTTTCCTGACCCGAAGCTAGGCGTTTAATGGCCGAGTGCAATCCGCCGGAGGCGCAGGCTTTTGTGTGCGCCACTGCAGAATGGTAAAACTCCTGTCGGATAAACCGTTCCTTAACCTCTACGGACTGATATCAGGAAAGCATGCAAAACGGATGACCCGGCCCAACATGATGACCCGCCTGCTTTCGCTTTTTGCCCTGATCCTGCTTGCCGCTTGCGGCGAACCCGTCACCAAGGACTCGCGCATCCTTCTGATGGGCGACTCGCTGCTGGCGTTCCACAAGGGGCAGGGGCGCGGGGTGTCCCATGCGATCGAGGCCGAATTGTCCGAGCCGGTGATCGATCGCTCGGTCACGGGCGCGCGGTTCTTCTACGCCCTGCCGATCTCGGGCAGCGCCGGGTTGAACATCGCGCAGCAATATCGCGAAGGGCCATGGGACTGGATCGTGCTCAATGGTGGCGGCAATGACATCTGGATGGGGTGCGGCTGTGGCGCCTGCGGACATCGCATCAATCAGCTTGTCTCGAAAGATGGGCGCAGCGGTCGGATACCGGGCTTTGTCTCGACCCTGCGCGCGACTGGCGCACAGGTGATCTTCGTGGGCTATCTGCGCACGCCGGGCGTGCGATCCCCGATCGAAGGCTGCGCCGACGAAGGCGACGAAATGGACCGTCGCCTGGCGCGTCTTGCGGCTCTGGACGCGGGGGTGCATTTCCTGTCGCTGGCCGATCTGGTGCCGCATGGCGACCGGTCCTATCACGCGATCGACCTCATTCACCCTTCGCAGAAGGCCAGCCGCGAAATCGGCGCGCGGATCGCCGGGATCATCTCGCTCAACGACTGACCCCGCCGCCGCCTTACTTCTTGATCAGCCGCTTCAGCCAGCCTTTCTTTTCGGCCTCCTCGGGCGCGTCATCGTCCTTGGGTCCTTCGATCACCTCGGTCAGCCTTTCAAAGAACTTGTCAGCCATCTTCTTGGCGAACCCGTCGACGATCCGGCTGCCAAGCTGCGCCAGCTTGCCGCCCACCTTGGCCTCCACGTCATAGATCAGCTTGGTGCCCTCGGGCACCTCTTCAAGTCGCACATCCGCACCGCCCTTGGCAAAGCCGGCGGCGCCGCCCTTGCCCTCGCCGGTCAGCGTCAGGCTTTCATGCTCGACCATGTTCGACACGGTCACGGCGCCCTTGAACGTGGCCTTTACCGGCCCGACCTTCTGGGTGACCGTCGCCTCATAGCCATCCTGTGGATTGCCGGTCACCTCTTCGGCCCCCGAAACGCATTCCTTCAGAACATCGGGGTTCAGCAGCGCCGCCCAAACGGTCGCGCGGTCGGCCTCGATAATACGTTCGTCACTCATCTTCATGGGGCGGCTCCTTGTGTCGCGTCTTCGCCGCCAAGGTAGACCAACCGCACGACAGCGCCAAGCAGCCATTGCGCCCGTCCCTCAGCCAAAGGCGGAACGCGTGCAACGATTGAACAGCGCGCTGCATGTCGCGAAATTCTGCGATTCAGGTTTGCCGCGAAACGCTTTAGGCTGGCCGCATCGCACCGACCGGAGACAGGACATGATGTTACAGGGTATCCGCGTGATCGAGATCGAAGGGCTCGGCCCCGGCCCCTTCGCCGCGATGATGCTGGCCGATCTGGGCGCCGAGGTAATCGTCATTCACCGTCCCGGCCCGGGCAATCCCGTGGCGGGCGATGTGAACCTGCTGGACCGGGGCAAGAAATCCATCACGCTCGATCTCAAGGACCCTGCCGATCTGGCCATTGCCCGCGCGCTGATCGCGACCGCCGACGCCCTGATCGAAGGCTTCCGCCCCGGCGTGATGGAGCGTTTGGGCCTTGGTCCCGACACCTGCCGCGCCGGCAATCCACGGCTTGTCTATGGCCGCATGACCGGCTGGGGGCAGTCGGGACCCAAGGCGCAGATGGCGGGGCATGACCTGAATTACATCGCCACCTCGGGCGCGCTCTGGTATGCCTCGGCGCCCGATGCGCCACCGTTGACGCCGCCGACCCTGGTCGGTGATGTGGGGGGCGGCGCGCTGTATCTGGTGGCGGGGATTCTGGCCGGGCTTCTGGCTGCCGCGCGCAGCGGGCAGGGGACGGTGGTGGACGCCGCGATTGTCGACGGCTCGGCGCATATGATGGCGCTCTTGATGTCGATGGCGCCCTCCGGAAACCTGTCGGACAGGCGTGGCCAAAGCCTTCTGGACGGCCCGCATTGGTGCCGCACCTATGCCTGCGCCTGTGGCGGGCATGTCGCCGTTCAGTGCCTCGAGCCGAAATTCTATGCCGCCTTTCTCGACCTGATGGGCCTGTCCGACGATCCGGCCTTTGCCGATCAGATGGATGCCGCCCAATGGCCCGATCAGACCGCGCGCCTTGCCGCGTTGTTCGCCGCCAAGCCCCGCGATCACTGGGCCGCCCTGTTCGAGGGAAGCGATGCCTGCGCCGCCCCGGTCCTGTCTCCAACCGAGGCCGCACGCGATCCGCATATGGCGGCGCGCGGTGCCTGGACCGATGCGCAAGGCTTGCGGCAGCCCGCGACAGCACCCCGTTTCGACGGTGCTGCTGCTGTTCCCGGCCCCGTGCCGGCGCGCGGCGCGCATGGGTCCGAATTGCGCGCCGATCTGGCGCGCCGCGGCCTGATCTGACATCCCCCGCGCGCGCCCCCTTGGATCATCCCGGCCAAGCCGTTATCTTGGCCCTTCGCATTGCCGCGCCACAGGACACCCGATATGGCCAAGCCGAAGGACAACCCCAACTACAAGGTCGTCGCCGAGAACCGGCGCGCGCGCTTCGATTATGCGATCGAGGACGATCTTGAATGCGGCATCATCCTCGAAGGCTCCGAGGTCAAATCGCTCCGCCAGGGCGGCGCCAACATCGCCGAAAGCTATGCGACCGTCGACAATGGCGAATTGTGGCTCATCAATGCCTATGTCGCGCCCTATGAGCAGGCCAAGACCTTCCAGCACGAGGAACGCCGCCGCCGCAAGCTGCTGGTCTCGCGCAAGGAACTCGCGCGGCTCTGGAACGAGACGCAGCGCAAGGGCATGACGCTCGTGCCACTGGTCCTCTATTTCAACCATCGCGGCATGGCCAAGCTGAAGATCGGGATCGCCAAGGGCAAGAAAACCCATGACAAGCGCGAAACTCAGGCCAAGCGCGACTGGCAGCGCCAGAAGCAGCGCCTGCTGAAAGAAAACAACTGAGCGCGGCGCATGGAGCTTCTGATCGCCCTTTTCTCAGGCGCCACAGGCGGCATTCTGGCGGCGGCGGTCTATCGCGCGCTCGGTCTGGGGTTCGTGGTGAATGCCGCCGCCGGTGTGCTGGGCGGTCTGCTGGGCTGGCAGGCGGCCCAGACCCTTGGCGCCGATGCCCTTGCCCGTTTGCTGGGGGGCGGCGATGCCGGTATGATCGCGACACAGGCGCTGATGGGCGGGCTTGGGGGCGCGGTTGTGCTGATGTCTCTCGGGATGGCGCGCAGGCTCCTGGTCAAATAGGCGCTGACGGCACCGGGGCGCTTGCCCTTGACCGCGCTGCGCGATAGGCATGAAGCGTCCGCAAACCGGGGGCTGACCATGGCACATGACGATCCCAAGACGCTTGTTTCAACCGACTGGCTGGCCAGCCATCTCAAGGATCCGGATCTTCGCGTTCTGGACGGGACATGGTTCTTGCCCGGTGATGGGCGCGATGGCCGGTCCCAATATCTGGCCGCGCATATTCCCGGCGCCCGGTTTTTCGATATCGACGATATCAGCGATCACCGATCCGAGCTGCCGCACATGGCCCCGCCGGTCGAGAAATTCATGTCCCGCCTGCGCGCCATGGGCGTGGGCGATGGTCATCAGGTGGTGGTCTATGACGCGCATGGCCTGTTTTCTGCGGCGCGCGTCTGGTGGCTGTTCCGCCTTATGGGTCAGGACAACATCGCCGTTCTGGACGGTGGCCTGCCCAAATGGCAGGCCGAGGGCCGCCCCGTGGACGACATGCCCCCCGTCGTGCGCGACCGGCACATGACCGTGCGCCGCCAGAACCAGATGGTCAAGGACGTCACGCAAGTGGCCGCCGCCTCCAAGCTGGGCGATTACGAGATTCTCGATGCCCGCTCTCCCGGCCGATTCCGTGGCGATGAGCCCGAACCGCGCGCCGGGCTGCGCTCGGGCCATATCCCCGGCTCGAAGAATGTGTTTTACCGTGACCTTCTGAACGATGACGGCACCATGAAGGATGCCGACGGCCTGCGCGCCGTGCTGGCCGCGTCAGGTGCTGACCTGGACAAGCCGGCCATCACCACCTGCGGTTCGGGCGTGACCGCTGCCATCATCAACCTTGCGCTGGAACGGATCGGCAAGACCGACCATGCGCTTTATGACGGATCATGGACCGAATGGGGCGCCTTTCCCACCGTGCCCGTCGCCACCGGAGACAAGTGATGTTCGAACATCTCAACGAACAACCCAAAGACAAGATCCTCGCCCTGATGCAGGCGTTCAAGGACGACCCCCGCGAGGACAAGATCGACCTTGGCGTCGGCGTCTACAAGAACGCCGAAGGCGTGACCCCCATCATGCGCGCCGTCAAACAGGCCGAGCGTCAATGGTGGGAGCAGGAAACCACCAAGGCCTATACAGGCCTCGCCGGCGATCCGGCCTTTTCGGACGCGATGATCGGCCTTGTGCTGGGCGATGCCGTGGCCCGCGATCAGGTTGCCGCCGTGGCCACGCCCGGCGGCACCGGCGCGGTCCGCCAGGCCTTCGATCTCATCCGCATGGCCAACCCCTCTGCGCGTGTCTTCGTCTCCGATCCGACATGGCCCAACCATCTCAGCATCCTCAAGCATATGGCGATCGAAACGGTGATGTATCGCTATTTCGACGCTGAAAGCGGCGGGGTCGATTTCGCCGGCATGATGGAGGATCTCGGCCAGATGCGCGCCGGCGACGTGGTGCTGCTGCATGGCTGCTGCCACAACCCCACCGGCGCCAACCTCACCGGCCCGGAATGGCAGGCGGTGATCGATCTGGTCAACGCCAAGGGCGTCGTGCCGATGATCGACATTGCCTATCAGGGCTTCGGCGACGGTCTCGAGGCCGATGCCGCAGCGACCCGCATGGTCGCCTCGGGCTGCCCCGAGGTGCTGATCGCGGCCAGCTGTTCCAAGAATTTCGGCATCTACCGCGAACGCACCGGCCTCCTGATGGCCGTGGCGCAGGAGCGCGGGTTGCATGCCGTGACACAGGGCAACCTCGCCTATCTCAACCGGCAGAACTATTCCTTCCCGCCCGATCACGGCGCGCGCATGGTGTCCTTGGTGCTGACCGATGACGCGCTGCGCGTCGATTGGCAGGCCGAACTCGAAGACGTCCGCAACGGGATGCTGGCGCTGCGCGAACAGCTGTCGTCCGAATTGCGCCGCCTGTCCGGGTCGGATCGCTACGGCTTCATCGCCCAGCATCGCGGGATGTTCTCCCGGCTCGGTCTCTCGCCCGAGATCGTCGAACGTCTGCGGGCCGAGCATGGCATCTACATGGTCGGCGACAGCCGCATCAATATCGCCGGTCTGAACCGTGACACCGTGCCGAAACTGGCCCAAGCGATCATCGAGGTGGGCGCCTGACCGGGCGCCCCTTCCGGCATCCGGGGCGGGCCTTGGGCGCATTGAAGGATCAGGCGCCGTAGCGCGCCAGGAACATCTCGACCACGCCCGTGACCACCCGCTTGATCTCGGCTTCGCTGGTCTCCTTGCTGATCCCGCACAGGCGGCGCACGAACAGATCGCTCTTGCACAGCTGTCCAAACTGGTCAGCCGCAAGATCCATGTCCTCGATCACCAGCTCGCCCCGGTCGATATAGGGCTGCAGGATCGCCGACATCCGTTCGCGCACCAGCGCCGGACCCGACGCGTAGAACCGCTGGCCAAGCTCGGGAAACCGATAGGATTCCGCAACGCAGATGCGATACACCTGCTGCCCGAAATCCGACAGGAAGAAGCGCACGATCCGGTTGGCGGCCTCGTGCAACACAACAGCGACCGGATCGCTCAGATCGAACTCGGCCATCGCCTCCTCGGCCTGCCGGTTGCATTCGAGGCGGGCGACTTCCGAAAAGAGCAGCCGTTTGTCCGGAAAATAGCTGTAGAGCGTCGCCTTGGACACCCCTGCCACCCGGGCGATCTCATCGACACTGGCCCCTTCAAAGCCGTCGCGCATGAACACCTCGCGTGCGCCGTCAAGCACCTGATCGAATTTTCGACCCTTCTTGATTTCAGCAGCCATGGCCGTCATGCGGTGATCCCCCAAGCCGGATCAATCTAGTCTTGCACAGACTGTATCGCAAGCGTCTCGACACCCCTGACCGCCTGCAAGCACAGATCGCACTTGCACCTTTTCCGAATTTCACTACCTTAGAATCATTCTAAAAGAGGATGTTCACCATGATCCCCGGAGTGATGTCACGCCGCCGCTTTTCCGACCTCTCCGAACAAGAGGTGCTGGCCCTCGCCATTTCCTCTGAAGAAGATGACGCCCGCATCTACCGCAGCTACGCCGAACGCCTGCGCGCCGATTTCCCCGACACCGCCGCGATCTTCGATGGCATGGCCGCCGAGGAAGACACCCACCGCCGCGCCCTCATTGATCTGCATGAGCGCCGCTTCGGCGGGGTGATCCCCCTCATTCGCCGCGAGCATGTGGCAGGCTTCTATGCGCGCCGCCCCGTCTGGCTGATGGAAAATCTCGGATTGGACAGGATCCGCGCCGAAGCCGAAGCGATGGAGCAGGACGCCGAAGCCTTCTATCTCAAGGCCGCCCAACGCAGCACCGATGCCGGCACCCGCAAGCTTCTGGGCGATCTCGCCGCCGCCGAGGCCGGCCACCAGACCCGCGCCACCGACCTTGCCGAAAGCCATCTCGACGGCGCCAGCCGCGACAGCGAAGACAGCACCGCCCACCGCAGGTTCATCCTGACATGGGTGCAACCGGGCCTTGCCGGGCTGATGGATGGCTCGGTCTCGACCCTGGCGCCGATCTTCGCCACCGCCTTTGCCACCCAGGATACCTGGACGACGTTCCTCGTGGGGCTCGCGGCCTCGGTCGGTGCGGGCATCTCGATGGGCTTCACCGAAGCGGCCAGCGACGACGGCGAGCTGTCGGGCCGCGGCAGCCCGGTCAAGCGCGGCTTGGCCTCGGGTGTGATGACCACGCTCGGCGGGCTCGGCCACGCGCTGCCCTACCTGATCCCCGATTTCTGGACCGCGACCGTGATCGCCGTGATCGTCGTCTTCATCGAGCTGTGGGCCATCGCCTGGATCCAGAACCGCTACATGCAGACGCCGTTCTTCCGCGCCGCCTTCCAGGTGGTGCTCGGCGGCGCGCTGGTGTTCGCCGCCGGGGTGCTCATCGGCAGCGGCTAGACCGTCCGGCGCTTCTTCTGGCCGAAAATATCCCGGGGGAGTCGTTGAAATCCCCCGGGATTTCAACGGCGGGGGCTGGCCCCCATCTCGAAACACCAGTTGCGAGATTGACCGTCCGATCCAACCTGCTACGAAGCGGTCATGTTGGATGTCTTTCTTCAGACGCTGCCCTTCTTCCTCATCGTCGGGTTGGGATATGGCGCCGGGCGCACCGGGTTCTTCACCGAATCCGCAACCGCCTGGCTCACGAAATTCGTGTTCTACTTCGCCCTCTCGGCGATGCTGTTCCGCTTCTCCGCCAATCTCAGCTTCGCCGAGGTGCTCGACTGGACGTTCGTGGCCGCCTATCTCTGGGGCACCGCCTTCGTCTATCTGATCGCCACCCTCGTGGCCTTCCTGCGCCGCCTCAGCATCGAGGAAACCGCGATCGAGGCGCAATGCGCCGCGATCGGTAATACAGGCTTTCTCGGCGTGCCGATGCTGACGCTGCTTCTGGGGCAGGCGGCGATCGGCCCGGTGATGCTGGTGCTGGCGGTGGACCTCATCGTGTTCGGCTCGCTGGTGGTGATCCTCGTGACCGGCTCGCGTGATGCCCGCATGAGCCTTGGCATCCTGCGCACCGTCGGTCTGGGACTGGTGAAGAACCCGATGATCGTGTCGATCGTTCTGGGCTTCGCCTGGTCCGGGCTGCGCCTGCCGATCCCGGATCCGATGAACCAGTTTCTGTCGATCCTCGGCGGCGCCGCGACGCCGGGGGCTCTGTTCGCCATCGGCGCGTCGCTGGCCTCGAAATCTGCCGAACGTCCCATGGTGGCCGGCTGGCTCAGTTTCTGCAAACTGGTGCTGCATCCGGCCTTCGTGGCGCTGGCAGCTCTGGTGCTCTTCCCGGTCGAGCCCTTCGCCGCCGCCGTGATGATCTCGGCCGCCGCCCTGCCGGTCGCGGGCAATGTCTATATCATCGCGCAGCATTACCGCGTGGCGCCGCATCGGGTCTCCGCCTCGATCCTGATCTCCACCGCCTCCGCCGTGATCACCGTCTCTCTGGTGATCGGTTGGGTGTCGGGTCTTCACTGACAGATGCCGCCTGCGGGGTTGCCAAGCGACCCCGCCCCGTGGTCATTGTCGCGCCAACCGCAAGACGCACCGCACGCAACTCGCAAAAAGGGGATGACCAATGAGAACCGTATCGGAAAACGCCTGCTTCGGCGGGGTTCAATCTGTCCATACCCATGCCTCCCGCGCCACCGGCTGCGACATGACCTTCGGCCTCTTTCTGCCCGCCGAGGCGCGCGACGGCCCGGTGCCGGTGCTCTGGTATCTCTCGGGGCTGACCTGCACCCATGAAAACGCCATGACCAAGGCCGGCGCTCAGGGCTGGGCCGCCGAACAGGGCATCGCGCTCGTGTTTCCCGACACCAGCCCCCGGGGCGACGGCGTGGCCGATGACGCCGCCTATGACCTGGGGCAGGGTGCCGGCTTTTACGTCAACGCCACGCAAGACCCCTGGGCGCCGCATTACCGCATGTGGGATTACATCGCCGATGACCTGCCCCGCGTGCTGACCGCCAATTTCCCGATTGATCCCGATCGTCAGGCGATCACCGGGCATTCCATGGGCGGGCATGGCGCGCTCACGCTGGCGATGTCCCTGCCGGGCCGCTTCACCAGCGTTTCGGCCTTCGCGCCGATCTGCAATCCCACCGCCAGCGATTGGGGCCGCAAGCAGTTCACCGCCTATCTCGGCGAAGACGAAGCCGCCTGGGCTGCCCATGACGCAAGCCTCCTGATGCGCGACCGGGGCTTCGACGGTCCGGTGCTGATCGATACCGGCACCTCGGACCAGTTCCTCGATCTGCTGCGCCCCGAGGCGCTCGCCAGCGCCTGCGCCGAACGCCGTCAACACGCCACGCTGCGACTGCAGCCGGGCTACGACCACAGCTATTTCTTCATCTCGTCCTTCATGGAAGACCATGTCAGCTTCCATGCCGAGGCGCTCTATTCGGGGTGATCCATGAGCCATTATGACCTGATCATCATCGGCTCGGGTCCGGCGGGCCGGGCCGCCGCCATTCAGGCCGGCAAGCTCAAGCGTCGCGTGCTGGTGATCGACCGCAAGGACCGGTTCGGCGGGGTGTCGGTGCATACCGGCACGATCCCCTCCAAGACCCTTCGGGAAACCGTGCTGAACCTCTCGGGCTGGCGCGAACGCAGCTTTTATGGCCGCTCCTACCGGGTCAAGGACGATATCGGCGCCCATGACCTCAAGGCGCGCCTGCACAAGACCCTCGATTACGAGGTCGACGTGCTCGAACACCAGTTCAACCGCAACCATGTCGACACTCTGAACGGCGCCGCCCGCTTCACCGGCCCGCACGAGATCGAGGTCGCCACCGAAGCCGGCGAAAAGACCATCCTCACCGCCGACCGCTTCCTGATCGCCACAGGCACGAAAACCTACCGCCCCGAGACCGTGCCCTTCAACGGCAGCAGCGTCGTGGACAGCGACGAGTTTCTCGACCTCGCCCAGATCCCCCGCAGCCTGATCGTGGTGGGCGCCGGAGTGATCGGCGTGGAATACGCCACGATGTTTTCCGCGCTCGACGTCCGTGTGACCCTGATCGAACCGCGCGAGACCTTTCTCGATTTCATCGACCGCGCCATCATTCAGGACTTCACCCACCAGATCCTCGAAAACGGCGTCGATCTGCGCCTCGGCAGCGCCATCGACCGGATCGAGACAACCCCCGGCCATGTCGAGGTCAGTCTCGCCAATGGCCGCCATGTCCGCGCCGAAATGCTGCTCTTCGCTGCGGGCCGCATGGGCGCGACCGACGGTCTGAACCTCTCCGCCGCCGGGCTGAAGTCCGATCACCGTGGCCGCCTGTCGGTGGACCGCAAGACCTACCAGACCGACATCCCGCATATCTACGCCGCAGGCGACGTGATCGGCCATCCCTCGCTGGCCTCGACGTCCTTGCAACAGGGCCGCGTCGCCGCCTGCCATGCGCTCGACACGCCCACATTGCCGGAAAGCCCCTGGTTTCCCTATGGCATCTATTCGGTGCCCGAGATTTCCACCTGCGGCATGTCCGAAGAAGAGATGCAAGAGCGTGGCATCCCCTACGAGGTCGGCGTCGCCCGCTTCCGCGAAACCTCGCGCGGCCATATCATGGGGCTGGAACATGGCATGCTGAAAATGCTCTTCAGCCTGAAAACCCGCCGTGTGCTGGGGGTGCAGATCGTCGGCGAAGGCGCGACCGAGCTGATCCACATCGCCCAGGCGGTGCTCAATCTCAAGGGCACGGTGGATTATTTCGTGCAGAACACCTTCAACTATCCCACCCTCGCCGAAGCCTACAAGATCGCCGGTCTCGATGCGTTCAACCGCATGCCCATCCCCGAGGAATACAAGGTCCGCCGCGATCCCCCCGCCGCCCCTGCGGCCCTGCCGGGCGACACATCCGCGGATTCCTCGCGATGAGCATCTATGTCGACGCCGATGCCTGCCCCGTGAAGGCCGAGGTCGAAAAGGTCGGCACCCGCCACAAGGTGCAGATGTTCATCGTCTCGAACGGGGGCCTGCGCCCCTCGCAGAACCCTTTGGTCGAAACGGTCATCGTGCCCGAAGGCCCCGACGTCGCCGACCAGTGGATCGCCGACCGTGCCGGACCGGGCGATGTGGTCATCACCGGCGACATTCCTCTGGCCGCCAGATGCGTGGCCTCCGGCGCGCTGGTGCTCAAGCATAACGGCGAGCCTCTGACCGAGGCCAATATCGGCAACGTCCTGGCCACCCGCGACCTGATGGCCGATCTGCGCGCCGCCGATCCATTCCGCCAGGGCGGCGGCAAGAGTTTCTCTCGCGCCGACCGCTCCCGCTTCCTCGATGCCCTCGAACGCGCCCTCCGCACCGCCGCCACCCATCGCCCCGGCGCCTGATCCTCTCCCTCCCTTCATCGTTCCCCAAATACTCAAATCCTCCCCCTTCCTTTGCGGATGCGGACCTGTCCCGGCTCAAGACTCGTCTTCGGCCTCATGACGATCCGCAGCGTCAGGCTCTGCCTCTGGTGTCTTGATCGGTTTCGGGGGAGGCGTTTGCCATGCGCGCAGATTTTGGCCCACCAGATCATAGAAATCGCGCGAACATGCTTCCAATGTCTCGATGAACGTCCTGCGACCGGCAAAACGTTTCGCATCGACTTCAATCAGCAAGACGTCGAAAGAATGCGGAGCAGCATCCGACCGTTCCTCTTCAAGGGCCTCCGGGTCCGCGCGCAAGACCGAAACGTCTTTTTGAGACGGAGGCTTTCTGCCAGGCCAATGGGCGCGGATCGCCAGCCGGGGATCATCGTCCTTGAGCATGCGCAAAAGCCAGTTGACCCGGGCTTTGGTCGATTTCCTATCCTGTGGCGCTTTCAGCTTCATGCTGAACACAATCGACCGGCGCATCAGGTCGGCGCAAACCTCGATATCCGATGCTGCACCGGGAACCACAAAGGACCCGAAAAGCCTGCTTTGCTCGGTGAGCGTCCGGCACCCCTCCTTCACGCGCGCCGAAGACTCTCCAAGTAAATTGCGATCAATTTTCTCGGTCACGGGCTGCCCCACATGACTTGAAAGCAATAGGCTCATGTCCCGCAGTTCCTGAAACCAGGAATTCACGGTCTCCTCGACCTCCGCGCTGGTTCTTTTGAGGACTTCCTGAGTGGCCACTGCTTGCACGACCTCTTTCCAATGTGGCCCCATCTGGGTGAACCGTTCGATCCCGGTCGCGGGATGTTTCAGAAGCCTATGGAATTCCCGCAGCAAAAACGCCTGTTCATGATCATGAACCTCTTTCTGGTAGGAAATCAGATCGCATTGGGTCTGAATCCACGTCCATGACCAATGAAAGAGTCCTGCTTTCTTCAATGTGTTTTTGGGTAAGCTCAGCGGAGAGACATCGGCGCGCGCCACGAACTGGTTGGAAATCGTGATGACCGCATCGATCCCGTTCGCCTTGGCCGCCTCCAGATACCGCGAGACCTGATCGGCATCGAGTTCCGCCTTTCCTATCTTGGCCTCGACAAGTGCGGTCCATGTCGTTTTCCCGGTCTCGACAACGATCAGACCATCCGGCCTGTTCCCGATCTCCGACGCATCCTTCAGCACGATTTCAGTATACGTGCCAATCCGTGTTCGCTTCCCGATCCGCAAACCGGTCGTGCCAAGAACACTCTCCGCCAAGGCGGGAATGGTGGGCAACAGCGCAAGGAAAATCGAGGCTATTCTGCCTTCGCGGCTTGTATCTGCAAGAACGGGAAACAACCGCGCCTGCTCTCCTTGCTTGATCATGGCCGGCAAAATACTCATACAACACACCCTTTCTGCAACTTGAGGTGGTAAACCTTACCCTGAAAAGAGAAACCGTCCATCCCTGACTTGGTCTTGGTGTGACCACGGCGTTCGGGTGCCCCCTTTCATCGTTCCCCAAATACTCAAATCCCCTCCGGGCCTGCACGTCATCCGCTCATCCACCGAACCGCCCCCCGGGGGTTTACAAACCGCGACCGCTCCTCTCATGTATCCCCCACAGGACAAGCTGCGGATCTTCATGACCACCTCTGCCATTCAGCGATCCAACCTGATGGGCGCGCTTTTCG
This sequence comes from Roseovarius litoreus, assembly GCF_900142765.1. Taxonomy (GTDB): domain Bacteria; phylum Pseudomonadota; class Alphaproteobacteria; order Rhodobacterales; family Rhodobacteraceae; genus Roseovarius; species Roseovarius litoreus. The sequence continues at coordinate 96,164 of NZ_FRCB01000009.1, forward strand.
CGCTTGCCGCGGTGATGTGCTTTTCGCTCAACGATGTCGGCATCAAGTTCCTGTCCGACCGCTATGCGCTGCATCAGGTGATCCTGATCCGTTCGGTGATCGGCACGCTGATCCTTCTGGCGGTCATCATGCCGCTGGCCGGTGGGCTGCGCGTCATGCGCACGCGGCGGTTCGGGGCGCATCTGTTGCGCGGGGTCTGCGTGGTCTTCGCCAATATGTGCCTTTTTCTGGGTCTGGCGGCGATGCCCATCGCCGATGCGGTGGCGGTGTTCTTCGTCTCGCCACTCATCATCACCATCTTCTCGGTGATCTTCCTGCGTGAAACCGTGGGCGCGCGCCGATGGGCGGCGATCGCCGTGGGCTTCATCGGCGTGATGGTGATCGTCAAGCCCGGCACCACGGCGTTTCAACTGGCGTCGCTTTTGCCGATCGCGGCGGCCACGCTCTATGCGGTCATGCATATCGTCGCCCGCAAGATCGGCGGCACCGAAAGTGCGGCGACCATGGCCTTCTACATTCAGTCCACCTTCATCGTGGCCAGCGTGATCTTCGGCCTGACCCTCGGCCATGGCAGCTTTGCGGGCTCTGGGCATCCGTCGCTGGAATTCCTGCTGCGCGCATGGGGTCCCATCGCGCCCGAGGATTGGCCGATCCTCGCCATGCTGGGAGTATCCGGCGTGTTCGGCGGCTTCTTCATCTCCCAGGCGTACCGGCTGTCCGAGGCCGCTTTCGCCGCGCCCTTCGAATATGTCGCCATGCCGATGGCGATCATGTGGGGCGTCACCGTCTTCGGCACATGGCCCGCGCCCACCGCATGGATCGGCATCGCGCTCATCATCGGCTCGGGCCTCTATCTCATCTGGCGCGAGTCCACCAAGGGCCGCACATTGGCCGCCAAGGCCCCCCGCAGAAGGTAATCGCATGACCATCAACGCCGTCATTTTCGACATCGGCAATGTCCTGATCGAATGGCAGCCGGAACGGCGCATGGCCGAACGCATCGGTGTGGCGCGGGCCGCTCAACTCTTCGAGGCGTTCGACGTCCACGCCATGATGACCCGGATCGACAGCGGTGAGGATTTCGCCACCGTCATCCACGAGACCGCCGCCGCCCATCCCGACTGGCACGACGAAATCGCGCTGTTTCACTCCGACTGGACCGCCATCGCCCAACCCGACATCCCCCATTCCGTCCGCCTGCTGCGCGCCCTGCGCGCCCGGCGCGTTCCGGTCTTCGCGCTGACCAATTTCGGCGCAGCGAACTTTCCGCTCAGCGCCGCGCAATTCCCCTTCCTGACCGAGTTCGACCGCCATTACATCTCGGGCGAGATGGGCCTCGCCAAACCCGACCCGGCCATTTATGCGGCCGTCGAGGCCGATTGCGGGTTTGCGCCCGAAAGCCTGCTCTTCGCAGATGACCGCGCCGACAACATCTCCGCCGCCGCGGCGCGCGGCTGGAAAACCCATCTGTTTGCAGACCCTGCCGATTGGGCGCAAACTCTGATAGACTACGGATTACTGACCAAGGACGAGGCCGCATGAGCATCACCATCATCCCTTTCGACGAAGGCGAAGCGCATCTTGACTGGCTGGCACTCTGCGATGCGTTCGAGGCGGGTCACAAACTCCCCCGCGCCGAGATCGCCGACACGTTCCTTTACCGTGACCCCGATACGATGCTCAATCGCGCCGCCTGGATCGACGGGCTGGGCATGGCCGTCAAGACCGCGACGATCTTCCCCGGCAATCCGGGGCGCGGCGCGCCGATGGTCAACGGCGCGGTCAATCTCTATGACGATGTGGGCGGCACCCTGTCGGCTCTGGTGGATTTTCACCTCGTGACCAAGTGGAAGACCGCCGGCGACAGCCTTTATGCCGCGCGCAAACTGGCCCGCCCCGACAGCCGGAATATCCTGATCGTCGGCGCCGGCACCGTGGGCCGCTCGCTGGTTGAGGCCTATTCCGCCGCCTTCCCAGACGCCCGCTTCACGGTCTGGAACCGGACGCGGGCAAATGCCGAAGCGATGACCGCCGACTGCCCCGGCTTGCAGGTGGCCGATGATCTGGAGGCCGCCGTGCGCGCCGCCGATATCGTGACCTGCGCCACCATGTCCACCGATCCGATCCTCAAGGGCGACTGGCTGCAGCCCGGCCAGCATATCGACCTGATCGGCGCCTACCGCCCCGACATGCGCGAGGCCGACGACACCGCCATCAGCCGTGCGCGGGTGTTCGTGGACAGTTTCGACACCACGGTGGGCCATATCGGCGAGATCAAGATTCCGCTCGAGACAGGCATCATCACCCGCGACGCGCTGATCGCGGATTACTACCAGCCCGCGGCGTTCCAGCGCCGCTCCGAGGACGAGATCACCCTCTTCAAGAATGGCGGCGGCGCGCATCTCGACCTGATGACCAGCCGCTATATTCTCGACGCCTGGCAGGGCTCGCAATGATCTGGTGGGTGCTCGCGGTCCTCGTCCTGACGGTCCTGCTGGCACCCTTTCTGGCCGAAGCCCTGCGGCCGGCCCTGTCGAATGCGGACCGTGCCGATGCGCCGGGCCAAATGGCCGATCTCCCGCTCGGGCCCACGCATTACCAATGGCTCGGCGCGCAGTCCGGGCCGCTCATCGTCTGCGTGCATGGCCTGACGACACCCTCTTTCGTGTGGTATCCCATCGCCGCCGGTCTGGGGCGTCTGGGGTTTCGGGTGCTGGTCTATGATCTTTACGGGCGCGGCTGGTCGGCGCGACCACGCGGCGCTCAGGACAGCGATTTTTTCGTGACCCAGCTCGAAGACCTGCTCGATGCGCTCGAGATTGACGAGCCGATCACCCTCATGGGTTATTCCATGGGGGGCGTCATCGCGGCCGCTTTTGCTGCGCGCCATGCGGATCGACTGCGCCAGCTTGTGCTGCTGGCGCCCGCCGGCATGGGCCATGATCTTGGCCCCATCGCGCGGCTTGTGGTCAATCACGAATGGCTGGGGGCATGGCTGTTCATGGCGCTCTATGGCCGCCAGTTCCGCTCCGCCACGGAAGCCGAGCGTGGTCTCGACACCAGCATCGACAACGTCGTCGATCTCCAGCAGGCCCAGTTGCGCTGGCGCGGATTTCGTGGGGCGGTCCTGTCGTCTATGCGTGGCGCCCTCGACGAGGATATGGCCCCCGCCCACCGTGCCATCGCCTCGGCCGGCCTGCCGGTTCTGGCGATCTGGGCGCGCGAGGACGAGGTGATCCCGATCTCCGGCATGGGGCGGCTGGCTGAATGGAACCGCGATGCCCGGCAGGAAATGATCGCGGGCGCAAGCCATGCGCTCGCCTATACCCATGACGCCGAGGTGGTCGATCTTCTCGATGTCCTGTTGACCCGCTAAAGCGTTTCGCGAAAAACCTGACTCACAGATTTTCGCGAAATGCAGTGCTCCGTTCAATCGTTGCGCGCGTTCCGCCTGTCGCTGATGCCTCAGGTTAAAGGCGGAACGCTTTAGGCTAGGGTCCCTTCAGCTCGCCATGGCCAAGGGTGGCGGTGGCGTGCTGCGGCGCTCGCGCACCGGCAGATGCACCAGCGCCGAGAACGCGCCCACCCCCACGCCGATCCACCACACCAGCGTATAGTCGCCATGCAGGTCATACATCCGACCGCCCAGCCATACGCCGAGGAAACTGCCAAGCTGGTGGCTGAAGAACACGATCCCGTAAAGCGTGCCCATATAGCGGATGCCGTAGATATGCGCAATCAGCCCGCTGGTCAGGGGCACCGTGGCCAGCCACAGCGATCCCATCGCCGCCGCGAAGATCAGCACGCTTGTGGGCGTCATCGGCACCAGGATGAACACCGCCGCCACCACGGTACGCGCGGCGTAAATGCCTGCCAGCAGGTATTTACGCGAATACCTCTTGCCCAGCCATCCCGCGCTCAGCGTGCCTGCGATATTGGCCAGCCCGATCACCGCGATAGCCATCGCGCCAAGCGCCGATGTCGTCGTCACCCCGATGGAATGCAGCACGCCGCCCGCCATGATCGGCCCGCACATTTCTGTGACGAAGGCCGGGAAATGCGCCGTCACAAAGGCAAGTTGATACCCACAGCTGAAAAACCCCACGAAAATCAGCGTGAAGGACGGATCGCGAAACGCCCGGCCCAGAACCGTGCCCATGCTCTCTTCCAGCTCGGTGCGGCTGGCGGATGCGGGGCTGCGCATCATCGGCAGGAACGCCAGTGTCGCCAGCACCGCGCCCGCAAACACGAGGAACACCATCTGCCAGTCCATCACGCTCAACAGCGCCTCGGCCACCGGCGGGCCGAACACCTGCCCCGCCGATCCCGCCGCCGTGGCGATGCCAAGACTCATCGAGCGGTTTTCCTCGGAACTGGCCCGTCCCACCACCGCAAGGATCACCCCGAACCCGGTGCCCGCGATACCGAAGCCGACAAGGATTTCATAAAGCTGATGCGCCTCCGGCGTCACCGCGAAAGACGACAGCACCAGCCCGGCGGCATAGGTCACAGCCCCCAGCACGATCGCCTTGCGATCCCCGATCCGTTCCGCCAGCGCCCCGAAGATCGGCTGCCCGATCCCCCAGGCGAGGTTCTGTATGGCAATCGCCAGGCTGAACTCGGCCCGCAGCCAGCCGAACTCCTCCGCAATCGGGATCTGGAACACGCCAAAAGACGCGCGCACCGCGAAGGACACCAGCATTATGGCGCAGCCCGCGATCAGAACGGGCGTGAAAAGCGGGGCGGATGGTTTCATGGGGAACGTCCTGATCTTGCGCCGCGCCATAATGCGCAATGCCCGGCCCGCGTCAATTCAGGTCTCGTGATGCCACCCATCACCAAAGCGACGGCTTTTCTTGCCGCGCGTGTCGCGCTATGCGGAACGCCATGAGCAGTCTGACCGATCTCTATGCCGAAAAGGTGGCCACGGGTGCGCTGACCCCCGATCCCGCGCAGCGCGCCGTGCTGCCCGAGTTCGACCGTATCCGCGATGCCCTCGCCCAACCTGCGCCCAAGGGATGGTTCCGTCGCCGTGCGCCCGAAACCCCTCCCGGTCTTTACCTCTGGGGTGGGGTGGGGCGCGGCAAGTCGATGCTGATGGACCTCTTTGTGGAAACCGTGCCGGTGGCCGCGCGCCGCGTGCATTTCCATGCCTTCATGCAGGAAATCCATGCCGGGATGCACACCGCCCGCCAGCGCGGGGTGGAGGATGCCCTGGCCCCCGTCGCCAAATCCGTTTCCGACGATCTGCGCCTTCTGGCCTTCGACGAAATGCAGATCACCGACATCACCGACGCGATGATCGTGGGCCGGCTGTTTCAGGCGCTTTTCGATGCCGGCGTGGTGGTGGTGACCACCTCCAACCGCCCGCCCGATGACCTCTACAAGAACGGTCTCAACCGGCAGCTGTTCCTGCCCTTCATCGACCTCATCAAGACCCGCATGGTCGTGCACCAGATGGACGGTCCCACCGATTACCGTCAGGATCGGCTCTCGGGCAGCCCCACCTATTTCACGCCGCTCGGTCCCGACACGCGCGCACAGCTCGAAACCCTCTGGACCGAGCTGACCGATGCGCAGCCCACCCCGCCGCTGACCCTGCATGTCCAGAAACGCGAGGTCACGATCCCCGCCTTCCGCAACGGCGTGGCGCGCGCCAGCTTCTATGACCTCTGCGGCAAGCCGCTCGGCCCCGCCGATTACCTTGCCCTTGCCGCCGCCGCGCGTGTGCTGGTGCTGGAAAACATCCCCCAGCTCGGCCGCTCCAACTTCAACGAGGCCAAGCGCTTCGTCACCCTGATCGACGCGCTATACGAGGCAAAGGTGCAACTGATCTGCTCGGCCGCCGCCGATCCCGAATATCTCTATCTCGAAGGCGAGGGCAGTTTCGAATTCGAACGCACCGCCAGCCGCCTGCGCGAAATGCAATCCGACGGCTGGGGTGCCGCCTGACCCGGCTCAGGTCTTGGCCGTCGCCTGCAACCAGTTGATATACAGCCGCTCGGCCATATCGTTGAACGTGGTCATCCTGGCCGCGCAGTCCGCCTCCAGCCGCTCCACGGCGCCCGCGCCCAAAGCCGCCTCCAGCGCACCCGCATATTCCGGAATATCGGCCCAGACCCGCACCGTGTCCGGCTCGACCTCCATGTGGAACTGCATTGAATAGGCCCGTGTCCCCCATTTCATCGCCTGCACCGCGCAATCCGGCGATGTCGCCAGAACCTGCGCACCGGGCGGCAGGGCCGTCACCTCCGCGCCATGCCATTGCAGCGCCGGAAACACCTCGGGCAGCCCGTCGAACAGAACGCCGCTCGCGCCCGCCTCGGTCAGCATCACATCCAGCACACCCACCTCCGGGCGCCCGGATTTGCCCACCGTGCCGCCAAGCGCCTCGGCCAGCAGTTGATGCCCAAGACACAGGCCCAGAAACGGCATCCCGCGCTCTTCCACCGCCTCCCGGATATAGGCCTTTTCGGCCACCAGCCAGGGATGCGCTTCCTCCTGCCAGACATCCATCGGCCCGCCCATGACCCACAGCGCGTCATAGCCGTCGATCTGGGGCAGCGCCTCGCCCTCATCCAGTTCGACGGCATCCCATGTATGGCCATCCTCGGCCAGGAACTTTCGGAAGATGCCGGGATGTTCGACGCGCTCATGTTGCAGAACAAGGATATGCATGCGGGCCTCCAATGGGATCGGTCGCGCCAACGGTAGGGGCGCTGCGCGCCTTGGGCAAGCATCCAGCGGGGCTTTGCGCAATTCGCGCCCACCATGCCGGTTTCTGCCCCTACCTGTAGGACGAGGGCGGCCCTCCGAAATGCTGCGCATAGACCCGCGAGAAATGCGACGAGCTGGCAAACCCCGTCGCCAGCGCGATCTCGGTCAGGCTCAGCGGCGAATTGCGCAACAGGCTCTGCGCCTTGTCCAGCCGCAACTCCCGGTAATAGCGCATCGTGGACCGGCCCAGCCTGTCCTGAAAAAGCCGGTTCAACTGCCTTGGCGACAGGCCCGCATAGGCTGCCAGCCGCTCCAGCGACAGCGGCTCGGCCACATGCGCCTCCATCGCCTCGACCGCATCGAGGATCGCCGGGGTGTTCGATCCCACCCGATCGACCAGCCCGGCACGCTGCGGCCCGATCGACGGGCGCACCTCGGTATGCATGAACCAGTCGCTCACCAGCCGCGCAAAGGGCGCGCCGTGATGCTGGCTTATCAGCGCGTGCATCAGATCCATCGGCGCGGTGCCCCCGGCACAGGTCACCCGATCCCGGTCGATCACGTAAAGCGTCCTCTCGATCAGCAGATGCGGCGAGATTTCGGCAAGCGCCGCGGCATGTTCCCAATGCACCGTCATCCGCCGCCCCGCCATCAGCCCGGCGCGCGCAAGGATGATCGGCCCGCCCGACACGCCGCCAAGCGGCACACCCTCGCGCGCCAGCCTCGCCAGCCATGTCATCACCCGCCGGTCGTCATATCCCGTCGGATCGCCGCCCGCGACCACGAACAGGTAATCGAGATCCAGATCGTCGCCCACCCGCGCTTGTGGCATGACCACCGCCGCACCGGAACTCGCCACCGGTTCAGGCCCGGTCGAAACATTGACCATGTCGTAAAGCACCCGGCGCGCCAACAGGTTCGCCGCGCGCATCGGCTCCACCAGCGACGCATAGGACATCATCGCGAACCCCTCGACCGGCAGAATGCCGATTCGCCGGGTGGTCACGGTTTTTGTACCAATCTCGTCCATAAAATGAAAATAACCGTCCGTTTCGGAAAAGTCCATTTCTCGAAGACCGGTCATTGTAAACTGGACCACTGATAGGAAGCGATGCCAATGCGCTACTCTGCATTTCGGATTTTTCGTGAGGGGCTGACCGGCAACAAGGGCTGGAAACCCGTCTGGCGCGAACCCGAGCCGAAATCCGAATACGATATCGTCATCGTCGGCGCCGGCGGGCATGGCCTTGCCACCGCCTATTATCTCGCCAAGGAATTCGGCCTGACCAATGTGGCCGTTCTGGAAAAGGGCTGGCTTGGCTCGGGCAATATCGGGCGCAACACCACCATCATCCGCTCCAACTACCTTTTGCCGGGCAACGAGCCGTTCTACGAATTCTCGCTCAAGCTCTGGGAAGGGCTGGAGCAGGATTTCAACTACAACGCCATGGTCAGCCAGCGGTCGATCCTGAACCTGTTTCACACCGATGCGCAGCGGGATGCCTTCGTGCGGCGCGGCAACGCGATGATCCTTGCGGGCGCTGATGCCGAACTGGCCGATGCCGCGCAATTGCGCCGCGAATTGCCGTTCCTCGATTTCGACAATGCCCGCTTCCCGATCAAGGGCGGGCTTTACCAGCGGCGCGGCGGCACGGTGCGCCACGACGCGGTCGCATGGGGCTATGCGCGCGGCGCCGACGCGCGCGGCGTCGACATCATCCAGAATTGCGAAGTGACCGGCTTCGACATCGAAAACGGCACCTGCCGTGGCGTGCAGACCACCCGGGGTGCTATCCGCGCCAAAAAGGTCGCGGTCTGCGTCGCCGGCTCGTCCAGCCGCGTGATGGAAAAGGCCGGCATGCGCCTGCCCATCGAAAGCCATGTCCTGCAGGCCTTCGTCACCGAAGGTCTCAAACCCGTGCTGCCCGGCGTCATCACCTTCGGCGCGGGTCACTTCTATGTCAGCCAGTCCGACAAGGGCGGTCTGGTCTTCGGCGGTGATATCGACGGCTACAATTCCTACGCGCAGCGCGGCAACCTGCCCGTGGTCGAGGATGTGGCCGAAGGCGGCATGGCCATCATGCCGATGATCGGCCGCGCCCGCCTCCTGCGCAGCTGGGGCGGGATCATGGACATGTCGATGGACGGCTCTCCCTTCATCGACAAGACCCATATCGGCGGGCTCTATTTCAACGGCGGCTGGTGTTACGGCGGCTTCAAGGCCACACCCGCCAGCGGCTTTTGCTACGCGCATCTTCTGGCCCGCGACACGCCGCATCCCACCGCCACCCAGATGCGGCTCGACCGCTTCATGACCGGCAACATGATCGACGAGAAGGGGCAGGGCAACCAGCCCAACCTGCATTAACAAAGGCACGACAGATGATCATCGACCATCCGCTTCTCGGTCCCCGCGACGCCGCCGAATTCGTCTATCTGGGCGATGTGTCGCTGATCGACCGTCCCGATTGGCAGGCCGAGGACGCGATGCAGCGTTTCCACGAATACGGCTATCTGCGCGACAACCCCGCCGGTCTGCACCGCGAGCTGTGGTATCACGAACAGGGCGACCGCTCGTGGCTCGTGGTGACCCGCGACACCGTCACGCATGAGATCACATCGGTCGAACTGGCCCGCGACGTGGCCCGCCAACGGGGGCGCAGCAAATGAGCCAGAAGAACCGCATCGCCGCCGGTCAGGTCGACCGCGCCACCGAACTCAGCTTCCGCTTCAACGACACCTGGATGAAGGGCCATCCCGGCGACACGCTCGCCTCCGCGCTTCTGGCCAACGGGCAGCGCCTTGTGGGCCGCTCGTTCAAGTATCACCGCCCGCGCGGCATCCTCACCGCCGGCTCCGAGGAACCCAACGCCCTCGTGCAACTCCGTTCCGGCGCCCATCAGGAGCCGAACACCCGCGCCACCACGGTCGAGCTCTTCGACGGCCTGACCGCCACCAGCCAGAACCATCGCGGCTCGCTCGAGTTCGATCTGATGGCCGTGACCGATCTTCTGTCGCCCTTCCTCTCGGCGGGCTTCTACTACAAGACCTTCATGTGGCCGCGCGCCTTCTGGGAAAAGCTTTACGAGCCGGTGATCCGCGCCTCGGCGGGCCTTGGCAGCCTGTCGATGAAGGACGACCCCGACCGCTATGACAAGGGCTTCGCCCATTGCGACCTTCTGGTGATCGGCGCCGGTCCCTCGGGTCTTGCCGCCGCTCTGGCCGCTGGCCGGGCCGGTGCGCGGGTGATCCTCGCTGACGAGGATTTCCGCCCCGGTGGCCGCCTCAACGCCGAGACGCTCGAAATCGACGGCATGCCCGGCGCCGATTGGGCCGCAGGCGTGGTGGCCGAACTGGCCGCGATGGACAATGTCCGCCTGATGACCCGCACCACGGTCTATGGCGCCTACGATCACGGCACCTACGGCGCTCTGGAACGCTGCACTGATCACCTGGCCGATGCGGGCGGCAAGCCGCGCCAGATCCTCTGGCGGATCTATTCGAAACGCGCCGTGCTGACCGCTGGCGCCACCGAGCGCCCCATCGCCTTTGGCAACAACGACCGTCCCGGCATCATGCTGGCCGGTGCCGTGCGCGCCTATCTCAACCGCTACGGCGTGACCCCGGGTCACGAGGTCGCGGTGTTCACCAATAACGACGACGGCTGGCGCACCGCCGCCGATCTGGCGGCGCGCGGCGTTCATGTGCCCGCCGTGATCGACAGCCGCGATGCCCCCGCCCCCCTCGACGTGCCCGGTGCGCGCCATATCCGTGGCGTGGGCGTGGTGGATACCGTGGGCCGCAAGGGGATCAAGTCGATCACCCTCACCGATGGTCAGGTGATCCCCGTCGATTGCCTTGCCGTCTCGGGTGGCTGGAACCCCAATGTTCACCTCACCTGCCACCAGCGCGGTCGCCCCGTCTGGCGTGACGACATCAACGCCTTCGTGCCCGGTGACGCCCTGCCGCCCGGCATGGCCGTGGCCGGTGCCGCCAATGGCGCGCTCACCCTTGCCGCCGCTCTGGCCGAGGGGCAGGCCACCGCCAATGCCCAGATCGAACAGCTCGGCTTCACCGCCAGCCACACCGCCACACCCCGCGCCGAGGATGAGCCGCATCGCGGCGCCGCCTTCTGGCATGTGCGCGAAAGCACCAAGCGCGCCTGGCTCGATCAGCAGAACGATGTGACCGTCAAGGACGTCAAGCAATCCTACCGCGAAGGCTTCCGCGCGGTCGAACATCTCAAGCGCTACACCACGCTTGGCATGGCCACCGATCAGGGCAAGACCGCCAATATCCCGGCCCTTGCGATCATGGCCGAATGCACCGGCAAGACGATCCCCGAAACCGGCACCACGATCTTCCGCCCGCCCTACACGCCCGTGCCCTTGGGTGCGCTTGGTGGCCGGTCCCGTGGCCGCGATTTCCGCCCCTACCGCCTGACGCCCTCGCATCAATGGGCCAAGGAAAACGGCGCCACCTTCGTCGAGGTGGGCAACTGGCTGCGCGCCCAGTGGTATGCCCGCCCCGGTGAGCAGGGCTGGCGCGACAGCGTCGACCGCGAGGTGACGGCCACCCGCAATTCCGTCGGCATCTGCGACGTGACCACCCTTGGCAAGATCGACATTCAGGGCCGCGACGCGGGCGAGTTTCTCAACCGCATCTACTGCAACGGATTCGCCACGCTGGCCGTGGGCAAGGTCCGCTACGGGCTGATGCTGCGCGAGGATGGCATCGCCTATGACGACGGCACCACCGCGCGGATGTCCGAAAATCACTACGTGATGACCACCACCACGGCCAATGCCGTGCTGGTGTTCCGCCGGCTGGAATTCGCGCGCCAGTGCCTCTGGCCCGATCTGGATGTGCACCTGATCTCGACCACCGATGGCTGGGCGCAATTCGCCGTCGCCGGTCCCAATGCCCGCAACCTTTTGCGCAAGGTGATCGACGCCGAGCATGACATCTCGAACGAGGCGTTCCCCTTCATGGCCTGCGGCGAGGTGACGGTCTGCAGCGGCACGCCCGCGCGGCTCTTCCGGATCTCCTTCTCGGGGGAACTGGCCTATGAAATCGCCGTTCCCGCGCGCTATGGCAACGCCATGATGGGCGTGCTGATGCAAGCCGGGGCCGAATATGACGCCACCCCCTACGGCACCGAGGCGCTTAGCGTCATGCGCATCGAAAAGGGCCATGCGGCAGGCAATGAACTCAACGGTCAGACCACCGCGCATAATCTTGGCATGGGCCGCATGGTCAGCCAGAAAAAGGACAGCATCGGCGCCGTGCTCAGCCAACGCCCCGAGATGATCCGCGACGACGCGATCAAGCTGGTGGGCTTCCGGCCGGTCAACCGCGCCGACAAGCTGGCGGCAGGCTCGCATTTCATCACGCGCGGCGACAAGGCCAGTATGGACAACGATCAGGGCTGGATGACCTCGGTGGCCTATTCGCCCTCTCTGGGCCATTCCATCGGCCTCGGCTTCATCAAGCGCGGCGATCAGCGCCAAGGCGAGATCGTCCGCGCCGTCAACCCGCTCATGGGCAGCGAGATTGAGGTCGAGATCGTCTCGGCCCATTTCATCGACCCGGAAGGAGAGCGCCTCCGTGCCTGACCTGACCCTCACCCTCACCTCCGCGCCGCCGCTTGCAGGCTATGACACCACCTTCGGCAATCTGAGCCTGACCGCGCCCGCCGATCTGGCGATCGTGTCGCTGGCCCTCCCCCTCGGCGCCGAGGACGCCGCCAAGAAGGCGATCAAATCGGCCTATGGCATCGACCTGCCCGATCCGGGGAAATCGGCGGTCTCCAAGGAAGGCGCGCGGCTGGTCCGGCTGGGGCTGGACATGGCTCTGGTGATCTTCACCCATGCCACCCCCGATGCCGAACGCGTCGTGGCGGGCAAGCTCAAGGGCAAGGTCTACACCACCGATCAGACCGATGTCTGGACCGGCCTGTCGCTGAGCGGTCCGCGCGCCCGTGTGGCGTTGGAACGGATCTGCCCGATTGATCTGCACCCGGATGCCTTTGCCGAAAACGATGCCGCGCGGACCGTGATGGAACATCTGGGCGCGCTCATCATCCGCACCGGGCCTGACGCGTTCCTTCTTTTATCCGCCAGTTCCTCCGCAGGCTCTTTCCTGCATGCCATCGAAACCTCGATCGAAAACATCACTTAAGCCAACCACGCGGAATTCAGGGCTCCGTGTCACAACAGGGAAAGGAAGATAACCATGTATCTTGAAAACCTGGAACCAGCCCCCTCCGCCGCTGTCGGCACCAGCAATGCCCGTCGCAGCCTGTCGGGAGATTTCGTGTTTCTCAGTCAGGACAGCGGCGTGGCCTATGCCGCCGAAGCCTGCATCGACGTGCTGCGCTCCGCGAACCGGCTTCTGGGTCACGAGGCCTATGGCTGGACGCATCTGCGCGCCGACGATCACGCCTGCGACGCCGCGCCGATCTGTGGCCCCGACCAGACGCTTGTCCTGATCGGCGGCACCGAGCATCCTTGGCGCCCCGCCAAATCCCACCTCACCGCCCTGCGCGCCTGCATCCGCAACGCCGCCCGCGTCTGCGTCGTCGGCTCCGCCGTCTTCGTGCCGCTGGCCGCCGGCGTGCTGGGGACCAAGCGCCTTGCCGTGCACCCCAATTTCCGCCCCGGCGTCGAGGAAACGGGCCGTGGTCTGGACCTGGCCCAAGGCGCCACCTGCCACCATAACGCGCTGAGCAGCGCCATCAGCCCTGCCGCCGCCATGCGCATGATCGTCGAGCTGGTGGGCGCGCGCGACGGCGAATTCACCCGCGCCGCCCTGTCGCGATATCTCGGCCTCAGCGAACCCGAGGCCGAAACCGGCGCCGGCGAACACTGGCGCTACAAGCGCATGGCCCAGGGCGACGAGGTGATCGGCGACGCGCTGCAGATCATGCTCGACCATCTCGAGGATACCCTGACCGTCGGTCAGATCGCAGGCCTCCTCGACGTCTCCCCCCGCAAGCTCGAACGCGGCTTCCGCGATCTGCTCGAACAGACCCCCCTCAAGGTCTATCGCGATCTGCGGCTCGATCGCGCCCACAGCCTTCTCGCCCAGACCTCCCTGCCGGTGAACGAAGTCTCCGTGGCCTGCGGGTTTTCCAACGTCACCCTGATGAAGAAATGGTTCACCCGCAAATACGGCCAAACCCCCGATCAGGTCCGCCGCCACGCCTTTGCCGGCAGCGCCGCCGCCTGATCCGCCCCGCGCATGGGGGCGCGCCGGATGACGTGCGCCCTTGCCAGCCTCATCCCCCTTTGATTTAACCGGCCCGGACCCAACATACCGGAGGCCGGCATGGTCGACATCGCCACCCGCGTCTACAATCACCGCTGGAAGATGGACCCGATCGTCCGCTCCCTGATCGACACCGATTTCTACAAGCTGCTGATGTGTCAGTCGGTCTTTCGCAACAAGCCCGACACCATCGTCACGTTCAGCCTCATCAACCGCACCAAATCCGTCCGCCTGGCCGAGCTGATCGACGAGGGCGAGCTGCGCGCGCAACTCGATCACATACGCTCTCTCTCGCTCAGCCGGGGGGAATCCACATGGCTGCGGGGCAACACATTCTATGGCCAACGCCAGATGTTCACCCCCGAATTCATGGAATGGTTCGAGGCCCTCCGCCTGCCGCCCTACCATCTCGAAAAGCGCGACGGCCAATACGAACTCACCTTCGAAGGCAAATGGCCCGAGGTCATGCTGTGGGAAATTCCCGCCCTCTCCGTCCTGATGGAGCTGCGCGCCCGCGCCGTTCTCGGCCGTATGGAGAAATTCGAACTGCAGGTGCTCTATGCCCGAGCCATGACCAAGCTGTGGGAAAAGGTCGAACGCCTGCGCCCGCTCCCCGATCTGCGCATCGCCGATTTCGGCACCCGCCGCCGCCATTCCTTCCTCTGGCAGGACTGGTGCGTGCAGGCCATGCGCGAGGGCCTGGGCGACGGTTTCGTCGGCACCTCCAACTGCCTGATCGCCAAGAACCGCGATCTCGAGGCGATCGGCACCAACGCCCATGAACTGCCCATGGTCTATGCCGCCCTGGCCGAAACCGACGCCGAACTGGCGCAGGCCCCCTACAAGGTGCTGGCCGACTGGCACGAGGAGCATTCGGGCAATCTGCGCATCATCCTTCCCGATACATACGGCACCGAAGGGTTCTTGCGCGCCGCGCCCGACTGGCTGGCCGGCTGGACAGGCATCCGCATCGATTCCGGCGATCCGGCAACCGGCGCCGAGGTGGCGATCCGCTGGTGGCAGGACCGTGGCGAGGATCCCCGCAAGAAACTCATCATCTTCTCCGACGGTCTGGACGCCGACAAGATCATCGAACTGCACCGCCGCTTCCATGGCCGCGTCAAACTCAGCTTCGGCTGGGGCACGCTGCTGACCAACGATTTCCGTGGCCTGACCGAAGGCGACGCCCTCGCGCCCTTTTCGCTGGTCTGCAAGGCGGTGGCCGCCGATGGCCACCCCACCGTCAAACTCTCCGACAACCCCAACAAGGCAATGGGCCCGGCTGACGAAGTCGCCCGCTACAAACGCGTCTTCGGCGTGGGCCAGCAAGAGGCGATGGCGGTTGAGGTTTAGGGTATCAAATGAAACCGTCAGTATGAGCTTTTAGCTCTCGTTTCACACCGTGATCCATATGGGCGAGTATGACTCGCACGCCCTCGCGGCGCGCGAATTTGAAAGCGGGTATGAAGTCGCTGTCCCCAGTTACAACAACGATTGTCCGAACCATTTGGCGTAAAGACAATCGGGCAATATCCAGACCGATCCTGAGATCAACGCCCTTTTGTTCTATGTCGAGCATGAAGTCTTTTTCTTCCAAAGGCCGACTGGCCAGATCATCTTGGTGCATAACCCTATAGTTGAGTTTGTAACCTCTCGGCGACAGCTCTCCGGCGCGCAAAGATATGTTTGGCTGCAGTTCCAATTTTTGGAGAAATGCTTTGTTGCGCGTAAATACGTCTGTTTCTGCAAGATTTACCGTTTGTTTTGTCACAGGGTGCTTCACTTTACCCGATGCAGGATACGCATCGTAATAATACGTCCTAAGTAACTCAAATCCCGAAAGAAGTTCATTTTCTTTCAGCTCATCGATCGCGTGTAAAACGTCGTCTACATCCGGCGTTTTATTCAGGCGCTGTTTCAGTTTTCTTGTGAAAAAACCACCATCAATCAATATCGCATATCGATGATCCATGAAAAAAATCGACTCCGTACATTCGCGTTATGGTTGCCCATAAACTTTGATAAACGGCGAATGGTACGGAGTCTATTTTTGTATTCAGAGATTTTCCAATCTCTATGGGCAGCATATAAGAAAGAATGGGAGAATGTGTAGAGTCAAAAATGCAACACCTTCGGCGCCGACGATTCGCACAGAGCGGTACTTCAAATCCACCGATCCACATCCATCCGCTGATGCAGCACCCGGATAACTATGATCTTGTCCGGCGTCTGTCTGAACACCACCAGATGACGTTCCGCCACTGCCAGGCGATAACCCGGCTTGGCATTATCTGCGCGACGTGACACCGTCTGACCATCCTGCAAGCCTTTGATCACGCTCCGAAGGGACGCAACATAAGCATCGGCCTGCGCACGGCCCCACTCCGAAAAACTATATAGCCAGATATCTTCCAGATCGTTTCGCGCTTTTGGGGAAAGTTCGAGCGCCTTCATGCAAGATGCTTGGCATGCATCTCCGCCAGAAACTCATCGAAATCGAAGGTTTCCGGTGGTCCGCTCGCCTCGCCCTCGGCGATCGCCGCCCGAAGCCGCTCCAGCTTTTCCTCTTCCATTTCCAACATCCGCAACCCTGCACGCACCACGTCGCTGGCCGACGCATAGCGCCCACTTTCCACCGCACGGGTTATGAAATCGTTAAAGTGATCGCTCAAAACGACCGAGGTGTTGCGCGCCATGGCCTGTCTCCTTCGCTACCCAATATACCAATCCTTGGTACCCGGCTCAATCCTCCCCCTCGACCTTCCCGCGCATCGCCTTCACCTCGCCGCGTACCTTCTTGGCCTTCAGCCGCCGTTTCTTCGATCCCAGTGTCGGCCTTGTGGCCACCCGGCGCTTGGGCGCCACCAACGCCTTGCGGATCAGCTCGGCCAGCCGTTCGCGGGCGATCTCGCGGTTGCGGGCCTGAGATCGGGTCTCCTCCACCTGGATGATGATCGCGCCCTCCTTGGTCCAGCGCCGTCCTGCAAGCCGTTGTAAGCGCCGTTTGACAACATCCGGTAAATGCGGCGAGCGCTCCGCCTCGAAACGCAACTCCACCGCCGTCGAGACCTTGTTGACATTCTGCCCCCCCGGCCCGCTGGCGCGGATGAACTGTTCGGTCAGTTCCCAGTCCTCGATGGTGATCGTATCGGTGATCTTCATGCGGTCTTTCGCAGGCAGTTGTGTACGGGATGGACACAAATTCGCCCCTCGGGTCCGAATTTCGTCCTGAACGCGGGGTGGTTTCGTACGGATCGTACCAAACCCAAAGGGCCGTTCCGATCCCGGAACGGCCCCCTAAAGGCTAGCGAAGGTGGCCCGGTTAGGACGCACCAATTCGGGGGATCATCGCCCCAGGGACTGCCCTAGGACGCACCCTCCCAAACTGTTCCGGCACCTCGCTCCAAATCCTTTATAGACACTGGACCACCTCCTTTCGCTTTGTTGAACTTATCCCCAGCCTGCCACAGATTTTCGGCGTGTCAAAACAAAATGCGGTAGCTCGTGAGAATTTTTCCGCAGGATATGGTCAGTCTGCCTGCAAAACCGCCACGCATTGCCCCGGCAGGTCCGCCATGGTCAACTCGCGGCGCGGTTTCGGCTTGGGGGCGTTCGGATCAGGCGGCGGCGGGTTGAGGATATTGCTCACCCATTCCTGCGCATCCGCGCAGCCATCCCCCGGCGGCGGCGCCTCCTGCTCTACGCAAGACGCTGAATTCGAAGGACATTTCAGGCGCACATGGAAATGGTAGTGATGCCCCCACCAGGGACGGACCTTGCGCAGCCAGCTTTTGTCGCCGGCCTCGTCCTGGCACATCCGCACCTTGGCGCCCGGAAAAACAAAGATCCGGTCCGTCCTCGGATCCTTCGCCGCGGCCTTGATGATCTCATGATGCGCCCGGCTCCATTCCCCGTTGGTATAGGCCCCGTTCGCCCGCTGCATCGAGATCGACGAAATGCTCTCCCGCTCCGCCCGGCTCAGCGTCAACCGATCCGCCGGCCTCATCCAGATATCCGCATCCATCCCGATCTGATGACTGCGATGCCCCGTCAACATCGGCCCGCCCCGCGGCTGGCTGATATCGCCGACATAAAGCCCGCTCCAGCCGGGTTGCGTCGCTGCGAAACGGGAAAGATCCTGAATGAAACCAATGGTTTCTGGATGTCCCCAGTTGCGGTTCCGGCTGAGCCTCATGGCCTGCCATGTCGGCCCGGTCTCGGCAAGTTGCATACCGCCGGCGAGACAGCCCTTGGCATATCCGCCAAATGGTTCGGCCGCCTGGCGTGACCCGTCGGGCGCGTTTCCGAACAACTGCTTGGCATGCACGCCCACCATCGCGGCGGGGATGTTCTGTGTCGAGACGACCTGACGCGGTGCGGAGATGTCCTGTGGCGTCGCGTTGCACCCGGCCAGGATCAGGCCCAAGGCCATCAGTTTCAGGAAGCGATCCATGTCTCACTGTCTCCCTTCGGTTGAACCCACCGTAGCAGCACCAGACCGATCAGGAAAAGAACAATCACCGGAGAAACACCGATGCGCGCACTCTCGCTAAGGGCTGTGACGGTTCCGATCAGGGCTGGCGCCAGAAAGGCGGTGGCTCGACCCGACAGCCCATAAAGTCCAAAGCTTTCGGTCGGCGCCTTGGGGTCGGTGTGGCGCACCATCAGCGACCGGCTTGCCGCCTGCAAAGTACCACCAAACCCGCCGATCAGAACACCGCAGCCGAAGAAGATGATGTCGGGCAGTCTTGATCCATCGGCCAGCGCTATCCCGAAAAGCTGCTCGCGGTCCATGCCCACCACGATCACACAGACCATGATCAGCGCCCAAACCGATGCGATGATCACCGGCTTGGGGCCAAAGGCGCGGTCCGCCTTGCCCCCGATCCAACTGAATACGGCGGCAGCAATCGCGCCGATGATCCCGAAGATCCCGATGAAGACGAGCGGCCAGTTCAGAACCAGAGCCGCATATGTCCCGCCAAACCCATAAAGCCCGTTCAGCGCATCGCGATACATCATCGATGACCCCAGATAGGCCGACAAGCTGATGCGGCGGCGCAGGGACTTCACCGACTTGACCAGCAGGGCCATCGCATCGCCGACACCTTTGCCCTGTGCGGGAGGTCCGACATCCCTGACCCACAGAAAGTAAGGGATCATGAAGATCACGAACCATATCGCCACGAAAGGCCCTACAAAGCGCGTGCCTTCTTTCTGCGTGGCATCGAGACCAAAGGCCGGGTCAAGCCCGATCAATGTCTTGCCCGAGGGTTGTTCCACGAACAGCAACAGCATGATGATCAACGACAGCACGCCACCCACATAGCCGATGGCGAACCCGGATCCCGACAAGGCGCCTACCTCTTCCTTGGAGCCAAGCGAGGGTAACTGCGAGTTGATGAAGATCAGTGCATATTCGGCCCCGATGAAGCCGATGCCGAACGCGGTCAGGGCCAGCCACATGTTCGATCCGTCAGGCTGCGTCCACCACAGCCCGGTCGCCCCAATCACATAAAGCACCGAAAATCCGATGATCCATGGCAACCGGCGGCCTGTCGTATCCGCAAGCGCCCCCATGAAGGGCGCACCGAAGCCGATGATGAGCCCTGTAATCGTCAGGCATAGCGACCACAGGCTTTGGGCCCTGGCATCGGCGGCCTGTTCGTCAAGGCCGGACGCCATGAAGTATTCGGCGGCGGTAGCGGCAAAGAAAGGGCCGAAGATGAACGTGATCAACAGCGTATGGTAAGGCTGGCTTGCCCAATCGAAAAAGAACCAACCCCAGATACGCTTACGCTTTGAAATACCGGTCATGCTCGCCTCTTGTTTGACAAGATATGACAGGCTCCTTGCGGTTCTATCAAGCTATTCCTGCGCAGGCGGCCAGGGTCTTTGCGCTTCGGCCGCGATCCACGCACTGACCCACTCGGGCGCTTCCGGCACGGGTGCCGTTTGGCCCATGACATCGAAGACCCTTGCAGGCGGCACGATCCCGGCCTTGCCGGTCACGGCGATCCGCAAAAGAATGTGGTTGGCGCAGTCTCCATCGGGTTTCCACATAGACTGTTCGATATAAACGAAACGGTCATCCCAGAACACCACGCGCGATCGCATCGTTATGCGTTCGAACATGCGAATTCGGCGTCGATACCTGACGGATGCACCCGCCACAGCAAGCCCCCAGCCTTGCGGCTTGATCGCGTCGATCAGCCCGATGCGCTGTGCAAGGGGGATACGCCCCAGATCGAACAGGGTCAGGGTCCGACCGTTGTTCAATTCCATCCACATGTCGATGTCCCAAGGCAGGCAGATATGGCTCGAGACATGAACCCCGGTCGCTGCGAGGGGCGGATCTTTGCGGTGCTTGAACATCTGCCAGAACAGGCGCGGGGCTGGATACATCTGAAGCTCCTTTCTTTGCGGGTTTTCTGCCCGCGGCACGGCGGCGTCAACCGCAACCCGGCGTCAGGCTTGCGCTTTGCCGCCGGCGCGCTTAGGTCTTGGGCGTTTCGCGGTTGAAGGACACTCCCATGCAATCCCTGTTTCAGATCCTCATGCTCCTGCTTGATGTGCTTTGGTTCTTCATCATTGCGCATGTCGTGATGAGCTGGCTGATAAACTTCCAGGTGCTGAACCTGCATCAGCAATTCGTGGCGCAGATCTGGTACATGCTCAACCGCATCCTGGAGCCGATCTATGGCCCGATCCGGCGGATCCTGCCATCCATGTCCGGTATCGATCTGGCGCCCCTCGTGGCCTTGATCGCGGTCTATGCAATCCGCATCATCCTGATGAACAATGCGGCGGCCTTTTACTGACCAGCCTCTTGTTCCGCGATTCCGAGTGTGAAAAAGTCCTGCCAAGAGCAGAGTTAAAGACAGACAGGACTTTCATGCCGGGCGCGACCACGCTTTTGCGCGACATCTTTGGATTTGATGCGTTCCGCCCCGGGCAGGAAGACATCGTCGATGCCGTGGCACAGGGCGAAAACGTGCTGGCCATCATGCCGACGGGTGGTGGCAAATCCCTTTGTTTCCAACTGCCCGCTCTGATGCGCGAGGGTGTGACGGTGGTGATTTCACCGCTGATTGCGCTCATGCGGGATCAGGTCCGCGCGCTGCGCGAGGTCGGGGTAGAAGCTGGGGCGCTGACGTCGGGCAACACCGAAGAGGAAACATCTGCCGTCTGGGACGCTTTGGACAAGGGGCGGCTCAAGCTTCTTTATATCGCGCCGGAACGGCTTGCGGCCGGATCGTCCATGACCATGTTGCGGCGCATCGGTGTCAGCCTGATCGCGGTGGACGAAGCCCATTGCGTCAGCCAGTGGGGCCATGATTTCAGGCCGGATTATCTGCGGATAGGGGAATTGCGACGGGCGCTTGGCGTGCCGCTGGCCGCCTTCACCGCCACGGCCGATGCCGAAACCCGCGCCGAGATCGTCGAAAAGCTGTTTGATGGTCAACCGCCGCAAACCTTCCTGCGTGGTTTCGACCGGCCCAATATCCACCTCGCCTTCAGCCCCAAGGACAGCCCTCGCCGGCAGATCATGGATTTCGCCGCGGCGCGCAAGGGACAGTCCGGCATCATCTATTGCGGAACGCGCGCCCGCACCGAAAGCCTGTCCAGGGCCTTGTGCGAAAGTGGCCACAACGCGTGCCATTATCACGGCGGCATGGACCCCGAAGGCCGGCGCGAGGTCGAGACCCGGTTCAACACCGAGGACGGATTGATCGTGGTTGCAACGGTGGCCTTCGGGATGGGCGTGGACAAGCCCGATATCCGTTGGGTCGCACATGCCGATCTGCCGAAGTCGATCGAAGCTTATTATCAGGAAATCGGCCGCGCCGGTCGCGACGGGGCGCCAGCGGAAACCCTGACCTTGTTCGGCCCCGACGACATCCGCCTGCGCCGATCCCAGATCGACGAGGGGCTTGCCCCGCCGGAGCGCCGCATGGCGGATCACGGCAGGCTGAACGCGCTTCTGGGGCTGGCCGAGGCTTTGGAATGCCGCCGTGCCAATCTCTTGCGCTATTTCGGTGAAGAGGCGACCGCCTGTGGCAATTGCGATCTTTGCGACACGCCGCCTGAGACGTTCGACGGAACCGAGGCCGTGCGCAAGGCGCTATCGGCCATATTGCGCACCGATGAACGGTTCGGCGCGGGGCATCTGATCGATATCCTGACAGGCAATGCGACCGACAAGGTCCGCCAGAGGGGTCACGATCAGCTGCCCACATTCGGTGTGGGGCGCGACATCGACAGGCGGGGCTGGCAGGGTGTGTTCCGGCAAATGATGGGGCATGATCTGGTGCGTCCCGACCCCGAGCGTCATGGCGCGCTGCGCATGACCGAGGCCGCGCGGCCGATCCTGCGCGATGAACAGCCGATCACCCTGCGCCGCGACACGCTGGTTTCCAAATCGAACCGCCCCGCGGTGCGCGCGCTTGTATCGGACGAGGATGCGCCGTTGCTGTCGGCGCTCAAGGCCAAGCGCCGGGCGCTGGCCGAGGCCGTCAAGGTGCCTGCCTATGTGGTGTTCGCCGATCGCACCCTGATCGAAATGGCCGAGACCCGCCCTGTGACGCTGGATCAGATGGCCCGGATCAGCGGCGTCGGCGCCAAGAAACTGGAACGCTATGGTGATGCCTTCCTGTCGATCATCAATGGCGAGGCGGAGGCATTGCACCCCAAGCGGCGCAAGCTGGCGGGGCGCGCGGCGGGGTCGCTGTACGATCAGCTTCTCGAAGTGCAGGCCGATCTTGCGCGCGGCGAGGGCGGCATCGACAAGCCGCTGAGTTGTTCGGCCTCGCTTCTGGCGCGGGTCGCTTCGAGCCGGCCGCGTGATCTGGGCGAGCTGACCCGCATCTTGGGCGAACGGCGGGCCGAAAGGTTTGGCCCGGCATTTCTGGACGTTCTGCACACGGCGGACTAAATCCTGCTCAACTCATAGCAAGGGACTTTTCACATGCTGGTTGTCGTTTCCCCCGCCAAGAAGATGGACATGGACCCGGTGGAGGGGATCACCCCCACACGCCCGATGTTTCGCGCCGAGGCGGATGAGCTGGCCGGTGTGGCGCAGGGCCTTTCGGTGGATGCGTTGCAAAAGCTGATGAAGATCAGCGAGAACCTGGCCAAGCTGAACCGGGACAGGTTCAGCGAATTCGGCTCGATGGCGGAAAAGCCCGCGGCGCTGGCCTTTGCCGGTGACACGTATCAGGGGCTTGAGGCGACGTCGCTGGAACCTGAGGAAATGGCTTGGGCGCAGGATCATTTCCGCATTCTGTCGGGCCTTTATGGCCTGCTTCGGCCTCTGGACGCGATCGAGCCTTACCGGCTGGAAATGGGCAGCCGCCTGAACACCGCCAAAGGCAAGACGCTTTATGAATATTGGGGCGACAAGATTTCCCGCGCCCTCAATGAACAGGCGGACCAGATCGGCGCCGAGGTGCTGGTCAATTGCGCCAGCCAGGAATATTTCGGCGCGGTCGATCCCAAGGCGCTCAAGCTGCGGGTGGTGACGCCGGTGTTCATGGAGGACAAGCCGGGTGGCCCCAAGATCGTCAGCTTCTACGCCAAAAGGGCGCGCGGGGCGATGGCGCGGTATATCATCCAGCGCCGGTTGACCGATGCCGAGGCCCTGACCGAGTTCGACACCGGCGGCTATCGCTATCGGCCCGATATGTCCGAGCCTGACAAACCCGTATTCGTGCGCGCCGAGAGCGACTGAAGCGTTTCGCCTTTAACCTGAGGCATCAGCTAAAGGCGAAACGCGCGCAACGATTGAACAGAGCCCTGCATTTCGCGAAACGCTTCAGGCGCTGGCCGCTTGCTGCTCTGGAGGAGCGCAGACCGCGGCGCACGGATCCAGGGCACGCTCTGGCCGAGCCTTGAGAATGTGTTCGATGATGGCATCCTTTCGCAGCGGTTTGGTCATGTAGTGGTCCAGTCCGGCCGACAGGATCTCGGTTTTGTCGCTGCCAAGGGCATGGGCCGTCATGGCGATGATCGGGACATGGCGCCCGGTGCTCTTTTCGAGGGCGCGGATATGGGCGGTTGCCTCTTTCCCGTCCATTCCGGGCATCGAGATGTCCATGAAAACGATATCGGGCCTGACTTCACCATAAAGATCGACAGCCTGTCGGCCATCTTCGGCAAAATGAAGCTCGATGTTGAGATCCTTGAGCATGGAGGAAAAGACCAGCCGGTTGATCCGGTTGTCTTCGGCGGCAAGAACGCGCATCGGGCGCGCAGGCTCCGGAGGGGCTGCCTTGTGCAAGGCCGCAAGAAGATCGCTACGGGTTGCGGGCTTTTGAAGAACTGCCGCCAGCAAGGGTCTGGCGGGATCAACATAGGTGCCCCCTGCCAAGGGGCTGAGCAGGACGATCGGTACATCCTGCCCGGCTTCGCGCAGGGCTTCGGCAAGCTCCATACCGTCCATGCCGGGCATGTGATGCTCGCTCAGGATCAGATCGGTCGCGCCGGCCAGTTCAAGCGCCTGCGCACCGCTTGAACAACCGCGCACGTCGAGGCCCATGGACGCCAGTTGTTTTTCAAGGATCGTGCGGCTGACCTCCTGCGGATCCACGATCAGGACGCGGCGCAGGCTGTCGGGCAGGCGGAGCTTGTCGGGGTCCAGACGCTCGTGCACGGGCAGGTTCAGCGAAATCCCGAAGGTGGAGCCGCGCCCTTCTTCGGAGTCGATCCATATATCGCCCTGCATCATCGCAATCAGCTTGCGCGAGATTGCAAGACCCAAGCCAGTGCCCTCGAACCGGCGGTTCTTGGCATCCTCGACCTGATTGAATTCGCCGAAGATATGCGCCTGTTTGTCGGGCGCTATGCCGATGCCGGTATCTTCGACCGTGATGCGCAGATGCGCGATGGCGTCTGCATGGTCAGGGGTTTCGGTCGCGGCTTCGGGTATACCGACAACGCGGACAAGCACATGACCCTGTTCGGTGAATTTGACCGCATTGCCGATCAGATTGGTCAAAACCTGCCGGATGCGCCCCGGATCGCCGTGAAACCGGGTCGGCAGGAACATGTCGTAATCCACCAGAAGCTCCAGCCCCTTGTCGCGCGCATTGGGTTGCAAGAGCATCACCAGTTCATGCACCGTGCGTTCGAGATCGAAAGGTTCCTCGTGCAGATGCAGTTTCTCGGCTTCGATCTTGGAGTAATCCAGAACGTCGTTGATGATGACCAGAAGCGCCTCGCCGGATTTGCGGATCGTGTTGGCGTAAAGAGTCTGTTCCTCGGTCAGGTCGGTATCCATGAGCAGTTCGGCCATACCCACAACGCCATTCATCGGTGTGCGGATCTCATGGCTCATGTTGGCAAGAAACGAGGATTTGGCATGATTTGCCGCCTCGGCACGGCGGCGGGCATCTTGCAGTTCCTTTTCGCGCAGGATCGTTTCGGTGATGTCCAGCGCAAGGCTGACCACGTCCCCGCCATGACCGCGTTCGTCGATCAGCTTGATATAGGCGCCATTCCAGAGGCGGATCACCTCGGGTTCGGGGGCGTTGCCCTGCCAGCGGTCAAGCATCCGCTCGCGCCATTGGGCGGGCGGGGTGTTTCCGATGTTGACGATGCCCTCTTCGGTCAGGAATTGCAGGATTTCGATATAGCTGATGCCGGGCTTGACGGCTTCGAGCCCGTCGAACACTGCCAGCCATGAATCATTGGCCGCGATCATCCGGCTGTCGGCGTCGAAAAAGGCAAAGCCGTCACGGATCGTCTGGATCGAGTGCCAAAGCCGCCGTTCGGCGATTTCGACCTTCTGTTTGGCGGCGGTCAGGTCGGATTTGACGCGCAGGTTTTCATTTCTGACGGTTTCAACCTCGGCCCGCGTCTCGACGATCTGGTCGTTCAGCCGTTCCGCATGCTTTCCCAGCTTGCGGTTTGCGGCCTGCAATTCCGCCTGTTTTTGTTCCAGCAACCGTTCGGCTGCCAGCCGTGCGCGCCGTTCTTCGGCAAGTTTGTTGGCAAGGCTCATGCCCTGTCCTCCGACAGCCCTGTCCCGGGAATGCCGTCAGACTCCGCGATTAAAGTGAACAACCCCTTAAGGTAACGCGTCAGAGCCGTTCGAAAGCCAATGCAATGCCCTGTCCGCCACCGATGCACATGGTTACCAGCGCGCGCTTGCCCCCGGTTCTTTGCAGTTCGTAAAGCGCCTTGATCGTGATGATCGCGCCTGTGGCGCCGACCGGATGACCAAGTGCGATCGCTCCGCCATTGGGATTGACCCGGGCAGGGTCCAGCCCAAGCGCGTTGTTGACGGCCAGCGCCTGTGCCGCAAAGGCCTCGTTGGATTCGATGACATCGAAGTCATCCGCCGTAAGTCCGGTCTTTTGCAGCAGTTTTTGCACGGCGGGCACTGGGCCGATGCCCATCACATCGGGGCGCACACCGGCATGGGCATAGCCCAGAATACGCGCCTTGGGCGAGAGGCCAGCCGCCTTGGCGGCGTCGGCGCGGGCGATGATCATGGCGGCGGCCCCGTCGTTGAGTCCGCTGGCGTTTCCTGCGGTCACGGTGCCGTCCTTCTGGAAGGCGGGGCGCAAGCCGGCAAGGGCTTCGGCGGTGGTGGGCTTGGGGTGCTCATCGGTGTCGAAAGACGCGGTGTCGCGACGGATCTTGACCTCGACCGGGACGATCTGATCCTTGAAGTACCCGGCCTCCATGGCGGCGGCGGCGCGACGCTGGCTTTCGAGAGCGAAGGCGTCCTGTGCGGCGCGGTCGATGCGATGCTCGGCGGCGACATTTTCGGCGGTGATGCCCATATGCCCGGTTCCGAACGGGCAGTTGAGAGCACCCAGCATCATGTCGAGCGTGCGCACATCCCCCATCTTGGCGCCCCACCGCTGGTCAGGAATGATAAAGGGCGAGCGGCTCATGCTTTCGGCGCCACCCGCCAAGGCGAAATCGGCATCCCCCAGCATCAGGGATTGCACTGCCGAAACAATGGCTTGCGCGCCCGACCCACAGAGCCTGTTGACGTTCATCGCGGGTGTGGTGTCGGGGATGCCTGCGGTCATGGCGGCGACCCGGCTGAGATACATGTCCTTGGATTCGGTGTTGATGACATGGCCGAAAACGACATGGCCGATCTGTTCGGGTGCGACACCGGATCGCTGCATCGCTGCGGTGGCGACGGCGGCGCCAAGCTGGGCGGGAGGTGTGGCCGCGAGCGCGCCGCCGAAGGTGCCGATGGCGGTGCGTGCGCCGTCGAGAATAACGATATCGGTCATGGCGTGGTCCCTTTGTGACATGCGTTGCCGCAAGGTAGCGGGGCAGGGGGGCGGAGTGCAATGCGGACGTGCCGTCACATGATGCGGAGGGGATAGGCCGCGAATCGGGTTAATGCTTGGAAAAGGCGGGAAAATACGGGTTCGGTATAACGTCGGTATCGCATCGGTATAACGTCGGTGCGGGATCGGTGCCGCGACGGGGTTAACGCGGCGCGCGGTCGCGGTGCCGGATCAGGGCACCAACGCCACGCGACCGGCGTCTGTCAGCAGCCAGCACGCGCGCCCTTCGAACACCGCAGGACAGAGCGGGCGGCCCCAGCCTGCGCCGCCATCCAGATTGACGCGGTTGCCGTAATGGCATGGCGCGTCAAGCGCGGTGTGGCCATGCACGACAAGCGGGCCATGATCGCGCGGATCGCTGAGGAACGGCTCGCGAATCCACATCATGTCCTCGCCTGTCTGCAGAGACAGGGGCACGCCGGGGCGGATGCCCGCATGAACAAAAAGAAGCCCCGGTTCCTGATGGCAGAGCGGCAACCGGGCGAGAAAATCGCGATGTGCCTGCGGAATGGCGGCACGGGCATCGTGCAGGATATCGGCCAGCGCGCGGTCGTCGGTGTCGATGCCGTAACTGGCCAGCGTCGTATCGCCGCCAAGGCGGGGCGCGATCCATGGCAAGTCGGGGTGGCCCTTGCTGGTGAAGGCGTCGCCATCATCGAGAAACCGGGTCACATAAGTATCGTGATTGCCGCTGAGCACGATCCAGTCACGCCCCCGCGCCAGCCCGTCAAGGATCAGGTCGATCACCCCGCGACTGTCGGGGCCGCGATCCACCAGATCGCCCAGAAAGACCACCCGCGCCCGCGCGCCGCCATCCGCCTCGATCCGTGCCAAGGCGTCTTCGAGCATGGCGCGCTGGCCGTGAATATCGGGGATGACATGGATCGGTCGGGTCATGCCCGCAGCATGACGCGGTGCAGGGGGCGCTGCAAAGAAAAACGGCCCGGGCACGCGATGATGACCGGGCCGCTTGGGCGTCAATGTGACAGCGGTTAGGCCACGTCGAATTGCAGCGCGCGCACCTGCTGGAACTTGCCGGTGGCTTCCAGCTTCTTGATGACCGCGGGTTCGATCGGGGCATCGACATAGAGCAGCGCGATCGCCTCGCCGCCGGCATTCGAGCGGCCGAGGGTGAAGTTGGCGATGTTCACGCCGTTTTCACCCATCGTCTGACCGAGCGTGCCGATGATGCCGGGCTCGTCATTGTTGGTGGTATAGAGCATGTGGCGCCCGATCTCGGCGTCGATATTGATGCCTTTGATCTGAATGAAACGCGGTTTGCCATCGCTGAACACCGTGCCGCCGATGGAGCGTTCGCGCTTGTCGGTCACGACCGTCAGCTTGATATAGCCTTCGAACGCGCCGGACTTGTCCTGTTTGGTGGTGCTGATCTTGACGCCGCGTTCCTTGGCGACCACGGGGGCGGAGACCATGTTCACCTCGGGATTGACCGATTTCATGATCCCGGCAATGGCCGAGCAGGTCAGTGCCTCGAGGTTCATGTTGGACACGACACCGTCATAGAGAATGTTGATCGCCTTGATCGGCTCGTCTGTCATCTGGCCAATGAAATTGCCCAGATGATCCGACAGCTTGATCCACGGGCCCATGACCTTGGCCTCTTCGGCGGTGACCGAGGGCATGTTGAGCGCGTTGCTGACAGCACCGGTCAGAAGATAATCGGACATCTGCTCGGCCACCTGAAGCGCCACGTTTTCCTGTGCCTCGGTGGTGGCCGCCCCCAGATGCGGTGTGCAGACCACGTTGGGCAGGCCGAACAGCGGGTTTTCCGTGGCCGGCTCCACCGCGAACACATCAAAGCCCGCCCCGGCGACATGGCCGGAGGTCAGCAGATCGGCCAGCGCCTGCTCATCGACCAGCCCGCCGCGTGCACAGTTGATGATCCGCACGCCCTTCTTGGTCTTCTCAAGGTTTTCGCGGCTCAGGATATTGCGGGTCTGATCGGTGAGCGGCACATGCAGGGTGATGAAGTCGGCACGCTTGAGCAGCTCGTCCAGCTCGACCTTTTCGACACCCATCTTGTCGGCCTTTTCCTGACCGAGGAAGGGGTCATAGGCCACCACCTTCATCTTGAGACCACGGGCACGGTCGCAGACGATGCCACCGATATTGCCCGCGCCGATCACGCCGAGCGTCTTGCCGGTCAACTCGACACCCATGAACTTGGATTTTTCCCATTTGCCGGCCTGAGTGGAGGCGCTGGCCTCGGGGATCTGGCGGGCCACGGCGAACATCATGGCGATGGCATGTTCGGCGGTGGTGATCATGTTGCCGAAGGGCGTGTTCATGACGATCACGCCTTTTTTCGACGCGGCGTCCTTGTCGATATTGTCGGTGCCGATCCCGGCGCGGCCGATCACCTTGAGATTGTCGGCGGCTTCGAGGATCTTGTCGGTCACCTTGGTGGCCGAGCGGATGGCGAGACCGTCATACTGCCCGATCACTTCGCGCAGCTTGTCCTTGTCCTTGCCCAGATCGGGCATGAAATCCACGTCGATGCCGCGATCACGGAAGATCTGCACGGCGGTTTCAGAGAGTTTGTCGGAGACGAGTACCTTGGGAGCCATTTTCGTGGTCCTTGTGAGAAATGGGGGAGGGGCGGGGCCACGGCGGGCCCCGGTATTCTTGCAGGATTGTGGGGATCAGGCCGCTTGTGACAGCGCCTCGATCTCGGCCTCGAAGGCCCATTTGATCCAAGGCATCAGGGCCGCCACATCAGTGGCCTCGACCGTGCCGCCGCACCAGATGCGCAGGCCCGGAGGGGCGTCGCGATAGGCGCCGATGTCATATGCCACGCCTTCGGCGTCGAGACGTTTGACCACCGCCTTGGCAAAGGCCGCACCATCGGTGATCCGGTCGTCGGTGAACTTGAGGCAGACGCTGGTGTTCGAGCGGTATTCGGGGTCGTTGACGAGGAACGCGATCCAGTCGTTTTCCGCCACGAAGCTCTGCACCGCCGCGAGGTTCTGGTTGGCCCGCTCGCACAGACCTGCGAGCCCACCCACCGAGCGCGCCCAGTCCAGCGCCAGAAGGTAATCTTCGATCGCCAGCATGGAGGGAGTGTTGATCGTCTCGCCGACGAAAATCCCCTCGATCAGCTTGCCACCCTTGGTGAGGCGGAAGATCTTGGGCAGGGGCCAGGGCGGCGTGTAGCTTTCCAGGCGTTCGACGGCACGTGGGCTGAGCACGATCATGCCATGCGCCGCCTCGCCGCCCAGAACCTTCTGCCAGGAGAAGGTGGTCACATCCAGCTTGTCCCAGGGCAGGTGCTGCGCGAAGGCCGCCGAGGTGGCATCGCAGATCGTGAGGCCCGCACGGTCGGACTTGATCCAGTCGCCATTGGGCACGCGCGCGCCGCTGGTGGTGCCGTTCCATGTGAACACGACATCATTGTCGGTATCGACCGTGGACAGGTCCACGATCTCGCCATAGGGGGCTTCCTTGACGACGGCGTCCAGCTTGAGCTGTTTGACCGCGTCGGTGACCCAGCCTGCGCCGAAGCTTTCCCAGGCGAGCATCTCGACCTTGCGGGCGCCCAGCATGGTCCACATGGCCATTTCCACGGCGCCGGTATCCGAGGCGGGCACCATGCCGATGCGGTAATCGTCGGGGATGCCCAGGATCTCGCGGGTGCCGTCGATGGCGGCCTTCAGCTTGGCCTTGCCCACGGCGGCGCGATGGCTGCGGCCCAAGGGAGCATCAGCCAGTTTTGCAAGATCGAATGCGGGGGGTTTGGCACAGGGGCCAGAGGAAAAACGCGGGTTTGCCGGCCGCGTTGCCGGGTATTGCGTAGCCATTGATGCTATCCTTCCAGATAAGCGCCCCTCGTTGGGGAGGGGTGTCCCACCGCCGGGAATATGTCCAAGCCGCGACCTGTGCAAGAGCAGAAATGACGCAGAGCGGCGTTTCGGTGACAAAATGCGACGCCCGTGTCCATCATCGGAAACTTCAGGCGGTCGGGCAGGTGGTGTTTGCCTTTTGCACAAGGGGATGCGCGACGGGAGGATGGGACGAAACCGGCGGGTGGAGCGGTGTTTTGCGTGAAAATCACCAAGGTTGATCGGTGGTGCAAAAGGGATGATTGCACGTCTGGTCATTGCGTCGGAGCCAAGGAAGACTTACATGGCGCGACAAGCGCATGCGACAGGATCCGTCTTTCGAGTTTGCGTTGCGCCCCTGTTTGACGCAGGGGCAAGCGACTGACACGTGAACCCGGAAAGAATGATGGACATATTCTGCGGCCGCCTAGCGCGCCTTGTGGCTTTCCCGAACGAAGGCAAAGCCGATGCCAAGACCCACAACCGGACCGGTTGCAGCATGATCCTGCCTGTGTGGGCCGCCGTATGAGCGAAAGCAACCATTCCCGCAGCCGGACCGCCCGACAGATTTGCCGACATCGCTTTGGACATGGGCTCCGTGCGGACGGCGCCCTTGACTTGATCTTTGGCCAAACAGGAGCTTGAACGATGACGAAACCGTCACAGCCACGGCCGTTTAGCGGGGTGAAACCCCGAGCAGAAACCGCGATGGAAAAAACCACGCGCGCCGCCAACGAGATCATCGAAGAACAGAACGCCACCAAGGACCGCAAGACCGCGCAATTGCGCCAGGCGCGGCTTGAACGTGATGCGCAGGCCAAGCTTGACTCGGATGCCGCGAAACCCAAGCCGCCTGCCAAGAAATCCACCGGGAAAGCCTGAGCCGTGTGCCACGCGACGGGTCGTCGACCTTCTCCCTTCTTTCTGACAATCCCTGAGAAAAGGCATTCGATTGCAACCTTCTGAATGGACCCGGATCCTCGCCAAGTATCGCGAACCGATCCTCTCTCGTAGTGTGTTTGAACTCAGCGTCACGATCCTGCCGTTCCTTGCCCTGTGGGCTTTGGCATGGTGGTCCCTCCAGATCAGCCCGTGGCTTGCATTGGCGTTTGCGGTTTTGAATGCCGGTTTCCTGATGCGGCTGTTCATGATCCAGCACGATTGCGGGCATGGCTCTTTTCTCAAGAACCGACAGGTGGGCGACTGGGTGGGCCGCGTGATCGGCGTTCTGACGCTGACGCCTTACGAAACATGGCGCCGGACCCATGCCATCCATCATTCGTCAACGGGCAATCTGGACCGTCGCGGGATCGGTGACGTGCCGACCCTGACGGTGCAGGAATACCGGGCCAAGGGCTTTTTCGGGCGGTTGGGGTATCGTATTGTACGAAATCCCGTCTTTTTGTTCGGCATCGTCCCGTTCTTCATGTTCTTCCTGCACAACCGGCTTCCGGTCGGCCTCATGCGGTCGGGCCGAAAATATTGGATCAGTGCGATGGGCACGAACCTGTCGATTGCGGTGCTGCTGACGGGACTGTTTTGGTTGGGCGGTTGGCAGGTGATCCTGTTCATCTACCTGCCGACAACGCTGCTGGCGGCAATGGCCGGGATGTGGCTGTTCTTCGTGCAGCACCAGTTCGAAGACACGATCTGGGATCAGGAGGCGGATTGGAACGTGCAGGAAGCCGCGCTGCATGGCAGTTCGTTCTATGACCTGCCCGGTGTCCTGCGCTGGATGACTGCCAATATCGGGATGCACCACGTGCATCACCTTGCCAGCCGCATTCCGTTCTACAGGCTGAGCGAAGTGCTGCGCGATCATGACATTCTGGCCCATACCCAACGTCTGACGTTGCGCGACAGCCTTGGTTGCGCGCGCTTGCACCTGTGGGACGAGAAAAGCCGCAAGCTGCTGTCGTTCTCGGATGCGCGGCTGTTGCCTGCGTGACGCTTGACATCATCGGGCCGGCGCCCGATTGGTCCGGCGTGATGGAGCATTTGGCGTGATGTCTGAAACCGGGATCTGTATCGTCGGCGCGGGGCTTTCGGGCCTTGCTGTGGCGGCCAGTCTGCAGGCCGAGGGGCGGGATGTGACCGTGCTCGAGGCGCGCGACCGCGCCGGTGGCCGGGTTCTGTCTTGGCGCGGATATGATCTTGGCCCGGCCTGGATCTGGCCGCATAACCGCCGAATGCTGGCACTTGTCGAGCGATTGGGCCTGCGCTGTTTTCCACAATATGCGCAGGGGCGCCTCGTGTTCGAAGCAGGCGACGGGACCATTCGGCGCGATCTGGATTTCGCCACGATGGGCGGCGCGCTGCGCATCGAAGGCGGGCTGGCGCGGGTGACCGATGCCCTGGCGCGGCAACTGGGCGACCGGCTGGTGCTGGGGCAGGCGGTGCGCCGCGTGACCGAGGATGCAGCGGGCGTGACCTTGATCTGTGACAGCGCAGAGATCCGCGCCGAGCGCGTCGTACTGGCCTTGCCACCCCGTCTTGTGGGCGGGCTTGGCGTTGCGGTGCCCGATGCGCCGACATGGATGGCGGGCCATGCCAAGCTGGTTGCCACATATCCCACCGCCTTCTGGCGCGACACCGGGCTGAACGGCGATGCGATGTCCCATCGCGGGCCGCTGGCGGAAATTCACGACGCCTCGCTGGCCGAGGGCGGCGAGGGCGCGCTGTTCGGTTTTGCCCTTCCCGGCGCTGCGGGCCACCCCGGCTTTCAGGAGGCGGCATTGGCGCAGCTTGCACGCCTTTTCGGGCCGGATGCCGCCACGCCGCGTGATGTGATCGTCAAGGACTGGAGCACAGATCCCGCCACCGCCACGCAGGCCGACCGGACCCCGCCCGCCGGTCATCCGACCTACCGGGCAATAGCGCCGACCGCGCGACTGATCTTTGCCGGGACCGAGACATCGCCGGACGAGGGCGGCTTTCTCGAAGGGGCGCTGGCGGCGGCGGAAGCGGCTTATATGCGCCTTGGCCGGTCTGTCGCATGATCGGGATCCGGGGCGTGCGCCTCGACCCTAGAACCTGCGCCAAAGCTGCGCTATGGCACAGGCGCACAGCAACGCCGAGGTTTCCATGTTCATCGTCACCCTGATTGCGCCGGCAGGCGCGCTCGATCCTGCCCTTGTCGATGCGTTGCGCAATGCATGGGGCGGCGGCGACGCACAGTGGCTCTCGCCCGATGAGGCGGCGGAATTCGCCGTGGCGGAAACCCCCGGCAATCGCTGGGACGTCTGGGCTGATCTGCAAACGCAACGCGTCGATCTGGTGGTTCAGCCCGCCGAAACCCGCCGCAAGGCGATGCTGCTGGCGGATATGGACAGCACCATGATCCAGCAGGAATGCATCGACGAGCTGGCCGACATGGCCGGTGTCGGCGCCCATGTCAAAGAGATCACCGCCCGCGCGATGAATGGCGAGCTGGATTTCGAAGGCGCGTTGCTGGAGCGTGTCGCACTGCTCGAGGGGTTGCAGGCCGATGTGATCGACAGGGTTCTGGCAGAGCGGATCACCTATATGCCGGGGGGGCGCGCGCTTGTGGCGACGATGCGGGCGCACGGCGCGCATTGCGCCCTTGTGTCGGGCGGGTTCACCGCCTTCACCGCCAAGGTGGCCGCCGATCTGGGCTTTCACGAGAATCACGCCAATACTTTGCTGATCGCGGATGGCCTGCTCACCGGAGATGTGGCCCGGCCCATCCTTGGCCGCGAAGCCAAGGTGCAGGCGCTGCAGGACATCACCGCGCGGCTTGGCCTGTCTGCGGCCGATGTGATTGCGGTTGGCGATGGGGCGAACGATCTGGGAATGCTGGGCCTTGCAGGTACGGGTGTCGCGCTGCATGCCAAGCCGTCGGTGGCGGCTGAGTGCGATATCCGGATCAATCACGGCGACCTGAGCGCGCTGCTTTATCTGCAGGGCTATGCCCGCAGCGAATTTGCCGAAACATGATGGTGTCTTGCGGCTTGCAGGTGGTCACGGGCTGCCCCATATCCTGCGCAAACGCGGACAGGTGGGTATCTCAGCCATGACAGTCAGACAAAAGGTCGGCACCTTCATCGACCGGCGCGCGGTGCAGAATTTCATCCTCGGGGTGATCCTGTTCAATGCGGTCATTCTCGGCATGGAAACCTCGCCTGTCATCATGCAGGCGGCTGGTCCGCTGATCATCGTGCTGGATACGATCTGCCTGAGCATCTTCGTGATCGAGATCGCCGCCAAGCTCTTTGCCCGCGGCCCGATCGCGTTCTTCCGAAGCGGCTGGAACATCTTCGATTTCGTGATCGTCGCGATCTCGCTGATCCCGAGCGGTCAGGGGCTCAGTGTGCTGCGGGCGCTGCGTATCCTGCGTCTGTTGCGGGTGTTGTCGGTCACGCCCTCGTTGCGCCGTGTGGTCGAGGGGCTGATGGCGGCGCTGCCCGGCATGGGATCGGTGTTCCTGCTGATGGGCATCATCTTCTATATCGCGTCGGTGATGGCCACGAAGCTGTTCGGGGCCACCTTCCCCGACTGGTTCGGGACGCTTGGTCTATCGGCATATTCGCTGTTCCAGATCATGACGCTGGAATCGTGGTCCATGGGCATCGTGCGCCCGGTGATGGAGGTCTATCCCCAGGCCTGGATGTTCTTCGTGCCCTTCATCCTTGTGACCACCTTCGCGGTGGTGAACCTTGTCGTCGGTCTTATCGTGAATTCGATGCAGGACGCGCATCATCAGGAAGACGCCGCAAAAACCGACACCTACCGCGATGA
The DNA here is from genome assembly GCF_900142765.1 of Roseovarius litoreus. Taxonomy (GTDB): domain Bacteria; phylum Pseudomonadota; class Alphaproteobacteria; order Rhodobacterales; family Rhodobacteraceae; genus Roseovarius; species Roseovarius litoreus. Next base: position 132,063 of record NZ_FRCB01000009.1, read on the forward strand.
GGTGCTGCGCCGGCTTGAACGGATCGAAGCGGCGATGACAGATCGGAAGGTGGGTTGAGGCATCTGTTTGAACCTTATTTCAGATGTTGCACCAGCACCCGAAGGTCAAATCGCTCGCGGCTCACGATTGAGTTATCGTCCCGAGTATCGGGGTCCTGATGACGAGGGAGGGTTTCGTGCTCAATGCCGATCTGACAAAATTCGATGACATAGTTAACCGCATTCACCGGCAGCAAGACTACGGTTTTGCTTTGTATTCTTTTCTGGCAGGGATTGTGAATGATGCTGATCGCACAGCGAAATTCAATAATAGCTACGCTGGACATGCTATGGATCTTTGTATTCGAAGCGTCCAGACGGGACTGGTTCTCTTTTGTAGTCGCCACTGGGACACAAGCGCTGATGCTCAGTCTATTCCCGCTGCGAAGCAATATGCTGAGAGGGCCTAAAATGAAATAATAAGCAGACACAGGGCGTTCTTCATCGACAGCGGTATCGAGCGCGATGCGCAAGAGTTTTCCGGGTATTTCGAAAATCTGTCTGCTGAGGTTGATAGAATAAGCGCTTCGCCAACCCAGAGCCAGATACGGGTTCTTCGGACAGAGCAATATGCTCATTTGAACACCGGCAGTAGGGATAGGGAAAGGGCGATAAGCGCGCATCCCTTCTTTGATATGGACGATTTGACGATCGATGCACTTCTTGGCTTTGCAAGGCAGACATTGGAATTGGGTAATCGCTTCATTTATCTGCAACGGTTGCTTGCCCCAGAGTTCGACGGGCGGGTCTCTCACATTTCCAGATATTACGACAAGTTCTGGGACAATTTACCTGTGTTTTCAGAGATTGAAGGTCCGCTCTGAATGACCACTGCGCAGGCACCCTTCGCGCCGCTTGCTTGTGACGCCTGCGCCCGGACGCTGAAGTCGGCGTCTTGTCCGATACGGTTGCAAGACGGCCTCAGTCTGTAATCCCTGCGTCATCCAAACTATCTCGACCGGGTGAGTTCCAGGAACACGTCCTGCAGATCGGCCTGCTCGGTCTTGACGTCGCGAATGTGGATACCGGCATTGCGCACTGCTTCGAGCACGGCCTCGGCCGGGGTCTGGTGCGACTGGTAGCTGAGCGCAAGCGATCCGTCGGCGCGACGCTCCACCTCGATCCCCGGCGCCTTGGGCAAGGTGGTGACCTCGGTCTCGGGATGGATGATCATCGTTTTGGAATCGAGCCGGTCGAGCAGGTTGGCGGTGCTGTCGCGCGCCACCACCTGACCGGCATTGATGATCGCGATCTCGTCGCACATCTCTTCGGCCTCTTCCAGGTAGTGGGTGGTCAGGATCACGGTCATCCCCTGCTCATTGAGCCGCCTCACATTTGTCCAGAGCATCTGGCGCAACTCGATATCGACGCCCGCCGTCGGTTCGTCCAGCACAAGAACATGCGGGTTGTGCACCAATGCCTTGGCCAGAAGCAGCCGCCGCCGCATGCCCCCCGACAGGGTCCTTGCATAGGCCTCGGCCTTGTCTTCCAGCCCCACCAGCGCAAGGATCTCGTCGCTGCGCCGTTGTGACTTGGGCACGCCGTAAAGCCCCGCCTGCACCTCGAGTGCGGCGCGCGGCGAGAAGAACGGATCAAGGTTCAGCTCCTGGGGCATCACCCCGATCGACGCGCGGCTCTGGCGCGGGTTCACATCCTGATCGAAGCCCCAGATCGTGACCTGCCCCGCGGTCTTGACGACAAGCCCGGCAAGAATGTTGATGAGGGTCGATTTGCCCGCGCCGTTCGGCCCCAGCAGGCCAAAGACCGAGCCTGTCGGGATCTCCAGGTCGACGCCCCGCAGGGCCGGTTTGGCCGGACTGCCCTTGCCGGCGGCATAGGTTTTTTCAAGACCTCGGATTTCGATGGCGTTCTCGCCCATGGCTGCCCTTGCCCCTGTCGTTCGGATCGCTCATATTCCGCACGTAGTGGAATTGCAGGCAAAAGGAAACGCCAGATGGTCACGCAGGCACCTGAAACCCGGATCGTCGACAGCTATCGCATCGCCTGTGATGGCGGCGAAGGCGCGTTGGGACATCCGCGTGTCTGGCTGTCCATTCCCCGCGACAAGGGCTTCGTCGAATGCCCCTATTGCGATTGCAAGTTCATCCACCGCGATTTCGAAGGTCAGGTCCCCGCTGCCTGACCGCCGCGATCTTCTGATGTCCGGCGCCGCGGCGCTCGGGCTGACCGGGCTTGGCTTTGCCGCCTGGCCCCGGCTCTCGGGTCTGCTCGCGCCGTCCTTCGCCTTCGAGCCGATCCCCGATCTACCGGGGTTTCGCCGGATTGCCGGATCGCCCTCAGCACCCGCAGCGCTTGTCGGCATCGAGGACAGCCAGCGGACCGACAGCGCGTGGTCCGGCCTCTCGACCTGCGAGCTTCTTTACACCGAAGCCCGCGCGCCCGGTGACATCCCCCTGGCGTATTTCTCGGATTACCGCTGCACGTTCTGCCGCCGCCTCAGCCCGCGGCTTGCCGATCTGGCGCAAACGCGTGGCGTTTCGCTCACCTGGCACGAACTGCCTCTGCTCGGCCCCGCCTCGATGCAGGCTGCCCGCGCCGCCTTGGCCGCGCGTCGGCAGGGTGCCTATGCGGCGTTCCACACAAGGCTGATGGACAGCTCTTTCGTGCCCAACCCCGCCTTTCTGCGCCGGTTGGCGCAGGACGAAGGCATCGATCCCGACACGCTGATCGCCGACATGGATCATCCCGGCGTCACGCGTCAGCTTGCCATCACGGCCGATCTTGCCCGGCGCTTCGGTTTTTTCGGCACGCCCGCTCTGGTGATCGGGCGCACCGCCTCGCTTGGGGCGATCCCGGATGCCCGGATCGACGCCTTGATCGCGCTCGAACGGTCCGAGCCCGCGCCGGCCTGCGCCTGAGCCCCTGTTTCTTCTGGCTGAAAATATCCCGGGGGAGGCGTTGAAATCCCTCTTGGGGGATTTCGACGTCGGGGGCAGGGCCCCCATCCTGTCCTTCCCGCTGGAAGCGCGCGGCGGTTCGTGGCAATACCGCATCGCAGGTCATCGGCAATTCGCAAGGGGGCGATCATGGGCAATTCATTCGGCAAGGGCTGTCACCTTCACCTGATCGACGGATCGGCCTTCATCTTTCGCGCCTACCACGCGCTGCCACCGCTGACGCGCAAATCCGATGGTCTGCCGATCGGTGCGGTATCGGGGTTTTGCAACATGCTGCAGCGTTATATCGACGGCAACAGCGCCAGCGCCGATGCGCCGACCCATATCGCGGTGATCTTCGACAAGGGCAGCCACACCTTCCGCAACGATCTTTATGATCTCTACAAGGCCAACCGCGAGGCCATGCCCGAGGATCTGCGCCCTCAGATCCCGCTGACCCGCCGCGCCACCGAAGCCTTCAACATCGCCTGCAAGGAAATCGAGGGCTATGAGGCCGATGACATCATCGCCACGCTGGCCTGTCAGGCCCGTGATCTGGGCGGGCGCGTGACGATCATCTCGTCGGACAAGGACCTGATGCAGCTGGTGGGCGACGGGGTCGAAATGTTCGACGCCATGAAGAACCGCAGGATCGATTCCGAGGGTGTGGAAGAGAAATTCGGTGTCGGCCCGGATCGTGTGGTGGATGTGCAGGCGCTGGCCGGTGACAGCGTCGACAACGTGCCCGGCGCGCCCGGCATCGGCATCAAGACCGCCGCCTTGCTGATCAATGAATTCGGCAGTCTTGAAGAGCTTCTTGACCGCGCCGAGGAAATTCCCCAGCCCAAGCGCCGCCAGACCCTGATCGAGCATCGCGCGCAGATCGAGCTGAGCAAGAAGCTGGTGCAGCTGGATTGCGAGACGCCGCTGGATTTCACGCTGGACGATCTCGAGCTGCGTGATCCCGACCCCGATACGCTGCTGGCTTTTCTGGCGGAAATGGAGTTTCGCACCCTGTCCAAGCGCATCGCCGACAGCCTTGGCGCAGAGCCGCCGGTGATCCCCGACACCAACCCGGCGGGTGCCAATCCGACCGAGGGCGACGCCGCCCCAGACTGGCCCGCCATCGACCCCGACAGCTATGAGCATGTCCGCGACATGGAGGCGCTCGAGGCATGGATTGCTCACATCCAGGCGCGGGGCCTTGTGGCGGTCGATACCGAGACCACCTCGCTCAACGAGATGCAGGCGGCGCTTGTGGGGATATCTCTGGCGGTCGATCCGGGGCAGGCGTGCTATATCCCGCTGCGCCATACCGAGGGTGCGTCGGGGGATCTGTTCAGCAGCGATGCGCTGGCCGAGGGGCAGCTTGATCTGGACGCCGTTCTTGGGGCGCTCAAGCCCGTGCTCGAGGACGATGCGATCCTCAAGATCGGGCAGAACATGAAATACGACGCGAAGATTTTCGCGCGTCATGGCATCAGGGTCGCGCCCTTCGATGACACGATGCTGATGTCCTATGCGCTCAATGCGGGGATTCACGGACATGGCATGGACACGCTGAGCGAGCGGTATCTCAGCCACCAGCCGATCCCGATCAAGGATCTTCTGGGCACGGGGAAATCCGCCGTCACATTCGACCGTGTGCCCATCGCCGATGCCGTGAAATACGCCGCCGAGGATGCCGATATCACCCTGCGCCTGTGGCATGTCTTCAAGCCGCAGCTGCACCGCGAGAAGGTGACCACCGTCTATGAAACGCTGGAACGCCCTCTGTCTCCGGTGCTGGCACAGATGGAGCGGAACGGGATCAAGGTGGACCGCGAGACGCTGTCGCGCATGTCCGGCAAGTTCGCCCAGAAAATGGCGCAGCTCGAGGAAGAGATCCACGAGTTGGCAGGTCGCAAGTTCAATGTCGGCTCCCCCAAGCAATTGGGAGAGATTCTGTTCGACGAGATGGGGCTGGATGGCGGCAAGCGCGGCAAGACCGGCGCCTATGCCACCGGCGCCGATGTGCTCGAGGATCTGGCGACCGAACATGATCTGCCTGCCCGCGTGCTGGACTGGCGCGCGCTGAGCAAGCTCAAGTCGACTTATACTGATGCGCTGCAGGATCACATCGATCCGGATACGGGCCGGGTGCACACATCCTATGTGCAGACCGGTGCCACCACCGGGCGGCTGGCCTCGACCGATCCCAACCTGCAGAACATCCCCGTGCGCAGCGAGGAAGGCCGCCGCATCCGCGAGGCCTTCGTGGCCGAGCCGGGCAATTTTCTGGTCAGCCTCGACTACAGCCAGATCGAGCTGCGCATCCTTGCCCATATCGCCGATATCGACGCGCTCCGACAGGCGTTCCGTGACGGGCAGGATATTCACGCCATGACCGCATCCGAGATGTTCGATGTGCCGCTCGACGAGATGACCCCCGAGATTCGGCGGCAGGCCAAGGCGATCAATTTCGGGGTGATCTACGGGATTTCCGGCTTTGGCCTTGCGCGCAACCTGCGCATTCCGCGCGGCGAGGCGCAGGGCTTCATCGACCGCTATTTCGAAAGATTCCCTGGCATCAAGACCTACATGGACAAGACCGTCGACTTCGCGAAGGAGCATGGGTTCGTTCAGACCCTGTTCGGGCGCAAGATCCACACGCCCGAGATTTCAGCCAAGGGGCCGCGCGCGGGTTTCGCCCGCCGTGCCGCGATCAACGCGCCCATTCAGGGCACGGCCGCCGACATCATCCGCCGCGCGATGATCCGCATGCCCGCCGCAATCGAGGGGATGCCCGCGAAGATGCTTTTGCAGGTGCATGACGAATTGATCTTTGAAGTCGAGGCCGGCGCCGCAGATGCCCTTATCGCGACCGCGCGCGAGGTGATGGAAGCTGCCGCCGACCCGGCGGTCAAGATCGACGTGCCACTGGTTGTGGATGCAGGACAGGGCGCCAACTGGGCCGAGGCGCATTGAGCCCGGCCAGCCGGGCCGATCCACCTCACTCGCCGAAACGGTAGTCCGGCAGGATCTCCAGCGCCTCTTTCAGGGCATCGCCCCAGCCCTTCGAGACCTGTTGAAAATAGGGGTCTTCGGGTTCGATCCGCCCCCGATGTCCGACACGCAGGCTGTCGGCCTCGTAGAAATGGAAATCGAAGGGTGGCCCAACGGTCAGATTGGCCTTGAGCGTGGAATCGAAGCTCACGACAAGCAGTTTCATCGCCGCCTCGAAGCTCATCGCGGGGTCATAGGCACGCACGAGGATCGGCCGGCCATATTTGGTCTCGCCGATCTGGAAAAACGGCGTGTCCTGCCCGGATTCGATGAAATTGCCTTCGGGATAGATCATGAACAGGCGCGGGGGGCTTCCGGCGATCTGCCCGCCAATGACCAGCGTGGCGTGAAACGTGCTGTCCGACCGCAGGCCGCCATCGCCATGCTGATCGATCACCTCGCGCAGGGTCTCCGCCACCATGCGGGCGGCCTGAAACATCGAGGGCACCGCCAGAAGCGACGGCTCGCGATGTTCCGGCGATTTGCTGCGTTCATCCAGCAGGCTGACCACGGCCTGTGTCGTAGCAAGGTTGCCCGCGGCCATCAGTGTGATGACCCGCTCGCCCGGCTGTTCCCAGACCGTCATCTTGCGAAAGGTCGAAATATTGTCGAGCCCGGCATTCGTCCGGGTGTCTGACATGAACACCAGTCCGCGATCCAGAACCATTCCCACGCAATATGTCATCCACAGGGCCTTTACTGCTGTGCCACGTCGATCTGCACCTCGAGAGTTTCGCCCGTGCCGCCGATCCGTGTTCCCGATACCGGAGAGGCCTCGGCATAGTCCAGCCCGGTTGCGACACGCACATAGCGCGTATCCGGCGAAATTCCGTTGGACACATCAAAGCCGACCCAGCCAAGACCGTCCACATGGGCCTCGGCCCAGGCATGCATGGCGTCCTGTGCGGTGGTGTCGTCCAGCATCAGATATCCTGACACGTAACGTGCCGGCACCTGCATTTCGCGTGCGCAGGCGAGGAAGATATGGGTGTGATCCTGACAGACGCCGCGCCCTGCGGCGATGGCGTCCTCGGCGCTCCAGTTCGGCTCGGAGGCGCCGATCTCATAGGCCACGGCTTCGCGGATACCGGCGGACAGCCGATGCATCCCCTCAAGATCGGGCGTCGCGCCGATGCTGCGCAAAAGGCCGCGCACCCCGGTTTTGATCCGCGTATGGGCCGTGTCGCGCAGATAGAGCCACAAGGGCGCAGGCCCGCGATGGGGGCCTACGATCCCGCCGGTATCCGTCACATCGATATCGCCCTCGCTGATGACGCTGAGTTCGGTGGCGCCGGGTACAAAGCTGATCAGTTCGGTGGTGTTGTGATGATAATCCTCGAAGCTGAGCTCCTTGCGGCCGTTCTCGACCTTGGTGCGCCATGACCGGATCGATTGCTGCGGCGTGGATTTCGGGGTCTTGCGCAATTGCTGCAGCCCGTATTTCACTGGCGTCTCGAAGCGGTAGCGGGTGGCGTGGCGGATTTTCAGGCGCATGGAGCCGCTCATTCGTAGAACCGGAAGTCGATTTCGATCTGTCGGGCGATCTGCCCCAGATGATCCAGGATTTGCTGAATGCATTCATGCAGCCCGAATTCGAACACCGCCCCGATGTCATGTGACAGATAAAGCCGTTCCAGCTGATCGACCTGCTTGAGCGACGGCAGGGGCGTCCGTTTGCCCTTGTGCAGATAGCGCAGATTGTCGCGCAGCTTGCCCACGCAGAACGCCAGGCTCCGCGGCATCCGCCGGTCGAGTACCAGGAATTCGGTGATCTCCCTGGGGCCGCCGCCGGCACCGTATTCCATCCGGAAGCCGCCCCGCGCCGAGACCGAGCGCAGGATCGTCTCCCACTGCACATTGTCCAGTGACGTGCCCACCGCGCTGGCCGATGGCAGCAGCACGTAATACTTCACGTCGAGGATGCGCGCGGTGTTGTCGGCGCGTTCCAGAAAGGTGCCGATCCGGGCGAAATCGTAGATCTCGTTGCGCAACATCGTGCCATGCGTCATCCCCCGTACCAGCGCCGTCTGCTGCCGGATCGCGCCCAGAACGGCAGGCAGATCGCGTTCCGACACCTTGCGCGCCAGAACCTCGCGGCTTTTCATGTAAGTGGCGTTCACGGCCTCCCAGACCTCGCCGGTCAGGGCGGTGCGCACCATGCGGGCGTTCTGCCGCGCGGCTTCGATGCAGGACAGCACCGAGGAGGCGTTGGAGCGCGACCGCAACAGCCAGTCGATCGCGGCCTCCTTGGTGACACTGTCGTTCTCGGCCCGAAACGCATCCAGCGCGCCGGCAGATTGCAGCACAGAGACCCATTCGCCATCGCCATCGGTCAGGCGCGTCAGCGCAATGCGCTGTCCTGTTTCGATCAGGCGGGCGGTATTTTCGGCCCTTTCCAGATAGCGATACATCCAGAACAGCCCGTTTGCGGTTTTTCCAAGCATCGCGCGTCAGTCCTCCAGCACCCAGGTGTCCTTGGTGCCGCCGCCCTGGGACGAGTTCACCACCAGTGATCCTTTCTTGAGCGCAACGCGCGTCAGGCCGCCGGGCGTGATCTTGATCCCCTCGGGACTGACCAGCACGAAGGGCCGCAGATCGACATGCCGCGGCACCAGCCCGGTGCGCGAGAAGATCGGCACGGTGGACAGGCTGAGGGTCGGCTGCGCGATGTAATTGCCGGGCCGCGCCATCAGTTTCTTGCGGAAGGCGGCGATCTCCTTGCGGGTCGCGGTCGGCCCGATCAGCATGCCGTAACCACCCGAGCCATGCACTTCCTTGACCACCAGATCCGAAAGATTGTCCAGCACATGCGCCAGTTGGTCGGGATCCGAACAGCGCCATGTCGGCACGTTCTGAAGAAGGGGGCGTTCGCCGGTATAGAACTCGACGATCTCGGGCATGTAGGAATAGACCGCCTTGTCATCGGCGATGCCGGTGCCGGGTGCGTTGGCGATGGTGATTCCGCCGGCGCGGTAGACATCCATGATTCCCGGCACGCCAAGCTGACTTTCGGGATTGAAGTTGAGCGGATCGAGAAAATCGTCATCGACCCGGCGATAGAGCACATCGACGGGCTTGTAGCCGCGTGTGGTGCGCATCGCGACACGCCCGTCCACCACCCGCAGATCATGCCCTTCGACCAGTTCGACCCCCATCTGATCGGCGAGGAACGCATGTTCGAAATAGGCCGAGTTGTAGATCCCGGGGGTCAGTACCGCCACGACGGGTGCGTCCCCGCCACCCGAGGGCGCGCAGGCCGCCAGCGACCGGCGCAGATCGGTGGGATAATTCTGCACCGGCTGAACCCGGTTCTGGCTGAACAGCTCGGGGAACATCTGCAGCATGGTCTCGCGGTTTTCCAGCATGTAGCTGACACCCGACGGCGTGCGGGCGTTGTCTTCGAGCACATAGAATTCCCCGGCCCCGGTACAGACCAGATCGATGCCGACGATATGCGTATAGACCCCGCCCGGAGGGCTGACGCCGATCATCTGCGGCACGAAAGCGTCATTGCGGCTGATCATGTCCTCGGGGATGCGCCCGGCCTTGATGATCTCCTGCCCATGATAGATGTCGTGCAGGAAAGCGTTGATCGCGCGCACCCGCTGTTCGATCCCGCGCGACAGCTTGAGCCATTCGGATCCCGATATGATGCGCGGGATGATGTCGAAGGGGATCAGGCGCTCCTCGGCTTCGGCCCGCCCATAGACATTGAAGGTGATGCCCGTCAGGCGAAAAAGCTCTTCGGCCTCGCGTTGCTTGGCGCGCAGGCGCGCCGGATCCTCATCCCCAAACCAGTCGTGAAACTTGCGGTAAGCCGGGCGCAGTGACCCGTCATGTCCCCACATCTCGTCGAAAGTCGTCGTTTCGTTCATTATTGGCCCCCAACCTCTTTCGAGGACGCCTCAGATTAGTCCGATCGTCACGGGGTACGCCTGTTTCATGCGCGCGGCACCGGATCACCCCGGAATTATGCACAATTGTTGGCGCATTCGCACAATAAATGACCTTTTTGAAATTCCTGGCTGCAGGCGGTGTTTCGCCCGGGGCGAATGCTGCCGCTTCCAGGCACCGGAGCGCCGGTCATGTGCCGCGCCGATTTTGCGAATCATCTAGGGCCATGCAACCTTGTCACGCCAAGTTGCAGAAAGGCCCGTGATGCCCCGTGAAACCAAGCTCATCCTCTGCCCGGTCAATCTCCGCCACGTGAAGTTCGAATATCACGCCTATCAGGAAGCCGTCGAAATGGCGCAGCGCCGCGGTGCCAAGCTGATCGTCGCCACCGTGGCCCCCGAGATAGAGCGGAACCTGAACATCTACGATTCAGGACAGTATTGGGGCGATGAGCTGAAGAAATTCATTGCGTCCCATCCCGCCGAAGGGGTCGAGATAGAAACCGTCGTCTGCAAGGGGGCGGTGCACCGGCAGATCGTCAAGCTGGCGACCGCCCGAAAGGTCGATATCATCGTGATGGACGCCGCCAATCCCAAGGTTCAAGATTATCTTCTGGGCACCACCGCGAGCCATGTGGTCACCCATGCCGAATGCTCGGTCTACGTGGTGCGCAACCCGTCCTGACGTCTGCGCGGTCCCTGCAGGAGGCGGATGATGCCGCACGATCACAGCCATGTCCCTGATCTGAAGGGTGACCGGCGCGTCGCCTGGGCGGTGGCGGTCAATATCGTGCTGACCCTCGTGCAGATCGCGGCGGGTGTCGTTTCGGGCTCTCTGGCGCTGGTTGCCGATGCGGTTCACAATCTGGGCGATGCGCTGTCGCTGGTCATCGCCTTTGCCGCGCGGCGGATCGGGCGGCGTCCGCCGGATGCCAGCATGACGTTCGGCTATGGCCGGGCCGAGGTGGTGGCGGCGCTCATGAATTACACGACACTGATCGTCATCGCGGTCTTTCTGCTGGCCGAAGCGGTGCAGCGGGCCATCAACCCAAGTGGCGTCGAGGGATGGATCGTTGTCGTGGTCGCGGGCGTGGCGCTGGTCATCGACACGCTTACCGCATGGCTGATCCACGGCATGTCACGGGACAGCATGAACATCCGAGCGGCCTTCTTGCACAATCTGGCCGATGCCATGGGATCGCTTGCGGTCATCGTCGCGGGCACGCTGATCCTGCTTTATGACTGGCGGCTGATCGACCCGCTGGTGACTGTGATGATCGCGGGCTACATCCTTTTTCATGCGGCCAAGGGTATTCGTCCGGCCATCCATGTGCTGATGCTGGGCAGCCCCGACAGCCCTACGCTGGACGAGGTGGCGGGCGTCCTGTGCGACATGGACCAAATAGAGGGCGTGCATTCGGTGCATCTGTGGCGCATGCAGGAACATGAAAACGCATTTCAGGCCCATGTCGTCATGGCATCCGGCGCCGATGCAATGACCCTTAGGGCGCAGATCAAGGACAAACTGGCGGATCGTTTCGGCATTCTCCACGCCTCGATCGAGATCGAGACCGCAAGTGCCCAATGCCGTGATCCGGGTCTGATCGGCTGACAGGGGCATCGTCGAGCCGCCGCTCTGCCATCCGGTCGCATTTTAATCTTTCGTTCATCTTTGGCTCATGCGGCAGTCAGGCTCGGTCCTTAACTGATGGTCATGCCGTGCGGATGGTCCGTGCGTAACCAAAAGGACAATACACCATGAAATCAGTTGTTTCGGCAGTTGCTGCTGCATCCTTTTTCACGGTTTCGGCAAGCGCCGTTCTGGCCGTTGAAGCCACGATGATCGACACCACCATCACCCAGGCCGAGGTCGAGGCCGCGCAGGTGGCGTGGGGCGAGGCGCTTGTTCAGATCTCGAACGACTACGCCGAAGGCGGCATCGACAAGGCGCGCGCCACTGCCGAGGCCGTGATCGACGCGGCCTATGGGTATGGTATCGGCCCGGTCTTGTTCAAGCCGACGCTTGCCGCGGCGCCGCAGACATTCCGCACGACGTCCGAAGGCGCCTTGGCCTATTTCGTCGGTCATGACGAGAACTTTCCCGGCGATTCTGGTTTCGCTCTGAAGGGCTGGACCGCGGTGGAAATCGAGAATGCCGCCATTTTCATCAGCGGCAATACCGCCAAGACCATCGGCAATGTCCACATCACCGACACGACAGGCGCGGTGACGACCGTCGACAAGACATGGGGCTATCAGCGCGATGACGAGGGCAACCTGCGGATCGTGCTCCATCACTCATCGCTGCCGTTCAGCGCAAACTGATCGCGCCTCACGGCGCGTCCACCCCGTCTCCACTCGTGTCTAAATCCCCGGCATGGTGGGGGCGGGGTCCGGTTATCCGATACCCAAGCCCGCGTACCGCCGTGATCGCCACATCCGGGTCAAGCCGGACGATCTTGCGACGCAGGCGGCTGACATAGACATCGACGATATTGGTCAGCGGATCGCGATCCGCCTGCCAGACCCGCGACAGGATGCGTTCGCGGCTGATGGTGGCGCCATTCGCGGCCACCAGCAATTCCATCAGCGCCATTTCCCGCGCGCTGAGGATGGTCTCGATGCCGGCGCTGCGCAGACCCGGCAATTGCCGGTCCAGCGTGATCGTTCCGATGCTCGTGGGCTTTACGGCCGCCGGGGTCCGGCCGCGTCGCATCAGCGCTTCGATCCGCGCCAGAAGTTCGTCGAAATCAAACGGTTTCGTCAGGTAATCATCCGCGCCGCGCCGCAGCCCATCCACCCGCTCATGGCTTTCCCCCATCGCGCTGAGCATCAGGACGGGCACATGATGGCCGCGCTGCCGGAGCATCTGGCACAGGGTCAGCCCGTCTAGCTCGGGCAGAAGCACATCCAGAATAACCACACCCGCGCTTTGCTGACTGACGCAGCCGCGCGAAAAGGTTTCGGCAGCCGCCAATCCGGCGCGTCCGGTCCGAACCCATTGCACGCCATATCCTTCGGCCTGAAGGCCGCGCATCACGAAATCGGCCACGCGGGCGTCATCCTCGATCAGCAGAATGTCCATGTGCCTCTTTCTCCTCCTGGTCGGGCCTGTCGTCCGTCACCGCCAGAGGCAGGCTGACAACGGCGATGACCCCTTGCCCGTCAGGCCCGCCCCGTATCTCGAGCACGCCGCCCTGCGCGTGTGTCAGCTGCCGCGCGATGGCCAGCCCAAGCCCCAGCCCGTCCGGTCGATGCATCCGCGCGCCCTCGGACCGCCAACCGCGATCGAACACCCTGTCCAGATCATCGGGATCGATGCCGATGCCCTGATCGCTGATCTGGATTTCCAGCCGATCTGCAGACTCCTGCGCCACCGCAAGGCGTACCGTGCCGCCGGGATGCGAATAGCGCAGCGCGTTATCCAGAAGGCAGCCGAGCACCTGCCTCAGCCGCGCGGGATCGGCCCGCAGCGTCACGTCGCAATACGGATCGGGGCCGTGCAAGATCACCTCGCGCTCCCGGGCAAGGCTCTGCGCCGTCTCAAGCACCGGGCCGATCACATCTGACAGCCCGATATCGCGCGCCGCAATCAGGGGTTGGCCCTTGGGGTCGCGCACGAGAACCAGCAGATCCTCGATCAGATGTCCCATCTGGCGCGTGACGCCGACAATCCGCTCAAGTGCCGTGCGATATGTTGTCGGGCTCACCGCCTTGTGCCGCAACGCGACCTGCGCCTCGCCCCGGATGACGGTCACGGGCGTGCGCAATTCGTGACTGATATCGGCAAGCAACTTTTGCCGCGCCCCTTCCGAGGCGGCCAGTTCATCAAGCGTGCGCCGCAGTTCAGCGGTTCGCGCGGCCACGGTCCGTTCCAGTTCGGCGCGGTTCTGCTGACCGCGCGCACGGGCTGCTTCGACTTCGGTGGCCATGGCGTTCAACTGCTGGCCGAGGGTTACGAATTCGGTGTCGCGGAACCGGTCGAACCGATAGGTGAAGTCACCCTCTTGATAGGCGCTCAGCCCGTCTTCGAGATGTTTCAGCGGCTGACGCAGGCGACGAGCCAGAAGAACGGCCATGATGAACGTGGCAACAAATCCGAAGCTGCCCGCCGTCACGAACAGACCGCGCGCCGCAGACAGGCCATCATCCGCCCGAGTGCGTTCCCGGTCGAGCGCTGCGGCCTCAACCTCCAGCGCGTCACGCAGCGCATCAGCCAATGGTACGCCACGCAACTGGTCGAAATCCGCGTCGATCACCGCCATCGGCCATGCCTGGCTGTCATCCTGTATCAGCAAGCGCGCTGTTTCGCGGTCCAGCTTGCCGACCACGTCGTTCAGAAAATCCAGCAATCCAAGCCGTTGCGCGTGTTCATCCAGAACCTTGCCGCGTTCCAGATCGAGCTGCGCGGCACGCTCGGCCTTGTCGGCGATGCGGGTGATCTGGGCGCGCATCCGCATGAGGCTGGCATCCCGCTGGCCCGGGTCGGCCACCTGATCCAACGCCTGCTGATAGCTCCATTTCCGCAGGCTGGCCTTTTCAAGGTCGAACTCCAGCAGGCTTGTGTAGATGTCGCTTGCGATCCTGCCCCGTTCGACCCTGTATTGGGATTGTGCCAGAACCTGCCAGCCGAGCCATGCAAAGATCACCGCAGGCGCGGCGAGCCCTACCATCGCAAGCTGCAATTGCGCCGCGTAGCTCAATGTCCTGTGAGGCCCAAAACCTGTCATGCGCGCCGCCCTGTCGCCCGTTGTGCCTGTGGTGCAGGCCATGTTCGGGCCGTCTATCGTTGTGCGACGCTTCAGGCTGTACATAGCCTCTCAACACACCGCAAAAATCACCGGATGACCTTGCCAGCCGCCGGAGGCGTCTGGCAATCTCGGCGCCACATTAGCGCAGGTGCCGCCCCGCCGCCCGCGCCTCAAAGATCAGGCAGGTCCGCCTCGGGGATCATGGGAAAGAACATGCCCCCGGACCATAACCCGAACCAGCCATCCGATATCTCGCCGATCTCGGCCAAGCGGTAAAAGCTCTTGCGGTCGATCAGCGCCTCCAGCCCGTCCCGGATCATCACATATGGTGACGGCTCTCCGCTGTCGGGGTCACGCTCCACCCGGATCTGATTTTCGGGGCCGGCGACGACCTTGTCACCGATATTGGTCTCGAAAATCAGGTCCTGCTGCGGGCCGCTGCCCTCGGCTTCGACATCGACCGCCACAAAGGGCGCGTCCTCGACCGTGATTCCCACCTTTTCCACCGGCGTGACAAGGTAATACCGATCCCCTTCGCGGCGCAGGATGCCTGCGAACAGCTTCACGAGACCCGGCCGGTTGATCGCGCCACCCTCGTGATACCACGTCCCGTCGCGCGCGATTCGGATGTCCAGATCACCGCAATATGGCGGACTCCATTGACGAACGGGCGGTAAACCCTTGCCTTGCGCCGCCCTGACCGAGGCGGCAAGACTGTCCACTGACAGCGTCGTGATCGTATCGTTGCTCATTACTTTTGCCATTTCGGTTTCGCGCGATACACTCTTAGGGGAAGATATAGTCCCGACAGGAGTTTTGCCATGACCGATGACGCCGATCTGCTTGCCGGTATTGAAGCGCTGGAAGACAAACTGGCGCAGGCGCGCGCCTCGATCACCCGCCGCTTCATCGGACAGGAGCGGGTGGTCGATCTGTCCCTGTCGGCGCTTTTATGCGGTGGCCATGGGCTTCTGATCGGCCTTCCGGGTCTGGGCAAGACGCGGCTTGTGGAAACGCTCAGTACGGTGATGGGCCTCAATGCCAATCGCGTCCAGTTCACGCCCGATCTGATGCCGGCCGACATTCTCGGCTCAGAGGTGCTGGAAACCGCGGCAGATGGCGGGCGGGCGTTCAAGTTCATTCCCGGCCCGATCTTCTGCCAGCTGCTGATGGCCGACGAGATCAACCGCGCCAGCCCTCGGACGCAATCGGCGTTGCTGCAGGCGATGCAGGAACGACAGGTGACCGTCGCCGGCGAGGATCGGCCCCTCGACGCGCCGTTCCATGTTCTCGCCACGCAGAACCCCATCGAACAGGAAGGCACCTATCCCTTGCCCGAGGCGCAGCTTGACCGCTTTCTGGTGCAGATCGACGTGCCCTATCCCGACCGCGACACCGAGCGTGGCATCCTGTTGGCCACCACCGGCGCCGAAGAGGCGACGTCCCATCAGGTGTTCGACGCGGCCCAGCTGATCGCGGCGCAAAAGCTGCTGCGCCGGATGCCTGTGGGGGAATCGGTTGTCGAGACGATCCTCGATCTGGTGCGCGCCTTCCGTCCCGAAGACGCAACCGCCCCCGAGGCCGTCCGCAAGGATGTGGCATGGGGCCCCGGTCCTCGTGCGGCACAGGCCCTGATGCTGACGGTGCGTGCGCGGGCCATGCTGCAGGGGCGTCTGGTGCCCGACCTCGACGATGTGGCGGCGATGGCCCAGCCGGTGCTTGCGCATCGTATGGCGCTGAATTTCGCGGCCCGCGCCCGTGGCGAAAGCCTTGAAGGCCTGATCGCCGAAACCGTCTCGCAGATCACACGGGTCGAGGCCGCAGCGTGACCGACGCCGCCCATCTTCGCGCCAGATCCGAGGCCGAAGCCGCCCCGCTGCCGCCGCTTCTGGCGCGGGCCGAGCATTTGGCCGGGACCGTGCTTTTGGGCGAACATGGGCGCAGGCGTGCGGGCATGGGCAACGATTTCTGGCAATACCGCCCAGTGATGCCGGGCGACGCGCGCCGCGACATCGACTGGCGCCGCTCTGGCAAGTCCGATGCGCAATTCGTCCGGCAACTGGAATGGCAGATCGCACAAAGCGTGATGATCTGGGTGGATGACGCGGCCTCGATG
This sequence comes from Roseovarius litoreus, assembly GCF_900142765.1. Classification (GTDB taxonomy): domain Bacteria; phylum Pseudomonadota; class Alphaproteobacteria; order Rhodobacterales; family Rhodobacteraceae; genus Roseovarius; species Roseovarius litoreus. The sequence goes on from NZ_FRCB01000009.1 coordinate 148,804, forward strand.
CGGTTTTCCTCGGATGCGAGCCTGCCCGAAAAGGCGGATCGCGCGCGGGTTCTGGCGCTTGCGGTGTCGATCCTGCTCAACCGCGCGGGCGAACGTGTCGGCCTGACCGGTCAGGCTCTGCCGCCGCGCCGGGGGGAAACCCAGATCCTCCGGCTGGCCGAGGCGCTCACGCAAGAGAGCGATGAGGATTACGGCACGCCCGATCTCAACGGCCTTCTCCCGCATGGCCGCGCGCTCTTCATCTCGGATTTCCTCGGCTCCATCGATGCCGTGCGCGCCGCCCTGACCAGCGCAGCCGATCGTGGCGTGCAAGGTGTACTTCTCCACCTTCTGGACCCCGCCGAAGAGGCGTTTCCCTATCGTGGGCGCACCATCTTCGAAAGCATGGGCGGCACCATGGCGCATGAAACGCTCAAGGCGTCGGATCTGCGTGACCGGTATCTCGAACGGCTGGCCGAGCGTAAGGCCGAGCTGCAATCGCTTTGCGCCGCAACTGGCTGGCATTACGGGCTTCACCACAGCTCGGATCCGGCGCAATCGGCGCTGTTGTGGCTTTATCGCGCCTTTGACGGGGGGATGTCGCGATGATGCTGGGCCCCATCGGATTTACCGCGCCCTGGCTTCTGCTCGCGCTGGCTGCGCTGCCGATCCTGTGGATCCTGCTGCGCGCCGTGCCGCCCGCACCGATCCGGCGCCGGTTTCCCGGTGTGGCGCTGCTTCTTGGGCTGAAGGACGACGACACCGTGACCGACCGCACGCCGTGGTGGCTTTTGCTGTTGCGGATGCTGGCGGTGGCAGCGGTGATCGTGGGTCTGGCCGGGCCGGTGCTCAATCCGCGCAGTGCCGATGATGCGGCGCGCACCGGCCCGCTTCTGATCGTGATGGATGCCAGCTGGGCCAGCGCCCGCGATCACGCCGCGCAGACGGGTCTGCTGGATGGGCTCCTGTCCGAGGCGGGCCGGGCCTCAAGGCCCGTCGCCATACTTCGCCTGACCGATCCCGAACCCGTGACCTTCCGCTCGGCCGAAGACTGGCGCAGCCGTTTGTCCGGGCTGGCGCCCGATCCTTGGGCGCCCACCCCCGCCATGATGCAGGATGCTCTGGCGATGCTGGGCACGCAGGAATTTGAAACGCGCTGGTTTTCCGACGGGCTGTCGCGTCCTGGCCGTGATGCGCTGCTCTCCGAGCTCGAGCGTCGCGGCCCGGTGACCGTGCATGAAAGCCCCGCACCCATCATCGCGTTGAAACCGGCGGTGATCGAGGACGGGATCGTGCAACTCAGCGCGCTGCGCGCCACCCCTGGTGCTGCGCGCGACATCACGGTCGAGGCGCATGGCCGCGATCCGCAAGGCGTGCCGCGTCTTTTGGCGACCTTGCCGATCACCTTCGAGGAAAGCGCCCTTGAGGCGTCCGGCGAATTGTCCTTGCCCGGTGAATTGCGCGGTCGTCTGACCCGGTTCGAGATCGCGGGGCAGGGCACTGCCGGCGCCGTCAGCCTGACCGATGACAGCCTCAAGCGCCGCGAGGTCGCCCTGATCGCCGGGCGCGAAGACCGCGAGGGGCTCGAACTTCTTTCGCCGCTGCATTACCTGGAACAGGCGCTGTTGCCGTCGGCTGATCTGCTGGATGGCGCGCTGATGGATATCCTTCCCGCCAACCCGGATGTGATCGTGCTGGCCGATGTGGCCGTGCTGTCCGCCGCCGAGCAAGAGGCCCTGCTGGACTGGCTGGACAAGGGCGGGCTTCTCTTGCGGTTCGCCGGTCCGCGCCTTGCCGCGTCGGATGTGTCGCGCGACAGTGAAAGCCCGCTGCTGCCAGTGCGCCTGCGGGCCGGTGGGCGCACCGTCGGCGGCGCCATGAGCTGGGGTGAGCCGAAGACGCTTGCGCCCTTCCCTGATGACAGCCCCTTTGCCGGGCTGAGCATTCGTGATGATGTGACCGTCTCGGCGCAGGTCATGGCGCAGCCCGATCCAACACTTGCCGACCGTGTGATCGCGCAGCTGACCGACGGCACCCCGTTGGTCACCCGAAAGCGTGTCGGCGCCGGGCAGGTGGTCCTGTTCCATGTGACCGCCAATGCCGAATGGTCGTCGCTGCCGTTGTCGGGGCTGTTCGTGCAGATGCTCGAACGTCTGGCCGTGTCCTCGGCCGTGGCGCTGCCGGACATGGCCGAGATGCAGGGCACCACATGGCAGCCGGTTCAGGTGCTCGACGGGTTTGGGCAGTTGCGCGATGCGGGCACCTTGCCGGGGATCGCGGGCGAGCGGCTGATCACGGATGCGCTTGGCCCAAACCTGCCTCCGGGGCTCTATGATGGTCCGGACCGCCGTCTTGCGCTCAATGTCACCCGCGCCGACACTGTGCTTTCACCCGTTTCATGGCCCTCGCGCCTTCCGGTCGAAGGGCTGGCACGTGCGCCGGAAACGCCGCTTGGCGGCTGGCTTCTGGCGCTGGCCTCGGTGATCCTGTTGGCGGATATCGTGGCATCGCTTGCGCTGTCTGGGCGCCTTTTGCCGGCGCGTGCCGCGGGATTAGTCCTCGGCGCGGTGATGCTGCCGGGCCTGATGCTGCCCGTGCCCCCCGCCGCCGCGCAAGAGGGGACGCCTTCGACGCTGGACAAGGAACTGCTGGCCGTATCCGAAGTGGTTCTGGCGCATGTGCTCACCGGCGACCGCGGGTTGGATGACACCGCGCGCGCCGGTCTTGCGGGCCTGTCGGAAACGCTGTTCTTCCGCACCTCGGTCGAGCCGTCCGAGCCGATCGGCGTTGATCTGGAAACCGATGAGCTGGCGGTTTACCCGTTCCTCTACTGGCCCGTCACCCCCGAACAGCCGATCCCCTCGCAAGAGGCCTATGCCAAGCTCAACAGCTATCTGCGCACCGGCGGCATGATCCTTTTTGATACCCGTGATGCCAACGTCGCGGGGTTCGGCGCATCCTCGCCCAATGGTCAGATGTTGCAACGGCTGGCCCAACCGCTTGACATCCCGCCTCTCGAGCCGATCCCCGAGGATCATGTGCTGACGCGCACCTTCTATCTCCTGCAGGATTTCCCCGGCCGCCATTCCGGTCGCCCTGTCTGGGTCGAGGCCGCACCCGCCGATGCCGAACGGATCGAGGGAATGCCGTTCCGCAATCTCAACGACAACGTGACCCCGGTGGTGATCGGCGGCAATGACTGGGCGGCGGCCTGGGCGATGGACAATCGCGGCGCGCCGCTCTTTCCCGTCGGGCGCGGCTATGCCGGGGAGCGGCAGCGCGAACTGGCCTACCGCTTCGGTGTCAACCTCATCATGCATGTGCTGACCGGCAACTATAAATCCGATCAGGTGCATGTCCCCGCACTTCTGGACAGGCTGGGCCAATGACCTCGAGCATCGTTTTCGACCCGCTTTTGCCTGTCTGGCTGATTGCTGCGCTTGGTGCGATCATGGCCGCCGGCATTGCGCTGGCGCTCTGGAGGGGGCTGTCGGGCTGGCCCTTGCGGGCGCTGGCGGGGCTGGTGATCCTCGCCGCGCTCATGGGGCCGGTCTATCAACAGGAAGACCGCCAGCCCTTGAACGATATCGTGCTGATCGTCGAAGACCAAAGCGCCAGCCAGCGTCTTGCCGACCGCGCGGCGATGACCAGCTCGGCTGCCGACGATCTGGCAGCCCGGCTCGAGGCGCGCGACAACACCGAGGTGCGCCGCATCACCGTGCCCGACGGTGCCGACAACAGCGGCACCCAGGCCATGACCGCCCTTGCCGAAGCGCTGGCCGAAGAACCCCGAGGCCGCATCGCCGGGGCGATCCTGCTGTCCGATGGCCAATTGCATGACATCGACCGCGCCCCCGATCTGCCTGCGCCGCTGCACCTTCTTCATACGGGCCGCGCCGCCGATTGGGACCGCCGCCTCGAGATCCGCAACGCCCCGGCCTTCGCCATTCTGGGCGAGGAAGTGATCCTAACCCTGACCATCACCGATGACGGCTCCGCCCCCGAAGATGTCCGCAACGTGCCGCTCGACATCTCGGTCGATGGCGCCGAACCGCGGCGCTTCGAAGTGCCCCTTGGCCGCGAAGTCGACCTGCCGCTGACCCTGCCGCATGGCGGGCGCAATGTGCTGCAATTCACCACCCCCTTCGTCGAGGGCGAGTTGACCGACCGCAACAATACCGCGCTGGTGCAGATCAACGGCGTGCGCGACCGTCTGTCGGTTCTCCTGGTCTCGGGCGAGCCTCATGCAGGCGGGCGCACATGGCGCAATCTTCTGAAATCCGACAGCTCGGTCGATCTGGTGCATTTCACCATCCTGCGCCCCCCAGAGAAACAGGATGGCGTGCCGGTCCGCGAACTCTCGCTGATCGCCTTTCCCACCCGCGAGCTGTTTCTCGAAAAGATCGAGGATTTCGACCTCATCATCTTCGACCGCTACAAGCGGCGTGGCATCCTGCCGTCGATCTATCTGGACAATGTGCGCAACTATGTCGAACGGGGCGGCGCGGTGCTGATTGCGGCTGGCCCCGATTTCGCTTCGGCCGACAGCCTGTATCGCACGCCGCTTGAATCGATCGTCCCGGCCCGCCCGACGGCCCGTGTTCTGGAAGAACGCTATCGCCCCAAAGTGTCCGAACTGGGTCAGCGTCACCCCGTGACCGCCGGGCTGGAGCAGGAATATGATGGCGAATGGGGGCGCTGGATGCGTCAGATCGAGGTGGAGCAAGCCACCGGCGATGTGGTCATGACCGGCAAGGATGACCGTCCGCTTCTGGTGCTCGACCGCGTCGGCGAAGGGCGTGTGGCGCTTCTGGCCTCGGACCATGCATGGCTGTGGAACCGGGGCTATGAGGGCGGCGGCCCGCAACTGGAATTGCTGCGCCGCCTTGCCCATTGGATGATGAAGGAACCCGAGCTCGAGGAAGAGGCGCTTTGGGCCGAGGCAACGGGCCAGCAGATGCGCGTGATCCGTCGCTCGCTCACCGATGATGTCGGGCCTGTCACGATCACCACACCGTCGGGTGACACGATCGAGAGGGACCTCGAAGAAGTCAGTCCCGGCCGCTTCGAGACGCTGTATGACGGCCCCGAGATCGGCCTCTACCGGCTGGAAAACGGCGAACAATCCGCCGTGATCGGGCTTGGCCCCGCAGCACCCGTGGAATTCGAACAGACCATCGCAAGCGCCTCGGCCCTGCAACCGGTGCTGGAGCGCACCGGCGGCGGCGCAAAGGCTTTGGAGGACGGGCTGCCGCGCATCCGCGAGGTCCGCGAGGGACGTCCGGCATCGGGTCGTGGCTGGATCGGCATCACGCCGCGCGGTGCGTTCGAAACCGCCTCGGTCACTCAGACCCCGCTTTTGCCCGCCTGGGCGGTGTTGCTGCTCATCTCCGGCCTCATTCTCGGAGGCTGGCTGCGCGAAGGCCGACGCTAAGCGATTCATTTCATGCTAAAACATCGAGTCCATGTGCCGTTCTCTTCGGTGAGACATGCACACAAAGGACCTCAAAGTGACACTCGATATTTCATCCGCTGGACCCCTGAGCGAGGCTGACTCAGCACTGCTGGATATGGTCAATCGCACCCAGGCGGTCATTCATTTCACCGTCGATGGCACCATTATCGAGGCGAACAAGAATTTTCTCGCAGCGGTCGAATACCGCGCAGAAGACGTGGCCGGCAACCATCACCGGATTTTCGTCGATCCCGAATACGCCCGCAGCAGCGATTATTCCCGGTTCTGGGAGCGTCTTCGCGAAGGTCACAGTTTTTCGGATCAATTTCCGCGCCGCACCCGGACAGGCCGCAGGCTCTGGATTCAGGCGACCTATGCGCCCGTCTTCGACGAGTCCCGCAAGGTCATCCGAGTCGTCAAGATCGCCACTGACATCACCGAACGCCGCGAAGCGATCGAGGATGTGGCCAAAGCCCTTGACCGTCTGCGTGATGGCGATCTGACCCATCGCGTCAAGGTCAGCAAGCTTCCGGACGTCGGGATCCTTGGTGAGGCGTTCAACAACACGGTCGAAGGCTGGAATGCTCTTCTTGGGCGCGTCTCGTCCGTGACAGGCACGGTTCGGAAAATCAGCGATCAGGTGCAGCTGTCGTCCGAAAACCTGTCCGAGCGTACATCGACACAATCCGCCGCGCTCAGCCAGACAGCCGCTACCGTCGAACAACTCACCGAAACCGTGCGCGTCGCCTCCGAAGAGGCGCAGCGCGCTAATGTGATCGCCAGCACCTCCAGTTCCAAGACCGAAGGCAGCAGCCGGCTTGTCGAAGAGGTGATGGAGGCGATGACCCTCATTCAGAAATCCTCTGGCCGCATCTCGAACATCGTCACGGCGATCGATGCGATCTCGGTGCAGACCAACCTTCTGGCGCTCAACGCCGCGATCGAAGCCGCCCGTGCCGGTCCTGCCGGGCGTGGGTTCGCCGTTGTCGCCTCCGAGGTGCGCCAGCTTGCGCAGCGCAGTTCGGACTCCGCGCGCGAAATCGCCGAGCTGATCGCCGAAAGCGCGCGCCATGTCTCGGACGGGGTGGATCTGGTGAATCGCGCCGGTCAGGATCTGGGTGAAATTTTCGATGGTGTCGGCGGGCTTTCCGAAATCGTCGGACGTATCGCGCATGGCTTCAGTGACCAGTCCGCGACCCTGTCGCAGATCAACAGCGCCATCTGTCAGCTTGACCGCGTGACGCAGGAAAATGCCGAAATGGTGGTCCAAAGCACGTCAGCCTCGCGGCTTCTGTCGCAAGCATCGGCCAGCCTTGCCGGCGAGATCGATAGCTTCCATACCGACGCCACGGCCAAGGCCGGCGGTCCGCAGCCGCTCCGTTCGCAGAATGACACGCAGCGGAATGGCGCAGCGGCGTATCCGGGGTTCAACGGCAACGGGCTTGCGCATTGACGCAAGTCCAGCGCGCGCCCTTGATAGGGGGTGGGCAGCGATAGGGTTCGGGGCGGCGCGGTGATCCGTGCCGCCCTATCCCGTCAGTTGGTTCCGCCGGAGCTTTCAGGTTCCATCAGAACGGTGCGCGAATGCGACGCGAATTCCCGGCGCAGCAGCACGAGGCAGGTCAGGCCCGCCGCTACGATCAGCGCCTCCGCACCCAACAGCCAGACCGTCGCCGCCAGCGCGAAATACACCGACCGCAGCCCACGGTTGAAACTTTTGGCCGCGGTGATGTTGATCTCTCCTGCCTTTGCGGCGCGCTTCGCCGCCAGAGGATTGTCGGCCTCGTTCGGCACCGCCGCCATCAGCACGGCGCAATAGCCGAACAGCCGGTTTGACCAGACGAACTTGAGAAACCCGTTGGCGAGGAAAAGGATCAGCACCAGAACCTTGACCTCCCAGACGATCCTCGGATCCGCGCCCAGTGTCAGGTCTTTGGCGACCCCGATGAATCTCTCCATGTTCCCGAAAAGCGCAAAGCACCCGCCGATCGCGATCATCGTGGCCGAGGCGAAAAAAGAGGTGCCCTGTCTGAGCGTCGCAAGGATCTGCGCGTCGAATATGCGCGGATCCCGCGTGATCATCTGCACCAGCCATTCCCGCCGGTACTGAGCCATCAGAACCGACACCGAGGGATATTTTCGTGGTGGATTTTCAATTACATAACCGATAATGATCCACCCGCCGAACAGCACGGTGGCAGCGACATAATCCAATGTCGAAAACAAGCTCAGGCGATCCATCCAATTCATGCGGGCACGATACAGCCGACAAGAACAACTTGCCAGCCGCTGAAATTGGTTATATTTTATTACCAATAGGGAGGATCGCCGATGGAAATGCCACGTCCCAACCCGGACATCATTGCGCGCAAGGCCGAGCTGGTCTCGCGCATGCTGGAGGTATTGCCCGCGGATGCGGTGATCTCCGATCCGTCCGAAACCCGTGCCTACGAATGCGACGCGCTCACTGCCTACAAATGTCCGCCGCTGGCCGCGATCCTGCCCTCCTCCACGCAGCAGGTCTCGGATGCCCTGCGCATCTGCCACGCGATGGGCGTGCCGGTGGTGCCGCGCGGCTCGGGCACATCTCTGGCCGGTGGCGCCCTGCCTACCGCCGACAGCGTGATCCTTGGCGTGGCGCGTCTCAATGACGTGCTCGACACCGACTATGACAACCGGTTCATCAAGGTACAGACCGGCCGCACCAATCTGTCCGTGACCGGCGCCGTCGAGGAGCATGGGTTCTTCTATGCCCCCGACCCCTCCAGCCAGCTGGCCTGCGCCATCGCCGGCAACATCGCCATGAATTCAGGCGGCGCGCATTGCCTGAAATACGGCGTGACCACGAACAACCTCATGGGCGTCACGATGGTGTTGATGGATGGCACCATCATGGAACTTGGGGGCGCGCATCTCGATGCGCCGGGCTATGATCTCCTGGGCCTGATCTGCGGCTCCGAAGGGCAGCTTGGCGTGGTCACCGAAGCCACCCTTCGCATCCTTCACAAACCCGAAGGCGCCCGCCCGGTCCTTATGGGCTTCGACAGCAACGAGGTGGCGGGCCAATGCGTCTCGGACATCATCAAGGCCGGTGTCCTGCCGGTCGCGATCGAGTTCATGGACCGCCCCTGCATCCGCGCCTGCGAGGCGTTCGCCAAGGCCGGCTACCCCGATTGCGAGGCGCTTCTGATCGTCGAGGTCGAAGGCTCGGACGCCGAAATCGACGAGCAGCTTGAAACCATCATGGCGATCGCCCGCACCCACAATCCGGTGGAATTGCGTCAAAGCACCTCCGCCGAGGAAAGCGCCCGCATCTGGCTGGGTCGCAAATCCGCCTTCGGCGCCATGGGCCAGATCAACGATTACATGTGCCTCGACGGCACCATCCCGGTCAGTCAGCTGCCTTTCGTCCTCAAGCGGATCGGCGAGATGTCCAAGGAGTTCGGTCTCGATGTGGCCAATGTGTTCCATGCCGGTGACGGCAACATGCACCCGCTGATCCTGTTCGACGCCAACAAGCCCGGCGATCTGGAACTCTGCGAGGCGTTCGGCGCCGAGATCCTCAAGCTTTGTGTCGAGGTGGGCGGCTGCCTGACCGGCGAACACGGTGTCGGCATCGAAAAGCGCGATCTGATGGTCGATCAATACGCGCCTCAGGATCTGGAAATGCAGATGGCGGTCAAGGACGTGTTCGATCCGAAATGGCTCTTGAACCCGGCCAAGGTCTTCCCGCTACAATCCAGCGAATCCCACCGTATCGCCGCCGAATGACGGCGCCTTGCCGTCCATCCGCCTGCGACGCCTGCCTCGGAGTATCACCGCAATGACCATCCTCACCCCCGAGAGCGAGGCCGATCTTGCCGCCATCGTCGCCAGTGCCGACACGCCCTTTCACGTACAGGGCGGCGGCACCCGTCCGATCGGCGGGCCAACCAACGGCACCCCGCTCAGCACGGCGGGATTGTCCGGCATCGAACTCTATGAGCCGGGGTCTCTGACCCTTGTGGTGCGTGCCGGCACCCCTGTGGCCGAAGTCGAAGCCGCCCTTGCCGCTGAAAATCAGCGCCTCGCCTTCGAGCCGATGGACCATCGCGGCCTTCTGGGCACCAAGGGAGAGCCGACGATCGGCGGTGTGATCGGCGCGAATGTCTCCGGGCCGCGCCGTATTCAGGCAGGTGCCGCGCGCGATTTCCTTTTGGGCGTCCGCTTCGTCGATGGGTCGGGACAGGTGATCCGCAATGGCGGCCGCGTGATGAAGAACGTGACCGGCTATGATCTGGTCAAGCTGCTGGCCGGAAGCTACGGCACCCTTGGCATCCTGACCGAAGTGGCCCTCAAGGTGCTGCCGGATACCGTCACCACCGCCACCTTGTCGATCCTTGGGCTGGATGATGTATCGGCGGTTGCGGCGCTGTCGCGCGCTCTTGGCTCGCCCTTCGAGGTGACAGGCGCCGTGCATCTGCCACAGGCGCAGGGCGCCGCCCGCACCCTGATCCGGATCGAAGGCTCCGAAGCATCCGTCGCCTATCGCGCGGCCGAGTTGCAAAAACTGCTGGCCGGCTTCGGTGAGGTGCTTTTTGACCACGATACCGCCGCCAACCGCGCCCTTTGGCAAGATCTGCGTGATGTGACGGTGTTCCACGACCGTCCGGGCGATGTCTGGCGGTTGTCGGTCAAACCCTCCGATGCGCCGGGGATCGTGGCGTCGGTGCCGGGCGCCGAGGCGCTTTACGACTGGGGCGGGGGGCTGATCTGGCTTCTGGTCCCCCAAGGTACAGCCCCCGCCGTGATCCGCCAGCCCGTGGACGATGCGGGCGGCCATGCCACTCTGATCCGGGGCAATCGCAACGCGGGCGTGTTTCATCCGCTGCCCGCGCCGGTGGCCGCGCTGCAGGACGGGCTGCGCCTGAAGTTCGATCCGAACGGGCTGTTCAACCCCGGGCTGATGGGACAGACCGCATGACACTGGCGCTGACCTTTCTTCTGATCTTCGGCGTTGGTCCGGCGCTGTTCATCGGCTTGTGCCGCCTATCGCCCGATATGCGCGGGGTGGCTTCCTTGTGGGTGCTCGCGGGCGGCTGTACCGGCTTGGCCTTCGCGGTGAAATCGGGTGCGGTCACGCCCGGTCTTGGCGCAACGGCGCAAGCCCTTGTGCCGCTGGCGGCACTTTGGCTGGCGTGGATTGCTGTGCTGGCGCTGTGCATGCTGGCGATCCGCGCCCGGGTGCAGGACGCCGCCACCCTTCGGTGGGCGCATGCCATCGGCGCAATGGCCACGACACTGCCCTGGTTCGGGCTCTACACGGCACAAATGGTGAGCGAACGATGAAAACCGAATTCACGGCTGAACAACTGCAAGACCCCGCCATCGCGCGCTCCAATCAGATCCTGCGCGCCTGTGTGCATTGCGGCTTCTGCACCGCCACATGCCCGACCTATCAGGTGCTCGGCGACGAGCTCGACAGCCCCCGTGGCCGCATCTATCTGATCAAGGACATGCTGGAAAACGAGCGTGTGCCCGATGAAAAGACCGTCAAGCATATCGACCGCTGCCTGAGCTGCCTTGCCTGCATGACGACCTGTCCATCGGGCGTGCATTACATGCATCTCGTGGATCACGCCCGCGACTATATCGAAAAGCGCTACAAGCGCCCCTTCGGGGATCGCGCCCTGCGCTGGATCCTGGCGCGGATCCTGCCCTATCCGATGCGCTTCCGCGTGGCACTTCTGGGGGCCAAGATCGGCAGGCCCTTCGCGGCGCTGATGCCCGATGCCCGGCTTCGGGCGATGCTCGAAATGGCGCCCAAACAGGTACCCCCCGTCAGCCGCAATGACGATCCGCAGACCTTTGCCGCCCATGGTACCCCGCGCAAGCGTGTGGCGCTTATGACCGGCTGCGCGCAACGGGCGCTGAACACCGACATCAATGACGCCACCATCCGCTTGCTGACCCGTCTGGGCTGTGAGGTGGTCATTGCCGAAGGCGCGGGCTGCTGCGGGGCGCTGACGCATCACATGGGCAAGACTGACGAAAGCCACCGCACCGCCGCCCGCAACATCCGCGCCTGGACCCGCGAGATCGAGGGCAAGGGGCTGGATGCCGTCGTCATCAACACCTCGGGCTGCGGCACCACGGTCAAGGATTACGGCCATATGTTCCGCGATCACGCCCTGGCTGAACAGGCCGCCACCGTGGCCGGTCTTGCCTGCGATATCAGCGAGCTTCTGATGCAGCTCGATCTGCCCGAGGGCGCTCCGCGCGAAATGACCGTCGCCTATCACGCCGCCTGTTCGCTCCAGCATGGCCAGCAGATCAAGACCTATCCCAAGGACCTGCTCAAGCGCGCGGGCTTCACCGTGGTCGAACCCGCCGACAGCCACCTGTGCTGCGGCAGCGCGGGCACCTACAACCTGATGCAGCCCGAGATCTCGCGCCAACTGAAAGCGCGCAAGGTCCGCACCCTCGAGGCCCGCAACCCCGATGTGATCGCCGCAGGCAATATCGGCTGCATGATGCAGATCGGCTCGGCCACCGGCATTCCCGTCGTCCATACCGTCGAACTGCTGGACTGGGCCACCGGCGGGCCGATGCCCCCCGCGATGCAAGCCGGTCACAGTGCCGAACCCCGAATACCGAACCTGCGCGGCGCGCCTTAATTTCGTCCCACAACCGGTCTAGCGTTTCGCCAATTCGACCGGAGGGACCATGCTGAAACGCCTGTGCATCACACTCGCCCTTTGCCTGACCGGCGCCGCCTCGGCGCAGGACAGTCGGCTTGAGCGGCTCGATACCGGCGATGATGGCCGGGGCTGGGAAGCCGTGGGGCGGCTGGATATCGGCGGTCACGGCTTTTGCACCGGCGCCCTGATCGCGCCCGGTCTGGTGCTGACGGCGGCGCATTGCCTTTTCGACCGCGACACCGGCGCGCGGGTCGATCACGAGCGCATCGAATTCCTGGCGGGCTGGCGCAATGGCCGCGCCTCGGCCTATCGTTGGGTGCGCCGTGCGGTGATCCACCCCTCGTATGATTACTCCGGCTCCATGATCGCCGAGAGGGTGCGCCACGATGTGGCCCTGCTGGAATTGCACCACCCGATCCGCAACACGCAGGTGATCCCCTTCCAGACCGACAGCGACCCGGTCACAGGCCAGAAGATCGGCGTTGTCAGCTATGCGCGGGGCCGTTCGGACGCGCCCTCGCTGCAGCAGGTCTGCGATGTGATGGCAAGCCAGCAGGGCATGCTGGTCACCTCCTGCGATGTCGATTTCGGCGCCTCGGGCGCGCCCATCTTCTCGTTCCAGAACGGCCAGGCGCGGATCGTGTCAGTCGTCTCGGCCATGGCCGATCTCAAGGGCCAGAAAGTCTCTCTGGCCGCTCCGCTCGCTGGTCCCCTGCAAGAGCTGATGGCCCTGCTTGACGGCTCCGCCACCACTGACGCGGCGCCCAAGCGTATGTTCACCACCGGTGCCTCCCGCGACACCGGCGCGAAATTCGCAAAGCCATGACGCGTCTGCGGGCCATTCTCGGCGCAGTCCTGTGCTGCGGGCTTTGGGCCGCTCCGCTCATGGCCGAAACCACGGGCCTCATGCGCCTGACCGACCGTGACGACCTCTTCGGCTGGGAGGCCGTGGGTCGTGTCGATCTGGGCCAGTCGGGCTATTGCACCGGCGTGCTCATCGCCCCCGACCTCGTGCTGACCGCCGCCCATTGCCTTTATGACGCGCAGCACCGCCCCCGCCCCGCCGACACCATCCGTTTTCGCGCAGGTCTTCGCGATGGCGCGGTGATCGCCGAACGTGGCGTCGCGCGCCATGCGGCGCCCAAGGCCTATGATCCCGCCGCCGGCATGACCGCCGACAATGTCCGCCTCGATGCCGCTCTCTTGCAACTGGCCACACCCATCGAAACCTCTCTGGCCGCGCCGTTCCTCCTGCATCAAGGCGGGCGCGACGGGCTGCGCGTCAGCGTCGTGTCTTATGGCCGCAACCGGGATGCGGCACCCTCGTGGCAGCGCGAATGCGGGCTGGACTGGCATCAGGACGGGATCATGGCCTTTGACTGCGACGTGACCTATGGCTCTTCGGGGGCGCCGGTCTTTGCCCGCGACGGGCATCGCGCCCGCATCCTGTCGGTCATCAGCGGCGGCGATCCGGGGGGTGACCGTCCTCTTGCCTATGGCATGGAGCTTGCGGCGCTGGTCGATGGACTGAAGCGCGATCTGCGCGCGGCAACCCCCGCCCAACCCGTGAACACCGGCTTTCGCCGCGTGCAGGTGGGCGACACGCAGCGTGCCTCGGGCGCCAAGTTCTCACGTCCCTGAGACCGTGCCGCGCAGGTCTTGAAAGCCGCGAACCCTCTCCCCAGATTTAAGGCGTCCCGGTGCCGCTCTGCGGGCCGGACATATACGGCCTGTCCCTACGGGAAGGCTTCACCACAGGTATCGCTCACAAGGAGGATGACCAATGCGTAACTTTGATCTTGCACCCCTTTACCGGGCCACGGTGGGCTTCGACCAGATCGCCGACATGATGGACCGCGTGTTGTCCAGTGACATGGCGCAACCCACCTATCCACCCTACAACATCGAAAAAACCGCCGATGACGCCTATCGCATCTCGATCGCCGTTGCCGGCTTCACCGACAGCGACCTGAGCGTCGAGGTCCGTGACGGCGCGCTGCTCGTCTCCGCCCGCAAGGCCGAGGATGACAGCACCCGCACCTTCCTTCATCGCGGCATCGCGACCCGCGCATTCGAACGCAAGTTCCAGCTGGCCGATCATGTCAAGGTGACTGGCGCAAGCCATGCCGACGGGATGCTGCATATCGACCTCGTCCGCGAAGTGCCCGAGGCGCTCAAACCCCGCCGGATCGAGATCGCCAGCACCCGCACCGTCGGCCACGAAAAAGACGTGGTCGATGCCGAAACGGTCAACTGATCCCGAACCGTCTCGCCCCTCGCCGGAGTTGTCCGGCGGGGGCACGCCCCTTGCCTTCTGATCCCCGCCTCAGAACCGCCGCGCCTTCAACAGCGGGGCATCCTCTGGCCCGCCGATCAGCAGCAAGGCACCCGTCTCATCCAGATCGAACCGGCGCACCTGTTCAAGTGCCTCGAAAATCCGGCGCTCCTGCATCATCAGCGCATCGGGGCAGGCCATCATCGTTGCCCCCACAGGCCCGAAACTCAGCCCCTCGCCGGTCAGTTCATAGGTGCCGAAAAACCGGTTGCAGCCCGTGCTGCCCGCAAGCCGCCCGGCCCGGCTCAGGGTGATTTCGGCCTGTGCGTCGTCCACCACACCCATGCCGGCCACATCCTCGATCCGCCAGTCTCCCGCCGCCAGAAGGCTTGCCGCATCGCCGCCGCATCCGCGCAATTCCCGGTCATCGAGCACCAGCACCGCGCGATGCGGATAGGGCATGCCGGTGGCGTCGTCCCGGCATATCCTGTCTTCCAGCGTCAGCCGTGCCGCGATCTGCGGCATGTCGAAGACATAGGCGCCCGGAGCCACCTCGACCTCGGGGCGCGGGGCGCTGCGGGTCAGCTCGCCATAATCGGCCACCACCTCGATCGTCTCATCGCCAAGCGTCACGGTCCAGCCCGGCTCGTTGCCACGGGCGCGATACGTCTCGTCCGGCGCGCTCATGCGCTGGCAATCGGCAACCTTGGTGCCGTTGATGCTCAGCATCGCCTCGCCGCCCTTCTCCCAGAACTCGATCTCGTCCGTACCCTCGCCCTCGCTGACGAAGCGGGCGCCAGATGCCGACATGGCTTCTGTCATCACGATATCGCGCCCCCGCATCCGCAGCGCGATCCGGTCTCCGATGATCCCCAGCAAGACCGGCTGGCCGTCGCAATCGAATTCGGTGGCAAAGGCCAGCGGCGTGACCTGTGCAAGCCGCAGCTCGCCCAGATCGACCGGGTCTGAGCCGGCCGAGATCGGCACATCCTGCACGATCCAGCGCGGCTGCCCGCCCACCCGGATCACCGCGCTGACCTCTCCCGACAGACGGGGAGGAATGTCGAAGGCAAAAGGGATCGGGACCTGACGGCCTTCGGTCGAAAACTGAACTTCCCCGAGGACCGTGTCGAACGCGCCGCGCGCCTCGACGGTGACTTGCGCATCCGGCGGCAGCGCGATCCTTGCAAGATAGCTCAGCTCGCCGGTGACGTCTCGGGTGCGATCCTGCGCGACAAGCGGCGTGGCCAAAAAAACGCTGGTGATGAGGGCGGTGGCAAATGTCTTCATGCTGCAATCTCTATTCTGGCGGACTCTGTTCTGGCGGACAGGAACGCGGGAATAATAACCCGGATATCCCGCCTTCGACGAGCGCATCGTCCAAACGGTCACAAAAAACCGCGCGCCCTGTTAACGGGGCGCGCGGCTGTCCGTGATACCGACGCGATACCGACGTTTTACCGACGTGATACCGAACCGGGTTTTCCCTTGTTAACCAGAGGCTTGCCCCCGATTCGGCGTCAGACGCTCATGCAGATGTATTTCATCTCCAGATAATCATCGATCCCGTGATGGCTGCCCTCGCGGCCAAGGCCCGATTGCTTGACCCCCCCGAACGGCGCCACCTCGGTCGAGATGATCCCGGTATTCACCCCGACGATCCCGTATTCCAGCGCCTCGGCCACCTTGTAGACCCGGCTGAGGTCCTTGGCGTAGAAATAGCTGGCCAGCCCGAAGATCGTGTCATTCGCCATGGCGATCACATCATCCTCGGTCTCGAACTTGAACAGCGGCGCCAGCGGCCCGAAAGTCTCATCGGTGGCGAACTGCATGTCCTGCGTCGCACCCGTCACGATGGTCGGCGGCAGGAAGTATCCCGGCCCCTGCACAGGCTCGCCGCCTCCAAGGATCACCTGAGCGCCCTTGGCCGTGGCATCGGCCACATGTTCTTGAACCTTTTCAATGGCATCCGCGTTGATGAGCGGCCCAAGCATCACGCCATCCTCAAGCCCGTCACCCATCTTCAGCTTGGAAACGGCCTCTTTCAGCTTGGCGGCGAACGCGTCATAGACCCCGGCCTGAACATAGATCCGGTTGGCGCAGACGCAGGTCTGGCCGTTGTTGCGGAACTTGCACAGGATCGCGCCTTCGACAGCGGCATCCAGATCGGCGTCGTCGAACACGATGAAGGGCGCGTTCCCCCCGAGCTCCATCGAGCATTTCATGACCTGATCAGCGGCCTGCCGCAGCAGGATGCGTCCCACCTCGGTTGAGCCGGTAAAGGTCAGTTTGCGCACGGCGGGGTTCTCGCAGAACTCCTTGCCGATCTCGCTGGACTTGGACGAGGTGACGATGCTGAACACGCCCTTCGGGATGCCCGCGCGCTCGGCCAGAACGCCCATGACCGTTGCGGACAAAGGCGTTTCCGTCGCCGGCCGCCCCACAAAGGCACAGCCCGCCGCCAGCGCCGGCGCGGCCTTGCGCGTGATCATTGCGTTGGGAAAGTTCCATGGCGTGATCGACGCGGCAACCCCGATGGGCTGCTTGATGACCGTGATCCGCTTGTCGCGCTGATGGCCGGGGATCGTCTCGCCATAGATGCGCTTGGCTTCCTCGGCGAAGAACTCCACAAAGCTGGCGCCATAGGCGATCTCGCCCTTGGCCTCGGCCAGCGGCTTGCCCTGTTCGGCAGTCAGGATGATGCCCAGATCTTCCTGATTCTCCATCATCAGATCGAACCATTTACGCAGCACGGCAGCGCGCTCCTTGCCGGTCCAGCTTGCCCATTCCTTCTGGGCGGCCTCGGCATGAGCGATGGCCTTGGCCACCTGCGCCCGGCTCAGATCGGCAACATTTGCGATCACGTCACCGCGGGCGGGGTTGGTCACCTCGAACGTGCCGTTGTCACCGTCTACCCAGTCACCGCCAACATAAGCCTGCTCGGCCAGCAGGCTGGGATCCTTGAGAAGCGATTTCAGATCGGTCTTTGTCATGGCTTGTCCCTTTTCGGATTGGTCTGGCAAAGGGAAATCATCTTGGGCTAGGCTTGTCCATACAAAGAGGCAGGATATTATGATGGAACTGGACGATGCCTATGCCAATGGGCCCTATATTCAAGGGGCCGAAGGCTATCCGCCTCGCTGGACCGTGCAGGCCGCCGCCTTTCGCGAAGAGCTTGCCAATACCGGCCATGCCCGCCTTGATCGGCCCTATGGCGCGACACCGCGCCAGGCTTTTGACCTGTTTCTGCCCAAGGGTCCGCCCGCCGGTCTGTGCGTCTTCGTGCATGGCGGCTATTGGCTGAAATTCGACAGGTCCTACTGGTCGCATCTCGCCGCCGGTCCGCTGGCGCATGGATGGGCTGTGGCCATGCCCTCCTACGATCTTTGTCCCGCTGTGCAGATCGCCGACATCACCCGCCAGATCGCCCGCTCCACCGAGATGGCCGCAGACGAGATCCCGGGTCCGATCATACTGGCGGGGCATTCGGCGGGTGGCCATTTGGCAGCGCGCCTTTGCGTTCAGGGGGTCTTGGCCGATGCTACCGCCAAGCGGCTAAAGCGCGCGGTCCCGATCTCGCCAGTGTCGGATCTGCGTCCGCTGCTCAGGACGTCGATGAACGACCAGTTTCGTCTTGATATGTCCTCAGCCGAGGCGGAAAGCCCCGTCTTGATGCGGCCCATGGACCATGTCGACGTCACCGTCTGGGTCGGCGCAGACGAGCGGCCGGTCTTTCTTGATCAGGCGCGCTGGCTGGCCGAGGCTTGGGGCTGTGGGCATCATGTGGCACAGGGTCGGCATCATTTCGATGTGATCGATGCGCTCACCGATCCCGCAAGCCCGATGGTCGCCGCCCTTACCGGCTGAGCGAGGACCAGCAGGGCAGGGTATCGCCGCCTGCGGGCGTCGCCGCATGGACGGCCCGGGAGATGGCGCGCGCCATGCAGATCGCCGCCGCATGGCCAAGCGCCAGCGTGTCGACCAGAGGGTTTTCAACGCTCCGCGCGCCTGTTGCCGCGGCGAAGATCAGATCACCATCCATCGGCGTATGGGACGGCACCAACGCCCGCGCCAAGCCGTCATGCGCCGCCGTGGCCAGCCGTGTACACTGCGCCTTGCTCAGGATCGCATCGGTGGCGACGATCCCGATCGTGGTATTGGCATGTTGCGACAGCTTGGTCCGGGGAATGAGCGTGTCGGGATAATGAGGGGCTGGCCCCAACCCGCCGAATTCCCCGCCCATTTCAAACGGTGCCGCCCAGAAATGCGGCCCATCGCCGACCGTTGCGGACCCAAGCGCATTTACCACCACCAGAGCGCCCACCATATGCCCCGACGGCAGCATGACCGACGCTGATCCCAGCCCCCCTTTGAGGGTCGCGGTCGTGGCGCCCACCCCTGCTCCGGCGGTGCCGATATCGAACATCGTGCCGGCCTGTGCCAGCGCCTCCATTCCGAGCCGTTTGTAGGGGTTTTCGGGCCAATGCTTGTCACCGCCATTCAGCAGGTCGAAAATGATCGCCGCGGGCACGATCGGCACGCGCTGATCCCCAACTGCAAAGCCCCGCCCGGCCGCCCGCAATGCATCCGCCACTCCCGACGCTGCATCCAGCCCAAAAGCCGACCCCCCCGACAGAACCAGCGCATCGACCTCGGTAACGGTCTTGTCGGGTGCCAGAAGGTCTGTTTCGCGGCTCCCGGGGGCACCGCCCATCACATGAACCCCCGCTGTAAACGGCACTTCGCCCAAAAGGACTGTCGCGCCGGTCTTGATGTGGTCGTCGCTTGCATTGCCCACCAGAAGGCCCGGCACATCGGTAATCAGGTTGGTCGGTCCCGGTCTGATGCTCATGGTCGCTATTTTCCCTTCGGCGTGTCGCAAACCATCTTGCCAGAATGCGCAGGATCGGCAAGGAAGGTGCACGGTCGGGGCGATGGCGTCGCCCCATAAGGCCGCATGCTCCAACAGTCCTGAACGCCGGGACCTTTCTTTCGAAGGAGGGTCGATATGACTGCACGTCCTGAAATGTATCGTTTCCACAACGGCGAAAAGGCAAAGCTGCCCTTTGCTGAAATCGAGTATGAGGCGCGTCTCAAGGGTCTGCGCCAGATCATGGAAGATGCCGGCGCTCAGGCGGTCGTGCTGACCTCCATGCACAACATCGCCTATTACAGCGGCTTTCTCTATTGCGCCTTTGGCCGGCCTTACGGGCTTGTCGTGACCGACAGCGACTGCGTCACGATCAGCGCCGGCATCGACGCAGGCCAGCCCTGGCGCCGCTGTCACGGTGACAACATCACCTATACCGATTGGCAGCGTGACAATTTCTGGCGTGCGATCCTGTCGGTGACGGGTGAAAACAAGGTCGTCGGCTATGAGGGCGATCACCTGACCCTGCAGCAGCGCGACAAGCTCGAGGATTTTCTCAAGCCGCTGACCATGGTCGATGTCGCCCCCGCCACGATGCGCCAGCGTCTGTGGAAATCCTCCGCCGAGATCGCGCTGATCCGCGAGGGCGCGCGGGTGGCCGATGTGGGCGGCTATGCGATCCGCGATGCGGTCAAGGTCGGCGCGCGCGAGATCGACGTGGCCATGGCCGGGCGCGATGCGATGGAGTTGGAAATCGCCAAAGGCTTCCCGGATGCCGAATACCGTGACACCTGGGTCTGGTTCCAGTCGGGCCTCAACACCGACGGCGCGCACAACCCTGTCACGGCCCGCAAGCTCGAGCGCGGCGATATCCTCAGCCTGAACACCTTTCCGATGATCTCGGGCTATTACACCGCTCTGGAACGCACCATGTTCGTGGGTGAGGTGGACGATGCCAGCCTGCGCATCTGGGAGGCCAACGTCGCGGCCCATGAATATGGCATGTCGCTGCTCAAGCCCGGCACCAGCTGCGCCGAGGTGACCCATGCGATCAACGCCTTCTTCGAGGAACGCGATCTGCTGCAATACCGCACCTTCGGCTATGGCCATTCCTTCGGGGTGCTGTCGCATTACTACGGGCGCGAAGCGGGGCTGGAACTGCGCGAGGATATAGACACGATCCTGCAGCCCGGCATGGTCATCAGCATGGAGCCGATGTTGACGATTGCCGAAGGTCAGCCCGGCGCGGGCGGCTACCGCGAGCATGACATCCTCGTCATCACCGAGGACGGCAACGAGAACATCACCGGCTATCCTTACGGCCCTGAGTTCAACGTGGTCGGCTAAGCCGGTTCAATGATCCCTGACATGCAAGGGCGGTCCCATGGGCCGCCCTTTTGCCTTGGTCTGCGGCGATCACGTCATTGCACCGCGCTGGCACAGCCCGTATTCAGGGTGTGACAGGTGACCACAAGTGGTACGGGGGTAAGCGGCATGGCGGCATTTGCACGGCTGGTATTTTTCGGCTTCCTTTTCCTGACGGCGATTTACGTGGTCATATCGATCTGGTCGCGATCCGTGCGTCGCGAAAAACTCGAGCGCGAATGGGACGAGCAGGGTAGGCCCAGCGACAAGGATACCTATATCAAAGCCGGGATGACCGATTACGAGAACTCGCTCCGACGCAAGCTGATCTTGCTGGTCTATGTGATCCCGACCGTGGCGGTGGCGGTGATCATCTATGTGACGAACTTCATGTAAGGGGGCCGGAATGGTCTATGTGAAATGGGGATTTTGGGGGCTTTTCTGGCTCGTTGTCGTGGCGTTCTTCCACTACACGCTGCCACAGCATGATGTCGTGCGGATCACCGATACATACGAAAAGCGCGTCGATCCCGGCTCCAACGCCCTGTTCTGGTCCAATGCCG
This sequence comes from Roseovarius litoreus, assembly GCF_900142765.1. Classification (GTDB taxonomy): domain Bacteria; phylum Pseudomonadota; class Alphaproteobacteria; order Rhodobacterales; family Rhodobacteraceae; genus Roseovarius; species Roseovarius litoreus. The sequence goes on from NZ_FRCB01000009.1 coordinate 169,991, forward strand.
ACACCGGATCGGATCCCACCACGCCAAGCCGCGATGTGTTCTTCATTCAGACGTTCCAGACAAACGACAAGCCTATGATCTATCGCAACGAGGATACCGGCTGGGGCTGGCCGCCCTATTTCAAGTTCGACACGTCCAACCTGCAGGCCGAAGCCTCGGATCTGCTGTCAAAGAAAAGCGAAGCAAATGCCCAATGGGTCGTGATCACGCATTACGGTTGGCGCAACGAGTTTTTCTCGATCTTTCCGAACGCGGTCGGGATCAAACCGGCGGATGGCCCTGATCAGACAACCATCCCTTGGTTCAACATCGTATTTCTGACGGTGTTTGCGGCGTTTGCATGGGGCATCCGGGTGCGTTGGAAACGCTTCCGTGCCAGCCGGATCGACCCGGTGATCGAAGACTGGACCGAAGGCCGGAGCTGAACGCTCCCGGCCCCCGGTGTCTTGGTCTTGCGCTGACGAGAGGTACGCGCGCATGGGCGCGATGAGTGGCCTCAGCGCTTGCCGTAATACAGCCCCACGACATGTTCGGCCTCGGCAAAGAACAGCCAGCGTGATGCCGCGATGCCCGCCAGATGCGCCGCAACCGCAATCAGGGCAAGCACATGCCCGAAGGGCAGCAGCAAAAGAACGACCGGCGCTGCGTATCCCAGCACCAGCGCGATACCGCGCAGTTTCAGCGCGTGTTTGCGACCGACCACATGCACGAATTCCTTGAGCAGGTAGTTGGTGCCGGTATGCGGGGCCTCGAACGCGCGCACGCGACCGATACCGCCAAGACCCGTCGCACTGGCCATGTCGGTGCCGCTGGTTTTCAGTGCCGTGTCGCCGCGCACCCACCAGATCACCTGAACCACCGCCGCAATCGGCAGAAGGATCAGCGCGGCTGTCACCTGACCGGCCAGCAAAGCGCCACCCGAGATTGAAATCGCCAACAGAAGCGCCGGTGTCAGCGGACTTTTCCAGCGCGGCACGGTCTTGAGCTGACCGTAAATCATCGCCGTCGAATAGACCGTGACCAACGACAAGGCCGCTCCGACCCAGCCCAGAACGGTCCATCGGGCATCGAAAAATACCAGTCCAAGGGCATAGAGCCCCATGAAAACGAGTGCCGCGACCGAAGCCCATGCCTCGCGGCTCAACCAGCTTGTGCGCCACTGGCTGAACGCCTTGATGGCGCGTTCCGGATGACCAAGGTGAAAGGTCGAGGCCAATAGCCCGCCCACCGCAAGCGCATAGGCGATGGCGAAAAAGGCAAAGGCCACCCACCCGGTCACGGCGGGCATGCCAAGGCCCAGCCAGAACAGCAGCCCGAACCCAAGACCCGACAAGGTGGTGAAGATGATGACGGAAGGAGCAGGATGCATGTCAGAGTTTCTCCAGGGCCTTGTCCAGCCAGCCGATAAAGCCTTTGGGCTCTTCGGCGACGGGCTTGAGGAACGGGGCCAGCACATCGATCTGGCCATCGGGCTTTGGTGCGGTGGCAGCGGTACGGTCCATCTGGTCCTTGGGACGCGGAGGCAGATACTTGTTGACCGGCTTCGTGCCTTGCTCGGGCATCAGGTCCATGCCGCCACGCTCGGCCACCAGTTTCGAAACGTCGCTGTCCGGATCGCCCAGATCCCCGAAATGACGCGCCCCTGCCGGACAGGTCCGCACGCAGGCGGGCACGCGATCCACTTCGGGCAGGTTTTCGTTATAGATGCGGTCCACGCAGAGCGTACATTTCTTCATGACGCCTTCGGCCGCATCCATCTCGCGCGCGCCATAAGGACAGGCCCAGGCACATAGGCCGCAACCGATGCAGTCGGTTTCGTTGACCAGCACGATCCCGTCCTCGACCCGCTTGTAGCTGGCGCCGGTCGGGCACACGGTCACGCAAGGGGCATCCTCGCAATGCAGGCAGGATTTCGGGAAGTGGATCAACTGCGCCGCACCCTGATCGGGCTGCACCTCGTAGGAGTGGATGCGGTTCAGGAACGTGCCCGAGGGGTCTGCGCCATAGGGGTCTTGGTCCGACAGCGGTGCGCCGTAATTCTCGGTGTTCCAGCCTTTGCAGGACACGACGCAGGCGTGACAGCCCACGCAAGTGTCCAGGTCGATCACAAGGCCCATCTTGCGCTGAGTGGTTTCGGGAAGCGACGTCATGTCAAGCGCTCCTCTGTTGCCGGGGCCGGGATGACCATTGTCACCGACGCCTCGTTTTCCTTGTCCCATGTGGCGATGAACCAGATGAACGACCCAAGCGTCAGCGCCACGAATGCCATGATCGCCAGCAGTGTCAGGGTTTTGCCACTCATTGCCCCACCTTCCATTCCAGATGGTCGGGGCCTTGACCCACCGGGGATTTGATCGCGTCAAAGCCGGGCTGGCTTTCGGCCGGTGCTTGGGCCTTTTCGATTTTCACCCGCAGATCGAACCACGCGGCTTGCCCGGTCACCGGATCGGAATTCGCCCAACGCAGCCCGTCACCCTTGGGCGGCAGCAATTCATGGATCAGGTGATTCAGCAAGAAGCCCTTGGTCGCCTCCGGTGCATCCTTGTCCAGCGCCCATGCGCCCTTGCGCTTGCCGATCGCGTTCCATGTCCAGACGGTGTTTTCGTTCAGAGCGGCCATATGCGCCACCGGCACCGTGATCTCACCATGGGCCGAGGTCACGCGCGCCCAATCCCCATCGGAAAAGCCGTTCGCCTCCCACAATTTTGTGGGAAGGTAGAGGGGGTTATGGCCGTGGATCTGGCGCAGCCACGCGTTCTGGCTGCCCCAGCTGTGATACATGGCCATCGGTCGTTGTGTCAGCGCGTGAACCGGGAACTCGTTCGTATCGACGCTGCCATCCTCGAACGGGGCATACCAGATCGGCAGCGGATCGAGGGTTTCGCGGATGCGCGCGCGCAGGTGATCCGGCGGTTGCCTGTCGCCATGCCCTTCGGCGGCCAGTTGGAAACGGCGCAGCGGCTCGACGTACAGATCGAAAATGTAATGCTGCGGGCTGTCATACAGCCCCAGTTCCACGGCCCAGTCCTGATAGCCGGAGTTCCACGGTTTGTAATAGGCCGCGGCATCGGGGATATGCTTGATGAAGAACCCGCCATTGTCGATGTAGTTCTGAAGCTGATCCTTGTTCGGTGCGCCGCGCCCATCACTCGGGCCGTCCTCGCCACCGCGCCAGCCGGCAAGCGGGCCGATGCCGGGCTTGCGTTCATGATTGGTGATGTAATCGGCGTAATCGGCGTATTTCTGGCTCCCATCGGAATTCACGAAGCCCGGCAGGTTCAGTTTCGCGCCCAGTTCGCACAGCACCGACTGGAAGCCGCGCACGTCGCGATCCGGCTGCACCACGGGCCAGCGTATCGCATCCGCCGCCGCATCCGCCTCGCAGATCGGACGATCCAGCAGGCTGATGCAATCATGCCGTTCCAGATAGGTCGTGTCCGGCAGGATCAGGTCGGCATAGGCCACCATCTCCGAGCTGTAGGCATCCGAATAGATGATGCGCGGGATCACATACGCACCGCTGTCATCCTTGTCGGTCAGCATCTCGATCACGCCGCGCGTGTTCATCGACGAGTTCCACGACATGTTCGCCATATACATGAATAGCGTATCGATCTTGTAGGGATCGCCCGCATGCGCGTTCGAGATCACCATATGCATCAGCCCATGCGCCGACATGGGATTTTCCCATGTATAGGCCTTGTCGATCCGGGCCGGGCTGCCATCGTCCTTTAGCGCCAGATCGTCCGGCCCCTGCACATAGCCCAGATGCGGGCCATCCAGCGGCTTGCCCGGTGTCACCTTGCAATGGGGCTTGGGATGGGCGCTGACCGGCTTGGGATAGGGCGGCTTGAACCGGAAGCCCCCCGGTACCTCGACCGTGCCCAGAAGGATCTGCAGCATATGCAGCGCGCGGCAGGTCTGGAACCCGTTGGAATGCGCCGAGATCCCGCGCATCGCATGGAAGCTGACGGGGCGGCCCTTCATGACCTTGTGGGTCTCGCCGCGGAAATCGGTCCACTCGTGATCCAGCACGATTTCCTCATCGAAGGCCACACGCGCAAGTTCGGCGGCAATGGTGCGGATCTTGTCGGCGGTGACGCCACAGCGGTCGGCCACGGCCTCGGGCGCGTATTGCGGATCAAGATAGCGTTCGGCGATCAGATGCATGACCGGCTTGTGCGTGACACCGCCATGCCGATGGGTCGCCGACAGATCGGGCTGCACACCCTTTTGATCGAACGGCGTCAGCTTGCCGGTCTTGCGGTCGATCACCAGTGTCTTGCCGTCCTCGTCGCGCATCAACAGCCCGTGCTCGACCGAGTCCGGGTCCATGTTCACCAGAACGGGCGCATTCGTGTAGCGCGCCAGGTAATCCAGATCGATCTTGCCTGACCGCAACAGCTCGTGCACCAGTGCCAGGATGAACAGACCGTCGGTACCCGGTGTGATGCCGACCCATTCGTCAGCCACCGCATTATAGCCTGAGCGGATCGGGTTGACCCCGATCACCTTCGCGCCGCGTGCCTTGATCCGTCCGATCCCCATCTTGATGGGGTTGCTGTCATGGTCCTCGGCCACGCCGAAGATCATGAACAGCTTGGTATGGTCCCAGTCAGGCTGACCGAATTCCCAGAATGCGCCACCCATCGTATAGATGCCCGCCGCCGCCATGTTCACCGAACAGAACCCGCCATGGGCCGCATAATTCGGCGTGCCGAAATTCTGCGCCCAGAAACTGGTGAAGCTTTGCGACTGGTCGCGGCCCGTGAAGAACGCCAGCTTTTCGGGGTTCTCGGCCCGGAGCGGCGCGAGCCAGCCTGTCGCGATCTCAAGCGCCTCGTCCCATGAGATTTCTTCGAACTCGCCCGATCCGCGCGGTCCCACCCGTTTCATCGGCGCGCGCAGTCGTGACGGTGCATTGTGCTGCATGATGCCGGCACTGCCCTTGGCGCACAGAACGCCTCGATTGACGGGATGATCCCGGTTGCCCTCGATATAGGCGACCTTGCCATCCTTCATATGGACATTGATGCCACACCGGCAGGCACACATGTAACAGGTGGTCTTGCGAACCTCATCCGACACTTTCGGCGAGGTATCGAGTTTTGGCTGATGATGCGTCATCCGGCTTCCCCTGCTGTTCAACGCCTGCTTATGGCAGTTTGAACCGCCCGGCGATATTGTTTTCGACTCTTTCGCGTTATCCGCATGTCTGTTCCGCGAAATCCGATGATGTCAGGCAATCGTTCCCATCATGGTCGGTCCAGCGCCTGAAGAACCGTCACGGCGATCATCTGCGTCACATCCTCGGCCACGCAGCCTCGGGACAGATCGTTGGCCGGTTTGGCCAGCCCCTGAAGCACCGGGCCGATCGCTGAATATCCTCCCAGCCTCTGGGTCATCTTGTAGCCGATATTGCCTGCATCGAGATCGGGGAAGATCATCACGTTCGCCTGTCCCGCGATGGTCGAGCCCGGCGCTTTGGTTGCGGCCACGGATGGGACGAAGGCTGCATCGAACTGCAATTCCCCGTCGGCGTCCAGATCCGGATGCTCTGCGCGCAGATGATCGAGAGCCTCGGTCACCTTGCTGACACGCGGGTGCCTCGCACTGCCCTTGGTGGAAAACGACAACATCGCCACTTTCGGATCCTCGCGCAGCAAGGTCCGGCACGAGCGCGCCGACGCCGCCGCGATCGAGGCAAGCTCGATGGGGTTCGGATCGATCACAAGCCCGCTGTCGGAATAGACCATCGCGCGGGCATGGGGCGTCGCATTGGTTGGCGGGTACATCAGAAAGAAACTGGACACGAGAGCTGCATCCGGCGCCTTGCCGATGACCTGCAGCGCCGCTCGGACCACATCCGAGGTCGTCGCGACCGCGCCGCCCACCGTACCGTCGGCGTGACCCTCACGGACCAACATGGCGGCAAAGACAAGCGGGGACAAAACCGCCTTGCGCGCAGCCTCGGCATCAACGCCCTTGTGGCGCCGCAAGTCTTCGAACACGGCGGAAAAGCCGTCCGTCAGGGGCGAGGTCGCGGGATCTTCGACCGAGACGCCATCGCCCTCTGCGGCACCCTGGGCCTTCAATTCCTGCCGCACGGCCGCCGCATCCCCGACAAGGATGACATCGGCAAGACCCTGTCTTTGCGCGGCCAGCGCCCCCGCGACGATGCGGGGGTCACTGCCTTCGCTCAAAGCGATCTTGCAACGGGTCGCAAGCGCCTGTGACAGCAACAACTCCGAGGGTGTTCGTGTCATGCGCTTGCCCCTGTCTTTTGCGTTACGCGACCTTCTGGGGACGCATATCATCGCGGCTGATTCCCGCGACGGCGACGGGTTTTTTCATGGCGTCGCGGCGGAAGGGTTCGCCGAGTTCCTGGTTGATCATGGCTTCGATGAGGGTTGTGACACCGTTCTC
>NZ_FRCB01000010.1 GCF_900142765.1 Roseovarius litoreus
ATCGGCATCATCGCCGACCCGATGATCCCGAACGCATGCTCGATCCCGTGGCGTTGAAGGGTTTTGACAAAGGCCTCTTCGGTCGTCATCTTCATGGTTTTCAGTCCTTTTGCGCGTTTTCTGAAATGGTCAGGCGGTGCCTTGCAGCGCGCCTTGCTTGCGGTCTTCGAGGATCATGTCCGAGGCTTTCTCGCCGATCATGATCGCCGGGGCGTTGGTATTGCCCGAGACGATCTCGGGCATGATGGAGCAATCGGCGACCCGCAGCCCGGCAATGCCGTGCACGCGCAGCCGCGCATCCACGACGGCATCCCCCGATGGCCCCATCTTGCAGGTGCCGGTCGGGTGATAGATCGTGGTGGAGTAGTTGCGCGCCCAGTCGAGCATCCCGTCGTAATCGTCCGGATCCAGCGAGCTGTCGGGGCGGAATTCTTCGGATATCTTGTGGCTGAGCGGTTCGTGCCGGGCGATCTTGCGGGCAATCCTTATGCCTTCGACGATGGTGCGGCAATCGGTTTCGGTGGACAGGTAATTGGGATGGATGCGCGGGTAGACGGCGGCATCCGACGAGGCCAGCCGGATTTCCCCACGGCTTTCGGGGCGCAGCTGACAGACCGACATGGTAAAGGCCGAGAACGGGTGGACGCCTTCGCCGGGGCTGTCGGCGGACCAGGGCTGCACATGGAACTGGATGTCGGGGGTGTCCACATGGTCGCCGGTGCGCATGAAGCCGGTGGCAAGGCTGGCGGCCATCGCCATGGGACCGGCGCGGAACATCGCGTATTTGAGGGCGATGCGCGCCTGATTGTAGAGGCTGCGCACCTCGTCGTTCAGCGTCGGTTCGTTGCATTTGAAGACCAGACGCGCCTGCAGGTGGTCCTGCATGTTCTTGCCCACGGCAGGCATGTCGCGCAGCACCTCGATGCCGTGCTCCTGCAGCTGTGCCGCCTCGCCCAGACCGGAGACCATGAGCAGTTGCGGAGAGCCGATCGCGCCGGAGGAGAGGATCACCTCGGCCCCCGCCTTGACGACATGCTCGGCGCCCGAACGGTCGCGATAGGCGACGCCGGTGGCGCGGCGCCCCTCGAAGGTGATGCGGCTGGCCTGAGCATGGGTCACGATCCTGAGGTTGGGCCGCGAGCGCGCCGGATTGAGAAAGGCCACGGCGCTGGAGCAGCGCCGGCCGTTGCGCGCGGTCAGCTGGAAATACCCCACGCCTTCCTGGGTGGCGCCGTTGTAATCGGGGTTGAACGGGTAGCCTGCATCTTGTGCGGCGGCGACCCAGGCATCGCAGATCGGACGTTGCAGGCGCATGTTGGAGACCGAAAGCGGGCCATCTTCGCCATGGAACTCGTCGGCGCCGCGTTCCTGATTTTCGGAGCGTTTGAAGAGTGGGAGCACATCGTCCCAGCCCCAGCCGGGATTGCCCATCTGCTGCCAGCGGTCATAGTCCTGAGGCTGGCCGCGCACATAGAGCAGGCCATTGAGCGAGGACGAGCCGCCGAGCACCTTGCCGCGCGGCCAGTCGAGCTGTCGGCCATTGAGGCCGGGATCGGGTTCGGTGCGATAGCACCAGTCGACCGACGGGTTGTGCATGGTCTTGAAGTAGCCGACGGGGATGTGGATCCACGGGTTCCAGTCGCGGCCACCGGCCTCGAGAAGGACAACCTTGATCGACGGGTCGGCCGACAAACGATTCGCCAGAACGCATCCGGCAGAGCCTGCTCCGACGATGACGTAATCCGCTGAAATCTCCGACATTTCCGCTCCCCCTCCTCCAAGTCGCGTACTGAGGAAAAATTTTCCTTGCCAGATCGAACATAAATCTACCAATATTGAGACTGCAAGTATCAAAATTGCAAAACTCTGGGAGGAGATCATGAAAGTATCCAAAGCCCTGAGCGGGATTTCCCGTCGGGATCTGTTTCGTCTGTCGGGTCAGTTCGGCCTGTCATCCGTTCTTCTGGGCGCGGGCGCACTGACCGGCACGGTCAGCCTGACGTCGCTCGCCCGGGCGGCAGAAAGCTCGTATGAGAAGCGCTTCGCCAAGGAGCCCAAGCACACGCTCAAGCTGGGCGCGTCCGGGTTCAACGCGCGCAACCTGTTGATCGAGCGCGCTGGCGTTCTGGAATTCGCCCGCGATCTGGAAGAGCGGACCGAAGGCGAGATCCGCGTCGAGTTCATCGGCGACAACCAGATCTGCGGTCAGCTGAACTGCGTCGAGAAAACCCAGCTGGGCGTGGTGGACATGTACTCCGCATCGACCCAGAACTCGGCCGGTGGCGCGCCGTATCTGAACGTGCTGGACTATGCCTATATGTTCCCGAGCCGGGCGGCGCAGTATTACTTCCTCTACAGCCCGGAATCGATGGCGCTGCTGCGCGAGCCGCTGGAAAAGCGGCACGGTCTGAAGTTCCTATTCAGCCATTGCGAATTGCGCGGCATCCAGCTGGGCCAGTCCTTTGCCGACAAGCCCACGGTGACCAAGCTGGAAGAGCTGTTCGGCACCAAGAACCGGGTGACGGGCACGCAGCTTGGCCGGATCGCCATGCAGCTTCTGAACCTCAACCCGGTGCCGGTGGCATGGGAAGAGACGCTCGATGGTCTGAAGCAGGGTCTGATCGACGGGGCCGAGACATGGGCATCGGCTGTGGCCTATGCCAACATGGCGCCGGTCGTGAGTCAGTCGGTGGATCTGAAGTTCTTCTGCGGCACCGAGCACACGTCTATGTCGGCCAAGGTGTTCGACGCGATGGAGCCGCATCTGCAGGATGCGATCATGGAGTCGGCCTATCTGGCGCAGGTGCATGTGCAGGCCGCCAACGAGGCCGCGCTGGTCAAGACCGTGGGCTTCAGCGATCCGCAGCTGCCCGGCACGATCTTTGCCGAGAACAACGTGCGTCCGGCTTTCCTTGCCGAGGATCAGATCCGCATGGCCGAGGAAATGTGCTCGCCCGAGTTCAACCCCGAGCCTTGGGCACAGTGGCGCGAGCGTCTGAACAACTGGTCGGGCGGTCTGGACACCTATCAGGGTATCTATGACGTCGCACGGCAGATCCCGGTCGACACGCTGCCGGAAAATGTCGAGCCGCGCCGCTGGTGGCGCTCGGCCTGATCCGGGGCTGACAAGACACCGGGCCGCGCAGGACGCGGCCCGGACACCCGACCGAGGCTGCAAGAGGCCACGGTCGGTCAAGATCACATACGGGCGACCCAAAGGGAGGAATGGGGAATGACCGGTTGGTTCCAAGGCACGGGAGAGATCCTGAGTGCCGTTGCTTCAGGCGATTCCTGGATGTTGAGCAGCGCGATGCAGCAACCTGCGGTCTGGCCGCTGGGGTTGATCGCGATGCTGACCGTGTCGATCGTGTTCCTTGTGCTTTACAGGGTCAGCGGCTGGTTCGAGCGCAATTTTGAATCCACGATCATGGTGGTCTCGTATCTGGCGATCGGGGGCATCATCTTTGTCGAGGTGTTCCGCCGCTTCGTGCTGTCCGAGCAGGCGCCGTGGTCGACGACGATCCCGCCGTTCCTGTTTCTCATCATGACGTGGTTCGGGTGCAGCTATAACGTCAAGCTGCGCACGCATCTGGCCTTTGCCGAGTTCCGCAACGCCATGCCGCGCGCGGGACAAATGGCCTGTCTCGTCATGGATGCGCTGCTGTGGATCGGCTTTTCATGGGTGGTGGTCGTCACCTCGACCCGTGTGGTGGCCAATTCGGCGTCGAATTTCCAGATCATGCTGGGCACCGACAATGTGATGCAGTGGTGGTTCCTGATTTCGGTGCCGCTGGCCTTCACGGTGCTGGTGGCCCGTGTGCTTGAAAACCTGCTGACGGACATCGCCAATTTCCGGTCCGGCGAGACCCTGATCCAGCAAGCCGTCATCGGAGGCGACTGACATGACCGACGGAACCATCATCACGCTCATTTCAGTCGGTGTGACATTCCTGTTCATGCTGGGCGTCCCGGTCTTTCTGGTGATCGGCTACTGGGTGCTGGGCATGTCCTTTCTGTTGTCGATGCCGCTGGACAATATCGGCGCCGCGCTCGCGGATGTGTTCACCGACGGCTTCGCGCTGCTGGCGATGCCGCTGTTCATCCTGACCGGCGATCTGATCAACCGGTCGGGGATTGCCCGGAGGCTGAGCGATTTCGCCTATTCCTGCCTGGGCTGGATCCGGGGCGGTCTGGCGATGGCATCGCTGGGCGCCTGTGGTCTCTTTGCCGCGATCTCGGGGTCGAATTCGGCGACCACGGCGACGATCGGCTCGATGCTGCACCCCGAAATGGTCAAGGGAGGCTATGACGAACGCTTCTCGGCCGCCACGGCCGCCGCCGGCGGCACGGTGGGCATCATCATCCCGCCTTCCATCATCTTCATCGTCTACGGGTTCCTGCTCAACCTCCCGATCTCGGACCTGTTCGTTGCGGGCATCATTCCCGGCGCCATGATGGTCGGCGGGATGATGATTGCCTGTTTCCTGGTCTGCTGGAAGAACGGCTGGGGGTTCCTGATCAAGCTGAGCCCGATGCGGGTCATCAAGACGGCGGTGGGCGCATGGCTGGGCTTTTTCGCCATCGGCCTTGTGCTGTGGGGCATCTATACCGGCAAGTTTTCCCCGACCGAGGCCGCGGGCGTCACCGTGGGCTTCTGTGTGATCGTGGGCTTCCTGTGTCTTCCGTTGCACAAGGTGATGGGCGGGCGCAAGGACGCGGATATCTCGGAGAAATCCATCGGGTCGATGTTGGTGGTTCAGGGGTTCAGCCCGCTTGAATTGCCGTCGATCACCATGCGCTCGGCGCAGATCACCGGCATCCTTGCGCCGCTGATCGCGGTGTCGGTGGTGATGCAGCAGATGCTGTCGGTGCTGGGCGCACAGGAGATCATCGGCAATTTCGTCACATCGATGGGCGGCTATTACGCGGTTCTCTTCACCTCGATGGCGATTGTCTTTGTCGCGGGGATGGTTCTGGAAAGCCTGCCGGTGACGATCATTCTGGCCCCCATTCTGGCGCCGATCGCGCATTCGGTGGGGATCGAGCCGGTGCAATTCGCGGTCGTCTTCCTTGTGGGCGCGTCCATCGGATTCATCACGCCGCCCTATGGTCTGAACCTCTATGTGGCGTCAGGTGTCACCGGCGTTCCCTATTTCCGGCTTTTGCGCTACACCCTCCTTTATCTGGTCGCTCTGATTGCGGTCTGGATGGTGGTGGCGATGGTGCCGGTTCTTTCGACGGCGCTGATCCCGCATAGATGAGGATGTTGCGTAGATGGATGGTGACGACGGCAAATCGGAGACGATCCCGACGAACCTGAGGTTGTTGATGGTGATCGAACAGATCGCGAAAGCCGGGGTTCCGGTGACACCGACGGATGTGAACCACGAGATCGGATTGCCGAAGCCGACCATCCATCGCCTGTTCCATACGCTGGAAGAGGAGGGGTTCCTGCAACGTGACATGGACGGGCGGACCTATTCGCCCGGACCAAGGCTGCGCATCATGGCGGGAGGCATCCTGTCCTCGCTGCGCATCCGGACGGCACGGCAGGCGATCCTGACCCGGCTGAGCCGGGAGATCGGCGAGACCTGCAACATCGCGCTGCCGGAGCGGGACGCGATGACCTATCTTGAGCGGATCGAGACCGAATGGCCGCTGCGCATCCAGTTGCCCATCGGCACGAGAGTGCCGTTCTATTGCACGGCCAGCGGCAAGATGTATCTGAGCTCGCTGGCGGGCAACCATCTGAAGAAATACCTTGCCGCCACGGATCTGCTCGGGCGCACGCCGAACACCATGACCGATCCCGGGGCGCTGATCGACGAGATCCGGCAGGTGCGCCGCAATGGCTATGCTCTCGACCGCGAGGAGTTCATGGAGGACATGATCGCGCTTGCGGTGCCGATCCTCGATGTGAATGGACGGCTGATGGCGACGCTGTCGTTTCACGCGCCGACGCAACGCTTCGATATCGAGCGGGCGCTTGGCTTTCTGGAGCCGATGCGCGAGGCTGCGGCGGATCTGTCGCAGCTGGTGAGCGACAGCGACGGGGTCTGACGGGGCAGGGCGGCGCCCGGTGCGAATGACGAGTTGACGGCCCTTGGTCAGGGCGATCTTCGGGCAGGTGGACGACACTCATGGAACTGATCGCGGCAAGCGCCATCGTGATGCTGGCGGCCATCCTTCACGCCTGCACGGGGTTTGGCTTTTCTGTGTTGGCGACGCCGTTCCTGCTGCTGGTCTATGACACGGCGGACGCGATCCAGATCAACATCGCGCTTTCGATCCTGATTTCGCTGGTTCTGATGCCCAAGCTGGTGGCGGATGTGGACCGGCCGCTTCTGGGACGGCTGATGCTGGGCAGTCTGATGGGGGCGCCGGTGGGCATCGCGATCTATGTCTATGCCAATCCCGATCAGTTGCGCGCAGCGATCGGCGTGCTGCTGCTGGTGTTCAGCGTGCTGGTGCTGCGCAAGCTGCGCTTCACCCGGAGCCGCCGGCGCGACCTGATGACGGGCGGCTTTTCCGGAGCGCTGACCGCCGGGCTGGGAATGCCGGGGCCGCCCTTGATGGTGTATTTCGCGGGCACCACCCTGACGCCGAGCGTCCTGCGCAGCACGACGCTTGTGTGTTTTCTGGTGACCTATTCGATCAGCCTGATTTTGCAGATCGTGGTGGGGTCTTCGTCGCTGGAGGTGCTCAAGGCGGCGCTGTTCCTGTCACCGGCAACGGGGGCGGGGGTGGTGATCGGACAGCTCTTGTTTCGCAGGCTCAATCCGGCGGGCTTCATGAAGCTGATCCACGGATTGTTGATCGTGACGGGGGCGTATCTGGTGATCGGCGCGGTGTTGGCAGGCTGAAGGGTGGGTGGCTGTCAAAGCGTTCCGCCTTTACCCTGAGGCATCAGCGACAGGCGGACCGCGTACAACGCATGAACGGAGCACTGCATTTCGCGAAACGCTTTAGAACTGATCCCAGATCATCTGACCCATCTTGTCCAGCCGTTCGGGCGAGCAGAAGAGCGAAATGGTCATCGTCGCCGTCCAGTCGCGCCCGCCCATCCGGACCAGATCGCCGCTGTCCAGTTCCGAGCGGATCGAGAATTCGGGCAGCCACGCGACACCGGCCCCGGCCAGGGTGCGGCGCTTGAGCGCTTCGGCCAGAGCATCCATGTAGCGCACATCGAGCGCGGTCTTGCGGCTGCCGATGGTCTGATCCACGACGGTGCCCAGAAAGGTGTTGGGATCATAGCTGAGATAGGGCACGGCGCGGCCCGGCGTGCCGGGCAAGGCCCAGCCGAACCGAGAGGCGGCGGCGTGCTGGGCCACGGGGATCAGGCGTTCCTCGCAGATATCCTTGCGCACGAACCGGGTCTCGTCGAGGATCGGCGAGACGTCCTGATGACGGTAATAGAGAAGAAACTCGCAGCCGCCCTCGTTGAGAAGCTGGCAACAGGCGGTCAGGCTGTCGGAAATCACACGGGTCCGAACTTCGGGATACTGGCGCTCGAAGGCGGCCATGCGGGGTTGCAGGAAATTGACGGAAATGGCGTGCAGGGCTGCGAAACGCTGAAACGTGGCATTGCCGCGCGCCTGTTCGCGGATCGCCTGTCGGGCGTCGGTGATCTCGGCCACGGTGGCCTGCGCCACGGGCAGGAACTGCTGCCCGGCCTCGGACAGGCGCACGGGATAGGTGGCCCGGTCGATCAGCGGCACGCCGATCCAGTTTTCCAGAGATTTGATCCGGCGGCTGAACGCGGATTGGGTGATATTGCGTTCCTCGGCGGCGCGGGTGAAGTTGAGCGTGCGGCCAAGACAGACGAAATCCCGCAACCAATTGATATCCATGACGCTTTCCCAGAAATTTCCGGTAAGGATGCGCCATGGGGCAAAATCATGCAAGATCGGAATGGTTTGATGATATGTTTGAATTGGCCAATACGTGTCACCCTGACCTAGCATTCAAGTCATAATCCCCTGCTGCCGAGGCATTGCACCAGCATGAGGATAAAACGACGAGGACCGCATGAACGGTTCCGCATCGCACACAACAAGGAGAACGACATGACACTTACCTGGAAATGCCTTGCATCGGCCACGGCCCTGAGCGTTGCGGCGACGGTGCCCGCACTGGCCGAGACGACGATCCGCCTGTCCACCTATGTGAACGAGGCCGATATCCGCTATGACGGCTTTGTCCATTTCGCCAAGCTGGTCGAGGAAAAGACCGGCGGCAGCGTCGAGGTGCAGATTTTCCCGTCAGCCACGCTGCACGGCTGGTCCGAGGGCGTTGACGCCGTACAGGGCGGCGTGTCGGAAATGAGCTGGATTCCCGCCGATGACCGTCTGCCCTGCTATCGTGTGACCTCGCTTTATCCGGTGGCTGTGGATCTGGAAAAGCAGATCGAGATGGATGCGGCCTATGCCGATCTAGTCCGTGACGAGGCGGCGAACGTCAATCTGGTGCCGGTGTTCAACTCGAACTATTCCTACGATCAGGAATGGTGGTTCGAGGAAGCGATCGCCGATCTGGGCGATCTGCAGGGCAAGCAGGTGCGGTCGATCGGACCGCTGGTCAGCATGATGATCGAGACTTGGGGCGGCGCGCCGGTCTTCGTGGCGCCCAAGGAAGTGTTCCAGTCCGCCGAGCGCGGCGTCGTGGACGGGATCAACATGGGTGTTGCCACCTATTCCAGCTGGAAGCTGTGGGACGTGATGCCCTACATGGTCAACGCCAACCTGTTCTATGGCAATATCCAGTACATGATGAACAAGGAAAAGTTCGACTCGATGACCGCGGACGAGCAGGCTGCCGTGATGGCCGCTGCCAAGGAAACCGAGGAATGGCTGAAGCCGCGCTACGAGGACTGGGTTGACCAGCGCGTGGGCAATGCCGTGATGAAAGGCGGTGGTGCTGCCGTGTCCATCAGTCAGGACAAGCGGATGGAGCTGATCGCCAGCGTTCAGGGAAAATGGAACGAAACCGTGGACGAAGCCTGCGGCCCCGAGCTTGCCGGTCAGATCCGCGATCTGTTCGCCCAGCACGCTCCCTGAGTTGACGCGCTCATGCCGTCGGGCGGGCAGAGGTCCGGCCGACGGTGCTTGCGTCACCCCCCCGAAATATGGAGGTCGTCATGCAGACCGGACTGGATCGGTTGATCACGCGGTTCGAGCACGCTGTCGTCTGGCTGGCGGCTGGCGGTGCGATCGTGGTTCTCGTGCAGATGCTGTGGATCAGCTATGGTGTCTTTACCCGTTACGCGCTGAATGCGCCGGACCGGATGGTGACCGAAGCCACGGCGCTGTTGCTGTTTCCGGTGGCCTTTGCAGGGCTGGCCTATGCGATGCGCGAGGATGCCTATCCCAAGGTCACCATGCTGACCGACCGGCTGCCCGCGGCGGGGCGCAAGGTGGTGGCCATCCTCAATCTTGCGATCATGCTGGGGGTGGGGCTGTTCTTTTCGCTGGCGGGCGTCAATGCGACGATCCGATCGTTCAATTCCGGCGCATCCTCCGAGATCCTGCTGTGGCCACGCTATGCCTTCTGGGCGCCGGGGGCGTTGGCGCTGGTGGTGTTCTCGATCTACGCGACATTGCGGCTCATCAAGCTGATCCGCACCCCGGCCGAGGAGGTCTGAGCGATGGAATGGTATGAAGTCGGACTTGGCCTTCTGGGGCTGTTGATGCTGCTGATCGGGCTTGGCCTGCCGATCCCGTTCGCACTGGCGGCCGCATCGCTGCCGTTCCTGTGGCAAATCCAGAGTTTCGACACCTCGATCGTGTCGGCGGAGCTGAAACTTTGGGGGGTTTGGATCGATTATATCCTGCTGGCGGTGCCGCTTTTCGTGTTCCTGGGCGAGTTGATCGGCCGGTCGCGGATCGGGCCGAACCTTTATCAATTCCTGCATCAGGGGGTACGCGTCCGTGGCTCTGCGGCCTATGGCTCAATCGGGGCCTGCGCGGGCTTCGGCGCCGTCTGCGGCTCGTCGATGGTGGGGTCGTTGACCATCGGGGGCGTGGCGCTGCCCGAGATGCTGCGGCTTGGCTATGGCAAGAAATTGTCTTCCGGCGTTCTGGCGGCGGGCGGCACGCTGAGCGTGCTTCTGCCCCCCAGCCTGATCCTGCTGTTCTATGGCATTGTGACCGATCAGAGCATCGGTGATCTGTTCATTGCCGGCGTGATCCCGGGCCTGATCCTCGTGACGGCGTTCTGCATGGTCGTGCTGATCTGGGGGATCGTGCGGCCCGAGGACATTCCGGGCAACGAAAGTTCGGCCAAGATGGGCCTGATCCAGATCGCCGCCACGATCGGGCCGATCGCGGCCATCGGGCTGGTGATCACCGTTGCGATCTATGCCGGTATCGCCACCCCGACCGAAGCGGCGGCCGTTGCGGCCCTGCTGACGGTGATCCTTGCCTTCGGCGTGGGGGGGCTGACATGGCAGGGCTTCAAGGATGCGCTGTTCGCGACGATGCGGACGATGGGCTATCTGGGGCTTTTGCTGTCGGCGGGGGTGCTGTTTGGCTTCGTGCTGACCTATTACCGCGTGCCGCACCAGTTCACCGAGCTGTTCCTGAGCTTTGATCTGTCGCCTTACGTGGTGCTGATGATCGTGCTGGCCTTCTACATCCTGCTGGGCATGTTCCTCGAGCCGGTGTCGATGACCTTCATCACGCTGCCGACGATCTATCCGCTGATGGCGGCCGCCGGGTTCGACCTGATCTGGTTCGGGGTGGTCTATACGATCACCATGGAGATCGCCGTTCTGACGCCGCCTGTGGGGTTGAACCTCTATGTGATCCAGGGGATCGGGCGCGGCAAGGTGAGCATCGGGGACGTGATCTCGGGGTGCTTGCCGTTCATCGCGGCGCTGGTGCTGCTGATCGTGATCCTTATTCTATTTCCGGAGACCGCGCTGTGGCTGCCCGAACAGATGCGCTGACCAGCCGCCGGGGTCTGACCTATCGGCGGGCCGGGTCCGGCACGCCGCTGGTGCTGGTGCACGGTTATCTTGGCGGATCGCGCCAATGGCAGGCCGAGATCGCCCGGTTCTCGAAGCGGTTCGACGTGATCGCGCCGGATCTGCCGGGCTTCGCGGGAGCCGCCCATCTGCCGGCTGCGGACCGGATCGGCACCTTTGCCGAGGCGATCATCGATCTGATGGATGATCTGGGGCTGGGGCGGATCCTGCTGCTGGGGCATTCCATGGGCGGCATGATCGTGCAGGAATTGGCCGCGCGTCATCCGCAGCGGATCGAGAGGCTGGTGCTTTATGGCACCGGGCCCTTGGGGCTGATGCCGGACAGGTTCGAGCCGATCGAAACCTCGCGCGAGCGTATCCGCGCGGAGGGGGTGGGGCATACTGTCCGCAGGATCGGGGCGACATGGTTCCGCGAGGGCGAACATGCCAAGGGCTTCGAGGTGGTCTCGAGCCTCGGGGCGCAGGCCAGTGAAGCGGCGGCGCTTGCGGGGCTGGATGCGATGGCCCATTGGGACGGACGCCAGCAGATGCAGCGCCTGACCATGCCGACGCTGATCCTGTGGGGGGATGGCGACAGGTCCTATCGCTGGCCGCAGATCGAGACGCTGTGGAAGGGTCTGCCCAACGCGGCGCTGGCGGTGATCCCCGGCACGGCCCATGCGGTGCATCTTGAAAAGCCGGGGCTGTTTCACGCAATGCTGGAGGATTTCCTGATGGCGGATCAGGCCGCAATGGCCTGAGCGCGATCAGCTGTGGATGAAGCGCACATAGCCCGGTTCGATGATCGCGGCGGTCAGGCGCCCGGTTTGAAAGGCGCCCGTATCGATGCCGATCCGGCCTGCCTTCATCACGGGGGCATCGAGGATGAAATGACCGTGCACCATCCATAGCCCGTCCTTGCGGGGTGTATCGAACAGATGAGGATGCCCCCACAGAAGGCCATGGCCACGGCGCGGCTCAATGGGCAGGTTCGGATCGCCGCCCGCGTGGCTGACCACGACATTGCCGCTTTGCCAGATCAACGGGCGCTGCGCGAGCCAATCCAGCAGGGCGTCGCCCGCCGCAGCGCGGAGCCTGTCGCGCAGCGTCTCGAAGGGGTGATCCTCGGGGTCGGCGATGCCGAAGCTGCGCAGCGTTTCCGCGCCGCCATTGGCCATCCACAGGCGGCCGGCGCTGTCGGGCGTGTCGAGAAATTCGAGCATCATCGCTTCGTGATTGCCCAGAAGACAGCCGCCGCCGGTGGCATCGGGGTCCAGCTCCATCAGGCGGCGCAGGACGCCGGCGCTGTCGGGGCCGCGATCGACATAGTCGCCGACAAAGACCAGCGGCAGGTCCGGCGCCTCGGTCGCGAGCTTGGCGATAAGCGCGTCGAGCAGGTCGTGCATGCCATGGATATCGCCCACCGCAACGAAGGCGCGGTCAGGGGCCAGGGGCGCATCAAAGCCGGGCCGGCCAAGGCCAAGGCGGTGCAAAAGGCTGCTCAAACCAGTCATTCCCATCTGTCTCGGTCACATCGCGCGCAAAATCAAGCCATGCTCCGCTCAAAGGGCCGCGGCACATGGTTAATGGTGGCGCGCAGCGGCGTAATCGCGTAAATGAAAACAAACATAGCGTATATTTAGAAACTGTTTCCGTTTTTCCGGCAAAGAATAGCATGACGATACTCATTCGACCCTGGAGCAGTGCAGGATCATGACAGGACAGGCCAAGCCCGGTTTTCCGGAAATGCGTGCTGCGCGCCGCAAGGGACTGGTTCTGTTTTTCTGGGCCTTCGTGTTTTCCATCTTCGTCAACCTCCTGATGCTGACCGGGCCTTTGTACATGCTGCAGGTCTATGACCGGGTGCTGGCGTCGCGGTCGGTCGAGACGCTTGTGGCGCTGTCGGTTCTGGTGCTGGGGCTTTATGCGCTGATGGCGGTTCTGGATTATGCAAGGGGCCGGGTGATGGCGCGGGTGGGTGCGCGGTTTCAATCGGCGCTCGATGGGCGATTGTTCGAGGCGACGCTGTATCGGTCTTCGGACCCGCGCGAGCATGCGGCGTCGGGTGCGGCGCTGCGCGATCTGGATTCGGTGCAGGCGCTTTTCGTGTCGCCGGTTCTTCTGGCGCTGTTCGACATGCCGTGGACGCCGGTTTTCATCGCGGCGATCTTCATCTTTCACCCGATCCTTGGCTGGATGGCTGTTGCGGGCGGGCTGATCATCGTGGTGGTGGCGCTGCTCAACCAGTATCTGACCGGATACCGGGTGCGCAAATCGCAGGCGGCCAGCCAGCAGGCGCATACCTTCGCCGATCACGCCCGCGCAGGCAGCGAAGTGGTGCTGTCGCAGGGGCTTGCGGGCAATATGCGCAAACGGTTCATGCGGCTGCGCAACATAGCACTTGACCAGACGGTACATTCCAATGACTGGACGGGAAGCTTTACCGCCTTCACGAAATCGTTCCGGCTGTTGCTGCAATCGGCGATGCTTGGCGCTGGCGCCTATTTCGTGATCCAGGGCGAGCTGACCCCGGGATCGATGATCGCGGGATCGATCCTTCTTGGCCGGGCGCTGGCGCCGGTGGAGCAGGCGATGGGCAACTGGCCGATCCTGCAAAGGGCGCGTTCGGGCTGGCAATCGCTTGGCCGGTATCTGCAGACCGTGCCACCCCGGCCCAAGCTGATCGAGCTGCCCAAGCCCGAGGCGCATCTGGTGGCCAAGGCGATGACGGTGGTGCCGCCGGGGCAGCGCAAGCCGACGCTGCGCAACATCACCTTCGAGATCAAGCCGGGGCAGGCGCTGGGCGTGATCGGGCGCAGCGGCTCCGGCAAATCGACGCTGGCGCGCGCGCTGGCGGGATACTGGCCGCTGGCGGCTGGTGAGGTGCGTCTTGGCGGGGCCACGCTGGACCAATACAATCCCGACCGCCTGGGCCAGCATATCGGCTACCTGCCGCAGACCGTGTCGCTGTTTCAGGGCACAGTCGCCGAGAATATCGCGCGCATGGAAAGTGATCCGTCATCGGAAGCCGTGGTCAAGGCGGCCAAACAGGCAAATGCGCATGACATGATCATGCAGCTGCCAAAGGGCTATGACACCTTCCTTGACGGCAACGAGAACCAGCTTTCGGGCGGTCAGCGCCAGCGCATCGCGCTGGCCAGGGCGCTTTATGGCGATCCGGTGCTGCTGATCCTCGATGAGCCGAATTCGATGCTGGATGCCGAAGGCTCGGAGGCGCTCAACAGGACGGTGAGCGGGTTCAAGCGCTCGGGGCGGTCCGTCATCGTGATGACGCACAGGCCTGCGGCGATCGCGGAATGCGATCTGCTGATGGTGGTGGAAAAGGGCATGGCGACGGCCTTTGGCCCGCGCGACGAGGTCATGCAGAAAACGCTGAAGAATGTGGAGCCTGTGCGCACATCGCTGCAAGGCAAGAACAAGGTGGCGTTTTGACCGACGACAGGCAGGACAGCATCCCCAAATGGGCCGCGACCAAGCCGGTTCTGGCCGGCGTGCTGGCGTTGATCGTGCTGGTCGGGGGGCTTGGCGTCTGGAGTGTGATGGCCCGGATCTCGGGTGCGGTCGTGACGTCGGGGACGGTCACCGTGGAGTCCAACCGGCAGGTCGTGCAGCATCCCGATGGCGGCGTGGTGGGCGAAATCCTGGTCGATGAAAGCGACACCGTGGCGAAAGGCGACGTGCTGATCCGGCTTGACGGGCGCAAACAGCGCTCGGAACTGGCGATTGTCGAGGGGCAGCTGCGCGAGATCGCGGCCCGCAAGGCGCGTCTTGTGGCCGAACGCGACGGTGCGGACACCATAAATTACAGTGACCAGCTTCTGACCGAGGCCGCCACCAGCCCCGAGGTCGCTGCGATGGTCAAGGGCGAACGGACCCTGTTCGAGGCCCGGCGCGACTCGCTTCGGCAGGAGGCCCGTCTGCTGCGCGAGCAGAACAAGCAGATCGATCAGCGGATCACCGGCATCGATGCGCAATTGCGGGCGCTGGAGACCCAGGCCGATCTGGTGGGAGAGGAATTGCGCGATCAGCAAAGACTGCTGGCCAACCAGTTGACGCAGGTGGCGCGGGTCAATGAGCTCAAGCGCGAAGAGGCCAACCTGCTGGGGCAGATCGGGCGGCTTGAGGCACAGATGGCCGAGCTGCGCGGGCAGGCGGCGAGCAACGACATTTCCCTGCTGCAGCTTGAGACCCGTCGCCGGGAAGAGGCGGTCAGCACCCTGCGCGATCTGCAATTCCGGGAGATCGAACTGGCCGAGCGCAAGCTGGATCTGGAGGATACCTTGTCGCGGCTGGACATCCGGGCGCCGGTCAGCGGTCTGGTCTACAACCTGCAGGTTTTCGCCGAACAATCCGTCGTGCGCCCCGCCGATCCGCTTCTTTATATCATTCCGCAGGATCAGGCGCTTGTCGTGGCGGCGCGTGTCGAGTCGCTGAATGTGAACGACATCTATGTCGGGCAGCAGGCTGCCTTGCGCTTTCCCGGCTTCGATCAGAAGAAAACGCCCGAACTTTTCGGTCAGGTGACCAAGGTTTCGGCCGATGTGGTGCAGGATGAAGCCACTGGCATGAACTATTATGCGGCCGAGATCATGCCCTATGAGACGGAACTGGCCAAGCTGGGCGATGAAAGGCTGCTGCCCGGCATGCCGGTCGAGGCGTTCATCCAGACCGGGGAACGCTCGCCCATCGCGTATCTGGCCGAGCCGATGCTGGGCTTTTTCAACCGCGCCTTCCGGGAATGACGCTGCTCTCGCTTGGCAGAAAAGCCACATATCAGACAAGATTGCAACAAAGTGGCTGCAATATGGAAATGCGCGGCGATCCATGTTAGGTTGACTTAATAAGAACGGTCACAAACCACCGTCAGATGTGGCAAGGCCGATCAAGAGGCAGTCGAGAGCAGTGCTCAACATGCGGATTATCATGATGATCCCGCTCGGGATCCTATTGGCAGGCTGTGCCGAGATCGGCATGGCCCATCGCCCGCTCGAGGCGGATTTGCCCGACAGGTATTCCGTGTTGGCCCCCGTCAAGGCACCGACCCGTGAAGACACGGAATGGTGGCGCAATTTCAACGACCCGGTTCTGGATCAGCTTGTCGTGCGCGGCATGAGCGACAATCTGAGTGTCGCGGAGGCCCGCGCCCGCCTGCGCGAGGCCGAGGCCGACGCGCGTGGTGCGAATGTGCCGGTGAGCGGAAACGCGAATGCCAGCGTCAGGGCGCCGTCGAATGTCTCGGAAAGCGGTGAATTCTCGATCAACGGCCAGATCAATCTTGCAGGCGAGACGGGCTTTCGGAGCCGTGCCGCGCAGGCCCGGCTCGAGGCGGCGGAGTTCAACACGATCGAGGCGCGCCGCACCGTGCTTTCGGAAGTGGCGCAAGCCTATGCCGATCTGCGGTTCTTCCAGAGCAGCCGCGCATTCAGGGCGCAGGACCTGCGCTCGCGGCAGCGCACGCTGACGGATATCGAAACCCAGCTTGGGGCCGGGGCCGCAACGCGGCTTGACTTGCTGCGGGCGCAATCCCTGCTGGCCGAGACCCGCGCCGAAATTCCCCAGCTCGATGCCCGGATCATCCAGACGCGGAACCGTCTGTCGACATTGCTGGGCGTGCCTGTGGGCAGCCTTGGCATGGATCTGGGCTATCGCGGGCAGCAACCGATGCCGAAGGGAACGATCGATGCGGGTGTGCCGGCGGATCTGCTGCGCGCGCGCCCGGACATTCGGCGCGCCGAGCAATTATATGCGGCGGCGGTGTCGGAGGTGGGCGCGGCCGACGCGGCCCGCTATCCCAGTCTGAACCTCTCGGGGCTGATATCGGCGCCCACGAATGGCGGATCGCGGACCGAAACTCTGCTGGCCGGGCTTGTGATGCCGGTTTTCAATCAGCCGGCCCTTCTGGCCGAGAAAGATGCCGCGGCGGCACGGGTCGAACAGACATATCTGCAGTGGCGGATCGCGGTTCTGCAAGCGGTCGAGGAGGTCGAGAACGCCCAGACCCTTCTGACGTCGGCCCGCAAGTCGGTTGCGGCGGCGCGCGAAGCGGTGACCCTGAACCGTCAGGCGCTCGATCTGTCGCGTGAGTTGCTGAGCAGCGGCGGGAATATCACCGTGCTGGATGTGCTGGACCGTGAACGCGCGCTGTCTTCATCGCGCACGGCGCTGGCGCAGAACACCCGCGATGTCGCTTCGGCCTTCATTCAGCTTTACGTCGCACTTGGCCGGGGCCATCCGCTGACGGTTGACCGGATGCCGATCAATCAGGATGCCGCGACCGTGTCGAGCCGGGATGAACTGTCGGTGGACCTGATGTCGTTCCAATAAAGAAACGCTTTGGCGCGGCGTTCTCAATCGCGCGCGGCATGGAGAGCAAGCGTGTCGATCCTGGCTTCGATGGCGTCCAGAACGGCGGCATATTCGGCGCTGTCCACCGATCCGTAGCGGCTGTCGAATTCGGCTTGCGACATGATCTGCGGGATATCGTCGAAAGGCACGATCACGTCATTCTCGGTCTGAAGGCGGGCCAGAAGAGCGGGCCAATCCTGCGGCGGCGCGGTCATCAGGCGGTTGGACATCCGTATGCCGGAATTGTTGGCGGCAAGGTCGGTAAAGTCGAACCCGCCTGATTGCAGGGTGTCGTAAAGCTCCTTGAATTCACCGACCGACACCGCGAACCCCCGGTTCGAGGCCGCCTGCAACGCGGCGGCGGTTGTGAAATGCCGGCGACTGTCGATCCGGCCGTTCAGCGTGACCTCGTCGCAATCGCTGCGCCAGTCGCGGTCGGCCACCAGTTCTCCACCGATCAGCCGTCCGACGATCAGCGGAAAGTCCCGCGCGCCGCAGACCCGGGTGAGCGCGAACATGGCGGCGGTATAGGCATTGGGCAGGGTTTCGGGCGTGCTGCCTTCAAGTGCGGCCTGCAGGGTGAAGTGCAGATAGGGCAGGTAGCTGCCCGTCGTCGGCAGGTCGCCCCGGTCCATCGCATCGCGGATCATCAGGTAATAGCGGTCGATCTGCGAGGCCATCGGCATGTCGGCGCCGCGCATCGTGCCGAACAGGCCGCGCATGATCCCGTTCTTGCCCATGTCGTCCATGGCAAGATCGAAAGACAGGTTCTGGTCGTCAATCGTCATCCGGGTGACGGCGCCGAGCACTGTGTCGCCGACCCCGTTGCCGATGGCGGTATTCGCGCCGACACGTGCGATTTCAAGCGCAAGCCCCGGCGGGATCGGGACCGGCCCCACGCGGATATCGGTGGGCATGACCTGCCCTTCGAACTCGGGGATACGGGCCGAGATATTCAGGAATTTCACCGCCCGCATGTAGGGCACCGGGATCGCGGCGCGCAGAACGGCGCTGTCCCCGGCAATGCGCAGATCGCTCCGCAAACCCGGCAGGAACCGCGCACCGAGGCGCAGCAGGCTGTTGAGCTCGGTCTCGGACATGACCAGCGGTTCGGTCGGCGTCGTGCCGTTTCCGGCGGCGCTGCGGATGCTGTGCACAAAGCTGCGGGCGACCACCACATCCTGCGGCTTGGGGGCGCTGCTTTCGGCGATCAGCGGATGATCGTCGAGCACCATGACATAGATCGCCGACCCAGCCAGAACGCCTGCAACCAGCACAAAGACAACAAGTCGACCGATCAGCCGGAGCATTGCGGGTGTCCTTTGGATCGGGGGGAAGGGAACGCGTGGGGCAAGGAAATGTGCTTTTGGGTTATCTGCAAGCGATAGGGGCAAGCATAGCGCAAGCCGCACCCCCGTGCATTACCGATTATGCCGCGTGGCGGGTGGGCGCGGGGTTCAGGCCTGATTTCGCCGACGGTCGAGAAACGGTGCGGCAAGCGCACCTGCGATGAACCCGCCCAGATGGGTTTCCCACGCAAGATGCCCCGAGGTGGCCCAGAACATCAGCAGGTTCAGAACGCCAAGCAGCGTGACCGGCCACAGGATCGCATAGGCCAGCGTCGTGAAGCCGGGCCGCGCGCGCAGCGTATCGGAGATGTCCCAGATCACCCAGGCGCCGACCAGACCGAACAGCGCACCCGAGGCCCCGACCATCGGTTGCAGCTTGTCGCTGAGCAGGGCAAAGCCTGCGGCCCCGCCAAGAACCGACAGCGCATAGATCGTGGCAAAGCGCCAGGCTCCGACCCGGTCAAGCTCGGCCCGGGCGACCGAAACAAGCGTGACCATGTTGACCAGCAGATGCCCCGGCCCGGCATGAAGACCGGCATAGGTGACGAACATGAGCCAGGGCTGCAGCGGATAGTTCGGTGTCCAGCCCCGCAGAAGCCCCGTCCAGAATGCGAAGTGTTCATAGGTGAAACGCCGCCAGCGCGGGCTGCCCCAGATGCCCCAATCGGCACCAAGCAAGACCGCCTCGGGAAGCACCGAGACCGCAAGCAGCGCAAGGAGCACAAGGCGCGCCCGGCGCTCGGAGGGCAAGAACGCGTTCATCACATGCCCAAAAGCAGCTTGGACGCGGCTTGGCAAGCCATGGAACCGGTCAGCGGATCAAGGCAACAGGTCGAAACTGCGGCTCAGGCTCACGAAAACCGAGGTCGAGTCAGCATTCCCGAGACGCTCTTCGTCGCGGATGCGGTGGCTGACACCTGTGCTGAGCGTCCAGTCGCGGGTGAGCGACCGGTTGTAGCTGAGCGAGATGCCTGCGCGTTCGGTTTCATTGGTGGTGCCGGTGCCGTCGGTCAGACCGTAATCCATGCTGAGGCCAAGGCTGGACAGGGTATTGATGTCGTAGCTGTAATTGACCACGGCGCTGGTCGCCAGACGCTCTTCGTCTTCGTCGTTGGTGCTGACGGTCCGGTTCAGGCGAACGCTGAGGGCGCTTCTGGCCAGCTGGTATTGCCAGTTGAGCGACCCGACAAGATCGGGGCTGCGGCCTTCGAAGCTGGTGGCGCCAAGGCTGGCCGAGAGCGACCCGTTGGGCAATTGCAGGTTGCGCCCAAAGCGCAGGGTCACACGGTCCCCGGCCTGATCCACCGTTGTGGCAAGGCTTGCGGTGATCTCGCCGTTGGTCATCGGGCGTTGAAGCCCGATCTGACCGATCATGCCCGATCTCGTTGTCGATCCGATGGTTTCGCGCGTGTCGATCTCGGTATAGCCAAGAGAGGCGTCCACGACGGTGCCATCGAAGAGCTGGTTCTCGACGCCGAAACTCACCGAGTAGGTGTCGCGCTTGGTCTGCCGCGTGTCGTCGGAATCGTACCGGTCGTAATTCAGCGCCACGCGTCCGGTGGTCACCGGCGAAAACCGAAGCAGTGCGGTCACACCTGCGCGGCTGCGCTCGGAATCGGTCAGGCCGGCGCGTGCGTTGTCGGTGTAGTACAGTCCGCTGACGCCCGCATCGAAGACAAAGCCGATCGGCGCGTTGCGCCCGGTTTGCAGCTGGGTGGACAGGTTGTAATTGTTGCGCTTGCCGCGGCCATCGAGCTCGTCGAAATCGTCGGGCAGGACGATCTCGCCATCCTGATCGATGAAGTCCTCGATCGACCGCACAAAGCCCACGTCCGACTGGCTGAAGCGCCCATCGATGCTGAACAGCGCATTGGCGCCTTCCCGGCTGTAGGACAGGCGAATGTCGGGATCCGCGAATCCGGTCGAGATCTCGGAGCGGGATGGCACATTGCCTTCACGGAACACGCCGCCAAGTGACAGCGACAGGGTTTGGGTGCGCGTTTCTGAATTCAGATTGAAGCGCAGCGATGTGGTCGCAAGCTGCGTGCTGCCGGAGGATGGGATGTCCAGCGCGATATTGTCGCCCGCCTCGAATCTCTGGCTGACCGAGAGCGATGCGTTGAGCGCACTCTCGTCCTGTTCCTGAGCAAACAGCGGATACACCGCAAGGGCCGAAGCCCCTGCCAAGGTGATCGGTATGAAATGCCTGCTTTTCAAAACTGCTTTCTCGCCTATCAGTAGAGTTTTTTGTTATTCGAACAGGCGGCGCTCCGGAACAATGATGACGTCGCCGGGTGCCATGACTGTCATCCCGATGCCGGATTTGCCGGCAAGGATGTCCTTGTAATTGACGTTATAGACACGTTCCTTGCCGTCCTTGCCGACACGCCGCAATTGAACCCGCTGCGTTGCCGCGAAGCGCGAGAAGCCGCCGATTTCAGCAAGAAGCTGCAGCATCGTCGTGCCTTCCGCTACCTGGACCTTGCCGGGATTGGCCACCTCCCCCATCACGTAGATCGGCACCGTGTCTTCATCCGCCTGAGCGGGCAGTTGCAGGTCATCCTGCGCCAGCCGCGCCATGGACATAAACACGGTCGGCCCGCTGGAGAAATTGGGTGCAAGCGCCTGTGTCACGTTCTCGCGAACCTGTGTCAAAGTGCGTCCGGCTGCGGGCACCGTGCCTGCGAGAGGAACAGAGATCCGCCCGTCAGGCAGCACAAGCGTGTCCCGGTTGATGCTGCTGTCCTCGAGAACCTCGATGCGAAGAACGTCCCCGGGTTTGATCCGGTAGCTTTCCTGGGCCGAGGTCTGCACGGCCATGAAAGGCACGATGACCAGGGCGGAAAGCAGTGCAATAATGCGTTTCATGTCAAATTCTCTTCCCGTTTCCGTCTTATTACCCCCAGTCCTGAAAATACCCGCGTGGACCGGACAACCCAAGAAATATCACAATTTGGTAAGGGCTTGGAGCCACTGTTAAAACACGCGTGCCATTGATGCAACAATTTCGAGGGTTTTCACGCGAACGCGTAGGGGCAAGCCATCACGTCAAGCTTTTTGGCGAAAATGGGGCAATAATGAGGGACATTTAACATCTGTCGGCCTTACTGCTGCCTTAAAGGCCCGAAAAGATGACCATGACACAGGACACGCCAGCCGCTGCAGGCGGCCCGGCACAAGCCAGGAGGTAGCGCTCATGATGATCGGATTTGTCGTCCTCGCCGTTATGACGGGATTGGTGACCGGGGTCGGTGCAATGGTCATGGGCCATGGTGTGCTGGCGGCCATGGGCATTTACGCCGGAACGGGTGTTCTGGTCCTCATGGGGCTTATTGCGCAGGCGATGCTCGAAACCCCGCAAGACGGCCGCGAAACCGCTATGGAAGGCGGCGTGACCGCGTCCAGCCGCGCCGGCAGACGCCCCTGACATCTGGCTGCGTCCGGCCCTGACGCCGATTCGCGTCACTTCTGACGAATTTATATCCACGAATTGGAAACAATGAGACGATTTGGCCCGTATTTTATACGGTCTGACGTCTTATCCCACGCGGCTTGCGGCGCCGATGGGCATGCGCTCCCGCTAATTTTCATGAAAAATGGCGTAATTAAGGCCTTTCTCGGCCAAAACGGCCCAATTCTTCTTTGAATAAGGCAATTCTGTGTGTACCCTTGGGTGTGAAATTTATTTTTGTTCGTATTGACCTTTGAAGGGGGAATTGAAATGGGAATTAAAAAGATAATCGTGGCCGCAAGCGTTGGTGCTCTGATGGCTGGGTCTGCGTACGCATCAACCGCAACCGGTGATATCGTGGACAACGATGGCTTCAGCACTATCTACCCATCTGGAGAGACTGGAACTTTCGGGTCTAACTGGTGGCTGATTGGCGGTCCTGCAGAAATTACCGTTACGATGTTGGGTCGCGAGGCTGCAGACGATAATAGCTTCAATTTCGGCGGTGGCGCTGTCGAATTTCAGAACTCTGACTTCAGCAATAATGCTTGGAGCGCTGTTGGATTTGCATCCGCAACTTTCAGCAACGTAGCTTCTGGGCTTCTCGACTTTGCGTTTTCCAACCCTACCCGCGGAACGGTGGCTAACGGGGCAAACGTTCTTCCGGCGTCCGGTGGTATAAATTGGTTTAGTGTCTTGGTGAATAGTCAAACTCTTGATCTCTGGTTTGACGACGATAACGATACAGACGATAACCACGACGATATAGCTGTTCGCTTGCAAATTACCGGTGGTGGAGAATTTACACCTGTACCTCTGCCTGCAGCGGGCTGGTTGCTCTTGGCAGGCGTTGGAGGGCTTGCTGCGCTACGCCGTAAAAAGAAATCCGCTGTTAAGTGAAGTGGATTAAAGACAGTTCGACATTCTTGAAACGTGATTTAGGGGATGTCGAGCAAGCTAATTGGGTTTGAAAACTAAATAAAGCCCTCTCGCTGATAGCGAGAGGGCTTTATTAGTGACTCACGCTCTTAAAGTTGAAGACTTTCAGCCGCCGATAAGACTATGCGTGATCAGTGCAAGAAGTTATGTGGGTGGGTCTAATTAGGGCGCTGTGTCACTTCTCCCATTTTTTACAGACGGGACAATTTGCACCCGAATTGCCAACTTTAGCTTGGTGCCCTAGTGCTCAATTACCATTTTTAGCGTTGCTAATAACTACTGATCAGTTACGCAGCGTGGTAGCGCTGACGCGCTTTGGGCTTACGTTTATTTTTTATGTGTTACCAATCATCAGTATCACATATCCCAGATGTCGACAGTTATTGTAGCGGCTGAGCGGAAGCCATATTCGTCGGTTGCCCAATACGTAAAGCTATCAGTGCCAACGAAGTCATGATCCGGCGTGTATTCAAGCAGACCGTTGTCAAGGATAGTAGCGCGCCCATTGGCGGGGTTCTCGGTACTGTCGATCGTCAGAATATCCCCATCTAGGTCACGATCATTCGCAAGTACATCGATGAGTATGCTGGTGTTGCTCGAGGATGAAGCAAAATCATCATTAGCCGTCGGAGTTGAGTTTTCCAATGGCAAGGTGCCATTGTTGACATAGTTTGCCTCAAGCCAGGACCTTTCATTGGAAATTTCGATAACATGTTGAATTTTAGCGATTTCACCTGTTACACGATCAGTGACGGCATCAGGCACAATGATCACAGTGCGTCCGTCTGTGGTTTCCCAAAAACCCTCTTGCTCGATAAAGTCACGCAAATACAATCTGTGTTCATCCACCCCACCGCCTCGCTCAGTTGCGCCGATAGAGTCTGTTTTGATCCCCGACAAGTACAAGACATTGTGCACTTCCATGGGCTCTGATTGGTCCAGCGCGAAGCCCAGAGCGCCGCTAATTAACTGTTCTGACGATATGATGGTGTGCTGAACCGGATTGAAACCGGACATATCAACAGCGTTATTTGTCAGATCAAGATCAATAAAAACGTGACCTACATCGCTATCTTCTACGGGCATTGTGAAATGGTTGCTAAGCTTGAGGCCAGTTTCAAAGCCATTAATTGAAGAGTTGCTGATGACTAGATCGATTGTGTTTGTTCCTAGAACTAGACCAGTTTTCGGTCGCCCATACCACTCATCAGTTTGGGTGGCGAGAATATCCACGTCCTTTAGAGTATAGTGACTGGTATATGTGAGGCTGACACCGCTTTTAGTTTCCCAATTTACAAAATCCTCAATCATTGTTCGGAAATCATGACCTTGATTGGGCGAAGATTTGACCACGATTAATCCATGCTCCGTCCCGAAGGCTTCATTGCCAGAGAATTCCTGAATTGGGGATTGACTAGGCCGAACGCTCTCCTGACCGAGAGCCATCTCGCTGTGCTCTAAGGTATCAGTTAAGTTTTCTGTGCGCTGGCCCCGAGTGAGCCAGACAAAGCCATGAGTGGTATTCGCCGCGACATTGTCCATGCTTTCTATAAGACGACCGGCAAAGAAAAATCCGTCACCTGTTCGACCATTATCGTCTCTCTTAACGTCCTCACCCACTTTGACCGCAGCATCACCGCCAGGGTATGCACCCACCGATCGAATAGCCAAATTCTCACGCCAGATCCCCGTCTCGTCGCCATCTTCGGCCGCGAAGGCGGCGCCGAAGACGTCGAAGGCGACGTTGCTCACGAAGTCGGCGTGGCTTGAATGGTGCACGAAGCCCCAGCCGGGCGAGCCGCTCACAGTGTTGCCGATGGCATAGGCCGGCTCGTTGTCGATTTCGGTGCCGGTCTTGTGGAAGTGGAAGGAATACCGGCTCTTGATATTCGTATCCGCCTCGATCGTGTCGAAGAATGCCAAATCCCCGGCGGGGCGCGACTTGTCCGTGCGTCCCAGATCGTCGAAGGCGGCATAGCGGACGTCGACATCGTCGTTATGCATGAACATCACGTGACCGCGGTGATGCAGGGCCGAGGCCTCGCCGTCTTCGCTGGTGAAGGTGATGTTGCGCGTCATGTTGGCGACATAAGCGGCCAGATCGGCGCGCGGTGTGTCGTGGTCGAATTGCAGAGGCTCGCCGATCGTGATCGTGTTGCCGTCGATCGCGGTGATCGTCACCTCTTCGTCCTGGCTTTCGAAATGCGCCATCTTCGCGCCGTCCCAACGCCAGCCTTCCTTGTGCGTGCCGGTGATGACGATCGTATCGCCGACGGACCAGTTTTCGGGGATCTCGGACAGGACGATCTGCGTATCGCCGGCCATCGGGGCATCGGCGACCTTGAGGAACTCGGTCTTTTCCTCGCCGTGGATCTCCACCTGACCATGCGAGATCAGGCCGCGCGACAGGAGTGTGGGATCCCAGCCGACATCGATATCGCCGTTATTGGCGAAAATGATTTTCGTGTCGAAACCGCTTTGAACGGGATTGTCCTTGGTGCCGATTTCCAGCCGCCCGCTGCTATCCACCACGAAGGTGTCGATCAGCATCTTGGTGTTCATATCGGTTGCAAAGCTCAGATCGCCATCGACGCGCAGGGTAAAGAGGGACGCGTCGCTTTCGCCATTGTAGCGGATGGAAATGTCCTTCGGGATCAGCACCTTGGCATCTTCACCAGGGATCAGGCCATTGTGCCATGTGGCCGGGTCGAACCAGTCGCCATTGCGGATCGCGATATGGGTCGCCTCGGCACGGGGCACGAGATCGAGCAATTCGCTATGCTCCATCATCTTGCCCATGTCATCCATATGCATGGAGTGATCCATATCAGGCGCCGTGATGACCATTTGCACGAAGGCGTCTATCTCGGCCTGTGTCGCGTCATGGGGCAGGCCGCCACCGGTCTGTGACATGTCGCCGTGATCATGATGGCCGCCCATGTCATGGCCCGAATGATCCGTCATGTCGCCGCCCATATCGGTGGAGGGTTGATCGGTTGTCCCGTCTCCCATGTCATGGCCGGAATGATCGGTGTGGTCATCGCCCATGTCATGGCCCGAATGATCGGTCATGTCGCCACCCATATCGGTGGAGGGTTGATCGGTTGTCCCATCTCCCATGTCATGGCCGGAATGATCGGTGTGGTCATGGCCCGAATGATCGGTCATGTCGCCGCCCATATCGGTGGAGGGTTGATCGGTTGTCCCGTCTCCCATGTCATGACCGGAATGATCGGTGTGGTCATCGCTCATGTCGTGAGAGCCATGATCGGTTGTGTCGCCGCCCGACATATGGTCGCCCGTGTCGTCGCCCATTGCCGGCATATCCGGAGAAGGATCGACATCCGTTTGCGTATCATCCTGCGCCGGGGCCTCGGGGGAGGGGGTCTCTTCCTCGGCTGCGGGCGGGGAAGAGGGCTGACTGACCGGGGTTTCCTTGGGCGCTGCTGGGCGTGCCGTATTCCCGAAGATTCCGTTCCAGAAATCAAAGGCGTAAAATGGCTGGTAAAGGCTTGCGAAAATCCCCTGACCTGCGCCGGTCTCGACCCCACCGCGTGTGCTCGTGTCCCAAGATGAGGTGGAAGCCCCGCTCCAGGAGCCTGACGAGGAGGTTCCGTAGAGGGCGCTTCCCGACATGTATGGATCGGTGGCAGAGGTGTCGACCCTGGTCCAGGGGTCGCTCCAGGAATACGCCGCGGGACTGACACTGACATTGACAACCGGAACTGCGGCAGGGGCCATTACAGGCCACGAGAACCACGACATGCTGAAGACTGGCATTGTCCAGGCGACTGGAGTGATATCCTGAAACGGGCCGACCTCTTGATGGGTTTCGGTGACACTGGCGTCCCATGAGTTGCCATTGCTTGTCGTCAGCCGTGAAGAAGCCATCCTTTGAAAAATCGACATCTCTGCAATCTCCAACAGTCTAAAATATGAACTGTCGGCATAGAATGCGTTCGTGGTGTCAGTTTGGCTTGATTGTGGCAGAATAACAGGGGCTTGCCCGGTTTTGGCCACAGATGGGAAAAACTCGCCGAGAGTGAATTGCGTGCCTGCGTTCATGCCTTTTTCCAATATTTTTTGGGTCATCGCGTGACCATTGGACGGCAGAGCAAACAACACTATCAAAACGAGCAAAACTTCGAAAAGAAGCCTCGGTCTCATGACGCGTTCGGCCTTTATTAATTGTGAGCCTGCACTCACCCTGCCTAGCTTCACATTATCAGAAGGCGCAGACCTGTAGAATCCCCGTCAGGCGGCATCGGCGACAATGTGCCAGTGTCTCAGGCCCGCAGGCGTGCGCCGTACGGATAGGGGCAACCGGGTCAGGGTGTCAGTACCCGTAGTACCCATAGCTGTCGCTGCGATCCATGTAGCGGCATTTGTTCAGAACGACGCCAAGAACATTGGTCCGCGCGGCAAGTTCCTGCTCGCATTTGTCGACTTCTGCGGGGCGCGTGCGCTCGGCCTCGGCCACGAGAAGCGCGCAGTCGATCTGATCGAGAAACGCCAGCGTATCATCGCTGACCAGCAGCGGTGGCGTGTCGAAGATCATCACATCGGGCGCATAAGCGGCTTCGAGCCGGTCCAGCACACCAGCCGCACTGCTGCCCTGCAGGAGTTCCGCCGAATGACGTTTCGAGGATTGGTTCACCGCGAAGATCAGGTTGGTGCCATAGCGCAAAAGGTGATCCTCGGGCGGCTCCTTTTCGGCGAGGGCTTCGGAGAATTGCACAGGCTCCTTCAGGCCCAGCACCTTGGCGATCGAAGGGCGGCGCATGTCGAGCTCGACCACCATGATCTTGAGATCGCTTTGCCGCGCAAGGCTGAAGGCCAGGTTGAGGCATGTCATCGTCTTGCCGCTGCCCGCGCCCGGTGATGTGATCCCGACCCGCCGCCAGCCCTGCTTGCGCATCTTCTGCATAAGCTTGGTGCGCATCATGTCATAGGGTGCGGCCTCGGGGCAGGCCTGATAGGCCAGAATGCGGTTATGCGTCAGCTTTGCGGGTTTCGGCTGAAATGTCCGGACGGTTTTCCAAAGCGCATCACGCTTTGTGTCTGCTTCCTTTTCGACGACCGAGACTTGCGGCGCGGTCACGGTTGTGTCGCGCAGCGCTGCCGATGGTGCCTGCTTCGGCTCGGGGCGTGTGCCTTGCTGGCGGGCCTGCCGTGCCTTTTCGATGGCGGATTGGATTCGTTCCATGATCAGCGTCCCTTCTTCACAAGGACAGGCCAAGCTGTTCGAGAACGCCGGACAAACCTGTTTTGTCCAGTGCCCGTTCGATCAGCAGGTCCATCGGGAGGTAATAGGTGTGCAACAGGTAAAGAGTGAGCGGAATGCCTATGGCGACAAGCGCAATCGCAAGGCCAATCAGCGTTCGGCGCGCGACCCTCTGACGTTTCGTGCGGATATAGGGGATGGTCATGAAAGGGGTGATGCCAAGCCGGTTGGTCAGATCCGCGGGCCTGCGGATCGAGCTGTTCAACAGCTCCAGCAGTGCCACCAGCCCTGCGCCCATGATGATCCCGCCGCCGATGCCCATGATCGCGATCTTGCGGCGATCGGGGGCAGTAGGCTCGCGCGGGGCCACGGCTTGTTCGATCACCGTGATGCGCTGTCCGCGCGATTGCGCCTCGATCTGATCGCCTGTGCGGGCGGCGGCCAGATCGGCCGTGGCCTGATTGTACTGAACGCGCAGGTTCTCGTAATCGCGTTCCAGCGTGCCAAGGGTGATGGCATTTGCCGGGGTCGCTTCGAGAGACGCGTTGAGTTCGGCCAGATCCTCTTCGATCGTAGTGCGCTGTTCGATCAGGAACTCCATCTGACCTTCGATATCGGCAATCTGGATTTCATACGGCGAGAGATCTTCGCTGCCCTGGCCCTCGGCGGCGCGCTGTTCGGCGACCTTGTTCTCAAGCACTTCGACGCGCCGTTGCAGGTTCTGGATGCGGGGGTTTTGCTCGGAATAGACCGTCAGCGCGGTGGTCAGATCGTCCTGAAGCTGGATCAGCCGGCGTTCTTCCGGCGTCATCTCCTCCTCGGACATGGTGATGCTGCCCGTGCGCTCGTACATTTCCGTCAGCCGATCGCGGCGGTCCCGCAAGCTGCTCAGATCGCGTTCGATCTGAAGGATGCGTTCCTGCAAGGAAGCCTGACGGTTGCGACGGAAATCGACGCTTTCGGGCAGGGCATTCTGGTTTCTGAGCTTGAATTCCAGAATGCGCTGGCCCTGATCGGCCAATTCCTGATCCAGCCGCGCGACTTCCTGAACGAAGAATTCCAGCGTCTGGCCCGATGCGGCCTTGCGCATCGATACGTTCTCTTCAAGTACGCGGGTCACAAGCTCGTTGGTGACACGCGCCGAAAGCGCGCCGTTTGACGCTTTGAAGGACAGCGACACGAACGCAGCGGCGTCGCGACTGCGCGGCAGGCCCATGGATATCCGTTTGCGCATGTCTGCCACGATGGCATCCGGCGACATGCCGGGCCGGTCCGCATGGACGTTGAATTCGCGCGAGATATCCAGAAGAGTGGCGCGCGTCAGCAGGCGCTGGCGGATGATCTGAAGAATTTCGGGGGCCGAAACCTCGACCGTCGATGCCGCGAGATTTCCGGGAATCTGCGGCGATTCGACCAGCAATTGCGCTTCTGCCTCGTAGACCGGCGGAAGTGTGTAGGCCATCGTCAGACCAACGCCCGCTACCGCGACGAACACCAGAAGAAAATAGTGAATACGTCTCATGAACAGAGACAGGAAGAACTTCATATCATCAAGCATCAATCAAAATCATCCGTTTGCTCGAAAGCGCCCGCACCGAAAAAGGTGCCATCATCCAGAACCTGTTGGACCGTTCGATCCGTGACGGTTCTTTGGTTATTTGTAAAAGCATAGACCATGGAAAGGTCGGCCAACTGGTTGACCAGCCTGGGAACGCCGCCGGTCTGTTCGTGGACCAGCTCGCAGGCGCGGCGGGTGAAGAGGTTCTTGCGCGCGCCGGCCTTGATCAGACGATGCCCGATATAGGCCTGAACGGTGTCCACATCCATCGGCCCCAGATGAAAGCTCGAGGCCACGCGCTGGGCGAATTGCCTCAGGTCCGGTTTGCGGATGATGTCACGCAACTCGGGCTGCCCGACAAGGACCAGCTGCAACAGCTCGTCCTTGTTGGAATTGATGTTGGTGAACATCCGCAATTCTTCAAGCGACTCGCGGCTGAGGTTCTGGGCTTCGTCGAAGATCACCACCACCCGGTTGCCGCGGGCATATTCGGTGATCAGGTATTTCTGGAACGCATCGAACAGATCGACATAGGTCGCGTTCGGACCGGCCGGTTGATCGAGAGACATCAACACCCACCGCAGCAATTCGCCGCGCGTGCCATGGGCGTTTGAGACAAGACCGACCTTGGTAAAGCTGTCGAGCGACTTCAGAAGGTGGTGCAGAAGCGTGGTCTTGCCCGACCCCACCTCGCCGGTGATCAGCGTGATCGGAGCGCGGGTCAGCAGGCCGTATTCCAGCATCGTGTAGGCCCGCCGGTGAGCGGGGGACCAGAAAATGAAATCAGGGTCCGGCACAAGGGAAAACGGGCGCGAGTGCAGGCCGAAATGCTCGGTGTAAATATCGAACGTATTATCGGAATTGCTCATATGAACATCGGCTCCACCTTCACCCTTGTCTCTAGAAGACGCCTCATGCTGTCCAACGTACCGATCAATGCGGCTCGAAATATTTTCGGCGTTTGCCGTTTTGCCCGTCTGCACCGTGTCCGTGGCCTGAGTTTCGCTCTGCGCTTCAGGCGGAACAATCGGGTTGTCGAGAACCAGGACACTGCCTGTGGCCCCCGAGACATCGTCGGCGTCGCTGCGCGCACCGCGACGGTCGGACGCTGCTGACGCCGCGCCGAACAATCTGAATCGGGGTGATTGGTTCATCCTGTCGAAACTCATTCATTCGCCCCCCGGGTCCGTGCCGGGATATCCTCCCCGCACCTGATCACAAAGGCTCTGTTACTTTAACCAAACGTACCGGCACTAAAATTCAAACAATCCCGGCAAATGCGTACCCATACATGGCAGGCCCGTTAATACTTTGTAAACATCCACCTCACGACATTAGACAATTCGATTATGGCGTCGATTCGCCCGGATTGCGCAACCTTAGTGGCCGCAAGTTGGTCCGATTTGGAAACAATCGGCAAAATGAGACAATATTCACCTCACAATCAAACACAATGTAGCGGCCTACGCTACGTTTTACGGCAGAGATCTCACCCGAGGGTTGTTAACGCTTTATTTACTGTTGTTGAAAAGCTGGCTTGGAGTTAAGCTTTCGTCACAGGCACCAGTAATTTTGATAGCTGGACAATATAAAGTTTCGGAACGTTATCACCGGACAATAATCTCATCGGAGCAGTCTGTTATTCTGGCCCGTGTTTTAAAGGGTCGTGTTAAAGTTTTTAATTTGGAGATATTTAAAGTGACTGTTCAAAATGAGAATTTTCTCCGTCGTGAAAGCGCGCCAATTGATTTACTCCGCTCCAGAGTTGGCACTCGCAAACACAGTCTCTATCGAAAAATAGGCAAGCGCGTTCTGGACGTGTTTCTTGTCATGTTGGCAGCGCCGATCGTGCTGCCGACCGTTCTGATCCTCGCGGCATTTGTGGCCAGCGATGGATGCAATCCGTTTTTCCGGCAAAAGCGCGTTGGCCGCAATGGCCGCATCTTCACCATGTGGAAGCTGCGGACAATGGTGCCGAACGCGGATCAGAAACTGCAAGATCACCTCGATGCCTGTGAGAAGGCCCGCGAGGAATGGGAGGTCAAGCAGAAGCTGACCGAAGACCCGCGCATCACCACCTTTGGCCATGCCATTCGGAAAACGTCGATGGACGAGCTTCCGCAGCTTTGGAACGTGCTGAAGGGCGACATGAGCCTTGTCGGCCCCCGGCCGATGATGCCGGAACAGGCGACGCTGTATCCCGGCCGCGCGTATTTCTATCTGCGCCCCGGCGTGTCGGGCTTCTGGCAGATCTCGGACCGTAACAACAGCTCCTTTGCGGCACGCGCCGATTACGACGAGATGTACAACAGGCGGCTGTCTTTTTCGACGGATGCCTGGGTGATCCTCAAGACCCTGTCGGTCGTGATGAGAGGGACAGGTTGCTGATCGCAGCAGAAAACGAAGTTCCAAGGGGTCAAAGTCCGGGACACAAGGACAAGTTATGATACGATGAAATCATGCGATGACATTGTTCGTAAAAATTTGCCGAAAATGGTTTTGAAGGAACTGAAATGAAGTTGTCCCGGAAGTCTGGCCGACTGGCCGCTTTGATGTTGTCTGCCACGCTTGTCCTTGCCGCCTGCCAAACCTCGGAAGAGAGGGCGCAGGAGCATTTCGAATCCGGTATGGCCCTTCTGGAACAGGGCGATGTGGCCCGCGCGCTGGTGGAATTCCGCAACGTCTTCAAGTTGGACCCGCTCCACAAGGAAGCGCGCCTGACCTATGCGCGCACCCAGCTTGAAAACGAAGCATATGGCGACGCCTATTCGCAATATCTCAGGGTGGTCGAACAGTTCCCCGACACGTTCGAGGCCCGGATCGAGCTGGCCGAGATGGCCATCAACGCCCGCAATTGGGAAGAGGCCGAACGCCATGGCCGCGCCGCTGCCGAGCTGGATGCCGACAATCCGCGCGCCCGGATCGTCATCACCGCTTTGGACTATGCCAAGGCGTTTCGGGACGACAACCCCGTGGCCGCCGCAGATGAGGCCCTCAAGGCGCGCGACCTTCTGGAGGAAAATCCCGAAAGCCTGATCGCGCGACAGGTGGTCATCGATCAATACCTGCGCAGCGGAGATCTGGATGCGGCCATGGCGGCCGTGGAAACCGGGCTGGAAATTCATCCCGACGTGTTCGAGCTTCATTCCACCAAGCTTCAGATTCAGGCCAACCGCCAGGACATGGACGCCATCGGTGGCACGTTGCGGACGATGGTGGATCGCTTCCCGGCCAATGAAGATACCCGCCGGATGCTGATCGCCTATTACATCGAGCGCGACGATCTGGACAGCGCCGAGGCGTATCTGCGCGAACTCGCCGCTGCGGAAAATGCCGGCAAGGACGAAAAGCTGACCGTGGTGCGTTTCCTGCGTGAGACAAAGGGGCTTGTGGCCGCCCGGACGGAACTCGAGCGGCTTGTCGACACCGAAGAAGACGACATTGCCTATCGTGCCTTGCTGGCCTCGATCGCATTCGAAGAGGGTGACCGGGCAAAAGCGATTTCCGACATGGAAGCGTTGCTTGACGCGACAGCAGCCGCCGACGAGGCAGAGGCCGAAGACGCTGCCGAAAGCGAGACCAAACAGGATCGCCTCAGGGCGAGGGTGGTTCTTGCGCGTATGTTGCTGGAAACCGGCAACACGGTGGGCGCACGTGCTCAGGTCGAGGAAATTCTTCAGGATGACCCGACCAATGTCGATGCTCTCAAGATGCGTGCCGCATGGCTGATCGACGAAGACAAGCCCGACGATGCGATCCTTGATCTGCGCGCCGCGCTGGCTGAACAGCCGCGCGATGCCGATATCATGACCCTGATGGCCAGCGCGCATGAGCGGGCGGGGTCGCGTGATCTGGCGGGCGAGCGTTATGCCATGGCGGTCGAGGTGTCGATGCAGGCCCCCGCCGAGTCGCTGCGCTATGCCCAGTATCTCGTTCAGGAAGAGCGTGTCCCGGCAGCCAAGGCCGTGCTGACCGAGGCGTTGAACCGGGCGCCGAACAATATCGACCTTTTGCAGAACCTTGCCATCCTGCATGTCCAGACCGAAGACTGGAACGAGGTGACCCGCCTTGTCTGGCGTCTGCGCGCTTTGGAAGACGAGCGCGCCACCGCCATCGCCAACGGGCTTGAAGCGGATGTGATGCTGCGCCAGGAACGCGTGGATGACACGATCCAGTTCCTCGAAGGTCTGGCGCAGGAGGATGGTTCTTCCTCGGAAGCGGCCCTGGCGGCACTGGTTCAGACGCGGGTTCGCGCCGGGCAGATCGATGACGCGCGCGGTCTCGTGGAACGGCGGTTGGCCGAAAATCCCGACAGCCGCATCTTGCGCTATCTGCGTGCCGGTCTGCACATGCTCGATGGGGATCGCGATGCGGCGGCCGAGATCTATTCGGCCCTTCTCGACGAGGTGCCGGGACATCCCCGCGTGATGCGCACGCTGTTCGCGATCCTGATGGCCGAGGGTCGTCAGGACGAGGCGCGCGCCATGGTCGACGCGCAGATCGAAGCCGCGCCCGAACCGATCGCCGCCTTGCTGCTCAAGGCCGAAATCCTTGAGCGTGACAGGGATTTCGAAGGCGCCATCGCGATCTATGAAGACCTTTATGCGCAAAACAGCAACAACCTGCTCGTTGCCAACAACCTCGCCAGCCTGATCACCACACATCGCGACAGCGCCGAGGATTTGGAACGCGCCTACAACATCGCCCGCCGCCTGAGCAGCGCCGACATCCCGGCCCTTCAGGACACCTATGGCTGGATCGCATATCGCCGCGGCAATTACGAAGAGGCGCTCGAACATCTCGAACCCGCAGCCGCGGGCCTGCCGGAACATGCGCTGGTGCAGTATCACCTGGGCATGACCTACCATGCGCTCAACCGCACCTCCGAGGCCCGCGCAACCCTGACCCGTGCTCTGGAACTGGCAGGCGACGAACCCCTGCCGCAATTCGACCGGGCGCGGGAGGTTCTGGAGGGGATGGGGAATGAGTGATGGTTTCGGGCAGGGCTTGATTGCAGCCTCTTGCCTTTAGGTCGGGGGCGGCACTTTATGGCTTCGCAATTTTCCAAGAAGATACTGATTTGCGCGCCGAACGCGACGGCGCGGTTTGGCGGCGAGGCGATCTTGCCGCTGAAATATTTCGAACTGCTGCGAAAGCGGGACGTGGATGTAAGGCTGATCGCACATGCCCGAAACCAGCGTGATCTTGAGGAACGCGTTGGCGACGATGCCGACAGGATCATGTATGTGCCCGATAGCAAATGGCACCGGATGATTTGGAAAGCCGGAAAGCCATTCCCACATGCGATTCAGGATGCCGTTTTTGGCTCGATGATGGCGTGGATCGACCAACGCTATCAGACTAAATTTATCCGTGAGTGTGTCAGGGCGGGACTAGTGGACATCATACATCAACCGATCCCGGTATCGCCTTTGGCGCCATCCTGGATTTATGGGTTTGCAGTGCCCGTTGTGATTGGCCCGATGAACGGTGGTATGAATTTCCCGAAGGGATACGAAGAGTACGAAAGCCTTTTCGCCCGAAACTTCGTGTTTGGCGCGCGTCTGGTAGCCTTGGCGTTGAACAGGGTCATTCCCGGAAAGAAACATGCAGCTGCGTTGCTGGTGGCCAATGAAAGAACACGCATGGCCCTGCCGTTTCCCAATCATCCGAACATTGTCCAACTGGTCGAGAACGGCGTCGATCTTGATCTTTGGCAGCCCTCGGAGAGGGTGATAAGAAAACCTAATGAGCCCTTCCGGTTGGTTTTTGTTGGACGCTTGGTTGATCTCAAGGCGCTTGATTTTACTCTGTCAGCCGTTGCCCAAGCGCAGGCGCGCGGTGTCGATGTCTATCTGGATATTGTTGGCGATGGACCGGAATTGACCCGGTTACGTGGTTTGAGCAAGGAGCTTGGCATTGACGACCTTATCGAGTTTCGTGGCTTTTTGTCTCAAAGCCAATGCGCGGAGATTCTAAAAGAATCTGATGCACTTATACTGAACTGTGTTCGAGAATGCGGCGGAGCCGTGGTTCTTGAAGCAATGAGTGCGGGCCTGCCGGTCATTGGTCCAGAATGGGGTGGACCCGCAGATTACATCAATGAAGAGTGCGGTATTCTGGTACACCCGGAACCCAAAGACACTTACGCGGCACGTATTTGCGATGCGATTTTCGAGTTGGCCACAAATCCGAGCAAATGCAGTGAAATGGGCAAGCAGGGGCGTCGCAGGATTGTCAACGACTTCGACTGGGAGAAAAAAATTGATACAATGATGGACGTTTACAGAACCGTCCAATGATACCTCCCTGTTAGTCTGCTTAGAGTGGCGTCAAAACTTTTGCGTGCAAAATCATCGTCGTGACCACATGGCGACTACCAAATCTCATGCGCTGGAGGCCATGTCGCGGAACGTTTCGTTGCTATTCACAAGCTCCTCGAATGTTCCGGAAGCTACAGTTTTCCCATGCTCAAGCAGGAAAATCCTGTCACAGTTCCTGACAGTGCTCAGCCTGTGCGCAATCATGATAACCGTCTTTTGATGTCCGATGTTATGTATGGCCTCAACCACGGCGCGCTCGGTGAGATTGTCCAAAGCGGATGTGGCCTCGTCAAACACAAGGACATCCGGATCATGATAGAGCGCTCTTGCAATGCCGATACGCTGCCTTTGTCCGCCTGACAGCCGGACACCGCGCTCACCCACCATCGTATGGTAGCCGTCTTTCAATTCATTGATCACAAAACTATGCAGGGCTGCGGTCTTGGCGGCGCGTTCGACCGCAGCCATGTCGATCTTGTCAGGATCGATCCCGAAGGCGATGTTTTCGGCGAGCGTGCTGTCGGTCAGATAGATAGATTGGGGAACATAGCCAAGGGCGTTGCGCCAGGCTTGCATGTTGTCGCGATTTATGACCGTGCCATCCACGATGATCTCGCCGCGTTCTAGTGTCAGCAGGCCAAGGATGGCATCCACAAGCGTGGTCTTGCCAGCGCCGGTGCCACCAACTATACCGATTGTCGTCTTGGCCGGGATGATCATGTTGAGACCACGAAGCGCGGCTTTGTCGGTATTCGGATACGCGAAAGTCGCATCCCGAATTTGCAGTTTGTCTTGAAGCTGCAGACGTTGGCCCCCAGACGCTCCAAGGCTGGTCTCGGCAATGCGCTTTTGAGCGTCCCAATAGTCGTTGAAAATGTCATCGAGTAAAGGCGCGCCGTTCCGGATAGATGCAGCGCTGTGATAGACGTTTTGAGCGGCTGGCAAGAGCCGCATGACGGCAAACGCGAAGGTGCCGAGGATGGGAATGGCTGCAGTAAGGTCCCCATCGTTTCGAATTTGCAGAAACAGGATCGCTCCTAGCATGACGCCAAAAGTAAGCGCTTCCAGTCCGAACCGCGGCAGGTCGCGAAACATCTGAACAACGGCGGTCAGCGCCGCGATCCTTTGAGCCGGCGCCACGAACCGATCGACGTAGTGTTTCTCCATTCCAAGAAGTTTCACCTCTTTGAACCCACCGGTGGCTTCCTGGGTAAGGCGAAACCGCAACGCATTCGCGTCCATGAGGTCTCGACCGTATTTTGAAAGAAGCTGTCGAAGCGTGAGGTAGATCAACGCATATCCTCCCCCAATAATGACCGCTGCCGTTGTGGCGATTACCGGTTCGATCAAAAGAAGCAAGGTCAACAGTGACACGGCCATCAGGGCATTTGCCAAGAGGCTCAAAGACGGGATCAGAACACTGGTTACGAGGCGCCCGACCTCTTGCAGAACGGATTTGCTGATTTCCGAACTGTTGCGTTCAAGAAACCACACATAGGGTTGTTTCAGATACGCTTCCAGCAATCTGCTGGATAGCGTATAGCCACGCATCGCTGAGTACCTGACGATCGCGTAACTCCCGAGCGCCTTGATGGCGAGGCTGGTCAAGATGGCAAAGAAAACCGCTATAGTCAGGAAAAACTGGAAATTCCCGTCAGATGTAAATCCGAATGTTTGATAGAGCCACTGAAGCGGAGCCTGCTTGTGGATCATGTTTGGATCGGCAAGTACGTTCAGGAGAACCAACACTGTTGAAACGCCGATGACCTCTGCGGCGCTCATGACAATCATGACGACCAAAAGCACGTAGAAGCGGCGCCGTTCCCTTTCGCTGAGAAGCGAAAACATTTTCTTGAAAACATCCAGCATGAATTTGGCCTGATTTTATACTTGGCAGGACCATGCCTTTGTGGCGCGACAAGGACAAGGCGCCATTGTGACAACAAGTTGAAATCCGATGTCAGCGGCGTCTTATTGGCCGCTTGATTTCATAAGCGGCCTTCACGCCTGCGCAG
Organism: Roseovarius litoreus; assembly: GCF_900142765.1. Classification (GTDB taxonomy): domain Bacteria; phylum Pseudomonadota; class Alphaproteobacteria; order Rhodobacterales; family Rhodobacteraceae; genus Roseovarius; species Roseovarius litoreus. The sequence continues at coordinate 38,189 of NZ_FRCB01000010.1, forward strand.
TTCCACAATATAAGATATTAAAGACCAAATTCCTCATAGCGTATAGATCGATTTTAATCTGAATTGCTCAAGACCTAACGTCTCAACGTTCATAAGGCTACCATTCTGAACCCATGACACGTTTCAAAAGCCTTTTTGCGATCATTTGCAGTTCCGTGATCTTCTTTGCTGGACATCGTGCGCAGGCGGATCAGGTTGAACTGCGGCAAGATCAGCTTCAAAGTATCGGGCTGCTGGGATGGATCGCGCCTCAGCTTGAGATACCCCAAGCCGAAGCCAATCTCCCTATTGTCGATCCCAAGGACTCAAGCCCGGCTGCCTCGCTCTTGCGACGCTACGAGGCACGTGGAATTGCGGGCGGCTTGACGGGCGTGGTCTATGACAATCGAGACCGCGATCATTCCAAGCTACCGCAGGCGGCCTTCCCGCAACTCACGCATCTGAGCTATGGGCCTGCGCTTCGCGAACAGGGTTTGGACTACGGCCTGGCTGGCCGGATCATCCTGCCCACCACGGTCATCGGAAACTCGTCAACAGCCTTGACGCAGCGACCATCGGAACGCAGCCAGGCGCGCTTTGCGATGACGACGCCCGGGGGGGCGGAGCGGGCTTTTCTGACCTACGCCAATAACCACCTTTATGTTTACCCTGAGCATCGTGATCATGATGATGCGGATCTGTTTCCGGCAAATTGGCCTTATACGCTGATTAGCCAAGGGTCGTCACATTCAGATATGCCCTTCGTGAAGGCATTGGTGATGACCGTGGCCGCGTTCTCCAGGGAGACGCGCGACTTTCTCGAAGCAGAAAGGCTCGTCGGCCCGACTTTGCAGATGATTTTCCGCCGCAATCAGAAAGGGCTCTATACGCCCGAGCAATACTTGTCTCCGGCGGCGCATCCAACCGTGTATGAGGCAAACCGTCTTGCGCCGGAACGCATGGTGGCGATGGCGGCGGCACTGAAACCTGATGAAATTCCCCCGATGGTTCACATCGACATCGAAGCCGAGGATTTCAGCGATGCGGCGGGGCTTGCCGGTATGTCCGAGCGGCTGTTTCAGACTTCATCGGCCATCGCCCGTGTCTGGCGGTCCGACGCCTACAGCCGGACCATGACCGTTTCCGCCGAGAAAACCGAAGATCCCAATGGACATGCACTCAACTTCAAATGGGTGCTCTTGCGCGGTGATCCTGACAAGGTCCGTATCTCCCCTTTGACCGCCTCGGGCTCGAAGGCAACGATCAGCATCGATTGGCACGATAGCCGACGTATCGCTCCCGGTGAAATGCGCACCACTGACCGTGTGGATATCGGCATATTTGCATGGAACGGTTTGCACTACAGTGCTCCGGGCTTTGTATCGGTCAGCTTCCCGCTGCATCAAATCCGCCAATATCAACCGATTGGGGACCCAAAGACGATGCGCTTGGTATCGGTGGATTATTCAAATCGCGAAAACCTGAAATATGTTGATCCGCTGTTGCACTGGACCGCGAATTGGAAAGACGAATTCACGTATGGGTCCAATGGCGCGATAACGCGATGGCAGCGACTTTTTCCAGATGAGACCATCGTCATTCAAGGAGAGGGGGCCAGATCCGGTGTTCCCGCTCCGCTACACCAGCTTGAACTCGAGGATGGGCGCCCAATTCTTGTCATGCGCAATGCGCTCGAGCCGGAGAATTGACGCGCGTTTGCCTGATTCCATATCGCGGCTCAGGAGCGGTTAGCTTGTACGTGGCCGCCTTTTATGAGGCGGATATGGTGCCTTCGGTTCCGCTGTAGCAGAGATCACGGGGTGTCCGAATGGTTCAGCGCGCTTTGATGGTCTCTTGGCTTCGCAGGTCACAGTCTTTTGAGCTGTCTGATATCGCCCCATCATAGCGCCGGCTACAAGCCAAAGGACGGGGCTTATGGTTCCGTTCGGTATGAGGTCGATAATCCCGATGCTTAGAGTCATCGCAAGGCCGGATGTTGCATATGACAGCTCAAGCCGGCGCCGCATGAAGCCCAGGATAACCAGAGGCAGGCATAACATTCCAAACCTTGCCAGATAACCTAGCCAACCATAGGTGCCTTTTACGATGATCCAGTAGCCATCGGTCGTACTGATGTCTCTGCCACTCTCGTTGTAGACACGCCCGCGCCCCCAGCCCCCCCAGCCAAAAAGTGGCTTCTGGCTGGCTTTCTCAAGCAAGATATCCTCGTTCTTGAAGCGGAAATCCAGAGACTGTGCGCGTGCGGGATCAATGCTTTCGGCGAGGTTGTAGATCGAATTCACAGGAACCCAGCCTGCGCTTCTGGCGAAGGGAAACAACAGAACAAAAACCGCCAAACATGCCGTGAGCAGCAATTGGGTTTTCCGGCCAAGCAACAGCAATGTCGGAACAATTAGCAACGTCAGTGCAAAGGCCCCAAGTGATTTGACCAGGAAAAGAACGGCAAACAGCCAAAGACCGATGAAAAACCATATTTTGCGATGATCTTTCTCGGTGGCTTTGAACAGGGCGAAAGCGGCAATCACCGACATCGCCATAAAGATCGCAAGCCACAAACCGTGGTTCATGAAGACAAGCGGTCTGAACCCATCGCCACGCATATGTTGGCCGAAAGAGTGTGGGAAAAAACCGTAGAAGATTCTGTTGAGCTGTGGACTCATTCTGACTTCGTACAACACAAGAAATGAGTACCCTATCGCTGCCAAGACAATGACCCTCAGCACAGTCTTGTGCGCTTCATCCGAGGCCAGAAATCGTCTGGCAAGAAAGAAGGGGATCAAGGAAAACAGGATCTCCGAATTCATCGACAGCGCATCATAAAGCGACAGCCCGCTTATGAAGCGCGCGCCCTGAATGATCGGCTCCGCATTTGTGAGGGCCGTGAAAAACGGTGGCACAAAAAGCAGGATCACCAAGCCCCGGAACAGCCATTGCCCCCGGACAGGCTCGAAAGAGATCGGCGGAGCAACGGTAATCTTGCGCGCGACACCGCCTGACCCGGCCCGTTGAGAGACTGCATGTGCGGTTTTAGCCTGCCGTGTCACCAGATAACACATAAAGGCCGCCGTTAGTGCGGGCACCAAGTTCTTGTCGACTGCGGGTAACGCAGGAAGGTCGAACCCGGTCCACAGCGGCAGCAACAGATATCCCGCCACGATCGACCAGACCAGTGCCTCACGCAAAGGCAAGCGCTGGAACAGGATGTAGACCACGATGGGCCATGAATAAAGGACTATGTCTGCAAAGGAATTTGACATGCTTCGTACTTAAATCGTCCGATTGGCTTACGGCATGTAAAACCACATACCTTGGCAGAAATATGGATCAAAATAGCACCCCGGCGCAGTCTTCGAAAGTTCGAATGCCCGAACGAAGCGTTTCCTGTCCGCATCACAGCCTTTATAATGGCCTGAAAATGGACGTAACTAAAGCGCTCCGCCTTTAACCTGAGGCATCAGCTATAGTCGGACCGCGTGCAACGATTGAACAAGGCACTGCATTTCGCGAAAATCTGTGATTAAGTTTTTTCGTGAAACGCTTTATTCCAAGAATTGAAAATACTGATGTGAATTTTACGGCCTGGACGCGCTGATACCATGCCGGAACGGAGCAATTTGTGACCTCGCCTGACAAATCGACCACCCCTAGTGTCCAGATAAACGTGTCGATCATCAACTACCGCACGGCGGAGCTGACGCTGCAATGCGTGCGCTCGGTTCTCGAGGATGGCTCGCAGGCTCAATACATGATCACGATCGTCGACAACGCCTCGGGCGACGGCTCGGTGGACAAACTGCGCGGCTTCATCGCCTCGCTGCCCGAGCCTGCCCGCGTTCAACTGGTCGCCTCAGAAACCAATTCCGGGTTTTCCGGCGGGCATAATCAGGGGATCGCGGCCTGCGAGGCGGCCTATCATCTTGTCCTGAACTCCGATGCGGTCCTCAAGCCCGGGTTCCTCGATGCGATCCTCGCCACGGCCGAGGCGCATCCCGAATGCGGGCTTTTCGCACCGCGGATCGAGTATGACGACGGCACCCGCCAGATCAGCTGTTTCCGTTTTCCCTCGCCCAAAAGCGAGCTGATCCGCGGGGCCGCGACCGGGCCGGTCACCCGGCTGTTTCGGTCCCGCGACGTGCCGCTGGACAATCCCCCGAACCCCTCACAGGTCGAGTGGGCCAGTTTCGCCTGCATCCTTCTGCGCGATGAGATGATCCGACAGATCGGCCCGATGGACGAAGGCTATTTTCTCTATTTCGAGGATGTCGAATATTCGTGGCGCGCGCGTCAGGCGGGTTGGCGCATCTGCCTGGCGCCCGAGGCTTGCGCGGTGCATTTCCGTGGCGGAAGCGGGCCGGTCAAGGCGTCGCAAGCCGCCCGCAAGCGCCTGCCGGCCTATTACTATGCCTCCCGAACCCGCGTGCTTTACCAGATGCATGGCCGTGCGGGCCTGCTGATGGCCAATCTCATGTGGCATCTGGGCCGTGGCATCGCGCAACTGCGGCGTTTGGTCGGCAAGCCCGTCCCACCCGCCACCGCACAAGAGTTCCGCGATATCTGGATCAACGTCCTGACGCCGTTGGGGGATCGCCGTGACAGCTAGATCGCAGGACACTCTGCCCGATTTCATCATCCTTGGCGCGATGAAATGCGGCACCAGCACCATGGCGGCGCAATTGGGCGCGCAGGCGGGCCTGTTCATGACCGACCCGAAAGAGCCGAATTTCTTTTCCGACGATCCCGTCTTCGCCAAGGGGATGGGCTGGTATCAAAGCCTTTTTGCCGATGCCGCCCCGGGAGACCTGAAGGGCGAGGCCAGCACGCATTACACCAAACTGCCCACCTATCCCGAAACCCTTTCCCGCATGTCGCAGGTGCTTGAGGCGCCTAAGCTGATCTACATGATCCGCGATCCGCTGGCCCGCGCGGTCAGCCACTATATCCATGAATGGACCATGGGCGTCATCACCGATCCCTTGGATGCCGCGTTGGACAGCCACCCGGAACTGATCTCCTATGGCTGCTATGCCCGCCAGATCGCCCCTTATGCGGACCATTTCGGCGCGGACAATATCCTGATCCTCTCGCTCGAGGATATGCACCGCGCGCCACAGCACAGCTTGCAGCGCGTCTGCGACTTCATCGGCTACACCGCCCCGCCCGTCTGGATCGAGGAAAAGGCCCGCACCAACGCCTCATCCGAGCGTATCCGCCGCTTCCCGCTGCATGGGCTTCTGATCGACAACGTGATCGCCCAAGCCCTGCGCCGGGCGCTGATCCCGCAAGCTCTGCGGGACCGGATCAGGAAAAGCCGCCAGATGACCGAAAGGCCAAGCCTGTCGCCTGAAAACGTCGCACGGCTGCAACAGGTCTTCACCAAGGACTATGCAGAGCTGCGCAGGCTTTTCCCCGACCGCCCCGATCTCGATATCTGCTACCCGTTCGTGGCCTCATGATCGCCGGGCTGACCATAGGGCTGGTTATCATCGGCCGGAACGAAGGCGCGCGGCTGATCCGTGCTCTGGCGTCGGTGCCTGACGGGGTGGACCGCATCGTCTATGTCGACTCCGGGTCGACCGATGGCAGCGTCGACGCGGCCCGTGCGGCGGGTGCCGAGGTGGTGACGCTCGACATGACACAGCCCTTCACCGCGGCTCGCGCCCGCAACGCAGGCGTCGATCGGTTGCGACAGTCGGGCTTGCCCGATGCGATCCAGTTCATGGATGGTGATTGCGAATTGCGCGACGGCTGGATTGCCCATGCCGCAGCCTTCCTTGTGGAAAATCCCACGGCCGCCGTTGCTTGCGGCCGCAGGCGCGAAAGGTTCCCCGAAGCATCCCTCTACAACCGCCTGTGTGACGCCGAGTGGAACACGCCGGTGGGTCGCGCCAAGGCCTGCGGCGGGGACGCTCTGATGCGCATGCAGGCGTTCGAGGCCGTGGGCGGCTTCAACCCAGGCCTCATCGCCGGCGAAGAGCCAGAGCTTTGCGTCCGCCTTCGTGCCGCCGGATGGGAGGTCTGGCGGCTGGATCACGAAATGACATGGCACGACGCCGCGATGATGCGATTCTCGCAATGGTGGACCCGCACCCGCCGTGGCGGCTATGCCTTTGCCTTGGGCGCCTCGCTCCATGGCGCCCCTCCCGAACACCACTGGGTCAGGGAAACCCGCCGCGCTCTGATCTGGGGGGCAGTGCTGCCCTTGGTGCTGTTCCTGGCGGCTGTGCTGATAAGCCCCTGGGCGCTACTGGGGTTGGTCCTTTACCCGCTGCAAATCGTACGGATCGGCCTCAAATCCGGCCCGCCCCTTGATTGGCCACAGGCGTTTTTCATGGTGTTGGGGAAGTTTGCCGAGGCGTTGGGGGTGTTGCAGTTTCACATTGGTGTAATGTTAGGCCAAACCCCGAACATCATTGAATATAAACATGATGGGTGACGAAGTGTGCTCTTGATTACAATGTTGCACTTATGAAAAGATTCTCAAGTCTCACTACTGCGCCTAAGTCCGATGTTTAAAGAAGATTCTCGATTTTAGATTCGCATTGAACGTTTTTAGGAAGCTATTTAATGGCCTTTTCGGTTCGTGAAGCGTTGAAAAGCGTTGCTCCAGTGCCTGTGCTGGACTTTTATAACTTAGGCCGCACTACCCTGCGACGACGTAAAATCATTCAGGCACTGGAAGGCCAGTTCAAAAATGGAGCCGATGGCAAGAAGTACCTCACATATCTTGTGATGCAAGGTATGACCAACCGGATCAAGGCGCATATTGTAGCGGCCCATTATGCTAAATGCTTGGGTCGGACACTGGTTCCAGTTTGGCAGAAAACTCCCGAATGCGCCGCTGAATTCAGTGATTTATTTTCCAACATTCAGCCTGAGTGGTCTTTCGAAACCCTGAAGGTGCTTGGATATAAAGCAAAGACTGACAAGGCCAGCGAAGATCTGGACACCCTTAAGCACGAACAATGTGACCTTCTCGTGCTCGATCTTGATTGGCAGTATATTTACATGAGGAACATGATTGATCGCATTGGCGGTGAAGGCGCATTCGTTGAATTATTCGAAACCAGCTTGACAGTGCGAAGCGATATTTTGACACGAGTAGGGCACGCGGTTTCATCATGGGCACGCCCAATGATCGGTGTGCAAGTGCGTCGCGGTGATTTCGTAAAGTTCCGAATGGCCGTTCCAATTGAACGCTATATCGAAGCTGCAGAATTGGCTTTACAGAGGCGGTCCGATGCGGGGATTTATTTGGCGTCCGACGCCAGCCGCATGGAGCTTGAACCTTTCTTGGAGTATTTTGGAGATAGATGTGTTTTCTCTGAAAGTACTAGACGCGATAAAGGTGATGGTGTGCGAGACGCGATGTATGACCTATTGCTGTTGTCTCGCTGTTGTCATTTGATCCTTACAAAAAATTCCGGGTTTGGGCATATGGCAGCTCAAATCGGTTCTATAACTTACGAGTGGGTTGGATAGGTGGATATGAAGCGTATTAAGAAAGGATTTTTAATCAAAAGCTGAATCGTGAACGCCCTTTATTGTGGTCTTGCGGCATGAGAAGCATTTTAAATCGTTGTTTCTAGATCATAAGTGACTCGAATTTCTTATCCAGTTTGGTTGAACTGATTGCATTTCTGAATGTGCCTAAATACTGGCATCAATCTTCAATGGCTTTAACGGGCCCTCGCTTTAACCATTCGTGAAAACGCTTGAGCGTTGTATGTCAACGTAGATCCAATGTCCGGCGCGCAAAGCGTTCAGAGACTGAAATAAGATTGTGTCGAAAATTAAAATTAAAACCGCAACTTTCCTTACAGCTATTTCAAATGGTGCTCGCTCAATAGTTGATAAAAGTTGAAATTTGAACCACCTAGGCATCTGTTGGGATTTTAGCTAAATTATGTCTAAACTCTTTTTTGGAAAATTATGTTTCAAAAGCGCTATAAAAATGAGAGTGTTGGAGAGAAGATTCTGGACGTTTTCCAGCATATTTATATCATCAATCTTTCCGACCGCGCCGATCGGCGCCGTGAAATAGAAGGCCAATTGGCGCGGGTAGGTCTCAGCACCGGGCATCCTTCGATATCGTTTTTCAATGCTGTCAAGCCATCCGAAGCGGGTGGTTGGCCGTCCGTCGGTGCCCAAGGTTGCTTCATGAGCCATCTCGGTGTGCTTGATTTGGCGTTGGAAACCGGCTTGGACCGTGTTTTGATATTGGAAGACGACATGGACTGGACATCCAGATTCATTCATGCTGGCGTGAACGCACTGGAGGAACTGGACCGTAAAACTTGGCATTTTGTTCATGGCGGTCTTAGGTCGTCGAATGCCAGAAACGCAGGACCGGTCCTTCGGCCGCTTTCGCCTGAGACTGGTTTGACGCAGACACATTTCATCGGCCTCGCTGCTCCCGCGATTGGGTCTGCCGCCGCATATCTCAAGACAATCGCATCTCGCCCCCCTGGCCATCCGGAAGGCGGACCGATGCATGTAGATGGAGCATATTCTTGGTTCAGAAAAAGCAATCCGAACTTAGGCGCTTACTACTTCGAGCCCGAGATCGCTGTGCAACGGGCCTCGCGGACTGATATACACTGCAACAAGTGGTATGACGTAATGCCCGGATTTGCCCAAGCGGCGCATTGGTATCGCACATTATTCAATAAAATTAACCGTTAGTAATAAAGATGCGCCTTTTCAGAATGTCTAAGCCGCTTAAAAAGCTAAAGCTAAAGCTACGCATAAAGCGACCATCAGGCGCGCTCGATTGTCCTTAGGTTCTCAAATGCAGACTATTGGTTGGTACGAGTATTCTCTGTTTTTCCCTTTTTTGGGAGCGAATTTGAAAAATGGGGTGACGCAGTGGAAAGGCCTTTAATTACAATTGCATTATTTGCCTTCAATCAGCAACAATCTGTGCGCGAAGCGGTCAAAGGAGCGTTTTCTCAGGCGTATAGTCCATTAGAGATCATTTTATCAGATGACGGCTCAAGCGACAGAACTTTTGAAATAATGTGCGAAATGGCCGCATCATATGATGGCCCCCACTTCGTCAAGGTGCGCAGAAGTGACAAAAATAAAGGGTTGATCCGCCATATAAACGACGTCGCTGGGGTCTCATCTGGCGAAATAATTGTTATGGCTGCAGGAGATGATGTCTCATTGCCTTATCGGGCTGAACATGTGGCTAAAGTCTTCACCGACTATCCTAATATTTTTGCACTTTATACTGGATTTTTCGACATGAGGTTAACTGATGTTGATGAAACTCTTTTATCTCCTATGGAACTCCCAGTATTCCTGAGGACGATCACGTTGTCTCAACATGCATTCCTAGGTGGAGGTACGGGAAATGGGGCAACGTATGCTTACCGCCGGGACTGCTTCCACTGGCCCGCTGCAATCCCCGACGAGTGCCAAACAGAGGATAGAATTCTCCCAATGCGCGCTGCAATTCTTGGTGACGTTGCATATTCTACAGCGCGAACCGTGCTTTACCTTACGCGAGCCTCAGGCGATAGTTGGGCTGAAAGAGGGCTAGACCCACTGAATTTAAAGTCTCATGTGAGAGCACTGTTGCGTGAGTTAAAACTAGCTAGGAAATCGCAAAAACTGAGTTTTTGGGAGTTCTGTAGGTGCTGGTTAATAATCAGGGTTAGGCATGCCACTTATTGTCCTCCAACGTATGACAATGTGAATTTTTTTCTTAAACCAAGGTGCGCCTTGCGATATTTTTACAGAAAACTAGGGTCCGCGGCCTGCAAACCACTTGTAGCAAAAAGCAAGCCATGGAACGGGCTGTTGCCTTGAATCAGGGTCATTTTTTTGTTCTTATTGGTCCGCCGAAAACGGGAACCACTAGTCTCCAGCTGGCATTTGAGGAATTTGCAGGTGCCGGTTTGGTTTACGGTGGTGCATATCAGCCACGCAGCCGTAACGCTGGCAGTCTGGCAGAAAGTATGCACGAATGGATACTCTCTCAGCATATATCTACGGTTGAAACGGATGTGACGCTGAAAGGGCACCTGCAACGCGCCCTTCAAGATGGTAGCATTATCTTGGTGTCTGAAGAATTTTTTACTGTGACATCCGATGGCGTCTGTTGGATTGAAAAGATTGGATCCCTTGGTAAACTTCTCTCCGGACTTTCCGTTACGGTATTGGTCACTCTGCGTGATCCTCAATCTGCTCTTCCTTCGCTCTATCAAGAAGTGTTCCACTCGCTTCCTTTCCATGAGCAGTGGAGCTATCGGGCCTTTTGTCGTGGAAACGCCGCCCGATGCTATGATTATGACTTCCTTGAGCACAAGCTTATAGCGGCTGGATTGACAGATATCCGTTACCTAGATTTTGACGTTCTAAAGAAAAACGCATTAACGACCCGCCATCTTTTTGAAGAAAAGGATAGGTTCGCTGCGGCAGCAATCCAAATTGGGAGCCACAACCCTGGATCTAAAAGTAATGCGTCTGGTTCAATTCGTGATGTACGTCCGATCCGTGTTGAAAATTTATTTTTAAATACATTCTTGGGCAGGTTTTGGACCCCTGGTAAGGCGCAAAGACCTAGCTTGGTCTCCGGATTTCTCTCCAAGATGTCCAAGATTGAGCTTCGGAGCGGGGGCTATAAAAAGCTTCAGTGTCCGAAGGCCCGATTGCGGGTTTTACACCAGTCGTATTGGGGCAAACTTAGATTGATCTCTACCAGCAACGCTGTAGAAGAGGAATAGGTTTTATCTACCGCACCACCCTTATAAACTTGCTCTTTCAACTATCCAGCGGCGACGTGTTTTTGAAGTTTTGAAGGCGAAGGCGTTATACGGTTTGATACAAATAGCTCTTGATATGCAACGAAGCCAAACTCGCAAAAATTGTTCCGGTCTAGGTGCCTGGTCCGAATTGAATTAAGTCTTTGCCAATAGGATGCACGGTAAAGAACTATCGCCCCCGTGCCCACTGCCTTCTTGCGGGCGACAGACGCACGGCTACTGAAACGCCTCCATAGACGCAAAACCCGACTGGGTCCCGCAAAAAAAGTCCGATGATATCGGTCTTCCTCAAACGCTTCTTGTCGTCATGTCTCACCAATTCCGGATACAAGTTCACAATTTCAGCAACCCCATCGTCTTGCCGCCGGCGCACCTTGATCAGATTGCCAAAACCCTCAACCATCGGCCAATGATACTTGGGCAAGACCTCGATCCGTTCCTCTGGGGCGAAGTTCAGCCTGACATATGTATCGTCCGAGATGATATCCGGAAACGCCTGCCAACGTTCCCGGCCCGGACGGTTGACCGCGAAAAGCCCTGCGCCAACCGCACCACCCTGAACGAAAGGAAGTTTTTGCCAAAACCTCGCATACTGCCGAGTTACCCAAGTTTGGGCCTCGGTCACTTTCAATGTTCCGGTTGCATAAAGCGGCTCATCTCGCGCGAGGACCTCGCGCAACGCCGCGAACATGTCTGTGTCACAGACGACGTCGGCATCAAGATAAACCATAAACTGGCCCTTTGCGGCCTGATCCCCGGTATTGAGCGCATGGATCTTGCCCGGTTTGGGTTCTTCGATGACGCGCAAGTCCCATCCTCGCGCCTCAATGCCGCCGCGCGTCGCCAACGCCGCGCCCACCGTGTCGTCAGTGCAGGCATTGGCCACCACTATGACCTCGACATCTCCGGCCTCATCATCCTGCCCCAATAGACTGTTCAGACAGTCGCCAATATACCCCGCCTCGTTTCTGGCGGCGATAATGACGCTCAGCAAATTCGGGTCGTGTTCTTGACTGACAGTCATGGCGTGCTCGTGATCTGACAAATGGGGCGCTCAAAAATACTCGACCGTGGAAATTCTTGATACTTGAATAAATGTCACGAAACCTCTTCCTTTGACACTCATGTCTTTTCCCGAGTTCTCAAAACGTAACCCTACCGTTATTTATGCTTTATCCATCGAACGCAAAAACAGGATTTCCCGACCTCCACCTTTCTGCACAAACCGGCAGACACGCCAAGATCAGGCAGGCAACCTGCCGCAGGACATTTTATGAAGATCGGCTATTTGTTGAATACATATCCGGTGACCAGTTCCACTTTCATCCGCCGGGAAATCCGGGCGCTGGAAGGGCAGGGGGTCACCGTGATGCGCTATGCGGTCCGGCGTTGGGCGGATGCGCTGGTGGACCCGCTTGATCGCGAGGAACAGTCCAAGACCCGCTATCTTCTCACCGGGCAGGTTCCGCGCCTGCTCACCCGAGCCATGGCCGAGGCGGTGACCAACCCGATTGGCCTTGCGCGCGCCATCGGCACCTGGGGCAGGCTGGTGCGCAATGCAGGCGGCGGTGTGGTGCGGCACGCGGCTTATCTGCTCGAAGCGGTCTCGCTCAGGCGGCAGGCCAAGGCGGACCGGATCGAGCATATCCATGCTCATTTCTCGACCAATGCCGCTGCGGTGGCGCTGCTTTGCTATCGCTTGGGCGGGCCGAGCTATAGCTTCACCGCGCATGGCCCCGATGAATTCATCGACTGGGGTCGCTCGTCTCTGGCGCTGAAAGTGGCCGAGGCCCGGTTCGTCGCCGCGATCTCGCATTATTGCCGGGTGCAGCTGACGCTTGCCGCCGGGATGGAGCATTGGGACAAGATCCATATCGTGCGCTGCGGGCTGGACCTGTCCGAGTTTCCGCCAAGCAAGGCAGGCTTTGACGCCTCGGCGCCGTTTGTCTGCGTGGGCCGGCTCTGTCCGCAAAAGGCGCAGGTGCTCATCGTCGAGGCGACCGCTCGCGTCGTTCTCTCCCACCCCAAAGTGAAGGTCCGTCTGATCGGCGATGGCGAAAGCCGTGCCAATGTAGAGGCGGCGATTGCCAGGCATGGGCTCGAGGGCAATATCGAGCTTATGGGCTGGCAGGCTAACGATGTGGTGCGGGCGGAACTGGGCCGCGCCCGCGCGCTTCTCTTGCCCAGCTTTGCCGAGGGGCTGCCTGTGGTCATCATGGAGGCCCTGGCCCTCGGCCGTCCCGCCATCTCGACCTATATCGCGGGCATCCCCGAGCTTGTGGATGAAAGCTGTGGCTGGATCATACCGGCCGGGTCGGTCGACCATATTGCTCGGGCATTGACGGACTGCCTCGAAACCCCGTCGCAGGCGCTTGCCGACAAGGGCGCCACTGGCCGCGCCCGCGTGCAGAGCGCGCATGACATCGACACCAACGCCCGAACCCTCGCCACCTGTTTCGCTGCCGCGAAACAGGTATCCGGTCAACCACGCGGAGGCAGTACGCGATGAAAATCACCTTCGTCAGCCCGGCGCCCAACCTGTCCGGGGGTATCCGCGTGATTGCGATCTATGCGGATCTGCTGACCGAGATGGGCCATGACGTGACCGTCGTGGCGCGCGTGCCGCCAAGGCCGGGCGCCAAAGCTGTCGCCAAAGGGTTGATCAAGGGACGCCTTCCCCGAAAACGCGGCGCAAGCCATTACGACGGCCTCAAAGCACGGCTGCATCTGGTGGAAACGGACATGCCGCTGACAGATAAGGACATCCCCGATGGCGACGCCGTCATCGCGACGCTGTGGGAGACAGCCTATATGGTGGCGGGTCTGTCCGATGCGAAAGGCCGGAAATTTTATTTCGTCCAGCATCACGAGGTGCATAGCCCGAACCTGTCGCATTTCAGCGCTGGTTCATACTATCTGCCACTAAAAAAAATAGCTGTTTCCGGCTGGTTAGTGTCCGCTATGCGGGATCTTTATGGTGATCACGACGTCTCGCTCGTTCCGAACGCGGTAGATCCATCACTTTTTTTCGCAGCATCCCGAGATAAACGAACTAGGCCAACAGTCAGCATGATGTATTCTAAAACATCATTTAAAGGCACAGATACCAGCCTGAAAGCGGTGAATTTGGCTCGCCAAGTGCTTCCTGACATACATCTTTTGGCATTTGGCTCGCAAAGGCCAAGCCCTGATCTGCCCTTACCTCCTGATACCACATTTTATTTTAGCCCCCCACAAACTTCACTTCGCGATATCTATGCTGCTTCCGACCTCTATCTCTTCGGCAGTCGCTTTGAGGGCTTTGGTCTTCCGGTACTTGAGGCGATGGCTTGTCGCTGCCCAGTCGTCGCCACGCGTGCCGGCTGCGCCCCGGACTTTATCCTGCATGGCAAATCTGGTTATTTAGTAGACGTGGACGATCCCGAGTCCATGGCGGAGGCTATCGTTGATGTTTTGTGCCTCGATAACTGCGCTTGGAAGGCCATGTCACTTGCAGCGTTTCAGGCGGTTGAGGGCTATCAATGGACAGACGCTGCAAAAAGGTTTCTGGCGTGTTTGCAGCCCACGTAAAAAATTTGATGTTTTCTCTTCCAGAAGGAAAACATGCTGTGAACTCGAAAAGAACTCGACTGTACCAAACCTATGGCTTGAAGGATTTTAAAGAGTTTAAGAAGGATCCCTGAATGAACATACCCAAAGTAATACACCAAATTTACCTTGAAGGATGGAGTTCGTTGCCGCAAGTCACACAGAAATCAATTTCGCAGCTGCGATACAGGAATCCAGATTGGGAATATAGATTTTATGATGCTGATGCGGCCCAAGGCTTTATTCTAGCGAATTTTAGCGATCAGGTTGTTTCGGCATATTTGAAAATTAATCCAAATTACTATGCGTGTCGTGCTGATTTGCTCAGGTATCTTATTCTCTACCAATTCGGAGGAATTTACCTGGACATTAAATCCACGTCGGTAATGCCATTGAGCGACATGTTAATGGAAGGAGATCAATATTTGCTGGCACAATGGCCCCCGTATCGTGACAAGCCCGCTGGGACACAGGACGCTCCAGAGTTGAATAGCATCCGTGGAGGGGAATTCGTCAATTGGCTTATAGCTGCCGAGCCTAAACACGAGTTTTTAAAGGCGGTGATAAGCCGCGTGTGCGATAATATTAATTCATATCAGCCTTTTAAGTGCGGAGTTGGCAAGGCGGCCGTTTTAAGATTATCCGGCCCAATAGCTTATACTTTGGCGATAAATCCAATTATAAAAAACCATCGTCATCGATTTATCGCATATGAAGATTTTGGCATAGCTTATTCAATACACGGCGGCCACAACAAACATGAAAAACTTTACGGAAAGCATTATTCAGAGTTGGTGAATCCTATTGTGCAAACTTGCTTGTTCAACACATTTTTTTCCATTCTATGGTTTGGTAGGATCAAGCCCGCCGCGCGATTTGTAATGTGGAAAGTTGATGGTCTTCGTCGGAGAATACGCAGTTTCAACTAGGTTGAAGAGCGGTTCCGGCTCGTAGATTGGAATGCCCCAGTGAAGTGGTCCACCAACCGGGATAGGATTATTCCGCAATTTGGAGAACTAGAGAATGGCTGGAAAGCGATAGAAGCCGGAAGACATCTTATCGAAACTGCGTCAGATCGAAGTTCTGCAAGGGCAAGGCATGACGATCGCGGATGCGGCGCGCCAGATCGGTGTTACGGAGCAGACGTTTTATCGCTGGCTGCGGAAGCTGTTCGTCTAAAATGCCCGGAGTGTCGAATACCTTGTCCGGAACCGGTAAATACCCTTGGCCCGATTGGGACTTGCTCCGAAGGCGAGAACGCATGCCAATGTAGCCGGTGTTGCGATACAAATACGTTTGCTCTGATTGACTGGGCCGCGCTGACAAAGGACGAACCCTGCCCACCGAGCGCTCTGCGCAGCGTAATGGACTTGAATGGCGGCGGGCAATTACTGGTGTTTATTGGAATTTTATAAGGTTAAAATTGTTTTTGGATTGAGTGAACGCGGCTTGAATAGGATGACGCGCGAAAATGCAGGCGGAAAAGGTCCTATGTCCAATACTGATGATTCAGAGATTTCAGCACAAACACCGGACTGGTCGAGGGAAAAGCCACGCAGATTCTGGGATCCCTCTCGAAAATTGCTGCGGTCAATCCGCGGATATCAGGCTTTGGGCGCCCATTCGTCGCCGCTGTCCCGGATCAAGCAAAAATGGTGGGTCCTGCAGCACAAGTTCTGGTCTGTCATCACGCAGGCCGAGATCCCGTTGAATTGTCGGATCGAGGGCGGTCTGATGCTTCCGCATCCCAACGGTGTTGTCATTCATCCCGAGGCCAGGATCGGCTCCAATTGCCTGATCATGCAGCAAGTCACGATCGGAACGCGTGAAGGTGGAGGCGGCTTGCCCAGTATTCAGGGCCATGTCGATATCGGCGCCGGCGCGCGCATCCTGGGTAATGTCCGCATAGGCGAGCATTCCCTGATCGGTGCGAATGCCGTTGTCACAAAAGATGTGCCCCCGCACAGCATCGCGGTTGGCGTGCCCGCGCGTGTGAAGCCGCGTCGGAATTGAAAGGCAGTCATTGGCAGCAATAAAAGCCGACTTCTTAGCCTAGATTTCAAAAATTGGCTCTAAGATAAAATTGTCGTTTTCACGGCCCTGCAGCCTGTGGTAATGTGATGGCACATCAAGAACGAGGCCTGTGCCTCTACCAACCTGCTAATCCCGGCAAGGTGGTGTCCGAACAAGGAGATGTGGCCATGACGGCAACCAAGGGGATCATTTCCCACTCTTCGGTCTTCCACATGCCGGTCTCGATAGGAGATCGCTATGTTGACACGACGTGTGTTCCTGGCCGTCGCGGCCAGTCTGACCGGTCTCGGGACGATGACGGGCTTGCCCGCGTTGTCCCGTCCACTGCAGCCATTGAGGGACACCCGGCGCCCTCTGCGGCTCGGGCTGCATGCTGACCCGCAAGGCCGCCTGATCATCGCGAGCGACGCGCCGCCCTGCCTTCAGCCGCTTATACGGCCCGAGGCGGTCGATAGCGTTTTCGGTGAGGGCACCAACGACAGCCTGACGCAGCCCGACCACTGGCGCATGATCGAGACGGGCATGTTTTCAGGGGAGGCGCTCTATACCCCGTCGGAGCAGGACGCGGCGTTTCACATGTGGCACGCCTGTCACAAACCGACCTCGGAGGCTTATGAGGCGCTGATCGGGCTGTTCGAGGAGGGCACAGGGTCGCTCTGCGGGTGGCACGTGCCCGAGTTCGGGCTGAGTTTTGTGGAACATCCCTGCACGCCACGGCTTGCCTTGGTGACCTTTGACCGGCTGGAGGACATCCCGCGCCTGGCGAAGGCGATTACCGCACGAGACAAAAGTATCACGCTTGATCCGAGGCCCCGATCGGCGCTGCGGATTTGACCTTTATGGCGCCAGCGGCCGGACACTCTTCCTGATCCTCTGGTGTCGATCATTGAGCAACCTCACCGCTGGCCGCTCGTGGCCTGCATGACTGACAACAAAAGGAAGACTGACCCATGAATCAAATAGCAACGACACCCCCGACACCGACCGATGCTGCCCAGTTCGGGCTTGCCTCGTTCCTCGACCTTCTGCCACAGCGCACACCCCTGCTGGGGCAATGCGTAACCTCCTATGAGCGCTTCAAGCTTGCGCATCTGCGGGACTTGCACCCCACGACAGCTCTTCAGACCACAGTGGCGGAAAACCTGATCGCCAATGAGTGGGAGTTGCAGCAACTTCGACGCATGTTGGATCGTGAGACAGCCCATCGACTGGCAAGTTCGATCAAGAAGCCTGCATATCTCGCGCTGGAGCAGGCGCATGAAGACAAGTTGGATGCAGAGTTTCACGAGTGGGTTTCCGCAGGCAACGATCGGGATGAGTGGGAAGGCGAGCCGTTCGATGAAAGTGATGCGACGGCAGACGCCCTGGAGCTTGCGCGCCAGGCGCTGTCAACCGATCCGGATGAGCTTGCCAAACTCGAGGCCAAGCTGGCGGCGATGGGAGTTGATGTGGTGTACTTGATGGCACAAGTGCATATCCATGTCACAGTCACCGCTCAAAATCTTGGCATCCAAATTCGGAACCTCGAGAAACGCCGTCGAGAAATCAAGGCGGAATTCGATGCGCTGCAAAAGGCATCTCCGATCCGCGCGGCCATGGAGGCGATCGAGGATGCGGAGATTGTCGAATGACCTCTGCCAGGCAGATCACGGCGAACCGGGCGAATGCTCAAAAAAGCACGGGCCCGCGCACGCAGACCGGCAAGACCAGGGCGGCGGGCAATGCCCGCCGCCACGGGCTGACCTCTGCGCCGCCGCTGGACTTGGTGCGGGCATGGCTGAGGGTGATCCTTGACACCACCGAGGCGCCGCCACTGATCGATTTGAAGAAGACCGAACGGGGGCGCCTCGCGCTCAACCTCGCCATGGCAGAGGCGCATCTCAGGCATCTCAGTGTGCAAAACGTACGTCGGCTTGCAGAGGCCGAGGAGCCGGATCCTATCTACAAATGGGTCGAGCTGCTCGAGGATGACTGCGCGCATTTCAGCTTTCCCAAGGAGGCCGTGCGGTACCTTGTCAGGCTCCGTATGCGTGAGCACAAGCAGAGCATTGCTCGCATGGCGCGGCTGCATAAGCGCTATACCAAGGAGGCGATATCCGCCCGAAACCGTGCCTTCCGCGCCTGGGTGGCCTGGCTCGAGACCAATCTTGCACCAGAGTTGTAAGTCGCAGTCTATCATGGCAAACACATGCCCATGGATGACCGCTCAACGCCCTTCACCCACAGGGCCCCAAAGCCCTGCCAGCATTGCAGGTATAAAGACCCATGAACCACGCCGGCCCGATCCATGATAACGCCAGAAACCCGATTTACCGAAACGAACCCAATTGCTCGGCAATGGATAAATTGCCGAACGTGCGGTAGGGCGGATGACAAGTGGAAGGGTTGGAAAGACAAGACCGGCCCCGCTTTTGCGGATATTGATACATTGATAATCACCGCCACGCCCGAGCTATTCCCGTCTTCGGTTATCAGCCACTCTAGCTTTCCGCGTGGCGATGCGCCTGCAGGCCCAACCAAGCGACTTTTCTCTGGAAAAATCGGCGACGCCAGATAGACAAGACGGCATGACACTCCCACCCGAGCCATTGGCGAACCCTTACGTCCTGTCGCTGGTCAACACGCCTGACCGCAGCACGCTGCTCGCCGCCCTGAAACAGCGGCTGGATGAGGGCACGGGCTTCACCGTCGCCACTCTCAACCTCGACCATATCGTGAAGCTCCGCCAGCACCCCGCCTTTCGCGACGCCTATGCCAGGCATTCGCATGTCGTGGCCGATGGCAACCCGATCGTCTGGCTGCGACGTGTCATGGGGCAGCCAGACGAGCTTGTGCCCGGCTCCGAACTGGTGATGCCGCTGGCCGATCTGGCGCGGCAGGCGGATGTTCCCGTCGCCCTTCTTGGCGCGACCGACGCCACCCTTGCCCTTGCCGCGGAGCGTATGCAGGCGGATCTCCCTGGCCTTCGGATCGTGGCGCGGATCGCACCACCCTTCGGCTTTGATCCTTCAGGCGCCGAGGCGGACCGCATCCTGTCCGAACTTGACGCAAGTGGTGCGCGGCTGTGTTTTCTGGCGCTTGGCGCGCCGAAACAGGAAATCCTCGCGATAAGGGGCGCGGAGAAGCTGCCTCGCTGCGGGTTCGTGTCGATCGGCGCCGGGCTCGATTTCATCGCCGGCACGCAACAGCGCGCGCCCGTCTGGGTGCGTCGGATCGCGATGGAATGGTTCTGGCGCATGGCCACCAATCCGGTGCGGCTGACCAAACGCTACGCACAGTGCTTCGCGATCCTGCCGGGGCTCTTCTGGTCGGCCCGTCGCGCGCGCATGACCCGGCAGGATTAAAGCGTTTCGCGAAAAACCTGGCTCACAGATTTCGCGAAATGCAGTGCCCCGTTCCATCGTTGCACGCGTTCCGCCTTTAGCTGATGCCTCAGGTTAAAGGCGGAACGCTTTAGGCCAAAACCCGCATAGCTCTGCATCTTCGCCTTCTTTTCAACAATTTTCCGCGTAATGTAATCAAAATGGGAAATCACTCGACTTGATGTCAGAGGATCGAATGCAAAAAGAGCAGTTTCTGAAAGCGGCACAACCTGTCCCCGAGCACCTTCGCGGCACGCGCCAGGGCCTTTTCCATATGCTGAACGCCGCAGTCGACACACCGTCGCGTCCGGCGCCGTCGGCGCGGCCCGAGCCGATGCGGCTGGTCGATACACCCAAACGCCCCTCTCCGGAAAATGGCGTCCAGACCATTCTGCAAAGCGACGATTTCATTTTTTCGGATTGAAAAATCTTTAGATGAATTGCTGAGCTGTTACTGGATAACTCAGCGAAAAAAGTTGAAAAAAGAAAGTCTCTCTGGCACCTGTAGTAGCAGTTAAATACTTGCAACGTAGTTGTAGTTGCTGGGATCAGTAGAATTAATTCATGTCTAAAGAAGTTCCAAAGCGTATTTACAGCTTTTGGCTGCAAGGTGCTGATCAGGCGCCAGAGATAGTTCAATTCAATTGGCGTTGTTGGCGTCAATTGAATCCAGATTACCAACTTATTGTACTAGATGGCGAGGCTGCAAAGAATACTCTCGCTGACTTGCCTGAGCATCTTCAGAATTTAATTCCCCAAACTTACTCCGATATCTTACGATATCACCTTCTCAAGACATTTGGCGGTATTTGGGTGGACGCAACAGTTTTTCCAGTTCGTCCGTTGAGTGATTGGTTGCCTAGCGCAATTGATGGCTCTGACTTTTTTACATTTTCCTTTCCTGATGAGGATCGGTTGTTGGACAACTGGTTTCTTGTGGCGCGACCGGGGTCTCTGGTAATGGAGCGGTGGTTCGCCGCCGTCCTCGAGTATTGGAGTTGCGAGAGAAGAATGTTGGGCGCCGAAGAGGCGGTCTGTAATGATGCTATCCAGACCCTTGAGGCGACGCGGAAAGGTGGAAGCTTGGAAGGTCGATATCAGTACTTCTGGTCGCACTACCTTTTTGCCGAATTGGTCCAGACAGATCCTGAATTTAAAAGATCTTGGCAACGGATGAATAAGATTGCAATCGGCCCTGCGACAGCCATGCAATGGTATTTTTTGCGAAACGAGCAGCCAATCAGATCTCTTGTTCTGAGTATCCTACCATCCCTTCATCGCGCAAAACTGAAGGGCTACAGTCTTGGATCACCGGTTCACAAGTTAAATTGGAGGAAGTCGTATCCAACTCACCTCCTAGAAGCGATTAGCTCAGCGATATGAGACTAACTTATTGAAAAGTAAATAATTACAGAGCAAGGAGCACCAGACTATGGAATATGCTAGATTCATAAGACTAGCACAATAATATGATACGAGGTCCGTACACCCTATTTACGCGTATTCCTGTTTATCTTTCTGATGATGGACGTCTGTTCGCGGATCAGTTGTGGTGCAAGGATCTTGAACTGCATACCGAATATATAGCGCCTTTTGCGCTTTGCTGTCCGGTCTTACCGCTCACTGCGGCACCAGAGGATGCAATCGAGGTTCGAAGCCTCACATCAAATCAGGTTGTTTCGTTGCGGCAGGATGGTGGGCTGAAGTCTACACTGTCGAACTTTTTTCCGAATTTTCGCACTGTTTTTGCAGCTGTTCGCCTGAGCCGCGTAGTCCATTCCGGAGGTGCAGGGTGGGCTTTCCCTCTGTCTTTTTACATTCTGCCACTTTCTCTCATTTTCCGGTTCCAATGGGTTATGGTCATCGAGTCGTCTTTTTGGATGAAGCCTGTTGCTCGTCGACCTTCCATTCGCGAGTGGCTGACGCACCATGTTCACTCAGTGCTGCTCCGAGCTTGTCTGCGCCGTGCGGACGCCCGAATATTCACACAAGAAGCTTATCGGCGTTACTTTGATATTGAAACGGAAAGAAGCCTAATTGCTCCCGCAGTGTGGGTTGACGAAGACAATATAATTTCGAACCGTGAACAGCTCTTGCGCCTTGCCGAATTGCCGGACGATGACATCCGCATTCTCTTCCCTGCCAGATTGGTGAAAGACAAAGGAATAGACATCGTGCTTGATGCTATTGAGTACGCGGAGGAGTTATTGATCGATAACCCATTGGCCGAGGGCAAACGGATCACACTTGATATAATTGGCTCTGGCCCGCTAGCTGATGTTTGTCGCCGTTTTGCCGAAAGCCATCGTGGCATTATCAAAGTCGGATTTAGGCCCCCGCTGCCTTATGGCGCACCCTTCTTGAATCTCCTTCGGGAATATCATGCGGTTCTTTTGGCCAATCGCCAACAGGAACAGCCTCGTGTGATTTTTGATGCTTTCAGCCAGGGAGTCCCGGTAATCTCCAGCGCCACGTCAGGGGTGTGCGATATCGTACACGAGGGGCAGGATGCGCTACTATTTGATGTGGAGAATGCCCAAGACTTGGCACAACAGATCCAAGCTTTCAGCACCTCTGCCGACCTTCGACGCTCGCTTGCTATGAACACATTGGCGGCGGTGCGTGGCCGTTCGCACGCCAGCATGCACCGTTTACGTGAAGATTTCCTGGCCTCAACTCTGCAAACAGCTGATCAAGCTACGTGAATATATCCCGCTCACCCTCCCGGCACGAACCGGGGCAGGGGCGTCAGAAGGGCGTTCATGCTGTCCACCAGACGCGCTTCGGCGACCGAGATGTCCTCTTTCGGGCCAATCGGGGTGATCAGGCGCACGATGGCGCTGTCGTCGCGGCCGTTCACAAGGCGCCCCAGCATCAGCTGCAGCTTGGCCTGATACATCGACGCGGTCCTGACGCCGCGCTGATCGTACCAGTAATAGACCAGCATCCGGTCCACGCCCTTCTGGATGATCGCGCGGTTCAGTGTGAACGTCTCGCCCGCAAGGCCTGATGCCTCGATCTGGTCCAGCTTGGCGATCTCCCAGCCCGCTCCCGGAAGGCAGACTTCGGGCGAATGCACGCCGCCGCCGGATTGATCCTTGTACCAGGCCATGAACACATCCACCGGTGCCGCGCTGGCGGCGTTCACCAGGGACACCGACAGGTAATCGTCGGCGGCCAGAATGCGTTCCACCTGCTGTTCCAGCGGCTGGTGCGGGCCTGCGCGCCACTCGCCGACTTGGGAGGGGAACAAAAGGAAAGGCTCGCGGTTGATCTGTGCCGCCTCACGTGTCGGAATGGCCTGCCAGCTGGCGGCAAGCCCCCCCACCAGAAGGGCCGAGAAGATCATCGCCACCGACGGCTGCACCAGCCCGATGCGCTTGGCCTGTGTGCCGAGGCCCTCGGTGTCCAGATCCAGTGCCTCGATCAGGCCAATCCGGTCACGGCGCAGCTTGACCAGCACCCAGGCAAAGGCAAAGAGGATCAGCACGCAGGAAATGAAGATCACCCAGCCTTCGAAGAAATGGGTAAAGCCGTCCACCCATTCCAGCCCGTAATTGTTCACGATATAACCCGCGATCGCGATCCGGACCGAGTTCATGAAAACCGTGATCGGTGCGGCCGAAATCAGCAGCAAGGTCTTGTGCCACATCGGCCCCTGATAGAGCACCGCGAAGATGTAGGAAAAGCTGAGGATCGGGAACAGATACCGCAGCCCTGAACAGGCCTCGGCCACCTGCAGCTTGAAGACGCCCAGATCGATGATGTTCCCTTCGAGGTACACTGGCACCCGCAGCATCTGCAGGAAATACACACCCAGCTCCGACGAAATCCCCTGCAGATAGGTCGACAACCCGTAATAGAGCGCCCCCGGCAGCGGCAGCATGAAGACCAGATGCACCACAGGCGGCCAGAAATGCTTGCCCGTGTTCCAGCCGAAACTGATCAGCAGCACCGCGCCCACCCACAGGATCAGCGCATAAGCCACGATGTCGCGGATCTCGATCATCTTGCCGGCAGCCCCCATCAGCACCGCCACGATCAAGAGCGCGACACCGGGCCAGCGGTCGGTCACCGGGCCGTCATTGACTGGCACGGTTTTCAATTGGCGCAGGAACAACAGCCCCGACAACACCGGGATCAACGGGCCGTGGCTGTATTCGGGCATCTTCCATGCCTTCAGCAGCTCGGCGATCCCTTCCCAGAAGAACAGCCCGGCGGCAACGGTGCCGACAATCAGCCAGAAGGTACCCCAATGGAAGAAATGTCCGAATATATCGGTGCGGCGAGAAACAGAGGGAATATCGGTCATGGGTCGAAAAAGGCCCTGTAATGCGAGGCGCGGAAATGCGCAAAAAAACCATGGATTAATCTGCCATAGTGTTACCGGATTCTTGACCGAAAACCAAATAAATCCCGTGGTTTGACGCGTCTGTGATGATCTTGGGGCGAACCCGTCCAGCTGCGGTATCGCCTGTCAGGGGCTCAGGGTGTCGGAAGGCCTATGATTTTCAACGCTTTATCAGGCGCTTGGCACATCCGCCGCGCAAGCGCGTCCACGCCCGCCGCCATTGTTCGGCCTAGGGAAACTCTTTGGTTCTTGACCTGTCTTGCCAACGTTCAGGGCCGGATGCCGATCCGCCGCAGGCTAGTGCCAGTCTCTGCCGGGGGGGGGCAAGCTGACCTCGTCGGGAACACCCCAGACTGCGAAGGGGCGCCCGACAAGGGCGCCCCAGCCAATCCGTTCATGGTTTTCGGGTCAGACCGTTTTCCGCTTCCGCCAGTTCATGAAGCCACCCAGACCCATCGCCGTCAGCAGCAGCGGCAAGCCTGCGGGAACCGGGATTTGACCGTTCACACTCTTGCCACCGGCCCAAACGCTTATGTTGCTCACGTCTCCGGGATTATTGGTCCACCATGCGGTATACCATTCGCCCGAGGTCGGAAGCGGGGAGCCATCGAAAAGATATGCGGCAAAGAAGCTGCCCTGCTTCAACATCACGGCCGAATAGCCATAGGCGTTCAACGCCGTGGTATCGATCAGCGACCATGTTCCCGGATCAGAGCCGGTTGTGGGTGTGGTGCCTTCTGTGCCGTTTAACCCGTCAACCTGGACCGGGTCGAAGTCTCTCTTTGCGATCAGGTTCCAATCGGTCTTGCCGAATAATCCTGTCGTAGATAGAGAATTATCGGAAAAATAACCGACAAAAGTAGCTGTTTCGAATGCGCTTGCGCCGATCTGCGAAGGATTGCCACTAACTGTTCCAAAGCAATCGCTGGAATTGCTTCCACCTCCGGTCACATCCACAACGTTGCAGGAAAGGTTGGATGTGTAAGTCGCAGTAACTGCTTCTGCGTGGGTGCTGAATGAGATCAATCCAGCCACGGCCATGATCGCAATCGGCATCGCGTTTTTGAAATTCAGGCTGAACATCGTTCACCCCCTTTTGAAATCGTTGTGCCAGATATGTCTGGCTCAGGCGGACAGGGCTGTGTTCTGGGAAATGGCAGAATGCCCAAGGCCACGTGCAATGTCGGGATAACAATGGGAATCTTTACTTTAAAAGGGACCGGGCAAAGCAAACTCGCCACGGACAGCATCCCTCGATTGCCGAACTTGCCACATTTTCGCCTTAGTTTGGAGTCCTTTGTGCCAAAGGCCAAAAACCTCTGCCCTGCGCCCGCTTGGGTAGAAATTCACGCCCCTAAGATGAATCTCTTAACCGGCATCAATCTCTATTCCTGCGACTCGGCGCGTATTGTCTCCATATTGGAAACGCACCGCCGTTCCGGCCCCTTCATCCTGATTCGCGGGCGTGCCCCCCTTGGCGCGCGCCTGCCAAGCCAATCGCGACCGGTCATGAAAATTCTTTTCGGTATACCCGCGTATACCGTTGCCGTTTCGCCCGTCTTGCCGTATGACGCGCGGGACAGAACAAAGGTGGCTGACCCATGCGAGACAACAACACTCCCGATATCATCTACACCAAGGTCGACGAAGCGCCCGAGCTGGCCTCGGCCTCGCTGCTTCCGATCATCCGGACCTTTGCGCAGGCCGCAGGCGTGTCCATCGGCACCAAGGACATATCGCTGGCCGGTCGCATCATCGCGGCCTTTCCCGATCATCTGACCGACGCGCAGCGCCAGCCCGACGATCTGGCCGAACTGGGCCAGCTGGTCAAAACTCCGGAAGCCAACGTGATCAAGCTGCCGAACATCTCGGCCTCGGTCCCGCAGCTTGTCGCGGCTGTCAAGGAACTGCAATCGCAAGGCTATGCGCTGCCCGACTACCCCGAAGCGCCGCAGACCGACGCCGAAAAAGACGCACGCGCGCGCTATGACGCGATCAAGGGCTCGGCAGTCAATCCGGTCCTTCGTGAAGGCAACTCGGATCGCCGCGCCGCCGTCGCCGTCAAGAAATTCGCTCAGGCCAATCCCCATTCGATGGGCACATGGTCCGCAGACAGCAAGACCCGCGTCGCCACCATGCAGGCGAACGACTTTTATTCCAACGAACGCTCCACCACCCTGACCGAGGCACAGGCCGGCCCCGCCCGCATCGTACTGACACAACAGGACGGCACCGAAATCGTGCTCAAGGACGGTGTCGAATATCACCCCGGCACCGTGGTCGATGCCACCTTCATGAGCGCCAAGGCCCTCGATGCCTTCCTCGCTGAACAGATCGAGGCGACCGCACGTGAAGGCACGCTTTTCTCGCTGCACATGAAGGCGACGATGATGAAGGTCTCGGACCCGATCATCTTCGGCCATGCGGTGCGTGAATTCCTCAAGCCGGTCTTCGAGACCTATGGCGACAAGCTCACGGCGCTTGGCGTGAACCCCAATTCCGGCATCGGCGACATGATGCAGCGCGTCAAGGACAGCCCCGAGATCGTTGCCGCCATCGAAAAGGTGATGGCCGACCGTCCGCCGATGTACATGGTCGACAGCGACCGTGGCATCACCAACCTGCACGTGCCCTCGGACGTCATCATCGACGCCTCGATGCCCGCTCTGATCCGGGCCGGCGGCAAGGGCTGGGGACCGGACAACAAGCAGCACGACACCAATTGCGTGATCCCCGACAGCTCCTACGCGCCCGTCTATGACGAGACGATCGAATATTTCAAACAGACCGGCGCTCTGGACCCAAGCACATCGGGTGCTGTGCAGAATATCGGCCTGATGGCTCAGAAGGCCGAAGAATACGGCAGCCACCCCACCACCTTCGAAATCCCCGCCGACGGCACCGTGCGCCTGATCGCCGCCAATGGCGACGTCCTGCACGAGCACAATGTCGAAGCGGGCGATATCTGGCGTGCGGCCTCGGCCCGCAAGGCGCCGATCGAGGACTGGGTCAAACTGGCCATCGAGCGCCAGAAGGCCGAAGGCTGCGAGGCGATCTTCTGGCTGGACGAAAACCGCGCCCATGACGCGCAGCTCATCGCCTATGTCAAACCGATCCTCGAGGCGCATGGCGTGGCCGACAAGTTCCAGATCCTCGCCCCGCGTGCCGCCACGCGCAAGACGCTGGAAACCATCCGCGAGGGCAAGGATTCCATCGCCATCACCGGCAACGTGCTGCGCGACTACCTGACCGATCTCTTCCCGATCCTCGAGCTGGGCACCTCGGCCAAGATGCTGTCGATCGTCAAGCTGATGCAGGGCGGCGGTCTCTTCGAGACGGGCGCTGGCGGCTCGGCGCCCAAGCACGTCCAGCAGCTGGTCGAGGAAAACCACCTGCGGTGGGACAGTCTCGGGGAATTCTGCGCCCTTGGCGAAAGCCTCAAGTTCCTCGCCGATGTGCGCAGCAACGAAAAGGCCCGCGTTCTGGGCAAGGCGGTCGAAGAGGCCACGCAGGGCGTGCTCGATCATGGCCGCTCGCCCTCGCGCAAGGTCGGCCAGCCCGATAACCGCGACAGCCATTACTGGTTCGCCCGCTACTGGGCCGAGGCTCTGGCCGCGCAAACCGAAGATGCCGACATCGCCGCGCATTTCGCGCCCATCGCATCGGCGCTGGCCGAAAACGAATCCGCGATCCTCGCAGAATTGCTGGCGGTTCAGGGCGCACCTGCCGATCTGGGCGGCTACTACCATACCGACGCCGACAAGACCGCAGCGGTGATGCGCCCCTCGGCGACGCTGAACGGGATCATCGGCTGATCGTCACCGCGATCCGTCACGAAAGCCAAAGGGCCGGCGCCGTCATGCGCCGGCCCTTTTGCATGGGGGACACCCTCGGGCACAAAGAAAAAGGGCGGCGCATCGCAGCGCCGCCCCCTTGATCATCCAAACGTGGCGATCATGCGATGTCGAACCGGTCCGCGTTCATCACCTTGGTCCAGGCCGCGACGAAGTCCTTGACGAACTTCTCCTTGTTGTCGTCCTGCGCATAGACCTCGGCATAGGCCCGCAGGATCGAGTTGGAGCCGAACACCAGATCGACCCGCGTCGCTGTCCACTTGACCTGATCGGTCTTGCGGTCGCGGATTTCATAGAGGTTCTCGCCAACCGGCTGCCAGCGATAGGACATGTCGGTCAGGTTCACGAAGAAATCCGTGCTCAGCGCGCCGGGCGTGTCGGTGAAGACGCCATGCGCCGTGCCACCGTGATTGGTGCCGATCACCCGCATCCCGCCGATCAGGGCGGTCATTTCGGGTGCGGTCAGCCCCAACAGCTGCGCGCGGTCCAGCATCATCTCTTCCGGCGTGACGATGTAATCCTTCTTCAGCCAGTTGCGGAACCCGTCCGCCAGCGGCTCCAGCACGTCGAAGGATGCGGCATCGGTCATCTCGTCGGTCGCGTCGCCACGGCCCGGCGTGAACGGCACCTCGATATCGACGCCCGCGGCCTTGGCCGCATGCTCGACACCGACATTGCCCGCCAGAACGATCACGTCAGCCACGCTCGCGCCGGTCTCGGCGGCGATGCCTTCCAGCACACCCAGCACACGTGCCAGACGCTCGGGCTCGTTGCCTTCCCAGTCTTTCTGCGGGGCAAGGCGGATGCGGGCGCCATTGGCACCGCCGCGCAGGTCCGAGCCGCGGAAGGTGCGCGCGCTGTCCCATGCGGTGGCAACCATATCCCCGATCGACAAACCGCTATCGGCGATCTTCGCCTTCACGGCAGCCACATCGTATCCGGTCGAACCGGCCGGGATCGGATCCTGCCAGATCAGATCCTCTTGCGGCGCGTCCGGCCCGATATAGCGCGTGCGCGGGCCCATGTCGCGATGGGTCAGCTTGAACCAGGCGCGGGCAAAGGCATCGGCGAAATACTCGGGATCGGCCATGAACTTCTGGCAGATCTCGTTATAGACCGGGTCCATCTTCATCGCCATGTCGGCATCGGTCATCATCGGCATGACACGCTTGGTCGGATCGGTCGTGTCGACCGGCATGTCCTCTTCCTTGATGTCGATCGGACGCCACTGCCACGCGCCTGCGGGCGACTTGGTCAGCTCCCACTCATAGCCGAACAGCAGATCGAAATAGCCCATGTCCCACTGGGTCGGATGCGTGGTCCACGCGCCCTCGATCCCCGAGGTGACGGCATTCGTCGCCTTGCCGCCCAGATTGGGGTTCATCCAGCCAAGGCCCTGGTTCTCGATGTCGGACGCTTCGGGCTCGGCGCCAAGCGTTGCCGCATCGCCATTGCCATGCGCCTTGCCCACGGTGTGACCGCCACAGGTCAGCGCGGCGGTTTCCACGTCGTCCATCGCCATCCGGGCAAACGTCTCGCGCACCTGGCCTGCGGTCTTGAGCGGATCGGGCTGGCCGTTGACGCCTTCGGGGTTCACATAGATCAGACCCATCTGCACGGCGGCCAGCGGGTTTTCCATCGTGTCGGGCTTTTCGACATCGCCATAGCGGCTGTCGGACGGCGCCAGCCATTCCTTCTCGGCGCCCCAATAGGTGTCCTTCTCGGGATGCCAGATATCCTCGCGTCCGAACGAGAAACCATAGGTCTTCAGGCCCATCGCCTCATAGGACACGGTGCCCGCCAGCAGGATCAGGTCCGCCCAGGACAGCTTGTTGCCGTATTTCTTCTTCAGCGGCCACAGGATGCGGCGTGCCTTGTCGAGGTTGCCGTTATCTGGCCACGAGTTCAGCGGCGCGAAACGGATATTGCCCGCAGCCCCGCCGCCCCGGCCATCGGCCAGACGGTAGGATCCTGCCGAGTGCCACGCCAGACGGATCATCAGACCGCCGTAATGGCCCCAGTCAGCCGGCCACCAGTCCTGGCTGTCGGTCAGCAGCGCCTTCATGTCTTCCTTCAGCGCGTCGAAATCCAGCTCCTTGACCGCCTCGCGATAATTCACCTCGGCCAGCGGATTGGTCTTGGTGTCATGCTGGTGCAGGATGTCGAGGTTCAGGGATTTGGGCCACCATTCCATGTTCGAGGTGCCGGTAGCGGTCAGGCCACCGTGCATGACCGGGCATTTGCCCGAGGTGTTCACGTCGTTTCCGTCCATATTCTCTCTCCATCTTGCTTGGCTTCGGTCAGGGACCGGGCTTGTGTCCCCGAGGAGTATGATTCGCCTTCGATCCCCTTGCACTGATGATGCGCAGCGATCCGGCAGACGATCTCCCCAAGGGCTATGAAGGTGCTTCTAG
This sequence comes from Roseovarius litoreus, assembly GCF_900142765.1. Taxonomy (GTDB): domain Bacteria; phylum Pseudomonadota; class Alphaproteobacteria; order Rhodobacterales; family Rhodobacteraceae; genus Roseovarius; species Roseovarius litoreus. The sequence goes on from NZ_FRCB01000010.1 coordinate 68,561, forward strand.
CAAATCGCGGCCATTGGTTTAAGTTGCATTTAGTGATTGTTACGATAATTTTATATTATGAAGAACCTGACCCTCAAACAGCTCCGCTATTTCGAGGCGCTCGCCCGGCATGGCCATTTCGGCCGCGCCGCCGAGGCCTGTGCCATCTCGCAACCCGCCCTGTCGGTGCAGATCCGCGATCTCGAGGAGTCGCTTGGCACCACGCTTTTCGAACGCGGTGCGCGGCAGGTGCGGCTGACCGCCTTCGGCGATCAGATCGCGCGGCATGTGCGCGGCATCCTTCGCTCGGTCGATGAACTGGGTGATCTGGCCCGCGCCTCTCGGGACGGTATGATCGGCCGTTTGCGCATCGGCGTCATCCCGACCATCGCACCCTATCTTCTGCCCACGATCCTGCGCGATCTCACCACCGCCCATGCCGGGCTCGATGTGCATGTCCGCGAAACCCTGACCCCCCGGCTTATCCGCGAGTTGTCCGAGGGCCGTATCGACTGCGCCATCGTCGCCTTGCCGGTGTCCGAGCCATCCTTCACCGAGGTGACGCTGTTCACCGAGACCATGATGCTGGTGCGCCCCGGATCGGACGCGGACAAGCCCGTGCCCTGCCGCGACGCCCTGCGTGAAATGCGCCTTCTTCTGCTCGAAGAGGGGCATTGCTTCCGCGATCAGGCGCTGTCTTTCTGCAGCCTGCAATCGGCGGTGCCCCGCGACGGTCTGGATGGCAGTTCCTTGTCCACCCTGGTGCAAATGGTCGGCGCGGGCATGGGCGTCACGCTGGTTCCGGAAATGGCGGTGCCTGTCGAAACCCGCTCCGCAGATGTGTCGGTGGCCGATCTGGGTGATCCGCGCCCCACCCGCACCGTCGGCATGATCTGGCGCAAGACCAGCCCCCTGGCCGGTCAGTTGATGGACATCGCCGAAATCGTCCGCCGTTCCGCCGACACCATGCGCCAGCGCCACGCCGCTGCCACCGCCACCGCGCCGGCCTGAGCCGCCCCGCCGCCGTTCAGGCGGGCGGCGGCCCAAGCGTGCCGCGCAGCCGTAGATCGGTCTGCAATTCCACGCTTTCAGCCACGGGGACGCCACTGCGCAGCGCCTCGATCAGCATTTGCGCCGCCTGCCGCCCCATGGCCCGATGCGGCACATGCACCGTGGTCAGCGGCGGCTCCACAAGCGTCGCGATCTCGATATCGTCGAAGCCGGTGATCGACACGTCTCCGGGCACATGCAGCCCCATCTCGCGCGCCATCTGCAAGGCGCCCACCGCCAGCACGTCATTGCCGCAGATAACCGCCGTGGGGCGCGGCACCCGCCGCATCAGCTTGGCAAAGGCCTGCCGCCCATGCTCGATCGAATAGCGCGTCTGGATCAGCGGCAGCGCCTCGGCATCCAGACCACGCGCCGCCATCGCCTCGCGCAGCCCCGCCACCCGCTCTCGGGCGCGGTCATTGCCGTTGATGTCCGCGCTGATCATCGCCAGATCCCGGTGCCCCGCCCGGATCACCTCTTCGGCCAGCATCCGCATCGCCTTGCGATTGTCGAAACCGATCGACGGGCGCGGATTGTCCGCATCATGCACCCAGGCCGCCAGAACCGGCACGCCCCGTCGCTCCAGAAACTGATACAGCGCCTCGCTGCGGTCATGCCCGATCAGCAACAGCGCATCCGCCCCCCGTGCCACCAGCGCGTGGATCTGCTCATCCTCCACCTGCGGCCTGTAGGCCGAGGACGCCACCAGAAGCGTCAGCCCATTGTCGCGCAACTCTTCCTGAAAGGCCTGCATCGCGCGGGCGAAAATCGCGTTTTCCATCGTCGGAATGATCGCACCCACGGTACCTGTGCGCCGCGCCGCCAGCGCCCGCGCGCCGAAATTCGGCGAATAGCCCAATTCCTGCACCGCCTTGAGAACGCGTTCGCGCGTCGCCTCCACCACCCTGTCAGGCGAATTCAGGCAGCGCGAGACCGTCGCGGTCGACACATTCGCCCGCTCGGCCACATCGGCCAGCGTCGGCAGGCCGGGTAGGGTATCGCTCTTGTCGTCGTTCATTCGTGTCCGTTGGTTCGGGCGCATCCCGTGTCGCGCGTCCGTCGCTGCATAGGGGCAACCGAGACTGAGTGATAGCACATTATGTAAGCGCTTGCATGCAATTTTGTAAGCGCTTACATTATTCTCGAATCATCGGTCCTGACCGGTGAGAGGGAGGTACTTCATGTTTTTGCTGCTGGCGGCCGTCTTCTTCGGCGTCTTCGCGACCAATGTGGCGATCGGCTCGGCCCGCGGCGTGGTTTTCCTGAACGATGTGGGGGAAATGCTCATGCTGTTCGCAGCAGTGGCATCCTTCGTTGTGGCCGTCCTGCGCAGCGAAGCCGCCCGCAACCGCAAAAGACACGCACAGGACATCCAAGGGAGGAACGACAATGAATAAAGAACAAAAGGAACTTGCCTCGCAAGAGCGCCGCAATTTCATGAAGCTCGCCGCCACCGGCAGCTTCACGGCGGCTCTCGTGGCAGGTGCAAGCGGTGTGCTGTGGTCATCCGCGGCCACGGCCCAGACCGCAAACGAAGAGCGCGAGCGTGAACAGGCCGCCGATCACGTCATGACGCTGGCCACCGAATATGTCATCGGCACAACGCGCAGCTATCCGATGATGCAGCTGGACTTCAAAGAGAACATCCAGAACGCCACCAACGGCAAGGTCTATGTGAAACTGGCCCCCGGCGGTCAGCTGGGCGTCGGCTCGGCCCTGGCCCAGAAGGTGCAGGGCGGCACGGTCAATGCCGGTCAGTTCTCGCTGTCCAACTTCGCCCCCTTCGCCCCGGCGGTCGACCTGATCAACATGCCCTATTTCTGCGGCGCCAATCAGCGCTTCGTGAACCTCGTGACGTCCGACATCTGGAACGCCGAGGTCAACGCCATGGTCGAGCAGCGTGGCTTCAAGCCGCTCTTCTACTTCTGCATCGACCCGCGCGTGATGGCCGTGCGCAAGGGCGGCGGCGGCCCGATCATGACACCGGGCGACCTTGCCGGCGTCAAGTTCCGCGTGCCCGGCTCGCAGATGCTCCAGCAGTTCTACCGCATGGCGGGTGCCAACCCCACGCCGGTCGCATGGGGCGAAACCCCCTCGGCGATCAAGCAGGGCGTGGCCGATGCTCTCGATCCTTCGGTGGGCGCGCTCTATGCCTTCGGCTTCAAGGACATCCTCAGCCACGTGACCTTCACGCAGGCCGTTCCCGACAGCCAGTGCTACGCCTGCAACCTCGAATGGTTCAACTCCCTGCCCGGCGACGTGCAGGACGGGCTGGCATGGGCGTCCGAGATGACCTTCCACCAGAACCTCGCCAAGGTGCCGTCCTCGCGCGCCTTCGCAATGGCCGAAATGGCCAAGTCCGGGGTCGAATTCCACTCGCTCAGCGCCGATCAGCTGACCGAATGGAAGGAAACCGCAGGCTTCCAGCGCTCCGAATGGGATCCCTTCAAGACCGAGCTGGCCGGCTCGATGGAGACCTTCGACAAGCTGGCCGAAGCCGCGGGCACACAAGGCAAGTACTACGTGCACGACGCCTGATCCCCATCGCCGCCGGGCGCGTTCTGCGCCCGGCGTTGCCATAACAGTCGATCAATGCACCGGGTCCGCGTCACGGCGTCCGGACGGGAAAGGACGACATGCTTCAGGCACTGGACAAAAACGCGGAACGATGGGCGCTGCTGGTGTTCTACGTGATGCTCGTGGTGACCATGGCGGTCGAGGTGCTGCGCCGCGAACTCTTCTCCTATTCCTCGATCTGGGGCGAAGAGATCGTGCGCTATTCCTTCATCTATCTCGCGTGGATTGGGGCTGCCGCCGCCGTAAAGGAACGCGGCCATATCCGCATCGACGTGATCATGCATTACCTGCCCCCGCGCGCCAAGGCGCTGCTCTATATCTTCGGGGACATGGTGATGGCCGCCGTTGCCGTGATCGCGGTCTACTGGTCCTGGGAAACCGTCATGGTCTCGGCCAAGTTCGGATCGGTCAGCCACGGTCTGCGCGTGTCGATGATCTGGTTCCTGCTGGCGGTGCCCATCGGGTTCAGCCTGATGCTGCTGCGCCTCGCCCAATCCTTCCTGCGCGATCTGCGCGCCCTTCGTGACGGCACGCCCGTTTACGAAGGCGACAAGCTGTTCGACTGAGGGGGCGCGTAACATGTGGCAGACCCTCAACACATCGGTCGAACTGGGCTGGGATTTCTACGTTCCGGTGATCCTTTTCGTCGTGCTCTGCGCGCTGGCCATCCCCGTCTGGGCGGCCATCGGCGCCTCGGCCATTGTCATGCTCCTGATGTCCGGCGCCTTGCCGCTCTCGCTGGTGGGCGAAAGCCTGTTCGACGGCATCGACGCCTTTGCCCTGACCGCCGTCCCGCTTTTCATCCTCACCGGCGACGTGCTGGTGCGCACCGGCCTGTCACGCAAGTTTCTGGATGTGGCCGAGGCGCTGACCTGCTTTGCCAAGGGCGGGTTCGGCTCGGCCACGGTGCTGGTCTGCGGGATGTTCTCGGCAATCTCCGGCTCGGATGCGGCAGGTGCTGCCGCCGTGGGCCGCATGACGATCGACCGGCTGGTGGAATCCGGCTATCCGCGCCCCTATGCCTGTGCGCTGGTGGCCGCGGGCGCCTGTACCGGCATCCTCATTCCGCCCTCCATCGCCTATATCATCATCGGCCTTGTTCTGGGCATTTCCGCCTCGACCCTCTTTCTGGCCGCCGTGATCCCCGGCATCGCGATCCTCGTGTCGATCCTCATCACCAATATCGTGGTCAACCGCATCTACAATTACGAAGGCGGTGGCGGCATCGGCTTCGGTGAATGGCTGCGCAATCTGGGCGGTGCGCTGGCGCGTGGCTGGTATGCCTTCATCGTGCCGGTCATCATCTTCGGCGGCATCTTCTCGGGCAAGTTCACCCCGACCGAGGCCGGCGCCACCGCCGTGATCGTCACGATCTTCCTGGGCTTCGTTCTGGGCACGCTTAAGCTGGCGGATTTCCCGGCGATGCTGGTCAGTTCCGCCAAGGTCAATGGCGTGATCCTTCCGATCATCGCCTTTTCGCTGCCGCTCGCTCAGGCACTGGCGATCCTCGGCGTGCCGCAGGGCTTCGTTCAGGGCGTGACCTCGATCACAGATGAACCGGCCATCCTGATCCTGCTGATGATCTTCATCCTGATCGCTGCCGGCTGCGTGATGGAGACGACGCCCAACATCGTGATCCTCGCCCCGATCCTCAAGCCGCTGGCCGACAATATCGGGATGAACGAGATCCAGTTCTGCGTGATGATGATCACCGCGCTTGGCGTGGGCTTCATCACCCCGCCGCTTGGTCTCAACCTGTTCGTTGTGTCCGGCCTCACCGGCGAATCCATCCTCAGGATCGCCGTGCGGGCCGTGCCGTTCGTGTTCTTCATGCTGATCGTGGTTCTGCTGATCGCCTATGTGCCCGCATTGTCCACGTCGCTCCTGCCTGACATCTACAAATAGGACTCACATTCAATGGCCCGAGAGTATCTCAAGAAAGCTGCCCTGACCGCGCAATCCGGCGCCTCCGACGTGCACCAGACGGTGCAGACCATCCTCGATGATATCGAAAAGGGCGGCGATCAGGCGGCACTCGACTACGCTGCCAAGTTCGATCAGTACGACGGCAACGTGGTCCTCACCCGCGACGAGATCGAAGCCGCCAAGGCGCTCGTGCCTGAAAAACTGCGGCAGGACATCCAGTTCGCCCATGCCAATGTCCGCGCCTTCGCCGAGGCCCAGAAGGAAACCCTCCGCGACATCGAGATCGAGGTGGTGCCCGGCCTGATCGCAGGACAGAAAAGCATCCCCGTCCACGGCGCCGGCTGCTACGTGCCGGGCGGGCGCTACAGCCACATCGCCTCCGCCATCATGACCGTGACCACCGCCAAGGTCGCGGGCTGCAAGCATATCGTCGCCTGCTCTCCGCCGCGCCCCGGTGTGGGCATCAACCCCGCCATCATCTATGCTGCCGATCTGTGCGGCGCCGACACGATCCTCGCCATGGGCGGCGTGCAGGGCGTTGCCGCGATGACCTTCGGTCTCTTCGGCCTGCCGCGCGCCAACATCCTCGTCGGCCCCGGCAACCAGTTCGTCGCCGAAGCCAAGCGCATCCTCTTCGGCCGTGTGGGCATCGACATGATCGCCGGACCCACCGACAGCCTGATCCTCGCCGATGCCACCGCCGACGCCGAAGTGGTCGCCACCGATCTCGTGGGGCAGGCCGAGCATGGCTACAACTCGCCCGTCTGGCTGGTCACCGATGATCGCGCGCTCGCCGAGCAGGTGATGGAGCTTGTTCCCCGCCTGATCGACGATCTGCCCGAGGTGAACCGCGACAACGCCGCCGCCGCATGGCGCGACTACGCCGAGGTGATCCTCTGCGCCGACCGCGAGGAAATGGCCGCCACCTCCGATGATTATGCCCCCGAACACCTCACCGTGCAGGCCGAAGATCTGGATTGGTGGCTGTCACGGCTCAGCTGCTATGGCTCTTTGTTCCTGGGCGAGGAAACCACCGTGGCCTTCGGCGACAAGGCGTCCGGCACCAACCACGTTCTGCCCACCTCGGGCGCTGCGCGCTATACCGGCGGGCTCAGCGTGCACAAATACATGAAGATCGTCACATGGCAGCGCGCCACCCGCGAAGGCTGCAAACCCGTGGCCGAAGCCACCGCGCGCATCTCGCGGCTCGAAGGCATGGAGGGCCACGCCCGCACCGCCGACATCCGGCTGCGCAAATACTTCCCCGGCCAGAACTTCGACCTCTCCGCAAATGGCTGACCTCTCTGCGCTGTTCGATCTGACCGGCAAGGTGGCCTGCGTCACCGGCGCCAGCTCCGGTCTTGGCCGTCACGCCGCCAGCCTGCTCGCCCGTGCCGGCGCGCAGGTGGTCGGCGTGGCGCGCCGCGCCGAGGCCCTGGCCGAGTGGCAGGCCGAAACCGGCCCGCGCGCCGCTTGCGTCGCGCATGACGTGGCCGACCGCGACAGCCTGCCCGATCTCGCCCGCGCCGTCGCAGCCCCCTTCGGCGCCCCCGATATCGTGGTCCATGCCGCCGGCATCAACACCCGCCAGCGGGCCGACGATGTCACCCCCGAAGGCTGGGACACCACCATCGCGCTCAACCTGTCGGCGCCGTTTTTCCTGTCACAGCAACTGGTCCCGGCGATGAAGGCCAAGGGCTGGGGCCGGATCGTCAATTTCGCCTCGCTCCAGACCTTCCGCGCCTTTCCCGGCGGCATCGCCTATGGCGCCAGCAAGGCTGGCGTGGCGCAACTGACCCGCGCCATGGCCGAAGCATGGTCGCCCCACGGCATCACCGCCAACGCCATCGGACCGGGCTTTTTCCCCACCGAACTCACCGCGCCGGTCTTTGCCGATCCCGAGCTTGCCGCGCGCAACGCGGCCACCACCTGCATCGGGCGCAATGGCACGATGGCCGACATGGACGGCCCGCTTCTGTTTCTCTGCGCCCCGGCCTCGGATTACGTGACCGGACAGGTGCTCATGGTCGATGGGGGGTTCACCGCGAAATGAAGGCCCTGATCTACACCGGACCCGAGGCGATGGCCTATCGCGACGCCCCCGATCCCACGCCGCGCGATGGCGAGGTGCTGATCCGCGTCGAAAGCGTCGGCATCTGCGGCTCGGACATGCACGCCTTTCTCGGCCATGACGAGCGGCGCCCCGCTCCCCTCATCCTCGGTCACGAGGCGGCGGGCGTGATCGAAACCGGCCCCCGCGCCGGGACCCGCGTCACCGTCAACCCGCTGGTCACCTGTGGCACATGCCCGGCCTGCCTTGCCGGGCGCGACAACCTGTGTCCCGACCGTCAGATCATCTCGATGCCGCCGCGCGAAGGCGCCTTCGCCCAGCATCTCGCCATGCCCGAAGGCAATCTCGTGGTGCTGCCCGATCATGTCACCACCGATCAGGCGGCACTGGCCGAACCCATCGCGTGCGGCTGGCATGCCGTGCGGCTTGGGCTGGCCTCGCTCGATACCGGCCACACACCCCGCGCTCTGGTAATCGGCGGCGGCGCCATCGGTCTGGGCGCCGCACTCAGCCTTACGGCGCAGGGGATCACGGATGTGACCGTGGTGGAACCCAACGTGGTGCGGCGGCGCTACCTGTCGCTCAATTGCGGTCAGCACGCTCTGGAGCCGGCCGCGCTTGAGGGGCAGCTCTTCGATATCGTGATCGATGGCGTCGGCTATGAAGCGACCCGCGCGCAGGCGTCGGCCTCTGCCCGCCCCGGTGGCATCATCCTGCATATCGGGCTGGGGCAGGCGACAGGCGGGCTGGATATCCGGCGCATGACCCTGCAGGAAATCACCTTCATCGGCACCTACACCTACACCGCCGAGGATTTCCGCCAGACGGCCCAAGCCATGTTCGATGGCCGCCTCGGTGCGCTCGACTGGGTCGAAACCCGTGGTCTCTCCGAAGGGCAGGGGGCGTTTTCGGATATCCGCAAGGGTGTGACCGACGCGCCCAAGATCATCCTTCGACCCGACAGCTAGACCTGCATCGCAGGGCGCCGGCACGCCCGGCGCTCACAACACCTGGATCACGTCCTTGTCGATGGCCAGCATATAGCCGCGCCGCGCGATGTTCTTGACCAGCAATTCGCTCACCATCTGGTTGCCAAGCGTGTCGCGCAGCCGCTTGATGCGCGTGGCCCCCGCCGCCTCGTCGCAATCCGCCGCCTGCCGCCCCGAGATCACCGCCTCGATCTCGGCCCCGGTCAGCACGTCGTCATCCATCCGCGCCTCGGCCAGCACCGCCAGCGTCTCCATCGCCGCATCGGTCAGCTTGAACCCCATGTTGTTCAGATAGACGGTGTTTTCCTCGCGGCTGATCAGCAACGAACTCACCTGAATGCCCGAGCGTTCGATCTGCGCCATGCGCCGGTTCATCGCCACCAGCATCACCAGAAACACCAGCGACGCCACCAGCAGCGCCGCGGCAAAGACCAGCAGCACGAACATCACCATGCGATAGGATTTCAGCGTCTCGGAAAACGCCGTGCCCGACAGCGCAAGGATTTCCAGCAGCTTGATATCCGCCTCGGCGGTCAGCGCGTCGTTCTCCACGAAAATCCGCTCGACCCGCGCGTTGAAGGCATTGGCATCCGGCAGGTTCAGGAACAGAAAAAGCGCCGCCAGTGACAGGATCGCCACGATGGCGATGATCCCGAACACCACGACCCGGTTGCCCGAACGTCGCGCTTCCGCGGCGGTGCCGTTGCTGGTCCTCACGCTGCGTCCCCTTTCACTCGTCCCTCACCGACATCACCTTCAACAATGTGATGCCCTGTCGCGCAAGCCGCTGTTGCAATTGTGCGCGGGCATTGGCCTGCGTGCACGGCCCCTCGATCCGCACCACCTCGTGAAACAGTTGCAGGGGGTTGTCCTTCTTGGCCTTGAACTCGACATAGCAGGCCGCCTGCGCGCCCGTGGCAAGGCTCGCAAGGATCAGGCCGGTGGCGGCGCCAAGAAGGCTCAAGGGGATGCGCTTTTGCGGTGTCATGGCGTCACGATGCGCCAAGCCCCCCGGCTATTCAATATCCAACGCGCCAAAGCCGCGCCGCGCAGGGCGGTTATCCGATAACAGGACGCTGTTATTGCCTGTGCGCGGCAGGTTGGCCCAGCTTTGGGTCATGAACGGATCGGCGCTGTTGCCGACCGCAAGACGCCTTCTGCATCCCGAAAGGAACCCAGCATGCTGCACCGTCATTTCATCGCCACCATCCTCGCCGCCTCTCTGGCGGTGACCAGCTTCACCGCCGCGCCCGCCCGCGCCGACAATGATGCCGCCAAGATCATCGCCGGTGTCGCGGCGCTGGCCATCATCGGTGCCGCCGTGGCCGATTCCCACAAGAACGACCGTGGCAAGGTGTATGGCTACGGCCACGCCAAGCCGCACCACAAGGGCTACAAACCCTATGTCGCGCAGAACCGCTACAATCATGCCGGGGTCATTCCCCATCGGAATGTCCATCAACAGCAGCGCCACGGCTATTACGGTCACGGCAAGCGGCACGGCGCCGGCAACCGCGTTGTCCTGCCCCAGGCCTGCCTGATCCGCGATGGCTATAACCGCGCCGTCTATAGCGCCCGCTGCCTCAAGCGCATGGGCTACTGAGGCAGACCCGACCCGAGCAGTCAAAAACAGAAGCAGTCGGAAGGGAAGGGCGCCCATGCCCTTCCCTTTTGCATTTTCCGCGGCGCGGTGGCATGGAAGGCCATGAGCACCCTTCCCGATTTCACCCTCGAAACCGCCGCCCATGCCGCAGGCCATCTGCGCGTCGCCGGCGTGGACGAGGTGGGCCGCGGACCCCTGGCCGGGCCGGTCACGGCGGCGGCGGTGGTGCTGGACATCTCGCGCATCCCCGAGGGTCTGAACGATTCCAAACGCCTGACCGCGAAACGCCGCGCCGTTCTGCATGACGCGATCCTCGCCATGGCCGAGGTCTCCATCGCCCATGCCTCGGTCGAGGAGATCGACAGCCTCAACATCCTGCGCGCCTCGCATCTGGCGATGGAACGGGCGATCGCGGGGCTGGCCACACCGCCCGACATGGCGCTGATCGACGGCAACCTGATCCCCCGTGGCCTGCAGATCCCGGCGCAGGCCGTGGTCAAGGGCGACGGCAAATCCCTGTCCATCGCGGCGGCCTCGATCGTGGCGAAAATCACCCGCGATCGGATCATGTGGGATTTGGCGCAACAGTTCCCCGGCTATGGCTGGGAGACGAACGCCGGATACCCGTCAAAAAGCCACATCGCGGCGCTTCAAAATATTGGGCTGACCCCTCACCATAGACGTTCGTTCAAACCCGTCCACAATATCTTGTATCAAGACAAAACTGTAAGTAACTGATTCAAAAAAGAATTTGACGGCGATTCGGCTTTGACTCATCTTGGTCCCAACGAACCAGAGCGCATAAGCGCCGGGGACCAGAGGCAGATGATGAAAACGAAGACCAAGTCGCAAGGCGCAGCCGCGCTTCCACTCAACACGATTCTCGACGGCGATTGCATCGAGGTGATGAACAGCCTTCCCGAAGGCTCCATCGACCTGATCTTTGCCGATCCCCCCTATAACCTGCAATTGCGTGGCGATCTTCACCGCCCCGACAACAGCGCCGTCGACGCGGTCGATGACGCCTGGGACCAGTTCGCCAGTTTCGAAGTCTATGACCGCTTCACCAATGACTGGCTCAAGGCCGCGCGCCGCCTGCTCAAGCCGAATGGCGCGATCTGGGTGATCGGGTCCTATCACAACATCTTCCGGGTGGGCGCCGCCCTGCAGAATGCCGGGTTCTGGATCCTCAATGACGTGGTCTGGCGCAAATCCAACCCGATGCCCAATTTCCGTGGCAAGCGGCTGACCAACGCGCATGAGACGATGATCTGGGCCAGCAAGCAGGAAGGCGCGAAATACACCTTCAATTACGAGGCGCTCAAATCGCTGAACGACGGCGTGCAGATGCGCTCGGACTGGGTGCTGCCGATCTGCACCGGTCATGAGCGGCTCAAGGACGAACACGGCGACAAGGCCCACCCCACCCAGAAACCCGAAAGCCTGCTGCACCGCGTGCTGGTCGGCTCGACCAATCCCGGCGATGTGGTGCTCGATCCGTTCTTCGGCACCGGCACCACGGGCGCTGTCGCCAAGATGCTGGGCCGCGACTATATCGGCATCGAACGCGAGGCCGCCTATCGCAAGGTGGCCGAAAAGCGGCTCGCCGGCATCCGCAAATTCGACCGCGCGGCGCTTGAGGTCTCGACCTCGAAACGTGCCGAACCGCGCGTGCCCTTCGGCCAGCTGGTCGAGCGCGGCATGCTGCGCCCGGGCGAGGAACTGCTGAGCATGAACGGGCGTCACAAGGCCAAGGTGCGCGCCGACGGCACGCTGATCGGCGACGACGTCAAGGGCTCGATCCATCAGGTCGGCGCCGCCCTCGAAGGCGCGCCAAGCTGCAACGGCTGGACTTACTGGTGCTTCAAGCGCGATGGCAAGACCGTGCCGATCGACATCCTGCGCCAGCAGATCCGCGCCGAAATGGCGGATCGCCCCAACTGATTTTTCCAACACCGCCGGTGCCTGTGGCCTGACATCACGGGCATCTACCTCGTGCCCCGCCCTTGTGGCGGGGCTTTTTTCGTGAGCGCCCGGATGGGCCGGCGTGGCGCGCGCTGTCAGCGCGGGGCGAGGGGCCAGCCCCTCGCGCTCCCCGGGATATTTGAGGCCAGAAGAAACCGACAGCCCCGCCACGGGACATCGCACCATCCTGCTCTATGTGGTCCATGGAAGCATCCTGCAGGAGGGCATCACATGGCGCATATTCTGGTGATCGGGGCAAGCCGTGGGATCGGGCTCGAGGTGGTTCGGCAGGGGCTCGAACGTGGCCACCGCATCCGTGCGATGGCGCGCGGGGCCGAGGCCATCGCCATCGACGATCCGGGCCTTGAGAAGAGGCCGGGCGACGCCACCGATGCGCGCGATCTCGAGCCTGCGCTCGACGGGGTCGATGCGGTGGTTCTGGCCCTTGGCGTGGCCAAGGATTTCCGCTTCGTGCTGGGGCCCGTGAGCCTGTTTTCCAGTGCTACCGAGGCGCTCTTGCCGCTGATGCAGGCGCACGGGCCGCGCCGTCTTGTGGCGGTGACGGGGTTTGGCGCAGGGCGCAGCCGCGCCGCCCTGAGCGCGCTGGAAAAGCTGCCCTTCAAGGCGATCATGGGGCGGGCCTATGACGACAAGTCCCGGCAGGAGGCGATGATCGAGGCGAGCGATCTGGACTGGACCATCGTGCGTCCGGGTATTCTGACCTCGAACCGCGGCACCGGGCGCTACCGCGTGCTGGTGTCGCCGGATAGCTGGCGCAACGGCATTATCCCGCGCGCCGATGTGGCGGATTTCATCCTGACCGCGATCGAGCAGGGCAGCCATCTGCACGCCGCACCGGTGCTGGTGCGCTGATCAGCGTGGCGCGGGGTTGAGCGCCTTGTTGTAGGGCGCCCAGTCGGTGATCTCGGGGTAATAGGTCTTGCGCCACTGGCGCACCCGTGGGTTCATCACCCGCCGCCAGATCGCCGGCACCATCGCGGCCATGGTCATGATCGGATAGCCATAGGGCAGTTGCGGCGCCTCGTCCTCGGCATAGGTCTGGAGCAGCGGAAAGCGGCGGTCGGGCTTGTAGTGATGGTCCGAATGGCGCTGCAGGTTGATGAGCAGCCAGTTCGACGCCTTCTGCGACGCGTTCCAGCTGTGATGCGGTTTCACATGCTCGTATTTGCCGCCTCCCAGATGCCGCCGCGTCAGCCCGTAATGCTCGATGTAGTTGACCAGTTCCAGCTGCCAGATCGCGACGAAGGCCTGCCAAAGGAACAGCCCCAGCCCGACCCATCCGCCAAGCAGCGCGGCCAGCGTCAGCATCACCCCCTGCAGCGCCCAGTAGCGCCAGAACGGGTTGCGCCGATCATGCCAGGGCAGCCCCTTGCGCGCCAGAAACGCCCGCTCGGCCCGGAAGGCCGACAGCAACGATTGCCGAAGAACCCGGGGAAAGAAGCGATAGAACCCCTCGTTGTAGCGCGCGGTCACCGGATCGCTTGGTGTGCCCACGTGAATGTGATGCACCCGCAGATGCTCGGACCTGAAATGGGAATAAAGCACCATGGACAGCAGCAGATCGCCCAGCAACCGTTCGCGGCGGTCCTTCTGATGCATGAGCTCATGGGAATAATTGATGCCGACCGTGCCGGAAATCACCCCCATGCCGAAGAACAGCAGCAGGGTTTCCACCACCGACAGATGCGCACCACCGGGCCCGGTCACATACCAGATCATCCAGAACAGCAGGCCGAATTGCAGCGGCGCCCAGATCAGGGTGATCGCCCGGTACCATGTGAGCTTGTGCTCTTCGGTGGCAGGATCGGCATTGTCGAGGTTGAGGCCCAGGACCGCATCGAGGATCGAAAAGAAATACCAGGTCACGAGCGGCAGCAAAAGCACCGTCCAGCCGCCATGCAGCGCGCCGATAACGGCCAGCGGCACCAGCACCAGCGACAGCCAGAACGGCAGGGCGCGCCGGATCTGTGCCACCTTGTCGGCTGGAAGGGTTCGCAACGTGGTCATGCATAGGCTCCCGTCATGGCATGAGATACTCGAACGGCACGGGGATCAATTAGTGTCTCAGACTTGACCGGGCAAGATCAAACACCTTGCGCATCACGGTGGGCAGATCCGAAGGGCGGAACGCGGTGGCAGGGGTGAAGGCGCCTCTCAGAGGGGCGGCGTCCTGCGGGACATGCGCCACCTTGATCGCCAGCCGCAGATGGAAATGCGTGAAGGTATGGCGCGCCTCTTCGCCGAGATCGGTCCAATCCGCCTCGATCGGTGGGGCGGGGATCGGCGCGCTTTCGGTCCAGTCGCTGCCGGGCCAGCCCAGCATCCCGCCCAGAAGCCCCTTGTCGGGGCGGGTTTCCAGCAGCCAGGCGCCATCGGCACGCCGCGCCACATAGGCGATGCCGAAGCGCAGGGGTTTGGGCTTTTTCGGGGTCTTGCGCGGCAACTCGGCCTGCACCCCGGCCTTGCGCGCCGCACAGGCCCCCCACCAGGGGCAGATCCCGCAGGCCGGCGCGCGCGGCGTGCAGATCGTGGCGCCCAGGTCCATCACCGCCTGCGCATGGCATCCCGGCCGGCGTTCGGGCGTCAGCGCAGCGGCGGCGCGGACCAGTTCGGGCTTGGCGGCGGGCAGCGGCGTGCGGATGTCATGCACCCGCGCCATCACCCGCTCCACATTGCCGTCCACCACCACCTCGGGCGCGTCAAAGGCGATGGCCGCGATCGCGGCCCCGGTATAGGGGCCGATCCCCGGCAGCGCCATCAGCGCCTCGCGTGTCTCGGGAAAGCGCCCGCCATGATCCTCGGCCACCACGCGCGCGCATTTCAGAAGGTTGCGCGCCCGCGCGTAATATCCAAGCCCCGCCCATTCGCCCATCACCTGCGCATCGGGCGCGGCCGCCAGCGCCTCGACAGTGGGCCAGAGCGCCGTGAACCGCTCGAAATAGGCGCGCACCGCCGCCACCGTCGTCTGTTGCAGCATCACCTCGGACAGCCACACCCGATAGGGATCGGGCCGCGCGCCCGCCAATCGCGCCGCCGGCGCCACGCGCCACGGAAGATCGCGCGCATGCGCGTCATACCACGCCAGAAGATCGGCGGGATCCGGCCCGTCACCCATCGCTGTCACGCATTCTTTATCTCCACCTTCGGCTTTCCGGCTGGCAAGAGCCGACACATGCCTTAAGATAGCGGACAAGTCGAGGAAGCCAGCATGACAAGGCGCGAAAGCACGACACGGGGTTTCAAGCGCACCGCACAGCTTGTGCAGGGGCGCATCCGCCATGCCTCGGAAAGCCGCGGCTTCGCACAGACCCGGCTGCTCACCCATTGGCCCGAAATCGTGGGCGAGGATATCGCCGCCATCGCCCGGCCCGTCAACATCTCCTACACCCGGCAGGGGTTCGGGGCGACCCTGACGGTGCTGACCACCGGCGCGCAGGCCCCCATGCTCGAGATGCAGAAGGAAACCCTGCGCGAAAAGGTCAACGCCGTTTACGGCTATAACGCCATCGCCCGTATCCGGGTGACCCAGACCGCGCCCACCGGCTTCGCCGAAGGGCAGGCCAGCTTCCAACACCGGCCCGCCGAACCGGAACAAGCCGCCCCCGATCCGCAAACGCAGGCCCGCGCCGCCGATCTGGCCGCTCCGATCGGCGATGCCGGTCTCAGATCGGCGCTTGAAGCCCTGGGGCGGAACGTTCTATCCAGATCCAAACGCTGACAAAACCGAAAGGGATCACGCATGACCCGACTGACCGCAATCGCGGCCCTCTGTCTCGCACTCGTCGCCGGCGCCGGCTGGTGGCTGACCTCCGGCAGCACCACTCCGCCCGATCTCACCTTCGCCGCCAATGCGCAGGAAGCCTCCCAGATCGACACCTCCTCGATCACCGAAATGTCGATCGGCAATCCAGATGCGGCGGTCACCGTGATCGAATACGCCTCGTTCACCTGCCCGCATTGCGCCGATTTTCACGGCGGTCAGTTCAAGCAGCTCAAGTCCGACTATATCGACACCGGCAAGATCAACTTCATCTACCGCGATGTCTATTTCGACCGCTTCGGTCTCTGGGCGTCGATGCTCGCGCGCTGCGGCGGGCAAGAGCGGTTCTTCGGCCTGACCGCAATGCTCTACGAAAAGCAGAAGGACTGGGTCGGCAAGGGTGATCCGGTGGGCATCGCCAATGAATTGCGCCGCATCGGCAAGGTCGCCGGTCTGCAAGAGGACCGCATCGAGGAATGTCTCGCCGATCAGGACAAGGCCAAAACGCTGGTGGCATGGTACCAGAAGAACGCCGAAGCCGATGATGTCACCTCGACGCCGACACTTGTCATCAATGGCCAGAAATACTCCAACATGGCCTATGCCGACCTCAAGGCGATCATCGACGAGAAGCTGGGCAACTGATGAGTGCACCACTCGCCGGCCTCAAGGTTGTCGAACTCGCCCGTATTCTGGCCGGTCCCTGGGCCGGCCAGACCCTTGCCGATCTGGGCGCCGAGGTGATCAAGATCGAAAGCCCCGCAGGCGATGACACCCGCCAATGGGGCCCGCCCTTCATCGAACGCGATGGTGATCGCTCCGCCGCCTATTTCCATTCCACCAATCGCGGCAAGGCCAGTGTCGCGGTGGATTTCCGCACGCCCGAAGGGCAGGCGCATCTGCGCGACATCATCCGCGACGCCGATATCTTGATCGAGAATTTCAAGGTCGGCGGTCTGGCGAAATATGGCCTTGATTACGACAGCCTCGCCGCGATCAATCCCGGCCTGATCTATTGCTCGATCACCGGCTTCGGTCAGGATGGGCCCTACGCGCATCGCGCCGGCTACGATTACATCATTCAGGGCATGTCGGGCCTCATGTCGATCACCGGCCATCCCGATGGCCAGCCCACCAAGGTGGGCGTCGCCGTCACGGATGTCTTCACCGGGGTCTATGCCACCACCGCGATCCTTGCCGCGCTGCACCAGCGCGGCGCCACTGGCAAGGGGCAGCATATCGACATGGCATTGCTGGACGTGGCGGTATCGATCACCGCCAATCAGGCGATGAACTACCTGTCCACCGGCACGCCGCCGGGCCGTCTTGGCAATTTTCATCCCAATCTCTCTCCCTATCAGGTCTTCGACTGCGCCGATGGGTTCATCATCATCGCCGTGGGCAACGACGCGCAATTCACCCGTTTCTGTGCGCTTTTGGGCTGTCCCGATCTGGCCGATGACCCGGACTACGCGACCAATCCCGCCCGTGTATCCAACCGCAAAAAGCTTGATGATTTGCTAACGGAACGCACGAAACGCTTTTCCAAGGCCGATCTTCTGGCCGCCTGCGAGGAACAGGGCGTGCCCGCAGGCCCGATCAACGATCTGGCCGAGGTCTTCGAAGACCCGCAGATCAAGGCACGCGGCATGAAGGTCGAGCTTGACGGCGTGCCCGGTGTGCGCTCGCCGTTCCGGTTTTCCGGCGCCGAGCTGGCGCTTGTCCGCCCCTCGCCCCGGCTTGACGAAGACGGCTGACACCGCGGCACTGCCGACGCCGCATTGATTCAGATCAAGAGTGGCGGTGCCGATTCGGTTTACCTTGGGTCATTGCGCCTGTTTCGGATAGCGTCCCGTCTCCTCCCCGTGTGCAACCTGATCCGGTTCCGGCGTCCGTCCTGAGATGAGGGCACCATGCTGCATACCGACGATCACACAACCGACGATCACACTCCCCCCGATCCCCTTCCGACTGCCCGTCGCCGTCCGCCGCGCCCTCCCGGTGCGCGTTCCGAAGACGGCCTTGCAGCCCGCTGCACCGGATGCGGCGATTGCGTCTCGGTGTGCCCGGCCTCGATCCTGTCGCTCGATCCCGATGGCTACCCGGTTCTGCGGGGGGCTGACCGTTGCGGGCATTGCGGTCTTTGCGCAGATGTCTGCATGTTCGGTGCGATCGAACTCACGGCCCGCACCCGCGCCGGTCTGGCCCTCGTGATGGCGATCGAACGCGGCATGTCGCGCCACCCCGGCGAGGGCTGAGCCGGGTGATTTGTGTACGGGATGGACACAAATTCCGGAAATCTCTCCGCAGGTCGTCCTGAACGCGTGTAGGTTTCGTACGAAACCTACACATCTACTCCCGCCGCAGCCCGACCCGCGCCAGCACCTCCTCCAGCGGGGTCCAGTCCTCCAGCTCCAGCCGCACCGGAAGGGTCAGAACCTTCTTGCGAAACTCCGCCGGAAGCCGCACCGCATCCTTCTCGGTGGTGACCAGTTGGGCATGGATCAGCTTGGCTTCGGCCTCCAGCCGCATCATCAGCGCCTGGGTCAGCGGCTGATGGTCCTCCAGCGCCTCCGCGCGGGCGACCTCTCCTCCAAGCCCTTGTAAAGTCGCAAAGAACTTCGCGGGATTGCCGATGCCCGCAAAGGCCAGAAAGCGCGTCCCGGTCCAGTCCATCCCGGTTTGCAGCGGTGCCAGACGGCCTTTGACATGCGGCACAGCGATCGCCTTGCCCCATCTGTCGACAAAGCTCTCCTGCGCCGCCTTCGGCCCGATCGACAAGACGGCATCCGCCCGCGCCAGCCCCTTGGCCACCGGTTCGCGCAATGGCCCCGCCGGAATGCAGCGCCCATTGCCGAAACCCTGCACCGCGTCCACCACGATGAGGGATATATCCTTTCTTATCAACGGGTTCTGGTGCCCGTCATCCATCACGATCACATCCGCCCCGGCCAGTTCCGCCGCCTTGGCCGCCGCCGCCCGGTCCTTCCCGACCCAAATCCGCGTAAAGGCCGAAATCAGCAGTGGTTCATCTCCAACCTCTTGGGACGTATGAGTTTTTTCGTCCACCTCCACGGGTCCATCCAGCGTTCCGCCATGCCCGCGCGAGATCACATGCACCGTTTTGCCCATCGCCTGCAGATGTTGGACAAGCGCGATGACCGTTGGGGTCTTCCCGGTGCCGCCTGCATTGATGTTACCCACGCAAATAACTGGAATTGCTGGGAAATATTTCGGTTTCGCGGCAACCCTCCGGGCCGTTGCGGTGGCGTAAAGCGCGCCCAGGGGCGCCAGGACCCGCGCTTTCAGCGCCGGTGTGTCGGGGTCCGTGAACCAGAAATCCGGCGCGCGCATCACCTTGCCCCCATCACATCAAGCGTATCCTGCACGAGATCCATGATTTTGTCAGTGACTTCAGAGCCTTGCGAGGCCACGTCCCATGCCGCATGCGCCATCGCTGCCGATTGGTCCGGCGCGATCAACCGCTGCACCGCCGCCGCCAACGTCTCGGAATCCTTGACGATTCTCGCTGCTCCGGCCTCGGCGAACCGTGAGTAGCTCGACAGGTACCGCCGCACGTTCGGCCCATACAGGATCGCCGATCCATGCGCCGCCGGCTCATTCGGATCGCGCCCCCATTGCCCGCTTTCCAGCGAGCTGCCCATGAAGGTGATCGGCGCAAGCCGATACCACAACCCCATTTCACCAAAGGTATCCGCCAGCAAAATCTGTGTCGTTTCCTCGGGCATGGCTCCTTCCGACCACACCGCAACCCGCCAGCCCTTCTCCTGCAGGCGGGTCTTGAAACCCGGCCCGTCAGCCGGATCGTCCGGCACGACCACCAGCAAAGTCCGGTGCGCGAGGCGGCTGACCACCCGGTGCGTTTCCATGATCGTGTCCAATTCGCCCGGCTGGATCATCGCGGCCAGCCATACTGGCCGCCCGCGCAGCAGCGAAGCCATCTCTTCGCGGTCGGACTCGTTGTAATTCAGGGCAATGGCGCCTTCCTGAAACGGGCCGGTGACCAAAACCTCGGTGTCCTTCACGCCAATACGATTGAGAAAGCGGACAGTCGTACCCGATCGCGCCATGATCAGCGCGAACCGTTCCAGCAGCGCGCGGGGCAGGTCGGGAAACCAGCGCCAAGCCGAATGGTCAAGCAAGGCTTCGGTCGCGTCCACCAAATAAAGCGGCACCTCGTTTTCATCCGCCACGCTAATGAACGCAGGGTGCAGGTTGCCCCCGGCCCAAAGGCATATATCCGGCTTCCAATGGTCGAGAAACGCTTTTGCATTGGCGATCGTATCCGCCGGAAGCCTTTGTCTCAGAACGTTTTTCGAGCGCGTTTGCCCGATCGGCTCGTCCGGGGTTGTCAGCAGCATGACAAGCCCCGGTCGCTGTGCTGCCAGTCGTCCGGCAAGTTGTTGAAGAGCGTCGACATGCTGCGGCTCTACAGCATAGGCCCAGATCAGCTCTCCCTCGGGGCGCTCGATCTCGGGGCGGGTGATATCCTGAGAAGACCGACGGGAATAGGCCAGATACGCCGCAAGGCTGAGCGATCGCCGCATGGGGTCTACCCGCGCTCCGTGCGCGCCGAAGGGGCCGTTTTCCCCCTGCCGGAGACCCGGTCGCGGGCGCGATATCTGCAAGGAAAATCAAGTCTTTCCAAAGGCCCGAACGCACCGCACCCGTGGTCCAGCAGCGTTCTGCCGCAGGCCGGATCGAAGCTATGGGCCATCGGGAATGTCCTTGTCGATTTTGTGTTCAGATGCAGGGTATTCTATTGCCGCGCAGCGTCAAGCGCATGGCCCTCGCCGCCCCCGCAGTCTTGACGCAGGCGGTAAAACGGGCCACCAGACAGGCTCCTTATGCGGACAAAACCATGCCGAAACCCTTTCTTATCCTGCAGTTGCGCCCCGAGGCCGAGGCCGCCGACGATGAATTCGCGGCAATCCTGTGCAAGGCGGGACTGACCCCGGACGAGGCGCATCGCATCCGCCTTGATCAGCAGCGGCTGCCAAGTGATCTGTCGCTCGATGATCATGCCGGTGTCATCGTGGGGGGCGGGCCGGGCTGCGTCAGCGATGCGCCCGAGGAAAAATCTCCGATCGAGGCGCGGATCGAAGCCGATGTGCTGTCCCTGATGCCGCAGATCACCGAGCGGGATTTTCCTTTTCTGGGGTGCTGTTACGGGATCGGGATCCTTGGCAAGCATCTTGATGGCGAGGTCGGCAAAGGGCGCTATGGCGAGCCTGTGGGAACATCGGATTGCAGCCTTACGGACGCGGGGCGCGCCGATCCCCTTCTGGCGGATATGCCCGATCGGTTTCAGGCGTTCGTCGGCCACAAGGAGGCGCTCGAGGCCTTGCCCGAGGGCTGCGCGCATCTGGTGCATTCCCCGGCCTGTCCGTTCCAGATGGTGCGCTATGGGCGGCATGTCTATGCCACGCAGTTTCATCCCGAGGCGGACGCGCAAGGCTTTGAAACAAGGATAAAAATCTATCGGTACAGGGGATATTTTCCGCCCGATACCGCCGAGGATCTGATCGCCATGTGCCGCGCCGCCGAGGTGCATGCACCCGAGCGGATCTTGAGGAATTTCGTGAAACGCTACCGCGCTGATGCGTGAAAGCGGTTGGCGTCGTATGGGGCCAGGTCCATGTTGGGGCGCTGCCCGTCGATCAGCCCGGCGATGATCCGGCCTGTCTTGGGACCGGCAGTCAGGCCGACATGCTGATGACCGAAGGCGGCAAAGACCCCCGTTCCGCCCAATTCGCCGACCAAAGGAAGGCTGTCCGGCGTCGAGGGGCGAAAGCCCATCCATTCCTCGACATGATCGGCGCGAAGGTCCGGAAACACCTTGTTTACATGGCTCCGGATCAGCTTGAGAGGGGCGGCGGAGGGGCCTTTTTCGATCCCCCCAAGCTCGACCGTGCCGGCGCAACGCAGGCCGGTAGCCATGGGGTTCACGGCGAACTTGCCGGCCGAGATCATCAGCGGGTGCCGGGGCATCTGCGAGGGGTTGACGAAATGCAGGTGATAGCCACGCTCGGCCTCGAGATGAACCTTGATCCCCAGCTTGCGCATCAGCGGTTTCGACCAGATGCCAGCGGCCAGAACCGCATGGTCGCACGGCATCGGTCCCTGATCGGTCTCGACCCCGGTGATGCGCCCGTCGGTCAGGGTTATGTCCTTGATCTCGCGTTGTAAATACTGGCCACCTTCATCGCGCAGAACCTCGGCCAGATCGGCCATGTATGCGCCGGGATCGGCGATATGGCCATGCCCCTTGAGCACCGCCAGACAGCCGACGGAGGGGCCGAGCATCGGCTCGATCTCCTGCACCTGTGGTCCTTCATGGAGCGTGGGGATCATGCCCACTTCGCGCTTGATGCCCCATGCAAAGGCATCTGCGTCAAAGGCCTTGCGCGAGGGGTATGCATAGCCGAAATCACTGGAAATCACCCATTTCGCAGCGCGGGTGCCGCGTGTCAGGGCGATATGCTGATCGACGCTGTCGGTGACAATGGGGATCAGCGCGTCGATCATGCGGCGGCAATCGCGGGGGTTGGCATTGCCCACGAAACGCGCCAGCCAGGGCGCGAGCCGGGGCAGATAGCCCCATTGCATGAACAGCGGTGAGTTGGGATTTACAAGGTATTTCAAGCCTGTAGTCAGAAGATCAGGGGTGTTCACCGGCACCATGGCCCATTGCGCCAGCAAGCCCGCGTTCCCATAGGACGCCCCCGCGCCCGGTCCGTCCCGGTCGACCAGCGTGACGTCATGGCCGGCGCGGCGGAGCCAGATCGCGGAGCTGAGGCCGCAGATGCCGGCGCCGATCACGATGATCTTTCTGGGTGTGGTCATGGTGGGGTCCGAATGTTGTGCTGAAGGCACCTAATCCGAGGTTTTGGACCGGGGCAAGCGGGTGTTTTCGCGCGCGAGGCGCGAATCACCACCAAAGCCCTTGGTTAACAGGCCAAACCGGCCTCGGTATCGCGTCGGTATCACGTCGGTATCGCGTCGGTATCGAGGACGGTGCAGGCGAGGGTTAACGCGCCGCGCGGTCAGGCCCGGGAAATGATCGCGCCGGGATTGGCGAAATAGGACTGACAGCGGGCGACGAATTCGCTGACGGCCCGGCGCGGCGCCTGCTTGTTGTAGCCGACCGACAAGGTGAGGGTGGGCAGAGGATCGAGGATCGGACGCGCGACAACGCGATTGCCCGCATAGCTGATATCGGTCAGCGGCAGCATGTTGAGGATCGCGCAGCCCGCGCCGCTGCCCACAAGGCTGCGGACCATTTCGGTGGAATTGGCGTGGGCGACAATGGTTGGGCGCTGTCCTGCCATGTCGAAGAGCCGGCTGTAATAGTCAGTGACCACAGGCCGGTCCAGGGTGATGACCGGTTCCTCCAGCAGATCGGCAAGATGGATCGCCGGCTGCGCGGCCAGAGGGTGATCCGCCGCCAGAAGGCAATAGGCGGGCGCCTCGATCAACGGGTCATGGTCGATCCAGGGTGCTGCCGCGTCGGAGACGAAGAGGATCGCATCATATTCGCCCCGGTGCAGGCCAAGCTGCACCGCGTCGTTGTCGCCTTCGTGCAGGTGCAGGGTCAGGTCGTGGCGGGGCTGCATCAGGTTGGACAGGATTCCCGGCAGAAACGCTGGGGCGACGGGCGAATAATACCCGACGCGCAAAGCCCCGGTGAAGGACCGTTTCAATTCCGCGCCATCCTTGAGAACCGTATCGAACTCTTCCAGCAGCGTCGCGAACTTGCGCAGCATAACCTGACCGTCGGCGGTGGGTGTGATCCCGCGCGAGCGTTGCCGCGTCACCAGCTTGAGTTGGAAATGCGCCTCGATCTGGTCGATGGCGGCCGACACCGCCGAGGCGGCGATCCGAAGCTCGGTTGCGGCGCGCGAAATGTTGCCGTGCCGCAGGGCGACTGTGAAATAGCGCATGGCTTTCAAGCTGACGGTCATGCTGGCCCTCCGGTCCGGGAGTATCCTCGGAATTTTCGGGGAAAATGCAAAGTATTTTCTGTTTTTCACATAAACGACGCCGGGCGATACTTGGCCGCAACCCATCGATCCACACGCGAAGGAGGCCAGGATGTCGGACGACCCCGTGAAAGGCTGGAACCATCACCCTGCCGTGCCATTGACCGTATCCCCGTTTTTCACATGGCCCCTGCGCCCGCTCGAGATGCTGCGGTGGGTGTGGAATTCGTGGTTCCTGATTTCGGAAAAGCTGATCCTTGTGGGGATTGCCTTTGCGTCGTTCTACTGGTTTCAGCCGCCGCTCGAGGAGACCAGGACGCTGGCGGTGGGCTGGATCGCCGAGCTCTATATCCGCAACCTGTGTCTGATGACGTTGGTTGCGGGCGGGCTGCACCTTTATTTCTACACGTTCACCGCGCAGGGCCAGAAACTCAAATACGATCCGCGCCCTTTGATGGTGAACGGCAAGCAGTTCACGCTTGGTGGCCAGATTCGCGACAACATGTTCTGGACCCTGGGCAGCGGCGTCTTTTTCTGGACCGCCTATGAGGTGCTGATGTTCTGGGCGATGGCCAACGGGTATGCGCCGGTTCTGACATGGGCCGCGCATCCGGTGTGGTTCGTGGCGCTGTTCTTTCTGATCCCGGTCTGGGAGAGTTTCTATTTCTACTGGATTCATCGCCTGTTGCATGTGCCGGTGCTGTATCGGCACGTGCATGCGCTGCATCATCGCAATATCAATGTCGGGCCATGGTCAGGGCTGTCGATGCACCCGGTGGAGCACGCGATCTTCCTTGGATCGGTGCTGATTCACTGGGTCGTTGCCGCGCATCCGGTGCATATCCTCTATCATATGCAATATCTGACGCTGACGGCGGCCACCACGCATTGCGGGTTCGAGGGGGTGGCGATCAGGGATGAGAACCGGCTCAAGCTGGGCACGTTCCATCACCAGATGCATCACCGGTATTTCGAATGCAATTACGGCTCGCTCGAGGTGCCGTGGGACAAGCTGTTCGGGTCGTTCCACGATGGCACCGCGCGGGCGGATGCGCGCATGAAGGAGCGGCGCAAGCGGATCATGGGCGGCTGAGGGGCTGCGCGCGAAGGATTGAAAAGAAAAGGCCCCGCCGATTGGCGGGGCCTTGTCGCGTTCGAACCCTGTGACGGGGTTCAGCCCTGACGGGCCTTGAAACGGCGCTGTGTCTTGTTGATGACGTAGACGCGGCCTTTGCGGCGCACGACACGGCAATCACGGTGCCGGTTCTTGAGCGAACGAAGCGAGTTGCGAACCTTCATGGTCGTCTCCTGTCTCTGTCGCGGCGCGGGCCAGCGCCTGGGGTTGCGGGTGCCTAGCGCCGGGGCGCGGGGCGAGGAATTCATGGTGGGCGATACAAGGTTCGAACTTGTGACCCCTTCGATGTCAACGAAGTGCTCTACCACTGAGCTAATCGCCCATGAATACCGATACGGACCCTGCCCCAAACAATAGGGGCGCGGAAAGCCGCGCCGGTGAGAGCGGTCTATAAAAGGAGTCGGAATAGGGATCAAGGGCTTTTAGAACGCTAATTTCGGTCTATGATGGCGACAACAGGAGAGACGATGCCGAAAGCCGCCTATTATCTGACACATCCACAGCGGCGCACCACCTCGGTGGTGTTCGCATCGCCTCATTCGGGGCGGGATTATCCGTGGTCCTTCCTGCGGCGCACCGCGCTGAACGAGCATTCGGTGCGCAGTTCGGAAGATGCCTTTGTCGATCAGCTGTTCGAAAGCGCACCGCGCCATGGCGCGCCGTTGATCCGCGCCGGGGCGCCGCGCGCCTTTGTCGATCTCAACCGCAGCGAGGACGAGCTTGATCCCGCGCTGATCGAAGGGGTGCGGCGGTCGGGGCACAATCCGCGGATCGCCTCGGGGTTGGGGGTGATTCCGCGCGTGGTGGCCAATGGGCAGGCGATCTATTCCGGCAAGATACCACTGGCCGAGGCGCAGCGGCGCATCGAGACCTATTGGCGGCCCTATCACGAGGCGCTGGAAACGCAGCTGTCGCAGGCGCATGTGATGTTCGGTCAGGCGATTCTGATCGATTGCCACTCGATGCCGCATGAGGCGATGGATGCGATGGCGCGCACCGGCGTGCGCCGTCCGGAAGTGGTGCTGGGGGATCGGTTCGGCGCGGCTTCTGCGCCCGAGATCGTGGACCGCATCGAAGAGGCGTTTACGGCGGCGGGGCTTGTGGTGACGCGCAACACGCCGTTCGCGGGGGCCTATGTCACGCAGCATTACGGGCGACCGTCACGCGGGCGTCACGCGGTCCAGATCGAGATCGATCGCGCGCTTTACATGAACGAGCAGCTTATTCGCCCCAATGGGCATTTCGAGGCGTTTCAGCAGCTTCTGGACGGGGTGATCGCGGAGATCGCCCGGATCGGACGCGCCGCTGAACAGCCGCTTGCGGCCGAGTGACCGGGGCCAGATTTACCGTAGCGAACGACCTTTGAGGATCGCACCAGGGCCGAAGCGGGCGCGGATGAGATCGGTTGCGCGCTCGGCCCCGCTGCGGCGGGCGGCATTAGGATCGAGAAGATCGCCCGAGAGATCCGCGCCTTCCTCGGGCACCAGTTCGGACAGGCCCACACCGATCAGCCGGTACGGGGCCTGACCTTCGACCTGATCCAGAAGGGCGCGCGCGGTGCGGTAGATCGTGTCGGCCAGTTGGGTGGCGTCGCGCAGGGCGATGCGCCGGGTCAGCCCGGCATGATCGGCGCGCTTGAGCTTGAGGGTGACGACCCGGCCCGCAAGCCGCTTGGCCTTGGCACGATCCGAGACTTTTTCGGCCAGCCGCCACAGATGGCCATCGAGGATGTCGGTGGCGCCGGTGTCTTCGGAAAAGGTGGTTTCGTTCGAGATCGATTTGACCGGCGCATTGGCCGAGACGCGGCGCGCGTCCTGACCACGGGCCAGATGCCACAGCCGGTTGCCCATTGAGCCGAAGCGCGCAATGAGATCCTGACGCTCCCATCTGAGAAGATCAGCGAACGTGCGGATGCCCGCCGCATCGAGCGCGGTGCGCGTGGCCTGTCCCACTCCCCAGATTAGGCCGACGGGCTTGTCGCGCAGGAAATCGTCGGTTTCGGTGGCGCCGATCACCGCAAAGCCATGCGGTTTGTCCAGATCGGAGGCGACCTTGGCCAGAAACTTGTTGTGCGACAAGCCGATAGAGCCGGTGACGCCCAGTTCGCTGCGCATCCGACGGACCAGACGGGCCAGCATCACCGCAGGCGGCGCGCCATGCAGGCGGGCGGTGCCGGTGAGGTCGAGAAACGCCTCGTCCAGCGACAGAGGTTCGACCGCAGGTGTGAGTTCTTCCATCATCGCGCGGATCTGGCGGGAGACCTGAACGTAGAGGTCCATGCGGGGTTTCAGGACCACCGCATCAGGGCAGAGCGCCAGCGCCTTGAACATCGGCATCGCCGAGCGGACGCCGCGAATTCGCGCGATATAACAAGCAGTTGAGACCACACCGCGCCGCCCGCCGCCGATGATCACGGGTTTGTCCGCAAGGCTTGGGTCTTCGCGTTTTTCGACGCTGGCATAGAAGGCGTCGCAATCCATATGCGCGATCGACAGGTCGAACAGTTCCGGGTGCGAGGTCACACGGGGGCTGCGACAGGAGGGGCAGCGCGGTCCGGCGTCGAACCGGGTCAGGCAATCGCGGCAAAGGGCTGGCATCCGGGCCTCGGGGTTGCGTACGACATGGACGGTTTGTACCGCGGTTTCGTACGAAAATCAGCCAGCGAGTTCCGTCAGGATGGATCGTGCGGCGGCCACCGGATCGGATGCGGCCCAGATCGGGCGGCCCACGACGATATGATCGGCACCGTCGGCGATGGCCTGAGCGGGGGTGGCCACGCGTTTCTGATCGCCGAGATCCGACCCGGCGGGGCGCACGCCCGGCGTGACGATCAGCCGGCCCGCCGCTTCGGGCAGGGCGCGGATCATGGAGGCTTCCTGTGGCGAGGCGATCACGCCATGGGCGCCGGCGTCGAAGGCGCGGGCGGCGCGTTCGGCCACCAGATCGGGCACCGCGCCGGGACGGATCAGGCTGGCATCCAGATCGGCCCGGTCCAGAGAGGTCAGGATCGTGACGGCAAGGATCTTGGTGGCGCTGCCCGATGCGCCCTCGCAGGCGGCGCGCACGACATGCGGGTCGCCATGAACGGTCAGGAAATCCAGATCGTATTGCACCAGCCCGCGCACGGCCTTTTCCACGGTGGCGCCGATGTCGAAGAGCTTGAGGTCGAGAAAGATGCGCTTGCCGTGCTCTTGCTTGAGCTCGTTGGCCACCGCGAGCCCGCCGCCGGTCAACATGCCAAGGCCGATCTTGTAGAACGAGACGGCATCGCCCAGACGGGCCGTCAACGACAGCGCATCGAGCGCGTTGGGAACATCGAGGGCGACGATCAGGCGGTCATCGGACATGGGGTGCTGCCTTTGGTGATTGGCGGGGTCAGGGATCGGTTGTCCTTGTCGCGGCAGCGGGCGGCGGCGTCAAGCCTGCAGGGCGCGGCACCGAGAGGCGTCGGGGGACCAAGGAGAGCTTGCGTTCTGTCTTTGGATGGGTGCGTCAACTCCGAGTTGACCGGGGCAGGCTGGTTCGGCATTGTCGCCCCTGGTACAGAGTATGAGCGATTTATGCAGATCAATATCACCTTGGATCATCAGGGAAACGGCCCCGAACGTGGCCCCGTGCAGGTCGGTTGGTTTCTGACATCTAACAAAGCTGGCGTGCTGTTCGATCCGCCCGAGCGTCTGACCTCGCGGCAGACCAATACCGGACACGCGAAGTCGGCATCGCGCTGTCCGAGCGTGATCCAGATGGAAAGCCGGTATTTCGTGGTCAAATGCCCTTACGACCTGCATATCGGGTTCAATCGCAAGGACGATGGCCGTGCCGTGCTGGTCAACCGCGCGGGGGCCTCGGGTGCGGTGCGACGCGCCAAGCTGCCTGATTTGATCACGTTGGTGAACGAGGAGGAATGGCGCTATCCGGACCGGCCGACCATCCAGATCATGCTTCCGTATTGCTTTGTCGCGGATGAGACGCTGTACATGACCCAGCTTGGGCCATTTGCGCATTACCGTCCCGATCCGTTGCCCGGCACGATCTTTGGCGGGCGTTTTCCGATCAACATCTGGCCGCGCCCGTTGATGTGGGCCTTTGAATGGCACGACCCCAAGAAGGATATCGTGCTGCGTCGTGGGGAGCCGTTGTTCTACTGCCAGTTCGAGGCCTCCGGTCCCGAGCGCCCGATCCAGATGATCGAGGCGGACCGCACGCCCGAATTGCAAGAGTATATGGACAGCTTGTCTGGTGTGGTGAATTACGTGAACCAGACATTCGGTCTGTTCAAGGCCGCCGAGGCGATCCGCCCCAAGACCTTGCTCAAGGCGAAAAAGCGCGACTGATCCGAGGCTGGTCCGGGTGTCTGTCGGGTGGGCGGATAATCCGCAAGGTTTTGCGCGGCCCGTCTTGAACATCACGGGCGCGTTACCCATTTTCATAAGCGAGGTTCCCGACCGCCGCATGCCTCGTGCAGGGTGCGCGACCGGGGTAACGCTTGTGACAAAGGAGACAGACCATGGACTTGAACAAGTTCACGGAGCGGTCGCGCGGATTCATCCAGGCGGCACAGACGATTGCGATGCGGGAAAGCCATCAGAAACTGGCGCCCGAGCACCTTCTCAAGGCATTGATGGACGACAGCGAGGGGCTTGCCTCGAACCTGATCCGGCGCGCGGGCGGGACGCCCGAACGCGTGGTGCAGGCGCTTGATCTGGCGCTGGGCAAGATCCCGCAGGTGAGCGGCGATGCCGGACAGACCTATATGGATCAGCAGACCGGCAAGGTTCTGGCCGAGGCCGAAAAGCTGGCGGGCAAGGCCGGGGACAGTTTCGTTCCCGTCGAACGGATGCTGACCGCGCTGGCCATCGTGAAATCCCCCGCCAAGGATGCGCTGGATCAGGGTGGCGTCAGTGCGCAGAGCCTCAACGAGGCGATCAATGACCTGCGCAAGGGGCGCAAGGCCGACAGCGCCTCGGCGGAAGATACCTATGAGGCGCTTGAGAAATACGCCCATGACCTGACCAAGGCGGCGAGCGAAGGCAAGATCGACCCGATCATCGGCCGCGACGACGAGATCCGCCGCGCCATGCAGGTTCTGAGCCGCCGGACCAAGAACAACCCGGTTCTGATCGGTGAGCCGGGTGTCGGCAAGACCGCCATCGCCGAAGGCCTGGCGCTGCGCATCGTCAATGGCGACGTGCCCGAAAGCCTGCAGAACAAGCGGCTTCTGGCGCTGGATATGGGCGCGCTGATCGCCGGTGCGAAATACCGCGGCGAGTTCGAGGAGCGTCTGAAGGCGATCCTGAACGAAGTGACGTCGGCGGCCGGTGAGATCATCCTGTTCATCGACGAGATGCATACGCTGGTGGGCGCGGGCAAGGCGGATGGCGCGATGGATGCAGCCAACCTGATCAAGCCCGCGCTGGCGCGCGGCGAGCTGCACTGCATCGGGGCCACCACGCTGGATGAATACCGCAAGCATGTGGAAAAGGACGCGGCATTGGCGCGGCGGTTCCAGCCTCTGATGGTCGAGGAGCCGACGGTCGAGGACACGATCTCGATCCTGCGGGGCATCAAGGAGAAATACGAGCTGCACCACGGGGTGCGCATTTCGGATGCCGCGTTGGTGGCGGCGGCGACGCTGAGCCATCGGTATATCACCGACCGGTTCCTGCCGGACAAGGCGATCGACCTGATGGACGAGGCCGCGAGCCGGCTGCGGATGGAAGTGGACAGCAAGCCCGAGGAACTGGACGCGCTGGACCGCGAGATCCTGCAAAAGCAGATCGAGGCCGAGGCGCTCAAGAAAGAGGATGACGCCGCCAGCAAGGACCGTCTGGAAAAGCTGGAAAAGGAGCTGTCCGAGCTGCAGGAGAAATCCGCCGAGATGACTGCGCAATGGCAGGCCGAGCGCGACAAGCTGGCTGGTGCCCGCGATCTCAAGGAGCAGTTGGACCGCGCCCGTATCGAGCTGGACCATGCCAAGCGCGAGGGCAATCTGGCCCGCGCGGGCGAGCTGTCCTATGGCGTGATCCCGCAGCTTGAAAAGCAGCTGGCCGAGGCCGAGCAGGCCGAAGAGGACGGTGTCATGGTCGAAGAGGCGGTGCGCCCGGAACAGATCGCCCAGGTGGTCGAACGCTGGACGGGTATCCCCACCGCCAAGATGCTGGAAGGCGAGCGCGAGAAGCTCTTGTCGATGGAGGACAACCTGCATCGCCGAGTGATCGGGCAGGATCAGGCCGTCAAGGCCGTTGCCAATGCCGTGCGCCGGGCGCGCGCCGGGCTGAACGACGAGAACCGCCCGCTTGGGTCGTTCCTGTTCCTTGGTCCGACGGGTGTCGGGAAGACCGAGCTGACCAAGGCGGTCGCCGAATTCCTGTTCGACGACGATCAGGCGATGGTGCGGATCGACATGAGCGAGTTCATGGAGAAACACTCGGTTTCGCGTCTGATCGGCGCGCCTCCGGGCTATGTCGGGTATGACGAGGGCGGGGTGTTGACCGAAGCGGTGCGGCGCCGGCCCTATCAGGTGGTGCTGTTCGACGAGGTCGAAAAGGCGCATCCCGAGGTGTTCAACGTGCTCTTGCAGGTGCTCGATGATGGTGTGCTGACCGACGGGCAGGGCCGGACGGTGGATTTCAAGCAGACGCTGATCATCCTGACCTCGAACCTTGGCAGTCAGGCGCTGAGCCAGATGCCCGAGGGCGCGGATGCCGCGGAGGCCAAGCGCGACGTGATGGATGCGGTCCGGTCGCATTTCCGGCCCGAATTCCTGAACCGTCTCGACGAGATCGTGATCTTCGACCGTCTGACGCGCGACCAGATGGGGGGCATCGTGGATATCCAGATGCGCCGGTTGCTCAAGCGTCTGGCCAGCCGCAAGATCACGCTGGATCTGGACGAGGCTGCGCATAAGTGGCTGGCCGATCAGGGCTATGATCCGGTCTATGGCGCGCGCCCGCTCAAGCGGGTGATCCAGAAGGCGTTGCAGGACCCGCTGGCCGAGGCGATCCTGAGCGGCGAGATCAAGGATGGCGCCACGGTTCCGGTCAGTGCCGGGGCAGAGGGGCTGATCATCGGTGATCGGGTCGGCACATCGGACCGCCAGCCGCCGCAGGATGCGGTGGTTCACTGACGGGTTGCATACGCAATTGAAGCGGCCCCCGGACCATCCGGGGGCCGTTTTGTTTTGCGGCGGGGCGCACTCATCGGTTGATTTTGCGCCCGATCCGGTAACAATGCCCCAAACGCAAAGATTGAGTACCCATGTCGAATACGAGTTCCGCCGCCCGAACGATCCATACGCTTGATGGCGTCGAGGTCATCGACCGCTTTCTGCGGCCACAAGCCATCGATACGCCGCTGATCCGGCTGGGCGAGTTCGGGGACGGGGGCTATCTGGTGCCGGACGATCTGCGCGGGATCGCGGCCTGCTATTCGCCCGGTGTCTCGGAACAGGCGACCTTCGAGATGGATCTGGCCAAGCGCGGGATCATGTCCTTCATGGCCGATGCTTCGGTCGAGAAGCCGCCGCTGGATGTGCCGGGCGCGCAGTTCGTGCCGAAGTTTCTGGGCAACAAGGACAAGGGCAACACCATGACCCTTGAGACTTGGGTGCGCGATACGGACCCCGCGCCGGGCGAAGACCTGCTGTTGCAGATGGATATCGAGGGGGCGGAATACATCACGCTGGCGGCGGCGCCGCGCGATCTGCTGCGGCGGTTCCGGATGATCGTGATCGAGTTGCATCACCTGCCCTCGGTTCTGAGCAAGCCGCGGTTTCTGGGGCCTGCTCTGGAGGTGGTGGAAAAGCTTCGGGACGATTTCGTGACCGTCCATCTGCACCCCAACAACGTCTCGGGCAGTGTCGAGATCGATGGCCAAGCGATCCCGAGGGTGGTGGAGGCGACGCTGTTGCGCCGTGACCGGGCAAGCGGCCTGCGCCCGATCATGGCACAGGATTTGCCCCATTCGCTGGATCGCAAGCACAACCCGCGCCGGCCCGCGCTTCCGGTACCCGAGCGGTGGCTTGGGGCTGCAGAATAGGCGGGGCCGCATTATCGAGGGCTGCATTGCATGGGTTTTCTGCAATGATGAATTGATTTTCCGGCCGATCCGGTGACAATGGTGCGCAAATGATTGCGCGTTAAGGCAATGAGTGAGGTGGCGGTGGTGACCAACGCAACAGGCGACGAGCGGGCCAATCCGCTTGCGGGCAAGCGCGCCAAAGGGCAGGCATATCTTGAGTTTCTCGCCGATATGCACGGCGCCATTGGCCCGGACTGGTATCTGGAAGTGGGCACGCAGACGGGCAAAAGCCTGCTGGCGGCGGATTGTGCCTGTGTCTCGGTCGATCCGGAATTCACCCTCAAGCACGAGATCATGGGCGCCAAGCCCGGCCTGATGCTGTTTCAGGACACCAGCGACCGCTTTTTCGAGAGTGGTTTTCTGGACCGGCTGGGGGTGCGCTTCGATCTGGCGTTCCTCGACGGGATGCATCTGTATGAATACCTGCTGCGCGATTTCATGAATGCCGAGGGCTACATGACCAAGGGCGGCACGGTGGTGATGCATGACTGCCTGCCATTCGAGCCGTCGATGGCCGAGCGCGACAGGCGCAACGCCAAGACCCGGGCATGGACCGGGGATGTGTGGAAGGTGATCCCGATCCTGCGCGAGTACCGGCCCGATCTGGAGATCACCGTGTATGATGCCGCGCCCACCGGGCTTACGATCATCCGCAATCTCGATCCCGGCAACACGGTGCTGCGCGATCGCTATGACGAGATCATCGCGAAATACGACCAGATCACAGATGTCACCACGCAGGTCCGGGCCTTCGAGGTGGTGTCGACCGACCGCAGCCCATGGAAGGGCGGGGCAGCGGCCAAGACAAGCGCGCCGCGCCGCATGGCGCTGCCTGCGCCGGCCCTGACTGCGGTGACGTCTGCATCTTCCGTGGCGGCTGCGCCGGTCTTTCCCAAGGGCGACGGGCCGTTGTCCTTCGTGATCCAGACCGCCGCGCCCAATGCGCGGGTGATGCCGAACTGGGGCGATTATTTCTTTGCCAAGGGTCTTGCCGAGGCGCTGGAACGGCAGGGCCACAAGGCCCGCATCCAGGCGCGAAACCGCTGGAACGTGAGCGAAGCGCCGGGCGAGATCGACATCGTGCTGCGCGGGCGGGCCGACTATGCGCGGCGCGGCAGCACGCCGACGCTTTATTGGGTGATATCCGGCGGTGAGCATGTGCCGCGCCCGGAACTCGAACAGGCGGACCATATTTTCGTGGCAGGTAAAGCGCTGGCGGACCGGTGGTCGCGGCAGGTGGGCGCCGACAAGGTTTCGGTCATGTGGCAGGCCTTCGATGCCACGCGGATGCCGATGCCCCCCGAGCGTGTCAAGCGCACTGGGATCGTGTTTGTGGGGATCGCCCGCAAGATGCGGCCGATCGTGCAGATCGCGATGCAGACCCGCTATAGCCTGAAGCTTTGGGGAAATGGCTGGCGCGAAACGGAGGCAGCGAAATACGTTGTCGCA
Organism: Roseovarius litoreus; assembly: GCF_900142765.1. Taxonomy (GTDB): domain Bacteria; phylum Pseudomonadota; class Alphaproteobacteria; order Rhodobacterales; family Rhodobacteraceae; genus Roseovarius; species Roseovarius litoreus. Next base: position 103,168 of record NZ_FRCB01000010.1, read on the forward strand.
GACCGGATCGACAATGACGACCTGGGCGGGCTTTATACCGGCGCCGAGATCGTGCTGAACGACCAGACCCGGATCATGCGCAAGGCGGGACTTGTCTCGAACCGGATTTTCGATGCGCTGGCCTGCGGTGCGCCGGTGGTCACCACCCCGACGGGTGGCCTGCCCGAGGATTTTCGGCCCTTCGTGACCGAAGTGTCGACGCCGGAGGAGTTCACCGAAGCCGTACGGGCCATTCGTGCCGAAACCAAGGAGCAGCGCGCCGCGAGGGATGCGTTTGCCCGAAAGATGCGCGAGACGCACAGTTTCGATGCCCGCGCCTCGGAGGTTCTGGCCAAGGTGACCGAGCTGCGCGACATCAAGCTGGCGGCGGAGTGACGGCGGCGCAAGCGCGCCTCAGGACACCGCCACCATCTCTTTAAACAGGGCGTTGGTTTCGGGCTTGGCGTGCAGGTCCTTGATCGCGGCGCGGTGGCTCTCGCAGCAGGCGTCATGCAGGCGGCGCAGTTCGGGGTCGGACAGAAGCTCGTCGTAGATGGCGGATTTGGCCGGGCGGATCGCGTCGATGCTGCGGTCCTCGACATCGTTGTGGTTCATCGTGGTCCAGTATTCCAGCCCGAGCGACTCTCCGTCGTGATGCGCCCGGCCGCGAGCCTTTTTGACAAGGTAGGATTCGCAGGATTTCAGGGCGTAATGGTTGATCTGCACCAGATCGTAGCCCAGTGAATCCGGTCCCGATCGCCAGCTGCCTTTGAGGTAGCGGTCCGGCATCAAGTCACCCGATCCGTTATACCAGTGCAGATCGGCAAACGCCTCGACCGTCGGGCGTTTGGGCCGGTGCACGCCGATATGCCCCCAGAGCCCCCGGTGGAACATCGTCTTGAGACCCCAGGCCTGTGGCGGGTTGCGGGTGTTTTCGGGGGCCGCCATGCGGAACTGATCGGTCAGGAACCCGTCGGCATAGTCCTGCACGCCGGCATTGCCGAAGAGCCGCCACGTCATCGAGATGGTGCGGGCTGGCGGGATCGCGTCGCACAGGGCGCGCAGGGTGTTGTCGCCGGTCTTGACGTTGATGAATTCGTCGGCGTCGATCGGAATGACCCAATCGTCGTCTGCTGCCAGCTTCATCTTGAGAAACCGCCGATAGGCGCGGCGCTGCGGGGCGGCGTTGCGGGCGGTGTTGTCGAAATGTCGGACCTTGCCCATCGCATCCAGCCGGTCAAGCAAGGCATCCGATCCGTCCGTGCAGTCATTCGAGAAGATCGTGATCTCGTCCACGCCGATGGCCAGGTTATGGGCGACCCATTCGACGATGAAGGGGCCTTCGTTTTTCATCGGGGTAACAGAGACGAACTTTGACATGACGACATTCCGGTCCTTATTGGAAAGCGGCGATGCGGGACGCGCGCTCAGTAATCTTTTTGCATGATCTGGCTTTTGGTCTCGAGTTTGTTGTCGTGCAGCCAGCGGCGGAAATCGGTCCAGTCTGGGCGCGATTTCAGCTCGGCTATCTTGGCGCGGTGCCAGTCGCAGGCGCGGGTATGGAGCATCTTGAGCACCGGATCGGCGAGCAGCGCATCGAGCATCGGGCGGGCGCGTTCGGCATGGGGCAGGATGCTGTTATCCTGTGTGCGATTGACGTTCATGTCGGACCAGTAATGCTCGGACTGTTCGCGTGCCACGTGATTGGTGCGACCGCGATCGCGCTTGACCAGAAAACTGTCGAGCGAGCGGACCGAATAGTGATGCAGCCGTGCATAGCGGTGGCTGAAGCCGGGCCAGGCCCGCCAGCTGACCTGTTGCATCGGGCGAAGGTTGCCGCCGCAATCGGACCAGCGGACATCATCCTCGAGCCCGTCGGGCACGGCCTTGGGGCGGTGGGGGTTGTACTTGCGGAACAGCCCGTTGTTGCGAAACAGCGTCTTGAACCCGGTGGCGCGGCCATTGGCGGGATCGTCCTCGGCATCGCCCAGAAGGAACTGGCGGGTCACGGGCGCGTCGCTGTAGGCCTCGATGCCGCCGCAGCCGAAGAGCTTCCAGGTGAACGACACCGCGTCGCAATCGCCGATCTGGTCGTGAAACTCGTCCAGCGTGGTCAGCCCGGCGCGCAGGTTGATGAATTCGTCCACATCGAGGCACATCAGCCAGTTTGCTTGTCTGACCCAAGGGTGCGCCGCCGACCGGCGCAGTGCCTTGTGCTGAGGCGGAGAGCCGTCGCCCACGGGGTTGGGGCGGTGGCTGCAATATCCCAGTTCGTCCAGCCTTTGTGCGAGCAGGTCGGTGCCGTCTTCGCAATCATTGGTGAAAATCACGAACCCGGTGAAGCCGAGGGTGAGGTTATGGGCGATCCATTCCAGAAGAAACGGTCCCTCGTTCTTCATGGTGGTCATGATGACCCGCGGCCCGCCATTGGCGGGTGCAATGGGAAAGTCCGGAAGGCGAGTCGTCATTCGGCGGCCTGCTTTCTGAGTTTCCGGAAGGCTGACCTTGCCCGTAGAGCCAGTTCGGGGCGTCCACGATCCTGAAGGTAGGACTCGAGCGATTTGCGATACCAGGGCAATCCGCGACGCGCGCGGTAAAGGCTGTAGAACAATTCCGGTGTCAATGTGTTGTCGATGGCGTGCTGCATGATCGGCTTGAGAAGGTTGGCGCGGCGCAGGAACACCGGCGTGAAATGCCCGGTGCACCAGCTTTTGAGAAGATGCACGTTGTCGCCTTCGAGCCGTTCCACATGGCGGCGGTCGGGTTCGAAAAACGGGTCGTAAAGCACGAAGGCCTTTTCGATGTCGTCTATCTCGTAGGCGCTGTCACTGAAGGGCAGGGACCAGTCGCGCTGGCGGCCCATGCGAAAGCGTTTTTCCCAAGGCACCAGCGTTTCGTCCAGCGTGGTCTGGGGGTTGAAGCTGATGATGGTGGCGCCGGGGGCCAGCGATGCGAAGGCGAGGGCGGCAAAGCCCCCCATGGAGGTGCCTGTCATGAAGACCTTGCCGAACTCGCGGAAGAAGCCGTTGGCGGCGAGGGTCTGCAGATGCTCGATCAGTTGCGGATCGCGGAACCAGTCCTTGCGCCGGGCCATGACGGACAGGTGCGAACAGTTGTTGTCGCGCACGAATTTGTAGGCCCAGGGTTCGCGGGTGAAGGACAGGTCATTGACGTTCGAGAGATTGTCGAAGGTCACCACGAGGCGGGCATCGTCGCGGCGGATACAGACAAGCGCGTGATTGGCCAGCCGTGTGTAGAATCCTTGCCGGTCGCCGCTGGTGTGGATTTCGGCGAACCATGCGGGAAGGCCCGGGCCCTGGGCAGGCGTGCTGTCGGGCGTCTCTCCCAGACCGTCATCAGCCTCTGTGTCATCGGGCATGGCCTCGTCCGGGCTTGTGGTCTGTTTGGCCGGTGCCGGCGCGAGGATGACCGGCTCCGACATGCGCAGGTTTTCCAGCGCGGCGCGTTCCCGGGCGCAAACCGTCTCTTGCGCGGCGGCGATGCCGGGCAGGGCAAGAAGAGCGGCGATCTGCGTGTCGATGGTGGCGCTGTGGCTGGCAAGACCGGGGTCAGGCTCGGTCATGGCGGCGAAGCCCTGCAGGCGGGCCGCGACGGTTGCGGCATCCGGTCTGTTCTTCTCGGGCAGGGCGTTCATGCGCAGCAGGTAGGTTTCGACCGAGGGCGCGGACAATTTCAGGATCGTGGCCTTGTCGGTGCCGATCACGCCTTTTGCGTCGCTCCATGCCGCGCGGCTATAGGGGCGCGGCATGGCCTTGCCGCTGCCGTTGACCCATTTCGGATCGGGCTTCTGGGCGGGACCTGTGGGCATGTCCGGAGTGCGGGAGGGGTAAAGGCCAAGGCGCACGATGCTGCGAAAGCTGCACTCGGGCACGGCGTCGGGCAGGGGCGCGCGGTGCGTGGCGGTGCTCAGAACCGGGCCGGGCATATGCTTGTGCCGCCCGCCGGTGCCGAACTCCAACACCGGGGCGCAGAGCACATCGGCATCCTTGCACGCTTTCATCAGCGCCTGAACGGTGCCGCCCTTGGCGGTGATGCGCAGATATTCATCGGGGGCAAGGAACAGGCCGTAACCGCCGCTTTGCCGGGCTTCGAGCGTGGCGGCGCGCAGGGCCGAATTGCGCATTTCCTCGGAGGTTTCGGGATCGACGGGTACGGGTTGCAGCGTGACCACCCCGGCATCTGCCAAGGCGTCCAGAAGGGGCCGTTCGCCATCCGACTTGCTGCCGACGAAAATATGAATGTCACTGGCGCCAATGGATTTATGATAGGAAATCCATTCCAGCAAATCCGAGCTTTCATTAAGAACAAAGGAACTGAGAAACAGTTTCGGATTGGCTGCCATCTACTCGACTATTCCTGAGCATCTGCCTTGCGGCGGGGACGCTTGCGACAACTTTTCGTCAGTGTATAAGCTTTTGGGCAGTCGGGAAAGGCGGATTTATGTCGGTACGTGGTGACCAAGGTCGTGGATGCTTCATCGGATTGCGGAAAGACCAGTTGGGCGCGCGTCTGCTGATGATGTTGAACGCGATCCGCCTCGCTGAGGATTATGACACGGATTTCCGCATCAACTGGTTCCCGCGCGGTGCGATGGCGCCGAAACTGGATACGCCGACGGATCTGTTCACTCCGGCGTTCATCGACCGGCATTTCATGGACAACGACACGTTCGAGGCGCTGACCCCGGCGCCGACGCCGATCTGGGTCTTTCTGAAGGATGACCGGCCGGACCGGTTGCAGGCGCATCTGGCGAGTGGCGGGCATGTGGTGCTGGACGAGGGGTTCGAGATCGTCGAATTCGCCTGGGAGGATGGCGAGGATCTGCGCGGGCGGTTCCGGGGGTTCATCTCGAGGATCGGGTTCAACCCGGTGGTCGAAGGGCATATCGCCGAGATCGAAAAGGCCATGTCCAGGAATGGCGGCCGCACGATCGCCTATCACATCCGGCGTGGCGATATCCTGAACGAGGACCCGTGGAAGCACAAGGAATGGCCCGCCAAGATCGAACCGGACGAGCTTTATTCTGCCCATCTGGAGAAGAACAAGGGCGCGGGGGCGCTGGTGTTCTCGGACCAGCCGGAAAGCATCGCGCGGTTCACGAAGGCGCATCCGCAAGTGGGCAGTATCGAGGATCTGGTGGATCTGTCGGGCTGCAAGCCGGTGCAGCGCGACTTTCTGGAACTGTTCGCGATGTCGCGCGCCTCGGAAATCGTGGCGCCGCCGATCAGCGCCTTCAGCCGTGCCGCCGCCCGGTTGAGCGGGCAGGAGCGCAAGTGTTTCCACGAGGTGATGACCGTTGCCGAACGCGATCTGGCCTATGAGCGGGTGTATGATCGGTTCGTGAAGGGGCCGGGCGAGTTCATCACGCCAAGCGAGGCGGCGCATGTCTTTGTCAAGCTGGCGCGACGCCTGCAGGAGGCGGGGCGCGAGCAGGAGGCATGGACCATCGGGCAGGCCATTCTGGATGCCGGCGCGGACAATGCCTTTATGCCGCTGTTTCACGCGATCAACGGCATGTATCTGAGCAAATGGGACGAGGCGCTGCGCTATATCGATATCGCGCTGTCCGATCCGCATCAGTGGCAGGAGAATTACATCACCGGGTTGGCGGTGCGTGCGCATGTGCTTGGCGCGCTCGGGCGGCGCAAGGGCGCGCGGCAATCGTTCCTGCAGGCGTTCTGGCAAAAGCCGATGCTTCCCGACATCACGGTGATCGGTACCTTCATGATCAAACGCGGGCGGCTGCGCCCCGGTGCCACGCTGCCCTTTGACCGCGATACATTGCTGGTGTTGCCCGTGCGCTATCTGCAGACCAATATCGTGGTGCAGCAAAGCCGGATCCTGCGGCGTCGGGCCTCGGATCTGTCGAGCATCGCGATCGAATGGCCGTGGTTCGCGATGGATGGCAAGACCGACCGGTTGCTCAACGCGCCACGCGAGTTGGAGCGGATGCGCGACAGGCTGGCCGCGCATCATGGCGGCACGCCGGGGGCTGGTCCCTATAGTTACTGCGCGCTGCTCGAGGCGCGCATGGGACGGCTGAAAGAGGCGCTTGAGATGAATACCAAGGCGGTCGAGGCGGCGCCCGAGGATGCCATGGTGCGCAAGCGGCAGGCCGAGATCCTGTTGATGACGGGCGATCATGCCGCCGCACTGTCCGAGGCCGAGATCTGCCGCGCTATCGCGCCCGATCATGCCTTCTGGCATTTTCTGACCGGTCTGATCCATCGTGCGGCCGGTGATGCTGCGCAGGCCCGCACCTGGTTCGAGGCGGCCTGCGCGATGGATGCCAGCACCGCCGAGCTGCACGCGCAGCTGGCCGATCTGTGCCGAGAGATGGGCGATGAAGAGGGTGCCGTGGCCGCGCTGGACCGGGCGGCCGAGATCGCGCCCAATCAACAACGCTATCGCAACCGGCGCGAACGGCTGCTCAAGAAGCAGGCCTGACGCAAGAGACGCTTCAGCGACCTTCGGAGATGACACGCAGGGCGGCTTGCATCACATACTGGAATTCCGCCAGTTCATCGGGATGGCCGCGTTCGGGGCCGGTGGGCTTGCGGCCGCTTGTGGGAAAAAGCTTGCGACGGGTGGGGAAGAATGCCTTGCGCATATCGGCGTTGCGCTTTTCCAGAAGGTCGCAGATGGACTTGCGTTCGGATGTGGTCAGCACGTCGTTGCGACGAAAAAGCCGGGGGTCTTCCATGGCCTGCAGGGCGCGGGCCAGCCGGCGGCGGCGTTTCTTGTCAAAGCCGAGTGTCGGGTCGAAGAGACCGATCGCTTCGCTGGCCAAGCGCGAGAGGGAGCGGTTTGCATTGGTCTCGGGCAGGGGGACGGTATCGGAGGGCACCCCCAGAACCGACATGACGTCGGTGATGACGTTGCCGCCGGTCATCTCTTCTCGCAGGTAGAGCCGGGGCAGGATGCGGACATCTGGGATCGTGTCCCGAATGCGGTCGAACAGCGTCCCGAAGTTCAGGTACTCGGGGTCTGTCTCGATCCGCTCGATCCGTTCGCGAACGAATGCATCGACCTGACCGCCGATCAGCCTGCCATTCTTGGCGCGTTGCTTGTAATCGGCTTCGATGAAGTCGTCGAAGCGGCGCAGATAGACGAGGATCGTGACCTCGGTCTGCATCGGCGCAATGACCCGTTCGTAGAGCGACGAGAGATCGCGGCCAAAGAACATCTCGCTTGAAATGATGCAGTGCTCGTCGCGATGCCGGTCATATTCGGCGCGAAACGCCTGCGGCTGACTGTCCGGGGTATGGCTCCAGTTGCGGGACATATCCACGGCCATGGCATTATGGCAGATCAGTTGCCCAACGCCGGTGCCGCGGTCGCGACCACTTGCCAGGTAACGAATGCCGTGAGAGGCCAGAAAATCCGGATTGGAATGTAAAAACCCCTGCAGCGCCGTGGTGCCCGTCTTGGGCATTCCGATGTGAATCCAGAGCATCTTGGCCCCACCTGCAAACCCAACCCTTGGACCGCGTGTACGATCCGAGACATTTATGCAGGGTTTGCGGCGGCAAGGCCAGTTTCAATTCCCGCGCGCCGGGGAAATGACGCCCGGGGCGCGCGTCATGTGCGCCCCGGGGTATCGACCGAAGGTCGGATTACTTGGGCATGATCACGCCGTCGATGACATGGATCACCCCGTTCGAGGTTTCGATATCGGGCTGCACCACATTGGCGCCATCCACGGTCACACCGCCTTCGGTCATGATGGTGACTTCGCCGCCCTGAACGGTGGCGGCCATCATGTTGTTGCTCAGATCACCCGACATCACCTTGCCGGGGACAACGTGGTAGGTGAGGATCGCGGTCAGCTTATCCTTGTTCTCGGGCTTGAGCAGATCTTCGACCGTGCCCGCGGGCAGGGCGGCGAAGGCCTCGTCGGTGGGGGCGAAGACGGTGAAGGGGCCATCGCCCTTGAGCGTCTCGACCAGCCCTGCGGCCTGAACGGCGGCGACCAGCGTCGCGAAGCTGCCAGCCTCGACGGCGGTGTCGACGATGTCTTTTTTCATGTCGGTGCTGCCGGCAAATGCGGGGCCGGTCATCAGGGCGGCGGCGGTCAGTGCCAGATAGGTTCTGCGAAACATGGTCGTTCCTCCTATGCATGTCATACAGGTGCAATGCCGTTCTCGGCATCGCTGACCATTACGCAGCCAAAACGCATCTGGTTCAGCGGGGGAATCCGCCGATGCCGGTTGACGGAAAAACCGCGCGGACTAAGCCGCGCGGTTTGGTCGGTTCCAGTCAATATCTTGTGAAATCGCGCGAGTGTCGCGTGAGTTATTCCATGCCGACAGCGGCCCGCGCGATCCCGTCCAGAAGCGCCTGAACCTTCTGCATCTCACCTTCGGGGAAGGCGCGGTAGCCGACCATGACCTTGCCCGGATCATTGGCCATTTCGGCCACGAAGATATCATAGGGGCAATAGGCGATGTTCATCGGATTGGCCTCCATCACCTCGCGCGACACGGTGGCCGAGCAAAAGCTGTAGGCGTCGGCTTCGACGAACAACTCCACGTCCGAGCCGACATCCTGCCGGGTTCGAGCCAGCATTTCGCCGACATGGCTGACATGGTCGATCACAAGCCCTTCGTTCAGGATGGCGGTCTCAAGACCAAAGGCCACATCCTCGAAGGATTGATCGGTGGTGTAGGTCACGATGTCCTGTGCGCTCGCGGTGTGCGCGGCAAGGATGAGGGCGGCGGCGAGAGTCGAGCGTTTCATGGCGGCGTCCTTTTGTTGTCGTTTGCAAGCGCGCGGCTTGTCATTCCGCCGCTCATCTTAGGGCAGGACCCTGCCTTGCCCGTTGATTCAAATCAACAGATGGCTGTTCCGGCGTCTTTACTGCCGCACGGCTTTCCGAGGCTGCGCTTGCATAGCCCCTTCGGACACTGCATAAAAACCATGATTTTCCTTTCATTGCCCCGTTTTCACGAGTGGTTCTGCAAAGGGTGATACATGGGCGGGCGGTCTGTGGCGCAAGCGCGAAAACGCGTCGGCCTGACATAACGATCGGGGTAAGGGGAGACTTGGGTTTCATGACCAAACGGGCGCTGATTACGGGAATTACGGGGCAGGACGGGTCGTATCTGGCGGAGTTCCTGCTGGCGAAGGGCTATGAGGTGCACGGGATCAAGCGGCGGGCGTCGTCGTTCAACACGCAGCGCATCGACGCGATCTATCAGGACCCGCACGAGCCGAACCCGCAGATGATGCTGCATTACGGCGATCTGACCGACACATCGAACCTGACGCGGATCCTGCGCGCGGTGGAACCGGACGAGGTCTATAACCTTGGGGCGCAATCCCATGTGGCGGTCAGTTTCGAGGCGCCGGAATACACCGCGGATGTGGATGCGATCGGCACGCTGAGAATGCTGGAGGCGATCCGCTTTCTGGGGCTCGAGACGAAGACCCGGTTCTATCAGGCCTCGACCTCGGAGCTCTATGGCAAGGTGGCCGAAACCCCGCAACGCGAGACGACGCCGTTTCATCCGCGCAGCCCCTATGCGGTGGCCAAGCTCTATGCCTATTGGATCACGGTCAATTACCGCGAGGCTTATGGGCTTTATGCCTGCAACGGGATCCTGTTCAACCACGAGAGCCCGCGCCGAGGCGAGACCTTCGTGACCCGCAAGATCACCCGGGGTCTGGCCAATATCGCGCAGGGGCTGGAGCAGTGCCTTTACATGGGCAATATCGATGCGCTGCGCGACTGGGGCCATGCCAAGGATTACGTGCGGATGCAGTGGATGATGCTGCAGCAGGACGAGCCCGAGGATTTCGTTATCGCCACGGGCAAGCAATATTCGGTGCGCGAGTTCATCCGCTGGTCGGCCGAGGATCTGGGCCTGACGGTAGAGTTTTCCGGCGAGGGCGTTGAGGAGATCGCAACAGTGACCGCAGTCGAGGGCGACCGCGCGCCGTCGGTCAAACCCGGCGATGTCATCATGCGGATCGACCCCAAGTATTTCCGCCCCGCCGAGGTGGAGACCCTGCTGGGCGATCCGAGCCGGGCCAAGGCCAAGCTTGGCTGGGAGCCCGAGATCACCGCGCGCGAGATGTGCGCCGAGATGGTGGCCGAGGATCTGGCCACGGCCCGGCGGCACGCCTTCCTCAAGGCGAACGGCTATGACCTGCCGGTGAGCCTGGAAAACTGAAGCGCGGGGGTATGGCATGAAATATTACGTCGCAGGCCACCGCGGCATGGTGGGCGGCGCGATCCTGCGCCGGCTGAAAGCGCGGGCGGCGCAGGGTGAGGCGCTCGAGATCGTGACCCGCACCCATGCCGAGCTTGACCTGACCGATCAGGCGGCGGTGCGGGCCTTCATGCAGGCGGAACGGCCCGATGTGGTGATCCTTGCGGCGGCAAAGGTGGGCGGCATCCATGCCAACAACACCTATCCGGCCGAGTTCATCCATGACAACCTGATGATCGAATGCAATGTGATCCATCAGGCCCATGCGGCTGGGGTCAAGCGGCTGTTGCAGCTTGGGTCGTCCTGTATCTATCCGCGAGAGGCCGCGCAGCCGATGGCCGAAGCGGCGCTTCTGACCGGTCCGCTGGAGCCGACGAACGAGCCTTATGCCATCGCCAAGATCGCCGGGATCAAGCTGTGCGAAAGCTACAACCGGCAATATGGCGTGGATTATCGCAGCGTGATGCCGACCAATCTGTATGGTCCCGGCGACAATTTTCATCCCGAGAACTCGCATGTGCTGCCAGCGCTGATGCGCCGCTTCCACGAGGCGGCCCAAGAGGGGCGCGACGAGGTGGTGATCTGGGGGACGGGCGCACCGCGCCGAGAATTCCTGCATGTGGACGACATGGCCGAGGCATCGCTCTTCGTGCTCGATCTGGATCAGGCGATCTATCAGGCGAATACCGAGCCGATGCTCAGTCATATCAACGTGGGCTGCGGCGAGGATGTCAGCATCCGGGAACTGGCCGGCATGATCGCCGGGGTGACGGGCTTTGACGGGCGGATCAGTTGCGATGCGTCAAAGCCCGACGGCACGCCGCGCAAGCTGATGGATGTCAGCCGTTTGTCGGACATGGGCTGGCGGGCGCAGATCCCGCTGGAGCGGGGGCTGGAGGAGACATACCGGTGGTTTCTGGACAGCCAGGATGCCGGGGATCTGCGGACCTGATTTCTGCATACCCAAGTATTCTCTATTTCCGGTTGTGAACCTGTCAAATAAGGCGCATTTTCCCGCCAAATTATGCCCTTGATCGGGGCGCAGTCTTTTGACGGAGTGTCGGTGAAATGAGTTTTGCGATGAACGCCCTGCAGATCGTGGCTCTGCTGTTCGTTCTTGTCCTTGGTGTGCTGGTGGCCTTGGCGCTGGCCTTCTACATTCTGGACCGCACACAGACCGGAGACGCCATCCGCCGGAATTATCCGGTGATCGGGCGGTTCAGGGGGCTCTTCACCAAGCTGGGCGAATTCTTCCGTCAGTACTTCTTTGCGATGGACCGCGAGGAGATGCCGTTCAACCGGGCGCAGCGCGATTGGGTCTATCACGCCGGCAAGGGCAAGGGGAACACGGTCGCCTTCGGATCGACCCGCAACCTGTCGATCGCGGGCACTCCGATTTTCGTCAATGCCTGTTTCCCGCCGCTGGACGATCAGTTTGCCGCCACCGCCCCGATGGAGATCGGACCGACCGCCGCGGTGCCCTACAGGGCGAAGTCGATCTTCAACATCTCGGGCATGAGCTATGGCGCGATCTCGCGTCCGGCGGTCGAGGCGCTGAGCCGGGGGGCGGCCAAGGCGGGCATCTGGCTGAACACCGGCGAGGGCGGGCTGTCGCCGTTTCACCTCAAGGGCGGGTGTGATCTTGTCTATCAGATCGGCACGGCGAAATATGGCGTGCGCGATGCGCATGGCAATCTGGACGATGAAAAGCTGCGCGAGGTCGGTGCCAACCCGCATGTGAAGATGTTCGAGCTGAAGCTGGCGCAGGGCGCCAAGCCCGGCAAGGGCGGGATCCTGCCCGCTGAAAAGATCAATGCCGAGATCGCCGCGATCCGGGGAATTCCCGAAGGACAGGACAGTGTGTCGCCCAACCGCCACCGCGAGATCGGCGGGTTCGGCGATCTGTTGGATGTTGTGGACCATATCCGCAAGGTCACGGGCAAGCCGTGCGGTTTCAAGACGGTGATCGGCTCGTCCGACGCATGGATCGAGATGTTCGAGCTGATCCTCGAGCGCGGGCCTGACAGCGCACCGGATTTCATTGCGATCGATGGCGGCGAGGGCGGCACGGGGGCCGCGCCGATGCCGCTGATCGACCTTGTGGGGATGCCGATCCGCGAGGCGTTGCCCCGGATCGTGGATCTGCGCGACCGGCATGGTCTCAAGGATCGGATCCGCATCATCGCCAGTGGCAAGCTGGTCAACCCGTCTGATGTGGCATGGGCGATTTGCGCGGGCGCGGATTTCGTCACCTCGGCGCGGGGGTTCATGTTCTCGCTTGGCTGCATTCAGGCGCTCAAATGCAATCGGAACACCTGTCCGACAGGTATCACCACCCATGATCCGCGCTTGCAGGCGGGGCTGGTGGTGGAGGACAAATACCTCAAGGTGGCCAATTACGCGAAGTCCGTCATCAATGAGGTCGAGACCATCGCCCATTCCGTCGGAGTGGCCGAGCCGCGCCTGATGCGGCGGCGTCATGTCAGGATCGTTCAGGCCGACGGCACCTCGATCCCGTTCAACAAGATAAGGCCAAGTTACAATCCGCCCACGCCCTCGTGAGCACGGCGACGGGTGATCTTCGGTTATTCTGATTTATATATGGTATCAAACGCGATCTCAGGAGAGTATCATGGCCCACCGCTGGAAAAACGATCTGACTGACAATGACGTGACGCCGGAACATGTTTTCCTGAACCGGCGGCAGCTTCTGGCGGGCGCTGCGGCGGGCGTGGCGCTGGCGGGGATCGGGACCGGTGGTCAGGCGAGGGCCGAGACGCTGGAGCCCAACAGCTGGGACGATATCACCACCTACAACAATTTCTACGAGTTCGGCACCGGCAAGGATGATCCGGTCAAATATGCCGGTCGGCTGACGACCTCACCCTGGAGCGTCACCATCGACGGTCTGGTGGATCGACCGGGGGCTTATCCTTTCCAACAGATCATGGAGAAGATGACCATCGAAGAGCGTATCTATCGCTTCCGCTGCGTCGAGGCGTGGTCGATGGTGGTGCCGTGGAACGGGTTCGAGCTTGCCGATCTGCTGGAGCTGGCAGGTGTGCAGTCGCGCGCGAAATACGTGGCCTTCGAGACGGTCTTGCGCCGGGACGAGATGCCGGGCACGCGCTTTCCGGTGCTGGACTGGCCCTATGTCGAGGGTCTTCGCATGGATGAGGCGATGCATCCGCTGACGATGATGGCGACAGGCATTTACGGTCGCGACATCCCCAACCAGAACGGCGCGCCGCTTCGCCTTGTGGTGCCTTGGAAATACGGGTTCAAATCCATCAAGTCGGTTGTGCGCATCACCCTGATGGAAGAAGAGCCGCCAACCAGCTGGAACAAGGCCAACCCGCGCGAATACGGCTTTTACAGCAACGTGAATCCGAATGTGGATCATCCGCGCTGGTCTCAGGCGACGGAGCGCCGGATCGGAGGCGGGCTGTTCGCGCCCAAGATCGAGACTTTGATGTTCAATGGTTACGAGGAAGAGGTGTCCGGGATGTATGACGGTATGGATTTGACCAAGTTCATCTGATGATCGTCGATCGGATCAATGCGCTGGCCCGGCGTGTCCCCACATGGGCAATATATATACTGTATGCGCTGCCTGCGCCCGTGCTGTTCTACATGGGGGCGACAGGCGGGCTTGGCGCCGAGCCGATCAAGGCGCTGGAGCGTGAATTGGGCGAGATCGCGCTGCAGCTGCTGATCATCGGATTGTGCATCACGCCGCTGCGCCGGTATCTCGGGGTGAACCTGATCAGGTTTCGCCGGGCATTCGGGCTGCTGGCCTTTTTCTATGTCACGCTGCATCTGCTGGTCTGGCTGGTTCTGGACGTGCAGGTGCTCTCGCAGATCTGGGCCGACATCGTGAAGCGCCCCTATGTCACGATCGGCATGGCGGCGTTCTTGCTGATGATCCCCTTGGCCGCGACCTCGAACAATCGCGCGGTACGCTGGCTGGGGCCGCGCTGGCGGCTGCTGCACCGGCTGACATATGGTGTGGCGATCCTGGGGGCGGTGCATTTCATCTGGCTGTCCAAGGGATTCCAGTTCGAGCCGATGGCTTATCTGGCGGTGATCCTTGCGCTCTTGGCGCTGCGTTTTCCAAAGCGCACCGTCGCAATGGGGCGTTGAGACCGGAGTCGTCGTCGAGTTGCGGTGCAAAGAGGCGGAAATGAAGGGCCTGTGCCGAATATATGGGCATTCGAGGAGTCGCGTTCTTGCTGGATTTCGCGGATCAGGCCGCCAAATCGGGCGATTTCGGCGTCTCTCGGTCGGCAGACCCTGCCCGTGACCGAGTCGTGAAGGCCGATTCCATACCCGAGTCGGGCCCCGCGAGAGCGATTTCAGGGCGTGATTTGGCGGGGCTTGGGGATAAGCTTGTGGATAACGCAACATGTAGACCGAGGGCGCCCGACGGCCCCGCAAGATAATTGCGCAAGAGGCGGTCCAGGCAGTCATCCTGTTTCCCAACCCGATGATTTTTCTTCAAAAATCGCCTTCATGAAAAAAAGATGACGTTTCCCGAAAAAAGGGGTTGCAGGGTTTGGTTGTTGGACGTAAATACGCCTTCACCAGCGGCGCTGAGGCGGTGCTGGGCAGCTGGACGGTCTGACGGGGCGG
>NZ_FRCB01000011.1 GCF_900142765.1 Roseovarius litoreus
GCGCATCAAGCGGTTTCGGGCGCAGGAAGGCCGCGAACCCAACCCTCATTCGGCCGATCCGTTGGAGAAGCGCCTTGCGGAAGCCCATGCCTATATCAAAACCAAAAAAGCCGAACGCCAGCGGGCGACTCATTCGGGAGCCTGAGACATATGCCGCGCTACCGATCTCTCGATGAAATCTTCGACGAGCCGGATGAATTTGGGCTGCTCGAGATCAAGGAGCGGAACCGCGGCGAGGCGGCAACGCCGGATGCTCGAAACGCCGAGATCGTCTCGCAGGTGAATGTATTTTACGAGTCGAATGGCCGAATTCCGGACGACAACAGCTTAGACCTTGAGGAAATGAAGCTCGGGACGATCTGGCGATCGATCCGGACCAGTCCAACGGCTGCGATGATGGAGGCTGATCGGAATCGGCTTCTTGGACATGGCCATCCAGTGACACGGACCGCAACCATTGCCGATGCAGAGGCTCTGCCTATGCCTGAGCCCGATTGGCGCGAAGACGTTGCCGACGAGGAAGTACCGACAAGTCTTGACGACATCTTCGGCGATGATGACTTGGACGTGCACGACGCGGTTCTGAACATACGAAATGTGACGCCAGCGTCAGAGCGCCAGTTGCCTGACCACCGGGCCGACATGTTCCCGTGTCCGGATTTCGAACACTTCGAAGGCGGCTTTGCCGAGATGCAGTCGAAGCTCGAGTCCGGAGATCGAAAGGTTCTCCCGGTTCAGGACAATGTAGAGATCACGGTCTACGAAGGCGATTTCTTCATCCATCGTGGTCTTCTGGTCTATGTCGCCGAAAAAACGGAACTGTCGCGCAGAAGCGGCAAACCAGATCACCGTTTGCGGATCATCTTCTCCAATGGCATGGAGAATGATCCTCTGTCGTCGTCATTTCGCAAAGCGCTCGCAGCAGATAAGACCGCACGGATTGTCGAAAGGGCTGGGTTTGGCCGGCTCGATCCAGAATGGGATCAGGATAGCATGGCGGTCACCGGCACAGTGTATGTGGCGCGAAGCCTGTCCAGAGTCCCGGAAATCGCAGAAGTATCAAAGATCCTGCACAAGGTCGGTGTGACCAGTCAGGATGTCCGGCGGCGCATCGCTGATGCGAAAAACGACCCAACTTTCCTGCTCGCGCCTGTCGAAATTGTCGCCACCTATGAGTTACACAATCTGGAACGCATGAAGGTCGAGGATCTTTTGCATCGCTTTTTTGATGTCGCGCGGCCGCAGGGTCTTGTGATCACCGACCGGTTCGGCAAGGCGGTCCATCCTCGAGAATGGTTCTACGTGCTTCCTGAGCATGTGAGCCAAGCCGTTCAGCTCATTCAAGAACGCAGGTTGCATGAGTACAGGTACGACAGTCAACGCCAGTTGATCGTCAAGGTGGAGCCGGGCAATTAGACGTGCTTCTCTATTGAAACAGGTTCGTTCGGAGTAGGGCGCGTGATCCGAGCTCAGAAGAAGGTGACCTCCCGCAGGCCTTGAAACGCGCCTTCTTTGAACGCGCCAGCTTTATGCAGCCGCGGGAAATCTGGAAGCCTGTCTACCTCGACTAACGGAAGCAAAATGTCAGCGCTGAACCATGGCATTTTTGCGGACCTACTTTCGTCATACATCTTCGAAAGTGCCCTGCCGACCGCATAAGCGCCGGCCAAGTCAATTTTGGAAACGCGTGTCCGATTTATAGGAAGCAGGCTCCCAGTTGTCGATTTACCACCGACATTGAAATAGATCAGGTCATGGCCCCACCCGAGGCGTATGATATGTGTCCGGTCGGACCGTTGGATTGAAACTCTCGGAAATAGGTCCCTGACCCAAACCTTATGTTCATCGCACCAGTCGAGGGCTTCCTTCAACATCGCTACGCTGCCTAGGTCTTTCTTCCAGATCGGACATGAGTGCTGAAACCCGGCGAATTTGACCCGCTTCTCACTTCTGATGTCGTTAGCAACGAAATCGCCTTCGCGTGTGACCTTTGGAGACCACATTTGCTCTTCGAGCGCGGCTGCGTCCTCCAAACCTATGTGCATGTCATCAATCGCAACTTTGGTATTCGCAGAAATGGCTCTGTGTCGTGCTTCAAGCAGTGTGATGGGCGGTAACGGTTTCCTCAGGTGTTGGTCGAGGATCGAAGGCCCATTGGGTCGAACGATATCGTCAGGAACATCCACTGGCCTGTCTGTTTTCACGTCGTGGTCGACCAGCCAACGGTACGGTGCGCCAAGGTCCATAGGATCATCATTCATGAGCGAAAGATGTGGCAGCCCCTTTTTCAGGAACGCCATGATTTCCCGCGTATCCTGACGTTCCGCGCCCATGAGCCGCCCTTGAAAGGTTTGCCGATCTGAATTGCTTTGGCGGGCTTTCAGTGCGTTTTCTATGCGCTCACGTTCGATATCGCTCAGCTGGCGTCGTAGATACGCGATAGAAACATCGACGTCACCGTAGTCGTCTCGCTCCTCAAGCGCGCTGCCGAATAGCTTCAAGGTGATGCGCTGCAGGCGATCGGAATCGCCGTTGATGACCTTGGCCCGGGCGAGAAGTTCAGAAATGATGGTCTGAACCTTATCGCGCCCGATACGCTTTCGCTTGGGTTCCAGTGCGAGGCGAGTCCCATTCGGCGTTAGCTGCCAATAAAACAAACTGTCAAAGATGTCGGCAGGCTCCAAGTACCCAGCCTCGGCCATCTGGCGCAAGATGAGGTCAGCATGATGGGCATCGCAATCCAGGGTCCGTATTGCCTCTTCAAGCCCGACAGATCTTCCATTGATTGCTGAGCGCAGGACTGCTTGGACCAGCTCCAATGGTACCGTTTTTACTGGCGAATGCTTATGGGACCCTCGCTCATTCATTGTTCAACGGCGTCGCAGAAAAAAACCTCATCAACGCCTCCCCAACCTTCCCAAACGAGCCAGCTGCGCCATCATTTGCGATCCGGTTCCGGTGGATGGACTGCCCCCTGCAGGTGTCACATTTGCCATTCCCGGCCGTTGCGGCATTTGTTGGGCCCCAAAGAACTGCCGTGCTCTGAGTGCTGCATATTCGGCTCCACTGGCACCACCAACAAGATACCGATTGTAAGCCTGCTGATTGCCCATCGCAGCGCGCGCAAAGCTGTAGCTTCCTGCCAAGCCCCCAGACAGCGCTGGCATCATAATGTTCCCTGAGATCGCGCGAACGATGAACGGCGTGGCGATGATGAAGCCCTTGGCCATGAGGACCATCATGAAGAAGGGGATGAGCGCGCCTATATTTGAGGCCCCTTCCGGGTCGCCGAGTTCACCAATGAGGGCGGATGATACACCTGTGATTGTTGCGAATACGCCAGCCACGACGATTGGGTAGAGCGCAAAGGAGACCAGTGCTGACAGCCAGCGCGCGAAGTAATCCTTGGTCACTTCGAAAAGGGAGAGGAAGATCATCACGGGTGCGATGCCAATGAGCAGCGCGATCATCAAACGCGACGCGACCAAGATAAATGCAGCGAGCCCTCCCAAGATCGACAACATCAACACGCCAACAATGTCGAGCATCGCGCCGGCCATCCAGTTGAGCTCAGACCCGGCCGCGTTAAGGTATTCTCCAAGCTCGGCGATGAGCCGGTCAAATTCTTCTGCAAATGTCCCCGATGGACCTGGAACGCCACCACCGACGGAGGCGACCAGCGCGCCCGCAATACTGTCGATCCCCGCGAGGATTGCGGACGAGAATGCGTTAAACTGCACCCAATTGGTTGCAAATATCCCGATGAGACCAATCTTGACCGCAAGCCAGAATGCCGTTCGCCCGTCCATCGCTTTGTACTGATAGATCATGTTCAGGAAAACG
Source organism: Roseovarius litoreus (assembly GCF_900142765.1). GTDB lineage: Bacteria > Pseudomonadota > Alphaproteobacteria > Rhodobacterales > Rhodobacteraceae > Roseovarius > Roseovarius litoreus. The sequence goes on from NZ_FRCB01000011.1 coordinate 3,844, forward strand.
AGGATCACCACCAGCGTTGTTCCAAGAACGAGAAGCGTTCCCACCGTGGCAGCAACAGACCCGAACTGTGTCTCGGCGGCGGTGTTGAGATAGCCTTGGGAGGTTTCAACGAAGTAGGTGACGACACTCATCGCGGGGCTGCCTTACCAATTACCTACGGCGTCGCAGATGGCCTTGGCGGCAGTTCGGGCGGCATTGGCGCGGCGGTTGTAGACGTCCGAGGCTTCGAGCATCTCCCATCGTTCGGCACTGGCATAGTGATCGCGGAAGGTGGCCTCGGCCTCGTCCCAGGCTGGAAAGCGGATTTCGCAGTCACAACGGCGGGTCTCGACGACCCGCTCGAGGTTCTGGGCGCGGTAGATATCCTGGACCAACACGCGCTGATAGGCTTGGCGCAGGGGGATCGCCTGCATCCAGACGGGCTCGGCGGGCCGGTCCGGACAGACGTCAAAGCTGCGATCGAGGGTTGGCACTAGGTTGCGCTCGGCAACGGCGAAGGCAGGCGTCAGGCTTAGGGCCAGCGCGGCCAAGGTGAGGTGCTGCGCCTGCCTCATGCCGTGGCTCCAGCAGGTGTGGTTTCGCGCTTCAGGAAAACGGTGTGCCCGATATTGGCGAATTCCGAGGAGCTGATCGACACGACTTCCCAGCCTTCCGCACCTTTGGCATTCAGGCTGGCCTGCATGTCGGAAAGGCTGGTTTTGCGGGTCATTGGAAAGCTGAGGATGTCATATTCAAAGGTCTTCATTGGGAAGCTCCGATCTCTGTTGCGCCGGGGAGGTAGAATTCGGTGATGCCGCGTTTGCCGTCGTGGCGACCGGCCTGGATGATCACGTCAATGGAGTTCTCGATGTACTGGATCATGTCGGCATAGGTCATTGGGATCTCGGTCTTGAGCGCGGCGATGGCGAGACGCTGTACGGCAAGTTGCGGGGTTTCGGCATGCAGCGTGGTCATGGATCCGCCATGGCCGGTGTTGATCGCCTCGAGGAAGGTCATGGCTTCCTTTCCGCGCACCTCGCCCAGAATGATCCGGTCGGGGCGCATGCGCAGCGTGGCAGTGAGCAGCACATCGGCGGTCTGAAACTCCGCATCGCGATTGGCGATCAGGGTCACAGCATTCGGCTGGGTCGGTAGAAGCTCGGCGGCTTCCTCGATGGTGACAATGCGTTCCTCTGATGGCACGTGAGACAGGATCTTCCGCGCGGCGACGGTCTTGCCGGTGGAGGTGCCGCCCGAGACGATCATGTTGAGCTTATTGTCGACGCAGAAGGCCAGGGCATCGTCGATGACACCAGACGCCACGACCTCGCGCAGTTCGCGGGTTTTCTCGAGACGGAGTTCTTCGAGTTTGCGCTCTTTGCCATAGAGGAAATCAAGCGCGATCCCATCGAGCGGCAGGCTCGAGAAGAACCGCAGGCTGATCGACATGGCAGAGAGCACGGCAGGCGGGGTGATGACTTGGGCCCGGATCGGTCGCCCCTTGTAGGTGATCGAGACCGAGACGATGGGGCGGTCCTTGCTCATTGTTGTGTTGGCGGAAGAGGCGATCTGGTTGCCGAGGTCCTTCACTTCTGTTGCGGTCAACGCCTGATCCAGCTTCCGCATGAAGTGATCGCCCTGGAATTCTCCCCAGCAGCTGCCATCGGGATTGATGCAGATCTCGATGACATCGTCGCGGGCGGCGGCGTCGATCCGGTCGAGCGAGGTCTGGAGATAGCTCAGCGACATGGGCTCAGAATATCTCCAGATCGCGGTCGACCATCACCGTGACGCGGGCGCCCTGGTCGACATAAATGACGGGACCGATGGAGAGGTAGTCTCCGATCACAGAGTCCGTGGCATCGGCAAGATCGTCGCCCACGTCTTCGAGCACGTCCGCCGTGGTCTCGTCCTGAACATTTGCTGCAGCGGCGCTTGGCGCGGCGGAGATCAGCGAAATCAGCGCCGCCGAGCCGAAGCGCTCATCGAAGCGGGTATCGACAAAGCCGGTGACACCTGAGCGGCCCAGTTCATCTCCCCCGAAGGAGCTGATCTGGATGGTTTGATTGTCGGGCAGGATGATCCGGTCCCAGGCGATGGTGACCCGGCGCTGCGCGATATCGACGCCGGAGCGATAACGCCCGATAAGACGGGACCCGCGCGGGATCAGGAGGCGCGCGCCATCGAAACTGAACACGTCTTCGGAAACAACGGCCCGGGTCTGGCCGGGCAGGGAGCTGTCGAGCGCGGTTTCCATGACGGCCTGGATCATGGTGCCCTGGATGATCGTGTTGGAGGGATTGGCGATGACTTCTGCCTGTGTCACCGAAGTGGGCAGCGCGCCGTTCAGAACGAAATCCGTCACTTCGCCAAAGGTCCGCTCGGTCAGAGCCGTCTCATTTGCGCCAGAGGTGCCGCCAAAGGCGATGGTGGGCGAGGTGATGCGGCGTTCCTGAAACGCGCGCTCCTCAGCAGCGCGGCGTTCAAGTTCCGCGAGCCGTCGTGCTTCTTCCTCGCGGCGCAGCCGTTCTTCTTCCCGCGCGCGCAACTCGTCCTCGGTGGGCCCGGTGGGTGCGGGAAGTGGGCGGTTGGCCTCGAGCTGCGCAAGTTCGAGGTCCATGCGGAGTTGCTCCATCTCGCGATCGCGCGCCGTTAGCTCATCGCGAAACTGCTGCTGCGCGGCTTCCGATGCGGCTTGCAGGGCGGCGATTTGGGCTGTCAGCGCATCGATCGCTTCTGCGGCAACCGTGTCTTCCTCGACGACCGGCTCGGGCGCATTGCGCAACTCTTCGATCTGGGCCTGAAGAGCTGCGAGTTGCGCCAGAAGCTCGGCATTTGGTTCGACCGGTTCCGGCGCGACCAGAACCACCTCGGGCTCGGGCGGGGGCAAGGTCTCGATGGCGCCGAACCCGTCGCCTTCGTTCTGGAACACGTCCGGCGTGGCCGTGGGAAGGGCTTCCTCTTCCTCGGGTTGGGACATGAGATAGAGCAACGCACCGCCCGCGCCGATCACGAGGACGACGACCAAAGCGAGCAGCGGTGAGCGCCGTGGGGCAGGGGGCGAACCAGCGCCCTTGCCTTGTTCTAGAGCAGCGAGGCGTTTCTCGAGGTCTGCGTTTCCAGTATCGCTCATGATCCCATCCCCGCAGGCGGTGTGGCCTCGATACAGACCACCTCGTCCCCGATCCGCAGCACCCATTGCCTGTTCACCCCGGAGACCCGGATCACGCCGTCCTCGGTGGCTTGCGTGTTGACCGTCCGCTCGCGGCCATTCGCGTAGCGAAAGATTGCGGGGACGGGCGCGTTCCGCGGGAATTCGAAATACGTGAAGGTCCCGTCATCCCAGACGCGGGTCGGGGTGAACTCGGTACGTGCGCTGGCACCGTAGTTGTAGTTTGGCGCGTGGGCCGCGATGGCACGCGTGGGCCGTACATTGTCTTCGGGATAGCGGAACTGCACCACGTAGAAGGTCGGGCTGCGGGTCTCCTGGACGTTGAAGTAGTAGCTGCGGCGGTTGGTATAGACGGTCACGTTGGTATGGACGCCGCGTGCAACGGGCTTGATCGCGAAGGCCTGCCCGCCCGGCACGCCGTCGATCTCGAAGCCCTCCGTGTCGCCCGCTATGATCGAGCGGATGCTTTCGCCCTCGCCGAACTCGATGGTGGTCACATGGGTGAGCGACACGCTGAGGCGGTAGACCTGACCTTCTTGATATGTTGCCAGCCGCACCCGATTGTCATTGGGCCCGCCACGCGGGATGGCTTCGGCGAAAGCAAGGCCGGGCAACAGGGCAATCAGCAATATGAAAAGTCGAGCAGGGAACAAATTCAATTCTCCAATCTGTCGGAGCGGACGGAATATTCGAGGACCGTGAAGCCGAAGGGGTTGGTCCAGACCTCATCGATGGAGCGGCGGGTCTCGGGGCGGAACTCGAAGAGAAGCGTGGCAGTGAAGAGGCCTGTCTGAACGCCATTGATAGACGTCAGGCGCTTGCGCAGGCGGACCGTGGCGCGGTTGGTGCCGATCCGGTTGATGCTGAGGATTTCCACGTCGAGCCGGGCATTGGGGCCATAGACGGTCGGCGGGTAATTCTCGTTGGCGCTGTTCCAGATTTGGCGCAGCCCGCTCTCGGCGGCCCCGTCCGAGCGGCGCAGAACGCTGCGTATGCGCAGATCGTTGTCCAGCTGGTTATAGACCTCCCGATCGGTCACATAGCGGAAGACCTCCGCCTCGATAATCGCCTGGTTGGCCGTGACAGACGTCGCGCCCACCGAGGCCTCGGGCAGGGCAAAGCCGGTAGCGGGATCATAGGGGACAACGACGGGCGGGGGGTCGACATCGAGGATTGTGACAGCCGCGGCGCTCAGGCAGCCGATGACGCCGAAGACAAGGCCTATCAGGCCAAGGCGCTGCCAGAGCCGTTCGCGGCGCAGCGCACCATAGACCAGCTCTTCTTCGATGATTTCCTGTTCACTCGCCACCTGTCACAACCCTTGATCAGTCTGCCCGCAACTCGGGCAGCGTGAAGTCCATAAACCGCTGTTCCTCGGCGATGGTGGCGGCATCGATCACACCGCCGGTGCCGTCACCCACGGTTTGCACCGCTTCGAGCTGCCACATGGCGACGAGCGCGATCGCCAGTTCCGCCGTGATGCGCGTGTTGAGATCGATGCTTTCCTTAAGTTCGTCCATGTCATCGATCAGCCCGACGAGCCGGTCGATGCGCTCCAGCGATTGCCCTGCGTCTTCATAGCTGTTCTGGGCCGCGGCCGAGACGAGCGCGCCGGTCGTGGCTTGTGTTGCCACGCGGTTGGCCCCGGGATTGCCGCTGGTGGCCATTTCCGAGAGGGTGTCATCGTCAAATCCGAGATCGGCCAGCACCCGATCCATCTGGGTTTCGATCTCGCCCGCGCCTGACCCGGACAGGCCGGAAAAGTCCCCTGTCTTGATGGCTTCGATGGTGGCGAGGATGTCGCCGAACTCCTGATCGAGCAGGCCGTTCAATTCATCTTCCATCTCGGTGCGGATAATCTCGGGAAGCTCGGCAAGGCGGGTGAGCGCTTCGTAGGTTCTTTGCAGCTCCGCGAGTTGGTTCGTGAGTGTGGCGAGCTGTTCGCGGAGCTGCGTCAGCTGCTCGTTCTGCAGGATCTCGTCTTCGATCATCTGCCGGAGCTGCTGGATATTTTGCGCGATGTTCTGCGTGTCGACGACGGGCACGCCTTGTGCGAGGGCAGGGGAGAGAGTGCCGAGCTGCAGACCAACGCCGAGTGTCGTGGCCAAAGCCGTTCTCATGAATAAGTGTCCCATCAGTCTATCTCCCTGATCGTGAATTCCATGAACGCGCCCTCGGCCATACGGGCACTGGCCTGAGCCAACTCTTCGGCGGAGAGCACGCGAGTGCGGGCGGCCTGTAGCCGCATGCGGGCCGCGACGAGGCGCACGAGTTCGGCGCGGGCATAGGTGTTGAGCGCGATGCTCTCCTGTACATCCTCGGTTTCAGAGATCTGCTCGACGATGTCCGCGATGCGCAGGGCGGCCTGCCGGATCGCGGCGGGCGAGTTGTTGCCATAGAACGCCGCACCGTGCCCGGTGATCGAGAGGTTCGCATTGGCGAGAAGCGCCGGATCGATCGTGCCGAGCGCTTCGATCCCGCCGATGCGGCTCAGATAGAGATTGTAGCGTTCGGGGATGACCTGGACGTAGTGCTGGGTCTCGGCGAAGGGCGGTACGCCCCCATATTCGAAGACACGGCCGGGTCCGGCGTTATAGGCGGCGAGCGCGTTGATGATGTCGCCGTCGAATGTGTTGAGCTGGGTCGCGAGGTAACGCGCGCCGCCATGCACCTGCAGATAGGGGCTGTCATAGTATTCCGGGTTGATGCCAAGATCGCTGGCGGTGCCAGGCATGATCTGGGTGAGGCCGAAGGCGCCGACCGGCGAGCGAGCACCGATGGTGAAACGGCTTTCCTGCCAGATGAGCGCCTGCAGCAGAGCCCGCCATTGAACCGGCGAAAGACCCGCGCGGCCCACGCCTGCAAAGCCGCTCGTCTCTTGAGCGACGCGGATGATGAGCTGCTCGATGTTCTCGGAAGCGTCTCCGAACATCTGCGCTCCGCCGGGATTTGGATCGATCTCACCCGTGCCATAGACCGCCTCTACGGAGCGGTCCGGATCGCCGCTGCCGCTTTCCAGCCCCGAGACCATGGCGGGCAGGCCCTGACCGCCGAAGCTCGACTGGGCATCGAGGATGCGTTGGAGGGTTTCCAGCTGCTCCCGTTCGATCTCGGCAATGAGCTCGCGCACGGAAAGCTTGTCGGCTTGAGTGGCGAGGTCAGCCTCGCGATCACCAGTTTCGACGATGTCCCGTGCGGTCAGCCCGCTGTCATTGGTCGGCACACCTTGAGACGAGGCCAGACCGGGCAGCAGGCAAAGCGCCACGATATGAGGCAGACTAGACTTCAATGTCGCCCTCCGGCGCGCCGAGCGGTACGAAGTGGCAATCCTGGGCTGTCGCTGCCGTCGAGGCGAGAAAGGAAAAGCAATTGGCCTGCGGCTCCCGATACTGGGTGCAGGAGGCCAGCGCGCCGAGCGCAGCCAAAGCGATAAGAATACGGATCATGAAAGCCTCCAGAAGTCCGGGCGGTCGCGGTAATCGGCGCCGACAAGCGCTTCTCCCTTTTCCATGCCGCCAAGGATCGTGAGATTGGGCCCGAGAGCACTGAGATCGGCATCGACGACGATTGAGCCCTGATCGTCGCGGATCAGCGCCAAACGGCTGTTGCTGCCCGTGTTGAGAAGGACGTCGAGCTCCTTCTCCGTGAGGTTCAGCATGGCGTAGTCCGAGGCACTGGCGCGGATATTGGGCAGCAGGATCTGCGTCGGCACCGCCTCGACGATGGTCTTGCCGGTCCGGGTGCGCTCAAGCTGGCTGGCATATTGCGTCATCATCACCGCGACGGTGTTCTGCTTGCGCGCTGTCACCAGCCAGTTCGACAGCCGCTCGGCGAAATACGCGTTGTCGAGCGCCTTCCAGGCCTCGTCGATCACGATGATGGTGGGGCGGCGGTCCTCGATCTCGCGCTCGACCCGGCGGAAAAGATAGGACAGGACCGCCATCCGTTCCTTGTCGGCCTCGCTGTCGAGAATGCCGGTCAGATCGAAGCCCACGACATCGCCTTTGAGCGAGAACGTGTCCTCAAGGCTCTGCCCGAAGATCCAGCCATAGCGGCCGTCTTCGGTCCACTCGAGCAGGCGCTGGTGCAGATCGCCGCCATCATCGGTGGACACAAAAAGCGATGCGAAATCCCGCCAGTTCCGCAGGGCCGGGTTTGTGGCCTGCGCGTTCTGGCGCACGACTTCCTGGATGCGGTTGGTCTGCGCGGGCGTCAGGGGCTTGTCGGCGCGGTAGAGCAGGGTTGTGAGCCAATCCGAGAGCCAGGCGGTGCCGCGCGCATCGGTCTCGGTCCAGAGCGGGTTGAGGCCCGTGGGCTGGCCGGCGTTCAGGGACGCGTAGCGCCCGCCATTGGCGCGCACCGCCATCTCCATACCGAGACGGTAGTCGAAGACGAAGATCCGCGCCCCTGCGCGACGGGCCTGGGTCATCAGGAAGGCCGACAGCACCGATTTGCCCGACCCGGGCCGCCCCATGATCAGGGTATGCCCGCTGGTGGGTTCTTTGTCGGGCGATCCCTGCTCGTGATAAGAAAACCGGTAGGCGCTCTGCTCCGGCGTGGGCAAATAGGTGATGACCCGGCCCCAAGGGGTAAGTGCTGCAGGTTTGCCGAGCTGTGTCCGGTGGAAGGCCGCAAAATCCGCGAAGTTGCGGTTGGTGACGGCGCTGGCGCGAACGCGCTTTGGCTGGTTGCCGGGGTGCTGGCTGAGGTAATGGGCCTTTGCGGCGACCCGCTCGCCGATCATCTTCACGCCTTCGGTCGCGGCGGCGTTCACGATTTCGGCGCTGAGCGTCTGCAGCTCTTCGAGCGTTTCGCAGAAGAGCGTCACGACCATATGGTGTTCGCCGAAGCTTTGGCGCTTGGCCTCGAGATCATCGGCGGCGATATCGAGGGCTTCCAGGAGCGAGAGGGCCGCGTCCTGGCTGGCCTGCATCTGGCGCTTTTGCCGTTTGATGCGGCCCGCCATGAGGTTCGAATTGATCGGCGTGAAGGAATGGGTGACGATCATGTCGACCGGCAGGTTCAGCATGTCGAACATGGTGCAGGAGGTGCCTTCCGAGTATTCCCCGATGGTGAAACTCTTGCCGTAGCGGTGGCCCACGACGCCCTCGGAAAGCTCGAAATGGTCGCCGTGAAAGGTCACGCGGGTATTGGCGACGTTGACAGACAGAAAGCCGTAGGTGTTGGCCGGATAGAGCGGCAGCTCGGTGCCCGTGTTGAGCGCGCCCAGAAACCCCACCAACTCTCCCGATCCGGCTGACAGCAGGCGCGGCTTGAGCTCGGTAAGCCCCGAGAGGAAGACGTTCACGGCCTCACTGAGGCGCTGCAGGCGTTTGCGGGTCTCCTCCTTCAGTCGGTCCGGCGCGCTGCGGCCGAGGTGCGGCAGGAGGCTTTTCGGAGGCGGGCGGTGAATGACGGTGAGCGTCAGTGTTTTGTCGCGGAGCCCGCTGGTCTCGAGTTTCGCGCGCCAGCGCCGGTCCACCTCGCCCGCGAAGCTGTCCTCACGGATGGGGTCGAGATCAGGTTTGATGGCCTTGGAGACCTTGTGGACGTAATAGCTGAATTCCGGGCCGAGCTGCGCGACGATGCGGGCAAAAAGCGCCGTCACCTTGTCGAGATAGGCATCGTCCGTCGTGTAGCTGTTGATCCCCTCGAGCCGGATGCAGCGGAAGAGTTCGTTCACCCGGGTCCGCACGGTCTGGTCGTCAACGAGGCTCACATAGGGCAGCATATGCGCGAGGCGGGTCTCGCGCGCGTACCAGTCCGGCGTCATTGTGCGGGCATCGAGCGCAGCATCACGGGCGTCATCACGGGGCATAGCTGTCCCCGCCATGGATGCTGCGGTTTCGCGTGGGTGGCGTTTCCTGCAGCGCCGTCATCATCACGTCGATGAAACGCGGGTCCCAATCGGCGGCCTTCCACAGTACCGGATAAAGAAGGGCGGCCACGCCCAGCACCCCGATGTGCTGGACCCAGACGAACAAGAGCACCGAGCCAAAGAGCCAGACCATCGCATACATGATGGGCAGGCCCAGAAGCTTGGGCGGGCGCACGAGGCCGAGAAATAGAGGCGCGCGCTCAGCCACCGGCAAAAACCGCGGCAACGATGGTGGGGGCGGCCGCAACACCGGCGATGCCCACGAGGACCCAAAGCGCTTGGCGCAGGTCGATGATGTTGAAGAACCAGCTCAAGAAAACGCCGAGGACCGCGAGTGTGGCGATGACCACACCAAGAGGTCCGGTCAGCGCATCGACAATGCCCTGCAACAAGCTCTGGATCGGGGAGAGATCGATGCTCTGTGCAACGGCGGGCTCGGCAATGAACAGGAATAGCGCCAGCGAGGCGACAAAGAGGTTTGAAAACCAACTTGTTTGGAAAAAGCGGTATCGCCAATGCACTGCCGCGCTGCGCGCTCTCGTGACATTGCCGATAAGTGTTTTGAGGAATGATTTCCAAAAAGGTTGGGACATCATGAATTTGATCCTTCCAATCGGGCCACGACGGCCATGACGCGGGCCACGTGGTTCTGGGTTTCTCGGTAGGGGGGAACGCCGCCATACTGGCGGACCGCATCGGGTCCGGCGTTGTAGGCCGCGAGCGCGAGGCTTGGATCGCCAAACGTTTCCAGCATCATCGCGAGGTAGCGCGCGGAGCCGTCGAGGTTCTGCAGCGGATCACGCGGGTCGACGCCCAGATCACGCGCCGTCTCTGGCATCAATTGACCAAGGCCAATGGCACCTGCACTTGAAATCGCATCCTGCCGGTAGGCGCTCTCAACCTCGATATTGGCCCGATAGAGAGCCAGCCAATCCGTCACGGAAAGCCCCGCGCGACGCAGGCCGGGATGGCCGGCATAGCGCAAGGCCGTGGTCTGAATCCCGGAGAGGACATCGGCGCGGGGCAGGGGTGCCGGACCGACACGGGCTGCAAAGCGCATCGCTTCTCTCTCTGGCACAGTTTCATCGCTGCCGAAAATCGCAAGTTCGTCGGCAGCCGATCCCTGACCGATGCCATCATTGTAGTTCCGAGCAAAACTGCTCTGAGACCGGGATGGGGTCAGAGATCCGTCGCCCTCCATGACCAGGACCATTTGCGCTGAGGCAGGTGCTGCGACCAGCCAGAGGCAGACGAGGTTAGTTGTCAGCGGCCTTGTCTGATGGGGCTTTGTCTGACGGGGCGAGTTTATGCGTGCGGCTTGTACCCGCCTTAAGCGGCAGGTCGACATGTGCAAAGCCAAGGCCAATGAAGAAAGACACCACGCCGGAGATCGTCTTGAACTCGCGAATCTTGATATCGTTGTAGGTCGTCCGCGTGCGGGCGGTGACGAGGAGCTTTTCCACCCCGTCATCAGAGACAACGCGCATGATCCAGACCCCGTAATAGCTGGGGCCCTTCTTATGTGCCGACTCCTGGCACAGGATTTCTGCGCTATAGCCGCTTTCCACGAGCTCGCGGAACCTGGCTTCCGTAACCACATTTGGTGCTTCGATGTCCCAGTTCATGGCCCGGCTCACGCTTTCTCCAATGGCGCAATCCCGGGCATTCCTACTTGAAGCCCAGAGTTACGATAGTATACTATCAACCGCAAGATGTAATATCGTGCCTTAGCTGTAGTTTGGTTACGCAAACACTAGTCACGGCCAGTGTCCGCGATCAAGGAGATAACAGGTTTGAGAAACCCAAGGTTGACATGCCTGCTCCCATTGCAAGCTATGGCCCTTCTGATCTGCGTTCCTGGGCCGGTTTTGGCGGAATCCTGCTTCGCCCCGGTCCGTCCTTTCCTGCCAAGCGATTCGCAGGCGGCGCGGGACTATGCGGACATCATCCGCGGGGACTTCGAAGATTACATTCAGGATATCCAGAGCTACTTCCGGTGCCTCGACGGCGAACGCGCCCGCGCGTTCGAGGAAGCGAGGGAGGTCAGTGAGGACTACGGCCGATTTCTACAATTGGTAGGGGATTGATGGGCAACCTCGGGAGCATCAGACTTGCAGCCCATGGAAACCAGACGCCGATAACACCCTCATATATCTACTTTTTAGATAACAGATTTCATCCGCTAGCGACGTCACAAAAGGTATGTGACGCGTGGCAAAGACAATCAGAAGCAAGGGACAAGTGGCACTCTGTCAGGCGTTGGTCGACGCCCGTGTCAAAGCGGGCCTTGGTCAGAAAGACCTGGCAGACAGGCTCAGATGCCACCAGTCCCTTATTGCCCGCCTTGAGAGCGGCCAGCGCCGGGTCGACGTTGTCGAGCTGGTCGTCTTGGCGCGCGCCATCGGCTTTGACCCGTTCGAGGTTCTGGCGATCGTTGAAGCCGCCACGGAGCCCGACCACAGGATTTGAAGCCAATGAATTGTTGAGAACACGGGAACCCACTTTCCCGGTCTGATGATCATTTCCTCATCGAGGACCAGGTAGCCAACATCAAAGAAGCCCGGCGCGCGGTCGTAGTGAACGCTCTGCAATCCCACGCCGCAATTCGCAGCGCCACAGTGCAGGAAGTCAGTAAACAGTGAACGATGATAGGGGTGAGGGCGTCGCGATCGCCAATCTGATCGGTACCGATGGGTGCAGTGTTGTTGGTTGGGTTTATCGCTGGAGTACAGGCTCACATGCGGTGATGTGGGACGTCCAAGGGCCCCAGCCGGTATCGGAAACCCGGCCGGATATAAGTGACGAACAGAAGCAAGAAATCGACTTCGATGCGCTGACGAGGATCGGAAGAAGCGACGACGGGTGAACAGAGCGAACCCGCGGTGTTTGCCTAAACGCCAAACAGCATGTGGACCGCGAAGCGTATGCGGTGCGGTCGTGCAAGCCAAAGAAGCCGTCTTCCATGACAAATCTACGTGGCGGCAGGTCAGTAGTTCACCTGCTCGAACCCGTAGTTGCCGTCATAGTCACGCCAATCGACGAAGACGGATCGGTGATAAATGCCAGGGCAATGCTCGCCCCAACGTTCAAGTCCCACATGGGCCTCGGGCATGGCAGTTATCGAAGATCGCTGCCATGAGAAATCGCCTTGGGTCCCGTAGGTGCCGAGGACCACGGTCGCGCTTCGGTTACAATCCCCATCGCGCCCGGACTCGTGCTGTCGTGCATACCGTACATCGAAGACGCGGATGGACCGCACGAAATTGAACTCTGGCCCGCTGATATCGATGTCCGCGCGGTCCTGAACGAGCCGCAGGGCGAGGTCGGTGGGAACGAGATTATCTACTAGCAAGGATTGAAGCGGTCGACGGCTGTCCGTTCGGTACAAGGCATCAAAGATGCCGCCAGCGTTGTTTTGTAACCGATCGTTCTCGTAGGAGGCGCCCATGGGACAGCGCCAGATTTGCAGCGGTGGTTCGACCGGCCAAGGTGTAATCCGCCGGATAAATTCGGCGCGGGCTCGGGCGCAAGGGACGGAAGCAGGCCAGCCGCCAGACAGGCACAAGAGGATCGCGCAATCGATCGGGTATGTCTGCGCGCGGGCAGGTATTGGCAGCGAAGAACCTGTCACGGTCAAAGCGACTGCGACCGAGGGGAGGAGCTTCTTGAGTAAATGGCGCATGCTGTGGAGCCTCCGTGATAGGAGTTCAGCATACATACAATAATATACTATCGCAACGCTAAGTATAAAGTCGCATAATGAAGTTTATGTAAAATGTAACCCTAAGCCTTTGGTGCTGCGCTTTGATCTCAAGTTGCACGTGTTTTGCACATAGGCGGACGTTAAGCTCTTCAGGGCTATGGTAAATCTGCCCACTCCTCCAAGGTCTCCTCGACGATCAGCAGCTTCCCCGGAGCCTTCCAGCGGCGCCGGCGGCCGCCATCAGTGATGATCTCATAGTCAGACATAAGCACGTGCTTGGGCATATGCCTAAACCTCCATGGTTATGCCTGAGTGTCCGGTGTAGACGGAAGCCTTTTCACCTCAGAAAGACGAATAAAAGATCCCGGCGATCAGCCAAAATCAGACCAGTTCGTGAGCCGGCGCGGTCACCTCGTCTATCCACGCCATCAGTGCTTCGGGTTCGGGCGGCAGCTGGATTGCCAGCCCTTCCGCGAAGGTCTCGAAAGCCGGTCGGTTGAGCGCATTGAGACCAACCAGAACGGGAACGTCCATCGCGATCGCCTCGGCGATCACGTTGCGGAACCCTCGTCCCTCGGCCTCGTGTTTGCCGAACTTGTTGACGATCAGGAGGTCCGCCCCGGATGAGAGATCGGCCGCGACCAACCCGACCGCCGTTTCCAGCGCGGTTGGGTCGAGGCGACACCCCCGCGCCTGCGGGCCGAGGTCCTGACTGATGCGCAGAACGGCACCATCGGGCAACACTCGCACGTCCATGTCGCAGGGGCCGGCATCACAGCGCTCGCTGTTGATCTGGACAGTGCCGCAACATCTGAGACCGCGAGCCGCGAGGTCGGTTGCCAGCCGTTCAAGAACCAGGTCGGTATCGCCGCGCCCCGGCGCCATCGTGTAGGCAAGTTTCATATCTGGACTCCTCAGGATTGGCAGAACGGCTGGAATTCGACTAGCGCACCGGCTGGCAGGCTCTCGGCGTCGGCCGACAGGAACATCAACCCGTCGGCCAGGGAAAGCAGTCCGACACGAGCGGAATGCGTGGCATCCTCGAAACTGACGATCTCGCGACCCTCTGCATCAAAACCGGCCAGAGTGACGGGTCGGAGTTCGCAGCGCCCGGGCTTGCGGCGGATTGGGCTTGCGGTCACGACATGGCGCCGGGTTGGGATGGGTCCCTCGCCGCTCAGGGCACGGATCAGCGCCAGTCCGAAGACCTGCCATGTGACGAAGGCCGATACCGGGTTGCCAGGCAATCCAAGCCAGTGCGCCTTGCCGATGCGCCCGACCGACACCGGCTTGCCGGGTTTGATCGCGACGCCGCTGAACAGAGTTTCGCCGCCCAATGCCATGACGGCCGGCTTCACATGGTCTTCCTCGCCCACCGAGATACCGCCCGTGGTGATGACCAGATCGGCCTGCGACGCCATGTCGCCCAATTGACGGACAAGCCCTGCAAGACTGTCAGCACCATGGGCAGAGGCCACGATTTCAACGCCCGCACAGGCAAGGCTTGCCGTCAGCATCGGCGTGTTGACGTCCCAGATCTGGGCGGCCTCGCGGGCGCCTCCGGCGCGCCGAACCTCGTCACCGGTGACCAGCAGTGCTACGCGCATCCTGCGCCGAACGCGCAGGATGCCCGCGCCGGCGGCGGCGCAGGCGGCGATCTCCCTCGGGCCGAGCCTCTGCCCCTTGTCGAGGACGGTTGCGCCGCTGGCCATGTCACTGCCCGCACGGCGAATGTTCAAACCCGGTTCAGGTCGGCGCGACAGATGAATGACGTCCCCGTCACGCTGTACATCCTCCTGCATCACGACAGCGTCCGCGCCACTTGGGATTGGCGCGCCCGTGAAGATCCGGGCCGCCACGGCTCCGGCAACCGGTGTCGTCACCGCCTGTCCGGCAGGCACGCGCGCAACGACCGGCAGCACCCAGGGTCCGGGGCCAGTCAGGGCCGATGTCGCGATCGCATAGCCATCCATCGCCGCATTATCGAAAGCCGGTGCCATGGATCGGGACCGGACCGCCTGAGCGAGAATGCGGCCAAAGGCGCGGTCGAGCGACACGGCCTCGGTCCGACCGACCGGTGCAGTGTGCGCCGCAATCCGGGTAAGCGCCTCGTCGATGCTGATCAGCGCGTGAAGCATGTCCTGACTGTCACAGCCGCAGCCCGGTGACGCGATGGCTTGATGGATGGTCATTGTGCTGCCTCCTGTGTGGATTGGGCAGCCTGGAAGTGCCCGGGCCCAATGCTGCAATCGAGATCTCGCAGGCGCCCGTCCTTGAGCCCGTAGATCAAGCCGTGCACGCGGACATCGGCTCCGCGACGCCATGCCCTCTGAAGGATCGGCGTTTCGCAGACACGCCGAACCCCTTCGACGACGTTCAGTTCGGCCAGTCGGTCACGTTGTCCTTCGAGATCGGGTTCGCGCCCCAGATCGACCGCGTAAGCGCGAGCCAGACGCCGAATCGGCTCGAGCCAGTGATCGGCCAGACCATGGGGCAGATCCTCGGTCGCGGCCTTGACCCCGCCGCAGCCATAGTGGCCGCAAACGATGATCTCGCGCACATGCAACGCATCGACCGCGAACTCCAGCGCCGAGAGCAGGTTCATGTCCGAGGAATGAACGATGTTGGCGACGTTGCGATGGACGAATACCTCGCCCGGATCGAGCCCCGCGACCACGTTGGCCGGAACCCGGCTGTCCGAACAGCCGATCCAGAAGAACTCGGGCGCCTGAAGGGCCGCAAGGCGGGTGAAATAGTCGGGTTCCTCGGCGTGACGTTGTTGCGACCAAGCCACGTTGCGCGCCAGAAGATCATTCAGCATCGGTCGTCTCCGGGGAATCTGGCAGCCCGCGCCGCGTTCGCATGTGTTTCGACAGGGTCTGCAGATCGGCCCGAGTCAGCCGGGCGCGGGCAATCGGCAGGAGGATCGCGTTTTCGGCAACGAGGTGGCGGCGCACGTGCCCCGCAAACCTGGACAACACGGCGCGCTCCTTGGCGGTCAGATCGGCCCCCCTGTCGAGGCAACCAGCCAGCATCGCACGCACTTCAGGCAACAGACGCATCGCCTCATCCTGATCAGCCCTGATCCGGTCGATCGCACCCTCGATCGCATCCTCCTCCGTGCAGCGCCGGGCAAGAAGCGGGAACAGATCTTCCATCTCGTCGCGCAGGTGGACGTTCAATTCCTCGTTCAGAAAGCGCAGCACCGTTGTCGCTGCCTGGCGATCGAGAGCGTCCGCCGATGCCAGCCCGTCGATCACTGCGCAAATCTGACGTTCGCGCAAGTGATCTTCACTGATGAAATCCAGAGGATTTGCAAGCAGGCTCGGGCTTGTCGGTTTATCACCGCTCCCACGCAGCAATGGCTCTGACGGTTGCATGACACGTCCTTTCGCGTGGTTCAGATCGGCGCAAGGCTTGCGCCGGTGATCTGTGCGCCTTGGGCCAGAGATTCGACGAAGTCCCGTGATGCCCGCGCCCAGGCCGCCTTTTCCAGCGCCTGCGCGATTCTGGGGCGGACGGTCTCATAGGGCAGAACCTGACCTGGTGCTGTGGCGTTCAGGCGGATGATGTGCCAGCCGTGCCGAGAGAGAACGGGTGTGGGGCTGATGCCGCCCTCGGCCAGGGTGCGCAACGCCGCTTCGAACTCGGGCACGGTGTCGCCCGGGCCAAGCTGGCCCAGATGCCCAGCCGAAGCCTTGGAGCCGCAATCGCTTTCACGGGCAGCGGCGGAAAACCCTTTGGCATCACCGTCAAGCCGCGCCAGCAGGGCAAGGGCCCGCGCCTCGGCCATGGCGCGTTCGGCGTCGTCGCGCGGATCGCAGGCACACAGGATATGCGAGACATCCCAGAGCGGCGCGGATCGGTAACGGTCGGGGTCCTTTTGCCATTCCGCACGGACCGCGTCCTCGGCAATCGGCTCGATTTCCAGCGCTTCATCCAGAAGGGCACGGATCAGGGCTTCGTCTTCGGTCTCGAAGCGGCTTGGCGCCAGTTCCAGCGGGTCGGGCGTCAACCCCCGGCGCTTCGCCTCTTGCAACAGCAGTGCGCGGATGGCCAGCGCCTGCGCCGCCTTGCGCCAGGCGATGCCCGGCTTGTCCTTCGGGCCAGTGTGGTTCTGGGCCTCGGCGGCGATTGCCGCCGAGGGGATGGTCTCATTGTTCACGACGACATCGGGAAACAGGGCCACGTTCATCTGGCTCACTCCGCTGGCGTCGTGGAGGTGGGACCGCGCTTGGCTTGCACCTTGTCATAGGCGCGGCGGCGGTCTTCGAGCGGGCGATGCCGACGCGAGCGCACGATCTGGTAGCCGGGCCGCGTCAGCAGGTAGCGAAAAGGAGCGGCAAAGCCCGACCAGATGTGCACCAGCCGCGTGAAGGGAAACAGCGCCGTGATGATCAGGCCGAGGAAGATGTGCAGCTTGTAGAGCCAGTGCACGTCAACCACCGTGACCCAGGCGTTGATGTTCCAGCTGACCACGCTCTGCGACCAGGTCATGAAGCGGACCATTTCCGACCCGTCCATGTGCTGAAGCGTCTGGGTGATCGTCAGAAGGCCGATAGCCAGCTGCAGCCAGATCAGGACCATGATGAGAACATCGGGGAAGGTCGATGTCACCCGGATGCGCGGATCGACGAGGCGACGGTGCAGCAGCATGGTCGAGCCGATCAGGGCCGCGATCCCGGCCGGTCCGCCGATCAGGACTGCCATCCATTGCTTCAGCGCATAGGGAATGCCGATCGCATCCAGCACCCAGATCGGTGTGAACAGACCGACGAGGTGGCCGAAGAACACGGTCAGGATACCGACATGGAACAGGATCGAGCCCCAGATCAGCTGCTTGCGGCGCAAGAGCTGGCTCGAGGAACTTTTCCAGGTGAAGGGGTCCCGTTCATAGCGCACGATCGACCCCACGAGGAAGATCGTCAGCGCGACATAGGGCATGACCCCGAATATGACGAAGTTGATGTCGAAGTCGCCGAACATTTCATGCGCTCCTGTTCAATGGTTTCGGGGTCGGTTTGTCCATCGCCGCGAGCATGTCGCGGACTTGCGGGCAACCTGCGTTCGGATCGGGGCCGAATGTAACCTCGGTTTCCTCCCAGACGGCATCAAGCGCCGCGAGGTCGGTCGGGTCATCATCCGGCTGGGCCAGCATGTCGGCCACCGCTTCCGCGTCGGCGCGGGTTCCGGAAAGCTGCAAGAGGGAGGCGAACGCAGCAGCATACCCGCTGTCGCGCCGCCCGAGGCGGGCCGCGAGAGCATCAAGGATATGCGCCGCGTCCGCCAGAGTCTCCTGCACTTCTGCGAAGGGACGCGTCGACAGGAATTCCAGCAACACCGGCAGGTGGTCCGGCAGTTCCGAGGTGGCGGGCTCGAACCCGCCCTCCCGGTAGGTTTCGATCAAGCTGACCATCGCGCCGCCCCTGTCGCGGCTTTCGCCGTGGACGTGCTCAAAAAGATTGAGCGACAGCGTCCGCGACCGGTCGAAGAGCATCACATAGCTTTCCTGCAGGTCGTAGAGGTCGGCCTTTGCAAAGCCATCGGTCAACCTGCGCAGCGCAGCCCGTGTGTCGGCGGCGATGCGGGGATCGGCGGCGATGACGCCCCCGATTTCGGGCATGGCCTCCTGAAGCTCCCGCGAGGGATAGCTCAGGATCAGCGACAGGGCCTTGAGTGTGCGGTCCATCATCAGAAGGTCTCCTGCGGAAGGGCGAATTTCTTTTTCTTGCCGCCGAACAAGGTGGTCTTGCCGGCCTCGCCGGTGGAACAGCCGTTGCCATCGGTAAAGCCGCAGCCGCCGCGGATGTCGGCGCCATGCTCGTTCTGCTCGCGGTGCGCCGTGGGGATCGCGAAGCGGTCCTCGTAATCGGCGATGGCCATGATCTTGTACATGTCCTCGATAACCCGGCCCGACATACCTACACGGGCGGCGATCGCCTCGTCCCGCACGCCATCCACGCTGAGCGCCCGCATGTAGAGCCGCATCGCGGACATGCGTTCCAGCGCGTGAACGATGGGCTCCTCGTCCCCCGCCGTCAGCATGTTGGCGAGGTATTTGACGGGGATGCGCAGAGACCGCACGTCGGGCATCTGGTCGCTCATCGCGATCTGGCCCGCCTGAGCGGCGTTCTGGATCGGGCTAAGCGGCGGGATGTACCACACCATCGGCAGCGTCCGGTATTCGGGGTGCAGCGGGAAGGCCACCTTCCAGTCCATCGCCATCTTCCAGACCGGGCTGACCTTAGCGGCCTCGATCCAGTCCTCTGGCACACCGTCGCGGCGGGCCGCGGCGATCACCTCGGGGTCGTTCGGATCGAGAAACACATCCAGTTGCGCGCCGTAGAGATCGGTCTCGCGTTCGGCGCTGGCCGCCGCCTCGATCTTGTCGGCGTCATAAAGGATCACACCCAGATAGCGGATACGGCCGACGCAGGTTTCCGAGCAGACCGTCGGCTGGCCGGACTCGATCCGCGGATAGCAGAAGGTGCACTTCTCAGATTTGCCGGTATCCCAGTTGTAATAGACCTTCTTGTACGGGCAGCCTGAGATGCACATCCGCCAGCCGCGGCATTTCTCCTGGTCGATCAGGACGATGCCGTCCTCCTCGCGCTTGTAGATGGCACCCGAGGGGCAGGAGGCCGAGCAGGTCGGGTTGAGGCAATGCTCGCAGAGCCGCGGCAGGTACATCATGAAGGTATTTTCATACTCTCCATAGATCTCCTTCTGCACGTTCTCGAAGTTGTAGTCGGCCGACCGCTTCGAAAACTCACCGCCGAGGATTTCCTCCCAGTTCGGGCCCTTCTCGATCTTCTCCATCCGCTCGCCGGTGATCTTCGAACGCGGCCGCGCGGTTGGGAACGCGGTCATGTCGGGCGCGGATTTCAGGTGGTCGTAGTCGAAATCGAACGGCTCATAGTAGTCGTCGATCTCGGGCATCGACGGGTTGGCGAAGATGTTCGCCAGGATCCGCCACTTCGATCCCTGCTTGGGATGTAGCTTGCCGCTGGCGGACCGTGCCCAGCCGCCGTTCCATCGCTTCTGGTTTTCCCAGTCGGTCGGATAGCCGGTGCCGGGCTTGGTCTCGACGTTGTTGAACCACGCGTACTCAACGCCTTCGCGCGTCGTCCACACATTCTTGCAGGTAACCGAGCAGGTGTGACACCCGATGCATTTGTCGAGGTTCAGGACCTTGCCGATTTGCGCACGAACTCTCATTCCGCTGCCTCCACGTTCTGGGTTGCGGACCGGCTTGCGGGTTTGTCGAGCCAGTCGATCTTCTTCATTTTCCGCACGATCACGAACTCGTCGCGGTTGCTGCCCACGGTGCCGTAGTAGTTGAAGCCGTAGGACAGCTGCGCATAGCCGCCGATCATGTGCGTGGGTTTCAGCGTGGCGCGGGTCACCGAGTTGTGGATGCCGCCGCGATTGCCGGTCTTTTCCGAGCCGGGGGTGTTCACGATCTTTTCCTGAGCGTGGTACATGAAGAGCGTCCCCTGCTTGATCCGCTGGGACACCACCACCCGCGCAGTCAACGCGCCGTTGGTGTTGTAGGCCTCGACCCAGTCGTTATCGACAAGGCCCGCCTTCTGCGCGTCCACTTCGGACATCCAGACCACCGGTCCGCCCCTGTTCAGCGTCAGCATCAGCAGGTTGTCGGTATAGGTGCTGTGAATGCCCCATTTCTGGTGGGGCGTGATGAAGTTCAGCACCACGTGCGGGCTGCCCTCGGCCGCGTCGTTGTTGACGGCCGCGGTGATGGTCTTGAGGTCGACCGGCGGGCGGTAGCTGACGAAGCCCTCGCCAAAGGCCCGCATCCATTCATGATCCTGATAGAGCTGCTGGCGGCCCGTCAGGGTGCGCCACGGGATCAACTCGTGGACGTTGGTGTAGCCGGCGTTGTAGCAGACCTCCTCGCTTTCGATCCCCGACCATGTGGGGCTGGAGATGATCTTGCGCGGTTGCGCCGCGATATCGCGGAAGCGGATCTTGGTGTGGTGCGCGCCCTCGGCCAGGTGGGCATGGTGGCGACCGGTGGGTTTTTCCAACTCCTCCCACGCCTTCACGGCCACTTCGCCGTTGGTCTCGGGCGCGAGCATCAGGATCATCTCGGCCGCGTCGATGGCGGTTTCCAGCCTCGCGTGGCCCTTTGACACGCCTTCGTCCTGGACGACGCCGTTCAAGTCGCACAGGTGTTTCACCTCGACCTTCGTGTCCCAGGTGATCCCCTTGCCGCCGTTGCCGAGTTTCTCCAGCAGCGGACCGACCGAGGTGAACTTCTTGTAGAGGTTGGGATAATCCCGCTCGACCGCGATATAGTTCGGCGCGGTCTTGCCCGGGATCAGGTCACATTCGCCCTTCTTCCAGTCCTTCACATGGGCCTGAGCGAGTTCGCCGGGGGTGTCGTGCAGCAGCGGAAGCTGGACGATATCGGTTTCGACACCCAGAACCTCGGGTGCCACTTCCGAGAACTTGCGGGCGATCGACTTGAAGATCTCCCAGTCCGACTTCGACTCGTAGGCCGGGTCCACCGCCGCCTGAAGCGGGTGGATGAACGGGTGCATGTCCGAGGTGTTGAGGTCGTCCTTTTCGTACCAGCTGGCGGTCGGCAGGACGATGTCGGAATAGACCGCCGTCGTGGACATGCGGAAGTCGATGCAGACCAGCAGGTCGAGCTTGCCCTTCGGCGCCTCGTCATGCCAGACGGCCTCCTTCGGCATCACGCCGCCTTCCTCGCCCAGGTCCTTGCCCATCACGCCGTGATCGGTACCGAGCAAGTGCTTGAGGAAATACTCGTGTCCCTTGCCCGAAGACCCGAGCAGGTTCGACCGCCAGACGAACAGGTTGCGCGGCCAGTTTTCCGGGGCGTCCGGATCCTGGCAGGACATTTCCAGATCGCCGGATTTCAGCTGTTCGGCGACGTAGTCCTTGATCTCCTTGCCCGCCTTCTTGGCAGCTTTCGAGACCTCCAGCGGGTTGGTTTTCAACTGCGGGGCGGACGGCAGCCAGCCCATGCGCTCGGCCCGGATGTTGTAGTCTATCAGGGAAATGTCCCAATCGCCGTCGGGCGCCGTGGGCGACAGGATTTCGCCCGCCCGCAGGGTCTCGTAGCGCCACTGGTCGGTATGGGCATACCAGCAGGATGTCGAGTTCATGTGCCGCGGCGGACGGTTCCAGTCCAGCGCGAAGGCCAGCGGCTGCCAGCCGGTCTGCGGGCGCAGCTTTTCCTGCCCCACGTAGTGCGACCAGCCGCCGCCCTCCTGGCCGATGCAGCCGCACATCACCAGCATGTTGATGATGCCGCGATAGTTCATGTCCATGTGGTACCAGTGGTTCAGACCGGCCCCGAGGATGACCATGGACTTGCCATGGGTCTTTTCGGCGTTGCCTGCGAACTCCCGCGCGACCGCGATTATCTTTTCAGCAGCCACGCCGGTGATCTTCTCGGCCCAGGCCGGGGTGTAGGGGCTGTCGTCGTTGAAATCCTTGGACACCCAGTCACCGCCAAGGCCCCGGTCGAGACCGTAATTGGCGCAGAAGAGGTCGAACACCGTGGCCACCAGCACTTCCTTGCCGTCGGCCAGTTTGACCTTCCGCGCGGGGATGTTCCGGGTCAGCACCTCGGGATGGTCGCACTTGACGAAGTCGCCCGTGGCCGCGCCGCCGAAAAAGGGGAAGTCGACGCCGACAACCTCGTCGTGGTCGCCATCGAGAATCTGGCTCAGGCGCAGTTTGGTTTCCGCGCCTTTCGCCTGTTCTTCAAGGTTCCATTTTCCCTCTTCGCCCCAGCGGAAGCCGATCGACCCGTTGGGAGCGACGACCTTGCCCGATGCCTCGTCGAAGGCGACGGTCTTCCAGTCGGGATTGTTCGACTCGCCCAGATTGCCGTCGAAATCGTCGGCGCGCAGCATGCGGCCCGGCACGAGGTGCCCGTCCTTTTCGTCGAGCCGAACGAGCATCGGCATGTCCGTGTACTTGCGGGCGTAGTCCTCGAAATACGCGGCCTGCCGGTCGAGGTGGAATTCGCGCAGGATCACATGGCCCATTGCCATCGCCAGCGCCGCGTCGGTGCCGGCCTGCGGATTCAACCAGATATCGCCGAACTTGGCCGCCTCGGAATAGTCGGGGCTGACCACGGCGGACTTGGTGCCGCGATACCTCACCTCGGTATAGAAATGGGCGTCAGGCGTGCGGGTTTGCGGCACGTTCGAGCCCCAAAGCATCAGGAACCCGGCATTGTACCAGTCGGCCGATTCCGGCACGTCGGTCTGTTCGCCCCAAGTCTGGGGAGAAGCGGGGGGCAAGTCGCAGTACCAGTCGTAGAAGGACATGGCCGTGCCGCCCAGAAGCGACAGGTAGCGCGAGCCCGCGGCATAGCTGACCATCGACATCGCGGGGATCGGCGAGAAGCCGAACACGCGGTCTGGACCGTAGGTCTTCGCGGTATAGGCGTTGGCGGCGGCGACGATCTCGGTCGCCTCGTCCCAGCTTGCCCGCACGAACCCGCCCTTGCCGCGCGTCTTGGTATAGGAGGCACGCAGGATTGGATCGTTCTGGATCGCGGCCCAGGCGACGACCGGCGTCATGGTCTCGCGCATCTTGCGCCAGGCGCGCATCAGGCTGCCCCGGATCAGCGGGTTCTTCACGCGGTTGGCGGAATAGAGATACCAGCTGTAGGACGCTCCCCGCGCGCAGCCGCGCGGCTCGTGGTTGGGCAGGCCAGCCCGGGTGCGCGGATAATCGGTCTGCTGCGTTTCCCAAGTCACGATGCCGGACTTGACGTAGATCTTCCAGGAACACGACCCGGTGCAGTTCACCCCGTGGGTCGAGCGGACGATCTTGTCGTGCCGCCAGCGGTTTCTGTAGGTGTCCTCCCAGTCGCGGTTCTCGCGGGTGGTCTGACCCCAACCGTCCGAGAATTGCTCCAGTTCCTTGCTCTGGAAGAAGTTCAGTTTGTCGAGCAGATGGCTCATTGGGCTGTCCTTTCGGGTGTCTGGGTGCGGGCGGCGGACTGCGCCGCCCGGGAATTCAATTGGATCATTCAGCGGGCTGGGCTGCGGTGCCCTGCGGTGTGCGGCCATGTTCGATGTCGTGGAGAAGGCCGCCGGGGCGCGTGTAGACCGCCCAGGTGATAACGACGCAGATGACGTAGAAGATCAGGAAGCCCCAGAGCGCCCCCACGGCGGACCCGGTCATCGCGATGGACGTCCCGTAGGCCTTGGGGATGAAGAAGGCGCCGTAAGCCGCGATCGCCGAGGTGAAGGCCACGATGGCCCCGGATTCCATCGCGATCTGCCGCTTGCGTTCCTCGACGCCCAACTGCGGCATCAGGCGCGGAATTTCACGTCCCATGATCACCGGGATCATCTGGAAGGTGGAGGCATTGCCAACACCGGTCAGGAAGAACAGGGCCATGAAGCAGGCAAAGAAGCCGATGAAAGATCCGAGCCCGAGGAAAGTGATCACGCCGAAGGTGGCCACGATCATCAGCGCGAAGGTCCAGAAGGTCACGCGACCACCGCCGAACTTGTCCGAGATCCAGCCGGTTCCGGCGCGGCTGAGCGCACCGACCAGCGGCCCAAGGAACACGTAGTTGAGCGCGTTCACATCCGGGAAGGCCAGCCGCGTCAGCAGCGGGAAGCCGGCTGAATACCCAATGAAGCTGCCAAAGGTGCCGGTGTAGAGGATGCACATCAGCCAGTTCTGCTTGCGTCCGAAGATCACCGCCTGGTCGGCAAAGCTGGCGCGTGCGTCCGCGATGTCGTTCATGCCCAGCCAGGCCGCGATGGTCGCCGCAAGGATGAAGGGCACCCAGACGAAGCCTGCGTTCTGCATCCAAAGCTGCCCACCGTCGGACAGGGTCACGGGCTCACCGCCGATGGCTCCGAACACACCCGCCGTGATGACGATGGGCACAAGGAACTGCATGACCGAGACGCCGAGGTTCCCAAGACCCGCGTTCAGCGCCAGCGCGTTGCCCTTTTCGGCCTTCGGGAAGAAGTAGCCGATATTGGCCATACTCGACGCGAAGTTGCCGCCGCCGAACCCGCACAGAAGGGCCAGGACGAGGAAGATCAGGTAGGGCGTCTCGGGGTTTTGCACCGCATAGCCGATGCCCATCGCGGGCAGAAGCAGCGAGGCGGTCGACAGCGTCGTCCACAGCCGCCCGCCGAAGATCGGCACCATGAAGCTGTAGAAGATACGGAGCGTGGCGCCCGAAAGGCCGGGCAAGGCCGCCAGCCAGAAAAGCTGTCCCGGGGTGAAGTCGAACCCAATGGCGGGCAGACGGGCCACGACCACCGACCACACCATCCAGACCGAGAAGGCCAGCAGGAGCGCCGGGATCGAGATCCAGAGATTCCGGCGTGCGACGGCGCGGCCCTTTTCGGCCCAGAATTGCGCGTCCTCGGGCCGCCAATCTTCCAGCACGCGCGGCATGGCGGTGCGTTCGGGATGGTGGATGTCCTGCATCTCGGGCAGCTGCGGCAGCGCGTCGAGGACTTCGCCATGCGCCGCACGCTCCATCGCCCGGACCGACAGGTGCATCCAGCTCAGCGCGATGGCGACCAGTCCGAAGAGCAGCGCGAAACACGATGTATAGATGCCCGTCAGGTCCAGCAGCGCACCGAAGGCAATGGGAAGGACGAACCCGCCAAGTCCCCCAATCATGCCGACAAGCCCGCCGACCGCGCCCACATGGCCCGGGTAATAAACCGGGATGTGCTTGAAGACAGCTGCCTTGCCGAGGCTCATGAAGAAACCCAAGCCGAACAGCGTCACTATGAAGGGCCACAGACCCATCTGGGTCGAGAAGGCGATGGCACCGTCCTTGCCCTGGATGACGTAGTCCGTCGGCGGGTAGCTCAGCATGAACAGGAACAGCAGGGAAAAGCCGAAGGTCCAGTACATGACCCGGCGCGCGCCGAACTTGTCCGACAGCACGCCACCATAGGCCCGGAACAGAGAAGCTGAGAGGCTGAACGAGGCAGCCGCCATGCCTGCGAAGCGCACGTCGATGCCGTAGACGTCGATCAGGTAGTGCGGCATCCACAGCGCGAGGGCTACGAAGGCGCCGAACACAAAGAAATAGTAGAGTGAGAACCGCCAGACCTGCAGGTTCTTGAGCGGTGCGAACTGTTGGGCGAGCGACGGGGCCTTGGCGCCCGTCTTGCGGCGTTCAACCAGTTCGGGGTCGTCCTTGGCCAGAAGGAAGAACAGCACGCCGATGATCGCGAGGCCCGCCGCCCAGACATAGGCGACACCGTGCCAGCCATAGGCGACCATCACGAAGGGGGCCACGAACTTGGTGACCGCCGCGCCGACGTTGCCCGCACCAAAGATCCCGAGCGCCGTGCCCTGGTGGCCAGCGTCATACCACCGGCTGACATAGGCCACGCCGATGATGAACGACCCACCCGCGAGGCCGATGCCGAGCGCCGCGATCAGGTACATGATGTAGCTGTCCGCCAGTGTCAGCGCCCAGGTCGCAAGCGCGGTCAGGATCATCTGGCTGGAGAACACCAGCCGTCCGCCGTATTTCTCGGTCCAGACACCGAGAAACAGGCGGGTGACCGATCCGGTCAGGATCGGTGTCGCGACCAGCAGGCCGAACTGGGTGTCGTTCAGTCCAAGCTCGGCCTTGATGGCGACACCGATGATGGAAAAGATCGTCCAGACCGCGAAACAGGCGGTAAAGGCGATCGTGCTCAAGCTCAGGGCGCGTGTCTGATCGGCGCGTGAGGCTGTTGCAACGGTCTGCATGGCGGGTCTCCGGCAAAATAAGTCTTTCACCCCTGCGTGGGGATCAGTGCCAGACCTGACGCCACAACGACGCTCGTGACTTGATCTAGATCACAAAATTGGGAAAATACTAGCGAAATAAATGGCTTACAGAAATATGTCATCCAGTGCGCGGTGGCAGATCAAGGTTAAAGCGGCGAATGTCAACTGGTGGGTTGACATTTATCAATTGATTTGCTGACAATTGTTAAGCGCGCAAAGTCAGGGGGGACGAAATGCCCGATTCAGAATACCGGGATATTCGAAAACTCGATCTCTTTGCGCAGATGGCGGATGATAATTTCACGTCCTTGATGCGTGGCGCCTATGTGCAGAATTTCCCTGCGCAGATCGAATTGATCACTGAAGGAGAACCGAGCGATTTTCTTCATATCGTCATTTCGGGTTCGGTGGATCTGTTTTCGGCCTGGAATGGGCGGGATACCAGCATGGCGACTGTCCGCCCGATCTCGACCTTCATTCTTGCCGCGACCATCAAGGATGCGCCCTACCTAATGTCGGCCCGCACGCTCGAGAAAAGCAGGATCGCGCTGATCCCAAGTCAGGACGTTCGCGCGATCTTCGACGCCGACAGCAACTTTGCCCGTGCGATCGTCACGGAACTGGCGCAGTGCTATCGCTCTGTCATCAAGGCGCAGAAGGATCTGAAACTCAGAACCTCGCTCGAGCGGCTCGCGAACTACTTGCTCAGGCAACAACGGCACGCCGGCGGCCGGGCTGCGTTCGAGCTGAATTTCGAGAAGCGGCGCCTGGCCTCTGTGCTGGGCATGACCCCTGAAAATCTCAGCCGCGCCTTCAAGGGGCTGCAGCCCTATGGCGTGACCGTGACCGGCACCCGCATCTCCATCGACAATCAGGCGGACCTTGAGCGCTTTGCGAAACCAAATCCACTGATTGATGACTTTTCAACCTGAGGGACTGACAGATGACAAAATCCATGCCTGGCGCCGCCGGAGATCTCGCCGAGGAATATCCCAGTGTCTGGAAAGCCTACGCCGCCTTGGGCAAGGCGACCGCCGATTGCGGCCCGTTGACAGACCGCGAGAAGCGCCTCGTCAAACTCGCCCTCGCGATTGGCGCGGGCTCCGAAGGCGCGGTGCATTCCCACACCCGGCGCGCCATATCGGAGGGGATTGAGGCTGAGGCGATCATGCAGGTCGCGATGCTGGCCATCGGCCCGCTTGGCCTGCCCCGTGCCGTCGCCGCGAAGACCTGGATCGAAGATATCGAGGATTAGAACTCCGTTCGGCTGAGCGGTCTGTCACCGGGCCTCGGGACGCAACCGCTCTTCCTTTTGCAGGTCTTCGATAAGTCGATGGTTGGGGCAAAACCCCGGCGGCTTGCCACCGTCTGCGGTCTTGTCGAGCCAACGTCCGCAAGTCTCGTCCGCATTGCAGGAAACGCAGGTTTCGACACTGTGTCGCGCGACGCTTTCCAAATCCTGCGCTGCATGCAAAGCCGCCAAGCTCACTCCGCTTTTTGCAAACATGCGCCGACGCAACCGCATTCTTTTTTCGAAGGCTTCAATGGTGAGAGTATCGCTGTCCAATTTCAGCACGACGCGCCTCCAAGTTTATCCTTGAATTCATACCATAGTCGGCATCGCTTGTCGCCTCGTTCCGCAGCGTAGCCGACAACTTCATGCAAGTGGGTCGACGCCGAAAAGCCATGGGTGGAGCCAGAGCAACGCAACATAAAGGCCAATTCCAATCGCCATTCGGGTCGCGAGACGTTGCCACGAGACAGGCAGGCAGAGGAACGGCGCATCCGCCACGCGATCACGCATCCGTTGCCACTCCGGCCCCATCTCGCGGCGCTTGCGCCGGTCGATCAGTCGGCCTCCCAGCAGCGCGAAGGCGGCGAAGGTGCCGAACAGGATCACATGGGCCAGATCTCCGTTGGGCACGACATGGGCCGCCGCCCAAAGCGCCAACGCCAGCAGCAGCGGATGACGCCACACCCGGACGATGCCGGGCCGTGCCGGGTCGAACTGGTCGTTGCGTGCACCCCCGAACGAAAACGGGTTGGGCCGGCCGATGGAGAGCGCAAGGATCAGGCAGACCGGCCCCATGAACGTCAGGGGGACATGGACCTGCCATGGCGCCCAGTCCCAAAGAGCCACATATGGCGCGCGACCCGCCGCCGCGATCAACCAAGCCAGCGCCGCGAGCGACAGGGCGGAGTAGGCGATTGTGAAGCCAGAAGCGCCAAGCCGCGCCTGAAGCCAGGGCCGCAGTGGCGGTCGCACGGGCAAGGAATGTGACAGGAAGAACACGGCATAGGCCAGGGCGAACTCGAACCATCCCATCGATGCGCGCCTCAGACCCGCTTGGCCGCGGGAAGGCGCAGCAAGAGCGCACCGTAGATGACGGCAAAGCCCCCGAAGGCGACGATCCACGACAGCCCGGCCACGGTATGCAACGGTCCGGAGACCTCGGGGACTACGCCGCCCGCGACCCGCGTAAAGACGGACAGGACCAGGGCCAGATAGATCGCGACCGTGCCCGCCCCCGCCGTCAGAGCCTGCCCGGTATGGCCCAGCGTCGCGCGCGTCATCACAGCCAGTGTCATCAACCCGATTGCGCCCGCCATCCAGAAATGCTGCGCACCCGCCATCCCGAACGCCCCCGGCACCAGGATTTCTGCCGCCAGCGCCAAGGCCCCCAACGGCACGAAGGCATAGCCCGCGTGCAGCACCGTCACCAGTGGCTCGGCCAAGGTCCGGTGCCCGGCCCAACGGGCCAATCGCAGGGCATGCAACACGCCTGCCAGCGCAAGCGCCAGCCCGGTCAGCGTCCCGAGAGGCAAGACGACCCATAGCACAAGCGCCACCAGAAGTGCCGCCAGCGCCGCCTTGTCGAAGGACTGCATCGGCGACACGGGCAAGGCGGTGCTGCGCCGTTTCACCAGCCAGTTGCGGGTGAAGGACGGTACCACACGGCCGCCGATGAAGGCGATCATCATGATGCCCGCCCCGAGGCCCAGCCGCAGGCCGTAGCCATGGGCCGCGTAGTCGCCCTCTGCCGCCTCCCAGTGGAAAAGTGCATTGCCGATGATGAAGACCCCCAGCATCGCCAGCACGATCAGGTTGCGCCAGTTCTTGCCCGCCACGATCTCCCGCGCGATCAGGAGCGCAAATACAACCGGAAACGCGAGATCAGCCACGGCTACCAGCAAAGCAGGCATGCCGCCCGAGACCGCAACCGCCACACGCCCTGCCAACCAAAGGCCCGCGAGCATCCCGAGACGCCAACCGACGATCGGCAAGCGCCCCGTCCAGTTTGGCACCGCGGTCAGCAGGAACCCCGCGACGACGGCGCCCAGATAACCGAACAGGAATTCATGCGCGTGCCATGACACGGGCTCGAAAGCGGTGGGCAACGTCAGGTGCCCCAACAGCATCGGCACCCAAAGTGCCATCGCCAGCGCTGCCCAGACCGCCGCGCCGAAGAAGAACGGGCGGAACCCGAAGGTCAGGATCGCGGGTCCGGTCCAGGCGCGCATCTGTTCGGTTGTGGTGGTCATCTGTGTGTCCTTGAGTCCGGCCTTGTTGCCGCGGAGCCGTCCTCGGTCAGGATCAGGTCGAGCGGGATGTCATGGGGTTGCGGAAAGATCGTCGGCAGGCGCGCCACATCGCGCGCCTGCCCGGGATGAACGCCAAGCGGGTCGAAATACGAAGGGCATACCTCTCCAGCCATGCAAGGCGGCGAGGTATATGTCCCGCCCTTGGTCACCTTGCGGTCTCGAACCGGGGGAATAGCACGTCGTTCTCCAACGCAATGTGCGCGGCCAGTTCATCAAGCAACGTCGCCGTGCCGCCATAAAGCGACCGCCACGACCCGCAAGCATGTTCTGGTGGTGTCAGATCACCTGTCAGCTTGCGGATCCGCGCGATGGTCGCGGCGTGGTCGTCATGGTCGGCGCGCATGACCGCAATCGGGTGTTCGATGCCCGCCCCGCCGCCCGCGCGCATCGCCGGGAACAGGATCAGCTCTTCCTTGGCCATGTGGTCTTCCATCTCGCGCGCCAGCGTGGCCAGGGCACGGGCGAGACCCGTAGGGGCGTCCGGATCATCGGCGTGAACCTGTTCGACACGCTCGGCCAAGGGTACGAGCGAGGCCAGATCCGCCCGGTGCATCTCGTGATAATGGGTCAGGATGTGGTCGATCAGGGCGCCGGTTTCCTGCGGCGCTTCTGGGGTAGCGGTGGCGGTGGCATCGTCGTGCATGGCACGTTCCTTTTGCGATGAGTCGTCGAATTGAATTGGTATTTGATTTACCGATTAAACTCCGGTAATACGCATTGTAAATACCAAATCAGGAGCGCGACCATGCGCCTCACGTCCTTCACAGATTACGGGCTTCGCGTGCTGATGCGCATGGCGGGCACCCCCGATCGCGCCTTCACGGCCGCCGACCTTGCCGCCGAGTTCCGTATCTCACGCAACCATCTGGCCAAGGTGATCTCGGCGCTTGCCGCGGCAGGTCTTCTGGAAACCCGGCGCGGCGGCGGCGGCGGCGCGATGCTGTCCCGCGCGCCCGAGGACATCCGTTTGGGCGATGTGGTGGCGGTGCTGGAGGCCGATCAGGCACTGGTCGAGTGTTTCGCCTCCGACACCAACGCCTGCACCCTGACCCCGCACTGCCGGTTGAAGGCTCGGCTGGCCCATGCCGAGGCGGCTTTCATCGACGAGCTAAACCGCAGCACCCTGGCCGATTGCGTCTATCTGCCGGAAGACGCCTGACGGGTCAGCAGTTGTCGGGCCATCAGCGCGATCGCGCCCCAGACCGCGCTGCGCAGGGCCATGGCGTAAACGGTGCGCATCTCGAAGGCTCCACCCTGGGCGACATGCAGACCGAAGGCCACAAAGACCAGCAGCGTTGCGGCGAAAATCGCGAGAGACAGAGGATAGGCCCATCGCCGCCCCTGCCACAGACCCAGGCCCGCTACGACATACGCCAGTCCAGCCAGTGTGTTGAACCACAAGACGAACAGGACGACCGCCCCCATCTCGAGCGCACCAAGCAGCGTGGTGCCGCCAGAAACAACCGTCAAAAGGCCGAAGGCAATCGCAACTCCACCCGTAATGCGCAGCAGTCTATCCTGTTTTTTCATCGCAAACGTCCTCCTGAGCGTTTAGCAGCGCCAACTGCACGTCGAACAATCGCAACCCCTCTTGCGGGAGCGAAAAGCCCCGCGCGCCGAGCGTCCAGCGGATGGCGACACCCTGAACCAGCGATGTCAGCAGGATGGCGGCATCCTCCGGGCTGACGTCGCGCTTCAGGTCGCCCGCGGCCTGAAGATCATTGATCACGGCAACAAGGCGGCTCTGGAACGCGCCCAGAAGCCCGCGAAACACGTCGCGCAGGGCTTGATTGTCCACCTGCAACTCGCGCGAGAACAGGATAGACGGCAGCGCAGGCGTCGCGGATATGGCCGTCAGTTGCGCACCGATCAGCGCCTTCAGGCGCGCATGCGGCTCGCTGGCCCCGCCCTCGGCTGCGACCCAATCACGCTGCAAGCGGTCCGCGATATCCTCCGCCACCGCCAACCAGAGCGCGCCCTTTGTGGGGAAATGCCGGAAGATTGCAGGCTGACTGAGGCCTATGGCGCGCGCGACATCCGTGGTGCTGAGCCGGTCCGGGCCGATTTCATCGGCCAGTCGCAGAACCTCAGCCACGATCTGCGCCTTTCGCTCTTCCGCGCTTTGACGGCCCGACATGCATCACCTCTTGTTAGTTATAACTAACTAACATATACTGTTGACAACCGCAACCTCTATCCCGAGTCGCGCGCCCGGATCGAAAGGACCCCCGCCATGCCCGTCACAACCGCCCCGACCGGCTATTCCCGCCTGCAGATCGCGCTGCATTGGCTCGTCTTCGCGCTGATCGCGCAGCAATACATCTTCAAGGATGCGATGTCGGCTGCCTGGGACCGCATCACCGACGGGCTGGAGGCCGGGTTTGACCCGCTCGTGCTGGCCCATGTGGCGGGCGGCGCGCTGGTGATGATCTTCGCGCTATGGCGGCTGACGCTCCGCACCCGGCGGGGCGTGCCCCCGGCGATCGACGCGAGCAAGCTGCAGGGCATCCTCGCCAAGCTCACCCATGTGGGCCTTTACGCGCTGATGATCCTGATGCCCGTCAGCGGCTCGGTCGCGTGGTTTGGCGGGGTCGAGGCGGCGGCTCAGGGGCACAACGTGATGAAGATCGTCCTGCTGGCGCTGATCGCTCTGCATGTGGTCGGCGCGCTCTACCATCAATTCGTGTTGCGTGACGGGACGCTGGCGCGGATGCGCCGGGCACAGGGCTGAGTCCCATGCGCCTCGCCCCCCTCCTTGCCGTGCCGCCTATAGCTCTTGGGATCGCCGCAGCGGTCTGGATGATCGCCTCGGCCCCCGGCCCCGCGCAGATTGACGGGCGCGCGCCCGCCCTGCCCGTCCGGGTAATGACCGTCGCGGTTGAGGATATCCGCCCGACCGCCACGGCGTGGGGTAACCTGCGGGCGGCCGACACTTGGGTCGCCGTGGCCGAGGTGCAGGGCGAGGTGATCTGGCGGCACCCCGACCTTGAGCCCGGTCGCCTGATCCCCGATGGGACCGAGGTTCTGCGCATCGACCCCGCCGATTACGAACTGGCGCTGGCGCAATCGCAGGCCGATCTGGCAGCACTTGCCGCCGAGACCGCACAACTGACCGCCGAGGCGGCCAACACGGGCCGCATCCTCGAACTGGAACGTGCCCGGCTGGCGCTGGCCGAGGCCGAACTGACGCGCACCCGGACCCTCGCCCAACAGGCCACAGTTCCGCAATCGCGCGTCGATGAGGCCGAGCGTGCCACGCTTCTGGCCCGCCGCACGGTCGCGGAACTGGAGAACACGCTCGCCCTGATCCCATCGCGCGAGGAGAGGATCGCGGCGCAGGTCGCACGCAGCGAGGCCGCCATCGACCGCGCGCGCCGCGCGCTCGACCGCACGACCCTGACGACGCCGTTCGACATGCGCGTGACCGAGGTAAATGCGGAGCTGTTTCAGACCGTCAGCCCCGGTCAGGTGGTGATCCGCGGCGACGGGATCGCAGCGGCCGAAGTCGTGGCCCATCTGCCAATCGACAGCTTTCGCCGCCTGCTGGGAGATGCGCCCGAAGGCATCACCCTTGCCGACATGATGCGCGACATGCCCGCCACGCAGATCGAGGTGACGCTCAGCCCGCTGTCGGACCCGACACAGATCTGGACCGCCCATGTGGCTCGGATCGAGGGCGCGCTGGATGCCCGCGCGCGCACCGTCCCTGTCGTCGTCAGGGTTGACGACCCCTATGAGGGCGCGGACCCGCCCCGCCGCCTGCCGCTGGTGCCCAACATGCAGGTGCAGCTTTCCTTTTCGGGCGCTTCCATGACAGGCCTCATCGCGATCCCCGAGGCGGCGTTGCATGGCGACATGGTGCGTATCCTTGGCCCCGACGACCTGCTGGAATTGCGCCCCGTCACCGCCGGTTTTGCACAAGACGGCTCGGTCATCATCACCGATGGGCTCGCCCCGGGCGACCGCGTCGTGATCGACGACATCGCCCCGGCCATCCCCGGCATGGCCCTGACGCCAATCGAGGCCGCGCAATGATCCGCTGGTTCACCGGCCACCCGACGGCGGGCAACCTGCTGCTTTTGCTGTTCCTCGCCGCCGGGGCCTTTGCCGCGCCGGGTCTCTTGCGCGAAACCTTCCCGGATTTCCGCGCTGTCGAGGCCGAGATCACCGTGCCCTACCGGGGCGCTGCCGCCGAGGATGTCGAAGGCGCGATCTGCGCGCCGCTGTGGGACGGGGTGCAGGGTGTCGAGGGGCTGGAAACCTTCACCTGCACCGCACACACCGGCCGCGCGCGGGCCGTGGCAACCATGGCGCCGGGCAATGACGCGCTGCGTTTCGTCAACTCACTGCGGACCGAGGTTTCGGCCATCGACAGCTTCCCTGACCGTGCCGATCCTGCGGTCGTGCGCGAATTGCACCGCTCCGATCCGGTCACCTCGGTCGCCATCTCGGGCGATCTGCCACTGGGCGAGTTGGACCTTTATGCCGACGGCCTGTCGGACCAATTGACTGCCCTGCCGGGTGTTGCGCGCGTGACGCGCGGGGGCCTCGGCGCCCGGACACTGTCCATCACGACAGACCGCGCCGTGCTCGACAGCCACGGCCTGACGCCTGCCGCATTGGCCGCCGCCATCGCCGCGCAGAACATCGACCTGCCCGCCGGAACGCTGGAGGGTCCAGGCGCTGACCTGACCCTGCGTTTCACCGCCGAGCGCGATACAGCAATCACCCTTGCGACCATCCCCGTGCTGGTCCTGCCGAATGGCGCGACCCTGACATTAGGAGATGTAGCCGTGATCGAAGAAGGCTTCGAGCCGCCGCAGGACCGCGCCCTTGTCGATGGCACCCCGGCCATCGTGATCGACGTCGCCAAGGCACTTGATGCCGACGCGCTGCGCGTGCTCGACGGGGTCGCGGCGCTGGTGGCCGAGGAAACCGCACGCCTGCCCGACACGATCATGGTCGAGGTGGTGCAGGACGTGACATCCATCATCCGCGACCGGCTGGTGATGCTGGTGCAGAACGGGGTGATCGGCCTTGTGCTGGTCGTCGCTGTCATGAGCCTGTTTTTCCGACCCGGTTTTGCGATTTGGGCCGCAATGGGCCTGCCCGTGGCCTTTGCTGGGGCCTTCGTCTGGATGGCGCTGACAGGGCTCAGCCTGAACATGATGACACTGGTGGCGCTTCTGATGGCGATCGGGATCGTGATGGACGATTCCATCGTGATCGCGGATTCCATCGCTGTACACGCCGCCAAGGGAGCCACGGTCGGGACCGTGGCGGCTGGTGTGGCCGCCGTGGCACCCGGCGTGATCTCGTCATTTCTGACGACGCTGGCGGTGTTCCTGCCTCTGGCCTTTCTGGCGGGCGAGTTGGGTGCCGTGCTCGAAGTCCTGCCGGTGGTCCTGCTGGCCGCACTCGCCGCCTCGCTGGTCGAGGCGTTCCTGATCCTGCCCCACCATCTGAAAGGCGGGATGAAGGATACCGCCCCATCTCGGTTCCGCCTCCGCTTCGATGCTGGCTTCGACGCACTGCGCGAGCACGGTGTGGGCCGTCTGGCCGATGCCGCGATCCGCTGGCGCTGGCTGGTCGCGGGGCTGGCCATCGGGGCCTTGATCCTGACGGTCGGCGCCTTGGGCGGTGGTGTGGTCAAGCGTGAGGCGATGCCCGAGATCGACGGCGACGTGCTCGAGGCGCGGCTGATGCTGCCTGCCGGCACCCCGCTGGCGCGCACGGGCCAAGCCGTCACACAGGTCGAGGCGGCCCTTGACCGCGTGAACGCCCGCCTCACCCCGGACCAGCCCGAGGCGCAACCGCTTGTCATCCGCCGCATCACCCGGCTTGGCCGCAACCTCTCGGCGGGCGAGACCGGCGCCCATGTCGCCACCGTCGCGGTAGACCTTCTGGGCGCGGAGACGCGCACCAGCACGCTCGACGAGATCGTCACGCTCTGGCGCGAAGAGATCGGGCCTCTGCCGGGAGTGTCCTCGCTGATCCTGACCGAGCCGGGAATCGGTCCGCAGGGCATTGCCGTGGAACTGCGCCTGACCCATCCCGACCTCGCCACGCTGGAGGCGGCAGGTCGTGCCATGTTAGCGGAACTTGAAACCTATGCCGGTGTGCGCAACGCGATTGTCGACCTGCGTCCGGGTGCACCGGAGCTGCGACTGAGCCTCTCGCCGGGTGCCGAGGCGCTGGGGCTGACCGCCACGGATGTGGCAGGCCAGCTTCGCGCGGGCTTCCTCGGCACGCAGCTTGCGGAAATCCGGCGCGGCGATCTGGCCTGGGATATCGAGGTTCGGCTGGCCGATGAGGACCGCACCACCCGCGCCGACCTGAACCTCTTCGAGATTGCCCTGCCCGGTGGCGGCACCGTGCCGCTGTCGAGCATCGCCACGATAACCGAGGTGCGCGGCTGGGGCACCGTCACACGCCGCGACGGGCTGCGCACCCTGACCGTTTCGGCCGATGTGGATGGGCGCATCGGCAATGCCGACGCGATCACTGCACGGCTGGCCGAGGGCTTCCTGCCCGATCTGGCAGCCTCCACCCCCGGCCTTGGCTTTGACATCGGCGGGCAGGCCGCGAATTCCGCCGAAACCGTCGCCTCGATCCTGCGCGGCTTTCTGATCGGACTGGTGGGCATCTACATCGTGCTCAGCTTCCAGTTCCGCAGCTATGTCGAGCCGCTGATCGTGATGATCACCATCCCGCTGGCGTTTCTGGGCGTGATCTGGGGGCATGTCCTGATGGGCTACAACATCTCCATGCCGTCGCTGGTGGGGGCGGCCTCGCTCGCGGGTATCGTGGTCAACAACGCGATCCTGCTGGTCGGCGTCATCAACGCCCGTCGCGCCGAGGGGCTGTCCGCCGCGTTGGCTGCTGGCGAGGCTGTGCGGTCGCGGTTCCGCCCGATCTTCGTCTCGGTCTCGACCACGATCATGGGGATGGCACCGCTGCTGCTGGAGACCTCGACCCAGGCCCAGACGCTCAAGCCGCTGGTGATCTCCGTGGTCTTCGGTCTGCTTGCCGCAACGGTCCTGATCCTTTTGGTGCTGCCCGCGTTCTATGCAGCACTCGAGGACGTGCGGCCAAGGAAACAGGGCCATCTCGCCGTTCCAGAAGGTCGCTGACACCACCGGCCGCCTCAAGAAACATGATTGTTCGAAACCTGCGGTGACCTTGGCGACTTGTTGAGCTCAGTTCGGGCGGTACCAGTCGGCATTCGCCAAGGGGACGCCCGCAAGGCATCGAACGAAATTTCGGCCAAGACCGCTCTGTCAGGGCCTGTAGGCCGCGTCCTGCTGCCAGCCGGTAAAGCCGCTCTGCAGGACGACGACGTTCGAGCGCCCTGCCACCCGCAGCGCGAAGGCCGCTTGGGCCGACAGGCTGCCAGTGTTGCAGAACAGGATGGTCATCCGGTCCTCGGGGATCTGGTCGATCCGGTCGAGCACCTCGCGCCACTCGATGTTCACCGCGCCGGGGATCGTGCCTTCCTCGAACTGGCCCGCGTCGCGGGTGTCGACGAAGAGCGCGGCTTCAAAAACGGTCTGGTCGAGCTGCTGGGGCAGGATGATGCCGGCCTCGTATTCCGAGAACATCATGTATTCCTGCATGGCGTCGATGGCCGCGTCCTGCGCCAGAGTGGGCGCTGTGTGCAGCCCGAACGCGACGGTCGCTGCCGCCACAAGGTGTTTCAGGGTCATCCAGGGGTTCCTCCGTTTCGGTTTTCTGTTTTCTTGGCCGGCCTCAGAACACCAGCACCTTGTCGGCGACGAGCGTGTCCTGGGCGAGTTCGTCCATGGTCGATCGGCTCGTCCCCTCCATCATGTCGCCCTCGGCGAGGCCGCGGGCATCCATGCAGGTGCCGCACATCAGAACGCGCCCCCTGGCGGTAAGGACGCGGCCGATTATGCGCTCGAGATTGTAGTAGCCATCGGGCGTCTTCTGGCCGGCCTTGGCGCAGAGCACCGCGTCGGCCATCAGGAAGACGGTGATGTCCGCTTCAGGGTCGTTCTTGGCCAGCGCGTGGGCCATGCGCAGGCCGTTGAAGCTGCGCTCGGTGCCATAGGGTGGGTCGTTGGGAAGGATCAGGTGGTTCACTCGACGCGCTCCTTCGCCGTGATGCGTGGGTCCAGCGCGTGGCCCGAGGCCGGGCCGCGCAAGGGCTGGACCAGCATCCGGTCGAGCCAGAGGTCGCGGCGGGTGCGGAACTGTTCGATGCCGATCTCTATCCCCTCATGTCCCTTGGCGGGCTGGGCGATGTAGGTGCCGAGCAGCCGGTCCCACCACGGCAGGTTGAAGCCATAATTCGAGTTGGTCTCGCGCGGATCGACGGAATGGTGGACGCGGTGCATGTCCGGCGTCACGACGAACAGGCGCAGGACACGGTCCAAGGGGCGCGGCAGGTCGATATTGGCGTGATTGAAGAGTGCTGTGGCGTTGAGGATCACCTCGAACATCAGCACCGCGACGGCGGGCGGACCGAGGGCCGCGACCACCGCCAGCTTGATCCCCATCGAGATGAGGATCTCCACGGGATGAAAGCGCAGCCCCGTGGTTGCGTCGAAGTCGAGATCGGCGTGGTGCATCCGGTGCAGCCGCCAGAGCCCGGGCACGGCGTGGAACATCACGTGCTGAAGGTAGATCGCCAGATCGAGCACCAGCATGGAGACTACAACCGCAACCCAGACCAGCACGTCGATGTTGTTAAACAGACCCCAGCCACGCTCTTCGGCCATGACCGCGAGCCCGACGGCGATGATCGGGAAGGTCAGCCGCAGGATCGCGGTGTCGAGCACCACGAGCGCGAGGTTGTTCGTCCAGCGGATGACGCGCGGGATCTCGCGCCGACGGCGGGGCGCCGCCACCTCCCATAGCGCCATGGCGACCAGGACGCCGAGAAAGGCGACAAGGCGGATGGTCGGTTCGGCGGCGAGGATGGTCTCGGACATAGGGCGCGGGCCTTGGGGCTTGTGGGGCGCGAAGGACTCGCTATTATTCAATCCATCGCTTGAATGATCTACCGTTTGGAGACGTCCCGTGTCAATCAGCCCGAAGCTGGCTCTGCTCGAAGAATACGCACTCGTCGCACGCGCCCTGTCGGCTCCGGCCCGGCTGTCGCTTCTCGAACAACTGGCGCAAGGGGAACGCGGTGTGGAAGCGCTTGCGGAAAAGACCGGCCTCACCATCGCCAACTGTTCGCAGCATCTGCAGCAGCTCCGCCGTGCGGGCCTCGCCACCAGCCGCCGAGACGGCAAGGCGGTGATCTACCGACTGACCGACGCGAAGACGCTTCAACTGATGGACCTTCTGCGCATCGTTGCGGAGCGGAACCTCGCGCAGGTCGAGCGCATCCTGCGGGGCCTCTCGGGCGGCGAGGACGCCCCCGAACCGGTCAGCCGCGCGGACCTCGCCGCACGGCTCGCGGAAGGCTCCGTCACCGTGCTCGACGTGAGACCGGCAGACGAATACGCTGCAGGCCACATTCCAGGCGCGCTGAACGCCACTCTGGCGCAGCTAGAGCAGATCCTCCCCAGGCTCGAGCTGGACGCCGAGATCGTCGCCTATTGCCGCGGCCCCTACTGCGTCTACGCCCACCAGGCCGTCGCAACGCTGCGCCGCCACGGGCTCAACGCGCGGCGACTGGAAGGCGGTCTGCCGGAATGGCGCGAGGATGGAAGGCCCGTGCTCATCGACGCGGAATGAGTGGTCCTTTGCTTGGGCAAGCCCGCGCCGCGTCGCACCCAAGCTACGCCACTGTTTTCCGTTTGCGTAAACACGTAGCAGGCCAGCGTGAAGGCGAAGCCATTCCGTTCACCAGCAGTCCACATCATTGCACGGGACCCGGCTTACGAGGGCGGATTGCTAAAGTGTGCGACGGGACACGATATCACGCGATCACAACATGAACATGTGCTGCACACGACGTCGCTCAAACCATTGAAATCCTACCGCAATCTCTACCATCCATCACTGGACGATCTGTCAGCCTGTCGCTTTCCACATCCTGTAACGCCCCTGCCCTGTCACCTCGCAGATCAAAGCGCTCGCTTCCATCCATGCCAGATTGCGCTGGACGGCGGCGCGACTGGCTCCGGTCATGGCCTCAGCCATTGGGGCAGAGACCAACGGCCACTCTGTGAAGACCTTGCGCAACGCGACCGGCGTACGGCCCGATAATTGTTCCATGGAGTTTTCTGCCCTCCAGGTCCACGATTCAATATCGTCAAGTGTTCGCATCGCCTTCAGAATCGCACTGCTCATCCCATCCAACCAGCGGGCCAGGCGTTCGGGTGGCAAGCCCGTGGCACGCAGCCCCCCTGCCCCGCCCATAGCGAGCGGTGCGAAGATGGCGCCGCTTCCGTCGCTGACCGCGATCCTGGACGCGGTGACGGCGGCTTCCATCTGGTCGCCGTGCCGTCCGAGGCCCGCCAGGCTCCAGAGATGAAAACCCATGCAAGACCGCGTGATTGGATGCAAGTCGCCCGCAGCTGCCATGACGTCCAGCCATCCGCCCGAGCGATCTTCGAAACGCTCAGTGCTGTCTTCAATGTTGTCAGGATCTCGGCGATCCAGGAAGGCGGCCAAGTCACCTTTTGGTTCAGGACCGCCTGTCAGGCGCCGAACAGCCCATCCAACTCTTGCCAGGGCATTTGGGTCATCCTGTGCGCCCGAGAGCCGCATCGATACCCAGAGCGCCAGACGATCACAATTCACCCGATCCCCTGCAAACCAGCTGAGGTCCGCCGCCTCGATATGAGCGAGGCGATGCCGCCACCCTGCCGGGCCACGCAGCAGCCGGTCATCCAGAGCTCCCAGGCGTCCAGCCACTCCTGCCAGTCGCGCAGCGTGAACGCTTTCTGCCTTTGCCCAGTCTTCGATGACAGCAGTGTCAGGCGGTTCCGCCCGAGGCCCGGGAGGCAAATCATCCGGTTCATCCTCGAGTGGCCCTGGCAGAAACCAGAGATCGTCTTCGTGAGCATCTTCTTCCTCCTCCGTCATGACGAGAGGGTCGTCGAAATCATCAAGAAAAGTAGATGTTTGCGGCTTCATATGCGCAAAATACTAATATTAAGCACATTACCCAAGCGGTTTTGTGGCCATTGCCCATTCTCTTTGCATATTTCGCGCGCGCGACCGTCGGCGGAACCTCTCAGATCGCGCTCAGCGCAAGGAAACCAAGGGATTGTGCATCAGCACGACGAGAGAACACTTGCTTGCAATCGTTTACAAACGGTCGTTTATTTGCAATATATAAAATTGCAAACGGCTCTTTTCCATGCCCCTGATAGGCTATGCGCGCGTCTCCACAGAGGATCAGACCCCCCTGCCCCAGTCCGAGGCCCTTCAATCTGCGGGTTGCATAGAGATCTTTGAAGAGCACGCCTCAGGTGGCAATCGGGCGCGACCGGTGCTTGCACGTGTGCTGGAGCGGATTGGTAAGGGCGACACGCTGGTCGTCGTGCGGATCGACCGGCTTGCGCGGTCTTTGTCGCACTTGCTTGAGGTGATCGAAAGACTGGAGGGCAAGGGGGCGTTCTTCCGCTCGCTGCAGGATCCAATCGACACCGCCTCCCCTCAAGGAAAGTTCACGCTGCAGGTTCTGGGCGCCGCGGCCGAGTTCGAACGCGCTCTGATCCGCGAGCGTACCAAGGCGGGCCTTGCCTCGGCACGCGCCAAAGCTCGCGTTGGTGGCAATCCCGGGCTTCGCACCAAGGACCCCGCCGCACTGCGCAAGGTGCGGTTGGCACGACAGGACGGCTACATGGCGCGCCTGAACGAAACCGCGCAGGATTGGGTGCCACATGTGCGCCGCTTGCGCCCCGATATGGCATGGGAAGACGTTCTGCGGATTATCAATGGCCCCCTACCCCACAGCCGCCATTGGACGCAAAGCCGCCTGCTCCGCGCCGTGAAAGCATATGTGCGGGACGGGTTCCTGCCCGATGAAGTGCTTGGACGCGCTGGACGTCGCGAAACCGACGATCGCCTGCCTGCGATTGTTGCGGCCATCAAAGGTTCGGACCCGGATATCACGCTACAGGCGATCTGCGACCGGTTGGAAGCCATGCGTGAGCGGACTCCACGGGGACGTACAAGCTGGCAACCGTCATCCGTCAGGATGCTGTTGGAACGGGCGGAGCGACTTGGGTTGCTGGTCAGGCAAATGGATTGACGATGCGCAGCCGATCCTCGACCAGCAATCCGTCGTGCATGTCCTCAGTCCACAACGTCGTGCACCCAGCGATCAGCGCGGCAGACACGATCATCGCGTCATAGACCGATAACTGGTACTTCTCTGCCAACGCGCGACCGACTTGATGGGTTTGAACCGTTAAGCCCTCGACAGGGCATAAGGACTTAATACCCTCAAGAAACGCTCCGGTATCTTCCCAACTGAGCCCAGCTTTCCGTCGGCAATTGACCATCGCTTCGTTCAGGACCTGAACGCTGATCCGGGGTCCCTGCCCCAGAATTTCCTCCGCCCTCTCAGCCTTTGGACCATCGTCGAGCAGATAGAGCACAACATTCGTGTCTGCGAATTCAGCGCTCATGCGCGGCGTCGCGGCTTAGACGCGCGTCCTTGGGCAGTTTTCCGCGAAACCGCCTTAGCCCTTGTAGAACTTCATCGGCGCGAGGTTGGCGTCTCACAAGAATGGTTCCATCGTCCTTTACCAGGTCTACCTGATCGCCTTCCTTTAAGCCGAG
Source organism: Roseovarius litoreus (assembly GCF_900142765.1). Lineage (GTDB taxonomy): Bacteria > Pseudomonadota > Alphaproteobacteria > Rhodobacterales > Rhodobacteraceae > Roseovarius > Roseovarius litoreus. Next base: position 46,672 of record NZ_FRCB01000011.1, read on the forward strand.
TTCCCTCACAAGATCCGCGGGTAGCCGGACGGCAAGGGAGTTTCCCCATTTGGCAACTTGCATCTTGTCCTCTCACGCATGGATAAACATCCAATAATGTATATCCAGAACTGCCAAAAGGCAAGCTCTGGTGCGCTCAAAGCCATGATGGAGCCCTCCGACAAGAGTTCTCCCCTGTCCCTTTTCGTGAGATGCGGTGCGTTACACTATGCAGCAGGAAGCCTAACAGCCTTGTGTTCGGTGACGACCCGCCCACTAGATGTGGAAAAACCTTGCGCGAATCCGACTCTTGCGCCAATAGTCACGGAAACGAGGCAAAAAACGTCAATTTCCGTGAACACGCCAAAGACGCGATGTCTCGGAAGCGAGAGGGCAGATGGATAATACCTTTGTGCATGAGGATCTCAACGCGGTGATCCGCCAGCATTCGGAATGGCTGGCGAACCAGTTGCATTCGCAACGTGAGAGCCTGTTTCCACCCGATGCCGAGAAGACCATGCGCAAATTCACCTCTGGTGAGGCTGCGGCGCTGCTCGGCGTAAACGATTCCTATCTTCGCAAACTCAACTTGGATGGCAAAGGGCCTTCTCCCGAGCTTACCGCCGGCAACCGTCGTCTTTACTCGGCGCAGGATATCCAGGCGCTGCGTGTGCTCCTTGAAAAAACCGCTCGCAAGCCGGGCGATTACGTTCCCGGACGACGAGAAGGTGATCATCTTCAGGTCATCGGCGTGATGAATTTCAAGGGCGGGTCCGGAAAAACAACAACCTCTGCCCATCTTGCCCAACGGCTTGCCCTGCGCGGATATCGTGTGCTGGGCATTGATCTTGACCCACAAGCTTCCTTCACCGCGCTGCACGGCGTTCAGCCGGAATTGGACCTCGAAGATGGTGGCACTCTCTACGATGCGATCCGCTATGAGGACCCGGAGCCGATCCGGTCGGTCATCCGCAAGACCTATATCCCCAATTTGGACTTGATCCCCGGCAACCTCGAACTGATGGAGTTCGAGCACGACACCCCGCGCGCGCTGGCGCAGGGCAATGCCGGACTTTTCTTCTTCCGCGTGAAGGAGGCGCTGGCCCAGGTCGATGAGGACTACGACGTGGTCGTCATAGATTGCCCTCCGCAGCTTGGCTTTCTGACCATGTCCGCCCTGTCCGCGGCCACGGGCGTTCTGGTGACCATCCATCCAGAGATGCTCGATGTGATGTCCATGTCGCAATTCCTCCGCATGACAGCCGACCTCATGGACGTGATCGCCGAGAGCGGCGCTGACATGTCTCATGACTGGATGCGCTATGTTTTGACCCGCTACGAGCCGCAGGATGCGCCGCAGAACCGCATCGTGGCTTTCCTGCGAACAATGTACGGCGAAGCCGTGCTGAATTCGCCCATGTTAAAGTCCACAGCCATCTCAGATGCGGGCCTGACCAAGCAGACACTTTATGAAGTGGAACGCAGCGCGTTCACGCGTTCCACCTATGATCGCGCGATTGAGAGCCTGAATACGCTGAATGACGAGATCGCCGACCTAATCCAGAAAACCTGGGGGCGCACATGACCAGTGGCAAGAAGAAGCGCATGTCAATGCTGGACAGTCTCGCGGCAGCTGGGGCCCCCTCCCCTGCCCCTCAGACAGGTGCTGTGACACCGATGATGACCTCGAATCGCGCCCTTCGGTCTGCCCGCGACGCGGTCGATTCCCATCATGTTTGGGAACTGGACCCGGCGAGCATCGAAGACGGGCGTATGGCGGACCGGCTTGACCCGGCCGATGTACTGGATTTGCGCGATGCGATTGAGGCGAACGGTCAGACTGTTCCGATCCTCGTGCGACGTGCGCCGGGTGAAGATGATCGCTACCGTTTGGTCTATGGGCGACGCAGGCTGGAGGCGATCCGTCAGTCCGATAAGGTTACCAAGGTTCGCGCGTTAGTCACCAACCTGGATGACGACAGCGCTCTGCGTGCTCAGATTTCGGAGAACATGGGGCGGCGCGATTTGTCTTTTATTGAAAAGGCCCTGTTCGCAAAAGACCTTGTGTCGTCCGGCTTCGGAAATCAATCTCAGGTTGCAGAAATTCTTACCGTCACGAAGTCGTCCATATCTATGGCGATCGCGATCGCGGACATGGTCGGGTCGGATCTGGTACGCGCCATTGGCGCCGCCCATGGCATTGGCCGACCCCGATGGGAATCCCTTGGTCGGGCCATCGACGAGAATGGTCTGGACCGCGAGGACCTTATCGGGATCGCGAAAGAGGCACGTGAAAATGCCGAGACCTCCATGGTGGTGGATGACGTTGCCTCTACCAATGACCCGTCCATCCAAGCGTTCCTGGCCGTAGAAAAGGCTGTGACCAAGGCGATTAAACCGGCCAAGTCGCCCTCCCCTGCCCCACCTTCCAGCGTCCCGCTGAAGATCGGCGGCAAACGCGGCGGCACGGTGAAACGCACTGCCAAGGGCCTATCGATCGAGTTGGCGGGTGGCGACTTCGCCGATTGGGTCGAGACGCAAGTGCATGACATGATTGAAGACCTTCACGAACGCTGGAAGCAGCGGTCGGAAGACTGAGGAAGAGCAGAAATCAAAGAAGGAGGCACGAAAAGGCAAAAGAAAAGGTCCCGCAAAGCGACCACTCCACGAGACCCTAACTTGTTTCTAGCACCTTCAAGGTAGTGTCCGGAGCTATTTTCCGCAAGTCCAAAGTGATTCGCGGACCGGGATATTTTTGTCTTTGTGAATGACAAAATGGACTACACGCCCGTAACGCCGTTCCGGCGAACGATAGATGCTGCCATCCTGAAACATCAGGCAGCGACCCAGGAAGACCTGCCCCCAGCCGGCGCCAACAAGTGGGAGGTCCTGAGGGAGCTCGCTGCCGCTCGAGTCGCGTTCGGCTTGTCCGATCGGGATTTGACGGTGCTTCAGGCGCTGGTCAGCTTTCACCAAGCGACAATTCTCGGAGGCAATGACAGCGAATTGATTGTACATCCGTCCAACAAGGCGATTTGCGAGCGCCTGAACGGCATGCCCTGCTCGACGATGCGGCGCCACCTCTCCAACCTTGTGCAGACTGGCTTTGTTGTCCGGCGCGATAGCCCCAATGGGAAGCGCTATGCCCGCCGCTACGGCGACGAAAAGGTTGCGTTTGGGTTCGACCTCTCTCCGCTCGTTCGACGCTTCCAGGAGGTTTGTGAGGCCGCTGAGACCGTCCGGGCCGCAGAAGAGCGGTACAAGCGCCTACGTGCCACTGTGAGCCTCATGCGGCGTGACCTCGCAGGGCTGGCCGAGTACGGGCGCTCACTTCGTCCGGATCAAGGCGTCTGGGACCAATTCTCTGATCTTGCGGCCCTAACGGCCCGAGATCTTCGCAGAAAACTCGAAATGGAAGACCTTAGGCGCATCGAAGACGCTTTGGGGTCAGCTTTAGATCACGCCCGAAGCCTTCTGGATGGCTGTGAAACAGAAAATATGAGCACCAATGATGCTGTTTCTGAGCAGCACTATCAGAATTCAAATAAAGACTCTTATGATCTTGAGCCTCGCTTAGAAAAAGCGCGGGACGGAGGCGCTGTGCGCGAAACTCCAGAAGTTGCCAATAGTCCTCTGTGTTCTGAAGATGAGGGCAACTCAACGGCAACTATTGACGATCAACTGATGCCGAACATACCGCTTGGTCTCGTCCTCGCCTCCTGTCAGGAATTCAAAGCGTATTCCGAGCAGCCCGTGCGCCACTGGCACGATCTGGTCCGGGTGGCTGATGTGGTCAGGCCCATGATGGGTATTTCCCCGTCCGCGTGGGACGAGGCCAAACGCTATATGGGTCCCGAAGAAGCGTCTGTTGTGATCGTTGCAATGCTTGAACGGTTTGCGGATATCCGATCACCTGGAGGCTACTTGAGAACCCTATCTTCAAAGGCAGCAATTGGGGAGTTCTCCTGCGGTCCGATGATCATGGCCTTGATGCGGCGGGATGCTGCATGATGAGTTCACAGCTGTGAACTCGGCTGACAAGTAGGATAGCTCGGGATAGTTCACAGTTGTGAACTTCTTTCCAACACGGTCAGAGGCTGCGCTCGCGGACTTGGCCAGAAACAGGGTCCTTCGGTTGCCAGTCACGCCGGCAGGTCACCATCGCCAAACAGGTTAGGGAAAAGACGTTCCCGATAATCCAACGGAAACGCCAACCGAACCGGCGTCTTCGGCGAGGCGGACGTCATGTATCCGGCGGCGGTCAGTTTACTCAGCGTGTTGCGAGCCGTGCGCTCGGATGTCTTGAGCACAATTTGCGCGTCACCTCGTTCCAGTGCCCCATGCCGAAGAACCGCCGAGATCAGTTCCGGCGCTCGCTTGTCATCAATGGTATCTGCAACAAGACGACGATACCGTTGGTCCAGTCCGCCAAGATCGAACAATCTTGCTGAGAAGGTGATCTGGTCGAGCGTCACCTTTAGGAACCATTCACTAAACGTCTTCAGTGCCGCTTCTGACAGGTTCCCCCGTCCGTCGCGGTCTTCGCGGCGAGGACTGTCGGCCAGATCCATCATCCGGTTGTACTCGCCCCGATCGGTCAGCCCGCGGGCCAGCCCACGTGATACGGACCAGAGCCCCAAGCCACCAATCCCCGCTGTGAGGGCCATGGCATGAGACATCAGTCTGCTGACACGGCCGTTACCATCCGGGAAGGGGTGGATGTAGTTCAGCCGGTGATGTGCAGACGCGATCGCGATGATCCGTCCGCTCGAAGACCGCGCCGCAATCTGAAATCGTTTGTCGAAATGGTCCATGAATGCCGCGACGCGCGACGATGAAGGAGGTAGGTGGCGCCCGACCGCAACTTCCCGATCATCATCCTGGCGCATGCGTCCCGGAACGATGGGCTCTTGTGTGCCGTCGGGATGTTCGATGACCCGAAACTCATCCGGCATCTCGTCGTAGAAGCTCTTATGGACCCAAGTCAGGAATTCGACGGATGTGGGGCGGGGCAGGGTGCCCTTGCGATGCATCTCGTCGATGGTCCGTTGAACGATGACGTGCGCCCGGGCCTCAAGGGCGAGGGGACGGGTTTCTTCCTCAAGCTCGGCACCAGCCAGCGCCCTTTCGATGTCGCGGGGGCGCGTGTTGTGTCCTTCGATCAGGTTGGAGTAGTAGCAGTTCATCACACGGACGAGATCGGCAAGTTCGGCTGCGCTGTCAGGATGCAACCCTTGTCCCAGCCCGGTGGCTTCCCTCTGGATGTCGACCGAAAGGTCTGCCAGTTCTGTAGGAATATGCTCCTCGAAGAAGCAGGGTTCGATCCTGGCGGGTGTTTCCAGCATTTTGCCGATCTTCCATGTTTGCAAAGTAATTGAAAAATAAACACATTTCGTATTTTCAAGCAAGGTTTTGCCGATATGCGTTGCCGATCTTGGTTGCCGATCTAGAATTGCTGCATGAAATCAATGGCTTCGGCAGATGTGCCGGGCTTTCGGTTTTGTTGTGTGCCCAAAGGGGCCGGGAAAAGTAAAAGTGTTCTTCGGGTTTTTTGACTGACGGATGAGGGCTTTTGGGGTCCCTCGGATGGGTCCGGGCCGGGTTCCGGTCTGTCTTTCCTTATGAAGGGCATTCCGATGCAAACAGGTGTCTTGCGCGTGTTACGCGCGACCGCTGCCTCGTGGTGGCGACACAAGGAACTACGCCGAACCGGCCAGACGGGCCAGGCACTGCAGCTCGAGCGCGAGACCGTCCTGCGTGATCTCGGCTATCTCAGGCAGGCGGCGACGCTGCCGAATGCCCATGTGATCTGCGGAGAGGGCGGCACGTTCATCCATCTTGGTTGGACCACCGTTTCGACCTTCGCGCCGATCGAGCGCTTTCCCTTGGCCACTCTTGCGGTCGCACGAGGGACCCCGTTCATCGATATCCGACCCGTCACCGATGTGATTGCCTTTGCGAACCTACCGCGGGTGGCGCGGGACGGATCGCCCGACCCTGAACCCTGGGGTCCTGGCAAGTCCGTCTCGCTGACCACCTACGTCGACATGGTCGAAGTGCTTGGTGCCAAGATCGCCAACGATCCGCGGCCCCGTCGGTCAACCTGATCCCCAATCTTCTCGCCAACACACGAAAGGACGCCAACCATGGCCCGATCCCGCACGCCCAAATTCGATGCCTCCGAGGCCATCACAAACGAAATCATCCGCATCATCGAGCGTGGCGTCCTGCCGTGGCGCAAGCCATGGACCGCAGGGGGCAGCTCTCGTCCCCTGCGTGTGGGCGGTGAACCCTACCAGGGGGTGAACAACTTCCTGCTGACGATGCGGACCGTGATGGCGGGCCACAGCTCGCCCTTCTGGATGACGTTGCCGCAGGCCAATGCGTTGGACGCAAAGGTCCGCAAGGGCGAGAAATCCTCTGTCGTCGTCTATTACGGTCAAAGCCGGAAAGACGCGGGCGGCGATGAGCATGACCGCAGCGACGGGGATGATCACTCCGAGGAAGCCCGCATCTTTCGCTTTCAGAAATCCTACCGCGTGTTCAATGCCTGCCAGATCGAGGGCCTGCCCGACAGTTTCTTCCCCGACCCGGAGCCCGCGCCCGAGCATCCTCCGTCCGAGCCCATCCCGCACATGCAGGCGTTTTTCGATGCCATCGACATCACGACCGTCTTCACGGGCACGGAAGCGTACTATTTGCCGCCCGTGGACAAGGTCTACATGCCGTCAATCTCTAGGTTCGAGAATCCACGAAATTTCTACGGGGTCTGGGCCCATGAGCTGGCCCATGCCACAAAAGCCCCGCATCGGCTGAACCGTGACTTCGGGTTCTCGAAGTTTGGCAACACGTCCTATGCGCGCGAGGAGATCGTCGCGGAATTGACCTCGGTGTTCCTGGGTCAGACGCTCGGCTTCACGGCGCATACGCTCGAGATGAATGCCGCCTACCTCCACAACTGGTTGCGCGTTCTTCGGTCGGACAAGGGCGCGATCTTCCGGCACGCCGCGGACGCGCAGCGGGCCTGCGACTATCTGATCGCCAGATCGGAGACGGGCAGGGCAGGGCGCAGTGCCGAGGCCGCCTGACCACACGGAGAACGGAGACTCGCATGTCACGCAAGGAACCCAAGACGCTGCGGGTGGCCTGCTTCGAAGACGGCCGCCGCAAGATCATCGTCTTCAAGCGCGGTGCCTATTGGTGGAGCCCGTCCGAGGGCGCTTATCCGCTCTCGGCGGCACTTGAGAGCATCAAGGAACAGGGCGGCTGGATCGAAACCATCCCCAACCCGAACTACAGAGCCAGAGGGCTGTTCGGGTAAGGCGCCTTCAGCCTCGATTCATCCGCCAAGCGTAAAAGTGAAAGCGGGCTTTGGGAAGGGTGTTTCAACTTCTCAAAGGAGATCCCCATGCCCATGACCGTTCAACCCCAGCCAGACCGTCCGGATCCGAGCGTGATCGCGGCGCAGAACGACGCGTTTCGCAAGCTTGCCTGCCTCGGAGTTCCGCCCGCCCAGCCCATCCAGGGCCGCATGCATGTCACCCGCTCGCTTATGGAGGCCGGTGACGGCTTCATGGCCGAGGCGGTGAAGGCAACTGGCGAGTTTGCCACGTTCGAGCCTGAGAATGATCCTGTAGGCTGGCACGATTTCGGGGCGGTCGAGATCCGGGGCGAGACCGTGTTCTGGAAAATCGATCTCTATGAGGCGGATTCCGACTTCCGCTACGGCGCCGAGGCCCCGGATAATCCTGCCACCACCATGCGTGTGCTGACCATCATGCTGGCGCGCGACTGGTAGGGGAGGGGACACCCCTCCTGACAGCCCAGGCGATGAAGGCCCGCTGCCCCAAAATGGCAAAGCGGGCCTTCTGTCGTTGTGATCCCTGAAGCCGGGGATTGGTCACGCGCGTGAAGGCGCGGGCCACACCTCACCCACCTGGAAGGATATCCCATGACCACAAGCTTTGCCCCTCTCACCGTCGCCATCGGCGATCTGGTCCCGCATCCCGCCAATGTGCGCAGCAACGCGCCGGAAACCTATGACCCCGAGAACATCGCCCATCTGAAAGCCAGCATTGCTGTTCTGGGCTTGCTCCAGCCGCTCCTGGTCCAGAAGCTTGACGGCAAATATGCTGTCCTCGCCGGTGGCCGGCGCCATGCCGCGCTGAAGGAACTGGTTGCCGACAAGGCCGCCAAGGGGTTCACGGCGAAGACCAAGGTGGAATGCCGCCTTGTCCCTGACGACTGCGATGTCACCACGGCCCTGTCGCTCGCAGAGAACATCACGCAAGCGCCGATGAATGCCATCGACGAGTTCGAGGCCTTCGCCCGGATGATGGAAGTCGACGGACAGACGCCTGAAACCATCGCAAAAACCTTCGGCACCACGATCGCCGCCGTGAAAGGCCGGTTGCGCTATGGCCTGATCCACCCCGACATCCGCGCCGCGGCCCGGGCTAAGACGATCACGCTCGACACGATGAAGGCCTTTGCGGAGCATCCGAGCCAGGAGGTGCAGCGCGAAGTATTCGAGGCGCTCACCAGGGAAGATAGCTACCTGCAGGCCTATACGGTCCGCCAGGCGCTCAAATCCCGCGGCGTGCAGGTCAGCGACGATATCGGGGCCTTCGTGCGCGAGGACTATGAGGCCCGGGGCGGCGCTGTCGCAGCCGATCTGCTGGAAGAGCATTCGGTGCTCGAGGATGCGGCGCTGGTCGAGACCATCCTGCTCGAGAAGCTCGGTGCCGCCGCCGAGGAGGCCCGTATGAGGCTGGGCTTTGCCTGGGCCGATGCGATGGTCCGCTATGATTACGCGACCATGGCCGACTACGGCCGCGTCTATCCCGGCCCGATCGAGCCGGATGAGGCTGCCCAGAAGCGCATCGATGAGATCACCGCCGAGCTTGAGCAACTGCAACTCGAGATGGAAGATGAGGGGCTCGACGACGGTGCCTACAACGCCCTTTACGACCGCGTCGACGCTCTGGAAGAGGAAGCCCGCGACCTGCAGGAGGCCTATAGCGCCGAGGACCTCGCCCGTGCAGGCGTGATCGCGTCCTGGTCCAACGGGCAGGTGACGCTCCATGTGGGCCTCTTGCGCCCGGAGGACATCGTGAAAGAAGAGGGCGCGCGCGCCGCCTCAGCCAATACGAACGGGGAGGAAGCCCCGGACGCTGGCGAGATCAGCTACCCTGCCTCGCTGGCCGAGGACCTCAAGACCGAGCGGGCCATGGCGCTCGGGGCCGCGATGGCGCTGCATCCCGAGGCCACGCTCGATCTGACGCTTTTCAAGCTGGTCAGTGATGTTCTGGCCAGCGGCATGAGTGTCACGCAGGCCATCAAGGTCGAGGCCCGCAAGGAATACCGCAGCCATGCCAAGATGGACGAGATCGACGAGACCTCGCTCGATCAGGTGGCGGCGGCGCATGATGCGCTGGACCTCTCCTGGCTCGATGACGCGCGTTCGCCTGCCGATCAGTTCGCGGCGTTTCGCGCGCTGAAGCCGGGCGAGAAGGCCAAGCTCGTCGCCTATGCGACCGCCAGCACGACGCAGTCCTGCTTCGCACGGGACCGCCAGCGCGACAGCCTGATGCATGCGTTCGAGATCGAGATCATGCCCGATATCCGCGCCCACTGGACGCCGAACGCGGCGCTGTTCAATCGCTTCAAGAAGGCCTGGCTCCTCAAAATCCTAGGTGAGGATCTGGGTCTCGCCCAGGAGGCTGTGACGCTAGCCTCGTCGAGCAAGAAGGAGATCGTCGCCTTCTGCGACAAGCTTTTCGCCGAGCCCTTCGCCACGCTCACGGACGCGCAGCGCGCTGCCGTGGCCGCCTGGTGCCCGCCGATGATGCAGACCGCCGGTGTCGCCTTTGACGAGGCGGAGTCCGCTTCGGAAACCCCCGAGCCTGACGGCGAGGTCGCGCAAGCGGCCTGAGCCATCACGCGACCCGCGTGTGGATCTTGCACCCGCGCGGGTCGATCCTCTCATACCCAACGGAAAGACATCCCCATGGCTATTCTCAAGTTCTCTGCCTCAGCCGTTGCGGCGCAGATCGCCCATGCGCGCGCCTGCAAAACCTTCCTGCCCAACTGGAACGGGCCCGTGGACAGGCCGGCCCTGATCCTGATCGTCGGCAATGGTGTGCATCTGCGCTCAAACGGCATCGATGGCACGACCACCCGTATCGTCACCACCGAACAGGCCGATCCCTCCTTCGCCTTCGCCGACGGCATGAACCCGTTTCGGGATACCGACTGGATGGCGCAGCGCCGCATGGCGTTTCGCGATCTGACCGGCCAGTTCTATACCGACATCCTGGATGACGTGCAGGTTCTCATCGACCGGGGGCGGGGGGCGATCCGGCTCGCCACCGATGGCCACAGCATCCGCGTCTTCGTGCGCCGGGCCTCGGATTATCTCATCGGCGGGACCTACGAGGTGCCGTCAGGCCTCGGCGGCACCTTCCGGGTCATCCTCAAGGATGCCTGCGACACCTTCGCGATCGTGCAGAACTGCGGCAATTGCGAGGATTTCGACGCCATGCAGCCCTACCGCGTGCCGCTCGATGCGCTGATGGAAATCGATGACCGGAGGGTGGCGTAACCCGCCCTTTCTCAAACAAGCATCGCCAATACCCTGCCGGGCCTGCGGCCCTCTCGGGACATTGGCGACAACAATTTTCCCAAACGAGAGAAAGGACTCTGAAATGGGTTGGCTTTTCTACACCGACGGCCGCGTCCAGACCTACGCGGATGAGAAAGCGGAGATTGCCCGGCTGTGCACCTTCGAGGGCGAAAGGCGCAAGACGGAACTGGTCAAAGCCTGCAAGGTGGGTTCGACTTGGTACGCGGCGGCAAAGGTCACAAATATCGATGGCTCGCCGGTCGAGGACACGACCTATGTGACCGATGCGGATGGCTCCATCACGTTCGGGGCTGTCTTCCTCACCCGATACGATGACGGCTGCTGGGGCTACAAGGATATGGAGGAAAGCGCGGGCCCGAACGAGTCTCGTGCTCCCCTTGGGCTGATCGAGCTCCTCTCCGACCTGAAAGACCCGGACAGCTACGCCCAGGACTGGCGTCAGCGCTGCCGGGACTGGGCGTCGATCCCGGACTACGAGGAAGGCGACAAGATCAGGCTCGCGGCCCCTGTGACGCTCACCGATGGCAGCACCTGCCAGATTGTCACCGCGACGCACTACAAGCGGGGGCGGCAAAAACGCCGCTGCTACCGCATCGAGGAAACCGGTGGGCTCGTACGCCTGTCGAAGGCCTCGCTTGCGGGCTCGGAGCTGCTCAGCTCCGCAAAAGGCGAGGCCAGTCCTGTGCTGGCGGAGTTCCTGGCGGGGCAGGGTGGTTGAGTTGCCCGCTGAGACAACACCACGGGACCACGCGCGCACATACTGCCGACTTGAAATCGTATCTCAAATGAGATACATGAATCCCATCAACTGGAGGATCATCCATGCCTGCCCAAACATCCATGCTTCATGTTCGTGTTGACGACCAGCTGAAAGCACAGGCTTCGGACGCACTTGCGGGCGTCGGTCTGACGCTCTCCGACGCGGTGCGTATTCTTCTGACCCGCGTGGCCGCAGAAGGCGGCTTGCCTGCCGGATTGACCGCTGATCCGGATGCCTATGACGCCTGGTTCCGGGCGAAGGTACAGGAAGCGCTGGACGATCCAAGACCCACAACGCCCCATGCCAAGGCGATGCAAGACGCCCAGTCATTGATTGACGGCAAGCGCCTTGCCAAATCTTGAATGGAAAGCCACGGCCATCGCCGACTTGTTGGCAATCATTGACTACATCTCTGACGACAACCCGGATGCCGCCCAAGTTCTCAAAGACGAGATTGAACACAAGACGTCCCTCCTTCCAGAACACCCTCAAATGTACCGCACGGGCCGTGTTGATGGGACCCGGGAGATGGTTGTTCGGCCAAACTACATCGTGGTTTATACTGAAAGCCCTGAGATGGTGACCATTTTGCGCGTACTTCATGCTGCGCAGCAGTGGCCATGATCGGCGTACAGGCCCTCCGCTAAGAAGTTGCCCGCTCTACGCCTTCAAAGTGTAGAGCGGGCTTTTTGTCCTTTGGAACTCAGACCCTGATCCAAAGGAAAATCCCCATGTCCAGGCCCAAACCGGCAAATCCGGCTCTCTCAATCTCCCACCCTGACCTCGCCTCTGCCCTCGCGCAGATCGGCGCGGAGGTCGACCTCCAACCCCTGCGCAGCTCAGCGCTCGCGCGCATCATGCGCGAGACGTTTCATGGCAGCGATGCCGGCGGTGCCTGGGACTGGCGCATGGCCTATGACCTGATGCAAGCCGCTGCCGTCCAAATGCTGCTGCGTGGGGACGGCGCGGCAGGTGACATCGCCGCTGCAAGGCTGCTTGCCTCGCGGCTCCTGACGGAAACCCGCCGCTCCGAGCAGCAGATCCGGCTGCAGCAGTTTTCCACGCCGCTGCCATTTGCGGCGCTGGTCTTGCAGGCCACGGCGATCCGCAAGGGCGAGACCGTTCTGGAGCCCTCGGCTGGCACCGGTGCACTGGCCGCTTTCGCCGCCCGGGCTGGTGCCACGCTTTTGCTCAACGAGATCGACCCCTTTCGCCAGCGCCTCCTGCGCGCGGTTTTCGGCGGCGAGGTCACAGGCCATGACGGCGAGCATATCGATGATCTGCTGCAAACGCCGGTTCTACCCGACGTCGTGGTGATGAATCCGCCCTTCGCCTCCTCGGTCGACCGCTCCCGGGACAAACACATCGCCGCCAAGCATCTCATCGCGGCTGCAAAGCGTCTGGCACCCGGCGGGCGGCTTGTGGCGATCATGCCGCCGGGATTCACGCCCGAACGCGATGCCGCGCATTGGTCCCGCGCCTGCGGTCTCCTGACGCCGCGCTTGGCGTTGACGATGCCGGGGCAGGTCTACCGCAAGCTCGGCACCTCTGTCGAAACCCAGCTGATGGTCTTCGACAAGGTGCAGGAGGACGGCGAAATGATCCGCGTCCCTGTGCGGGATCTGGATGAAGCCCTTCCTTTTGTCGACGCCGTGGCCGCAACCCGGCCCGAGATGCGCCCCGCCCAACGGGCTGAAGCGACCCCTCATGCTCGGCCGACCGTTCCATCATCTGCCCCGCGCAAGACCGCGGCTGCGCCTGTCGCCGCCTCCAAACCACGGGCCAATGCCGTCCGCCCGCTCAGCTTCACAAGCTTCGATGTCCCGCGCGACAACACGCCCATCTCGGACATCTATGCGCGCTACTGGCCGCAGCGGATCGAGATCGCGGGTGCGCAGGAACATCCCACGCCGCTCGTTGAAAGCATCGCCATGGCCTCGGTTGCCCCGCCCATGCCCTCAAACACGGGCAGTGATGACTTGCGGCTGCCCGCACGGCTGATCGAGGAGGGAGATCTCTCCGAGGCGCAGCTGGAAACCATCATCATGGCGCATGATGCCCATGGGCGCGACCTGCCCGGTCGGTTTAGCATCGATGACGACCCGGATGCACGGGCCTATCGCCTCGGCTATTTCCTCGGCGACGGCACCGGTTGCGGCAAGGGGCGCGAATGCGCGGGGCTCATCCTTGTGAACTGGCTGGCCGGACGCAGAAAGGCCATCTGGGTCTCCAAATCCGCCACGCTCATTGAGGACGCCATCCGCGACTGGACCGATCTCGGCGGGTCACCAGCCGACATTCAGCCGCTGTCGAAATGGAAACCAGACCAGCCCGTCCCGATGGGCGACGGTATCCTCTTCGTCACCTACGCCACGCTGCGGTCCGCGGGCAAATGCGGCACCACGCGACTGAGCCAGATCCTCGCTTGGATGGGTGAAGACTTTGACGGCGTTCTTGCCTTCGATGAGGCCCATGCCATGCAGAACGCGGCAGGGTCTGAGCAGGGCAGGGGGGTCAAACCCTCCCAGCAGGGCCTTGCTGGCCTACGGCTGCAACTGGCAGCACCCCGCGCCCGCGTCTTCTACATCTCGGCCACGGGTGCTACGAGCGTGCACAACCTGGCCTATGCCGCGCGGCTTGGGCTCTGGGGGCAAGGCCCCGAATACCCCTTCCCGAGCCGCGAGAGCTTCGTTTCTGCGATGGAAGCCGGCGGTGTCGCCGCCATGGAGGTGGTTGCCCGCGATCTCAAGACGCTCGGGCTCTACACGGCCCGCGCCCTCAGCTTTGATGGGGTGGAGTATGATGTGCTCGAACACGCGCTCACTCCGGCCCAGATCGAGATCTACGATGCCTATGCGGGAGCCTTCCGCACGATCCACCACAATCTCGAGGCTGCACTGACCGCGACTGGCGTCAATGACGCCTCTGGGGAGACCAATGCCTCGGCCGCACGCGCCTCGGCCAAGTCCCGCTTCGAGAGCACGAAGCAGCGCTTCTTCAACCATCTCCTGATGGGCATGAAAGCCCCGACCATCATCCGCGCGATCAAGGACGATCTGGCAGCGGGCAAGGCTTGCGTCATCCAGGTTGTCTCTACAGGCGAAAGCCTGTTGAAGCGTCGGCTTGAGACGATGGACCCGGAGGATGAACTCGTCGAGGGTACCTTGACGCCGCGCGACTACGTGCTGGGCTACCTCGAACAGGCCTTCCCAATCCATGCTCAAAAGCTCGTGGAGATCGACGGCAATATGGTGGTGGAACCTTTACGGGATGAGACCGGGGCGCTCGTTGTCTCGCGCGAGGCGCTCGCCCTGCGCGATGCGGCCATGATGGAGTTGATGACGCTCGCCCCGATCCCCTCGGCGCTGGATCAGATCCTCTGGGCCTTTGGCGACGAGGCCGTGGCAGAAGTCACAGGGCGGTCCATCCGGCCCCTCAAGGCCGAGGATGGTCATCTCTTCATCGAAAAGCGCGCCGCCAGCAGCAATTCATCCGAAACCCAAGCCTTCATGGACGGTGAGAAGGATATCCTTATCTTCTCCGATGCGGGCGGTACGGGCCGGTCCTATCATGCGGCGCAAACGGCGAAGAACCAGAAACGGCGGCGGCACTACCTGCTGGAGCCCGGCTGGCGCGCCGATGCGGCCATCCAGGGGCTCGGCCGCACGCATCGCTCTGCCCAGGTCAGCGCGCCCTTCTTCCGGGTCTGCACCTCGGATGTGCATGGCGAAAAGCGTTTCACCTCGACTATAGCCAAGCGCCTCGACCAGCTGGGGGCCTTGACCAAGGGTCAGCGCGAGACCGGCTCGCAAGGCATGTTCCGCGAGGAGGACAATCTCGAAAGCCCGATCGCGCGAGCGGCGCTGCGTGGGTATTTCGCCGATCTTGCCACCGGGCGCGCCGAGGCGATGAGCTACGAGAGCTTCACCGACTGGACGGCCCTGCGGCTGATCGACAAGGACGGGGTGCTCCTTGAGGAGCTGCCGCCGATCCAGCGGTTTCTCAACCGGGTGCTTGCCCTTCCCATCCACATGCAGAACGCGCTCTTTGCCGAGTTCATGCGCCGGATCGCTGATCAGACCGAACGGGCGCGCGCGGCGGGCACGCTCGATCTCGGCGTGGAAACCCTACGTGGCGAAAAGATCGAGCAGGTCTCCACCGAGGATCTCTGGACCTGCCCGAAATCCGGCGCCGTGACGCGGATTATCGGACTTGAGGTGACGGACCCAGTGTATGTCCTGGGCGCCGAAGAGGCCATATCGCGCAATCCCGACAAGCTGCCGATGGTGAATCGCGCCTCCGGTCGCGCGGCGCTCATCTCGGCGCGGCCCATGCAGATGTATGACGAGGACATTGTCACGCTGATGCGCAAGGCGGTGCGGCCAAACGGGTCGAGCTATCTCGAAGAGGCACGGTTTGAGTCCTCGGCTTGGGAAGAGATCGACAGGCCCGAATTTGCGCAGATTTGGGATGCCGAGGCTGCGTCCCTGCCAAAAACCACCACGACCAAGCTCTACCTGCTGACCGGGCTGCTGCTGCCGATCTGGAAGGACATTCCGACCACCAATGAGCGGATCTACCGTGTCACGCCAGACGGGGCGACGGCCATGATCGGGCGGACGCTGAGTGAGGAAGGGGCGGCCTCGCTGCGCGCCCGCTTCCTCGTCTCCAATCCGCAAACGCCACAGGAGATGTTGACCGCCGCCCTCGGCACCACCGCACCTGTCGATCTGGGCCGGGGTCTGACCCTGACCCGTCGCCGGGTCGCAGGCGAGATGCGCCTTGAGTTGGGCGGTGCGGATCGGGGCATGATCGATGGCCTCAAGGCGCTCGGCTGCTTCACCGAGATCATCGCCTTCCAGTTGCGTGTGTTCCTGCCGCATGGGGACGGGATCGACACGGGAAGCATTCTGGCCCGGATCGTGGGGCAGCGAGTCGCCAAGGTGGCAGAACAAGCCGCCTGAAAAGTCAAAGCGGGCTTTGGGTCGGGCGTCGCGGATCGGGGTTTGCCCGGGCTGCGCTTTCCGGGCGCGCGCTGACCAATGCCACACCCGGCCCCCCAATTTCAGACAAGAGGACAGACCCATGACCAATCCCCAGATCGACTATGCCGCAATGGCGGCTCAGTGGCGTGCAGAGCGCGAAACCACCTTGAAGGCATCCCGAACGGAGCTGCTCGCGCAATTGCGCACGCTTGGCATCAGCGAGGTCACTGCCGAATACGAGGGCTACGGCGACTCCGGCAATGTCGAGGATGTGACGGTGCAGCCTGCAGAGATCCAACTGCCGGCGGCGCTTGCCGCTGAGGTTGGCGACTTCGCCTGGTCGCTCGCCTATCACCATCACCCGGGGTTCGAAAATAACGAAGGCGGCTACGGCACGCTGACCTGGGACATCGCAGCCGACAGGATCACCCTCGATCACGCGGACCGCTATGTCGAATGCTCGCACAGCTATGTCGAGGGTCTTTGAGATGGCCCATCCGCTTCATCATGCCGAAAGCTCTGCCCGGAAATTCGGCGGGGTGCCGTCTGACTATCAGGCTGTGCACGATTGGTTTGACGCCTCGAAAGAGCACCTCGCGCTCTTCACGCACCGAGCTATGCGCCATCATGCCCAAGGCCTGTTCGAGGCCGAACGTGTCTTCGGCTTGACCCTGACCAATAGCGCAGGTCGGGACATTCCCGTGCGCTGGATCGGGGAGCAGCATGTCCGCGAAGACTGTCAGGGCCGGATCCCGAGCATGGCGGACTGGCTGCGACGGATCCAGCCCGAGCCATGGATGGCCAATGGCCATATCGACTCGCACGCCGGCTCCGAGCCCTGCGGCGACCCAAGGGTTGCCTGGGCCTCCGAGGTCGCCGCCGGAAGAACGGTTCTTGGTCTGAAGGATTGGATGGCGGCGCACGCGACGCAAGCCACGCAAGGTGCCTGACAGCACTCGGCCGTTTGCCAACAAATGCTGCATGGAAGCCCGGTTGGAAGATCGGGCTTCTTGCGTCGTTTCCCCACCACTCTTCTCGAGGAGGACCCCATGACACTCGAAGACATCAAGGCCGCCGTCGATGCCGGCCAGACCGTGCATTGGGCCAATACCGGCTACGTTGTCCACAAGGACCTGCTCGGTCAGTACCTCGTCACCTATGTGCCGAATGGTAGCTGCATCGGCCTGACCGACCGGAGCGGGCAACGGTTGAACGGAAAAGAAACGGATTTCTTCGTCGCGCAATCGAAGGACGCCGCAGAAAATCCGGGCAACCAATCAAGACCAGACGGGCAGGGGAGGGGCGTAGCACCCGGAGGCGCGGGGGCATTCCCACTCGGACAGCAGCTCTGACCCGTGGGCGGGGCTGAAAGGAAAGCAGGCTTTCTGATTTGTGATCCCTCAAGGGGTCGAGAAAGCAATCCCGGATGCGTTGGCAAGAACGTCAGGCACCGGCCAATCCAAAAGGAACCATCCCATGTTCGCAGGAACCCTCACCCGCAATGTCGAGACCGCAGCCGTTCAGTACACCGGCATGATCCACTCGACGCGCTTTGACATCGCCATCCAGTTGGAGGCGCGGGCCAAGATGTCTGAACGCAGCCCGGATTTTGACGTGACGGCAGTCAACAAATCAGGCCGCAAGGTGCGCATCGGCACAGCCTGGAACGAGACCGGCAATACCAGCGGCAACCCCTACATCTCGATGCAGATCGATGTCGGCTTGGGTCCGTTCCGGGTCAACGCGGTGCAGACGAAAGAGGCGCGCGCGGCCCAGAGCGGCGCGTTCGAGATCATCCCGCTGGTCTCAAACGGCCTGATGAAATCCGGCTCGATCTCGGGCGAGCTCACCGCCATGGACGCTGACAACGCCTTCACCGGCTACATCGCCAACATGATGTTCGATCTGGAGTTCATGCTGATCGAGAACAGCTATAAATCCGAGGAGACCCACCCCGATTACCGCATCGAGGTCAGCTCGCCCCGGGGTACACCGATCCGCGTCGGTTCGGCGTGGATGGCCAAAAGCAGCCGGACGGGCAATGACTACCTGTCGCTGCTGATCAACACGCCCGATGGCGACCTGCGCGTGAACGCCGTGCAGAACGAAGAACAGCGCGGCGGGCAGACCTTCTCGATCATCCCGTTCATCGACAGCGGTGAGCAGCCGCAGGACGCAGGCGCGGGGCTCTCCTTAGTCGCCTAATCGGCGCGCGGGGGGAGACGATCTGAACCGAAAGGGGAGCCGTGGGATCACGGTTCCCCTTTTTCTGTACTGGTGTGGTTGAATGAACCCGGCCTACATTGCAGACGTTCGTGTCGCCCGCAGCTAATGCTACCGAAGAGCCCAGAGTGACCAATGCTGCGCGTTCCACCAATGTCAGTTTCGGCGGTGATCGGCGAAACTGTGCATTTTTAGAGGCACCGCGAGAAACTCTATAAAACGTTCGCGATGCGCGGCATCACGGAAACCCCGCGCGCATGTAAGCGATTATTTTCCAG
Organism: Roseovarius litoreus; assembly: GCF_900142765.1. Taxonomy (GTDB): domain Bacteria; phylum Pseudomonadota; class Alphaproteobacteria; order Rhodobacterales; family Rhodobacteraceae; genus Roseovarius; species Roseovarius litoreus. The sequence goes on from NZ_FRCB01000011.1 coordinate 65,542, forward strand.
ATCTCTTCTTCGCTCAGCGTTTCCCTGAAGGCTGGCATGTCTGTACCGAAGCGCTCACCGCCCTCGGAAATCGTCCAAAGAAGGTATTCATCGCCAGACATCGGCATCTGGACAAACTGGCGCAGCAGTGCCGGAGAAGGTACAAGAGAACGACCCGCTTTGCCGTCTCCCAACCCTTCGGCGCCATGACAACTTGCACAATTGTTCGAATAGAGCGTCCGGCCTGCTGCGATCACCTGAGGTGTCGCGCGAACGTCACTGCGTGCGCCTCGATATGCGCCGGGGACACCTTGGTTCATATATGTCCAGTGGCGCTGCATCCGCTGCTGTTGTCCAGGGTTCATTTGTCCCCAACCCCAACCGTGCATAACTCCAGAGCCCATGTGACCAGATCCCATATGACCGTTGCCCCACCAGTCACCTCGCTGCTGCTGCGCGAAGGCCACAGTGGCAGTGATGACACACACCGCGGCCACACCCAAATAGCGTAATCTATGCTGCTTCATCGTCTTCTCCCTATTGTTTCTGATCGTTGATTTTCACCTCAGGCGGCGTCGTAACTCGTGAACACTTCAGTGCTACCGTCGCGCCGGATCAGGAATACGTTGTAGGCTTCACGCTTATCTTCTGGCCCCATTCCGGGTGATCCATAGGGCATGCCTGGAACGGCGAGACCGACCGCGTCTGGGCGTTCGTCCAGAAGGCGACGGATGTCTGCAGTCGGCACATGGCCCTCGATCATGTAGCCATCGATCTCGCCCGTGTGGCACGACATCATCTCTTGAGGGATACCATTATCCAATTTGTGTCGGACAAGCAGTGTACCAAAGCTGCGCTCCTCAGTTACACGAAAGCCTTCCGCTCGAAGAATATCAACCCAAACCCGGCAACAGCCGCAATTCGGGTCCTTGAGAACGTGGATGGACGGAGTCCCCTGCGCAATCGCGGCGAAGGGTGCAATGCTCGTAAGACTAACAGCGGCGGTGATGATTTGACGGCGGGTTAATTGCATATCAGTCATCCTTTTGTTCTGTACTGACCATGTCACCCTTTGGTGGCCGTATCCGAACCAATTTGTCGTGATCTTGCTCAAGCATGCTGATGATCAACGACCTCGCGGCGCTCGGCGAGCGCCTGGCGGATGATCTGGAACGAGGACGACAAAAACAGGCTCGCCATGATAGCGGCGACTATGAGGTCAGGCCAACCTGACGCCATGCCCCAGACGCCCAAAGCGGCGATCATGACCGCCACATTGCCGATAGCATCATTGCGAGAGCAAAGCCAGACCGAGCGGACGTTGGCATCGCCGTCCTTGTAGCTCACTATAAGGAAGACGCTTGCAAGGTTCGTTGCCAAAGCCAGAGCACCAATAATGCCCATGATCTCGGCTTCCGGCACACCGACGTAGAACACGCGGTATACAGTTGAACCGAACACCCAAGCGCCCATCAAGAAAAGGCTGATCCCCTTCGCCAAGGCCGCGTTTGTACGGGCGCGGATCGAAGCGCCAATCACGGCGAGTGAGATGCCGTAGGTCAATGCATCCCCTAGGAAGTCAAGAGCGTCCGCCTTCAGAGCTTCCGACTTAGCCAATTGACCCGCCGTCATTTCAACGGCGAACATGGTGGCGTTCAGGGCAATGACGATCCAAAGCCGCCGTTTGTAGACGTCTGACATACCGTCAAACTTTGCGTCATTTCCGCAGCAACCTGGCATGGGTAAACCTCTTTGATCTCACGTTTCCCATAGTCTAGTGTCTCTAGTGACTAGAGGTTCAAGGGGTTTCTTCATGTTTTCTATAGGTGAGCTGTCGAAACGCACAAAGGTCAAGGTTCCGACGATCCGTTACTACGAAGAAATGGGTCTGCTCTCTGCACCGGAGCGCACAGAAGGAAACCAACGGCGCTACACCAATGAGGGTTTAGAGCGGCTAAGCTTCATCCGTCACGCACGTGATCTAGGTTTTTCGATAGAAGCGATTTCTTCCCTGATCAAACTTCAGCAGCACCCCGACAGGTCTTGTGAAGCGGCTACTGATATCGCGTCGTCTCAGCTGGCGGAGGTGCGCGCAAAGATCAAGCGGCTTCGAGCGCTTGAAAAGGAACTGGCTCGTATCTCCAAGGGATGCGACGGACGCGGAATGGTCGAGGATTGCTATGTTTTAGCATCTCTCGCTGATCATAGCCGGTGTGATCGGGAGCACTGATCGCCCAAGAGCGAACATTCAACCGAACGGCGCAAACGACAGCAAAGTCCGCATCCTACCAGTTCACCAACCGCGCGGTGAAGGTCAGCTATCGCAGTTTTGCGCCGAGGTCTGTGGGCCCGCTTCGGCTGACTGCGGTCATTCATCATTGAAGCGGCGATGACCGCAAAGTCCCGCATCTTGTCCGTTCAGCTCGAGCGCAGCGAAGGTCCGGTCTACAACTTCCCCGCCACTCCATGGCTTTAAGGCTAGTCAGCGAACACCTGTCTTGCTGACGCCAGTCGCATCCAATCGCGGCTGCCGAACGCGACGAGAGCGAGATAAATATGCCCCGCATCTAAATCAGGTTTGAATACGATGGTCAGTCGGTGACCGGCGCCGCCATGGCGCACGAGCCATCCGTCCAGCTTGCCGCTGAGGCGAGCACCGGATTTTGGGTTTTCGGCAATCTTCTGGATAAGGGTATCGATTTCATCGAGCCTGCGACTTGCTGCAGCAACGTCACCGTCAGTCACCTCGACAATATGATCAACGATACCGATGAGGTCCCGTTCGAAGAACGGATGCCGAATAAATCGCATCAGGTCTTTTTGGCCATCGCGGCAAGATGGGCCCGGGCGCCTTTAGTGACGTCGGCGGCATCGCCGACGGGTTCCCATTGGTCGAGTGGCAGGGATAGTCGGCGTTCCAATTCTGCTTCGAGCAGAGACCGTTCACGATCTCGCTCTGCCTTGGCCTTCGCCAATTCACCCGAAACAGCCGCGCTCACATTCGGATACTCGCCAGCTTCGACCAGTTCTTTTGCAAATGTATATGCCGTGTCGGTGAAACTGACAGATTGCTTTTGAACGCTCATTGCGGACTCCTTGGTGCTCCAACAGACTACCGAATTTTGCCGCTTCTGGCAAGTAAGTCAGGCCGACCGAGCGAAATGCGTCAACAGCCTTGCGGCCTCCCCAGCTCGGCTTCGCGTGTCGCAGGGGAGAACGGCCCTTCGGTCCGTCGCGCATTCGGCCATGCGGCCTCACCGCGGCGCAGCACCCGGCATCCCGGTTTGCCCGCCTCGCGAGTACGTCCCTCCCCGGCCGCTCCGCCGGATTGCGCTCTGGTCTGTTTTGCGGGGCAAAACGATCCCGCCGCTCCATCCGTCTCCCGCGTCCGGTCGGGCCGTTTGCCTGCTCGGGTCGGGCAAACCTACCGTCAAAACACACACACATGAGTGCGGAAGCATATCCTCCGGATGGCCCCCAAATCAGCCCGCGTCAAGGATCGCAAAACTTTTCGGCGAGGACGGGGCCTGTGGCTTGGGGCGGTCCCGTGCGTGAGGGCGCGCATGTGTCAGTTGCTGCACAGGAAAACTTTTGCGCCCGGCAAGCCGGCGGCTGCGCCGTCCCTGACCCGGGCAGATTCGGAAACCAGGCATTCGGCCATGCCCCCACACTCACGTGGTGGCCTTGCAACTGAATACTGGAGACCAGACATGGCTTACGACACCGCAAACACCTACGAGACCATCGAACTTTTCGGACTGACCGAGAAGAACGCACAACTTCCGATCCCGGAAGATCACGTTCTGACCGACCGCATCATTCGCGAGAGCTTCGAGGCTCTGCTCGGTCAATTGCGAGGGACCGGGCTTGAAGCCGAAATCGAACCGCTGGCCCATGGGCTCGCGACGATCCTGCAGCGCCGCAAGGTGGCACTTGGCAAGGAGGTCGACCGCACCGCCGACAAGATCGGTGCGCTGGCAAAATCTCACGACGGATCGGAGATCGCCGAGACCGCGCTCGAAGAGGCGCAGGCCCGCTTTCTGCAGCTGCGCGAGATTGTCAGCGCCATCGAGGTGATGAGCGAGGCGGCGGCGGAATGCTACGAGATCGAGACGGGGCACGCCTTCATTCCGGCGGCCGGGTCGCGGGCAAGCGTCCAGGCGAAAGAGACCGGGGCGGTCTTCGAGGCGCGGCAGCTCCTGGAGCAGCACGACCGCGAAACCGCCGAGAAGTCGAAAGTCGAGGGGGTGCCCCTGATCGTCTCAGGCGCCACCGACTGGACCGATGTCGATGTGATCTTCAACACGCTCGACAAGGTTCGCGAGCGGATCAAGCAGAACCGCAATCAGGAGATTTTCCTCTGCCATAAGGGTGGCAAGCACGGGGCGGAGATGATTGCGGCTCGGTGGGCCCGGGCACGCGGGGTCGCGCAGGCGCGCTTCGATCCGCGCTGGTCCGCGCACGGGCGGGCGGCACCGTTCAAGTGCAACGACGAAATGCTGGACGACAAGTTCGCCGCGACGGGGGTTGTCCTCTTCGGCGGCAACGGGGTCGCGCTGAACCTCGGGCAGAAGGCGGAAGCGAAAGGCCTGACGGTCATGCGGGTTGCTGACCCGGCGAAGAAGACTGCGCAGGATTGAAGAGAGGGGGTCGCGCTTGGCGCGGCCCTTTCGTCATGTCTCATGGCGCGTGCGGTCGGTTACGCAAGATCGACAGGCTGCGGCGGCCGGCACCGTTATCCCTCTACCAAGTCCGTCAGAGTGCGGCCCATCCGCATCGGTACGGGTTGGGGATGGTGCGCACTTCACGCACATCGTCAGCATCGCAACACACGAAGGCTCGAAACGTCGCACTTGAGGCTGAAGACTTGCACGTCCTTCGGGGCGTGTTTCGGAACATCGCATCCACGCGGGCGGGCTCCGTCAGCACCCCTGCCAGGCTCGGCGGGACGCGAACGCGGATGGTGGCGTCGGTGTGATGGCAAGGGCCATCCGGATCACTCCTTTTTGCTCATAGATGTGGATCGCACGGGGTCGGCCCAATCGTGCCATGCGCTTCGCTCCGGCAAGCACAAATACGGCTTCCACGGCGGGCCGCGGACCCTCCGCATTTGCGCTTGCGACCGGGCCTCTTGCCCCCGTGCCGGGTGATCCCCATCGCAACAAGGAGTAACCCAAATGACCAACCACTACGTCGCCACCGTCCCCGTCAAGTTCACCGACACCGATGGCCAGGAGCGCACCCGTTTTCAGCGCGTGGGTGCGATGTTCCGCAACACCCGCAACGGGGATGGCTCGGAGTTCTTCAGCCTCAAGCTCGACTTCCCGGTCGCGGTCTCGGAGCTGGTGATGTTCCCGCCGAGCGCGAAAGACCCCCAGGACTAAATCCTCTGACGAGGATGGGCCGCCCCAGGACGATCTTGGGGCGGCCCGATCCCTGTTCCAGGGATGCCGTCACCGGCGCGGGTGATCGCCGGCAGCGACCCTTCTTGGTGCCGTTCGCGGCGCGTTCAACGGACGCACTCCCCCCGGAATGATCAGGCCGCGACAGACCGGCCAGTCAGCCTCAAGGGGGCCATCCGCAAAAACCTATCGGCCAGGGCCTCCCGGTTTTTGCGGCAGAGATTTGGCAAGCCAAATCTGGCCCTCCTTGACCCTGCCTGTCCGCCCTGTCGGTGGGGTTTGCGCCCGCCCGCGGTTCCGTCCGAACACATGCGTGTTCGGCCAGAGCCTCGGGCGGGGCTGGCGGACGAGACCCCTAGGGCAGGTTGGTTGCCCGGTGGTGAGGGCGGCAGAGCCGCGTCCCTGCGGGCCGCGGCGTGAAGCGGACACCAAGGCTGCGTGAGCCTGAATGCGACGTAAGTATATAATTGACAGTTCGGTATATTATCGTAAGGTAGGGGCAGCCTTGGTGGAAGGTGGCAGGAAATAGGGGGTCTTTCTTCGCATGTCTCGCTCAAAACGCCTCACAGATGCGGACCGCATGGAGATCGTTCGCGAAGCTGCGGAAGGCGTTTCCACTTCAGTGCTGGCGGAACGCTTTGGCGTGTCGGTGCGGGCGATCCAGTACACGCTCAAAGCCGATGCCGAGCGCCAGACGGATGCCGCGATCCCGGTCTCAGCAGTCAGTGTGAAGGTCACGGCCGCGGAGCTTGCGGCGCTCGACGAGGTGCTGGCGAAGGCCGGGATCGAGAGCCGGGCCGAAGGGCTGCGGCGGCTCATTCAGGCGGCAGGCGGGGTGTTCGTTCCGGACGCGCAGATGGCAGCAGAGATGGCGCGCTACCGCGCCTCGCTGCACGAGGTCGGGAATGGGGTCGGGCAAATCGCCAAGCAGATGACGCAGGCCAATCGGCGGGGGCAGGGGGCCGTGGGGGGCACGAGTGCCGAGTTCACCGAATTGCGCCTCGCGCAGATGCGCGGGCTGGCGCGGTTCATCCTGGATTCTGCTGACGAGATCGATCTGCTTCTGCGCTGCCGTCGGGACGCGATGCAGCTGCAGGCCACGGCCGCGCTGAGGGAGTTTGCCCATGCGGCTGAATGATGCCGTCCATGCCGTCACGGGCGAGGTCTTTCGGGATGGCTGGAGCCGCGTCCGGGGCTCAATGCAGGGGCTGCACGTGGCCAAGCAGACCCAGCTTGCGCGCGCGGCAGCAGGCCACCGGCCAGCGGTCTTCAAGGCGATCAGAGGCGGGGGTACGCATACCAAATCGCAGCTCGCAAACCAGCTCGATTACCTCACCACCAAGTCCACACATATCGTGGACAGTAGCGGGTTCCTGGATGGCAAAGCGAAGCTCGAGTCGGGTGACATCAAGGACCTCACCGAGCGCTTTGCCAAGCGGTGGGATGCGGGCTTCAAGCCCAAGCTCGGACAGACCACCCATATGCTCATGTCCTTTCCAATCGGCACGCGGGGCGAGGATGTGCGCGACATCGCGACGGCTGTGGCCGAGCGGTTCTTCCAGACTGATGAGGGGCATTTCGACTACATCATCGCGGTGCATGAGGACCGCGATCACCCGCATGCGCATCTGGTGCTGAACCGCCGCTCGCAGGAAGGCGAGTTTTTCTTCCTCGGGCGCAACCATCGCTTCAACTATGACGACTTCCGCCTCGCCATGGTCGAAGAGGCGGAGAAGTATGGTGTGCGCCTGGAGGCCACACGGCGGGTGGAGCGCGGCGTCGTGCATTACCCGGCCCGCACCAGCGAGGTTTATGCCGCGAAAGACGAGGGTCGCGCGCCCCGCGAGCGTGAACGCGTGGGGGCCGACCTGACGCGGACGCTGGCGGAGATCGCTAACACCAGAACCGTCTACCATTCGCTTGCCGTGGAGGCCTCCCGAGAGACCTCCGAGGTCCGCGGGGCCCGCGAAGACATTGCCGCAGCCCTCTTCCGCGCGGGCGAGGTGCTGGCGCGCGGCGGGCAGGTGGACCGAACAGGAGATGTGTATATGGCCGAGGATCAAAGCTTCGAGGATCTGAGAAGCCTCTATGCGGAAAAGCTCGCACGGGTGCAGGGCATGATCGCCGAGAAATCTGACGCGGAACGTCCCGTGCAGGAAAAGCGCCTCATCGAGATCCAGACGCAGGTCCAGCACATGCAGCCTCTCGGTTTGCGATCATCCACGCTGTCAGAGACCCCCTCGGAGGGCGGGATCTATTCCGAAGCCAATATCGACGCCAGCCAGCGCGAGCGTTTGGCAGAACCCGATCTGAGATCGCGCATTGACGCGGCACTACGGGGCACCGGGATCAGCACATCGGAAGTGGTGGCCCGGATCGAGACGGGCGCCTCAAATGCAGCGCTCGAGCATCAATGGATCGCCAATGATCTCTCCAAGGTGGCCGAGGCGCGCGATCTGAACCTCGAGCGCCGCGCCGATCTGGAACAAGCCCGCGACATTCTCAATGACGTGCATGTGGAACTTGGCACGCTGTTGGAGCGCGAGAACGTGCTGCGCCGGGATGGCGTCATGGAAGCGGAACCGATCAGCGAGCGGTTCCATTATCACCGGGACGCGGTCCGGGCGATGGAAGGGACAATCCGTCAGGAGATGCGCGCAGAGGGCCTGACCGCGCAGCAGATCGAGGACCGGGATTGGGAGGTTGTATCGCGAGCGGAGCGCCGGATCGAGACCGAGCAGCGCGCGTATCTCGAGGCACACCCGGAGCTGCTTCCACGCCCTGGCGATGTGATCGATCGGTCTGAGCCCTACAGGGAGACCGTCACCGATGCTGCCCGCGCCAGCGAGATCACCCGCGAGGTCGACCGGATCATGGAGGGACGCGACCTCCGCACGCCCGTTGCAGATGCTGTCGCAGATGACTTGCGCGCGCGCTATCCGGACATGCCGTCCCACCTTGCCCGCGGGCTTGGTGCGACCTACGCGGCCGTCGCCCGGATACGCGACACGGAGGTCATCAATCAGGTCCGCCGCGAAAACGAGTTGCGCGAGGGGCTTGGGGTTGGCACGCGCGACGACATCCTCCCAGCCCGCGATGAAACTGCGCCGCAGTCTGACCGTGCCGACCGCCTCGCAGACGAGATTGCGCGTGTTCTGGACCATGAGCGGGCGGGGGAGTTGTCAGCGCCCTTCGAGACCGAGGCGGAGCGGGACGCCTTCCGTGGCGAGATCGAGCGGGTGCTGGACGTTCGCCAACTCGAGCGGCTCACATCCGGCGATGCTGATGCGCTGGACAAGGTTCTCGAGGACCGCCTCGACCGGCTCTATGTCGCGAAGGTCTACTTGCAATCCGATGCCGCGACGGCCAACACGGAGGCCTTGCGCCAGGTGGTCGATGATCTTGCCGACACCGAATACGAAAAACACCGCGCGACGGACGTGGATGGCGAGGCCGAGCGGGGACAGGTCCATTGAGCGCCACCATGGGAAAACCGCGGATCGCAACAGGGGTCTTTTTGGTAACGCTGGTGACCGGGGCCATGGGCTATACCATCGCCTCGGCGGTGCTGACCTACCAGGATCTCGGCTTCGGGGCCGAGATCGACTTTGCTTATATCGCGCAGAACTACACGGCGATCCTCGACCGCCGCCCCGAGGACGCGCAACTTATTCACCTGATCATCGGCAGCTTTGCCGCCGCCGGCCTGATGCTGAGCCTCGCCCTCTCGGGGTCCGCCCTCACACGCTTTGGCCAGACCCATTGGCAGAGTGCGCGCGAGATGAAGGCCAACGGCTTCTTCGGGGCGCCAGGGACTGGGTTCATCCTCGGCAAGCTGGGGCCGCCGGGCTCCCGCGCCAATTACATATGCTCGAAGGTTTTCCCGCATGCGCTGATCGTGGCGCCCACGGGCCGCGGCAAGACCACGGGCTTCGTCATTCCGAACCTGCTGACCTGGCAGGGCTCCGCCGTGACGCTCGATGTGAAGGGCGAGTGTTTCGAGGCCACGGCCCGGCACCGCGCAGCCCAAGGCGACAAGGTCTATCGCTTTGCCCCCACCGATTGGGAGGGCAAGCGCACGCATCGCTACAACCCGCTCCTGCGCATCTATCAACTGAAAGATCCCGCGCGCCAGCAGATGGAATTGCAGCTTCTTGCGACGCTCTTCCTGCAAAGCGACAACGACCGGGTGCAGGGCCTCCTCAAAGGCGGGATCGATCTCTTCGTCGCGGCAGGGCTCTTGGCGTTCCAGCGCAAGCGCCCGACCTTGGGCGAAATCTACCGCATCGCGGCCTCGGGCGGGAACAAGCAGAAGGAGTATTCCGCGCGGGGGCATGAGGTCGATAACAGGGCCGCCAAGCTGATCTTCACGCGGCTCGCCTCGACCAACAACGACACGCTGACGTCCTACGTCTCGCTCCTGATGACCTCGGGGCTCGATCAATGGCAGAACCCGGCCATCGATGAGGCGACGGCGGTGTCGGACTTTGATTTCCGCACGATCCGCAAGAAACCCTTCTCGGTCTATCTTGTGGTCCAGCCGCTGACGGTGAAGCCGCTCGCGCCGCTGATCCGGCTGTTCTTTTCCGATCTCCTCTCCGCCATGCAGGAGAAAGACCCCGGACCTGACGAACCCTGGCCCGTGATGATCATGCTCGACGAGTTCAACCGCCTCGGCAAGATGCCCATTGTGGTCGAGAGTATCGAGACCTTGCGGACCTATCGCGGACATTTGGCCGTCGTCACCCAAACCATCCCCGCCCTCGATGAAATCTACGGCGAAAACACCCGCCGGGCGCTGCAGGGCAATGCCGGCGTGAAGCTCTACCTGACGCCTTCAGATGAAAAAACCGTCGAAGAGCTGAGCAAGGCGGTCGGCAAGACTACGAAGACCGTCATCACGCGCTCCCAGTCTATCGGCAAGAACCCCTTTGAAGGGCGCAGCCAATCTACACGGACAGAAGAAAGCTCTTTGTTGCCAGAAGATGAAGCGCGCCGTCTGCCGCTCGATGAAATCGTCATGGTGATCGATGCGCAAATGCCGGTCCGTGCAAAGCGGATCCAGTACTTCGATGACCGGCTGTTCAAGGCGATCCACGCGGCGCAGACGGGGGAGTTGCCGTTTCCGGAGCCGGGGGGAGGGGGGTCGCAGGGCACGCTGCCGCTGAGTGTTCAGGCGATGCCTTTGTTCCCGCGTTCGCACGGAGAAGCAGTAGATGAATCCCTATCTGAAAGCGCGGATCAGGTGCGAGGCGAGGCGCAACGGCCTCCGACGCGAGTTGACACCTCGCCAAAGAAGACTGCAGCCGTGGTTCAGGCGGTGACCGCGGAGGAGCAGCGGCAGATGGAGATGGATTTTGTGGGGCAGATCGTGGATGCGGAAGCTGCGAGCGTTGTTGATGAGGCGCAGATGCGCTCCGCCGTTGATGGCCTGGACGACATGGAAGAGATGCTGCGAGAGGAGGATGGTGAAAAGCTGGTTGCTCGATAGGGTGGTAGGCATCGCCTGTCTGTCAGGGAGGGCGGAAAGAGGTCATTCGCCGCACTCGGTCCCAATGTCCGCTTTTTGACTTTCATGCGATTGTAGAGGATCGAGCGCGCCCAACTTCTTCGGGAGAGGGCGCGCTCTGCATGGCGGGCCCGGCTTACTCTTTCGGCGAAAGCGCGCGGATGGCGTACATGCCGTCCTCGCCCTTCTCCAACATCATCATGACCTCGTCGCCGGCCTCGACGCCCTCAATCTCGGCGCCCTCCATCATGGGCAGGTCCATCGTCATCGCGGGCCAGCCGATCTCGGCGATGGGACCGTGGCTGATATTGGCCATGCCGTCACCGATGCTGTTCACCGTGGCGGCGGCATGAACGCCGGCCATGCCTTCGTGCCCGTCCATGCCCTCGTGAGAGGACATATCGCCGTGCGAAGACATATCGTGGCCCATGGTGTCATCGCTGGCCGAGGCAAACACCGGAACAGCCGTGGCAATGGTCAGGGAAAGCAGGAATTTACGCATGTTCAGTCTCCTTTATTGCGTAAGTTCAGACCGGTCATTCGCCGGGCTGGGGGGAGTGAAAGGGGCGGACGGGTTGCAGCATCTGCCGGTTGACCCGCCCGAGTGAAAATCGTTTCCAGATGACGAAGATCGAGGGGATCACGAAGAGCGTCAGGATGGTCGCCGTGGCCATCCCGCCGATCATCGGGGCCGCGATGCGCTGCATCACCTCTGACCCGGTAGCGTCGCCGTACATGATCGGGATGAGCCCGGCAAAGATCGTGGCCACGGTCATCAGCTTGGGTCGAAGCCGCAGAAGCGCCCCCTCGAAAACCGCGGTTTCGATGTCATCGCGGTTCACCTCGCGGTTCTGCTCTTTGGCGACCAACACGCGCCGGTCCCAGGCCAGGTTGAGGTAGAGCAGCATCACGATGGCTGTCTCGACCGCCACGCCCGCCAAGGCGATGAAGCCCACCAACACGGCAACCGATACGGCATACCCCAACGTGAAGATCAGCCACACGCCCCCGGCAAGCGCCACCGGTAGCGCCAGCAGGATGATCGCCACCTCGGTGACGCGGTTGAAGGCCAGAAACAGCATCAGCGTGATGATAAGCAAGGTCGCCGGCGCCACGAGGCCCAGCCTTTCCTGCACGCGCTCAATGTACTCGTACTGGCCCGACCAGGCGATGGAATAGCCCGGCGGAAGTTCGACCGTGTCCGCCACCACCTGCCGGGCCTCGGCCAAGTAGCTGCCCAGATCGCGCCCTGCGATGTCGATGAAGACGAAGCCCGTGCGCCGGGCATTTTCCGAGCGGATCATGCCGGGGCCATCCACGAGCTTGACCTCGGCCACGGCGCCCAGCGGGATATGCGCGCCCGAGGGCGTGACCATCGGCAGATCGGCCAGCCTGTCCGAGCTGTCGCGCCAGTCGCGCGGATAGCGCAGGTTGATCGGGAAGCGCTCCAACCCCTCGACCGATTCCGCGATGGTCTGTCCGCCGATGGCGGTCTGCACCACCTGCTGGACATCCTCGATCGACAGCGCGTAGCGCGCCGCCGCGGCGCGGTTGATGTCGATCTCGATGAACCGCCCGCCCACGGGCCGCTCAGCATAGGCCGACGCCGTGCCGGGGATATCGCCCACGGCCTTCTCGACCGCCACGGCGATCTCCTCGATCACGGTCAGATCCGCGCCGGACACCTTCACACCCACAGGGGTCTTGATGCCGGTCGCCAGCATGTCGATGCGGTTCTTGATGGGCTGGATCCACACATTCGTGACGCCGGGCACCTGCACGCGCGCATCAAGCTCGTTGCGGATGTCGTCCATCGTGACGCCCGGGCGCCAATCCTCGCGATCCTTCAACTGGATGGTTGTCTCGATCATCGTTAGCGGCGCGGGGTCCGTTGCCGTATCGGCGCGGCCCAGCTTGCCGTGCACAGTCTCGACCTCTGGCACCTGCGCGATCATGCGGTTCGTTTGCTGCAAGACCTCGCGCGCCTTGCCAATGGACACGCCCGGGTAAAGTGACGGCATGTAAAGGAAATCGCCCTCGTTCAGTTCCGGCATGAACTCGGTGCCCAAGCGTTGCAGCGGGTGCGCCATCGAGACCACCAGCGCCGCAGCCAGCAGGACCGTAGCCCAGGGCCAGGCGACGGCGGCATCGAGGAAGGGCCGATAGATCCACTGACACAGGACATTCAGCGGATTGCGCCGCTCGGCCACGATGCGGCCCCTTACAAAATAGCCCATCAGCACCGGCACCAGCGTGATCGACAGGATCGCTGCGGCAGCCATGGCGTAGGTCTTGGTGAAGGCCAGGGGCTTGAACAGCCGCCCCTCCTGCGCCTCCAGCACGAAGACGGGTAGAAAGCTGACCGTGATGATCGCCAGAGAGTAGAACAGCGCCGGGCCGACTTCTGCGGCGGCGTCGCGCGCGGCTTGCCATCGCTCCTCGGCGGACAGGCGTTTGCCTTCCATCTTGCGGTGCATCGCCTCGATCATCACCACGGCGGCGTCGACCATCGCGCCGATGGCGATGGCGATGCCCCCCAGCGACATGATGTTGGCATTCACCCCCTGCAGGCGCATCACGGCAAAGGCCGCCAGCACGCCCAACGGCAGGAAAAGCACGATCACCAGCGACGAGCGCAGATGCAGCAGGAACGCGCCGCAGACCAGCACGACGACGATGAACTCCTCGGTCAGCTTTTTCTGCAGGTTGTCGATGGCCCGCTCGATCACGCCGGACCGGTCATAGGTGGTCACGATCTCCACCCCCTCGGGCAGTGAGCCGCGCAGCTCGTCAATCTTCTCCTCGACCGCGTTGATGGTGGCGAGTGCGTTCTCGCCCCAGCGCATGACGATCACGGCGCCCACCGCGTCGCCCTCGCCATTGAACTCGCCCACGCCGCGCCGCATCTGGGGCCCGAGCCGGATTTCGGCCACATCCCCAAGGGTCAGAGCCGCACCCCGGTCGTTCACCATGAGCGGGATCTCGGCCAGATCCTCAATACTGTCCACATAGCCCGTGGCGCGGACCATGTACTCGGCCTCGGCCATCTCGATCACGCTTCCGCCGGTTTCCCGGTTGGCCGCGCCGATGGCGACCCGAACCTTGGACAGCGGAATGTCAAAGGCGCGCAGCTTGTTGGGGTCGACGACGACCTGATACTGCTTGACCATACCGCCGATGGTTGCGACCTCGGACACGCCCTCGATGGTCTGAAGCTCGAACTTGAGGAACCAGTCCTGCAGCGTGCGCAGCTGCGACAGGTCATGCCCGCCGGTGCGGTCGATCAGCACGTATTGATAGATCCAGCCAACGCCGGTGGCGTCCGGGCCAAGCTCCGGGTTCACGCCGGCAGGCAGGCGGGATTGCACCTGGGCCAGGTATTCCAGTACCCGCGAGCGCGCCCAGTAGAGATCGGTGCCATCCTCGAAGACAACATAGACGTAGCTGTCGCCGAAAAAGGAAAAGCCGCGCACATCGACCGCGCCGGGCACCGACAGCATGGCGGTGGTGATCGGATAGGTCACCTGATCCTCGACCACCTGCGGGGCCTGTCCTGCATAGGGCGTCTTGATGATGACCTGCACGTCCGACAGATCGGGGATCGCATCAACCGGCGTGGTGCGCAGCGACCAGACGCCAGCGGCCCCGAGGAAGAGCGCGAGCACAAGAACGATAAAGCGATTGGCGATGGACCAGCGGATGATGGCGGGGATCATTGGCCTAACTCCACCGTACCGGCGAGCGACAAGGACATGTCCTCGCCCTGCATCAGAAGCAGCCCGGTTTCCCGGCCGACCGGCAGGCTGGTGGGGTCAAGATCCCCAGCCAGCGTGAAATCCATCGTCATGCCAGGCATCCCGATGGCCTGAATGGGGCCATGGGTGATATTGGCGGTCCCCGCCTCGGCGTCGACGCTGTTGATCGTACCGGTGACGGTCATCGGCTCAGGCTTTGTCTCTATGCCGTCCAGGACCATGGTCATGCCGTCGGGACGCAGGAAGGTCAGCGTCAGGTCTTCACCCGTGGGCAGCGCCGACACCTCAACCGCGTCGGACAGTGCGAAGTCCATCGTCATCCCCGGCATCCCGATCTCCTTGATCGGGCCATGCGCGATGGTGGCGGTGCGCGCCTCGGCATCGACGGCCTCGATCCGGCCCTCGACGGTAATCGGCGGCGCGCTGGGGCTGTCGTCCTCCGCGGTCTTTGCCATGTCCATCTCGCCCTCGGCCCGGACGGCGACGATGGCGAACATGCCGTTCTCGTCAGAGGCCAGATCAAAGGTCACGGGCGTGTCGAGCGGGACCGAGGCCGTGTCCACCCCGGCCACATCCAGGTCCATCTTCATCGCGGGCCAGCCCAACGCCGGGATCGGCTCGTGACTGACTGTGAGCTTGCCCTCGGGCGTGACCGCGTGAACCATGCCGGTCCCCGTGGCATCGACGCCGTCATCGCGGCCAAGCTCGGTCAGCGCCAGCAAACCGTCCGCGCCGCGCACGGCGGTGAACTCCACCTCGTCCCCCTCGGTCAGCCCGTCCAGATACACATCCGAGCGAATGGCAAAGCGGGTCTGCATCGCCGGCCACCCCAGCGCCTCAATCGGCTCGTGGTCGATCCGCGCCTGCCGCGTCTCGGGGTCGAGCGAGACCAGAACACCCTTGCCCATCGCCGGCTCGGCTTCGGTGGGGGCAAAGCGCATCATGCCCGCATTGAGCGCGCTTTCGCTGTCGATCAGGAACTGGGCCGAGGCCACCACCTCTTCGCCCGGGGCCAAGCCTTGGACGATCTCGGTGCGCCCGCCCGCGCCGAACCCGCCGCGCAGGCCCGTTGTCACCAGCCGGGGGCGGAACGTGTCGTCGGCCTGCTTGAGGATCACCCGCTCGGCCCGTCCGGTGCGGATCACCGCCTCGGAGGGGACCGTCAGTGCCTGCCGTGCCCCGGACGGCACAAGCGCAACATTGGCGAACATGTTGGGCCGCAAGAGCCCGTCCTCGTTGTCGAACCGCAGCCGCACCCGAAGCGTGCGCGTCTCGGCGTCGAGCTCGGGGAAGATATAGTCGATCTCGCCGGTAAAGACCTGCCCGGGCAGATGATCGAACCGCGCCTCGGCGCGCATATCGGGGTCAATTCGCCCCATATCCCGCTCGAACACGTCGACGATCAGCCAGACCGAGGACGTGTCAGCGAGCGACATCGCCCGCGTCTGCGGATTGAGGAACATGCCGTCGGCGGCGGCAAGCGCAAAGACCACGCCGTCCTGCGGCGCGTAGAAGCGGATGCGCTGCGACGGGCTGTCGGCCTGCGCCATCTCCTCGATTTGCCGCGCATCGACGCCGAAATTCATCAGCTTCGTGCGGGCGATGGAGATATCCGTGGCATTGCCCGAACGCGTCGCGCGCTGCAGCTCGGAACTGGCGATGGTGATCTCGGGCGCGTAAAGATCAAAGAGCAGGTCGCCCTTGGCCACCTCATCGCCCACCGCGCGCACCTCCAGCCGCTCGATCCAGCCGTCGACGCGGGTGTGGATATGGCTGGTGGCGTGCTCGTCGTAATCGACAAAGCCCACCGTCTCGATCCGGTGAGAGATATCCTCGACGCGCGCCACGGCGCTGCGCACGCCGATGGTGTTCACCTCGGCGGGCGACAGCGTCACCTCCTCGGGATCGCCAGACGGCTCCTGCCCGTCATAGACCGGCACAAGGTCCATGCCCATCGGCGACTTGCCGGGGCCGTCCTTGCGGAAATTCGGGTCCATCGGCGCGACCCAGTAAAGGATCTCGGGCCCGTCGCTGCCCGCCTCCATGGACTGGGCAAGCCTGTCGCGTTCGTACCAGATGCCACCGGCGACACCGGCACCAAGCGCCATGATCGCCAGCGCGGCGTATCGTCCACGCATGAGAAAACCTGTCTTTCTGAGTGCCATAGTCGCGCCACGGCCTTGCACAAACCCGGGTCAGGAGACCCGGATCGAAGAAGAAAGATCAGGTGTGTTTCGGGGGTTTCTTGGCGCTCTCGGGCTCTGACTGCGTGAGCCGGCGCTCGGTGAGGGGCTGATAGAGGGTCGGCATGACCTCGAAGTCCGGCGATAGCGCGGAAAAATCGGGGCCTTCGGAAAAACAGCACACTGTCATCGCACAGGCCTCATGACCCTTTTGCCCATGCATCCCAGCCGCAGCCTCGGTCTGGCAGTCCTCGCCCATCTGCATCTCTGCATGAGCGGTCTCGTGCGCCATGTCGCCCGGCGTTGCAGTGCCGGATGCGCCCACGCCTATCGAAGCCGTGACGAACGTCGCCACGAGCCAGACCATAAGGAACCGTGAGAGGGCAGTCCGAAGCTGTCTCATGACAGGCGAAAATACCTGCCTTTTCACGACTGTCCAGCCAAACCATCGCGTCGGCGCGTGAACTCTCTCCCAACTTTTCGTGAACCCGCCGACGACACGGGGTTTCTTTCATCAAGAAAACAAGGCGTTGCGAGGCGAACAAAACGCCCTCGAGGGCTGAAAACCGGCGAGACTGCGCACGGCCTTGACCCTCCAGTGACTGGAAGCCCTACGTTAACACCCTAAAAGAAAGGAGCACGCGATGACCGGGCAGACGCAGCACCACCACCACCACCACGGCCACGGTGGCGACAACCCCGCCGGCGCGCCGACCGCGACCGATCCGGTTTGTGGCATGACGGTCGAGGTCACCGAGACAACCCGAACCGAAAGCTATGATGGGCAAAGTTTCCACTTCTGCTCTGAAGGCTGTCAGGAAAAGTTTCGCGACGATCCCTATTTCTATGCCTCCGGCAACGCCGAAAAGGCCAAGGGCAACGTGGCGCAAGGCACGCAATGGACCTGCCCGATGCATCCCGAGATCATCCGGGACGAACCCGGTGCCTGCCCGGTCTGCGGCATGGCGCTGGAGCCGATGGTGCCGAGCGACGAGCCGAGCGAGGAACTGACCGACTTTACCCGCCGCCTCTGGGTCAGCGCGGCGGCGGCGGTGCCCCTGATGGTGCTGACCATGGGCGAGATGGTCGGCCTCGACGTGCGGGGCTGGCTTGGGCATCAGTTGTCTGTCTACATCGAGTTCGCGCTGGCCACGCCGATCGTCTTCTGGGCCGCGCTGCCCTTCTTCAAGCGCGGGATCGACTCGGTCCGCAATCTCTCTCCCAACATGTGGACGCTGATCTCTCTCGGCGTGGGCGCGGCGTATCTCTACTCGCTCTTTGCCACCTTCGCGCCCGGGGTCTTCCCGGAGGATTACCGCATGGGCGAGGGTGTCGGCACCTATTACGAGGCCGCCGTGGTCATCGTCACGCTGATCTTCGTGGGCCAGGTGCTGGAGCTGCGCGCCCGTGAGCGCACCGGGGATGCCATCCGCGCGCTGATGGATCTCGCGCCGAAGACCGCACGGCGCATCTTGCAGGATGGCTCGGAATACGACGCGCCACTGGAGAATGTGGTCGAGGGCGATATGCTTCGCGTGCGTCCCGGCGACAGCGTGCCGGTCGATGCCGAGGTGGTCGAAGGGCACTCCTCGGTCGATGAAAGCATGATCACGGGTGAGCCGGTGCCGGTGGAAAAGACCGAGGGTGATCGCGTCACCGGCGGTACGACCAACAAAAACGGAACGCTTGCGATCCGTGCGACGCAGGTGGGCGCGGAAACAGTGCTGGCGCAGATCGTCGACATGGTCGCGGGCGCGCGCCGCTCCAAGGCGCCAATCCAGGGCCTCGCGGACAAGGTGTCGGAGATCTTCGTGCCTGCTGTGGTGGCCGTGGCCGTAATTGCCTTCGTTATCTGGCTGAGCATCGGGCCCGACCCCGCGCTGGCCTTCGCGATCGTCTCGGCCGTGTCGGTGCTCATCATAGCCTGCCCCTGTGCGCTTGGTCTCGCCACCCCGATCTCGATCACCACCGCCGCCGGGCGCGGCGCGCAGGCCGGCGTTCTCATCAAGGACGCCGAGGCGCTGGAACGCATGGCCAAGGTCGACACACTCGTCGTCGACAAGACCGGCACGCTGACCGAGGGCCGCCCGCGCCTGACCGACGTCGTCTCCCTGTCGGATCGGGACGAGACCGACGTGCTCGCGGTTGCCGCCGCGTTGGAGACGGGATCAGAGCACCCCTTGGCCGAGGCCATCGTCAGCGGCGCGCGTGAGAGGGGCCAAAAACCCGCGCGCGCCACGGAGTTCGAGGCGGTGACGGGCAAGGGCGTGAAGGGTCGCGTCGATGACGAGGACGTCGCGCTCGGCAATCCGGCGATGATGGAAAGCCTTGGCATCGACACGGGCAAGGCAGAGGACAGCGCGGATGCGCTGCGCACGGAGGGCAAAACCGCGATGTACATCGCCATCGGCGGCAAGCTCGCCGGGATCGTCGCCGTCGCCGACCCGATCAAGGACACGACCGAAGGCGCGATCCGTGACCTGCACGCCGAGGGGCTGCGGGTCATCATGGCCACGGGCGATAATCAGCGCACGGCCGAGGCCGTGGCCGCCAAGCTCGGCATCGACGATGTGCGCGCCGGGGTCCTGCCGGAGGACAAGAAGGCGCTGGTGGACGAGCTGCACGCCAAGGGCGCGCGCGTGGCCATGGCCGGCGACGGCGTGAACGACGCGCCTGCACTGGCGGCTGCGGATGTGGGCATCGCCATGGGCAGCGGCGCGGATGTGGCAGTGGAAAGCGCCGGCATCACGCTACTCAGCGGGGATCTGACGGGCATCGTGCGCGCCCGCAAGCTTGCCCTCGCCACCCTGCGCAACATCAAGCAGAACCTGTTCTTCGCCTTCGTCTACAACGCGGCCGGCGTGCCGGTCGCGGCGGGCATTCTTTATCCGGTTTTCGGCCTGCTGCTCTCGCCGATGATCGCGGCGGCGGCGATGTCTCTTTCGTCCGTCTCGGTGATCGGCAATGCGCTCCGATTGCGGTGCGTGAAGCTGTGAGACATGTAACAATAGGCCTGCCGCAGTCGTCTGCGGCAGATCTGGGTTTTCAGAGCGGCGGGCTTCAGTTGATCCCGTTGACCCGTTGCACTTCGCGCACATAGGCGATGATGCTCTCCACGTCGGCGCGCGTGAGCCCCTCCTGCGCGGGCATGTTGCCAAACCGCCAGTGATGCGCGCGCACCCCGTTCTGCACAGCCATGTGAAAGGCCATATCGCCGTGATGCGACGGCTCGTAGATCTTGTGAATGAGCGGCGGGCCGTTGCCCATCTTTCCCGCCGCGTTCTGTCCGTGGCAATCGGCGCAGACGGCGTTGAACGCCTTTTCGCCCACCTGCGCCCTTTGCGACAGCTCCTCGGGCAGCGTGACCTCGACCATCGCCGCGCCTTGCGCGGGCGCACCCGGGCCGCTCTCTCCGGTTTGCGTCACGTAATAGGCAACGCCAGCAAGTACGGCGGCCAGAACGCCGATCATCAGCGTCTTGTTCATGGGTTTCTCCAAGTGTTGCTGCGCCGGGACAGGGATCAGCCCCCGTCGCCGGTCTCGTCGGTGTCCAGAAGGAAGGCGGCCATCGCCCGGCGGTCTTCTTCGCTGAGCCACCCCGTGCCGTGCCGCACGACCTCTCCCATGCCGCTGCCGAAGGTGTCACCATCCGGCATGACCCCGGATTTCAGCCCGTAGGCCAGCGATGCCACGGTCCAGCCTGCTTGCGCCAGATACCCGGGCCGGATCGCCGGCACCTTGCCACCCCCCGCCAGATCATCGCTTCCGGCGAGGTATTGGCTCGCACGGCGCCCGCCCAAGAGGTTGCGGTCGGTGTGGCAGGCCCCGCAATGCGCGACGCCGTTGACCAGCCAGCGGCCCCGGTTCCACACCTCGGACCTTTCCGGGTCGGCCTCGGTCGGGGGGCCCTTCGCATAGGCCGCGCGCCAGAGCTTCAGCCCGAAGCGCAGGTTGAAAGGAAAGGCGATGTCATTCTCGCCGCCCGTCACCTCCTGCGCCGGTACGCCCTGAAAGGCCGCCCACATGTCAGCGATGTCCTTATCACTGAGATGCCCGTAAAACGCATAGGGAAAGGCCGGGTAGTAGGGCGCGCCGTCGGGGGCCACGCCCTGCCGCACGGCCCGGGCAAACGCGTCGATGGACCACGCGCCGATGCCCGATGTCTCGTGCGGGGTCAGGTTCGGTGGCACAAAACTGCCGAACCCGGTCTTGATCGGGGCCCCGCCGGTCAGCGCGGGCCGGCCCGAATCCGGGTCCGAATGGCAGGCGATGCAGCCCCCGGCCCGCGCCAGGTACGCGCCCCGCTGTGCATCGCCCTCAAGCTCCGCCAGCTTGGGCGGCTCGGCAATGGGCCAAACGGCAAGCGAGACGCCGCCCAATCCGGCCACCGCTGTGATGGCCAGGAAACCTGTCAAAATACGTCGCATGATCAGTCGTCGTCCTTGCGATAACGGTCATGGCAGGCCGAGCAAGTCTGCGTCAGCATCATGAAGGCCCCGTCCGCAGGCATCTGGCCGATCTGGCTTGCGGTCATTCCCTCCGGGAAATCACCGTTGCCCATCATCATGCCACCGCCCATCATGCCGGACTGGCCACCCATCATGCTTGACTGATCGCCCATCATGTGGCCGTCGCCATGCCGTCCGTTGCCCGCGGCTTGGGCCAGCCCGTTCGCGGCCACTTCGAGCTGCTCGGCCAATCCTGTGAACCGGCTCCACTCGTCCCAGGTGCGCTGCAGCACCTCTGACGGATGATCGGTCGACCCCTCCGGGAACTTTTCCGTCATCGCCGTGCCTGCCTCGTCGGCAATGGCCTGCGCGGCCGCGCGGACGGCGGCTTCGTCATAGGCGGCCTCGCCCGACATCATCGGCTTGATCCGTTTGACGGCGTCGCCCATGGATTTCATAGCGTCCATGCGCTCCTTGACCACGCCGGTGGCGCCCGAATGCGCGAAAGCCGCTGCGGAAAGCCCCGCAAGCGCGGCGCCGCAAAGTACCAGTTTCCTGAATGTCATTCCTGTTTTCCCTTGGTCCGATAGAGTCTGCCCTGCAGGGCGGCTGTCCATCGGTCAAAGTCGCGGCGGGGGCGGGTCCGTTGTCTGTGCGACGGAAGCATACCGCTTGGCAGCAAAGCTCCGCCGCGCAAGGCTCATTGCCGCATCCGAAGGCAAGCTGGCCGGAATGAACTGCAGGAATTGCACGACACAGGTACCAGCCTTGTGACAGCATGTGTCGGCGTCATGCTGTCTCTCAACCCCGGCAAGCTCCTCCGTGGGTGCCGCGACATCATGCGGATTCGCCGCATGCGCGGATGCTGGCGCGCTCGTCGCCGCGAGAACAACAACGACTACAACCGACAGGAATGCGGCCAATCCGGTAATGCGAAATGTAGCGACTAACATACCGCTGACGATGCATATGCAGTGCTGGAATTGTCAAGACGAAGGCGGGACGGTTTCGAAGTTTGGCAACGGTATGCCGATACATATCAGCAACTCCGCACGATGCCGTCCGGTCACCAGGTGGAACCGTGTGCATGGGCCGGAAGCCGACATTAGCCGGGACATACATTAGCGTCTGCTTCTCTAATTGGGCGTTTGGGTCAAGCTCGTTTTCCTTGTTGCTTGGGATCGTTGTCGCTCATCCGGGTCACGCTTCTCTTCGCAGTCTGGTTGATGCCACGTGGGGCATCGCTGCACGCATGTGTCGGATTGGCAGTGGAGAGCCTCGCTTTGAGACGCGCTTGATGGCGCAGCAGACATTTTCGGCTTCATCCACGGACCTCGTCCGGTGAGGACGATCCCGTCCAGATTGGTGTTGGGCAGTCAGATCATGCCATGCCCTCCACTTTCTCTGAACGGAACTCCGTGCCATCCGCCCACATACGGTGAAGCAGTACGGCTAATTTGCGCGCAACAGCCACAACGGCGCGGCGACGCCCTTTGGTACGCATCAATCGCATGCCCCATGACTTGATCTGCGATCCTGCCATGGTTCGCATCAACAAGGCATTGGCGGCGGCATAGAGCGTTGCCCTCACATCTCGATCTCCGGCCTTCGATATCCGGCCAGGGTTGTCGCGTTCTCCGGATTGGTATCGCCGGGGCGTCAGGCCGAAGTGGGCTGCCACGGTGCGAGACCTTTTGAACCGCGCGGGATCATCGACGGCAGCCTTGAAGGTCAAAGCCGCAATCGGGCCAACGCCGGGGACTGTCATCATGCGCATGCAGACCTCATCCTGACTGGCGGCGCGTTTGACCCGTCGGTCGAGCTCCAGGAAGTGCTGATACAGAACCAGCCGGGCATCGAGCAGCGGCAGCATGGCATCGGCAAGAACCTCATCCATCTCGATCATCGGCCGGACGACGCCGTCGAAGCTGCCATGCTTCACCGTCTTCGGCAGGCGAATGCCAAATATCTTCAGCAACCCACGTACCTCATTGGCCAGATCAATGGTTTTGCTCAGCAGCGCCTTGCGCGTGCTCAGCAGGGCTCGAACCCCGTGCGCCTCGCGGCTTTTCATATGAACAGGGCTGAACCAACCCGTCCGCAAGATTTGAGCAATGCCGCGTGCATCGTTGCGATCTGTCTTGTTGCGCATCGCCGACAGCGCAGCGCTCACTTGGCGCGCCTCCATGCAGACGACGTCGAACCCTTCGGCCTTCAATCCGTAGAACAAATGCTGGCTCAAGGTGCCGGACTCAAAGCCAATGCGTTCGATTGGAAAGGAAAGTGCGGTCAGGTAGCCCGCAATCTCTTCGATCTCGCACGGCAGGTCTCGCTCATGCAGAACCGCGCCATTGCCGTCGACAACACAAACCGCGCAGGATCGCAGCGATACATCCAAGCCAGCATAATATACCATTCGAAATCTCCCTTGTTCACAGTTTCCCTGTGATCCTACCGGGAGCTCGACCTCTGTTCAGGGTCAGCCCAATTACGCATGCTATGGGCCGCTCGCAACGAGTCGGCAGATAGGGCGGAAAAAGATCCTTTGCTGCGCTAGGCGTCAATAGCCACTATGCGAAAACTAAGCTGGCCTTCGATGCAATTGCGCCAATGTTGGCTATGTTTAGCGCACCCCACTTCAGGGATGCGCTAAACATTCAATTACTCGTCGCGAACGATGCCGCTGTAATCGCCGCGCAACAGAAGAGTAACGGTCACGTCTGTGTCATCGCGATTCCGCCAGAACCAGCCGTGATCACCTGCGAAAGGTGTCTCGAAGCTGCCTTCGCCTGACGTTTCACCTCTTCCTTTTTCGTAAGTTACCGCGTCATCTCCCGAGTGAGCGTGAAGATCGAAATTGATCCGGCCCCCGCTGGATCTCCACTCGTAGAACAGGGTTGCGCCCGCTTCCATCGTCGCCTTGATCTCGGTGTATTCTCCAGGCGCGAGGGTAAAGGTAATCTCGTCCCGCCAAGCTTCCTGGGCATGGGCCGTGCCGACGAAGAGATCGAAAACGTCGTTAATCAGTGAAGAGGAGGCCTCTCCGTGTGTTTCTGCATCCGCGGCGGCTTCTGCGGCAAGCTGCTGCTTGATTTCGCCCATCTTAGTCAGCCCGAGAAAGCTGCCAACCCCAGTAGGGTCTTTCCCGAGTTCTGCGGGCATGTAGACCATGACGCCAAGGGCCACCGCCCCGAGACCGGCGATGATCGACGAACGGCGAAGCTGTGCCTTGGCCGGCAGGTCTTCCAGCTTGGGTTTAGGTGTGTTGTGCATGAGGTTTCTCCGACGTTTATGTGCTGGCGATGTATCCGGCGATTTGCTGATAGGTCAGCAACACGCCCAGACCGGCCATGATGATGTTTGCGTAGGTGGCCTGACGCATGAAGTTCGGACTGCGCCGCCAATAGCCCATGACGATCAGGATCACGAAGAGTGCCAGAAGCTGACCCACCTCGACCCCGACATTGAAGGCAAGCAGGTTGGCCAAAAGCCCATCGTCAGCGATATTGTATTCGAGGATTTTCGAAGCAAGGCCGGTGCCGTGGAAAAGGCCGAATATCAACGTCGCGGCCTTGGTGTCGGGCTGGAACCCCAACCATTTCTGAAACGCGCCGAGATTATCGAGCGCCTTATACACCACAGACAAACCAATGATGGCGTCAATGATATAGGCGTTAATGCCCCAGCCGAACCACACACCTAAGAGCATGGTAACGGAATGGCCGACCGCGAAGAGGCTGACGTAAATTGCTACGTCCTTCATGTGATAGAGGAAGAAGACGACGCCCAGTAGAAACAGGATGTGGTCGTATCCCGTTATCATGTGCTTGGCCCCCAGGTAGAGGAAGGGGATGATATGAACGCCCCATATTTCTTGGATGTGTCCGTCTTCAGGGATTTTGGGACAGATGGCGGTCTGATGTAAGAGAGGGTTTGGCTCATCTGGTTGGATTGATTATGCGGCGGATTTGCGGTGAAGCAAGCGTCGCGTTTCGATGGTCTTTCGTTTGATCCTTTCTCGTTGTTTTAGAATGGCGTGTCCGCGCCCGAAGTAGACGTCGGCGGGTGTGAGGTTCTGCAAGCTCTCGTGGTAGCGCTGGTGGTTGTAGTGATCGACGAAGGCAGCGATCTGCTGCTGGAGGTCTCCCGGAAGGTAGTAGTTTTCCAGCAGGATGCGGTTCTTCAGCGTCTGATGCCAACGTTCGATCTTGCCCTGGGTTTGCGGGTGATAAGGTGCGCCACGGACGTGATCCATTTGCTGATCTTCCAGCCAATTGGCCAAATCGCCGGAGATGTAACTGGCGCCATTGTCCGATAGCAAACGTGGCTTGTGCAGAACGGTTGCCTGATCACAGCCTGAAGCTTGCAGCGCCAGGTCCAGAGTGTCGGTCACGTCGCTCGCCTTCATCGTGGTGCAGAGCTTCCATGCGATGATGTATCGACTGTGGTCGTCCAGGATCGTGGACAGATAGAACCAGCCCCAACCGATGACCTTGAGATAGGTAAAGTCAGTCTGCCACAGCTGGTTTGGCCGTGTTGTCTTGTCCTTGAACTCGTCTGCCGCCGATAGAACCACGTAGGCCGGGCTGGTGATGAGGTCGTAGGACTTGAGGATGCGATAGACCGAAGCCTCTGACACAAAATACTTTTCCGTGTCGGTGAACTGCACGGCCAGTTCGCGCGGTGACAGATCGCTTTCTTTCAGAGCCAGGTCCTTGATTTTCTCGCGAATGGGCTCGGGAATGCGGTTCCAGACCCGTGATGGCTTGGGGTGCCGATCCTCCAGGGCCTCAGGGCCACCGGCCAGATAACGGTCATACCAGCGATAGAACGTGGTCCGGGGAATGCCCAGCTTGTCCAGCGTACGCTTGGTCGGCAGATGCGACTGCTCGACCAACTTGATGATCTCAAGTTTCTCGGATGCGGGGTATCTCATTCGTCGTCGTCCCCATCCGCGATCATGCTTTTTTTGAGCAGTCGAAGTTCCAGGGCCTGCTCAGCGACGACCTCTTTTAAATCGCGGGATTCCCGACGAAGGTCTTTCACCTCGGTTGAGGTCGCTGCGCGGGCCGTATCGCCCGCCAAGCGCTTCTTCCCGGCTTCGAGGAACTCCTTGGACCAGCTGTAATAAAGGCTCTGAGCGATGCCTTCGCGGCGGCACAGCTCCGCAATGCTGTCCTCGCCCTTCAGGCCATCCAGCACGATCCGGATCTTCTCTTCAGCTGAATACTGTTTGCGCGTCGCTCGACGGATGTCCTTGACGACCTTTTCGCCGTGGCTCTGCTTGGTTCCGGGTTTCTGTCTCATCTCCACTCCTTGGTGGTTAAGATGTGCCAGAAACCCTCTCTTATCAAATCACTCTAAACTGTCCCATTGGCGCTGACGCCAGACATTCTTGGATGTAGCCCGCGTCACCAGGAGTGACGTCATGGGCCAAGGCCGTGCTCGGGATCAGAACCAACGTGAATAAAGCGAGGATTGCAAATAGCATAATATTGCCCTTGTAATCCCGTGAGAGAGTTTTCATGGATAGTCTCCGCAGTTTCTTTGAATTGATCGGTGACGCGCGAGGCTCGCGCGGTGACGATCAAGCGCGCGGAGGCCGGTCTATACGGAACTTTCGGTACGGTCCGTTCTCCGATACGGAAGGACGCCAAACCTTGCTTGTTTCGGGTGCCGGTTCAGTGCTTCGGCCTGCCAGTATGAAAGCCGTGTTGTGGTCGTGATCTGTCGTTTCGTGGCTATGGCCGTGCATGGCCCAATAGAGGGCTTCCTCGAATCCATGCGAATGGCCATGATTCTCGACAATCTCTAGGTGATCCTTGATCGTTTCAAAGACGGACGGTGTATGCGTGAAAGACGGAAGTGCCGACCAGAAGACTAACGCGATGCACAACAGTGCTACAAAAAGGCTTTTGATCTGTGCCCGCGTAATCAGCATATGTGGTAGGTGCCTGTAGCTATCGTTTTCCGACATTTTTAAATACTGTCGACGAACGAAAACAACAAGCTGGCTTTCGCGAACGGCAGGCATCTGCCGATAAGGCGATACCAAATGCGCAGGATCATCTAGTCTGGGCTTATTTTGTTGAAAAACTCGCTCTTGATCGGGGTGCCCTTGGCTGATTCAATTCCCGCATAAGATGGGAGGATCGGCGATGATGGGACCGCGGCAGGAGGCGCAACCGGCGCTGTTTTACGAGTTCTCGCTTGAGGATCATGTCCCGCAGAACCACCTGCTTCGCTCCATCGACCGGTTTGTGGATCTGTCCGGCATCCGTACCTTCCTCGACGATTTCTACAGCCATACAGGCCGCCCGTCCGTCGACCCCGAGCTCCTGATCCGCATGCTGCTGGTCGGGTATTGCTTCGGTATCCGGTCCGAGCGGCGACTTTGTGAAGAGGTGCATCTGAACCTCGCGTATCGCTGGTTCTGCCGCCTCGACCTGAGCGACCGTGTGCCGGATCACTCGACGTTTTCCAAGAACCGTCACGGTCGGTTCCGCGACAGCGAACTACTGCGCCACCTGTTCGAGACAACCGTCGCACGCTGCCTCGAAGAAGGCTTGGTCAGCGGCCAACGCATGGCCATCGATGCCAGCCTCATTGAAGCGGACGCGAACAAGCAGAACTCTACGCCGAAGGACGACTGGGACGCAGCGAGCATCGACCCGGCGGATGCACCCCGCGCCGTGCGCGAGTATCTCCACACGCTGGACAAGGCAGCATTCGGTGCGGCCAGCGAGGTCCAGCCCAAGTTCACCTCGCATTCGGACCCGGCCAGCCAGTGGACCGCCGCGCGCAAGGGGCCCGCTTTCTTCAGCTATTCCGACAACTACCTGATCGACACGGATCATGGCGTGATTGTCGATGTGGAAGCCACGAGGTCGATCCGGCAGGCCGAGGTAGGATCGACCAAGACCATGCTGAAGCGGGTGAAGGGCAGGTTCGGTCTGCATCCTGAACGGCTGATTGCGGACACTGCCTATGGCACCGGGCCACTACTGGGTTGGCTGGTTGATCGCAAGATCGCGCCCCACATCCCGGTCATAGACAAGTCCGGGCGCAACGACGGCACCTGGACGCGGGCGGACTTCGAGTGGGACGCCGATAACGACCAATACATCTGCCCAGAGGGTCACGAGCTGAAGCAGTTCCGCCGGAATTATTCCGACCCGAACCGAGGGCCGACCGGCAAGGGCGTCGCCAAATACCGCGGCCTGAAGCTTACCTGCCAAGCCTGCCCCTCGAAGTCACGCTGCTGCCCGAACATGGACTTCCGGTCCATCACCCGCGAGGAACATGAAGATGCCCGCCAAGTCGCTCGAGACATTGCGAAGACCCGCCAATATGACATCTCGATGAAACTTCGGAAGAAGGTCGAGATGCTCTTCGCCCACCTCAAACGCATCCTCGGCCTCGGAAGGCTCCGATTACGTGGCCCATGCGGTGCAAATGACGAATTCCTCCTCGCCGCCACCGCCCAGAACCTCCGGAAATTGGCCAAGGTCTTTCCCGCACCGCAGCAAACGCGAAAAGCCTGATAGGAAAGGCGCTCGCACCGCATTTGGAACAGCCATTTCTGCGCTCGCAAACGTTAGTTTTTCCACAGAATCGGCTCAGAACGGTCGTTAGCTGCGCACAGGCTGAAGGTCGGCTCGCATCCGGCCGCGGTCATTGATCTACGCTTCAGTCAGCGGCAGCAACGCGGACTTGTCGGGTGTAGGTTGTGATCGATGAGATTTACATCGGCGAGCTTTTGGCCGCAGCCGTCGAAATGCCGGGCTTTCAACTCGTGGCGTGCAATTTTTAGTGAAATCCAAGCATTCCTCGTACGAAAACATGCGAGATTGCTTTGAGCCTCCAAAACCAGCACAATTCGATCGAGCAATCATGCGTTTGACGATTTTTGTTTTGACGCAAATCCTGCTCGAAAGGAGCGCGAGATGCTTCGAACTCTTAAGAGATTTTCTTTACTGACAGTGCTTGCAATCGGCTCAGCCACAATCTCCGGCTGCGACCAGGAGCGCGTTCGTCACTCTTCTGACTGGTGGGGAGGCGGCCACATGGGACCCGGACCCATGTGGCACCATGGCTGGCAATGGCAAGAGATGCATGGAAGCCAACGGCAGCGCGCCATTCGCCATTGGACCTACATGAACCAAGGTGTTCCGAGTGCCTACCAAAGTGCGCGGAACCCATTTCAGGCAACTGAGAGCACCGTACGATCGGGCGCGGCGCTATATCGTCAGAACTGCGCTTCCTGCCATGGGCCGCGCGGCCTTGGAAATGGCATGGCGGCCCGCAGTTTGGAACCGTCGCCGGCAATCCTGACCTACTTCGTGCAGTCGCCAATGGCGGCTGACGCATATCTTCTGTGGGCCATCTCCGAAGGAGGGGCGAACTTCGGCACGGACATGCCGGCGTTCAAGCATGCCCTGTCACGGTCAGAAATTTGGAAAATCATTACCTACATGCGGGCCGGCTTCCCAGAGCCCAGATAGCCCTGGGAAAGCGCGGCACAAAATCAGACTTCGTTCACGACCTGTGAGAGCATGTCTCGCACCTGGCCCGCTACATGCTTAAGGTCATCGTTGTCGATTGCCTGCATCGAGGCAACTGGGTCGATAGCGCTGACCTCCACACCATCGTCAACCTCGCGCAGGATTACGTTACAGGGCAGCATTGCCCCGACTTGCGGTTCGACCTGCAGTGCTTCATGGGCCATGTTCGGGTTGCAAGCGCCAAGAATACGGTAGCCATCAATTTCGGCTCCGATTTTCTTCTTCAAAGTGCTCTGGACGTCGATCTCTGTCAGCACCCCGAAGCCGTGGTCAGATAGCGCCGACCGGGTCCGCGTATCAACATCTTCGAGCGTGGCTCCGGTGATGGTGCGGTTTATCGTGTAGCTCATATTGGTTCTCCTTAAAGGAAAACGGACCGCGCAGAGGCGGTCCGTTATCGTGTTTCGTTTGGGAAGGCTTAGTCGTCGTTCATCATGCGACCATTGCCCATGCCGCGAGGCTGACCACCCTGCATGTGATTGTCACGCCAGCGTTGTTGCATGTTCTGGAAGCGTTCCATCCGGTCCGCTGGCGCACTCATCTCATCGCTGGTGATCCGGCCGTCACCATTTTCATCGAGTGCCTGGAAATGATCCACGACCATGTTGCGGATCATTGCAGCGTGGAAGGCCTCGAACTCTTCGAGAGTCATGCTGCCGTCGCCATCGCTGTCGAACTCTTCCATACGTGCCGCAAACCCTTCACGCATCTCACCCGGCGACATTCTTCCATCGCCGTCATTGTCAAAGCGGCTGAACATGCCACCCATCATACCTGGGTGGCCCATCATGCCTCCGCCGCTCATCATGCCGTAGCCGTGCATCATGGGCCCGCCATGATAACCGCCACCTTGACCAGGCATCATACCAGGCCCGCCCATCATGCCAGGATGACCCATCATGCCGGGACCGCCCATCATACCGTAGCCTTGCATCATGCCGGACCCATGCATGTAGCCTTGGCCATGCTCCCATCCGTGGGCATCACCCATGCCCATGCCATGCATTGGCATTGTGGCGACAGATCCCTGCCGGCCAGTGTCATGGGACATCGCGGACCCCGCTGAAAAGCCCATAGCCAAAAGCGCGGCCAGGGCAAGCGTCGGTGTGGTGATCCGTTTCATAGCAGCTCCTCCTTTTTTGTGTTCTCAGCTTATCACGTATGAAACGCATCTGGGCGACCCAACCCCTCGCATTCAAAAAATGCGATCTGTGCGCTTCGCTCCGATAGCCGCAGGTCCATCAAAGATATGATCGTGGAGAACTTAAGTGGCGTGACGTTTTCGCACACGATTATGTGAGCTGTCTTGCAAGCCAAGCGCAGAGCCTGCCTGCTGTATGAGATTTTGCGCGAAGGATTGCGCTTAGTGTCAGACACTAAGTGAATCCTTTTCTGAAAAACAAAAGGAATCCCGCAATGAAACTCTTCGCATTCACAACAGCAGCCCTTGTCGCCAGTCTGCCCGCTTATGCCTCACCGGGAGATGGCCGAGAGTATTATGGCCATATGTGGGGTGGTGGCGGTTACGGTCACAGTTTTTTTGGAGGAATGTTCATGCTGCTCTTCTGGGGCGCCTTGATCGTAATCACGATACTGGCTGTAAAGTGGTTCATCGATCGCGACAATGGGAGCTCTACAGGCGGTCAAGGTAACAGTTCAGCGGAGCAGATTTTGCAGGACAGGCTTGCGAAAGGTGAAATCGAGCCGGAGGAATACCGGGAGCGGATGAAAACCCTACGCGAAGAGAGCTGAATTACTCGCGACCTGGTGACCCGTGCTTGGAACGGGTATTTTTCGAGGGATGCCACGGACGCGGTTTACCCGCAGCAGCTATCGCCTTGTTGGATCGGTGGGCACGGCACCGTACCATATGAGCAGAAAACACAACAATCACCTGGGAGCGGCTTCACGATCCGTCCGCAGGATTTGCACTCGTAAAACCACTGACAGCTGTCGGTCGGCATAGTCTCGATCGAAGAAATACTGCAGTACGGGCAGGTGATAGTGCTTTCAAAGACAATTGTTCGATCCGACATAACAGAACCATAACATTATCTGGATAGACAGTATACTTTCCACGGAGCCCAACGTGTTCTCTGGGCTAATTCCCGTCATTCTCGGCGTAAGTCACGAACGGCGGCTCCGGGCCGTGGTTGCGGTTCTAAGGAGCCGTGATTGGCGGTGGTTTTCTTCGCTTGCCCGAAAGCGCATTGCCCGCAATGGCCGCGAGCAGAACAGCACCTCCGATCAGAGTGTTCGCAGTCGCGGTTTCCCCGAGAAACAGCCAGACCCAGAGTGGTCCGAGTAGCACTTCGGCTAAGGACAAAAGGGCGAGTTCTGCGGCGGGTAGGCTACGCG
This sequence comes from Roseovarius litoreus, assembly GCF_900142765.1. GTDB lineage: Bacteria > Pseudomonadota > Alphaproteobacteria > Rhodobacterales > Rhodobacteraceae > Roseovarius > Roseovarius litoreus. The sequence goes on from NZ_FRCB01000011.1 coordinate 97,740, forward strand.
ATCCTAATGTGTAGAGGATCAGACCTGCGCCGACCTGGAATACCCCCATGCCCATTGCAATGCCGCCATCACTGGGGCTCAGCACGAAGGAGAGCCCGAGGCCCAAGCATATGGCCGAAGTGATGACGATCGCGAAGAGGCCAGACAGGAACACCGCGGGCAGCATTTCTCCTGTGCGCCCCCATCGCAGCGCCACGGTGAAGACAGCAAAACCGAAGGCTGATCCAAGCGCGGCGAGGCTGCCCTTTAGGGCGACGCCTCCGGACTTGTCGGCGACCATGATCCCGATCCCGCCGATTGCGACGGCGATCGCTATCCAGGTTGCGGCGCGGACAGGTTCTCGCAGCACTATCCATCCGAGCACCGCAGCCATAAACGGTGCTGTCGCAAACAGAAGCATGGCATTTGCGACCGAGGTGTTCTGGATCGCGTAGATACCGCCGGAATAGGCTGCGACCAGTGAAAGCCCTGCGATGATGGCAGGGGCGCCGATGCGGCGGATCTGAACAAACGGGCTTTCGCCAGACCGCACGCAGATAAGCACGTAGAGAAACAGCGACATGCTGACCGACCGATAGAGCAGTATCTGCCACACGACAGCATCTTCGATCAGGCGAATGCCAAGGCCGACCGTTGACCAAAGAACCCCCGCCGCAAAGACGAACAGGACACCGTACTTGTGGGCATCCGTAGTGGAAGGGGCTGTGGTGATTGATGTCATGTCCGGCCGATAAAAGATGTCACTTCGTTAAGATTAACCTCCAGGCCAGTGTGCCGATCACCCATTTGCGACATTGCCGGCGGTTGCTGCCGAGTTCTCGCTGGACCAAAATCGCCAGTAATTTCACGATCGGTTAAAATGGTGCCGTGGTACCAACGCACGTCATCTCATTGGAGACGGCCCAATTGGGCCCTTTCAGGCATAGTCGCTATCGTCATCGCCCCAAAATTTCTGTAGCATTCGTATGAGTTTACCGACGGACCTTACATGAACCCTACGGAAATCGCAGACGCCCTGGAAGAAATCGCTGCTCGCCCGTTCGACGGCGGCGAGTTCCCGTTTGCGTTCGCCGCGGCCATGGGAAGTCCGCAGGCCACGGTCTCAAAGCTCCGCAGTGGGACGATCAACAAATCGAAAGTGCCCTGCGCGGTCCTGATGAACCGCAAGTTTTATGCCATTGTGACTGACCCGGGAGCGGTGGACCAAGGCCTGTCGATGATCCGGTCGGACAAGAAGACCACCACCCACAAACCGGCGATCCTGCTGGCCACCGACGGTGTCGACTTGTCCGCCGAACATGTCGCTTCGGGTGACAGCCTGCACATAAAGTTCGCCGACCTGCATCATCACTTCGGGTTCTTCCTGCCAGCGGCTGGCATGTCCCGCTACAAGGCGGCGGAAGAGAACGAGGTCGACGTCAAGGCGGCGGGGCGACTGGCCAAGCTCTATGATGCGCTTCTCAAGAAGAACCCGGACTGGAAGACACCGGAACGGCGGCATGACCTGAACCAACTGATGACGCGGCTAATCTTCTGCATGTTTGCAGAGGACGTGGGCATCTTTGAAAACAACCTGTTCTCGCGCCTGATCTTCACCCATGCGGGCGACAAAGGGGAGGAGGCGCAGGCGTGTATCGCCTCGGCCTTTGCCGCGATGAACCTACCCAATGGCCGGCGTCAGGACCTGCCAGCCTGGGCTGATGCCTTTCCCTACGTGAACGGCGGGCTTTTCGCCGATGCACTGGACGTGCCGAAATTCGACCGCGGCGCCTATCGCTACCTTCAGGACGCCTGCCAGCTCGATTGGCAAGAGATCAACCCGGATATCTTCGGGTCAATGATTCAGTCAGTCGCCGATCCGGACAAACGGTCCGAACTGGGGATGCACTACACTTCGGTGCCGAACATCCTCAAGGTGCTGGGGCCGCTCTTCCTTGATGATCTGGATGAGCAGATCGAGAAGGCTGGCGATAGCCGCAAGGCGCTGGCAAGGGTGCTGAAACGGATCGAGGGGATACGGGTGTTCGACCCGGCCTGCGGATCGGGCAACTTCCTTGTCGTCGCCTATCGCGAGCTTCGTGCGCGGGAGATACGTGTGCTGGAGCGTCTGGCGCAGCTGGATGGCGGGGCCTCGGCGCAGATGTTCTCTGGCGTGCGGCTGGCGAATTTCTACGGGATCGAGATCACGGATTTCGCCGCGGAGACGGCGAAACTGGCACTTTTCATCGCGGAGTATCAGGCCAATGCGCGGTTCGGTGAGATGTTCGGGAATACAGCCCCGGCCCTACCCCTGCGAGATGGTGGGAACATCGTTTGCGAAAACTCGCTAAGATTGGACTGGAACCGCGTTTGCCCACCCCCAAGCGACGACGAAGAGGTCTTCATCGCTGGCAATCCACCGTTCTTGGGCAAAGCGCAACAAGAGGCATCTCATAAGGCCGACAAGGATCTTCTCTTTGGTGATTTGGGGGTGAACTATAAGGCGTTCGACTACGTGGTCGGCTGGTTCTACAAGGCAGGGCAGTATATTAAAGATCGCCCTGCACAGGCAGCGCTCGTGGCTACAAACTCGATTGCGCAAGGCGATGCTGCCTCAACAATATGGCCTTTGATTCTAGGAGGCGGGCGCGAAATCGGTTTTGCACATCGCACTTTCAAATGGCGTAACAACGCATCAGCCAATGCAGCCGTGATGTGCGTTATTGTTGGAATCAGAAACCGCTCGAATGCGCCGAAGACCCTGTTTGATGGCGATCTGAAGACACCCGCTTCGCACATCAATTCCTACCTATTGAATATGAGTGACATGGTCGTCAGGCGCTTAAACACTTCACTGTTTGGGCTGCCCGAAATGCAATTCGGAAACATGCCCTACGACGCTGGTAAGCTCTTGATGAAACCATCTGAAAGGGATCAGCTCTTGGACCATCATCCAGAAGCTGCCGAATTTGTCCGCCGCTTTATGGGTTCACAGGAAGTGGTAAAGGGAATCGAAAGATACTGCCTGTGGATCGATGATGAGAAACTCGAAGAAGCAACGAAAATCGTAGGCGTCCGGAAAATGATCGAGGCAACGCGCGCCGCGCGCCTCGATATGAAGGATAAGGCGGGTAGAGACTTGGCAGAACGCCCCCATCAATTTCGAGAGCACTACGCCCCAAGAAGCTCGGCAATTCTGGTTCCGGGTGTCACTTCCGAACGGCGCCCCTACCTGCCCGTCGAGCGTGTTGGCGCAGACGTTATTGCTTCCAACCTCAATTTTGCCCTCTACGACGCACCCGAATGGTGCCTCGCCCTCATCGCCTCGCGCCTTCATCTGGTCTGGATCGGTACGGTCTGCGGCAAGCTCAAATCGGATTTCCGCTATTCCAACACGCTTGGCTGGAACACCTTCCCCGTGCCTCGCTTCACCGACGATCAACTGGAGGCACTAAACGCCTCAGCCCGCTCGATCCTCAAGACGCGCTACATGCACCACCCCAAGACCATCGCGCAGCTGTACGACCCCGACGACATGCCAGACGACCTGCGCGAGGTGCACCGCCAGAATGACGAATTGCTCGAGACGATGTATATCGGGCGTCCGTTCCGCAACGATACCGAGCGGCTGGAGCGGCTGTTCAAGCTTTATGCCGCGCGGATCGAAAAGCTGAAAAAGGAAGAGGCTGCATAAATGGTTGATCTTGTGCGTATGACCTATGGCCATTCCGGGGCGGATGCCAAGACGAACAGCCTTGGCCAGCGCCCGATGCAGGCCCGCGTCTATGAGGCGCGCGCCGCGCAGTTCCTGCTGCTGAAGGCGCCCCCGGCGGCGGGCAAGTCCCGTGCCTTGATGTTCCTCGCGCTCGACAAGCTGGAAAACCAGGGCGTGAAAAAGGTGATCGTCGCGGTGCCCGAAACCTCAATCGGCAGTTCCTTCCGCTCAACCAACCTGACCTCCTACGGTTTCTGGGCCGATTGGGAGGTGGAGCCGCAATGGAACCTCTGCCTGTCGGGCGAGGACGGCATGGCGAAATCGCAAAAAGTGAAGGCGTTTGAGGCCTTCATAGACAGCGACGCCAGCGTCATCGTCTGCACCCATGCCACGTTCCGCTTTGCCTTCGACGCCATCGAAAAAGCGCGCGGCGTAGAGGCCTTTGACGATTGCATGATCGCTATCGACGAGTTCCACCACGTTGCGGCGGCCGATGACAACCGCCTTGGGGAGATCCTTCGCAAGCTGCTGGCCCGCGAGAAAGCCCACGTGATGGCAATGACCGGCTCCTATTTCCGTGGCGACAGCGTACCGGTTCTGCGCCCCGAGGATGAGGCGCGGTTCAAGTCTATCACCTACAGCTACTATGAGCAGCTTGAAGGCTATGAGCACCTGAAGTCGCTGGGGATTTCCTACTCGTTCTACCGGGGGCGATATATCTCGGCGATCCCAGACGTGCTCGACACGGACCGCAAGACGATCATCCATATCCCGCACCGTGGATCGGCGGAAGCCTTTGGCGAGAAGCATGACGAGGTCGGTTTGATCATGGGCGCGATTGGCGAGCATGTGGGCCGTGATCCGGACACTGGGTTCGATTTGGTGAAACGCGCCTCGGACGGCAAGGTTCTGAAGATCGCTGACCTCGTGGATGACGGCGACGGGCGCTCGCGCGTCAAGGCCGCGTTGCAGGCGGAGGCAAAGGGCTCGGATGGTAAGCGAGACGACGAAGCGGATCGGGCCAAAGTGGACATCATCATTGCCCTCGGCATGGCCAAGGAGGGGTTTGACTGGCCATGGTGCGAGCATGCGCTGACCATCGGCTATCGGAATTCCCTGACGGAGATCGTCCAGATCATCGGTCGGGCCACCCGCGATGCACCCGGCAAGCCCCACGCCCAGTTCACCAACCTCGTCGCCGAGCCTGGCGTGGAAACCACGGTCGTGGCGGACGCGGTCAACGACATGCTCAAGGCGATTTCGGGTGCGATGCTGATGGAGCAGGTGCTCGCGCCCAACTTCAAGTTCTATCGACGTGAAGACGGCGATATCCGCGCGCCTGTGGAGACGACGAAGGACGGCACGGTGCATATCGGTATAAGGGGCTTGATGGAACCGCCGACGCCTCGCGCCCGTGCTATCGTTGAGAACGATATGAACGAGCTGGTGGCCAAGGCTTGTCAAGCTATGGACCGGCGCGTTGTCGCGGATGACGTGGCACCCGAGGTGGCCACACAAATGGTGCTGACGGACATCATAGAGACGACCTACGAGAACCTGTCAGACGACGAAACAGAATCCGTGCGCCAGGACCTTGCCGCGCGGATGAACCTGATCGGCATGGCGAAACGCGCATCGCAAGAAGGCGGGTTTGCTGAAGAGGGCGAGGAGTACGACGCTGAGCCGTCGGAGAACCTGTCCCTGATGAACATGGTGAAGCGGTTCGTGAATGTCCGTGAACTGGATATCGACCTGATCGACAGCGTGAACCCGTTCAAGGAAGGCTTCGACGTCGCGTCGCGCGCCTTCGACACGCCACTCTTGAAGACCATCCAGGACGCGATGATCTCTCAGCGCATCCAGATGACTGAAAAAGAAGCGCTGACACTGTGGCCGCGCATCAAGCGGTTTCGGGCGCAGGAAGGCCGCGAACCCAACCCTCATTCGGCCGATCCGTTGGAGAAGCGCCTTGCGGAAGCCCATGCCTATA
>NZ_FRCB01000012.1 GCF_900142765.1 Roseovarius litoreus
ATCGGCATCATCGCCGACCCGATGATCCCGAACGCATGCTCGATCCCGTGGCGTTGAAGGGTTTTGACAAAGGCCTCTTCGGTCGTCATCTTCATCGGTATTTCTCCTGCACATGAGACGGGGCCGGGGGTCCGGCGTGGGCGGAAACTAGGCCGGGGGGGGATTTGGCAGTAGGGCCAGAATTGGCGCTGCGATAATGCCAGTCAGCGAAGCTGCGCCAACTCTTCGGCCAGAATGGCGATCCCTTCGGGAATCCGCTCGGACGGGATCGAGGAATAGGCCAGCCGGTAGTAATCCTGAGGGGCGTTCGGGCCACGAAAAAAAGGCCGTCCCGGCTCGATCAGGACGGAGCGGGCCCGCAGGCGGGCGTCCAGCTCTTCGGTGTTCACACCTTCGGGCGCGCGCATCCAGATCGACGAGCCGCCGAACACGCCACGCCCCTCGACATCGAGGCCGTGCTGGCCAAGCGCCTCTTCCATGACCTTGCGGCGACGGGCGAAGACCTGACCCATGCGCCGGATCAGGCTGTCGTAATGCCCGAGGCTGAGAAAATAGGCCGCCGTGCGCTGAATATGGCCGGGGGGATGGCGCAGCACGCTGGCGCGCAGCGCCCGGCATTCACGGATGAACTGGCGCGAGCCGACAAGATAGCCAAGCCGAAGCCCGGGAAAGATCGACTTGGAAAAACTGCCCACATAGATCACCCGACCATCGGTATCGAGGGATTTGAGCGCTGGAAGCGGCGAGCGCAGGAACGAGATTTCGAACTCGTAGTCGTCTTCGACGATCAGGGCGTCCATCTCGCGGGCCTTGTCCAGAAGGGCGCGCCGCCGGTCCATCGGCATGGTCGCATTGGTGGGCGCCTGATGGCTGGGCGTGGTGAAGATCACATCGGCATGGGCGGGCAGATCGGCGGGCGGCAACCCGTCACGATCCACATCGACAGAGGCCAGATAACAGCGCGACTGGGTCAGGATATCGCGCAGCGCATGGTAGCACGGCTCTTCGATGGCGGCGGTGCGGCGCTGTGTCAGCAGAACCTGCGCGGTGAGCCAGAGCGCGTTCTGCGCCCCCATGGTCACCAGCACCTCGTCGGGCTGGGCGAGGATGCCGCGCCGCGGCAGGGTATGGCGCAGGATGAATTCGATCAGCTTGGGGTCGTCCTGATCGTAATAATCGGTGGTCAGCGCCTGAAAGTCCTTTTGTCCAAGGGCTTGCAGCGCACAATGCCGCCAGTTCGCATGATCGAACAGCGTCGGATCGGTCTGACCGTAGATGAAGGGATAGCGGTAGCGCGACCAGTCCTGCGGCTTTTCGGGCGTGCTGCCGCCGGTGTAGCGCCGGCCAAGGGCGCGCGACCAGTCGATGGTATCGCCACCGACATGACGGGCATCGAATTGTGGCGGCTCGGGCGCATTGTCGGACACGAAATAGCCCGAGCGGTCGCGCGATTCGAGATACTCGCTGGCCTGCAGTTCGGTATAGGCGAGGGTCACGGTGATCCGGCTGACACCGAGATGCCTGGCCAGTTTGCGGGAGCTTGGCAGCTTTTCACCCTTGCGGAATCGGCCCGAGAGGATGCCCTCGGCGATCATCTGCTGAATCTGCGCCTGAAGCGTGCCTTCGGCGTTGGGATTGAGGAAAAAGGTTTCGACCGAGATTGCCATGGAGGCAGATTATACTGGACTTATCGCGCTGGCAATCTGGTCTGGTCGAGCGGGATCGCGACCGGCTGCATCCGGATACAAGCCGCGAATCGGTGATATCGATTTGATTAACAACGAAAAACCCGCTTCGGCATCGCGTCGGTATAACGTCGGTATCGCGTCGGTATCGGCACCGCAAAAGGCCGGGGTTAACAGGGCGAACGCAAGGGTCCGTCCTGTTTGGCCGGTGTTTGGTACGAAACTTTCCCCGGATCGCGCCCGGATCTGGCGGATCAGCCCAAGGCGATGACGGCGCCCGCAAGGCTGGTCATGCCGCCAAGGACGCGGACCAACAGCCCGGACCCGTTTTGCAGGGCGCGAGCAAAAAGAAGGGCGATCACCAGCCCGACCGCGTGAAGACCGGCGGTGGCCAGTGCGAACCCTGCGCCGAACTGCATCGCCGCCGCGCTGCCGAGTTCGCCACCATGGGCGTGCCCGTGAAACAGCGCCAAGACGGCGACAGCCGCCATGGCCCAGCCAGTTGCCGGGCGAAGCGCCAGCGCAACCACCACCCCCAGCAGGATGATCGACGCAAGGATCATCGGTTCCACGAAGGGCAAAGGCAGACCGGCAAGGGCCAGTCCGAACCCGATCAGCATGGCGCTCACGAATGCCGAGGGCACCTGCCAGATGGCGCGCCCGCCGATCTGTGCGGCCCAAAGGCCTACGGCGATCATGGCGAGCACATGATCAAGGCCGAAAAGCGGATGGGTCACGCCGGCCAAGAATGAGCCGTATTCACCCGGTGGCAGATGTGCTGCAGCGGGTGTGGCGGCCAAGAGCGTGGCCGTGACTGTGGCCAAGAGCGGGGCGGAAAGCAGGATACGCGGGGTCATGTGGCTCCTTGATGGGTCAGCCGGCGCCTCGGGATGAGTCGCGCCTTGAATCAGGACAGCACCTGCCCGGTGAGAATGCAAGGCGCGAGGCAAATGCCCAAGGGGCAAGGCACCGCCCAACAAAAAGCCCCGGCGGTGTAACGCGCCGGGGAGTAGGGAAGAGGTGGCGTGACCGGCTGTGCCGGTCAGCCGAAGACTTTGGTGAGTGCCTTGTCGGTTGCCTCGACGATCTGGTCGATATCGCTTTTGGTGGCGATCAGAGCGGGCGAGTAGCACAGCGTGTTGTTGAAGCCGGGGATCGAGCGGTTGGTCACGCCGATCACCACGCCTTGCGCCATGCAGTCGGCGACGACGGCCTGAGCCTGCTTTTCGGGCACCGGTTCCTTGGTGCTGCGGTCGGCGACCAGTTCGGCGCCGAGGAACAGCCCCTTGCCGCGCACCTGGCCGATCACGGCATGCTTGTCCTGAAGCGCGCGCAGCTGGTCGATCATGTAGTCGCCCATGGCCACGGTGTTGGCCAGAAGATCCTCTTCTTCGATGATGGCCATGTTTTCGAGCGCCGCTGCCGGGCCTGCGGTGCAGCCCCCGAAGGTCGAGATGTCACGGAAGTAATCGAGCGGGTCGGTCATGTCCTCCTTGAACATGTCGAACACCTTCTCGTTGGTCACGCAGCAGGCGATCGCGGCATAGCCCGAGGCGACGCCCTTGGCCATGGTCACGAAATCGGGCTCGACGCCGTAATGCTGGTAGCCGAACCATGTGCCGGTGCGCCCGATGCCGCAGACGACCTCGTCGATATGCAGCAGGATGTCGTATTTGCGGCAGATCTCCTGCACGCGGGGCCAGTAGCCGGGCGGAGGCGTGATGACGCCGCCACCTGCGGTGACCGGCTCGAGGCAGAGCGCGCCGACGGTATCGGGGCCTTCGGCGAGGATCACCTCTTCGATGGCGTCGGCGGCGCGGATGCCGTAATCCTCGCCGGTGAGATCCCATTGCGCGCGGTATTCAAGGCAGTGCGGCACGCGCACGAAGCCGGGGGCGAAGGGGCCATACTGGGCGTTGCGCTCGTCCTGACCGCCGCAGGACATCGTGCCCAAGGTGGAGCCGTGGTAATCGCGGTCGCGGTAGAGGATCTTGTACTTCTTGCCGCCATAGCGCTTGTGGGCGATCTGGCGGACCATCTTGAAGGCTTTCTCGTTCGCCTCGGAGCCGGAATTGGTGTAGTAGACGCGGCTCATGCCGGGCATTTTCGAGATCAGCTTTTCCGAGAACAGAGCGCCGGGGATCGAGCCTGCGGAGCCGGCGAAATAGTTCAGCTTGATGAGCTGGTCACGCACGGCATTGGCGATGCGCTCGCGGCCATAGCCGACATTGACGGTCCAGACGCCGCCCGAGACGCCGTCGATATGTTCCTTGCCGTGCTGGTCCCAGACGCGCATGCCGCGGCCCTCGACGATGATGCGCGGCTCGCCGGTCTCGAAGGTCTTGTGCTGCATCAGGTGATGCCAGACATGGGCGCGGTCGGCCTCGACGATTTTGGCGATGTCGTTCGGCAGTGTTCCGTCCATCATGGGGTTCTCCATCGGGTTGGGTCCGGCGTATCGCAAAAGGCACGATGCCGGGGCCAGTCGTGTTCATGGCCATCACTACAGCCCCGAATCCCGGGTTACGGATAGGGCCAGTTCGAGCCTTTGATTATTGCCAAAAATGACGCTTGATGAAAGTGCATGGGAATCAATATGAGAATTTTCGCTGAATTTCCGTCCAACTTGGCAGGATGACAGTTTCCGAAAACCTGAAATAGCGCTTTTGGCTGCATAAAACCGTTGAACGGAATCCCATTATCGGGTCGGATCGGGATGCACTGCGATATACTGGTCCGGCGTCTGTGACACGGATCATGGTCGCATGGCCGCCGTCAGGCGGCACAGCGGATAGAAAAGAAAAACGAAAACCAACGGGAGATGACGAAACATGACACTCAAGACCAGACTGATGGCAGCGGTGGCCGGCTCGGCGATGCTGGCTGGAGCGACAGCTGCGAGCGCCGAAGAGATCACGGTTGGCTACTTCCTCGAATGGCCGATGCCGTTCCAGTACGCCAAGGTGATGGGCACCTATGACAAAGAGATGGGCATGACCGTCAACTGGCGCGCCTTCGACACCGGCACCGCGATGAGTGCCGCGATGGCCTCGGGCGATGTGCAGCTGTCGGTGAGCCAGGGCGTGCCGCCCTTCGTGGTGGCCACGAGCGCGGGTCAGGATCTTCAGATCGTCGACGTGGCCGTGTCCTATTCGGACAACGACAACTGCGTCGTGGCCGAGGCGCTCGAGATCGACAAGACCAATGCCGCCGAACTGGCGGGCAAGAAGGTCGCCGTGCCGCTGGGCACCGCGGCGCATTACGGTTTCCTCAAGCAGATGAACCATTTCGGCGTCGATGTCGCATCGCTCGACGTGGTCAACATGGCGCCGCCCGAGGGTGCCGCCGCGATCGCACAGGGAGCGGTCGACATGTTCTGCGGCTGGGGCGGAAGCCTGCGCCGCGCCAAGGAGCACGGCAACGTGCTGCTGACCGGCGCCGAGAAGGAAGAGCTGGGCATTCTGGTGTTCGACGTCACCAGCGGACCGTCCTCGTTCATCGCGGAAAACCCCGATGTGGTCGCGGCCTTCCTGAAGGTGACGGGCGATGCCAACGCGATGTGGGCGGACCCGGCCAACCGGGACGAGATGCTGCCCGTGATCGCCAAGGACAGCGGTATGGACCTCGAGGCCACTGCGGCGACCATCGACACCTTCGTGTTCCCGTCGGTCGACGAGCAGCTGACGGCCAAGTGGCTGGGTGGCGGCGCGCAGGAGTTCATGAAGGGCGTCGCGGACGTCTTCGTGGAAGCCGGCAGCATCGACGCAGCGCTGGAAACCTATGAAAACAACGTGAACACAGGCCCGCTTCAGCAAGCGCAGGGCATGTAATCACGCAGCTTTCGACGCGGGTCCGGGCGGTTGCCGTCCGGACCCGCAGTCTTTCAAATTTTCAAAGAACGGGGGCGGGATGTCGACGCTATCCATCGAAAACGTCTCGATGCGTTTCGATCTGCCGAACGGGAGCCATGTGCAGGCTCTCAAGGACGTGACGCTTGAATTGCAGAGCGGCGAGTTGATGAGCGTTCTTGGCCCGTCGGGCTGTGGCAAGACCACGCTGCTCAACATCCTTGCCGGATTTTTGGCGCCGACCGAAGGGCGCATCATGCTGGACGATCATCAGGTCAAGGGGCCGGACGCGGAACGCGGCATGGTCTTTCAGCAGGGCGCGCTGTTCGAGTGGATGAGCGTGCGCGACAATGTGAGCTTCGGGCCGCGCATGGCCGGTCGCTCGAAATCGGATTACATGGGCAATGTCGATCACCTGCTCGAGGTGGTGGGGCTGAAGGATTTCAAGGACAAGGCGGTTTACGAGCTGTCGGGGGGCATGCAGCAGCGGGTCGCACTGGCGCGTTGCCTTGCCAATGACCCGGACGTGATCCTGATGGACGAGCCGCTTGGCGCGCTGGACGCGCTGACGCGGGAAAAGATGCAAGGGCTGGTCCTCAAGCTTTGGAAAGAGACCGGCAAGACGATCATCCTGATCACCCATTCGGTCGAAGAGGCGCTTTTGCTGGGCGAGCGGCTGCTGGTCATGGCGCCGCGTCCGGGCCGCATCCATCGCGAATACCGCCTGCCTTTCGCCGATGACGGGGTCGGGCGCGATCTGCGCGAGGTCAAGAAGAACCCCGAGTTCGCCCAGAAACGCGAAGAAATCCTGTCGATGATCTGGGACATGGAAGAAGAGATCATGGGCCGCACCGAGGAGACTGCCGGATGATCCTGCTCATCATATATGTCGCGGTTTTCGCCCTGTCTTTCTTTGTGGTGCGCAAGGTGCTGCGCGGAGCGATGACGCGAAGCGATTTCACCTCGCTCAAGACGGTGACATTCGGTGACGAGAGCGCCGTGCGCCCGGACCGCTGGGCCAGTGTCATTTCGGTGGTGACGATCTTTCTTCTGTGGGGGGCGTTCACGGGCAGCAAATGGGTGCCGATCCATGCGCCCGGCCCCTTTGTGGGCGAGACGCAGTTCACCTATACGCTGGAAGCGCCCGACGGCACGCGCGACGACGCGACGGTCTATGCGCAGGTGTTCAAGGTCGGAGAAGAGGTCTCGGCGCCCGAAGTCGATCCGGGTGACGGCTTTGCCAAGAACGATTCGATTGTTGTGGGGGCATGGCGGTCGGAACTGCTGTTGATGGACAAGAATGACGAGGTGAGCCGCAGCGACGGCGCGCGCGTTGTGGCGATCGATGGCCAGCCTGTCGACCAAGGGGGCGCGGTAGAGGTGGCCGACGGCACCGTTGTCGTCACCTCGAAGGGCGCGTTGAATTTCAGCCCGTCCAAGGGGATGCAGATGGAGCCGATCTGGCTGCCCGCGCCCGAGGCGGTTGTGGCGCGCGTCGGCGAGATCGCAAGCCAAGGCTATCAGAACTTCACCCTTTGGGAGCATCTCTACTGGTCGCTTGTGCGGGTGATCGTGGGCTTCTTCTTTGGCGCGCTCGTGGGCATTCCGCTGGGCTATGCCATGGGGCTGAGCGACTGGTTCCGGGGCTGGTTCGATCCGATCGTGGAATTCATGCGCCCGGTGCCGCCGCTGGCCCTGATCCCGCTGGTGATCATCTGGGCGGGGATCGGCGAGACCGGCAAGATCATCCTGCTGTTCCTTGCGGCCTTGTGGATCATGACCATCGCGGCCCGCGCGGGCGTGTCGGGCGTGGCGATTTCCAAGGTGCACGCGGCCTATTCGCTGGGGGCGAGCAAGTGGCAGTTGATGCGGTATGTCATCATGCCCAACAGCCTGCCCGAGATCTTTACCGGCGCACGCGTCGCGATGGGGGTCTGCTGGGGCACGGTTGTGGCTGCCGAACTGGTGGCCGCCGAAAAGGGCGCGGGCATGATGATCATGGTCGCCTCGCGGTTCCAGCTCACCGATATCGTGCTGATGGGGATCATCCTGATCGGGGTGATCGGCTATGGCATCGATATCCTTATGCGCAAGGCCGAGAAATGGCTTGTGCCGTGGAAAGGCCGGGTCTGATCCCGGGGCCGGAGGCATGTGCGCGCCAGGCGTGAACGCCTGTCTTGCAGGGCGGCGCGCACGGCCGAGGCGCAAGAGCGCTGTTGCGGGCCGTGAGCCATGCGGCGTAAGGGTGCGCAATGTCGCTTGAATTGCTCACCGCCCTTGTCGCCTTTGCCTTTGTCACGGTCATCACGCCGGGGCCGAACAACCTCATGCTGATGGCGTCGGGGGCCAATTTCGGGTTCCGCCGCTCGGTACCGCATATGCTGGGCATCGGTCTGGGCTTTCCGTCGATGGTGTTCCTTGTGGGCATCGGCGTCATGCAGCTGTTCGACCTGTGGCCGCCGAGTTACCTGATCCTCAAGGTGCTGAGCGTGGCGTATCTGCTGTATCTGGCGTGGAAGATCGCCAATGCAGCGCCGCCGAAAGAAGCGAGGTCCGAGGGGCGCCCGCTGACCTTCGTGCAATCGGCGGCATTTCAATGGGTCAATCCCAAGGCGTGGTCCATGGCGTTGTCGGCGATCACGCTGTACGCGACGAGCCGGGATCTGGCGGCGGTTCTGTGGGTCGCGGGCACCTATGTGGCGGTGTCGACGGTCAGCACGACAAGCTGGACGGTGCTGGGCCAGCAAATGCGCCGCCTGCTGAACAGCCCGGCAAAGCTGCGGCTGTTCAACCGGGTGATGGCGGGGCTGCTGGTGGCGACGCTGATTCCCGTGCTATGGCCCGGACAGGGGTGATTTCGGATCGAGGGAGACGGGGCCATGACGCTGACGCTGCTGCACACGGCGGAACTCCACCAGCGGGCGTTCGATGCGCTGCGCGACAGGATCGCGCCGGGAGAGACGCTGCGGCATGTGGTGCGCCCGGATTGGCTGGCGCGGTCGCAGGCGGGGGTGCCGGATGACGTGGCCGCAGAGATCGCGCAGGCCGTGGCGGGCGCGACAGGCGCGGTGCTGTGCACCTGCACGACCATAGGACCGGCCGCCGAGGCGGCGGGGGCGCTGCGCGTGGACTGGCCGATGATGCAGGAAGCGGCCCGGTCGGGGGGCGATGTTCTCATGGTCTACACGCTTGAGAGCACGCTGGAGCCAAGCCTTGCGCTGCTCCACCGCGCGCTGGACGAGGCGGGTAAGGGGGCGGGGCAGGGGCGCGATGTGCATCTGCTGGCGCTGACGCAGTTCTGGCCGCTATTCGAGGCCGGAGAGCGCACCGCCTTCGAGGCCGCGATCGCCGGGGGCGTGCGCGATGCGGTGCGCGACATCCCGGGTCTGGGCGCCGTGGTGCTGGCGCAAGGCTCGATGGCGGGGGCGGCGGGGCTTCTGGCGGATCTGGGGATCCCGGTTCTGGCCTCACCGGAATTGGCATTGGCCTGCGCGCTGGCGGCGAGGTGATTGCAAATCCTCGCGCGGAGGGTCATATAACGCCACGGCAATCCGGGAGTGAGCGATGACCAATTACCTCGACTTCGAAAAGCCTCTGGCCGAGATCGAAGGCAAGGCGGAAGAGCTGCGCGCGATGGCGCGCGCCAACGAGGATATGGATGTCGAGGATGAGGCCGGGGCGCTGGACCGCAAGGCCGAGGCGATGCTGCGCGATCTTTACAAGGATCTGACGCCCTGGCGGAAATGCCAGGTCGCGCGCCACCCTGACCGCCCGCATTGCCGCGATTACATCGAAGCGCTGTTCACCGAATACACGCCGCTGGCGGGGGACCGGAATTTCGCCGACGATCACGCCGTGATGGGCGGGCTGGCGAGGCTGAATGATCGCCCGGTCATGGTGATCGGCCATGAGAAGGGCAATGACACGAAAAGCCGGATCGAGCGCAATTTCGGCATGGCGCGGCCCGAAGGCTATCGCAAGGCGATCCGGCTGATGGAAATGGCCGACAAGTTCGGACTGCCGGTGGTCACGCTGGTCGACACGCCCGGCGCCTATCCCGGCAAGGGCGCCGAGGAGCGCGGCCAGTCCGAGGCGATCGCCCGCGCCACGGAAAAATGCCTGCAGATCGGGGTGCCGCTGGTCAGCGTCATTATCGGCGAGGGCGGATCGGGCGGGGCCGTGGCCTTTGCCACGGCGAACCGTCTGGCGATGCTGCAGCATTCGATCTATTCGGTGATCAGCCCGGAGGGCTGTGCCTCGATCCTGTGGAAGGACGCCGAGAAGATGCGCGAGGCCGCCGAGGCGTTGCGCCTGACCGCGCAGGACCTTTTGAAGCTGGGCGTGGCGGACCGGGTGATCGACGAGCCGCTGGGCGGCGCGCATCGGGGCCGCGAGGCAACGATCGCGGCGGTCGGCAAGGCGATTGCGGGGATGCTGGCCGATCTGGACGGCAAGGACCGCGAGGCGCTGATCAGGCACCGCCGCGAGAAATTCCTGAACATCGGCAGCAAGGGTCTGGCCGCGTAAGCGCGATGACATGCGGTGCAA
The DNA here is from genome assembly GCF_900142765.1 of Roseovarius litoreus. Classification (GTDB taxonomy): domain Bacteria; phylum Pseudomonadota; class Alphaproteobacteria; order Rhodobacterales; family Rhodobacteraceae; genus Roseovarius; species Roseovarius litoreus. The sequence continues at coordinate 10,082 of NZ_FRCB01000012.1, forward strand.
GGGTGGCATAGGGCGCAGGGGGCCAGCCCCCGCCGTTGAAATCCTTGGAGGATTTCAACGACTCCCCCGGGATATTTTCAGCCAGAAGAAACACGCAGCCTTGGGCGGCATCAGCGGGGGGCTTGCGCCTTGCGGATGGCGATCAGGGTGGCGACCGGGCCGATCAGTTCGAAGATGACCGTTGTGGCGATGGTCAGCCCGAGGATCATGTCGGCCCATTGCGGAAATTCGCGCCCGGCCACCAGCGCCATGCCCACGGCGACACCCGCCTGCGGCAGAAGGGCTGCGCCATACCAGGGGCGATGGGCGCGCGGAGCGTCGGCGAGGCTGGCCCCGAGCCAGCCACCGAAGAGGCGCGCGAGGATGCGCAGGATCACATAGGCCAGCCCGATCAGCCCTGCTTCGGCCAGTTGGTCGGGCTTGAGCGAGGCGCCGGCCAGCAGGAAGAACAGGATCATGAACGGCCATTGGATATGTTCGATCTCGTGGAAGGCGCGCCCGTGGTGGCGGGCCGTGTTGGCGATCACGCAGCCTGTGGTGATGCCGGCCAGAAGAAAGGACACCTCGGCCCAGATCGACAGCCCGGCGACCAGAAAGACGATCCCGAGCGCCTCGGTCAGCATCGGCTCGCCCTTGCGGAGCCGTCCGGTGAGATAAGACGAGGGCAGGCCGATCGCGGCCCCGATGGCGAGCGCGCCGCCGATCTCCCAGGCGGCATCGCCCAGCATGTGCAGGCTCATGGTTCCGGTCAGCCCGAGCGCCAAAACGACGGCCAGCGAAAAGACGATGAGGCCCCAGGCGTCATCGATGGCGACGATGCCCTTGAGCTCGTCCACGAAGGGGCCGCGCGCGCCGCTTTGGCGGATCGCGTCCTGCGTGGCGGCGGGATCGGTGGCGGTGGCGATCGCCGCCAGAAGAAGGGCCGCGGCGAGTGGCAGGCCGGCGAGCCAGAGGCCCAGTGTCACCACCACCACGGTGCCGAGCACGGTCATCAGGGAAATCCACAGGATCGGGCGCCCATGCCGGGCGAGCGCCTTGCGGGTGAGCGAACTGCCGAGCACGAAGGCCACCATGGTCAGGGCTGTGACGGACAGAAACTCGTAAAGCGCCTGAATTTCCGAAGGGATGAGATCGAACCCGGCGCTGCCGACGGCAACGCCGCAGGCCAGAAGCACGGTGACCCGAGGCAAGCGGGTACGGCGCCCGAAGGCATCCGCGGCAAGCCCTGTCAGAAAGAGCGCCCCGAGCGAGATGAGCAGGACGGGCAGATCCATCGGATCAGGCCACCAGCATCCTGAGGCCCTGGGTCACATCCGAGCGCACCGCGAGGCGCAGCCCCGGTTCGTCCCCGGCCTTGAGCGCGCTGATGATGAGCCGGTGGTAATGCGGCGGGTCCTTGCGGCTGAGCCGGCCATAGAGCGCACGCATGGTCGGCCCAAGCTGCAGCCAGACGGTTTCGGCCATGGCCAGCATGGCGGGCGCCTGGGCGCGCAGATAGAGCGTGCGGTGGAATTCGAGATTGCGACGGATATAGCCGACCGCGTCCTGCCGGGCGATATCGTCGGCAATGCGGGAGTTGATGCTTTGCAGCCGCTCGATCAGGGCGATATGGGCGCGCGGCAAGGCACGGCTGGCCAGCTCCACCTCGAGCAGGGCGCGGAGCGCGGCCAGTTCCTCGATCCGCTCGTTGCTGAGTTCGGGGGTGGTGACACGGCCCGAGCTGGAAATGGTCAGCGCGCCTTCGGCCGAGAGGCGGCGCACGGCTTCGCGTGCGGGCGTCATCGAGACGTCGAATTCCGCGCCGATGCCACGCAGGGTGAGCGAGAGGCCGGGGGCCAGTTCGCCATGCATGATGCGGCTGCGCAGGCCGCGATAGACGCGGTCATGGGCGGATGGGGCGGGATCTGGGCGCGGATTGAGCAACATGCCCTATTTGTGATCACAAGCGGCGCCCGGGTCAATCGCTGAAACGCTCAGCCGTCGAAACGGTAGCGGTGCAGATCGGTGCCATGCTGGCGCAACCACTGGCGCGGCGCGTGGTATCCGGGGCAGAGCCGCGCCACCACGGCCCAGAAGGCGGGCGAGTGGTTCATCTCGGCGAGATGCGCCACCTCGTGGGCGGCGACATAATCGAGCACCACGGGCGGGGCCATTACCAGCCGCCAGGAATACATCAGCCCCCCGGCAGAGGTGCAGGAGCCCCACCGGGACCGCGTGTCACGCAGGCTGAGCCGCGCATAGGGCCGGCCCAGGGCCTGCGCATGGCGGTCCGAGGCCTGCGCCAGACGCTCGCGCGCAAGCGTCTTGAGCCAGGCCTGGAGGCGGGCGGGCATATGCTCGGGCGGGCCGGGCAATGTGATGCTTTGGGCGTCGAGCACGATTCGCTTGCCCAGGCCGCGCTGGATCAGCCGGGGCTGGCCTTCGACGGGCAGGCACACGCCTTCGGAGACGGAGATGCTGTCGGGTTGTGTGGCCAGTTGCGCGCGCAGCCAGCTTTCCTTGGTGCGGGCGAAATCCAGCGCCTCGCCCTCGCGCACGCCACGCGGCAGGGTCAGGGTCACCCGCCCGTCAAGCCGCGACACGCGCAGCGAAATCCGCCGCGCCCGAGGGGAACGGCGCAGGATCAGCTCCACAGGGGGGTTGCCCGGCAGGATGTGGTGGCCCATATGCCCTCGTGGTCGGCGCGATGCGCGGGGTTGCTTAAAGGCTTTGACACCTCCCCCGCGTTATGGCAGGTGGCGCAGACCGTCGACAAGACAGAAAGATTTGAAGGGGATTGCCCATGCCCAAGGAAGAATGGGGCGTCAAGCGACTTTGCCCGACAACCGGCAAGCGGTTCTATGACCTGAACAAGAACCCCATTGTCAGCCCGTATACGGGCGAGGTCGTCGAGATCAATTCCGGCAAGAGCCGGTCGATCACGGCAGATGACGAAGACGCCGAAACGAAGAAGCTGAAGGCCACGGATGTCGATGACGATGCATCGGTGCTGGATGATGATGACGTCGATGTCGATCTCGGCGACGATGTTCTGGATGATGACGACGATGACGACAATGTGTCGTTGGACGACATCGCCGATGTGTCGAGTGACGACAACGACAACTGATTGCGAAAGGGCGGGATTTTCCACTTGATCCCGCCTGCCGCTTTGCCTAGATAGCGGCGACGACGGGCCGGGAACGGCTTGTTTCTATGGGGCCTTAGCTCAGCTGGGAGAGCGCTTGCATGGCATGCAAGAGGTCAGGGGTTCGATCCCCCTAGGCTCCACCAAACCCCCCTATTCGACAGACACTGACCGAAGCTCTGCGAAGTCCGCGGGCATTCACGCGCCTGCGTGGCACAGGTGGCGCTTGGAATGCCAATGACCCCGAAAATCGGCCGGGGCACACAACTTGTGTCCATAAAGTGGCCAACAACCACTAGATCGTGGGATTTTCTTGCCGCTTTTGGTTGACGAAAGCTTGGGATCAGGTAGCCTGTGATTGCTGCTTTGATTTCATACGAGTGATATTGGGGGTGTGTGATATGGCCCAAGTGCAGAGGTCTGCGGAGGCCCGCAAGCCACTGACAGTCAACAAATCCGCCATAGTGCGAAAACGGGTTGTGGCCGAAAGCCTGCCGGGCGCGGATATCCCGTTTGTGGACCGCTCGGCGGTCATGGGGCATGAGGAGGGCAAGGCGCCTGAACCCTCCACGCCCCTTTTCCCGGCCCGGTCGGAGCCGGTGGACGCGTCGGTTGCACGGGCGGAAACGGACAGTCAAACACGTGCGGACAAGTCCAAGCGTCGGGTCGGTCTGCGCCTGGGCCAGCGGTTTGCGCCCCTTCTGGCGCTTGCGCCCGAGCCGGACCAGCAACGCAGGCTGGCGCTGGGTGCGGCTGCGGCGGTTCTGCTGGTGGTCAGCGGTGCATTGGCTCTGACCGTGACCGGTGATCGCAACACGGCGCAAACGGCATCGGCCTCTGTGCCCGAGGCCTCGCCGGCGCCGATGCCCACGCAAAATCCGGTTGCCGCCACCGCGCAGACGCCCCCCGAGGAGGCGTTGGCCCGTGCCGCGCCCGAGACCACGCCAAGCGCCGCCCCGGTCATGCCCGCCGAGACCGATGTCGTCAGCCAGTTCGCACAGACCGCCCTTGCCGCTTTGCGCAGCCCGGGCGCATCAGCCGCGCAACCCGCAGCGCCGGACGCCGCCGCCAGGATGGCCGAGAACAATCGGCTTTACCGCATGGTGGCAGAGGCGATCTCACAGGGCCAATCGGATGCGTATATCGACCGGCTGCTCAATCTGGCGCATCAGCGCGGCGAGATCACGGTGCCACCCGGTTTGATAAAGCCGGATGGCACGGTCGATACGAAAACCGTCATCGCGCTTTTTGCGGGCGGTTGAGCAGCGCTGGTCCTTGGCCCAGTGCTGTCCGTCCGCCCGTTCACCTCTCACCCCGAAGGCGCTGCCGTTGCGCGAATAGTCGAGTAAGCCCATGAAGTATGTTCTGTCTCTTTTCCTTTTTGCTTTCATCCTATCGGCCGGGGGGCGTGCCGATGCGCAAACCTGTGGCGGCACATATACCGTGCAGCCCGGTGACAGCCTGTCGGTGATCGCCGACCGGCTCTACAAGAATGCCGGGATGTGGAGTGTGATCCATCGCGACAATATCGCCGCCATCGGCCAAAGCCCGAATGCGATTGCCGTGGGCATGAGGCTGAACCTGACCTGTATCGACGGGTTGCCCGTCGGGCTCGAGGGCGGGCGAGAGGTGGCGGCGGTGGATACCAGCGTGGTCACCCCGGTGACGGTCCAGCCGGGTACGGCGGCGGTCAGAAACCGGATCAACCTGCTGACGGGGGGCGATTATGCCCCCTTCACCGACAAGGACTGGCACAATGGGGGACTGATTACCGATATCGTGGATCAAGCGATGCGCAAGGCAAATCCCAGCCAGGGCTTTGCGATCCATTGGGTGAATGACTGGGGGTCGCATTTCGATCCGCTTTTGTCGAACGCCCTGCTGGATATGGGCTTTCCTTGGTATCTGCCGGATTGCGACCTGACGCCCGATATCATGCGCTGCCGCGATTTTCTTGCATCCGAGTCGATGTTCGAGACGCTGATGCTGGTCTTTGCCAACAAGGCCAATCCGATCCGCTTCGACTCGGACGATGATATCATCGGCAAGACGATCTGTCGGCCTGTCGGCTTTCTGACCTTCGATCTGGACGGCGAGGGACGGCGCTGGATTCTGGATGACAAGGTCAAGCTGGTGACGCCCCAGACCGTTGCGGACTGTTTCCGCATGGTGGCCGAGGGCGAGGCGGATTTTCTGTCGCTGTCCGAATTCATCGGGCGCGCGGCGATGAAGGATCTGGGCTACGAGGACCGGATCACCGTTTTGCCGCGTCCCCTGTCGATCGTCGGAATTCACGTCTTTGTCCACAAGACCCATCCGCAGGCCGAAGAGCTGCTTGACCTGATCAACACCGGTCTGCGCGGCATCCGCGAGGACGGTCTTTATCAGACGATCGTGGAAGACCACATGACGCGCATCTGGGCGAACCTCTGATAGCGCGCGTTGTCACCGTGAAAGGAGCGGGCATGATCCACGCGATACCGATCCACTGGCCAGGGCGGCTGCTCGCCCCCTTTGTGGCGCTATGCCTGAGCGCGCAGATGGCCGCCGCCCTGTGCGATGTCGAGTACAAGGCGCAGCCCGGCGATACGCTGTTCAGCATAGCCGAGTTTCACTATGGGGACCGGTCGCATTGGGCCACGCTCTATGAGGCGAATACCGCGCAGCTTGCCGGGGCGACCGTGATCCCCGGCAGGACGCTCTATGTCCCCTGTCCTGAGGCCACCCCCGCGGGCAAGCCTGTGGAAGAGGCGCCGCCAGAGCGGCAGAACGCCGATATCAACGTTCTGGCGATCGGTGATCTTGCACCTTTCGTGGGGCGCAACCTGCCGCAGATGGGGCTCTTTCCCGAGCTGGTGACCACCGCGCTGGACCAGTCCCCGTCGCCGGTCAGTCATGCGGTGTCGATCAGCACGGACCGCGCGGAGCAGATCGACCTGCTGGCCCAGGTGACCTTCGATATGGGCGTTCCCTATGCACGGCCCGATTGCGCGGCCATGCCCGAGAACCGTCTGTGCCGGGGGTTTCATTTTTCCGATCCGCTGATGGATGTGCCGATGATGCTGTTCGTGCGCGCGGACCGTCAGTTTGCCTTCGAGACCGATGCCGATCTGCATGGCAAGTCGCTCTGTCGGCCCGAGGGGGTGTTCACCCATGACCTTGACGAAGCGGGCCGTCGTTGGATCGCTGATGGCAAGATCACCCTTGTGACCGCGCCCGATGTGACGGGCTGTTTCGACAAGGTGCTGGCGGGTGAGGTCGATGCGGTTTCCGTCGATCTGTTTGTCGGCGGCAGTGCGCTGCTGGAAAACGGGTGGCGCGAACAGATCGTGCCGCTGGAGCGGCCCGTATCGCTGGTCGGGTTGCATGTGATCATCTCGAAAAGCCACTGGCGGGGGACGACGCATCTTTACCGGCTGAACGCGGGGATCGCGCGCCTCAAGCAGGAGGGCCGCTACGAAGAGATCGTCTCGCGGCATCTGGCGTTGCTGACATCGCAGTTCTGATGCGATCGCCTCAGAGGTGGGGCTTGCGCGGTCGGGCCGGTCTCAGGCCGTTTTCCACGTCGGGTGGAACAGGCCCCCGGGAGACAGGGTAAAGATCTCGCAGCCATCCGCCGTCACGCCGACCGAATGCTCGAACTGTGCCGAGAGCGATTTGTCACGTGTCACCGCTGTCCAGTCATCGGCCAGAACCTTGGTTTCCGGACGGCCCAGATTGACCATCGGCTCGATGGTGAAAAACATGCCTTCCTCGAGCATCGGGCCGGTGCCGGGACGCCCGTAATGCAGCACGTTGGGCGGCGCATGGAACACGCGACCCAGACCGTGACCGCAGAAATCCCGCACCACCGACATCCGGTGACCTTCGACGAAACTCTGGATCGCGTGACCGATATCGCCGAAGGTGTTGCCGGGCTTGACCGCCTCGATGCCGATCATGAGCGAATCGTGGGTGATCTGGAGCAGCCGCTCGGCCTTGCGCGACAGGGTGCCCGCCACGAACATCCGGCTGGTATCGCCGTACCAGCCATCGACGATCACGGTCACGTCGATATTCAGGATGTCGCCGTCCTTGAGCTTCTTGTCGCCGGGAATGCCGTGACAGACCACGTGATTGACGCTGATGCAGCTGGCGTGCTGATACCCCTTGTAACCGATCGTCGCCGAAGTCGCGCCCGCGTCGATCACCTTCTGTTCGATCATCTTGTCGATCTCGCCCGTGGTCTGGCCGGGATAGACCTGATCCGCCACCTCGTCGAGAATGCGCGCGGCCAGCGCGCCCGCCTTGTGCATCCCCGCGAAATCCGCCGCTTCATGCAGGCGTATTCCATCGCGGGTCAGCCTTCCGTTGTGCTTGTCCTTCACGACGCTCTTCCAGAAATTCACCATAATGACGGATATGTATGGTTTTTTTATCCAAAGGGCCAGAGGGGCGGCGACAAACTGTGATGTGGGCCGCCATGGCACGCGCCGCCGGTGCGGCGCCCGGCTTTCATGACTGCCGCAGGAGCGCGCCAAGGTGCGCGCGGCTTACAAAAGCGCGCCCGGTTTATCGAAGGATAATAAGTGGAAACTTCTTACAGCGGGACGGCCCAACCAGTTCTTGCTACCTAAGGTGGCAGAGTGACCGACCCCTGGCACTTCGATTGTACGGATCCGGACAACCCCTGCAGTTGGATTGTTCGGAACACAGGCAAAAGGCCCGCTTTTCCCCTCCAGAAGGCGGGTCTTTTTGTCGCCGATCCGGTGCGATGGAACAAAGGGGATGGTCAGGTCAAGTCCGACCCGAACCGAGGTATGATCATGCAGTCGAATTCAGGAGATACTGCCGCTGAATGGGCCGCTCTGACGGCGTTCTGTGGCGTTCTGGCGATTGCAGCAGCCTCGACCGTGGGCGGCGAAGTTCTGGCCATGGCCGAGCTTCTTGGCACCGTTCTGGCCGAGGCCGCGTCCCAAAGCGGCGGCTGAACCGGGCGTTTTCGCGCTTAGGTGTCTTCAGGACCGGGCGAAACTCTGACCGGCGATCCAGCCCACCAGCCAGCCGCCCAGATGTGCCTCCCATGCCAGCCCGCCGCTCAGGATCACGAAAAACACCACATTGGCGACAATCAGCGCCAGAATGGTGGTCAGGACCGGCTTGAGCGGCTGTCCCATCCGCTTGCGCATCCGGTAATCCCATGCCTGCCACAGGCCCAGAAGGCCAAAGACCGCGCCCGATGCGCCGATCATCGGCACGCCGCCTGTCGAGAGCAGGCCAAAGGCCAGGGCGCCGCCCACGGCCGATAGCGCCAGAACGGCGAGCGTGCGTTTCATGCCGATCCGAACCGTGGCCAGCTTGCCAAGCGCCAGAAGCACGACGCTGTTCAACGCGAGATGCGCCAGACCGCCATGAAGGAAGGCGTAGCTGATAAACATCACCACGGTTTGTCCGGGGTAAATCGGCGCGACCTGCCCCGAGAGCAGCGGCTGCCAGAAGGCGCCAAGCGCAAAGGCCGACCAGCGCAACCCCTCGGGCAGCAGGTAGCCGGCATCCGACAGACCGAGCAGCGCCTCGATCACCGCCATCACGCCGACAAGCCCCCAGAGATAACCGGGGGCACCGGGGGCCATGCCGGGCGCGCGCCGAGGGGGCTGGTGTGTGAAGGGAGTGTTCATCGGCCCTGTCATAGTGCCTTTGGGCGCCGGGTGAAACGGGTTTTGCGCCGGATCAGACGCAGGCCGCCATCAGGCGATAGACGATTTGTGCCGCGGTGAAATCCCAGGCCGCGTTTCCGTCCGGTGCCAGCTCGACCACGTCGAAGCCCACGCATGTCCGGCCCTGCAGCGCGCTTTCGACCAGATGGAGCGACTGGTAATAGTCCAATCCACCGGGAACGGGCGTGCCGGTCGCGGGCATCTGCGACGGGTCCAGCCCATCGACATCGAACGACACATAGACGAGATCGGGGAAGTCATCGGGCAGGGTGATCCGGTGGATGCGATCGGTCACCAACTCTTCGGCATCGCGGAAAAACACGCCGTTCCGTGCCCGGCTTTCCTCTTCCTGACGGCACAGCGCGCGCACGCCGAATTGCGCCAGCCGCACGCCCTTTTCGGACAGCAGATGCATGACCGATGCGTGCGAATGCGGCTCGCCCTCATAAGCCACGCGCAGATCGGCATGGGCGTCGATCTGCACGATCCCAACCGGACGATCCAGCGCGCGCATCACGCCCATCACCGCGCCATACGTCAGCGAATGTTCACCCCCAAGGGTCACCGGGATCTGTCCTGCGCGCACCGCCGCCTCGGTCTGTCGGGCCAGCCGTTCCATCACTTCGGGCAATGAACCTTGGCAATCCAGCGGGGCTTCGGTCACGATACCGGCGGCGCAAGGTTCCTGCCCGGCGCAGATCCGTTCCAGTTCGTTCGAGGCGGCGATGATCGCTTCGGGACCACCCGCCGTGCCCGAACCATACGACACCGTACGCTCAAGCGGCACGGGGATCACGCGAAAGCGCGCATCATCGCCACGTTCGGCTTCGGTCAGTTCGCTGTCCAGAAAAACGCTCATGACAGGCGCTCCTTGAAGTCCTGATATCCGAATTCCCGCACGATGCGCAGATCGTCGGTCCGGCTGTTCCAGAGGGCGATGGCGGGCAGGGGCACACCGTTGAAGGTGTTGGTCTTGACCATCGAGTAATGCGCCTGATCGAGAAACGCAAAACGCTGCCCGATCTCGAGCGGAATGGCCCATGTGTAATCGCCGATGATATCCCCCGCGAGGCAAGACGGCCCGCCCAGCCTGTAGGTCTGTCCGGCATCCGCCTCGTCCAGAAGGGCGGGACGGTACGGGGCTTCGATGACATCCGGCATATGGCAGGTCGCGGAAATATCGGTGATCGCGATGGGCATGGTGTTGTGGAACGTATCAAGGATTTCGCCCACAAGGATTCCCGCATCAAGCGCCACGGCCTCGCCCGGTTCCAGATAGACCTCGACCCCATGACGCGTGCGCAAATCGCGAATGAACGCGATCAGAGCCTCGCGGTCGTAATCGTCGCGGGTGATGTGATGCCCGCCGCCAAGGTTGATCCATTTCAGCTGACCCAGATAGGGCGCGATCAGCGGCTCGACCGCGGCCCATGTGCGCGCCAGAGGCTCGAACCCCTGTTCGCACAGGGTATGCATATGCAGCCCCTCGACCCCTTCAAGGGCTGCGGCATCCAGTTGCGTCACCGGAAAGCCAAGCCGCGAACAGGGCTGGCAGGGATCGTATTTCGGCACCTCGCCTTCGGAATGCTGGGGGTTGATCCGCAGACCCACGGACACGCCTGCCGCCGCCGCGCGCGGCCCGAACCTGTCTTTCTGGGCGGGGCTGTTGAAGACCAGATGATCGCTCAGCCGGATGATCTCGTCGATTTCCGAGGGTTTGTAGCCGGTGGAAAAGGTGGTGACCTCGCCGCCATATTCCTCGCGCCCCAGCCGTGCCTCAAAAAGCCCGCTGGCACAGGTGCCTGACAGATAAGAGCGCACCAGCGGCGCCAGCGAGAACATGGAAAACGCCTTGAGCGCACTCAGCATCCGTGCGCCCGACCGCTCGCCCACATCGGCAAGCACCTTGAGATTGGCCTCGATCGCGACCTCGTCGACCACGAAACAGGGCGACGGCACCCGCATCAGATCGAACTGGCGGAACGCGCCAGCGTCGCCCGCCTGTGTCTGCATCATCTGCGTCATGCCGTCTGCCCCTTTTGACTGCCTGCTCAGAACGAGACCGGACCATCCAGCTCGTGCACCTGCCACGGCAGTCCATGGGCGTTCAGCATGTCCATGAAGTCATCCGGGTCCAGCTGCTCCATGTTCCAGACGCCGGGTTCGTTCCAATTGCCCTTGAGCACCTGCGCCGCGCCGATCATGGCGGGCACGCCGGTGGTATAGGACACCGCCTGACTGCCCACTTCGGCAAAGCATTCCTCGTGGTCGCAGATGTTGTAGATGTAATAGGTCTTCTCGCCCGAGCCGTCCTTGGCCTGACCGGTCACGATATCGCCGATGCAGGCCTTGCCCTTCGTCTGCTCGCCCAGATCGCCGGGATCGGGCAACAGCGTCTTGAGGAACTGGATCGGGATGATCTCGACCCCGTTATGCATCACCGGGTCGATCCGGGTCATGCCGACATTCTGCAGCACCTTGGCATGGGTGATATAGGCATCCCCGAAGGTCATCCAGAAGCGCGCGCGCTCGATCTCGGGGAAATGCGTGCTCAGGCTTTCCAGCTCCTCGTGATACATCAGGTACATGTTCTTCGGCCCGATGCCGGGGAAATCGAACTCGACCTTGTGGGACATGGCGGGCGTCACCTTCCAGTCGCCGCCTTCCCAATGCTTGGCGTCCTGCAGCACCTCGCGCAGGTTGATCTCGGGGTTGAAGTTGGTGGCGAAGGCCTGATCGTTGGTGCCGCCATTGGCATCCAGAACGTCGATCTGGCGGATCGTGTCCAGCTTGTGTTTCTTCAGCCATTTCGCGAAAACGCTGGTCACGCCCGGATCAAAGCCCGAGCCAAGGATCGCCACAAGCCCCGCCTCGCGGAACTTGTCGTGATAGGCCCATTGCCAGTGATATTCGAACTTGGCCACGTCCTCGGGCTCGTAATTGGCGGTGTCGAGATAATGCACACCGGCCTCGAGACAGGCATCCATCAGCTTGAGGTCCTGATAAGGCAGCGCCAGGTTCACGAGGATCTCGGCCCCTGTCTTGCGGATCAGATCGACCGTCGCCGCCACGTCCATCGCATCCAGCGCATAGGTGTCGATATCCACGCCCACGCGCTCTTTCACCGATGCGGCGATCGCGTCGCATTTGGATTTGGTGCGGCTGGCCAGGCTGATATGCGTGAAGATGTCCGAGTTCATCGCCATCTTGTGTACGGCGGCATGGCTGACGCCGCCGGCGCCGATAACGAGTGTCTTGCCCATGACTTCTGTCTCCCCGGTCTGTTGAGCGCTATTCGTAATAGGTATAGCCGTTGATGCTGTCGCGATAGGCCTGCATCAGCGGGAGGCGTTCCTCGACGCTGATCGTTCCGGCCGAGATCGCGCCATCCACCAGCTTGCGGAAGGCCGCGACACAGTCGCTCGGATCGTATTCCACATAGGACAGAACCTCGGCGATGGTGTCGCCTTCCTGCTCATGCAGAAGATCGAACCCGCCATCGGTCCGCAGGTCGATCGTCACCACATTGGTGTCGCCGAACAGGTTGTGCAGATCGCCAAGCGTTTCCTGATAGGCGCCGACAAAGAACACCCCCATGTGATAGGGACGGTCCTCGGGCAGGTCATGCACCGGCAAGGAGGGTGACGTGCCTTCGCTCAGGATGAACTTGTCGATCTTGCCATCGCTGTCACAGGTGATGTCCGACAACACCGCGCGCCGCGTCGGCGCCTGATCGAGCATCTGCAACGGCATCAGCGGATGGAGCTGATCGATGGCCCAGACATCCGGCAGGGATTGGAACAGCGAGAAATTGCAGTGATAGATATCCGCGAGCTTGTGCAGTTCGTCCTCGATATCGGCGCCGCGTTCATCGGCGGCGGCCAGCGCCTTGATCCGCGCCATCAGGTGCCGATAGATCTTTTCGGTGCGGGCCATCTGCCGGATCCCGATCTGGCCACGGCGGAACAGCGCGCGCATCTCGTTGCGATAGAAGCTGGCGTCGTTGAGGCATTCGCGCAGCCGGTCGCCCGACAGGTATCCGCCCACCGCGATCAGATCGCTCACCAGATGGTGATCACCCGGCTCGGCATCGGGGGCTTCGCTTGCGTCGAACAGCGTCGCCTCGAGCACGTTGAAAATCAGCATGGATGAACTGGCCACCACGGCCCGGCCGCTTTCGGTGACCAGCGTGGGATGCTCGATCCCCGCCTCGTCCATCGCGTAGCCCACCGTCTCGACGATATTGGCGCAGTATTCCTCGATGCTGTAATTGATCGAATTGGCCGACGCCTTCTTTTCGCCGGTGTAATCGAACCCCAGACCGCCGCCCAGATCCAGATGGGTCAGGGGCGCGCCCTCGGCTTTCATCTCGCTGAAATAGCGGCAGGCTTCCCCGACCGAGCGGCGCACGTCATTCACGTCCGGCACCTGACTGCCCAGATGCGAATGCTGCAGCATCAGGCAATGCAGCAGCCCCGCATCGCGCAGCTTGTCGATCACCTCGACCAGTTGCGCGGTGTTCATCCCGAAGGTCGAGCGATCCCCGGAACTCGCCGCCCAGTTGCCGCCGATCTGGTTGGTCAACTTCACCCGAACGCCCAGCATCGGCTCGATGCCAAGCGCGCGGCTGGTCTCGATCACGGTGTCCACTTCCATCACGCTTTCCAGCACGATCACCGTGTTGAAGCCCAGCTTGCAGGACTGGATCGCCAGCCCGACGAATTCGGCATCCTTGACCCCGTTGCACACGATCAGCGCATCGCGGGCCAGCTTGTGGGCAAGCGCGATGACCAGCTCGGGTTTCGATCCCGCCTCGAGCCCGAAATCATGCGAGCGACCGAAATCCACGATCCGGTCCACAACCTGCGCCTGCTGATTGACCTTGATCGGAAAGACACCCCGATAGGTGCCGCGATAGCCCGAGCGCTCGATCGCGTCGCGAAAGCCGTGATTGATCTGCTGGATGGCATGTTCCAGATAGGACGTCACCCGCAACACCATGGGCGTCTGGATGCCGCGCTTTTCCAGATCGCGGATGATGCCGGGCAGGCTGACGGCAGGCGCATCGGGCGCCATGGGGTTTTTCAGCGCGACCTCGCCGTTGTCGAGAACCTCGAAAAACCCCTGTCCCCAACGGTTCAGACCGTAAAGCTCTCCGTGAGTGGCGCTCGTCGTCATGGCTTCGCTCCCGCGGCGTTGATATGAACCCTCGCCCCCGCAAAGGCGTCTGCATCTGGCTACACGATTCGGCACGAGGGTGCCCCCAACCGGCGCGTAGCGATGCGCCAAGCATTAGTCCAGATACCAACGTGATGAAAGAGTCAGGCTCAAGGATTGTGCATGCCGCACCCATGAGTGCGGCGGAACGTCGCCCGTCTCGGGACAAGCGGTGCGCGTACGCGATATTTGCCCCGGCGCCGTGTTCGGATCAGAGAAAGCCGGTGCCGCTGCAGGCCGAACAGCGCATGGATTTGCAGCCGAAACAGCCCTGACAGGACGCCATCTTGACCTGCCCGTGAATATCCCTGCCGGCGGCTATCTGCCCCCGGCCCATGCAGATCTGGCAAGGCGCGCGCCCGCTGCCGCGACATCGGTGGCAGCGCCTTGGAATATGCGGCATCTGCGAGGCGTTGGTCGGTCCTTGTTTGAATGTCATGGCAAAAGTCACTCTTGATAAAAGTCCGACCTTACCCCGGCTCGCGGGTATTTCCGTGACCTAAATCTGGCACGATCATGGCCGTGGGCGGTACGCAGGGCATCGCCACCTGGCGAGACCATCCCCGGCTCGCGTTTCCCTCAGGTTGCGTCTTGTGATTAGTCTTGTCCGAATGCCTGTTCCGGATTATGTCAGATGCAAATCCATAGGGGAGCCTCGCCACAGAGGCTGAGAAACCGATAGGTCTCTGGACGATGAACCAGTGCCGGTGCGGTGACCCTTTTAACCTGATCCGGATCATGCCGGCGGAGGAAATGGGATATGCTTGAGGTGGCACTCGCATTTGACGCCTGCACCGGTTTCCGAGAGGAAACGGCCCATGACGCGTGATGATATCGTCGATGATCTGCTCAACTTCATCGCCGCCGCGGATCCCTCCGAGGATGCGTTCAACGAACTGGCTTTGAAAGTCCATGACCACCAGTTTCAGCACAACGCGCCTTACGCGAAATTCGCGCGCTCGCGCGGCAAGACGCCGCGAACCGTCAAGCACTGGTCCGACATTCCGCCGGTACCGATAAACGCGTTCAAGACCCTCGATCTGACATGCTGCCGACCGGAAGACGCCGTGGCCGTGTTCATGACCAGCGGCACCACCCAGGCCGGGCGGCGCGGCAAAAGCTATCACGCGGGCCTCGAAGTCTATGACGCCTCGATGCGCCGCAACTTTGCGCAGCGTTTCATGCGCGGCGACACGGCGATAAAGATGGGCATCCTGTTTCCGACGACCCGGATGATGCCCAACTCGTCGCTTGCGCATTATCTTGACCTTGCGATCACCGGCTTTGGCACGCCGGACAGTGAATGGCTGATCGGAGCGGACGGGATCGATCTTGCCCGGCTGATCCATGCCCTCGAACAGGCCGAGGCGACCGGACAAAGCTATGCGCTGCTTGGGGCAAGCTTCAGCCTCGTGCATGCCATGGATGCGTTGCAGGCCGAGGGCCGCCGTTTCCATCTGCCGCCGGGCAGCCGCATTCTCGATACCGGAGGGTTCAAGGGCCAGTCCCGCGAGCTGGAGCTTGACGTCTTTTACGACGCGCTCAGTCAGACGTTCGGTGTGGCCCGCGACGACTGCATCGGCATGTACGGGATGACCGAGCTTTCGTCGCAGTTTTACGATAACGGCAACGCGACATGTCCCTCGGTCAAGTCCGGGCCGCACTGGGTGTGCAGCCGTGTGGTCAATCCGTTGACGGGCATGGCGGTGCCCAAGGGCGAAACCGGGGTTCTGGCCCATACCGACCTTGCCCATTACAACATCGTCACCACGATCCTGACCGAAGATGCCGCCATCGAGGTCGATGATGGGTTCCAGCTTCTTGGGCGCGTTTCCGGCGCCGAGGCGGTCGGCTGTTCCTTGGCGGTTGACGCCTTTCTCAAGGCGGCGGAGGCGGGCTGATCTGCGATGGTGGAGCGGGCGTGTTATCTTCCCGGCCTTGATCCTCAGGCCCTGCATTGGAAAACCCTGACATTCGGGCAGGGCGGCGGGCCGGGGTATGAGGTTGCGGTTCCCGTGCTCGAACCGCAGGACATGACCCGTCTTGCCGCCCATGTGCGCCATCATGCGGCCCAGCATCTTCGCCCATTGCCCGTGTCGCGCATCGTCGAGGTGATCGACAGGGTGATCGCCCGGCTGCTTGACCGGAAGGACCCGTATCGCCAGCGTATGGAACAGGCGCTGCCCGTCGTGACCGGATATGACGCCGAGATGGTGCGCGTGGGATTGACCCGCTATCTCAAGACGTTTCGCAAACCCGAGCTTCTGCGCTTTCTGGCAGAGGATTTCCCCAATCCCGCGATCCTTGATGAGTTTCAACCCTTGCCAAAGGGCGGCTATGGGCGCGCCTTTGGTCCCGGCGTGTTGGGGCATATCTGGGCCGGGAATGTCCCCGCCTTGCCGCTCTGGAGCCTTGTCTGCGGCCTTCTGGTGAAGTCGGGCACGATCGGCAAGGTCTCGAGTGCCGAGCCGCTCTTCGCCACATGGTTTGCCGAAGTTCTGGCAGAGGTCGCGCCCGAGCTTTCCGACTGTCTTGCGGTCGTGTGGTGGCAGGGTGGCGAGGATGCACCGGAACGCGCCCTGTTGCAGTCAGCCGATATGGCCCTTGCTTATGGCAGTGCCAACGCTCTGGCCGATATCCAAAGCCGTATGCCAAGCGGAAAACGCTTGCTGCAGTTCGGCCACAAGGTCAGTTTCGCGATGATTTCCGCCGAGGCGCTCGATCCGGCCAAGGCCACCGAGACCGCGCGCCGTGCCGCCGAGGACATTGCCCGCTACGACCAGCAAGGATGTTTCGCGCCGCATGTGGTGTTCGTTGAAAAGGGCGGCCATGTCTCGCCGCGTGTCTTTGCGCGCTATCTGGCGGGGGCCTTGTCCGCGTTCGGGCAACGCTACCCGCGTCGCGCCCTGAGCATGGCCGAGGCCAACAGCCTTGCCGCATGGCGCCAACAAGAGGAATTCGCCCATGGCGCCGAGCTGATCGGCGATGCGCTGGGCGACTGGAGCGTGTCGTTCCACGAGGGCGGTCAGGGTTTTGGCCCCTCTTGCCTCAACCGCGCGATACGGGTGGTGGCTGTCGATGCGCTGACCGATGTGCCCAATCAGGTCGCCCCTTACCGGGCCGTGCTCCAGACCGTGGGCATTGCCGCGCCGCCTGATGCCCTGTTTAGGCTTGCGGGCCTGCTGGGCGAGGCCGGTGTCACGCGCATCGCGGCCCTTGGGGACATGACCACACCCGAAGCGGGCTGGCATCACGATGGCCGGTTCAACCTGTCCGATCTCGTGCAGATCACCGAGATGGACGCCCGCGCCCCACCGGCGGCGGACAGGCTGGCCTCTTACGATGACTGACCGCGCGCGCGCCCTGACCCTGCAGCAGGTCGATTTCGCCTATCCCGGCGAAGCCCCGATCCTGCAGGACGCCAGCCTGTCGCTGGCGCAGGGCGACTTTCATTGTCTCGTCGGGCGCAGCGGCTGTGGAAAGACCACCTTGTTGAAAATCGCGGCGGGTCTGCTGCGGCCGACAGCGGGATGCGTTCGTATCGGCGACACGATCCTCGATGGCCCGTCCCGGCAGATCGGGTTCGTCTTCCAGACCCCAAGCCTGCTGGATTGGCGCAGCGTGCTCGACAACGTGCTTTTGCCCATTTCCCTGCACCGCAGCGTGACCGCGACGGATCGGGCGCGCGCCATGGATCTTCTCGCGCTGGTGGGCATCGACGCGCATGCGCAGCGCTACCCATGCCAGATGTCCGGGGGGCAGCAAAGCCGTGTCTCGCTGGCCCGTGCCCTTGTGACAGAGCCGCCTTTTCTGCTGATGGACGAACCCTTTGCCGCTGTCGATGCGATCACGCGCGAGGATTTGCAGAACGATCTGCTGCGCCTGACCCGCGCGCAGGGCACCACGGTTCTGTTCGTCACCCATGACATTGCCGAGGCCGTTTATCTGGCAAGCCATGTCTCGGTCATGCAATCGGGTCGCATCACACGAAGCCTTGCCATCGATGTGCCGGAGCGTGCCTCCGGCGACAGCCGGTATCACCCGCAAGCCATCAGGCAGTGCGAAGAAATCAAGGCGGCCCTTGCGCCCGCCTTGGGAACCGTGACGCCATGACCGCTGCGCGCCTTGCATCTATCGGTCTGTTTCTCGGCCTCGGCCTGATCTGGGAGATCTGGGTGACGATATCGGGCGTCTCGAGCCTTCTGGTGCCCGCGCCATCGGCGGTTCTTGCGGTGCTGTGGCAGGGACTGACCGATGGCTTTCTCTGGCCACATATCCGGGTCACCTTTGCCGAAACGCTTCTGGGCTTTGCCCTGGGCAGCATCATCGGCTTCGCCTTCGGCGTGCTCCTGAGCGAGGTGGACGTGCTGCGCCGCGTGCTCTGGCCCTATATCCTGGCCAGCCAGGTGGTGCCGAAATTGGCGCTTGGGCCGATCTTTATCGTATGGTTCGGGTTTGGACTGACCTCGATCGTCATCATCACCGCGCTGATCTGCTTTTTCCCGCTGCTCGAGAACACGGTGACGGGCCTTCGCTCGGCGCCCGCCGATCAACGCGATCTCTTCCGTATGCTGGGGGCGAGCCGTCTGCAGACACTGTTGCGGCTGAAAATCCCCGCAGGGTTGCCGGTCATCCTCGCGGGGGTCCGCGTATCGGTCGTGCTCGCGATTGTGGGCGCCGTGGTGGGAGAGTTCATCTCGGGCGGGCAGGGGCTTGGCGCCAGCATCATCGCGGCGCAGGGGATGATGGACACCACTTTGATGTTCGCGCTTTTCATCGTCATCACGGTGATGGGCATGCTGTTTTATCAACTGACCATATTGGCAGAACGCTGGCTGCTTCGCCGCCGGCAGACGGGAGACGAGATATGATGTTACGTGCACTAGCCGCCCTTGCGGCCCTTGTCCTGAGCGTGTCCCAGGTGTCCGCGCAAGACCTCGACAAGGTCACAATCGCCGGCTGGAGCAAGCCGATCAGCGAAATCACCAATATCCTGGCCGAACCGGACAAGGGGTTCTTCAAGGCGCACGGGATCGAGCTTGGATATGTTCCGGGCACCGGCGGCGGCTCTGCGATCACCAACATGCTGTCCGGGGCTGCGGATGTCGCCTTTACCGATCCCGCCTCGCTGTATCAGGCGCTCGATCAGGGCGAGGATTTGGTGGCGATCTACAACATCTATCCGCAGAACGTGTTCAACGTTGTCGCCCCCGTCGGACGCGGGATCGAAACCGCCGCCGATCTCAAGGGGAAGACCATCGGGGTTTACAGTCTGAACAGCGGAACGCGCCAGAACCTGCTTTTCCTGCTCCATCAGGTGGGCCTGACCGAGCAGGACGTGACCATTCAGGTCACCGGCCTTTTGAACTTCGGGCCGGTGATCCAGGGGCAGGTGGATGCCACCGCCGCCACCGATACCGGCCTCTATATCGGCCGCCTCAATGGGCTGGGAGAGGTCAATGTCATCAACGTCGCCGACAGCCTGAACGTGCCCACGGATGTTTTCGTGGTCACACGGGCCTATTACGAGGCCAACAAGCCGATCCTGCGCCGCTTCCTGCAGGCCTATCGCGACAGCGCCCAGTGGATGATCGACAACCCGCAAGAGGCCGCGAAGATCGCCGTGACCCGGTCGATCAACGGTCGTGACGAGGCGGTCAATCTGGGGATCATAGAACTTCGCAACCTGTCCGCCCAGTCCGAGACGACGCGCACCAAGGGGCTGGGGCATTTCGATGTCGATGTCCTTCAGGATGGCGCCGATGCCTTTCTCGCGCAGGGGCTGATCTCGTCGGCGCTTGATATGCGCCGCGTGGTCGTCACGGACCTCATCCCGGAGTGATCGCATGGATTTTTCTGGCAAAACCGTCCTTGTCACCGGTGCCAGTCGCGGGATCGGAGCGGCAATCGCAAAGGCGTTTGCAGCCGAAAATGCCTCTGTCGTGGTCAATTATCTGCAGAATGCGCAAGCCGCCGATGCCACCGTCGCCGCCTGCAACGCTCTGGGCGGCGACGCTCTGGCGCTGCAGGCCGACGTGACCGATCAAGCGGGCGCCCGCAGGCTGGTTGCGGACGCGCTCGACGCCTTCGGCAAGGTCGATATTCTGGTGCACAACGCTTTCGCGCCCTTCGTGTTCTCTCCGGAAAAGCGCAAGCTTTTCTGGGAGTTGGACTGGAGCGATTTTCAGGCTCAGATCGATGGCTCGGTCAAGGCGGCCCATGGCATGATACAGGCGGTCCTGCCCGGCATGCTCGAGCGGGCCGATGGCACGATCATCACGATCGCCACCAATCTGATCGCCCATCCCGTGGTGCCGTATCACGACTACACCACCGCGAAATCCGCTTTGGTCGGCTTTGGCCGCAACCTTGCGATGGAACTGGGGCCTTTGGGTATCCGGGTCAACACCGTGTGCCCCGGGCTGGTCTATCCGACGGATGCAAGTCGCGCGGTCAAGGAGGACCTCAAACAGTCCCTTATCGCGCAGACACCGCTGCGACGGATCGCAACCCCCGAGGATGTCGCCGGCCCCGTGCTGTTCCTTGCATCCCCTTGGGCGGGTTTCATGACCGGTCAGACGCTTTACGTGGATGGCGGCGCGATGATGCGCTGAGCACGATTGCCAGGCTCTGCCACTCGCCCGATCGGCAAGCGGCTCGGCCGTTTGGCATCGCAAACCGTCATCCCGCCAAACGTCGCCTTCCACGCATAAAACCTACCTTCCGACATCCCATGCGTCCGGCACTGCCCACGATCCCGATTGCGCCGCCGGTTTCAGGCCCTCATGGCACATCATGCAGCGGCAGGCTGCCGCCCAGTTCGTCCTCGATATGAGCGGCGATGATCTCGTCGAAGCTGGTCTCGGCGGTGAAGCCCATCGACAGGGCGCGATCCGGCGCGAAGGCGCGCGGCCAGGCCGAAACGATGTCGCGCACGAGCGGATCGGGTTCTGGCCGGATCAGCGCCACGGCGCGCGGGCCAGCCACGCGTTCGAGGGCGGCGATCTGATCGGCGACCGTGGCCGAGATCCCCGGCAGGTTCAGCGCGCGCCGATGCCCGAGGGGGGCTGTATCCACGGATGCTGCATGCAGCAGAAGGCCCACCGCCCCGCGCGGACCGGCGAACCAGTGGCGCGTCTCGGGATCGACGGGCAGGGCGGCGGGCAGCCCCGCGAGCGGCTCGCGCAGAATGCCCGAGAAGAACCCCGACGCCGCGGCGTTCGGCGCGCCGGGCCTGATGCAGATCGTGGGCAGCCGTAGCGATATCCCGTCCAGCAGACCCCTGCGGGAAAAATCCGACACAAGTATCTCGCCGATGAGTTTCTGCGCGCCATAGCTGGTGCGCGGGTTGGGCGCGAAATCGTCGGGGATGACATCGGGCAGCGGCGTGCCGAACACCGCCAGCGACGAGGTGAAGACAAAGCGCGGACAATAGCCCTCACCCGTCTGGCGAATGGCGTCCAGTATGTTGCGCGTGCCGTCCAGGTTGACCGTGAGACCCAGGTCAAGATCGGTTTCGGCCTGTCCCGAGACCACGGCGGCAAGGTGAAAGATGACCTCCGGGCGCCACACGGTCAGGGCGCGCGCTGCGGCGGGATCTGTCAGATCGGTCGTGCTGGTGGTGATCTTGACGCTGTCAGACGCGGGCGGCACGGGGGCGATCACGTCGGCCAGATGCAGCGCCTCGACGCGGCGATCTCCGATGACCTGATCCCGCAGGATCGCGTCGGTCAGTTTGCGCCCGATCATGCCCGCCGCGCCGATGATCAATACCTTCATCTGTGGTCTCTCCGTTCTGTGATCCCAAGGATCAGCGCAGTGTGGTCAGCCAGCCAAGACTGTCATCGGTGTGGGCGGTCGGGCGGTATTCGGCACCCAAGGGGCCGGTCCAGCCGAGACGCTCGATCGTGGCGAAGACATGCGTGAAATTCACCTCGCCTGTGTCCGGCGGTCCACGATCCGGGACCGAGGCGAACTGGATATGTCCGATCTTGGGCAACATCCGCTCCAGCCGCCGTGTCAGATCGCCCTCCATGATCTGCACATGGTAGCAGTCGAACATCAGCTTGAGATTCGGGGCGCCAAGACTGTCGATCAGCCGCGCGGCCTGTGTGGTGGTGGTCAGGAAATAACCCGGCGCGTCATAGTGGTTCAGCGGCTCGATCAGGATCGTGATGCCCTGCGGAGCAGCCGCATCGGCCGCGTAGCGGAGATTGGCGAGAAACGTGGCCTCGGCCTCGGGGCCGGTTGCGAAACCGGCCATGGCATGCACGCATCCGGCGCCGATCTGCGCGGCATAGGCCAGCGCCTCGTCGATGGCCGCGCGGGCCTCTTCTTCCCGTCCCTTAAGCGCCAAAAGCCCGTTTTCGCCGGGCGCGCCTCGCCTTGTGTTCAGCCCCAGCATGGGCAGACCGGTTTCGGCCAGCGCGCGGGCCACGTCGGGCGCGGGCGTGTCATAGGGCCAATGGCATTCAACCGCGTCGAAGCCTGCGGCGGCGGCGGCGCGGATCGCATCGGGCAGGGGGCGGTCTGTCCACAGAAACCCCAGATTGGCGGAAAAGCGCATCAGTCCCAGTCCACGTTGAAGCGCGTGACCACGGCGCGCACCTGCTCGGGCGTCAACATGCGCGGGTTGCAGCCGCGCAGCAAAATGGCAAGCCGCGCGGTGTCCTCGAGTTCCTCGATCGCATTGCAGGCCGCCTCGACATCCTTGCCCGCCACGACCGGGCCGTGATTGGCCAGCATCACGGCACTGCGCCTGCCTGCCAGCCCGCGCACTGCGTCGCCCATGGCCGGGTCGCCCGGCAAAAAGAACGGCAGAAGCTTGACCCGGCCCAGCTTCATGATCGCATAAGGCGTGAGGGGCGGCAGGAAGTCATCCTCGTTCGCATCGGGCATCATCGACAGCGCGACCGAATGGCAACTGTGCAGGTGCACCACGGCGCCGGTCCCGGACCTTGTGTCGTAAAACGCGCTGTGCAGGGGCATTTCCTTGGTCGGCTGGTCGCCACTGATCAGGTGTCCCGCGGCATCGAACCGCGACAGACGTTCAGGGTCGAGCCGCCCGAAACAGGTGCCTGTCGGCGTCACCAGCAAGCCTCCATCCTCGGTCCGGGCCGAGATGTTGCCGGTCGAGCCGCCTGTCAAACCACGGTCGAACATCGACTTGGCCAGGGTGCAGATCTGATCGCGCAAGTGCGTTTCGGCAGTCATGTCCGCTCCAGTTGGTCGAGGGCATCGCGAAAGAATGTCTCGGCGCCGAAATTGCCCGATTTCAACGTCAGGGCGGCAGCATGTCCGCCGATGTCGCAATAGCACCATGGCACGCCTGGCGCTATCTCGGGGCCGATATCAAGCCGTGTCACCCCAAGCGCCTGCGTCACGGCGCCGGATGTTTCGCCACCCGCCACGACGAAGCGCCGCGCGCCCATCTCAAACGCCATGCGGGCGCAGGCGGCCAGCGTCTGCTCGACGATCTCACCGGCCTCAGCTGCGCCAAGGGCCGCTTGTGCGGCCCGCACGGCGTCCGGTTGGCTGGTGGCATAGATCAGCGGCGCTTGCGCAAGATCCTGGCTCTGAAGCCAGTCCAACGCCGATTGCGCCCCCTCCCGGGCCAGGATGAGCGGATCGAGGCGCAGACCGGGGCGGCCTTGGGCCAGATAGGCCGCGACCTGCCGGTTGCTCATCTCCGAACAACTGCCCGAAAGAACGATGGTTTCGGGGCGCAGATCGGGTGCGGGCAGGGCGCGGGCCGTGTCGCCGAGCATTCCGTCCTTGCGCAACAGCGCGGGCAACGGCATGGCCAGCGCCGAGCCACCGGTCATCAGCGCATGCTCACCACAGGCCGAGGCGATAGTGGTCAGATCGGCGTCTGCCACGGCATCGACAATCACATGCGCGACGCCATCCTCGGCGAGTTTGCGCAATTCTGCGCGTACCGCGTCACTCCCCTGTGCCACGCAAAGCCTGTCGATCAGGCCGACGGGGCCTGTCACCTGCGGTGCCAGCAGCCGGACCAGATTGCTGTCGCGCATCGGGGTCAGGGGATGGTCGCGCATCGGGCTTTCGGCCAGCAGCGTCCGGCCAACGAACAGATGCCCCATATAGACGCTGCGCCCGTTTTCGGGAAAGGCCGGGCAATACACCGTCTGTCTGGCGCCAAGCCTGTCCATCAGGGTTTCGGCCACCGGGCCGATATTGCCTTGCGGGGTGGAATCGAAGGTCGAACAGTATTTCCAGAAAAACCGCTGTGCCCCTGCGGCGTGCAACCAATCGAGCGCCGCAATCGCCTCGGTCTTGGCGGTGGCGACAGGCGCGGTGCGTATTTTCAGCGCGATAACCTCGAAAGGGGCAGGGTCCTCCGGCGGTGCCTGCGGCACCCCGATGCGCAAAGAGACCCTCGCGCCCGACCGGGCCAGCAATCCGGCAAGGTCGGTGGCGCCGGTGAAGTCATCGGCGATGGCCCCAAGAAGGCAGGTCATGGCGTGTCATCGCCCGGCAGTGTCAGCCCGGCGTTACGGGCATAGACCTTGGCCACGGCGGCATCGTCTTCGGCGCCATATCCCATACCCGAGGCCGCCAGAAACTGCTGCAATGCCGTTGCGGTCAGCGGGGCCGAGAACCGGGCGTCGCGCGCGATGTCGAGGGCAATCCCGAGGTCTTTTGGCCAGATTTCCACCGAGCTGCGGGCCTCGTAATCACCTGCGATCACCCGAGGCGCGCGGCTTTCGAGCATCCAGCTGGTTCCGGCGCTGCGCGAGATCACCTCGAGAAACGTCTCCGGAGAGATCCCTTGGGTCATCCCGAAAGTCAGCGCCTCGCCCATCGCGGCGATATGAATGCCCGCCAGCATCTGATTGACGGATTTCATCGCCGAACCGGGGCCGGCCTGATCGCCAAGCGTGAAAACCTGCCCGGCCATGGCGTCAAGCGCCGGGCGCGCGGCGTCGAAGGCAGCGGGACGCCCGGAGGCCATGATCGTCAGTTGGCCTTCCGCGGCTTTCACTGTGCCGCCGGAGATCGGCGCGTCGAGATAGAGCAGGTCCTGCTGTTCGGCCTCGGACTCCATCTCGCGGGCAAAGGCGGGCGAGACTGTCGCACAGGATATGATGACCGCGCCGGGGCGCATCCGCGCCATGAGACCATCCGTGCCGCAAAGCACCGTCCGGGTCTGGGCAGCGTTCAGCACCACGACAACGAGAACGTCCAGCGATGGGACCGCATCATGCAACGTGCCGGGTTGGCCACCTTCCGCTTGAAACCCCGTGACCGCATCCGGATTGACGTCATGGCCCCAGGTTTCAAGCCCGGCCCGCACGAGCGAACAGGCCATGCCAAACCCCATCGACCCCAAGCCCACAATGCCGATTTTCGTCACGCCGCGTCCTCCTCCGAAAATGCCAACTGAAACGTTGATCCTGTTGTCAGGTCAATAAGCCAGTATCCGCGCGCTTTCCAGCAGGATTGCCTTGTCGGTTGTTGGGGAATATCCCGAGCGCTTCACAGCACGGACCCTGCCCGATCCAAATTGAAAAACCTGCCTCCACCCCTCGGACCAAGGCAGGTTTTTTGGTGTTTGCGTACAAGATGGACACAATTTCCGGGATTGACGCCCGGTTTCGTCCCAAACGCGCGTAGGTTTCGTACGGATCGTACGGACCCAAAGCGTTTCCTCGAGGCAATCCATCAGTGCAACGGTTTGAGTTTCGTCTTTGAAATGTGAGACACAAGCGGTTGTCCAATTGGTCTTGATTGAATGGCGATCCCGAAAGGGTTCGAACTCTCAAACCGCTGATTAGAAGTCTGTTTTAACCCAATGATTTCAAAGGTTTTGGGGCGAACTTTTGCGCCTCTGACCTCGAATATACATCCATTGGATGCACAGATATCCGGGTTGGATCAGGCGCTCAATTCGGCTTTGTTTGCCGCTCTACCTTGAAGATGTAGAGCAGGATGATCATCAGCAGGACAAGCCCGGTGATGTCTCCCAGCAAATACCCGAACACCTCTTTCGGCAGCGCATCATGGACCATGATCTTGATCGCCGAATTCGCCAAGGAAGCTATGACCCCCGCAAGCAGGATCAACACCCAAGGCCGCGCCAAGAGTCCTGTCTTGTGCCCCTGCAGCAGGTAGAGCGCGGCCAACACGCCAATATACCCGATCGACGCACCACCGATAACATCGAAAAATCCAACGCCCAAAAGGCTCGCCGGGCCGAGGAAAATGATGTGGGTCACCACTTGACCAGGAAGGATATGGAGGATCGACTTCCAACCATAGAGCCACGCTGTCAGAACGCGGATGCCATGCGGAAGGTAAAGCAACAAAACGCTGCTTTCGAAGTTGTAGATATGCGCATCCTGAAGCGGAACGATCACTTTCAAAGAAAACAGTGCCAGTAGTACGAACAAAGTGCTCACGATCAACGTGATCAATAGGTCATGTTGGCGGATCGGGCTGTTCAATCTATCCACCGTTTACGGCCGTGATGGATATCCGGAGTAGTTCGCCGACTTTGTGCGAGGCATGCCATGTGAACAGCGCCTTGCATCAGACGTTTCGTAGCTTGTGCCAAAATTAGTCAGTCCCAAAATGACGCTGGTTGGCACACCTGCTTAACATCAGATATTGCAGATGTGTATCTTTACCGGACAAGAAAATCGGGCATAAATCACCGCGTCAGCGCTTACCGTGTCTGTCGGGTGGCGTCAAATGTTTCATGTTGAGAACCTTTGCGCGTTCTCAAGCTAACTCCAAAAGGAATTGGCGCATGTTACTCTATCAGGGATGGTTTGCTGTCTTTTGACAGGATGGCCGTTGGCCGTGGGCTTTTGAGTGTTTTTCGAGCGGCAGGCAAGACTTTGACAGCCTTGCCTCACGAAAGATGACACTGCTGCCCCGTCTATTGCTTTCTCGGAGAGGGCCAAGTCTGTTCTGTAGAACTTGCGTCCCATGCCGCTCTCCGGTGTCAGCAAGATTGATGTGTTTGCAGCCAATTATGCGTGCTGTGTGCGCTGAGGACGTCCCCAGGTGATTATGGTGACCTTCGAGCGGTGATCTGTAGGGGTCGCCAAGTGCGCTTTCAAAGCTCCGCAGAATTCAATGTGTAAAACTTTCTGCCTTTGAGATCGACGGGTTTGAGCACACCGCGTTCCTCCAGAGAGTGTATGACACGGTATTTGCTGGCGCGTGAAATCTGCTGCAGCAGACGGTGATTGACCAATTCCGTCGGTTTGAAATGTTGATGAGCTTGGGATAGCTCCACAATTGCTGCAAGCGCGTCGAGCTCTGGCGGGCTCAGATCGCCCATCCCCAGATCCGCTTCAAGTGTCCGCAGCGCAATACGCAAACGGGCCATTGCTGAGAGGGCATTTTCATCGACCATTGTCGTCACCTTGGTTTCATAATCATGTGCGGAGAATAGGATCCCGCACTTCAGGGCCGCACGTGGGTTAGGCCACAAGCAAGCCCTTCTGGCTCCATCAGTAACAAGGGCACCGGATTACATAACACAATGACGGAAGACATCGGCGAGATCAATAATATATCTCACAATCCGAAACGTTTCGCATCTTAGAATGAAACGGATATCATGACACATTGAGGAAAGCCAGTGTTTTTCAGAGACATTTAGAATCTCTGAAGCAAGGTGCTATTTTCCTGAATATGAAATTGATGCATCCGCAGTCAACGAGCCCAGCTCCGCAATGGCGTTGGATTGCGAGTGTTTTGACAGCCGGCCCCAGCTGCGTGATGATGACATCAGTGTCTTTATACTTTTTTGAGACATTGTTCTGAGACCTTCTAAGGTATGCTGTGGCGTGGGGCAAAGAAGCTGCCTGATGTTACGATCTGCCGATGGGAGGGCAATATATGAAATTTATGCCTTTTTTGTGTGTGTGAGGTCAGGTCTGGTCAGATGCCCGACGTCATTCCCTGAAATAAATTGCAGAACGCCGCATATATAACTATCACAAATTGAAACATCTGCCTGCGCCAAAACTGAGAGTATGTCTTTATGTCCGATGGGTCCAACCAAGCCAAAGTCAGTGTCCTGAAGCCTCAAACGCAGAGCGTTGTGGCAGAGCGCGCGCAGGTCTTCGACAATCGCGCTGACCGCGATGATGAGATCGACCTTTTGGCTCTTGTGGCGACTCTTTGGAGAGGCAAGTGGATTATTGCGCTGATCACGACTCTCGCGATTCTGATGGGTGGCGTTTACGCGTATGGTGTTGCCGTACCTCTCTACACCGCGAATTCCGTGGTGCTGCTGGAGACCAAGCAAAACCAGATCGCTGACCTTGAAAGCGTTGTGTCCGGCCTCAGCGGAGACACGAGTGAGGTGAATTCCGAGGTAGAGATCTTGCGGTCACGTATTCTGCTGGGACGTGTGGTGGACCGGCTGGATCTGGAGAGTGATCCGGAATTCAATGCAAGCCTGCGTGAGCCGGGATTGCTGGACAATGTGAAATCCTCCGTAATCGGTGGGATCAAGGCTGCCATCGGTCAGACTGAGCAGGAGCCGAGCCTGACGCCAGAACAGCAGGCCATAAGAACCCATGACAACGTGGTGTCGGCCCTATTGAGTAAAATGCAGGTGTCGAATATTCGTCAAAGCCTTGTGTTCCAGATCCAGGTTGAAACCACCGATCCGCAAAAGTCGGCGGATATCGCGGATGCTATTGCAGAGGAATACACAAGCTCTCAGCGTGACGTGAAATACGAAGCCACTGAGCAGGCCAGCGAATGGCTTAGCGAACGAGTGGCCGAACTCAAGCTCGAGCTTGAAGAAGCCGAGCAAGAGGTGGCTCGCTTCAGCTCATCGACACGGCTGGTGTCCGCAGAGGCCCTGGAAGGGCTCGAAAGACAGCTCAAGGAAATCCGCGATCGCATCGTGGCCAACACAGAGACCCGGACGAGCCTAGAGTCCCAGTTACAAGAGCTAGACGCTGCCAACACCTTGGATGAAAAGGCGGCCATTGCGGGCGATCGGTTGTTGTCGCAATTGGCCGAGGATCTGGATGGGAGCGACCGTTCTCGCGCTGCATTCGACACACGGTTGGCCGCAGTCATATCCGGTCTCCAAACCAACCTGACCCGGGTCGAGCGTCAGCTTGCCAGCCTCACCGCATCTGCAGCCACCCTCGAGGAACAGATCACGCAACAGACCGAAGACCTCATCCAGTTGCGCCAGCTGCGCCGCGAGGCGGAAGCGACCCGGCTGCTCTACGAGCATTTCCTGACCCGGCTTGGCGAGACATCCGCGCAACGGGGCATCCAGCAGGCAGACAGCCGGTTGATTTCCAGCGCGGTCGTGCCTCAAGTGCCGTCGTTCCCGCGCAAGTCCTTGATCCTCGCCTTGTCGGGCATGCTGGGCCTGATGCTGGGCGCGGCTCTGATCCTGATCCGCGAACTGCGCAACAACACCTTTAAGACCGCAGCTGATCTGGAGGCGCTTGGCGGCTATGCCGTTCTGGGCCAAATCCCGGCGATGCCGATCAAGAAGCGCAACGAGGTGCTGTCCTATGTGAATGACAAACCGACCTCTGCCGCGGCCGAAGCCGTGCGCAACCTGCGAACATCGGTGATGATGGCTAATCTGGACAATCCCCCTCAAACCATTCTGGTCACCTCGTGTCTGCCAGCCGAGGGCAAGACGACCGCCTCGCTCATGCTGGCCCATAATTTTGCGGCGGTCGGTAAGTCGGTTCTCTTGCTGGAAGGGGATGTGCGTCGCCGCACCTTGAACGAGTATTTCGACGTGACCGAAAAACGCGGCCTCGTATCCGTCTTGGGAGACTTGGCAAAGCTCGAGGATGTCGTCTTTCATTCCCAAGCTTTGGGGGGCGATGTCTTGTTGACGGAGGAAAGCCGCGTGAATGCGGCTGACCTGTTCTCGTCGGATAAATTCAGCAAGTTCATTGAGACGGTCAAGACGCGCTATGATGTCGTGATCATCGACACGCCGCCTGTTCTTGTCGTGCCTGACGCGCGCATCATCGCGCAACATGCTGATGCGGTGCTTTTCAACGTGAAGTGGGACAGCACGAGCCAGCCGCAAGTGCAAGAAGCCCTGCGCCTGTTCCACAATTCCGCACAGCGCATTACCGGCTTCATCCTCAACGGCATCAGCGCCAGGGGCATGAAATACTACGGCTATGGCGGAAAATACGGCGCCTATGGCGCCTACGCGTCCAAGTATTACAACAGTTGATCCTTGGCGCGGCGATCACCCCGCGCATTCGCTGTCACCGGATTGCCGGGCGCCATTCGGTCAGTGCCCGGCTTTCGCAAATCATTCCGACAGGGTTGCCCCGGTCGAGATTACGCTGAGCGTCGGGAGAAGCTGTGAAATCGTTCTGTTCCACCGCGTGATCGGTTGCGAGGCGACGAAGATGATGTCATTCGGGCGCAACTCGAAGGATGCACCAACGGCCAAGGCGGCGGCGTTGCGCGCATCAAGGTTCCATGCCGTAATCGCGCCGAACTCCCGGGGATCCGAGGCCGCCCGCAGAACATAGATCTGCGACACGTCGCCTTCCTTGAACTCAATCCCGCCCGCCTGGTCGAACAGCGCATCCGTCAAGGACGCACTTTGTTCATAAGGCAGGGCAAAGCGTGTTTGCCGGCGCACCTCGCCAGTGACATAGGCATAGTCGCGCTTTTCCGCACCATATTCCTGCCGCGCCTCGAAATTCGCGCGGCGCTCTTCAAGTTCGGCGCGACGAATGGAGACTTGCGTCGACAGCTTGGTCAGCGCCGTTTCAACCAGTTGTTGTTCTGCGGTCGTGCGCCGAATGGATTGTTCGAAAAAATCCTGCGCCTGCCGCAAATCGTATTCCGTATCCACAAAGATCGCATCCCCGTCGACCAGCCGTGTGCGGTAAAGCCCCCGGTCCGAATAAAGCTCTCTCAACGGAATCTGATAAAGCTCACCATCGCGAAACAGCCGGACGGATGCATAGTCCTGATCTTCCACTGTGATCCCGCCCGCCGCGGCAAGCGCCTCATCCAGGTAAACCGGCGTCAGTTTTACCGGAATAACCGTTGGCTTGCCTACGGCGCCACCCACGGACACCTTCTGCGAATTGAACTCCGCGATCTCGAGACTGAAGGTCGGGTCGATCTGGTTCTCCAGAAGGGCCTGAAAAAGCACATCCTCCGCCTCGCTGATTGTCAGGCCCGCGATTTGAACACGACCGATATTCGGAACATTGATCGTCCCGCCATTCTGGACGGTATAGCCTTGCCGCGAGTTTTCCGCCGCCAGAAGTCCCGACAGCTCTTCGATGGTTGAGCCGGTTTGCGGTGTCGACAACAGGATGACATCCGAAATGCCGATCCGATACGGTTCCGGCGTCGCAGCCGGCGGCAACCGCAGTTGCAGGCTGTCTGGTCGCGTTTCCGGCAGCGCGGGCGCCTCGGGCAGGTTGGGAATGGATCGGGCTTGCCCGCTTCCTCCCGCCGTCATCGAAAACGCTTGAGGCAAGGCGCGCGGAGTGTAAGGCGTGAGGTTTGCCTGCATCACGGTTTCAGCGGTGATCGGCCTGACCCGCACCTTGGCGGCGTCATCGACTCCGGCGGTGACTTGCGGGCTGCGCAGGACGACATCGCACCCCGCGAATGCTATGAAGATCAGCCCAAGTCCGCAGAGTTTAGTCAGATGCCGCATAATGTAATTCCTCGTGTCAGCATGGCCGTATGTCACTGGCCATCATAGATATTGACCAGCCTGATCAGCAGTGAGCCGGCAATCGGCCCTATCCATTGAACAGCCTGGAGAATTTCGCCGTTTCCGACCCAGTAGATATTGGTGAAGTCATCGGTCAGGTTGCGGCACTCTTCCGAAATGCGCCGCGCCGATGCCGTCTGCCCCATGAGGGTCAGCGTCTCCATCCCGCCGGGGGTGATCACGCAGCGATAGCTGCGCGTCGTGACGTCGTTGTTTCCATCCAGATAGGTATGGAAACGGTTCGCCGTGCCTGCGGCCTCGGCGCGCACAAGCCGCTCCACTTCATCGACGCGCGCGGCTTGCAGCCCCTCGAAGAAACCCCGCGACCCTACGATGAAGCCGTTGCGGGTTTTCAGGGACGCGCCCTCGATGCTCAACCAAGTCAGGACACCCCGATTTTCGTGGCTCAGAAGCAGGCGCGATACCGACTGCGTGCGCACGAAAAGAACTTCCAGCGCGGGCGCCTGTGCTTCAAACAGCGCAACGAAACGCTCGGAATTCGGGGGCTTCTGGAACAGCCCGCGCATTTCGGAAAAGGCGCTGTCCTCGCGTGAACTGCATGCCGTCAACAGCATCACGGCACTGCACAGGATCAAGGCGGGTTTCCTCATCTGTAAAAGCGCCCCCACCCGTCTTTCAATTCCTCCGCGCGGCTATCGCGGATGAATTCGTAAAGCCGTGTCGACACATCAAGCCGCGCACCGCCGTCGCGCGTGATTGGCCTGATCGTCGTGCCGAAACGGTTCGCACTGGGTTGTCCCGTGACCCAGCTGAGAGGGATTTCAAATGTAATGCCCTTGTCGAAAGACCCTTCGCCGAATTCGCTGAAGGGCACATCGGTCAGGGTGAAAAACCCGCCTACCCGGATCCCGCTGTTGAACTCCCGTTTCAGCGTAAAGGTAGCGCCCCAGTCACCGGCAAGATAGCGCCCGGCATCCACCTGCCCGTAAAAGTCATTCCCAAAATCGTAATAGGCCGAGGCATGGCCCGTTACGACATCGTAACTCTGCAGCCCCAACAGGCCGTCAAAATCTCGCTTGCGCGCGTAGTTGAGCTCGACCCCAAGGGCAAGACGGCTGGCTGTCGGCGCCCAGAGAAGCTCACCGGAAAGGCCGGCATACATCGTCTCAAGATAACCGGCGGTCACCCTGCCAAACAGGTCTTCGCTCGGTCGAAACAGGTATTCAGCCGTAAGCGTGTTGATCTCGAAATCGGATTGCTGCGAATAGAGCACCGTATCGGTGCGTACCCGTGGCAGGACAGAATCCGACGTTCGGGTCGCGTCGTCAATCGTGCTGTAGAGCGGATAGCGAAGGTTGGTCGAAAATGTCAGCCCCTCGATCGGCCGGTAGCTCAGGTTCAACTGCGGCCCGAATTCATACCTCAGCGGCTCATCCGGATCGAAGAAGGAAAACCGGAAATACGGCGAGAAGCTGTATTCGAATTGCCGCCCTGCCGGGATCGGGGCCAGGGCCGGGCCTGCCGGCGCATCCTCGATCACAGCGCGCGTATAGCTGCGCCATGCCCCATCGAGATCGTTTTCCAACTCGTAAAGATCCCTGCGCTTCAAATTCACCGAGGTGATCGGAACGCCTTTCTTTCTAAGAATGATGACGAAGGTGCGAACGGTTTCCGGCGTCATGCGCGCCAGCACGCGCGCCGCGCGCCCGACCGTCTGCGCCTGCTTCAGCCATTGCCGGTTCTCGATTTCCAGAAAGACCGTGTCGCCCTCTTGCCGGACACCATCCAGTTGGATCCCCTGCGCGCGCAACGCGGTTTCCAGATCCATTTCTTGTCCCGGCGCCCGTTTGCCAAGCGGGATATTCCAGCTTGTCGCAGCGAGCGGCAGGCGAGGTGCCAGCGCCGGGCCCTCACCCTCGGCCCCTGCATTGAAGTTCGGTCGCTTGGGGTTGAGATCAAAGGAAAGCTGCGCGCCGAACGTCTCGCCGCCATTCACGTAACCGGCCAGTGACCATCCGCTTTGAAACCTGTATTTCGCTCCGAAATTGATCGGGCTGTCCAAGGTTCCGGCCCCCCGCGCGCGCTCCGTCTCATAGTTGTCCGAGCTGTATTCCAGCGCCAGGGACAACTGATCCGTCACGTTCCAGTTAAGCCCGCCAAAAAACGCGGCATCGCCCCTGAACCAGACATTGGTGTTGACCTCGCCGCCCTGTCCGACATCGATCGGGGGGCGGGTGTCGAACCTGTCGGCAAGAACGCCCAAGGGATTGGAAAACTCGTTGCGCGACCCAAGCCGCCCCCAGCCGATACCGGCGGTCGCCGAGAAGTTCGGTGTTATGGATTTGGTTGCCACCAGATATTCCGATGAATAGATTCCGGTGCCCAGAAAGTCCCTCAAACCCACCGCGATCGCAGGGCGAAGACCCCTTTCTTCGGCGAGCTGGATGTGTAGGTCGAAGCTTCGGTCATAGTTGGCGCTGGTGCCTCCGACGAAGTTATCGATCACCGAATAGCGGAACGCGCCGTAGACATAAGGCAGGAACTGGAAGAACAGTGTGGTTTTCGAGGTGTCCGCAAACTGGCTAAACGTAAACGCGAGCTGACCATCGTCCATGACCTCTGCCGTTGGCATTTCGATCAGGCCGGGCGTTCCATAGACCGAAAATCCGGGATCGGCTTGTGCTGCGGTGGTCGACCAAAGATGCGCAGCTCCGACAAGAGCGGAGCTAAGCGCTGGCGTGATCGCAATTTGAGAGCGCAATGCGCGCATGGACAACCCTTGCTCGGCCCCTCGGCGGCCACTTTTATTTTCGCTTTTTAACTTATATTTATAACTGGTCACCTAAACAACCGCGTGTTGAAAGGTTCTTAATTTTGCTCATCAAGAGACTATTTGGCCACTTTTGGCGTGAAAGGGCCGTACAAGATGACATGCCAGCGATCCGTCCGGACACACCGCTGGCAGTCATCGGTGATATCCATGGCCGCGCCGATCTTCTGGGGGCAATGCTGCCGCTTGTCCCGAAAGACTACCAGATCGTCTGCGTCGGGGATTATATCGACCGGGGAGAACACTCAGCCGATGTCCTGAAGATGCTCAAGGCGCGGGATGATATCCTGTGCCTCTTGGGTAATCACGAAGACATGTTGCTCAGGTTTCTGGATGACCCGGAGCACCACGGGGAGAGGTGGCTGCGCTATGGCGGGCTACAAACGCTGCAAAGCTTCGGCGTCTCTTTGGATCATGGGCAAGGCACTACAAAACGTTTGCTCGACTGCCGTGATGCCTTGCGGGACGCCATGGGCACGGACATGATTGACTGGATCCGCGATTTACCGCTCCAATGGATGTCGGGAAATGTCGCTGTCGTGCATGCTGCCGCCGATCCCACCCGATCTCTGGCCAGGCAAGAGCCGTCCGTGCTGTGTTGGGGGCATCCAGAGTTTCTGACGCAGCCGCGTCAGGATGGTGTGTGGATCGCATACGGTCATACGATTGTGGATAGCGCGCATGAAGCGCAGGGCCGAATCGCCGTCGATACCGGCGCATATGCAACGGGCCGGCTGTCCGCTGCGCTGATCGCTCCGGACCATATTGATTTCATCAGAACTTAGATCGGCGATCAGTCGACCCGTGCGTTGATCTTTTCAACGGCCGAGGCGGGCACGTGCGTTCGAACGGCTTGCCCCATGATATCGAGCAGGATTTCCAACCGGCCCTGCCTGTCTGCAGCCTCGATCCGTGTGATTGTATCCGCAAAGGGGCCGGATACGATTCTGATCTTGTCACCTGCTGCAAAACTGTCCGGCGTGGTGAAGAGGCCGTCCTTCGTGCAGCGCGCCATCATGGCCGACATGAACTCTCCGGGCATGACGGCAGGGCGCCCCTTGGTGTCGGTGATCAGCCGTGACAGACCGCGTGTGCTATTCAAGGCGCGCCATGCAAAGGCCTGTGCATCGAACTGCACGAATATGTAACCGGGAAAAAGTGGCACCGTCTGCTTGACGAATTTCCCGCCACGGCGCTGATCTTCTCGACGCTTGGGGCAAAATGTCGTGAAACCTTGCCGCGAAAGATGCCGTTCGGCGATACTCAAAGCGTTCGGTTTGAGCTGCGCTGCACACCATTCAAAGTCTGGATGCATTTGGCCTCAGTGTCGATTTCTTTCAGTCCCAGTCAATACGAGATGTCTCAACTGTCAGACACGCCACGTTTAGGCAGGGCCATCATTGGCCCCGCAAAACATTCATGAGATCAAGGCTTTCTTATTGGGTGCCTGTGGTGGACGTGGTGGACGTGGTAAAGATAGCCCCGCCGTTTCCGCCGCCGCCTCCGGCACCGGCAAGCGCCGCGCCGGCAACCAGCGTGCCAACCCCGACAGCAACGCCCACGCCTCCGATAATTCCACCTCCAGCTACTGCCGCCGCGCCGCCCGCAGCTGC
The DNA here is from genome assembly GCF_900142765.1 of Roseovarius litoreus. GTDB lineage: Bacteria > Pseudomonadota > Alphaproteobacteria > Rhodobacterales > Rhodobacteraceae > Roseovarius > Roseovarius litoreus. The sequence continues at coordinate 46,260 of NZ_FRCB01000012.1, forward strand.
TCCGCCCGCAGCTGCTCCGCCGCCGGCTGCTGTGCTACCGCCAGCAGCTGCGCCACCTGCCGTACCGCCGCCAGTGGTTGCTGCACCGGGGGCGACAACGCCTTGCGTCGACAGAGACATTTGCGTCGCGTCACCCGCAAAAGCGGACGACGAGAAGGCCGCAATGACGACGGAGGTCGCGAACAATTTGAACTTCGGCATATCTTCCACCTCTCATAAATTCTGTATCATATATGATCATAGGGTAACTGAAAGTAATTGTCAGTAAGAGACTTCATGAAAACCTATCCATGGTTGTTTCGCGCAGGATACGGGCTGAATTTGGACATTGGCGCACTCGTTCCCGCCATGCGTTGCGCGGTGAGCAGCAGAGTCGGCTTCTGGACCTGAAATGCTAAAAAGCCAATTAAAAAAAGGTTTTTGACGTCAATAAAGGGCTTGCTGCGATAAGGGCGTGCCGCCTTTCCAAAGGCTTGATTCGGCCAAAAGCCTCTGTCTGCGGCATTCTTCGCCGAAAGGCCAAATTTTTCTTAAATTTGATCCATGCGTCTTTTCTTTTGATCTCAAAATGATACGAAGTGGATCGTGGGACCGTTTGTTTCATTCGATCCCTACTCGCTACACGTGCAGCCGCGCATCCTGAAAACGGAGTGAGCGCCGGTGCGGTAGCCGTGGTTTTCAGCTCAAATCCGGATCTGTCCATCCAGTTACTGACACAGAGGCGACCCTGAATCGAGAGCCGCAGCATCGCCTCATGCCCCGTTGTTCAGTCAGCTCTATCCATAGCCAGACGCCGTGACACTGCCCCGAGCGTTAGCGCGTGAATTTCCAATCGCAATGCCCATAACACCAGCTGAAGTGTAAAAAATGTTAGATGTTTCCCTAGTTGTTTTCGGTCACAGCGCCAGCGTCGCTGGCATGTCTTTGGTGCTTTGCTTGGGGCTTGTGATGGCCGCACAATGGTTTCCGCGCTTGGCCGGGCGGTCCGCTGACCTCATGGCGGTTCAGGCTGCGCATTCCAGAGCAGCGCCCCGTGTCGCTGGATTGGCCGTGTTTGGCGCATTGGTCTTCAGTATCCTGTTTGTGCCGGAACCCTACGCCAACCGTTATGCTCTCTTCCTGACCGCGACATCGGTGTTGTTCCTCGTTGGCTTGCTTGAAGACCTCGGCTTTGGAATTCAACCAAAGCTGCGTTTACTGGCGGCCATCTTGTCCAGCCTCATGGTTATCTTGTTACTGGAAGTCTGGCTGGTCCGGTCGGGCGTGGCTTGGTTCGATCCCTATATGGCCTATTGGCCTGTCGGCGTGGCGCTGACCGTTTTTGTCACCGTAGGAGTGGCCAACGGCTTCAATCTGATAGACGGGGTCAACGGTTTGGCCGCCGTGGCCGCAATGGCCTGTGCCGTCGCTCTTGCTTTGATTGCGGCCCAGGCGGGCTATACAGCGATGGTCAGGTTCGCTCTGATGTTGGCCTTTGCTGTTTTTGGCTTTGTCCTCGTGAATTTCCCGCTCGGCAAGATCTTCCTCGGGGATGCGGGGGCCTACACACTGGGCTTTGTTCTCAGCTGGTTCGGTGTTTCGATCCTCTGGCACTTCCCCGTGGTGTCGCCCTGGGCCATCTTGCTGACGGTCTTCTGGCCCGTCGCAGATACCAGCCTCGCGATCTACCGACGCGTCCGCCATCGGTCCATCGCGTTTTTGCCTGACAGGTTGCATGTCCACCAACTGGTCATGCGTGCGCTAGAGATTTATGCCCTTGGGCGCGGTCGGCGTCAGTTGGCCAATCCTCTGACCACCGTGATCCTCGCCCCCTTCGTCATCTCCCCACCGCTCACAGGCGCATGGCTCTGGAATGATAATAGCGCGGCTGGAATTGTGGTGCTGCTCTACGCGGTTGGTTTTTTCGGCTGCTACGTACTGACGTTCCCGGTGCTGCGGCGAATGCCTCGGCGGCGGCAGTAGAGTGCTGATTTTGAGACGCTTGAGGGTTTGCGTTATCGGGGGTTTGAGTCTGCAAAATGACGGGCATCCTGGCATTTCGGTGCTTGGGCCTTTGACATAAATGGGCTCAGCCGCCGCGCGAGTGATGCGCGCCACCAGACGATAACACGACAATATCGAAAAGACAGGTAGGATAACACATGTGTGGGATCGTCGGCATCATCGGCCGCGACGATGTGGCAGAACGGCTTGTAGACGGGCTGCAGCGGCTGGAATACCGCGGCTATGACAGCGCGGGCATCGCGGTGGCGAATGGCGCGGGCATTGCTGTCCGCCGGGCCGTGGGCAAGCTCGACAATCTCAAATCCGATCTCAAAACCGATGCGCCCACGGGTCGCGTCGGGATCGGACATACGCGCTGGGCCACCCATGGGGGCGCGACGCAGAGCAATGCGCATCCCCACAAGGTGGGCTGTGTGACCCTTGTGCATAACGGCATAATCGAAAATCACTGGGCTTTGCGGGTTGAATTGGAGGCCCTGGGTGTGCGTCTGTCGTCCGAGACCGATTCGGAAGTGGCGGCGGCCTGGCTCGACCAGCTGCTCGGCCGCGCTGAAAACCTCGATGAGGCGTTTCAGCAGTTGTTGGACACCCTCGTGGGCTCGTATGCGCTCGCCGTTGTCTTTGAAGGCTACCCGGATTTGATGTTCGTCGCCCGGCAAGGCTCGCCGCTTGCGATTGGCTATGGGCCGGGGGTCGAAGGCGGTGCCGCGGAAATTTTTGTGGGCTCGGATGCGTTGGCGTTGGCGCCCTTTACCGATCAGGTGAGCTATCTCGAAGATGGCGACTGGGCCGCGATTAGGCCTGACAGGGTCGAGATTTTCGACCGACAAGGCGCGCCTGTGACCCGCGCGGTGCTGACCATTGCCGCCGAAGACAGCGTCGTCGATAAAGGTCCCTGGCCGCATTACATGCGCAAGGAAATCGAAGAGCAGCCCGAGAGCCTTGGGCGTCTGCTTGGCACGCTGGTGGACCCGGGCGCAAATGCGCTGAAGCCCCTCCTTGAGGAGATCGATTTTGCCGCCGCCGATCGGATTATTTTGCTCGGCTGCGGGACCGCGCATTATGCCTGTCATCTGGCCAGCTATTGGATTGAGGAGCTCGCGCGCTGCCCGGTGGAGATCGATCTCGCCAGTGAATATCGCTACCGCGATCGCCCACTCACCGGACGCGAGATCGTGATTGCCGTCAGCCAGTCGGGCGAGACGGCAGACACGCTTTCCGCGCTGACCGCACTCTCTGGACGCGTGGCCGCGCGGCTTGCGGTGGTGAACGTGCCCACAAGCTCAATCGCGCGCGAGGCCGATGCCATCCTCGAGCTTCAGGCCGGCCCTGAAATCGGGGTCGCTTCCACCAAAGCCTTCACCGGCCAGCTCATGGCGCTGATGGCGGTGGCCCTTAAAGCTGGCCGGGACCGGGGCGCGCTGTGCGACGCGCGCCTTGCAGAGGCCATCACCGAGCTGACCTCTGTGCCGCGCATCGTCGCCGACACTCTGAGGCTGGTGCCTGCGGTCGAGACCGCAGCACGCCGATTGGCTGAGGCCTCAGATCTCTACTTTCTGGGCCGGGATGTGCATTATCCGATCGCGCGCGAGGCCGCGCTCAAGATGAAGGAAATTTCCTACATCCATGCCGAGGCCTATGCCGCGGGGGAGCTCAAGCATGGCCCCATCGCGCTCATTGATGAGGGCACACCGGTGGTGGTCTTCGACAATCTCGGGGCCCTACATGAGAAAACTGCGTCGAATACCGCGGAAGTGGCGGCGCGAGGTGCGGAGGTGGTGCGGATCGGGCCGGAAGAAGGGGCTGCGTTGCGCACGCCGGAGGCGGGGCCCCATGCCACAGGGTTTGCCTATGCCGTGGTCGCGCAGCTGTTGGCCTATTTTGTCGCCGTGGAAAAAGGCACGGATGTCGACCAGCCGCGCAACCTCGCGAAATCGGTGACGGTGGAGTAGGGCAGCGCGCAGGCGCCCAGTCCTCATGTCGAGCACCAATCATAAGTTACCAAAAGAGAGCATATGAAACGTATTTTGATTACAGGCACGGCCGGCTTCATCGGTTTCCACCTCGCAAAGCTGCTGTTGGACGAAGGGTTCGTCGTGCATGGCATCGATGCGATCACGGATTACTATGACGTCACCCTCAAGCGCCGCCGCCACCAGATGCTGCTGCAGAGCCCTGGATTTACGGCCACTGAATGTTGGCTGGAGGAAGCCGACCGTATTGGCGAGGTGGCCCGGAAGTTTGCCCCTGACGTGATCGTCCATCTCGCAGCCCAAGCCGGCGTGCGCTACAGCCTAGAAAATCCGCGCGCCTATCTCGACAGCAATATCATCGGCACGTTCAACATCATGGAAGCCGCCCGCGAACTTGGCGTCGAGCATTTGCTTATGGCCTCGACCTCATCTGTTTACGGCGCCAATGAGGATATGCCGTTTTCCGAGACAGAGAAGGCGGACACCCAGCTGACCTTCTACGCCGCCACGAAAAAAGCCAATGAGGCGATGGCACATTCCTATGCGCATTTGTGGAACCTGCCGACGACGATGTTCCGCTTCTTTACGGTTTACGGTCCCTGGGGCCGCCCAGATCTGGCGCTCTTCAAGTTCGTGGATGCGATGCTCGATGGACGCCCGATTGATATCTACAATCACGGGGACATGTACCGTGACTTCACCTATGTGGAGGATCTCGTGCGCGGCATCTGCCTGCTCATCGATGCAGTCCCGGTCCGGCCTGAAAGTGCCGACGATATCGAGGCGGGGGACAGCCTCTCGCCTGTAGCTCCTTACCGCATCGTCAATATCGGGAATTCTGAGAAGGTACGGTTGCTGGACTTTATCGAAGCCATTGAAGAGGCGCTCGGGATCGAGGCCAAGCGCAATTACATGGATATGCAAACGGGGGACGTGCCGGCCACTTGGGCGGACGCAAGCCTTTTGAAGAACTTGACGGGCTACCAGCCGCAAACCGATGTCCGCGATGGCATTGACCAGTTTGTGGCTTGGTTCCGCGACTATTATGGGAAATAACAGAGATGATTAGTATGGTTAATTTGCCAAACCTTGACGATATCCGAATTGCTGTCATTGGCTTGGGCTATGTGGGCCTGCCTCTGGCGGTGGAGTTCGCAAAAAACCGGTCGGTGATCGGGTTCGATATCAATGAAAAGCGAATTGTGGATCTCAACGCGGGACATGATGGAACGCGCGAGGTGAGCAGTGCGGAACTCGCGGAGGCCGCGCATCTTGATCTGACATGCGATGTCGGAGCCTTGAAAGATGCTAACGTGTTTATCGTGACTGTGCCAACGCCGATCGATGCGCATAAGCGTCCGGATCTGGGACCGCTGCTCAAAGCCTCTGAGACAGTTGGCCGCGCCCTGAAAGCTGGGGACATCGTAATTTACGAGTCGACCGTGTATCCGGGCGCAACAGAAGAGGATTGTGTGCCTGTGCTTGAGCAGGTGTCGGGGCTCACGTTCAACCGGGATTTTTACGTGGGCTACAGTCCCGAGCGTATCAACCCGGGCGACAAGCAGCACCGGCTGCCTGACATCCGGAAGGTCACATCCGGGTCCACGGTAGAGGCCGCCGACCTGATCGATCGTCTCTACGCGACGATCATCAGTGCCGGGACCTTTAAGGCCGAGAGTATCCGCGTGGCCGAAGCGGCCAAGGTCATCGAGAATACGCAGCGCGACATCAATATCGCGCTGATCAACGAACTGGCGATCATATTCAATCGGATGGGAATCGACACCCAGGCCGTGCTCGAGGCGGCGGGGACAAAGTGGAACTTTTTGCCGTTCCGGCCGGGTCTGGTGGGCGGGCACTGCATTGGGGTCGATCCGTACTATCTGACCCATAAGGCTGAAGCGATTGGCTATCACCCGGAGATTATCTTGGCGGGGCGTCGATTGAATGATGGCATGGGGGCTTATGTGGCGGGCCAGATGGTCAAGGCCATGCTAAAAAGAGGCCTTGAGGTCGCAGGTGCGCGTGTGCTCGTGATGGGGTTGGCGTTCAAGGAAAACTGCCCGGATTTGCGGAATACGCGCGTGGTCGATGTCATTGATGAACTGCGGGACTATGGGATGGCCGTCGATGTCCATGATCCATGGGTGGATACAAGCGAGGCGGCACGGGAATATGGGATCGATTTAGTCGATGTACCCGAAAAAGGCGCTTACGACGGAGTGATTCTTGCGGTGGCCCATAATGAATTCCGTGCGCTTGGATCTGACTTTATGCGGTCTTTCTGCCGCAGCGAGAATATCTTGTACGACTTGAAGCATGTTCTGCCGACCTCAGACGTGAACATCCGGCTTTAAGTCAAAAAAATGGAAGAAGAGCAGTACTGGACATGAAAAATTTTGCGTTGATCGGTGCCGCCGGATTTGTAGCGCCGCGCCACATGAAAGCCATCAGGGACACTGGTAATAAGCTGGTGGCCGCACTTGACCCAAATGACTCGGTCGGCATCCTTGATAGTTTCTTTCCGGATGCGGATTTTTTTACTGAGTTTGAACGTTTCGATCGACACATCGACAAGCAACGCAGATACGGCCATGGACAAGAAATCAACTATGTGTCGATCTGCTCACCGAATTATCTGCACGACAGCCATATGCGGTTTGCGCTTCGGTCTGGTGCCGAGGCGGTTTGCGAGAAACCGCTTGTTCTCAATCCCCGAAACATCGATGGATTGAAGGAAATCGAGAACGATACGGGGTCCAAAGTCAACACGATTCTCCAGTTACGGGTCCATCCTTCCATCATCTCACTCCGTGACAAGATTGCCGCGGGGCCAAGGGATCAAAAATTTGATGTAGATCTCACTTACATCACATCACGTGGGCATTGGTACCTTCAAAGCTGGAAAGGGAATGTTGAAAAGTCCGGTGGAATTGCAACAAATATCGGTGTTCATTTCTATGACATGCTGCATTTTTTGTTCGGCGCGGTTCAAGAAAACCATGTGCATCTGTCGGAACCAACGAAGGCCGCAGGCTATTTAGAGTACGAACACGCACGCGTGCGCTGGTACCTGTCTCTCGATGTGGGCGATGTGCCGCGAGAGCTGCGCGAAGCAGGGCAAAGGACCTACCGGTCGATTACCGTTGATGGCGAGGAAATTGAGTTTTCCGGCGGGTTTGCCGATCTTCACACCCGCAGTTACGAAGAAATTCTGGCAGGTCGGGGATTTGGCCTCGAAGAAAACCGTGTTGCGATCCAGACTGTTGCAGATATCCGCAATGCCTCAACAACCCTCGTCGGCGACCTTCATCCCTTTGTGCGTCAGACAGACTAGGAGCAGAATTTATGGCTGAATATTTTAAGCATTCGAGCGCTATTGTGGATGATGGAGCGGACATTGGCGCTAATTCCCGCGTTTGGCATTTTGCACATGTATGTGGCGGCGCCTGGATCGGAGCGGGCGTGACGCTGGGGCAGAATGTCTTCGTCGGAAATCGTGTGGTTATCGGTGATCGATGCAAAATACAAAACAACGTTTCTGTTTATGACAATGTCACGCTCGAAGAGGGTGTTTTCTGCGGGCCGTCCATGGTCTTTACAAATGTTTATAATCCGCGGGCTTTTGTTGAACGCAACGACGAGTATCGCGATACCCTGGTGCAACGCGGCGCGACACTTGGCGCTAACTGCACGATCGTTTGCGGCGTCACCATCGGAGCGTTCGCGTTCATTGGAGCGGGCACAGTGGTGACCCGTAGCGTGCCGGATTTTGCTTTGATGGTCGGTAACCCGGCGCGGCAGATTGGCTGGATGAGCGCTTTTGGTGAACGTCTCGATTTACCGCTGGATGGGGCGGGCGAGACGACCTGTCCTCACACCAATGATCGCTATGTGTTGGAAGACGGATGTATTAAGTACACCCCGGTCAGCGCAGAAGACGGCGAACAATGACCGTAAAGCCGATCCCATTTATCGACCTTGAGGCGCAACAGGATCGCTTGCGGCCGGAGATTGACGCCGCAATTGCGCGTGTGCTTGCGCATGGAAAGTATATTCTTGGACCCGAGGTTGGTGAATTGGAAGAGCGCCTGGCCGACTATACGGGTGCTCAGTATTGCATCACCTGCGCAAATGGTACCGATGCCCTGCAGATCGCTCTTATGGCGCTTGGCGTCGGGCCAGGCGATGAGGTTATTAGCCCTGGATTTTCCTATATCGCGACAGCGGAGGCGCCAGTACTTTTGGGGGCGAAAGTAGTCTATGTCGACATTGATCCGGTTACCTACAATCTGGATCCATCACAGCTCGAGGGCGCAATTACGTCCAGAACGAAGGCGATCATTCCGGTGTCGCTTTACGGTCAGCCGGCCGATTTTGACGAGATCAACGAGATCGCGAGTCGCCATAACATTCCAGTCATAGAAGATGGTGCGCAAAGCTTTGGGGCCAGCTACAAAGGGCGCAAGTCCTGTAATTTGACCACGATTGGCTGCACCAGTTTCTTCCCGTCGAAGCCACTCGGGTGTTACGGCGACGGCGGGGCCATCTTCACCTCCGATGAGGACTTGGCCACTATCCTGCGCCAGATTGCACGACATGGCCAAGATCGGCGGTATCACCATATAAGAGTGGGTGTGAACTCGCGTCTCGACTCGCTTCAGGCGGCGATCCTGTTGTGCAAGCTTACGATCCTTGACGATGAGATTGCAGCTAGGCAGAGCGTCGCAGATGCGTATGATGCCGCGCTGGGTCCGCTGGCCATTACCACGCCGACTATCAGCAAGGAGCGCAACAGCGCATGGGCGCAATACACCATTCGCATTCGGGATCGCGATGCCGTTCGAGCAGCGCTGCATAAGGCTGCAGTGCCGAGCGCCGTTCACTATCCGCTTCCGCTGAACCGGCAACCTGCTGTGGGCGACAATTCGGTTGACTTACGGCATGGCGAGTGTGCCGCGAACGAGGTGATGAGCCTGCCGATGCATCCATATATGGGAGCGGAGCACTTCGAACGGATCATTAGCGCTTTGGCTAATACTGTCCATCGGTGACGCGGCCATGTCCTTGAGATCTCGCCTAAGCGCCCTGCGCGAGAATGGCTTAGTCCGATCGGCATCGGTTCTAGCCGGCGGAACAGCTGTGGCACAGTTACTAACGGTTCTGGCGCTGCCTGTACTGACACGGCTTTACTCCCCGGAGGAATTCAGCGTGCTGGCCGTCTATGTGGCGATTCTAACGATGGTACAGGTTTTGGCCTGTTTACGACTGGAGATCGCCATCCCACTGCCCGAGGACGAAGTTGAGGCGGCAAACCTGCTAGCGCTGGCGCTCGTGTCCGCGATAGCCGTTGCGGTGATGACGGGCCTTCTGGTCTTGGGGTTTGGGCGCGCATTCTTTGTCGCTATCGACCAACCCGTATTGCCAACGCTTAGTTGGCTTTTGCCATTCGGTACCTGGCTGGCGGGTAGTTATGCCGCGTTGCAGTTCTGGAGCACGCGCAAAAAACGCTTCTCCACCCTCGCCCGCACTCGGATGGTGCAGGCTGGTAGCGGGCTGACTGCGCAGTTGGGTCTTGGCTTTGCGAGCGCCGGGCCATTAGGACTGATGCTGGGGCACGCACTGATGGCGGGAGCGGGCGTAGTCAACTTAGCCCGACAGGTTTGGTGTCATGATCGTGGCGCGCTGGCCGGGATTACCAAGCTGGGGATGCGCGAGGCGCTAGTCACCTATCGCCGGTTTCCATTTTATTCGACGTGGGAAGCACTCGCCAACAATGCAGCGATCCAGTTTCCGGTTCTGCTGATTGCGGCTCTAGCCCTCGGCCCCGAGGCGGGCTTCATCTTTTTGGCGACGCGAGCCATCGGCACACCTGTCACGCTGATTGGCGGAGCGGTTGGGCAGGTCTATCTGTCACGCGCGCCCGAAGAGATGCGCGCCGGTCGGCTGCCCGAATTCACCGCAGACGTGTTGAAAGGGCTGGTTCGCGTAGGCGTAGCACCACTGGTCTTTCTAGCAGTTGTCGCCTCACCCGTCTTTGCCTTCGTCTTTGGCGAGGAGTGGCGGCGGGCTGGCGAACTTGTAGCCTTGATGACACCCTGGTTCATTTTCAAGCTGCTATCCTCGCCTGTATCGATGGTGATGCATGTGAAGATGATGCAGCGGGCAATGCTTGGACTTATGGCGACAGGACTGATATTTCGCGTGGTGATCACGCTGGGAGCTTACCGATTCGACCCGACCCTGATCGCAGAAGGCTACGTCATTTCCGGTGCTGTCTTTTATTTGGTGGCCTTCTGGGTCTATCTTCGCGCATCAGGCGCGGGATGGGGAGCGGTGAAAGGTTGTGCTAGCTCATTTGTGCTTCCTGCAATAGCGGCGGTTCTTGCCGGCCTCGCTGTTCGCGCACTGTTTGCAGGGGTTTCACTGTGAAAAAGCCTGTCGTGATTTACATAGCAGGCTACGGTCGGAGCGGAAGTTCTGCTTTGTCGCGAGCTCTGGCGCAAGATGAAACGGTTCTTTCTGCCGGCGAACTGGGGCGTTTGCCGAATTTCATCCGCAACGACCATCCATGCGCATGTGGCAAACCTGTTTCGGAGTGCTTTGTATGGCGGAATGCAAGGACAGGGACTATCAATGACACTATGGAGGCGGTGATCCACGCGAATTTTCCAATCGTTGTCGATAGCTCAAAAACCGCCTACTTCGATTTTCACCGACCGCTACTCTACCGCATGAACGGCTATAGAGTCATAATGGTCCATCTGAAACGCCCCCTCTCTGGGGTTCTGAATTCCATATCCAAGGGAACCAACAAAGATCTTGAGGCCGGAATTAAACGGCGCAGGGCTCTCAACCGGACAAGAGCTGTGCTGGGATACTCTTTTGCCCACGGCGCGGCTGTGGCCAATCGATTGATATTCAGGGATTTCATTCGTGTTGAACACACTGATATGACCCAGGACCTTTCAAAGGTGGTTCATAGTATCCTGTCCTTGGCAGAAAATGCAGCCACCCGGGAGCCTCAAGATCAAATTCTAAACCGGTCAACACATGGTATGCACGAAATCGCTGGTAACCGCCTTCTGAGAGATGACGGCCGTGTGTAAACAATTTCCTATACATGTTCTTTATCTGTATTTCGACGATATTTCCGCTGCCAAAGGGCCAAGCGTGAATGAGAGGGAATTCCTGAACGGCCTAGCGGCCTCCGGTATCCCCTTCACAGCGGTTATACCAGAACCGGCAAGACACGTTGAAGTATTAGGGTTTCAGGATGTTCTTACTGTTTCGCCTTTAAGATCGTCCCGCCTCCACCAGAGCGTTTTTGGCCAGCTTTCTGTGCTTAGCGCGGCAATCTCAGTGCTTCGGCGGAGTCAAAACAAAAATCATCACATAGTGGTTCGCCTGCCAGCTCTGCCTTGGGCGGTGAACCTTCTGGCGCTCTTTTTTCCGCATATACCGTTACACGTAAAAAGCCTTGGTGACACCGATTTCTTGAAACGAAAAGGTGGGCTAAACGGTCTGTTGCTGAAGCCAGTTGCATCCGTCCAATCGTGGATGGTTCGATCAGCCCTGAAGCGAGTGCAGACGATCGATACCGTCACCGAAAAACTCGCCGGCCTAATCGCACGAACCAACAAGCTTGACCCGGGTAAGATTCACGTCATCCCGAACGGAACAAACACCAAGCGTTTTCATCCCACCACCAACCATATCACGAATAATATTGATATCAGCCGAAATCAATTTGTTGTTGGATATGTCGGCGGTCAACCCTTCACTCGCGGTGGTCGCCAAATCATACAGGCAGTTTCTCGTCTCTCGGACTTGCTGCCAGAAATAAGATGCAGAATCGCCGGTGGCGATGTTCAAGACCTAGAGCGGGTCGCCATCGAATATGGAGTAGAAAGCCGGTGCGATATTGTAGGTAAAATACCTTACGATGACGTTAATGATTTTCTAAACAGTCTAGATGTCCTGTTTGCAACTGACGATAGTTCGCGTGCAAAAATGCTTGGTAATTCTAACCAGAAGATCCGCCAAGCCCTAAGCATTGGAGTTCCGGTCATAAGCAATTCAGAGGCAGAAGCGGATTTTTTGAAAAATAATTTGATCCACGCTGTAGATACGGACGATATTGATGAGGTGTGTAATTCTTTGTTTTTAATATATAATATCGACGCTCTGCAAAGGAAGGCCTTTGCTAGAAAAGCCAGAAATTTCATACATGAAAACTACTCCCTCAATGTATTGACTGAACGTAGATTAAACATATGGGCGGCTAAACGCTCAGGCAACGCCTTTTGGATGAAGGACGACGGAAGCGTCTCATGAATATCGTCCTGTTTACTTTATGCGTGCTTCCTGTGCTTTTGATTTTGTTAAAACAAAATGGTTATGTTTCATTCAATGCACTCTGGTTTTCTATCTTTCATTTTTTCACCTATGGTCTAGTCGGCTACACGTTTCCAAGCTCCGGCGCCGATGAAAATATCAAGTTTCTCGTAGTGACTGTGGGTTTCTTCATTTTCTGGGGTTTCTTGCTGGGATATTTGCTGGCTGCGGCAATTTCTGGAGCCGGCTACAAGTCAAGAATACCGCACGATTTCAGCCCTATTACCGAAAGTCCGAGGCTCAAATCCAGTATGGTATTGTTCATTATTTTTACGATTATCATCGCATGGCTGTATTTTGGAGGGGCACCCCCAATTGTTTCAGCAGTCACCTCTCTTATCACTGGTCAGTTCAGTGTTGACGCAGCCATAAATGTTCGGGATTTCCGCTTTGAGCAGACCAAGGCAGCGTACTTTGGGGGAGAGTATCGTGGGCAGGGCGTTTTTCGCGCTATTACCTATACAAACTGCGCAATCATTGTATCCTACTTCACCTTTATTTTTGCGACTAGAGGGACTCGTAAATCTGCGATGTATCTGGCTACATCCATTGTGTTCGCATTCATTGTTGTTGGCGGAGTGGGAGACCGGGGACCGTTCCTTGAGATAATTTTAATTTCTGCTGGCACCTACTCGTTGGTTAGACCTTTTAAGGCGATAAAGTTGCTCAAATTCGGTGCTTTTTCTTTTCTGGTTTTTATACTCTTGAGCAGCTTATCAACCAAAGGATTTTATTTCTATCAGCAGGAAGGCGTTTCCGGAGTATTTTCCCTAGCGGATTCCCTGATCAATCGAATTTTCAGGGGTAATTCTCAGTATGATTTCAAAATTGTGGAACTGGTTGAGACTGGTAGCTGGCCGCTCCGTTGGGGTGATGTTCACCTTCGAAACATAATTACAGCGATACCCGGCATCAACTATGGCGTACCGGTCTCGTACGAGTTGTTCATTTATATGAATCCTGGCTCCAACAACACGACCTTTCTTTCAGGTACGTATCTAACGCACACCTACCTGGATTTTGGTTGGTTTGGTTCGGCAGTCCTCTATTCTGTCGCAGGAATGTTGATTGCGTTTCTTGCCAGATATGCGGAGACAAAGTCACTCAGAAGTGTCATTATCTTGCTTGCGCTTCCAACGATCAGTTTTTCCCTCGGAAAGGTAATTGTCTACGGGATTCCGGGTCTTATTCCAAACTTGGTTATCATCTTTTTTAGTCTTGGGATGTTGACCCTATTCCTTTCTGTGAATGTCAGTTTTCCCAGAGTTCGGTTTAGATATTGACATGCATCTGCTCCTACTCGCCTCCTATGCACCGTCTCTGGTAAATTTTCGCGGGCCGCTGATCGCTGACATCCTCGCCGCTGGGCACAGAGTAAGCGTGGGTGCGCCGGGTATTAGCGTAGATTTGCGCGCCAGACTCGAGGCACTGGGCGCCGAAGTGTACGACACGCCGCTGCGGCGCACCGGCACCGGAATCCTCTCCGACCTGCGCTATGGCCGCGCCCTTTATCGCTTGATGCGCCGCATCCACCCCGACATCTTGCTAACCTATACGATTAAGCCCAACATCTGGGGCGCCTTCGCCGCCAGCAACGCCTGCTTGCCATCCTTTGCAATGGTCACGGGGCTTGGCTATGCCTTTACGAACTCTGATCGCGTGAGCTTGAAGCAGCGTGGTGTTCGGGCGATTGCACGATGGCTTTACCGTGCAGCTACCCACCGAAACACCAAGGTCATTTTCCAGAATCCCGATGATCGCGATGATTTCTTGGCCGCCGGTTGTCTCGCGGACGCAACTAAGGTCGCAATGGTTAATGGTTCCGGCGTGGATCTGAACCATTATGCCGCCGTGCCTTTGACTGAGGCTCCGATTTTTCTGATGATCGCGCGCCTTCTTAAAAACAAGGGCGTGCGCGAATACGCTGAAGCTACGATGTCACTTCAAAAAACCCATCCGGAGGCACGTTGCCTGCTTGCAGGGCCTTTTGACGAGGGCCTGGATGGGATTGATACCGAAGACCTGAGGCACTGGGAAGAAGGCGGTCTGGAATATCTAGGCCCTCTGGACGATGTCCGACCGGCACTGACCGAGGCCCGCGTTTATGTGCTGCCGTCATATCGTGAGGGGACCCCACGTTCAGTCCTAGAGGCCATGGCGATGGGACGGCCGGTGATCACCTCTGACGCTCCAGGATGTCGGGAAACCGTCCAGGACGGTGTCAATGGATATCTGGTTCCAGTCTGCGATCCTGAGGCTTTGGCCAATCGCATGCGAGAGATGATCGGCGACCCTATTCGGACAACGAAGATGGGAGAAGAGAGCTTGCAGATCGCACGAGAAAAATACGACGTCCGGAAAGTGAACAGGCAACTGATGGAGCACCTGGGTTTGTTGGCTGACAAAGAGTCGAATGCTTAAGATGGGTAAAAACCCGAAAGCCGACGTTATCGGGGCTTTGCTGGGCATCCTCCACGATCGAGGCCACGACGCCTGAGCGACACAACATGTTGAAACGCCTTTTTGATATCGTCGGCTCCTTGGTGGGCCTCATCCTGTTCGCGCCAGTCTTTTTAGTTCTTGCCATCCTGATACGAAGGCAGATGGGGTCTCCGGTGTTATTTCGTCAGACCCGGCCTGGTAAAGATGCCCAGCCGTTTGAAATGCTGAAATTTCGCACGATGCGCGATGCTATCGGGCCGGATGAGCAGCCACTTCCAGATGCAGACCGGATGACCAAACTGGGGCAAAGGCTGCGCTCGAGCTCGGCCGATGAGTTGCCGGAGCTTTGGAACGTCCTCAAAGGTGAGATGAGCCTCGTCGGTCCACGTCCTTTGTTGATGGAGTACCTGCCGCTCTACAGCACAGAACAGGCACGCCGCCACGAGGTCAGACCAGGGGTTACGGGCTGGGCGCAGATCAATGGGCGTAACGCGATCTCCTGGGAGCAAAAGTTTGCGCTCGATGTCTGGTATGTCGACAACCGGACGCTCTGGCTCGATTTCAAGATTATCTGGTTGACCATCCGAAAGGTTTTGAAACGAGATGGGATCACTGCGCAGGGAGAAGCTACAATGCCGAAATTCACCGGCTCAAAATGAGCAAGCTGTTCATTATTGGTGCCAGCGGGCATGGGAAAGTTGTGGCGGATACCGCTGAGGCCTGCGGGTTCACCGACATTGCCTTTCTGGACGACGTCTGGCCAGAGAAGACCATGAATGCGCATTGGCCTGTTGTGGGCTTGCCGGATCGAGAGCGGTCGCCGCTATTTTGCGCGGTTGGCAATAATCAAACACGGGCGCGTTTTTTTGATAAACTGTACCTTGATGATAGCCCTGTCCTCATCCATCCCCATGCCAGCATATCGCGATACGCAGCAATCGGGGCCGGCAGCTTGGTCGTGGCTGGTAGCGTCGTGACCGCGGACGCTTCGATCGGCCGCGGCGTGATTTTGAATACAGGCTGCAGTGTCGATCACGACTGCCAAATTGGTGATTTCGTGCACATCTCGCCCGGCGCGCATCTCGCTGGCGGTGTTTGCGTGGGCGCGCGCTCTTGGGTGGGGATCGGAGCAGCGGTCCGTGAAGGTATCCGCATAGGCCGTGACGTCATGGTGGCCGCGGGTGCCGCAGTTGTTGACGATGTGGAAGACGGCGCCCGCGTGGGCGGCGTCCCGGCTCAAAGGATTTGAATTTTGCTCAATGGACCGTTTTCCCCCTGGCCCTCGTTCACACAAGAAGAGGCTGACGCCGTCTCACGTGTTTTGCTATCCAACCGGGTGAACTATTGGACCGGTCAGGAAGGCCGGGAGTTCGAATGCGAATTCGCCGCTTGGTGCGGGGTCGAGCATGCAATTGCCGTTGCCAACGGAACCGTGGCGTTGGACCTCGCGCTGGCTGGTCTGAGCGTGGGCGCGCGAAACGGTGGCTCTCCGGGCGACGAGGTGGTCGTCACGCCTCGGACCTTTGTGGCGTCTGCCTCGACCGTGCCCAATGCTGGCGCCGTGCCTGTATTTGCTGATGTTGACCCGGAGAGTGGTAATATCACCGCAGAGACCATAGCGGCCGTTCTCTCAGAAAATACGAAAGCGATTATCGCCGTGCACCTCGCTGGCTGGCCCTGCGACATGGACCCGATCATGGAACTGGCAGCGGCCCGCGGCATCAAGGTCATCGAGGATTGTGCGCAAGCCCATGGCGCGTTCTACAAAGGTCGCCCGGTTGGCGCGATCGGCCATGTCGCTGCTTGGTCGTTTTGCCAAGACAAGATCATGACCACTGGGGGTGAGGGCGGCATGGTGACCACGGTGGACCGGGACCTCTGGTCGCGGATGTGGGCCTTGAAGGATCATGGCAAGAGCTGGGGGGCGGTCTACGAACGCCAGCATCCGCCAGGGTTTCGCTGGTTGCATGAAAGTTTTGGGACGAATTGGCGGATGACCGAGATGCAGGCCGCGATTGGCCGTATCCAATTGATGCGCATGGCAGACTGGACAGCGGCCCGCACGGCCAGCGCCAGGATCATTGAAAATGCTCTGGCACCGTTCGCTGGAGAGTCGGGGCCTGTACGCGTTCCAAATCTGCGCTGCGCAGGGTGTGAGGGGTGCAAGGCGCAGGACGGCTGCGTGCACGCCTACTATAAGTATTACGTCTATGTGCGCCCTGGCAATCTGGCGCCGGGATGGGATCGCGACCGGATCGTTGAAGAAATCAAAGCCCTCGGTGTGCCGTGTTTCCAGGGAAGCTGCTCGGAGGTTTATTTGGAAAAAGCCTTCGCGGAAACGGGCTGGCGTCCCAAAGAGCGCTTGCCTGTCGCGAGAGAGCTGGGTGACACCAGTGTGATGCTTCTCGTCCATCCGACTTTGACAGAGGGTGAGATCACCAAGACGGCGGAAGCACTCCGGAAGGTTCTTGAGCAAGCACGTCGGACATAAAGCTGCACTCGGACAATCGGAAATCGTTCCTGTCTCGCGTGGTCCTCAAAGCAATTTTAACATTGTCGACGATTTTCGTCTCAATGATGCTCCAGAAGCTTATCGGTCACAAAACAGGCGATTCATTCAGGGATCTTTCTGCCGTGTTCAGAGTTCCGTGACAAAGTCGAACGACGCGGCATCAGGGTTCTCTTTTGTGAGCTTCACGAATGTCTTTTGCGCTTCATCCAACGTGTCGAATATTTTCTCCATCCGCAGCGCATAGACGCTTTCTTTGACATCGCCTTGAAGAACCGAAACCACATAATTCTTATTTTTGCAGCTTTTCGGTACTCAACATCGTCAGGGTTCAACTTCGCAAGCCGCTCTGCTCATGCCAGGTCAATCCGCATATTTTGCGTGTAATAATTTTCGAGTCTTTCGAACATTGATGTCATCGCCTGCAAAATGTCTGTCCAAGATAATTTACTGTAAATCGACTAGGCAGGCTAGGCGAGAACAGTCTGTCCCAGATTGGGCCTCGTGTACGGCGTGGCGCAGCAACTCCTGGCACTGAGTAAGCAACTGACCAAGGTGACAGGTCTTCTCCAGCATCCCGAACCCTGTCGAAGCATGGGTCTTGGCGAGAGCGATTGCTGTATATTTACTCTCTTGGATAACAGGTTATGCCAAACATTATTAAGTATCTCGCGCGGCTGAATCGCCGGACGAAAGTACTTGTCCAGCTGTTATTGGATGCAGTGTTGATTATGCTTTCGTTCTTCGCGGCGATGCTGTTGCGCCTCGAAAGTGTTCAGTTTGCCGCTAAACCGGAAGTCTGGATTGCGCTTTCAATTGCTCTCGTTACTGCCCTCTTCGCGTTTCACTTTTGGGGGCTTTACCGCGCGCTGGTGCGATATGTGACCGGCAAGATTTTGGTCATCATCGGCAAGAGCACACTACTTGCTGCCATTATTCTCTATCTTGCAGGCTTAGCCGTTGACGCCGGTCTCCCACGGTCTGTTCCGATCATTTTTGCCGTTTTCGCTTTTCTGTCCATTGGGGGATTGCGCTTTGTGGCACGCACGTTTTTCCGCAAGCCGACGCATGTCCACAAACGCCCTGTCATTATCTATGGCGCGGGAGATGCGGGGCTTCAGCTTCTAAACTCCCTTTTCCATGGTCGGGAATATACGCCGGTTGCATTGATTGACGACAATCCAAATCTCCAGAACTTGGCGGTGGGCGGTTTAACCGTATTTGCGCCGGATCAGCTTCCTCGGCTCATCAAGAAAACCGGGGCTCACGTCGTCTTGCTGGCAATACCCAGCTTGAGACGGGCGCGTCGACGTGAAATCGTGAGCACCCTCGAGGACTTGCACGTGGAGATTAAAACGATTCCGGGTATGGCCGATATCATCAGTGGGAAATCAAAGATATCGGAACTGCGGACAGTGTCTGCGGAGGACTTGCTCGGCCGTGATCCTGTTGCTCCAGATACGGAGCTTTTGGCAAAAGACATTGCCGGGCGAGTGGTGATGGTCTCCGGCGCGGGTGGATCGATCGGCAGTGAGCTTTGCCGGCAAATCTTAACCCAACACCCCGCAACTCTCGTTCTCTATGAGATGTCGGAATTTTCTCTATATGCCATCGCGGACGAGCTGTCAGCGACAACCAAACGGCAGCAATACCCGACAAAGATTGTACCCATCTTGGGATCCGTCCAGCATGGCCGCCGACTTGAAACCGCAATCAAGGCGTTTGAGGTGCAGACCATCTATCATGCGGCTGCCTATAAGCATGTGCCTCTTGTAGAGGAAAACGTGGTCGAGGGTATTCGCAACAACGTATTTGGGACACTTGCGATCGCATCGGCTGCGAAAAAGCTCAAGGTGGAAAAGTTTATTCTTGTTTCGACCGACAAGGCTGTACGCCCGACAAATGTCATGGGTGCGAGCAAGCGCATTGCAGAACTCATCTGTCAAGCCAGTGCGCAGGAGAGGACGTCGACTGTCTTTTCTATGGTGCGCTTTGGGAATGTACTTGGGTCTTCCGGCTCAGTGATCCCAAGATTTCGCGCACAGATCGAGAGCGGGGGCCCGATTACTGTCACGCATGAAAACATCAATCGCTATTTCATGACGATTCCGGAGGCATCTCAACTGGTGATTCAGGCCGGCGCTATGGGGCAGGGCGGCGATGTGTTTGTTTTAGACATGGGAAAACCCGTCAAAATCATGGACTTGGCGATCAGTATGGTCAAACTGCAGGGGTTGACACCGTACATGGTCGACCACGCCGACCGAATTCTTCCTGACGAGGGCGATATCCCGATCTGCATCACTGGTTTGCGGAAAGGCGAAAAACTCTACGAAGAACTATTGATCGGAAACGATCCATCTCCGACCCTTCACCCGCGCATCATGACGGCATCGGAAGTCTCCCTGCCAATGGGAGATCTTATGGTGGTCCTAAACCGTCTGCTTGCAGTTTGCGAAGACTATAATTTACCGGGAATTGTTTCCATTCTCCATGAATTGCCTTTGGATTACGCGCCGCTGAGCCGTGATATATCTGACTTGCTTTGGGACGTGCAGCAGGGGAGTGTCCAAGATCAGCACAGCTTAACTGCGAAGGACGTTCGCGCATGAAGGCGTCACCGGATAAAAAGCGTAGCATTGTGGGCATGCTTATTAGTCGCTTGCTCCACTCATATTTTGTATTAACGCGCGGATTGACCCTTGGGGTGCGGGCGATTGTGCAATCCGATGATGGAAAGTTCCTGCTCGTGAGCCATACCTATACGCCTGGCTGGTACTTTCCGGGCGGAGGCGTGGGAAAAGGCCAGACGGCAGAAGACGCTCTGCGCATTGAATTGCAACAGGAAACAGGTTTGAGGCTACGTGGGACGCCTGAACTGCTCGGCGTGTTTCACAATTCTTCAATAAGTAGCCGGGATCATGTGCTCGTCTATCGATGCCAAGTTGATGGCAAAATGCCTCAAAAACCGCCCAGCATGGAGATAGCGGAATATGGCTTTTTTGATCTGAATGCTCTGCCTGAAGGGACCGATGCTGGTACCGAGCGACGGATGCGTGAGATTGTCGAGGGCGCGGACCAATCCGAAGCTTGGTGAGTAGTCGCAAATCCAATTGAAGCGCTAGGCCTTGGGAATGAAAAGAGACTAATGGGTGTGCTGCCTAGTTTTTACCGCAGTGGCGCGCCTCTTGAAGCGGGCGATGATATCGGGATCGTCGACGAAGTAATCAAGGATCGATCAGCCCCAAACGTTGTGCTCGGCGTGCTCCAGATCCCACTTTGCATTAAACGCAGATATTCCGATTGAAGCTTTAGCGACAAAGCCAAATCAAGGGCTAGAACAAAACAGGCTAGGCCGCAAAGTTAAAAACTTTACTCCTCCATTTCCGTGAGAATGAACAAGTTTGCCAGACTGCCTAACGAATAAAACCAACTGCTCAGCTCTGAACGACGGGTTTTGCCTTGAGCGTCAGGGACAGCATCTCAAGATATTCGGCATAGAAGGCCTCGATCAATTCCATTTGCGCGCCGCGGACCTCAAATACGTCACCGCGATTATAAGAAAACCCGGGGCTGTCGATCTGGGTGCTCAGCTCGGCCAGTTTGGCATCCACATGCTTTGAGCGGTTCGCGATGTGATCCCTGACCGCAAGGATGACGGCCATAAACGCGTTGACCTGGTCCAGCGTTGAGGGCTCATAGCCGACCGGCAGGAATAGCCGCGCCTCCGTCCAGTACCGCTGTACGACATTGCTGATCTCATTAGGGCTTCTGTCGCGGCGCCACTTGGCGATGAATTTGGTCCATGATTTCCGCCAGGCGTCGGGATTGTCGAGCCTCCGCTCATAAAGCCGTTTGAGGCCCTTGGCGTCGGGCTGTTCAAGCAACGCATGAGGGTGACTCAGCAGCATGATCTCATGGGCCTGCAGGATCGATTGCTCGATCATATCCACAAGATTGCGCAGCGTGAGACGCGCGACCATGTCGATGGCCTGCTCATGTGCGGTCTCGGCCTCGCTTGGCGACCATGATACCAGCGGTCTGCGTTGATAGCCGGCTTCGCCCGGGCGAATACCGGCAATGTCGTAGGGGTCGGGCATGGTCGTGCAGGCCAGCCGCGCAGATCGCAAGGCCCTGTCGGCCACCGACCATCGCAGGTATATGTCTCGGGCCTGAGACCGCCATGCCGGGATCCACTGACTGGTGGTCTGAAGCCAGGTCGGCTCGGGAGTGTGCTCCCGGTTTGAGACACCCTCAGCCTTCACCACCTCTTCAAGGCCGTCCGCCTGTTCCGCCAGCAGGACCTCATCGTCAACGCGGCGGTCCCGCGCGGTGAAGCGTATGTCGAACAGGTTTTTCATCTTCGTCTGCCTCAACACAGTTTTTGTTCTGCGTCAGCATGCAGGTGCTGTATCCCTTCCCCATCCTCACCTTGTGAACTGGGAGGGAAGTAAGCCGCCAAGACCCAGCCGATCATCGGCCATGACGAACCGCATGACGCGCAACGTTTTGCCCGCAAGGCTACCTCAACGCCTGTGGGCGGTGGTGAACGCATAAGACTGTTTGGCTTCCTTTAAGGTCGCGCGGTTTCGAACGATAGTTGTGTGGAAGGGGATCCAGCCTTGTGAATCATCCGTAAATTTCCCATTAAAGGGGCTATCGGGTACGCGGGCTTCATCTCATCTTGAACCTGCCGCCGAGCAAGTGGCAACCAGTGCATTACGCTGCAGCCTTATCGGGTGCCAGCGTATTTCGTTGAAAGAATCCCAATTCCATATGAAAGGCCGGGCTTCGGCCACGATGCCAATCCTGCATCGCGGCGAAACGCGCGTCCGCATGACGTTTTATGAGATGGATGCTTGCCCATGAAGCAGCACGATATGCAGGCTTTGTATGACGCTGAAAAACGCAGGCGCCTGGATGCGGAGGCCAAGCTGGAACAGGCCCGTCTTGCGCTCGAGGAGACGCGAGAACAGCTTCGGGAAAGCGATCAGAAATTCAGATCGTTCCTCGATACGGCCAACGATGTCGTCTATATCCTGTCTCCGGATGGGACGTTCGAGTTCCTGTCCCCCAAAATCCTCGACGTGCTCGGGTACCAGCAGGACGAGTTGGTCGGTCAGCACTTTGCCAGCGTCATTCATCCTGATGACCTGCCAGTCTGCCAGGCCTTCTTCGAAAGAGTGGTCGCAAATCGGCAGGCCGAGGCCGGGCTGGAATACCGCGTGCGCCACACGAACGGGACCTGGCGCTGGCATGACACAAATGCCGCGCCGCTGTTCGATTCAGCGCAGAATTTTCGGGGCATGTTGGGGATCGGTCGTGATGTTCAGGATCGCAAGATGGCCACCGATGCCTTGCAGAAGGCGCTTGAACATGCCGAAGCGGCCTCGATGGCGCGCAGCCGCTTCATCGCGACGATGAACCATGAAATACGCACACCGCTTGGTGGTTTGTTGGGCATCATCGATCTGATGGCACTTGACGAAACCGATCCTGAAAAGGTCGAACTTCTCAATTATGCGAAACTGGCGGGCAGGGGGCTCAACCGGATCGTCGATGATGTTCTGGACGTCTCCAAGATGGAAGCGGGTGTGCTGGTCTTTGAGCAGGAAGCGGTCGATCTCCGGGCTGTGATTGACGGGGTCCGTATCCTTGCGGCCTCTGCGGATAATGCGCGGGGTCGGGAGATCACCATGGAGATCGGCCCGACCGTGCCCCGCTATTTTCTCGGGGATGCGAACCGTCTGCGCCAGTTGATTTCGAACCTCGTCAGCAATGCGCTGCGCTATTCCGAGACCGGGCCGATCATCATCCGCGCCGACGCCCACCAGCACAGCAAGACATGCCGCCTGAAGGTGGAAGTGGAAGATTTCGGGATCGGGATTTCGGCACAGGATCAGCCGAACCTGTTCAGGGATTTTTCCCAGATAGACAACCCGTTGACCGCCGCTGCGAACGGTACGGGGCTTGGGCTGGCCATTTGCAAGCGCATCGTCGAGAAACTGAATGGCGATATCGGCGTCGAAAGCCAACCCGGAGAGGGATCGACCTTCTGGTTCGAGTTGGACGTCGCCGCGACGACTGAACGGGATGTGGATGCGCCCCAGGCAGATCCGCGTCCCGCGTTGGGGCTGGACGGTCGCAGGATTCTGGTGGCCGAAGACAATGTCATCAATCAGAAACTCTTCATGACCTTTACGCGCCGCATGGGTCTGCAGAGCGACCTCGCCGAGACCGGCCGCAGCGCGATCGAGGCATTCGCACCCGGCAAATATGACCTCATTCTGATGGATGTCTCCATGCCCGAGATGGACGGGTTCGAGGCGATCAGCTTTCTTCAGTCGAAATTCGGCAAGGAAAACCTGCCACCCATTCTGGCCCTTACGGCACATACGGAAGACTTCATCGAAAAACAGGCGGCATTGCTGGATGTCGACCGCATCCTTCCCAAGCCAATCGACTACGACACGCTGAAGCGGGAATTGGAGGCGGCGCTCAATCTCGAGCATAAACCGCACTCACGCTGCTTCGATCATCAGCCGCCCGTGCTGCCCAGTTCCGACAGTTCGGTCGCGGCGGTGCAAACCCTGGAACAGGTCATGGCCGCCGATATCTACCAGCAGCTTTTGCCCGATTTCGGCATGCAGGGCTTGCTGGAGCTTGCCCGGAAGTTCGTAACGGATGCCAATCGTCGCCTTTGCAAGATCATCGAGGCCGAAGCCGAGGGCGATGTCGCCGAAATCGCCTTGCAGGTACATGCCTTGAAGGGCGCTGCAATGACGGTTGGGTTCCGGGATGTCGAAAACTGGGTGAAAGACGTTGAAGCCGGTGGTCTGGCTCCGGGCGGCAAGAGCCTCTCGGACACCGCAACTGTGTTGCAGGAAAAGCTGACGGATCTGGCAGCTGCCTTGCATTTGCGGGTGTGACGCGCGCCGATCCATCCAATGGGTCCGTAGCCAGTAGTCGTTTGAATTCTGTCGCGTGATTTTGCGAAGCGTTGTCAAAGCGTGTGGCGCATCAGCTTTCGGTAAACTGTCAGCGCATTGGATCAAGGTTTCGGGGTGCTACATACGCTATTGCGTATAATCCGAATTTATTCCTTACAGCGTATAAAGCTAAATTATACGCTGTAGCGCATATTGACAATATATACGCCATAACGCATAATCCACACATGAATGATCTCGCCCGCACCCCCAGACAGATAGGCGCTATCATCCAGCGTGCGCGAAAGAAGCGCGACTGGTCACAGATGCGGCTTGCGGACCAGGCAGGCCTGCGCCAGGCGACGATCTCGATGATCGAAACAGGCCAGAATAGTGCAAAGCTGGAGACTATTCTGGCGATCCTTGCCGCTCTTGACCTTGAGTTCAGGATAGGCGCTCGCACCAAGGGTCATGACCAGGATATCGAGGCGCTGTTCTGATGGGGTGCCGCCCAGCCCATGCGCCATTACGCGTATATCTCAACAACCGCCGCGTCGGCACATTGAGCCGCGAGGCCAGCGGCGCCATCGGCTTTGCGTATCACCAGGACTGGCTTGGCTGGGAATGTCTGTTCGGCACTTAGTCAATTCATCCGGCTCACAGTCTCCAGCTAGCCGATGAGGCTGGACCCTTCTTTATCTGCCTCACGAGACGCGCTGGTTGCGCGAGGTCGTAGCTTGCTACAGCCCGTCATTGGAGCCGTTGCCGGCTTCAGCGCTAATCTTCTCTAAATTGATTCAAAGAAAACGCATGCAATTTTTAAGACAAGTCTCCAAAAGTCTCCAGTTGAACGGAGACTTCTGGCACAAAGTCTCGGTTCAACTGTCGACAGTTTAGGGAGAGACTAGGTGAAAAATCCCCGGATTTGGGTCCGAAAAGCACCGTCTATGAGACAACTCAGACAAAACTCTTCCGAAAACTCCCTATGGACGAAATCTCGACCAAGACCCGGCTTTCACCCTAAACGACCCTGTAGGCTAACCGGAAGGTTTTTCCTCGCGCAGAGCCTTCTGAATTTAATCAAAATTTAATCGTCACGCCGGTTTACGCGGTCTGCCACCTTTGCGACCATTTTCGCGGGCGGCTGCGGCTTTGGCCGGAGATTTGGCCTGTCCAGCACGCCGAGCCATGAAGGCCTTGGTCCCGAACAATCCAGTCAGCAAACCAGGTATCGACAGGTCCACATCAAGGGCTTCCCAGTGCAGGCCGTAACCCGCTCCGAGGATTTCAACCTTGGCGAGGTCTTCTTGCGCTGCGGCTTCCAATCCCTGTGCAATCCTTGGGGGAAAGGTAAAAGAACACCCGTTTGTCAGCTCAACTATGATCCGGTCTTTGCGCTTGTCATATCGAGCCGCCTTTGCGCGAGGTTCATTTTGCTGTGCGATATGACCACGCTCGATGGCCGCATTTATTTCAGCTTCCGTCAGTTCAACCATGGATTTCTCTCCATTTGGCAAGAAAAGCATCTTGCTGGTTCTCGACTATTTGCACGGCTCGACGCACATCGTTCACTTTCATGCCTTGCGCCCAGACCAGAGCTGGAATTCCTTCAGGTCCAACCAGGTTGATCTTGAGTTCCCCATCGCCAAACACATGCACATGGGCAGGCTCGTGATCGTTTGTGAAGATGACAATGCGCAGTCCATGTGCTCGGTATATTGTGACCATGTGGGAAAATAACCTATCCCGTTGGGTTTTTCAACAGGCCCGCAGGTGGCCTTTTATCGGGTCAGCTCTGCTGAACAAGCATCAAGCACCAAAAAAGGAACCAGCTCCAAAAGCTATCCAGGACAGCTGATGACGACCAGTGACGATGAGCGACCGACCATCCAGATCACAATGGATGAAGGAACCTTTCTGCTCGTCCAAGCCGTGCTCGAGCTCGAGCGTGGCGAGGTAGTCGATCCAGATGAGATAGAGGATAAAATCCTCGCAGCGATCAAATATCTGGGAACTGATCGTCGGAAGGAGAACTGATGACAAATCAAGACAAAGAGCGGAAGCCATTCGAAGTCAAACTGACTGATGATCATCTTCTGCTAATCCGAACCCTGCTCATTCTTGAGCGTGGGGAGGACATGAGTGACCAGATGCTTCGTCTGAACATTCAGCGAGCCATTGCTCACATCAACTTTGTCCGATGGAAGGAGAGCACATGCTCAAATTCATCAGCGTCGTAGGATACATCTGTATCCTCATGGCCATCCTAAGCAGTGTCCTGAGCCTAGCCGCCTCCCTGGCGTCACAGCTTCTGACACTCGGCCTTGTCCTGGTCTTCGGAGCTTTGATCGCCGGCATCGGGAAGGACACAGACAATGTTTGAATTCATCTTCGGCGGCGATCAACTCCTCTGGATCAGCTTCGATCTCTTCTTCGGATTGGAAGAAGATGTCTTGGGAGAGTGAAGTGAAGACCTTAATGCTGGAACTGATTTTTCCGGCCTTAAACTCACCCTGTATATCGGGGTGAGTTTTCCCAATTTTCGCCCTGAAACTCAAAGTAAAGTCTCACAAAAGTCTCCAGATACTAGGGGCCAATTTCCCAAGCGAGACCGTCAGGGCATAGGGTGAGAGGTTGATGGCCTCAAAATCAGATACGGTTAGTGTAACTTGATAGTCTCGGTCTGCTTTGGATTGGCGGAACTCCAAGCGTCGGAGGTAGTTACAGGTTGTGAGACATATTTCTAACACTTCTCTCAGAAGAATAACTACATTTCGTTTACAATTATGGCGCGCACCGATACATAAATTAATCTCAAAATGAGACAAATTTTAGAGTCGCCCGAATGAGGATAGGTTTTGGAGGCGCGCTATGGGAACAGATATTATGACGAAGAAGCATACTATGAACATGGAGGAGCATTCACCGCCGAACGTAGCCTTGGTTGGTTTGAAAAAAGTGATGGCGGGCGCACTATCATTCTATCTCAGGTCCAAAGCTTCAGCGAACGTATCGGTTTTTGATACCTACCAACAATTAAAGTCGAACCCATGCGTTGCCATGGCAGTAGATGTAGTCCTCCTAGACGGCCGCGCGCACTCACTTCAGACAATTGAAGGCTGCAAGCCCACCATCGGCAATGGTGATGCTCCCAAAGTCGCGGTTTACTTCGACGAGGTTGATCCAGGCTTCGCGAGAGCCGCCCTGCGGCGGGGTGCAGATGGGATTATAGACGGGGATTTTAACGTGGACGCTTTGCCGCGCGTCATCGAATTAATTTCTGACGGTGAGGTCTTTGTCCCCGCCTCTGTTTTGGGATTAAATTCGACACATAGGGGTAATCATTCGGGTGCTGGGACTGAACTTGATGGCGTGCAAAAAAGCATTCTCATTATGATCTCAAAGGGTTATACCAATAAAGAAATCGCCCAAAGACTTGATACTAGTGACATGCATGTCAAAATGACAGTCAGGGCTACATGCAACAAGCTTGATGCGAAAAACCGTGCGCATGCCGTCGCAAAAGCCATAAGGTTAAACGTCATTTAACTGACGGAATGGTTATTGGTGCGGCCATTGAACCGGTATGAACGCTTGAGCAACTTCTCAATGGAGGGGCAGGCACTGGCGGCCGTTCGGTGCTCCGTTCTTTTAGTTGTGTGAAGGACAATTTTTTGCCACTTTTCCTCAAGGCCCCTTTAGATTAAGAGGAATTATGGCAAAAGATAATTTTCAAGCAGCAGCAAAAGAGCAGTCTGTTTTAGTTGCGGGCTTGATCGATGCTTTGATTGAACTTTACCCCGACGTTAACCATGGCGCGGATGACGCGGCGTTTTTGGCAGTTTTGTCTCAAGCACAACATGCGGCGTATGAGCTGCGCAAACATATTGAAAGCGTAGAAGGCGACGACAGCATTACGCAGGAAGTTTTCATATTCCCTGCCGAGGTCCCAAAGTGATTTTTTGCTTCCGACAAGTCTAGCGATTGCATTGATATATTGCTCTCTCCTGCTCGGTCATTTGGTGTTAGCACCTGTCTTGCCGATCTTTCTGGGGTTTTGGCTATCCAAGCGTCGAAGCTGTGTCTTCTACTGGATCAATCAAGGCGTTGATCAGGTATCCAGCCCAACATTATCCAAGCCCTCAAGCAAACGGTTCCGAAAGACTGGCTTGTATAATGTGACGTCGCCGATCGATTTCCTATGGCATGAGAAATCATCTTTTTTCGCCGTGCTGGACAAAAGGATGATCGGTATGTGGGGGCAGGCTTGTCGGAAATCCATCAGATCATCGACGCTCGTGTCAAGGCAGGGCCCCGAATCGAGGTCGAAAATCAGTAGATCCCAGGTCTCGGGCTGGTCACAGATGCTGTTCAGGATAGCATCGCTATCCGTGGAGTGATGAACATCATGCCCGAGACCAGCAAGATCGGTCCCGATAATACGACTTTGCACCGTGTCCCGGCCGAAAACAGCGATCTGCAAAGGACATGATATAGAAGTCAGTCGACCGTAAGATCGCCAGACATCACTAGGATCACATGATCCACCAAATGCTTTGTCTTCGTTGTGACATGCATACTCTTGGCGCCGAACTCGCCGATAACCCATAGCAAGAATGCCGATAAACGATATCATCTGGGCACCCCAAGCAATGAGCAAAGACTCTAGGATCGAAAGGCCAGCTAAAAGCACGGCGGTGAGAGTGATGAGCGCGACGGCAACACTTCCCACAACGCCGGCCAAGGCGACATTTGGCTGGCTTGACTGCCAATCCAGAGTATCTCGAGTGAGCTTACCCGCCTTAGTCTGCTCGAGTTTGCGTGATAGGTTGGAGAATTTCATGCGTCCGACTTTTCAGCTTGGACCTAGACGTTGTTCGCTGACCATTTTGTATCCGCCGCCATATACGGATGTGATCAAATGCTTCGAGATACCGGCATCCAGAAGTTTGGTCCTGATCCGCTTGATATGACTGTCGATCACTCGACTTTTGGTCTTGGGCATGTTCGGGTCCACGGCTTTGGCCAAATCCTCTCTGCTGATCAGACTGTCGCGACTGTTCCACAAAAACTCGACAATCTTAGTTTCAGCAGGGGTAAGACTGATCTTTCGCCCTTCTACCAAAAGATGCTGGTTCTGAATGTCGACGTCGATATGCGGACTGGCGACGGCACTTTCCTCAACCATTCGTGAGGGAAGTGGTCCAGTGCCGTGAATGTGAAGGCTTTGCGCCGCCGTGATGCGTTCCTTGATCACCCGGGTGCTCATCTTGTGATGGACTACATCATACACTCCGAGGCGAAGCCCCAACAACTCGGCCACTTCGTCATATTTTGGCAAGTAGATGACCGCAGGTATTTTCCCCTGCGCCTGATCGAGATGGCTCGCCGTGTTGCAAATCTGGTGATAATCAGAGCTGGCCAGAACGACGAAATCGGAACTCTTCAATCCTGTTGGCAGGTTCACACCGGTCGTCGGGTCGATCAGGTGAATACCAGACCCACAATGCGCAACCGCTTCGCGGATCTTTTGACAAGAAACTTTGGACTGACGCGAGGGGTTGAAAGTTTCGCACCCATTTTTCAGCGCATTCTTTTTTCTGTCGACCATAACGCCTCCTACATTTAACACGTAGGACGTGCAATTTTTTAGCGCAAGCGCTCAAAGGGGCAGTAAAAACACTCTTTTGGTGACGATCGCGCATTATCTACACTCATGCCGCGAAGTAGTGACAGATGGAGCATGGCTATTGTACAGAACTGCCCATTGACGAACTCATGCCTGCGTTTTGCGTCGATCCCGATTTTCGTCCATTGCGATTTCAGCAGTGATAATCGCTTGGTATTCGTTTCAAACTGGCCGCACCGAGAACCCGAAGTTGCCAAATGCATCAAGACAGGTCTCACCAGTGAGTGTATGATATCCAGCATCGCACCGACCAATGCTGGAGGGGCCGCTGTCTTTATGAAGCTCTATTCAATCGTCTGGGAAACAGGTTCTGGTCCAAAGAAAATCAAAGTTCGCGAACCGTCTGTGATATTTTCAAGTCAGGAGCAGGGCTTCGAGATATCAGACACTTTTCCTGCTATCGGATACGCTTTCCCTCTGGTCGAATGCCAATCAGATTAGTTACTAAAAACGAGTATTGGGTGACCGCGTAGCCAAACGCTAAACGGTGAAAAAGCGCTCGTAGTACTGAAATACCAATAGGCTGCTAGGTTTTGAATTGGCGCATTGGCCAATTGCCAAACTACGCTCCAACAAGACAACCGCCCTGGGTCGGTCATTACATCGCGGCGTTAGATCATAGGCTGCTTGAAAGACAGAAACGTGATCAGCCAATTCAAATACTGGCGAAATCTTCGAACACTTGTTTTGAAATAGTCTTATCGCTAGTGGCGCGTGGCTCAGTGGATGACTTAGACGCTTTTGCAAGGCCCTTCTTTGCTGCTTCCTGGTCTGACTTTGACATGGATCTGATCCTCTTTTCTGGGCAGATCGGCCTTACAGCGCCGACCGGCGCCTCGAGTTTATCGTGCGAAAGCACTGGATCATTAGAGCACTTTGGAGATACCGGCTTGGGGCAGGCATCGATCCAACGCTTCCGCAATTCGAGGATGTTGCAGCGAGCGGCGATGATCTACCGGCATTTCTGAAAAACACTGTCTCTAATTTGGCGAAAGTATGTCGAAATAAAGGCGAAGGATTGCTCCTGACGCATTTACAGGCAGTCTCGCGGCCTTGCGTCAAAATTAAGTAAGATAATGAAAAAACTTAATTTTTCGTTTCATCTCGAAAGTAAAAAAACGTTTTCAAACCAGCCTGCCGGCTTAAAAAATTCAATGCCCAGAACTGTGCTAACGCCAGTAGCGCAAACTATGCGAGGCTCTTATTTTCAAGTAGCCCAGACCCATTTACAGTAACAATGCGCCTCTATCTAAAAAATTGTTTCGATTTATGACGTAATATTAGCGATGTCGTAGACCTACATTTCTCAAAGTGTTGCGCCACTTAAGACAATGAACTCCTTACGGGATGAGATTCATCATCAGCGCACAGAACACTAAAAAAAGCAGAACTAATTGGGTCTTTTTGTATGACTCCATCCTGCGAAAGTGTTCGGCCCTGAGGCGCTGAAAATCAAATGCGGGGCTCAATGTTTCATGTGTGTGAATGCTCAAATCACAATTCGCTGTCATTGCATTGGTCATCGCCTGACCTTGAATACGAGGCCGGTTGTAATCGACAACGCACGAAAGACGCGGCACGCGCCTGTGAACTTTTTCTGCTTGTTCGACCGTGCGATTACTTCTTCTGGATCGCGACATGGGCGGCATGGTCCCGGCCGCACTTGCTCCTGACATATAAGAAAAGCTGACGGGATTGGCTGCCTCTTCACGTTGACCGTTCATGCAATTGGTTTCAGCTATTTGATCAACGGATTGTTCAAAAATAGCTTTTATGGAAGGTGTCAAATGCACCTTCTTATCCGCTATGTACGTGATGGCTGCCGTTCTTATCCTGTCTGCTTCCTCGTTGCTCTGCGCCCGAACTTGAACAATCGACAAGACATACAGCGCAAAATCTTGGGGAGAGAACTCCCCCAATGATCGCACCATTTTCTGATAAGCCAACGCGAGTTGCAGGTCGGTTATAAGGCCGGCTGAACCAGTAACCTCGATGCCGCAATAATGCGAAAGCGCAATTATTGCCTCCGAAATGCATGCAGTTTCCTGCGTGTCTTGTCGAATTTGGCTTGGCGAAATTGCTTGAAGAGACATATCAGCGTCTTCTGCCGTGCCCTTTTTTCTTGTCTGGAAAAAATCAAGCATAAATGAGCCTAAAAATATATAGCCATCTACATAGAGTAGCTCATCGGCAAGTTTGGCTCAATATATTGATGAATTGAAAAAGTCAGTGTTATTAAGTGGAGTTGGTTCATGTGACGCTCGATACGGCGTGTCGGAAGGCTAGCGGTTGTATGACCTTTGTTATTTTAGGTCTTGATTGGCCATTTTGGCGACAAGGTCCTTGCGGGCAGTATTCGAGGCCAAGAAACCGCTTTGGGATCCAATCGACTACCATAAATAGAGGTGGTGAGTGCGGGAAACGTTCAACGTCAAGCTATTGTGCACACCACTAGGTAGCGGTCGCAAAAGTATTATGTTGCCTTCCATTTTTCAAAGCTCTATCCTGAAGATGTGGTGAACAAGGCGCAATATTTAGTGAACCCTCATCGCATGTCAGTTCAGGCCGTTCAGTCGTGAGCAAACTGGCACAGACACTCAAATCGGCGCTGTAAATCCTTTCGGGGGAGGCCACTCGTTTTCCCCAAGGAGATACGCAGGCACGTCCATGCAGACCTGCATGATGCTCTGCGTTGCCATCGTCGACTTGATTTCCCCAAGTTCCCGGACACGGATACATGCACGATGCCAAAAGATTCCACCTTAAGCACACTGAGCGCCTTCGGCTCGATTTCATGGGCAGCCGAACGCCTTGGCATGTCCAAGAACATGTTCATGAAAAAACGAGATACCTTGGAAGCCGAGGGTTTCCCGGAGCCCGATCCCCTGACCACATTCTACCTCAAGGCCGATGTCGACGCCTGGATCGACCATAGACGGCGCGTGCCTGATGCGCCCGCCAACACTGGCACACTCAATCGGACCCGGAGCGAGGTGAATTTCGATGCCGTTTAAACCCGCCCTCTGGGATGGCTCTGACCCGTTCTATGCTCCCTGCCTGTCCTGGTCGGGCCGGGATGCCGGAGCGCGACAGGCCCGTTGGAAATGCCCCCGCAAATACCGGGAGGCCGGCTACAAGGTTCCGGCCATAAAGGTCGGTCCTCCGGGCCATCCGGGGGATGAACATCAACTGGATCGCGCCTTGCGCTGCCGGCAACTGACGCAAGAGATGATCCGCTGGTGGGACAGTCTGGATCAGCCGAAAATACGCTTCGGCACGTGGCACTATCTGATCGCCCGCTACAGGCACGATGAGTATTCGCCGATCCATGAGGTGAAGGCCAACACCAAGCATGGCTATCTGCAGCAACTGGCGAAACTCGAGGCCGTCATCGGTCATATGCCGATCGAGGATCTGACATACGAACAGATCAAGCGCCTCCAGAAAGTGATGGAGCAAAAGGGCAGGTCGATTTCCTATATCCACCGGTTTTTCAATACGCTCCGGCGGGTCGCGCGATATGGCAAAGCGTTGCAGATCCCCGAGGCTGCAGCCGTTGCCGGAACCCTCGCTGAAATGCGCTTCCAGACGCCTGCCGCACGGCAAGTGGCACCCACACGGGATCAGATCTACAAGATCGTGGCGGCCGCCGACGCAGCGGGCCTACCGGACTTTGCCGTTGGAATCCTGATCCAGTACGAGTTCACCCTGCGCGCTGTCGACGTGCGGGGCCAGTGGCTGCCTGCAAACCCGCAGGAAGGGGGCATCATTCGGGAGGGCAAGCGGTGGCAGGACGGTTTGACATGGGACATGTTCGACGAGGACCTGACTTGTTTTTCCAAGGTGATTTCCAAGACCGCCAAAAGCCTGCCGGAGCCCTATAACTTCGATCTGACCCCCTTGCCGGAAATCCGCAGCCGGCTTCGTCTGCTGCGCCCGGCAGAGCCTGTCGGACCTGTCCTGCTGTCCATGCGCTCAGGCGGTCTGCCCTATACCGCCAGCGGATGGGTGCAGGTCTGGCGTCGTCTGCGTGAGGCGGCGGGTTTGCCGCAAGAGCTCTGGATGATGGATGTCCGGGCCGGTGCCGTGACCGAAGCCAAGACCCTCGGGGTGGATCCCTACGCCCTCAGGGACGCAGCCCAACACGCCAGCATCTCCACCACCAACCGCTACTCTCGCAACCGCAGCGACGGCGCCAACCAGATCGTCAAGCTGCGCCGCCAACGGTGATCGCATGCAGGCCGATGCGATCCAGACATCTTCCAGGGGCCAGGCTTGGCCTCTGGAACACGGAGAAAAGCTCGAATTCATTCTTTGCGATCATTTCTCCAAGGACCATGACCTTCGGGAAGGAATCGCAGGTTGGATCAAATCCGGAACATGCCCGATCCAACATGATCCAACATCACGGGCGCCTATCGTCCATGTCCTTGATTTACTGGCGATCCCGGAAGGACTCGAACCCTCAACCTGCTGATTAGAAGTCAGCTGCTCTATCCAGTTGAGCTACGGGACCGCGCGTTGTCCGTTTACCTCTGGTCCGCGCCAAGATCAAAGCCAAATGCACCTGACACCCTGTCAGGCGACATTCCCCAGCCCAAGCGCGTCTTGGCAGTCGCTCAACGCTTTGCCGATTTTCTCGCGCTGCCTGTTCAAAGTCTCCAGGTCGCCCCGGTCGGCAGCGCGTTCGGCCTCCAGAAGGTGACCCGACAATTCGTTCAGACCGACCACCGCGGTTGAGCCTGCCGCCTTGTGCAGCCCATCGATCAGCGCTTCGGTCACCTGCTGCAACGGGTCTGATTGGATGATCTCGGCTGGGATATCAGCCAGCGCCGCGGTCATGAGCTCGCGTGCCTTTGCTTCGCCAAACATCGGCTCCAGCGCATCCAGAACGCCTGCGTAATGCGACGACGACATGACCGGTTGATGATGGTCAGACGGTGGGTTGGTGGCTGCTGCGACCGCAAGAAGATTGGCGATATCGGCGCGCTTCGTGGGTTTGGTCAACACCGCGTCCATCCCAGCCTCGTGCAGGTCCAGGGTGCGCTCCGGATCGGACACGGCCGTCACAGCCGCGATGAAGGCGCCGCGCGACAGGCCGGCTTTCCTGATCCCGCGGGTGGCTTCATCGCCCCGCATCACCGGCATGCTCACATCCATAAGGATCACATCGAACGCGGTCTGATTGGCGACGTCTATGGCTTCCTTTCCATTGCGTGCCATCGCGGGCCGATGCCCCAGACGACGGACGATTTCGCACATCAACCCGAGGTTCACCTCGGAATCGTCCACCACCAGTACATCCAGGGCTGTTTGCGTGCTGGTGACATCATCGCTGAACAATGGCTCGGCGGGAGGGGATTGGTCCGTATTCTGCTCCTCCGGGGCAGGGCGCAGCGGGATCTCGAAGGAAAACCGGCTGCCCTTGCCCGGCGCACTCTCCAGTCCAAGGGTGCCGCCAAGATGTTGTACGGCGATCCGCACGATCGGCAGGCCAAGTCCGGTGCCCTGTGGCCCGAACAATTCGCCCGGACGCCCTGTTTCGAATTCCCGGAAGATGCGTTCGTGATCCTCAGGCGCGATACCCGGCCCGTTGTCGATCACATCGACGGTCAGTTTGCCATCGCCGATGTGCCCATCATCAAAGGTCAGGTGCAGATCGACCCGGCCTTCACGGGTGAATTTCAGCGCATTGCCGACAAGGTTATAGAGCGCCCGGGAAAATGCACCCGGTGACCCGATATAGCACTCTTCAACGCCAACGCCGGTGATCTGCAAATCGAGCAGGTTTCCGTTTTCCTTCGCCAGCGGTGACAACTCGCTGGCAATCTCGCGTGCAATCACGGCTGGTCTGAACGTTTCGCCATCATCGCGGCGCTCGCCGAGGCGGGTGATGTCCAGCACGTTGTTGATCTGCTCCAGCGCCCGGTCGCTGCAATCCTGTGCAGTGCGAAGCAATTGCCGATCTTCTTCAGTCAGACGATCCGCGTCGATCAAGTCCAACGAAGCGGTGACGCCATGAAGTGGCGTGCGCATCTCGTGGCTCATCGTGGCGAGGAACATCGTCTTGGCATCGGCGTGTCGCTCTGCTTCGTCGCGCGCTTCACGCAGCTTGTTTTCGGCCGCCACCATATCCGAGATATCGCGGATGAACCCGATCAGGATGGGATTGCCGTCAAGATCGGTGTCCGTGGCGATCGACAGTTCAGCCTGAAAATCCGAGCCGTCCGGGCGCCGCGCATCCAGCCGCACGGGTCCTGCGCCGACAATCTTCTTCTCCCCCGTGGTCTTGAAGCGGTGCATCCCGGCTTCGTGCTTGGCACGCATATGATCGGGCACCATCAGATCCCCGATATTCTCGCCAAGCATATCATCGGCGGGCATGCGGAAAATGTCGCTTGCCGCCGCGTTGGCCAGCAGAATGCGCCCATCGAGATCCGTCACGACCACCGCGTTCAGTGTTGCCTGTATCACCTTGGAAATCGTACCCGATGCCCGATGCATCCATGCGGTGTGTTTTTCAAGCTCACGCCACAACCGCGCCGCCAGCAAAGAGGCGCTGATCATCACGATCAACAGGAAGATGCTTTGCAACCAGAACCGCTGCAAATGCGCCTTCTCAAGCGTGCGCGCCGTTTTTGTCTGTCCCACTTGGTATTGCAGAGACAAGACCGTGACATCCCTTATCAGCCCCTCGCTCTGTTGCAGCTCTCTGGTGAAGGCTAGAACCTTGTCCCGATCCGGTGTCGTGATCGCGTCGATCATTGTGGTCAGGCTGGCCCGAGCCTCGCGCAATTGATCCAGCGCCTTCGCCAGCTCGTCGGGCAGATCGTAGCGTGTCATCGCTGCCAGAACGGTATCCACGCGACTGTAGAAGATATCGAATTTGAACCTGACGTCGTCAAAGTCGTCAGCGCTGGTGATCTCGTTCAGGGAAGGGTCACGCGTGGCGATCACATAGCCTTTTGCCGCCAGCAGAATGGCTTTGTAGTCCACGTCCAACTGCGAGATCAGCCAGCCCATGTTGTCGGAATCGGCGGCCCTGACGGCGTCGATCCGGTCGCGCAAAGACTGCGCGCTAACCACCAGCGCGATGCATGTCAGCACCAGAAACACCAGCAGCACGATCGCGACTGAGCGTTTGGGGCTGCGATAAGGCGTGGCCAGACCCTTTTGCATCAGTTCTGCTTCACTCCTCCAGTACTTCGATTTGGGTCAACTGCCAGATGCTGTAGGAATATATCAGTTCGGACTGGAATCGCGGCTCTGCATCGTAGGGAAACACTACCCAAAGCGGCCCCTTGTCCCGGATGCCGAAGGCTTTGCCGTCGATCCGGTTGGCGATAATGGGATAGTCATCCTCGATCACGTCCCTCGGCAGCGAAACCTTGTAGTCATTCGCCGCCACCAGCAGAAGATCGCCACGGCCCGCACCCGCCGCTTCCAGCACGGACTTCAGCGAGGGACCACTGAACGTGCTGACCCCTTCGGTCCAGATTGTGCCGGTCACGAATTCCACCGACGGCAAAGCAGCCAGATCCGAGTCTGAAAATGAAACAGGTGCAGGGCCGTCGAGCGCGCCCGAAATTTTCAAGAGTGTCTCTTGCGCCTGCGCCGCCGCACCCAAACTCAGCAAGGCGGCGAGGACACCGCTGAAAAGTATATGTCTGGCAAACATGATGGAGTCCTTTTTAATCAATTATTAATAATTTTCTCAACTTGCGCCCCGATATAGCAGCCGGTCAAAAGATGTCACAATATTATCAAGTGATAGCTATGCGTGTCTTTCGTTATAAGATAAATTTGCTCTTGCGAAGGAACACCCGCAAACGGTTATTAGGCACGCACGATATCTACCGCGCGTTTTGCCGTTGGACTGCCCATTGGGTGTTGTGTCGAGTTTGTTCTGTAAAGGTATTTGGAGGGTTGAAAAAGCGTTATAGCCAAAGGAAATAGTGTGCAGCATTCTCAAACACTAGAGCAATCGAATTCAGAGACCATTCGCATTCTGCTCGCAGACGATCACACCCTGATTGCTCAGGCGGTCGCCAGTGTTTTGATGGAAAACGGGCTCTTTACCGTCGACACTGTGGAAAACCTGCCCGATGCGATCTCCGCCATGACGGACGGCCCGCGTTATGATCTGGTGATGCTTGATCTTCGCATGCCGGGCGTCAAAGGCTTGGACAGCTTGAAGCGTGTCATCGACCTGGGCACGGCCGCGCGGATCACCCTGTTCACCGCAAATGCCGACCGCCATATCGTCAAGCGGGCAATAGAGTTGGGCGTACATGGCGTGATCCAGAAGACGATGCCTCTCAACTCCCTGGAGAGTGTACTGCGCCTGATCCTGTCGGGTCAGACCTTCCTGCCGTCTTCGGTGATCGAAGCGCCAGTGAATGGCTCGGATGGCGATGAGCTTACGGAAATCGAGCTTCTGATCCTGAAATTCGCAGCCGAGGGCATGACGAACAAGAGCATCGCCAGTCAGGTCGGCCTGAACGAAACGACCGTCAAGATGCATATGCGGGCGATCTGCCGCAAGCTGAAGGCGTCCAACCGGGTGCAGGCCGTCGTCATTGCTCGAAACAACGCCTTGATCGACTTCTGACAACCGACAGCCGGTTTCGTGAAGGGCAGGCTGTCCCGATCAAGCCGTTTCATCTGCTTTGTGCCACGGTCGACTTTCTCCGGGCGCCACCTGTGCTGCCTTCGACGCCTCTCAGGCGTCCGGCCCCTTGGCGCTATGGTCCAGCAGCCCCAGAAGCCTGTCCACCTGCTCGGAATCGAACGGCTTGCGCAACACGGCGTTCATGCCGGCCTCCAGACACATCTGCTGTTCCTTGTGGCTGGTATGCGCGGTCAGTGCCACCACAGGCAATTGGCTGCCTGCGGCATCGCTGCGGATGTGGCGCGTCGTCTCAAGACCATCCATGCCCGGCATGCTCAGGTCCATCAGGACAACGTCGAAAGCTTCATCCTTGACCAGATCCAGAGCCTCAGGCCCGCTTGCGGCCTCGACCACGCGGTAGTTCCGGCGCTCCATCAGAACACGAACAACCATACGGTTGATCTCGTCGTCATCGACGACAAGGATATTTCGCCGATCGCTCACGGGCGCCAGACGCCTTCCAGGCGTCTCACCCAGAGGATTATGCCAGCTCGATGGGTGTCCATATCTCAAACCGCGT
Source organism: Roseovarius litoreus (assembly GCF_900142765.1). Classification (GTDB taxonomy): domain Bacteria; phylum Pseudomonadota; class Alphaproteobacteria; order Rhodobacterales; family Rhodobacteraceae; genus Roseovarius; species Roseovarius litoreus. The sequence continues at coordinate 85,394 of NZ_FRCB01000012.1, forward strand.
TCCTTCGTGAACTTTGCTTGCGCAGGTGATGTGGCCTCCGAATTTACTCGCAATGGCCTGCGCAACGGACAGTCCAATGCCCATTCCGCGATATGATCTCGTAAAGGATGATTCAACCTGTTCGAACGGCATGAAAATTCGCTCCAGCTGCGTCTCATCGATCCCGATCCCGGTATCGCTGATCGCCACCTTAAGCCATTTGCGATCATCCTGCTGTAAAATTTCTGAATGCAGCGTGATGCTGCCTTCCTTTGTGAACTTGACCGCGTTCTCCAAGACCTTCGAAATCATCTGCGATATGCGCGCAGGGTCCGATACGATCTGCGTGCTGCCATCGCCAAGCCCGGTGCGTCGGAACTCCAGCCCGGCAGTTTGGGCAAGGTTTCCGTAAAGCGACTCGATCTCGCGGATCCGCGCCTCGATATCGAACGTCACCGGGTCAAGCCGGATCGACTCGGTTGTGCCCTCGGCGAAATCGACCATGTGATCGACCAGCGCGTTCAGCTCTTTTGCCGACGACCACGCCACGTCCAGATATCGGTCGCGGTCCGCATCGTCCTTTTGCTCGCGACAAATCGTCAACATGCCCACCACGCCGCTCAGCGGTGTGCGCAGTTCATGACCCGCGATCACCAGGAAGTCGCTCTTGCGCTTGTTCTCTTCCTCTTCCAGCCTGAGCGCCTCGCGCAGCTTCTTGTCCGAGCTGCGCACGTGGCGGATCATCGTCTTGAGGGACTCGTTGAGTTGCCACATCTCGGTCGATGAGCGTTCTTCGTCGGGCAGGGTGATGGCGTAATCCCCGTCGCTGATCCTGCTGCTGATCTCGGTGAAATGCCGAACCGGTCGTGCAAGCCGGCGTGACATGGCCCAGCCCGCAGCGCCCAGAAGGGCGGCCACCAGCACCGCCAGCAGATAGGATTTCGACAGACTGCCATTCACCGCGTCCGAAAGTTCATAGATCGGCTGTGGAACCATGACCGGCCAGCCCGTCTCGGGCACAAAGGTGATCCCCGCGATCATGTCCATTTGCATGGGCGGCGAAAAGAACATCTCGACCCCGGTCTCGCGGTTCAGCATCCGCCGCACCGCCGAGATGCCGGAAGCATCCACCATGTTTTCCTCGACCTTTGGCGAGGGATGCGCGATGGCGCGCCCGAACTGGTCGAAGATCGCCGAATGCCCGAACTCACCAAAGGCGATGGCCCTCTGCACCGCCTTGATGTAGTCGGTCCTCATATAGCCGATCGCAAGCCTCTGATCGGGAAGCTCGTATCCCAGAACGAAATATTTGCCGTCCCCGATGCGTTGCAGACCTGAAATCTGAACGCCGCCGAGGGTCGCATTCGTGCCCGCGCGCAGATCATCCAATACCGTTTGCTCTGGCAGGGGCAAATTCTTGCCCAGCCAATTGGGCGGGGGCTGGTCCGCTGCGAAGGTTGGCAACAAGGCCATGCTCTCCACGTTCAGCGATTCCAGCAATGACAGATGGGCAACCCGCGTCGCATCGCTATTATTGTTGCTGACTTCGGTCGCCGCATGGGCAAACACGCGCGCCACGTCCGTGACATAGCGTGACAGCGACAACGACACGTTCTGTGCGATCACAAGATGCTTTTCCTGCGTTCGCTCGATCTCGGTGTTCATGAACGTGCGATAGTTCCATAGCTGGATCACCAACGCGAACACCAGGATCGCGGCCAGAACCATCACGGCGATCTGTTGTTGCAGGGGCCAGACCCATCCCTTGATACGGGTCTGCTTTGCCGCGCTGCCAGACAGCTCTGGCAGCGTCCGCTCGGGTGTATTTGCGTGCGCGCTCACGACACCTCCTGAGGTTACCTGCGCAGACTATACACTCAAGGGTTTATCTAACCAGTCCCGTTGGTCTGATGCTGTATCAGACCAAAGTCCGATATGCCGGGTCGCACCGGCGCGCTGCGGTCGCTCGATGCTCGGGTGAGGCGGGGTCGATGGTCCGGGTGCCGCCACGGACGAAGGTCTGATTTTTGATCCGACATAGCGTGGAAGGCCGATCTGCGGCTTTGCGTCATAAGCCTTGGGACACGTTTGACCCAAAGGAGCACATGACATGGCCCGATCCTCTTCAAGACAGTCTGATAAGGATGCACGCCTTGCCCGCCTGACTGCCGGGCTACGGCCGGTGTTCCTGTATATCTTCGGCTTGTCCGGGATCATCAACATCCTGGCACTGACCGGCGCGTTCTACATGATGCAGATCTACGACCGCGCCCTGATGAGTGGCAGCATCCCCACGCTCGCCCTGATTTCGGTGCTGGCACTTGGCCTTTACATGTTCCAGGGCGGGCTTGATGTCATCCGCTCTCAGATCCTCCACCGGGTCGGCGCGCGCTTCGATGCCCGGGTCGCTCCCGATATCCACCGCATGAGCATCGACATGCCGCGCTATGGCTTTTCCGTTGCCGAAGCGATGGAGAGGGGCCGCACCGTCGACACCCTGCGCAACTTCTTCGGCGGACCGGCGCTTGTGTCGCTGTTCGATCTGCCCTGGATGCCGATCTTTCTGGCCTTCGTGTTCGTGCTGCATCCGTATCTGGGCGCTCTGGCCATTGGCGGGGCCGTGGTTCTCACGCTGATGACCGTCCTGACCGAGCTGTTGACCCGCAAGGCGAATGCCCAGGTCAGCCGTGCCGCCGTTCAGCGCAGCTCGGTGGCCGAGGCCAATGCCCGCAACGCCGATGTCATCAAGGCGATGGGGTTCTCGTCGCAGGCTCTGGCTCAGTTCCAGCAGGCCAACGACGCGCACCTGACCCTGCAATCCGGGTCCAGCGACGTGACCCGCACCGTGGGCGCCTTGTCCAAGGTGCTGCGCATGATGCTGCAATCGGCGGTTCTGGGCCTTGGTGCCTATCTCACCATCATGGGCGAGATGACCGCTGGCGCGATCATCGCCGCGTCCGTGGCCTCGGCCCGTGCCCTTGCACCGATCGACTCGACCATCGCCAACTGGAAGAACCTGATCGCGGCCCGCAACGCCATGGCCACCATCCGTCAGACGATGGCCGCCCTGCCCGAACAGGCACGCCCCCTTCAGATGCCCGATCCCAAGCAGTCGTTCTCGGCCGAAGGGATCACCGTTGTGGCGCCTGGATCCGGTCGTGTGCTCCTGTCGGATGTGACCATTCAGCTCGAAGCCGGGCAGGCACTTGGCCTCATCGGTCCCAGTGGCGGTGGTAAATCCTCGCTGATGCGGGCGATGGCCGGGGTCTGGCCCGTGCTGCGCGGCCATGTCCGCCTGGATGGCGCCGATCTGGTGCAATGGGGCGAAGACACGATTTCGCGCAGCTTCGGCTATCTGCCGCAGGACTACACCCTGTTCGATACCACGATTGCCCGCAACATTTCGCGCCTTGCCGATCCCGATCCCGAAAAGGTCATTGCGGCGGCACGTGCGGCAGGCGTTCACGAGATGATCCTCGCCATGCCCGACGGCTACGAGACCGAACTGGGCGCCAGCGCCACAAGCCTGTCGGGTGGTCAGCGTCAGCGTATCGCTCTGGCACGGGCGCTCTATGGCGATCCTTTCGTCGTCCTGCTGGACGAGCCGAACTCGAACCTCGACGCCGAAGGCGAACGCGCCGTCAGTCATGCGATCCAAAGCATCCGTGATCGCGGCGGCATCGTGATCGTCGTCGCTCACCGCCCAAGTGCTCTGGAGCATGTCGATCTGGTCGGTGTTGTCCAGGATGGCGCCCTCAGCCGCTTTGGTCCCAAATCCGAGATCATGCGCGTCAAGGCGGCCCCGGTGCCCCCGGCCACGCCCCTCCGTGAAGCAGGCGCCGCCATGAAGGCCGCCCCGGCACCAGAGGACACAGGCACATGATCGAGGTAAAATCAGCCAAGAAGGTCCAGACGCCCGGCAAAGAGCGTCTGACCGCGATGGACGGCTTGCGCCAGACGGTGACGGCCATTCCCAAGCGCAAGATCGGTATGGCGATGATGGCCCTGTTCGGTCTGGTCGCCTATATCAAGACCCTGCTCGGCGGCTCCGAGGTTGCGGCGCAAGCCGCCCCCGACACGCCCATCTCGGGTGACGACAACGCAGCACCCATCTGCGAGACGGACAATTCGTCCGCCGACAACAGCGGTCGCATGTCCTATGGCAACGCCGCGTTGTTCCAGGCATCCTCGCGCGACGAGGACGAGGGCGCGATCCTGACGTCGCCGCAATCCTCGCCGTCATCGGTGCTGTCGCCTGCTGGTTCTGGTCTCCAGCCCGAGCGGTTCGATGCGTCCGGCCTTCAACCTGCACCCCTGAACTTCCAGCCCTCGGCATTCGCCACGGCTCCGGAAACCGGACTCGAGCCCGGCCCCGGTACCGATCCCGGCACCCCGCCGTCCGGCGGAGGAGGCCCCGGCACTGGCACCGGTGGTGGAGGCACGGGTGGTGGCGACGGAACACTGCCGCCCGCCGGTCCTGATCCCGAAGATGAGATCGAGAACGAGGACGGTCCCCAAGACCCGCCCCCATCCGTCAATCCTCCGGTGGAAGACGGCCCAAACGATGATGACGACGGCGGGAATGACGGCAAGGACGACGCGCCCTGTAAGGACAATGCGCATGGCGAGCACGACGCAGCCTGCGAAGACAATGCGCCTGGCGATCATGATGCACCCTGCGATGATCATCCACCCTGCGACAACGACTCTGCCGAAGGCGATCCCTGTGATGACGTCTCCTCCGACTGCGCCTCAGACGCCGATTGCGATACAGCTTCTGACTGCGACACAACCCCGGAGTGCGATGCCGGTCACAGCTGCGATCCAATTGCGGGCATCGACGCGGATTGCTTTGAAGATCCGATACAGGCCGCTCGTGACATCACCTTCGGACTGTCCACTGACGACGACCTGTCGGGCACCGATGCCGACGATCTCATCCATGCGGGCGACGGGGCCGACACAGTTCTGGGCGGCGCGGGGGATGATCTGCTGATCGGAGCGGCAGGCGACGACATCCTGACCGGCGGCAGCGGCAACGACCGCCTTGCCGGCGAGCAGGGTAACGACACGCTCGATGGCGGTGTCGGTGATGACATCCTCACCGGCGGCGCAGGCGATGACATCCTGTGGGACGGCACCGGCGCGGACCTGCTGTTTGGCGATGCCGGGAACGACACGATCCAGCTCGCCGCCGACGACGCGTCCGATACGGTAGATGGCGGCGACGGCATTGATACGCTCGACCTGTCCGGCACCGGCCAACAGGCTCATATCGACATCGCTGCAGGCACGATCACGCGCCCCGGCCTTCCGCAGGACAGCTTCACAGACATCGAAGTCTTCGCTGCAGGGGCAGGCAAGGAAGTGTTCGACCTGTCGGGTTTCTTCAGCCCCGGAGCCCCTGCGACGCCTCGGACCGCATTCCAGATCACGGATTTTGGCCACGACGATACTCTGGTGTTGACCAACGATATCCACCTTGCGCTGTCCGATCTGCACGCGGTGACCGACACGCGCGACATTCGCAAGGACAGCTCGGATTTCGAGGCCCGGATCTCGGTCTTCGATCCTGAAACCGTGGCCGAAAACCATGGCCGCCCCGGGTTTCGTCAGGACGACGAAGACGCCCTGATGATCCGCCGCATCGAACTTCGCCAGGAACATGAAACCGGCGAAATCGAATTCGACCTCTGGATCAGCGGTCCCGACCGCGAGTCCGATCCCTCCCAAGACTTCACATCCTGAACAGGAGCCACGCCATGATACGCAACAGCAAAACCCCCAACGCTTCGCAGGATGCCGTCTATGCCATTCGCGGGCGGGTGATCGCCGGTCTGGTGATGGCGTCCCTTCTGGTCGCCGCGATCTTTGGCTGGGCGGCGAATGCCAACCTTGCCAGCGCGGTCGTCGTCAGCGGCGAAGTGTCGGTCAACCGCGATCTGCGCGTCGTCCAGCACCGCGACGGCGGCATCGTCAAAGAGATTCCCGCCAATGTTGGCGACTATGTGCGCGAGGGTGACATCCTGCTCCGGCTTGATGACACATCCGCCCGCACCGAACGCGCGATCCTGCACGGCAAAATCGCCGAGCTGGCCATTCGCAAAAGCCGCCTCGAAGCGCAGCGCGACCTGATGGCGGAATTCCCCATGCCCGCCGGTCTTGATGAATTGATCGTGACGCCCGCCGCACTGCAGGCCATTTATGTCGGCGAGCGGCGCATTTTCCAGGGCAACATCTCGTCCTTCGTCAGCCGCAAGGAACAGATCGACCTCGGGATCGAACAGGTCCGAACCGAAATCGATGGCCTCGAAGCCCGCCTTGACGCCAAACAGGATGAAATCCTGCTGGTGCAGGCTGAAAGCGCCCGCGTCGAAGACCTCTCCGAGCGTCGCCTGACCGTGCGCAATGTCGCCTTCTCGATCGAGCGCGAGAATGTCCGCCTGCGCGGCGAACGCGGCGAGATCCTCTCGGCACTGGGCCGCGCCCGCAGCCGCGTCAGCGAGCTGGAGTTGGAAATCCTCTCGATGCAGGAAAAGATGCGCACCGATGCACAACGCGAACTGCGCGAGATCGAAACCCAGCTGTCGGAACTCACCGAAAAGCGTTTCGTCATCGAAGACACCCTGTCGCGCACCGAAATCCGCGCGCCGATCTCGGGTCTGATCAATGATCTGAACGTCAACTCCGTGGGCGGCGTCATCAGCCCCGCCGAAATTCTGGCGACGATTGTCCCCGAAGAGGCCGAACTGGTCTTCACGGCCCGCGTCCCGGCGGTATCCATCGAACAGGTCGACACCGGATATGCCGCCCGGATGCGCTTTGTCGCCTTCGACCAGAACGAAACCCCCGAAATCGAAGGCACCGTGTCCTACGTGGCCGCCGCCGCGACAAGCGATCCCAAGATGCCGGGCGATTTCTACTCGATCAAAGTTGACGTGACGCCCGATCAGCTGGCCCGCCTTGGCGGCAAGGAGCTGCGCCCCGGCATGCCGGTCGAAGTCTATGTCACCACGGCCGAACGCACCGCCCTGTCCTATCTCGTCAAGCCCTTCAGCGATCAGTTCGCGCGGGCCTTCAAGGAAAGGTAAACCCATGCTCCGCATCTGTCTTTCCGCCCTTGCGATCCTTCTGGCGACCTCCGCCTACGGGCAACCCAAGGACATGACCTGGAAGGCGCTCGAGGGCGATACCCTGAACCTCAATGGCAGGATCATGAGCGTTCACGGTGTCTCCTGTCCGCCATCGTCACAGGCGGCGGGCCTCAGCGCCAAACGGCTCGCCAATACCTTCCTGCGGGGCGGCGTGGTGGTCTGCGTGACGTCGCTCGAACGCAACGGCCGTGAAAACGTCGACTGCGCCAAGCGCGGCAACAACGGGCTGTCACTCAGTCAGATGCTTGTCTTCACCGCGCTGTGCACCCCGCGCCGCGATCAGGAATGCATGACACCGCATTTCGACGCCATGCCCACCTATGCGCCGCCGCCGCGCCGGCCCGAAGACGCCTGAAATCTCAAGATCACCCCCGTATCCGCCAGGGACAGACGATAAGAAAACGAAGGGACAGCACCTCATGGGACGTGACAAACGCAAGGATCGCGATCGCGACACCGAAGACAAATACAAGGGCGAGTTCGAGATCAATATCACCCAGGACGGTGAGACGCGCAGTATTACCCTCAAGGGCCAGCCCCGCGACTATGAGATCGAGTATGAAGATGACGAGCTCGAGATCGAGGCCCGCAAGGGCGATGCCGAATGGGAATTCGACGACGTGGACAGCTTCGAAATCCTGTCCGATCCGGCGGATGAGATTTCACAAGTCCCCGCCGGAATCTTTGCCCTGGCCGGTCCTCTGCGCGACTACGATTTCTTCCTTGAAGACGGCTCTCTGATCGCCCGCAGCCGTCTCGACGGCGAGGCAGTGTCGCTTGAAGATGCGACCACGTTCATGGCGGGCGGCGAAACCTTCCAGACGGCCTTTCTCGTGGAAATGCTGGAAGCACCCGGCCCGGATATCCTGGCCGAAGGCGGTCCTCGCCTGATGACGGTCAACACACCCGATCCGACACCAAGCGTGCTCTGGGATCAGATCCTGCAGACCGTGATCGTGGATATCGGTTTCGGGCCGACCAATGCGGCGCGTGCCTTCTCGATCATGCACACCGCCATCTATGACGCTCAGGCCAGTTATGACCCTGTCGCACAACGCGTATCGATCGACCTCGAAGGGGACAACCTCGATATCGCCAGCCTTTCTGATGCCTCCGGTGCCGAAATCGAAGCCGCCATGCATGTCGCGGCATATCAGGCCCTCTCGCAACTCTTTCCCGGCCACCGCGATATGTTCGACAAGGTGCTGTCCGAACGCGTGGGGATCGACATTTCTGATGACAGCCGCGCGCATGTTGTCGGCAGTGACGCCGCGCAGGATGTGCTGACCCCGCGTCTTGCCGAAGCGGCCGTGCTGGCCAATCTGTCCGACGGGCTTTACACACCGGTCAACCCCGGTCCCGACACACGAAACGACATCTCGCGCTGGACCCCTGAAAAGAAGGGCAAATTATCGCCCGATCCCGACGCCCTGCAAACATTCCTGACCCCGGAACTCAGCCTGGCCGAAGGCTTCGCCCTGCCTGAAACCCCGACCGGTGCGACCGACACCGCCCTGATCCGGCCCGATGGGCCCGAGCCGTTCTTCACGGCCGATCAGCAAAACGCTGTCCTCGATTTCGACACCGGCACGATCACCCTCGCCGCGCCCGTGAACGTCAACGGGCAAACGTGGCAGGCCGCCGACACGATCCCCGTGGACAAATCCCTGATCGGTCCGGTCATCAATCCGGCCTTCATCTCTCAGGCCGAAGCCATCGTTCATACCAGCGCGACCCTGACCGAAGACCAGAAACTGATCGCTGAATTCTGGGAGGACGGTCCCGGCAGCAGCTATCCGCCCGGTGCCTGGATGACGCTGGCGCAATATGTCTCTCAACGCGATGGTCATGACGCGGCCTCGGATGCCCTGCTGTTCATGACAATGGGCAACGCCTTGAACGATGCGGCCATCGCGACATGGGACGCCAAGGTGCATTTCGACTATGCCCGCCCGGTCACCGTGATCCGCGACCTTGGCAAGCTCGGCCTGATCGGCGAGCCGGGCGTGGACGAGCTGACTGGTGAGGCCGGATATGTGATCCAGGCCTTCGGCGGCATCGACCCCGACACCGGCACCAGTCTCGGCACCCGCACGATCCTTGCCGAGAACTTCATCACCTACCAGCTGCCCGGCGGTGAACAATCTCCGCCCTTCGCGGAATATACCTCGGGACACAGCACGTTTTCCGGTGCCGGCGCCGCAGTGCTGGCCGCCTTCACCGGCTCCGATCACTTCGACGCGCAAGTCACGGTTGCCTCAGGCACCAGCGCCTTCGATGCCGCGCTGCCGACCCAGACATACATCTTCGAATGGGACACGTTCTCGCAGGCCGCCAACGACGCCGGCTTCTCGCGGATTTATGGCGGGATTCACTTCAGCGACGGCAATCTCGACGGGCTCAGCGCCGGTGCGGCCATCGGTGCAGATGCCTATGACCTTGCCTCCGAGTTCGCCAACGGCACAGCGCAGCCCGAACAGCAGCCCTTCTTCGACGAATTTCTGTTCGGATGAAGGGCCGCATGCCCATGGCCGGATCAGGCGAAAGCCTCCTGGTCCGGTCGCCCGACCGGCATCCACAGCACTTGCGTGCGATCCGCATCCCAACGGTAATCGCAATGCGCGCGCGCGGCCATATGCTCCAGGATGTCGCGGGCCAGTCTCATCCGCTCGAACGGGCCGGTCGCGGCGCAGGTCGCATCCGCACCAGCGGTCTTTTCGCCTGCCTGTGCGACCGTCACCCAGACCCCGTTCTGCCCCCGCCTGCCTTGCCCATGGCCAAATGTCACAAGGGTCGTTTGTCCCTCGTCTGACATGCGGGCGATTTCCAGCATCGAGAACAACAATTGCATCAGGGTTTCGCTCTCCACCGCACTCAGCTCAACGGGCGGCCCGTCATGGCCGATATCAAGCCGTTGCCCGCAGGTCGTGAACATGAACCCAAAGCGCCGCCTTGCCTCTTCGGCACAGCCCGCAAGATCCGATGCCCCCGCCGCCGACAGCTTTGCTCCCGCCTCCAGCGTGCTGAAGGCCACCACGCGGTCCACCCGCAACTGCATCCAGTGCAACGCATCCTCGCGCATCTCATCCAGACCCTCGGGAAGCGGCGGATCATCCCGCGATGCCATGGCAATACCCTGCAAGGCATTCAGCGGGTTCCTCAGATCGTCGCTCACCATGTCCAGAAAGCGCAGCTTGATGGCGTTCGACCGTTGCAGCGGCCGGATCAGCAGCCAGTAGAACACAGGCGCCATGATGCAGAACAGCAGCACAGCATCCAGTATCGCCTCGCCCCATATCTTCTCTGTCAGCCAGGGCATCCGCGGCTCGAGCTTGGCCAAGGCCAGCATGATGCCCAATTCCGCGCCCGCCAGCGTGATCAGCACAATCACGACCTTCCCAAGGGATTCATCGCGAAACATGGTCAGCCTCCATCGATGGGGCAAACCATGCAGGCGGCGCGCGCCCTGTGCGCTGTCCGCTCCGCGCAGGCATCAGCCGGGATCCGCGGCATCGAGAAGGCACATCTGTCTTGCATGGGTGTCAAAGCCCCTGTGCGATGGTGTGGTCAGCACACCTGTTTCGTTCAGACAGCCACCATGCTGCGAATCGAACACACCGGACTCGGGGGATATCACAAAGCGTCCCAATCGCCGCTACCCCGGACTAGGACCAAAGTCCAAACTCTTGCTCGACCAAGGGTCTCGGCGGTGTCTTTAGGTCAAGCGCCCTGGTCTTGCGAGACCATTGTCGCAGATCACGTCGGACCATTATCCGGTTCAAAGGTCGGATGTCTTTAAAAATACGCAAAATCAATTAATTAAACTAAATCCCTTGCTCTTTGGCCCGTCCGAAACGTCTTCTCAGGCGCTTCGTTTGAGTTGCGTGATGCGACTTTTGCCCACTTGCCATAAGCGCCAAAGACTTTCCACTTTCCAAAGATAGTTCGGATTTCAAGGCCCGGAATGGGACAACGACCCTGCAGATTCCGTTGGGGGAAACGGAAACCAACCTGACATGGGAACAGGTGCGCAGACGCTGCTGCTGCGGGCGCGCCGAACTTATGGGGACGAGACATGTATAGAACGATGGTGATTTGCGATCACGCCTTTACGCGTGCCGGTTTCGAACATTTGATATCTTCCTGCGAGTCTTTCGATCTGAAATGCGCTGCCGCGTTCACACCTGACACCGTTGAAAAATGCGCCAATGAACGGTTCGAGGTGGTGATCGTGGACCTGGGGTCGCTGGACCAGCCGATGAAGACCCTGCGCGCGTTCCGCAAAAGCTGCGAGACCGTCCGCATCCTGGCCTTCTGCTCGGAGAAGGGCATCGACACAGCTGTCGAGGCTCTGGATGCGGGGGCATCGGGGATCCTGACCTATAACAGTGAGCTGGCCGATCTGTGCATGGCGGTGCGCCGCGTCATGAATGGCGACAACTACGTGCAGCCCGACATGGCGATGGATATCTTCGCCAAGCTGCGTCAGGCCGAAGCCAAGCGCAAAGAGGCCGAGCGCCTGCGCCTGACCGCCCGCGAAAGCCAGGTGGTCCGCCATCTGATGCAGGGCATGACCAACGGTCAGATTTCGGTCGAGCTCAAAATCAGCGAGAAAACCGTCAAACACTATGTCGGCTCTCTCAAGGACAAGTTTGGTGCAGCCAACCGCCTCGAGGTGGTTCTGGAAGCGCAGCGTCTCGGGGTCTGACCCCGGTTTTCGGGGGCGGCCGCCCGGCGCCCCCGTCCCAGAATGGTCTGGCCATGGTTCCCTAACGCCCGGCCATTCAGCGGCGCGTTCGTAATGGCGTCTCAGGCATTCGCGAACGCGCCGCGCCCCTTTGTCTCGAAGCCCATATGCTCCGGCTTTCCGGTCTTCCGGCCCTGACGCTTCACCGCTCAGGGTCGTTTGCCGTCGCGTCCCCCTTGGTCCGCATGGTCGCCAGTCATAGTGCCGACCCCGTCTTGGACCTTGGTATGAGTTTCGCTTGGACCTTCTCATCTGTGGTCCGGCCCGCAGCGCCGTTAGCTTTCCTGCACACCAATGGATCAGCACGCATCTTGCAGGAAGGCCGGCATGACACAGACCCAGACACCCCCCCGCTCGAAATGCTCCGGCTGCCTTGGCTGCCAGCGTGGTCGCGATCTCTATCTCGATGCTGCCCTTGATCGTCTGCATCAGGAAGGCCGCTACCGGACCTTCATCGATATCGAACGCCGCAATGGCCAGTTTCCGCATGCCACATGGCGCCGTCCCGACGGCACCGAGCAGCCGATCACCGTCTGGTGCGGCAACGACTATCT
>NZ_FRCB01000013.1 GCF_900142765.1 Roseovarius litoreus
CGGCGAAAAATCCCAGACCCAGCAAGAGGCTCGGCACACATACAGGTCCGATGATGCGAAAGAATGCCGCCGGTTTCACAGGCCCTCCCTGACGGGTTCTCTGGTTTGGAAGTGTGGCTTCCACAATTCGCTACGATTTTACAGGCCCCGTCAATCTCTTGCGGCGCCGTCCTGGTGACCCCATGGGTTTCATCCAGCCGCATCGACCCACATTGCGAACAACTTGGGGGAATGGGCTGAAGGGCCCGGAAAACGACAGCGGGAAATGTCAGAGTTCTTGCAACAAGCGGCGGTAACTAAACAATTTTTCTAGATCCAAGTATCTGGCTTCAAATAACTCGTGATGCCACTTTGCTGCCGGCCCCGGCAGCCCAAGAGGAGTGGAGGCGTGCAGCGGGTTTGCGCCGTTCAGCAGGCGGTTGGCGCAGTCGGCTGGAAAACGACGAAATTCCCTGCAACGCCGCAAGGCCGCACCGAGCCCAATGTACCGGATGCGGCACTCCGCGCATGTGGCCGCCTTGCGTTGAAAGCGACTGAGCCATCTTCCGATCGCCGGATCATGACATCAGCCATACGATAAACGCTGGTCATTCCCCTTCCCTCGACAGCAAGTGGGTTTTGATCCGTTGGTAGCCATATCCTATATGGGTTCTCTGGATAAACCCGATGGCCGTGACATCGCCCAGCTCCAACGCGGTGTTTATCTCGCCAAGTTCCGCCACCAGCGCCCGAGCCATTTCCAAGTCCCTTTGGCTGCTCACCAGGTACCAGGTGCTGGCTGCCTGGCAATAGGTCTGCCACCAAAATGACCTCAAAGTCCCATTGCCGATCAGGCTGGTGATCAGCACATGAAGGCGATGATTGATCTCGATGTATTTCCGGGAATCGAATGCGCTGCACAAAACTTTCGCGTCCTGCAGCAATGTCTGTCCGATCTCGCAATCAGTCTCGGTGATGCCGCGGGGGGACATGGTGCCGATCATCGGCGCAAGCTCAAGCCGCATGTCATAGACATGGCGGATTTGCGCGGCTGACAGTGCGACCACGACTGTGCCCACACCATTACGGGTTTCCACCAGGCCGAGATGACTGATGCGGCCGATCGCATCGCGTATCGGAGTTCTGCTGACGCCGAATTCAGCTGCCAGTTCAGCCTCTTTCAATTGAGTGCCTGGAGGGTAATCCAGAAAACAGATCCGCTGCAAAATCTCGGTCTGGATGGTTTCGGCCGTAGTTTTGATGTCTGGTGCGGTGCTTTTCTGCGAGAGGGTCATGCAGGTCTCCTTTGCCAAAGGTGCATACACCAGCGTCAATTTCGTAACAAGAATCGGTATTTTATTGAAATTGACTCCAAACCTGTATGCAGCTTAAGGATTCGACATACCTACCCGGCCCCCAATCCAGGAAACGCACATGCTCGACCAAGCCAAAATCCGCACTTTCGCCCTTCAGGCCCGGATGAAGGACCTCGGCATCCAGCGCGCGGTTTTCACGGATGAAAGCTCCATCGCTTATCTCTCGGGATTTTGGGGGTATTTGGGTATCGAATTTGGCCGCCCAACCATGTTGGTCATACATGCCGATGAGGCGCCCATCGTGATCACGCCTCTGATGGAAAGCGAAATGGTCGCTGCGATGACCTGGGTCGAAGATATACGCACATGGGAAGACATGGGGCAGCGCACCTGGGGACGGGCCCTAGCGGGCGCTTTGGGCGAAAAGCCGGATGAGATCTGGGTAGAGCGCAACAGCATCCCGGCAATTGTGCGCAACTACCTGGACGAAACCTATCCCGGTGTGCCGGTCAAGGATATCTCGCCGGTCCTCGGAGCTATGCGGATGATCAAAACCCCGTTTGAAATTCAGGTGATGAAAGAAGCAGGCCAGGTTGCGGGCGCGATGATGAAGGCCGCGCATCTCAGCCTGCAAGAGGGCGCTCAGGAGTATGAAAGCGCGCTTGCCGTGATCGAGGCTGGGTCGCGCAAGGCCGCGACATTTCTGACGGACAAGGGCTGGGACAGGTTCGTCTCGCCGATGATTCACAACCTGCAAATCCTGCAAAGCGGCAAAGACACATCCATGGTGCACCGCCGTGCCTCGGTCCGGGCGTATCAACGCGCTGATCCGGTATATTTTTGCTTTTGCAACATGGCGCAATTCAAGCAATACAAACTGGGCTTTGACCGGATGTTCCACATCGGCGAAATACGCGACGATGCTGCCCGCGTGCAACAAGCCGCGATTGACGCCCAACAGGCAGCACTCGCCGCCATCCGACCCGGTGTCGAAGCACAGGATGTGGCCGCAGCAGCAAACGAGGTTTACGCCGAACGTGGGTATGAAACCGGCTATCGCACCGGGCGGTCGATTGGTGTGGCCTATCTTGAGGCACCAGAGTTGAAAGCTGGCGACACCACAATCCTGCAGCCCGGAATGACCTTTGCTGTCGATGGCGGCATCTCCGTCGATGGAGTGACCGCCGGGCGTATTGGCGACTCTATTGTGGTGACCGAAAAGGGGTTCGACTACATCACCGAATATCCCCGAACACTCTTGGTTACGGACAGCTGAGGTTGAGCCGCTCGTTTCGACTTGCCGTCGGTCAAGCGCCGGCTGATCTGGACACGGTGCGTTGTCGCCTCGATTGGTTGTCGGGCGTGCTGCCCGAAGTCGCTGCCGAAGAGGCCGACCTTTTGCTCCTGCCCGAGCTTTTTGCCAGCGGCTACAACATCGGTGCGCAAGTCGCCGCGCGCGCGGAACCCGCCGACGGATACATTGCCCAGGCTGTTGCGGCTCTTGCCAAAAGTCACGGTGTCGCAATCCACTATGGGTTCCCCGAACTGGACCGAGGGGTGATCTTCAATGCGGCACAATGCATAGGGCCGGACGGGGCGCGTTTGGGCAGTCACCGCAAACTGGCTATTCCGCCGGGTTTCGAAGGGGATCATTTTTCACCCGGACAAGGGTGCGCGCTTTTTTGGTATCGCGGTGTGCGTATAGCAACACTGATTTGCTATGACGCTGAATTCCCGGAAACCGTGCGGCATGTGGCCTCGATGGGGGCTGAGCTTGTGCTGGTGCCTACTGCCCTTGGCGCTCAGTGGGAATGGGTCGCACAACGCATGATCCCGACGCGCGCTTATGAAAACGGAGTCTTTCTTGCGTATGCGAACAGCGCGGGCAGCGAACATGGCATGACCTTTCTGGGTCAAAGCTTTATCGCAACTCCGGACGGCCATGAACTGGCGCGCGCAAACACGCAAGCTCAGGTAATCTATGGTACGTTGCAGCTGGACAAAGTATCAGCCGCCCAGGCACGGCTGCCCTATCTGACGGATCGCGCAGCTCTGAAAATGGACATCCGTTAGGCCGAACACAAAGCCCGCATCGATTGGATTAACCGATCTCAAGATGTTCCTTTTGCAGCGAAGGCCCGGTCTCAAGGGCTGCATCGCAGCAGGCGTAGCAGATGCTCAAAGTCAGGTCAGGGTGGCTTTCAAGCAGGCCGTTTCCTGTTTCCGGGGTGACTGGTAGTCGATACCTGACGCATATGGGTTTGGCGGCGATGGCACCGCTGTGGCGGTTTCCGGATGCAGGCTTTCGATTTGACTCAGCCGGATGCCGACTGGATCCAGATCGTTTTGGTTTGCAAGTATTGATCTAGGGCCTCGGTGCCGTTGTCGCGGGCCAGGGAGCCGGATTGCTTGTATCCGCCGAAAGGCGTCTTGATGTCGCCTTCGGAAAATCCATTCACGGAAACGGTGCCACAAGGCAAAGAGCGGGCCATGTGCAAGGCGCGGTCGATATCCTGCGTGAACACGGTTGCGTGCAGGCCATAGTCGGTGTCGCTGGCGATTTCCAACGCTTGCTCGGCGCTGTTTATCGGCATGATGCCCAGAACTGGCCCAAAGATTTCCTCGCGGGCGATCTTCATGTCCGGGGTAACATTCCGAAATACGGTTGGCTTGATGAAATAGCCGGGCAGATCGCTGTCTCCGCCCATTGTCATAAGCGCGCCATCGTCTAGACCGCTTTGAATGTAACGCATGACCATGTCCTTGTGGTCCTTGGTGATCATCGAGCCGATATCCGTTGCCGGATCCAGCGGATCGCCCAATTTGAACGCCTTGACCCGGTCAGAGATGCGGGCGGCAAACTCCTCGACCAGCGGCGCGGCGATCAATTGGCGCATATTGGCAGAACAGTTCTGACCGCCGTTCCAGAAGGCTGACATGGCCGCGTGTTCGATCAGATCGTTACCGATCATGGCGTCATCCAAAACGATGAACGGGCTTTTGCCGCCCATCTCGAGGCCAATGCTTTTAAGATTGCTGTCGCCGGAATACCGCATGAACATGCGGCCAACATCCGTTGATCCGGTGAACGATACCGTATCGATGTCATTATGTAGGCCAATCGCCGCCCCCGCCGTTTCGCCAAAACCCGGCACGATGTTGATCACGCCATCCGGGACACCTGCCTCTTGCATCAATTCCGCCAGTCGAATGGCGGACAGAGGCGTCTGCTCGGCCGGCTTGATCACCGCTGAGCAGCCAACCGCGAGAGAGGGCGCGATTTTCCACGCAGCCATAACGAGAGGGAAATTCCAGGGAAGCACGGCACCGGCCACCCCTGCGGGCTCTTTGGTGATGAGCGCCAGTGTCCCCGGTCCTGTAGGAGCGATCTTGCCGAATGTCTTGTCGGCGAGTTCTGCATACCACTGGAAGAATTTCGGCACCTCGGTGCCGATTTCTTCCATGCAGTCCTTTATCGTTTTTCCGGTGTCGAGACTTTCCAGAACGGCCAGTTCATGGACATGGTCGCGCACCAGCCTGGCCACCTTCAAAAGAACCTCCTTGCGCTCTTCCGGCTCGGCCCGTGACCATATGCCGGCGTTGAACACTCGGCGCGCGGCGGCCACGGCACGGTCCACATCGGCGGATTTGCAATGCGCGACGTCACACAGGATCTGCCCGGTCGCGGGGTTGATTGTTTCGAACCTGTCCCCGTCCGCTGAATTACAAAACTTGCCGTCGATAAAGGCCTGGCCATTCGGTTTGACCTTGTCGGCAATGGCCTGAAACTCGGGATAAGAGAGCGTCATGGTTGTCTCCGTGCTATGAACCGCGCAGGGTGCGCGCGAATGTCCGAATGTCGCCCATGAGCATCCCGGGCTCTTCCATCGCGGCGAAATGGCCGCCGCACGGCATCTCGGTCCAATGGGTAATGTTGTAGATGCGCTCGGCATAGGATCTGGGTGGCCACCGCAGCATCTCGGCAGGAAAAACCGCGCAACCCGTCGGCACTTCCACACGCCTGCCTTCGGGCGACAGAATGCGACCACCTTCTTCGCGCCGCCCGTAATAGATCCAGGAGGCTGTGTTGAAGGACCGGGTGAGGATGTAGATCATGATATTGGTCAGCAAGTCGTCCTTGCTATGCGCGCGTTCTATTTCGCCCGGTGGCACATCGGACCAATCATGAAATTTCTCCACCAGCCAAGCGGCGATACCGACAGGGCTGTCCATCATCGCATAGCTCAGTGTTTGTGGCCGTGTGGCCTGTTGGATCCGGTAGCCATTCTGCATGACCTGATCTTCTTCAAACTGCTTCGCCCAGGCGATCTCTTCGAGTGTCTGCGGCCCATCTGGATGGCGCATCGTCAACACGTTGATATGGATGGCTGAACAGGACGGAGCGTGCTCGTATCCCAGCCACGAACAAATCGCGCCGCCCCAGTCTCCGCCCTGCGCGAGATAGCCTTCAAATCCAAGCACATCGGTCATGAGCTTGTTTATGATGCTTGCCATTTTGCGAGGGCCATAGGGGCGCGGCGGCCGCCCGGAGAACGCGAAGCCGGGCAATGACGGCGCGATGACCGTAAAGGCATCTGCGACATCGCCGCCGAAACGCTCGGGATGAGCAAGAGGCTCGATCAGATCAAAAAACTCGGCAACTGATCCGGGCCAACCGTGACTGATCATCAAGGGCATGGGATCAGGCCCACTGCCCGGCTCATGGATGAAATGCATGTCGATTCCATCCACATCCGCCTTGAACTGCGGAAAGGAATTCAACCGGGCTTCCTGTGCGCGCCAGTCGAACTCCTCAACCCAATAGGCGCAAAGCTCTTTCATGTATTCGAGATTGGCACCGTAGCTCCAGCCGCCATCATCCGGCATCTCGTGCCAGGGAAACTCGACAACGCGCGCCCGAATTGCCTCCAAAACCTCGTCGGAAACTTGGCATTCGAACGGGGTGACCGGATTGCCTTGTATCGTTCGATCCTTCACAACTGGCTTTCCCAACATGATTTCTCCCACGCGATGCCGCTTTTCGTTTGCACCGATCAGGCCAGTTAACGGGTTCAGACCGAATTGGACGAGAGACAGGTCAGGAAATTCGAAGGGACAGATGAAGCGGCGGCATCAGAGCAGGGCGCGGACCTCATCCGCTATGATCTCAACCCCGGCTTCCAGTTTTGAAACCGGAACATAGGCGAAACCCAGCCGGAAACTGCGCTTGTCATCGTTCTTGAGGTAATAATCCTGGCCGCGGTCAACGAGAACGCCCTTTTCCCGCAGGCGCCTGGTCAATTCTGATGCGTCGAACCCGTCCGGCCCAGTAAGCCAAAAAGACGTACCACCCTCCGAGTCGGTGCGAAGCAACATGCCCAAGTGCTTGGTTATTGCCCGATTCATCGTGTGCCAGCGCTTGTTGTAACGCCTCTCGATGTTTCGCAAATGTGAATCGTAATGTCCCAGTTGAAAGAACAGGGCGACAATCTCCTGCACGATCGTCGGCGGATGTCGCATCATGACGCCGCGCGCGACCCGGGCTTCGCGGATGATGTCACGATGAGCGACGATGAACCCAAGGCGAATACCGGGAGAAATGGTCTTGGACAGGCTGCCCACATAGATCACGCGGCCCGTCTTATCCATCGAGCGTATGGACGGCGACGATTTGGCGACGTAGTTCATTTCCGCCTCGTAATCGTCTTCAATGATCAAGAAGTCCTTGGCCTCGGCGGTTTGCAGCAGCTCTTCCCGCCTCTGCTGGCTCATGGTGACCATGGTCGGAAACTGGTGACTTGGTGTTGTGAACACAAGTTGACACCCGGCAGGTATCGCACTGGGGATGAGTCCATCGCTGTCGATCGGCACGCCGATCATTTCAATCCCTGCGAGACGAAACGCGTTGCGGGCGCCAAAGAAACCTGGATCTTCCAAGGCGACCGGCTTTGCCGAATGGGCAAAGATCGTACCCAGAATGTACAATGCGTTTTGTGACCCCAGGGTGATCAATATCTCGTCTTCATTCGCATAGATGCCGCGTGTATTGAGCAGTCTTTGGCGCAATTGCTTGATCAGTTGCGGGCTATCGCTTTCGACCGAGTCGCTCGCCCAGACGGTCATTTTTTTGCGGCCCAGAGCCTGCCTGGTGCATTCTCGCCAGCCATCAACCGGAAATAGATCAGGATCAATCTGATTATAGATGAACGGATAAGGATATGCGTTCCAGTCCAGCGGATTGACGATCGGCATAAGGTTCTTGGTTTGAAAAGTGACGGGGCAAGGCACCTCTTGTTGCGGGGTGCTTGCTGTTCGGGAGCTCACTTTTTTCAGGCCCGCCATTTGCGGCGCCACGAAATAGCCTGAGCGATCACGCGACACCAGCAGTTCGAGATCCACCAGCCGGTTATAAGCGGCAAAGACGGTATTGCGCGACACGCCCAACTGCTCTGCCAACTCTCGGCACGACGGCAACGGCCGATCGAGCGCGAGGGCTTCCGATGTAATCGCGGAGCTGACCACCTCGCAAATCTGGTCCCGAAGGCTGAGTTGCGAAGTCTCCGGGAGCTTCAAGAACCTGGGCGAAACCGAAGCCAAGAGATCTCCCCTTCCAAGAAAATGGCAGCATAGGCAAACCATAGCGCCATACGGAACAGACTGTCAGGCTCATTTCGATCTGTCCCCTGTTTTCAAATCATCTGTCACTTTCTTTGCCCCGAGCCGCGGGGAAAGATGTGCGCAATGAACATCCAACGATGGGAGTGGAAAAAGATGAAACTAATGACGATGGGGAAGGCATTCTGCCTTGCAAGTGCACTGGCTTTGTCTGCACAGGCCGCTGCCGCAGAGAAAGTACTGAAACTGGGAACGGTCGGTTTCATCGGGATGCCGATTGGCGATGCGATTGACCAGGCGCTGATCCCGACACTTGAAAGAGAGTCTGGCGGCAAGCTGACGATCGAACCGCACTATCGCAAATCACTTTGCAGCGAACAGACCTGTGGCGAGCAGGCCAACCAGGGCCTTCTGACGCTCTGGACAAGTTCAACCGCAAATTTCGGCAACTTCGGCACCGCACTGGCCATTTTTGACCTGCCGTACATCTTCAAGAGCATCGAGGACGCCGACCGCATTTCGTCCGAGTGGCTGGCCGAAAAGCAATGCCAGATCGCCGCCGAGGAGGCGGGACATGTCTGCTTGACCGTCTATTCAAGCGGAGGTTTTCGGCAGTTGGGCAACGCTCATGGGCCGGTACGTGTTCCGGCTGACATGGAAGGCATCAAGTGGCGCGTGACCAAAAGTCCTATCGAATACACGCTGGTCAAGAACTGGGGCGCCGTCCCGGTACCCTATGACTGGGGACAATTGTATCAGGGGCTGCAAACCGGCGTTGTTTCGGGCCAATACGTCGCCACGCCCTGGCAGTACGTTGCCAAGCTGCATGAAGTTGCGCCCTATTTCACGGAAATCGGCGGGTCGTGGTCGGGCAACCAGCTTTCGATCGATAAGCGACAGTATGATGCACTGAGCGAGGAAGAACGCGAATGGTTGCATGTGGCAGCCAAGGCCTTTGGTGAAAAGGTCCAGGAACTCGATCGGGCCTGGGTCGAGGCAGGCGAAGCGGAGATCAAGAAAACCGCCAAGGATTGGTACGTGCCGACCGAAGAGGAACTTACACTTTGGCGCGCGGGTGCGATCGATGCGTGGCTCAACGCAAAGGGCACCTACGATCCGGAAACCGCCAGGCGGGTTCTGGAGGAGCAGGGCATGGACAGCTTCATCGTCCAGCTGGAAGAAGCCGGCGCACTGTAAAACTGCCCAATCGCGTATGATGCATGGTGGCGTGGACCGATTTCGCGCCACCATTGTCGCGGAAGATGACTACGGTTCCCGTATCACGAATAGGACGGCACTTTATGGAAAGCATCGCGCTACTGACGATCCTGGTCGTGATGATCATGCTGGGCGCTCCGGTTGGCTTCACCATGATCCTGATTCCGGTGGTCTATATCCTGATCACCGATGCGGCCCCGATGATCCTGATCCCAAGCCAGATGTTCCAAGCGATCGACTCGGTCCCGCTTACCGCGATTCCGTTCTTCATGCTGACGGGCGAATTGATGACATCGGCCACCATAACCGACCGTCTGGTGGATCTCAGCCGGCGCATCATCGGGCGGATGCGCGGCAGCATGGCTCAGGCCAATGTGTTGGTCAGCATGTTCTTTGCCGGCATGAACGGATCGGTCGTTGCCGACACCGCTACAGTCGGCTCCCTGTTGGTTCCCGGCATGAAAAAGGCGGGATACCCGCCTGAATTCGCCGCCGCGATCACTGCGGTCAGTTCAACCATCGGAGGGATTATTCCGCCTTCGATCATGATGATCATTCTCGCCAACGCTGCCGGGATCTCGGTAGGGGCACTCTTTGCCGGGGGGATTGTCCCGGGTCTTATGATCGGCGGGCTGCTGATGGTGATCAACTATGTGATCGCAAGGCGAAGAAATTTTGAACGCAGCGAAGAGCCCTTCAGCCTGAAAGGTATCGCCGTCGCCAGTTACCGGTCATCCTTCGCATTGTTGATACCGATCGTGCTGGTCGGCTCGGTCGTCTTTGGCATTGCCGGCGTCGTCGAGGCCGGCGCACTGACCGCGACAATCGCCCTGGTCGTCGGTGTCTTCATTTACCGGACCATTACTTGGACCAATTGCAAGAGCGCCTTGGTCCGTGCCTTCCGTAGCTCGGCCCTCGTCTTTATCATCATCGCGGCGTCTGGCCCTTTCAGTTGGCTTCTGACATCGCTCGGTGCAATCGGACAGCTGGAGGAATGGCTGCTTGGCTATACCTACAATCCTTTCGTATTCGCACTTGTCCTGGTCCTGTTCATATGTCTGCTGGGCATGGTCATGGACTCAGCGGCCAATATTATCGTCGTCGGCCCCGTGCTGGTGGATGTCATGGTCAAGGCCGGCTATCCGGACGTGCAGGCCGCGCTGGTCGTTGTCGTCGGGTTCCTGATCGGATCGGTCACCCCGCCCGTTGGTGTCGCCTTCTTTACAGCAGGCGCCATTGCGGAAGTTCGGCTCGAAAAGGTCGCCATCGCGATGCTGCCCTATCTGGCCGCCCTTTTCGTCCTGTTGTTCGTCCTGATCATCGTGCCGGATTTCACCATGTATTTGCCACGCGTCCTGGGCTTCGGAGGATGACGGCTTGGAGGGGCTCACAATGATTTCGGTCATCCAGTTCATCGACCGGGCTGTCAAAAAGACCCTGACCGCCTTTTGTGCGACGTTACTTGTGATGATGGTGGCATTCACCGTCTATTCGGTCGTGATGCGCTATGTTTTCAAGAATCCGCCGATCTGGGGCGACCTGCTGACCGTGCTCAGCAATATCTGGCTGGTATTCTTTGCCCTGGCCCTGACGGTACGCGACAAGGATCACATCGCACTGGACCTGATTTACAACTGGCTTCCCCGGCAGGTCGCCTTTTGCGTCCAGCAGTTCTGGACTGCCGTAATCTTCTGTCTCGGGCTCGTAATGATCATCTGGGGGCTTGAGGCTGTGGCGACCATGGGCGGCAAATACTGGGAAATGTGGCATTTCACATGGGAGGACGGCGGCATCGTGTTCAAGCCCAATTACATGCCCAAGAAATATGCCATCGCCATCGTTCCGATATCGGGTTTTCTGGTCTGCGTGGCCGCGATTGCCTCGATCATTGAGGACAGCCTGCGGCTCAGGAAAGGAACATACAGACAGTCAAAGGATGTGGATTGAGCCGACGCGCCGTACCGTCCGGAACCGTCCTAATATGCAAACCATGCCCTGCCGGTTCGCCCAACGCACCGGCAGTACGGGTGCCCGTCATTTGAGCGATCGGATCAGTGCAATAACGGGGCGTCGGCAAAACACGCTTTGCGACCTCAGGCGGCAAACGCAGCAGCTGTTACGTTAGGTCGGGGAGCGGTTGATGGCTGCTCCTTGCACGAATGGCCGCTAAGCGGGACGAAGTGTAAATTCGCTGCGTTTGCCCCAATGTCGGCTATGAGAGTTTCTGCATTGAAAAGCGGCCTAAGATAGTGAAGCCGCCCAGCCCAAAAAGTCTCGAAAAAGGAAACGAACGCCTTGATCTTGAATGACCCAATCAGCCTTCGATTCATTGAACCAAAGTGTGCCCAGGTCAATTTTGTCATCGGCTAGGAGTTTCTCGCCGTACTTAGACAGTTCAAGGACTGCTTGATCACCGTATCCCTGCCGAAAATCTTCATAGATCGCATAGCGTGCGCCGGGCTTGTCTGAATCCCACTCCGGATAGATAAGGTCCAGGTCTTGGTGAAGCTGCAGCGTAAAATCATAAAAGGACTGTGGTGGCTTCATATCAGTCCCTCCTTTGATATGAAGTGATAATGATAAAGCCATCGGGCATATCTGGGGCATGCTCGATAACAGTTCCGACACCAAACGTCTGTCGAAGAATTGCGGGGGATGAGCGTCGTTGTGTCACTCGGAACGCCTCCGTTCCTGTCGGCGAAGCGAATTCGCTTTTTAAGAATGCCCTGTTTCTTCTTCCGCTAGCAACGTCTTCGACTAGGGCAGCATTGTTGGCAAGGTTGGAGTTCGTCAACTTAAGCGCGGCCTCAAGCGATGAAAATGACCCATGGCGATAGCGATAAAGGTTAAGAAATGGAGAGCGAACGCGAGGAGTTGTGACAGATCTCAGCAGGAAATCGTCGCTCTTTCCTACGTGTTGAGCAATGGTATGCCCTCCCCGAACTTCATGTTCTAACAAATCCTGTGGAGGAACGCTGACGTCGAAGTCGGCAAGAAATACATTGTCTTGAGGTGCTGGGGCAATCGGTTCCGCATAACACCTACAGTTATGCGCCTCGCCAGGATGCCCGCCCGCCGGGGGATCGTCCCAACGAAACACCTTGTCGTCATATTCTGCATGGCTATCGCGCACCTTGGGATCGTCCTGCGAGCGCCAAACATACCTCTCAATGCCAAGGTCTTCCTGCCGGAGTTGATTGATCAGTCCTGCAAAGGCGCGCAAAAGGCGTTCTTCCATGGCCGTTCGAAGCGGCCTAAGCCGTTGCGGATGATTTTGATACTCGCTGTATATGCTCTCAAGCCGAGCGTCCCATGCGTTGAGCGCTTCCGTCTTTGCATCGGACACATCTCGCAAATCGGATGGCGAAAAAGTTGGCACCGAGTCAGGCGGCGTCAGCGCGTTCAGCAGCATCAGGGTGTTTTCAGCAGTCACCTGATCGAGGCGTTCGCTGAAACCGGCCCGCAAAGCGGAATAGTCTGGGAAAGTGGATTTGAGCGACAATCCCAAGCGGTAGCCAACCAGACGACCATGTCGCTGCGCTATTCTGTACTGGCTGTCGCCACCATGCCGGAGGAAATCGCTGAAACTGTGTTGCATGGAGCCTCCGAGTGCGTGCGAGGCAGGTTCTATTCACAATTGGTAAAGAAAAGATAAGACCACCGTTCGCAACATACTCTACTCGCGTCAGAACCAGACATTTAAACGTTGCGCAGCATCGGCGACTTTGGGCTCGCCGCGGCATCTACAAACTACGGCTTAGGGCCGCTAACCCCATCCAACGGATGCAGGATTTTCCAAAGTCCTGCCCACGCGATGTCGAAATCGCGCCGCCCGGTTGCGGCCGTCTCCCCCAATTCAAAGCGATTTGCGTACGGGATGGACACAAATCCCGGGATCAGACCCGGGTTTCGTCCCAAACGCGCGTAGGTTTCGTACGGATTGTACTCACCTGAGCTTGGGGATCCCACCGGGCAGGGTCTCCCGTTCGACCACGCTCGCGCGCATCGAGCGGCCGATCCGGTGCGCCAGATGCGACCATGCGGCGGCCTTCTCGGGCGGCAATTCGGCCTTCAGGATCGTGTCGAACAGGCCCAGCCAAGTCGAGAACATCCCCGGCTTGACGTTGCCCGCCCGGACATGCACCGCCACCGGATTGCCCGTGTAGCTGCGCTCGTGCAGGATGGAATTTGCCCAGAAATCAACGACTTTCGCCTCATGCGCCGGCCAGTCGTCGACATGCGCGGCGAACACCGGCCCCAGTCCGGGGTGAGTTCGGGCGGCCGCGTAGAACGCTCTCACGACCCGGTCGATCTCGGGCCGCGTGATCTCGAAGCGCGGGGGCAGGGCGGTACTCATGCCCCCTATGTGGCCCGCCTTTGGTCGTCGTGCAAGCACCCACTGGACCAATCCCGCACCCATCCCTATAACCCCCCCCATGATGTGGATACCGGCGATCATCTCCCGAATTACGGGCCCGGCGCTCTGACTGGTCGGAGTTGCCGGGACTTCTGGCGTAAGCCATTGCGCCACCACCGTTTTTTCAGACATCGCTGTGACAGAGGACGCCCCTATGAGCGCCGAAATGCCCGACTACAAAGACACTTTGAACCTGCCGCAGACCGACTTCCCGATGCGCGCGGGTCTGCCCAAACGCGAACCCGAATGGCTGGAGCGTTGGGAAAAGCTTGCCATCTACGACCGCCTCCGCGACCGCGCCGAGGGCCGCGCGCCCTTCACCCTGCATGACGGCCCCCCCTATGCCAACGGCCACCTGCATATCGGCCACGCGCTGAACAAGATCCTCAAGGACATGGTCGTGCGCAGCCAGCAGATGATGGGCCGCGACGCGCGCTACATCCCCGGCTGGGACTGCCACGGTCTGCCGATCGAATGGAAGATCGAGGAACAGTATCGCGCCAAGGGCAAGAACAAGGACGAGGTCGACGTGGTCGATTTCCGTCAGGAATGCCGCAAGTTCGCCGAAGGCTGGATCGGTATCCAGCGCGACGAGTTCAAGCGCCTCGGGATCACGGGAAAGTGGGAAAAACCCTATCTTACCATGGACTTCCGTGCCGAGCGGATCATCGCTGAGGAGTTCCAGAAATTCCTCATGACGGGGACGCTCTACCAGGGGTCCAAGCCGGTGATGTGGTCGCCCGTGGAAAAGACCGCGCTCGCCGAGGCCGAGGTCGAGTATCACGACAAGGAAAGCTTCACCATCTGGGTGAAGTTCAAGGTGCTGACCGAAGGTGATCTGCAAGGTGCCAATGTCGTCATTTGGACGACGACGCCGTGGACGATCCCGTCCAACAAGGCGGTCGTTTACGGCGACAGCTTTGCCTATGGTCTCTACGAGGTCACCGGCACACCGAACGAATGCTGGGCCAATGTCGGAGACCGTTTCCTTCTGGCCGACAAGCTGGCCGCCGACGTAATGGCCCGCGCCCGGCTCGAGGATGGTATGTGGACCCGTGTCCGTGACGTCACCGCCGATGAGCTGTCGACCCTGTCGCTCGCTCATCCCCTCGCGGGTGCCGATGGCGCGAAGGGCGAATGGGACGATCCGCGCGATTTCCGCGCCGCCGATTTTGTGACAGACGAGGAAGGCACCGGCTTTGTCCATTGCGCCCCGTCCCACGGGATGGAGGAGTTCGAGCTTTATCGCGATCTGGGAATGCTGGAACAGGTCATCACCTATAACGTGATGGATGACGGCGGCTTCCGGGCTGACTTGCCGTTTTTCGGCGGCAAGTTCATCCTTGACCGCAAGGGCAAGGAAGGAAACGCCAACAAGGCCATCATCGACAAGCTGATCGAAGTGGGCGGCCTTCTGGCGCGCGGCAAGATCAAGCATTCCTACCCGCATTCATGGCGCTCCAAGGCGCCGGTGATCTATCGCAACACACCGCAATGGTTCGCCGCCATCGACCGCCCTGTGGGCGATGGCCAGGATACCTATGGCAAGACGATCCGCGAACGCGCGCTGACCTCGATCGACCAGCTTGTGACATGGACGCCGCGGACCGGGCGCAACCGGCTCTATTCGATGATCGAGGCGCGCCCTGACTGGGTTCTCAGCCGCCAGCGTGCCTGGGGTGTGCCGCTCACCTGCTTCACCAAAGCCGGCGCCATGCCCAATGACCCCGATTATCTGCTGCGTGACGAAAAGGTGAATGCCCGCATCCTCGAGGCGTTTGAGGCCGAAGGTGCGGACGCATGGTACAAGCCCGGCGCCAAGGAGCGGTTCCTGGGCAATGATTACGACCCTGCCGAATGGACCAAGGTGGATGACATTCTGGATGTCTGGTTCGACAGCGGATCGACCCACGCCTTTGTTCTGCGCGACCGCGAGGACGGGTCCGAGGATGGTCTGGCCGATCTTTATCTTGAAGGCACCGACCAGCATCGCGGTTGGTTCCATTCCTCGATGCTGCAGGCCTGCGGCACCATTGGCCGCGCGCCCTATCGCGGTGTGCTGACCCACGGTTTCACGCTGGACGAGAAGGGCAACAAGATGTCCAAATCGCTCGGCAATACCGTCGCGCCTGAAGAGGTGGTCAAGCAATATGGCGCCGATATCCTGCGGCTTTGGGTGGCGCAGTCGGACTATACTGCAGATCTGCGCATCGGCCCCGAGATCCTCAAGGGGGTGGCCGACGGGTATCGCCGCCTGCGTAATACGATGCGGTTCATGCTGGGCGCCCTGGCGCATTTCGACGAGGCGGACCGCACGGATCTTCAGGACATGCCCGAGCTGGAACGGTGGGTGCTGCACCGCCTGGCCGAATTGGATGAGGTGGTGCGCAAGGGCTATGACGCCTACGATTTCCAGGGCGTGTTCCAGCAGCTTTTCAACTTCGCGACGGTCGAGTTGAGCGCCTTCTATTTCGATATCCGCAAGGACGCGCTCTATTGCGATGGCGACACCGCGCGCCGCCGCGCCGCACGCACCGTGCTGGATATCCTGTTCCACCGGCTGACCACCTGGCTTGCGCCCGTGCTGGTCTTCACAATGGAAGAGGTCTGGCTGGAACGCTATCCGGGCGACGAGTCCTCGGTGCATTTGACCGATATTCCCGAAACCCCTTCCGAGTGGCGCGATGACGCGCTGGCTGCGAAATGGACCCGTGTCCGTCAGGCCCGCCGCGTGGTGACAGCCGCGCTGGAAATCCAGCGGACCGACAAGGTGATCGGTGCCAGCCTGGAAGCGGCACCGGTGGTGCATGTGGACGACCCTGACATGCTCGCCGCGCTGAAGGCGGTCAACTTCGAGGATGTCTGCATCACCTCGGATATCGTGCTGACCGGTGATCCCGCACCCAACGAGGCGTTCCGCATGCCCGAAGTGGCAGGGCTTGGCGTGGTCTTCGAGCGGGCAATGGGCGAAAAATGCCAGCGCTGCTGGAAAATACTGCCAGATGTGGGCACACACGCCCATCCCGGCACCTGCAAGCGCTGCAACGAGGCCTTGGGCTGAGACAAACCGCGCTGCGGGTGTCAGTCAAGACGCCCGCGGCGTGCCTGAGCCGCGAAACGCAGCTTCGTGCCGAGCGTTTTGGCGATGCTTTCGCGGTTTGAGCAGGGTCGACATCGCGCTGCTGTTTGCATCGGCCATTCCGTCGACATCGCGCTGCAGTCGCGCCACTACCCCACAATAAACAGGATTCAACGTATCCAGGCGCTGTCCGGTGTCAGCCGCCATGTGGCGACTTCTGATCAATCGCTGGAATAAAGCGCACTGTCGATGCGATGGCTCTGTCCCCCTCCAAGCGACGGATCACGTTGGATGTTTCCGTGCTTGCGGATGGTCGCAATTTTACGTTAAACTTTGCATAATTTCCGGAAAGATCGGATCGGGGGGTAAATTTGCAGGATTTCAGCGAAGCGTTTCGACTGGCTTTGTCGCTTGTTTTCTCAGGCGATTCTGACCTTGTCGAGATCGTTGCGCTTTCCTTGCAGGTGAGCCTGACCGCCACGGCGCTTGCCTGCATCATCGGCCTGCCCCTTGGAGCGCTTGTCGCGATCACCCGGTTTCCGGGGCGCAATGCCGTATTGATCCTGTTCAATGCGCTGATGGGGCTGCCGCCTGTTGTCGTCGGCCTCTTCGTCTATCTGCACCTGTCGCGCGCCGGGCCTCTGGGCTTTCTTGGGCTGCTCTACACGCCGACGGCCATGATCATCGCGCAGACGATCCTGATCACGCCGATTGTCATGGCGCTGTCGCGGCAGGTGCTCGAAGATCTCAATGCAGAATATTCCGAGCAGTTCCGCTCGCTGGTGCTGTCGCGCTGGCAGCAGGTCAGGGCGCTGATCTGGGATGCGAGGTTTTCGCTCATGACCGTGGGGCTTGCAGGCTTTGGCCGCGCCGTGGCCGAAGTCGGCGCGGTCATGATCGTCGGAGGCAATATCGATCATCTGACCCGGGTCATGACCACGGCGATCGCGCTGGAGACGTCCAAAGGCGATCTGGCCTTGGCACTGGCGCTTGGTCTGGTGCTGATGGTGATCGCCCTTGGCGTGAATGCAATGGTCCAATCCCTGCGCATGACGGCTGTGCGCCATGCCTATGCGTGATGTTGCTTTGCATACCGAGATGAGCCGCGGCGCGCCCGATGCCGCTGCTTCGCAGATGGTGCCGGATAGCCGGGCCTTGACCACGAGCGATCTGAGTTTGACGATCGACCAGAAGCCTTTGATCCGTGACGTGACCCTGTCCTTGTCACCGGACGGGATCACCATGGTCATGGGGCCGAACGGGGCGGGGAAATCCCTGTTGCTCAGGCTGATCCACGGATTGATCCCGCCAAGTTCGGGGCATGTTCACTGGGGCGGGCGGACACTTTCGGATGATCTGAGGCGCGATCAGTCGATGGTGTTCCAGAAACCCGTTGTGCTGCGCAGATCCGTGGCGGCCAACGTGGATTTTGCACTGAAGGCACGTGGTGTCCGGGATCCGGCGCGCCGTGATGCGCTTTTGGATCATGTCGGTCTTCTGGATCATGCGCGTCAGCCCGCGCGCCTGTTGTCGGGGGGCGAACAGCAAAGGCTTGCGCTGGCGCGGGCCCTGGCGACCGAGCCTAAGGTCATGCTGATGGATGAGCCCACGGCAAGCCTTGATCCTGCATCCGTTCTGAAGATCGAACAGATCGTTCAGGAGGCACGCGCCAAAGGTACAAAGATCATCTTCGTGACCCATGACCTTGGTCAGGCCGGGCGTCTGGCTGACGATGTGATCTTCATGAACCGTGGCCGGCTGCACGAATATGGCCCCGCGGACCTGTTTCTGTCCCGACCCGAGACGCAGGAGGCGCGTGACTTCCTGCAGGGCCGGATTGTCGTCTGATCACCACTCAATACCAAAGGGAGACTTATCTCATGACGTTCAAGACACGTATCCTCGCAACCACGGCACTCGTGGCCGGTATCGCCGCTTCAGGCGTGGCGGCGCAGGAGCAGTCGATCATCGTGCAATCCACGACCTCGACGGCAAATTCCGGCCTTTATGATCACTTGCTTCCGGTCTTCACACAAGAGACGGGCATTGCGGTCAATGTGGTTGCTGTCGGCACGGGACAAGCGATCAAGAACGCAGCAAATTGCGACGGGGATGTCTTGCTGGTCCACGCCAAGTCCGCCGAGGAGAAATTCGTCTCTGACGGTTTCGGGGTGGAACGCTTCGACCTGATGTACAACGATTTCGTCATTGTCGGCCCCGATGAGGATCCGGCCGGTGTGGGCGGGATGCAGGATGTTCAGGCAAGTCTCGAGAAGATCGCGTCGAGCGGTGCGGTCTTTGCCTCGCGCGGCGACGATTCAGGTACACACAAGAAGGAAATGAGCCTCTGGGCCTCTACAGGTATCGATCCGACATCGGGATCGGGTGCCTGGTATCGGGAGACCGGATCGGGCATGGGGGCCACGCTCAATGTGGCTGTGGGCATGGATGCCTATGCGATGACGGATCGCGCCACCTGGATCAGTTTCGAGAACAAGTCCGACTTCGAGATCCAGGTCGAAGGCGATGAGGATCTCTTCAATCAATACGGTGTGATCCTGGTCAATCCAGCGAAATGCGAGAACGTGAATGCCGAGGCTGGTCAGGCCTTTGTCGACTGGGTGATCTCGGATGCGGGTCAGGCCGCAATCGCGTCGTATCAATTGAATGGTCAGCAGCTCTTTTTCCCCAACGCGGATTAACCGCGAAGACTGACCATTTGGGCCGCGCCGGCACTTGTCGGCGCGGCCATCCTGAGGGATGATCGCACCGGAGATGCCGATGAACGATCACCCCGAGCTGACACAACATGAATTTCTGACCGTGCGCGAACTCGCCGAGTTGCTGCGCATCAAGGAGCGCAAGGTCTATGATCTTGCGGCATCGGGCGATGTGCCGGTGTCGCGTGCGACGGGCAAGCTGCTGTTTCCCCGCCGAGAGATCGAAGCATGGATCGCAAATGCCAGCAGCGGCGGCGCGACCAGGGGCTCCGGACCCAGGCCGGCGATCTGTCTTGGCAGTCACGACCCGCTGCTGGAATGGGCGATCCGACAATCGCGCTGCGGGCTGGCGTCTTTCTTCGAAGGAAGTATGGACGGGCTGAACCGGTTCTGTGCCGGCGAGGGT
The DNA here is from genome assembly GCF_900142765.1 of Roseovarius litoreus. Classification (GTDB taxonomy): domain Bacteria; phylum Pseudomonadota; class Alphaproteobacteria; order Rhodobacterales; family Rhodobacteraceae; genus Roseovarius; species Roseovarius litoreus. Next base: position 19,751 of record NZ_FRCB01000013.1, read on the forward strand.
GTGATGGCAGGGCTTCATCTTCATGACGAAGCTAGCGGCGAGTGGAACCTGCCACATGTCGCCAAACGCTGTTCTGGCGAGAACGCGGTGCTGGTGTCATGGGCGAGACGATCCAGAGGGCTGGTGCTTCGCCCCGAGCTTGATAGGGACGTGACGGGGCTGCCCGATCTGGCGGGACGTATTTTCATCCCGCGTCAGAAAGATACCGGCACGCAAAGGCTGTTCGAGGCACTTGCGGCAGACGCGGGATTGTCCTTGCAGGATTTGCGCGTCACCGACACGGCGCCAAGTGAAACCGATTCCGTGATCGCCGTGGCCGAAGGGCTTGCAGACGCGACCTTCGGGCTCGAGGCGCTGGCGCGGCAGTACAACCTGCCGTTCGTTCCGGTGATCGAGGAACGCTTTGATCTGCTGGTGGACCGTCGCTCGTGGTTTGAGCCGCAAATGCAACGGCTTCTTGCATTCTGCCGCAGTGACAGCTTCCAGTCCCACGCTGGTCATATGGCGGGATACCGGCTTGAGGATTTGGGTGCGGTGCTCTGGAACGCCTGATCGGTGTGCGCGCACCTGACTGCCGGATCAGCTTTTCACGCGGATCGATGTCAATTTCTGCAGAAGATGATCCCGCATCAACCGGCTGGTGGTCTCGGCGTCGCGCGCGGCGAGGGCCTTTGCGATGGCTTCATGCTCTTCGACCGCGGCGCGCCAGCGCTGTGGGGTGAGGTTCGCCTGATACCGCGCCCGTTGAACCCGGTGGGCCAGAAGCTCGTGTGACTTGACCAGAGTGTCATTGCCTGAAGCGGCAAGAATTTCCTGATGTATGGCCTGATTGATCCGGAAATATCTGGGCCGGTCGGTTTGAGCATAGGATTGGCGCAACTCTTCCGTCATCGCGGTGATCTGCGCCAGTTCGGCATCGCTGGCCACCTGTGCGGTCAGTTCTCCGGCCAAACCCTCAAGTGCCGCGAGAACATGGAAGACTTCGGCAATCTCGGCCTCGCTTTGACGGGTGATGACCGCTCCGCGATGCGGGATCAATTCCAGCAAGCCTTCTGCGGCCAACACCTTGAGCGCCTCGCGCAGTGGCGTACGAGAGACGCCGAACTGCGTGGTGAGAGCCTTTTCGTTGATCTTTTCGCCCGGCTGCATGACCCCTTCGAGGATCATCTGCCGCAGCCTGTTGGTGATTTCAACGGCCAGCGCGGTGCGCCCGATCGGATCTGGTTTCAACTGGCTCATTTCGGGCTCTTGCTGGTTGCTACTCACCTCATCCCCCATCTTTTAACGCATTTTGCGACGCCCTGTCGAAAACTTCCGCGATATGCAGGGGATGACGTCCCGTGCCATCGCAAATCTGGTGACGACACGAGGTGCCATTGGCCACGATCAGGTCATCCGCCGCAGCCTCGCGCACGGCGGGCAGCAATGACAGCTCTCCCATCCGGATCGACACGTCATAGGTGTCCGCACCATAGCCAAAGGCACCGGCCATGCCGCAGCAGCTGCTTTCGATCGTCTGCGAGTCGAGACCGGGAACCAGCGCAAGGGCCGCATCCATGTCCGACATCACGCCTGCAGCCTTCTGGTGGCAGTGGCCATGCACGCGTGCCGATATGCCGGGGGATGCCATCGGCAGATCGAAGCGGCCAGCCTTGGCCTCGCGGGCTATGAATTCCTCGAACAGAAGGGCGTTTTCGGACAGAGCCTTGGCCTCGTCACCCGGCAACAGGGTCAGGAACTCGTCGCGCAGGGTTAGTAGGCAGGACGGCTCCAGCCCGACGATAGGCACACCTGCGCGCACATGCGGCATCAGCGCTTGAAGTGTCCTGCGCGCTTCGGCGCGGGCCTTGTCGATCATGCCAGCGGCAAGATAGGTCCGCCCGCAACACAAGGGACGGCCCGGCGCATCGGCGGCGATCACGTCGTATCCCGCGCGTGTCAGGACATTCAGGGCAGCGCGGGGAATTCCCGGCTCCATCCAGCGATTGAAGGTGTCCGTGAACAGAAGAACCTTCCCCTTGGACGCTTGGCCGGTCGTTTTTCCGATCTCGGCGTCGCGAAAGAAATCGCCGCGAAATTCCGGCAGGCTCCGCTGGCGGGCCAACCCGAAAAGCTTCTCCCCAAGGGCCGCCAATGCAGGCACTTTATTGCGCAGGCGGATGAATCCCCGCAGCGCCACGGCCAACCGCGCATATCGCGGCATCTCGGCGATCAGGCGCTCGCGGCGGCCATAGCCCAGTTTCTGCCCGCGCTGATACAGAACCTCGGTTTTCATCTTGGCCATGTCGACCCCGGTCGGGCATTCGCGTTTGCACGCCTTGCAGCCGACACAAAGCTTCATCGTCTCAGCCATCTCGTCCGAGAAGAGCGCGTCCTTGCCAAGCCGTCCAGACAGCGCCAGCCGCAGGGTATTGGCACGGCCACGTGTCACGTCGCGTTCATCGCGGGTCACCCTGTAGCTGGGGCACATCGCGCCACCCTTGAGCTTGCGGCAGGCGCCATTGTTGTTGCACATCTCGACGGCGCCCTGAAATCCGCCGCCCTTCCCGGGCCATGCCGACCAGTCATGCCCGGTCTTGACGTCGTCAAAGCTGTAATCGGGCGGGTACCGCATCAGGCTGCGATCATCCATCTTGGGCGCATGCACGATCTTGCCGGGGTTCAGGCGGCTTTCCGGATCGAAGGCGGCCTTGACCTCTTCGAAGGCTGCAAGGATGCGCGGTCCGAACATCTTGCCGTGAAACTCCGAGCGCACGATCCCGTCGCCATGTTCCCCCGAATGCGAGCCCTTGTAGGCGCTGACCATGTCGAATGCGGCTTCGGCAATCTCGCGCATGGCGCGAACGTCCTTTTCCAGCTTGAGGTTCAGCACGGGCCGCACATGCAGACAGCCTTCCGAGGCATGTGCATACCATGTGCCCTCGGTGCCGTGACTATGGAATACCTCGGTCAGCCGGTCGGTGTAATCTGCCAGATGCTCTAGCGGGACGGCGCAATCCTCGACGAAGGAGACGGGTTTGCCCTCGTCCTTCATCGACATCATGATGTTGAGCCCCGCCTTGCGCAATTCGCCGATATCAGCAGCAAGGTTCATGTCCCAGACCTCGACCACGCCACCTTCGCGCTCTGCGCCCTTGCCGAAGCCGAATCCGAGATCCGACATGGTATCCTGCAATCGGCGCATGTTTTCTTCGTTCTCGGCCTGGCTGTCGGCGAATTCGACGAACAGCATCGCGGCGGGCGCGCCGCGAACGAACTCTTCCAGCGTCTTTGCGTAGATCGGGATCGACCGTGCCAGGCCGATCATCGTACTGTCCACAAGTTCGACCGAGGTGGGCGCAAGCCCGACCAGAGGCTTTGCGGCCTCCATCGCGGCGCGGAACGTCGGGAAGTGGCATACGCCGAGAACGCGTGTCTTGGAGGGCAGCGGCGAGAGTTTGATCTCGATTGCGGTGGACAGGGCAAGCGTCCCTTCCGACCCGATCAGCAGATGCGCAAGGTTGATCGGCCGTTCGCCGGGCACCAGTGCGTCGATGTTGTAGCCACCGACTCGGCGCTGCACCTTCGGGAAGCGTTCGGCGATTTCAAGCGCTTCCCTTGCGCCCAAATCCAGCATTTGCCGTAGCAGGGTTTCGGGAACGCGGTTGCCGCTTCCGGGGCCGAAATCGAACGCTGTTCCATCTGCCAGAAGCCCTTCGATCCGGTCGACATTGTCCCGCGTCGTGCCATAGCGAAGCGAACGTGAGCCGCAGGAGTTGTTCCCGACCATGCCGCCGATCGTCGCGCGCGACGCGGTCGAGACATCCACCGGAAACCAGAGTCCGTGGGGTTTGAGCTGTCGGTTGAGGTCATCCAGAACGATCCCCGGCTCCACAACGGCGCGCCGTCCCTCGATATCGAGTTCGAGTATGCGGTTGAGGTGTTTCGAACAGTCGACAACCAGCCCGGCGTTGACCGTCTGTCCGCATTGCGACGTGCCGCCGCCGCGCATGGTGATGGGAATCCCCGCGTCGCGTGCCGCATCAAGTGCTGCGGCCACATCATCCGCAGATTTGGGAATCACCACGCCGGCCGGCATGATCTGGTAGATGGACGCGTCCGTGGCATAGCGCCCACGGGAAAAGGAATCGGTCAAAACCTCGCCCCGAACCTCACGCGCCAAATGAGCCAAGGTCTTTTCTTTCAACATTCCATCCATTCCCGCAAAAATATTTCGTGACGTCTTGACATAATATTGAATTCATAATTCACTTCAACACAATTCACGAGCCTGCAATGTCGGGCTCTGACGTTATTCGGGAGAACGACCACATGACTGCCGGCCGCCATTTTCTTCAAATCCCTGGCCCATCCAATGTCCCTGATCGCATTCTGCGCGCCATGGATTATCCGACCATGGATCACCGTGGTCCTGCCTTTGCAGATGTGGGCCGCAAGGCCCTTGAAGGTATGAAGTCGATCTTCAAGACCGAGTCGCGCGTCGTCATTTACCCGTCCTCCGGAACCGGCGCTTGGGAAGCCGCCTTGGTGAACACGCTGTCGCCAGGCGATACCGTGCTGATGTACGAGACCGGCCATTTCGCGACCCTGTGGAAGAAGCTGGCGGAGAAGCTGGGTCTCAACCCGGTGTTCATCGAAGGCGACTGGCGCGGGGGCGCCGATGCCGACGCGATCGAAGCCCGCCTGAAGGACGACAAGACCCATGAGATCAAGGCAGTCTGTGTCGTGCACAACGAAACCTCGACCGGTGCCGTGACGCCGGTTGCAAAGGTGCGCAAGGCAATCGACTCCGCAGGACATCCCGCGCTGTTGATGGCCGACACGATTTCGTCGCTGGCATCGGTTGATTTCCGTCATGACGAATGGGGCGTGGACGTGACGGTGTCGGGCTCGCAAAAGGGCCTGATGTTGCCACCCGGCCTGTCTTTCAACGCCATCAGCGAGAAGGCTCTGAAGGTGGCGGAAACAGCCGGTCTCAAGCATTCCTATTGGAGCTGGGATGAAATGGCCGGTCCGAACGAGACGGGCTACTTCCCTTATACCCCGGCGACCAATCTGCTCTATGGCCTGAATGAAGCCATCGACATGCTGCACGAAGAGGGGCTGGACAACGTCTTTGCCCGCCACAAGCGCCATGCCGAAGCGACACGCGCCGCTGTCGAAGCATGGGGCCTCGAGGTGCTGTGCAAGGTGCCCGAGCATCGCTCGCCGGTTCTGACAGCCGTGATGATGCCCGAAGGTCATTCCGCTGATCGGTTCCGTTCGGTGACCTTGCAGAATTATGACATGTCGCTCGGCAATGGCCTGTCCAAGGTGGCTGACCGGGTGTTTCGTATCGGTCATCTGGGTGATTTCAACGACCTGATGCTGTGCGGCACCCTTTCGGGTGTGGAAATGGGCCTGCGTGATGCCGGTGTCCCGCACAGGGCAGGGGGCGTTCAGGCGGCGCTTGATGTGCTTGGGCGTAAATTTGGCGCCGAACGCGCCGCGGCGTGATATAGACTGACGATCATTGCGGGCGGAGGGAGGGCCGCCCGCGATAACCCCTCGAAACGTCAAGGGGATGAGCACGAAAGTGAACCGCGCAAACCGGGCGACGAAACGGCCCTCGGGCATCGCACCGGTCGCTGCGCAAAATCGAAACCTATGGGAGGATCACATGAAAAAAACATTGCTTGCAACGGCACTTGCTTCGCTGATGGCCGTACCGGCTGCGGCGGCGGACCTGACATTGAAGTTCGGCCATGTCGGCGCACCCGGCTCTTTGTTCGAAGCCACGGTGAACCATTACGCAGCCTGTGTCGGCGATAAATCCGGCGGCTCCGTAGAGGTACAGACCTTCGGGTCGTCCCAGCTGGGCAAGGACAAGGAACTGCTTCAGAAGCTGAAGCTGGGTCAGGTCGATTTCGCGCTGCCGTCCTCGATCATGTCGTCGGTCAGCGACGTCTTCGGCATCTTTGAAATGCCCTATATCATCAAGGACCGCGATCACATGCGCCGTGTCCAGGACGCCATGATGGACAAACTGCAGGGCGAGGCTCAGGCAAACGGCTACTACATCGTCGGCCTGGCGGAAAATGGCTTCCGCCACATCACCAACAATGTGCGCCCGATCAATGTTCCGGCCGACCTCGAGGGGATCAAGCTGCGCACACCGAATGGCGCCTGGCGTGTGAAGATGTTCCAGCAGTATGGTGCAAACCCGACCCCGATGGCCTTCTCGGACGTGTTCACGGCGCTGCAGACGGGTGTGATCGACGGTCAGGAAAACCCCTATGCACAGATCGCTTCGGCCAAGTTCCAGGAAGTGCAGAAATACCTGTCGATCACCGGTCACGTCTATACGCCGGCCTATATCCTGGCGTCCGACAAGACATTCTCGGGCTATTCGGATGAGGTGAAGCAGGTCCTGACGGATTGCGCGGCTGAGACCCAGACCTTCACCTATGAGAAGGCCGCTGCGCTTGAGACCGAACTTCTTCAGGTCATCAAGGATGCGGGCGTCGAGGTGAACGAAGCCGACAAGAATGCCTTCATCGAAGCTTCCCAGCCCATCTACGAGGGCTTCGCAGCAGAAGTCGAAGGCGCTCAGGAAATGATCGACCAGGTTCTTGCCCTCGGTCAGTCAAGCTGATCCCTGAATAGATCACCGGCGGCCTGAAAAGGCCGCCGGTATGGCCCTTACTCTCTCTCTGCCATTGTCCGACACGCATCTGCCCCTCACCGGGTGGGCTAGTCGAGGTCGGGACTTATGCGAAAAGAAAGCAAACATGACAGGTCTGAATCGCATCCACCAGTTTCTCAGCAGGATCCTGGAGGGCGTGACCATACTTCTGATGGTCATGCTTACAGTCATGGTCATCGTCGCGGTGATCGCACGCCTGATGGGGCAAAGCTTTTCTTGGTATGACGAAGTTGCAGCGATCATGCTGGCATGGATCACCTATTACGGCTCGGCCCTTGCGGCATTGCATCGCCGCCATATCGGATTCGACTCGGTTTTGCTGGCTTTGCCGCCGCAGTATCGCATGGGCGCGGTTCTGCTGGGCGAGTTGCTGGTCCTGACATTCTTCGTCCTGATGGCGCGGGCCGGGTTCCAGGTCCTCGAGGTTCTGGCCGGAGACAGGCTTGTGTCACTGACTTGGGTGCCCATCCAGTTCACCCAATCGGTCATCCCGATCGGGGCGATCCTGTTCATCATCTGTCAGATCGTCAGCCTGCCCGATTACTGGATGAAGACCAAACGCGGTATCTCGCTTGAACATGCAGAGATCGAGGAAGAGGTCGAAACCGAACTTCAAAAGAACAAGGATCGCGCCTGATGCTTATGCTTGCCATTTTCCTGGCCCTTGTGGCGATGATCTGCATCAACGTGCCGATCGCCGTGGCACTGGCGCTTGCCGGTGTCCTTGGGTTGCTGGTGTCCGAAGGGCCTTCGAGCCTCGTGACCATCGCTCTCGACATGTATGACGGATCGACCAAGTTCTCGCTGATCGCGATCCCGATGTTCGTGCTGGCCGGTGCCATCATGAACGCGGGCGGTATCACCGACCGTCTCATCAACTTCGTCTCAGCGCTGATCGGGTTCATCCGTGGCGGTCTGGCGATGGTCAATATCGGTGTGTCGCTGTTCTTTGCCGAAATCTCCGGCTCTGCTGTGGCCGACGTTGCCGCGATGGGCTCGATCCTGATCCCGCAGATGAAAAAGCGCGGCTATTCCAAGGAATTGTCGGCTGCGGTCACATCGTCATCGGCATCGCTTGCGATCATCATTCCACCATCCATCCCGATGATCCTCTATGCGGCCTCGGCAAACACCTCGGTCGAGCAGCTGTTCGTGGCGGGCATTGTGCCGGGGCTTCTCGGTGCGGGTGGTCTGATGCTCGTGGCCTATATCTTCGCGCGCCGCTACAACCTGCCCACCGAAGATGCGTTCAACATTCCCCGCCTTCGGGAAACCTTTGTCGATGCGCTGCCGGCCTTCACGCTGCCGGTCATCATCCTCGGTGGTATCTTCGGCGGTTTCGTGACTGCCACGGAAGCGGCGGGTCTTGCCGTTCTCGGAGCGATCGTCGTGTCGGGATGGTATAACCAGATCGATCTCAAGCACCTGCGCCGCGCCATGTTGGATGGTGGCATTCAAACTGCCGTCGTGATGCTTCTGGTGGCGGCGTCGGTTCTGATGGGTGGGTTCCTGACTCGGGCCCAGATTCCTCAGCAGCTTGCCGAAGGCATTCTGGCCATCACCTCCGAGCAGTGGATGATTCTGCTGATCCTGAACTTCTTCTTCCTGATCATCGGGTTCTTCCTGCATTCCGCGGCGGCCATCATCCTGGTGGTTCCCATCGTCATTCCGCTGATTACCGCGGCCGGTATCGACCCCGTGCATTTCGGTCTGGTGGTGACCCTGAACCTGGCGATCGGACAGCAGACACCGCCCGTGGCATCGGTGCTGATCACTGCCTGTGCAGTGGCACGCGCCAACATCTGGGAGGTGTCCAAGGTCAACATCTGGTTCATTCTGGTTCTGCTGGCTGTCCTCATGCTGTGCACCTATGTGCCGTCGGTTCCTCTGTTCCTTGTCGAATATTTCTACAGATAAGGGATTGGCATGACCGAACTGACTCACGAGATCCGCGGGCATACCCTGTGGATCTCATTCAACCGACCCCAGGCGCGCAACGCCCTGACCTTCGAGATGTATGAGGGGCTTGCCGAGCTGTGCCGGACTGTTCCGACAGATGGCAGCTTGCGGGCAGTGGTGCTGTCGGGCGCGGGTGGCAAGGCATTTGCCGCCGGCACCGACATGACCCAGTTCCGCGCCTTCGACAAGGCACAGGATGCGCTGGATTACGAGGCGCGGATCGATGCGGTGCTGGATGCCGTGGAGCGCTGCCCTTTGCCCACGGTCGCTGCCATCAACGGGGCCTGCACAGGTGGCGGAGCGGCCATCGCCGCGGCCTGCGACCTGCGCATCGCGGCTTCGAACCTCAAGTTCGGATTCCCGATCGCACGCACGCTTGGCAATTGCCTCGCTGCGGCGAACCTGGCGCGGCTCTCGTCGCTGATGGGGGTGGGCCGCGTCCGCGAAATGATCTTCACGGCCCGGTTGATCGAGGCCGAGGAAGCCCATGCCTGTGGCCTGATCTCGGAGATCCTGCCCGATGAGGCCGCCTTGATGGACCGCGCCGCCGCCTTGGCAAACCATCTTGCCGGCATGGCACCCCTGACCCTGCGCGCCACCAAGGAGGCGATGCGCCGTACGCAGGCCGCCGCCCGCGCCGAGGATGCCGACCTGATTGAACTATGCTACATGAGTAACGATTTCCGGCACGGGCTTGAGGCCTTTCTTGCCAAGCAGAAACCGGAATGGACAGGGACATGACCAAAGGATCCGAAAACGGCCCTCTGGCTGGAATGAAAGTCGTCGAACTGGCTCATATCATGGCCGGCCCCGTTTGCGGGCTGATGCTTGCCGATATGGGGGCCGATGTCATCAAGGTGGAAAAACCGGATGGCGATGACAGCCGCAGATTTGTGCCGCCCGCGATCAACGGTGAATCCGCCGCCTACATGATGATGAACCGCAACAAGCGCGGCATCGCTCTGAACCTCAAAGAGCCCGATGCGGTCACGGCGCTGCGGCGTCTGCTGGAAGAAGCCGATGTGGTGATCGAAAATTACCGCATGGGCACCATGGAACGTCTGGGCCTGGGATATGAAGAGCTGCGCGCCCTCAATCCACGTTTGATCTACTGTGAAATCTCGGGTTTTGGCCGCACCGGTCCTTATGCGCAACGCGGGGGCTTTGATCTGATCGCCCAGGGCATGTCAGGGCTGATGTCGATCACCGGTGAAGGGCCGGGCCGCCCGCCTGTCAAGCCCGGTGCCCCGATTTCCGACATCACCGCCGGTATCATCGCCGCCATGGGCGTCTCGGCGGCCTACGCCCGAATGCTGCAGACCGGCCAGGGGCAAAAGGTCGATACGTCGCTGTTCGAGGCGGCGATCACCCAGACCTATTGGCAGTCCGCCATCGCCTTTGCCACAGGGGTAGCGCCCGGTCCGCTTGGGTCCGCCCATCCCCTCAACGCGCCTTACCAATCCTTCCGCACGGCGGATGGCTGGATCAACGTGGGCGCTGCCAATCAACGCAACTGGCTGCGCTTTCTCGAGGTGATCGGTGCGCCGGAATTGGGGGAAGATCCCAGATTCGCCAACAATCACGACCGTATGCAGCACCTTGCCGAGCTTGAGAGCATCCTGAATGAAAAGTTGGCCACCCAGACGACAGCCACCTGGCTTGACCGGATGGAGAAGGCAGGGCTGCCTGCTGGTCCAGTGCTCGACATTCTGGAAATGCAGGCCGATCCGCAGGCCTTGGCGCGCGACATGATCGTCGAGCTGGATCATCCGAGCGCGGGTCCGGTGAAAACACTCGGACATCCGGTGAAATTCAGCGAGACACCAGCCTCGATCCGCGGCGCCGCACCTGTTCTGGGTCAGCACAGCCGCGAGGTTTTGTCCGAAGCCGGCTATGACGGCGAGACCATCGATGCGATGATCTCAGCCGGCGCCGTGATCGCGCCCTGAGTACCGTGACCAGCCTTGAGCCCTCGAATGTAGTGCAGCTGGCCGAATTGCTGGCCATGGCACGGCGTGGTGGCCCCAAGGTCCCCTTGGCGGCGGGCAAGGGCCTTACGCGCGAGCAGGCCTTTGCCGTCCAGTCGCGTCTGATCGCCGAGTTTGGGCCAGTGGGTGGGTTCAAAGTGGCCTGCCCGCCGGATGCCCCGATCGTGATTGCCCCGATTTTCGCAAAGGATATCGCGCAAAGCCCGGCCCGGTTTGCGGTCCCGCCCGGTGAAAGCGTGGGCATCGAGCTGGAATATGCCTATCGTCTGACGTCACCACTGCCGGCCGCGACAGCGCCGGATTTCAAGGACCATCTGCGGTCATCGGTCGAATTGCTTCCCGTGATCGAGCTTGTTCAATCCCGGCTGGAAGACCCTGCAAGTGCGGATCCGATCTTGAAAATGGCGGATAATCAACTCAACGGCGCGCTTGTTCTTGGGACGCCTTTTGCAGCGGGGGCACCGTTCGACACATCCCGCGCCAGCGGCCATTTGAAAGCCGGGGACGAGGTGCTGTTGGATGGCGTCGCGAAAGTCCCCGGCGGAGATGCGTTTGAGACGCTTTACAAACTTGCCATTGCCATAGGGGAGCATTGTGGCGGCTTGCAGGTTGGACAGGTGGTTATCACTGGCTCGCTTAACGGCTTGCCGTGGGTCCTGCCCGAAAAGCAGGTCCATGGTCACATTGACGGACTTGGTGACGTCAGCCTGCTGTTGACAGCGGAATAACGTCCCTGACCAGACAAACAGCCCTGCCAACGCCCGATCATCGCGGAGAACCACATGACGTATTTTTTGTTATAGTGGTGAGCCGTGCAGGATTCGAACCTGCGACCCACTGATTAAAAGTCAGTTGCTCTACCAACTGAGCTAACGGCCCACTAGGCGGCCTATCTAGAAAGAGCAGAGCAGGGGGTCAACCCCGAAATTGCGCGATTTGGATGCGGGTGCTGGATTCGTTCCGGCGCCGGGTTTATATGCCACGCATGAGCATGCAAAAAGACACCGGTTTGCCTTTCATGAAGATGCACGGGCTTGGCAACGATTTTGTCGTGCTGGATGCGCGTGCGCGCTCGCTCGAGGTCACGCCTGCCCTCGCGATTGCCCTTGCAGACAGGCATAAAGGCGTCGGGTTCGACCAGCTTGCCGTCATAAGCCTTGGCCAGCGAGACGCGCATCTTACATTTTATAATGCAGATGGGTCGACCTCGGCTGCTTGCGGGAATGCGACGCGCTGCATCGCGCGTTTTCTGATGGACGAATCAGGGCAAGGCGAACTCTGCCTGACCACCGATCGCGGCGATCTGTATGCGCTGGATCGGGGAGAGGGTATGACTGCGGTCAATATGGGCCAGCCGCAGTTGGACTGGCAGGATATTCCCCTTGCCGAAGCCATGGATACTGTCGAACTTCCGATCGAAGGAGGGCCATCGGCTACGGGGATGGGCAACCCGCATTGCACGTTCTTTGTCGAGGATGCCGAGGCGATTCCCCTTGAGCAGTTTGGCCCGCGATATGAGCATCATCCGCTTTATCCTGAACGCACGAATGTGCAGGTCGTGAGCGTGATTGGCCCCGATCATTTGCGGATGCGCGTGTGGGAGCGGGGGGTTGGGCATACGCTCGCGTCGGGGTCGTCATCATGTGCGGCGGCGGTCGCGGCGGCCCGCAGGGGGCTCACAAGCCGCAAGGTGCGGATCGATCTGGACGGTGGAACACTACATATAGACTGGCGCGAGGATGGAGTCTGGATGACGGGGCCGACGGCGCATGTGTTCGACGGGGTTCTGACGCAAGAGTTTCTGGAGGGGCTGGGATGACCGGCGCACCCAAATTCACCACGCTCGGGTGCCGCCTGAATGCCTATGAAACCGAGGCGATGAAGGAGCTGAGCCAGCAGGCGGGGCTGGAAAATGCAGTGATCATAAATACTTGCGCGGTCACGGCCGAGGCTGTGCGCAAGGCCCGGCAAGAGATCCGAAGGCTGCGGCGGGAAAACCCGACCGCCCGGCTGATCGTCACCGGATGCGCGGCACAGACCGAGCCCGAAACCTTCACCGCCATGCCCGAAGTGGACGCCGTCATCGGCAATACCGAGAAGATGCAGCCCGCCACATGGGCCGGGCTTGCCGCAGATTTCATAGGAGAAACAGAGGCTTGCCAGGTCGACGACATCATGTCCGTAACCGAAACGGCCGGCCATCTGATCGACGGGTTCGGGACGCGGAGCCGGGCTTATGTGCAGGTGCAGAACGGGTGCGATCATCGGTGCACGTTTTGCATCATTCCGTTCGGGCGCGGAAATTCGCGGTCGGTGCCGGCGGGGGTTGTGGTGGATCAGATCAAGCGATTGGTCGACCGGGGCTTTAACGAAGTGGTGCTCACGGGCGTCGATCTGACCAGCTGGGGGGCCGATCTGCCCGCCGAACCGAGGCTTGGAGATCTGGTCATGCGCATCCTGAAACTGGTGCCCGATCTTCCGCGCCTGCGGATTTCCTCTATTGATTCCATAGAGGTAGATGACAACCTGATGCAGGCGATCGCCACCGAGAAACGCCTCATGCCGCATCTGCATCTGAGCTTGCAGCATGGGGACGACCTGATTCTCAAAAGAATGAAGAGACGGCACCTCAGGGATGATGCGATCCGGTTCGTGGAGGAGGCGCGGGGGCTGCGGGCGGAGATGACATTCGGGGCGGATATCATCGCGGGCTTTCCGACCGAGACCGAGGCGGCTTTTGTCAACTCATTGAAATTAGTGGAAGAATGTGACCTGACATGGCTGCATGTCTTTCCCTACAGCCCAAGGCCGGGCACGCCGGCTGCACGGATGCCGCAAGTGAACGGGCGCGACATCAAGGAGCGCGCGGCGCGGCTGAGGGCGGCGGGCGAGCGGCAGGTGACACGACATCTGGCAGAGCAGCAGGGGCGCACCCACCACATATTGATGGAAAGCGCGCGCATGGGCCGGACGGAACAGTTCACCGAAGTGACCTTCGACGCCGATCAGAGCGAGGGACATATCGTGACCGCCACCATCGCGGGCACCCGCGGCCATCAGCTTGTCGCCGCCTGAAGATCGTACGATCCGTACGAAACCTACGCGCGTTTGGGACCAAACGATGAAGCAATCCCCGGATTTGTGTCCATCCCGTACACAACGGCCTCAAAACCCGCGCTCCGGCGCCCTGAAGGGCAGCCCGAAACAGGGCGCATCGAGAGGGCTGGCAAAGGCGGCGGAGCGCCCCTAAGGTCGATCATCGGATCGTGCGATCATCCGACCCTCAGGAGGCTCCAATGAAACTCATGTCGTCCCCGACCTCGCCTTTCGTACGCAAGGTGCATGTGCTGCTGCATGAAACCGGCCAGTACGAAGCGATCGACATCTACGCCAAACCGACCAGCCCCTTCGACACCGCCCCCGAAGTGGCGACAGCCAACCCATTGGGAAAGATCCCGGCGCTGATCCGCGAGGACGGGCCGACGCTTTATGACAGTCGGGTGATCTGCCGGTTTCTGGACGATCACGCCAAGGCGGGGCTTTATCCCGACGGGCGCATCTGGGAGACGCTGACGCTGGAGGCGACGGCGGACGGGATCATGGAGGCAGCGGTCCTGATGCTCTACGAGCACAAGCTGCGCCCGGCGGAAGCGGTGCTGGACAGCTGGGTGGATGCGCAATGGTCCAAGATCGAGCGCGCGGTCTCGGCGCTGAATGCGCGCTGGATGAGCCATCTGCGCGGGCCGCTAGACATGGGCCAGATCGCGGTCGGCTGTGCCTTGGGATATCTGGATTTCCGCCATGACGCGCGCGGCTGGCGCAAGGGAAATGACGCGCTGGACGATTGGTACGCGGTCTTTTCGCAGCGCGAGAGCATGAAGCTCACGGCGCCGGCGGATGCGGTCTAACCCCACTTGCACCGGCCTGCCGGGCGGACCGGTCTTGGAAAAGACCGGTCCGGACTGTGAGAAGCTGGCCAGTCAGACTCTGGCCAGTCAGAAATTGTAGCTGATACCGAAATTCACCGCATGGGTGACAAGCTCGACACTGGCCTTGCCGGCGAGCTGTCCGGGGGCCGGGTCGATGGTGATGTCGTTGTCGGACCATGTGACCTGGTATTCGCTGAACAGCGCCCAATTTTCGTTGAGCTCGTATTTCAGACCCGCCAGGCCGCGCAGCGCGAGGCCGGTGGTTTCGTAGCCGAAGGTGCGCACCGGCGAGCCGATGACCTGCGCGTCCACATGAGGGATCGCCACACCGACCCCGCCGCCCACGTAAGGCGTGAAGCGCGGGGTCTTGGCGAAGGCGCCGGGCCAGCGCTTCATCACGTTGGCGGTGATGATGTTGTGACCGTCGGACAATTCGAACCGGCTGAGCCCCAGGGCGGCAAGATCGCCGGAGGAGGCATAGGCCTTGGCATGGGTGCCTTCGAGGCCGAAGCCGATATTGTTGTCCATCCACCAGATGGCGCGGCCGCCGTAGTAGAAGGGGTTTTCCAGAGGCTTGCCGGCCCAGTCGACAGACCGGCTGATCGGGGCGCCACCGGGCAGGGTGCCGCTGAGGGTGCTGTTGTCGACGCTTTGGATGCCCACATAGAGGCTGAGTTCCATTTCGGCGGCAGCGGGCGTGGCCAGAGCCGCTACGGCCACCAAGCCCAATGAGGCGAGACTGTTTTTCATGCTGAAGTCTTTCAAATCCGCAATATCTGCGACAAGGTCCTAAACCTTTAATGACAAGGTCTCAAGCGCGACACTTCCGCGCCCCGTTCAAATCGGCGGCATTGCGCACTGGACGACCCCTGCACACCCGGCTAAATAGCGTTCCAAACATGCCCCGGGACTCCGGCCGTGGATTCCGTGGATCGGGTCGGGGCACGTCATCGGCTTTGAAAATGGAGTAGACCCTGTGTCCCACGTAGAAGACCACGAAGGCACCCGCAGAGACTTCCTCTACTACGCTACCGCAGGCGCGGGGGCAGTGACCGCCGGGGCCGCGATCTGGCCCCTGGTCGACCAGATGAATCCCTCGGCGGATGTGCAGGCCCTGAGCTCGATCCGGGTGGATATCTCGGGCGTTGCGGAAGGATCGCAGATCACCGTCAAATGGCTCGGCAAACCGGTGTTCATCCGCCGCCGCACCCCTGCGGAAATCGAGGATGCACGCTCGGTCGATGTTGCCGATCTTCCCGATGGGATCGCACGCAACAACAACCTGAGCGGAGACGTTCCGGCGACAGATGAAAACCGCGCGATGGACGAAGCGGGCGAGTGGCTGGTGCAGATGGGTGTCTGCACGCATCTTGGCTGCGTGCCGATGGGCAATGCCGGCGACTACGCTGTCGAGGGTGGCATCGGTGGCTGGTTCTGCCCCTGCCATGGCTCGCATTACGATACCTCGGGCCGTATTCGCAAAGGCCCCGCGCCGGAAAACCTTCCGGTGCCCGTCGCAGAATTCGTCGACGAGTCGACGATCAAACTGGGATAAGGAAACGCGCTCATGTCCGGAATTCCGCACGATCATTACGAACCGCAATCAAATGGTGCCAAGTGGCTGCATCGGCGTCTGCCGATCGTCGGCCTCATGTATGACACCCTGATGCTGCCGACCCCCAAGAACCTCAACTGGATGTGGATCTGGGGTATCGTCCTGACCTTCTGTCTCGTGCTGCAGATCGTGACCGGCATCGTGCTGGTGATGCATTACACGCCGCATGTCGACATGGCCTTCGCGTCGGTCGAACATATCATGCGCAACGTGAATGGCGGCCATATGATCCGCTATCTGCATATGAATGGCGCATCGCTGTTCTTCTTCGCGGTCTATCTGCATATCTTCCGCGGCCTCTATTACGGCTCGTACAAGGCGCCGCGCGAGGTGACGTGGATCATCGGCATGCTGATCTACCTGCTGATGATGGGCACGGCGTTCATGGGCTACGTTCTGCCCTGGGGTCAGATGTCGTTCTGGGGCGCCACGGTGATTACCGGCCTCTTCGGCGCGATTCCCTTCATCGGTGAGCCGATCCAGACCTGGCTTCTGGGCGGACCGGCGGTGGACAACGCGACGCTGACGCGCTTCTTCTCGCTGCATTACCTGCTGCCCTTCGTGATCGCGGCGCTGGTCGCGGTGCATATCTGGGCCTTCCACACCACGGGCAACAACAACCCGACCGGTGTAGAGGTGCGTCGCGGATCGAAGGCCGAGGCCGAGAAGGACACGGTGCCGTTCTGGCCCTATTTCGTGATCAAGGACCTGTTCGCGCTGGCCCTGATCATGGTGATCTTCTTTGCCGTCGTCGGCTTCATGCCCAACTATCTCGGCCACCCCGACAACTATGTCGAGGCGAACCCGCTGGTCACCCCGTCGCATATCGTGCCCGAATGGTACTTCCTGCCGTTCTACGCGATCCTGCGCGCCTTCGACGACACGGTGTGGATCGTGCAGCTGGCGGGCTTCCTGACCGGTGGCATCATCGACGCGAAGTTCTTCGGTGTTCTGGCGATGTTCGGCGCGATCGTGGTGATGGCGCTGGCGCCGTGGCTCGATACGTCGAGCGTGCGGTCGGGCCGGTATCGTCCGATGTTCAAGTGGTGGTTCGCGCTGCTGGTCGTCGACTTCATGGTGCTGATGTGGGTCGGTGCGATGCCTGCCGAAGGTATCTATCCGGTGATCGCGCTGATCGGCTCGGCCTATTGGTTCGCCTACTTCCTGATCATCCTGCCGCTTCTGGGCGTGATCGAGAAGCCGCTGGCGCAGCCTGACACGATCGAGGCCGATTTCGACGCCCATTACCCCAAGAAAGCGGGCGATGCGGGCCAAGCTGCCGCTGCGCCGGCTGAATAAGAAAGGATACGGGATCATGTTCAAGAAACTCGCGATTTCCGCAGTTGCCGCCCTGACCCTTTCCGCCGGGGGCGCGATGGCTGCCGGCGCTGCGGGCCATGTCGAGGATGTGGACTTTTCGTTCGAAGGACCGTTCGGCACGTTCGATCAGAACCAGCTGCAGCGTGGACTGAAAGTCTATACCCAGGTCTGCGCGGCCTGCCACGGCATGCAGTACGTGCCGTTCCGCACGCTGTCGGATGAGGGTGGACCGCAACTTCCTGCGGACCAGATGCGCGCCTATGCCGCGCAGTACGAGGTGTATGATGCGGAGATCGACGATTTCCGCGCCGCGCTCCCGACGGATCACTTCCCGATGTCGGCACTGGAAAATGCGCCTGACCTCAGCATGATGGCGAAGGCGCGCGCCGGTTTCCACGGGCCGTACGGCACCGGGATGGCGCAGCTGTTCAAAGGTATGGGCGGCCCGGAATACATCTATTCGCTGCTGACCGGCTATACCGGCGAGACCAAGGAAGAGGCGGGAACGACGCTCTATGAGAACAAGGCGTTCCCCGGTGGCTGGATTGCCATGGCGCCGCCGCTTTACGGTGAGGATGTCGAGTTCGACGACGGGCATATCAACACCATCGAAAGCCAGTCCGAGGATGTGTCGGCCTTCCTGATGTGGGCCGCGGAGCCGAAGATGATGGCGCGCAAGCAGGCGGGCCTGACCGGTGTGATCTTCCTGACGGTGCTGACGGTGTTGCTGTACCTGACGAACAAGCGCATCTGGGCGCCGATCAAGCGCAAGGACGTTGCCTGATCCGGGCAATGCGACAGAGTGACATGACGAAAAACCCCGTCCATTGGACGGGGTTTTTTGCTGCGCGGCGCATGGGAACTGACGGTGGCGCGAGAGCTCGAAAGGCCGTTCGAACGGTCTTGGGCACGCAATTTCGAAATTGCGTGCGGCACCCCTTGTGGCCGGGTGCCTGCGCCAAGGCGTTTCGAAACGCCTTGCGCTGACGGCCCGGTTGGTCAGTCGCGGCGCAGGGTGTCGCCTTCGGTGATCGTGGGTTCCAGCGCGATGCGCACCGGCGCGCTGTTGGTCGGGTCATCGACCCGGGCCGCGATGATCTGGGCGGCGCGGCGGCCGATTTCCTGACGGCAGGCATCCATCGTCGCCAGCTCGCGCGGCAATCCCTTGAGCAGGTTAAGCCCGTTGAACCCGGCCAGCCCGATCTGACCCGGGATATCGACGCCCTGTCCGATCAGGTGCATCAGCCCGCCCGCGCCGATCATGTCGTTCGAGTAATAGATGAAATCCAGATCGGGTGTCCGCGTCAGCAGCGCCTCGGTCAATTCGCGGCCCTTCACGAGCGCCGAGCCGCCGGAATAGAATTCCTGATCGGCCATCTCGATCCCGGCCTTGGCCAGAGCCTCGGTGAAGCCCTCGAAGCGTTTGCGGGCGCGATGATCGAGCGGCATCTTGGTGCCGACGAAGCCGATCCGCTTGTATCCGGCGCGGATGATTTCCTGCGCCATCTGCTGACCGGCGCGGCGATGCGAAATGCCGACCACCGAATCCACCGGCGTGCCGTCGACATCCATGATCTCGACCACCGGAATCCCCGAGGCGCGCAACATGGCGCGGCTTGCGTCGGAATGTTCCAGCCCGGCGATGATGATGCCCGAAGGCCGCCAGGACAGCATCTCGTAGAGGACTTTCTCTTCTTTCTCGGGAAGATAATCGGTCAGGCCCACGACGGGCTGCAGATCGGTTTCCTCGAGCACCTGGCTGATGCCGGTCATGACTTCGGGAAACACCATGTTGGACATCGACGGGATGATGACCGCCACGAGGTTGACCCGCTGGCTGGCCAATGCGCCCGCGATCTTGTTGGGCACATACCCAAGCCGCTTGGCCGCTTCGAGCACACGTTGGCGGGTGGCATCGGACACGTCGCCGCGATTGCGCAACACGCGGCTCACGGTCATTTCCGACACGCCGGATGCTTCGGATACATCACGCAAGGTCAGGGGGCGATGATCGGGCTTGGTCACGTGTCTTTTCCTGAGGGTCTTTTGTCTAGTGTTACCGCGAACACAGAGACGGGATCAAGCGCGACGCGCAGGCGCAATCTGACGATGACAAAGCTGCACAGGCGCGTTAAACGAGGCCCCGACGGCCCCGTGGCTCAACTGGATAGAGCAGCCCCCTCCTAAGGGGCAGGTTGCAGGTTCGAATCCTGCCGGGGTCACCAGAGCCAAATCACCCTATCCAAAAGCATCGCGGCGGCGGGCGCGCTTAGATGGCGCGGGCGCCAGATTTATACCAGGTGATAAAAGACAAGGTGGTTTGATCAAAAAAGCTTGCATTCGAAAGGCATTCAAATAGGCCCGCGAAGCCGCCCGTATCAGTGACATGTTTGAAGAGGATCGATCAGAGCCGCCTGAGGGGACATTACATGGCGCGACTGTTTCATGACCTGATTTGGGTCTTTCGTTGCGACCTGCAGTCAAGCGCAAATGATTTGCGTCTGACGCTGCTTCCAGCCTTGGTCGCCATGCTTGTTCTGGTCCTGGGCGGGGGCGCTTTGCTTCTGGCGTTCGAAAATGAATTCGTTCGAGGATACGCGTTTGTTCACGGACAGGATGACGACGAGGCCCGGGCAACCATCGAATTGAGATATTACAGGGCGTTGGTGGGCTTGGGCGCTCTTGCGGTCTGCCTTGTCGTGAACAGGTATTATTTCTCGGTTCTCAGCCTGTTGGCCTTGCTCGTGACGATCAGTGTGATGTCGGACTATTCTTCTTCCATTCAGGTTCAGTACAGCGAAAGCCGCTTTGAAGAATATCTCCAGCGATACGGTGTCGAGGTTTGGGCCGTATCGGTGGTGATGCGACTGTCGTTTCTGGGGCTGTTGCTGTGGGCGGCCAAAGATGTGCGGGCCTATCACCTGTCCCGCCCCCGCTGGTGACTGCCGGCCCCCCGCAGTCGTGAGGCGGATGGCCGGTCAAGGTCACCGGGGCCGGGGTGATCGGGGCGGGCATGTCGCAGGATGCGGCTGCGTCATCCCTTGCTGGCCATCGCTTCGGCGGTTTGTTCGGCCAGGTTGATCCCGGCCTGGTTCATCGTGAGATAGGTGTAATCGGCCCCGGCTGCGCGGATCCGCTCCTGATGGGCCTCGTGCAGGGCATGTGCCACGATCGGGCCGGTGAAGCCGCGTTGGCGCAGTGATCGGGCGGCGATCAGTTTCGCCTCGAGATCGTCCATGGCAAGGATCGCGGCCTTGATCTGACCCAGAGAGCAGCTGCGCCAGAAATTGCTGTCTTCGGCATCGGCGAACATCACGTTGCGCCCGGCGTCGCGATGGGCCTGCGCCTTGTAGGTGTCGGCATCCAGCCCGAGCGGCTTGAAACCCTGTTCCGTCATCTCACGGTAGGCGGCGCTGCCGGTGCGGCCCATTCCGAAGATCAGAACATCCGCGTCGCCCATGTTCTTGGGCTGCTCGTCGGGGTGGATGGTGTCCCGCTCATAGCGGCGCAGCTGGGTTTCGTAGCGTTCATAGAGCGGATGGGCATAGCGGTTGAGGGGGGCCGAGATCACGAAGGAGATCGACACGGCGATGGCCAGGGGCACGAGGTATTCGGGCAGCACGCCGGCCGCGACGATCAGGCCGAATTCGGAATAGGCGGTGAGGCTGAGGGCGCTGAGAAAGGCGCTGCGGGCCCGCAGCTTGAAGGCCACCAGCAGGGCGAAGAACAGCGCGCCCTTGAGCGCCAGCGCGATGCCGGCGGCAATGGCGAACACCATCGCGCCCCAGTCGGGCAGGCCGGTCAGGCCGATCTGCAGGAAGAAGCCGACGAGAAAGATCTCCTTGAGCGACCAGAGCGAGGCGCCCAGTTCCTTGGCGCGGGGATGGGTGGACAAGAGCACGCCCATCACCAGAGCGCCGATTTCCGACGAGAGGCCCATCGCCTGAAAGCCCATGCCGCCGATCACCAGCGATAGCAGCATCCCCATCAGCACCAGCAATTCGTCATGCCCGGCGATGTCCAGAAGCCGGTGCAACACGGGGCGCAACAGCGGCAGGCCGAACAGCATGAGCGCCCAGATATTGGGGGTCTGCCCGGACCAGATCGCCAGCACCGCAAGCGCGATGATGTCCTGAACGATCAGGATGCCGATGGCCGTCCGGCCATGAAACGCGCCCAGTTCCCGCTTGGTTTCAAGGAGTTTCGCAGCCAGCACGGTGGAGGAAAACGACAGGGCGATGGCCATGAGAAGGGCTGTGTTCCAGTCCAGCCCCATGAGAAATTTCAGCCCCGGCATGAACAGCAGGACAGACAGGGCGAAATGGACCAGCGCGCCGCCCACGACCTGTGGCTGGGCGATCTGGCCGATCTTGAGCTTCAGGCCGACGGTGAAGAGCAGCATCAGCACGCCGAGATGGGCGACATGCTCGAGCGTCTTGCCGGTATAGGTCGGCACGCCCAGAAGCGGCGAGCACAGGTTGATGGCGAAACCTGCCGCCAGAAACCCGACAAGCGGCGGCAAGCCGATCTGGCGCACGGCGAGACCGAAAACGAATGCAAAACTGATGGTAATGACTTCGAACATGACGCAGACACCCTTTGGGCCGATATGGCCGTGATCTTACCCATTTTGCCTATCGCCCGTCACTGGTTTTGGGACAGATCTGCCTGCATGTTCAACGGAGATATGCCGGAAATTCTTAGGTGTGCAGAATCGGAGAGAGGAGCGGGGCAAGTGCGGGCCGGGGTCAGGGCCGGGACAGAAGGCTGCGGGCGGTGGTCTGACCGGAGAGGATCGCGCCATGGGCCGTGCCGAAATAGGTTTCCGAGCACGCCTCGCCCGCGAACCAGAGCTGCCCGTCCCAATCGGCGCCGGCAAGGGCACGGCGGGTCGCAGGGCCGGTGCCCACGGCATTGAAGCTGTAGCTGCCGAGCGCATGGCGATCCTGACCCCAGCGGGTGATCTGCGCGGCTTGAGGTGCGGGAAAGCGGCTGCCGAACATTGCGCGCAGCGCCTCGTGTGCGGCGGCGATGGTGTCACGGTCGCTCAGGCGTTCCACCGTTTGGGCGGGGTCGGCTGCGTTGAAGCCCAGAAGAACGGGCGCACGAAGCGCACGCGCCAGAGAGACCCATTCGCCCCAATGGCCCGCGCGCGGACCAAGCCAGCCGATCCAGTCCACATCCTCGGGCCAGTGGATGCGGTCGAAACGCAACCAGCATTTGTTCAAAAGCCCCATGCGCAGGGCGTCGATCGCTTTTTGCCGGCTGGAGGCGAGAGGGGTTGCAAAGCGCAGGCGGCCCGATTGCAGCACGCCGAGCGGCAGGGTGCAGATCACATGATCGGCGGTGATCCTGCTGCCGTCGGACAGCTCTATTGCGCCGGGCGCCATGCGGGTCACCTCGGTGGAGAGGCGGATATCGAGGCCCCGCGCCAGATGGGCGGTGATCTGGTCGAACCCGTCGGGAAAGAGCATGTCCGCGCCGCCGAATTCCTCGGCCTCCTGACCATACCAGGCCGAAAGCTGCTGCGCGGGGCTGCCGTATTCCTGTTCCAGCGTGCTGTTGACCAGATAGGTGACCAGCCGCCGCAGGCTGGCATCGGCGCGCTGCCAGTCGGGGGAGGCTTCGAGCGCCTGAGCCACCGAGAGATCGCGCGGCTGATTTTCGGCGGCGGCGAGGGCGCGGCGCAGAAGGGTTTCGGCGGGCCGCAGATCGGGGTCGATGGGCGCGCCATCGGGGCCGAGCAGGAGGCTGGCGTCGTAACTGGTGGCGACAAGGCGCGCGCCCGCGTCACGGGCCAGTTGGGTCAGGGGGTTGCCGCGTTGGCCGTGAATCCAGCTGGCGCCCAGATCCATCGGAAGATCGGGCCAGAGGCGGGAGGTATGGATGCGCCCGCCGATGCGGGAGCGGGCTTCGAGCAGCGTCACGGACTGGCCTGCGTCGTGGAGGGCGCGGGCTGCCGACAGCCCTGACAGGCCCGCGCCGATCACGAGAATGCGGCGCGCGGTTTGTGAGAGGGCCTGCCTGCCTGTCAGGCCGGAGAGTGCCGTGGCGCCCAAGCCTGCAATCATCTGGCGTCTGTTGGGTGCTTGGGTCATGGCTGGGCGCGCGGGCATGTCATGGAGCTGTCGCAGGCAAGGGTCAGCCCTTGGACCAGCGAGGCCACGGCTGGGGTCATCGCCTCGAGGTCGGCGGGGGCGAATGTGCACAGGTAGCGGGTGTGCAGGCGCAGGCGCGCGGTGATGTCGGTCTCCCAATCCGAGGGATTCAGCTCCATCACCTGTTCGGCGGTATAGAGCAGGTAATCCACATAGTTTTCATAGGCCGCGCGTTTGGCGGGATCGGTCAGGGTGCAGACATCTTGCGCCGCAAGCTCGGGCCGCTGGATCGAGATATTGAGAAACTCGCGGTAAATCTCGCGCGCGGCCTGTTCGCGGCTGGTGCGGTCATTGGCAGCGATCTGCCAGGGTACGAAGATGGCTGCCGCCAGTGCCGCTGCCGACATCACCAAAGCCCCTGCAGCCTGGATCGCCTGAGCGTGTCGTTCCAGCCAGCCCACCATGCCAAGTCCCGCTTACAAAACCATCACCACGGTTAGAGAAACCGAAACCGGGACAAATGCAATCGGGATCGTGAGCCATGCTGAGGCAGGCACGCAACGGGCCGGGGGGCGGCCCCGGCCCAATGCCGTTTGCCCCGTGGGTCTCAGGCGTCCTTGAGGGTCTCGACCGTGAGGTTCTGGGTCTTGCCGTCCTTGGTTTCGGCAAAGAGGATCGTCTGATGCGGGAATGGGATCTCGATGTTGCGGGCGTCGAACACCTGCTTGAGCACGCCGTTATAGGCGCGGCCGATGCCCCATTGCCGACCCGGTACGCATTTGATCCGGGCGCGCAGCATCACCGCGCTGTCGCCGAAGCTGTTGACGCCGAACCACTCGATATCATCAAGGATGCCGCTGGCCTGTTCGGGATCGGCGCGCAATTCGTCGAAGGCGTCGAGCATGGCCTGTTTCACCTCGTCGACATTCTCGCGGTAGGCCACGCCCATGTCGCAGACGAAATAGCCGTAATCCTTGACGTAGTTCGACACCATGTCGACCGAGGAAAACGGGATGATGTGATAGACGCCCTGCACATCACGCAGGCTGACCGAGCGGATGGTGAGCCGTTCCACCGTGCCGGTGGTGCCGCCGACGGTGACCACATCGCCCACGTTCATCGCGTTCTCGAACTGAATGAAGATGCCGGTGATGATGTCCTGCACCATCTTCTGGGCGCCGAAACCGATGGCGAGGCCCAGAACCCCGGCAGAGGCCAGCAAGGGGGCGATGTCGAGCCCGATCTCGGCCAGGACGAACATCAGGGTGATGATCACGAGCGCGATGGTCGCGGCATTGCGCAAAAGCGTGAGCAAGGTGCGTTCGCGCGAGGTGGGCACCGAGCCGAATTCGGGATTGAGCCGGTAATCCACCCAGGAGGTCAGCGCCAGCCAAAGGCCGAACGACACGAGCAGCACCAGCGAGACCGACAGGACCATGCCCGTCAGGCGCAGGCCCAGTTGGCTGACCATCCAGGCGCGCAGGTCTATGAGGCCGATGGCGTTGAGCGCCATCAGCACCACGATCGCGAAGATCAGCGCGCGAAGGACGAACAGCGCCTTGGGCAAGAAGGTGTTGAGCCGGGTTTGCAGCAGCGGCACACGGCCCGAAAGACCGGGCGGCAGCATCACCCCACGCACCATCAGGCGGCTGAGAAAGCCCGAGGCGACAAAGCCCAGAAGCCCGACCAGCAGAACCTGACCGGAGGCGAGGAAGGTCTGGAACATGGCGTTTCCGGGCCGGATGAGGACGATCACGAACATCGCCAGCAAATAGGCCAGAGCGGGCCAGTGCCAGTGCTGTGCAAGATAGACCAGAGCGCCGCGCCGCGCCTGACGGGGCGTCTCGGCGGTGCTGGTGGCGGGGGTTTGGTCGGCATCCAGCATCCAGTTGGTCACGGCGCGGCGGTTGCGCAGCACGAGCCAGATCGCAAAGGCCAGCACGACAAAGGCGATGAGCGCCGACACGGCGCGACCGGCCGCATAGGAGACATTGCTGTTGATGATCGGAACCACCAGAAGCTGCCCATAGCCCACGACGCCGACAATCAGGTTGATGCGCGATGACAGGTAAGAGGCGGCCCGGTCCCCGATGGGCAAGGCGCGAAGCGAGGGGGCAGAGGGCGAGAGCACCAGACGCACCGCGACCTTGGCCATTTCGACCAGCAGGAAGGCGTTGAGATAGAGGGTCTGGCGGATGCCGATCTGACCGAAATCGCCCAAGGCGAGGATCGCCAGAACATAGCCCGCCGCCCATGCGAGGATCACGATCAGAGCGTCGATCCCGGCAGAGGCGCCGAAGAGCGTGATCGTGCGGGCGATCCCGCCATCACGCGCCGAGGCACTCATGCGGGCGTAGAGCGATTTGCCGAACCAGCGAAGCAGCAGGAACACGAAGACGGTGCCGGCGATGACCACCGCCAGATCCTTGAGCGCGTCCAGCAGGACACCGGCCTCGCCGCCGCTCAGCCCGTCGAACACTTGCGGCGAACGGGAGAGTTGCGCCCAGAAGCCCGTGGCCCAATCGGCGATGTTCTCTGCGGCTTCCTGCGTGACAAGCGCGATGCGGCGCCCAAAGGACTGATCCGGCGAGGGGCCGCTTGTGGCGGGTGCGGCCTGCTCTGTCAGTGTCGCGGGATCGACGGCGCCGGAGGCGCGCAGTCGGTCGATCAGCTCGGTACGGGCGGCGTCATCCTCGATCACATCGATCAGCAGATCCACGCTGGAGCGCGCATCGCCCGCATTGGACGGCTCTGCCTGTGCCATGGCGAGCGTCGATGTCATCAAGAGCGAAACAAGGAAAGCCGATAGCAGCCGCAGCATACCCCGAAACCTCCGTATTTGATTTTCAATCCGGGTGCAGCGGTGCACCGATCACAGGCCTGCAAGGCCGAACGGGCGAAGGTAGCTCTGGCCCGTTCATTCGGGCCTTACGTATCTGGTTCACGACTGAGGTCAAGCAAGTGGCCCTTTGCTTGGGGGCAGGCAGGGCGCGCTGGGCCGCGTGTCGGGCGGTGGCATCAGGGCAGGGAAAGGCCATGCAGCCAAGGGGGCAGGGCCGGGAACCGGCAAATTTTGCCCTATGGAGGCCAGAAAGTGTTCAGGGCTGTTGACGGGTCACAAATTCGTCAGGACTATCGTGATGTTGAAACTTGAAAGGAACTGTTCAATGAAAAGCAAATTTGTATTGGCTGCCGCCCTTGCTGCAATCGCCGGTCTGTCGGCCTGCGCGCAGCAGGAAGAACCCGCGGAACCGGTTGTGATTGCCGAACCCGTATATGACAAATACGGCAACGTGGTCGAATAAGGGACCGCGCTGCAGCGGCGGGGGCATGACGGCTTGACAGCGCCTTGTCGAGCGCAGGCCCGCCCGCCAGACAGGCGACGGCCGCCGGTGCATGGACATGCCCGGAGGCCGTTTCATGCCTGACAGGTGCAAGAGGCGCGCGGCGCCGCACCAGACCATTCCGCCTGTAACTCGAGGCATCAGCCAAAGGCGGACCGCGTGCAACGATTGAACCGTGCACCGCATTTCGCGAAACGCTTCAGGGCGAACGCGCCGCGCGGGGACCGGCGAGCAGCCACATGATGAAGCCCAGCAAGGGCAGCAGCAGGACCAGAACGACCCAGATCACCTTGCGCCCGGTGGTGGCACGCGAGCCGATGATCGACACGATCGCCCAGATATCCAGAATGAGCAGGATAAGGCCGCCCAGCCCTGAAATCTCCATCATGGGACATCTCCTTTCGCATGGCCGTTGGGCCGTGTGACCGGTGCCGTGGCGATGGATCAGACGCGACAGCGCCAGTCCTCGACCTCGGTTTCGGCGTCTTTCTTGGGCATGTTATAGGTACGCTCTACCAAGGCCACCAGCTTTTCGCGTTGGCCTTGGGTGGCAAGGGCGTCCTCTTCCGAGATATCAGGCCATCGGATTCGGGCGCTGCCCTTGATCTGGTCCCATTTCGCGGCGATCTGATCCCATTGCATCGTGGTTGTCCTTGGGTTTGCGTGGGTCCGGGATGTGCGCTGCAGGCGGGGTCAATTGGCCGAGTTGCTGCCCTCGTCATCTGTCCAGACCCCTGCAAAGGCATCCCATGCCCCGGCGAATCCGGCCTTGAGTTCGTCCCATGCGCTGCCGGTTCCGGCCTTGAGCGCGCCATAGCGTTCGCTGAGGGTGTTGCGGGCTTCGCGCAGGTCGGCCATGCGGTCGCTGGCCTCTTCGCGGGCGGCCTCGGTCATGTCGGCCCAATCGTTGCGCAGCGCCTGTTCGCGGCGTTCGATCTCGGCGTCGAGGCGGGTCATCGCCTCGCGGGCGGTGGTGAGCGCCTGATCGCGTTCCTGTTCGGAATATTCGGCGACGGCATCCATCGCTTCGGAAATTTCGGCCTTGAGTTCCTTGGTGGTCATCAGGCCATCATCGCTTTGCGCAAGGGCCGGGGTGGTGCTGGCCAGTGCGATTGCGGCGGCGGAAAGAATGCTGCGATATCCGGTGATCTGTGTCATCGTATCCTCCTTTTTCTGCGGCGCCGTGACAGGGGCTATGGGCCTTTGGCACCTGAAACAAGCGCCAAGGTCAGCGTGCCATGTCACGGCACCGCTTGCGTTGATGGGTGTCAGTCGGGGGGATCGCGGCGGGCTGTGCCGCGCCGCGATGTGCCTCAGGCGTCGGCGCTGTCGCCGCTCATGTAGATCGACATGAAGGCAGGCTCGCCCATGCGGTCCAGCGTTCCAAGCTGCCGGTCCAGCCAGTCCCAATGGCCCTCTTCATCCAGAACGATGGTTTCGAACAGGGTGCGGGTGCCGATATCGTTGCTGTCCGAGGCGTCACGCGCCGCCTTGCTGTAGAAGTCGATCGCGCCCTTCTCTTCGGACTTGTCGGCCTCGAACAGATCCTTGAGGTTGGTGGCCATCTTCGGGGTCTTGGTGGCGGTCAGTTCGGGTGTGCCTCCAAGGAACATGATGCGTTCGATGAATTGCCCGGCATGGCCCAGCTCTTCCTGCATTTCGTCGCGCATCCGGTGGGCCAGCTTGTCCAGCCCCCAGTCTTCCAGCGTGTGCGCGTGCAGAAGATACTGGTTCACCGCTGTCAGCTCCATCGCGAGGGCGGTTTGCAGGTTCTCGATGCTTGTGCTGCGATCGGTCATCTTTTTCGCTCCTTTTTCATCGTCGCGCGTTGACAGGGATGTATGCAGTCAGATGCCGAACGCACCCGCACCCCCCGTGTGACACTCTGTCCCACGGGGGGTGCATGATGCGCTGATAGGTTGGAATTGTTGTTTTGTGTCAGGTGGTTGTAGGAGTTTCCGGGGTCAGGGAGACAGGTCCAGAAAGCTGATCCCGGCCAGCACGAGCCCTGCCAGAAACAAGGTTTCGGCCACGATCAGTGCGATGGCCCCACCGCCCACCTTGATGATGTTGCGCAGGTCGGTCTTCATGCCGACCGCCGCGATGGCAGCAAGCAGCGCCCACGAGGACAGCTGGGCCAGAAGCGCGCCGATGGGCGCGGGAATGAGGCCGAGGGAATTGAGCGTGGCGAGGCACAAAAAGCCCAGCACGAAGGCCGGAACGATGGGCGGGCGCTTGCCTTCGGTCTGCGGTTCGGCGCGCTGCCACCAGATCGTGATGATGATCACGACAGGCGCCAGAAAGGACACGCGGATCAGCTTGACCAGGGTGGAGGTTTCGCCTGCGGTGTCGGAGATCGAAAAGCCCGCGCCGACCACTTGTGCGACGTCATGCACGGTCGCGCCGATGAAGGCGCCTGCGGTCACGTCATCGAAGCCAAGCGCATCGGTCAGGATCGGATAGAGGATCATCGCCACGGTCGACAGAACGGTGACGCCCAGAACGGTGAACAGAAGATTGCGTTCCGAGCGGTCGTCCTTGGGCAGCACGGCGGCGATGGCCATGGCGGCCGAGGCGCCGCAGATCGCCACCGATCCGGCGGTCAGGATGGCAAAGCGCGGCCCCTGTCCGATCAGCCGCGCAAGGCCCACGCCGAAAAGGATGGTGGCGACGACCCCGGCGATCAGCAGGCCGATCATGCCCCAGCCGAGCGAGGTCAGCATCTCGACGCTGATCCGCGCGCCAAGGATCGCCACGCCGAAGCGCAGCACGCTGCGGGCGGTGAAGCCGATGCCGGCGGCGGTCGGTCCCGGCTCGCCCAGGAAGTTCAGCGCGATGCCGAAGAGAAGCGCCATGAGCATGGCGGGCGCGCCGTGATGCTCGGCCACGAATTGCGCGGCAAGCGCCACCAGCACGGCGACCATGACGCCGGGGAAATAGGATTTCGCGCGCCCGGCCATGTTCTGGCCGGACGCGAGGACGCGGGGAGGAAGGCTCATGTCCCGGTCAGACCGTCTGCGGGATCAGGTCATCGCGGCTGATTCCTGCGACGGCGACGGGTTTTTTCATGGCGTCGCGGCGGAAGGGTTCGCCGAGTTCCTGGTTGATCATGGCTTCGATGAGGGTTGTGACACCGTTCTC
>NZ_FRCB01000014.1 GCF_900142765.1 Roseovarius litoreus
GAGTGGGAAACACACTGCCGCGGCGCCCTCAACAACGGCGTCACCCAGGACGAAATCCGCGCGATCATTCACGTGATCGGCATCTACTGTGGCGTGCCCCAGGCGCTCGAGTGCTTTCGGATAGCGCGCAAGGTCCTGTCCGAGCAGCCCGCATAAAACATCCGCTCCAAGCCAAGAACTGCCAGCCATCCGGCTTCTTTCGTTTTCAAGCCATTCTGTAGTGCTCCAAAATACGGGATAATCCTACGGGATGCTGACAGCCGGACGGTCAAGAGTGAGCTATCGAGCCGCCATTGGTTCAAGCCCAGTGCCCAACGCAGCCTAAGTCGCCCTCGGCGTCACCCGTGATAACCATCGTGAGGTTCTGGGCCTGTGAATCGCCGAGAACGAGGGGGCGAGGTTCTGGCTGTCGATGATGAACGAGCTGAAAAATCGCGGCGTATGCCCCGTTGGACCACGACGCCCAAATGATAAATACAATTACTAATAAATTCGTTGACACCCCCTAAGTGTGTGATGCACAATTAGAGAATGAAATCCGGTCAGTTAATAAAAGTCGTTTCGAATGCGCTTGGCATTGAACAGGCGACTGTTCGTTTTGTTGCGCGCAGACTTCGTGAAGCCGGCCTCCTAACGACAGGTGCACGTGGTGTGAACGCACCCGACATGACAAAGCGCGATGCAGCAAGGCTTACGCTTGCTCTAATGACGGGCGCTCCACCAAATCGTGTAGTCGAAACTTTCAAGATTTTCCGTCAATTCCAGAATGATGAGTTCGACCAGATAGAAGCTGCAAGCTTAATTCAGCTTCTCGGGTTTGAACGAGAAAATACCGCCGAAGACTTCCTGGTTTACTTAATTGATTTAGTATGCTCGGGGCCGGATCGTGCAGAACTCGGTGAGAAAATCGCTGGAGTAAGATACATCGTCCATGAAAAACCAGCTTATGTGATCGTTAAGGGCGTGGGTTTGGAGATATACTTCACGCCACTTCATCTTACCAAAATGAACGAAATAAAATCCAAAGGGGACATGACCGCATGGTCTAGGTCAGGGTTTGCAGGCCTATTTGATATGGAGGGCATGCATGTCATGCGCGAGATTTCGTATGGAGAAATCGAGGCTATTGCATCTGAGTTTGGAGCGAAGTGATGCTTGGCGCCCTCGCGGAAAGTAACCTGCCACAATTAGTGTTAATTAGACCTTTCAAAAAATTGGTACCGGAAGGCCCTTTTTTTCGAACTCTATAGACCTGTCGAGCGTAAAGGAGGGAGACGCTAGCAGTGGCCAACGCTAACCTGACAATTAACGTTAATGAAAAGCGGATGCTGAAACAGTCTGAGGCCGCAGTCTATACAGGTTTGCCCCTTAAGCACTTCAAGGCAACGTGTCCCGTCCCGCCAATAGAAATCCGCCCAGGCACGATCCTTTGGGACAAGCGCGACTTGGACAATTGGATTGATGCAATGAAAGAAGGAGCTGAGATGGCGACGCAGGACGTCATTCTTGGAAAGTTATAATGACGCGGGTTAAGGTAAAAGGCTTCAAGATATTCGATGACCGGCATGGGAAAGCCCGTTGCTACCATCGAGCCACTGGCCACAAGATTGACTTGGAGAAAACTCCACTGGGATCCGCTGGGTTTTTCGCGGAATGTGCCCGTATTTCGGCCATTGCTGAGGCGCGGAAAGCGCAAGCCCTTAAGCCCGGAACGCTTGGCGGGTTAATCAAGGCCTATTTCCAGACTGAGCACTTTGGCAATCTTGCGGATGCAACGAAGCGAGACTATCGCAAGTGTGCTGACTTCCTGCACCCGATCCGCGACACGCCCGTTTCCGTAATCACGACACCCCTTGTGTCGGCAATCCATGACAAGGCGGCGGGAAAGATCGGCTGGCGGCGGGCAAACATGGTCCGCACCTTCCTGAGCCAAGTTTTTCGCCACGCCATACCGCGCGGCCTGATCGACCAAGACTATGCGACGGGCGTCATTCCGAAACCGCGCCCGAAAGATCGACCCTATGCCAATCGGCCTTGGTCAATCGAGGAACGCAGCGTTGTTCTGGATCGAGCTGCCCCCCACGTCCGTGTGGCGGTCGCGCTAATTATGAACACTGGCCTTGATCCGTCCGACGCACTCAAGCTGACCCGTCGCCAAATCGACGGCAAGACGATCTGGGGCGTCCGAGGCAAGACGGGGCATGAGGTCGCCATTCCTATCTCCCCGACGCTGCAAGCGGCTCTGGACGCCGCACCAGCCCACGACGCGGTGACAATCCTCGCCACATCAACCGGGAAGCCTTGGACCTACAACGGCTTTTCGACGGTATGGCACCGCTTAAAGAAAAAGCTGGAAGCCGAGGAAGCGGTTCAACCAGGCCTGACCCTCAAAGGGCTGCGGCATACCGTGGCCACAACGCTCCGCGAGGCGGGACTTGAGGAACGCCAGATTGCGGACCTACTGGGGCAGAAAACCCTGGCAATGGCTCGCCACTATTCACGGTCCGCCAACCTTGCGGACCGCAATCGGATCACGATGGAAACACTAGAAAAGGAGAACGAACGCCGATCAAAAATTGTCAAACCCATCAAATAAACTGTCAAACCCTGAGAGTCTCAAGAATGAATATCGATAAATATCAAGCGTTTGAATGGTGCCCGGGGGCGGAATCGAACCACCGACACGAGGATTTTCAATCCACTGCTCTACCCCTGAGCTACCCGGGCATGGGGAACGCATCAGCGTTCGGGTGCGCGTGTCTTAGGCGAGCGCGCACGGCGTGTCCAGAGGGATTGGCAAAATTTTCAATGTGGTTTCGCCCGCTCTTTTTCCGCCTCTTCGAAAGCGCGCTCGATATCTTCGGGGTCTTGGGACGGGACCGCATAATCACCCCCAAACCATTTCCCCAGATCCACATCCGCGCAGCGCTTCGAACAGAACGGACGAAAGCGTGTGTCGGTCGGCTTTTGACAGATCGGACAGGTCATTCGGCCACCTCGCTCAGAGCCATGCGGTCGCGTTTGCGCTGTAACTCGAAATGGCCCAGTGGGGTCCATCCGACAAGGGCCGTTTCGACACGGTCCGCCCGAAAAGCGGCGCGCAGCGTGGTTTCGAACTGCCGGCGATCCTTCTTGGGCATGGGCGCGGGATCAATCACGATTTGCCCACCAAGGCCGCGCAGGCGCAAGTGGCGCGGAAGCTCCTTTGCAGCGGCAAGATTGGCCTTGAAGCCCGATGCCGGCGACATGTCACCACCGGTGTTCACATCCACCGCGATCAGGGCGCGGGTCGGCTCGATCACCATGGACGCCCCGCCCGAAAGCGGACAGTCCGGCTGACGCAAAGCCTCGATCTGATCAAGCACGCCATGCGCGGCGAAACTTCCCGGCGTCGTGTCCAGCTCGGCCGCATCCGTCCACTCGCGCCATGCCAGCAGATGCGGCCCGTCCCCTTCGGTCAGCTTTTCCGGCCCGGCGCCCTCGGCATCCTCGGCCACGGCTTG
Source organism: Roseovarius litoreus (assembly GCF_900142765.1). Classification (GTDB taxonomy): domain Bacteria; phylum Pseudomonadota; class Alphaproteobacteria; order Rhodobacterales; family Rhodobacteraceae; genus Roseovarius; species Roseovarius litoreus. The sequence goes on from NZ_FRCB01000014.1 coordinate 3,504, forward strand.
CGCCAGATCATGCATGGCGCGGATATCATCGGCGATGTCGTCATCGCTGGCCTCGGCGCAGGAGGATCGCAGGATCAGGCCCATCTCGGCCCCCGCCATCTCGGCATGGGCGATGGCCAGAAGTGCATCACGCCGATCCTCGTCGCGAATGCTGCGCGACACGTTCAGCCCGGGCGCGTCAGGCGTGACGATGGCGTAGCGGCTTTTGTACAACAACCTGGAGGTCACCGGCAGGGCCTTGCCCGGCTCGGGTTGGCCGGTGACCTGAACCAGAACGGCCTGACCGGGGCGCAGCCCGCTCACCTGACGCAGAAACCCCATGCCATCGGTGGTGCGGACAAAGACGCCTCCCTGCCCCTTGACCGGACGATCCACCACAGCGCGGTAGATCGCGCCTGTCCTTACTCCTTCACTGTCGAGAAACAGATCCTCCAGCCGCCCATCGACCATCAGGGCCGCCGCCTCATGGCCGTTCAGATCATCCAGCACAATCAGCCGGCCCTTCATGCTGTCCATCCTCCGAATACAGGGTAGCCCGCAGCCTGCAGCAGGCTTGCGGTCTCATAAAGCGGCAGACCCACCACCGCCGTGAACGAGCCTTCGATCCAGGGAATCAAGGCGCCGGCCGGTCCCTGAATGCCATAACCGCCCGCCTTGCCCTGCCAATCGCCAGTCGCCAGATAGGCGTTGAGTTCCTGATCCGACAGGCGCTTCATCCGGACGCTGGTCACCACATCCCGTTCCCAGAGCCGCTCCCCCCGGCGCACCGCGACGGCGGTGATCACCTTGTGCCGGCGACCGGACATGGCCAGCAGGAACTCCGCCGCCTCTGCGGCCGTCGCGGGCTTGCCCATGATCCGGCGGCCAAGGGCCACCGTTGTATCCGCAGACAGAACGATATCCCCGGCATCCGCAACCACGGCCATCGCCTTTTCACGCGCCATGCGCGCGCAATAGGGGCGGGGCAATTCCTGTTTGCGTGGGGTTTCATCTATGTCGGGCGGGCGGATGTCATCCGCCACCACCCCGATCTGAGCCAGCAGCTCCCGCCTGCGCGGGCTGCCGGATCCGAGGATCAAACGCATTCAGTCAAAAGCTTACTTGAAGCGATAGTTGATCCGACCCTTGGTCAGATCATAGGGCGTCATTTCCACCTGAACCTTGTCGCCCGCAAGAACGCGGATGCGGTTCTTGCGCATCTTGCCTGCCGTATGCGCGATGATCTCATGGCCGTTTTCAAGCTCGACCCGAAACGTCGCGTTAGGCAGGAGTTCCTTCACGACACCGGGGAATTCGAGCGTATCTTCCTTGGCCATGATATCTCCTTCGTTATGGAATCCGCCTGTGTGCGGACCGCGCCTTAAATGGGGCCATTCGCCGTGTTTTTCAAGCTTATAATCAACGCAGGCTCAGGTTTATGGCTTTCTCGGCGCGTTCCGGCTGCTCTGTCCAGTGCGCGCGGTTGAGCACGACGCCTTCGACCCGCACAGCCGCGACAGCCGCGGGCCTGATCTCTGCAAAGGTCCAGCCGGGTTTGTTCAACACACCCTCGGCAATCACGCCTGTTGGCGGAAACCCGGTGTCCGGCGGGCCGAAAATACCGCCCATGCCCGTGTTTTCATCCACCGCAGGGCACCAGGCGGCATCGCCCACGGTCGAGGCCATGGCCACGACACATTGCGTCTCGAGCGCCCGCGCCATGGCCCCTATGCGCACCCTTGAATAGCCCGCCAGCGCCTCGGTGCAGGACGGGGCAAGGATCACATCGGCATCCGACAGGGCACGCGCCAAAAGCGGAAATTCCACGTCATAGCAAATCAGGATACCGATCCGGCCAAGGGCTGTGTCGAACAGCCGCAAAGGGCCACCGGGGATCACGTCCCAGTCTTCGCGCTCGAAACGGGTCATGATCTGCTTGTCCTGAACCCCGCAGCCCCCCTGCGGCGTGAACAGCCTGGCCCGGTTGACCGGCCTTGTGCCGTGATCCAGATCGAAAACGGGGGCCGAGGCGGCGCAGATATGCACCCCGTAGCGTGCCGCCAACTCGGAATGCAGGTTGTCCACCTCCGGCAACCAGCGCGACACCGCATGCAGGGAGCGTTCCAGATCGCCCGCAGCTTCCGGGCCGTCCAGAATCGCCAGTTCCATCGCGCCATATTCCGGAAAAACCAGCAGGTCTGCGCCCTGCCCTGCGGCGTCGGCCACCCATTCCTCCAGCTTGGCGGCATACGCGTCCCAGGTCTGCACGGGATCAAGCGGATAGGCCGCTGTCGCGATCTTCATCATCTGGTTCCCTTCACAACCTGCCCGGCGGGATCACACCCTGCCGCACCCCGCTCAGGCCGCTTGACCATCGGTGAATTGCAGCCGCGCGAGACGCGCGTAAAGCCCGTCTTCCGCCACCAAGGCCTCATGCGTGCCCTGAGCCACGATACGGCCTTTGTCCATCACGATGATACGGTCAGCCTTTTTCACCGTGGCAAGACGGTGCGCCACGATGATCGTGGTCCTTGTGCGCGCCATCGCCTCGACCGCCGTTTGCACCGCACGCTCGCTTTCCGCATCAAGCGCCGAGGTCGCCTCGTCCAGCAACAGCACCGGAGCATCTCGCAGGATGGCGCGCGCAATCGCGATGCGTTGTTTCTGCCCGCCGGACAGCATGACGCCACGTTCGCCCACATAGGTATCATAGCCGTCCGGCAGGGCCGCTATGAAATCATGTGCCGCCGCTGCGCGCGCGGCCTCTTCGACCTCGGCATCGGTGGCATCCAGACGGCCGAAGCGAATGTTTTCGCGCGCCGAGGCAGCAAAGATGATCGGGTCTTGCGGCACCAGTGCCATGTCCTGCCGGAAATCCCGGCGCTCCATGTCGGCAAGGGAAATCCCGTCCAGCAGGACACGTCCCTGATCCGGGTCATAAAAGCGCTGGATCATCTGGATCACGCTCGTTTTTCCCGCCCCCGACGGTCCGACCAGAGCGATCGTCTCGCCGGCGGCAACCTTCAGATCGAAACCGTCAAGCGCCGGGGTTTCGCGGCGCGACGGATAGGCGAATCGCACATTCTCGAAGCTGATCTCACCACGCACCGGGCGCGGCAGGGCAACGGGGTTGGCAGGGTCGTTCACATGATCTTCCGCCTGCAGCAATTCAACCAGCCGTTCCGTGGCACCTGCGGCCCGCTGCAACTCGCCGTAAATCTCGGACAGGGCCGCCACGGCGCCCGCCACCATGACCGAATAGATCACGAACTGAACCAGCGAACCGGGCGTCATGTCCCCTGAGCGCATGTCATTCGCACCGATCCACAGGACGCCGACAATGCCGGTGAACACGAGGAAGATCACGATCATCGTCATGGCCGCACGCACCATGATGCGCCGACGGGCCGCGTCGAAACTTTCCTCGGTCACATCGGCAAAACGTCCGCGGCTGGCATCTTCGTGGGTAAAGGCCTGCACGGTCTGAACCGACAAAAGCGCCTCGGATGCATTGCCCGAACTGTTGGCGATCCAATCCTGATTTTCCCGGCTCAGCTTGCGCAGCTTGCGGCCCATGGTCAGGATCGGCACGATCACAAGCGGCACGATCAGCAGCACCATTCCGGTCAGTTTGGCCGAGGTCAGCATCATGAAGATCAGACCGCCGACAAAAATCAGCAGATTGCGCAGCGCGATCGACACAGACGACCCGATCACCGACAGGATGAGCGTCGTATCGGTGGTGATCCGGCTCAGAACCTCGCCGGTCATGATCTTTTCGAAAAAGGCAGGGCTCATTCCGATCACCCGATCGAACACCGCCTTGCGGATGTCGGCCACCACACGTTCGCCCAACCGCGTAACCAGCGCATAGCGCAGCCCCGTGCCGATCGCCAGCAATGCGGCAATACCAAGCGAGGCCATGAAATAAAGGTCCAGAAGGCCGCTGTCTTCCACCCCGAAATTGTCGATCACCCGGCGCACCGCCAATGGCAACGCCAGCGACACCATCGCCGTCAGAACCAGCGCAAGAAGGGCCGCGCCCAGAAGTGTTTTGTAGGGCTTGAGAAATGGCCAAAGCTCGCCAAGCGCACCCATGTCCTTGGACTTGTCACGCTCCAGCATATCGGCGCCATTTTCAGCTTTGCGCACCATCTTCCATTCCCTTGACCTTTACGGTCACGTTACTTGGCCGGGGAGGCGCGTGGGGTCAAGGGGCCAGATTTGCCGCAGGTGCAAACAGATGTCCCGATAAGCTGGAGCGGGCGGCGGGAATCGAACCCGCATCTCTTGCTTGGAAGGCAAGGGTCTTACCATTACACAACGCCCGCTCGGCAAGGCCGAGGCATATTCCAAGCTGCGGCAAGGGTCAAGCAGTCGAGATCAATTCACGGATCCGACCCGGCGCAGACGCGCGCAGACCGGGCCGCTTGGCGCCGCTTTCGCGAAAAAAGGGCCGGCTCGAGTAAGCCGGCCAGTCTAACAGGGAGGTAGGAGGCATGCGCCCCCTAAGCCTATGTATAGCACATTTGCCGCTAAACGTGTGTGCCCGGCAAAAATCCCTGCCGACATGTGCCCTTGCTGCATCATGCAGGCATCTTGGCCGGGAAAGGAAAGACTACAAAAGGCAAGACCAGCCGCGCGCGTGGCAATCACGCGCGCGGCTCTGGAAGGGCCTTACCCAAGATCCGGCTCCGTCGATCCGAAAGCGGCAACCTCCTGCATCGCGCTCCACCACTCGGAAACACCCGGAACGCTCAGAAGCGTCTCGGCATCCGGCGTCAGGGAGACATAGAACATGATGGGCGCAAGGAAGTAGTCGGCCAATGTCGGCTGATCGCTGGCAAGCCATTTGGCATCGCCCTTGTTGGCCATCAGCAGCGACAGCAGCGTCTTTGACTTCGCGATGCAATCAGCGCGCGCATCCTCGTTCTGGCCGCCGATGAAATCGGGAAACAGATGATATCCCGCAACCCCGACCAACGCGCCATAACCATAGGAATTGATCAGGCTGATGGCCTCATTCATCACCGCGCGGTGCCGGGGATCGGCCGGGATCAAGGCCGGTTCGGGGCGCGTCTCCTCGATATATCGGCAGATCGCATCCGTTTCGCGAATCCGGATCCCGTCGATATCGAGCACCGGAACCTTGCCGAACGGATGGCGGGCCAGATGCTCGGGCTTGTGCGGCTCACCCGCCAGCACATTGATCTGATCCTGCTGGTACTCCATGCCCTTGTCGGCCAGAACCATCTTCACCGTACGCACATAAGTGGACCCGTCGAAACCGTATAATCTCGTCTCGTGTGCCATGACATCCTCCTGTGACTTTGCCGAGTGCCGATTGCGTTCAACACATTGCCATTCGCGACATAGTGCACTTAACTCCGGCGGGAATGGCGGGACGATCTCCGCCGCATCACCCCAAGGAAGAGAGAATACATATGTCGCGCAGCATTGTCATTGAACAGGCCGGTGGTCCGGAAAACCTGAAACTCGTCGAAACCGAGGTCGGCGCGCCCGGCCCCGGTGAAATCCGGATCGCGCACAAGGCCTGCGGCCTCAACTTCATCGACGTCTATCAGCGCACCGGTCTTTATCCGCTGACCTTGCCCCATGCGCTCGGCATGGAAGCCGCCGGCATCGTCGAGGCCGTGGGCGAGGGGGTCACCCATCTCAAGCCGGGCGATCGCGCCGCCTATGCCGCGACACCGCCCGGCGCCTATTGCGATGCCCGTGTCATGCCCGCAGCACAGGTCTGCCCCCTGCCCGACGCGATCTCGTTCGAGGATGCCGCCGCGATCATGCTGCAGGGCATGACCGTGGAATACCTCTTTCACCGTGTCTGGCCTCTGAAAGCCGGGGACAAGGTTCTGTTCCACGCCGCCGCCGGTGGCGTCGGTCTGATGGCCTGCCAATGGGCGCGCTCCGAAGGGATCGAGCTGATCGGCACCGCGGGCACCGACGAGAAATGCCAGTTGGCACTCGAAAACGGCGCCACCTCCTGCATCAATTACCGCGATCAGGATTTCGTCGCCAAGGTCAAGGAACTCACCGATGGCAAAGGTGTCGATGTGGTGATGGACGGCGTGGGCAAGGACACGTTCACCGCGTCGCTTGATTGCCTCAAGCCGCTTGGCATGATGATGTCCTTCGGCAATGCCTCAGGTCCTGTCGAACCCGTCAGCCTGCTGACCCTTGCTGCCAAGGGCTCGCTCAAACTGACCCGCACCACCCTGTTCACCTTCCTCGCGGACCATGAGCGCTGTCAGGACATGGCCCGCCATCTGTTTTCCAAGGTCGAAAGCGGAGCGGTCAAGGTCAATATCGGTCAGACCTTCCCGCTGGAGCGGATCTCGGACGCGCATCGCGCCCTCGAAGGACGGCAGACAACCGGCTCGACGATCATCACGCTTTGACCGGGCGCAGCGCGGCGTGATCCATGTTAAGCTGCCGGTTCGCGGGTCTCGCGGACCGGCGGCATCGCATTGCCGCACCGCCTGCCACGGCTACATTTTTGCGAAGGGGAGAGACATACCATGACGATCAGACGCACCGAAGGACGGGGGCAGCGCTATGACAGCATTCTGGACACCGTGGGAAACACGCCCGTCATCCGCATCAACCGCATCGCACCGAAAAACGTCACCGTCTACGTCAAGTTCGAAGCCTTCAATCCCGCAGGCTCCGTCAAGGACAGGCTGGCGCTGAACATCATCGAGGCCGCCGAGGCCGATGGCCGCCTCAAACCCGGTCAGACCGTGGTCGAGGCGACATCGGGCAATACCGGCATCGGGCTTGCCATGGTCTGCGCCGCCAAAGGCTATCCTCTGGTGGTCACAATGGCAGAAAGCTTTTCGGTCGAGCGCCGCAAGTTGATGCGGTTTCTGGGCGCCAAGGTCGTGCTGACCCCCAAGGCGCTGAAGGGCTTCGGCATGTATTCCAAGGCCAAGGAACTGGCCGAGGAAAACGGCTGGTTCCTCGCCAGCCAATTCGAGACCCCCGACAACGCCGCGATTCATGAGGCCACCACCGCCCGCGAGATCATCAACGATTTTCAGGGCGCGCGGCTCGATTACTGGATCACCGGCTATGGCACCGGCGGCACCGTGTCGGGCGTGTCGCGGGTTCTCAGACGCGAACGCCCCGAGACCAAGATCATCCTCAGCGAACCGGCCAATGCCGCGCTGATCGCCTCGGGCTATGTCAACACCCGCAACGAGGCGCATCAGCCCACCGAAAGCCATCCCTCGTTCCAGCCGCATCCGATCCAGGGCTGGACGCCTGATTTCATCCCCTATGTCCTGCAAGAAGCGATCGACAAGCAGAATTACGACTCGCTCGTCCCGGTCGCCGGTGCCGACGGCATCGCATGGTCCAAACGCCTTGCCGCCGAAGAAGGCATCTTTACCGGCATCTCGGGTGGCTCGACCTTCGCCGTGGCGATGGATCTGGCAAAGACCGCGCCCGACGGGTCGGTGATGCTGGTCATGCTGCCCGATACCGGCGAGCGGTATTTGTCGACGCCCCTTTTCGATGGCGTCATCGAAGAGATGTCCGACGAAGAATGGGAGATTTCGCGCTCTACCCCGACGGCACAGATGTCGTCCGACTGACGCCTTGTCCCGCTTGGGTCTCGCACTTGGTCGGGAAGTGGTCTAAAGTTCGGAAATGGGTCACGCAGCTGACATCGTTGTTTTTTCCGATCTCGATGGAACATTGCTGGATCATCAGGATTATTCCTGGGGTCCGGCCCTGCCCGCCCTGAACCTTTTGCACGATCTGGGCGCCGGCCTCGTGCTGGCCACCAGCAAGACAGCCGCCGAGGTATGTGGCCTTCGTGACGCCATCGGATTTCCCGACTGGCCCGCCATCGTCGAAAATGGCGGCGGGCTGCTCGCCGGGGGGCAGACCGACACGCCCGATGCAGGGATCTACCTTCAAATCCGCGCGGTCCTCGCCGATCTGCCGTCAGGGTTTCGCGGCTTCGGTGACATGACGACAACCGAGATCAGCCGCCTGACCGGGCTGCCCCCCGCCCAAGCCGCTCTGGCGCGCGACAGGCGGTTCAGCGAACCGGGGCTTTGGTCGGGCACCGAGCGGGATCTCCAGACCTTTCTCCATGCCGCGTCCGAGGCCGGATTGACCGCCCGTCGCGGTGGCCGGTTCCTGACCCTGTCCATGGGCGGCACCAAGGCCGACCGCATGGACGAGATCATCGCCACCTGCAACCCGGCCCATACCATCGCCCTTGGCGATGCGCCCAATGATCTGGAAATGTTGCAGAAAGCCGATTTCGGCGTGATCGTGAACAACCCCGCCGCCCCCGCAATTCCCCCGCTCCCGGGCGAAGCGCGCGGTCGTATAAGGCGGACGCAAAAGCAAGGCCCCGAAGGCTGGGCGCAGGCCGTGATGGCACTGCTGACCGAGTTGGGCAAGATCGGAGAGCGCAAGGCACATGGCTGATTTTCACCAGAACGGCAGCATCACGACACTGCACAACCTGCGCACCCGTACGCTAGACGATCTGACTTATGAGCTGACCGCCTGCGCCGAGACGCGCAAGATATCCCTGATCCTGCCATGCCTTTACTCCGAACTCGAAGGCCCCGCCCTGCCCGCGATCCTCGATGAGCTGTGCACGGTGCCCTATCTGCACCGCATCATCATCGGGCTGGACAAGGCCGACGAAGCCCAGTTTCGCCACGCGCAGACATTTTTCAGCCGCCTGCCGCAAAAGCATATGGTGATCTGGAACGACAGCCCCCGGATGCTCGCGCTCGGCCAGCGTCTCGATGCGCTTGGCCTTGCGCCGCAAGAGGCCGGCAAGGGCAAGAATGTCTGGGGCTGCATGGGCTACCTGATCGCCTGCGCGGACAGTGCGATCATGGCGATCCATGATTGCGATATCCTGACCTATAACCGCGAGATGCTGGCCCGGCTGGTCTATCCTGTGGCGCAACCGTCCTTTCCCTATCAGATGGCCAAGGGGTTCTATCCCCGCATCGACGGGCAGAAACTGAATGGCCGGGTGACACGGCTTCTGGTCAGCCCACTCCTGATCGCGCTCAAGAAGGTGGTGGGGGACCGCGATTACCTCGATTACCTGCGCAGCTTCCGCTATCCGCTGTCGGGCGAATTCGCGATGCGCACCTCGACCTTGCCCGATCTTCGCATCCCTTCAGATTGGGGTCTGGAAATCGGGGTGCTGTCAGAGGCGTGGCGCAACCTTGCACCGCAATCGGTCTGTCAGGTGGACATATCCGACGCCTATGACCACAAGCATCAGGAGCTGTCTCCCGAAGACGCCAATCGCGGCCTCAGCCGGATGTCCACGGATATCTGCAAGGCGATCTTCCGCAAACTGGCCTCGGACGGCACGGTGTTCACGCCCAATCTCTTCCGCACGCTCAAGGCGACCTATTACCGTCAGGCGCTCGACCTGCTGGAATGCTATTACAACGACGCCAAGATGAACGGCCTGTCTCTGGACCGTCACAAGGAAGAGAAATCGGTCGAACTTTTTGCCGAGAACATCATCCGCGCGGGTCAGATCTTTCTGGAAAACCCACATGAAAGCCCCTTCATCCCGACATGGAACAGGGTCCATTCCGCCGATCCCGATTTCCTGTCCGACCTGCTGCGCGCCGCCGCCGACGACGCGCAGGATTACCGCTGAACGCCACCCTCAGGCGCGGTTGGTGATCCACCGGCACTGATAGGGCGCAAACACGATCTCGGGTCCGGCCAGCGCGATCCGGTCCCCACTCAGGATATCCGTCCAGGTATCGTCCTCGATCAGGTTGATCGTGGACGGGCTGACCGCAACCGGCTGGTTGCTCACGTTGTGAATGGCAAAGATCGACTGGTTGCGATCAAGACTCTGACGCCACACCCCGAACAGCCGCTCATCCAGCGTCAGCGTGAACTGCGTGGCATTGGGATGGAACGCCGGTTGCCGCGACCGCAGCCGCAACCTCTCGGACATCCCCCGCATCACCTTGGACTGATCCGATGCCGGATCGCGCAGCAACTCGAGCAGCTCGGGATAATGCCAGCGATGCCGGTTGATCGCCCGGTTCATCCCGCGCCTCTCGACCGCCTCGTGATCGTTGCGGGTGGCCAGCAGCGAATGGATATAGAACGCCGGGATCCCCTCCAGCGACATCACGATAGTCTGTGAACACAGGAAACGGTCGATATGATGCCCGTCCTCGCCCTCGAAGGTGCGGCGCAAGGCATCGAACAACGCACAGTTCAGCTCGTAAGGCTCCTCGTGCCCATCCGGCAGCGCCCGCATCGACACGCGCCCGCCCGCCGCCTGCACCGTCTGGATCATCCGATCCTTTTCCTCGGCCGGCAAAACCCCTTCGGCGGGCCGCATCCCCACCCCGTCATGGCTGGCCGTGAAATTCAGATAGGCGCATCCCAGCTGCGCCGGCGGCATCGCCGATTGCCAGCGATGCAGATACCGCGCGCTCCCCGATTGCAGCGCATGCAGGATCAGCGGCGGCAGCGGAAAATTATAAACCGCATGCGCCTCGTTGCGGTTGCCGAAATAGCTCAGGTTCTCGGTGCGCGGCACGTTGGTTTCAGTCAGCAGCACGACCGTTTCGACCGCATGATCGCACAGCAGCCGCAAAAGCTGCACGATGGCGTGGGTCTGTGGCAGATGAATGCAGGGCGTGCCCGGCTCTTTCCACAAAAACGCCACCGCATCGAGCCTGAGGATCCGCACGCCCTTGTCGATATGCAGCCGGATGATCCGCAGCATTTCCACAAGCACCTCGGGATTGGCGAAATTCAGATCGACCTGATCGTGGCTGAAGGTGCACCAGACATGGCGATCGCCAGTGCGGGTCTCGATCTTCTGCAGCAGCGGGGTCGTCCTCGGGCGCACCACCATCGAGAGATCATCGGCCGGATCTCCTTCAAAGAAGAACCGGTCATAGGGCGCCTGCCCCTGCCGATAGGCGTTGAACCACGCCCCCTGGCTCGAGACATGGTTGAGCACCAGATCCGACATCAAATGAAACCGCGCGGCGATCCGTTCGATATCCGCCCAATCGCCAAGCTGCGAATTGACCGCCCGGTAATCGGTGACGGCAAACCCGTCATCCGAACTGAACGGAAAGAACGGCAGGATATGCACGCAATTGACCACGCCATCCAGATGATTGACCAGAAAATCCTGCAAAAGGTCCAATGGCTTGTGCTGACCGTCCCGGATCGTGTCGCCATAGGTGATGAGAACCGCATCCCGTTCCGACCACAAGCCGTTGCTCGGCGCGCGGGCGCGCCTGCGGCGCTGCGTACCCTCCGGCCAGAACGCCGTGATGATGGCATCCGCCAGCGCCCTGCTGTCTTCGCGCGGATAGATCGCACGAAGAAGCTCGTGCAGGCGTGCGTTGAACAATCTGGACGTCTGGATCACCCGGACATGGCTCCTGCTGCGTGTCGCCTTCTGCCTCAAGTGTTAGAACACCAGCCGGCCGGGGTCCATCTCAAGCGCCGGGATTGGGCCACAACTCCTGATTTCTGTTCATTTTTTGCCCACACCACCCGCTTCCATGCTGCGGCCTGCGCCGATCTGCAAGCGCAGCGGCACGTCACAACAACGATTGATGTGCCCTCGGGACAGAGTTACGCTTGGGCGGCATAACGAGTGACCCGTTTGATGCGCGCGCCCCAAAACGACCTCTGGAACCGGCCCATGCAATACCTGTCTCCCACCACCATTGACGACGCCATACGCCTGCTCTCGTCCCAAAGCGGAGACTGCAAGGTGCTCGCCGGCGGCACCGACCTGCTGGTCAGGATGCGCTCGGGCTTTGCCGAACCGGACAGCATTCTCGACATCAAGCGCATCGACGAGCTGCGCCGCATCTCCCGCGATGCGGGCGGCTGGCGCATCGGCGCTGCCGTGTCCGGGGCCGAAATGGGCGAACATGCCGATCTTGTCGCCGACTGGCCCGGCGTGGTCGAAGCGGTGAACCTGATCGGCTCCACCCAGATACAGGGCCGCGCGACGATGGCGGGCAACCTGTGCAACGCCTCGCCCGCAGCCGACAGCGTACCCGCGATGATCGCCGCAGGCGCCGTGGCGCGGATCGCGGGGCAAGACGGCCTGCGCGACATCCCGGTGGCCGATGTTCCAACCGGGCCGGGCAAGACATGCCTGTCCCCCGGAGAATTCGTCACCTCGATCTGGCTGCCGTCCCGCCCCGAGCGGTCCGGCGACGCCTATCTGCGATTCATCCCGCGGACCGAGATGGACATCGCCGTGGTGGGCTGTGCCGTGGCGCTGACGCTGGACGCGGGCGGCACCTGCACGGCAGCGCGCGTGTCGCTCGGGGCCGTGGCCCCCACGGCCATTCTGGTTGACGCCGCCGCCGACACCCTGATCGGCACGACGGTTGACGACACCGCACTCGACGCTCTGGCGCGCGCCTGTTCAGACGCGGCCAGGCCCATCGCCGACAAGCGCGGCACCGTGGAATTCCGCGTCCATGTGGCCGGAGTTCTGGCAAAACGCGCCGCGATCATCGCAAAGACCCGCGCCGGAGGTGCATCATGAGTAAGATCCACGTCACCACCACGATCAACGGCGATCCAGTGGAATATCTCTGCGATGCCGAAGAGACCCTTCTGGATGTGCTGCGCGATCATCTCGGACTGACCGGCTCGAAAGAAGGCTGCGGCACCGGCGATTGCGGGGCCTGCTCGGTCACCGTGGACGGGCGGCTTGTCTGCTCCTGCCTGATGCTGGGCGCCGAAGCGGCAGGCCGCGAGATCGGCACGATCGAAGGCATGGCCAAAGGCGATCAGCTTCATCCGCTGCAGCAGAAATTCATCGAACACGCGGCCCTGCAATGCGGGATCTGCACGCCGGGCATTCTTGTCGCGGCCAAATCCCTGCTCGACCACAACCCCGACCCGTCCGAGGAAGAAACGCGCTATTGGCTGGCCGGCAACCTGTGCCGCTGCACCGGCTATGACAAGATCATCCGCGCGGTTCTGGACGCGGCCAAGGACATGCGGGAGGCATCTTGATGGCACTCGATAGCAAGACCGACACCAAGCCACAGCAGTTCAAGGTCGTTGGCACACGCCCCTTGCGCCCCGACGGCATCGACAAGGTCACCGGGCGTGCGCGGTTCGGCGCAGACATGTCCGCGCCGGGAATGCTGGTGGGGCTGGTGCTGCGCAGCCCGCACCCTCATGCCCGGATCAGATCCATCGACACCTCCGCAGCCGAAGCCCTGACCGGCGTTCACGCCGTGGTGACCCGCGCCGATTTCGGACCGCCAAGCGATCCCGGGGTTGCGGATGTGCTCGACAATTGCATGGCAGGCGACAATGCGCTTTACGACGGTCATGCCGTCGCCGCCGTCGCCGCCATATCGGGCAAGGTGGCCCGGCAGGCGCTCAAGCTCATCAAGGTCGATTACCAGCCCTTGCCGCATGTCACCGATGTCGACGCGGCGATGGCACCCGATGCCCCGGCGCTGCACGAGGGCCGCGCCGATGAAACGGTTCCTGCCGGCATGTCGCCCAACGTGATGGCCCGTCACGAGTTCGGCCATGGCGATATCGACGCCGGCCTTTCGCAGGCCGACCGCGTGCTGGAACGCACCTACCGGACCGAGGCGACGCATCAGGGCTATATCGAACCGCATGCCTGCCTTGCCACGATGAACGCCGACGGTCAGGCCGATCTGTGGTGCTGCACCCAGGGTCACTACATGGTGCGCAACACCTGTGCCGCGATCCTCGGGATCGAACAGGGGCAATTGCGCGTCACCGCCTCCGAGATCGGCGGCGGCTTCGGCGGCAAGACCACCGTGTTTCTGGAACCCGTGGCGCTCAAGCTGTCGCAGAAATCCGGACGCCCGGTGAAAATGGTGATGTCGCGCTCCGAGGTGCTGCGCGCCACCGGCCCCACCGCCTCGAGCTCGATCGACGTGCGGATCGGCATGACCCGCGATGGCCGCATCACCGCCGGCTTCGCCGAACTGCGCTATCAGGGGGGCGCCTATCCCGGCTCTCCGGTGGACATGGGATCGATGTCGGCTTTCGCACCATATGACCTCGAAAACGTACGAACCGTAGGGTTTGACGTGGTCACAAATCGGCCCAAACAGGCCGCATATCGCGCCCCCGGCGCGCCAATGGCCGCATTTGCAGTGGAAAGCGCGATTGACGAACTGGCCCGCGGCTTCGGCCTCGACCCTTTAGAAGTCCGCCTCAAGAACGCCGCCCGCGAAGGCACCCGCGCGTCCTATGGTCCGACCTATCCGGCCATCGGGCTCGAGGCCACATTGCGTACCGCCAAGGATCATCCGCATTGGTCCGCTCCGCTTGGCCCCAATCAGGGGCGGGGCGTCGCCTGTGGGTTCTGGTTCAATTTCGGCGGCGATACCTGCGTTTCCCTGAATATCACGCCGGATGGCACCGTGACCCTGTCCGAAGGCAATCCCGATATCGGTGGCTCTCGCGCGTCGATGTCGATGATGGCCGCCGAAGAACTGGGCATTCCCTATGACAGGGTGCGCACCGTGATCGCCGACACAGGCTCGCTTGGTCAGAACGAGGTGACCGACGGCAGCCGGGTGACCTTCGCCGTGGGCCTTGCCACGATCGAGGCCGCCCGCGCCGCCAAGCGCGAGATGTGCAAACGTGCCGCACAGGTCTGGGGCATAGACGAAGACGCGGTGATCTGGGAAGACGGCGCCGCCCGCCCCGCTGGCCCCAACGCAGGCCAGCATCCGCCGATGTCCTTGGCCGAGATTGCGGCCATCGCCTCGAACACAGGCGGGCCGATCGCCGGGCATTTCGAAGTGAACGCCGAAGGCGCCGGCGTCAGCTTCGCCACACATATGGTCGATACCGAGGTCGATCCCGACACAGGCGCCGTCAAGATTTTGCGCTACACCGTGTTTCAGGACGCAGGCAAGGCGGTGCATCCGTCTTATGTCGAGGGCCAGTTTCAGGGCGGCGCCGTGCAGGGCATCGGTTGGGCGCTCAATGAGGCGTATATCTATGGCGAGGATGGCATCCTGCAGAATCCCGGTTTCCTGGATTACCGCATCCCCGTGGCATCAGACCTGCCGATGATCGACACGGTCATTCTGGAAATCCCCAATCCCGGTCACCCTTACGGCGTGCGCGGCGTTGGCGAAACCTCGATCGTGCCGCCGCTGGCGGCCGTCGCCAATTCGGTGTCGGACGCGGCAGGGGTTCGCATGACAAGCCTTCCGATGTCACCACCCAAGCTGCTGGCGGCGATCCGGTCCGGTCAGTCCTGACACGCCATGGTCAAGGTGCAGATCTTCGGCTCTCTGAAGGCGGCGACCGACGACAAGAGCGAGGTCGAGATCGATGCGTCGACCCTGCGGGAATTGCTGGATGCTCTGGCAGACCGCTATCCCGGAATGCGTCCGCAACTGGATCGCGGCGTGTCGGTCGCCATCGACGGACGGATCTACAACGACAGCTGGTTCACGCCGATCAAGGACGACAGCGAAGTTGTGCTGCTGGCGCGCCTCAAGGGCGGCTGACACGGTATCGCGCGCTGGCGTTTGCAGGCGCATTATGCGACGCAAGGCCAAGGATCAGGAAACGGAGAGCCCCCGCATGACCCCCAGATTCGGCACGCCCCCTGTGCGTCATCAGGCCTACCGACCGCGCCCCGGCGTCTATGCCATACTGCCAAGTGACGCAGGCCTTCTGCTGACCTTCCAAGAAGCGCCAGAACCCGAGTTGCAACTGCCGGGCGGCGGCATCGATCCCGGCGAGTCCCCCTTGCAAGCGCTGCACCGCGAGGTGCGCGAGGAAACCGGCTGGAAGATCGCCGGCGCCCGGCGGCTTGGCGTGTATCGCCGTTTCGCCTACATGCCGGAATATGACATCTGGGCGGAAAAGATCTGCACGATCTTCGTGGCCACGCCGGTCCTGCAGCTCTCGGAACCTACAGAACCGGGCCATAGCGTGATCTGGGCCTCAGCGGAGCAAGCCGCCGAGTTGTTGGCCAGTTCCGGCGATGCCGCTTTCGTTGCACGCCATATCCGAGACTTGCGCTGATTGCGCGCACTCGACCGTGACCGTCGCCACGCCGACATGCTCAGGCCAAGCCCGGCAGCCATAGAACGATCATCGGGAAACTGACCAAAAGGGCGATGGTGATGCCATCCGCGATGAAAAACGGCGTGACGCCCTTGAACACGTCCTGCACGCTCAGGTCGGGTCTGACCCCGGCCACGACAAAACAGTTCAGCCCGATAGGCGGAGTTATCAAGCAGAACTCGGCCATCTTGACCACGAGGATGCCGAACCAGATCGCACACATCGGTCCAGACATGCCGAATGCGCTGTCCTCGGCAGACACATATACGCCGCCGTTCAGCGCCATGACCGCAGGATAGACAACAGGCAGCGTCAGAAGCAGCATGCCGATGGCATCCATGAACATTCCAAGCACCGCATAGGCCAAGAGAATGCAAATCAGAATCACCATGGGCGACATGGTCAGTGACGTGATCCAGTCCGCAAAGGCGCTTGGCAATTCTGCGAAGCCCAGAAACCGCACATAGATCAGAACACCCCAGATGATGGTGAAAATCATCACGCTCAGCTTTGCAGTCTCCAGAAGCGCATCCTTCAGTTCGGCCCATCTCATGCCCCGATACACCGCCATCAGGAACACGATGAACGCGCCGATTGCGCCGCCTTCGGTCGGCGTACCCCAAGCGTCCCCGCCAAACGGGTTGTAGACGAAAAAGACGATGGTCACGACGACCAGAACGATGGGCAGGGCTGCGGGAAGACATTCCAACCGCTCGCGCCACGAAAAGCCCCCGACCGGCGGCCCGAACCCCTTGATCGTCAGGGCCATGCCGATAATCAGAATTGCATAGATCAGCGCCGAGAACACTCCGGGAATGAACCCCGCCAGAAGCAGCTTGCCCACATCCTGTTCGACGATGATCGCATAGATCACAAGGATCGCGGACGGCGGGATCAGACTGGCCAGAGTGCCACCCGCCGCCACGACACCGGCGGCGAATCTCTTGTCATAGCCGATCTTGAGCATCTCCGGGATGGCGATGCGCGCGAACACGGCCGCTGTGGCGACGCTCGCGCCTGAAACTGCCGCAAAGCCCGCCGTGGCAAAGACCGTCGACACCGCAAGGCCACCAGGAACCCAGGCGATCCACCGCTTGGCGGCCTCGAAAAGCGCCCGGGTCAGCCCGGCGTAATAAGCCAGATAGCCGATCAGGATAAAGGTGGGGATCAGGCTGAGCGCCTGCGAACTGACCTTGGAATGTGGCACCTGACCTGCCGTCTTGGCTGCAACCGTCAGCGCCCAACCGAATTCGTCCGGATCATAGCCCTTCTTGGACCAGAAGATCCAGATCAGCCCGACCAAACCGGCGAGCCCGGCGGCGAAGGCAACACGCATCCCAAGAACCACGAAAACCAGCAGTCCACCGGTCACGACAAGGCCGATATCGATCGGTTCCATCAGTTGGCCCCTTCCTCTTCGCGGCGGCTGACATGCTCGGCCTCACGCGCAGCCACGGTCGCAGCATCCAGCACCAGCGGAACACCGACCGGTTCATCCATTCCCTGCACAAAGGCCCGCATGTATCCCCAAAGCTGCAGAACCAGACGCACGCAGAGCACCGCGAACGCCACTGGCGCCAGAAGTTTCGCCGGCCAAAGCGGAAGTGCGATATCCATGGAACTGTCCCTGCTCCAGAGCGGCGATGAAAAATCGAAGCTGCGCTCGAAATGCGCCCAACTTCCCCAGACCAGCAGAAGCATCAGGATCAGGATCGCGAATGTGGTGATGAACTCGGCCAGATACAGCGCGCGCCCCTTCAATGCGCCGACCAGAATGTCCATGCGGATATGCCCACCGTCACGCTGCGCATAGGACACGCCCATGAAGGCGATAAGCGGCATGATCTGTTCGATCCAATCCACATAGCCTGGCAACGGCTGGTTGAAGATGTTGCGGCCCGTGACCGAGAATACGGCCAGCAGCATCAAGCCGAACACGGCGATGCCGCTGAGCAGTGCGAAGAACCGTTCCAGCCTGTAAAAGCCACGATCCAGACGGCTGAGTCGGCTGTCATCTGACAGTACTGATGCAGCACCTGCCATATCGGTCCCCTTCGTTTCGGATAGTCTGCATGTCCACCGCGCCGGTCAAAACAGCCCGGCGCGGTGGACGGTCATCCTCGATCGGAATGACCCGGTGTCACTGGCCCTTGAGTTCCGCCAGCTTGCTGGTCGCGAAATCATACAGCTCCTGTGCGGGCAGGCCGCGGGCGCTCATGTCCTCGATCCAGGCTTCGGCTGCGGGTCCGGCAACAGCGTCTTCAAAGGCGGCAAGCGCGTCGACATCATAGCTGATCCGTTCGATGCCTCGCTCATCCAGAGCAGGGCCCCAGGCTTTCATCGTCTCGTTCGTGTAATAATCGACATAATGATCCAGGGCCTCATCGATCGACCCCAGAAGCGCGTCGCGATGGGCGTCCGGCAGATCGTTCAACGCATCGGTATTGGCGACCACCGGGCAGTTCACCGTGCCGGGATTGAGATTGGTCGTCCACCATGTCGCGTTCTCGATCGTGCCAAAGGCCATATGCGCGTGCGGAGCGAACGAAGCTGCGGTGATCACGCCGCTGTCCAAGGACTGGCGCACTTCGGTGGCCGACATCGACGTGGGCACCGCGCCCACGGCCTCCATCGCCGCACCGATGCCACCCGTTGCCCGGACACTGAGCCCCGCGAATTCTTCAAGGCTGCGCGGCGGCTCACCCATACCGACAAGGTTGTATTGCGGCATGGGCGACGGCATCAGAAGCGTCGCGTTCCAGCGGCCCAGATCCTCTTTCACGGCGGGCAGCTCATAGAGCGCCATGGACAGCTCACGTTCCTGCTCAAGCGTCTCGACCCCGAGGAACGGCAGTTCGAGCACGGTGATCGACGGGTTCTTGTCCCGGTGATAGCCTGCACAGAACTGCGCCATCTCGAAGGCGCCGATGCTGATGCCGTCAAGGTTCTCGCGGTTGTTCGACAGACCGCCATAGCTGATGTTCAGCGTGAATTCGCCATTGGTCTTCTCGCTGACCAGTTCAGCCAGCTTTTCGACATGCTCGGTGAACGCCCGGCGCTTGCCCCAAAGCGATACGTTCCATTCGGTCGCGAGTGCTTCGGTGGCGAATGCAAGGCTGATTGCGGCCACGGTCGTGCAGCCCAGTAACTTCTGCATGGTGTCTCCTCCCAAGGTATCATGCGGATCGATGGCGAGAGTATCGGTAAATCTGCGCCGCGCTCCAACGAAGAAAACCGCCGGGAAGATCCGCCAGGTCCTGCGGAAATCCGCAGGGCCGGAATGGCCGGTCTACAACAGCGCCTCCTTGTCCAAGGCGAGCTTGACGATCTTCTCGTTCAACGTGCGCCGCCCGATGCCAAGAGCCTCGGCCACGGCATCCATGCGGCCATCATGCGCCTTGATCGCCTTCGCGATCAACTCGCGCTCAAACGAGGCGACAGCCTCGCGCAAGGTGTTTGGAATATCATCGGTCAGGGGATCGATCCGCATGGCCTGCGCCACCGATCCGCCCCCGCGACGCGACGCCAGCACCCGGCGTTCGGCCACATTGCGCAATTCACGCACATTTCCGGGCCAGTCATGGGCCATCAGGGCGGCGATGTCTTCTTGCGTCAAGGGCGGGGGCGCTGTCTCGTAGACGCGGGCAAACTCTTGCGTGAAATGCGTAAAGAGCAGCAACAGGTCATCACGCCTCTGGTGAAGAGTTGGCAGGCTGACCATCATCGTATTCAGACGAAACAGCAGATCACGGCGCAAACGGCCCTCTTCGACCGCCTGCGCGGGATCTTCGTTCGTGGCCGATACCACGCGAAAGGCAAGTGGAATGGGAGGCCCACCCGCCGTGGGCAAGATCTGTTTGTCTTCGATCACGCGCAGTAGTTTGGCCTGCACCTGAAGAGGGCAGGAGCAGATCTCGTCCAGAAACAGGGTCCCGCCATTCGCCGCCAAAAGGCGGCTGCCCTGCCCTGCATGACCGCCGAACATCTCGGTCTCGAAACTATCCGCGGAAAGCGCCGCGCAGTTCAAAGCCACGAAGGGTCCATCCCCAGCCGGGCTGAGATCGTGCAGCGCTCGGGCCACCAGTTCCTTACCGGTGCCGGTCTGCCCAAGAACCAGAACAGGCGCATCGCTTTCGGCCAAATCCAGAACATCCTCGCGCAAGGCGCGGGTTTCAGGTGTTTGCCCCAACAAGGCGCGGTCCAGCCCGGACAGTCTCATCAGACGCGCCTTGAGCCTTTCGTTCGTGCGCCGCATGAGATGCTGATCGGCCGCATGGCGCAGAATCGTCAAAAGGCGGCGCGGCTCGTATGGCTTTTCGACGAAGGAATACGCCCCGTCCTGCATGGCTTTGACGGCCATTGGAATGTCTCCATGCGCCGAGATCAGCACCAGAGGCGGCGAGATATCCGGCGCAAGCTGCCCCAGCAGATCAAGGCCCGACATACCGGGCATCTTGATGTCCGAAAGGATCACATCGGGCTGCAGGTCCGGCAACAGGTCGATCGCCTTTTGCGCCCGCGAGACGGCCTCTGCCCGCCATCCATCAGCCTCAAGAAGATCGACGAGCGACTCGCGCATCGAGCGGTCGTCATCGATCAGCAGGATGGTTCGTATCTGGCTGCGGCTCAAGCGGCGGCCTCCTCTTCGGTTTCATTGAGCGGAATTTCCACCCGGAACACGGCGCCACCCGAAGAGGCGTTACATGCCGACATCCGCCCATGATGTTCCTTGACGATGCTGGCCGAGATCGCAAGCCCAAGACCCATGCCGCGCCCGCTTTCTCGCGTGGTGAAAAACGGCTCCTGCAGATCCGACAGGGTCGCGTCGCCCAGTCCATGTCCGGTGTCGCGAACCTCGAACCAGCCTTTGTCGCCAGTGGTGCCGATCCGCACCGACAGATGTCGCTCCGTGCTGTCTTCCAGCGCATCCATGGCATTGCGCAAAATGTTGGTTATCACCTGCTCGAGGCGCAACTGATCGCCCCTCACAAGGACGGGTTCATCCGGCAATTCAAGGGTCACGCCGGCCTCGGCCTGTTCGATATTCGGAGCCACAAGCTCTAGCGCGGCCTGGGCCGCCTGACGCAGGTCAACCTCGCGAAACCCTTCGCCATCGGTGCGCGAAAAGAACTTCAGCTGCCGGGTGATCCCCTCCATCCGGTCCACCAACCCGCCGATACGCGGCAGCAGCCCGCCATTTGCCGCGCCGCTCAATTCAGCGGCCGCCAGGTGATTGCGCATTGCGGCAAGCGGCTGTCCCAACTCATGTGTAACGGACGCCGCCAACTGCCCAAGTGCCGCGAGCCTGCTGGCGCGCTCCAATTCACCGCGGGTCCGCTTCAGTTGCCGCTCCGCCGCTTTGCGCTCTTCGATCTCGAACGCCAGCCGTTCGTTGGCCTGCCGCAGCTGCGCCTCTTCGGCCACCGACTTGCGCAACGCCGCCCCGATCCGGCGGGTCCGGCGCAATTGTGAGAAGATGAAGGCCAGTGCCGCCAGGATCACGGCGATGCCCGTGACCAACAGGCTTCGCACCACGGCGCGGTCATCGCTTGTGAAGTAGTGCAATACCCAGCCATGCGGCAAATCATGCGCGCTGAGATGGATGCGCTCGCCGCCGCCAATCACGGCGCGTTGTCCGGATTTCGGCTGCCAATCCAGCCGGTCCAGAGCCTGTCCGGGGAATTGGCGCGAGGCGCGTATGGCATCGATTTGCTCGGTCGTAATGTCCGTCAGCAAGGTATAGCGCCAGTCCGCATCCGAGGCCAACAGCACGACACCATCCTCATTGGCAAGGATCACCTGTTCGCCAGCCTCACGCCAGCTGGCTTCCAGCCCGGACAGATCCAGCTTGATCGCCACAACCCCCGACACCGCGTTATCCGGCCCGCGCACAGCATCGGCGATGAAATATCCCGGCAAACCCGTTGTCGCTCCGATCCCGTAAAAGCGCCCCTGACGTCCCTTGATGGCATCCTTGAAATAGGGCCGGAACGAATAATCCTGCCCGACGAAACTGCCTGGTTCTCCGGCATTGGACGCCGAGATCGTCAGCCCGTCAGGTCTCATGAGATAGATCGCGTCCAGCCCTGACTTCTCGGCGAATGCAGCAAACCGGAGGTTCAGGGCACGGGTGTCGGCGCCAAGCGATGTCTCGATCACGAAGGGATCGCGCGCCAGAACATATGTAAGGTGCGAAAATCGCTCCAATTCGGCAAGAACGGTGCTGCGATAAAGCGACAACCGCCCCTGCGCCTTGCTGCGCTCCTCGGATTGGAAATAGCTCAGCGATATCCAGAATATGCAGGCCGCCACAAAGGCGACCGCCAATGCGGCAAGAAGGGTTTGAGACCGTCGCATGGCCTATCGATTGTCAGGATCAACCCTGATTGCAACAAGAATCGTCACTGCGCCGGAACCCGCTTGACGCAAAAAGGCCCCGCAGATGGGTCTGCGGGGCCTTTTGATGGTCTTGCGACCTGTCTTAATCGTCGCGATTTTCCGGCGTGTCGACGAAATTGTCGAAGGTGTCATCACCGATCACATCATCGTCCTGCACCGGTGCCGCAAGAGCCGCGGCTGCTGCCGCTTCTTCGCGGCGGGCCTCGATAACGACATTGTCGCGGCTCTGAGCGATCTGGCGCACCTTCTGGGTCGCGCCGCCCGTACCCGCCGGAATGAGGCGGCCCACGATGACGTTCTCTTTGAGGCCCACAAGTTTGTCCACTTTACCCTGAACCGAGGCTTCGGTCAGAACGCGGGTGGTTTCCTGGAAGGACGCCGCCGAGATGAACGAGCGCGTCTGCAGCGATGCCTTGGTGATGCCCAACAGGATCGGTTCGCCCGAGGCCGGGCGTCCCCCTTTGGCGATCGCCTTCTGGTTGGCTGCCTCCAGCTCCATCTTGTCGACATGCTCGCCCTTCAGCAGCGTTGTCTCGCCACTGTCGAGGATCTCCCACTTCTGCAGCATCTGCCGCACGATCACCTCGATGTGCTTGTCGTTGATCTTCACGCCCTGAAGGCGATAGACCTCCTGCACCTCGTGGATCATGTAATCGGCCAGCGCTTCGACACCCATGATCGACAGGATGTCATGCGGCGCGGGATTGCCGTCCATGATGTAATCACCCTTCTGGACATAATCCCCTTCCTGAACGGGGATATGCTTGCCCTTGGGCACCATGTATTCGACCGGCTCCATCGACTCGTCCGCAGGCTCGATGGTGATGCGACGCTTGTTCTTGTAGTCGCGTCCATAGCGGACATAACCGTCGATTTCAGCGATGATCGCGTGATCCTTGGGACGACGCGCCTCGAAGAGTTCGGCCACACGCGGCAGACCGCCGGTGATGTCCTTGGTCTTGGCGCCTTCGCGCGGGATACGTGCAACCACGTCGCCCGCATGAATCTCCTGACCTTCTTCGATCGACAGGATGGCATCCACCGACATCGGATAGGTCACCGGGTTACCCGCGTCGTTGCGGACCGGCTCACCGTCTTCGCCGACGATGATGATCTCGGGCTTCAGCTCGTTGCCGCGCGGGGCAGCGCGCCAGTCGGTAACGATCTTCTGTGTCATGCCCGTGGCGTCATCGGTCACATCACGCACCGAAACACCGCTGGTGAGATCAACGAATTTCGCCATACCCGACTTTTCGGCAAGGATCGGCAGGGTGTAGGGGTCCCATTCGAACAGCTTGGCGCCGCGGGTGATCTTGTCCCCGTCCTTGACGAACAGCTTGGTGCCATAGCCGATCTTGTGGCTGGCTAGCTCGACATCGTTGTCGCCGATGATCCGCAACTTCATGTTACGGCCCATGACCAGCGTTTCGCCTGACGAATTCTCGAGCGTCTGTGCGCTGTCGAACACGATGCGGCCGGACTGGCTTGCTTCGAGGAACGACTGCTGGCCACCCTGAGCCACGCCGCCGATGTGGAATGTCCGCATCGTCAACTGCGTGCCGGGTTCACCGATCGACTGCGCGGCGATGATGCCGACCGCTTCACCGGTATTGACCATGGTGCCACGCGCCAGATCACGGCCATAGCACATGGCACAGACGCCATCCTCGGCCTCGCAGGTCAGCGGGCTGCGGATGCGCGCGGTTTGCACAGCGGCCTCCTCGATCGCGTCGGCGGTGCGCTCGTCGATGAGCTGACCTTCGGCGACGATCACCTCTTCGGTCACCGGGTTTACGATATCCTCGGCCGCGACACGGCCCAGAACACGCTCACCAAGAGAAGCGACAACCTCACCATCATTGACAGCCGGTTCAGCGGTGATCGCAAGGTTGGTGCCGCAATCATGCTCGCGCACGATGCAGTCCTGCGCCACGTCGACCAGACGGCGTGTCAGATAGCCCGAGTTCGCCGTCTTCAAAGCCGTGTCCGACAGACCCTTCCGGGCACCGTGGGTCGAGTTGAAGTATTCAAGAACGGTCAGACCTTCCTTGAAGTTCGAGATGATCGGCGTCTCGATGATGTCGCCGTTCGGCTTGGCCATCAGGCCGCGCATGCCGCCCAACTGCTTCATCTGGGTCACAGAACCACGGGCGCCCGAATGGGCCATCATGTAGACGCTGTTGGGTTCCATCACCGCGCCGTTCTCGTCGCGGATTTCAGCCGAAATGGTGTTCATCATGGCTTCGGTGACCTGATCGTTACATTTCGACCAGGCATCGACCACCTTGTTGTACTTCTCGCCCTGGGTGATCAGACCGTCCATATACTGCTGTTCGAACCCCTTGACCTGGTCACGGGTCTCTTCGACGATCGTCCACTTGTCTTCCGGGATCACCATGTCGTCCTTGCCGAAGCTGATGCCGGCCTTGAACGCCTCGCGGAAGCCCATCGACATGATCTGATCGCAGAAGATGACCGATTCCTTCTGACCGCAATAACGGTAGACCGTGTCGATCGTCTGCTGCACTTCTTTCTTGCGCAGAAGCTTGTTGACCAGGCTGAACGGCGCCTTGGCATTCAGCGGCAGAAGCGCGCCGATCCGAACACGCCCAGGCGTGGTCTCGAAGCGCATCATCACTTCGTTGCCTTCCTCGTCGATCTGCGGAACGCGGGCGATGATCTTGGCGTGCATATGCACTTCGCCGGCGTCCAGTGCGTGCTGCACTTCTTCGATCGAGGCAAAGGTCATGCCCTCACCCTTCATGCCTTCGCGCATGATCGAGGTGTAATAGAGGCCCAGAACCATGTCCTGCGACGGAACAATGATCGGCGCACCGTTTGCCGGTGACAGAACGTTGTTCGTCGACATCATCAGAACACGGGCTTCCAACTGCGCCTCAAGGCTCAGCGGGACGTGCACAGCCATCTGGTCGCCGTCGAAATCGGCGTTGAAGGCCGAACAGACCAGCGGATGAAGCTGGATTGCCTTGCCTTCGATCAGGATCGGCTCGAATGCCTGAATACCCAGACGGTGCAGCGTCGGTGCCCGGTTCAGAAGAACGGGGTGTTCGCGGATCACCTCGTCGAGGATATCCCACACCTCGGGGCGTTCCTTTTCCACGAGCTTCTTCGCCTGCTTGACGGTCGAGGACATGCCCTTGGCTTCCAGCCGCGAGTAGATGAACGGCTTGAACAGTTCCAGCGCCATCTTCTTGGGCAGGCCGCACTGATGCAGCTTGAGTTCCGGACCGGTCACGATGACCGAACGGCCCGAGAAGTCGACCCGCTTGCCCAGAAGGTTCTGACGGAACCGGCCCTGCTTGCCCTTGAGCATATCCGACAGCGACTTCAGCGGACGCTTGTTGGCGCCGGTGATGACACGGCCACGACGACCGTTGTCGAACAGCGCGTCGACCGATTCCTGCAACATCCGCTTTTCGTTGCGGACGATGATGTCGGGCGCGCGCAGCTCGATGAGACGCTTGAGGCGGTTGTTGCGGTTGATGACCCGGCGATACAGATCGTTGAGGTCGGATGTCGCGAAGCGACCGCCATCCAGAGGCACCAGCGGGCGCAGTTCGGGCGGGATCACGGGAATCACGGTCATGACCATCCATTCCGGACGGTTGCCGGACTCGATGAAGCTTTCGACCACTTTCAGACGCTTGATGATCTTCTTGGGCTTCAATTCACCCGTGGCGACGGCCAGATCGGCGCGCAGCTGTTCGGCCTCGGCTTCGAGGTCGATATTCTGCAGCATCTCGCGGATCGCCTCGGCGCCGATATTGGCAGTGAACGCATCCGTCCCATAGGCATCCTGCGCGTCCATGAACTCTTCTTCGGTCAGCATCTGCCCATAGGACAGATCGGTGAGACCAGGTTCGATGACCACGTAGTTCTCGAAATAAAGCACCCGCTCCAGATCGCGCAGAGTCATGTCCAGCATCAGACCGATGCGCGACGGCAGCGATTTGAGGAACCAGATATGCGCACAGGGTGCCGCCAGTTCGATATGGCCCATCCGCTCGCGGCGGACCTTTTGCAGCGTCACTTCCACACCGCATTTCTCGCAGACGACGCCGCGATATTTCATCCGCTTGTACTTGCCGCACAGGCATTCGTAATCCTTGATCGGACCAAAGATGCGCGCGCAGAACAGGCCGTCACGCTCGGGCTTGAACGTGCGGTAGTTGATCGTCTCGGGCTTCTTGATCTCGCCGTAGGACCAGCTGAGGATACGCTCGGGGCTGGCAAGGCTGACCTTGATCTGATCGAACACCTTGGCCGGAGCGGCCGGGTTGAACGGGTTGTTTGTAAGTTCCTGGTTCATGTTCAAATCCTTGAAATCTGGCTGAGGGGATGGGGACGGCGGGGGATCCCGCCGTTATTCCTCGTCCTCCTCGGCATCCAGGAGTTCCATGTTGAGGCCGAGGCCGCGGACTTCCTTCACCAGAACGTTGAAGCTTTCGGGCACACCGGCCTCGAAATTGTCCTCGCCCTTGACGATCGACTCGTAGACCTTGGTCCGGCCTGCCACGTCGTCCGATTTTACGGTCAGCATCTCCTGCAGGGTATAGGCCGCGCCGTAGGCTTCCAGCGCCCAGACTTCCATCTCACCGAAGCGCTGGCCGCCGAACTGCGCCTTGCCGCCCAGAGGCTGCTGCGTGACAAGGCTGTAAGGCCCGGTCGAGCGCGCGTGGATCTTGTCGTCCACAAGGTGATGCAGCTTCATCAGGTACTTGACCCCGACGGTGACCGGACGGCTGAACTGCTCGCCGGTGCGCCCGTCAAAGAGGATCGACTGGCCGCTTTCGTCGAAGCCGGCACGCCGCAGCGCATCGTTGACGTCGGCTTCCTTGGCCCCATCGAAGACCGGTGTCGCGATCGGAACGCCCTTGGTCACGTTGCCGGCCGCTTCCACCAGATGTGCCTCATCCATGTCGGCGATGCCTTCTTCGTACACATCGTCGCCATAGGCGATCTTCATCGCCTCACGCACCGGTGTCAGGTCGCCCGAGCGGCGGTATTCCTGCAGCGCCTCATCGATCTTGATGCCAAGGCCGCGCGCGGCCCAACCCATATGGGTTTCAAGAATCTGACCGACATTCATACGCGACGGCACACCCAGAGGGTTCAGACAGAAATCGACCGGCGTACCATCGGCAAGGAACGGCATGTCCTCGATCGGCACAACCTTCGAAATCACACCCTTGTTGCCGTGACGGCCCGCCATCTTGTCGCCCGGCTGAAGCTTGCGCTTCACAGCGATGAAGACCTTGACCATCTTCATCACACCCGGCGGCAGATCGTCGCCGCGACGCACCTTCTCGACCTTGTCCTCAAAGCGGGCTTCCAGCGTGCGCTTCTGCGCCTCGTACTGTTCGTTCAGCGCCTCGACGATCTGGGCATCCTTCTCATCCTTGAGAGCCAGCTGCCACCACTGACCCTTGGTCAGCGTCTCCAGAAGCTCTTCGGTGATCTCGGAGTTGGACTTGACGCCCTTGGGGCCTTTCACGGCCACCTTGCCAAGGATCAAGGACTTCAGACGCGCATAGATGTTCCGATCCAGAATCCCCAATTCGTCGTCGCGGTCACGGGCCAGACGTTCGACTTCCTCGCGCTCGATTTGCAGCGCGCGCTCGTCCTTTTCAACGCCGTGACGGTTGAACACCCGCACTTCCACCACCGTGCCGTAATCGCCCGGCTTCACGCGCAGCGAGGTGTCACGCACGTCGCTCGCCTTTTCGCCGAAAATCGCGCGCAGCAGCTTTTCCTCAGGGGTCATCGGGCTTTCACCCTTGGGGGTGATCTTGCCCACAAGAATATCGCCCGGCTCTACATCGGCGCCGATATAGACGATACCCGCTTCGTCGAGGTTGCGCAGCGCTTCCTCGCCCACGTTCGGAATATCGCGGGTGATCTCTTCCGGCCCGAGCTTGGTGTCGCGGGCCGCCACTTCGAATTCCTCGATATGAATCGACGTGAACACATCATCCCGTGCAATCCGCTCGGAAATCAGGATCGAGTCCTCGAAGTTGTAGCCATTCCACGGCATGAAGGCCGTGACCACGTTCTTGCCAAGCGCCAGTTCCCCCATGTCGGTGGACGGGCCATCGGCGATCACTTCGCCCTTCTGCACCAGGTCACCCACCTTCACCAGCGGACGCTGGTTGATACAGGTGTTCTGGTTGGAGCGCTGGAACTTGCGCATCCGGTAGATATCCACACCCGGATCGCCGATTTCCAGATCCTCGGTCGCGCGCACAACGATACGGGCCGCATCGACCTGGTCGATGATGCCGGCGCGCTTGGCCATGATCGACGCGCCCGAATCCCGGGCGACAACGCCCTCGATCCCGGTGCCGATCAGCGGCGCTTCCGAGCGCAGGGTCGGCACGGCCTGACGCTGCATGTTCGAGCCCATCAGAGCGCGGTTGGCGTCATCGTTTTCCAGGAACGGAATAAGCGACGCCGCAACCGAGACCAACTGCTTGGGGCTCACGTCGATCAGGTCGACGCTTTCGTTCGGTGCGAGCATGTATTCGCCGGACTGACGGGTCGAGACGAGATCGTTCACGAACCGGCCTTCGTCATCCAGCTTGGCGTTCGCCTGGGCCACGGTGTGACGCATTTCCTCGGTCGCGGACATATAGACCACGTCATCGGTGACTTGTCCGTTGGTCACCTTGCGATACGGCGTTTCGATGAAACCGTACTTGTTGACCCGGGCAAAGGTCGCAAGGCTGTTGATCAGACCGATATTCGGGCCTTCGGGTGTCTCGATCGGGCACATCCGGCCATAATGGGTCGGGTGCACGTCGCGCACTTCGAAGCCTGCGCGCTCGCGCGTCAGACCGCCCGGCCCAAGCGCCGACAGGCGCCGCTTGTGGGTGACTTCCGACAGCGGGTTGGTCTGGTCCATGAACTGCGACAGCTGGCTTGAACCGAAGAATTCACGCACGGCCGCCGCGGCAGGCTTGGCATTGATAAGATCCTGCGGCATCACCGTGTCGATCTCGACCGAGGACATGCGCTCCTTGATCGCGCGCTCCATGCGCAGCAGGCCAACGCGATACTGGTTTTCCATCAGTTCGCCGAC
This sequence comes from Roseovarius litoreus, assembly GCF_900142765.1. Classification (GTDB taxonomy): domain Bacteria; phylum Pseudomonadota; class Alphaproteobacteria; order Rhodobacterales; family Rhodobacteraceae; genus Roseovarius; species Roseovarius litoreus. The sequence continues at coordinate 33,106 of NZ_FRCB01000014.1, forward strand.
CGAGCGCACCCGACGGTTGCCGAGGTGGTCGATATCGTCGATGTCGCCCTTGCCGTCGCGCAGCTCGACCAGCGCCTTGATGCAGGCCACGATATCTTCGCGGTCCAGCGTGCGCTGCGTGTCGGGCTTGTCGAGGGCCAGACGCATGTTCATCTTGACCCGTCCGACGGCGCTCAGATCATAACGTTCGGCGTCGAAAAACAGCGTGTCGAACAGGGCCGATGCGGCCTCTTCGGTGGGCGGCTCACCGGGACGCATCACGCGGTAGATGTCCATGAGCGCGGTTTCCCGGTTCATGTTCTTGTCCATCGCCACGGTGTTGCGGATGTAGGCGCCGACATTGATGTTGTCGATGTCGAGAACCGGAATATCGGTGATCCCGGCATCCAGCAATTCCTTGACCGATCCACCGATGATGTCGCCGTCCTTGTCGCGCTCGATCGTCAACTCGTCGCCGGCCTCGACATAGATCGCGCCGGTTTCTTCGTTGATGATGTCCCGTGCCACGAACTTGCCGGCGATCTGCTCGAACGGCATCAGCAACTCACTGACATTGCCGTCGTCGATCAGCTTCTTGACCGCGCGCGGGGTGATCTTCTTGCTGGCTTCGGCGATCACTTCGCCGGTCTTGGCGTCGACCAGATCAAAGGTCGGGCGCGTGCCGCGCACGCGTTCCGGGAAGAACTTGGAAACCCAGCCCTTGTTCTTCTTCAACTTGTAATCGACCGTATCGTAATAGGCATCCATGATGCCTTCCTGATCCATACCAAGCGCATAGAGCAGCGTCGTCACCGGCAGTTTGCGGCGACGGTCGATGCGGGCATAGACGTGATCCTTGGCGTCGAATTCGAAATCCAGCCACGAGCCGCGATACGGGATGATGCGGCAGGCGAACAGCAGCTTGCCCGAGCTGTGGGTCTTGCCCTTGTCGTGATCGAAGAACACACCCGGGCTGCGATGCATCTGGCTGACGATGACGCGCTCGGTGCCGTTCACGATGAATGTGCCATTCGGCGTCATCAGGGGCATGTCGCCCATGAAAACGTCCTGTTCCTTGATGTCCTTGACCGATTTGGCGCCGGTATCCTCGTCCACATCGAACACGATCAGACGCAGGGTGACCTTCAACGGCGCGCTATAGGTCATGTCGCGCTGCATGCATTCCTCGACGTCGTATTTCGGACGCTCAAGATCATAGCCGACGAATTCCAGCACGCTGGTTTCGTTGAAATCCTTGATCGGGAATACCGACTGGAAGACACCCTTGATGCCTTCGCCGTCCAGCGGTGTGGGCTGGTCGCCGGATTTCAGGAAAAGATCATACGAGGATTTCTGAACCTCGATGAGGTTCGGCATATCGAGAACTTCGCGAATTTTGCCGAAATATTTCCGCAAACGCTTCTGGCCAAGGAAGGTCTGAGCCATGTGTCTGGTCACCTTTCGTTTCTCACCGGCCGCACCTGCTGTCGGGCCACAGCAGCACGCCCATCCGAGATGGCGGGTTCGATCCATTCCCGGCCTCTGTCCCACCAGAAGCCTCCCGATCTTGAAAACCTCGCCTTAGAAAACCCCTGATAAATCAGGGCCTTGCTGAGACAGGTTCGGCTGGGACCGGAAATCCGGACCCAGCCTGTAATGTGTCGCCAGGCTGCCCTGGCAAGCTGATTACTTGAGCTCGATTTCCGCGCCAGCTTCTTCGAGTTTCTTCTTGATCTCTTCGGCTTCGTCCTTGGAGACCTGCTCCTTGACGGCCTTGCCACCGGCTTCCACCAGGTCCTTGGCTTCTTTCAGGCCCAGACCGGTGATTGCGCGGACTTCCTTGATCACGTTGATCTTGGACGCGCCTGCCGACTTCAGGATGACGTCGAATTCGGTCTGCTCTTCAGCTGCCGCAGCACCTGCGTCGCCAGCCGGACCAGCCATCATCACGGCGCCGCCAGCGGCGGGCTCGATGCCATACTCGTCTTTCAGGATGGTTTTCAGTTCCTGTGCTTCGAGAAGCGTCAGTCCAACGATCTCTTCAGCAAGTTTTTTCAGATCAGCCATTGTTCAGCTCTTTCCGTTTTAAGATGTGTTCCAACGTCGGGCATTCCCCAAACGCGGATATTCCAGTTGCTCGCTTACGCAGCTTCCGCCTTCTCTTCGATGGTCGAAAGGATGCTCGCGATGTTAGAAGCAGGGGCGCCAATTGCACCGGCGATGCTCGAAGCGGGTGCGCCCAGCATGCCAGCGATCTGAGCAAGAAGCTCTTCGCGCGACGGCATGTCGGACACGGCTTTGACACCGGCACGGTCCAGCGGATCCGATCCCATCGCACCGCCGAGGATCTCGAATTTCGAGTTGTCCTTGGCGAAACCCTCTGCCACCTTGGCGGCGGACACAGGATCTTCCGAATAGGTCAGAACCGTCATACCCGTGAGATAGCCAGCAATGCTTTCGCAAGGCTTGCCCTCAAGGGCGATCTTGGCGAGCCTGTTCTTGGCGACGCGAACGGAAGCATCGGCCGCGCGGGCGCGCGCACGAAGATCCTGCATCTCGGCAACTGTAAGACCCGCGTAGTGGGCAACCACTACGACGCCAGAGCTTTCGAAGATTTGGCCGAGTTCCTCGACCACTTTCTCTTTCTGGGCTCTATCCACAGTTTCACTCCAGTTTTGGGGGTCTCCCCCCGGCTCAGTTTTGGCGGGTCTCCCCGCCGTTCGGGTCCAAAGTCAGGGTCCCGAGGCCAAGATCACCCGAAGGCTTTCACCTTCGTTGAATCTCATCTCGTTCCCCATCTCAGGAAGGAATTACAGAGCTTGCGCCCAACCCTCCATCTCGGACAGGACGAGGCCGGTTGCGGCCCCGCCATTCACGCCGGCCCATTGGGCCGACGCAAATCTCATTCCGACGCCGCGTTCGCCACGTCGATGCTGACACCCGGCCCCATGGTCGAGGTCAGCGAAATCTTCTTCATGTAGGTGCCCTTGGCGCCCGCCGGTTTGGCCTTGGCCACGGCCGACACGAAAGCGCGCACATTCTCGACCAGCTTGGCATCGTCAAACGATGCCTTGCCGACACCGGCGTGAACCACACCGGCCTTTTCGGCCTTGAACTGGACTTCACCGCCCTTGGCGGCCTTGACGGCGTCACCCACATCCATGGTCACGGTGCCGACCTTGGGGTTCGGCATCAGGTTGCGCGGGCCAAGCACCTTGCCCAGACGACCGACGATCGGCATCATGTCCGGGGTGGCGATGCAGCGATCGAAATCGATCTTGCCGCCCTGAATGGTTTCCATCAGGTCTTCGGCGCCCACGATATCGGCCCCTGCGGCCTGCGCTTCTTCGGCCTTGGCACCACGAGCGAACACGGCAACGCGTACGTCCTTGCCGGTGCCGTTCGGCAGGCCGACAACACCGCGGACCATCTGGTCGGCGTGGCGCGGATCAACGCCGAGATTCATCGAAATCTCGACCGTTTCATCGAATTTCGCGGTTGCGTTGGCCTTGATCAGCGCAACGGCTTCCTCGACGCTGAGATTTTCCTTGCCGGCGAATGCCTCGCGTGCGGCGCGGGTGCGTTTTCCAAGCTTTCCCATCTTACTTCACCTCGATGCCCATGGAACGCGCGGAGCCGAGGATGATTTTCATCGCGGCATCGACATCGTTCGCGTTCAGGTCTTTCCACTTGGCTTCGGCGATCTCGCGCACCTGCTTGGTGGACACTGTGCCAGCGGTCGCGCGGCCCGGCGTATTGGACCCGGACTGCAGCTTTGCGGCCTTCTTGAGGTAGTACGACGCCGGCGGCGTCTTGATGTCCATCTCGAAAGACTTGTCCTGGTAATAGGTGATCACGGTCGGGCACGGCGCACCGGGCTCCATGTCCTGCGTCTTGGCGTTGAACGCCTTGCAGAATTCCATGATGTTGATGCCACGCTGACCAAGCGCCGGTCCCACCGGGGGGGACGGGGTCGCTTTGCCTGCGGGCACTTGCAGCTTCATCTTGCCTGCGAGTTTCTTGGCCATCTGGCCTCTCCTTCTTTCCAACTCCCCTCAGGGCGCGCCCCTTGGGGTCTCAGTCGTGTGGTCCGGTCCGGGCGCCGCGGCGCCCTCGCCTCCCACGGCTCACACATCAGGTCTGTTTGGTGACCTGCGTGAATTCCAGTTCGACCGGGGTTTCCCGGCCAAAGATCGACACCGTCACCTTGAGGCGCTGGTTGTCTTCGTCCACTTCCTCGACCATGCCGTCGAAATCTTCGAACGGACCGTCATTCACCTTTACCCGCTCACCGATCTCGTAATGGATCAGCGTGCGCGGCGATTCCTCGCCTTCCTGAACGCGGTTCAGGATGGCATTGACCTCGGCATCGCGCATCGGCATCGGGCGGCCCTGCGGGCCAAGAAAGCCCGTGACCCGGTTGATCGAATTGACGAGGTGATAACCACGGTCCGACATTTCCATATGGACCAGCACATAGCCGGGCATGAAACGGCGCTCGGTTGTCACCTTCTTGCCGCGCCGCACCTCGATCACCTCTTCGGTGGGGACCAGAACCTCGTCGATTTCCTCTTCGAGCCCCTGTTCGGCAACGGATTGTCTGATCTGCTCGGCGATCCTCTTTTCGAAATTCGAGAGAACACTGACCGAGTACCACCGTTTCGCCATGTCCGACCCATGCCCTTGTCGCTGCCGGCCATTCGACCGATATTCTAGAATTCCTTCCGGATCTGAACCCGGAGTTCTCGAAACAAAAATCGGCGCGCAACCCGAATCGCCGCGCGCCATATTCCGAAGTGACCTGCGGCTTACCCGTGATCGCTTGCGGTTTCAAGGGCGAAGGCGCACTTTTCTCGCCCGTCACACAGTCCCACGGAGGCCTGTCAGCCGAATATCGACAGCAAGCCCTGCAGCCCGCTGCGAATACCCAGATCGACCAGCGCGAAGAAGACCGCCGTCAGGGCCGCCATGATGAACACCATGACCGTGGTCAACAGGACCTCGCGGCGCGTGGGCCAGACCACTTTCGCCACTTCTGCGCGGACCTGCTGAATGAACTGAAGCGGATTTGTGCGTGCCATGGGCGCTGTCTACTTTCCTGTGCCGGTTGACGGGCGACATACTCGGGCGGGCGCGCGAATTCAAGGGGCCACGCTCCGGCAGAAGGCAGCCATGTGGCGCTGCTGCCCTCGCTCAGTCGTTGCGGGCCTCTCTGGCCAGTCGCTCGAACGGGTCCGGCGCATCCCGCAGCGTCGTGCCGTTCGATGCCGAAAGATCGGGCAAGGCCAGCCGTTCGGCCCAGCTTTCGGGCAGATGGTCCAGCAGCATGTCCCATTTCAGAGCCAGCGCATCCGCCTTCGCGCGCAACGTCTCGGCACGTTTCGGACGGCGCGCCTCGAATTTTCGCCAGCTTTCGGCGCTGATTTCCGCGATCCGGTCATGTCCGACGGTCAAATAGGCAATGACAGCCAGAACGACTGGAACCCCGATCAAGGTCAGCACAAGACCCGGTTTCCAGATCACCAAAAGCACGAGCAGCATCGCCATGACGGCACCACGTCCGAGCCTGATGCCCCGCGCCAATCCGACGATGCGTTTTGTCTGGCCTTGGCTCGTACCCATCGGTGTTTCAGCTTGCCGTGGCTCAGCCTGCACCTGGGCGAGCCGGTCAAGTTGGTCCCGCCCGGAATCATCAAAAACGGCCTCATGCCATTGCTGGCGCCGGACACATGCTTTCTTTTGGGTCTTTGCCTTTATTTTGCCCGTGACTTCTGTCTCTGCGGGCGCAAGCTCGGGCAAACGATCAGCCCCGGTTTTCCGCATTTCTTCGACCATAAAATCGCGGACAATCCGCTCGGCCGCATCCTGTCCGGCAAGCGTCTCACCACCGTCCGCGACATGGCCGCGCCTGTCGGAGGCTTTTGCAAAAGGTGCAGGCTGGTCTGTGTGCGTAATGCGCACGGATGCATTGTTTGTCATGACAAAACTCACTCAACTCCGCGCCCCCACGCAAAATAACTTTATGATTGTATTCACATGGGTTTTGAGACTTGAGAATGGCGGAAATCCGTCAGGAATGCGGCCGGGGCAAAAACCCTCCACGGCGCGTCCTGAATTCGTAAGCTGTGACAGGAAATGTGGATTGGCAGGGGCAGCAGGGCTCGAACCCGCGACCTACGGTTTTGGAGACCGTCGCTCTACCAGCTGAGCTATACCCCTACGCCAAGCGCCGGATTAAGCCACCTTACGCCGGGAATCAAGCCGCCTTCTTCGGAATTTCTTCATCGCGTCCTGGCGCTCGTTCCGGCGGCCCTTTCAGGCCGCCGATCGGGCGGTATAATTTGGACTTTGCACGACACCCTTGTCGAAAAGCTGTGCGATCTCGGTATCGGTCAAACGCGCCACATCACCCAGAATTTCCTCGGTATGCTGGCCCAGTTCCGGCGCCGGCGCCGGCTTGATCCTCGGCTTGGCCGAAAACTCGCCGGGATAGCCCGGCACCGGGAATCGGCCAAGCCCCGGCTGATCCAGCATCGAGAACATCGGGTTGGCCTCGCTCAGATCGGGGTCCTCGCGCACCGCTTGCTTCACGCTTCGGAAGATCGACCATGTCAGGCCACGGGCCTCGAACTGCTCGGCGAACTCCTCGACCCGGCGCGCTGCGAACCAGGGCCGGAGAATCTCGGTGATCTCGTGGCGCAGCTCCCAACGCACGCCTTCATCCTCAAGATCACGGCCCGTGCGCTTGGCCAGCCGCTCCATCGCGTCTCCGGTGCCGGTCACCTTCACCAGCCCCGCCCATTGCCGCCCCGTCAACCCGATCACCATGACCCGCCGCCCGCAGGCGCATTCGAAATCCTGTCCATACGCGCCATAGAGCGCGTTGCCGGATTTGCCGCGTTCCGTCTGATTGACGAGCGCATCGCCGATCATGCCCAGATGGCCGATGGTGGCTGCCGCGACGTCCTTCAGCGCAATCTCCACATCCTGGCCCTCGCCCTCTCGCAGGCGGTGACGCTCGGCCGCAAGTAGCGCCGACACCACCATGTTTCCCGCGATCAGATCCCATGCCGGAAGTGCGCTGGCCACGGGCGCGTCATGGCCTTCGGGACCGGTCATCTCGGGGATGCCAAGTGCTGGATTGACCGTGTAATCCACTTGCGGGCGGCCATGCCGGTCGCCGGTCAGCGTCACCATGATCAGGTCGCGCCGATACTGGCTGAGCGTTTCGTAGTCCATCCAGCCGCGCACCCGCAGATTGGTCAGGAACATGCCCGCGTCCTTTCCGGGTGCGGTTATGATCCGGGTGACCAGCTCTTTGCCTTCGGGGCTGCGCATATCCACCGCGATCGATTTCTTGCCCTTGTTCAACCCTGCCCAGAACAGGCTGCGCCCGGAGGGTGCCAGCGGCCAGCGCCCCGCGTCCAAGCCGCCTTCGATCCGGTCAAAGCGGATCACCTCGGCCCCCATCTGCGCCAGCGTCATTCCCGCCAGCGGCACGGCCACAAAAGCCGAGCCTTCGACCACCCGCATTCCGTTGAGCAACCTGTTCATACCGTTTCCTCCCAAATGGCTGTGGCCTGCATGCCCTGATGCCCTTGCTGGCCGGTGCAGAGCAGCACTGCGCCGCTCTCGTCCTCGGTGCCCATGATGTCCAGATCGCGGCTTTCGCCGGGGCTCAGGAACACCGGATGCACGGCGCGGAAATCGAAATGGCTGGGTCGTCGGCCCTTGTACTGACACGCCGCCTGAATAAGCCAGGTCGCCTGCATCGGCCCATGCACCACAAGACCGGGGTAATGCTCGACCTCCTGCGCATAGGGCAGATCATAGTGAATACGGTGCGCGTTGAAGGTCAGCGCCGAATACCGGAACAAGAGCGCCTCGCTCAACCGGATCTGTTTGTGCAGTGCCGGGCGCTCGGGCAGCGGGCGGGCAGCGGGCGGGCGGAACCTGTCGGGGATGTCGAGATAGACGATATCCTGCCGCTCTTCGATCGCCAGACCCTGTTCGCCGTAAATCCGGTGATCGACCGAAACCAGAACCATCGGCCCGGTCTTGCCTTCCTTTTCCACCACGCTGCGGATGAAAGATCGCTTTGTCAGCCGCTCTCCCACTCTGAGCGGCGCGCCGAAGCTCAGCGCCCCACTGGCCCACATCCGCCGTTCCAGACGGACCGGCGGCAGGAAATCCCCAAGCGCCGGGTGACCGTCGCGTGACAGCTCCGCCAAGGGCGCCGTGGGATTGAACGCACACCAGTGCCACAGCGGCTCCAGCAGGTCACCCATCGCCGGCGGTCTGCTGCCCGGTGTCCCGAGAGTTGCATGGATCTGAGCGGCCTGAGCAGGCGATATACACCCCTCCTGCAACTCCGTACGGCCTTCCCAAGCCCTGACATTCAACTGATCCATCCGCGTCTCCCCGACTTCTGCGCAAAGAGTGACGGAATGCAGAAAAAAGTCAAGTTTTCAATGACTTAGCGGAATACCATCGTATGCAGATGGCCTTCTCGCACCTGCAGAAACATCCGGCTTGCCATTGTTTTGCATCACTAATCCGTCCCTTCGGCACGGCGGCGTGGCCTGCCGAACATCCCGGTTGCTGCATGTGAAAACACTGGCCGAGGGCAGAGTCGCAGCTGCGACATCTTGACGGATCGGGCCTGATATCCCCCGAATCCTCGGCGCGTAACGCCCTTGTGCGCCGGTCCAAGCAACAGGGGCGCCCCGAAGGACGCCCCCTGCAATACCTATCGGATCCCGATCACTCGAGGATTTTGGACACGACGCCGGCGCCGACGGTGCGGCCACCTTCGCGGATCGCGAAGCGCAGGCCGTCTTCCATGGCGATCGGTGC
>NZ_FRCB01000015.1 GCF_900142765.1 Roseovarius litoreus
GAGGCCGCAGGCATTCCGCATCGGATCGTCGGCCATCCGACGTTGTTCGACGTCGTCTTCACCGACCGAGACGTGCGGACCTATCGGGATGTGCTTTCTGGTGATCAGACGAAGACTGCGAGGTTCAACGCCGTCCTGCGGGAGAATGGCGTCTTCAAGTCCCCGGGCAAGGTGTATCCCAGTCTCGCCCTGACCGAGGACGACTTCGAGTTGACCGAGGCGGCGATCGTCAAGGCTGCGGGCGCCATCGCCTGAGGTCTGCGGTCAGTCCGGACCATGAAAAGCATCAGGCCATGAAGGTGCGTGTGCCCGTCAAAGGCGTGATCGACGACAACCTGCAGGCGCGCATGAAGGCGCATGGATCGGGTCGCGCAGCGTGGCCCCGGAGCCGTGTCGTCCGCGACCAGCGGGATGCAACTGCGCGTTTCCCGTCCTCTTCCGATGAGCCCCTCGATCCGTCTGGCTGACACGAAGCTGACGCGGTGCGGCACGTTTCTTCAGGCTCCAGTCAGCTTCGCCGCGCATCCCTTGCGTGAAGATGGCCGCAGCGAGGAGTTTGGCCCATGAAGAAGACATTGACAGTTCTCGGGTTTCTCGCGGTTTTCCCGGCCGGTGTCGCGCTGGCGGATGATGATTGCTTCGTGCCGATCGCCGATTGGCAGCCGCGCGACGCCGTCGCCCAACTGGCGGAAGCGAACGGCTGGACGGTGCGCCGGATCAAGATCGACGATGGGTGCTACGAGGTCGATGGCCGCGACGCCGAGGGGCGTCTGATCGAGGTGAAGCTCGATCCGGCCACGCTGCGAGTGATCGAGTTCGAATACGAGGATGACGACGCCGACGATCGGCGAGAGCAAGATCGGCGCAGGGATCGCGAAGGAGGCGATGATGACTGACACAGTTTCACACGAGGCGCCGGAGATGGCCGCCGGCGCGAGCAGCAAGGTCCGTGTCTGGGATCCGCTGGTCCGCGTGTTCCATTGGGGCCTGGTCGCGGCTTTTGCGACCGCGTGGCTGACGGCGGACGAGCTGCAGACTGTTCATGAGTTCGCAGGCTACACCGTCGCCGGACTGGTGGCCTTCCGGTTGGTCTGGGGTCTTGTCGGCAGTCGCTACGCGCGCTTTGCCCAGTTCCTGAAAGGCCCCGGCGAAACGCTTGCCTATATCGGGGACATGGCCCGCGGGCGCGAGCGGCGTTACCTCGGCCACAATCCGGCGGGCGCGGCGATGATCGTGGCGCTTCTGGTCACGCTGTCGGGGACGGCTTTCACGGGCTGGCTCATGGAGGACGAAGCCCGTCTGGCGATGCTGCCCGCACTGCCGCAGATCGTGGCGCCCGCCTGGGCTGACGATGATGGTGACGCATACGAATACGGTGAAGGCGGTCAGGGCGAAGGTCTGCTGGAAGAGGTCCATGAGACGCTTGCCAACCTGATGCTGCTGCTTGCCGCGCTGCATGTGGGCGGTGTCGTGCTGGCCTCGTTCCGGCACCACGAGAACCTGGCGCGCGCCATGGTGACTGGCCACAAGCGAGGGCCTGGCCCCGGCGACATCGCCTGACCGCACCCATACCCAAGGCCGACCGTCCCTTCGGCCCTGCCTGGCCTCGCCCTTACGGGCGGGGCCTTTTTCTTTTTCGATCACCTTCGTCTTCCTGACGGCAAGCTGAAGCGGGAATCGCCGACTCGTCAGGAAGCCCTCAGGTCGCGTTGCCAGATTGTCCTGAGCAGACAAAAGGAGACCCTGCCATGAAAAAGACCCTGACCACCATTGCCCTGATTGCCCTTTTGCCCGCCGGCGCCGTGCTGGCTGACGACGACGATTGCCGTGTGCCCCGTGATCAGTGGCAGTCGCGCGAGGCTGCGATGCAGGTGGCCGAGCAGAACGGCTGGACCGTGCGCGACTTCGAGATCGAGGATGGCTGCTATGAGATCGAGGTCAGAGACAAGGACGGCCGGGAGGTCGAGGTAAAGCTTGATCCGGCGACGCTTCAGATTGTCGAGATGGAGTACGAAGATGACGACGACGACCGCCGCGGCGCCCGCAATCCCGCGCCCGCCGGTTCCGTCGCACCGCCGCAAAACGGTCTCTTCGGGAACGGCGCAGCCCCGAAGGTTCAGGTGAACTGAACCGCTCTCGCGCCCTTCACTGACCAAGGATACATACGATGAAATCGCTTTTTGCAACGCTTGCGCTGACCACAGCGCTGACGCTTCCCGGCCTCGCCATGGCGCGGCCGGTGACGCTGACCACGACCCTCAACAACTATGGCGGCGACGGGGCCTATCTCGCGCTCTATGTCACCGATGCTTCGGGCGCCTATGTCGGCAGCCTGTGGATGGCCGGTGGCAAGTCCAAGTACTACGAGCATCTGGGAGATTGGCACCGCGCCACCGGCGGCGACACGGGGCAGGTCAATGGCATCACCGGCGCCAGCGTGGGCGCGGGCCGCACGCTGGAGATCACGCTCGATCTTGCTGATGCGCTCTTCGATGCGGGCTATACGCTCCACATCGACGCGGCCGTCGAGGACATGCGCGACAGCCCGAACGAGGTGGCGGTGCCGCTGACCACCGAGGGCGCGGGCACGCCGGTGCAGGGCCGCCGCTACATCGCCAGCTTCGCCTACGACATGTAAGGAGCGGGGCCATGATCCGTGCACTCCATCGCTGGCCGGGTCTTCTGGCCCTTGCGCTTCTCACCGTTCTGAGCCTGAGCGGTGCGGCCCTGTCGGTCTTCCCCGCCGCGGACCGCATCGCTGCGCCGCAGGCGGAAGCGGGGCTGACCATCGCCGCTCTCGCGGACCGTATCCAGGCTGTTTATCCGGGCGTTGAGCAGATCCGCCGATCGCCCTCGGGCCGGATCACCGCCTATTGGTTCGAGCAGGGCGCGCCGGGCGCTGCCGTGATTGACCCGGCGACGGGGGAGGGCGTTGCCTCGGCCGACCCGAACCAGGTCGAACGCTGGCTCACCAACCTGCACCGTTCGCTGTTTCTCGGGGATGGCGGGCGCATGGCCATGGCCGCAGGGGCTGCTGCGATGCTGGTCCTCTCGCTGACGGGCGCAGCACTCGTGGCGCGGCGAACCGGGGGCTGGCGGCACTGGTTCGCGGCTTTGCGTGGTCCGCTCGCAGGTCGGCTGCATGTCGAGATTGCCCGGGTCGCCGTCGTCGGCCTTGTTCTGTCCTCCGCGACCGCCCTATGGATGACGGCGTCCACCTTCGATCTTCTGCCGGATGGCGGCGCGATGCCCGCCGCCCCGGCAGCGGTCAGTGGGGAGACAGGCTTTGCCCCGGGTCGGATGCCCATGCTGTGGCAAACGCCGATCGCCGAGTTGCGCGAACTGAGCTTTCCCTATCCCGGTGACGCGACGGATGTCTTCACGCTCAAGACCGACCGGGGTACAGGCTATCTTGATCAGGGCGACGGTGCCCTTCTGACATGGGCCGACCTGACGGCTTGGGAGCGCGTCTCGGAAACAATCTACATGCTGCACACGGGGCAGGGGGCGGCCACGCTGGGGCTTGTGCTTGGCCTGATGGCGCTTGGCGTGCCCGCGATGGGTGCGACCGGCGTGCTGGTCTGGCTTGCCGGGCGGCGCGGCCGACCGCGCATCCGGGGCAATCAGACCGCCGGTCGCGCCGAGACGATCCTGCTTGTCGGCAGCGAGGGGGGCAGCACCTGGGGCTTTGCCGCGACGCTTCACGCCGCGCTCACCCAAGCCGGGCAGAGCGTCCATGTCGGCCCGATGTCGGGCTTTGCGCCGAAGCGCTACGCGGCGGCCCGGCGGATCATCCTGCTTGCTGCGACCTATGGCGACGGTGCGGCGCCGGCCTCGGCGAAGGGATTTCTCGACCGGTTGAACGCTTGCGACCGAGCGCCGGACATTCCGATGGCCGTGCTTGGCTTCGGCGACCGCAGCTTTCCGGCCTATTGCGCCTTCGCCAAAGACGTCGCGGCAGCGGCGCAGGCGAAGGGATGGCCGCAGCTTCTGCCGCCGGGCACGATCGACCGGCAATCGCCCCAGGATTTCGCGCGCTGGGGTCGTGGGCTTGGAGACGTGCTGGGGCTGGATCTTGAACTGTCGCATCAGCCGGTCCAGCCGCACATGACCACGCTGACCCTCGTCTCGCGGCGCGACTACGGCGCCGAGGTGCAGGCTCCGACCGCGATCCTCCGCTTCGCGCTTCCGCGTGTCTCGCTCTGGCAACGACTGCGGGCAGGCGGGTTCGCCCGGTTTCAGGCTGGCGACCTGATCGGCATTCTGCCCGAAGGAGGCGCTGTCCCGCGGCTCTACTCGCTTGCCTCAGGACGCCGCGATGGCTTCGTCGAGATCGTGGTGAAGAAGCACCCCGGCGGCCTTTGCTCGGGTCAGCTCATGGCGCTGGAGCCGGGCGATACCGTCGCGGCCTTCCTCCGCCGCAACGCGGGTTTCCGTCCGGGGCGGAGCCGGGCGCCGCTGATCCTGATCGGCGCGGGGACCGGCATCGGGCCACTGGCGGGCTTCGTGCGGGGCAACACGCGGGGCAGGCCGCTTCACCTGTTCTTCGGCATGCGCCATCCCGACAGCGATTTCTTCTACGGAGAGGAATTCCCCGGCTGGCAGGACGAGGGGCGCCTGACCCGGTTGGTCACGGCCGTGTCGCGCGGGGCGCGTCCCAATTACGTCCAGGATGCGCTGCGCGGCGAGGCTGCTCAGGTCGTGGAGCTTATTCGCAATGGAGGGCGCGTGATGGTTTGCGGCGGACGGGACATGGCTGCTGGCGTGGCCGATGCGCTGGCCGACATCCTTGCGCCGGCCGGGCTTACGCCGTCGCTTCTGAAGGCGGAGGGGCGGTATGTCGAAGATGTCTACTGAGTGCGCGCGCATCGCTCTGAACGGAGCGACCATGGGCACGCGCTGGTCTGCGCTGTTCTTCGCGGAACCGGACTTCGACCCGGGCCCGGTCCGGGCCGCGCTGCAGGGTGCCGTCGACGAAATCGATGCCCAGATGTCGACATGGAAGCCCGACAGCGCCCTGATGCGGCTCAATGCGGCGCCTGTGGGAGAATGGGTGGCGGTGCCCGAGCGCCTTCGAGATGTCCTGCAGTTGGGCCTGAAGATCGGGCGCGCTTCGGGCGGGGCGTTCGACATCGGCATGGGCGATGCGGTGATGGCCTGGGGCTTCGGGCCACAGGGTGCTGCGCCGGATGGCATCCGGGCCGCCATGCAAGCCATGCGCCGCCCGGCGCACGAGGTCCTGGAGTTCGACGGCGCCAATGTGCGCAAGGCCGCGCCCATCGCACTCGACCTCAACGCCATCGCCAAGGGGTATGGCGTCGACCGGCTGGCCGAGACCTTGCGCGACCACGCAGTCGCCAATGCTCTCGTCGGGATCGATGGCGAGATGCGCGCGATGGGCCTCCGCCCGGATGGCGAGGCCTGGACCATCGCGGTCGAGGCGCCGGACGCCGAGCGCCGGACGCCGCATTCCATCCTCGGGCTGCAGGACGCTGCCGTTGCGACCTCAGGCGATTATCGCCACTGGGTCGAGGTGCACGGGCGACGCTTGTCTCACACGATGGACCCCAGGCGCGGCGCGCCGCTGATCGCGTCGCCAGCCTCCGTCAGCGTGGTGGCCCGCACCTGTGCCGAGGCGGATGCCTGGGCGACGGCGCTCATGGTGCTTGGGGCCGAGAGGGGCGCGGCGCTCGCAAGACGAACCGGGCTGGACGCCCTGTTCCTGCTGCGCGATGATGATGCCAGCGCAAGAGGCGTGGGAGTCGGACGACTTTTCTCCGAAGAGCCGGCGGCGACCGCCTCGATAGGGGGGCAGTGAGCCGCATGGAAACCACCCGCACCGATCGCCTGAAGACCGTCATTCTGCTGCTGGCCGCTGCGGGCCTGAGTTTGGGGCTTGCGTTCTATTTCGCGGGCCGACCCGATCTCGCGAACCTCGTCTGGCTTGCGGGTGTCGCGCCCGCATTGTCCGCGCTGGTGGTCGAAATCCTGCGCAGCCTGCGCTCTGGCGAGGTGGGCCTCGATATCGTTGCCGCGCTTTCGATGTCGGCGGCGCTTGTCTTCGGCGAAACGCTGGCGGCGGCGGTCGTTGCGGTGATGTATTCCGGCGGCACCTTCCTTGAGGCTTTCGCCGAGGGCCGCGCGAGGCGCGAGATGCACGATCTGCTTGCCCGAGTGCCCCGAACCGCGACCCGCCACCGCAACGGCGGGCTGGAGGAGGTGCCGCTTGACGAGATCGCGCCAGGCGATCGCCTTCTGATCCGGCAGGGCGACGTGGTGCCGGTCGACGGCACGGTGGTCTCGGAGACGGCCTTTGTCGATACCTCGGCGCTGACCGGCGAGTCCCTGCCCGTGCGGCTGGCGCGCGGGGCAGAGGCGATGAGCGGCTCGACCAATGCAGGCGAGGCTTTCGATCTCATGGCGACGCGCGAGGCGAAGGACAGCACCTATGCCGGGATCGTGCGCCTGGTGGAGGAAGCGCAGGCCTCCAAGGCGCCGATGGCACGGCTGGCGGACCGCTGGTCGCTGGGATTTCTGGCGCTCACGGTCGGTATCGCGTTCGCGGCCTGGTGGGTCTCCGGCGATCCGATCCGGGCTGTCGCGGTGCTTGTCGTCGCTACGCCCTGTCCGCTGATCCTTGCCGTGCCGGTCGCACTGGTTGCGGGCCTGTCGCGCGCGGCGCATTTCGGCGTGCTGATCAAGGGCGCAGGGCCGCTCGAAACGATGGCGCGTATCCGTACGCTGATCCTCGACAAGACCGGCACGCTGACCGATGGCCGGCCGCAGATCGTATCGATCGACAGCCATGACGGAATGGACCCCGATGACATCTTGCGTCTTGCCGCGGCGCTTGATCAGGCCTCGAAGCATCCGGTGGCGCAAGCCATTGTCGAGGCCGCGAAGGAGCGGGGTTTTGCTCTGCCCGTTCCTACGGACGTGGCGGAGATTCCGGGTGAAGGCGTCGTAGGCCATGTCGAGGGTCGCAAAGTCATTGTCGGTGGCGACGGCTTTGTCGCCGCGCGCGTGGGGCGCCAGCCCGGCGATCACTCCGCGAACGCCGCCGGATCGGTTCTGGTCGCCGTCGCCATCGACGGTCACATGGCAGGGCATCTCGTGATGTCCGATCCCCTGCGCGAAGGCGCGGGCGCCATGCTTGACGGTCTGCGGCGGGGCGGGATCACGCGTATCCTTCTCGCGACCGGCGACCGCGAGGACGTGGCCGAGCGCGTGACCGAGGGGCTTGGCCTTGACGGGCTGCGCGCGGGCCTTACGCCCGATCAGAAGGTTCTCCTCGTGCTCACCGAGCGCAAGCACGGGCCTGTCATGATGGTGGGCGACGGGGTCAATGACGCGCCCGCTCTGGCGGCGGCCGATGTGGGTGTCGCGATGGGCGCACGCGGTGCTGCTGCATCGGCTGAGGCGGCGGATGTCGTGCTGCTGGTGGACCGGATCGACCGGCTCGGGCCGGGGATCGAGATCGCCCGCGGTGCGCGCCGTATCGCCGTCGAAAGCGTTGTCGCCGGGATCGGGTTGTCGGTTCTGGGCATGATCGCCGCTGCCTTCGGCTATCTCACTCCGGTGCAGGGCGCACTCCTGCAGGAGGTCATCGACGTCGCCGTGATCCTGAATGCCCTGCGCGCGCTGCGCATCGCGCCCCATGAACCCACCATTCCGGACCCGAAGGCTGTCTCTTGCGGGCGGGCCGACATCGCGCAAGGAGCCACGCCATGAGCCGCCTGTCTCATTCCGAAATCCACATGGTCCATCGTATCGGATGGCTGCGGGCGGCCGTTCTGGGCGCCAATGACGGACTCGTCTCGACTGCGAGTCTGGTTGTCGGTGTTGCCGCTGCAGGATCCGGAAAGCCCGAGGTTTTGATCGCGGGCCTTGCCGGGCTCGTCGCCGGGGCCATGTCCATGGCGGCAGGCGAATATGTCTCGGTGAGCTCGCAGACCGATGCCGAGCAAGCCGACCTTGCGCGCGAGACCCGTGAACTTGCCGAGACGCCGGAAGCCGAGCTTGAGGAATTGACGCTGATCTATGTCGACCGGGGGCTTGACCGCGACCTTGCCGAGAAGGTGGCAGCTCAGTTGACCGAACGCGACGCGCTCGGATCGCATGCGCGCGACGAGCTTGGCATCTCCGAGACCGTGACGGCCCGTCCGATCCAGGCCGCCCTGGTGTCGGCCCTGACCTTTGCCTTGGGCGCCGTGCTTCCGTTGATCGTCGCGCTGCTGGTGCCGGAACCGAGGATCGGCCTTCTGGTGGGGGCATCCTCGATCCTTGGGCTGGCGGTTCTTGGTGGGCTTGGCGCGTCCGCTGGCGGAGCCGGCGTGATGCGTGGGGCCGCAAGGGTGACGTTCTGGGGCGCGTTGGCCATGGGCGCGACGGCCGCAGTCGGGGCGGTGTTCGGGGTCACGTTGGGGTAGGAGTGTGTCGCGCCGGCCAATAGATCTGTGTCGGGTCACTTGGCCATCTTGCCAACCTTCAGACTTCGTTGGTGGATTGGATTTCATCTGGCTTTGAACCAAGAGGTTACGGCGTTGGCCTGCCGCAATTCGCAGGCAGTATGACGTCGGCATGACTTCAATTGGGAGCCCGTTGGCGTGTGCCGCAATGCGCCGGCTTCAATCGCGAGATTTCGCACGACGTCATGGGGATTTCGCGGTGGGTTTTCTTGGCCTGCGCTGCAAGAAAGCCGATGTCTTGATCGCATCGGCAAGCAGCTTTGCGCGTCCCGTTGCATCGGCTAGGCTAGGGCATGGGCTATGTCACCTCTCTTTTTGCGCGCAAGATGATCGCGGCGGCGGGCGATGTCATCGATGGCGCGGCGCTGCTTCAAGGGGCGGGCATAGATCCGGATGGCCCCTGGGATCCGAAAGTGATGATCCCGGCCGCCACCTATTACGACATGCTGGAGCGCCTCGCGGATCAGATCGATGTGACCGAAATGCCGGTCCGCACCGGAGCCTCGATGCAACTGGACGAGTACGGCGCGCTTGGGCTTGCCTTCAAGGCCGCGCCGACGCTGGGCGCATCCTATGCGCGGGTCGAGCGGTATGCCCGCCTGTGGACCAGCGTGGTGCAGTACGAACTGCGCCCGGAGCCGCGCGGTACGCTCTTCATCCTGCACCGCCCCGGTGAACGGCGTCTGGGCATGCGGCTGTCGAACGAAACGACGCTTGTGAGTTCCGTGTCGATCGCCCGTCAGGTCAGCCCGGTGCCCGTCAAACCCTTGGAAGTTCTGATCCGGCATCCGGCCCCGAGTTCGGTGGCTGCGCATGAAGACTGGTTCGGTTGTCCCGTCCGGTTCGGCATGGGTCTCGACGCGATCCTCTATTCGCAAGAGACGCTGGCGCAGCCAAACATTCTTGGGGACGCGGGCATTTCGCGTTACCTCGCCTCACATCTCGACAAGGAGCTGTCGGAGATCGCCGACGAGGCCCCATTGGTCAAAGAGACCAAGGATGCCATCGCGCAGGCGCTCAGCGAAGGCGCGCCAAAGATGGCCGATATCGCGCGCGGGCTTGGGCTCAGCGCCCGGTCGTTCCACAGGCGGCTCTCCGAACATGGGATCAGCTTTCAGACCCTGACCGAAGAGACCCGTCGCGAACTGGCGGAGGGGCTCTTGCGCGACGATGGTCACTCGCTGGCCGAGATCGCCTTTCTGACAGGGTTTGCCGAGCAGAGCTCTTTTACCCGTGCCTTCAAGAGATGGGTGGGCATAACGCCGGCCAGCTACCGAAAGGCGCGGGCGGACGGCTGACCTTTTCTGGCTGCAGTGGTCAAAACGCTGGCGGGGTCGGTCAATACCGCTGCTCCGGCGGTTGCCTATACCTTGGTCGTCAACCCGAACCAAGGAGATTACCCATGCAAGACCAACCCATCCTCGTCATCGGCGCAACCGGCAAGACCGGTGCCCGCGTCGCCGCCAAGCTCGAGGCCAAAGGCGTCGCCGTCCGCAGAGGCTCGCGCAGCTCCGCCACGCCCTTCGACTGGGAGGCGCCTGAAACCTGGGCGCCGGCGCTGAGCGGCGTCCGCGCGGCCTATATCACCTACTTTCCCGATCTTGCTTTCCCCGGCGCGGTTGAGAAGCTCGAGTCGCTGGTAGAGACGGCGAAGGATGCCGGTCTGGGGCATCTCGTGTTGCTGTCCGGTCGGGGTGAGCACCATGCTCGGCTGGGCGAAGAGGTCGTGCGCAGCTCGGGTGTCGATTTCACCATCGTCCGCGCTGCGTGGTTCGCGCAAAACTTTTCCGAGGGCTACCTGAGCGACCCGATCCTTGCCGGCGTCCTGCCCATGCCGGGCGGCGAAATTGCAGAGCCGATCATTGACATAGATGACATCGCCGATGTCGCGGTCGCGGCGCTGACCGAGGAAGGCCACAGGGGCAAACTCTACGAGGTAACCGGCCCGCGTCTGATGACCTTCGCCGACATGGCGCGCGAGCTCTCAGCAGCACTTGGCCGACCGATCCGGCACATCCCGATCAGCTTCGAGGATTTTCATGCCAACATCGCGCAGTCGGGCGGGACCTTCGTTGCAGACGTGTTCACCGCCATCGCGCGCGAAACGCTGGACGGGCGCAACGCACACGTGACTGACGGCGTGATGCAGGCGCTCGGCCGACCGCCGCGCGACTTTGCCGACTTTGCCAAGGCCGCGGCGCGCGCGGGCGCATGGTCGAGCGCTGCCTGACCCACACTGCGCCCATACCGAAAGGACATCCCATGACCCTCGACCGTCTGCAGAACTTCGCGCTTGGCATCGCAGGTCTATCCGCCCTCGGCATTGGTGCCGCGATTACCCTTATCCCGCATACGTTCTACGCAAGCTACGGGATCGCGCTTGGGTCTGACCCCAGCCTTTTGAGCGAGTTGCGCGCGCCCGGCGCCTGTCTCTCCGCGCTTGGTGCCGTCATGCTGGCGGGCATCATGTGGCGATCCCTGGCCGAGGCGGCGCTTGTTGCTGCGCTTGTCGTGTTCCTCGGCTTTCCTGCCGGGCGCGTCGTCGGGCTTGTCCTTGACGGTGTGCCCTCTGCCGGGATCCTGGCGGCGCTCGTTTTTGAACTGGCGATTGCGGTGATCTGCCTCGTCGCCTTCCGGCCCGGGAGAGGACGGGCCGGACCGCGCGTCGCCCTTCGCTGATCCCATTTTCCCCGCGGCGGGGGGTCTCCGCCGCGGTCCGCATATCAAGGAGCTCTGTCCATGTCCCCGTTCTTTTTCATCCTGATGCAGGTCGCCATCCTTGCCTATGCTTTGGTGGGCGGCGTTTTCCTCGCATTCTCGGACTTCAT
Organism: Roseovarius litoreus; assembly: GCF_900142765.1. Classification (GTDB taxonomy): domain Bacteria; phylum Pseudomonadota; class Alphaproteobacteria; order Rhodobacterales; family Rhodobacteraceae; genus Roseovarius; species Roseovarius litoreus. The sequence continues at coordinate 11,297 of NZ_FRCB01000015.1, forward strand.
CATGCGCGCGCTGTCGCTGACTGGCGGCAATGGCGGCGTGGAGGCCATGCAGGTCATCAATCGCGAGGTCTTCCACTGGGTTTTCATGGTCCTTTTCCTCGGGATGGCGGCGGTGTCGCTTGTCATCTTCGGGTACGGTGCGACGCATCTCGCCCATCCCTCTGGCGGGGTGATCCTGCTTGCGGGCCTCGTCTACCTGATCGGCTGCTTCGGCGTGACGGTCGTATTCAATGTACCGATGAACGAGGCACTCGCCGGGATGGACCTGACACAGGACGCGACCCGCGCCTATTGGACAGGCACCTATCTGCCGCGCTGGACCTTCTGGAACACTGTTCGGACGCTGGCATGCGGGGTGTCCGCAGCCCTTCTGCTCTTCGGGCTGCTATCGATGACCGAAGCACAGGCAACCGCGCTTCATGTCGTGGCGCGATGAAGCAGGAGCCGCAGGCAGAAGGCTGTTTCGGCCAGGATGGTCACGCCATAGGCCGGCGCGAAGGCGGCTGACAGGTCGGGCGCGAAGAACCGCAGGGCGCTGCCTGTGAGATAGACCAGACCGGCTGCTGCGAGACCAATTCCGAAGGCGCGGGCGAAGACCCGCGAACGCCAGACGAGCATCCCCATGATCAGGCTGTTCACGCCGAAGAAAAAGAGGCCGAGGTCATAGCCATGACCGTGCAGATCAAGGAAGACGAGCGCCAGTGCCTCTGCATCGACAACCCCGGTGTCCCCCGAAATCAAGAGCCACGCGGCCTGCATGGCCATGAGGTTCGCAGCGATCAAGATGGTCTGGATCAGACGGAACACCATGGCCGAAAGAGCGAGACCCGGTGCGACTGACCGGAAGATAAGGTAGAGCAGTATCGCAAGCCCTGCATCGCAGAGCGCCATGATCAGGTCGGCGGCGATGGCCAACCGGAACTGGACCGGTGCGGCAAGGATGGCCGCCCCCGTGCCCTCTGCATCGGTAAGATCGATCAACGGGCCGCGAAGACCAAGCTCGGCACCCAATCCGGCAACGATGATGATGAGATAGAGCAATCCGGCAACCCGGATCTGGCGCGCAAGGGCGGGGCTCGGCATAAGGTCTTTCATGGTTTCGGTCCTTCGAGAATTCCGCGTGACGGCCCTGCCGGCCCGACCCAGTCAGGCGGTCTTTCGCCTTGGCCAAGGACAGCACGCCGATCGTTTTCTAGATCACGTCGTATGGCTCGCCCCCGGCTGTGAAATTTTCCTGCATGAAGTGGGTGACTCGGTCTGCGCAGAGCGTGGTCACCATGCTTCAAGCCGTTCGCCCCGCCGAATACCAGCGTCCTGTTGCCGAAGCGGGGCACCTGAATTGAAACGTTGAGATCAATCATGTCGGCACCCAGAGGCTTATGAATGACCCCGCCGGGCGACCGGATGTCGAAATTGGTCGATGCCCGAATTCACTGATCACATGGTTGTCCTGATCTCATCGTTTCTATTTCAGTCGCGAAACTTTCGCAAACGTCGTCGCCCGCCTGTCTTTGCTCGGGGCGGGCGAGCGGGACGCGCGCCGCGTGCGTATGGTGTGCACCGTGGACCCATTTCATATACGCGGCCCCGAGGGGCTTGCTGAATGCCCTTGAACGCAGCGTGCGCGGCGGCGAGTAGCCGGAGGGTGGTGTGAAACACTCGCCCTGACACACTTGGCAGCCGCCGCAGGTCAACCGGCCATGTGAGATTGAAATTCAGGAATGCCTGAAATCTAAACACAACGCCTAAAGTCACGCCATTTTTGACGCATGACGCGGTTGTGGGGCCACTATTTTGCGCATTTCAATTCCTGATCCTCCAACTTTCTTGGCAACGCAAAAATGTCAGACTAAGCATAACGAGTGACCGATATCCCAAGTGCTGGACGGTTTTTGGCACTGTTGCATAAATGGATGTCCCGATGACTTCTCGTGGAGCGCCGGTCACAATCGGCATGTTGTTCTCGCAAACCGGTGTCACTGCGGTGCTCGAACGCTCGCAGCGTCAGGCCGCGATGCTGGCGGTTTCTCAGATAAATTCAGAGGGCGGCCTGTTGGACCGCGAGGTTGTGTTGCTCGACTCTGACCCGGCCTCCAATCCCGGCCGGTTCAGGACAGAAGCCAAACGGCTTCTGGATGCCGGGGCAGAAACGTTGTTCGGTTGTTACATGTCGTCCACGCGCAAGGCTGTGTTGCCAGTCGTTGAATCGCGAAACTCGCTGCTGTTTTATCCAACGCTTTATGAAGGTTTCGAATACACGCCATTTTGCATCTACTCAGGCGCCGCACCCAACCAAAATGCGGGTATGTTGGCGGATTATCTGACTGAAACCCATGGGCAAAGCTATTATTTCGTCGGATCAAATTATGTTTATCCCTATGAATGCAACCGCATCATGCGCGACCTGCTGTCGAACCGCGGGGCCACGGTCGTGGATGAAGTTTATATTTCTCTGGATCCAAGCGATGAAGAAATCGCACGTGTCATCGCGATGCTGAAGGATGCCGGCCCGGTGGTGGTGTTTTCTACCCTGGTTGGCGACGGGGCTGTGCGGTTCTACAAGGCTTACGACAAGGCGGGGTTCGACCGGACCGCGCAGCCGATCGCGTCCTTGACCTTTGGAGAGCCGGAAATACAAGCGCTCGGAAGCGAGGCGGCGACGGGGCATATCAAAGCCGCGCCCTATTTCAGTGTGCTGGACACTCCTGCAAATCGGGAATTCGTCAAGTCCTACCGCGAGACTTTTGGCCCGGACGCGCCCATCTCGGCAGAGGCTGAAGCGGCATATTTCCAGGTGAAGCTCTTTGCAGAGGCGGTGCGCCGTGCGGGCAAGTCGGATCGAAACTCGGTCATCCGAACCTTGCCCACGTTCAGCTTCGAGGCCCCTCAAGGCACGGTGCGCGTGGATAGCGTCACGCATCATACGCATCTCTGGCCTCGCGTAGCTGTCGTCGGAGAGGATGGAGAGTTTGAGATTGTGCGCGAAGCCACGGAACCGGTGGCACCTGATCCTTATCTTGTAGAGCTGGAAAACAGCTCCTGGATGCTTCCTTCAGATTTGGCTCACGGGAGTTCCTGATGCCCCGTTTCCGTCTGAGGGATTTGCGTGACCTATTCGTCGTGATCGTGCACCCGTCCGACAGCGACGGTCGGGCGATGCTTGAACAGATGGAGCGGATCGGTTGCAGGACCGAGCTGATCTGGCCTCCGAAGCGCCGTCTCCCACCGAATGCGGATGTCGTCTTTCTTGGGCTTTTCTTCGACAGCCGGAAAGACATCACCAACATGATCCGCCGATCTGAAAAGCCCGGGCCGGCAATCATAGGTGTGGTCGATTACGAGAACCCTGCGATGCTTGAATTTGTGCTGGAGGTCGGGGCAATCGCCGTCACATCCAAGCCCGTGCGCAGCTTCGGCATATTGACCAACCTCGTGGTCGGATATTCCAGCATGCTGCGCCAGTTCGAGGCACAGGAACGAATCACGCGGCTGGAAAAGAAGCTTCTTGGCAAGAAAGTAATCGCCAAGGCAAAGGCAATTCTCATCAATATGCATGGGTTCAGTGAAGAAGATGCCTATAAATTAATCAGAGAGCAGGCAATGTATAAGCGAACGACGATAGAAGACATGGCACAGGCAATAATCAATGCAAATGAGCTTTTGTCCGGGCCCAGCCTGTCGTAACGTAACCTCAGGACGTGGCCAAAGATGCCCACGCACTGACCAATCCACGCTGTCGCCGAACCATGTTGGTAGGTGAATGCGTAGGCAGGAAGGCGCAACGCTGCCCCTGACTGCAGGCCGCTAAATACCGGCCACACTTTGCAAAAATAAGCAGGAACACTGCACGCTGGCATGCCTTGCGCGCGTTCCGTCGAACAATGCCGTCATTCCTGCACTGCATGCGTCTGCGGACGCCATTCTTCAACTTCGGTCACACACCTTCTTGGCGTGCCGCCCGTTCGCATGCGCCCATCCCAACACACTTCTTGATGGAGACGAAGATAATGTCGAACAATCGCCGGAATTTTCTAAAACAGACAGCTGCTTACGGTGCGACAGCCGCGCTTGGACCAGGTCTTTGGGCCTCCGCGGCAAGAGCGGAATCGGAAATTGACGTTGGTGTGCTCTTTTCGCTCACGGGCGGATTGTCGATCGTCGAGCAATCGCTTGCAGATGCGACGCTCATGGCAATCGACGAAATCAACGCCGCAGGTGGCGTGATGGGCAAGAAACTCAATCCGATCGTTGAAGATGGTGCCTCAGACGCCCGGACATTCAACGAGCGGGCCTCGAAACTCGTTCTTCGCGATCGGGTCCCCACGGTGTTTGGTTGCTACACGTCGGCGTCGCGCAAGGCGGTGTTGCCGATTTTCGAGCGTCGCAACAACATGCTGTTCTACCCGACCTATTACGAAGGCTTCGAGTGCTCGAAGAACGTGGTTTACACTGGCGCCGTTCCGAACCAGCAGCTGTCGAACTATATCCCTTGGATCATCAACACCTTGGGAAAAAAGAAATTCTTCATCGTCGGGTCGAACTACATCTACCCGCGTGAGATGGCCAAAGTCTCCAAGATCCTGATCGAGCAGAATGGCGGGGAATGGGTTGCCGACGAGTACCTGGAGTTGGGGCACTCTGAATGGGGGGCGATGGTGTCCCGGATCAAGTCGTCGGGCTGCGATGTCGTGCTGTCCAACGTGGTCGGGGATTCCGTCATCGCCTTCTATCGTGAGTTCCGCAATCAGGGTCTGACCCATGACCAGTTGCCGATCTGTGCGACCGTGACCTCGGAAATCGAGATTGCGGCGATGGGCGCGGAAGTTGCCGCGGGCTCGTTTACGTCCTTCCCCTATTTCCAGGCCATCGATACGACGGCGAACAACGATTTCGTGGAGCGCTACCGGCGGTTCGTGGATGACTCCTCTGCGGTGACCCAGCACGCGCTCGAATGTTCCTATTTCCAGGTCTACCTCTGGAAACAGGCCGTCGAGAAAGCCGGCGAGGTCACGCCGGATGCAATCAGGGAAGGCATCAAGGGACAGACCTTCGATGCGCCGAACGGCAAGGTCACTGTTGATGGTGAGAACCTGCACACATTCCTGACCCCGCGCATCGCGCAATGGGGCGGGGATGGCCAAGGCGAGATCATCGACGAATACCCCGAACCGATCAAGCCGCTGCCCTATGTCGCCTATGGCGAAACGGATGGTGACCTCTTCTGCTCCGCTGCCGGGCTCGATTCGTCACGGCTGTAAGGCCAAAAGGGCGGGCATCGACGCGATGCCCGCCACTCTCAAAGTCTTTCGGAGGGCGCAATGTTTGAAGTCCTGTTCATCGGTCTGTCGCTGACATCTGTCCTGCTGCTTATCGCGTTGGGATTGTCCATAACCTACGGCGCCATGGGCGTCATCAACATGGCGCATGGCGAGCTGGTTATGATCGGCGCCTACACCGCGGTGTTGGCCGGTATCCATCTTGGCTTCAATATCTTCCTGTCATTGCCCTTGGCTTTTGTGGTCGCCGCACTTGTTGGCTTGCTGATCGAGCGGGTTGTCATTCGCAGGTTGTATGGGCGGATCATCGATACGCTGCTTGCCACCTGGGGCGTTGCGATCATCCTGCAGCAGCTTATCAGGCTGGAATTCGGGCTGACATTTTTCGGCATCAGCATCGAAGGGCTTGGCCCGGGTCTTCAGAACATGCGCGTGCCGACCTTCATGATGGAACCCTTCGATCTGATGGGTCTCTCCATCCAACCCTATCGGACCTTTATCCTGTGCGTCACGATCCTGCTGACGGCGCTGACATGGTACCTTGTGTATCGCACGGCCATCGGGGTGCAGGTGCGGGCGATCATGCGCAACCCCCAGATGGCCGCGGCCTGCGGCATCGACGTGCGGCGCGTATCGGCCCTGACCTTTGCTTATGGATCAGGCCTTGCTGGCGTGGCCGGCGTTCTGCTGGCGGGGTTCCGAACCGTGATGCCCGACATGGGGGCCACCGTTGTGGTTGACGGGTTCCTGGTCGTCGTGGTTGGCGGTGTAGGCAGCCTGTTGGGCACAATCCTGTCCTCTGCGCTTCTGGGACAGATCAACGGGATCGTGTCGGTGTTTTCCAACGACATCATTGCGCGGGCCGTCGTGTTCGGCGTGGTCATTGCCATCATCCTGTGGCGGCCGCGTGGTCTTTTCTCCTTCAAATCGAGGTAAGCCATCATGTCCAACAGGATCTTCATCCTGGGTGATAGGGCTGTCTATGCAGCCTTCATCATCATCGTCCTTGCGCTGCCGCTTCTGGTGGACGACGTGTTCTGGCTGAACCGGATCGCCAAATACCTTGTGTTCGGCATGCTCGGTCTCGCGATCGCGCTGTCCTGGGGCTACGCGGGCATTCTCAATCTCGGGCAGGGGCTGTTCTTTGGTCTTGGGGCCTACATGATCGCGATGTCGCTTAAGCTGCAAAGCTACACATCGCTGCAACAGGGCTCTGACAAGCCCATCCCCGATTTCATGTTGTGGAATGCAGAGCCAGGCGCGCCGACCGATCTGTGCTGCATCACGCCAGGGTCGTGGTTGTGGATACCCTTCCAGGCGCAATGGTTCGGGATGGCCATGGCGGTTGTCGTCCCTGTTGTGTTTGCGTTGATCATCGGTTCCACCATCTTCCGGTTGCGGGTGTCTGGCGTCTATGTGGCGATCATCACGCTGGCGCTGGTGCTGCTGGCCCGGCTTTTGTTCATCGATCTGCAGCCGGTCACAAACGGGTTCAACGGCCTGACAGATCTTGGGTGGCTCACGATCGCGGGAATCGAATTCGATCCGTTCATGGTCGCGACCTATTATATCATCGCGGTTTCCGTCTGCGTGGTGCTGCTATTGTCACGCTGGTTGATCTCGACCCGCGCGGGGCTGATCCTGCAGTCGACGCGGGATGATCCGAACCGTTCCCGTTACCTTGGCTATGACGTGGCGTCTTACCAGGTCTTTTTCTTCACCGTCTCGGCTGGGATCGCCGGGTTTGCGGGGATGCTCTTCGTCATCGTATCGGAATTTGCGACCCCCACCTATTTCGACATCGCCTTCTCGATCTCGATGGTGGTCTGGGCGGCGGTCGGCGGTCGCTCGTCGCTGATCGGCGCCGCTTTGGGGGCCATCCTGATCAATACGATCGAGGCCTCGGTGTCCGAAAGCGAGATGTTCCAGCAGGCCTGGCGACTGATCATCGGCATCGTGTTCGTCCTGGTGGTCCTGTACATGCCGCGCGGTCTTGCCGGCTTGGCCCGCGACGTACTGGCCCGCGTGGTCGCGCTGTCGCAGCGCACAGGCGGCAAAGACAGCCAATCTTCCCACACCGCAGCCGAATAAGGGGGACACCACATGAAAGCTGCATTGACGATCGAGGGGCTGGAGGTTGATTTCGGCGGCTTCAAGGCTGTGGATTCCATGACCACGGTCATAGATGACGGTGAATTGCGCGTCATCCTGGGCCCGAACGGCGCTGGCAAGACCACGCTGATGGACCTCATCAGCGGCAAGACCGCGGCGACGGGCGGGAAGGTCCACCTTTTTGGTCGTGACATCACCAATCGTCCTGAGCACGAGATTGCTCGGGCCGGGGTGGGGCGCAAGTTCCAGATCCCGTCGGTTTTCCGCGACCTGTCTGTTTTGCAAAACCTTGAAGTGGCGGTCAGCCATGAGCCGCGTGTGTTTCGGAACCTGCGGCTTGGCATGAGCCGGGCCGACCGCAAGCGCATCGACGAGGTCATCGACCTGACCGGGCTGGGAGCGGTGCTCGACACCTTGGCAGGGGATCTCAGCCACGGCCAGATGCAATGGCTGGAACTCGGGATGCTCATCACGCAGCAATCGAAGGTCATCTTGCTGGATGAGCCGACGGCGGGCATGACGCAGGGCGAAACCTCGAAAACCGCCGATATCATCCTGCGCTTGAAGGGCACGCACACAATTCTTGTGGTCGAGCATGACATGGCTTTCGTGCGCAAGATTGCCGAGAAAGTGACGGTTATGCATCTGGGCAAGCTGCTTGCCGAAGGGCCGATGCAGACGATCGAGGCAGACCCTGCCGTACGCGACGCCTATCTTGGATCGGGAGGGTTGCATTGATGCTGGTTCTTCGCAACGTCAACAGCTTCTATGGCCGCAGTCAGGCATTGCATGATTTGAACTTCGATGCCCCAGAGGGGCAGATCGTAGCGATCCTCGGGCGTAACGGGGTGGGCAAAACAACGCTTTTGCGCACCATCATCGGGCTGACAGACCGTACCGAGGGGCGGATCGACCTGTCCGGGGTCGAGATCGGGTCCATGCCCACCTTCGCCAGGGCACGTGCGGGTATTGCCTATGTGCCGCAGGGCCGCATGATCATCCCAGATTTCAGCATTCGCGAGAATATCCTGATGGGAGGGTTCGCCGCCTCCGGTCAGCGCCGCATTCCAGAGATCGTCGCGGAGTTGTTTCCCTACCTGATGGAAAATCTTGAACGCCCCGGCGGTGTGCTGTCCGGCGGCCAGCAACAGCAACTGGCCATTGCGCGCGCCCTGGCGTGCGATCCGAAGATCTTGCTCATGGATGAGCCGACGGAGGGTATCCAGCCAAATATCGTGCACCAGATCGAGGATTGCATCATCCGACTGAACACGGAGCTTGGGCTGACAATCCTTCTGGTGGAGCAGAATGTCGATTTTGCAAAACGTGCGGCAAGCACGTTCGCCATGATCGAGAACGGAACCACGGTCTCTGCAGGAAAAATCGAAGACCTGACCGACGAGATCGTTTCGCGGCACATGGCGATCTGATGGAAATCTACACCTCCATACTCGGAACCGCAGACGCGCCGGAGCATCACGATGCGCTGCACCATCTGGCGCATAAACACGCTGTGGATGTCGTGCGGCTGTCTCGCGCCGACCTTGCACGCCGTCGACTCCGGATCCGGACGGACGCAGGTCGCGAGGTCGCGATTGCCTTGCCCCGTGACCAGAAGCTGTTCGAGGGTGCTTTGCTGGCGCTGAAAGAGGACAGCGCGCTGGTTGTGCGCGTCGAGACAGAGCGCTGGATCCGACTGGCGCCGCGCGATGCGGCTGCGGCGCTCAGGCTCGGGTATTTCTGTGGCAACCTGCACTGGCGTGTTCGCTTCGAAGAGAACGACCTCTGCGTTGCAGTGGAAACCGAAGAGCACGTCTATCTGGAGCGTCTGGAGGGCCTTCTGGAAGAGGGTGCCGTTACTCTTTTGTCTGATAACGGAGAGGCGGGATGACGTCGAATACTGGCACCGTCATTCGGCTGTTGCAGGTTTCGGATTCGGCCTTTCCCTCTGGTGCGTTCGCGTTTTCGTCCGGTTTGGAAACCCTAGTGAACGAGGGGCGCATACACGATGCCACGGATATCCGTGCTGTTCTGACGGGTCAGGTTCTGCCCCGTTGGGCAAGTTTCGACCGCCCTTTCCTGCACGCGGCCTATGCCGCCGAGGCGGACATCGCGCGATTGGCCGAGATCGACGAGCGCTGTCATGCTCAAAACAGTGCAGACCGTTTGGCCGAGGCGGCACGGCGTATCGGCAGATCGCTTCTCTCGGTGCACGCCCGGATCGGGACACGGGGCACGGCAGAATATCGCGCGGCGACAAGTGGGCCGGATTTGCGGGATAGGAGCGGGTATGAACCCGTGGTGCAGGGGCTGATCGGGTTCGGACTTGGTTTGAGTGCCGCTCAGACCGAAATGAGCGCGCTGCACACTGTCACGATGGGGTTCGTTTCGGCGGCCATACGTTTGGGGCGGCTTGGCGCAATAGAGGCCCAAGCCGTTCTGGCCGCCGCCGCGCCACAGATGGCTGACATCCTTGATAGCCCGGTTCCGGCGCGTCCCGGAGCGTTTTCACCTTTCGCAGAGATCGCGGCCCTGCGCCGAAGCACGGGCAATGCCAACCTGTTCGCCACATGATGAAAGTTTGATCCATGCTGCTGACACCCACGGAACTTGAGCGATTGACGATCTTCACCGCAGCGGAACTTGCCCGCAAGCGACGAGCGCGCGGCCTGCGGCTGAATGCGCCGGAGGCGGTGGCGCTGATTGCAGACGAAATCCTTGAAGGTGCGCGCGACGGCTCTTCGGTCGCTGCCATGATCAGTTTCGGCTCGACCGTGCTGAGCACCGATGATGTGATGCCCGGTGTCGCAGACCTTTTGCCGATGATCCAGGTGGAGGCGGTCTTTCCCGACGGCACGAAACTGGTGACGGTGCATGATCCGATCCGTCCCGGTGACTTGCCGGTTGACGATACGGTGGGTCGTCCGGGCGAAATTCGCGCAGCCGAGGGCGAGATCGAACTCAATGCAGGCCGTGAAAAGACAACCTTGACGGTGAAAAACACCGGCGATCGCCCGGTTCAGGTTGGCAGCCACTATCACTTCTTCGAAACGAACAAGGCGCTCGATTTCGACCGTGCGGCCGCTTTTGGCTTCCGGCTCGATATTCCTGCAGGGACGGCGGTTCGTTTCGAGCCGGGGCAGGAAAAGGAAGTCACGCTGTGCAGTTTTGGGGGCAACAAGCACCTGACGGGACTGAACAACCTGACGCGAGGTGAAGGCAAAGAGGCGGCTTTGGAGCGTGCGCGCGCCGCAGGATTCAAGGGAGCCTGACCATGGTATCGATGACCCGAGCAGACTATGCCGCGATGTTTGGCCCGACCAAGGGTGACATGATCCGGCTGGCCGATACAGAACTATGGGCTGAGATCGAGCACGACTACACATCCTACGGTGATGAATGCCTGCACGGTGGAGGCAAGACCCTGCGCGATGGTCTGGGCATGGCTGTGGGCGTGACAAGTGCTCAGGGCGCTTTGGACATGCTGATCTGCAACGTGGTGGTGATCGATGCAGTGGCGGGTATCGTCAAGGGCGATATCGGCATCAAGGATGGTCGTATCGTGGCCATTGGCAAGGCCGGCAATCCCGATGTCATGAATGGTGTGGACCCGCGCCTGATTGTGGGGGCGAGCACCACGGTGCGTGACGCCGAGGGCCTGATAGCGACAGCTGGCGCAATTGATGTGCATGTGCATTTCGATAGCGCACAGCTTGTGGAACACGCGATGTCTTCCGGCATCACGACCATGCTGGGCGGATCGCTTGGCCCGATCACGGTGGGGATCGATTGCGGCGGTGTCTTCAATGTCGGCAAGATGATTCAGGCGTCCCAGGAATGGCCGATGAATTTCGGGTTTCTGGGACGCGGCAATGCGCATCGTCCCGAAGCGATGCATGAACAAATCCGAAAGGGTGCGCTTGGGCTGAAGATCCACGAGGATTGGGGTGCGATGCCTGCCGCCATCGATACTTGCCTCAGTGTTGCCGACGAGTTGGATTTTCAGGTTCAGATCCATACCGACACGCTCAATGAAAGCGGGTTTCTGGAGAATACGCTTGCGGCGATCGGCGACCGCGTCATCCACATGTACCACACCGAAGGGGCCGGGGGCGGGCATGCACCGGACATAATCCGCGTCGCGGGCATAGCGAATTGCCTTCCGTCTTCTACCAATCCGACCAATCCCTTTACCGTCAACACGTTCGACGAACATCTCGACATGACGATGGTATGCCACCATCTGAACCCGTCGATCCCCGAGGACGTGGCTTTCGCCGAAAGCCGGATCCGTGCGCAGACCATCGCCGCCGAAGACATTCTGCATGATATGGGGGCGATCTCGATGCTGGGGTCGGACAGCCAGGGCATGGGGCGCATTCACGAGGTGATCTGCCGGACATGGCAGCTTGCATCCAAGATGCGGGTACAACGGGGAAGATTGCCCGAGGAAACTTCCGCGAAGGGAGATAACCTCAGGATCAAGCGCTACATTGCCAAATACACGATCAATGCCGCGAGGTGCTTCGGGATAGAGGCACATGTCGGCTCGATAGAGCCCGGAAAGATGGCCGATATCGTTCTGTGGCGTCCCGGCTATTTCGGCATAAAGCCCGAACTTGTGGTCAAGGGAGGCTTCATCGCATGGGGTGCGATGGGCGACAGCGCTGCATCGCTGATGACCTGCGAGCCACTTGTCATGAGACCGCAATGGGGCGCTTTTGGTCGTGCAGCCCCGACGCTTGGCGCCTGCTTCGTGAACCCGCGTGCCATCGAGGGCGGGCTGCAAGAGGAACTGGACATCTGCAAGCCGTTGTTGCCGGCAGTCGGCTGCCGTGGCTTGAGCAAGCGGGACATGCTGCTGAACGACGCGCTTCCGGATATCCGCGTTGATCCGGCGACATTTGATGTCTTCGTTGATGGCGTTCTGGCTACCTGTGAACCCGCGACGGAGCTTCCCCTGACGCAAAGGTACATGCTCCGATGATCAATAGCGCACCTCTTACCGAACGCCTTGCAACAGGACCCGCGCGCGTGGGTATCGGAGGCCCTGTCGGTTCGGGCAAGACGGCCCTGATCGAGGCGTTGATCCCGATTTTCCACGAGCGTGGCATCGAGGTGGCGGTCGTGACGAACGATCTTGTCACCAAGGAAGATGCCCGTCGCTTGCAAGCGGGTGGGCTGATCGACCCGCTGCGCGTTGTGGCCGTGGAGGCGGGGGCCTGTCCGCATACCGTAATTCGAGAGGATCCGACACTGAACATCGCTGCGGCGGACGATCTGGAGGCACGGTTTCCCGATCTGGATCTGATCCTGATCGAAAGCGGCGGGGACAATCTTGCGTCAACCTTCTCGCTCGATCTGGTGGACTGGTGGATGTTCGTCATTGATGTGGGGCAGGGGGACGACATCCCGCGCAAGCGCGGGCCGGGGATCATGCTGTGCGATCTGCTTGTCATCAACAAGCTGGATATCGCGCCGCATGTCTTCGTCGATGCCGCGTCGATCCTGTCGGAAGCGCGTGACGTGCGTGCGGGAAAACCTGTCATCGGCTGTCGCTGCAAAGGCGCGCAGACAGTGGGCTTGACCGATATCGCCGACGCGATCGCGCGGGACCTTCTGTTTCGGCAGGTTGTGGCATGAACGTGGCACACGCCCCTTCCCGGGCACGCAGCGTGCACGGCGAGTTGACCTTTGCCGCCATCTCGGGGCGGACGCATCTGATGCGCCAGCACACGCCGCATCCGTTTCACATCACGCGCCCGTTTCGTCATCCCTGCGACCCTCAAGGAATGGTCACGCTGTACCTGCAAAGCTCTTCCGGGGGGATATATGGGGACGATGATCTGGCATTGTCTGTCGGTCTGAAGCCCGGCGCAGCGGTTCACCTGACCACGCAGGCATCAACCGTTGTGCATGATGCGCGGGGGCGCGACGGGGCCTGCCAGACCATATCACTGGACGTGGGGGCGGGGGCTCTTTTGGAATACTTGCCGGATCCAGCGATCATGATGGCTGGATCAAGGCTCAAGACCCGTATCCATGCAAATCTGGCCGATGGTGCGAAAGTCCTTTTGGCTGACGCGCAGCTTTGTCATGACCCCGAAGAAAATGGCCGACCTTTCAATACGTTGGAGTGCGAGGTTGCGATAACGGCTGCGGGCAAAATGCTTTTGCTGGACCGGTTCGAATTACAGGGTGCCGACTGGCTGACCCGCACCGGGGGCTATCGCTGTGCCGGGATGATGCTTGTCGCTGGCGATACGCGGCCCGGTGCGGCGATGCTCGATGCGGCTGCCAGCGTTCAGGGCGTCTATGCGGGTCTGTCAAACCTCGCAGATCGCGAGGTGACCATATTGCGCTTTCTTGCAGAGGACGGGGTCGCTCTCAGTCGTGCGCTCAAGGCCATTTGGATGGCCGCGCGCCAGGCAATGACCGGAGACACTCCCGTGGCACGCCGCAAATAGCGGTGGTCGGCTTTTATCGCTGCGGGAAACGGTCCCGTGGTTAAACCAGTGCTGGCTTTGTTTTTGCGCTTCGCCGGCACGCATGTGACGAAAGAGGAGAGACGAGATGTATCATGGTGATATCGGAAGCAGCAATGACACGGTCGGCGTCGCCGTCGTCAACTACAAGATGCCTCGAATGCATACCAAAGCAGAAGTGATCGAAAACTGCCACAAGATCGCCGACATGCTCAAGGGTATGAAAAAGGGATTGCCTGGCATGGATCTGGCGATTTTCCCTGAATATTCGACCCAAGGGATCATGTACGACGAAACCGAAATGTACGAGACGGCTGCGGCTATCCCAGGGGAAGAAACCGAAATATTTGCGGCCGCCTGTCGCGAGGCGAATGTCTGGGCTGTGTTCTCGCTGACCGGGGAACGCCACGAGGAGCATCCCAAGAAGGCCCCCTATAACACGCTCATCCTGATGAACAACAAGGGCGAGATCGTACAGAAATATCGCAAGATCATGCCTTGGGTTCCGATAGAGGGCTGGTATCCGGGCAACTGCACCTATGTCAGCGAAGGCCCCAAGGGCATGAAAATCAGCCTCATTATCTGCGATGATGGCAACTACCCAGAGATCTGGCGGGATTGTGCCATGAAGGGTGCGGAACTGATCATTCGTTGTCAGGGCTACATGTATCCGGCGAAGGATCAGCAGATTGTCATGGCCAAGGCCATGGCTTGGGCAAACAACAGTTACGTGGCTGTCGCCAATGCCACTGGCTTTGACGGGGTCTACAGCTACTTCGGTCATTCCAGCATCATCGGCTTTGACGGGCGCACGCTCGGTGAGTGCGGTACAGAGGAAATGGGCATCCAGTTCGCTCAGCTCTCCGTGTCCATGATCCGCGACGCGCGTCGCACGATGCAATCCAACAACCATTTGTTCAAGCTGGTTCACCGTGGCTACACCGGCATGATCAACTCGGGTGATGGGGATAAGGGCGTGGCAGAGCTTCCCTATGACTTCTACCGCAAATGGGTCGAAGACCCCGATGGCACGCGTGAAATGGTCGAGGCGATGACCCGCCCCACGGTGGGGACGTCTGAATCGCCCATCGAAGGCCTGCCAAACGAGAGCACGGACAAAGCGCATCGCTGACCTTCGTTCCCAGATCCGGGTGTTTGAACCCGGATGCGCTGGCGGCCCGTTGCCGCCAGCGACTTCACCGATGGAGAGATCATGACAACCAGCCCTCTGCTTGATGCCTATCGTTTGACGGAAGAACCCAAATGGCACCCGACGGGAGAAGAGGTTGCGCAATTTACCGCGGCCTATTCTGTGCGGCTACCGGTCATGCTGAAAGGACCGACAGGCTGTGGGAAGACGCGGTTTGTCGAACATATGGCGTCGCGACTTGATCGACCGCTCGTCACAGTGTCGTGCCATGAGGACATGACAGCTTCCGATCTTGTCGGACGTTATCTGCTGGGACCGGATGGCACGATTTGGCAGGATGGTCCTTTGACGCTTGCCGTTCGTCATGGCGGGATCTGTTATCTCGACGAGATTGTGGAAGCCCGGCAGGATACGACGGTCATCATTCATGCGCTGACCGATGACAGACGCATTCTGCCACTTGAAAAGAAGGGCGAGTTGGTACGGGCGCATCCTGATTTTCAACTCGTGATTTCATACAACCCTGGCTATCAATCTGTGCTTAAGGATCTCAAGGAATCCACCAAGCAGCGGTTCTGTGCCTTGGATTTTGACTACCCTGTAGCCGAGATCGAGACCTCGATCGTTGCCTCGGAAGCCGATATACCCACTTCGACCGCTGCGGTGCTGGTCAAGATTGGCGAGAAAAGTCGCAATCTGCGAGGGCAGGGCCTGAGCGAGGGGGCCTCTACGCGGATGCTGATCCATACCGGGCGGTTGATGCAGCAGGGCCTGACACTGCCTGAGGCATGTCGCTTGGCCATGATCACCCCCATAACCGACGACCCCGACATGCGCGCCGCACTCGAGGCTGCGGTCGATGCCTGTAGCTGATATGGCGGCCGCGGCGCCCAATACCCTGGTTCAGGCGGCAACGCGATCCGCGTTTCCCGGTCATACGCTGACGGAGTTCCTGGCGGCACATGATCGTCTGACCAAGGCGGGATATGGGGTTGCAGTGCCACGCAGCTTCAGGCAGGCGGCGCCAGATGTCTCGAGGCTAGTCGGCACGGATCAGGCGCTGGCCCTTGCTCCGGCGGCATCGCGCATCGCGATACGGAGCAGTCCCCGGACGGCGGCAGTCTTCCTTGACCTGGCGGTTCCGATGTCTCGCAGGCTTGGGACGCCGCAGGCGTTTTCCAGTTGGGTCCAGCTTGTCATTTCGCTTGTCAACGCCGCGCCGGAGTCAGTGGAGCCTCTGCTTGCAAGAGCCGAGATGCTGGATGAGCGTCTTGGACTGGACGGCTTGAAGGCTTGGGTGCAATCGGGTTTGCGGCTGGGTGGAGGCGACGAACGCAAGCGACAGCAATACTTTTCGCTGGAAATGACCGAAGCGCAAAGACTTCTGGAACGCTATGCCGGCGAAGAGACATTCCAGAGCCTCGAGAGCGAATTGCGCGCAGGTCACAGGGCGCTTTGGGGGCGCATGCCTCCGCTTCGCGAAGCGCTTCCGTTGGGCAAGGGACATGCTGAATTGCGTGCAAGCTTCGGTGGCGGCGTCGTGCAGCTTCCTGCCAGCTTTAGTGGATACCGCGGGCGTGAAAGATCGGTCTACAAGGCCGCTCTTGCCCATATCGGCGCACATATGGCCTATGGCGGTTCAAGCTTTCAAGTTGGGCAACTCAAGCCTTTGCAGATCGCCGTCGTATCCCTGATCGAAGATGCACGGGTCGAATATCTGGCCATGCGTGAAATGCCGGGGCTTTCCCGGCTCTGGCTGCCTTTTCATGATGTTTCGCCCGATGGGATGGCAACGGCACCATCGCTTTTTGCGCGACTTGCTCGCGCCTTGCTCGATCCGGACTTCCCGATCCGCCATGGCTGGGTCCAAAAGGGCGTGACCATGTTTACCGAGGGCATCGAGCAGATCGGTAACCCCGCCTTGTCGCGCCATATCGGAAATATCCTTGGCAATGATCTTGGTCAGACACGGGTTCAGTTCAATGCCCGCAACTATGTCGTGCAGCCTGCCTACCGCGATGACAATCTTGGTCTTTGGGATTTGCCGCCTGAACCGAACGCGCCCCCGCAGCAACACCAGTTCGAGATAAATACCTTCGACCGGCGTGAAACCGAGACGCAGG
Organism: Roseovarius litoreus; assembly: GCF_900142765.1. GTDB lineage: Bacteria > Pseudomonadota > Alphaproteobacteria > Rhodobacterales > Rhodobacteraceae > Roseovarius > Roseovarius litoreus. Next base: position 28,443 of record NZ_FRCB01000015.1, read on the forward strand.
ACAGCCCGCAAAAGCGCAAACAGGGCCAGCCAGATCAAGCGCATGATAGCGGTGTCGAGACAGTCACATCGGCCCGGGTGGAACCCAGTACCGGTCGTGTCGTGGCGCATTTGCCGGAATATGACTTCACGGCAGGTATCGAACGCCCTGATTGGGTCACGGTGAAGGAATACGAGCCCGGCCCCGGCGACCCACTTTTCTGGCACAAGCTGAAGGAGCGTCAGGCCGTCCTGCTCGCGCGCATCGGTGAGATGGTCCGTGCTGCGTCTCTCGGACGGGCACGTCGGCTGAAGCGGCAGGCGGAAGGCGGGGCGCTGGACCTTGATGCCACGATTGAGGCCGCTATCAAATTGAGATCCGGACAAACGCCCGATCAGAACGTCTATGAGGGTGTGTCACGGCCTGAAAGGTCCATCGCGGTCCACCTGCTGCTCGATATATCCCAGTCGACCGAGGACCCTGTTGAAGCAGCTGGAGCGAGTGTGATCAGCCTCTTGCGCGAGGCATCGGCCATACTTGCCCATGCGATGGACAGGTTGGGCGATCCGCTTGCGATCACGGCTTTCTCATCGGACGGGCGCGATGACCTCCGCGTGGTCCACGTCAAGCGGTTCGAGGACGAGTTGACCCCGCTCACGGGCATGGCGCTCTCCGGGCTGCGCGCCGGATACTCGACACGGATCGGAGCAGCCATTCGCTATGCGGGCGCGAAACTCGCCAAAATTCCGTGCCATCGGAGGCTGGTTCTTGTCGTCACGGATGGAGAGCCTTCTGACGTGGATGTGTCCGACCCTGACTATCTCGCGATGGATGCCAAGCGCGCGGTGCAGTCGCTCAACGCGTCCGGGATCGATGTCTTCTGCATCGCTCTGGGACACGCAGCCGGCCAACGTCATGGCGAAATATTCTCGCGACGGGGTTTCCTGCAGTTGGACCGATTGGACGCGCTGCCCACGAAACTGCCCGCACTTTATCTGAGGATGGCCAGATAAGCGCATCTGGCAATTGAAAACTAACCCTGGCTGCTTCTGGGCCGACAATGGGAAAGGAGACACTGCATGAACTGGCTGGAACATTCTGTCATGGCCCGAAAAGGCGTGGCAAAGGGAAAGGCGGGTGAGCACCACGAGATCAGGATCGCCGACCAGGGTGCGTTTCACTATGTCTATGGTCCTTTCGCCGAACCTGTCCTGAAAGTTTCACCGGGGGCAGTGGTTTCGGTAGAGACCCATGACGCTTTCGAGGGCAAGATCACCAGCGAAAGCGACAAGCCTTCCGAACGGTTGAATTTTCCGTATCTCAATCCGCAGACGGGTCCGATCCATGTGGAAGGTGCGGAAAAGGGGGATGCTCTTGCGGTGCGGATCATATCCATCAAGCCGCGTGGTCCGCAGCCAGTTGGTACAACTTGTCTCATTCCGGAATTCGGCGGTCTTGTCGGAACCGGAAACACTGCGATGTTGAACGCGCCGCTGGCTGAAGTGGTCAAAAAGGTTCGCGTCGATGAAACTGGCATTCACTGGTCTGACCGATTGGTGTTGCCCTATGAGCCGTTTATCGGAACCATCGGCACCTCGCCCGAAATTGAGGCGATTTCCTCGCTTCAGCCGGACTATTACGGCGGCAACATGGATATGCCGGATGTTGCACCGGGCGCGATCATCTATTTGCCGGTCAATCGCGAGGGTGGATATCTTTACCTTGGCGATTGTCATGCAATTCAAGGGGATGGGGAGCTTTGCGGAGTCGCGCTTGAAATTCCCGCAACGGTGGAATTGCAGATCGACCTGATAAAGGGGCATGGCAACAGCTGGCCGCAGCTGGAAACCGAGGACATGATGATGTTCATCGGCTCCGCCCGTCCACTGGAGGATGCCACACGTATCGCCTATCGCGAACTCGTTCGTTGGCTGGCGCTGGAGACCGATCAGAGCGAAGTCGACGCCTATATGCTTCTGACAATGTGCGGGAAGGTTCGTCTGGGGAACATGGTGGACCCGAAATATAGCGTCGGCGCGTCAATCGCGAAGCGCTATCTGAAATAGCATTCTCAATCAGTGTTTCGGACCATGGAGCCTCGATTGAAGAACCCGCCGCCGTCCGGACGTATCAGAGCAAGCCTCTTAAGGCGCGACCTCACAGCTTCCTGAAATTCTCAACATGAAAGGACATATCATGACCGATGACACAACAGTTCCGGCAGGCGCCGCATCCATCGACCTGGCCAGCCTCACAGTCAAAGGGATCCAAGAGGGCCTTCGCAGCGGTGCATTCACCGCTGAGGAGCTTACTCTTGCATCGCTCGCGCAGGTCGAGGTGACGAATCCCAAATACAACGCGATCATCTTTCACAACAAAGACGCTGCGCTAGAGACCGCGCGTGACGTAGATCGTCGGATTGCGGAGGGCGAGGATCTCGGGCCGCTGGCAGGGGTTCCTGTCGTGGTGAAAGACCCCATGGATATGGTCGGTTTCCCAACGACGGCGGGATGGCGATTGCTATATTCGGGGACTGGTGGGGTCGATCTGATGCCTGCGACCGACAGTCCCGTTGTGGCAAGGCTGCGCGCGGCTGATGCGGTCATTATCGGCAAGACGAATGTCCCGGTACTCAGCCACACGGGGAGCCACGCAAATGACAGTTGGGCCGGACCGACACTGAATGTTGCCATAGAAGACCGTGTTCCCGGCGGCTCCAGTGCAGGAACAGCCGCAGCGGTTGCCGCGAAGATGTGTGTGCTCGGTCTGGCAGAGGAAACAGGCGGGTCCATTCAGAACCCGGCCTCGGCGCAAGGTTTGGTGGGAATCAAGCCGACAATTGGTCTGGTGCCGAATGCCGGTGTCGTGCCCTTGTCCGCCAATCGTGACGTGGTCGGTCCGATTGCACGCACAGTCACTGATGCGGCCATATGCCTTGATATCCTCGCAGGCTACAGCAGCGAAGATCCCAAAACACTGGCGAGCGTGGGGAAAATTCCTGCCAAAGGCTATACTGCCGCGCTTTCTACAGACGCGCTGAAAGGCAAGCGGATCGGATTGTACGGCGCAGGTTGGCGCAATCAGCCGCTTTGCCCTGAAACAACGGCACTCTATGAACGGGCCCAAGAAGAGCTGACAGCTGCCGGCGCCATTCTGGTCGAAGATCCGTTTGCCGGGAGCGGCTTTGCGGATTTGCGTCAGCCCACGGCGCCGACACCGAATTTCGATGGACGGGGATTGGAGTCGATCGCGTATGATTTGCAGTGTTACCTGCAGCGCCTCGGTCCTGATGCCGCGCTCAAGACTTTTGCTGAATTTGCCGAAGCGACATCCGAAGAGAATCCCTTTGGACCCAAGGGCGTGTTGTATTTCCTGAATTCGCTCCCGGATTTCCAGGCGGCTATGCGCGACCCTACTGCGCCTCCGGCCATGCCGGAGTTCATAGCCCTGAAGGCAGCTTATCTGGATATCCTGGAGACTGTCTTCCGCGAAAATAGCTTGGATTCTCTTGTCTTTCCCCAAATGCGGCAAGAATTGCCGGGCCTGCATTCCGGCGAAACGATCCAGGAAACGACTGTCGGAGAACTGAATATTGCAGGGCTTCCAGGGGTGACAGTGCCCGCCGGCGTCTATGCATCCTCGGCACCGTTTGAACTGATCTTCCTCGGTCGGCTGTGGGACGAAGCGGAATTGCTCGCTCAGGCGTTTGCGTATGAACAGGCGACAGGCTTTGGCAAGGCGATGAAATAGTCTTTGAACTTGTAGGATTTGCATACTTAAGGCTGCTAAGCGACGAAGGAACGTCGCGCTCGCTTGGCAGCCCTTTCGTCTGATCTGGACCCGGTAGGCACTGAACGGAACTTGGTGATGAAGGCCATTTTCATGTGCGGCTCACGTGTGCAATGACTCGTCGCAGCAGGGCAAGTTTGGGGATATTGGGGCGTCATCCAGCGTAGTAGAATCCGCCACCAACCGTTTGAGAAAAGATGAAGATAAAGCAGAACGCTAGATTGTCTGTCGCACTGATGATGGATGGAACAGGTTGTTTCATAATTTCAACAGGTTAAATGTCGTCATGTGCACTATTTGTGCAAATCAAAATCGCCTTCGCGCGCGCTCTGTCGGGTGTTTGGAGGTCGAGTGGGCTAGATCAAATCGAAGGGCGATCGAACCCGAACACATGGGGCCTCGCAAACGCTGCAACGGGACATAGTCACTTGTCCCCAGCCGCGCCGATTAGTTACGAGTGAATTGAAAATGGGATTAGGCTAGGGGCGACATCAGCCTTTACTCGTAGCCCTGTTAATTATGTTTAATGTGCGGCTGATCAAGCAATGAGTGAATGTGAACTTTGTCCGCGCTCGAGGCGAATGTCTCAGATCCGTAAGAAGTATAAAACCGCTCTCGCGGTATTGGTGCTTGTGGTGGGTGTTGCGTGGTGATGTGAACTGAGCTGCCCCCAGTGAAGTGGTCCACCAACCGGGATAGGATTATCCTGCAATTTGGAGGACCAGAGAATGGCTGGGAAACGAGAGACGCCAGAA
>NZ_FRCB01000016.1 GCF_900142765.1 Roseovarius litoreus
TACCGGCCTCCCGCACCGGAAAGTATTGTCCAGATGGACCAGAGGCCGGTCATGCACTAACAATCAACTTGGACCACTTAGTGGGGGCAGCTCAAATGGCCGGACGGGCTAACCTATCTGGAAAATTACGTGCCGGAGGATGAAGTCGACAGGCTTGTCCTGGAGATCGATGCGGCCCCTTGGAGCACCGATCTGAAACGGCGGGTCCAGCATTACGGCTATCGCTACGACTACAAGGCCCGGCAGGCCCGGCGGGAAGACTATCTTGGGCCACTGCCAGAACTGTTTCAGCACCTGGCGGAACGGTTAACTAGAGAAGGCCATTTCCTAGCAGTTCCAGACCAGGTCATCGTCAACGAATACAACCCCGGACAGGGCATCTCTGCCCATATCGACTGCCAGCCTTGCTTTGGAGAGACAATCGCCTCCCTGAGCCTTCTCTCGGCATGCGTTATGCGGTTCGCCTCGCAGAAGTCTTCTCGGCACATGGATCTTCTGCTTCAGCCCGACAGCCTCTTGGTTGTGGCAGGTGAAGCCCGCCATGACTGGACCCATGCGATACCAGCCAGAAAGACAGATCTTGTCGAGGGCGGAAAGTCCCAACGAACGCGGCGCATTTCGCTGACATTTCGGCAAATGAAATTCGAGAATTGAGTTTCGCCGTTTCGAACACGACGAACCGAAGAGAACACGACGCCGCACGACATTGCGCGATCGAAACATGAACATACACGGCACACGCCTTCACTCAACCCTTTGAAATATAGCTTAAATCGCCACCATCCATCATAGGGGCACAAGATACTTTCGCTGCCGCGGTGGCTGCGTTGTGGGACATTCCTAATTCTCCTATGGTCCGCGATCCGGTTTTCGAGGCCATTTTGCACACATACTGCATACGAATTGGGGCAGTCTAGCCCGCCGAGGATGAAGACAGGCAAACGGCGGTGATTGGGTAGGTTTGTGAACCTGCCCCCCTTCTCCATCGCACGATCCAGACAGGACGCGACCGTCAAGAAACGTTTGCGAAGTTGCGCGATCCCCAGAGCTTTTCACGTGCACACCACCGCCTTGCTGATTGCTGCCAAATCAGTTTGGCTCCATTGCTCCATTGGTGATGATGTAGCTGGAGGCTTCCAACCTATCACTGCGATCAGTGCTGGCGTCCAGCTTTACTGATAGCTTGCTCAACGGCGTCCGAGCTACGCCAAGTCGCTCTTATGTGGGTTTAAGGCAATGTCGGTTTGGAGGTCTGCTTGGCAGCAGGAGAAAGCGCAGTTTGTCAAAACGGATTCATCAACAGTTATTTTTGTGTCGACACAATCCGCCCATCTTCAAGCGTCAAGATGCGGTCGGCGCGATCGAGAATCCTGTTGTCATGTGTAACAAGAAGAGTTGTGGTGCCGCGTTCCGCACCAAGACGTTTCAGCAAGTCGACTACATCGTCGGCGCTATCCTTGTCCAGCGCGGCCGTTGGTTCGTCCGCTAGCACCATAAGTGGATTTCCGACCAGTGCGCGCGCAACGGCAACCCGTTGCTTCTGCCCCCCGGAGAGGTTGGCAGGCAGGTAGTCCATACGGTCGGATAGTCCGACGAGATCGAGAGATTGCACTGCCGCCCGTCGTGCCAAGTCATCGGGCACGCCGGGATGAACCTGAACCCCCATGATCACATTCTGCAGTGCGGTAAGGCTTTCGTGTAGGTTATGCGACTGGAAAATAAAGCCAAGCCTCTGACGGAGCTTCGTAAGCTCCGCCTCTGACGCACCATTCAGTTCGTGCCCCGCCATAACCACAGATCCGTCCTGGACCGCACGCAAGCATCCCAGCAGCGTCAGAACCGTTGTCTTGCCTGAGCCCGATGGCCCCATCAAGACCGTCAGACTTCCGCGTGGCAGAGCGATGTCGATGTCGAACAGGGCCTGTTTGCGGGCGTCTCCGGTTCCGAACCAATGATTCAACCCGCGCGATTCTGCGATAACATCCTTATCCATCGCAACTATCCATCAAAAAAGGTCCGCAGGATCGGCGGCAGCAAGCCGGCGCGTGGCAATCACGCCGGACAGGATCGAAAAAAACACTGTTCCGAGGAAAACAATACCTGCCATGACAGGCGTCATCGCAAGCGGCAACGTTGTGACCTTGCCCATGAGAGTCAGAATACCGATGCCGACCGCCAACCCCGGCACAAAACCAAGGACGCCCAGAACAAGAGCTTCTTCGACAACAATGCTCATGAACAAGCTTGGGCCGTAGCCCATGGCCTTGAACGTCGCGTATTCCCGCATGTGGTCTGCGACATCCGCCGACAACACCTGATACACGATAACCAGCCCGACCAAGACGCCGATCAGAACCCCGAACCCGAAGATGACGCCAGTCGGCCGTCGCGTTTGCTGGTAGCGCAGATCTTCTTGTGCAGCCTCTGCATAGGTGCGGATGCGCAAGGTCTCGTCCGATATGAGACTATGTAGCCGCGCCACCACCGTGTCGACCTCTGTGCCCGCCCGCAGTTTCAACAGAATATGGTCCGGTGCCGCGGAAGAGCGCGCAGGAAACAAGGACAGAAAGGTCTGATCTGAAACCAGCATGTAGCCATCCCCTCCAAAACCACCGCCACCGGCAAATGTATCGAGCGCTGTCAATGTGCGGCCCTGTGTTTCGAATGAAAGCGGCGTCTGCGGTCTGATGGCGGCGGCATCTTCGCGCGACAGACCACGCGCCATGCGATCAAGGATCGCCACGTCCTGCACCTGAAGCAGTGCAACATCATCGGAGATCGCAGGCGAAAGGAACCCTGCCTGCCCGGGATCAATGCCAAACGTGGTAAAACTGATGTCCCTGTCCTCCCGATCCCAAGGTGTATTGCCGACAAACAGTCCTGTACCAGCGGCAACGTCGGGATCGGCCAAAGCCTGAAGCATCCACTGTCTCGCGACATTCGCACCCTCTGACAGGGCGTTTGCGTCTGCTGAAGAGATCATGATGTCAGCCTGAAAGAACTCGTAGGGGCGTAATGTCGCCGTGGCCATGGAGTTCATGATCCCCAACTGGACAAAAACCAACACATTGGCAAAGGCAACGCCGGCAAGAGCCGCCATGAAGCGCCCACGTTTGTGCGTCAGTTGTAACCACCCAATCGGAATGCGGCCGAAAGCCCACTGAAGAAGGCGTCTCATTGACCGATCCGTTGGCTGGCGCCGGTATCAATACGCGCAACGGTCTCCAATCTAACGTAACGCGATGCAATTTTTGACGAACTTTCATCAAGCGACACCAGAACGCGGATCACCCGTGCATCCGAATTTGCCGCGGCGTCATCCGAAATCATGCCCTGCCGCCCTACGGTCAGGCCGATGCTTTGCACTTTACCACGCAATGATTGTCCGATGGCCGGCGCTGCCAACTCAACCGGCTGTCCCACTTGCACGGTAGCGATCCTATCTTGCCAGACCTCCACCTCGGCCATCATTTGGGAAATATCTCCCATTTCCATAATGCCTTCCAACGGTGGGCGTTGTCCCGGCGTTGCGAGTATATCTAGGACCGTTCCATCAATTGGCGCCTGTACCAAGGCGCGGGAAAGATCCATTTGGGCACGGGTCAGCTCTGCTTCGGCTGCCGCCACGTTCCGTGCAGCAACAACCACATCAGGCTGATTCTCGAGCGCTATGGATGTGTAGCGTGCCAGCGTAGCCTCGGCCCGTGTTACGGACAATGCGGCCTCTTCGGCGGCCGTGCGGGCGGCAATCAGAGACGCATCAGTGGCGATGCCACGGGCGGCCAGATCTTCGGTGCGCGCAAGATTTGTGCTCGCCTCCTTTGCGCTCGCACGAACCTGATCGAGCGTTGCCTGTGCCTCGGCGCGACTGGCAGCCACAGTGCTTTGGGTCTGTACCAATATTGCTTGCCGTACAGCAAGGTTTGCCCCAGCAGTCAAAACCACACCATTGAGAGCCTGCGCGTTGTCCAGCCGTGCGACCACAGACCCACGTGTCACAACGTCCCCAATATCCACAAGAAGCTCTGCCACGCGCGCATCTCCTGCGCCATAAGGCGCGGCCACGATGGCGACGTCCCCACGAGGGATCAATCGGGCCAACCCGACAACATCTGTTGCCAGAAGCGTTTCTGCCATCTCTTGCGGCATTTCAATTTCAGGAGGTAAGGCAATCGGGCTGTCTGCTCCACCACCCGGTTTTAGACCCGTCAGTGCGTAGAATTTCTGCAGTCCAGGTGGCTGATAATACATGCCAATCACTGCGCCGGAAAACATGAATACCGGGATCAGAAGGACAAGCAGGTAACGTCTGCGAAACCGGTTTCGCTTGCTTCGAGACGCCTGCTGTATCGTGTCCTTCGCCAGCCCAAGATCAAGCGGTAAATCGGTGGAATTGTTGCCGGACATGATTTCTATCTTTCCTGTTTGCGCCGCAGCGTGCAAATGCCCACGCCAATGGCTTTCGCAATTTTGGCCTGTCGAAAGGCAGTCGCCGCGCTTACCTGTTTTGTCCTCCCCATTGACGCTCAGTGATGAAGTCCTCGACCACCAAGCGACCGAGATGACCAAACCCCTCCGAGAGAAAAATCTCGCAAGCCCTCAGCTTGTGAACCAGCCTGTCGGTTGAACCGCTCACGCAGCAACCTTTCTCTATGGAGAAAATCGGCAAGTGGCGGCCCACCTGCGCCGTATTCGAGTTGTTTTTGGGTATAGGCATGCCGAAAGATCAAGTCCCTTGACCGCGTCGCGACCTTTATCCGCTCAAACATTGGCTCCCGCACTCCGAGTGCTGCGAACTGAATGAAGGTTCCAACCACGCCATCGCACTGTCGAGCAGACCGATAATGGTCCTCAGGAATTGCCACGCGGAACGAAGCGTCGACGCCCTGCTTGGCCGCCAGTTTGCGCGCCTTTTCAACGTCAAGGCACAGGATCCATGCGTTGGCCGGGAACGAGTGTGCATAGGACTGCAGGGCAATGGTTGGCTCGATCTCAGACAAGCAGGCGCTTCTCGTGTACCGATCGTCCCAAGTGCTCATTCCGCGGCCTTTGGAACGATGTCGCCCGCCAAAGCCTCCCAAGCATCGTATTGAGACAGGAAGACACGTCCATTCAGATCATCAAGGAAATGGGATCGTTTCAAGCGGTCCATCACTGGGCCTTTCACCTCTGATAGATGCAAGCCAACGCCCATGTCTTTGAGACGGTGATTGATCGCCTCCAGACTTTCGAGGGCGGAATAATCCACTTCGTTCACTGCAGAAAAGATCAAGACCACGTTCCGCACGGCGCAGCCATTGGTGACACGTTTCTGGATCAGGTCTTCTAGGAAACGGGCATTCACGAAATAAAGGCTTTCATCCACGCGCAGGGACACAAGCGCGGGATCCGTTTCCACACTGTGACGATGGATATTACGAAAGTGCTGAGTGCCGGGCACCAAGCCAACCTCAGCGACATGGGGCCGCGACGTTTTGTACAGGTGTAAAAGCACTGAAATCGCAACTCCGGAGGCCACCCCTATCTCCACGCCCAGCATGAGGGTCAAGAAAATCGTAGCGGCGACGGCTGCGAAATCGCCCCGGGAATACGCCCAGGTCTTTTTCAGGATCGACAGGTCGACGAGGCTTAGGACCGCGACAATGATGGTCGCGGCGAGTGTTGCATTCGGCAAGTAGTAAACCAATGGCGTCAGTGCCATGGCGGCAATGGCAAGGCCTATGGCCGTAAAGATACCCGCCGCGGGAGTTTCTGCACCGGCATCAAAGTTCACGACAGAGCGCGAAAACCCACCTGTTACCGGATAGCCGCCTGTGAAAGCGGCTCCAAGGTTCGCGGCGCCCAGACCAATCAACTCCTGATCAGGATTTATGCGCTGGCGTTTCTTGGCCGCAAGTGTTTGTGCAACAGAGACGGACTCAACAAAGCCAATCACAGAAATCAGGATGGCAGGCACCAAGAGAGCACCCAAGAGATCAGGTGAAAAGCCCGGCAGCGTCAGCGGCGGTAGGCTTTGCGGCACAGCACCCACGATCTTGACGCCCTGAGTGTCCAGACCAAACCCCCAGACCGCAAGCGTTGTCGCCACGACTGCAGCCACGGGCCCGGCCTTGGTCAGGATGTCGGCCAAGAGTGCCGATGCGCCAAGCCGTTTGAGCGTTGGTTTGAGGTTCTTGCGCACCCAGAACAGAAAGCCGGTTGCGGTTACACCAAGTACAACGGTGATCCAATTGATCTGCGACAGATGCGCGAAGATCGACCCAAGCATTTCCGGCAGCGTGTGACCGGACGCGCTGACCCCGAGAATATGCTTGAGTTGGCTCGTTGCAATTAGGATCCCCGATGCGGTGATGAAGCCCGCAATCACCGGATGGCTGAGGAAGTTGGCGAGAAAACCAAGGCGAAAGACACCCATCAGCACCAGAAACCCACCGGACAGGAATGCCAGGGTCAGCGCGGCCACCGCATAGCCCGCTGTCCCCTGCTCAGCCACCTGACCGATGGCCGACGCGGTCAGAAGCGAGACAACGGCGACGGGTCCAACGGCCAGCGCCTTGCTCGTGCCGAATATGGCATAGAGGATGATGGGGGCGATTGACGCGTAGATCCCGGCCTCCGGCGGCAGTCCCGCAAGCAAAGCATAGGCTAACGATTGTGGGATCAGCATGATCGTCACGATCACCGCTGCAATCATGTCGTTCGAAAGGGCGTTGCGGTCGTAAGTGCGGCCCCAGTCCAAAACAGGGACGTAGCGAGAGAGGTGTTCGATCATCTTGTCGTCCAGAAAAGGGGACGGGCGGAACAAAACCGCTCCGCTCGCCGGTCATCGCGCATGAAGGGAGGGTATGCGCAATAGGGTGCGCCGGTTACTCGGCAGCAACTTTGATTTTCTCGGGTTTGGCCATCCATTCCTTACCCTTGAGCATCGCCTTCCAGTAAATCGGCGGCAGCAGGCTTTCCTTCAGAAACCACGCTGCGCGGCTTGGCTTGGTTCCGTCCAGAAGGAAGGATGGAAAGCTTGGCTTCAACACACCGCCATAGCCGAACTCCGCCAGCACGATCTTGCCGCGCTCCACCGTCAGCGGGCACGAGCCATAGCCGTCATAGGCCGCTGTCGGCGACCGGCCCGCGATATCGGCGACGATGTTGTCGGCCACAGTGGGCGCCTGCTTGCGGGCAGCTGCCGCCGTCTTGGCGTTGGGCGCGTTCATCACGTCCCCCAGCGACCAAATGTTGGCATAGGTTTTGTGGCGCAGCGTGGCTTGATCCACATCGACCCATCCTGCTGCATCGGCTAGCGGCGACACCCGAATGAAGTCTGGCGCGGTTTGCGGAGGGCAGACATGCATCATGTCGAACTCGACCGTTACGTCCGTCGGATCGGCATCCGGTTTGGTCACCTTGAAGGTCGCCTTTTTCGCCGGACCGTCGACCGATATGAGGGTGTGGAAAAAGTTCAGCGTCGCATCGTATTTTTCGACATATTCCATAAGCGCCGGAACGTAGTCCTTGACCCCGAACAGCACGCCGCCCGCACTCATGAACTGGATGTCGATGTTTTTCAGCGCACCACTACGGAACCAGGCATCGCCTGACAGATACATCGCTTTCTGCGGAGCGCCTGCGCATTTGATCGGCATCGACGGCTGAGTGAACAGGGCACGGCCTTCCTTCATTTTCTGAACCAGTTGCCAGGTGTAAGGTGCCAGATCGTACCGGTAGTTGGAGGTTACGCCATTGCGTCCCAGTGTTTCCTCCAGCCCTTCGACCTTGTCCCAATCAAGCTTGAGACCCGGACACACCACAAGACGGTCGTATTTGACCACCCGACATCCATCCAGAATGACTGCGTCATTTTTGGGCTCAAAAGCCGCAACTGCAGACTTGATCCAATGCACACCCTGCGGGATCAGACTGCCCATCGTCTTTGCAGTGCTTTGAGCATCGAAGATGCCTCCGCCCACCATCGTCCATCCCGGCTGATAGTAGTGGATATCGGCGGGATCGATCACTGCGATGTTCAGCCCCGGCTTACGCGCCTTAAGGCTGGCCGCCACCGATATGCCCCCTGCCCCTGCCCCAACGACCACCACTTCGAAATGGGCGTCGCCCGAATCCGTTGGCGTCTTGCCGCCATTGGCGATCCGTCGAGCCACACCGCTCATGTCGTAGCCCGCTGCCTTGGTTGCGGCTAAGATCTCTGGCATGGGGCGTTTCTTGGATTCGTGGAAAGACCAGAGTGTCGCGGACCGCGTGCCAGTGCGGCAGTAGGCCAGGACGGGACGTTGCACCTCCTTTAGGGCCGCGCCAAATGCAGCGACATCGTCGTCTTTCACCATACCGGACTGCACCGGGACATATTTCGCTTCGATCCCTGCGGCTTGCGCCGCAGCTTCGATTTCTTCAAACGAGGGTTGATCAGCCCCTTCTCCGTCAGGCCGGTTGCAGATGATGGCGCGGAAGCCAGCTGCCTTGATCGCGGCCATATCCTCGGCCATGATTTGTGGGCTGACGGTAACTTTCTCAGTGATCTTCTTAAGGTCCATGCTCAGGCTCCTCACTGCCGACCAAAATCGGCATTGGCGACGCTGCCATCACCGTTGCGATCAAGCATCGCCATCCAATCCCCGGCATGCGTCAAAAATTCATCACGCGACACTTCACCGTTTCCGTCGCTGTCATTGAAAGCGAGAGTCATGCCCTCCAACGCCCGGCGCATTCCGATGCCATTTCCATGGCCTTCAATGGTCTTCATGTCATTCGCTCGCGCCTCATCAAAGAGCATGTATTCTTCGGCATCGAGTGCGCCATTTTCGTCAGCGTCGAATGTCAGAAACACATCTTCCCGTCGGGTTTTGATGTCTTCAAGACTGACCGCACCATCCCCATCAAGATCCCAGTTCTCGATGAAATGAGCGCCAGGTTGATGATTTTGTGCCCAAGCAGGACCCACGAGTGTCAAAAGAACAAGTGTCAGAACAGTTCTTTTCATGTCATTTTCCTCATTAAAGGCCGTTGATCGGCACTTTGAGCATTGGATTCCCGTCCTTATCAGTCGGAATTTCACCTGCGCGCATGTTCACCTGCAACGACGGTATGATGAGCTTCGGCATGGCAAGTTGCGCGTCGCGCTCGGTGCGGAACTTGATGAAATCTTCCTTCGTCTTGCCGCGCCCGACATGGATATTGTGCTCTTTCTCGTCGGCAACGGTGGTTTCCCACGCAATATCGCGGCCATTGGGCCCGTAGTCGTGGCACATGAACAATCGCGTCTCATCGGGCAGAGCCAGCACCTTCATGATGCTTTCATAGAGCTCTTCAGCACTGCCACCAGGGAAGTCACACCGGGCTGAGCCACCATCAGGCATGAAGAGTGTGTCGCCCACAAAAGCGGCATCGCCAATCACATGGACCATGCAGGCCGGTGTATGGCCAGGCGTATACATGGCAAAGGCCTGCATATTGCCAATCGTATAAGTGTCGCCATCTTCAAACAGCGCGTCGAATTGGCTGCCGTCGCGCTGGAACTCGGTGCCTTCGTTGAAAACCTTGCCAAACACGTCCTGAACGACCGTGATTTTGGAGCCAACACCGATCTTCCCGCCAAGTTTGCCCTGAATATAAGGAGCTGCAGACAGGTGGTCAGCGTGGACATGCGTTTCGATGATCCACTCCAGCTTAAGATCTTGCTTCTCGATCTCGCGGATCAACTCGTCGGCATGATCGAAGGTGATCCGCCCGGCGGCGTAGTCGATGTCCATCACGCTATCGACAATGGCGCAGGCGTTGGACGACGAGTCCTTGACGATGTAGCTGATCGTATTGGTCGCCTCATCAAAGAAGGCTTGAACGTCTGGCTTGATGCCCATGTTGACGGGGTATTGGGTCATATTTTGTCTCCTCGAAGAACGGATCACGGTGCGGCCGCCGAGCGGCCTGCGGTGGTTGATTGAATGAATTTGGCCAGGAAGATCCCACAAAGCAGAGCGGCCACGAAGGCAAAGACCTCCCACCGCCCGGTGCCAAGCGCAGGCAACGCGCCCCCGGGACAGAAACCTGCAATCCCCCAGCCGATGCCAAACACCGCCGAACCGCCAACGAGTTTCGCGTCGATCATGCGGGACGTCGGCAGGCTGAAGCCGTCCTCAAATATCGGTGCTTTGAGACCAAAGACCAGCTTGTAGCCGACAAAGGTCGTGACCAAGGCACCACCCATCACAAAGATCAGCGACGGGTCCCACGTGCCGGCGATATCAAAGAAATTCAGGACCTTGGCCGGGTTCGCCATGCCAGAGATCGAGATACCAACGCCAAAAACAACGCCAATCAGATAGTTTGCGATCACTTTCACTGCGCTCAAGCTCCGATAACGTGGCGTATGATGAATACGGTGGCGAAGGTGAACGCCATAAAGGTCAACGTGGCTACAATGGATCGCGGGCTGAGCCGCGCCATGCCACAGACACCATGGCCAGATGTGCACCCTGAGCCGAATGTGACGCCGACGCCGACAACGAGACCGCCGATCACAAGCGCTATCGCCGAAATTGGCACATCCACCGCTGGCATCTCACCAGAAAGCAGCCAGACGATCGCTGGCCCCGTGGCCATTCCGGCCAAAAGGGCCGCGCGCCATGCGAAGTCCGAGCCGGACGACGGTTGGAACATCCCCGCCAGTACGCCCGTTGCGCCCATGACACGTCCAACGAAGAGCATCAGAAGTGTCGAGGCGACACCAATCAAGACACCACCTGCAAGAGATGCCCACGGTGTAAAGGCCGTCTCGAACATCAGCAGTGCTGACACGTTTTGAGGCCCACGATGCTGTAAAGCGGGCAATTGCCGACAATAGCGGTGAACGTGGAAACAGCTGCGACCATAAGTGCCATCCAAAACAGAATGCCGGATCCAAGCATTGTCGTGCCGAAGGCGACAAAAAGAAGTGCCGCTGCGATAACGAGCCGCAAACTGCGGTCGATTTTTCCCATATTGGTTGTCATATCTCACTCCATCGAGAATCAATGGAATGGTTTTCGCATGTGGCCTGTCAAAAGCTTGGTGACCAAGTCACCAAACTCCTCATTTTCGAAAAACAGCGGACAAGGCTCCATCCAGCTAAGTTCAGCTTACACACCAAGGTCGGAGCTTAACGCTTTCCGGCCACGATAAACCGGCGCGTGGGGTGCTTGGGATAGTCCCCGGTTTCAACGATTTCAAAGCCGGCCTGCCTGATTTTCTGTTCAAGGCGGCCCGGTGACAAGAAATGAAAATCAGGCGCTTTTCCCCTCAAGCGGAAGAACGCAATTACGGGCTGTAAAACGCGGTACGGCCCCCAAAAGGCAGGGTGTTTTGGAGATGAAAGGAACACCCGGCTGCAGTTCGTGCGCGATGTATTCGAAAGCCAGTCGCCTATCTTGCAACAAATGCAGAAGGTTGAAACCAAGGATCACATCGAATGGTCCTTCGGGCAGTGATCCGCCACAGAATTGACCGACGCTGACTTCCAGTTTTGCGAGCATCGTTTCGGATCGTTTTTCTTCGGCACTCGCGATCATCTAGGGAGAATAATCACTTGTTGTATAGCGACCAAAGGCTCCCACCAGTTTGACAGTTTTTGTTCCCGTGCCGCAGCCGAGTTCAAGTACGCGATCTTTCGAACCCAAGAACGCGCGGATTCGGTCAAGTGCCTTTTCGTAGTCAGCTGGATTGCGCATGGACATGTTGGGATAGCTGCGCGCGACTCGGTCCCAGAATGCAGCAGAGGCGTCATTCATAGACTGTCGCACCGCAAACTGGTTGTTTTCTGTTCCCATGCTTTTTTGATTTCGTAAGCACCCATCGGTCTGCGCTCCATACTCAATTTTCGTCTGCGCCCAATTGGATTGTCGTCTCGCCAACTAAGATGGTGAGCCGACAATCAGGTTAGCGTTGTGCAGGGCCTTTCCGGTTGCCGTCTGAGGCGCAGACTGCCTACTGTCGCGCGCCGGCAGATTTGACCAGCCGCTCCAGCCCGTCTTTCCCAACAAGACGAACTTCACCCCGGGACTGTTCGACCCAGCCTCTGCGCTGAAATTCCGAAAGCGTTCTGGAAACAACTTCACGTGCAGTCCCGAGCTCAGTGCCAAGTACAGCGTGCGTCGCGTGTATGACGTTGTCGTCATCGGCAAGCTCCAGCAAGCGCGATGCAAGCCGAACATCCATACGCTGGAACACAATGTCATCTATCAGAGTAAAGAGATCGGTGATCCGGCGGGAGTACGCGGTAAATACGAACTCTCTGAAGACAGGCGACTTGGCCACGAGGTCATCGAAAGTCTTGCGCGGGATCGCGACGGCTTTGACGTCGGTTTCGGACGTGCCCTCTGCTGCATAGTCTTCGAACGCCAGCATACAGGCTGTTGTGAGAACGCAGCTTTCCCCCGCGTGGACCCGATAGAGAAAGACCTCTCGGCCTGTCTCGGATTTCTGTTGCACCTTGACGGTGCCTTCCAGAAGAAGCCAAAGGTTATCGGCAGTCTGGCCCGGCGCGAAAATCTGGGTGCCAGCCGGAACCGACACGATCTGACTTCCCGTTTCAAGCTCGGCGCGGATATCGGTGGGCAGTCTGCCAAGGCCTTTGAATTTGGTAATCCATGACTCGTTCATTTACTTGTTTCCCAGGTATCGGATTAAGAGGGAGGCGCGGCACGACAGTGCCTAGATCGTGCTCGCGTTTCGCATTCCGGCTTAGAGAGACTTGGTCGAGAAATACCAATCCTTGGTGACAAAACCTTCCGACATCCGCGCTTCCGCGGCGGCCGCAGTTTGTGGCGTCGGCACGATCACATCCTCACCAGGCTGCCAGTTCTCCGGCGTTGCAACCTTGTGGGCGTCGGCAGTCTGGAGGGCTTTCACGAGGCGGACAAATTCGTCAACCGAGCGACCATTGGTCATGGGATAGTAGACCATCGCCCGCAAAATTCCTTCGGGATCGATAATGAATGTCGCCCGCACCGCCTGTGTATCAGATGCTCCGGGCTGTATCATCCCATAGGATTGCGCGACCTTCATGTCGAGATCCGCGATAATCGGGAATGGGATCTCCACGCCAAAGCTTTCTTTAATCGAACGCATCCAGGCAATATGAGCATAGTGGCTGTCGATCGACAGGCCAAGCAGTTGAGTGTCAAGCGCTGCGAATTCGTCAGCACGTTTGGCAAAAGCCATGAATTCCGTGGTGCAAACTGGTGTGAAATCGGCCGGATGCGAGAACAGGATCAGCCATTTGCCTTTGTAGTCGGCCAGTGTCTTGCGACCGTCGGTGGTCAGTGCATCAAAAGCCGGGGCCAGTTCGTTCAGGCGCGGAAATCCGATGGCAGTTTCGGCGGCTGGGGTTGCGTGGGCGTTCATAACGAGGCTCCTTGGTTGGGTTATGACCTGCATATAGGCCACGCATTTTAATTGTAGAAATTGATTGTTTCTGCGTTGGAAATTCAATTATACGATAACATCATGACAACTCTTCGCCAACTCCGCTTTCTCACTGCTCTCGATGACACGCAGAACTTCTCGCGCGCCTCAGAGCTGTGCAATGTCACACAGTCCACGCTTTCAACGGGATTGAAGGACCTTGAAGACCGTCTGGGCATCAAGGTCGCCGAGCGGACGAAGCACAGCGTTCTGATGACCCCACTGGGGCGCGATCTGGCCGAAAGGGCCCGCAACATTCTCGCGGAAGTTCGGGATTTCGAGGGCCGTGCCCGGAAGGAACAGGCCGCCGGGGCCACGGCCATTCGCTTGGGAACAATCCCCACGGTTGGCCCGTTCCTGATGCCCCGCGCCATGCCGCTGCTGCGAAGCGCGTTGCCGGATACGAAATTCTACCTACGCGAAGAACTGACCGACCCGCTTGTCGAGGGGTTAATGGAGGGGAGGTTGGATCTTCTTCTGATCGCTCTGCCCCACCCGCTTCCACCGCAGATCGAGACCGAGGTACTGTTTTCGGATGGATATGCGCTGGCGACGCCTGTCGATCACGCCTTAAGCAATCGGGACATTGTTGGCGCTGACGACTTGGCGAACCGGCACTTGCTTCTGCTGGAGAAAGGTCACTGTCTTCAACGACATGCACTCTCCAGCATCTCCGGCATCAACCTCGATGAAGATCAGAGTTATGCGGCCACCAGCCTCTCGACCTTGGTCGCGATGGTGGAAGAAGACCTCGGGATTACACTCCTGCCGAAGCTCGCGGTCGACGCGGGTATTTCAAGAGGTCACAAGCTGCATCTGGGCGATGTGCAAGACGCCTGCCCCCGGCAGGTCGCGCTTGGCTGGCGGAGGAGCTCTCCGAATGTCGTACTCTTTGGAAAAATCGCCGCATGCATGAAACAGGCCCGGGCCGCGTTGTCGAAGGATGCCGCGCCGAATTGATCGGCGCGACAGTCCGGGTTTTGGAAGCTCAGAACGCGTGCATCCGGCGCCATTAGTTTCTCAGCCATCTCGCCGGGCTTCGCAACGCCGATGCCGTCCAGCAGAACCAACGGATCCGCATTACGACCCGGCAGGTAGATCGCGCAGACATCAATGGTCGCACCGGTCTTTTCGCGGATCGTTTGCATCAGGCCTTGCGGGCTCTTGTCGCATGGCGGTTGACCAGCCGTAGCAGAAAAACGCGCATCCTTCAGGCCAAGATCACCCTCCGGCCCGCAGAGCAGAATATGTGCCGTAGCCCCTTTCTATGCAGCTTGCGTGGTCAGAGGCGCAGTCACATTCGCAACCGCCGGGATAAACCAAGCCGGCGACAGCATAGCCTGCCGGAACGCAAGGTGCGAAATCCACGCCGACACAATCAGAATTGTCAGGATCGCCTGAACACGCGCACCGATACCCTAAAGGTCTTGGGACAACCCCGACACGCTATCCTGCAACAGCAACGACCACAGCAGGATAGCAATGTTCGCTGCAGGAAAGAACAACAGCTTGACCGGGTGGTTCCATTCTGCGGCCACTTGGCGAGGATAGCGGACCGCCTTCAATCTGTGGAGCGTGAAAAGACCGAGGAGCACGACGGCTAAAGCGCCAGTTAGGATTAGCGCCGCCATGCCATAGCCGCCCGCACGTGTGGCTAGAGCGAGACTGAACAAGCCCATGGTCGCAACGAAAAACGCAATCGGAAAGTGCGCCAGTCGAGACGCCGGCATCGAACCACCAGGGGCGGGATGCGCTGAAGTTGAAGCGCCCATCAAGACAGTGCATCCTTCGAAGTATCTGGCCGGAATATATTTTTGGGAGACATTCTCTTCATGACGTCTGTCTTCAGCACGATCTGCTGACCCAATGCCCCGAGAACATGGAGAATGATCAAGGCCAGCATGACCTTAGCGGCCACCTCATGCGCGTCGGCGGGAGCTTCCCAACCAAGCAACCAAGCCAGAGCGCCGGAAATCGGCATTGCAAGCAAAATCACATAGAAAGCGAGGTGCGTGACCTTTGCGACCAGCTTGAACGTCTGCGGCTCTTCCTCGGGCAAAGCTGGTGCGCCCAAACGCAATCTCAGGACCACACGCCAAATCGCCAACGCAAGAATAATGATCCCAACAATAACGTGCGGGTTGCGGAATGGCTCGTTCGGCAAGCTCCCGTCCAGCCGTCCCTCCCAAGCGGTCTCGATGCCGCCGTGCAACAGGTATTGGGCAGCCATCAGAACGAAGATGACCCAGTGCAAGACAACCTGTACCCGCGAGTACGCACTGGGGCTTTGCGTGACTTTCCCAGCGTTGCTCATTTCTGCGACGCATTCTTTGTCCGCTTGGAACCGAAGAGCGACTCAAGCGTGTAGACCAAGATTGCCATACCGACGGCACCCATGACTGCTATACCCAGAAAGACGACAAGGTCGATGGGGCCGCCCAAGTCGACAAGTCGGGAGTCGGTCATGAACATCACAAACCAGACGGCGAGAACAGCCCCGACTGGCATTGAGAGTTGCGCCCAGAGGAACTTCTTCCAACTCACAGCCCGATCCCGGACGAGCACATAAAGATATCCCAGCGTCACGATTACGGCAGCTGCCACCATGACCCAGAACAGGCTCCGCCCGAAGATTTCCTCGAAAACGGCAAGCAGGGTCTCGAATGTCAGGTCTTTCATTGTTTGTCCTCTCTAGGCCTTACCGCGCAACATCGCGTTGTACGTGGCCTTGAGCGCCACCTCCTTCATCAACCAGCTGATCCACAGCTCTTCAAGCGGGGCGATGATTCCCGGGAAAGACGGGGTCAGGTTGTCGTGATAGTCGAATTCGACCAGCATCGCGCGGCCGATGCGGGTGATCAGAGGGCAGGATGTGTAGCCATCATAGGTCTCGGTCCCTTCTAGCCCTTGGATCGCGGCTACAAGGTGGTCTTCGACCACAGGCACCTGCCATTTGACGCTGGCTGCCGTCTTGCCTTTCGGCACACCGGCCACGTCGCCAAGCGCAAATATCTCGGGATACCGCAGGTGGCGCAAGGTCTGCATGTCGCATTCGACCCAGTTCTGATCCGTCCACTTATCGGCCCAAGCCAACCCTGACTGTACGACAAATTCCGGCGCGCGTTGTGGGGGTATGATGTGAATGTAGTCGTAATCGACGGTTTCTGTTCCTGTCCCGTTGGCGAAGGTCGCGCGCTTTGCGCTCGCGTCAATCGCAGTCAGTGTGCGGTTCATCATTGTGGAAACGCCGCGATCCTCAAACAGCATGCGCACCTTTTCGGCGACGATCGGCACCCCGAAGAGCGACGATTGCGGCGCGGCGTAAACCATATTCATCTTGCCCGCATTACCGGCACGACGTGCGATATCGTCAATCAGGAAAGTGTGCTTGAGCGGTGCGCCTGCACACTTCATCTCGGTTTCAGGACGTGTGAAAAGCCCCGTACCGCCCTCTTCGGTGAACCGGCTTGCCGCCGCCCAGGTTCGCGCTGCGTAATCCGGCCCCGCATAGAGCGCTCCGATGCCATTTTCACCGACCATATCCAGACTGAAGCCATCAATGGCATCATGGTCCAGCATCAACCCGGGTGCCACAACAAGCCAATCATAGGCGATGGTCTCACCGGTTTCGGTCGACACGGTCTTTGTTTCGGCATCGACGGAGGCGACTTTTTCGGTGACATGCGTGATGCCACCCGGCAGCCAAGCGCTGGTGTCCGACACCACGTATTTGGCAGGCTTCAGTCCCGTCGCCACAAGGCTCAGTCCGGGTTGATACAAATGATCGGGGCGCGGATCGATGATGGTGATCTTGGCACCTTCAAGGCGGCGCACCAATCGGTTGGCCAGCGCTGTGCCAGCCGCACCCGCGCCGATGATGACGATCCGGGCCGAAGTCTGTATGGGCTGGCTTTGTGCGGAAGCTTCTTTGGTTACAAGCGAAGCCGCCGCGCCTCCTAGCATCGCCGCTTTCAAGAAATGCCTTCTATCCATGATTCCTCCAATCGCGAAGGCGTGCCAAGGACCGGCACGCCCTGCCATTTCCTTATTCGCCGATCACAACTCGTGCGGAGTTTTCATCTTCTTCAGCAAGCTCTCGGTCGCGCTGCATCTCTAGGAACATCGCGTTCATGACAGCGAAGGTTGCGGCGAGCGGAAGCCCAAGAAGCCAAGCAAAATACCACATTTCAGGGGTCCTTTCCGGCTACCAGGCCAAAGTTTTGACATCGGGATCAAACAACAGCGCTTCGACCACCGGCCATGTGCCCATGGTCACGCCGTCGATGTAATCGGCCTGCGTCAGGCCAGCGGCCTGGGAACAGGCACTGCACATGATCACTTGACCTCCATCAGCAATGAAAGCCGTCAGCATGTCCTGAATGGAAGTGCCGCTCTCAGCCATCAAACCATGCACATGGCTCGGGCGCTTTTTGTCAGCCAGATAGACCGCCCGCACATTCAGCCAGATCGCCACCGGTTCGTGACCATTCTTGAGGGCCCTTTGATGCGCGAAACTAATCGCCTTGGCGGCGGCCCATGTGTCATCCGTGGTTAGGTTTACAAAGAGCCCGGTTTTGGCGTCTTCAGCAAGTGCTTGGGGTGCTGCGGCTGTCAGGCTCACTAAGGCGAGGCTGAGTGCTGCGAGTACATTTGTTATTTTTTTCATTTGCTTACCTTTCTCAGTAAACGCTGTCGGAATTGTTGGCCACATCGGCCTCGGTGACCTTTCCCCAGAGCACTTTGTAGACCCACGCCGTGTACATCAGGATCAGCGGCATGAAGATCGCAGTGACAAAGAGCATGATGAACAGTGTCTGGTGCGAGGAAGAACTGTCCCAGACCGTCAAAGAAGAGTTCGGATCGACAGTGGAGGGCAGGATGAACGGGAACATGGTCAGGCCAACCGATGAAATCACGCCCGTAATGCCCAGTTTGGACCACAGCAACGTTGCCACTTCCCGTCCGGCGACAAGGCCACGGACCGCCATAGCCATCCCCGCAAAGCCCATCACTGGGGCCACAACGATCCAGGGACGCGCGACATAGGCAGAAAGCCACGAGCCGCCGCGTTCCACCTGGGAGTATAGCGGATTGGACGGGCCGTCTGTGCTCACCTCACCCACAAAGGCGAAGCCCTCGACACCAACCGCGAGCCACAGACCCGCCAAGGCGTAGCCTGCCATTGCGACAAGACCCGCGATGGTGCCAATCCGACGAGCCCGGTTTGCCACCAGCCCCTCGGATTTGAGGCTCAGCCATGCCGCGCCATGCATCAAGAGCATGGAAAAGGACACGACACCGGCGAGCAGAGCGAACGGGCGCAGAAGACCGATGAACTTGATCGCGAAGTTGCCATCATAGCGGGGCATCAGCATGTCATTGAGATAGAACGGCACGCCCAGAAGCACGTTGCCAACCGCAACCCCGAAGAGCAAAGCAGGCACAGCACCACCGGCGAATAACGCCCAGTCCCAGCTGCTACGCCACGTGGCACTGTCGCGTTTGGAGCGGTATTTGAAGGCCACTGGACGCACAATCAGGGCCGCGAGCACCACGAACATCGCAAGGTAAAAGCCTGAGAAGCTCACTGCGTAGAGCGGTGGCCAAGCGGCAAAGATCGCACCGCCCCCGAGGATGAACCAGACTTGGTTTCCCTCCCAAACCGGGCCGACCGTGTTTATCACAACCCGGCGCTCCACGTCCTGCTTGGCAACGAAGGGCAACAAAGCGCCGACACCCATGTCAAAGCCGTCGGTGAGGGCGAAGCCAATCAGGAGAACGCCCAGAAGCGCCCACCAGATCACCCGAAGTATTTCGTAGTCGATGAGTTCATAAAGGATCATTGCTCTTACTCCGCAGGGGTTGCGCTTTCGCCAAGGATCAGATCATCCACGGACGAAGCGGCGCGCGCTCCGGCCGGGGCGAACGGCCCCTGACCATCATGAGTGCGCAGGCGATGTTCATGACGCGCTTCCCAGGCATCAGTTTCTTCCACATCCTGAAAGGGGCCCTTGCGGATGTATTTCAGCATCAGGCCCATCTCAACGATGAACAGGATCGAGTAGAAAAGCATGAAACCCGCAAGCGTGATCAGAAGATCAGCAACACTCAGATGGCTGGCCGACAGGGCCGTTGGCAGAACACCGTCGACTGTCCAGGGTTGGCGCCCGAATTCCGCAACGAACCATCCAAGCTCGGCGGCAATCCATGGGGTCGGGATAGCAAATACCGCGCCCCACAGCGCCCACCGCGGATAGGTCTGTCTTTTGAAAGACGAGCGGTAGAAGAAATAGAGCATCACACCGATGAACGCGAAGCCAAGTCCCACCATGAGCCGGAACGCCCAGAATAGCGGGGCCACTGTGGGTACGGTGTCCTCGGCAGCCATTGCAATCTGCTCAGGCGTGGCGTCGCGCGGGTCGTCGACATAGCGCAACAGTAGATAAGCAAAACCAAGATCGCCGGAATGGGCCTCGAACATCGCGCGCACATCCTCAGGTGTTGCCTCGCGCTGTTCGCGGATGATCTGCAAAGCGTCGTACGCGATGACGCCACGTTCGACCTTCACTTTGGCCTCTTCGACCAGTTCCGCGATACCGGGTATTTCCTGCGTAAGCGACCGGGTGCCAATCAACCCCATGACCCATGGAATATGCACTGCGTAATGTGTTTCGCGCGCTTCCTGGTCTGGAAAACCAATGGCGGTGAAGGATGCAGGCGCCTCTTCGGTTTCCCACATGGCCTCAATCGCGGCCAATTTCATTTTCTGCGTATGGCTCGCTGAGTAGCCGGACTCGTCGCCGAGAACCACAACGGAAAGCGCCGCAGCCAAACCGAAAGACGCAGCAATTGTAATCGAGCGCCGCGCCAACTCGACGTGGCGGTTCTTTAGAAGATACCAAGCCGACACACCCAGAACAAAGACCGACGCGGTGACATAGCCTGCCGAAACCGTGTGGACAAATTTTGCTTGGGCGACCTGATTGAACAAAACGTCAAAGAACGACGTCATCTCCATGCGCATCGTGTCGGGGTTGAATTCAGCTCCGACCGGGTTTTGCATCCAGCCGTTTGCGATCAGGATCCAGAGCGCCGAGAAGTTGGAGCCAATCGCCACCAACCACGTCACAATTAGGTGCTGGACCCGGCTGAGTTTATCCCAACCAAAGAAGAAAAGCCCCACAAATGTTGCCTCAAGGAAGAAGGCCATCAGCCCTTCGATCGCCAGCGGAGCGCCGAAGATGTCACCGACATAATGGCTGTAATAGCTCCAGTTCATACCGAACTGGAATTCCATGGTGATGCCAGTGGCGACGCCGAGGACGAAATTGATTCCGAACAGCGTGCCCCAGAACTTGGTCATCTGCCGCCAGATCGGGCGGCCCGTCATAACATAAACGGTCTCCATGATCGCGACGATGATCGAAAGACCAAGTGTCAGCGGCACAAAGAGGAAGTGATACATAGCTGTCATTGCAAATTGCAGGCGCGACAGCTCGACGATATCTAGCTCCATTGAAAGCCCTCCTTAGACTGCCCTCCCACGTTGCTTTCTGAGGGCGCTGGCAACTGCGGAGTGGGTTCGGCCTGGTCGAATACGAACCGAGTCGGGCTCCACAACGCTTCAAGAGGCGGTGTACATCCGTACGCTGGAAATCCTTGGTGACATCATCACCAACTAGCGAACCAATCGAATACTCTGGTCAAAAATGGGATGGTCTGCTCCGCGATGCATCGCGGCCACAATCAATGCGTCTGGCAGAGCATTCCGCAAACGGCCCATAACCAGCTCTTGCGTGTGGTCATCAAGACCTTCGGTTGGCTCGTCGAGGAGAAGGATTTGTGGTTTTTTCAACAGGATACGCGCCAAGGCCATGCGCCGCGCCTGGCCACCGGACAGTCCTGAACCCGCTTCGCCGAGACGAGCATCAAGGCCACCCCGTGCGCGAATATCATCTGCCAAAGCCGCCACTTCTAGGGCCGTCCAAAGCGCATCATCGTCAAAGGTACCACTCAGTGACAAGTTGTCACGGACGCTTCCGGAGATCAGGCAACTCCGCTGTGGCAATACGGCAAGGACATCCCGCAAAGCCTGCTCCGGCCAGAGGCCCGGCCGCATGCCCTTGATGAGAATGCCGTCGTCTTGGTCGAGGCCCGCAATTTGCATCAGCAACGTCGATTTCCCAACACCTGATGGACCTGTCAGAACAATTGCCTCACCAGCGGAAAGGTCCAACTCAAGACCTGCTCGCTTCAGCGAGAGTAGCGGGCCATCGTCGTCATGCGTATTGTCAAGTGGCTGGGCTTGTGTGCCTATTTGCGGCGCCACACGTCCGGCTGCGGCAACCATGCGGCCCAGTTCAGCGACGCCGCGCCGAAGTGGCAGCACTGCTTCCGCCAGCGCCAAAGCAACAAAAAGTCCGATGACGGCTTTCGGCGGACCGACAGAGTCTGTGTCTAGCAAATACGCACCCGTCGCGAATGCTCCCATTGCAACCGAAGCCACCAGGATTGAAAAAAAGAAACCCGCATCGCGTTCTGCCCGGTCGAGGCGCGCCATGGCTGCTCGCGCTTGGTCGTCTATTTCCTGCAAACGGTTCGCTTGTCGTGGCAGCTGTGCCGCCAGGATCAACGCTTCGCGGTCCCGTGTCATGTCGATGATACCCCGGCGCAGTCGCTGGCCCGCGTGTTCAGCCTCAGCCGAGGGTAAAATCGTCCGGCGCGCCAGGATGAGGAGGATCAGCACGGCAGCCGGGACATACCCAACCAATATGATCAGCGCAACAGACCATCCGACAAGCCATCCAAGAACGAGAAACACCATGAGGTGGGTGACCAAGGCCGAGAGGATTGGCAGAACAAGTCTCAGGACCAGCCCATCCAAGGCATCCACATCCGATACGATCCGGGTCAAGGCCCCCTCGCCTCGCAACCCCATCAGTCCCTTCGCATTCATGCGTGCATAGCCACGTAGCAGAACGACCCGTAATGCCGCCAGCGCGCGCAGTGTCGCGTCATGGGTCAGCAAACGCTCCCCATACCTGGCGGCCGCACGCCCAAGAGCCAGAAACCGCACCCCGGCGGAAGGACGGAACACATCGAACGCAATGCCGATCCCCGCGAGCCCGGCCAGCCCTGTCGCTGTAATGAACCAGCCGGACAGGCCCAGAAGTGCCGCCCCCATGACCAGAACGACCACCGACAGGGCTGCACCCCGCGCCATCGCCCAAGGATCAGCGGCCACTAAAAGCCTGACAATGCGTAGCACGTTCCTCATAACGGCACCTCTACCTGCCGGTCCATTGCCGCTGCCAGATCGGGATCGTGAGTTGCCACGATGATCGAGCGACCTTCCCGTTGCATCCGTTGCAGTGCAGCAATGATCCGCGCCGCCGTCTCGGCGTCGAGATCGGCTGTAGGCTCATCGGCCAGGATCAGATCGGCCCCAGTATGTATTGCGCGCGCAAGCAGCAGCCTGCGGGCCTCCCCTCCGGACACCCCGCCCCCGGTTTCCCCCAGGCGCGTGTCGAGGCCATAAGGCAGCCGCTCCACAATCCCATTCGCATCGGCCAACCGCAGCGCGGGCCACGGGTCGCCCCCCGTCTGCCCTGTATCCAGCCACGCGCCCAGCGTTTCATCGGGGAAGTGCGGGCGCTGCGGGATCATGGCAATCCGCCGCCGCCAGGCATCGGCCGTTTGCGCGTTCAACCTGCGATCGTTCACCATGATCTCGCCCGAATGCAGCGGCACCAAACCGGCTATCGCGGCCATGGCACTGC
Organism: Roseovarius litoreus; assembly: GCF_900142765.1. Taxonomy (GTDB): domain Bacteria; phylum Pseudomonadota; class Alphaproteobacteria; order Rhodobacterales; family Rhodobacteraceae; genus Roseovarius; species Roseovarius litoreus. The sequence goes on from NZ_FRCB01000016.1 coordinate 23,229, forward strand.
TCTTGCCGACCCCACTTGGTCCCGTGAGCGCGAGAGTTTCTCCGGACGTGAGTGCAAAATCGGGAATCCTCACATGTTGGCCGCCGCGAACCACAACCGCACCCCGCGTGATTATACTGATTGATCCTTCCATCGCATCCGACGGCAAACCGCTTCCGACAAAGGCGACACGGTCCGCCGCGTCCAGCGCATCCAGTTCAGAAACCACCGCAAACCCCGCTGCACGATCATGCCAGGCTGCAGCAAGATCCCGCAAAGGCTGGAAGAACTCTGGCGCGATCAGCAACAAGAAAAGCCCCTGCCCCAAGGTCAAAGGCATTCCCCATGATCCGAAGTTGATCTCGCCAAGCAAAGTGAAGCCTACGAACACCGCGACCATCGCCACGCCAAGCGCAGAAAAGAGCTCAAGCACTGTGGAGGACAAAAAAGCAATGCGCAGAACAGCCATCGTTTTTATACGCAAGCTTTCGGCACGATCGCTGAAGACGATGGCCACGCGATCCGCCGCTCCGAGCAATCTGATATCCAGCATCGCTGACAAACGGTCCATGAGCATATCGTTCATCGTTGCGATCTCGTCCAATTGACGTCGCGAGGCGTCCTCGGCCGCCATGCCAACCAAAGCCATGAAAACCGGGATCAATGGCCCGGCCACGAGGAGAGTCAGCCCCACGACCCACGACTGTGAAAAGGCGAGAATAAGAAGTAAGAGCGGCAAAACAGACGCACGCAACATCGCAACGTGGTACCGGGTGATCCAAGGCTGCAGCAGTGGCAGCTTCTGAACAACAAGCGACGCAATCGACGCAGAGCCCGCATTGGTAGGCGCATGCGCCTCACGAGCGATCAAGACGGCGCGTTCTCGTGCAATGGTCTGATCTGCAGCTTGGTACAGAAGAGCGCCCGAGCGGTGCTCAAGCCCTGCTCGCAATATCGCGCAAACGACAAAGACCGTGGTGGCGATCCATGTCCGGTCCATTGGGGGCAGCCCGGCCGTCCAACCCGATACGGCCCAAGCAATGGCGGCGGCCTGAACGGGCCATAAAGCCCCCGCCACAAGGGACAGCCATCCAGCCACGCGCAGTTCACGCTGGACAGGCGCAATAATACGCGCCTTGGCCCGGGCTGTGCTGTTTGGCGCGGGTGCCGTGTCTTTATCTACCATGAACGCCCTGCTCGTTTCTTGTTCGTTCGGGCCTGCACGCGACTATTTAGCGGCTCTGGCGGCAGTGCAGGTGGAAAACACGCCCTTTGAAACAAGCGCTATTGCCGCAGGTGCCTCAATTAGTATGCTTCCGCGTCTTTGCGCGATCCAACCCTTGGTAGCGAACTCCTTCAACTTTCTGGACACAACTTCTCGCGCCGTTAACAAATCGGCGGCAATTTCAGAATGCGTTCCGCGCACTTTGTTGTCGAATGCGTGACTTAGAAGCCAATCTGCAATTCGCTGATCCAATCCAACGGTGTTCTTGGTAGAGATGCGCGCGAAAAACATTGGCAACCGTTGCGCATGACCTTTGAACAAAGCATGTCTGAACGCGGTATTCCCATGGACCAGAAGCACCAGCGCCAGCGGGGATAGTTCGATCCATGTTGACGGTGCCATGGAAACCGCGCGGACCGAGATCGCCCGCTCGGACAGAATAGCTGCTGTCACTGGCATACAATCCTGACCTTCCGCAGCGCGGCATTCAGCCCAAGGAACTTGACGATCCTTGGTCCGAAACTGCACGGACAACTTACCAGACTTCACGAAGATGAATGCGCGTGGCAATCCCTGCCATTTGTAAGCAACAGCCCCTTCGGCGGCGGAGCGAACAATGCCTCCGGCGGCGATGATCGCGCGCTCAAGCGAGAACGGTTCTGAACTCGTCAAATTATGCCTTTTCACAGTATCCATACCAACCTCCATGCTCTCGGCCCTTTCGAGCTGGGAGAGGTGTTGCGCCTCATTCAGCAGGGACAGACTGAATGCGCGCGCGCCCTGAGAAATGCCGATGGTTCAAGACGAAGACCAACACGATCATGGCGACCTGACTGGCGATCGCCAGTGACGTCAGCGACCAATAGGCGACACTGAACTTCGCAATCAGCCCGGCGCCCACCAGCCCCTTGTTGATCCAGAATTGCAGCATCACGCTCAGGGCGACACCGGGACAGACAAGCGCGTAGGCACCGGCCGAGTTGCCTTCGCCGCGCATATAGGCGTCCGCGTATTTCTGACGCCGCAACACCAACAAACCAAGCGCGAGAAAAACAAACTGGACGGCAAGGATTGTGGTCGTGAGCAGCAAGTTGTCCGCAACACCGCCATGAGCGCCAAACGTCGTGTGCAGGCCATGCTCCTGCCGCATGGTCATGATCCCAAGCACGGTCAGGATCGGCACGACCACCATCAAAGTCGGTGCACTTTCTCGCGAAGTGCCGTGATGCAGAATCGAATTGAAGCCGGCAATGGCGGCGACAAGCGCGTAAAGCCCCGCGATGGTACCGAGCATGATCGACGCAATCAAAGAGCTTCCCACAGTGAGAGCCACAGTGCTCATTGCAGCGGGCGCCGCCATGCCGACGGCGGTCATCGACAATGCAAAGGCTGGCAGAAGCTGGGCAAAGGAATTATTTGCCGTAACATCTAAAACGCCACCTTCACCCAGGACGCGGCCCAGAAAACCCCCGATCCGGCGGAACGCCAGATACGCGATCAGCGCAAAAGCAATCATGGCCAGAGGGAAAAGATACTCTACCACGCCCCAAAGGCCCGGCACAAACACCAGCCCAAGGATGAAGCCAACGTTCACTGTCATCGCCAGAGCCAACGGCATCGCCAAAAGCTGGGTTTCGCCATCGGAGTTGACCAGTTTGGTATAGCTGTCCGTCTTTCGAAAATCCGAGAACCGGCCGAGATTCCAGATCAGCATCTTGATGTTGAGAAAAGCAAAACCGGCGATACCGGTCATGGCAACGAGGATCGCAGCCTTCATCGGAAGCCTGCCAGTTGAAAAAGCGCTCATGATGTCTTCGTAGACCGGGACAGGCTGACCCGGATGAGGCACCCAGAATATCAGGAACATGAAAAAGGTGACAGCAAGCCCACCTGCCCCGAGCGAGGCCAAGAAATAGAGCGGGGACCATGTGTCAGAGGGACGGTGACGAGAGCTATTCATGGCTATTCTCCAATAGTGATGGAATCCGGATGCCACAAAACTATTCCGGTCGACGGTGACATGGTCACCGAAGCCGGGATTGGCGCAGATAACTCAAAACTTCGACGTGTGAGGTGTCCCTAGTTTCCTAGACACCTTGCCCCCTAACTATGAGGCAAGGAGGCCGACATGGGGACAAGCCATTACAGCGACGAGTTCAAGCGGGATGCGGTGCTTCAGATCACGGTGCGGGGCTATCCGGATCGGGAGGTGTCCCGGCGTTTGGGTGTGAGCACTCATTCTTTGTACAAGTGGGTGAAGCTGTTCGGCGATCCGGCACCAAAGAAGCCGAGCGTTGACCACGAGGCCGAGAACCAGCGACTGAAGCGCGAGTTGGCCCGGATGACCGAGGAGCGTGAAATCCTAAAAAAGGCAACGGTGTACTTCGCGCGAGGGTCCCAATGAACTACGCCTTTATCCGGGCACACCGCGGCGAGTCTGGCATCCGGGCCATGTGCCGGGTGCTGCGAGTACATTTCAGTGGTTTCCATGCATGGCTTAAGGAACCGTTAAGCCACCCTGCGCAGGAAGATGAGCGGCAAACCGAGTTGATCCGGCAAGCCCGGGCCGAGAGTGACAAGGTCCATGGCTACCGGAAGCTGACGGATGACCTGCGCGACCATTGCGAAAGCATCTCGGAGAACCGTGTGGCACGGCTGGCATCGCTCGCCGGGATCGCGGCCCGGTGAGCTACAAACGCCGTCCGGGGCGTTACGGCGGCAAGCCAGCCATCGTGGCCGTGAACAGGCTGGACCAGTTCAGGGTGGCTGCGCCCAATGAGGTCTGGGTGACGGACATCACCTATATCAAGACCCACGAGGGCTGGTTGTATCTGTGCATCGTCATCGATCTGTTCTCACGCGTTCGCCATTGTGCTCGAACCAATGGCGCATCAATGGCTAACCTTTGGCTGGTCGGCGCAATCCCGTATGTCCTCGGACCTCGCCCTACAGGCCTTGCTGATGGCCGTCTGGCGACGCAAGCCAAACCGCAAAGTCACAGTGCATTCGGACCAGGACACTCAATTCACCAGCCGCGAATGCCCAATGTTCCTTCATCAGCACGACCTCGAATCCAGCATGAGCCGACGCGGCAACTGCCACGACAATGCCGTGGCCGAAAGCTTCTTCCAACTCCTGAAACGAGAGCGGATTAGACGCCGAACCTATCCGACCAGGGACGACGCTAGGCGGGACAAATTCGACTACATCAAAATGTTCTACAACCCGAAACGCAAGCATACGAACAACGGCATGCTCTCGCCCGTTGACTTCGAGACCAGACGGCAGAAACTGACCACGGCAGGTGTCTAGGAAACTAGGGACATCTCAGTTTGCTATCTTGATCCGCCACCTACCATCCGTTCCGACGTCTATTTCCATGCATCGCTTTCACTAGTTCCCACCCAGGTCTGGCAAGGTTCATAGCCAGTTCTGTCGCCGCAAGCCCGTGGTGTAACCTTGAGCTGCCCCCACTAAGTGGTCCAAGTTGATTGTTAGTGCATGACCGGCCTCTGGTCCATCTGGACAATACTTTCCGGTGCGGGAGGCCGGT
>NZ_FRCB01000017.1 GCF_900142765.1 Roseovarius litoreus
CCGGTGCATACCAAGAAGCTGAGCGACATGCTGCTCGAGGGCTATGGCATCTATGTCCAGCCGATCAACTTCCCCACCGTGCCGCGCGGCACCGAGCGCCTGCGCTTCACCCCCTCGCCAGTCCACGGCCCGCGCGAAATGGATGCGCTCGTGGGCGCCATGGACGCCCTCTGGAGCCACTGCGCGCTCAACCGGATCGACCTCGCCGGCTGAAACCACCAACCAGAAGGAGCCTGACCGATGCGCTGGATCACGCGAGGCGCTGTTGTCGCCACCGTCGCCATTCTGTGCCCCTTGGGAATTTCACAGCTGACCGCGACGGAAATGGCCGGTCCCATCGACGACCCCACCCCGGTCACGGCCACGGTGCGGCGCGCCGATCCTCTTAGGATCGAAGACGTGCTGCATGCCTTCGGTCATGTCGCCCCTGCGGATATTATCCGCGTGTCGATGCCGCGCCATGCGGCCCCGGTGACGGACATTCTGGTGAACGAAGGCGATGTGGTCGACGCCGGGCAGATCCTCGTCCGCATCGACCGCACCGATATCCAGCGCGATCTTCTGCAGGCTCAGGCCACGCTCTCGGCCACCCGCGCCGATATCCGCATCGCCCGGTCCAGTCTGCAGGTCGCGGCCACCGACATCGCGCAGCGCCGCGCCGAACTCGACCGGCTCGAACGTCTGGCCAAAACCGGCGCCTCCTCCGAGGTGCAGCGGCAGGACGCCACCCGCGCGCTGCAACAGGCCATGTCCGAACACGAGGCCGCCAAGGCCCGTCTCGCCGGTGCGCAGGCCAGCGAAACCCTCGCCCTGCTCGCATTGGAGCGCGTCACCACCTTGAGCAACCAGCTGGATATCCGCGCCCCGGTCGCAGGCCGCGTGACCCGGATCATGGTCGATCCCGGTGCAACGCCTGTCATCGGCAGCCCGGTCCTCGATCTTGCCGCCGCCGACCGCATGGAAGCGGTCCTGACCGTGCCCCCCCACGCGCTTGCCCGCGTGTCGCGCGGCACTCCGGTGCGGCTCTGGACGCCCGATGGCACGATGATCGCCGCCGATGTCGCCCGGATCAGCCCCTCGACCGGCCCCGAGGCAGGTCTCGCACGGGTCGCGGTGCGCCTGCCCGACGGGAACGCCCATCTTGCAGGCTCCAGCCTGCGCGCCGAAATCATCGTCGATCAACGTGTGGCGATCATTGTGCCCACATCCGCCCTCGTGGCGCTCGATAGCGGCCCTGGCCTCTTTCGCGTCGTCGATCAGCGCGCCGTCGCAACCCCGGTCGACCTGTCGATGCGCCCCGGCGGCGCCGAAGCCGAGATCGTCGCGGGCCTCTCCGAAGGCGCGGTCTATGTCGCCGTCGCCTCGCCGCTGCTGCGCGATGGCGAGCCGGTGGCGCATCGCGGCGACCTGAAGGATATCGGGGGCAAACAGACAGCGGCGCTGCATCTCGGACTGGCCCGGCGATGACCCTTACGGAACGGATCCTGCGCCACGCGGCCTTGCCGGTGATCATCATCGCCGTGCTGGCGCTTCTGGGCCTGCGCGCGGGCCTGACCCTGCCGCTGACCCATCTGCCCGATATCGGTGACAACCGGATCGTGCTGCGCCTGTCGGCGCCCGATGCCTCGCTTGCTGCCACCGATCACGATCTGGCCCAGCCGGTCTACCGCGCGCTGTCGTCCTTGCCGAACGTCACCTCGATCCGGTCACAGATCACCTCCGGCCAGCTGGTCATGACCCTCAGCCTGCGCAAGTCCCGCACCGCCCAGGACAGTCTCGCAAAGGTGCAGGACCGGCTTCAGGCGCTCAAACCCAATCTGGATCTGGCCATCTCCATCGACGAGATCCGCGCCACCTCCTCGCGGCGTCAGGCGGCGCTGGAGCTGGCCATTCTGCCCCGCGACGGCGATATCGTCGCCGCCAGCGATGCGATGCGCGACGTCATCCTGCCCGCCTTGCGCCAGATCGACACCATCGCCGAGATCGACACCCAAGGCGCCACCCGCGCCGAACTGGTGATCAGGACAACCGACCCTCGGCTGGCCGCCGTCGGCCTGACCTTCGCCGCGCTGAACCGCCAGATCACGCAGGCGCTCTCGCAACAGGTGGCCGCAGCCGTGCCGGTATCCTCCGCTCCACAGGCGGGCACCATTCTGCTCTCACTCCCGCAGAACATGCTGGCCGCAGAGGCGGCGCAAACACTCTCCACCCTGTCGCTGACGACCGCCTCGGGCCAGAAGATCCCGCTGGCGGCCGTGGCGCGTGTGTCGACTGCGCCCGCCCCGCGCGACTGGCTCACCCGGCACAATGGCACCCCCGCGATCCTCGCGCAGATCCATGCCGCGACCGGTGCCGACCTCGTGACGCTCGACCAGGATCTGGACCGTGTTCTGACGGATCTTCGGCGCAGCCGCCCAGATCTGGCGCTCGACGTTATCGCGCGCCCGGCCAAGCAGGCGATCCGCTCGCTCGGCGCCACCCGGCAGGCGCTGCTGGAAGGCTGCCTGCTGGTCATCGCGGTGATCGCGCTTGCGCTGAAATCCTGGCGTGCGACGGCCCTTGCCGCGTTGGCCATTCCGCTCTCGGTGCTGCCCTCGCTCTATGTGATGCAGGTTGTCGGCCTCAGCCTGAACATCGTCAGCTTGCTGGCCCTTACCCTTGCGTCGGGAATCGTCGTGGACGACGCGATCGTCGAGATCGAGAATATCCACACCCACCAGCGCCGGAGCCGCGACCCCCGCAAGGCCGTGGCGCGCGCGGTCGACGAAATGGCCCGCCCCGTGATTGCCACAAGCCTTGCCCTTCTGGCGGTGTTCCTGCCGGTCGCGACCATGCCGGGCGAGGCCGGTCTCTATTTTCAGGCGTTCGGCTATACGCTGTGCATCGCGACGGTGTTTTCCCTGCTGGTCTCGCGGCTCGTGATCCCGGGCCTTGCCCTGCGCTTCGCGGGCAGCCCCGTGGCCCGTCCCGCAGCCCCCTCGGCCCGGCGATTGGCCCGGCGTTACCGTGCGGTGGTCATCCGCGCGCTGCGCCTGCGGTGGCTCTGTCTGGCAGGGGCCGGGCTTGTGGCGGGGCTCTCGGTGGTCGCGGCGCTCAATCATCCCGGCGCGTTCATCCCTCTGGATCGCGACGCCCTTCTTCGGTTCGACATGGCGCTGCCGCCGACGATGCCCCCCGAGGCGCGTCTGGACCATCTTGCAGCACTCGAACGCGATCTTCTGGCCGATGATGGCGTGCGCGGCCTGACGGTGATCGCCTCCGATCAGCCTGCCGATACACTCCGCCTTCTGGTGCGCACCGATGGCGCAACCCGAACCGAGGCACGGTTGCGCGATGCGCTCAGCCAGACCGCCGATGCGCGCGTGCTCCCGCTCGCCAGCACCGGGCGTGCGGCACTCGTGCTCGATCTGGCGGCCCCTGACCTCAACAGTCTTGAAATTGCAGCACCCGCGATCCTTGCCGCCATCGCGCAACTGCCCGAGGATATCCCGATCCTCTCCCCCATGTCCGCAAGACAGGCGCAGGTGCGTTTCCTGCCCGACCAAGGCCTCCTGCGACAGCTCGACCTCAGCACGGCGGATCTTGTCGCGTCCCTTCAGGGCCATGCAAACCCCGACAATCACCTGATCGCCATGATCGAGAGTGATGGCCAGCAGCCGCTCCGCCTGCGCAGTCGGCTGACACCCTCCAGTCTGGACGGCAAGACGCCAGGTGACCTGACCTTCGCACCGGTGCCCTTGCCCGGCGGCGGCACCGTTCCGCTCGCAGCACTTGGCCGCTTCGATCTGGACTTCGCGCATCTGCGCCTCGAACGGCGTGATGGTCTTTATGTCCTGCCGCTTCTGGCCGCGCCGGACACGGCGGAAACCGCGCGCCGTGTCTCCGCTCTTGCCAAGTCCGAGGTGGACCGTCTGTCCGCCGATCTGCCCGGTCTTGCCCTACTGCCCGCAGGCGACACCGCCTCGCGGCTCGAGATGATGTCCGACCTTGGCCGCGCCTTGGGAAGCATGCTCTTGCTGCTTGTTGCGGTGCTCTATGCGCTCTTCCGCTCTGTGGCGCAGGTCGGGGTGATTCTCGTCTCGCTGGTCTTTGCGTTGAGCGGCGGAATGCTGGTCCTGTCGGTGACCGGCCTGCCGGTGTCCCTGCCGGTGCTGATCGGTCTGATCCTGCTGCTCGGCATCGTCGCCAAGAACGCGATTCTTCTGATCGACCGGGCGCAAACACTGTTCGCGCGGCACGGCAACATGGCGCAGGCGGTGATCGCCGCCGCCTCGGACCGTGCGCGCCCGATCATCATGACCAGCGTTGCGATGATTGCCGGGATGCTGCCTGCGGCCCTTCCGTGGCTCGACGGCTCGGCCTTCCGTCAACCGCTGGCGCTGACCGTGATCGGTGGCGTCGCGGTCTCGACCCTGCTCAGCCTGGTGGTCACGCCGGTCCTGTGCCTGATGGCCCATACTGCGGCATCCCGCATCGCCCGGCGCATTGCGCCGCGCGCAGCCACACCCGTTCCCCAGACCTGATACAGCCTCGCGCCGCGACCAATGCCGCCCCGTCGGGCGGCATTTCGGCCCGATTCTCCCATGCCGGCACCCTTCCGGCCTATCGGACCTTGGTCTGACATGACCGCTACCTTCGTAGGGTTTTTCACAAGACCTTCAGCGCCTCCGCCCCGAAGTTTCCCTTGTTACGTCTGGTCCATCAGATTCTCGCCCGTTTTCCGGCGGGTGACCCACAGACTTCAAACCAGGAGAAACCAAGATGGTTTTCGTCAACACAAACGACCTGAAGCACATCCTCGACCAGATCCGCATCGCCGAACAGCATGTGGCAGGCACGCCTTTGACTGATCTGGTTGCAAACCCCCTGCTGCCTTATGGCCTGCGCCTCGTCGATGGAACGCTGAACAACCTGACCGCCGGCCGCGAGACATGGGGCTCGGCGGATCAGGTCATGCCGCGCCTGCTCGATTCGACCTTCCTCACGCAGCCCGATGCGGCACATCTGGCTGATCCCAGCCCGCGTGCCCCGCAAGACGGACCCACCTCCTATCTGCAGACCTCCGGATCGGTCTATGACGCCGAGCCTCGCATCATCTCGAACCTTGTCGCGGACCAAACGCTGTCCAACCCCGCCGTCATCGCCGCAGCGCTCAGCCATGCCGGTCTGACCGGTCAGGCGATGCTTTCCGCTGCCAACGAAATCGTTCAGGCCTATCAGCGCGTCATCGATGCGCAGGCCGCCACCGGCAATGTCGATCAGGCGCTTGAGCTGCAGCGCCAGCAACTGCAATCCGCTCTGGACACGGCCAGCGCCGAGTTGACCGCCGCTCAGAACGATGTCTCGGCCAAGACAACCGCCAAGACGGATGCCGATCAGGCCGTCATCGATGCACAATCCGCGCTGGACACGGCCGCCGCGACAATGGTTGCGCTGCAAAGCGCCGGTCAGGTCGGCGAGGCCCAGGCCGCGCTGACAGGGGCTCAGACGGCCCTGACACAGGCTCAGAACGCCCTCAATGCCGCGCAGGCCGACCTGGACGCCGCCAAGGCATCCGCCGCCTCGATGCTGACCATGCACGGCGCCAAACAGACCGAAGTCACCAACCTGCAGAGCCAGAAGGCGACCGCCGATCAGGACCTTGCCTCGGCTCAGGCCACCCTGTCCGACGCTCAGGCAGCACTGGCGCTCGAAACCAACGCCGCAGGCGCGGTCACCGAGGCTCAAACGGCGGTTGATAATGCCACCACCGCAGTCAGCGAAGCGCAAGCGCGTGTGGACGCTCTCGACGCACAGCTCACGCAGGCTCAGGCCGATCTCGCCGATCTGAACACGCAGCTTCAGACCGCGCAGCAGGCCCAGAACGACGCACAAGCTCGCGTCACCGCCGCTCAGGAAGCCGCCGCCGAAACCCAGATCGCCCGCGACAACGCCCAGTCCCTCTTCGACACCGAAGTGACCGAGCTTGCCGCCGCACAGGCCGATATGCTCAGCGCCCTCACGACCTATCTGAATGGCGGATCGCTGGCCGATTTCTCTCTCGCGTCCGCGGCCTATTCCAAGGCCCGCGAGGAAAAGCTGGCCGCGGAAATGGCTCTCGCTGACGCGATCGATGCGGATGATGGCGCCGATCAAACGGTTGTGACCGAAAATGCCGCCCTCTCCACGGCGCAGTCGCAGGTCAACTCCCTGACCCAACAGCGCGATGCCGCGGTCAACACACGTGACGGGCTGAACACCCAGCTGGGCGACGCCAACACCGCCCTGTCCACGGCGCAAGCCACCCTCGAAACCGCCCAGCAGGATCTTCAGACCGCGCAGGCGAACAACCAGGCATATGTCGACGCGCAGAACGCCGTCACGCAGGCGCAGGCCGGCGTCACTTCGGCCCAAGATGTGGTCGATGGTTTTGTGACCCAGCTCGCCACCATCAACGCCGAGCTTGCAACGCTGAACACCAATCTTGAAAACGCCAATGCCGAGGTCACCCGCCTCGAAGGCGTCGTTCAGACCGAAACCGGCGATCTGACCACAGCACAAGACGGCGTGAACTCCGCCCAGCAAGCACTGGCAGCAGCCCAGACGGCCGATGCGCAGATCCTCGCGCAGCTCGACGTGATCGCCGACGCGACGTTGAAGCTCAGCGTCGCCACTCAGGATGCCGCTCAGGCAGCCCTCGATCTGACCGCAGCCGAAGGCGTGGAAGCCACCAAGCAGACCGCCGTCGACACCGCGACGAACAACCTCGCGGCTCTGAATGCCCCCGGCGCGGCCGAAGCCGCACTGGCCGCCGCTCAGGCCACCGCCGCCGAGGCGCAAACTGCCCTCGACACGCTGCTGACCACCCATGACATCGCAATGGACGGCAACAACGTGCTGCTGCCCGACGTGACCCCCGATGAAGGTCTGTCCGCGCCCTACAACTCGTGGATGACGCTCTTCGGTCAGTTCTTCGATCACGGCCTCGACCTGGTCGGCAAAGGCGGCAGCGGCACCGTTTACATCCCGCTGCAGCCCGATGATCCGCTCTATGTCGAAGGCTCGCCCACCAACTTCATGGTGCTGACCCGCGCCACCAACCAGCCCGGCCCTGATGGTGTGCTCGGCACTGCGGACGACATCCGCGAGCATTTCAACAAGACCACGCCTTGGGTCGACCAGAACCAGACCTACACCTCGCACCCCTCGCATCAGGTGTTCCTGCGTGAATATGACCTGAACGCCGATGGTGTGCCGGTCTCCAACGGCTACCTGCTGCATGGCCAGTCCGGTGGCATGTCCACCTGGGGTGACGTCAAGGCGCAGGCCGCGACCAAGCTGGGCATCCAGCTCAATGACAGCGACGTGCTCGATGGCCCGCTGCTGGCTACCGATCCGTACGGCAACTTCATCCCCGGCGCCAATGGCCTGCCGCAGCTTGTCGTGCCGAACCCTGCCTATGTCGAAGGCGGCACCGAACCGCTGCACATCCTGGTCGAAGGCGATCTGGCCAACCCGGTCGATGCCAGCCAGGCGGTCCGCAACGGCCACGCCTTCCTCGAAGACATCGCCCATAACGCCGCGCCCGGCACATATGTGGTCGATCGCTTCACCGGCGAAACCGCCGTCAAGCAGGCGGATGCCGACACCGAAACCGGCAACGCGATCATCCCCAACCAGTTCGGCCAGAACGAAACCTACGACAACGAACTGCTGGACCGCCACTTCATCGCCGGCGATGGCCGTGGCAACGAAAACTTCGGTCTGACGGCGGTACACCACGTGTTCCACTCCGAACACAACCGCCAGGCAGCCGAGATGAAGCAGACCATCCTCGACAGTGGCGAGCTTGCCTTCATCAACGAATGGCTGGCCACCCCGATCACCGAGGCCGATCTGGCAACCGCGACTGTGAACACCGTCGAATGGGATGGCGGGCGTCTGTTCCAGGCCGCCAAGTTCACCACCGAGATGCAGTATCAGCACCTCGCCTTCGAAGAATTCGGCCGCACCGTGCAGCCCCAGATCGCGGCCTTCGGCGCCAATGCCAGCGCCGAGATCGACGGCTCGATCCTGGCTGAGTTCGCCCATGTCGTGTATCGCTTCGGCCACTCGATGCTGACCGAGAACGTTCACACGATGGACCCCAACGGCGTGAACACCTCCACCGGCCTGATCGAAGCCTTCCTGAACCCGGTCGCCTTCGACCAAGATCAGACCCTGTCCTCGGATCAGGCGGCAGGTGCCGTTGCGCGTGGCATGTCCCGCGAAACCGGTGCCAATATCGACGAGTTCATCACCAGCGCCCTGCGCGACAACCTCGTCGGCCTGCCTCTGGACCTTGCCGCGCTGAACATTGCGCGCGGTCGCGATACCGGCGTGCCGTCGCTCAATGCGGCCCGCGAGCAGTTCTTTGCCGCCACCGGCAGCGAATTCCTCAAGCCCTATGACAGCTGGTCGGAATACGCCGCGAACCTCAAGAACCCGGCCTCCATCATCAACTTCATCGCGTCCTACGGCACTCACGACACGATCGTGAACGCAACGACAGTGGTGGAAAAACGTGCTGCGGCCACCGATCTCGTTCTGGGCGGGGATACAGCCCCGGCGGACCGTCTGGATTACGTCAACGGCACCGGCGCTTGGGCCGGGGTTGAAACGGGCATCAACGCCGTGGAGTTCTGGATCGGCGGTCTGGCCGAGGCCATCATGCCCTTCGGCGGGATGCTCGGCTCCAGCTTCGGCTTCGTGTTCCAGCAGCAGATGGAGGCGCTTCAGAACGGCGACCGCTTCTACTACCTGGCACGGACAGCCGGCATGAACATGCTGGCCGAGCTGGAAAACAACTCGTTCGCCTCGATGATCGTGCGCAACACCGACATCAAGGACGGTGGCGCGCATATCCCCGGCAACATCTTCTCGTCGATGGATGTCATCCTCGAAGTGGATCAGGCCGTGCAATCCATGCCCGACCCCCTGTCCACCGATGTCGATCCGTTCCTTGCCGCCATGGGCACCAGCATGGTCGAGCGGGCCACGGCCACGGCGGATGCGCCGCTGATCGACGGGGCGCGGGAATACGACAACTTCCTCAAGTTCAACGGTGGCGAGCACGCCGTGCTCGGTGGCACGGATCAGCGCGACATCCTCAACGGCGGCCTCGGTGACGATGCGCTCTGGGGCGGCGCGGGCGATGACCTTCTGATCGGTGACGCCGGTGTGAACACCCTGCGCGGCGGTGCCGGCAACGACATCCTCAAGGATGGCGACGATGTCAGCTTCCTGCATGGCGAAGACGGCGACGACGTGATCTCCGCTGGCGGCGGCATCGGCGAGCTGATGTTCGGCGGCAAGGGCAACGACGCGATCCTGATGGGCTTCGACGACGCGGCCGAAGCGTTCGGCATGGACGGCAATGACTTCATCTACGGTGGGGCCGGTGCCGAATTCATGTTCGGCGGGGAAGGCGACGACTGGATCGAAGGCGGCGACGGCTTCGACATGGTCATGGGCGACAACGGCGATCCCTTTGGTGGTTCGCGGGTCATCGGCCATGACGTTCTGAACGGCGGCGCCAACGACAACGACCTGCTCGGGGAAGGCGGCGACGACATCCTGATCCAGGGCGAAGGCGTGCATGTGAACCTGGGCGATTTCGGCTTCGACTGGGTGGCCCACAAGGATGCCATGACGGCGGCGGATATCGACCTCAGCCGCCGTCTGGAAACCAACGAGGCGCTGGACGCGATCCGCGATCGCTACACCCTCGTCGAGGCGGCCTCGGGCACCCAGTTCGACGACTTCCTCTACGGCGATGATCGCGAAGGTGCCGCACTGCCGGCCGGGCTCGATCCTCTGGCCAATGACGCCACACTCTTCGCCAACGAGCTGACCCAGGCCGGTATCGACCGGATCGACGGTCTGCGCGAGCTTCTGGCCGACATGATCGGCGTGAATCCCACGGATACCTTCAGCGGTGGCAACATCCTGCTCGGCGGTGGCGGCAGCGACGTGATCCAGGGCCGTGGCGGCGATGACGTGATCGACGGTGACAAGGCGCTCAACGTGCGCATCTCGATCCGCGATCCTCAGGATCCGACCGTGGAACTGCGCTCCATCGACAGCCTCTTCGAAATCTCGAACGAACTGCTCGACGGCTCGATCAGCCCCGGCCAGCTGCAGATCGTGCGTGAACTCGTCGATGCCGGTCAGGAAGGCGATGTGGACACGGCTGTGTTCTTCGATGTGCGCGCCAACTACAACATCCGCTCGAACGCCGATGGCAGCGTCACGGTCGATCATATCGCACCGCCCGCAGCTGGCACCTTCATCGACCCGATCAACGGTCAGCCCAACGTCGCCGGTGGTGACGGAACCGACCGCCTGACCAATGTCGAAATCCTGCGCTTTGCGGATATGGAGGTCGATCTGCGCACCAATCCGGCCAGCAATGGCCTGATCCAGGGCACGGATGGCAACGATGTGCTCGACGGCAGCAACGGCCCGGACGCGATCTTCGCAGGTGCCGGTGATGATGTGATCAACGGTCTTGCCGGCAATGACGTGATCTTCGCCGAAGCCGGCTCCGACACGATCACATGGAACGCGCCCAACGGCGGCTACGATGTGGTCGTGGGTCATGGCATCGTCAACGACGGCGGCACCGACATGCTGGTGATCAACGGCGATGGCACCGAGGACGGCTTCACCATGTACACGGTCGCAGCTTGGGCAGAGGCAGGCGGCGCAGCCCCGGCCGATCCGCTCTCCGAGATCGTCATCACCCGGACAGTGGCCGGTGTGGAAACCGCGATCATGGAAGTGCGCGGCATCGAAGAGGTCACCCTCAACGGGGTGCAGGGTGTCGAAACCATCACGGCCGTGGGTGACTTCGCAGGCACCTCGCTTGCGCCCAACACGATCTACGTGAACGGCACGGCGGGCAACGAAGTGATCGACTTCTCAGGCTTCACCTCGACCCAGCGTCTTGTGGTGGATGCAGGCGACGGTCGCGACGTCATCACAGGCGGTGCAGGCAATGACATCCTGAACGCCGGTGCAGGCCGCGACGAAATCACCTGGAGTGTCGGCGGCGGCAGCGATGTGGTCGATGGCGGGGCAGGTGACGACACCTACACCATCAACGGCGACGGATCGGACGAAACCTTCCGCGTCTATGCGGCGGACTCCTGGACAGGGGCACCCCTCGCCACTGGCACGGATATCGTCATCACCCGCGATGCGGGCACCGGCGAGCAGGTGATCGGTCAGCTTCAGAACATCGAAGAAATCCAGATCAACACCGCAGGAGGCACGAACGACGTACAGGTTATCGGTGACTTCAACCCGACCGCTCTGAACTTCAACACCATCAGCGTGACGGGCGAGGTTGCCAATGTCGATGTCACCGGCCGTCTTTCGACGCACCGCGTGTTCGTCGAAACCGAAAGCCGCGCCACAACGTTGACCGGCGTTCTGACCGAAGGCGACGTGATCGTGATCCCCGCGGATATCGACCCGGCCAATCTGCAAACGGCCCGTTCGACTGACGGTCTGACCGTCACGCAGAGCTTTGGTGACTTCACGCTGAGCTTCACGGTTGATGATGTGGACACGCTTCCGATCGTCGTGCAGTCCGGCACCGGTCTGGCGAACACCCTGCGCAATGTCGCAACCATCAACGAGGAAACCGGCGCACCTCAGGGCATGGGAACCGTTGCTCTCGGCACCCTGCCGCGTGGCAATGTCCTGCTCACCGGGGATGATCTGGCCGCGTTGAAATACATGGTCACCGGTCAGGGCGAAGCGCCTGTCCTTCCGCCGGAAGCGGGTCAGCCTGTGGACAACGATCCGGCTGATCTGATCGTCGGTGTCCGCGATCTCGAAGGTCTGACGAACAACCTGGAGAACCCCGAGATCTCGGGTGGCGCGACCCTGCCGTTTGCCCGTGTGACCGAAGCCCGCTACGGCGTTGCGAACGCAGGCACCGATGCCGAAACCAGCGTCGGCATGGACGGCGCAGGTATCGTCAACCCGGTGTTCGCCGGTCTCGACGCCCGCGAGCTCTCGAATGTCCTCGGCGCTCAGGATGCGGATGCGGCCAAGGCGGCCTCGGCCAACATGTTCATGATGTCCTTCGGTCAGTATTTCGACCATGGCCTGACGTTCATCCCCAAAGGCGGCCATGCCCCGATCGCGATCGGCAAAATGGGCGTGGATCGGATGTCGGGCAACCCGGTTGACCTCAACCGTGCCACGGCCACGGTCAATCGCGAAACCGGCGAGATCGAGCACACCAACATCACCTCGCCGGTGGTCGATCAGAACCAGGTCTACGGCTCGTCCAGCCTGGTGGGTCAGCTCCTGCGCGAAAGCGATGGCGAAGGCGGCTTCGGCGCCCATGTCCTGATGGGCCAAGATGATCCCTCGGCCCCCGAAGGCTCTGGCTTCAAGCTGATGGCCACACTTCGGGAACTGCTGGATCACCATATCGAGGCGGGTACCGTCTTCACTGGAACCGACAAGGGCGATGTGACGCTGCAGGAGTACTACAGCGATATAGAAACCGGTCGTGTGCTGCGTGACGAGATGGGCAACTACGATGCCGGCTTCGTCAAGGAACTCTCCGGCAACTTCATGGGTGAAGGCTGGCCGCTCCTGATCGACACCAACCCGTTCATGAACCTGCTCGACCACTTCGTCGGCGGTGACGGGCGTGCGAACGAAAACGTGGGTCTCACCTCGATGCACACCGTCTGGGCGCGCAACCACAACTACCACGTGGATCAGCTTCTGGCGGCAGGCTACGCAGCCGACACCACCGAAGAGCTGTTCCAGGCTGCGCGCATCCTGAACATCGGGGAATATCAGCAGGTCGTGTTCAACGACTTCGCCGATAGCCTTCTGGGCGGGTTGCAAGGCTCGGGCCGTCACGGTCATGACAAGTATGACCCGACGACCGATGCCCGGATCAGCCACGAGTTCGCGGCGGCGGCCTATCGCTTCGGCCACTCGCAGATCGGCGACACGATGACCCTCAAGACGCAAGACGCCGATGGCAACACCATCACCGTCAACGCGGACCTGTTCGATCTGTTCCTGAACCCGACCAACGATCCGAACGCGTTCACCGTGCCGCTTCCCCAGGGGTATGTGCCGCAACCGGGCTACGCCCAGTATGGGGTCGCCAACATCCTTGGCGGTCTGGTGGAACAGCCCTCCGAAGAGGTTGACCTGCAGGTGGTGGATGCCGTCCGCAACGACCTCGTGCGCAGCCCCGCCGATCTCTTCGCCTTCAACGTCGCTCGCGGCAGGGATGTGGGCCTCGGCACGCTCAATCAGGTCAAGGCTGATCTGGCGGCGTCCGGCAACCTCTACATCTCGGAAGCGATCGAGCTGTCGGACATGGCCATGACACCCTACACCGACTGGGCCGACTTCCAGGCGCGCAACGGGCTGTCGGACGACATGATCGCCAAGTTCGAGCAGGCCTACCCGGATCTCGACCTGACCGTGGGCTCGCCTGAATACGAGGCCTTCGTCGCGGCCAATCCCGATATCGCGATGATCGACAATGGCGATGGCACGATGACCGTCAAAGGCATCGACCGTGTCGACCTCTGGGTCGGTGGCCTGGCCGAGAGCCACATCCAGGGCGGTGTCGTGGGTCATACCTTCTGGGTGCTCATCCACGAGCAGCTCGACCGACTGCAGGAAGGCGACCGGTTCTACTATACCGACCGGATCGGCGATCTGCCCGTCTACAACAACTTCATCTCCAACCTCACCTTCGGAGATATCGTGACCCGCAACACCGGGATGACGGATCTGCCGCTGGATGTGTTCAGCTACAACGGAGATCAGGCGGTTGAAGACAATGCACCCAACACCAACCAGACCAACACCAATCCGGTGACCACCAATCCGGCCAACACCAACCAGACCAACACCGATCCGGCCAACACCAACCAGACCAACACCAACCAGGAGACAACCGACACGACCAACACCGGTCAGACACCGGAAACCGAACCGACAACAACAGAGGAGAACGAAACCGAGGCGACCGAGGATAACAGCGCCCAACAGTCTCAGGGCGGTACGTCCAACGGAACCGAACCCGAAACCAACGAGGATATGTCCGAGGGCACCGAAACCACGCCCGAAAACCAGGAATCCGAAGTCGAAACCGAGACACCGGCTTCGGACCCCTCGGCCGGGCAAAGCCCCTACGGCCCGGTCGAGGGTATCGTCGAAAGCGGTACCGACATGGCCGACGCCCTGGTCGGTGCGGCCGGCGACGATGTCCTCAGCGGGAATGGCGGCAACGACATGCTCGCGGGCAATGCCGGTGACGACATGCTCTTCGGTGGCGATGGCCGCGATGACATGCTCGGTGGCGAAGGCGCCGACATGCTCACGGGCGGTGCCGGCAGCGACCATATCTTGGGTGGCGACGGCGATGACGTGATCATCGGCGGGTCCGGCTCGGATATCCTGATGGGCAATGCGGGCGACGACACCTTCATCGGCACGGATGGCGACTGCAACGACCTCATCTACGGTGGCGAAGGGTCCGATACGATCGACATGGCGTCGGTCACCTCCGACCTCACGGTGCGCCTCGGCAACGCCGGGACGGATCGTGGCTCGGTCACCACGGCAGAGGGCGGTCGCGACACGATCTGGAGCATCGAGAACTTCGTCGGTGGCGCAGGCGACGACACCATCTTCGCCAGCGACGCGGCCAACGTGCTCGATGGCGGTGACGGCAACGACACCTTCGTGTTCGAAACCGCGGCCAGCGCGCAGGGCGATCACATCAACGGTCTCAACGCCGGCGATGTCCTGCAGTTCGGCAGCGGCGCCGATGCGGTCACGATCACTTCGCGGGATCAGGCCATCGAAGCCGGCTTCTCGGTCGAGCATGACGCCGCCAACGACGTCTCGACGATCAGCGGCAGCCTTGACGAAGAAGACTTCCAGCTGACCGTCAGCGGCCGCTTCGACTACGATCAGATCGCCTGATCCCCAGTCGGATGAAAACACGATCGGCAGCCGGGTACCCTCCGGCTGCCGATCTCGTTTTGCGGTTTGCCTTTCGAATGATCCGGGCGCCCTGTCACCCGGCGCGCGTCAGCCTTCAGCCTTCAGCCCCCAAGCCCTCAGCTGAACGGATCTTGCGGATAGCCCACACCGGCCAGGTACAAGCCCTGCGGCGGACAGACCGGGCCACAGGCCGCACGGTCTTTCGCCTCAAGCGCGGTTTTCACATCCTCGGGCGCCCAGCTTCCCGCGCCCACGCGCTCCAGCGTGCCCACGATGCTGCGCACCTGATTGTGCAGAAACGACCTTGCGCGCAGGTGAAACCTCAACTCCGGCCCCCCCAGCCCCGCGACCTCCTCGATCTCCAGCGCATCCAGCGTCTTGATCGGGCTTTTCGCCTGACAGATCGAGGATCGAAAGGTGGTGAAATCATGCTTGCCCAGCAGATGCCGTGCCCCGTCGCGCATCGCCTCCACATCGAGCCTTTGTGGCACGCGCCAGACGCGCCCGGCCTCCAGCGTCTCGGGCGCACGCCGCATCAGGAGCCGGAACAGATAGCGCCGCTCCACCGCTGAAAATCTGGCATGCCAGTCCTCGGCCACCGGCGCGCAGGCCACCACCGCCACAGGCGCGGGCTTGAGATGATAATTCAACGCCCCCATCAGCTTGAACGGGTCCCAATCCTTGACCAGATCGCAATGCGCCACCTGCGCCAGCCCATGCACGCCCGCATCCGTGCGCCCGGCCGCCGCGATCTTGTGCGGGCCGGGTTCCAGACGCGCCAGCGCCGCCTCGATCGCACCTTGCACCGAGGGCTGTTCCGCCTGTCGCTGCCACCCTGCAAAGGGGGCGCCGTCATATTCCACTTTCAACGCATATCTTGGCATGCCCGCCACTTACCCCGCAGATGCTTGCCGAACAATCCCCCCAAACCTGCCCTCTGGCAACCGTCGCGCCTCGCGCCTATCTTGGACGGGCCAGCGAAGGGCCAGCGAAGGGCCAGCAGGCAAGGGGGACCGGGCCTTTGATTATAAACGATATCGCCGAGGGGCTGACGCGCCGGGTCGAGACGGTGACCGACACGCTCTCGGAATCCCTGTTCGAGCCGGTGATCCGTCTTGGCGTCACCGGCCTGTCGCGGGCCGGCAAGACGGTGTTCATCACGTCGCTTGTGGCCAACCTGATGGACCGCGCGCGCATGCCGGGGCTGGTGGCCGCCGCCGATGGCCGGATCTCGGCGGCCTTCCTGCAGCCCCAGCCCGACGATACCGTGCCGCGCTTCGATTACGAGACGCATCTCGCGGCCCTCACCGGCCCCGAGCCGAGCTGGCCAGCC
Source organism: Roseovarius litoreus (assembly GCF_900142765.1). Classification (GTDB taxonomy): domain Bacteria; phylum Pseudomonadota; class Alphaproteobacteria; order Rhodobacterales; family Rhodobacteraceae; genus Roseovarius; species Roseovarius litoreus. The sequence goes on from NZ_FRCB01000017.1 coordinate 16,361, forward strand.
AGCACGCGGGCCGTCTCGGAACTGCGCCTGTCGCTGCGGGTGCGTCCCACCGGACTTCTGGCCGGGCTGTCCGGCCCGCGCACCGTGCATCTCGACATCGTGGATTATCCCGGCGAATGGCTTCTGGATCTGGCGCTTCTGGACAAGACCTATGCTCAATGGTCCGCCGATGTGATGGCCCGCATTGCACCGCGCGCGCAGGCCGCCGACTACCTGCAACTGGCGCAGGCCACCGATGCCGCCGCCCCTCTGGACGAGCCTGTGGCCCAAGCGCTGGCCCGCGCCTTCACCGCCTATCTGACCGCGGCCCGCGCCGCGGGAATCTCGGATTGCACGCCGGGCCGCTTTTTGCTGCCGGGCGATCTGGCCGGCTCTCCGGTGCTCACCTTCGCGCCGTTGCCCATGCCCGCCGCGCCCGGTCGCAAATCCGTCTGGCACGAGATGGAGCGCCGCTTCGAGGCCTATAAATCCCGTGTCGTCAAACCCTTCTTCCGCGATCACTTCGCCCGGATCGACCGGCAGGTTGTGCTGGTCGATGCCCTCAGCGCGATCCATGACGGCCCCGCCGCCATCGACGACATGCGCCGCGCGATGTCTGACATCCTCTCGGCCTTCCGCCCCGGTCGCAACGCCTTTCTCACCCGCCTGCTGATGGGCCGCCGGGTCGAGCGTATCCTGTTTGCCGCCACCAAGGCCGATCACCTGCACCACTCCCAGCACAAGCGCCTGACCGGGATCATGTCGGCGCTGACCCGCGATGCCCGCGACCGCGCCGATTTCGCCGGCGCCGAGACCCAGTCCATCGCCCTCGCCGCCCTGCGCGCCACCACCGAAGAGACGATCGACCACAAGGGCGAACCGCTCGATTGCGTGCGCGGCACCCTGCTCAACCCCGATGGCAGCCGCGGCCGACAGGCCGCTTTCCATGCCGGTGATCTGCCCGACGATCCCGCCCGCCTTCTGGCGCCCGCCCGCGAGGGTGCGCAGAAATGGCTCGATGCCGAGTACCGGATCATGCGCTTCGCGCCCGCGCCCCTGTCGCTCAAGCCCGGCGAAGGCCCGCCGCATATCCGGCTCGATCGTGCCGCGCAGTTCCTCATCGGCGACCGGCTATGAGACAGGCCATGCACGTCGCCTCCCGCCCCGGCCCGCATACCGGCCAGCCATCCGCACCGCCGCCCGGTCCGCCATTCGCCCCGTGCTCGGGCCAGCCATCCACCCCGTCGCTCGGCCAGCCATCCGCCCTGCACACCGGTGAACCATCCGCGCCGCCGCCCGGTCCGCCATCCGCGCCGCACCCTCGCGATCTTTCCACCCCGTCGCTCGGCCAGCCAACCGCCCTGTGCCCCGGCGAACCATCCGCGCCGCGCTCGGGCCAGTTATCCGCTCCGAACCCTCGCGATCTTTCCGCCCTGTCTCCCGGCCAGCCATCCGCCCTGTGCCCCGGCGAACCATCCGCACCGCGCTCGGGCCAGTTATCCGCTCCGCACCCTCGCGATCTTTCCGCCCTGTCTTCCGGCCAGCCATCCGCCTCGCACACCGGCCAGCCCTCCACCTCGTCGCCCGCTCCGCCGGGCAACTCCGCGCCGTGCCCGTCCGCCAGTCGGACCCGCCCGCACCCTCAAGCCAGCCACTCCCCGAAACCCGCCCATATCGGCCATGCCCCGCATCTTCTGGCGATCCTCTGGTCCTTCACCCGGCACACCCCCTGGCTGCCCCTTGTCCGCTCGCGGCTCACCGATCTGCGGATGATGTTGCAGGTGATCCGCCGGGGCTGGGTGCGGGTGGCCTTCGATGCGCAGGGCCCCGCAGGCTTCATCGCCCGCGACGGGCAGTGCATCCATGCGCTCTACGTCCATCCGCGTGCCCGTGGCACCGGGCTTGGCCGCGCGCTTCTGGATCAGGCCAAGATCGATCAGCCGCGCCTCATCCTCTGGGTGCTGGCCGATAACCGGCCCGCGCGTGGCTTTTACGCGCGCCAGGGCTTTGTCGAGGCCGGGCAGGGCAGGGGGCAGGGCAATGACGAAAACCTGCCCGACATCCGCATGGTCTGGCACGCCCGCGCCGACACCGGCCGTCAAGGAGACCCGGCATGACCAAACCCAAAGGCCCCATCCTGATCGAGCTCGAGCAGGCCGACACCGCCCCCGGCCCAGACACCGCGCCGCCCGTGCCCGATCCCGACACGCCCGCTCCCGATACGCCGCAGGGTCGCGCCATGCAGACCGCCGCCACCTTGGCCGCGCGCCGCCCCTCGCGCCTGTCGCGGCTCTTCTGGGGGCTTTTGCTGGCGCTCCTCGGGGCGGTCCTGTCGATCACCGCATGGGATTTCGCAACCGGCCTCGTCGCCCGCGCGCCAATCCTCGGCTACGGCGTCACCGCGCTCATCGCCGCCTTCCTTCTGGTCCTGCTGGTCATCGCCCTGCGCGAGCTTGCCGCCTTCTCCCGCCTTGCCCGCATCGACAGCCTGCACCGCGCCTCCCAATCCGCCCTGGCCGAGGATGACCTGACCGCCGCCCGCGCCGTCGTCGTCGATCTCACCCGGCTTTACGCTGCCCGCGATGACACCCGTTGGGGCCGCAACCGCCTGGCCGAGCGTCAGGCCGATCAATTCGACGCCGCAGGCCTTCTGGGCCTGGCCGAGATCGAGCTTCTGGTCCCCCTCGACCGGGCCGCCACCCGCGAGATCGAGGCCGCCGCCCGGCAGGTCGCCACCGTCACGGCACTGGTGCCGCTGGCGATGGCCGATGTGGTGGCGGCGCTCACTGCCAATATCCGCATGATCCGCCGCATCGCCGAGATTTACGGCGGCCGCTCGGGCGTTCTGGGGGGCTGGCGTCTGGCTCGGGCGGTGATGGCTCATCTGGTGGCAACCGGGGCTGTGGCGGTGGGCGACGATCTGATCGGCTCCGTGGCGGGAGGAGGACTGCTCTCCAAAGTATCACGCCGATTCGGTGAAGGTCTGGTTAACGGCGCGCTCACCGCCCGTGTCGGCGTCGCCGCGATGGAGGTCTGCCGCCCCCTCCCCTTCACCCGCGCCCGCCGCCCCTCGGTCTCGGGTCTCGTCAAACGCGCCCTCACGGGCCTCTTCGGCGGGCAGGCACCCCTCTGACCCATCCCTCTCGTCTCAGGCGCGGCGGGGCGAGGATGGTGGCCGGTCCTGTCACGGCTCGCAAGATGGTCAGCCTTGCGGACCGCGCCGTGACGCACCGCACCCCGCCGGGCCGGGGGCGGCGACCCACGGGTTGGTCTGTGGCCCTTTATCCCCGCCAAATCCGAATATTCGATGAACGGCACACCCGACTTTGCCAAATCGCCTTGCCGGGGGTCGGCCCGGCGATGCGCGGCGGCCTTCGGCCTTTGTTCCGCGCTGGGGCCTCTCGACCACCTCTCCGCCACGACCCCAGACCTCGTCACGTTTTGCTTACCGTTGCGTTCGGCGGGCAGGCGGCACCCTGAGTCCTCGCTGGCGTTCCTTATGTGGAGCGGGGCGCGGTGGTGGGATTGGGCGGGAAGCGGACGGTCGCTGCGATCAGCACCAAGGTCGGCTACGCGGGACGAAGCCACCTATGACAGGAGCATCCAGATAGCGACTGCGGCCAAAATTATGCCGAACAACATGTTGAGCTTTTGGGCGCTTTCAGGAGTTCTAAAATAACCGGCGATTTTGTCCCCAATCAGTGCCCAGATTGAAAATGAAATGAAGTTGTTGATCGTAAAAACGGTTCTGATCAAAATTACCGTGACAACCCATCCGCCCTCCGATTGCCCAAGGAACTGTGTGAACATCAACGCGATAATGACATAGGCTTTGGGATTGAGAATAAGCAAAATAACACCATCAATAAATGTCGCTGGTTTTGCGGTTTCGTGTCCCTCCAATGTCCCCGCTCTGAAAATTTTCCATGCAATCCATAGCACGTAGAGCGAACCTGACGTTTTCAGAAAAATGAAAATTTGAGGAAACCGATCCAACGCAGCAATAAAACCAAAGCCTATCGCGGCAGTCACAACCCAAGTTGCGAAATGATAGCCCACATTTGACGGCACCGTTGAGCGAAAGCCAAATCGTGCGCCGTTTGCTGCGAAAAACATGTTTCCGGGGCCGGGGCTGTAGGCAAGAGGAAAAAGAAAGAGGATCAAAGCGATAGAGGTTTGAAGCATGGAGGCATCCCTAGATTTTGGACGCCAGTTCAACGCGCTCAGGTCAATCGGGTCGACCCGAAACTTGCGCATAAGGATTTGACAGGAAGCAGTAACTTCGGGCTCCTAACTGCCGTTCGCTGCACACAACACGACCGTCCGCTCAGGGCCGGTCGGAACTTCAGAATGAATTCGAGGCCGGCAAATTCGCGGGTAGAATCTCGTCTTCGGTCCATACATGCTGGACGCGAACGGGGTTCAGACCGGATACCATCATGACGACTTTTGGCGACAAAGATCTGCAGACGCTTCAGCGTGAAGTTCAGCGATTGCTCGGTCGATGCTTGTTGCGGTTGCAACAATATGAGCGGCTGATGAAGGCCGTGGTGGTCGATCACAAATTGTCTGGGCCAATGCATGACTTGGAGACGGCTCGTGCCGCGCGGATTGAAGACACTGCCCTTAAGACGCTAGGCACCTTGGCTCGCGATCTCCTCGGGTCATATTTAGTGGCCCATGACAAAGATACCGCCGAAGAGACCACTACCAACCCTTCTGAGAACATTGATTGGTTCTCCATGCATATAACACTTGGCCTATCGAGTTCAGATCTCGTCCAGGCAGAGAATGATCTGAGAGACATGGTTCTTCTACGGAACAATCTGGTTCACCACTTCATTGACCAGCACGATCTCTCGAGCTTGGATGGATGTCGTCGCGCACAAGACGCCTTGGTCGAAGCATATTATCGCATCGACCAACACCTGGGACAACTTCGGGAATGGGCTGGTGACATGGAGGAAATACGGCGGGTTCAGGCAGCGTTCTTGTTGTCGGAGGAGTTCGAAGACGTGTTCGACAACGGAATCGCCCCCGATATAAAAGTAAATTGGGGCGCCTCGGATATAGTGGACGCCTTACGAGAAGCATACTGTGCGTTGGCGGCCGGTGGATGGGCATCTGTCGCTGAGGCTGGGAGATGGATAGCAAAGCGCAACCCAGAACAAATACCTGCCAACTATGGATGTAATAGTTGGCGGCAAGTTGTGCATCATGCTCCCAATCTGGAGATTCGATATCTTGAAATGAACGGAAAACGCACTGCTTGCTATCGTGAGAAGGATGTTACCGCTAAGTCGCGTTAAATTATAGTGGTGTCGCATGAATGCTATGCTTCACTCCTCGGCTGCTTTTGGAAAGTTGCGCCGCCGAATTTTCTGCCTGGTGAACGGCATCTCTGGGCCGTAAGCCTATCCCACGAACGACCCCCCAACCCCATCCACCGGGGAAACAAGATCTCCAAAAATCCTGCTCACGCGATGTCGAAATCGCGCCGCCCGGTTGCGACCGTCCCACCTCCAACCCACCGATTTGCGTACGGGATGGACACAAATCGCGGGATCAGACCCGGGGTTCGTCCCAAACGCGCGTAGGGTTCGTACGGATTGTACTCACCTGAGCTTGGGGATCCCGCCGGGCAGGGTCTCGCGTTCGACCACGCCCGCGCGCATCGAGCGGCCGATCCGGTGCGCCAGATGCGACCATGCGGCGGCCTTCAGGAGCGTGCCGAACAGCCCCGGCTTGACGGTCCCTGTCGGGCTGGCCACGATCATCACCACGCGGTCGAATAGTCCATCGCGCGTCACGATGAAAAGAAGCGCTGCAATGGTGACAAAGCCGAGCACATTGGCACGGCGCGGCGGCATGGCGCGATAAAACCTTGCCCGAACCAAGCGGAAAAGGGTCGCAACGAGGCGCCCCATAATGAAGGCAACGGCGAACACGGCGACTGCCAGCATCAGG
>NZ_FRCB01000018.1 GCF_900142765.1 Roseovarius litoreus
GTGCGCAGGGTTTCCTGCGCCTGCTTCACGCCGATCGACACCGCGATCACCTCATCGGCCTTGCCGGCCTCTTTCAGGCGGATGGCCTCTTCCACAGCGATCTCGTCGAACGGGTTCATCGACATTTTCACGTTGGCAAGATCGACACCGCTGCCGTCCGCCTTGACGCGGACCTTGACGTTGTAGTCGATCACGCGTTTGACGGGCACAAGCACCTTCATTGGCATGGTCTCCTTGCTTAGTTGGAGGTTAAGGTTAGAATTAACGTTGCATCACGTCAGGCAACCACAGAGCTATTCCTGGCATGCAAATCAGCAGGATCATGAAGAGCAGCATCAGAAAAAAGAACGGCAGCGCTGCACGCGCGACTTTACCAATGGGTTCACCCGACATACCTGAGACTATAAATAGATTAAAACCGAGTGGTGGCGTGATCAGTCCGGCTTCTACCGTGATGACAAGAAACACACCAAACCAGATCGGATCAAAACCCGCCTGAGAAATCATCGGAAACACGATCGGCAGGGTCATGACTGCGATCGAGATACCGTCCAGAAAACAACCCATCAACAGGTAGAACAACGCCAGAATTGCAATCAGCACATAAGGGCGCTCGATCAAGCCGCCCGCGCTCTCAGCCATAATCTGGGGAAGATGCAAGAATCCCATTGCGGAACTCAGGAAACTCGCGACAATTAGTATGATGCAGATCATCGAAGACGTCAGCACTGTCGCGATTATCGCGTCGTAGCTTTTGCGCAAGTTGAATTGGCGAAGCGCAACCAGAACAATTGCCGTGGCCAGGACACCGATGGCAGCGCTTTCGGACGGGGTGGCGATCCCGGAATAAATTGCCCCAAGTACGATCGTGAACAGGATGGCAATTGGCCCAAGCTGCCATAGGTTTCCAAACGAGAGTTGATCCCGATCCAACTCGATTGCTGAACCACCTGCCGCCCGCTTCGCGCGCGCCCCGTGCCGCAACGCGATATAGAGCGAAAACAGAGCACCGATGAGTAATCCCGGCACAACTCCCGCCGCAAAGAGCCGGATAATCGACTGCTCCACCATTACGCCATAGACAATGAGCATGATTGATGGCGGGATAAGCAGCCCGAGGCCTCCCGAAGCGGCAAGCGCTCCCAATGCCGTCTTACGATCGAAGCCGCGCTCCTCAAGGTTCGGCAATGTGATTTTTCCGACCATAGCCGTGGTTGCAGAACTCGAGCCACTGACTGCTCCGAATACGATTGACCCAAGAACATTCGTATGCAGCAAGCTTCCGGGAAAACGCCCAACGACTGGAAGAAGCCCGCGAAACATACGGTCGGAAATGTCCGAACGATAAATCAATTCGCCCATGAAGACGAAGAGCGGGATGGCGGCGAGCTCCCATTTTTGCGCCGACGTCAGGATCACGCGTGTGCCGATACTGCCGATACGGTCCATGGGATAGCCTAGGAAAATTGATAGCCCGAGCCCGGCAATCAGGAGCAAGCTCACGAAAATCCAAGTGCCGGATACGAGCAAGAAAGCCAGCATTCCCATTAGCGAGAGCCCGATCGTGATGGCATCCATACGTCAGCCCTCCTTCGCCAGCCAGGTTTCCACAAGGCGGGCAATCAACCCGAGCAGCAGCATGCCGATCCCGAGCAAAACCAGCCCCTCGGGAACCCACAAGGGCACGCGCGCGACCGTAGCGCTGGTCGTGCCGCGCTCCAGGTTCCGCATGACGCTCTTTGCGATATAGTGAAAAGTCGTGGACATAGCGCCCAAGGCCAACAAGATCGACAACGTCTCTAGCAACTGCAAGAAGCGTGGGCCGACGACATCGCGCAGGACGGCAACGCGGATGTGTGTGTTCCGGTTAAGCGCATGGGCCAAAGCCAAGAAGGTCATCGCCGCAACACCGTAACCCACGAATTCGTCCAGGACATACGTTGACCGGCCAAAGAAGCCCCGGAGCACGATTTCGTATAAGATGTGGCCGATCATTCCCAACATGATCATCCCTGCGATGACGGCCCCGACCTGAGACAAGAATGCAACGGGGCGCAAAACGCCCCGTTCCAATACTGTTCGCCACGATCCGTAAGGTAGAGTGGCCATCGGTCGTCTCATCCGCCGGTTTGGGCGCGATAGGCTGCGAGGATTTTCGCGCCATTCTCGCCCATCCTAGAGAGCCAGGAATTCGTGGCGACCTCGCCCGCAGCGCGCATGGCCGCCTGCATGTCCTCGGGGAAATCCTCGATCACGACCACGCCATTATCCCGAGCGACCTGAACGTTGGCGGCCGAGCGCTCATCAACGATGCTCCAAAGGTAATCCTCCACCTCGGCCGCCGCTTCGAAAACGATTTGACGCTGCTGCTCGCTCAACCCGGCCAGCGCATCATTGTTGACCGTTACGATACTGACAGGTGCACCGAAATTGATCGCGTTGTAGTGACTGAGCAGTTCGTGAAACTGCGCACCATTTCCCGCTTCGATCGACGTCAAAACCGCATCGAGTGCGCCAGTGGACAGCTGGGGAACGACGTCTGCCCAGGACAATTGCACCGCGAGCATACCCATTTCGTTCAAGGCGATGGTGCCCAGTTCATCATAGGTACGAACTTTGACGCCCTTCAGGTCGGACATGGATTGCAGCGCACCATTGGACCAGATCGCGGTCGAAGACCAGGGTGAGGCCCACAGAAGTGTTTGGTTGTGATCGGCCAGCACATTTTCGTATGTGGCCCGGCCTGCCTCGTGCAGCGCCCTCGCTTCATCAAAAGTCTGTGCGATAAAAGGCAAGCCCGACAGTTGGAAGATCGGATGCACACCGGCCAGCGGCCCCGCCAACGTATTAGCCAATGGCACGGCTCCTTCTGCCACCGCATCTAACTGATCCTTGGAGCGGAAACCGAGCGATGCTCCGAAATGCAACGTGATGTCGATTTCACCTCCCGAGCGTTCCTCGACCAAGCGCTCGAACATACGATCGCCGTCTGCATGGGGGGTCTTGTCGCTGTATTCATTGGCCATGTCCCAACGCACGCTTTGTGCGCTCGCCGGTAGTGTCAACGTGGCTGCCACCGCCACGCCGACCATACATTTTAACAATCTCATTTGGGTCTCCTCCTTGGTATTCCCGCAAAACGCGCCTTAGCGCGTCTCGCTGTCAGCGATGTCCAACACCTCGTCGAGGATGGACAAACCGTGACGCATATCGTGTTCCGAAATGTTGAGTGGCGGGGTCAGGCGGACGATATTGTTGTAAAAGGAAAGATAGAGGCCCTTCTCCATCGCCGCCTTCATGATCGCGGGCATTGGCGCAGCCGCGTCGCCCTTTGCTCCGAACGGCACGAGCGGTTCACGGGTTTCCTGATTTCTTACCAACTCAATGCCGTTGAACATGCCCAATCCACGTACATCGCCAAGGCTGGGGTGCCGCTGCATCATAGCGCGCAGTTCCTCGCGCATGATCTCGCCAAGACGTGTCGCGTTCTCAAGCGCGCCCTCATCATCCATTGCACGGATCGCGGCGACGCCGCTCGCGCAGGCCAGCGGATGTCCCGCATAGGTCAATCCGCCCGGTAGCGCGTTGTCCTTCAGCCAATTCGCGATCTCGGCGGACACGCTCATCGTTCCAAGCGGAACGTAGCCAGAGTTGATTCCCTTCGCCGACGTCAGGATGTCGGGTTGAACATCCCAGTGATCGACCGCGAACCATTTCCCGGTCCGCCCGTATCCCGCCATGACCTCATCGGCGATCAACAGGATGCCGTATTTCTCGCAGGTCGCCTTAATCGACTCGAGGTATCCGTCGGGCGGCACGATGATCCCATTGGTGCCCACGACCGGCTCAAGGATCACTGCGGCCACGGTGTTGGGATCCTCATACATCAGGATTTCCTCCAGATGCGGTCCACCTCGACAGATCGGGCACGTCTTGACATCTTCGTGGCCGGCCGGACAGCGATAACAATAGGGATCGAGCATGCGCACAACCCCCGGCATGTCCGCCCGCGTCAAGTGATGACGCGGATCCCCTGTCAGGCTAAGGGTCCCCCCCGTGGCGCCATGATACGAGCGGTAACGTGCCACGATCTTGCTCCGGCCAGTGTAGTGCCGTGCCAAACGGACGGCTGTCTCATTCGCCGCGGCGCCTCCGGTAGTAAAGAAAGTCGAGGTCAGGTTCGTGGGCGTGATCTCGGCGACTAACGCAGCGAGCTCGCTCCGCACGTCGCAGCCCATGGCGGGGCCAATATAGCAAAGCCGGTCGGCCTGTTCCTTGATCGCCTCAACGATCCGAGGGTGCTGGTGGCCCATGTTGGCGTTCACCAACTGGCTCTGGAAATCGAGGTAACGTTTTCCGTTGCTATCCCAAAACCAGGATCCTTCAGCCCCGGTTATCACACGAGGTCGTCCCCCCTGCTTTGACCAGCTTTGTAGGTACTGCGTGGCATGGACTTCTGCCACCCAGTCGGGATGGTGGACAGGCGAACTGTTGGACAATGACATGTCTTATAGGTCTCCCGCCTCGGCCAGCACTTTTCGTGCAACGCGGAAGCATTCCAACGCCTGCGGTACGCCACAATAGATTCCGATCACGTGGACAATTGCGCGGATTTCCTCCTTGCTGACGCCGTTATTCAGCGCGCCTTTGCAGTGGGTCTCCCATTCGTGCATCTTGCCCAACGCGCCGATCATGGCGAGATTCATCATGCTTCGGGTCTTGGGGGCGATGGTGTCGTCGCCCCAGCCGAAGCCCCAACACCAGGCTGTCATCGCCTCTTGGAACGGGCGGGTGAAATCGTCGGCAGCCGCCAGGTTGGCATCTACATATTCACGCCCCAACGTTGCCCGGCGCTGCTCTAGCCCTGTTTCGAAAAGTCTGTCATCCATATCTCGTTCTCCTCAGCCGCACTGTGCGACGAATTCGATTTCCACGCGCGCATCCATAGGAAGCCGCGCAACCTGGACCGTGCTGCGCGCCGGTTTGTGTGCGCCCATCTCCTCGGCGTAGATCGCGTTGATCGCGGCGTACTCTTCCAAATCCGCGACAAAGACGGTCGTCTTGACAACAGCGGACAAATCAATCCTCTGTGTCGCCAATATGTTGCGGACATTTTCGAAGATCTGGCGCGTCTGCGCCTCAACACCGCCCGGGACAATCTTGCCGTCGCGACCAACCGGCATCTGCCCAGCGGTAAACAAGAAGCCGTTCGCTTTTGCGGCAGCCGAATATGGCCCGATCGCACGCGCATTCTCGGCAACTGTTATAGGTTTCATGGTTCATACCCCTTGTGTGAAAAGTGTTTTCGGTCCGCCCCGGCAAAAGCCCAGCCGATCATCGAAGTGATGTCATAGACCGGCAGGCCCGTGGCGCGCTGAACTGCCTCGGCATAGGGCGGAAGATCCGTGCATTCGAGAAGGATCGCACCAGTCTCAGGGTGATCGGCTTGGATGGATCGCGCCGTTTCCACCACCTCTGCCTCGACGGCCGGAAAATCGAGCCACCCCACCTGGTCGTGAACCGCGGCTTTAAAGGCAGGCCTATCCTCCAGGCCGCGAACATTAACCGGGACCTGTCCGCCCCAGCAGGCGATCTCCATGTGTCGCCGCGACAACGTCCGGCCCGACGCGGTGATGACGCCGATGGACTGATCAGGTTGCAGACCCTGCCGTATCAACGGTAGTTGAAGGAGCCCTGACATGAACACCGGCACGGGCAAAGCCGCTGCCATTTCGCGCTGATACAGCACCATGAAGCCGCAATTGCCGATTACTGTTCTGGCGCCCTGCTGCACCAGTCGTTCTCCGGCCGCGACAAAGCGCTCCAGCAGCTCTGGCTTGGGATCGTAGACCAGGTTTTCCATGTCGGCGCCACGAACAACCTCGTAGATCACCGGGTGATCAAAGGTCTGCGCATTGCCTGGCGTTCCCGGTGGGTACGGGATCAGGCAATCCATTACCAGGATGCCAATGGGCGCGCCGTAGATATCCTGTCCTGCGTTGGCTTTATAAATCATTGTAGACCCTCCCGGCTCACAGGGCCGCGCGATGACTGCGCGGCCCGCGCGAACTTCAGTTCTTGAACACGATGCCCACGTTCTTGGACTGGTAGTAACTGAGCAGAGACTCGTACCCTTTCTCACGACCGATGCCGGACTGCTTGAAACCTCCGAACGGCGTTTGGGTGCCGCCGACGCCCCATTCGTTGACATGGATCTGCCCGGCCTCCAGACGCTCGGAGCACCACATGGCGCGGTCCATATCGGCAGTGAAGACCCCCGCGGCCAGACCGTATTTTGTGCTGTTCGCCAACCCGACGGCATGTGCCGCGTCCGAAGCCTTCAGGATCGAAAGGACCGGGCCGAAGATCTCCTCCTGATTGATGCGCATGTCGGCGGTCACGTCGGCGAAGATCGTAGGTTGGTGGAAGTAGCCTTCGCGCCCGGCCTTTCGGCCACCGGTCACCAACCGTGCGCCTTGCTGCTCCCCCACTCCGGCATACATCGCCACGCGATCCAGTTGCGTTTCGCTGACCAGCGGGGTGATGTCGTAATCTTCCAGGCCTGGTCCCATGGACAGGCTTTCGGCCATCTCCTTTACTGCCTCGACCACGTCTTCGTAGATCTTGTCCTGCACCACCATTCGATTCATCGAGTCGCAAACTTGGCCCGAGTTCTCGAAGATTCCCGCCTTCACGTTCTCGACCACGCTGTCGATGTTCGCGTCCTCGAACACCAGCGCCGCAGACTTTCCGCCCAGTTCCAGGACCGTCGGGACCACGTTGGCAACTGCGGCCCGCATGATCGACTGCCCGGTTGGCACCGAACCAGTGAAGACGATTAGGTCGATGTCATCATGTTCGGCAAGCGCAGCTCCGGCTTCGTTCCCCAAGCCCGCAAGGATGTTGACCGCGCCGGGAGGGAAGCCCACTTCCTCGGCCAATTCGGCGAAAACGAACCCGCTGAGCGGATCCAGTTCCGGCGTCTTGATCACGTTGGCATTGCCCGCCGCCAAAGCCGGGGCCAGCGACCTCGCAATCATGTTATTGGGGTAGTTCCATGGGATGATGTGAGCGACCACACCCATTGGAACCGGCACCACGTAGTCGGACACACCATCGCCTAGGGGAATATACCGCCCCTCGATCGTGGCGGCTGCTCCTCCGTAGTACTCAAAGTACTTGGCGCTGCCTTCAACCTCGCCCATCGCCTCGGAAATCGGTTTCCCGGCGTCAATGGATACCAGCCGGGCAATCTCCTCCTTGCGTTCCCGCAAGAGCTGCCCCATGCGTACCACCATGCGCCCCCGGTCGATGGGGTTCATCGCGATCAGCGCGCGGCTTTTCACCACGGCACGTGCGGCCTCTACGGCAGTATTGATATCGCTCGGCGTTGCCTTGGCCACCTGCGCCAACGACTGAGCCGTCGCCGGGTTCATGACAGTGATCCGGCCGCCGTCCCCACCGTCGACCCATTTACCGTTCACGTAGTTCTGCCAATACTCCTTGACGGAATAATCCATTTCGCTCTCCTTCGTTTTCCGGATTAGATCTATTGGGACAAGGCCGCGGGCACCGCGCAGACCCGCGCGGAATAGGCAATGTCCAGAATGCGGATACTCAGCTCGGCACCCTCATCCAGCGCGGCGCGATCGACTATTGCAAAAGCCAGTCCACGCCCTGCAGTATGGCCGTGCGCCCCACTTGTGGTATGACCAACGATGAGACCATCGGAAGTTTCGACGCTCTCGTGCCCCAGGGGGTCTGTTGGCGCTTCGTCCAACAATTCCAATCGCACCAGCAGGCGGTCGCTTTCTCCCGCTTCCAGCCCCGCCTCGACCAACGTCCTCATCGGAGTCAATTCAGTCCCGCGCGCCGGCATCCCTTGCTCCAGACGCAAGACCTCAAGCGCGCGTGCCCCGATGAGCCGAGCGCTGGAATTCTCAAGAAGTTGCAGCAGAACATGGCGCAAGACCTCTGCCTTCGCGTGCAACTCGTACCCCGTCACCCCGAAAGGGTCCGTACGGTGCAGTCGGATCGGCGCATATCCGCAGATCATGGGCTTGACCGTACCCGGCGGGCAAGCGGCCTCATCCATCGGTTCGGGGGATTTGTCACCAATGTCGGCGGTCGACAATCTGGCCAACAGGTCGCCCGCTCCCGGGCCGGACAGCAGCAACGCGCCCTCTCGCCCGGTCAGGTTTTCGATGCGTAGGTCAGGCGGCGCCGACTGTTGCAACAGATCGAGGTCAATGACCTCGCATCCCGGGTCGCTCTGAAGGATCAGATCGTCCTCGTTCAGCCGGGCGATGTCGAAAATAGCGTCAAATCCGTCTCGGGACGTCAGGACATAGCCTATGCCACGCGCCCCGACACTGGGCAGATCACCGGCGATCAGTCGGTTGACAAAACCGTCCGCGCCTGCACCCGACACGCGGAATTTTGCACCATGACTGATATCACAGACCGCCAGCCCATTCCGCACCGCACGGACCTCGGCGCCAACCTGTTCAAAGAAACTGGGGCGGTAGAACGAATACTCTTCTTCCTGGCACGCTCCCTCGGCGGCAAACCAGTTCGGGCGCTCCCATCCGTAGACTGCACCGAACACCGCGCCGCGCGCCGCAAGCGTGTCGTGAACCGGCGAGACCTTGAGGATGCGCGCGGCCGGCAATTCCTCTCCGGGTTTTGGCAGAAGATAGGTGCGTTCATAGGCCTCTTCTGTTTTCCGCGCCGACCAAGTCCGCGTGGCATACTCGCCGAACCGCCGACTGTCGCAGGGCCGCATGTCAATTGTGGGCGCACCTTCGACAATCCATTCCGCCAGTTGCCACCCGATACCACCAGACAAGGTCACGCCGAACGGGTTGCCTTCGCCGAGCCAGAAATTGCGTTTGCCAAAAGCCGGGCCAGTGTAAGGAAGGTCGTCCGGCGTATAGGGTTGCGGTCCGTTTACAACACTTTGGACACCAGCGGTCTCCAGCAGCGGGATCCGCTCAATGGCCGTTTCGAGATAGGGCAGCATGGCGTCAAGTTGGTCGGGGAAGAGCTCCATGCCGAAACTGGACGGAACGCCGTCGACAAAACACGTCTCGCCGCGACCCTCATAGGCCCCCATGACGAGGCCATCGCCCTCCTGGCGACAATAAAAAACCTGTTCGGGGTCACGCATCACAGGCATTTCCGGCAGTCCCGCTTTGCGGCGTTCGATCAATTCGGGGATGGGTTCCGTGACGATGAACTGGTGGCGCAGCGATACAGCGTGGGCAGGCAACCCCAAGAGCCCCAGCGTCTGCTTGGTGTAATTCCCGGTGCAGCTGACCACATGTTCGCACGCAATGTCCCCGCGGGACGTGTGCACGATCCAACCAGTAGGAGTTTCGGTGAACCCGGTCACCTCGGTACTGCGGTGGATCTTTGCGCCATATTTCCGCGCTCCGGCGGCAAAACTTTGGGTCAGGTCGGCCGGAGCAATGTGGCCGTCACCGGGATTGTAGAGACCACCCAAGACGCCCTCGATGTTCATAAACGGCCACAGATCTCGGATTTCGTCAGGCGAGACCAGATGTGCCTCCACCCCGGTCTGCCGGGCCAGCCCCATATAGCGTTTGAACTCGTCCATGCGGTCAGGGTGCGTGGCCAGTCGCAGATTGCCACATTGATGGTAACCCGAAGGGACTCCGGTATCATCTTCAAGTTGTGCATAGAGATCAGCGCCATATTGGTTCAACCGGCTGACGGTTTCGTCCAACGTGTAGGTGATCACATTGCCGGCCGCATGCCATGTCGAGCCAGCCGTCAATTCCGTGCGTTCGCACAAAACGACGTCGCTCCATCCTTTCTTCGCAAGATGATAGAGGACCGAACACCCCACGACACCACCGCCGACGACTACAACTCGTGCTGAGCCCTGCATCCGCAACCCTCCATATGGCATGCATTGAACTTATGCAGGGACCATAAGGCTGTTGCTAAATTGATGTAAAAGGCATAATAATCAGGCTCAGCATGAATGGAATTCATACAGTGTCCAGCCGCCGCCTACCTCCCCTCTACCCACTTCGCGCGTTCGAAGCCGCAGCGAGGCAGATGAGCTTTACGCTTGCTGCGAAGGAGCTGTCGATCAGCCAAAGCGCAGTGAGTCACCAGGTCAAATCTCTCGAGACCTATTTCGGTGTACCGTTGTTCTACAGAGCGCGGGGATCAATCCGGCTGACTGCCGAGGGGCGCCGCCTGTTCAATGCTTGCGAATCCGCTTTCAACAACCTCGCACAGATTAGCACTGATCTTCCCGACAGTGAGCTGCGTGACACGCTAACGTTGAGCAGTCCGCCATTGATATTCAACTGGTGGCTGCTGCCGCAACTTGGGGAGTTCGCCCGACAACATCCGAACATCCGTTTTCGTTTTCAGCATTTGATTTGCGGCGCACCGATACAACCTGCGGACACTGACATCGCCCTGCTCTGGGACACCAAGATCGCGGACGGGTTCGTTGGGGCTAAAATGTTCGATATGGATTACAGCCCTGTGACGAGTCCTCGCCTGGCCGCCAGCCTCCCACCTGAATTCGGACCCGAGACCCTGGGGCAAACAACACTCCTTCATGAAATCGATCACTCTGGATGGTCGAATTGGCTCTCGAATGCTGGCCATCCAGAGCTTGCGACCACCTCGGGATGGGTTTTCGAAGATCCGGGGATGATGATTGAAGCTGCCGCAGCTGGGCAGGGCGTCGCGCTTGGGCCATTCCCACTGCTAGACGAAATGGTCGGAAGCGGCCGACTCGTGCGCCCCTTTCGGCAGTCCATCAAAACATCTGACAGCTACTACATGACGGTCTCAACGCGTAGCCTCAGCAAGCCAGGAATAAAGCTGTTCTGGAACTGGTTTTCTCAACACGGGCTTCCGAGCTTCAAGGCCCTGACCGACAGCCCAGCCCAAGCATCCGCCTGAACAAACGTCGTTTCGCACCTGTTACGATGACAGATCCCTCCCGCGGATTGACAACTACTGGCTCCACTGCTTTGCAGCGAACGCAGCACTCTCCGTGACCACCGCAGGCTTCGTCGAAGCGAAGCTCCGGCGGCACGGAGAGTGTCGACCCATGAATTTTCTTCATGCACCACTGCGCCAAAGATTCATTTTCCGAATTTTTCAACGGGATCTACGCTACCCCATGACCTGAAATCATACGCTCGAAGATCTCCAACAAACTCCTCGCGCTGACAGTCGATGAGGGGATCGGAATCGGAGTGCGCAATCCAGGGAAAGAGGGAGGTGTTTTCTACGATGAGCAAGATATCCGTCTACACAGCCAAGCGTATCATTACGATGGACCCCGGCCGACCATTTGCCAGCGCTGTTGCCGTAATGGACGGTCGGATCGTTTCCGTGGGCACATTGGCATCCATCGCGCCATGGCTGGAGCACTATGAATACGAGATCGACGACAGTTTCGCGAACAAGGTCATCATGCCGGGCCTCGTCGAACCGCATACGCACCTGCGTTGGTCCGGCAATCTGGCCTCTCTGCACTATGTCGGACCGGTCGAGGCCCCAGCGGGAACCGGTCCAGCCCTAAATTCGCGCGAGGAGGTCATCGACCGCCTGCGAGCGGTCGATGCAGCGATGGATGACCCCAATCGTCCGCTCTTTGCATGGGGCTTCGACCCTGCCGTGCATGGTGGGCACCTGAATCGCCATGACCTTGATGCGATCAGTACGACGCGCCCGGTCTGGGTGCTCTCCTACGCCGTGCATTTCTTGTACGTGAACAGCGCCATGCTCGACCTCCTGGACATTGATCCCGGTCTCAACGTGCATGGGCTTGGTCGGGACGCGGATGGAACACTGAACGGTGTGTTTGCCGAAATGGAGGCCACACGCCTGGCAATGGACCCCTTCAAGCAGGAGCTTTCCCGTCCCGGCGGTGCGGCAGAGGGTTTGAGAGCGCTCTCAACAAGCGCAATCGACGCGGGGATCACCACAACAGCTGATTTGGGTGTAGGTCTCAACGATTTCGATGCCGAGTGTCGAGACTATCATTCCGCCGTCCCCGACTCTGGCTTTCCCCTCCGCATGGTTCTGGTTCCCACGGGGGTCGCACTGCGCGACAAGTTCGGTTCAGACGGACCGAGGGCTTTGGCCGAGCTGCGGAACCGAAACACCGAAAAATTGCGCTACAACGGGGTGAAGTTCTGGAGCGACGGCGCATATCAGGCAATGTCGTTGCGCGTCGGCTTTCCCGGCTACCTAGACGGAACAAATGGGCTACGCGGCGACCTGATCTGGGACGAGATGGCCGAAACGCTTCTTCCTTACTGGGAAGCGGGCGAGCAGTTGCATGTGCACGCCAATGGCGACGAGGCAGTCCAGGCCGTTTTGGATGCGCTCGATCAGTTGCAACAGCGCAAACCCCGTTTCGATCACCGCTTTACGATCGAGCATTTTCCAGTGGCCTCAACGCAGCAAATTCGCCGACTGGCGCGCCTTGGCGGACAGGCGAGCGTCAATAATTACCTGACTCACTACCGGGCACAGTTGCAAAACCTGCAAGGCCTCGGCCCCGACCGGGCGGAGACGACGGCTCGCTTGGGCAGCATGGCCCGCGAAGGCGTGACCTTCGGATTGCACTCGGACTTCGCACTAGTCGTGGTGCCCATGCGACCGCTCGTTGCCGCTTGGATCGCGACCACGCGCATGTCCCGCGACCGAACCCAGGTTCTTGCGCCCGGGGAGAGGATCGAACTCGATCGCGCGCTTCGTGCCATCACCATCGACGCTGCCTATCTGCTGCGCATGGAAGACGACATCGGCAGCCTCGAACCGGGCAAGCTGGCCGATTTCGCGATCCTGGAAAGCGATCCATACGAAGCGCCCGAAACGCTCGACCAGGTCAAGGTCTGGGGCACCGTGCTAGGCGGCCGGAAGTTCCAATCACAGCGGGGTCAAGGCCAATGACGTTGGAGCGCGACAAGACCCTGCCGCGGGCCGGTACACTGGAGGATTTGGCAGAGACCTGGCACACCTTACTCGGGTTAGGTCAGGCGGCGCAGATGCTGAACAGCCGCAGCTCTACCGCTGTGCACATACCGATTACCATACTAGGAGGCTTCCTCGGCGCGGGGAAAACGACGTTGCTCAACAACCTGCTGAGCGGGGAGCACGGACTGCGGATCGCTGCGCTGGTCAATGACTTCGGGGCCGTCAATATCGATGCGGCCCTAGTGAAGCATCGTGCCGAGAACGTGATCGAACTATCGAACGGCTGTGTGTGTTGCTCCATCGCCGGTGGGCTGACCGAGGCCATAGACAGTCTTGTTCATTCCAAGACACCGCCCGACGCAATCGTTCTCGAAGCAAGCGGCGTCGCGGACCCGGCTTCGGTTGCGCATACCTGCCTGTTCAATGACGGGCTGACTTTGAATTCGGTTATCACCTTGGTGGATGCGCCGCAGATACTAGCGCAGGCCGCCCATCCAGACCTATCGGCTCTTGTCGAGCGCCAAATCACAGCAGCGGATCTTGTTCTTCTCAACAAGACCGACTTGCTGAGCAAAGACAGACTCCGGGACATAAAGGCCGAACTAGAAAAGCGGTTCACATCAGCGCATTTCGTTCCTGTCAAGAACGCGAATATCCCAGCAGAATTCATGCTGGACGCGCGCGCTCCAATGTCATCCTTTGGGAAGTTTCAGAGCGGATCGCCTATTTCCGAAGCGACTTTCTGCACTGGGGTACTCCACCTAGACGCCCCGATCGACGCGGACCGTCTCAGGAATTTTCTCGCCATTGCGCCAGACGGCCTGCTGCGCGCCAAGGGGTTCTTGCCATTGGCAAAACAGACGACCGGAATATTCCAACTCGTCGGGCAACGCTGGTCACTTCGCCCAGCTCAACCAGACCTGCTTCCGGCTGAACCCGTACTTGTCGCAATCGGTCTGCGCGGCCGGTTCGATCTGGCGGGCTTTGATCGCGGATTGCGCGCCTGCGAGGTGGGCAGCCGCGATATGCCAGACGGATGAGCTCGCCTACTTTCCAACCAAACCAACCACCAGGGAGACGACTACCATGAAACAATTGCTTATAACCGCTGCTATTGGCCTCACTGCCGCCGGCAGCATGGCTTCGGCAGAAAAGCTCAAGGCCAACATCTGGTTCGAACCGGTACATATTATGTCGAAGCACGCCTACATCGACTGGGCCGACAAGCTTCGCGAGAGTTCCAACGGCAGATTCGATTTCAAGGTCTTCACCGGCGGGGCTCTGGTGCCGCCGGCGGCTTCGATGCAGGGCGTCCGAGACGGCATCGTTGATGTTGGTTACCACGCTGGCACCTACACACCCGGCGAACTGCCAATCACCAACATCCTGTCCTACGTTGCCTTCGGTGCCGAAGACGCGGCAGCGGCGGCTTTGACGATCACCGAAATGAGCTTCTTCAACGAAGCTATGCAGGAGGAATGGGCAAACAACGGGGTCATTTTCGCCGGGGCAAATGCTGGCCCGGTTGTCTATTTAATGTGCAAAGAAAAGCTGACCACGCATGACCAGATCAAGAACAAGCGGATTCGCATGCCTGGCGGCGTCTGGGCCACTTTTGCGGAGGCACTGGGCGCGACTTCAGTCAGCGTTCCGTCCTCGGAAATCTATACCAACATGGAACGCGGGTTGCTGGCATGCACCGGTAATGACAAGACACATTTGCGCAGCTCAAGTCTTTGGGATGTCGTCAATTACGTGATCGAACTCCCGATGGGGGTATATTCGGCCGGTTTCACCTGGGCCTACAATCCCGATTTCTGGAGCGGCCTCACAGCCGAGGAGCGGGGCCAGCTACTGCAAAGCAACATGGAAGCCTTCGTCACTACTCAAATCGCTTATGCGAACGCTGTGGAAGAAGTCAGCCTGATCGCACGGGAAAAAGGCGTTGAATTTGTTGCGCCTGACCAGAGCCTGCTCAATGTGCGTGAGGGCTTCATCGCCAATGATTACGGCGGACTTCGCCAGATCGCCAAAGAACGATTTGGCGTGGAGAATATGGACCCGCTGATCGAAGAGTACCGGACGACCTATGCCAAGTGGGAAAATCTGTTGACCGACATCGATCGTAACAACGCTGCCGCTTTCCAAACTCTGGTGGAGCAAGAAATTTTCAGTCGGATCGACGCTGCCACTTATGGCGTCAACTAAGAAATGTGCGAAAGGCAGGGCTGTTATTCTAGCCCTGCCCACTTAGTACAAGGGAAGAATTCATGGAAAATTTCGAAATGGCCCTGCGTTGGTTCGCAGGCCTTTTTAGTTGGCTGGCTGGAATGGGCCTCGTTTTAATGATGCTTCACGTCACAACGGACGTCGTACTGCGTTCCACTGGAATCTACCAGATGAGCGGCGTCGTCGAAATGGTGGGCCACTACTATATGGTTATCGTCGTATTTCTCCCGCTCGCGCTGATGGAGCTGCACAATAAGACTGTTTCGGTAGACGTGTTCTATGAACGGTTTGGCTCGCCAATGCGCCGATGCTGCAACATTCTCGCTTTGCTTGCATCTATTCTCTTCTACACAGTCTTTGCCTACCAAACCGCAATCGATGCTTGGCGGTCGTTTCAATCCGGCAACTTCTCAATGGGTGAAGCACGATTGTTGATCTGGCCCTCGAAGGCGGTGCTGCCGCTCGGGATGGGTTTCGCCGCACTGTGCCTAATCGTGCTCTCGTTGCACAAACGGAGGAAACTCGATGCTGGTATCTGATCTGACCGTCGGTTGGAGTGGCATCGGCGTGGTCTTGGGCCTGATGGTGCTGCGGGTGCCCATTGGGGTAACACTAGTACTGGTCAGCCTTGCCGGGTTGGCAATCATGATCGGGCCGGAATCTGGTCTCGCAATGATCACCGCTGTTCCTTATAATTTTGTTGGTGACTGGTCGCTGTCGGCGATCCCAATGTTTCTGCTAATGGGCTATCTGGCAGCTAATGGCGGGCTCACCTCGGGGCTATTCGATTTCATGAAACTGGCGCTCGGACGCGTGCATGGAGGGCTTGCCCACGCGAGTGTTGGCGCATGCGCCCTGTTTGCAGCAGCCTCGGGATCAACCTTCGCAACAGGAGCGGCGATGTCACGTATTGCCGTCCCGGAAATGCTCAAGGCTGGGTATCACCCTGGGCTTGCAACTGGCGTAGTCGCCGCCTCCGGCACTTTGGGCTCGCTTATCCCACCCAGTATTTTAATGATCTTGTTCGGCATTTTTGCCAATCAGTCGATCGGCCAATTGTTCGTCGCAGGAATCTTGCCCGGTATTCTGTCAGCGTTGATCTACATGGGTATGATCTGGCTCCGGGCGCGGATGAACCCCGAATTGGCACCACGCAGCGAGATTCCTTTTTCGGTCCAGCGGTTTGGCTCTGCGCTCCTAGATGTTTGGCCGCTTCCGGTGCTGATTTTTTCAATCATGACCGGGATTTTCTTCGGCATATTCTCTCCGACTGAGGCGGGTGCTCTCGGCGCCTCGCTTGCGCTACTGATCGTTTTCATCAGGGGAAATCTGAACTGGAGGATTCTGACCAACTCGATCCGCGAAACGGTTGAAAGCACGGCATCAATTTTCATTATCGCGGTCGGCAGCTTGATGTTCTCGCGCATGCTGACAATCAGCGGTGTGCCTGACGCAATTTCGACTGCCTTCACGGATACCATCACATCACCGATCCAGATGCTGCTGGTGATCGCAGTGGTTTACATCGTTTTAGGCATGTTCATCGATGCGATCGGCTTGATGTTGATTACACTCCCGATCTTTCTGCCTACCCTGCAGGAGATGAATGTTGACCTGATATGGTTTGGCATTCTCACCATCAAAATGCTGGAGATAGGCCTCATCACGCCCCCGATCGGGCTCAATGTATTCGTGATCTACTCGGCGTTGGATCGAAAGATTCCACTGACCACGATCTTCAAGGGCGTATTCTGGTTCATAGCGATGGATGTTCTGACCTTAGCCATCCTGATCGCGTTTCCGAGAATAACCTTGTTCTTACCGGCACTGGCCAGCGGAAACTAATGCAGACCATTCAGCACCAACGGAGTCTTTTTTCTTGGCGCGTCAGGCCTCGCTTGCCGTGCTTTCACCCGTCGACCGCCTCGCGCATCCAGCCCTGCAAGGTGCGCAGCTAATGCTCTCATTCGACACCGCAACGCGGGTCGATCACCCGCGGGCCGGCCGGTAAAAGAGTGCGGGCGAGCTGACCAACGAGGTGACGCTGGCCGAGGCAGACGTGCTGCGATTCGGCATCGCCATCACCGCACATTCAGCCTTGTCCGTTCGTTGCCTTGTCTATTCCGATCAGCGCGTCGATGGCGAACACCACACCAAACGCGACGTAGACAGTAATTGCCGACAATGCCGCGACGAGCGGATCGATGTTGTACTGAATGTAATTGAACAGCTTCACGGGGATCGGAACGAGCGCCGCAGTTGAGTTGAAAATGCTCACCTCGACGTTGATCCAGGACATGATGAACGCAAACAGCCCCCCCGCGATCACGCCGGGCTTTATCTGCGGCAGCGTGATGAGGAAGAAAGTCTCCAACCGGTTGGCGCCGAGATCCTGCGCCGCTTCCTCGATGTTCATCGGCAGCCCGCCTAGCGATGCCATAGTGGTTCGGATGACGTAGGGAATCATGATCACTACATGGCCGACCAGCAACGCGAGGAATGTCCGGGCAAAACCCAGCAGATGCGCGTATTGGAGTATTGCCACACCGATCACGATCGCCGGAAGGAGAAGCGGCGAGATAAAAAGCGCGCTTAGTACCGCCCGTCCAGGGAACCTGTTACGCGACAGAACCAGAGCCGTAGGAACACCCAGAAAAAGCGAGATTGCGGTCGCCAGGCCGGCAAGTTTCACGCTGACCCAAGCAGCATCGATAAACTGCGAATTCGCGGCAAGACGCGCGTACCATCTGAGCGAAAAACTCGATGGCGGAAATGCCAGGAAGTCGGAGGCGGTAAACGAAGCGGCGATCAAGACGGCCAAAGGAAAGAACAAGTAGAGGACCACCAGCCAACTGAAGAGCCCAAGCCCGTATCGCCCGATTATTTTATGCAGCATGGTTTCCTCGCATCTGGCGGGCCTTCGCAAAGGCAAATCGAGCGCTGTGATATACGGCAAGCAGTAGGAATGCCGTGATCAGCAATGCCACGGCGAGGGTGGCACCAAAGCTGAAATTCAAAACAGTCGCATACTGCTGGAACACCAGCATCGACATAACGACCTCTCGACCGCCGCTGAGTATGCTCGGCGTGACATAGGCCGAAACGCAGAGCGTGAAGACCATGAGGGCGCCGGATACGATGCCGGGAAGGCTCAATGGCAAGGTCACATGAAAGAACGTGCTCCAAGGCCCTGCTCCAAGGTCGCGCGCGGCGTCCTTGAGTCTATGATCGAGGTTCTGCAGGATCGCCGCGACCGACAGTATCATGAACGGCAGCATGATGTAGGCAAGGCCAATGATGATCGAGACCTTGTTGAACAACAGGGGCAACGGCTTGTCGGTCAGGTGAAGCCAGATCAGTAGATCGTTTACAAAGCCATTCCGTCCAAGAAGAATGATCCAGCTGAAGGCGCGAACGACGTTGCTGGTGAACAGCGGCGTCACCACGAGGATGTAGAGAATACGTTTCAGCCAGCGCTTGCGCACCCTGAAGACCATGAAATACGCCAGCGGATAGCCTAGCAGGAGGGTGATCAGTGTCACCCACCCAGCGATCGACAGCGTGGTTCCCATCGCCTTCAGATAATAGGGGTCGGTGACAAGGCGCACGTAGTTGGACATGCTCAACCCGCCATCAGGATCCTGCAAGCTGTTGAAGGCGATGGCAACAAACGGCGCGGCGAAAAAGGCCAGCATGAAGGCCAAAGGCGCCGCCAGAAGCAGGATCGCTCCCCAAAATCCGATCCTCATCGCAGTTCACTCCTCGCAACACCGCTCATTGCGTGAGCACCCGACAACGCTCTGCCGGCCATCCGAATTGCACGGGGTCACCAGGCGCAATCATGGGCTGATCCGAAGATTTCGTATCGATGGCGATTTCCTGCCCTTGCGGCAAGTCTACATAAAGGCGCCATCCGGCACCACGAAAGATCGTCTGGCGAAGCCTTCCCTGCCCTATGACCCAGCCCTCCGGTTTCTCGTCGACGAGTTCGATGCTTTCCGGCCGGATCATAATCGTTGACCCATCGACGGTTTGCGCCCGCAACCCGTCTGGCAGATCAATAGCCCCGCTCCCGTCGCTCGACCACTCCAGCCCCATGGGCATGAGATTAGCCTCGCCTATGAAATCCGCTACGAAACGGGTTGCCGGCCGATCATAGATCTCCTGACCCGACCCGACTTGCGCAATCCGTCCATGATCCATCACGACGATGCGCTCTGCGATCGTCAGCGCCTCTTCCTGGTCGTGGGTCACAAGGATGAAGGTCATGCCCAGTTTCTCGTGCAGACGCTTCAATTCGATCTGCATCCGTTTGCGCAATTTGAGGTCGAGCGCCGCAAGTGGTTCATCCAGCAAAAGAACATCGGGACGATTGACGATGGCGCGTGCCAGCGCGACACGCTGTTGCTGTCCGCCGGACAGCTCTCCGGGCAATCGCGCTGCAAACTCCTCCATGCCAACCATCGCGAGAGCTTCACTGACGCGGCTCGCGATTTCGGCCCGGTCTAGGCGTTTGCGTTTCAGGCCAAAAGCGATGTTTTCAGCGACATGCATGTGCGGAAAGAGAGCATAGTTCTGAAACACGGTGTTTACCGGGCGATGATCCGCAGGCACGCCATTCATCTGTTTTCCGCCAATGGCCAGTGTGCCGGACGATGGGTCGAGGAAACCCGCTATCATGCGCAGGAGCGTGGTCTTGCCGCACCCCGATGGCCCAAGCAAAGCGAGGAACTCGCCACGCTCCACGCTCAGCGATACGTCGGCCAACGCGGTCACAGAGCCGAACTTCCGCGACACTCCCTCCAACCGGATCAGTTCCTGCGCCATGCTCGTTCCTTTTCAAAAGCAGATACCGGGGGCCGGTCGGCCCCCGGTGCAGTTTTCTTAGTTTCCGCTTGCAAGCCGTGTCCAGGCTTCGGAAAGCGCATCGCGGTAGGCGTTTATTGCGGTCCAGTCTGCTACCGCGAGATCGTCTATCGATCCATCCGCGCCCCACGGCATACGCGCAGCGACCTCAGGCGGCAGCTCTACACCAGAGGTGGAAGGACCGACCTGAAGTCTCGTAGCAAGGCATCCGGCCTGTGCAGGTTGCACAGCGAAATCCACCAGTTTGTGTGCGGCCTCGCTGTTCTTGGTCCCCTTCACGATATGGATGCGAATGTCGGACGCCATCGCCCCTTCCTTCGGAATGGCATAGGCGATGGGCAGCCCGCCATCGGCCATGGTGAATGCCTGTGTCGCATAATGTGCTCCGATCACACCTTCACCGGTCTGGAAACCGCTATTGGCGACGCCCGAGGAATCGAAGAAGAGCGCCGGCTCGAGGGTCTTCATCTTTTCGATGCCCGGTGTGAGATCATCGAGCGTTCCGCCTGCCAGCGCATTGAAGGCGGCAAAGATCGGCACCCCAATCGAGTTGACGGCGCTCGGCAGAATAACGCGGCCGGCATATTCGGCGTTCCACAAGTCCTCCCATGAGGTCGGAGGCGTCGTGATCTCTTCGGAATTATAGACGATGCCGACAGCGAAATAGCCATTGCCCACTGCATAGATGCCGCCGCCCTCGGTCTTGTACTTCGCTTGATCAATCACGCCAGCAAGGCCTGGTGCGAGTGAGGGATCGATCGGTGCCACCACTCCGCTATCCCGCGCCAGTTCGGAAACACCGCCATCCATCCAGGCAACATCCATAATCGGCGATGAGGCTTCAGCCTGCAGTTTGCTCAGGGTAACCGATGATGCGCTTGGTTCCACAACGACGTCGATGCCCGTCGCTTCCTCGAACGGCGTGAAGATACACGCCTGAAGCGCATCGCCCCAGCTGCCGCCATAGGCAGAAACATTAAGACTCTCATTGGCCTGAGCCGTGCCGCCTGCAGTTGCAAGCATCGTCACAACAACTGATAACGCAGTCTTTTTCATAGCTACTTTCTCCATTAAGGGCACGAGCCCGTTGTGTTTCCGGCGAGTGAAATTTGCGTGCCGGCCCGAATGTCAGAGCTTTTCGGTCAGTTCCGGCACGGCGGCGAAGAGATCGGCCACAAGGCCGTAATCGGCGACCTGGAAGATCGGGGCCTCTTCGTCCTTGTTGATCGCGACGATGATCTTGGAGTCCTTCATGCCCGCGAGGTGCTGAATCGCGCCCGAGATGCCGACGGCGATGTAAAGCTCGGGCGCCACCACCTTGCCGGTCTGGCCCACCTGCCAGTCATTCGGGGC
>NZ_FRCB01000019.1 GCF_900142765.1 Roseovarius litoreus
CCTGATGCTGGCAGTCGCCGTGTTCGCCGTTGCCTTCATTATGGGGCGCCTCGTTGCGACCCTTTTCCGCTTGGTTCGGGCAAGGTTTTATCGCGTCATGCCGCCGCGCCGTGCCAATGTGCTCGGCTTTGTCACCATTGCAGCGCTTCTTTTCATCGTGACGCGCGATGGACTATTCGACCGCGTGGTGTCCGGCCTTGATGAAAGCTATGAGGCCGCGCAGGCGCTCTTCGACAATTCTCCACCACCGCCGTCGGACCCTCGGATGACCGGCAGCGCCGCGTCGCTGATCGACTGGGCCGCCATCGGGGCGCCGGGGCGGGACTTCATCACTTCAGGACCCGACGCCGCCGCGATCTCGGCCCTGACCGGCCGGCCGGCGTTGGACCCGATCCGGGTGTATGTGGGTCGGGCCAACGGCGAGACGCCGCAGGAGAGAGCAAAGCTTGCGCTGGATGAGCTGAAGCGCCAAGGGGCATTTGACCGCGCGGTGCTGATCGTGGCCAGCCCGACGGGGACTGGCTGGATGGACCCGGGAGCGCATGACCCGGTCGAATACATGCATGGCGGCGACATCGCGACAGTCGCCGCGCAGTATTCCTACCTTCAGTCACCCCTTGCCCTCATCCTCGAGACCCGGACCGGACTGGAGCAGGCGACCGCCTTGCAGGAGGCTGTGCATGGCTACTGGAAGACGCTGCCACCGGAGGCCCGGCCGCGTCTTTACGTGCATGGGCTCAGCCTCGGGGCATGGTCGTCGATGTATGCAACCAACCTGTTTCGCTTGCTGGACGATCCGATCGACGGCGCGTTCTGGGCCGGGCCACCCTTCCCTTCGGCTTTCTGGAACTATGTCCAGCGGCAACGCGCGCCGGGTAGCCCGTGGGTTCTGCCAAGGATTGGGGACGGATCGTTGGTGCGCTATGCATCGCATACGGCAGACGCCTCGGAGGCCGAGGCGTCTTGGGGGCCGATGCGCATCGTCTTCCTGCAGTATTCGAGCGACCCGGTCGTATTCTACGATCCCTATTCGCTGTGGCGCGCGCCGCCTTGGATGCAGGATCCACCGGCTGCCGACATGACCGATCATTTTATATTCGTGCCGGTTGTAACGCAGTTTCAACTTGCGCTGGACATGGCGTTGTCCTTTGGCGCGCCGTCGGGACATGGCCATGCCTATTATGCGCAAGATTACATCGCGCCTTGGGTCGAAGTGACCGATCCCGAAAACTGGTCGCCCTCGGACACCGAGAAACTCATGGCGCATTGCGACAATGGCTTTCAGATGGGTTGTTCCAACGGCCTCAAGTAAGGCGGAACCGGACCGACGCCGAAGCGATCAAAGAACATTCCCGAAGGTCATTTCCCAAAATTAAACATGCAATCCGGTTGCCTCGCACTTCAAGCAACCTAGAATTGACCGCATTGAAATTTCGGCTTGGCCGAAAGTATTTTGGAGGCCTGTTTTATGTGTTTATCATGTATTGAAAGCATTGAAGCCGGCATCGAGCCGATAAACCCATGCCTGTGCGGGGCGCCCGCAACACAGGCCGCCATGCAGCGAATAGAGGCCGACATTTCACGGCGCAGGATGCTGGGCGGCATGTCGGCTGTCGTGGGCATGTTCGCCGGTTTTGGGCTGGCGCCCAACGATCTTCGGGCGCAGACCCCGGGCCGGGCGACGGTGCTGACGAACCTGCGCTATTTTGACGGCAGCACGCCCGAAATGCAGACAGGACGCGACATTCTTGTCGAGGCGGGCCGCATCGTCGCCATGCCAGCCAGCGGGACGGGACCAGAGGACGCCGACATCATCGACTGCGGCGGACGCGCCGTAACCCCGGGGCTGATAGATTGCCACTGGCATGCCACCTTGGTCGGGATCAGTCAGGTCGCGGCGCTGACGCAGGATATCGGCTGGGTCCATCTTATGGCGGGCCGCGAGGCAGGGGCCACGCTCATGCGTGGATTTACCACCGTTCGCGACACTGGCGGGCCGGTCTTTGGCCTGAAGATGGCCGTGGATCAGGGTGCCGTGACCGGACCACGCATCTTTCCGTCCGGAGCCATGTTGTCGCAAACCTCGGGCCATGGTGATTTCCGCATGACGACAGCCTTGCCAAAGGCAGCGGGCGAGCCGCTGGATTATACCGAGCGCGCAGGCGTCGCAGCTATTGCGGACGGACGCGCCGAGGTCTTGCGCCGGACCCGCGAACAACTGATGCGCGGTGCGAGCCAGATCAAGATCATGGCAGGTGGCGGTGTGGCCTCGCCCTATGATCCGCTGGATACCGCGCAATACACATTGGACGAGATGCGCGCAGCAGTAGAGGCCGCGGCCGACTGGGGCACTTATGTCTGTGCGCATGTCTACACGCCCACCGGCATCATGCGTTGTCTCGAGGCCGGTGTACGATCCATCGAGCACGGACAACTGGCCGATGAGGCGACCATCAAGGCCATGGCCGAGGCCGATGCCTGGTGGAGCATTCAGCCCTTCCTTGCCGACGAGGACGCGAACCAATATTCCGACCCCAGAAGCCGCGCCAAGCAGCAGCAAGTTGCCCAAGGCACAATTCGGGCCTTTGAATCCGGCCGCGCTGAAGGCGTGAACATGGCCTTCGGCACGGATGTTCTTTTCAACCCGACTGGCGCAGCCACGCAGGGCCGCCAACTTGGCAAACTGACGCGTTTCATGTCGACGTTCGATGCTTTGCGCATGGCCACAGGCGACGCCGGCCGACTGCTGGAAATGTCTGGCGAGCGATCCCCCTACCCCGGCAGGCTTGGCATCATCGCCGAAGGTGCGCTGGCGGATATACTCGTTTGGGATGGCGACCCGGCCTCTGATCTGGACTTTCTCGCCGATCCCGAAACGAACCTGCGCCTTGTCATGAAGGGCGGGCGCGTCTTCAAGGAGACGCTGTGATGCCGTTCGATAGTCTTGCGAGAGCCCGTTCAATAGTCGCAGCGGGGTTGATATGCGTCGGGACGTTTTTGGCGCCCAACGGGGCAAAGGCCGACCCAAGCGACTGGTCCGGGCAAGTCACCGTCTATGGCTGGGGCGCGGGCGTCTCGGGGGACTTCAGGCCGTTGCCGATTGCGCCGCGGCTGTCCTTCGACAATTCCTTTTCCGATGTGCTCGAAGATCTGGACGCGGCTTTCTTCATGACGGCACTGGCGCGTCGGGGTGACCTCGTCCTGTTCGGTGATCTAACGTATTCCTCGTCGTCGCGCAGTGGTCGGGTGCCACCCGGCATCGCTGCCTCGGGTGAGTTGACAATGCGCTCGGCGACCTTGGCAGCAGGCAAACGTTTCCACGCCGAACGACAGACGACGCTCGACCTGCTTGGCGGCGCGAGGTTCTGGAGCATCAACGGGCTGGTGTCTGTGCCGTTGGCTGGTGTGAGTGTCGCGCCTGAGGCCAATTTTGCGGATCCCATCATCGCACTGAGAGCGAATACGAGACTATCGCCCCGCTGGTCCCTGCTGGCCTACGTTGACGCAGGCGGATTTGGTACCGGGTCCGACTTTACATGGCAGACTGCGGTGACTGCAAATTACAAGGTCAGTGATCGTTTCTATCTCTCGGCAGGGTGGCGCCATCTCTATGTCGACTACAACAAAAACGGGGCAGACTTTGATGGAAGCATGACCGGTCCCCTCATCGGAGCGACCATTCGCTTTTGAAAATCGTCGCTGACCGCTCTTCGGAACGGGCCTCAGCATGGGCTGGATTTCTGTATGATGCGGACGCCGAACACGGAGGCAAGAGGGGGTTGCAGGGGGCGCAAAAAATTACGCAATATGCGGGCGCACCCTGCTACTGATGGACGCCACTTACGCAAATTCATGCGGAACTTGAGGCCGGGTACTTGCCATAAAGCGCAAGGTGTTCAGGGGGCAAGACGCCACTGACCATTATCAAGACATCGCCGTGTCTGTACGGTGTGAATCTGGGGCTTTCGGCGTGTCATGAACTTGTAGCTCAACCCCACGCAATTGCCAGACACCGTTGAGACTTCGACTGAACCATGCGCGCCAGTCTCGGGGTTGGACCAGATGGTATCGTCACCCGGCTTGGCATTGCCGTCGGCATAGAGGCCTCCGCCAGATCGGACCATCATATTGATATCCTCTTGTGTCAGACCCGTATTTTCGATCTGCCGCAGCAATGAATTCGCTGAAACCGGATGAGACATGAGGACAAGGAAACCGACGATCGCAAGTCGAGAAATGGTATGTGGCACAGGTCAATAACCTTTCATAGGAATATACCCCACATTGCCACCTGCTTGGGCGTGTTTCAAACCCGAAATTGGAGGTTTTCGCTGTCGCCAGACATGGGCGTTAACCCGTGCAGATCAGAGATGCCAAGATACCTGACATTCAGGACGTGTGAAGCGAACTTCCGCTCTCCACCCTTTGTGCAGGGTGCCGGGACCGGTTCGAACCTGCCGTTCGTCGCCTTACTCGACGCAGCAATGCAGCTTCACCAGACCGGCCATTCGTCGATCGTGCCGCATTTCGGCAAATCGAAAGTCTGCAGCGCGGACAAAATTGCTGCTGGCTGCACGCTTACCAATCTCACTGCGCCGTCAGATGGATAATCAGATCGTCAATTTGAGTGCGTGTGTCATCCTTCCGCTGCCACGTCAGAAAGTAGCCCTTTCCTGTCTTCAGTGGGGCGTCCGCCAAGACAGCAAGCTGACCGGAAACAAGTTCATCTTCCAATAGTGAACAACTGGCCAATGCGATGCCGACACCCTCCAAAGCCTGACCAATGGAGTGGCTGTAACTCTGACACATCATCCTCGGAAGACCATGGAATGGGCTGCTGCTCACACGCTGCTCCCAGACCTCCCAATTGATCCAGTCTGGAGCATGTCTTTGGTAGTCCAGCAAAGGCATGCTAGCAGGATCGTCTGCAAAAAGCTTTGCGCCTGCGGGAGACGACACTGGGGCAAGCTCTTCTTCCATCAGAAGGATCCCGGACCAACCCTTTGGTACCTCATCGGCGTAGACAATCGCGATATCGTTCGTCTCGGACAACAGTTCGCGCGGGTCATCCTTGATGCTCGTTTCAATAGGACAAGATGCAGGGCTGAGCGCGAAAGACTTCAGGCGTTTGAACAACCAAAAGACCGATACCGCCGAATTTGCGGCGATGCGAAGGGTGGGCGAGGTCGGAGACCGAACTTGGGTCAATGCACCTTGAAGATAATCGAGCGCCATCGCGACTGGATCAGCCAACTGAGCCCCTGCCTGTGTCGGTGTCAGGCTGCGTGCGCCGCGCTCGAACAACTCCGCGCCGAGCCAGTTTTCCAACTGCTTTATGCGCTTGCTGACAGCCGCTTGCGAGACATAGAGCTCCGACGCGGCGGCGCTAAAACTACCTGCACGCAACGCGGCTTCAAAAAACACCAGCGTATCAAGAGGCGGCAAGGACTTTCGGCGGCTATCCATTCCCAATGGTTATGACGAAGGCCGAATATTTGCAATATTCTCAGGCACTGGTGACGCCGGTAGTTTTGGGTGTCACATAGAAGGACATCCAAAATGGCAAATTTCGACTGGCACGCTGAGCGCAGCGATCTGGCTGGCATCGCGCTTCTTGATCGCGCTCCGGAAAGCGAAGGCATCGATTTGAAAGCCGTGCGCCTCTATCGCCTTGGCCGTGTCCGCGAACAAATGCAGCGATACGGGGTCGATGCGGTCATTCTTTCGGACCCGATCAACATCAGATATGCGACAGGTGCCCGAAACATGCAGGTTTTTTGCCAGCGCAACGCGCCCTCTCGGTACCTGCTGCTGACAGCCGAAAAATCCATCCTGTTTGAGTTCACGGGGTGTCTCCACCTTGGCCAGGGGTTCGAAACCATTGACGAGGTGCGGCCATCCAAGACTGCGAGCTTTGTCGCCGCCGGGCCTGAAATCCATGCTCGTGAAAAGGCTTGGGCCATAGAGATGGCCGACCTGATCGAAGAGCTTGTCGGAAAAGGTGCAACGGTCGGGCTTGAACGGCTGAACGCAGGGACGGCGATTGCTCTGAAAGACTGCGGACTGCGCATCGTTGACGCCCAACAGCCCGTAGAGATGGCCCGCTCGGTCAAGTCGAGCGAAGAGATGAAGTGCGTGAATGCTTCACTAAGAGCCACCGAACACGGTGTCGCCAAGTTACGAGAAGCCATCCGTCCAGGTATGACCGAGAACGAGCTATGGTCTGTGCTGCATCAATCGGTAATCGCCCGGAATGCAGATTACTGTGAAACACGCCTGCTCAATGCGGGGGGCCGGACAAACCCTTGGTTTCAGGAAACATCCAGCAATGTCATCGGCGAAAACGAGTTGATCGCGCTCGACACGGATGTGGTCGGGTGCCACGGCTATTATTCGGATTTCTCGCGCACGTTCCATTCTGGCCCCGGAAAACCTACGGCGACGCAACGCGAACTATACAAGGTCGCGTATGAGCAGGTGCTCAGCAATATGGACATTCTCCATGCCGGCATGAGCTTTCGAGACTATGCTGATCGGGCGTGGGATATTCCCGAGAAATACTATGAAAACCGTTACTATCTATCAGCGCATGGATGCGGCATGACCGGGGAATATCCCTACCTTTACCACAGAGGTGATTTCCCGGACGCAGGCTATGACGGTGAAATCCTGGCGGGCATGACGATATGCGTTGAAAGCTACATCGGTGAGACCGGAGGTGGTGAAGGTGTCAAACTGGAGCAACAAGTCTTGGTGACTGATGCGGGTATCGAGCTACTGTCCCGCTTTCCCTTTGAGGAAGAGCTTTTGCGATAGCCCGACAGCCAACATTCGTTGTTCGCGCAGGATTGGTCAAAACGCGCTCGCAGCCGTCAATTTCTGCTGCGCATTGTCATCGGGTCAAGCGTGATTATCGACCGTCACGACCGGCCCAGAGCTGACCTTCATGACCTTCGCAGCGGACGGCAGGAAGGAGCCCTTAGCTGACTCTCGGCATCACGCTGAGTTACGAAAAGAACGCTCGGTCGAACTCTTCCACTATCGGCATTGCCTGAGCCAGTAGTTTCTGCCCCTTCTCCGTTAACTTTACATGCTTGGCTCTGATATCTGTTGTAGCCATTTTTCTTTCGATCAGACCATTCTGCTCGAGGCGACTCGCTATCTGCGAGATATGCATCCGATCCATCCCAAGGAAATCGACAATCGCGTATTGGGTTACTTCGTGGCCCTCGCGGGAAAGCCAGGCGCAAACAGCCAGAACGGCAAACTGCGGCTGCGTGAGTTCCAGCGGCCGCAAGCGCGCATTCAACTCGCGTTGCCAGCGCATGAAATCATGCCACAACGTAAAGCCGGGGCTGAGTTTCGGTTCGGAAAAGGCGGAAATCTGCCCCCAGTCCAGTTTTTCAGTACTCATGCGTTCGGGGTCCCGGCTTCACAAGCAAGCTTCAGACCTGCCAGCGTGTCTGGAAGGCTGCGTGCGACGCCCTTGCCGATTAGCCGCCTAAACAGGGGGGCAAGCGCGCCGGTAAAGCAGACCCAATGGGTGACGCGGGTTTGGCCGTCTTCATCGGCCAGATCATGCCCGAACTGCATGCGGCACAAGGGCAACGCGCTTTCCACGGTAAAGCATCTGTCCTGTTTGATCTCGATCAGCTTGATTTTTGACTTCGGACCCTGACGCGGCTTCAGCCACCCCGATGCCCCCTGCGCAAAGGCCGGCAGGTGAACATCGATCAGTTCGCTATCCCATGTCGGCCATGAGACCACGTCTGCGTATCGCGCAAAGATCTGATTTCTAGGGGCGGCGATGCGGATGCTGTGCGAGATGTCCATGATAGGCCCTTGGATTAATGTAAATGCATTTACAATATATGCGCGCCGCAATCGAGATGCAAGCTGCCTAGTCAACGTCCGCTCCGTCCGCGGTGCGGACCTTGGTGCTGATCGCAGCGAACTTCCGCTCTCCGCCCTAGTACGGCATTTTGCCTTCGACAGTTTTGTATCTCAAACAGCGGTTACGCGCTTTAAGTTCACCAACGAGAAGGTAAAGGGCGTAAAAACTTCAAATTTGAAAACTGGCGATCGTTACAGGATTCGAATTCACAACTTAGAAGAAATATATACAAAACTTGGCTTCGAACCCTTTCGTACACCAAAGACTATTTCACGAAAGTTAAGATCAGATGTGATAAAGATTTCAGGCACTAGCCCTATTGACGCAAAACTTTCTCATGTAAGT
Organism: Roseovarius litoreus; assembly: GCF_900142765.1. Lineage (GTDB taxonomy): Bacteria > Pseudomonadota > Alphaproteobacteria > Rhodobacterales > Rhodobacteraceae > Roseovarius > Roseovarius litoreus. Next base: position 8,240 of record NZ_FRCB01000019.1, read on the forward strand.
CAGAGACTTACTGTAATTTTAGCGTTGAAACGTGGTGCCCGGGGGCGGAATCGAACCACCGACACGAGGATTTTCAATCCGGCGCTATTCAAGGTAATACAAGTGGTTACCCGATCTCGGCACGTCAAACCCCTGACGGTGGATCAAATACTTACGCAGAAAATGTCAAACCGGCACAGGCCGATCTGACAAACGAAAACCCCGGCGCGACGGCAATCACAACCGGGGATAAAGACGTTTTGCAAGGCGTCTGTTCGTGCGGTGACCATATCGCAGCTTTCCCCATCTTGGCAATGCATTGGGGGGTGCTGGTATGAGTATTTCGCAGCACATCCCCGACCACATCAAGCGCGTGTCCCGGTCGCTGGGCTATACCCTTTGGCTGGGCGCTGCTGACCACTGGTTTGGCCTGTCAGCTATTTTCAGGGCGCGTCTGAACGATGAGGACCGCGCGGGGCTTGCCTGGGCGACTCTGCGGTCTCTCGACCCCTATCACGCGCAAGCGGTCGCTGATGCCGTTCTGGGCGGAGCTGGTGCGCCTGATGCGCCTTTATTCGACACGGCAGATCAAGCGGCCATTTGGGCCGGCATTGCCGATGATGACGAGCTGGACGCCTACGCGGTTGCAATCTTCAATGCTCTGCCCCCGGCTAAACAACGGTACTTCCTTGAATACGGTCAGGAGGTGCTGGCATGACCTGTCGCGGCGGGATCGAGATAATCCCCGGCTGGGATCGTGAACACGCCTTCGCAGTTATGATCAGGGACCGGCACCGGGACAGCGGATATCTGGCCCGCGCCCTCCCGACACGTCAACGCGCTATCGACTTTGCCGAGGGCCTGGCCGAGGCATCGACGCCTAGACTGCATTGTGCGGACGTGCTTGCCTTGCGAGGGGGTGCGGCGTGATTGCGAAAGACAACCCATATTTTGCCGTTCGAAAGCGTCTCTCTAATGACAGCGGCCTGTCCTACCGCAACGACGAGCTGCCCCTGATCCGTGACGACAAGAAACGTCCGATCTGGAACATGGCGAACGCAATAACCCTGTTGACCGATCACGGCGACTGGCAGAGCGTTCTGGGGTTCAATCAATTCACCATGCGGCGCGTCCTATTGCGTGCCGTTCCGGGGCAACGCGGCGGCGAATATCCCCGCCCCCTCGAGGATGACGACTATTCTGCCGCTCAGGCATGGTTCAACCGCAACGGCTTTCCCAGGGCGTCTATGGAGATCGTGCGGGCGGCGGTGCGAAAGGTCTGTCGCCACCAATCCTATGATCCGTTGCGCGACTATCTCGACGGTTTGCAATGGGACGGCACTCGCCGGCTGAACTCTTGGCTGGCGGACTATTGCGGCGCTGAGCTTTCCGAATACTTGCAAGAGGTTGGCAAGCGGTGGTGCATCTCTGCGGTCGCGCGTGGTTTTAAGCCCGGATGCAAGGCCGATCACATGCTTGTTCTGGAAGGCGCTCAGGGGCGGAAGAAGTCAACCGCCTTAGCGACGCTGGCCGGTGAGGATTGGTTCTCGGATGCACTGCCTCAGATGGGGACCAAGGACGCCAGCTCATACTTGCGAGGCAAATGGATCATCGAGGTCGGAGAACTTGAGGCCATGCGGAAAGAGGTGGACGCAATCAAGGCGTTCATCACGCGACAGGTTGAGACATTCCGGCCCGCTTATGGCCGCGAGGAAGTATCAGAGCCGCGCCGATGCGTCTTTGCAGGCACCACGAATAAAGATGACTGGCAGCGCGACGAAACAGGCGGGCGTCGGTTCTGGCCCGTGAGGGTGGGCGAGATCGACGTTGACGGGCTGGCCCGCGACCGGAACCAAATCTGGGCCGAGGCCGTCATGCTCTACCGCAAGGGCGAACGCTGGTGGATTGAAGGCGAGGTTGCCGAACAGGCTCAGGCCGAGGTTGCAGATCGCCGCCCGGACGATCCTTGGAGGGCCGATATAGCCCGCGTGGTGCAAAGCCGCTCGGAGATCACCGCAAAGCAAGTGCTCGGGGAAATGGGCGTTCTGCCGTGTGACATGACGCCAATACTCGCACGCCGCGTCACGCAGGAATTGGTGGCGCTCGGATGGGAGCGAGCTGGTCGGATTACGTCCGGCGAGGGCAAGGGCGCGGCCCGGTATATCCCTGGTGAGGATGCGGTGAGGGTCCGGTGAGGACAGTGAGGATGGTGAGGATGGTGAGGATGGTGAGGATGGTGAGGATGGTGAGGATGGTGAGGATGGTGAGGATGGTGAGGCAAAATCTATCACAACACAAGAAACAGGCTAAGTATCTGATATATATAGGTATAGGACCTCAGCTGGAATTTATAAAAAATACCCTCACTATCCTCATTGCCTCTCTGCAACGATCCGCGGCTGATCTGGTCCCAATGCCCCGGTTTCTATCTGGGCAGGAGACCGAGGGGTGGAGTCATGCTTTTGCGCTGTGCGCTCAGTTCCGCGCCGAGCACGTCCCGTTCTTTGCTAGTCGATCACCATCTTGGCCGCCGACCTGGGTCAAAGCTGTAGCGCCGGTAAGAGTATCAAGAGAAAGCGTAATTAGACTTCCACTGTTACGGCCAAGCCAAAAAGCAAAGATCAACCTTTCCGTTACTTGCGTGTATGGAATTCGGGTGCCAACCATACCAGTCGGTCCAACAAGGGCGATGTCGCCCGCGTCTTGGTCCACGCTCAAACCAACTGAGCCCCCCAGAAATCCGAGATCACATACGAGGTCGAGTGGTTCCGAGCGTGCGATGCTTGGAGTGGCTAAGGCCAATATCAAAAGTCCGTGGTATTTCAATTGGGCCTCCAACAATCTTTCGGCGAGGCTGGCATGAAGGCATCCACCAAGGCAATCTGCTTTCTTTAAAGCCTGAGCATCCCCGAGGGGCCGAAAGCCGGTCACTCGTATCAGCAAATGATCCAGATTTGGCAAAGATAGCATAATTTCAATTCTGAGAACTTTGATGGAGGGTCTTAGAAAAATGCTGACAAATGTTGAGGTTGAAATGGACTTCAAACAAAAGATCGCGCGCTATAAACAGGCGGTAGACGAGATCCGGGAGAAATGCCCGGGCGTGCGTGTAGCACGTCTATGTCCAGCCACAGCACATCTCTCAGCTCGTGGGCAAATGGCCTGCTTTGAGTGCAATAAGAGAGGCTGCCTTCGTTTTCATGAGCTTGGCCTCGACGATTATGGTGAGCCTCTTGCAGAAGCCCTACGTCCCGGATGCGGTGCGAAAACCAATGCTGGCGAAGCATGCCAGGCGCGCGTCGTGCCCGGCAAACGCCGCTGTCGCATGCATGGCGGATTAAGCACAGGTCCAAAAACCGAAAAGGGCCGAGAGCGAATCAGGCAGGCACAAAAGCGGCGCTGGAAGGGATGAGGCTTCAACCATGCCAGGGGATAGTCTTTTGCGGTGCAGCGGAACGGCCTATACCTGCCGGTGGTGATATTAATTGAGGCACTGCAGGCTAGGCAACTCGACCAAAGTGCGCGGTCAGCCCAATTGCGCATGCTTACCGCCCTACGCATCAACCATCCTGACTCCGATCTGGAAAAACGGGCTACTGTCCGATTCGCCAGATTACTCTTAGCACGTTCGCGCCTGCAGCGAATGTCTACAACCCGCCGATTCTGTGGAAAATCAGATGTTTGCGAGCGCATAAATCGCCGTTCCAAATCGGGCGCATGCGCCTTTCCTGTAAGGCTTTGAGCATTTGCTGCGACGCAGCAAAGATCTTGGCAAGTTTTCGGAGGTTCTGGCGGTTGAGGCGAGTAGAAATTCGTCATCTGCGCCGCATGGTCGAGAAGCGCCGCATCATCCCCTTCATCCCTGTGATCGATAAATCAGAGCGGACCGATGGCACCTGGTCCAGATCCGACGTCGAATGGGACGAGGCGAATGATTAATATATCTGCCCCGAGGGTCACGCCCTCAAACAGTATCGCCGGAACTACTCCGATCCGAACCGGGGTCAGGACACCGTCGGGCGGAAGAAATATCGTGCCTCGAAGGCGACATGTCAGGCCTGTCCATCGAAGGAAATCTGCTGCCCGAAAGCGGAGGCCCGATACGTCACCCGTGAACCCCACGAGGAAGCCCGCAAGTTCGCCCGTGAATCCCGCAAGACCAAGGCTTACAAGGTATCCCGAGACAAGCGGAAGTAGGTGGAGATGCTCTTCGCCCACTTGAAGCGCATCCTCGGCCTGAACAGGCTACGCCTGCGCGGCCCCAATGGTGCCAAGGACGAATTCCTCCTCGCCGCCATCGCCCAGAACCTCCGAAAACTTACGAAGCTGCGGCCTCAGTGCGCCACCTCGGAGGCCACGGCATGAACTGAGCGGCCATATAGACGCCACAAGGCCGTGCGACGGGCGGTTGCCCGAACCAAACGGCGACACCCGAGCATGAGAGCAGCCAAAACGCGTTCTCTGGCCGAGTTTTTCAACAGAATCAGCTCTTTGTCCGCGACTTCATTTGTAACCCAAAGATGCCATGATAGCATTCACGAAATGCGTTGCAAAAAGCAATCTTCGAATTGGGGCAGAGCAAAACGTGACTAATCAAATCAAATCTCTTGGAACTTTCGTCTGGTCAATCGCGGAGCTTCTACGCGGCGATTTCAAGCAGTCCGAGAATTGAAAGGTCATTCTGCCTTTCTTAGTATTGCGGCGGCTCGACTGCATCTTGGAAGAGACAAAGCACACCGTGCTCGACATGGCAAAAACTCTGCCGGACAACATGGACGATGAAGCACGCGACACGCTTCTGTCCGGCGTCGTCGGGCAGAACACGGATGGCAGCATTTTGCCTTGCTTCGCCTGCCTGCCCGTCCACATTGACCTTGGGAAGAATTTAAAGACTGCACCCATCGGTCGCCAGGACGCCGACCACACCGCGCGCTCGCAGTTCATGGCGCCGATCTTCGAGCGCTGTGCCTCCCCCCTTTCCGGCAAAGGTCGATATTCTGGCAAAGGTGCATTCAGTAGCTGCACCAGAGAAACTGGTGCCGCTGGCATTTTGCCGGAAGGGGAAAAATGTCGGACAAAAGAAGTCCTACAACATCTGAGTCAGTTCCGGCACGGCGGCGAAGAGATCGGCCACAAGGCCGTAATCGGCGACCTGGAAGATCGGGGCCTCTTCGTCCTTGTTGATCGCGACGATGATCTTGGAGTCCTTCATGCCCGCGAGGTGCTGAATCGCGCCCGAGATGCCGACGGCGATGTAAAGCTCGGGCGCCACCACCTTGCCGGTCTGGCCCACCTGCCAGTCATTCGGGGC
>NZ_FRCB01000020.1 GCF_900142765.1 Roseovarius litoreus
TCGCCGCCGTCAGTGTCGTCTTGCCGTGGTCAACGTGACCAATCGTGCCGATGTTCACATGCGGTTTCGTGCGGTCAAACTTTTCCTTTGCCATGTCTCCGGGCGCCTTGTTCAGTTGGGGGGCCATCCGGCCCGTTTGATGCTCCGCGCGCCATTTATTGGCTTGCGGGGTGAAAATCAAGCAGTTCGTGCGAGGGTCGCGCCATCACTCGATGACGGGTGTTTCGCCAATGTCTTCCTCGGGCGCCACATCGCTCTCGGCGCTGGCGGGTTCGGGTGTTTCGCCGGGCGCTTCCGCCGCAGCTTGCGCCGCTTCGGCGGCCTCGATCGCCTGCAGCGCGGAGAGCGCCTCGGCGCGGCCCCGCTCACCGCCTTCGAACCAGCCCTTCTCGGCATTCTCGCGCACCAGCCAGTTCTGGATCAGCTTGGCGGCATTGCGGCTGAGATTGCGCATCTGCTGCGCCTTGGTCTGCGTCAGGCCCGAGCCCAGCATGGTGCGGGGCGACATGCTTTCCACCACCGTAACCTGATGCGGCTCCGCGTTCAGCTTCTCCTGCTTGGCATCGTCCCAGACGGTGACCCGCAAGATCAGGGCCGAGCGCGGCGACGCCACCAACGGCAGACCCGGTATCGCCAGCACATAGCCTTCGACGCTGATGCCCAGATGATAAAGACGCGTGCCCTCGTAGCGTCCGAACCGCTCGTCGATGGCGCTGGTCATCGCCTCGATCCACTCTTCCTCGGTGGCCTCGCGCGACACCGGCCCCCGCGTCAGATTGGGCGCCACCACGACGTTATGCGCCAGATTGAAATCACCGAGATAGACCGGAGCTTCATCCAGATCATCGGGATTGGTGCAGGCCGCAACGATCGTCATCATGGCCAGCATGGCAAAAAGGCGCAGCATCTTCGTCCCCTTCAGGTCATCTTTGCGCCCCATACCCCACGCGCCCCTCATGCGCAACGATTTGGGCGGCGCGTTGCCCGGCACCCGGCGCCACCTATATTCCCATGGACACCGTTTGAGGACGCCATGATCCCGACCGACATCTCGCTGCCCGTCCATGTCCCGCTGGTGGATGAGCCGATGGGCATCCTCGCAAGCCTTCAGGCGTCGCGCCGCAACATTCTGGGCATCATTCCACGCCTCGCCACGACCGAGCCGATCGTCTCGGGCCGAACCGGCAAGCGCTGGCACATGGTGATGGAGCCTACGGCGATCCGCCGAATGCTTCTGGAAGAGGTCGACAACTATCCCAAGTCGGTCATCACCAAGGCGCTCTTGCGGCCCGCGATCGGAGAGTCGCTCTTCATCGCCGAAGGCGCGCATTGGCGCTGGCAGCGGCGCACGGCAGCGCCCGTGTTTTCACATCGCAACGTCATGAACCTCGCGCCCATCATGAGCGCCGCCGCAGACCGCAGTTGCGACCGGATCACTGCCGCCGGTCCGCGTGCCGTCGACATGGCCGCGGACATGGTGCGCACCACCTTCGACGTGATCGCCGACGTGACCTTTTCGGGCGATGGCGGCTTTGCGGCGGATGCCGTACATCAGGGGATCGACGCCTATATCGCACAGGCGGGCAAAATCTCGTTGTTCGACATCCTGGGCTTTCCCGACTGGGTGCCGCGTCCGGGGCGGGTGATGTCGGGCGATGCCGTGGCCCAAATGAAACGCGTCGCCGACGAGGCGATCGAAGCCCGCCGCGCGCGCAGCCAGACCGAGCCAGACGCCGTGCCGGATCTCCTTGATCTTCTGATGGATGGCGAAGACCCCGACACCGGGCGCCGCATGACCACCGCCGAGTTGCGCGACAACCTGCTGACCTTCATCGTCGCCGGCCACGAAACGACCGCGCTGACGCTTGGCTGGTCACTCTATCTCTGCGCCTTCGACCAGAGCGTGCAGGACCGCGCCCGCGCCGAGGCCCAATCCGTGCTGCAGGGCCGCGCCGCCACCGGCGACGATGTGGCCCGCCTGCCCTTCATCCGCCAGATCATCGACGAGGCGCTGCGCCTTTATCCACCTGCAGGTGTCGTGTCGCGCACGGCGATGCAGCACGACACACTGTGCGGAACCGAGGTGCGCCCCGGCGATACCGTGATGATCCCGATTTATGCGCTGCACCGCAACAGCCGCCTCTGGGAGGATCCGGACAGCTTCAAACCCGAGCGGTTCGCGGATCGCAAGGCGATCGACCGTTACGCCTATCTGCCTTTCGGCGACGGGCCGCGCATCTGCATCGGCGCCAGCTTCGCCCTTCAGGAGGCGGTCATCATCCTTGCCACGCTGCTGTCGCGCTTTCGGTTCACGCGCGTGCCGGGCCGCGACCCGGACCCCGTCATGATCCTGACCCTGCGCCCCGAAGGCGGCGTCTGGCTCGAGGCGGAACCGATGCCGCAGCCATGACGCGCCATCAGTCGCAGATTGTCTTCAGCGCCTGCCAGTCCTGATCCCCAAGCGCGGGCATGGTCGCCCCCTGGACATCGGCATTCCGGCGCGCGGCCTCGGCACGGTCGGCGCTTGGCGGATGGCTTGCCAGATATTCGGGCAGGCGCAGGCCCCCGCCTTCCATCTCGCCGAGATGATCAAAGAACTCGGCCATGCCAGCGCTGTCCACCCGTGCCGCGTTCAGCATCTCGAGCGCGAACTGGTCCGCTCTGGTCTCGGCCTCGCGGCTATAGCTCGATTGGATCAGCTGCTCTCCGAGGAACACCGCAAAGGCGCCGCCGGTGACATCCCCCAGCACCATCGACAAGATCCCAGCCGATCCCGCCGCGCGCAGCGCATGGCGCGTGGCGTCGCGCCGTTCCACATGGCCGATCTCATGGGCCAGCACGGCGGCCACGGCATCGGGGCCGCTGGCCTCATCCAGCAATCCGCGCAGGATCACCACCTGACCTCCGGGCGCGGCGAATGCATTGACCATCTCGTGATCGAACACCCTGAGCTGCAGATCATACTGCAGGTCCCGGCCCTCGGTCAGCCGCACGAGCATCCGCGCAAGCGCTGCATGTCCCGCCGGATCATCGCAGGTCAGCCCATCTTCACGCCCTGCCCCGAGCGCCTGTTCCAGCTGCGCGGTCACCGCCTTGCCGAAGGCGATCTCGCGCTCGATGGGGATCAGGTCTGCCATCGTGTCGGCCATGCGCGGCAGGATCACGAAAAGGATCAGCCCCACGGCCGCCACGGCCAGCGCACCGCGCCGGACGATCCGTCCCCATGTGCCGGGGTGCAGGTCGCGCTTGTCCAGATCGGGGCACAGACGGCGCAGCCGCGCGATGCTGCCCGGATCATTCAACGTCAGCCGCGCGGGATCCCGCGGCGCCTCGTCATCGGTTGCCGCGTGCAACATCAGGGTCAGCCCGCCCTTACGCGCCTGGTCCCGTTGCGTGCGCAGCCGCGCGAAGGGCCAGTGATGCGGGCCATCCCCAAGGGTCGGACCATCGAACACCAGCTGCCCGCCCACCTCGTCCAGCACCAGTTCAACCTCGTGCCGCCCGGCACTCTGCCCGTCGAAATAGCGTGCCGCCACACCCGGCATCAGATCGCGCCACCCACATCCAGCGCATCTGCGAAACCTTCGGCATCCGCGCCGGTGTCATGGCCGCGCTGCTCGATATAATCCAACTCGTCGGCATTGCGGATCGTGACCGCCTCGACCACCTGATGGATGATCGGCTGCAGGATCCAGACCAGCACCAGCGAGGCCGAGACCGCATATGCCAGAAGGTACAGCGCCCCGATCGCCACCACGGCGATGAACACCGCGCCTTCTCCCAGCATCACCGCAGGCACCAGCAGGAACATCACCGCAGCCCCAAGCCCGCCGAAGATCAGCACGGTAATAATTCCGACCATCAGACCACCCAGGAACACGGTCGACACGATGGGCGTCGCGCGGATGTGCAGCTCGAACCAGATATTGCCGTCCAAAATCTTGTTCTCGGTCAGGTAGATGAACGCCTTCACCCGGTAAACGACGATGCCCACCAGCAACCACACAAAGCCAAGCACCGCCACCGCGCCACCGCTTTCCGGCTGGCCCAGAAGCCCCGCCACCATGCCGCCCCCGATCATGATGAAAAGACCGGCATAGATATGGCTCATCGCCGGCAACAGGGCGGTCCATCTGCCCCCCTGCTGGAACGGCGCGTCTCCGTACCAGCTTCGGTCGGTCATGTAGCGCTCCAGCCGCCATGTCTGCCATGGCAGCAAAAGCCCAAGCGACAGGATCGTCAGCAACCAATGCCCCATCGCCCGAAACGCATAGCCCCATGCGCCTTTCTCGGCGCCAAAGCGGATGCCCCGCCAGCGCGTACGCGCCAGCTTGTAGCGCCGCACGCGGTATTGCGCGAAAAAGATCAGCGGCAGGACCGCGACGAAGGTGATCGAGAACGCCACCGACTGCAGCATCGCCTGTTCCGGTGTCTGCGGCTCACCCAACAGCGTCAGGCCGAAATAGAACAGGATCATCTGCACCACGCCCAGATACACGGCCAGAAGCACCACCGCCATCAGGAAGCCCAGGAATTTCTCGAGCCCGGTACCGGTATATTCGAAATTGTCGCGCCCGTCGCTGATCGACGACCAGACATAGCGCCTGATGCGCGTTCTGGCCCAGAACCGGTAAATTCCCAATGTCACCGTGGTCAGCAGCGCCGTCACGACGGCAAGCCGCAGAAGCGCGCCGCGCTCTCCGTCATACTGCCCATGCAGAACCTTTTCGGGCTCTGCCATCGTCTGCGTCGCCATATCGTTACCTCTCGCGTTGCACTCGCACCCGTTGTGGCTCAGGCGGATCGACACGCTCGGGATATCCCGAATTTTGGCAAAGTTTATGGCAACAGAGCGGCGATTCGCAGGAAAATCAGGTGAAGCGGTTGTCCCTCGGGAAGCCCCTTGGGGCCATGCGGCCCGCGCTCGCGCGCTTGCCTGTCCACTCGGCCAGATCGGTCTCGGTGCGGGTGCGGCCCGCCGGATCGCGCCAGCTCAAACCGTCGGCCAACGCAAAGGTGGTGGCATCGCTCAGCCCGCCATCCTTGTATTTCTGCAAACGGACCCCCTTGCCGCGCCCCATCTCAGGCAGCTCATCGAGCGCAAAGATCAGCACCTTGCGGTTTTCGCCCACGCAGGCCACGTGATCGCCCTCGACCTTGGTACAGACTTTCGCGCGTACATCGTCGCGTACGTTCAGCACCTGTTTGCCGCTTCGGGTCTGGGCCACGACCTCGTCCTCGGGCACCACGAAACCGTCGCCCGCACTTGACGCCACCAACAGCTTTGCGCCGGGGCGATGAATGAACAGATCGACGATCTCGGCCTCGTTGGGCAGATCCACCATCAGGCGCAGCGGCTCGCCCATACCGCGCCCGCCGGGCAGGTTGGCGGCACTCAACGTGTAGAACCGTCCGTTGGTGCCGAACACCAGAAGCCGGTCGGTGGTTTCGGCATGGAACACGAAGCGCCCCTCGTCGCCATCCTTGAACTTCAACTCCCGGCTCAGGTCGATATGACCCGACATCGCCCGGATCCATCCCATCTTCGAGCACACCACCGTGATCGGCTCCCGGTCGATCATCGCCTCCAGCGGCACCTCCTCGACCTCTCCGGCCTCGGCGAACTGGGTACGGCGCACGCCCACATTCTTGCCATCCAGCACGTAGTCGCGCCCGAATGTCTTCTTGACCTGCCGCAGCTGCTCCGAGATCGCATCCCATTGCAGCGTCTCGTCCTCCAGCAGATCCTCAAGCCCCGCGCGCTCTTCCATCAGGGTGTCGCGCTCGCGCACCAGCGCATCCTCCTCCAGCCGCCGCAAGCTGCGCAGGCGCATGTTCAGAATCGCTTCGGCCTGCACATCCGACAGCCCGTTCTCGCGGCCCGCATAGCTGTGCGGCACCTCGCGCGGCGTGGCGGCGGTGCTTTCCGCCAGAACGCCCATCGCCTCGGCCTCGGGATCCGCGATCAGCACCAGCTGCGCGATATCCACACCCTCCAGCGGCGAGCGGTAGTCGGCTTCGCTCATCGCCCGGCTCAGCGTGGCCTGATGCGGCGTGCTCCAATCCTCGTACATCAGTGCGGCCTTGGGATCGTCGTCATAGCGGATGATCTCGATCACCCGGTCGAGGTTCAGGAAAGCGGTGATCAGCCCCTGCAAAACCTCGAGACGGTTGTCGATCTTGGCCATCCGGTGCCGCGACCGCCGCTCCAGCACCTCGCGCCGGAAATCCAGAAAGGCGCGCAGCACCTCCTTGAGCGAACAGACCTTGGGCGTCACCCCGTCGATCAGCACGTTCATGTTCAGGCTGAAGCGCACCTCCAGATCCGAGTTGCGAAAGAGCATGCCCATCAGCACCTCGGGGTCCACGTTCTTGGACCTCGGCTCCAGCACCATGCGCACGTCATCGGCGCTTTCATCGCGAATATCCGCGAGGATCGGCACCTTCTTGGTCTGGATCACCTCGGCCAGCTTTTCCACAAGCTTGGATTTCTGCACCTGATAGGGGATCTCGGTGACAACGATCTGCCACTGGCCCCGGCCCAGATCCTCGACCTCCCATTTGCAGCGCAGCCGGAACGCGCCGCGCCCGGTGCGATAGGCCTGCGCGATATTTTCTCGCGGCTCTACAATCACGCCGCCGGTCGGGAAATCCGGTCCGGGGATGTAATTGAGCAGCGTATCGTCGCGCGCATCGGGCACCTTGATCAGATGCAAACAGGCATCCACCAGTTCCGAAATGTTATGCGGCGGGATGTTGGTGGCCATGCCCACCGCGATCCCCGACGAGCCATTGGCCAGCAGGTTGGGAAAGGACGCCGGCAGCACGATCGGCTCGCGCAGCGTGCCGTCGTAATTGTCCCGGTAATCAACCGCGTTCTCGTTCAGCCCGTCCAGCAGCGCCTCGGCCACCGCCGTCATGCGCGCTTCGGTGTAGCGGCTGGCGGCAGGGTTGTCGCCGTCGATATTGCCGAAATTGCCCTGACCGTCCACCAGCGGGTAACGCACCGCGAAATCCTGCGCCAGACGCGCCATCGCATCATAGATCGCGGCATCGCCATGCGGGTGGTAATTGCCCATCACGTCGCCGCTGATCTTTGCGGATTTGCGGAAGCCCCCGGTGCTCGACAGGCGCAGCTCGCGCATCGCGTAAAGGATGCGCCGATGGACCGGCTTCAGCCCGTCACGCGCATCGGGCAGCGCGCGATGCATGATCGTGCTCAGCGCATAGGTCAGATACCGCTCGCCAATCGCGCGGCGCAGCGGCTCTGCGAATTCGGTTGCGGGCTCGGCCCCGTCGTCGATCAGGTCGCTCATGCTGCTCTTGATACCCTCTGGGCAGGGATCAAGGCCAGCCCCCGCCGCGTGTTCGTGCTTGATCTACGTAAACAGCCTCACAGGGGAGGAGGTCAAGCCCAGCCCGCCGGTAAACTCCGCGTATTTCTGCAAGACCAGCGCCGCAATCAGCCTTTCGCGCGCCGGATCGCGGAACTGTCGCACCCAGGCCTGCGCATTGCGTACGATCCGCTCCATCTCCTGCGGGTTGGCCTCGCACCACGCGATCCGCTCGTCCAGATCGCTCAGATCGGCGCGGATCTGCACGAAATGCACCCCCGGCTCCAGCCGCCCCTCCATGTACCAGGTCTCGTATTCCAGCTTCGGCGCCAGCGCGACCGAGTTCGACGCCATGATCCATTTCAGATTGGTCGCCACGTCATTGCCCTCGAGCGACAGAACATACCGATGCTCGAGCTGCTGCGCGATGCTCAGCCAGCCTTTCGGCGGCGCCAGCCCTTCGGCCTCGTGGACCTGCCCGATATCATGCACGAGGCTGTCCGCATAAAGCTGCACGGCGGCGATCCTCGGCGCCTGCCCGTTCAGCATCCCCCGCCACACCGCCGTGGGGCGCTTGTCGGCCCAGCGCCGGCTGTCCTTGGGAAAGTGGAAATGCCGCAGCGCATCCAGCGGCAACAGAACCGAATGCGCCACATCGCCCGCGATCGGCCGGCTTTTGACCAGCGACGGCGCATCAGGCACATGGGTCACATCCCCGAAAAGCGGTGCGATGCGGAACTCCGGCCCGAACCCCTGCGCATCGCGCATCAGATCGATGTAATACATCTTGCCGCTGCGATCCGTGGTGCCGATCGACATATCGCCCAACCGGACCGGCGGCAGATCATCCACCGGCACAATCAGCCGATTGTAATAGGCCACCCGCTCCAGCACATCGCTCGGCAAGTCCTCCAGACGCTCGGGCAGCCGCGCCGCCAGTCGCTTGCGCGCCACGGCCCACGCACCCGGCGCATATTCCCGCAACGCCGCGGCAAGGAAATATCCGGCTCTCTGCAAACCGCCGCCCATAGTCGCGACCCTCCCCTCACTGTCAGCCTCGACCCGGCTAGCAGCGACCGGCCCGCGCCACCAGAGCGCGCGCCCACCCCGGCAACACATATTTCAAAAACTGTGACATCCGGCAAGATTCCGCCACATCCTCGATGCGAATCGTTTATGATAGCTGGGTCCGATGAGGGCGCATGCTGCACGCGCCTTCGCTTTATTGCTGCACGGACAATGAAAACGTTCGGTACTGGGGGGACGCGCATGTGGCGCTTTATTTTAGTGACTTTTGCCTTTTTGGGATGGTCATTTTACGAACTGAGCGGCGGGGCCGATTACACACCCCGCACCAATTCCATTCAGGCCCGTGCGCTTCTGGATGATGTGCGCCCGGTGGCGCGACCCGTGCGTGCGCATGTGACCCAAGTGGCCGGCACCGGCGGGGTCGCCCCGGCGGTTGAGCCCGTGGCGCAGGACACCGCAGCTCGCAAAGCCGCGCCCGGAACAGAGCCCGGTCTCGAGCCGGGGCCGCAATCGCTGGTCACGCTCGCCTCCGCCAATGGCGACACGCTTGCCGCTCCCGCGATCGGCCTGCCGGTCATCACCGCGCAACCCGCAGAGACCGTTGTCACCGCCGCCGTGGCCCAGACCGAGATCGCCGGCCTCACATTGCGCGGCCTGTCGGACCCGATCCGCCTCGACACTGCACCGACTGATCGACCCGACGATATTCGCGCCATCTCCGGCACCGCCGTCAACATGCGCGCCGGTCCCGGCACGCAATATGACCGCATCGCCCGGCTCACCCGGGGTCAGGAGGTGGCTGTGCTACAGGATCCCGGCAATGGCTGGCTCAAGCTTCGGGTGGTTGAAACCGGACGCGTCGGATGGATGGCCGACAGCCTGGTGACCGCATCGGCAAACTGATTGCATCGCCCTGCACTTGCGGCCATAGCTTGCAGCCATGAGCCAGAAAACGATCCTCATCACCGGCTGCTCTTCTGGCATCGGATATGACGCCGCCCTGGGCCTTCGCGCGCAGGGCTGGCGCGTCTTCGCGTCTTGCCGCCGCCCCGAGGATTGCGCGCGCCTGATCGCCGAAGGCTTCGACAGCCCGCTGATCGACTATCAGGACGAGGCGACCATCGCCTCGGGCCTGTCCGAAGTGCTTTCAGCCACAGGCGGCACGCTCGATGCACTGTTCAACAACGGCGCTTTCGGCTGCCCCGGCCTCGTCGAAGACCTGCCCACCGATGCGCTGCGTGACATCTTTCAAGCCAATTTCTTCGGCTGGCACGAGCTTACGCGTCGCGTGATCCCGGTGATGCGCGCCCAGGGCCATGGCCGTATCGTGCAATGTTCCTCGGTGCTGGGCTTCGTCACGCTGCCATGGCGCGGCGCTTACAATTCCACGAAATTCGCGCTCGAAGGGCTGACCGACACGCTGCGCATCGAAATGCGCGATACCGGCATTCATGTCATCCTGATCGAACCCGGCCCCGTCACCTCGAAGATCCGGGTGAACTCGATTCCGCATTTCGAGCGCTGGATCGACTGGGAAAAATCCCCGCGCGCCGACGCCTATCGCGACCAACTGCGCAAGCGGCTCTACAAGGACAGCGGCACCCCCGACAGGTTCGAACTGCCCGCCTCTGCAGTGACCGCGAAACTGATCCATGCGCTCACCTCTCCCCGGCCCCGGCCCCGCTATTACGTCACGACGCCCACCTACATGATGGGCTTTCTGCGCCGCATCCTGCCGACCCGCGCGCTGGACTGGGTGCTCTCGCGGACCTGATGGCCCCGCATGACATGCGGCAGGGGAAAATTCGCTTTCGCTTTTCGGTCGCGGCACCCTAGATGGGCCAAAGACCCGATTCGAAGGAGCCCGACCCGATGCTGACAGATCCGCTCTTCCTCATTGCCGCCGCCGCGTGCCTTGGCGTGGCCGTGATCCTCGCACTGGGCATCGGCACCTTCGGCAAGGAAGGTCTCGACAACGCCAAGCGCTCGAACAAGTTCATGCGCTGGCGCATCATCGCGCAATTCGTCGCGGTGATCCTCATCCTACTTTTCGTTTTCATCCGCAGACAGGGGGGACAGTGACATGGTGGTTCTCAACAGGATCTACACCAAGACAGGCGACCACGGCGAAACCGCTCTCGGCAATGGCGCGCGGGTGGCGAAACATTCCATGCGCGTCACCGCCTATGGAACCGTCGATGAGGTGAACGCGACCCTCGGGCTCGCCCGCCTGCATGCCAAGGGCGAAACCGACGAGGCGCTGGCCCGCATCCAGAACGACCTCTTCGATCTGGGCGCCGATCTGTGCCGTCCCGACATGGCCCGCGATGCCGAGGCCGAGTATACCCCCCTGCGTGTCACCGCCAATCAGGTTACCCGGCTCGAGTCGGAAATCGACACGATGAACAAGACGCTGGAACCCCTGCGCAGTTTCATTTTGCCCGGCGGCACCCCGCTTGCGGCCTATCTGCACCTGTGCCGCACCGTGTCGCGCCGCGCCGAACGCCTGACCGTGGAGCTTGCCACCATGGAAGAGGTGAACCCCGATGCGGTCAAATACCTCAACCGCCTGAGCGATTGGTTCTTCGTCGCCGCCCGCGTCTCGAATGACGGCGGCACCTCCGACGTGTTGTGGGTTCCGGGCGCGAACCGCTGACGCGTCTCGCGACAGCGGCGGGGCGTCCAGTGGACGGCCCGGCGACCGGAAGGGCGAAGCCCCGGGCCGAAAGCCGGGCGCGAACCGCTGACCTCTGTCAGCGCCACACAAACCGAGCCGGGCCGCAAGGCCCGGTGACGTGCCCGATACAGGCCAGTGGCCTTTGGGGAACATCCAGCAAGTCCTTCACCCGGCGTAGCGAATCCGATCTGGAGCGGTTCGGGCAATCATGCTAGCCCTACCCTATTGGCCCACCCGGACCACCTTCGGGCCGATCAGTACGAGGACGCCCATATGTCGTTACCCACCGTGGCCATGTTCTGGGATGGCCCGCCGCTGTCTTTCATAGAGCGGCTTTGCACCAAATCCTTCGTCGATGCCGGTCACAAGGTGGTCCTGTTTTCCTACGGCAAGGTCGAAGGCGTGCCCGACGGTGTGGAAATGGCCCCCGCCTCCGACATCCTGCCGCATCCCGACACCATGCTGCGCCATGACCGTACCGGCAGCCCCGCGCCCTATTCCGACAAGTTCCGCTACCACCTTCTGGCCCGTCACGACGGGCTGATCTGGTCGGATACCGATGCCTATTGCCTCAAGCCCTTCCTGCCCAAGGACGGGTATTTCTTCGGGCGTGAAAACGATGACGTGGTGGCCAATGGCGTGCTCGCCCTGCCCGCGTCCTCGCCCACGCTCAAGGCACTGATCGACATGTGCGACGATGAATACACCATCCCCGTCTGGATGCGCCGCGCGCAGGTCCGCGAGATCAAGGCACGCCACGACGCCGGCGATCCGATGCATGTCTCCGAAATGCCCTGGGGCGTCTGGGGGCCGCGCGCGCTCTCGCATTTCCTCAAGAAACACGACGAGTTCCGCCATGCGCTCGAGCCCCATGTGCTCTACCCCGTGGGCTTCGCCGAACGGCGGCTCTATTTCCGCCGCGCCGCCCTGACATGGAACCTCGTGCGCGACGATACCGTCTCCATCCATTTCTATGGGCGCCGCTGCCGACAGCTTCTCAAAATCAAGTTCGATGGGGTGCCCCCGCCCTCGTCCGTTCTCGGCGAGCTGGCCGCGCGGCACGGAATCGCCGCCTGAGCCGCACCTGCCTGCGGCGGAATTTCTCGATCCAAAACCGCAAACGCGACGTCGCGGGACGCAAACGTGACGATTTTACCCTGTTTCCCGCTGGTACAAACCAGTATCAAACCCCCGAGAGCATTCCGAAGAGTCGCCCCGCGACGCTTCAACCATCCATAGGGAGACCATGCCAATGAAGGTGCTTGTGCCTGTCAAACGCGTGATCGACTACAACGTCAAGGTCCGCGTCAAGGCGGACGGCAGCGGTGTCGATCTTGCCAACGTGAAAATGTCGATGAACCCGTTCGACGAGATCGCTGTGGAAGAGGCCATCCGCCTGAAAGAGGCCGGCAAGGCCGATGAGGTGATCGCGGTGTCGATCGGCGTGAAGCAGGCGCAGGAAACCCTGCGCAC
>NZ_FRCB01000021.1 GCF_900142765.1 Roseovarius litoreus
GTGTCCATGTCCGGGCACGTCTCACTGACCATACCGCCCGAATACCGGGTCGGGGATTGATCCTTCAGCGGGGCCTTCGCTTCTGGCGGGCTTTCGACCAACCGGTCAGACCAAACATCCACCGCGCAGCAACGCTCCAGACGTAGCGCAGTGGAATGATTTTGGTAGTTAGGTGGGTAACGGCCCTCTCCGGACATTCACCAGAAGGGTGAACGCTGCAGTGCGGCTAAACAGAAACGGACATCCATGACATTATGCAGCATGGTTCTGCGGCCCAAGGTCGCCAGTGCGGACTGAGCGGGCATTCACATCATCTGCGCGGAGGCCCTTCGATGTGCGGCATTACCGACTTGGAGCACAGGAATCGGAGGCACGCTGCGTGGGACACGGGCGGCCGGGCGCAAGAAAACCTCCCAGGATCGTTTTTGTTCGTCTGATGCATGTTAACGCTTTTCCAAAAGCTGAAGGCAACGCGGAACAAACTATCGATGATCAGATGTCCTGTTGTTAGAGTGAACCCTAATCCGCAGTTTGAGCACGTCCAACTTATGCATATCCTTGCCGACTATCCACCGCCACGATCTTGGGATCAGTTCGAGGAACTGTGTGCCGATGTTTTTCAGTCGTCTTGGCAGGATCCTACAATGGTTAGACACGGCCGTGCCGGTCAGCGGCAAAATGGCGTGGACATCGTAGGTCGAAATGGTGCGATTTATCCCATTGGCTTGCAATGCAAGCGGCGTTCAAGATGGCCAGTTGCCCGGCTCACCGCCAAGCAAATAAATGAAGAGGTACTGGCGGCTCAGAAATTCAGGCCCAAGCTTAAGGCCTTTTATATCCTCACTACTGCTCCCGACGATACCACCCTTCAATCACACGTTCGGAAAATTAACGACAGCCAGCCCTTTGAAGTTGTATTGCTCGGATGGAGTGAAATCTTACGGCGCGCCTTGAAAGACCCCCAAATTGCAGACAAGCACTTTGGGGCGAAGGGAAGCGCGTCGCGATCACCGCTGCTGGGTACTTGGCACACTACGCAGGGGCAACTTGAGAAAAACAGCACAGAGCTTTCTCTGGATTTCCAAGAGCTTTGGGAGGATTTTCAGGATTGGCCTAACGGACACATCGTCATCCGAGATCACGAGACCGATAATCTTATTCAGAAGATCGCCGCACTCGGCGAAGGTCCCCATTCCAAGGAAAGACGCAAGGAACGATTGGCACTTCGTCAACAACTCCGCGTCTTAAGGCGACGCGAGGAAGTTGCCCAAGAAGGGGTCGCACGTATGTGCACGATGAATGAGCTCCGCACTTATTTATACCGAGTCAAGGAGCCAAAGCTGGCGGCCTTATGTATCTCCGAGTTTATCAACGAGCAGATGGCTGCTCCAGGATCAAGGGCAATCGCGCACGGTCGGGCACTTCGACTGAGCCCACCCGACAACATGCGGGATAGTCGGCTTTCAGCCAACTTGGATGATTGGGCGCTAAAATCCATCGAGATTATAAAAGCCAAACGCGTCGAGATGTTCAACAATCCGCTGACCACAACAGTTGACGAACTCCCTGATGACGTCTTTGCGCAGGTAGCATTCCCCCGGATAATGCGCGGCATCTTGGAAGAACTGAGCGACGAAATGCGTACTCCTGCCCCCACGCTAATGGCTGAGGGGTGGTTCAATATTGGGCAATGGAATCTGGAAATTGCCTGAAATAAACTTGCTTTGGCCAATGGTCGTATTTGGTTGTCAGAGATTTGTGCGCGGTTGGGCCGCGCATAGCCTCAACTTGCGGAGTAGCTCGTCGGGTGGCATCGTCGTCTGGAATTCATTAATATGAAGGTTTAGCCACTGCTACCACTCCATATTCCACGTAAGCTGTGCTTGGGCGAGAAACAGGTGCCTGTGCCTGAATTGAGCCTGCTGTCAGAACCTGGCGTGGTTCTCGTTCTTGCTGAACCGGGGGCGGGGAAATCCGCCTTGCTCGCAAGTCTTGCAGCTCGCTTCGGCACCACCCCAGTCAAAGCCAGCATCTTCGAAGGATCACGTGCGCCCTGCATTGTTGTCGACGCATTCGACGAAATTGCGCGCATTGATCCCACCGGCCTTCATCGCACGTTGAAAGAACTCCGTCATACCCAAGCAGAACGGACAATCCTGTCGAGCCGATCCGGGGAGTGGAGCGACGCGGACACTCGCCTGCTTCATGACATCATGGGTGTAGAGCCAATCCTCGCCAGGTTGGTCCCGTTTGATCAGAATGAGCAGGCTCTACTTTTTCGCCATCGACATCCAGACGCCAGCTTCGAAGACTTTCTTTCCGATGCCGCCCGCCACGACCTAACTCATCTCCTTGGCAATCCAGAGTTCCTGAACCTGTTCGCGGATGCGTTTGTTCAGGCCGGAGGCCGATTCACACAGCGACATGAGATATTCAGTGACGCGGTGCGGTATCTCGCTCGCGAAACGAATAGGTCGGTTCCCACTCGGGACGCGCCCACAGCTGAGCAACGCATAGCTTGGGCGGACGAGGTCTTTGCGCGACTTCTCTTGTCAGGTTCCGATGGCGTTGCAATGGCAGATGTCGCCGAAGGCCCGACGTTCCCCCGTCTCGCAGACCTTGGCCTGCCCGACCAACGACTACCCTCAATCCTTGATACCCGCCTCTTTCGTCCAGCCGCAGGTGCCGACCGACATGAACCTGTCCATCGCATCGTTGCAGAGCATTGTGCAGCCCGGGCACTTGTCCAAAGGATTGATGATCCTGCAAACACTTTCACCGTAAATCAGTGCCTGAGTCTTGTGGCTCCGAACGGAACCACCCGTGATGACCTTCGTGGTCTCCTTGGCTGGATGGCTGCACTGGGAAGCCAGAATGTCCAGGATGCGGCAATCGATGTTGACCCCTATGCCGTCCTCTCAAACGGGGATCCATCGCGACTCTCGGTTAGGTCCAGACATCGACTTCTTGAAGCACTGGGAAAACTGGAGGCCGATGATCCCTTTTTCCGCCGTGTAGATCGCTGGCGAAGTTTCAGCGCCTCGGGGTTCTTTACACCCAAAATCGTTGATGCGATCCGCCCGATGATCGCGCGCGAAGGCGGAGGAGACTTGCGCGCGTTGCTCCTCGAGCTTCTGTTGGGTTCGCCTGCGGTCACTTCGTTGCGTCCGGAACTGGAAGCGATCGTGCTAGACGACACCGCCACCCCACAGTGCAGGCACGCAGCGTGCGATTGCCTAGCACGGGAAGAGCTCGACCTCGCACGGCTGGTAGATCCACTTATCGCGTCTGGCACCAACGAGGCCCTGCGTCTTGCCGCAAAGATCGTTACCCACATGGGGGTCCGACGCCAACCTCGCGAAAAGCTTCGGGACCTGCTTTTGGCCTGCGCCAACTTGTACCCGACTGATCCAACAGAGCGCGAACGCGTGCTCGGATCACGGTACTTCATACGAATTCTGGTGCGGGATTTCGATGCTGATCTGTGTGGCTGGCTGCTTGATGAGATTACCCGGGGATTGGCTTGCACTTGCGGAGCTCGTTCATGGGAGTGTCACTGCCGGGATGGCATCAGCAAGATTGCAGGGCATCTCCTAGATAGGTATTTCGACATCGCCGAGGCGCCGGGGGAACCTGCGAGAATCTGGTGCTGGCTGAAACCGCTTCACTTCCATCGCTCGGTCAGTGGGAAGGATAGCCCAGCAGTCCGCGTCCTGCAGGAGGAACACCACCTGCGTCGTGAAATTCAGCGGCTGATGTTCGAAGGGCTTACCACACGGGAGGCCATGATCGATGAAGGCATAGATCGACACGGCCATGCGGGCCTGTCCTTTAAGTCTGTCGATATCCGGCCGATGATGGATTACGCATTCGCGACAGAAAATGTTGAGCTTTGGGACTTATGCGTTCATTCGCACCACTTCTACCGAGCA
The DNA here is from genome assembly GCF_900142765.1 of Roseovarius litoreus. GTDB lineage: Bacteria > Pseudomonadota > Alphaproteobacteria > Rhodobacterales > Rhodobacteraceae > Roseovarius > Roseovarius litoreus. The sequence continues at coordinate 3,933 of NZ_FRCB01000021.1, forward strand.
CGAGCCGAGAGGGGCCCAGACGAGCTTCGACATTATGCGCGGCAGCAAGCGCGTCAGAAGCCGGATTTCCTCGCCAGGTGGGCACTCAGGCAACGCCGACAATTCCGTAGCTGGAAGCAAAATCGCGAACGGCGGTTTCGCTTTCAGGCCCGACGGCGGCGTCGAGAACGCGCAGCTGAAGGCAAGGCGATCAGCTCACTGACCAGAGATCGCGGCATTATCGAAGCCGGCCAACACAAAGGCTGGCTGACCTACATCGCGCGCTATTACTTGGTTCAACCGAATGACATGGACGAGCTTACGCGGGGGTTGATCGACGTAGACGCGGCCCTGCGAAGTTATCTTCGCGTCGTCGGCGATGACATCTCGACCTTGGAACAGTGTGCGTTGGGCACGACTCGGGCAGGCGTTGTCAGGCTCCATGCAGCTTGTGTCGCCGAGTTTAGAGCTACCCGTGACCTGTCACAGATTGATCGGCGCGTCCTTGCTGCGGTCCGAACAGATATCGGTGGATACAATTGGGGCAGTGAGGGTGAACGCGAGCGGTTCGAGGAAGCAGTCGATGTAACACTTTTTCGCAACGAGGCCGATGCAGACGCATTCATAACAGAGTACGTCGAAGCTCAGCTCGCTTACGGCGACGAGACCGCGGACGTAAGCTGGCTGGAACGTAAGGAAACGTTCCGATTTCTGCTGCCATCCCGTCCTTTGGAATGGTTGCGCATGTTTCCAGCTATCGCACACCATCCCTTGAACCGGCTCTTCGACATGGCCGTTAGCTACGGGGATCGCGCAGACCTGCTTGCATTGATCCGGGAACGCTGTGCAGATCTTGACTCCGGCATGCTGCCCCACAGGCTTGAGGCGCAAAGGCGCTTTTGGTTCCTTCGCCACTTCTGGTTCTTGGACGGCGATCAATCTGCGGTCTGGTCGGTTCTGGATCGTGATCCGGATTTCATCTTCGAACTCGAACACATCCGAAGTGACCAGAGAGGGGACGATGCGACGTGGCCCGACCTGAGTGCCGCGAAAATCGCGCGCATCTTGGACACGTTCATTGACCGCTGGCCGCCTGCCCCACTTCCTTCAAGTTGGGGAACTGGTAGCCCGAAGCCTGAAACCGCCTATCGCTATCTGACTGACATCGTCTACATGATTGGACGGGATACGACGGACGCTGTCTTGCCGGTTCTGGATGGCCTTCTCGCCGACCCTCGGATGGCACCGTTTCACAGAAATCTGCGGAGCATCCGGGCGGCGAGCAGGCGCACAATATCTCTACGCGACTTTGCCCCACCGAGCGCCGCAGCTGTCAGAGCTGCACTTGATCAGGGACGGCCAGCCAGCGTTGAACACGTGCGCCGCGTCGTTGTCGAGTACCTTGGACGCTTGCAGGAAGATGTCCACGGCGGCGACCTCGGCGTGATCGATCAGTTCTACGAGAAAGGGCAGCGGCTTGGAGAGAACGCTGCCACGAGGCGCATCGTAAACTGGCTGAGACCTCGCCTTGAGCCCTTGGGGTTCGTGGATGTGATTGAACACCAGCTTGCCGACGGCAACCGATGCGACATTACAGCCTCCATCCAGACGCCCGCTGGGCGCAAGATGCTGGTTGTGGAAGTCAAAGGCCAATGGAATGCCGAGCTTTTCACGGCGGCCCAGATGCAGCTTGTGGATCGCTACGCGGTACATCCAACAGCAGAAGAACAAGGTATCTATTTGGTCCTCTGGTTTGGTGCGGACGAAAAGATCGCGGGCCTGAAGAATCATAATAATTTACAGGCTGCTGATCTGAAAAAGAGACTTGAAGAAGGCCTACCAGTCGAGCTTCTGGGCAAGATTGACGTAGTGGTTCTTAACCTCGCGAGGCACTGAAGCGCGAGTTCACTGGAACCGCGATGGAGTGGCGGCTTTGAAGAAAAGACCAACGGCGTGAGCCGGGCTGAATGTCCGCTTCTGTGTTCAATGAGTGGTGCATTCGCGCGTGCAGCGAACTTCCGGAATCCGCCACAGGGCTTCGCAAACGGCCCTGAGCCGACCTTCATGCGCCCTGAAGCGAATGACGGCTTAATCGCCTATGGCGCGCGGGCTTTGCACGTCTACTGCATGAATCGTTTTCCCCTGGCACTCGCACAGTTATGCCGATCTAACCCACCGTATTTGAGATGCATTTGAAGGAAAATCTGGAACAGCAACCCAGGACAATGGCTCCAGCGCATTCATGACATGACCACGCAATGGTATCCCGCTCAAACAGAAAGAGCCGTTTGCGCCGAAAAGACTTAAACAGGGGGCTATCACATATTTTTTGATGCCTGGTATTTCTTGAAATCGTCCAGGTCCTTCTTGATCGTATCCGTATCAATCGATGTCGCCGGCTCGGTCAGGTATATCACAACATCGTTCACAAATTCGACTAGCTCACCTCGACGCTCCGACGTGATTGGATCGGTCGTATAGCGAAGTTTCCGACCGCTCCGCTCCCACATGTTGAAAATCTGGGTAACCACGATCTCGCGACGGACGTCCTTCACGCGCCGCTTATCTGTGTCAGTGTGGCTTACCGAATAAGTGAAGGCAGCATGATCCGTGGTTTCACTTCTGGTGTTTCTCTCGACACCACGCAGAAACACGAGAAAGTCTTCAATCGCAGCCTTTCCGTCTGAGTAGTTTTTAAAGTGGGTCAAAACAGGGTTTTCGGCGCCGATGCGCGCCAACGGATTAGAAATCGCAATTTTGTCGAGGGCTGCTGAGGCCTTGTTCAGTTGCACTCTTGCTTTTTCCAAATCCTTTATCGCGCGGTCTAATTCTTTAATTGCTCTATCTCGGCGATCTTGTCCGAACTCTGGTTGGGGCAATTGCAAGTCGTTCTCTAGAACGCCGCTCAATTCTTGGGACAGCTGACGGATTTTTGCGAAACCGAACCCATACTTCTCGCTAAGATGTTGAACCTGCTCGGTAGTTAGTGGCCCATTGGGCGCAGCACATGGCTGACCAACATTCCAAGGAATTATGTTCTTTGTGAAAGTCATCGGAGAGTTGCACCTCAAAATTGCAAATTCTGTGGAATGTTTCTCTTCAGCGAAACTAGCCTGCCAACGAGGTGCGTGCACGTGTCCATACGCACGCTCGGATCCAACACCGTAAATTATTGCCGCTAACTGGCCTGCAAGATCATCTTTGTACCGCCAGTTCCTGCACCAAAAATTGGAGCTTACAGAGAAGTCGCTGAAATAAGTGGAACGATTGCTGCGAATATTTTCAATTGATCCACTTAGACGCGGGTACCTCTGCGCAGCTCTAGTCAGGGCATGACACGCGAGCGCCAACCTTCTGACCGCCAGACCGATGAACAGCACGTAACTGACGCCGCACTGGCGTTGGCACGCCTGTTCGCGCGGGCGGTCGCCGCAGAGACTCAGGAGTTCACGTCCCACCAATCCGGAGAACACCTCGATGACCAAACCGACTAATTCCAACTACAGCCAATATGGTCAGGCCGCTATGACGGTAAAGGACGTCGCAGAGTTGGACAGCGTTTCCGAGAAAACTGTTCGCAGGGCCATAAAAGCCGGCCTTTTGGAAGTCATCCGTGTTGGACCTGGAGGGCGTCTCATCCGCATTACTCCGGCTGCACACATCGCTTACCGCATGGTGCAAAAGGCTGGGCAGTAGTTTTTAAGAAGGACCACCCTCATAAGTGGGTGACAATCTGCCGAAAGAACAGCCCATCGGAATCCTGAGGCGCACGCACCCTATCGGCGCGCCCATCATCTCTGGCACTGGTGAACAGCAATGTCCAATAAAATCAACACCTTGCCGCATCTTCGGGAAGACCCAGATGGCAAAACCGGGTCTTTTTACCGTGTAGGGTACTCCCGATCAGGCCCCCCTGACACCGCGTGTCCACCCGCGTCCACAACTGACCAGAAAGAGACCTACCCGATGGCAAAATATAACAAACTCCCCCTCGATGGTATTTTCGTACCGCCCGCCACACCCAGCTTTGCAGACCTGATAGAGCAACTTGGAACCGAAGACAGTCTCACCCCAGCACGCCGCAAAGATCTCATCTCCGGTTTGCGCCGTGTGGCGGAGGCGCTCCACCGGACGCCGGCCGAAGTTCCGGCCGATCCACAGTGGTTGCAGCCGCGGCTCGCGCGCATTGCGCCCGCTGCCATCGGCGTCACCCGGAAGACTTGGCAAAATACCGTCAGCAACGCGCGCAACGCGATGGTCGCTTGCGGGATTGTGACAAAGCGCCAACGCCGTCCCGAGGATCTTTCACCGGCCTGGCGCAATCTCTGGGCCGTGGTTCAGGCCTCGAAGGACAAGAGCCTTCTGAGCCCTTTGCCGCGCTTTGTCTTTTTTCTCGATCGCGTTGGGATCGCGCCCGAAGATGTGCGCAACGACCATGCGCTCTTGTTTCTGGAAGCGGTCGAGCAGAATGAGATCAGCAAGAATCCTCAAGCCGCGTACGAAGGCGCGGTGATGGGCTGGAATCTTGCCAGAGTTCGGTTGTCGGAGTGGCCGCGCCAGCGCCTGGATCTTCCGTCCAAGTCAAAGCGGGTCATGTTGCCTGCGACGCAGTACCCCTCCGACCTTATCAAGGATGTCGACAGGTATCTCGAGATGCGCCTGCGGCCGGACCTGCTTGCAACCGGAAAGACGCTCCGCCCGATCGCGGCCTCGTCCGGTACCACCTATCGCTACCTGTTGCTGCGCTTTGTAAGTCACGTTGTTGGATCCGGAGTTGCGGCCGAGGAGATTTCTTCGCTGAACGCATTGCTGCAGCCGGGACATGTGGAACGGGGGCTGCGGCATATGTTGGAGCGCAACGGGGGCGCGACACGCGCGTCGATCAGCGATACCGCGGGACTTCTTCTGACCATCGCCACACATCTGGGCTTGCCCGAAGAGATAGTTCGCATCCTCACACAGTACAAAACACGCCTCGCTGTGCACGAGCCGGGCGGTATGACGGCTAAGAACCGCGACCGTTTGCGCGTGTTGCGTAATCCTGACGTTCTGCGTCGTCTGCTGCATCTGCCGGAGCAGATCATGGCGCGCCCGCTCGGCCAGCGTCGCCATAAAGCGCTGCGGGCGAGGGAGGATGCCATCGCCATCGGCATTTTGCTCTACTGCCCTCTGCGGGTTTCTAACCTGTCGACGTTGGAGATCGAGCGCCACCTGCAGCGCCCCGGCAAGGGCAAGATGTTTCTTGTGATCCCTGCGAGCGAGGTGAAGAACCATCGCCCGCTCGAGTTCGAACTGCCTGCCCACCTGGTCTCTATGATCGATGCCCATCTTTCCGACCGTGCGCCAACTCTTTGCACGCCACGCAACCCCTACCTTTTCCCGGCGACCCGCAAGGATGGGCCTGTTTGGAGAAACACGCTCTCGGAGCGGATCAAGCGACGGGTGCGCGACGAGATCGGGATCGAGATGAATGCACATCTTTTCCGTCACCTTGCGGTGATGATTTACCTCGACGCCAATCCGGGCGGTTACGAGGTCGCCCGCCAGATGCTCGGCCATTCCTCCCTTAGCCAGACAATTAGCGTCTACTCCGGCTTGGAGACGATCAGTGCCACGCGCAGTTTCGCATCACTGGTGGACAAGATGCGGGAGGGCATGTGATGGGTATCGCCTTGCCGCTGCAAGACTGGCCTGCCGCCGACCAAGATGCCTTCGTCGCATTGTTCGCAGAAGGCAGTCTGCTTGATGACCGAGGGCCACTTGCCCATTGGCGAGCGCGGTCCCGCAAACTGATGGAACGCCAATATGGCCGTTGGCTGGACTGGATCTCGCAGGTAGAGCCCGAGGCGCTGGCCTTGTCTCCTGTTGAACGGGCCACATATCAGCGGCTCCACGCCTGGCGCAAGTCTATGGGCGACCTAGTTCCCGCGACCTTGTTCGGGTATGTGGACGCGGTGGTCCGTCTATCTCGGCTTTCGGCTCCTGATCATGACTGGAAAGCGCAGCTCGCCCTCCTGGCCGATCTGCATCGCGCCGTCAAACAGCATGGCTCCCCGCGCAAAACGGGGCGCATTCATTCCAGTGATGTTCTGTTCGAGGCCGGCGCGATGCTCGTGCAGGGCAATGTGGGCCCGATTACACATCCTGATCGCGCCGTACGCCTGCGCGATGGGGCGATAATCTGTCTGCTGGCTCTTATGCCCATGCGCCGTCGCGCGTTGTCGGAGTTGAGGCTTGGAACCTCTCTCTCTGTTGAGAACGGCCAGATCACCGTCTGCCTCAATGGTTCCATGACCAAAAACGGTCAGCCCTGGGAAGCAATCGTGCCGGATACCCTGCTAGAGATTCTGACGATCTACTTGCAGACGGCACGCCCTGCGCTTTTGGCCCGTGGATCAACCGATACAGATGCCGTCTGGGTAGGGCGCAATGGGACGCCTCCCGGCATCAACCAATTCACGCGGGCGATCAGAAAGAGAACTAAGGATTTGCTTGGCATAGATGTCAGCCCGCATCTGTTTCGCGATGCAGCAGCGACGACGCTGGCACGGACAGACCCGGCCTCGGCACGCCTCATCAAGCCGATACTTGGGCATGCTTCGGAGCGCATCTCCGAAGAGCACTATATCCGGACTGATACGATTGCAGCAGGGCGCGGCCTGGCCAGCGCTCTGGCCAACCTCAAGAAGGGAGACTGACGATGCGGATAGCGATTTACGCGCGTTTTTCCTCGACGATGCAGAGTGAGGCGTCGATCGAGGATCAGACACGCCTGTGCCTGGAACAGGCCGAGCATCTTGGGGGATCGGTCGTGGGCACTTTCAGCGACATGGCGCTGTCTGGAGCCTCGATGCACCGCCCCGGCCTTGAGCGCCTGTTGACGCAGGCCAAGAGTGGCGCGTTCGACGTAGTGTTGTCTGAAGCCTTGGACCGGCTGAGCCGCGACCAGGCGGATGTGGCGACCTTGTACAAGCACCTGAGCTTTTATAGCGTTCGGATCGTGACGCTGTCTGAGGGCGAGATCAACGAGTTGCATGTCGGCCTTAAGGGCACCATGAACCAGCTCTTCCTTAAGGATCTTGCCAACAAGACGCGTCGTGGCCTGCGCGGGCGCGTCGAGGCCGGTCATTCCGGGGGCGGCAAATCTTATGGCTATGACGTGGTGCGCCGGCTCGGCGAAGACGGCGAGATGGTCACCGGTGAGCGCACCATCAATGACTATGAGGCACAGATCATCCGAAAGATTTTCAGAGAGTTCAGCGAGGGCCATTCCCCCAAGGCGATTGCGCGCAAATTGAACGAAGACCAAGTGCCTGGCCCCCGGGGCCGAATGTGGCGCGATACCGCGATCCGCGGCCACAGAACGCGTGGCACGGGGATCTTGAACAATGAGCTTTATATCGGGCGCATGGTCTGGAACCGCCTGCGTTACATCAAGGACCCGTCGACCGGGAAACGCGTGTCGCGACAAAATCCGGAGTCCGAGTGGGTGATCACGGAAGTGCCCGAGCTTCGTATCGTCGATGACGAACTCTGGGCCGCCGTCAAGAAGCGCCAAGGTGAGATCGAGAGCAGCCCTCGCGTTCAAGGCATCAGGGAAAGCCGGTTTTGGGAGCGGCGGCGCAAGATGCATCTTTTGACCGGCCTGCTTCACTGCGGCTGCTGCGGAGGCGGCTTTGCCGCAGTTGGGCGTGACTATGTCGCCTGCTCGGCGGCGCGCAAACTCCAGACTTGTGAGCAAACAAAGTCGTTTAAGCGCAGCGTCCTCGAAGCCGCTGTGCTCGATCTGCTGAGGGACCGTCTCATGCAGCCCGATGCGGTAGCGGAGTTCGTCGCAGCCTTTTCCCGGGAAGTGAACAGGCAACGCAATAGCGAGAACGCTGAGCGGGCGAAGGCTGAAAAGGACCGGGCCGCGTTGGCTAAGAAATTAGATGGTCTCTACGATGCTGTGGCCAATGGATTGAGGACCCGTGGCTTGCTCGAGCGTTTGGAAAAAATGGAAAGCGAATTGCGCGAGCTCGATGAGGCGTTGGTTACGCCGGAACCTTCTCCGGTGCGCCTTCATCCCAATCTGGCTGCGCAGTATCGGAAAAGAATTAATGATTTGACTCAGACGCTAAAAAATCCGGAGCTGAGAACAACAGCACTCGAAATCATCCGCAGCTTGATCCAGCATGTGACTGTGACTGTAGATCAAAACGGGGATGTGCTACTTGAGCTTTTCGGAGCTATTACCGCCATGATCGACGTCGCTCAGCCTGGTGGCGTGACTGACGCCGATCATGGTTCGGTAAAAGTGGTTGCGGGAGCAGGATTTGAACCTGCGACCTTCAGGTTATGAGCCTGACGAGCTACCGGACTGCTCCATCCCGCGGTTGTGAGTGTTTGTTTAGAGATTGAGGATTTTTCTAGGTTTGGCGGTGACCTACTCTC
>NZ_FRCB01000022.1:0-2500 GCF_900142765.1 Roseovarius litoreus
TGAGCCTGACGAGCTACCGGACTGCTCCATCCCGCGGTTGTGAGTGTTTGTTTAGAGATTGAGGATTTTTCTAGGTTTGGCGGTGACCTACTCTCCCACGTCTTGAGACGCAGTACCATTGGCGCTAAGGCACTTAACGGCCGGGTTCGGGATGGGACCGGGTGTTTTGCTCTTGCTATGACCACCAAACCGAGGAAAATCCTCTGATACGTTACGAGTCCAAGTTTTGACTTTTGGCCAGCGAAGTCAGTCTTCTACTGGATCAAATCAAGCCTATCGGGCAATTAGTACCGGTCAACTGAACGCATTGCTGCGCTTACATCTCCGGCCTATCGACGTGGTGGTCTACCACGGCCCTCGGGGATACCTTGTTTTGAGGGGGGCTTCCCGCTTAGATGCCTTCAGCGGTTATCCTGTCCGATCATAGCTACCCTGCACTGCCGTTGGCACGACAACAGGTCCACCAGTGGATCGTTCACCCCGGTCCTCTCGTACTAGGGGCAACTCCTCTCAAGTATCCTACACCCACGGCAGATAGGGACCGAACTGTCTCACGACGTTCTAAACCCAGCTCACGTACCTCTTTAAATGGCGAACAGCCATACCCTTGGGACCTGCTCCAGCCCCAGGATGAGATGAGCCGACATCGAGGTGCCAAACACTGCCGTCGATATGGACTCTTGGGCAGTATCAGCCTGTTATCCCCGGCGTACCTTTTATCCGTTGAGCGATGGCCCTTCCACTCGGGACCACCGGATCACTATGGCCGTCTTTCGACTCTGCTCGACTTGTCAGTCTTGCAGTCAGGCTGGCTTCTGCCATTGCACTCAACGAGCGATTTCCGACCGCTCTGAGCCAACCTTCGCGCGCCTCCGTTACGCTTTAGGAGGCGACCGCCCCAGTCAAACTACCCGCCACGCAGGGTCCCGGATCCGGATAACGGACCGCGGTTAGACATCAAGAGTGCGAAGGGTGGTATCTCAAGGGAGGCTCCACCGCGACTGGCGTCACGGGTTCAAAGCCTACCACCTATCCTGCACATCACAATCCTGATGCCAGTGCGAAGCTGTAGTAAAGGTGCACGGGGTCTTTCCGTCTAACCGCGGGAAGCCTGCATCTTGACAGGCAATTCAATTTCGCTGAGTCGATGTTGGAGACAGCGGGGAAGTCGTTACGCCATTCGTGCAGGTCGGAACTTACCCGACAAGGAATTTCGCTACCTTAGGACCGTTATAGTTACGGCCGCCGTTTACCTGGGCTTCAATTCAGAGCTCTCACCCCTCCTTTTAACCTTCAGGCACCGGGCAGGCGTCAGACCCTATACGTCGTCTTGCGACTTCGCAGAGCCCTGTGTTTTTAGTAAACAGTCGCCACCCCCTGGTTTGTGCCCCCAGCCAATACTTGCGTAGAAACTGGGCCTCCTTCTCGCGAACTTACGGAGGTATTTTGCCGAGTTCCTTCAACATCGTTCTCTCAAGCGCCTTGGTATTCTCTACCAGTCCACCTGTGTCGGTTTAGGGTACGATCTAGCGATGGAGCTATTTCCAGGAACCTCTGAGCGGCCCGTTCAATCCGATAAGAACGAACAACCTTCGAGATCCGTCACTTCCATCTGGCCCAGGAATATTAACCTGGTTCCCATCGACTACGCCTTTCGGCCTCGCCTTAGGGGTCGGCTTACCCTGCTCAGATTAGCTTTAAGCAGGAACCCTTGGACTTTCGGCGACAGGGTCTCTCACCCTGTTTGTCGCTACTCATGTCATCATTCTCGCTAGTGATCTCTCCACGGGATCGCTCACGCGCCCGCTTCATCGAAAGCTCCTCTCCTCCAACACGCCCGAAGGCGCTAAGGAGGAATGGACCTATGTCACACTACGCTCTGCTACCATGCCTTACGGCATCCTAAGCTTCGGCTCGTGGCTTGAGCCCCGTTACATCTTCGCCGCAGGACAACTTGTTTAGACCAGTGAGCTGTTACGCTATCTTTAAAGGATGGCTGCTTCTAAGCCAACCTCCTGGTTGTTTTGGTCGTCCCACCTGCTTTCCCACTTAGCCACGAATTGGGGGCCTTAGCTGTAGGTCAGGGTTGTTTCCCTCTTCACTACGGACGTTAGCATCCGCAGTGTGTCTGCCATCTAGTACTCCTCGGTATTCGGAGTTTGGTTAGGATCAGTAAGCCTGTGGGGCCCCATTACCCATCCAGTGCTCTACCCCCGAGGGTATTCGGATGACGCTCTACCTAAATAGATTTCGCAGAGAACCAGCTATCTCCGAGTTTGATTGGCCTTTCACCCCTAGGCACAACTCATCCCGACCTTTTTCAACAGGTGTGGGTTCGGCCCTCCAGTAAGTGTTACCTTACCTTCAGCCTGGTCATGCCTAGATCACTCGGTTTCGGGTCTGATCCATCTAACTCATTCGCCCTATTCAGACTCGCTTTCGCTGCGCCTACACCTAACGGCTTAAGCTTGCTAGATAGACCAAGTCGATGACCCATTAT
>NZ_FRCB01000023.1 GCF_900142765.1 Roseovarius litoreus
ATCCGTGCGGATCTCACCCCTGAATTGGAGAAACTTGCGGTTTTCATACTGGAAAACCCGAACGAGATCGGCGTCTGTTCCATTCGGCAACTTGCAGCCAAGGCGGATGTAAAGCCCAACACTCTGGTACGTTTGTCCCGCGCAATCGGCGTCGACAGTTACGAGTCGTTCCGCGAAGTCTTTCGTGACGAAATCAGACAGGGACGGGAAACCTACCCGGACCGGGCACGCTGGCTGCAGGAACTGGCCCAGCGCGGTGAGTTGGGCGCGCTCTATGCATCAAGCGCTGAAGCGGCGATCGACAATATCGAAGGCTTTTTCGCAGCGACCGACTACCGCGCCATCGAAACGGCCGCGCAAGAGATTGTCGCGGCGCGCCGGTGCTATGTGCTCGGCGTCGGCGTGAACAACGCCATCGCTCAAAACTTCGCCTATCTGGCAGGTATGGCGATCGATGGCGTCCATGCCTTGCCGCAGGGCGGGACGCTCCCGGTCGATGGGCTGTCCCGTGGCGGCAGCGACGACATTCTGATCGCCATGACCTTCCGTCCCTACCGGCGTGAAATCGTCGAGGCGGTGGCCGTGGCGCGCGCGCAGGGCATCCGCGTCATCGCCATTTCCGACAGCCTCGCCTGCCCGATCATGGCCGACGCACAGCACAGGTTCATCGTCCCGGTCGAGACCCCGCAATTCTTCATCTCGACCATCGCGCTGACCGCCTTCTTCGAAGTTCTCATCGCCTTCATCATTTCCGAAGCCGGCGACGCGGTGGTGGATTCGATCGAGGCGTATCACGGCCGTCGCCAGTCGCTCGGCGTCTATGTAGGGGAAAAGGGCTCCAATTCATGAACGTGCAGGACGACTCGCACTTGGTGCATTCGCTGGACGCGCGGTACTATACCGACCCCGCAACCTTCGAGAAGGAACGAAACGGCCTTCTCGCCCGCACATGGCAATTCGCGGGCCATGAAAGTCAGGTGCGCGGCCCCGGCGACTATTTCACCTTCGACATCGCCGGCGAAAGCCTGTTCTGCATCCGTGGCCGAAACGGTGAACTCCGGACGTTTTACAATGTCTGCCAGCATCGGGCGCATCAGATGGTCGAGGGCACGGGCACGACCCGCGTCGTGGTCTGCCCCTACCATGCCTGGACCTATGAGCTCTCGGGCGAGTTGCGGTCTGGGCCCAATGTCAACGCGGTCCCCGGCTTCGACCGCAAGAAGATCTGCCTGACATCGGTCAGGACCGAGTCCTTCCACGGCTTCATCTTCGTCAATCTGGACGACAACGCAGCCCCCATGGACGAATGGTATCCGGGCGTGCGTGAAGAACTGGGCGACTACGTGCCGAACATCGCGGAACTCGAGCCCTTGGAATGGGTGGACATTCCCGAAAAGTGCAACTGGAAGATCTCGGTCGAGAACTATTCGGAATGTTACCATTGCTCGCTCAATCACCCGACCTTCGCCACCGGTGTGATCCGCCCCGAGACCTACGACATTCAGCCAATGAACAAGGGCTACGTGCTGCGCCACACGACCGAGTGCCAGGACCTGTCCAAGATGACCTACCCGATCGACACATCGGTGCCGCACGGGGGCGAATACCGCTCGTTCTTCCTCTGGCCGATGTTCTCGTTCCAGGTCTACCCGGGCAACGTGCTCAACACCTACCACTGGCGGGCCCATGACGTCGACAACTGCACGGTCTGGCGCGGCTGGTATACGCCCGGCGGGATCGACAGCGAGGTGATCCGCCGCCTCGCGGTGCAAGACCGCGCAACGACCGTGGAAGAAGACATCCGGCTCGTGGAAAGCGTCGCCCGCGGCCTCAAGAGCCGTGGCTACCGGCCAGGCCCTCTGGTCCTCGATCCCGCGTGCGGGCTCTACTCCGAGCACTCGATCAGAACGCTCCAGCAGTGGATGCGGGAGGCCATCGATGGGTGACATCGCCCCATATTGGCGCAACTGGATCGGTGGCGAATGGAGCGACGGAGGCGCCGGGCGCATCGATGTCATCGACCCCGGCACCGGCGCGCATCTCGCAGAACAGGCCCTCGCCAACGCCGCCGATGTCGACCGCGCCGTGGCAGCGGCACGGGCCTGTCACGAAAGCGGCGCGCTGTCCGATCTGCGCCCGGTGGAACGCGGTCGCATGGTTCAGGCGATGGGCCGCTACCTGCTCGAGCATATCGACACCATCGCGCCTCTGCTGACGCGGGAACAGGGCAAGCCGCTTTGGGAAGCGGAAATCGAGATCCGCGGCGCCGCGCGCTATTTCGAGTATTACGGCAATCAGGCCGAAACGGTCGAGGGCCGTTCGATCCCGCTCGGCGCCGGCTATCTCGACTTTACCACGCACGAACCTTACGGCGTCTCGGCACAGATCATTCCCTGGAACTATCCCATTGAAATGACGGCGAGATCGCTTTCGGCGGCCCTCGCCACGGGCAACGCCTGTGTCATCAAGACACCCGAGCTTACCCCCCTGACCAACGCCTTCATCGCGCAGGCCGCCGAGGCGGCAGGACTGCCCGAAGGCGCGGTCAACGTGCTGTGCGGCCTCGGGGCCGAGGCTGGCGCGGCGCTGTCGGCACATCCCGGTGTCAACCAGATCGTGTTCACCGGCTCCGTCCCGACCGGCATCGCCATAGCGTCTGCGGCGGCGCGCAATGTCGTCCCGTGCATACTCGAGCTTGGCGGCAAGTCCGCCGCCATCGTCCATGACGACGCGGATCTCGACGCCTTCATGACCGATGTCCGCTGGGGCATCTTCTTCAATGCGGGTCAGGTCTGTTCGGCAATGAGCCGGGTGATCGCCTCGGACAAGATCCACGACGAACTTGTCGACCGCATCGCCGGGCTTGCCCAATCGCTCAAGGTCGGCCCCGGCATCGACCTGACCGAGTTCGGCCCCACCATGGGCGCGATGGTGTCCGAGGCGCAGCGGGATCGCGCCCAAGCCATGGTCCGCGCCGCCGAGACCGAGGGCGCAACCGTCGTGACCGGCGGCCGCAAGCTCAACCGCCCCGGCGCTTTCCTCGAACCGACGGTGCTCACGGTCACCCCCGACATGACCATCGCGCGGGACGAGGTTTTCGGCCCGGTTCTCTCGGTCCTGAAATTCCGCACCGATGAAGAGGCGATCGCGATGGCCAACGCCACCGATTATGGCCTCGTCGGCGGTGTCTTCACCCGCGATCTCGACCGGGCCACGCGCGCAGCGCAGAAACTCCGCGCCGGACAGGTCTTCGTGAACGAATGGTATGCCGGCGGCGTCGAAACGCCCTTTGGCGGCTACGGCAAGTCCGGCTACGGCCGCGAAAAGGGCCGCGA
>NZ_FRCB01000024.1 GCF_900142765.1 Roseovarius litoreus
GCGACGGCGACGGGTTTTTTCATGGCGTCGCGGCGGAAGGGTTCGCCGAGTTCCTGGTTGATCATGGCTTCGATGAGGGTTGTGACACCGTTCTCCATCTGGTCCTTGATCGCCTGGTTCAGCGCGTCGGTGAGCTCGTCCATGGTGCGCGCGACGACGCCCTTGAGGCCGCAGGCCTTGGCGATGCCGGCGTAGCTCACGTCGTCGTCAAGCTCGGTGCCCACGAAATTGTCGTCGAACCACAGGGTCGAGTTGCGCTTTTCGGCGCCCCACTGGTAGTTGCGGAACACGATCTGGGTGATGCCGGGCCATTCGCTGCGCCCGATCGCCGTCAGCTCGTTGACCGCGATGCCGAAGGCGCCGTCGCCGGCAAAGCCCACCACCGGCACGTCGGGGCGGCCGATCTTGGCGCCGACGATCGCCGGAAGGCCATAGCCGCAGGGACCAAAGAGGCCCGGAGCGAGGTATTTGCGCCCCTCCTCGAAGGACGGGTAGGCATTGCCGATGGCGCAGTTGTTGCCGATATCCGAGCTGATGATCGCCTCGCGCGGCAGGGCGGACTGGATCGCGCGCCAGGCCATGCGCGGGCTCATCCAGTCGGGCTTGGCCTGACGGGCGCGCTCGTTCCAGGTGGTGCCGGGATCGTCGTCCTCGTGGTCCATGCTGCTGAGCTGCTGCGCCCATTTGCTCTTGGTTTCGGCGATCCGGGCGCGGCGGGCGTCACGGCCCTCGTCCCCGGCGCTGTCCGACAGCTGCCCCAGGATGCCGCGGGCCACCTTGGCCGCGTCGCCGATGATGCCGACGCTGATCTTCTTGGTCAGGCCGATGCGGTCGGGGTTGATGTCGACCTGGATGATCTTGGCGTCCTTGGGCCAGTATTCCATGCCATAGCCCGGCAGTGTCGAGAACGGGTTGAGGCGCGTGCCGAGGCAGAGCACCACATCGGCGTCCTTGATCAGCTCCATCGCCGCCTTCGAGCCGTTATAGCCAAGCGGGCCGGCAAAGAGCGGATGCGAGCCGGGGAAGGCGTCATTGTGCTGGTAGCCGACGCAGACCGGGGCATCGAGCCGCTCGGCCAGCGCCTGGGAGGCGGCGATGCCGCCCTCCGAGAGCACCACGCCGGCGCCGTTGAGGATGACGGGGTTGCGGGCCTCGGAGATCAGGCGCGCGGCCTCGGCCACCGAGTTCTCGCCGCCCGGCGAGCGCTCGAACTCGATCGGGTCGGGCAGCTCGATATCGATCACCTGGGTCCAGTAGTCGCGCGGGATGTTGATCTGCGCGGGCCCCGAGAGGTTCTTGGCCTTCGAGATGACGCGGGCCAGAACTTCGGCCATGCGCGAGGGATCGCGGACCTCTTCCTGGTAGGCGACCATGTCCTCGAACAGCTTCATCTGCTCGACTTCCTGGAAGCCGCCCTGACCGATGGTCTTGTTGGCGGCCTGCGGCGTGACCAGCAGAAGCGGCGTGTGGTTCCAGTAGGCGGTCTTGACGGCGGTGACGAAGTTGGTGATGCCCGGGCCGTTCTGGGCGATCATCATGCTCATCTTGCCGGTGGCGCGCGTGTAGCCATCGGCCATCATCCCGGCGCTGCCTTCATGGGCGCAATCCCAGAACGTGATCCCGGCCTGCGGAAACAGATCCGATATCGGCATCATCGCCGACCCGATGATCCCGAACGCATGCTCGATCCCGTGGCGTTGAAGGGTTTTGACAAAGGCCTCTTCGGTCGTCATCTTCAT
>NZ_FRCB01000025.1 GCF_900142765.1 Roseovarius litoreus
GCGAGGTGCTGAATCGCGCCCGAGATGCCGACGGCGATGTAAAGCTCGGGCGCCACCACCTTGCCGGTCTGGCCCACCTGCCAGTCATTCGGGGCAAAGCCCGAATCGACCGCGGCACGCGAGGCGCCGACCGCGGCACCGAGCTTGTCGGCCAGGCCCTCGATCAGGGCGAAATCATCCTGCGAGCCGACACCGCGACCGCCAGAGACGACCACGCCAGCCGAGGTCAGTTCGGGGCGGTCGGAGGCGGCGACCTTGTCTTCGACCCATTCCGACAGCGCCGGATCGGCCGCGGCAGCGATCTTTTCGACCGGGGCGGAATTGCCGGTGGCGGCTGCGTCGAAGGTCGAGGTGCGGAAGCTCACGACTTTCTTGGCGTCCGACGAGCGGATTTTCTGCACGGCATTGCCGGCATAGATCGGGCGTTCGAACGTGTCGGCATCGACCACGCCCGAGGCGTCGGTGATGACCATCACATCGAGCAGCGCCGCGACGCGCGGCAGGATGTTCTTGGCATCCGTGGTGGCCGGCGCGACGATATGGCTGTAATCGGCGGCGAGGTCCGCCACCAGCTGCGCCACGGGTTCGGCCAGACGGTGGCCATAAAGCGCATCCTCGGCGCAGAGCACCTTGGACACACCGGCTATCGTGGCGGCCTCATCGGCGGCACCCGAACAGGTGGCGCCGGCGCAGAGCACGGTCACGTCACCCAGCTTGGTGGCGGCGGTCACGGCCTTGGCCGTGGCATCCATCGCCAGCGATCCGTCATTGACTTCGGCAAGAAGAAGAACAGCCATCACACAGCCCCCGCTTCCTTGAGTTTCGACACGAGCTCGTCCACCGAGCCCACGATTTCACCGGCCTTGCGGGCGGGCGGTTCGATTGTCTCGAGGATCTCGAGACGCGGCGTCACGTCGACGCCGTAATCGGCGGCTGTCTTTTCATCGAGCGGCTTTTTCTTGGCCTTCATGATGTTGGGCAGCGAGGCGTAGCGCGGCTCGTTCAGGCGCAGGTCGGTGGTGATGATGGTGGGCATCTTCACCTTGACGGTCTGCAAGCCGCCATCGACTTCGCGGGTGACCACGGCGTGATCGCCCTCGACATCGATCTGGTTGGCATAGGTCGCCTGGGACCAGCCCAGAAGCGCCGACAGCATCTGCCCGGTGGCGTTCATGTCGTTGTCGATCGCCTGCTTGCCGCAGAGCACCAGACCCGGCTGTTCCTCGGCCACGACCTTGGCGAGGATCTTGGCGACGGCCAGAGGCTCGATATCGGTGTGCACGTCATCGGCGGCGACCACGAGGATCGCGCGATCGGCACCCATGGCCAGCGCTGTGCGCAGGGTTTCCTGCGCCTGCTTCACGCCGATCGACACCGCGATCACCTCATCGGCCTTGCCGGCCTCTTTCAGGCGGATGGCCTCTTCCAC
>NZ_FRCB01000026.1 GCF_900142765.1 Roseovarius litoreus
AGCACATCCCGATAGGTCCGCACGTCTCGGTCGGTGAAGACGACGTCGAACAACGTCGGATGGCCGACGATCCGATGCGGAATGCCTGCGGCCTCCAGATGGCGACGGAACATCGCCTGCAGCCGCTCGCCATGGCCGCAAAGCGTGTCATAAGCGCCATCGCGGCGCAGGATCTCCATCGTTTTCAAGCCCGCCACGGCAGCCACGGGATTGCCCGACAGCGTGCCAAGCATCATCAGCCACCTGTCGGCCCCGACGATCGCCTTGTCGAAATGGTCCATGATCGGCGTGCCACCAGCCACCGCTGCCAGGGGAAAACCGCCACCGATGACCTTGCCGAGCGTGCATAGATCGGGCGTCACGCCGTAAGCCTCCTGCGCCCCGCCATAGGCGAAGCGGAAGCCGGTCACGACTTCGTCGAAGATCAGGACGATACCGTAGCGATCGCACAGATCACGCACCGCCCCTAGGAATCCCGGCGCCGGAGGGATGATGCGCTGCAAGGGCTCGACGATGATCCCCGCAACCCGGTCGCCCCATTCGGCCAGCAGGTTTTCAAGGTATTCGGCATCGTTGAAGGGGGCGATCAGCATCTCATCCCGCACCGCTTCGGGGATGCCGGCGCTGTCAGGGACCGCCTGCGGAAAATTTACCAGCCGCGATGGCGCAAGGCTCATCTGCGCCTCTGCGGACATGCCGTGATATCCGCCCTCGAACTTCAGGATCTTGTCGCGCCCCGTATAGGCGCGGGCAAGCCGCATCGCATACATGTCCGCCTCGCCGCCAGAGGACAGGAAGCGCACCTGCTCGGCACAGGCAACCGCGCGGCAGATCTCTTCGGCCAGCTCCACACCCGGCGCGTTGTTGGCGAAAAATGTCATGCCTTTGGGCAGTTGCTCGGCCACGGCCTCCAGCACCTCGGGATGACCATGGCCCAGAAGCATCGGACCCGACCCGATCAGGTAGTCGACATATTCCCGTCCATCCTCGTCCCAGACGCGCGACCCTTTCCCTTCGCGGATGAAAACCGAAGGGTCGAAATTGCCGAAACCACCGGCCGGCAGCACCACACTGGCCCGCTCGGCCCAAGTCTGCATCACGGTCTTGTCGCGCATTGAACGTCTCCTAATCGATGATGGCCACGGGTTGGTCAGGCGTATCCCTGAAACGGTTTCCGCCGGTCTTCGCGCCGGACGCGTTGATCAAACGCGCCATGGCCCATGAGGACCATGGCTTTCATCGTGGCACTCATGCGGTCGCCTCGGCGGGCATGTCGG
>NZ_FRCB01000027.1 GCF_900142765.1 Roseovarius litoreus
TGAGCTGCCCCCACTAAGTGGTCCAAGTTGATTGTTAGTGCATGACCGGCCTCTGGTCCATCTGGACAATACTTTCCGGTGCGGGAGGCCGGTATCCAAGGGCGCTGTGAGGCCGAACGGTGTTGTAGTGTCTTCTCCAGTCTTCGATGATGATCCTTGCCTCCTTTATTGAGTAGAAGAGCTCGCCATTGAGCAACTCGTCCCGGAAGCGTGCATTGAAGCTCTCGCAGTATCCATTCTCCCAAGGCGATCCTGGCTCGATGAACGCAGCCTTGGCACCTACTGCGGCGATCCAGTCCCGGACCTTCTGAGCCACGAACTCGGGACCGTTGTCGGATCGTATGTAGTCCGGCGGGCCGCGGAGGATGAACAGGTCCGTCAGCGCATCAAGCACATCGGTCGAGTTGAGCTTTCGGTCTATGCGGATCATCAGCGCCTCCCTGGTGAACTCGTCTATGATGTTGAGAATGCGATAGGTGCGGCCGTCCGCTGTCCGGTCCTGCATGAAGTCATAGGACCAGACATGGTTTGGACGCTCCGGTCGAAGCCGGATACATGATCCATCGTTCAGCCAGAGCCGGCTTTTCTTCTTTTGCTTCGGTGGAACCTTCAGCCCTTCACGTTTCCAGATGCGCTCAACCCGCTTGTGGTTCACGTGCCAGCCCGACTGGTTGAGCAGCGCGGTCACGGGGCGATAGCCGTAGCGACCGTATTGCCTGGCCAATTCGATGATGTCCTCGGTCAGGCGCTCTTCGTCTGGCCGGCCACGCGGCACCTTGCGCTGCGTGGATCTGTGCTGTCCCAAGGTGCGGCAGGCGCGGCGTTCCGATATGCCGAGCGCCTGCCGCACGTGGTCGATGCATCTGCGGCGACGTGAAGGGCTCAGAAGTTTCCCTTTGCGGCCTCGGCGAGGATCAGCTTGTCCAGCGTCAGATCCGAGACCGCGCGCCTCAGGCGCTGGTTCTCTTTCTCAAGTTCCTTCAGCCGCTTCAGCTGCCCGCGGCTCATTCCGCCATATTGCTTGCGCCACCGATAGAACGTTTGCTCTGTAATGCCGATCTGGCGTGACGCGTCCGCGACCGTCATGCCTTGCCCTTGCAGCACTTCGATTTGCCGAAGTTTCGATACAATGCCTTCTGGCGTCTCTCGTTTCCCAGCCATTCTCTGGTCCTCCAAATTGCAGGATAATCCTATCCCGGTTGGTGGACCACTTCACTGGGGGCAGCTCA
>NZ_FRCB01000028.1 GCF_900142765.1 Roseovarius litoreus
CATGGCAAAGGAAAAGTTTGACCGCACGAAACCGCATGTGAACATCGGCACGATTGGTCACGTTGACCACGGCAAGACGACACTGACGGCGGCGATCACGAAGTATTTCGGCGATTTTCGGGCATATGACCAGATTGACGGCGCGCCCGAGGAGAAGGCCCGCGGGATCACGATCTCGACCGCGCATGTGGAATACGAGACCGACACGCGCCACTATGCGCATGTGGACTGCCCCGGCCACGCGGACTATGTGAAGAACATGATCACCGGCGCGGCGCAGATGGATGGCGCGATCCTGGTGGTGAACGCGGCCGACGGCCCGATGCCGCAGACGCGCGAGCACATCCTGCTGGGTCGTCAGGTCGGCATTCCGTACATGGTCGTCTACATGAACAAGGTCGACCAGGTCGATGACGAGGAACTGCTGGAACTGGTGGAAATGGAAATCCGCGAGCTTCTGACCTCGTATGACTATCCGGGCGACGATATCCCCGTGATCAAGGGCTCGGCGCTGGCGGCGATGGAAGGCCGCGATCCCGAGATCGGCGAGAACTCGATCCGCGCGCTGCTGGCGGCTGTGGACGAGTATATCCCGACGCCGGAGCGCGCCGTGGACAAGCCGTTCCTGATGCCGATCGAAGACGTGTTCTCGATCTCGGGCCGTGGTACGGTTGTGACCGGCCGTGTCGAGCGTGGCGTTGTGAATGTGGGCGACGAGCTTGAGATCGTCGGCATCAAGGCGACGCAGAAGACGACCTGCACGGGCGTTGAGATGTTCCGCAAGCTGCTGGATCGCGGTGAGGCTGGCGACAACATCGGCGCGCTGCTGCGCGGTATCGACCGTGAGGCGGTCGAGCGCGGTCAGGTTCTGTGCAAGCCGGGTTCGGTGAAGCCGCACACGAAGTTCGAGGCCGAGGCGTATATCCTGACCAAGGAAGAGGGTGGCCGTCACACGCCGTTCTTCGCCAACTACCGTCCGCAGTTCTACTTCCGCACGACGGACGTGACCGGCACGGTCGAGCTTCCTGCGGGCACCGAGATGGTGATGCCGGGCGACAACCTGAAGTTCACCGTCGAGCTGATTGCACCGATCGCCATGGAAGACGGCCTGCGCTTCGCGATCCGCGAAGGTGGCCGCACCGTCGGCGCCGGCGTCGTGTCCAAAATCCTCGAGTGATC
>NZ_FRCB01000029.1 GCF_900142765.1 Roseovarius litoreus
GAGCCGTAATTGGCCAGCCCATGCGCCTTGCCTGCCAGCTTGACGGCCCGGAACGCGCCGGAAATGGCATCGCGCGGCCCGTGGAATTCCCAGCCAAGCTCACCGGCATAGGACATCCGGAAGGCCCAAAGCCTGTGGCCGCCCACCTCGATCTCCTGCGCGGTCATCCACTTGAACCCGGCATTCGAAAGCTCGGATGTCGTGCAGGCCCGCAGGATATCTCGGGCGCGCGGGCCGTTCAGGGCAAAGGCGCCCCAATCCGACGACCGGTTGGTGATCGTCACGTCCTCGCCCTTCAGCGCGAAGGTCAGGTTGTCGACAAGCCGCTGCTCGAAGAAGGCAGCGCAGACAAGGTAGAACCGGTCTTCGGTCAAGGCGACGACCGTGGTCTCCAGCTCGATCCGCCCCGCGTCGTTGAGGATATGGGTCAGGGCGATCCGACCCGGCGCCGGTAGCCTGTTGCCGACAAGACCATCGAGGAAAACCCTCGCATCAGGGCCGGAAACCTCGACCTTGGTGAAGGCCGAAATATCCATGACGCCCGCCCGCTCGCGCACGGCGCGCACTTCGGCGCCCACAATGTCGTGCAGCGCCGTGCGGCGGAAACCATAGATATCCTTGGCCTCGACACCTTCGGGCGCGAACCAGCGCGGGCGCTCATGCCCATAGACCTCCTCGAAAACCGCCCCTTCTGCCTTCAGCGCGTCATGGAGCGGCGACGGTTTGACAGGCCGACCTTCCAGCCGGTTGAAATGCGGGAACGGGATCTCGTGACGCAGAAGATAGTCTTCCTTGGCCTTCGTGATCTGATAGCTCTGGTCGGCATAGGGTCCAAACCGGCGCGGATCGAATTCGCGCATGTTGATCTCGGGCGTGCCCGACACGATCCAGTTGGCCAGTTCGCGCGTCAGCCCGGGGCCCCAGCCGATGCCGATCTGTGTGCCGCAGCAGCACCAGTAGTTCTTCAACCCCGGCGCCGGGCCGATCAGCGGATTGCCGTCAGGCGGATGGGAAATCGCGCCATGCACTTCGCGGGTGATACCCAGTTCGGCAAGGATCGGCATGCGGTCCATCGCGTTTTCCAGCCA
>NZ_FRCB01000030.1 GCF_900142765.1 Roseovarius litoreus
TCGGTGCCGCGCGGCACGGTGGGGAAGTTGATCGGCTGGACATAGATGCCATAGCCCTCGAGCAGCATGTCGCTCAGCTTCTTGGTATGCACCGGATCGCCCACGATCACCGGCACGATATGGCTGCCATGGTCGATCAGCGGCAGGCCCAGCCCCTTGAGCCGGGTCTTGAGGATCTTCGCCTGCGTCTGATGCGCCTCGCGCAGCGACCCGTCGCGCTTGAGATGCGCCACACTGGCCGCGGCCCCCGCCGCCACGGCCGGCGGCAGCGAGGTGGTGAAGATGAAGCCGGGCGCGTAACTGCGCACCGCGTCACACATTTTCGCGCTCGCCGCGATATAGCCGCCCATCACGCCATAGGCCTTGGCGAGCGTGCCGTTGATGATGTCGATGCGGTGCATCAGGCGGTCGCGCTCGGCCACGCCGGCGCCGCGCGGGCCGTACATGCCCACCGCATGCACCTCGTCGATATAGGTCAGCGCGCCGAATTCGTCGGCCAGGTCGCAGATCGCCTCGATCGGTCCGAAATCGCCATCCATCGAATAGACCGATTCGAAGGCGATGAGCTTGGGCGCCGCGGGATCGTCGGCCTCCAGCAGCTCGCGCAGATGCGCCATGTCGTTGTGGCGGAAGATGCGCTTGGCCCCGCCATTGCGGCGCACCCCCTCGATCATCGAGGCGTGGTTGAGCGCGTCCGAATAGATGATCAGCCCCGGGAACAATTTGGGCAGCGTGCTCAATGTCGCGTCATTCGCGATATAGGCCGAGGTGAAGAGCAGCGCCGCTTCCTTGCCGTGCAGATCGGCCAGTTCGGCCTCGAGCCGCTTGTGATAGACCGTGGTGCCGGAGATGTTGCGCGTCCCGCCCGAGCCCGCGCCGGTGGCGTCCAGCGCCTCGTGCATCGCCGCCAGGACCTCGGGGTGCTGGCCCATGCCCAGATAGTCGTTGCCGCACCAGACGGTGATCGGCTGCTCGGTGCCGTCGGGACGGCGCCATGTGGCATGCGGAAACTGGCCATTGCGGCGTTCGAT